>JANQON010000005.1 GCA_028289605.1 Hyphococcus sp. | reverse complement strand
GCGACATCATGGCGCTCCGGCCGGCGGGTGTAGCTCAATGGTAGAGCAGGAGCTTCCCAAGCTTAAGACGAGGGTTCGATTCCCTTCACCCGCTCCATTAGCGACACAAAAGGCCGGCTCTTGCCTTTATCGCCCGCCGGCTTATCTGGCGTAGCCTATGAGCGCAGACACAGACCCCACCCAACGCAAGCAAAGCGCGCAGCGATCAGTGCGCTTTTTTGCCTTGTGCTCAGGCCTTCTCATTGCGCTCATCGTCATTTTCGCGTTCGCCATGCGGCTGGAAATCTTCAGCGCCGGACCGCACGTGGTTTTCGCCATGGTTTTGGGCGTTTTCTTCACCATCGCGTTGGGGGTCGGCCTGATGGCCCTCGCCTTCCATTCCGATCACTCCGGAATCGACGATCAGAATTAACCGAGAGGCCTCTCAAGGCGAGTGAATCAGCGCTCCGGAGGGGAAATCCCGCACAGGTTGTGAAATGGTCCGGAGCGCCGGCGAGACTGGAATTTGAGCATCGAATTTGCTAGTGGTTGAGCTCGGGGTTGTGGGGGAGAATGAATGTTGCAATTTCAATCGCTTCAGCGCGTCACGCGAGCGCTTTCGATGGGCGTGGCGGCGTTTGCGGCCGCGTCAGGCCTCGCGCATGCGCAACAGCTAGCATTTCCCACGGCGGAAGGCTTCGGCAAATTCGCCAAGGGCGGCCGCGGCGGCGATGTCTATATTGTTTCAACCCTGAACGACGATGGACCGGGCTCCCTGCGCGAATGCGTTGAGGCGGTCGGACCGCGCACCTGCGTCTTCGCGATCAGCGGCGAGATCCAAGTCCGCTCCAAATTACACGCAACCTCGCCGTACTTGACGATTGCCGGACAAACCGCGCCGGGCGAGGGAGTTCAAATCAGCAATCGCAGCGGCCCCAATCTCGACGCCCCTCTGCACATCGACACCCATGACGTCATCGTCCGCCATCTTCGGGTGCGGCCAGGCCCGTCGCAGCAACAGTCCAGCAATGTCGATGCGGTGCTCGTCACCGGGCACGACATCATGCTCGACCATATGAGCCTGTCCTGGAGCACGGACGAGGTGCTCGGCGTCTCCGGCAATGGCGGCCTTGCGGGGGGCGCCGCCACGGAAAACACCCGAAACATCACCGTGCAATGGTCCTTCCTTACCGAACCGTTGCGCCGGTCGACGCACCCGAAAAATGACCACGCTTTCGCCGCTTATTTGGGTGACGGCGTCCGCGACATTACCTTTCACCACAACCTGATCGCCCATGCGCAGCGGCGCAATCCGAATATCGGCGCCGTCGGTCAAGTCGATTACCTCGGCAATGTTGTTTACAACTGGCAACGATACGCCGCCGAAATTTACTCCCGACACGGATCAAGCTTTATCAACTGGGTCGGCAATGTCACGGTGGCGGGTCCCGACACCTATCGCCAGCGATCCCGACCCGGCCTCAACCTCTTCCGCAACGCCGCGCTGGGAGAATTTTCCATCTTTCTCGGCCAGAATCTCGACCACAATCGCCCCACGCTTGGCGGCCCCTGGCGCAGCGTTTTGGACACGAAGGACTGGCAATACCTTGCGACGTCACCGGTTGGGCAAGGTTTGACAGTTTCCTCCGCCGGACTATCGGACCCGCAACAGGCGTATAAGGACGTTTTGGCTTTCGCCGGCGCAACGCATCCGACACGAGACGCGGTTGATGCGCGCATCGTCAATGAAGTGCGCGCTTGCGGCGGCGGCATTATCGATCATCCAAACGATCGCGGCGGCTGGCCGACGCTGGCTGCAGGCGCCGCCCCGGCGGATCTCGACGCTGACGGCATCGCCGACGACTGGGAGACCGCCAATGGTCTCGACCCGCAAAACCCGGACGACCGCAACGGCGACGCCAACGGGGACGGTTACACCAATCTTGAAACCTATCTCAACGCGCTCGCCGGCGACAATGCCGGATCCAGAGCCGGCCAGGGGACGGGTCCGGACGCCGTTACGACGTGCAACCTGAACTTTGTCGACGGGCCGGAGGTCGCAATCAATGTGTTCGACGTTCATGTCGATGCCGTCCGTCCCGGCAAGAAAGTCAAGATTACGCTGCAAGCGACGGCAAGCAGCTGCAAGAAATCATGGGATCGGGAGCGACCGTATCTCAATGACGCGGTCTGGGAATTGTATCCGTTTCAGGACCTATCGCTTGATATTTCCTGTACTGATGAAAAAATCGAAGACGTCGCCAACGACTATATCTTCATAAACACGTTGGGCGTTGTCCCCCAGCCTGACGTGTCGTTATCAAGCTCCGCAACAAGCGTCGCCCCGGGTGAAGCGGTGAACCTGCAATGGCTCGTCGGCCAGGCGCGCGATAATGAAGCCGGGATCTGCGAGGCCTCCGGGCTCTGGAGCGGCTATCGCTCGGTGCTTGGCGTTGAAACCGTTTACCCCGATCAGAGCGGCGAGTATCGGCTGACCTGCCACGGACCGGGCGGGTCCGGACAAGCGGCGGTCAGCGTAACAGTGGGCGGCGCGCCCCCGCCGCCGCCCCCGCCGCCGGCCAATACGCCGCCGATCGCACTGGCCTACGCCAGCGCCACAAGCGGCGATGCGCCTTTGTCTGTCGATTTTTCTGCGGACGGCTCGGTCGACAATGACGGTTCGATCGTTGGATACGCCTGGGATTTCACCGACGACGGCTCGGTGGACGCCGTCAACGTCGCGCCAACTCATGTCTACACAACGCCAGGAACTTTTCTCGCGCGCCTCACCGTGACAGACGACGGCGGACTTTCCGATTCAACGACCGTGGTAATCACCGTGTCCGACCCGGCCCCTCCGCCGCCGCCGCCGAGCGGCTTCACCGTCGGCGCCTCGGTTGTGGTTACTGTTTCTGATCGATGGCGCGGCGAACCGGGTGCGGGCGTGCGCGGCGACCGGCTGCCGGTTGGGACTTCGGCGGTGATCGTTGACGGGCCCGCCACGGTGAACGGTGAGATTTGGTGGAAAATTGAGACGCCAAACCGCATCGGCTGGTATCTCGAGGCCAATCTCGGGCCGGCGTAGGGGCCCCGGCCTCAGAAACTGTCTTTGCGTCGGCGGGTTTCGGCGAACGTCTCCACGGCGTTTGCCCCCGTCATACCGATCGCAGCCTTGAGCTGTTCGTTTTCAGCGCGGAGGAATGGATTAGTCGCCTGCTCGGCGCCGACGCTGGTGGGAACGGTCGGAACGCCTTTGGCGCGCAATCGTTCAACTTCCGCCGCGCGCGCGCGTAAATCCTGGTTTTGAGGATCAACCGTCAACGCGAACGCCGCATTGGCCTTTGTATATTCGTGGGCGCAATACAGCTTCGTCTCCGGCGGCATGGCGATGATTTTCTGAAGAGAGCCCCACATTTGTTCGGGCGTTCCCTCGAACAGTCGCCCGCACCCCATGGCGAAAATCGTATCTCCCACAAACGCAGAACCGTCATCCTCAAAATGGTAAATGATGTGCCCGGCGGTATGGCCCGGCGTATCGTGAACAATCGCGCGGCTTTTTCCCAGCATCACCAAGTCGCCCTCGCCGACGGCCCGATCAAGGCCCGGAATCTTCGAGGCCTCCCCTCGCGGTCCGATGATTTCACAGGACCATTTTTCTTTCAGCGCTGCGTTGCCGCCCGCATGATCAGGATGCCAGTGGGTGTTGAGGATGTGCGAAAGCGTCCAGCCTTTCTCGCTCAACGCCGCATTGATGGCGTCCGGATCGGGCGTATCGATGGACGCCACCGCGCCCGTGTCCCGATCATGCGCCAGGAACCCGTAATTGTCGGAGAGACAAGGAAATTGATGGATATCGATCGCCATGCCGCGCTCACGCTCCCATGTCTGTTGACCCTGACAAGATTGACCCGGTCAGCCGAGCGACAGCATAACTGAGCGAACGCATCGCTGCAAAACAGGGCGTCGCCCATGCGCACGGACATTCTCGACTATTACGACTTTTACCGCTCGGCGCTCGGCGAAGCGGCGGCGGCGTTTATCGGCGAACGGCTCACCGAAGCCTGGGGCGACTGCAAAGGCTGCCGAATCGGCGGGTTCGGTTTCGCCAATCCCTATCTTTCGCTTTTTCCGGAAGCGGAGCGACGCCTTGCGCTTGCGCCCGGGGCTCAAGGCGTTATTCGCTGGCCGGCAAGCGGGCCCAACGCGGCGGCCCTGGTGGGCGAACGGTCCTGGCCGCTTCCCGACGCCTCTCTCGATCGGCTGTTGGTTATCCATGGACTAGAAGAGTCGCCGGACCCGCGCCGGTTGATGCGCGAAGCATGGCGCGTGCTCACCGACGACGGCCGATTAATCGTGGTTGTTCCCCACCGCCGCGGCTTGTGGTCGATCATTGAGTCAACGCCTTTTGCGGCGGGTCGCCCCTATCTGAAGGGCCAGCTTTTCCGGTTGTTGAGGGATGCGATGTTCGGCGTCGATAGCGGGCATTTTAACGCCGGGCTCTATTTTCCGCCGATCAATCGCGCGATCGTCCTGCGCAGCGCGCGCGCCTGGGAGCGCGCCGGCGCGCGGGTCTGGCCGGGCCTGTCGGGGGTCTTGATGGTGGAGTCGGCCAAGGACATGCTCGCCCCTGCGGGCCTGGTGCGCAGCGCGCGCGAGCGCGGCGCCCGCCCGGCGATCGCAGCGCCGAGACCGGCCGGCGCGCCGTCCAATTCCACGCGAGACAAACGGCCGGGTTGAAGCTGCGCGCGCCCGGAGGGTATAGCCGGTGGGATCCGAAGCAGAGAGACCGCCATGACAGCGCCGACGCCCCGCCCGGGCATTCTTGACATCAAGCCGTATGTTCCCGGTTCATCCGACGCGCCGGGCGTTGAGACCGTTTACAAACTGTCGTCGAACGAATCCGCGCTCGGCGCCAGTCCCGCGGCGATCGAAGCCTATGAAGCGGCATCGTCGCACCTGGAACTCTATCCGGACGGCGGCTGCGTCGAGTTGCGCAAAAAAATCGCCGGCACCTACGGCCTGAACGCGGATCGGATCGTCTGCGGAGCGGGCTCAGACGAAATCCTGCAGTTATTGACGCGGGCCTATGCCGGCGAAGGCGACAATATCGTACAGTCTGACCACGGATTTCTGGTATACGCGCTAGCCGCTAAGTCGTGCGGCGCCGAAGTGCGATTTGCGCCCGAAAAAAACCTGACCTGCGATATCGACGCCATGCTGGCGGCGGTAGATGACAAAACCAAGCTCGTCTTCATCGCCAATCCGAACAATCCAACGGGCACATACGTGCCGGAAAGTGAAATCCGTCGCCTTCGAGAAGAATTGCGCGATGATGTCTTGCTGGTGATAGATGCAGCGTATGCGGAATATATGGAGACGCCGGACTATGTCGACGGCGCGGCGCTGGTTGAAGAAAACGAAAATGTCGTGATGACCCGGACATTTTCAAAAATTTACGGACTTGCGGCGGTGCGCCTGGGGTGGGGGTATTGCCCTGCGCCGGTTGCAGACGTGCTGAACCGCATTCGCGGACCGTTCAACGTCACGGCCGCGGCGCAGGCGGCCGGCGCCGCGGCCCTTGATGATCAGCACTTCGTTCAGCGCAACCGCGATTTCAATCGCAAGGAGCGCGAGATCATCGTCCAGCGCCTTGGCGGGGTTGGGGTTGAGTGCGCGCCGTCGTTCGGCAATTTCGTCCTCTTCCGGGCGCCCGACGGCGATGCGGACGGCCTGCAAGCGTATCTGCGGTCGAAAGGCGTCATCGTTCGCGAAGTCGGCGCATACAAGCTTCCTGAGTGGCTCCGGGTGTCGGTCGGTTCCCCGGAAGGCAATCGTCTGTTTCTGGAGTTGATGGAAAGCCGTTTCGGCAATGGCTGACATCAGATTCAAACGCGCCGCGATCGTCGGGCCGGGCCTGATCGGGGGATCGCTTGCCCGCGCCATGCGTAAAGCCAACATCGTCGATGCGATTGTCGCCTGTGACAAGGACGCCGAGGTGGCCGCCAGGGCCGCGGAGATCGGCGTTGCAGATGAAGCCGCAGCGTTCGCGGATGCGGTCAAGACCGCGGACCTGATCGTATTAGCAACGCCCGTCGGCGCCATCGGCGACTTATGCGACGCGCTCAACGATCACGCGCCTGAAGGCGTCCTTGTCGTCGATGTCGGATCGACAAAAGAGGCGATTGTGCGATCGGCGTCCGCTCTCCGCAGCGATATATTGTTTGTGCCGTGTCACCCGGTCGCGGGAACGGAACAATCGGGACCGGACGCAGGTTTTGCAGAACTCTTCGAAGAGCGTTGGTGCATTCTGACGCCGCTCGATCGGAAGGACGAGGCCTATCAGACCGCAGTGGTCAGCGCGACAAAGCTGTGGGAAGCCGTCGGCGCTCATGTGGAGCACATGGACCCCGTTCATCATGATCTCGCCCTCGCCGTCACCAGCCACCTGCCGCACCTCATCGCGTTTACGCTGGTCGGCGCCGCTGACGATGTGGAATCCGTCGCCCAGGCTGAAGTGATCAAATACTCCGCTGGCGGATTTCGAGATTTCACGCGTATCGCCGCTTCTGATCCCATTATGTGGCGGGACGTCTTCCTCAACAACAAAGAGGCGATTCTGGAGGTGCTGGGGCGCTTCTCAGAAGAACTCGCCGTCATGCAGCGCGCCATCCGCTGGGGCGACGGCGCGGCCCTTGAAGACGCTTTCTCCCGCGGCCGGGCCCTCCGCAGAGCGATTGTTGACGCGGGCCAGGAAACGGCGGCGCCGAATTTCGGCAGGGACCAGGACGGACACTAAGCGAACGCAGATCACGAATACGCGACCGTAATTGCGTCGACATGAAGCTGCGCCATATGGCGGTCGTCAGCATTTTGATGAAACGGGAAACCCATGGAAACCTTTGACGCCATTTACGCCCGGCGCGCCGTAAAAGAGTTCGATCCGGCGCATCGCCTCACCAAGGAAGAGGAAGAAAAGCTGCTGTCCGCCGCGATCCAGGCGCCGACGAGTTTCAATATCCAGCACTGGCGATTTATCGTGTTGCGCGATCCGGCGCTGCGCCAGAAAATTCGGGCCGAACTGGGCAACAACCAGGCGCAAATGACAGACGCCTCGCTGCTGCTTCTGCTCACGGCGGATGCAAAAGCATGGGCCAAGTCGCCTGACCGGTACTGGAAAAACGCGCCGCAGGAAGTCGCCGACCTGTTGGTGAATTGGATGGGGCCGTTTCATGAGGGACGCGACTGGCTTCAGCGAGACGAAGCGCAGCGATCGATCGGCATGGCGCTGCAAACCCTGATGCTTGCGGCGACGGCGATGGGGTATCACTCTTGTCCGATGATCGGTTTCGACATTGACGCCGTCGCTGAACTTGTCAATCTGCCTGATGACCACGTCATGGGTCCGATGGTGGCCATCGGCAAAGGGACCAAAGACCCGTGGCCCAAACCCGGTCAATTGGCGCTCGACCAAATTGTGTTTGAAAACAGCTTCTAGGGCCTAGTCGTCAATCGGCGGAAGCGCGGTTAAAAAACGCATCGATCGCCGCCGCCGTTTCCCCCGGCGTCTCCTCCATCGGAATGTGCGCCGCCTTTTCGATCATGACGACGCGGCTGTCGGGGATCATCTCGTCGAATGTCGCCGCGTTGTATGTGGGCGTCACTTTGTCTTCGGCGCCCCAGATGATCAGCGTCGGCGCAGAGATCTCGCTCAATTGCTGACCATATTCCGGCTCGCGGTTGACCCTCGCCCGGTATCCGATCGCGCGGCGGTTGCTGCGAAGCCGCGCAAGTTCCCAATAGCGGTCGACCATCTCTTCGGTGACAAAATCAGGATCGGCGACGCTGTCCAGCGCGGACTGTTTTACGATGGCGCGCGGAATGAAATGCTGTGCAAACCAGCGCCCCGCCGGATGGCGCATGATCTTGGCGGCGAGATAAACCTCCGCTTCCGGCGCATCTGCGGGCCGCGGCGCGCCCGAAGCGTTCATCAAAATCAGCGCCTCGACGCGGTCAGGATGCGCAAGCGCATAACGCCACGCCGCCCATCCGCCCATGGAGTTGCCGCCCAACACAAATGTGTCGACGCCGACCTTTGCTGCGACGGCGTCCAGTGTCTCCGCGAGCGCGCGCGCAGAGTAATCATTATCCGGATGTTCGCCGGACAGCCCGTGGCCCGGATGATCGTAGGTGATGATTCGAAACCGATCGCCAAGAAGCGCAACCAGCGGTTCGAAATTGTGCAACGATGAATTCGATCCGTGCATCAGGATTATCGGCGGGCAGCTTTGACAGCCTTCATCGCGGTAGTGAACGCGCATGCCGCCGGTCGTTTCAAAAAACGCCGATGACGCCGAACCGTATTTCACCCGCATGTCTTCGAAGTCAGTGTCAGGCGTACGCAAGACCGCAAACAGGATCGCAAGCACGCCCGCAAGACCGACGAGGTATATAAAAAACTTTCTCATGGGGTCAGTCTAGTCCGCCCTTTCGTATGGAAAAAGCGGCCGGCGCAGTTCCCCGGCTCCTGAAACAACAACGCCTTACACGTCTTCTTCAGTCAGCTCGACTTCATACCCCCACAATTCTTCAATGTGGGTCAGCACTGCTTCCTTGGTCTTTTCGCTCAAGGTCCGCCCGTTGTGAACGTCGTGGCGCAGCTTCAAGGCGCGATCGCCGGAAAGGTCGGCGGCGATGACCTGAATATTTGGGTCATGCATGCCGAGATCATACATTGACGAGAGTTTTTCCCGCACGCGTCTGAACCCTCGATCATCATGGATCGCGGCGACTTCAACATGGGATTCAGCAGAATCATCGGCGATCGCGAACAGCCTGAAATCGCGCATCACCTTGGGCGACAAATACTGCAGGAGAAAACTTTCATCGCGGAAATTCGCCCAGGCGTCCTTCAACACGGCGCGCCAATCGCCAAAGCCGGCGATTTCCGGAAACCACTCGGCGTCTTCCTGTGTGGGTGTTTCGCAGATGCGCCTTAAGTCTTCCATCATCGCAAAACCAAGGGCGTAGGGGTTGATGCCCGAATAGCGCGGATCATCAAAATCGGGCTGAAATACAACAGAGGAATGAGAGTGCAGAAACTCCATGATCGCGCCCTCGCCGATCCGCCCCTGATTGTAGAGTTCGTTCATGATGTAGTGATGAACAAACGTAGCGCAGCCTTCATTCATCACCTTGGTCTGTTTCTGCGGATAGAAATATTGCGCCACATTCCTCACGATACGAACGAGCTCGCGCTGCCAGGGTCGCAGGATCGGCGACGCTTTCTCGATAAAGTAAAGGAGGTTTTCTTCCGGCAGTTTGATATTGCGCACTTCAAGCTGGCGCTCTTCTTTTTCGTCGTCGTCTTCCTCAGAGTTTGGAAGCGTTCGCCAGATGTCGTTGAAGGTCAGTTCTTCATGCTTGGCGCGGGCCGCAAGCTTGGCCATTTTGTCCGCTTCGGATAAGCGCGGCGGCCGGTTATAGCGAAAAACGCCCTGATCCATGAGCGCATGGGCCGCGTCAAGGATTGATTCGACTTCTTCCAGGCCGTATTCGTCCTCGCACCTTGCGATATACTTCTTGGCAAAGTCGAGATAGCTGAGGATGCCGTCTGCGTCCGTCCACTGACGGAAGAGATAATTGTTCTTGAAAAAGTGATTGTGACCGAACGAGGCGTGGGCCATCACCAGCGCCTGCATCGTCATGGTGTTTTCCTCCATGAGGTAAGCGATGCAAGGATTGGAATTGATGACGATCTCATAGGCGAGGCCGGTGTAACCCTTCTGATACATCATCTGATCGCGCGCGAAATGCTTCCCGAACGACCAGTGACGATACATGAGCGGCATGCCGTGACTGGAATAGGCGTCCAGCATCTGTTCCGATGAAATAATCTCGATCTGGTTGGGATAGATATCGAGTTCGAGATCTTTCAGCGCAATCTCTTCAATCGCATCGAGCGTATGCTGCAGGGTTTCGAAATCCCAGTCGGCGGTGTCGAACAGAAAGTCTGGTTTTTCGGCGGCAATGGTCATGGCCGGTTCCGTCCGTATTTGTCATGGGACTCAACCCAGTCGCCGTGAATAATGGCCGCGCCGAGAGACGCTTCGCCGGCTAAAACGACGCCCGCGCAGATTTCGGCGAATTTCTCGACTTTTCCGGCGCCGTAGCAGTCCAGGATTTCAAGGCTTTCGCGCTGGGTCGCGAGACCGGTGCCGCCGCCATAGGTGGCGACAATCAGCGAAGGGATCGTGATCGACCAATAGTAATCGCCATTGTCGAGCAGCTCGACAAAGGTGATCGCTGCATGGCTTTCGGCGATATTGGCGACGTCCTGACCGGTGGCAATGAAAAGCGCGGTCAAACCGTTGGCCGCATGCATGCCGTTGTTCACCGTCCCGGCTAACATGCCGCCGGCGTTGGAAACCAACCGCGCACGGAACATGTCGGCGTTGGCGGGTCCCATCCGCTCGCGCATCAAGGCGTCGGGAATGGTCGCTTCGGCGACGACCCGCGCGCCGCGCGAGTGCAGCATATTCATGTGCGAATGTTTCTTGTCGGTGTCGATCGCGCCCGACAATGTGAAGTTCGGATGGCCGGGCGCATGCTCGCGGATCCATTCGCACGCCGCCAGCGTCGCTTTGCCGGAAAGGTTTTGCCCCGCCGCATCCCCGGTGGTGTAATTGAAACGCAGGTAGCACATCTTCGAGACGTTAAAGCGCTGGATGTGGTGGAGCTTGCCCACCGACGTCGTGGTCTCAGCGGCGTCGCGAACGCCGGCTTCGTTTTTTGCAATCCAATCGGAAAATTCCCGCGCGCCGCGGGCGTCGCTGAAATGAAACACCGGCGCGCGCTGCATAAAGCGCTCAACAACGGTGGTCTTGACCCCGCCGGCTTCCGACAACAGGCGCATGCCGCGATTATAGCTCGCAACCAGCGTTCCTTCCGTCGTCGCCATGGGGACGTAGAAATCCCCTTGCGCGTGTTCGCCGTCGATCTTTAAGGGACCGGCGAGCCCCATAGGCACCTGGGCGACGCCGAAATAGTTTTCGATATTGCCTGGGAGTGTCGCCGGATCGATAGACGCTGAGCCGATATGGCGCAGCTGCTGGCCCGTCCTCTCGCCGACAAACGCCCGACGCGCGGCGGCGGCGTCTTCGGTGTAGTCATTGTCTTTGTCGCGAGGAACGCGCGGCGCACGGTCAGTCATCGCTAAACTCTCCGCCGTCATCTCGTGCGCAATGCAGCGCGAAGCGGTGCATTGCAGACACGGGATCTGTATCCGTCGAGCAAGGTCCCGGATCAGCAAAGCAGCAATTCATGCTGCATTGCATCCGGGATGACGGGAAGGAAACCATCAGGCCGCCTCCCGCTTGTTTTTCGCGAACAGCTCTCGAAAGACCGGGAAGATGTCCTGGGGCCGTGCGATTCGGGTCTGGGCGAAATTGGGCCACGCGGGCGCAAAACTGCGATAGGCGCGCCACAGCTCGGCGCCGGAGTCTTCCGAAGAAAAGACTTCCAGCTCGCGCTCGTCGAGGATCTCGATGTAGGCGTAATACTGGCTGATCGGCATAACCGCCGTTTCCAGGAGCTCCACGCAGGCCTTGGCGTCGCCCGACTGGGTGAACCCGTCAGACGCCTGCGCCACATAGATGTTCCACTCGTGAGACGGAAACCGGTCCTTTTGCACTTCAAGCATTTTCTCAAGCGCAGTTGACACCACGGTGCCGCCGGACTGGCGGGAGTAGAAGAAGGTTTCCTCGTCGACTTCTTCGGCGTGATGCGTATGGCGAATAAAAACGACCTCGACCCGCTCATAGCGACGCTTCAAGAACAGGTAGAGCAACATGTAAAAGCGCTTGGCGAGATCTTTCTCCCGCTCGCCCATGGAGCCGGAAACATCCATGAGACAGAACATCACCGCGGCCGTCGTCTCCACCGGCGTCGGTTCATAAGCGTTGTAGCGCACATCCAGCGGATCGATGAACGGCGCCCAGCGGCGGCGTTTTTCCATCTTTTCCAGCTGGTCGATAATGTCCTTGATTTCCGCGATTTGGCCTTCGTCGGGCTGCGCGATCCGCTCCAGCTCGAAAAGGCGCTCCTTGAGCGCGTTCATCTCCTTCGTCGACGGACGGCGCAGCGCCAGACGGCGACCATGGGCGTTCCGCATGGTGCGAATGAGATTCATGTTTGTCGGCGCGCCGGCGACGGTGATCCCCGCGCGCTTGTAGGCGTAGGATTTGATTTCCTTCAGCGACCGCTTGACGAGGTTGGGCAACTCGAGATCTTCAAAGAAAATGTCGAGAAATTCGTCCTGAGTCAGAGTGAACTGAAACGCGTCTTCGCTGTCGCCGTCGGTCGACGCCTTTTTGCCCTTGCCCTTGCCGCCGCCCTTCGGCGGCTTTTTGATTTTGTCGCCCTGCGAGAATTCCTTATTGCCCGGATGCACCATCTCGCGTTCGCCCGCTTCGGAGTCGAGGCGAAAGCGCGGCTCTGCGGTCGACTTGGACGGGATCGAAATCTTCTCGCCCTTGTTTATTTCCTTCAGCGATCGATCGCGCAGGGATTTGTTGACCGCTTCCTTGATCTGCGCTTTGGCGCGGCGCAGGAAACGCTGGCGGTTCCCAAGGGACTTGCCCTTGGGATTTTTGCGCCGGTCAATGAAGTGAGAAAGGGTCATTGGTGAATGATGAGTGGTGAAAAGTGAATGACGATTGGGCCGCTCTGACGCCGCATCCCATTCACCGGTTCACAATTCACGATTCACTTCCTTATCCAGCCTTGTTCACCCGCATATACCACTCAACGAGGCGGCGAACCTGGCGGGGCGTATAGCCGCGCTCTTCCATGCGGGCCACAAAATTGTCGTGTTTGTCGGCGGTCTCAGAGTCCTTCTTGGAGTCGAAGGAGATGACAGGCAGCAGGTCTTCGACCTGGGAGAACATGCGCTTTTCAATAACGTTGCGCAGTTTCTCATAGGACGTCCATTTCGGGTTCTTGCCTTCGTTGTTC
Organism: Hyphococcus sp.; assembly: GCA_028289605.1. Lineage (GTDB taxonomy): Bacteria > Pseudomonadota > Alphaproteobacteria > Caulobacterales > Parvularculaceae > Hyphococcus. Next base: position 316,201 of record JANQON010000005.1, on the reverse strand, counting down.
GCCCGCGCCCGCAGTGCAAACTTGACGACCTCGTTGCGGAAGTCTTTCGGGTTCGCAATGCCCGCCGGCTTTTCGATCTTCGAAAGCTCGGTGTCCAGCGTCGCGCGATCGAGCAGTTGCCCGGTGTCCGGATCTTTAAAGTCCTGATCTTCAATCCAGGCGTCCGCATAGGAAATGTAGCGGTCGAAGAGGTTTTGTCCGTACTCACCGTAGCTTTCCAGATACGCCTTCTGGATTTCCTTGCCGATAAAGTCAGCGTAGCGCGCAGACAACTCCGACTTGATGAAATCAAGATACTTCTTCTCGACTTCGTCAGGATATTGTTCACGCTTGATGGCGTTCTCAAGCACATACATGAGGTGCACCGGATCGGCGGCCACTTCGTCGGTGTCAAAATTGAAGGTCTCCGACAGGACTTTGTAAGCAAACCGGGTGGAAATGCCGTCCATGCCCTCGTCGATGCCGGCGGCGTCGCGATATTCCTGGTGGCTCTTCGCTTTCGGGTCGGTGTCTTTCAGCTTGTCGCCGTCATAGACCCGCAGCTTGGAGTAAAGGTTCGAGTTCTCATGTTCGCGCAGACGCGTGAGAACCGAAAACCGCGCGAGCAAGTCCAACGTTTCCGGCGCGCAGGGCGCGGCGGAGAGTTCCGAATTCGTCAACAGCTTCTCATAGATCTGGCGCTCTTCGGTAACGCGCAGGCTGTAAGGGACCTTGATAACGTTGATGCGGTCGAGGAACGCTTCATTGTTCTTGTTGTTGCGGAACTGTTGCCACTCGCTTTCATTGGAGTGCGCAAGAATAATCCCCTGGAATGGAATCGGCCCCAGCGCTTCGGTGCCGACATAGTTCTGTTCCTGGGTCGCCGTCAGAAGCGGGTGCAACACCTTGATCGGCGCTTTGAACATTTCGACGAATTCCAGAAGACCCTGGTTCGCCCGGCACAAGCCGCCGGAATAGGAGTAGGCGTCGGTGTCGTCCTGGCTGAAATGCTCCAGCTTGCGGATGTCCACCTTGCCGACCAGCGCGGAAATATCCTGGTTGTTTTCATCGCCCGGTTCGGTTTTGGAAACGGCGATCTGGCGCAGCTTGGAGGGATACAGCCTGACGACTTCAAACTTCGAAATGTCGCCGCCGAATTCATCAAGGCGCTTGACCGCCCATGGGCTCATCAACCCGGTCAGCCGGCGCTCGTCGATATTGTACTTCTCCTGGAGCAGAGACTTGAGTTGCGGCGCCTGGAACAGACCGAGAGGGCTTTCAAAGACCGGCGAGATCTCTTCGCCCGCTTTCAGCACATAAATCGGATGATCTTCCATCAACTCCTTGAGGCGCTCTGCAAGCGAGGACTTGCCGCCGCCGACGGGCCCCAACAGATAGAGGATCTGACGCTTTTCTTCGAGGCCCTGGGCGGCGTGACGAAAGAAGGACACAATCCGCTCGATCGTGTCTTCCATGCCGAAAAAACCTTCAAAGGCCTTGTAGCGGCGAATGGTGCGATTGAAAAATATGCGCGACAGCCGGGGATCCTTTGACGTGTCGACCATCTCCGGCTCGCCGATCGCATTGACCATCCGCTCTGCGGGCGACGCGTACAACATGGCGTCATCCCGCGCTGCGAGCAGATAATCGCGCAGGCTCATCGATTCCTGCTTCACGCGTGTGTAGCTTTCCGAAAATGCGTCAAAGACGTCGAGGTTCTCACTGGTCATAATCATCACTCACTTTTTTGCGCCGCCGCCGAAGAAGCGCTCAGTTTTTTTGGACAAAAAAAGCGCCGGTCGCACTCGCGCGACCCGACGCCCCGTCCGTCATCCCCAAATTTTGCGTCGCCATCCCACCGACGGTCGCCGCCGCACTTTTAGTTACGAGCCGCGTAGTACTCTGGATGTAGGCGCTAAACCAACGCCGGCAAGCCTTTGTGAAGCCTTGCAGACGCTTTTGCGCCATTCTCGCTGCTTCGTGATTTTCGCCGACCATCCTAATGCTCGCTGCTGACTCGCCTTTCGTTCGTTCTTTCCTCGCCTGACCCCGCGATTTTTTAATACGCCGCCCCTTGCGCCTATATGCAGCGCTTCGAACAGCAAAGTTAATGCAAGGCCCCTAATAATAGGTTTCGCGCAGACGCGATAAGTGTGAAGCTATAACACTTTGGCGACGCAGCGAACCGGAAAATTCATCCGAACGCGGCCCAATTTTCGCCCAATTCTGTTTAAGAGATTGAAGCGATATAGGTATTTGCGCACAAAATTTTTTTGCGCAATTTTGCCGCAGATTTTTCCGTAACTGTTTCTGCTAACGACTTGGAATTTTCGCCGCGATGGTCGAATGTATTATCGCGTTTAGCGCTCAATCGATTCGACTGCTAATCCGTTTTCACGGTTCATCAACAATAATTGTCGAAAGGCAAACCTGAAAGCTCGACCTGTGACACTGTTTCCCAGCCTGCCGAAAACCGCCCACCTTGCGGATGTCTTCAAAGCGTTTCCTGACCAGGTCCGCCCGCTGTTGGCGTATCACGACGCACTTCTTCGCGGCGATAGTCCGCTTTCCGTCGCCGAACGCGAGCTGATCGCTGCATTTGTCTCAGGCCTCAACGCCTGCAGTTTCTGTTTCGGCGCGCACAAAGTCTACGCCGAGGCGTTTGGGGTGGAAGAAGGCGTCCTTGACGCTCTTGTCGCAGACATTGACGCCGCTCCCGTCGACGACCGGCTAAAGCCCCTGCTGCGTTATGTCGCCAAACTAAAGGACCTGCCGCCGAAGCTCACGGCAGACGACGCCAAGGCCGTCTATGACGCCGGTTGGTCCGAACAGGCGCTCTATGACGCTATTCAGGTCGCCGGGCTGTTTCACTTAATGAACCGGATTATCGAGGGGACGGGCGTCACATTCGATTACGCCGCCAATCCGCCCAGCGCAGCCGATATGGAAGAACGAAAGACCCGCAGTTATTCCGATTTCGGCAAGACGATCGGCATTGAGTAATCCGCGCGCCTATCCCGGTTTTATCGCCGCGCCAACGCTTCATCGATCAGGCGCGCCATGGCGTTCGCCCCGAAAATCTTCGTGAATGCGCCCATCCGGGGGCCTTCCGATTGGCCGAAGACAACCTCATAGAGCCCTTTGAACCAATCGCGAATGTTCTCGTAGGCTTGCGCCTTGCCGGCGTCAAAGACCGCGGTCTGGTAATCGTCCTCGGATTTGTCGTCGCCGAGCTCTTTCAGTCGCGACGACAGCGCTTCAAGGGCTGCTCGCTCTTTCTCGTTCGCCGCCCGGTAGACTTTCGCGGGTTTTATGAATCGATCGAAATAGCGTTCGGCGAATTCGATCATCCCGTCGGCGGCAGCCAGCTCTTCCGTCGGCGCGTCCGGCCGATACTTTCGAATAAAGCCGCGCAGGATTTCCGGGTCCGCGGAGCCCGACGCGCTGACGAGATTCAAGAGCATTGCAAAACTCACAGGCGGCGTCGCCGCCGGCGGCCTGCCCTCGTGAATGTGCCAGGCCGGATTATCAAGGGCCTTGGCGCTGTCCTGATCCTTATACTTTTCAACGAACGTCCAATACTCGTCGACCGCTTTCGGGATCACGTCAAAATAGAGTTTCTTCGCCTTCTTCGGCGCCTGAAACACATAAAGCGCCAGACTTTCCGGCGACGCATAGGTGAGCCATTCCTCAATCGAAATGCCGTTGCCCTTGGTCTTGGAGATTTTCTTGCCGTGCTCATCGAGAAAGAGCTGGTAATTGAAGCCTTCGGGAGGCTCGCCGCCGAGGGCGCGCACAATGCGCGAAGAGAGCTTGGTCGATTCCGTTAGGTCTTCGCCCGCCATCTCATAGTCAACGCCCAGCGCGAACCAGCGCCCCGCCCAGTCAGCCTTCCATTGCAGCTTGACGGCGCCGCCGGTGACCGGCGTTTTTACCTTTTCTCCCGTTTCATCTTCAAAAACCACTGTCCCGGCCGCCGCGTCGCGCTCGAGCATCGGCACATAGAGCACTTTGCCGGACGTCGGCGATATCGGCAGAAACGGCGAATAGGTTTGCTTTCGCTCGTCGCCGATCGTCGGCAGGATGATGTTCATCACCTCATCATACTTTTCGAGCATGCGCAGGAGCATGGCGTCGAAACGGCCTGATTCATATTCCTCCGTGGACGACATGAACTGATAGTCAAAACCGAATTGATCCAGGAACGCCCGCAACCGCGCATTGTTGTGGTGAGCAAAGCTCTCATGCGTTCCGAAAGGATCCGGCGTCTTGGTCAGCGGAATGTCGAGAAAAGGTTCAAGCTTTTCAGGATTGGGCACATTCGGCGGAACTTTTCTGAGGCCGTCCATGTCGTCAGAAAACGAAATGAGCACGGTCTCGCGCCCGGTCAGCAACTCAAAAGCGCGTCGGACCATCGTGGTCCGTGCGACTTCCTGAAACGTGCCGATATGCGGCAGGCCCGAGGGCCCGTATCCCGTTTCAAAAACGACCGGCCCGTCTTTCTTGACGCGCTCAAGTCGCTTGATCAGCCGCTGGGCCTCCTGAAAGGGCCAGGATTTGGCAGCGGCGGCTTCTTCAGCGCTAAATGACTTTTCAACGGCGGCGGCCATGGCGACGGGCTTTCCTTGATCGAAGAGCCGCGTTCTTAGGTCGCTATCGACCCGCCGGTCAATGTCGCAGGCTTCAGGCCTCTGTGATGTCGACTTTGTCCGGATAGAAAGCCAGCCGATCCCGGATCGCCGCGACCTCCTGGAATGGGTCTTCATATGTCCAGACCGCGTTTTCCAGGGCGGGATCGTCGGCGATGGAATAGTAGGAGGCACGGCCCTTGAACGGGCACCAGGTTGAATGATCTGTCCGCTTCAGACGGGTCATGTCGAAATCGCGCCGGTCGAAATAGCGCACCGGCGGATAGTCGGCTTCCTGCAAAACAAGCGCGTCGGCCGCATCGGCGAGCGTCGCGCCGACCGCGGCAACCCTGAAGCGCGACGCCGCAGACGCCGTCGTGATCTTGTGATCCGGGTGTTCGGCGTATCCCGACTCAAGGGTTCGACCGGAGACGGTTTTGGAAAGAGCCATCGTTCGCTCCATGGATTGCGCGTGGGAACATATAGTCTTTTGCACGGGTCATGGTCCTCACATCCGCGCGATCTAGAGGTCGGGCAGATCTGTCCTTGAGCGTTCCGTCACTTTTTCGCCGGTGTTCAATGTGCCGGCGTTCTCGATCATCATGATCCAGCACTCTCGCTCGGCGACCGGCATATGCTCAACCCCGGCGGGCACGACGATGAGGTCCCCTTCGCGCATCGCGACGTCCTGATCGCGGAAGCGCATGGTGAATTCTCCTTTGACAACATAGAACGCTTCATCCACGCCGTCGTGATGATGCCATTCAAAGGCGCCGTCGATCTTAGCGAGGCGCACTTCCTGACCATTCACCCGCGCGGCCACATGGGGCGACCAGGGCTCGGGGATGCGGTTATAGGCGGCGGGAATGTTGATCTTACGCGGGGCGGGCATGTGATGCTCCGATAAAGCGGCGGGCAATTCCTATCACATCGCAATCAAGACGCCGCCCGAGAAATTTTCTCGGGCGGCGCAGCGCTGCTTAAAACCACCGCTTTTCTAGGCTGGACAGTCGTCTACGCCCACGCCGACCAAATCCTGTCGGTAAACATGCGTCACCGTTCCGGAGTCAGACAGGCACACGGTGTAAGAACCCGACGCGTCGCGATTGCGCCGCGCGGTTTGCGTGTTCGTCGATTGCGGGCCGAAATCGTAGCCGGCGATCGCGATTTCCTCGACCCCAAATCCGATCTGGAAGGTCAGTCGCTTGCCGATGGAATCAAGTTTGACGTTATTGACGACATGGATTTTGTTGTCCGGTCCGATCGCGGCTTTACGCCCAATCAGTGTCTCAAATGGTATCTCGATGATCACCGGGCGTTCCGAAACGAAGTCGACATACAGAACGAAAACCTTGATCAGATCAGGATTGCCCCATTGCCGCGCAATGAAGACCGCGTATGGAGCGCCGGTTTGCACCGGGAGGCTCACCTCGGGCGGCTCATGATCAGTCAACACTGATTCACTCGTCACTGCTTCCGGCCTTGCGCCGCGGCCTTGTTTGGTGGGAATCAAATCCGGATCTTTTTCGTAGGTCCGGGTGAAATAGGATCGCGGCCGGTCCAGTAGCGCCCAGTAGACTTGTGATGGATTCGAGTCCTTGACTGCGCAAAACGGGGGAAGATCGAGATCTTCTTCTCGATAGGTGGTCTTCTTCTTCCTGTTCGGCTCGTTTGGGTTGTTGTCCGTCAGATCGGATGTCACTTCGATTCCGATGACCGGCGTCATGCAGCCCTCGAATGTCTCCGTCGATCCGGGCGCGCGGCCCGGCGGGCCATCTTCCACTTCGATCATGACGCGGTCGCCGCCCAGCGCCAACGGGAACGGTAAGGGATATTCCGCTCTCTTGGGCGGCTCATCTCCGCAGTCCTTACAGTAGTGCACGCTCTGATGGATGATTTTTTTGACGTCTTTGCAAAGACCGTCGGGATGGTCTGCGGAAAACCCGTCCAGCCACTGATCGCTGTTTGGCCCGCTCCTGAGGCTTGGGTGAAGAGATCCTTCTCCCGCGCAGGCTCTGATTTCTTCGGCGAGTTCAATCTTTGGCGATTCAATCCAGATTGTGATCGTCACGTAGATGAAGATTGGCGTGAAAATACAAAACAGCAGCGCGAAGAGTATGATTATCCAGTAAGGCGTCGGCGCACGTCCGCCGCCGCCGGCGCATTCGATACGTAGAATCTTGACGTTGTCCCCAAGCACAACGTCGCTGCCGCCGTATGACTTCTCTGTCATGGACCCCTCTCCATCCCCGAATGTGGAATGGTTAACGGGCCAACGGCGATCGTCAACCGTTTGCGCGAACCAATCCCGACAGCGCAAGAACGCGCTGGCGGGCGGGCGTTAGACTTATTGCAAGCGTAACAAGGCCTTAGCCGTGTCCGAGCCGGTCAGGACCGTTCCGGCGGCGTCTTTTCGAAGGCCGCAACGCGTTCAACGTATTCCGCCTCTAGGGGCGTGGTTTCCGTCGTACCGCGTCGCACTGCAACATAGGTGTTGAGCCCTTCAGCCAGCAGGTCGCCTCCGCGGAACGCCGCAAAGGCGACGGCGCAGGATTTGCGACCCAACCGCGCCGTGCGCACCCCGATCTGAAGTTCGTCGTCGAAGCGCGCCGACCCGCGAAAATCGCATTCGAGCCGCGCCGTCACAAATTCAGGCGCGTCGCCTTTTTCATAGCCGAGCGCTTTAGTGTACTCCCAAATGCCGATGTCGAAATAAAGGGGATAGTTCACGTTGAACACGATCCCCTGCATATCGCACTCATTCCACCGCACACGGAGGGAGTGGAGAAAGGTGAAACTGTCGAGCGACGACACTGCTCTCACCCCTGAACAGCCTCGACAACTTTCTTCGCTGCGTCTTCCAAATCATCCGCAGGCGTAATTTTGAGCCCGGAATTGGCGAGAATTTCTTTCCCCTGCTCAACATTGGTGCCTTCAAGGCGCACCACCAGCGGATCTTCGAGACCGACTTCTTTCACGGCGGCGACAATGCCTTCAGCGATCACGTCGCAACGCATGATGCCGCCGAAGATATTGACGAGAATGCCCTTCACCGCAGGATCGGTGGTGATGATCTTGAACGCCTCGGTAACCTTCTCCTTGGTGGCGCCGCCGCCGACATCAAGGAAATTCGCAGGCTCCGCGCCATAGTGCTTAATGATGTCCATGGTCGACATGGCGAGCCCGGCGCCGTTGACCATGCAGCCGATATTGCCGTCGAGTTTGACGTAGGAGAGGTCGAACTCCGAGGCTTTGAGTTCCATCGGGTCTTCTTCGGACTCATCGCGCAGTTCCATGATGTCCGGATGGCGGAAGAGCGCGTTGGGGTCGAATCCGACCTTGGCGTCGAGCACCAGGAGGTCGCCGCCCTTGGTGACGATCAACGGATTGATCTCCAGAAGGCTCATGTCCTTTTCAGTGAAGGCTTTATAAAGCGTCGGGATCAGCTTCCCGCATTGTTTCGCTGTCGCGCCTTTGAGACCAAGAGCCTGCGCAACGCGGCGCGCGTGATGCGGCATGCAGCCCGTCGCGGGGTCGATCTGCACCGTGATGATTTTCTCAGGCGTTTCTTCGGCGACTTCCTCGATATTCATGCCGCCTTCGGTGGATGCGATGAAAGCGACATTGCCGGTCCCCCGGTCAACGAGAGCGGAGAGGTAAAGTTCGGTTTCGATATCGGAGCCGTTTTCGATGTAAATCCGGCCCACCTGTTTGCCGGCGGCGCCGGTTTGTTTGGTCACGAGGGTCGCGCCCAGCATTTCGCTGGCGAAGCGCGCCGCCTCTTCCGGCGATTTCGCCAGGCGAACGCCGCCGCCTTCGCCGGCTTTGTCTTCCTTGAACGTGCCCTTGCCGCGACCGCCTGCGTGGATCTGCGCTTTCACCACGTAGAGCGGCCCGGGCAGCTCGTTCGCTTTCGCCGCCGCGTCTTCGGCCTTCAGAACGACGCGGCCCTCGGACACCGGCGCGCCGAACGATTTGAGGACTTCCTTGGCCTGGTATTCGTGGATGTTCATGGGGTGGTGGCTCCGGCGTTGAATGATCGACGCCAGCGGTTATAGCCGCGCTCGCCGGCCAGACAACCATGGGCCTCACGGTGACGTGACTGGCTTTTCTGCGGGCGGGCGCGATAGCGTCCGCCGCAACCGCCGAAAAGGAATCACTCATGCGCCTCCCCGTTTTCATCGCCGCTGTTCTGCTCGCCGCCTGTTCCGGCGAGCCCGCCGCCCAAGCGCCGGCGCAGACCACCGAGACCGCGGCGCCCGCTGTCACCGAAGAGACGAAGATCGCCGCCGTCCTCAGTTACGCCGACTGGTGCACGAGCTGCAAAATCCTCGATCCGAAACTGAAAGCGGTGCAGGCCGGCGCGCCGATTGACGGGGTCGGCTACCTCACCATCGACTATACGGAACGCGACCAGGACGCCTTTTTCGCCACGGCGGACGCCGCCGGCGTGGGCGGCGCCGTTCGCGCCTTTTACGCTGACGAGATCAAAACCGGCATTCTTTTGCTGGTCGACATGTCGACAGGCGACGTTGTCGCCGACATCAGGAAGTCGATGTCGGAAGAAGAAATCCGCACCTCTCTTGAAACGGCCGCCGCCGCCTGACGGCGGAACGGGCGACGCGGACGCTAGTCCAGCGTCGCCAGATGATCCTTAAAGCGCTCCTTGTAGTCAGCGGTGAGCGCTTCATGGGTCGACCAGAACGGTTTCGGCGTTTCTCCGGCGAGTTTGTCCGCCATAATGCCGAGATGCGCATGCCAGCCGGCGCAGGCGCCGACAAATTCTTCGGCGTTGATGTCGCCGCGCTGGGTGACGACAAGCTTCACCTTGTCCCCCTCGGCAGTCAGTTTGAAATCAACGAAGGACGGGACGCCGCGCGCGCCCGGCCATTCAATGGTCGCGTGGTCGGGCGGACTGCACGCCGTGACAATGACGTCAAACGAAACGCCGTTTTCCATTTCCTTGTACTGATCAGGGAGCGTTTCATCATGGGGCGTCAAATTCCGGTGCAGAAATGCGAATGCGATCGTTTCGCCTGCTGCGGTGATATCGCCGCCGCCGCATAGCCATTGAGCGCGCTTGTCCGCTTCCGCGATCCACCCCCAAACGCGCTCAATCGGCCCGGGCAGGATCCGCGTAAACCGCATTGAGCCGTCCTCCAGCACTTCTCCATAGCTATTCATGGTCTTCCTCCATCATCAGCGATTCCAGGCGATCCAGGCGCGCGTTCCAGAACCGCCGCTGCGCGTCGAACCAATCGGCGGTCTTTTCGATCGGGGCCGGATTGGCCCGAAGGAAATGCTCGCGCCCTTCGCGGCGGCGGCGCACCAGTCCGGCGCGTTCCAGCGTCTTGACGTGTTTGGAAACAGCGTTGAGCGACATATCGAAAGGGGCGGCGATATCGCTGATGCGCTTCTCCCCGCCGCCCAGCGCGCTCATGATGGCGCGACGGGTCGGGTCGGCGAGCGCGGACAATACGCCGTCCAGGATCTGTTCGTCCTTATTCAGATATTCAACCATATGGTTGAATATATCCGTAACGGCGGCGCAAGTAAAGCGCAGCCGTCAACAATCAGGCGCGGAAGTCGGCAAGCGACCGGCGTTGACGCCCGTCGGCGTCAAAATTGTCGGGCGCCAGCCAGTTTTCAAAAGCGGATTTCGCGCGCGGCCACTCCGTATCAATAATCGAAAACCAGGCCGTGTCGCGGTTTTCGCCTTTCACCACCATGTCCTGGCGAAAAACTCCTTCGAAGGCGAACCCCAACCGCAAGGCCGCCCGTTTCGAGGCTTCGTTTTTATTGTTGCATTTCCATTCGTAGCGCCGATAGCCGAGATCGTCGAAGATGTGCTTTGCGAAAAGATACATTGCTTCGGTGGCGGCCGGCGTTCGCTGCAATTTTTTTGACAGCACGATGCACCCGATTTCCGCGGACCCTGCTTCAGGGCGGATGCGCATATAGCTCGCCATCCCCAGGGGCGCCGTCGTTGCAATGTCGCGAATGACGTATGAGCGCCAGTTGTGCGTTTCCGCGACAAAACCCATGCCGGCGCCCAGGGCCTCGGCGGTTTCGAACGGACCGAAAGGAATATGGCGCCACAGGTCGTCGTTCTCGGCCCCGCCCAAAACAGAGAACAATCCAGCCCCGTCGTCGGCGAATCGCGCTGCATCGATCCGGCAGAATCGCCCTTCCACAGAGTCCATATGGGGCGCGGGGCGCCCGCCCCAGTTGTTCAAATCGGCCGTCATCGCTGTTCGCTCTTCGTCGACTGTCGCTCTATCCCGCCGCTATGATAACGTCACGCGACAGGAAGTGGAGGCGTTGAATGATCATCGTTTCGGGAAAAGCAAAAGTGCGTCCGGGCGCAGTGGACAAGGTGCGAAAGGAGATGGAGGCGGCGATCACCAATTCGCGGCTGGAATCGGGCTGTATCGATTACTCCTACGGCATTGATGTGCTCGATCCGGAAACCATCATCGTCCTGGAATACTGGGAAAATCAGGAGGCGCTGACAGCGCATTTTTCGCAACCCTATATGGCGGCCTGGATAAGCGCGCTCAATAATGCGGGGGTGATCTCTCAGGACGTCAAAGCGTATGACGTCTCGGCGGCCCGCCAGTTGCTCGGCTAACGCTGCAGTTTCGTCAGAAGGTCGCCTGCAAATGCAGACAGCGTATCATCGCGGGCGCCCATGATCACAATCCTGTCGCCGCCGCGCGCAACACTCAAAAGGCGCTCGGCGCAGTCTTCGCGCGAACCGGGGGCTTCAGCGTTGCCTCGGCGCGCCGCTACGCCTTCTGCAATGTCTGCGTTGGTAACGGATCGGTCGACCGTGCCGCCGAAATAGGCCGGCGGGGGAATGAACAATACATCTTCCGTGCCGAGATGGTCGCTGAAGGTCGCAATGAACTCATCCTTCATTTTTTTCAGCGGGCCGTAGCCGTGCGGCTGAAACAATACAAGCAAGCGCCCCGCAAACTCATGCAGCGTGTCCAGGCTAGCGGCGATCTTGTCAGGATTGTGTGCGAAATCGTCGATAACAGTGACCCCGCCCGCGTCCCCCACATACTCTAGACGCCGTTTGACGCCGTCAAAATCGGCGAGCGCGTTCGCGGCCTCGTCAAGGGCTACGCCGCAGGCGCCGGCGGCCGCGATGGCGGCGAGTGCGTTGGAGACATTGTGCCGTCCCGGCATTCTCAAATTGACTTCCGCACGCGCACCATCGCGCGCCGCCACGGCGAATGAGACGCCGAACGGGCGCGGCGTCACATACTCGGCCACCAGATCAGCAATGTGGTCTTCCAGCGAATAGGTGACTTTTGCGCCTTCATAATCCTGGGCGAGGCCGCGCGTTTCCACATTGTCGAGGTTGAAGACGGCGAGATCGGCGCGCTCGACAAAACCGCTGAACAGGGCGCGGAGTTCATCCATCGATTTGTGATCTAGCGATATATTGTTCAGTACAGCGATTTTCGGATTGAACATGGAGATCGACCCATCGCTCTCGTCAATCTCCGACACAAACGCGGGCCCTTCGCCGATGAGCGCGCTCGCGAACAACGCGTCTTCGCGTATGAAATTTTTCATGACCGCGCCGTTCATGATCGACGGCTCTTGTCCGGCCGCATGCAGGATCCATCCGATCATGGCCGTGGTGGTCGATTTCCCGCTGGTGCCGGCGACGCCGATCGGCGACGGCGCCTCGTTGAAGATTTTCGCCAGCAGCTCGGCCCGGGACATACGCGACGCGCCCGCTTTATTGGCGGCGACAACGTCAGGCACATTGTCCTCCACCGCGGCGGACGCGACCAGGGTTTGACTTGATCGTTTGAGGCCGGACCCGTCCTGCGGAAACAGCCGGACGCCGAGCATGCGCAAATAGTCGAACTTGGCCGACATGCGCCCCTGATCCAGCGCACGGTCCGAACCCGCCACAATATGGCCCTGGGCTTTGACGATGATCGCCAGCGGCAGCATACCCGATCCGCCGACGCCGCAGAAGAAATAGTCTTTTGTTTCAGTCATCACGGAATAACGGTAACGAAAATTAGGAAACAAGCGTTAAACATGGCTTCCATGGCGAAGACCACCAAAAACATCGCCCTAATCTGCCCCGGCGGGCGCATCAGCGAAGATCTCGCAACAAACCTCGGCGAGATTGCGGCGGACCATTGCGGCGACAGGGCCGCCCTGTTTTTCCATCCGCAGTGTTTTGAAGACGCCGGGCATTTCGCCGGAAGCGACGCTGCGCGCTCCGCGGCGTTTCTGGAGGTCGCCAACAATCCCGACATTGACGCCGTCTGGTTCGCGCGGGGCGGCTACGGCGCCGTCCGGCTCTTTGACGACTCCTTTGCAAATCTCAACGCCGCCGCACGAGACAAGGTGTTCTTCGGATATTCCGATGCGGGCGTTATTCTCGCACGACTCGACGCCATGGGCTTTGAAAAGCTCGTGCACGGACCGATCGCGATCGATCTAACGAGAAAAGGGGGAGCGGCCGCGATTCGGCGCGCCCTGGATTATCTTGTTTTTGACAAACGCGGCGGCGTGGAGCCGACCGCGGAAAAGCACCCATGCGTCGCCTTCAATCTCACCGTGCTCGCGCATATCATCGGCATGGACTGGGCGCCGGATTTCGCCGGTCGTATCGTCATGCTCGAGGACCTTGGCGAATACCTTTATCGCAGCGATCGCGCAATGGCCGCGGTCTTGCTCAACGAGAAAATGCGCCGCGCGGCCGGCGTTATGCTCGGGCGGGTCAGCGACATACCTGAAAACGACAGGCCCTTCGGCGCCGACGCGGAGGAGATTGCGCAGTACTGGTGCAAAAGAGCGGACATTCCCTATCTGGGGCGCGCTGATATCGGTCACGATGCGGACAATAAAATCGTTCCATTCCGCCGGCCGCAGCGTTCCTGACCGGCGCACGCCCCTGAGGAAAGGCGTTAAGCGCAGGTTAATCGCCCTTGGCTAAACCGGACCCATGGCGTCTCGCGGAAAAGTATTCTGTATCGGGTTTCAGAAAACCGGCACGACGTCGCTCCATGCGGCGCTTTCGATTCTCGGCTACAAGACCGCCGCTGTGGTCGGCCGCAACCTGTCCGCGGACGAACTGCGCGAAAACGCCTTGCGCCTTTGCGTCGAGACCGCGAGAACCCATGACGCCGCACAGGACATGCCCTGGCCGCTGTTTTATCGCGAGCTGGACGCGGCGTTCCCGGGATCAAAGTTTATTTTGACGGTTCGCGGCGCCGAACAATGGTTCCGATCGGTGGAAAACCATTTCGGCGACCACCCTCACGCGATGCAGGAATTCGTCTACGGCGCGCCCGCGCCCGCCGGTGAAAGCGCGCGTTACATTGGCGTATACAAGTCCCACGAAGCGGCCGTGCGCGAGTATTTCAGAGATCGGCCTGACGACCTGCTGGTTATGGACCTGGAACAGGGCGACGGTTGGGACGAACTGTGCAGTTTTCTTGGGGCGCCGACGCCGGACGCCCCCTTCCCGGCCAAAAACCGCAGCCAGGACCGCAAGACCTTGTCCTATCGCCTGCGCCGGCGCCTTGCGGCGATGACGGGACGGTATCTGGCGCCGGAACGCATCTGACCCTGCTTTCTGATGCCCGCCGATCAGCGGACGCGTTTGCGCACCAGTGCGGTTCTTCCCTGCGCATAGAAACATGAGCCTTCATTTCAAGGACTTGGCGCCAGTCGGCGGTTTGCCTACATAGCGGTGACGGCAAGGCCTGGGAGATCAATGCATGGCGGAAGAACAACGCAAGACGGCGCTTCAATATCTTGATCGCGCCATGGGAGAGTTGCGCGCACTAGGTTTTGCGCCGGAGGACGGCGAGCCCGCGCCCATTATCGCGCTGCTCAACCAAATATCGGCGCTTGACGAAACGCGGGTCTCCGCCATCGCCCGAACCCTCGATCAAGCGTCCCACTTCAACGACATCGTGCGCGAACAGGTCGCCGGCATGACCGTCGGGGAACGCTACGAAGGCATCACCGCAGCATTCGATTCGATCCGCGACGACGCCAAGTCGCTCGTTGATCAGTACGCCGACGGGAAAATTTCCACCTTCGAGCGCGTTCAGAACGTGTGGATGAAAATGACCCGCGGAGATATCGCGTCGCGCTTTGAAAAGATCAAAAACCTCTATCTTGAAGTCGCCGGCGACACGCGCGACCAGGTGGAACGCGAAACCCGTATCCTCGAAGCCTATCGCGATTTTCGCGGCGCGCTGAAACAGTCTGAAGTGATGGCGCTTGAAGTGCTGAAGACGGCGGAGAAAGAACTCGAAGCGTCCAAGGCCGTGCTTCGCGACAAGGTCAGCGCGGTCGAAAACTACAACGGCGAGGACAAGGCCGAACGAGCGGGGCTTGAACTCGATCGCGACGAGGCGCTTCGCGCGCTTCAAAAAGAAGAAAAGCGGTATCAGGTCGCAAAGGACCTGTCCGACAATATCACCGTCGGATACAATACATCAGAAGTGATCATGACCCGGCTGGTTCAGACGACCAACGCCAAAGAACGCATTTACGCCCAATCGGTTTCCTTCTTCGGCACCAATGAAACCGTCTTGACGGCGCTGACCGCCACGTTCACGGGCATGCACGGCCTTCACGAATCTACCCAGACGCTGGAGGCGATGAAAAAGGGCATTGAGGACTCGCTCGAAACCCTGTCCGACATCGGCGGCAAGGTCCAGGAAGAGGCGGTAAAGGCCGGCTATGGGCCGACGGTTTCGGCGGCCGCCGTGAAACGCTTGGTGGACTCTGTGGTCGCTTATCAGGAGCGCTCTCAGACCATCATCAAGGAAATGCGCGTTCTGTCGACGGAGAATTCCAAAGAGATCCGGGTCGCCGTCGAAGACGGTAAGCGTCGTCTCGCCAAACTCGTTGAAGACGGCGCCGCCGCGGCGCTGACCTCTTAACGAGGCCGTATGGGCGGCGCAGGGGTGATTTCAACCGCCAAGGACGAGCCGAAGAAGCTCGACGATGTCATGCTCGCCATGGACATCGTCGATACGCTGCGCCATCGGGAAAAACTGATCGATCGTGAGCTGTCCACAGAAGCCCGCGAAGGAAAACTGATCGCCCGCCTTAAAGAGATCTATGCGGCGCAGGGCATTAACGTGCCGGAACGGATCCTTGCTGACGGCGTCAAAGCGCTGGAAGAGAAACGCTTCGCCTATGCGCCGCCCCGAAACACACTCTCCGTCAGTCTCGCGAAATTTTACATAGGCCGGGACCGCTGGCTGCCGCCGGTCGCTGTGATTCTTGGGATCGCCGCCTTTGCAACAGCGATCTGGGAACTTGGGTTTGAGGCGCCGCGAGAAGCCAAAGCCCGCGCCGTTGAAGTCGAGCTCACGCAAACGTTGCCCGCAGCGTTGACGGACGCACGGAACGCCGCGCTCGCGCTCGCCGAAACCGACCAGGCGCGCGCGCGGATCGCGTCTGCTTACCAGGAAGGCGTCGCCGCCGCCGAAGGCGCCGACGCCGGCGCCGCGCGCGCCGCCGTCGACGACTTGAATACGATGCGCGGCACGCTCGCCAAGGAGCTCAACATCCGGGTCGTCTCTAATCCGGAAGAGTATTCAGGCGTTTTTCGCGTACATGACGATGACCCGAATGTGCGAAACTATTACCTGATCGTAGAAGCGGTCGACGCGCGCGGTCAGACGCACCGTCTTGAAATCGCGAGCGAAGAAGACCGTGCGGTAAGAAGGGTCGACAAATGGGGCGTGCGCGTTCCCGAAGGCGTCTTCAACCGGATCGCCGCCGACAAACAAGACGACCAGATCATTCAGAACGCCATGGTCGGCGCAAAGCCGCAGGGCGCGCTGGCGCCGACATACACGATTGAAACCGCCGGCGGATCGATTTTGGAATGGTAGGCGCTGCATGACCTCTGGCCGCGACGTTCTTCACCAAATCGATGCCTCGATTGCGCAAGCGCGCACCGGCGTCGCCGACGCCGGCCGGGCGGCGTCGGAACGCGTCACCCGGTTCGCAACAATCGAACGCGCCGAGGCCGACGCGTATCGCCGAATCGCCGGCATACGTATGGACCACTTGAAGACCGAAGATTTGACGCGTTCTCTTGGAAAAACGGACGAAGAGGCCGAGCGGCTGATCGCCGCCCATGAAGATCATATCGATGCGCTCGCCCGCGAACTTGTCGACGCCCGCGGCGAAATCGAGCGCCTTGAAGCGGAACGCCGTCGCCGGGAAAGCGCTCTCGACGACGCAGCGGACTTGCATGAAAAAGCGGTGGATAAAACCAACCAGAGTTTGGAGTCGGACGAGGCTTATCTGAGAATGGCGAAAGCGCTCGAGGACGCGAACGCCGTGGCGGAGCGCGCCGCATCCAAGCTCGACATCGCCCGCACTGACCGGACCGAAAAGGGCGCGCCTTACGAGGCGGATCCGTTGTTCTCCTATCTCTGGGAGCGCAAGTTCGGGACCCGGAAGTATCGGGCGTTCTTTCTGTTTGCAGCGCTCGACCGCTGGGTCGCCCGCATCATCCGGTATCGCGATGCGCGGTTGAACTACGCTCGCCTTCTGGAGTTGCCTGAGCGTCTGGAAGAACACGCCGCTCGGGTGAAGGAGACCGCCGAAGAGATCGCGCAGGGCATTGAACGCTACGAACGCGAGGCCCTTGAGCGCGACGGCGTCAATAAACTCCGGGACAGGACGAAAGACGCAAGAGCGGCGCTTGAAAAAACCGACGCCGCAATCGCCGAGGCCGAAGCGCTTCACCGGGACGCCGCCGCCCGCCACGCCGACGCCGCCGCAGGACGGGACGGCCCCCTCGAAAAAGCGAGGAGACTGGTGGCGGGGGCCCTCGCCGATCGATCAATTCCGGATCTGAAAGTGCTCGCCCTGGAAACCATGACGCTCGAAGACGACCGGCTGGTCGACGAGCTTGTTCGTCTGCGCCGGGAGCGCATGGAAATCGAGGAATCCGGCCGTTCTTTCGGACGCGCCGCGTCAAAGCAGTCGAATATCCTGTCGGAACTCGAAACGCTTCGCCGCCGGTTCAAGTCCGCGCGTTATGACAGTCCGTATTCAGAGTTTAAAGACCGCGGCGTTGTCAGCGTCGTGCTATCGGAACTCCTGCGCGGCGCTATTCGGGAGGGAGAGGCCTGGCGGCGTCTGCAAAAGACCCAGCGACGGCGCAAACGCGACTGGTCGGACGACTTTGGCGGCGACGAATGGCGCGAAGGATTTGGCTTGCCCCAGGATTGGGGAAACGCGCCCCAGATCCGATTCCCGCGAACACCGCGACGCCCACGTGCGCCGAGGGCGCCGCGCCTGCCAAGAGCCCCCCGACGTCGCCGCGGCGGCTTCAAAACCGGCGGCGGTTTCTAAAGCCGGGGCGGCAACAAATTCGTAAAGAAACACAGGTATCGTCCGCGGTCATGATCCAAAAGAGGAGGCTTTCTCATGTCCAAACCGGACCGTGATATCGAAAAAGATTACCCCATCGACCAGTTTGTCGCGAAACTGCGCCGTCTCGCCGATGCGCTTGAAAATGACGAAAAATTCGAGATCCAGGTCGCCGGCGAACGCGTTTACGTCCCCGCACGCGCGCAGTTCAACATTGAACACGAACGCGAAGGCGACGCGGAAGAGATCGAATTCCAGATCAAATGGAAAGCGGCGTAAGAGATTAGCAATATCCCTTAAGCAATTGGGCCGCCTTGGCGGCCCTTTTTGTTGTCGGCGGGCGCCGATCCTAACGCGACGATCAGAATTCCTTGGGATCGGACGCCTTGACTTCACGCTGTTTTCCGCGTTTCTCCCGGCAATCTCGCCAAGGAGCACCCCATGGAAGTCAACGTCGCCGTCGTCGGCGCCACCGGCAATGTCGGACAGGAGATGCTGGCCATTCTCGCCGAGCGCCTGTTTCCCGTAAACGAAGTCTTCGCGCTGGCCTCGCGCCAGTCGATCGGACGAGAGCTGTCTTTTGGCGACAAGACGCTGAAATGCGCCGACCTTGAGACATTCGACTTCTCGAAAGCCGACATCGCCCTTTTCGCCGCCGGCGGATCTGTCGCCCGGGAATGGGCGCCGAAAGCGGCGGACGCGGGATGTATCGTCATCGACAATTCATCGCATTTTCGAATGGATCCGGATGTCCCCCTGATCGTGCCGGAAGTGAACGCCGACGCCGTTTCCGGCTATGCGAAAAAGAACATCATCGCCAATCCAAACTGCTCGACGGCCCAGCTCGTCGTCGCGCTAAAGCCGCTGCACGATGCGGCGACAATCACCCGCGTTGTCGTTTCCACGTATCAGTCGACGTCGGGCGCCGGTAAAGACGCCATGGACGAGTTGTTCGATCAAACGAAGGGCATCTTCGTCAACGATACACCGTCCCCGGACAAATTCACAAAGCAAATCGCATTCAACGTCATCCCGCATATCGACGTCTTCATGGAGGACGGCTTTACCAAGGAAGAGTGGAAGATGACGGCGGAGACGAAAAAGATCCTGGATTCGAAAATCAAGCTGACCGCGAATTGCGTTCGCGTACCGACCTTTGTGGGTCATGCCGAAGCCGTCAACATTGAATTCGAGAACGAGATCACCGACGACGAGGCCCGCGAAATCCTGCGCGAGGCGCCTG
This sequence comes from Hyphococcus sp., assembly GCA_028289605.1. Lineage (GTDB taxonomy): Bacteria > Pseudomonadota > Alphaproteobacteria > Caulobacterales > Parvularculaceae > Hyphococcus. The sequence goes on along the minus strand of JANQON010000005.1, from coordinate 296,953 downwards.
GGCTGTTGGTTGTCGATAAACGCGAAGACGGCGGCTATGTCACGCCGGTTGAATGCGTTGGCGAATTCGCCACCTTCGTCAGCCGCATTCGCGTCGATCCTACGGTCGAGAACGGCCTTGCCCTGTGGTGCGTTTCTGACAACCTTCGCAAGGGCGCGGCCCTCAATGCGGTTCAGATCGCCGAGCTGCTTCTCAATCGCGGCCACCTTGCAAAGGCGGCCTAACGCTTCAACGCAAGCGGTCTTCACGCCCCAACAAATCGCCCCTAAGGTGCGCCCGGTCGGGATGGGGAAGGCAATGCGATTGTTGGCGATTTCAGCCGTATTCTGGGGCGCGCTGCACGCCGCCGCCGGCGCCGGGGCGCCGCAGGGCTACGACAAAATTTACGACGCGCCGACGCGGGTCAATATGGGCGGGCGGCCGGTTACCGCCGAGATACAGATCTTCGCCGACACCTCGCGCGCCGCCAACGGGGACGTCCGAATCGCGCTTGTCACCGATGTGACTGAATTCATCGAAGAAACCGAACGCGATCTGGAGAACTGGATCGCTGATCACCGCGAGGATTGCGGCGAGCGCTGGGACGCCGGCAAGCCGTATATCGGGTTCCCGGCCGGCGCCATCCGCTTTGCACTCGATTTGGAGTACGAGTTTTGGAACTGCGGCTGGAACGGCGCCGGCAAGCCGCGACGAATGGCGCGCGAAACCGGCAGCATCGACGTAACGCTCATTCCTGAAATCGTTGACGGCAAGCTGCAGGCAAGGCTCGGCAATTTGACGCTCGACGAGAGAACGGGCGTCAATCGATATCTGCCATTGGAATTTATTACCCGCCGCGTTCTCCAGAGCGAGCTCAACACCTTAAACAAAAACGCAAAGTTCTACCGCGCGCCGCAGCCCTTTTACCGGGAAGGATTCGTCTATGAGTCCATAGAAGCTACGCGAGACAATCGCCGCGTCGTCATCACTGCGCGATACAGCGCCGCCGGCGATGAAGCCACGCTTGAGCGCCTTGTGGCCGCCTTGTTGGAAGACGGAATCGTCAGTGAACGCTAACCCCTCTGCGGCGGAAAACGCAGCTGCCGAAATTCGCCTGGGCCTCATTACCGGCGTTGTCGCGTATACGCTTTGGGGCCTGTTTCCACTTTATTTGAAATTGCTCAGCGAAGTATCGGCGCTGGAAATTCTGTCCCACCGAATCTTTTGGTCGGTTCCTTTTGGCGCAGTGCTCATCTTGCTCCGCAAGCAGTGGCGCGAGGTTGTGACCGCGCTCAAAACGCCGCGGGTCGTTTTTATTCTCGCGGTCGCCGCGCTGGCGATTTCCAGCAACTGGCTGATCTATGTGTGGGCGGTCATCAACGATCGCATCCTCGAAGCCAGCCTCGGATATTACATCAATCCGCTGATGTATGTCGCGGCGGGCGTATTCGTCCTCGGTGAGAAGCTTCGCCGGGCGCAAATCGTTGCATTGGGACTCGCCGCCGCGGGCGTTCTCGTCATGACCTTCGGCGCCGGGGTTTTTCCCTGGGTGTCGATTGTCCTCGCCGTGCTCTTTACCGCCTACGGCTACATTCGAAAAACGACGCCCGTGGGCGCCATGCCGGGGCTTTTCATTGAGACGTCGCTGCTCGCGCCGATCGCCGCCGTCTATGTTTTCTCCTTGATGATCAGCGGAGAAGCGGTTTTTCAAGCCGGCGACTTCGGCATGGACTTCCTGTTGATGCTTGCCGGCCCGGTAACGGTTATTCCGCTGGTCTTATTCGCCCTGTCGGCGCGCCGCCTGACGCTGACGACGCTTGGCTTCATGCAATATATCGGCCCGACCTTGCAGTTCATCCTGGGGCTTTACTACGGAGAAGCGTTCACGCCTTATCACGCCGTGTGTTTCGGTCTGATCTGGACGGGCCTCGTCATATTCAGCCTCGACGCCGTTCGGGCGAATCAGCCGGAACCCATCACGAAATCCGCTTAAGCGTTCCGGAAAATGAGAGCAGTTGCGTGTCGCCGGTGAAGATGAGCCCGCGTGCGAATAAGAGGCTTCTACCCGCCCGGATCAGTTCGCCGTTCGCCTCAATGAACTGTCCAATCGGAGCAGCGCTGATGAATTCAGAATTTAACGTAACGGTAACGGCGCGGGAAGATGCAAGCGCGTCTCGGCAGATGTTAAACAGCGCCATGTCGGCGAGCGTCAAAAGCGCGCCGCCATGGACAACGCCGCCGAGATTGCCATGTCGCGGCTCCGAAAAAAATCCAACGCCGATCTCGCCGTCGTCGCGAAAGCAGAACGGCCCGGCAACGCCGCCGAAACTCTCAGGGAACTCCCGGCGCGTCCAGCCTGGCGGGACTTTGTCAATGTGCGCAGTGTCAGCCATGGCCTCGCAATAGCTCAATTCAAAAGCGGGGCAAAGCGCGATGCGCAGCGTCGCGGCGCCGGCGTAAACGCCTGCAATCAAGCGTTGCCCGCAGCAAGCGAGCAAGCCAAGATAAGATATGAACGACTTCCCCAAGCCCGAAATCGTCGACGCCAACGGCGTCAATCTCGCAATTTATGAAGCGGATGGCGACGCTGCACGCGCGCGTCCGCCGGTGATACTCGTGCATGGCTGGCCGGAGATCGCCTATTCCTGGAAGAACCAGCTGCCGGCGCTGGCGCGCGCCGGCTTTCGCGCCATCGCTGTCGACCTTAAAGGGTTCGGGCGTTCCGATGCGCCGGCGGATACGTCGCTCTACGACATTCGTCATATGACGGATGACCTTGCAGCGCTGCTCGATGCATTACAGTTGCGGTCGGCCATTTTTTGCGGTCATGATTGGGGCGGCGCTCTCGTCTGGCCGATGGCCCAGCTTCATCCGGACCGGGTTGAAGGCGTCATCGGCGTGTGTACGCCGCACCGCCCGCCGCCGCCCGTCGCGCCGATCGCCATTCTCGAAAAACGGCACACCGATCGCCACTACATCGTGCGCTTTCAAAAAGATGACGGCGTTGAGGCCATTCTCGAAGCAGATATCGAAAAGTTCTTTCGCCTGATGTTCCGCAAACCGCGCTGGGCTTCGCCGCCGGATGAAATTGACAATCGCGTGTTTGATATCGTCGGCAGACTGCGCGACGGACCGCCGGCCGACCCAAATGAGATCGCCCTCGCGGATGCAGACATCGCCGTTTTTGTCGAGGCCTATCGAAGGTCCGGCTTCCGCGGCGGCGTCAATCTCTACCGCAATATCGACCGCAACTGGGAAATCATGAAAGCGCGTGACCCGGTGATCTCTCACCCAGCCCTCTGGGTCGGCGCCGGCGCGGACATATTCCTGCCGCCCGACGGCGCCGACACCATGGAGGACATCGTGCCGAATGTGGAAAAGCACGTCATTCCCGAATGTGGACACTGGGTGATGTGGGAAAAGCCGCAAGCCCTGAACGACATTCTGGTCGATTGGCTTTTGCGTCAAACGCGTGATTAATTCTATTTAAAGTGAAACAACGCCTTGATGCGAAATTAACAACGTCTCGTAAACTTTTGGTCACCCCTTCGATCCACGCTTGCCGGTCCTGGAATAAAGGGGCGAGCGACAATGTTGATCAGAAAAGCGGCGCTTTTTGCGGTGTTTGCTTTCTACGGCGTGCCCGCGCTGGCGCAGCAGCAGGCGCCGCAGCAACTGCGTTCAAAGCCGAAGGTGCTTACCGCATTCGAGGTCGGCGCGCAGCCGATTGAGGTCATGGCCGTCACGCGCCGGGCGCGAGCGGACACCGAGTTTCATCGTCATTATATTGACGATTGCGAGTCTATGGCGAAGGTCTATCCCGGCTACCCGCAACCGGCGCTCGTATCGTTCGACGTCCGCTTTCAATTTTAGAGAGAGGCGTAAACAGCGTTAATCAATCGAAGCGCGCGTGGGTCGCCGACCAGGTAGGGCGACATCTTGTTCATGACATACGCGATCGTCATCTGATGGTCCGGGTCGATCACAACGCAGGATCCGCCGAATCCGGCGTGACCGAAAGCGTTTTCGTTGGGTCCGAAATGACGATTGATGTTGCGCATCAGTCCAGCCGACCAGGACAGATGAAACGGCAAGACCAGGTCGTCGCCGCGAATGCGTTCATCGAACGCTTCACCGATCGTTTGGGCGTCCATCACCGGTTCGCCGCGCCAGACCCCGCCATTGACGAAAGGCTGCAGCAGATGCGCCAGCGATCGCGCGTTCGCATGCATGTTCGAGGCAGGAATCTCGGCCGCCATCCAGTCCTCGCGCGAGACCTTGGCGGGGGACGAGGACGGCTTCAGGAACGCCAGTTTCTTGATGTCGGTGAGATCTCCGAGGTCGGGCGGCTGCGGCGGCTTCGGCATGAACGACGCGCGCGCCATTTCATCGGGTCTTAACCCGCACAGGACTTGAATTGCTTCCTGCGCTTGCAGCGTTCTGAGCAAGGCGCCGACAGATCTCCCGGTCACGCGGCGCAACAGCTCGCCGACGATAAACCCAAATGTCTGCGGGTGATAGCCATTCGCCGTTCCGGGCGGCCATAAGGGCGCCATCGCCGCGATTTTTGCGCACACCCCATCCCAGTCTAGATAAATTTCGGGCGGCGTATCCTCAGGCAGGGCGGCCAGACCGTCTTGATGGGACAGCGCTTGCGCGACCGTAATCGTCCCCTTGTTCTGCGCGGCGAATTCCGGCCAGTAACGGGCGACGGGCGCATCATAGGCAATGCGGCCGGACGAAACCTCCATCGCGACGAGCAGCGAAAGAACCGATTTCCCGGTTGAATAGACACACGCGAGCGTATCTTCCGTCCACGGCGCTTCCCTCGCCCGATCGGCGTGCCCGCCCCTGATGTCCGCGACGAGTTCGCCGTTCTTTACGACAGCGAAGCTAGCCCCGAGTTCAGCGCCGTCGGCGAAATTCGCCGCGAACGCGTCTCCAACGGAATCAAAACGCGTGGACAGGACGCCAGCTGCGTTTGCGACCCGCGCATCAGACCACCCGGAAATGCTCAACAGATCGGCCCGCTAGAATGCGCAAGCGATGCTGGCGCGCGCAATGGAGGCGGCGGCGCGCGGATTGTCGATCCCAAGCAGCGCGTCTAGGGCGCCGCCGGCGCTGCCCGCCTCGTTCAGGTCGTCGAGGAAGTCTGCGACATCATTTAAATCGCTTCGGTCGAGTCTCTCGTCGAGTTCAGCAGCCAGACACTCGGACCTGTCTCTGGACAGGCCGAGCTCAAAGAACCGGTCCTCGATGCGATTGCGCGGCGAAAGAGTCGCACAAGAAGCAACCATTAACGCCGCCCCCGTCAGCGCTGCAAATTTCCTCATGACCAACTCCTTTTTTGCTCGCCTCGAACTCAATAGGGCGGAACCATAAACGCCGCCGCGAATGAGGTCTATGTCGCGATTTTGGAACAAACTCAATCAGCTGCGCTCTTCACCGACCTGCGACAGCCGCCAGACAAGGGAGTCGAGCCGGTCTTGCCCGAAAAACGGCTCCCCGTCCAACACCATCAACGGCACGCCCCAATGATGTTCCAGTTGAGCGGCCTCGTTATCTGCGACGGATTTGACAATGGCGGTCTCGTTGTCGGCGATCCAGCGGTCGAGGTCGGACTTTTCAAGGCCGGCTTCGCCGACTGCTTCGGCGATTGTTGATTCGTTGAACCAGCCTTCTTCGCCGGACCAGATCCGTCGCGCGATCGCTGTTGCGAATTCCAGCCCCTGACCCGCTGCGCATGCGGCGACGCCCAAATTCATCAGGCGCGTCATCATGGGCTGCTCCGGGTCGACGATGCCCGACGCCAAATCCATGATGACCGGATCAGGATTGGGAATGCCCATCGGAATGCCGAGACGCTGCGACTCACGCAACATGTCTTGCATGAGATACGGAACGAATTGTTTGCGCCCTTTGGAAAAAAAGTCGGGCTCGCGCAGGGCCAACGGTCGAACGGGACGAAAATCCGTCTCAAGATCATACCGCCGCTTTATCTCGAGCAATCTATCGCACGACAGGTAGGAATAGGGACTGCGAAATGACCAGTAGATTTCCAAGCGCATTGCGATCGAGTCTCCCGGTAAAGCCATCCATCGTTTTGGCCGCTTCTCTGAGCAGCGAAAACAATAGCGTTGGCCAACGATTTCAAACCGACTTAGCGGCGAACATGGTATTCGCTCATAAGGCGCAGACCAACCGGATTAGATTTGAATCTCGCCACGGGTTCTGCATTTGGACAGAATCGGTTTGCCGCGGCGGAGGCTCACGGAGCAGGCCGCGCCGCCGGATAATTATTTATCCGTCGCGCTTGACGAAGGTGACTGCAAAAAGCGGCTCGCCGTCGAACAGGTCTTTCGGCGGGTCCATTCCCTCTATCATCTTGAAGTTGCGCGGCGTAATCGACCCTTCCATGCGATAGCCTTTTTCCGCCATACGCCCGCGGTGAAATTCCAACGCGGCGGCCGTAAACTCTCTGGCCAGGATGGTGATGCGTTCTGGTTCGTTCGACATGAGGTCCTTGGATCTCCGCTTTGCTGTCGCTTGTCCGATAGCGGGCACTTATGGACAGCTACATCGCGCTTGTCCACCGCCGCGAGCGCCCTAGCGACGATTCCGATAGTCCTCGACCACATCGGTCAAAAAGCGGGTCAGCCGCTCTGCGACGCCTTCCGGAGACAGCGCCTGCTCTATATGTTGTCGAGCGGCCGCGCCGAGCCGGCGCGCCAGAGGCCGGTCGTTCGCCAACCGCACGACCGCGTCGGCGAAAGCGGACGCATCCCCGGAACCGGCCAGCAACCCCGTTTCGTCGCGCCTGACTATTTCCGCAATGCCGCCTGCGTCGCTCGCGACCAACGCCGAACCGGCCGCCATCGCTTCAGTGACCGTATTCGGGAAATTCTCGTAACGCGACGGAACGAGCGTAACCGGATGCGTGCGGCGCAGTTGATCAATCGCACCCTTATCGCACTTACCCAATGGATTTATGCGCATGCGAACTTTTTCCGGAAGCCGCGCCAGACGCGCTTCCAGGGATTGAGTTCCGCCGTCCGGACCGGGTACGCCTCTGTCGGGGCCGACAAATGTCAGTCGCGCATCCACGCCGCGGGCAATTACCAATTCAAACGCGTCAATTAGAATATCTCCGCCCTTGTGGGTGTCGAACCGACCCACAAAGAGGATTTCAAGCGGACCGTCCTGGTCGAAAAGCGCCGCGTCAACCGCTGCTTTCGGCCGCATCGGGTTCGGAAAAACGCCGCGCCACTTTGGCGATGCGCCATAGTGCCGCAAAGTGAGGTCCATCACATTTTGAGACGGCGCTATGACAGCGGCGCACTTTTCAAGCGCCTCGCCCTCCCATATTTCTCGATCGCGATTGAACCAACGATGTCGCTGCAAGGGCGAGATCTCTTTATGCAAAAAATGCGGCCCGCGCAGGACGACGCATACCGGCAGATCAACCTGTTCCTGTACGAAACCCGCCCAGCCGAAACTCTCTTCCATCAATAATGCATCGATCGGATCGCCGCCCCCGACCTCCGCAACGCTCCTGGCGATGGCGGCGGCGAATGATCGATGAATCGGCTTAGGGCGGCCGAGCCGAACCAGCGCTTTTTCAACGATCTGAAGGGGCCGAGACGGCGGTATCTCAAACGCGAAAACGTCGTCATTTTCTTTTTTGGGCGTAAAGATCGCCGGTTGACGCCCCAGGGACGTGAGGCCGTAGACCACATTGGCGGTCGACGTCGTTATACCGTTCGGCGTCTTTTCGCCCGGCCAGGACGGGGTGAAAAATCCGATGCGCATGGGGTGATACCAGACCTTTTTTCTCAATAGCGAGAGACAAGTGCGGCGTCCGCAACCGTCTTGGCGCCTGTCATACGCCGATTTGCTAATTGATTTGCCAAGACAGGAAAAATTTCCGAACCTCCGGCGCAGGACCGTCGCCCGGCGATCATCGACCCGACGGCGCAAAGAGGCTTTATGGCGTTACGGCACATTTTGTCCATCGACGGCGGCGGCGTCCGCGGGATCGTTCCGGCGATCGTGCTGGAAGCGCTCGACGCCGAATTCAAGGCGCTCGGCAAAGACTGCCGCGTCGCCGATTGCTTCGACCTCATCGCCGGCACATCGTCAGGCGCGATTGTCGCGTCCGGCCTCGCCTTGCCGCGACCGGGCGAAGACATCAGCGCCAGCCCGTCCGACATCAGACGCGTTTTCGAGACCGACGCCCGGCGAATATTCCGTCGGGGGTGGTTCTGCGAAATTCCAATTATCGGGCGATTGCCGCAGCTGTTCGGACCGTTTTACCGGCCGACCGGCCTCAGCGACATCCTCCAGGAAAACTTCGGCGACATGGTCATGGCCGACGCGCGCCGCAATCTTATGATCACGGCCTATTCTATCGATCCCCGCGATATCGTCCTTTTCCGGGGCGGGCCGGCCTATGAAGAGTGCCCCGAGGGGGGCCAGTTCGGCATGGTCAAAGTGCGCGACGCCGTTATGGGCTCAACCGCTGCGCCGACTTTTTTTCCGCCGCATCGGATCATGCGCCCGGAAGGACCGGACGAGAACGGGAGAGACCATTGGACGGCCATCGACGGCGCTGTCTACATCAACGATCCGACCATGGCGGCGCTGACCGAGGCGATCCGCCTCTTTCCCGGCGATGATTTTCGCGTTGTCTCCCTCGGCGCCGGCCGGGTGACGCGGGAGTATCCGTTTGAACAATCCAGACGCTGGGGTTTTTCGCAATGGGTCTCGCCAACCGGGCGATTTCGAACGCCGCTATTGTCGGCGATGTCCGACGGACAGGCCCGCGCCGTCGGCAGGCAGCTCCATTACCTGCTTGGCGACGATTACTTCCGCTTTGACTATCGTCTGGTCCAGGGACGCGGCTCGGACCGCATCGACGACGCCACCCGCGGCAACATTATTCGCTTAACCCGCGGCGCCCTTGAGATGGTCGAGGAGATGCGCCCCAAGCTGCGCCAGCTCGCAAAAGAGCTGCAGCCGGTATACTGAAAAGTCGGGCTAAGCCGCCTCGACCCAGACCGGCGTCGCCTTAAACGAAGGCGTTTTGCTGCGAGGGTCGACAGCCAGGTCGGTCAAGACATTCGCCTCGGGGTAATAGGCCATCACGCATCGCTGCGGAACATCGAAAGGAAAAACGCGCACATTCTCCATTCGCCCCTGAGCAGATCGAATATGCGCCTTGCCTCCCGGAACGAGTCCCAGCGCGGCGATGTCGTCGGCGTTCATCAAGATTGACCAACGCGTGTCTGTACCGCGATAGGCGTCCTTGTACTCGTACACGATCGAGTTGAACTGGCCTTCGCTGCGCATTGTGGTGAGCTTAAAGGGCGCCGACCAGTCCGATTGATGCTCGTGAACCTGGAACGACGCACGGTTCGTGTCTGTCGTGAAAACCGGCTCATGCATGATCCGGTTCTTGATATGGAATTCCTTTTTGGCCGCATCGATATCCCCGAGCGCTTCCATCCCCGGAACAATTTCCGCAATGGCCTTGCGCGCAAATCGATGCCGTTTGAACGCCTGGAAATCGATAGGGCAATCCTGCAAAACGCGTTCGGCCAAATCCGCCAGAATCACGGTTTCGGGGCGCACATTGGAGAGGCGCGTAATACCGCCGTCGCTGAGGCGCACGAAATTGAACATCGATTCCTGGGTGGTCGGCTCCCACTCTTCATCGCGAGCCGTCACCGGCAAGACAAGGCTGTCGCCGTCAACGCCCGTGACATGACCCCGGTTCAACGTCGTCGTGAGATATAGCTTGAAGGAAATTCGGTTAAGCGCCCGCTCCGCCCATGCCGCGTTTGGATTGGCTGCGAAGAGATTGCCGCCCATCACGACGGCGGCGTCGACGCCTCCTGCTTCGGCCGCCTGCATCGACGCCATCGTGTCGAGCCCTTGCTTCTTTGGGAACGCGACGCCAAACGCATCTTCCATCTTTGCAATAACCTCTTCGGGCAGGACCGGTTTGACGCCGATCGTGCCGATACCCTGCACGTTGGAGTGGCCGCGCAACGGCAACAACCCCGCCCCGGGGCGGCCAATCATGCCGCGCAGGAGCGCGAGATTTGAGATGTACTCAATGTTCTCAACGCCGTGGACATGATGCGTCATGCCCATGCCCCACGCGAAAACCGCCGAGCGCGCACGCCCGTAGACAGCGGCCGCGCGTTCTATCTCTTCTTTTGAGACCCCGCAGCGTTCGACGATATCTCCCCATTCGGCGGATTTTGCGCTGTTGGCGAACGCATCAAAGCCGACCGTATGCCGATCAATGAACTCACGATCTTCCAGACCGGCTTCCAGGATAGCTTTCGCAATCCCCGCAAACAGCGTGATGTCCTCGCCGATACGCGGTTGCAGATAGTGAGATGCGATTTCCGAGCCTCCCGCAAGAAGCGACGCCGGGCTCTTCGGGACCGCAAATTTGACCAATCCCGGTTCGCGCGCCGGATTGATTACAACAACGTCGCCGCCCCGGTCCCTGCATGCTTTCAGATTGTGGATGAACCTCGGGTGGTTGGATGACGGATTGGCGCCGATGACGAAGATGAGATCGCTTAAATCCAGATCCGCCAGTTCAACCGTCGCCGTGCCTTTGCCGATCGTTCGGCCCAATGCAACGCTGGTCGCCTGGTGGCAATAGTATGAACAGTTGGTGACGTTGTTGGTGCCGAAAGCGCGGGCGAACAGCTGGAACAGAAATCCCGCCTCGTTCGATGAGCGACCCGAGGAATAAAAAAACGTCCTGTCCGGATTAACCGCCCGAAGTCGTCGCGCGGCTATCTCCAGTGCATTGTCCCAGTCGATCACGCGGTAGCGGTCGTCATGCGCCGCCTTGAAGATGGGCGCGCCCAAGCGGCCAAGATGTTCCAGCTCTCTCCCGTCAAGCTCGCGCAACTCGTCCAGCGTGTGGTCAAAAACTTCGTCAGGAATGGCCGGCTGGATGTCGGTTGACTGAGCTTGCACGCTTTTGTTGCAGACTGAAGGAAACTCCCCCTTCTCATTGGTCATGCCGCCCATCTGACCGCCCATGCCAAATCCGCACGCCTTGCATGCGTTTTTGGCGTTGAGCGCTTTGGCGGCCTTGTTAACGCCGATCCGCTGAACGGTTTGCAGCGTGTAGAGAACTTTCTTGACGCCGCCGCCAATGGGGTTTTGGCTCATGACTCCCTGCCGCCGTCTTGATGCATAGCCTATTCTAGCATGTTCAGTCGGCGCCGGCTTCTGCGTAAAGTCGTTCTGCAACGGAGAGATCGTCCGGCGTATTGATATTGAACAAGGCGGGCGGAGCGAAGGCGACGCGCCTGGCGTTGCAATGGGCGGCGAGGCGGTGCAGGGCCGCGCTGTTCTCCGCCGTCATCGCGGTAAAACCGGCGCTCAGCGCTTCCATGTCCCAATAAGCGAATGTCGGATGATCACCGCTGTCGTCGCAAGCGATGGCGCAACGATTGCCGGACGCCAAACGCGCGATCATATCCGCCGGTGCAAACGGCCCGTCTACGGGGACCGTGCAAAAGCCGGGAGCGCCGGGCAGATGGGCCCTTATCCACCGATGGGCGCTCCAAACGCCGGCGACGGGCCCGCGCGGCCCGTTAGGATCGTCTTTAACGGCGTCAAAGCCCGTTTCGCGATCGCTGTCTCCCGACAAAAACAGGAATCCGGCCTGCGGGGCCATGCGCTCGACGATGCGGTCGATCATCCGTACGCCGCCGAGCAACAGTTCAGCCTTGTCAGCGCCCATCCGATCGGAACGCCCGCCGGCGAGAATGCAAACGATGGGAAGGTCGAGCGTCATGGCGCCGGAGATCATGGCGTCCGATAAAACGCCGGTCAACGCGCCGCCCGAATGCGAAAATCAAGCGTTCGCTGCTTTTCGTTTTTCCATCATCTCGTCGAAATTGGACCAGACGCCTTCCGAGCCGTGCCACTCGCCCTTGGTCGCCGCCTTGGAGTATTCCGTGGCCCGCGCCTCAAAGAAATTCGCGTGCTCGACGCCGTTGAGAATCTCGGTGAGCCACGGCAGCGGGTGCTTTTCGACGCCATAGACCTTGGGAAGTTCAAGCTGACCGAGACGCCAATCGGCAATGTAACGAATATACTGTTTGATATCGCTCGCATCCATGCCTTCAACCGGCCCCATTTCGAAGGCGAGGTCGATGAATTTGTCTTCCAGCGCCACAACATTCTCGCAACACGCCACGATGTCCTCAGCAACGGCTTTGGTGACGCAACCGGTTTCCCGAGCGAAGGCGTGATAGAGTTTGACCATGCCTTCGCAGTGCAGGGACTCGTCGCGAATCGACCACGTCACGATTTGCCCCATGCCTTTCATTTTATTGAACCGCGGAAAATTCATCAGCATGGCGAATGACGCAAACAGCTGGAGTCCTTCAGTGAACGCGCCGAACATGGCGAGCGTGCGCGCGATGTCTTCATTTGAGTCGACGCCGAATTTCTGCATGAAGTCGTGCTTGTCGCGCATGGCTTCATATTCCAGGAAAGCGGAAAACTCCGATTCCGGCATGCCGATCGTCTCAAGCAGAAGCGCATACGCGGCGACATGGATGGTTTCCATGTTGGAAAACGCCGACAGCATCATTTTCACTTCTGTCGGTTTAAAGACGCGAGCGTAGCGCTCCATGTAATTGTCGTTCACCTCGATGTCCGACTGCGTGAAAAAGCGAAAAATCTGGGTCAGCAGATTGCGCTCGGCGTCATCGAGTTTGTTCGCCCAGTCCTTGCAATCCTCGCCGAGAGGCACCTCCTCCGGCATCCAGTGGACCTGCTGCTGGCGTTTCCAGAAGTCATGCGCCCAAGGGTAACGAAACGGCTTATAGGCGTGAGAAGGTGTTAAGAGGCCCGGCAACGCGGGTGTCTTTGCGGCTGCGTCCAGCATTTTGGCTCCCGAAAACGAAATGACGAGCGGCCGAAGAATCAGCCGCGCACCACAGGATATTGCCCCTCTAGACCGGTCAAACGCAAGATGTTGTGAGAAATAGATTTCCCGCTTTTCCCCGGCTTCCCCAACCCGTCCGGTTGGTTTGTCCCCTTACGACAGAACCCAGACGGCTGCGCCTATCGCTGGCGCCGCTGAGGGGGAAGTATCGTAAAGGTTGCAGAACCTGTGTTGCGAGTGCGAAAAATCGCAAAATCTATGGTTAATCAACATTTTATACATTGCCAACGAACGCTGCAGATGGTTTATAAATCGTGTAGAAAAGCGTTAGAAACTATGAAATTCCGCCTCATCTCCGCACTCTCCCTGGCTTTCGCAGCGACTGCGTTCGCAGCAAGCCCCGCGTCGTCCAAATCTCTGTTTTTGAGCGATCTCGCTTATGTCGATTACGATCGCGTCGGCGGCGGCCTGAAGTCGTTCGGTCCGGGGCCGAGCGCGCCGGCGAAGGTCGCTTATACCGCGCCCGCGAAAGTCAGCGCCATCAGCTTCGGCGAGTACGATCTGAAGGCGAAAGTGGGAACCGGCGGCGCGAAGCCGTCTGCGCCGAGCGCAGCGCCGGCGGATTACGCGTTCAAAGATCTCTACATTTCGACCATCAAGGTCGCCGCAGAGCCCACGCCTGTGGTCAGCCCCGCAATTACCGCGCCGTCCTCCGTTGAGGCGGCAATGGTGCGCGTGGCGTTGGCGAAAGACATCGAAACGCCCATTCCCGGCGCCGCCGTTCTTTTCGGCTCCGCCATCGCGGCGGGCGCGTTCTGGCGCCGACGTCGCAAAAAGGCCTAAACCGCCGATACGGCGATCAACGAAGGCCGCAGCGATGCGGCCTTTTTTGTTTGCTCATAAATCGGCCGGCTTTGTTCAGCTCGCTAAAATGGCGATTGGAACGCGCTAAACGCCTCCGCCGCTGCGTCCTTTTCCGACAGCGTCGCTGCAGCGGGCGGCGCCGGCCATGCGATGGCGAGTTCCGGCGACGACCACAGAACGGCTCTATCCGACGCCTTGTCATAGAAATTCGAGACCTTGTAGGCGACAAGCGTATCAGGCTCGAGGGTCATAAACCCGTGCAGGAAGCCTTTAGGCGCCAGAAGCTGTTTTCGATTCTCACTCGATAGTTCCGCCGCCGCCCACTGGCCGTAGGTCGGCGAGCCTTTGCGAATATCCACCGCCACATCAAAAATCCGGCCACGGATGACCCTGACGAGCTTGTCTTGCGCAAATGGCGGCGCCTGAAAGTGCAACCCCCGAACGGTATAGGCTTCCTTTGAATAGGATTCATTGTCTTGAACAAATTCGAGGCCGGGCGCATGCGGCGCAAACTTTGACTTCGTATATGTTTCCGTGAAGTAACCCCGCTCGTCATCAAAAAGGCGCGGCGTGAAGAGTTTGACGTCCGGAATGTGGGTTGCAACAACGTCCATCTCGTCGCCCGTCACACCACGCGCTCATCGAGGACGCGCTGCAGATACTCCCCGTAACCGCTTTTCACCAACCCTTTGGCGAGCATGCGCAGCTGGTCGGCGTCGATAAATCCGTTTCTATAAGCGACTTCTTCAACGCAACCGATTTTCAGGCCCTGGCGCTCTTCGACAGTCTGTACAAATTGCGAAGCCTGCAACAACGAACTGTGCGTGCCTGTGTCGAGCCAGGCGAAACCGCGGCCCATGACCTGAACGCTGAGCGCCCCGTCCTTCAAGTACATTTCGTTGAGCGTCGTAATTTCGAGCTCGCCCCGCGCGGACGGCTTTACCTTCCGGGCGCGCTCGCACACTGTTTCATCATAGAAATAGAGCCCGGTCACGGCGTAGTTCGATTTTGGCTGCGCTGGCTTTTCTTCGATACTGATCGCGCGCCATTGATCGTCAAATTCGACCACGCCGTAGCGTTCGGGATCGGTGACGTGACTACCAAAAACAACCGCCCCGGCGCTCAGATTGACGGCTTCCGTCAGCATTTTTGGAAGACCATGCCCATAAAACAGGTTGTCGCCCAGAATAAGAGCCGACTTGTCGCCGGCGATAAACTCTTCACCGATGATAAAGGCCTGCGCCAGCCCTTCAGGCTTTGGCTGCACCTCATATTCGATCCTGATGCCCCAGTCGGCGCCGTCGCCCAAGAGCCGCTCGAAACTCGCGCGGTCCTCCGGCGTCGTAATGACAAGCACATCGCGGATGCCGGCGAGCATCAATGTCGACAAGGGATAATAGATCATCGGCTTGTCGTAGACAGGAAGAAGCTGCTTGGACGCTGCTCTTGTAATCGGATAAAGCCGCGTGCCGGATCCTCCGGCCAAGATGACGCCTTTCATGACTTATCCTTTCGAACCGAGGCCCAAGCGGGCGTCTTCATGTCCGCGCGCCCGGATTGCCTCCCACCACCAGCGATTGTCAAGATACCACTCCACTGTCTTGCGCATACCTTCTTCCACGCTTGTCTTCGGCGTCCAGCCAAGCTCACGCTCGATCTTTGACGCGTCGATGGCGTATCGCAGATCATGTCCCGGCCGATCCGCCACAAACTCAATTAGGCGATCGTGCGGCTTTCCGGCCGGCTGCAAGTCATCCATGATGTCGCAAATCGTCCGTACAAGATCAATGTTCCGACGCTCGTTGTCGCCGCCGACATTATAGGTTTCTCCGAGCTTGCCCTTTTCAAGAATCTTTAACAGCGCGTCGGCGTGATCGTCGACGTAAAGCCAGTCGCGCACATTTTCACCTTTGCCGTAAACCGGAATGTTGCGGCTCTCAAGGGCGGCGAGGACGACGACAGGGATTAGCTTTTCTGGAAACTGATACGGTCCGTAGTTGTTCGAACAGTTGGATGTAATGACCGGCAGCCCATAGGTCTCGCCCCAGGCGCGCACGAGGAAATCCGATCCTGCTTTCGAAGCCGAATAGGGAGAATTCGGTCGGTAGGGTGTTTCCTCCGTAAACAGGCCTTCTGCACCGAGAGCGCCGTAGACTTCGTCGGTCGAGACGTGATGAAACCGGAAGCGCGCCTGCTTTTCAGCCGGCAATTTTTCGAAATACCGCCGCGCTTCGTTCAACAGCACATACGTTCCAACGAGATTGGTTTCGATAAACGCGCGCGGCCCGTCAATCGATCGATCGACGTGAGACTCCGCGGCGAGATGCATAATCGCGTCCGGTTGATGCGACGCCAACGCGGCCTCGATCTGGTCCGCTCGACAGATGTCGCCTTCTACGAACGCATAGGCCGGCTTGTCGTCCCAGCCTTTCAAATTGTCGAGATTGGCAGCGTAGGTAAGCTTGTCGAAATTGACGACCTCAAAATCTCGGTCGAGCGCCATGCGCGCGACCGCCGAGCCGATAAACCCTGCGCCGCCGGTGACCAGTAGTTTCATTGCAATTTCGCCCTTGAGCCCTTCCTGAGGCAGTTTCCGTGTTAACGCATGAATTACAAAAAAAGTGCAAATTCTTTATATGCTGCTCTCGTCAGGGAGAGTCATCCTGTCTGCGGCCGAGTTTTCACCGTCTGAAGCGTCTCCTGACACGCAGAAACGGCTGGGGGATAGCCGGGCTCCCAGTTGCGCAGGGCGTACGGGCGTCTGCCGCCGGCGCCCAGGTCCAGGGGCCGTCTTCTTTTCACCGACCCAGCGTCGCCGCTTGCTTTTGCATCATCGCGATTCTACGCACTCGGCTCGGAAACAACGGAAAAGCTGTTATGCCGCCTCAGATACACCAAACCGCTGTAGTCGACGATGGGTGCGAGATCGGCGAGGGCGCCAAAATCTGGCATTTTTCTCACATTCTGTCAGGCTCGCATGTCGGCAAGAATGTTTCCGTCGGTCAGAACGTCGCTATCGGACCAAGGGTCACCGTCGGCGATGGTTGTAAGATCCAGAACAATGTGTCCGTCTACGAGGGCGTGACCCTTGAAGAGGACGTCTTTTGCGGACCGTCCTGCGTTTTTACCAACGTCCTTAGCCCGCGCGCCTTCGTCAACCGAAAGGCCGAGTTCGGCGAGATCATTGTTCGGCGGGGCGCGACCGTCGGCGCCAACGCCACCATTGTCTGCGGGCGGCCCGACGGCGCGACAGTGCTCGGGGAATACTGCTTTATCGCCGCCGGCGCGGTGGTGACGCGAGACGTCAAACCGTACGCGCTTATGGTCGGCGCGCCCGCGCGACAAAAGGGCTGGGTCAGCCGTTCGGGAGATGTGCTCGGGCCAGACTTAACGTGTCCCCGGACGGGCGAGCGTTATGAAGAGCGGGACGGAGCGATCCACCTTATTGGCGGTTAGGTTTACGACGTCATCTCCGCCGAGGGGGGGGGAACGGCGCGCGGCCAACACAGGTATCCGGAAAGTCCCCCTTTTTACGCCTTCAGGATTTTCTCGCCGTGGCTGTCTGCGAAATCCGCGAGCGCATTTCGGGTGTCGACAATCAGCGGCGCAGCATCGACGATCATTTGGTAGTCCACATTGTCGTGATCGGTGGAAATGAGCACCGCGTCGTAGGCCGCCAAGTTTCCGCGGGTCAGTTCTATCGACTTCATGCCGCTGAATTCCGGATGATCGCGCGTCTCTGGGACCTGCGGAATGTGCGGGTCATAGAAATCGACCTTTGCGCCACGCTCCTGCAGCATTTCGATCAGATGCAGAGACGGACTTTCCCGCATGTCGTCGACATTCTTCTTATAGGCGAGACCGCAAATCAAAATTCGCGATCCCGCGATTGACTTTTTCAGACGCTCGCTGAGCCCATGAGCGACTGTTTCGATGACTAGTCGCGGCATGGCCATCACAACGTCGCCTGCAAGTTCGATAAAGCGCGTCGACTGACGATGCGCGCGCGCCTTCCAGGTCAGATAAAACGGATCAATCGGAATACAGTGTCCGCCGAGGCCGGGCCCCGGATAGAACGCCATGTAGCCGAACGGCTTCGACTTAGCGCCTTCAATCACGTCCCAAACGTCGATATCCATGCCCTGGAAAACGACTTTCAGCTCATTGACGAGAGCAATGTTCACCAAGCGGAAGATATTCTCCGTAAGCTTCACCGCTTCAGCCGTCTTCATGTTCGGAACGACGAAGGGCGTGGTGATCGCGGCATAAAGCGCCTCCGCCATATCGCGCTCATGCTTTGAGTCGGCGCCCACAACCTTCGGGATGGTGTTCGTGTTGAAGTCAGGATTGCCGGGGTCTTCGCGTTCCGGTGAATAAGCGACGGCAAAGTCGACGCCAGCCTTGAGGCCGCTTTTTTCGAGAATAGGGCGCACCACTTCTTCGGATGTGCCGGGATACGTGGTTGATTCAAGAATGACGATCTGCCCCTTGCGCAAGTACTGCGCGATCGTTTCCGTCGTCTGCTCAACATAGGAAATGTCAGGCTCGCGATGAATATTGAGCGGGGTGGGAACGCACATCAGGATCGCGTCTGCGTCTTGGAGTCTGGATGGATCGGCCGTGGCGTCCATGCGTCCGGTGTCGTTCATATCGGCAAGGCGTTCGTCCGGAATATGTTTAATGTAGGTCTTGGCCGATTTTATGGCGGCGACTTTTTCTTCATCAACGTCATAGCCAAGAACGCGCATTCCCGAGTTGATAAAGGCCTCCGCAAGGGGCAGACCGACGTACCCTAAGCCGATGATGCCGACGGTGAGATCCCGCGCCTTTGCCTTTTCGACAAATTCGACGGCCATTTGTTTGGCCGCCTCGTTACGATCAATGTGCTGAATATTCATGGCCGATTACTCTTTGTAGAATGAAAGCACTGCATCGATCACGCTGCGTTGCGTATCCTCGTCAAGATAGGGATGCATCGGAAGGCTGACGACTGACTTCGACTTGGCTTCGCTTACACTGAAATCTGCATATGCTCCTACAACGTCTTCGTAGCAGGGCTGTAGGTGAAGCGGGATGGGATAATAGACCATCGTCGGCACGCCGCGAGCTTTCATATGAGCCTGAAATTTGTCGCGTTCTGAGACTTCGATGGTGTATTGGGCCCAGACTGACCGAAAACCTTCCTTCACGAACGGCGTCGCGTCGACAACATTGTCGAGCGCCGCCGAATAGCGCGCTGCAACCTCGTTTCGCTTTTCGATTTCATCCGGAAAGATCGCAAGTTTTTCAAGCAGGATCGCCGCCTGGATGGTGTCGAGCCGGCTGTTAAAGCCCATGCGGGTGTTTAGATATTTTGGCAAATGGTTGAACTGGCGCTGTTCGATATCGCTTTTCGAGGCCTTGCCGTGAAAGCGCAGAGAATCGACGATCTCCGCAACGTCGTCGCGATTGGTGTACACCGCGCCGCCGTCGCCGTAACAGCCTAGGGGTTTCGCCGGGAAGAAGCTGGTCGTCGCAACATCAGCCCACGCAGTGGCGTGTTTGCCGTCGATGACGCCGCCCAATCCCTGGGCGCAATCGGCGATCACTTCAAGACCATGTTTCTTGGCTATGGCTGAAATCTCCGGATAGTCCGCCGGCTGACCGAATAGGCAGACTGCAATAACGGCGCGCGGCTTCAGTTTGCCCTCGGCGCTGACGGCTTCAATTGCAGCATCGAGCTTTGCGGGATCGAGATTGTACGTGCGCTCGTCTATGTCGACGAACACCGGCGTTGCGCCGGTATGGGGGATGGGTTCGGCTGTCGCGGTAAACGTAAACGCGGGACAAAAGACTGCGTCACCATCGCCCACGCCAAGCGCCAGCAGCGCAAGATGAAGTGCATCCGTACCGTTGCCGCACGCAAAAGCATGGGCGGCCCCAGTAAAGTCCGCAAGCTGTGCTTCAAACTCACGAACGGGCGGCCCCATGATATACGCGCCGCTTTCGACGACGCCTGAAATCGCTTGATCAATTTTGTCGCTGATCCGGGCCCGTTGCGCCTGCAGATCTATGAATGCGATGCTCACGAACGATTACTCCGTTTTACAAATATTATGATGAAATTAGCTGATGTGGTAGATTGCGCCGCTGTCGTCTACCCCCTGGCTATGCGCCCTTACCCCCTGGCTATGCGCCCTCGGCTTTCAACAGCGCGTCTAGCACGGCCATAGCCTCGCGGCCATCGGTCCGCGGCGTTCGGCCCGCCTCGATGCACTCAAGGAAGTGCGCGCACTCCCGTTTCAGCGGCTCATGATCCGCGTAACGCATTGGTTCTGGGTCTTTTTTGGCGGGAACCGGATCGCCTTGGCCGGTGCTTATCTCATGGCGGTACAGGCGCAATTTTTCTGCGGGATCCGGATGGGAGTCTTCGAACACGATCATGCCGGCCTCGCCGACGACAACCAGACGATGTTCTTTGAAGGGATGGAGCCATGAGGCGAAAACATGCGCCCGTCCGCCGCCGCTGAAGGTCATATCGATGCGGTATTCGTCTTCAACGCCGTCCGTCACCCAGCCGCCGCCGGCGCCTGTCACCGTCTCGGGAGACTCGCCGAAAAGCGCAAGCAGCATCGAGACGTCATGCGGCGCGAAGCTCCACAGCGCGTTCTCGGCGCGGCGAAACTTCCCGAGGCTCAGGCGATGCGAGTAGGCGTAACGGATTTTGCCGATTTCGCCGCCTGAGACGGCTTCACGAAGGGCTTCAAACGCCGGGTGGTACTGCAGCAGATGGCCCACCATCAGTACGCGATCGTCCGCGTTGGCGGCGTCGAGCATGCGCTGGCCGTCCTCCCGGGTCAGCGCCAGGGGCTTTTCCACATAGACGTGTTTGCCCGCGGCGAAGGCTCTGAGCGCAAGATCGGCGTGAAGTTCCGCCGGCGCGGCGATGGCGACGGCGGCGATGGCGTCGTCTTCGAGTATTTCCTCAAATGTTCTGACGGATACGCCGTTTTTTTCTGCTTCCCGAGCGGCGGTTTCCGGGTTCGGATCGCAGATCGCCGACAAGGCGTCCAGCGCGGCGAAGTTTCGCGCGAGGTTCTTGCCCCAATGGCCGGCGCCGACGACGGCGGTCGCTGGTCGGGATAAGGTTGCCATGTTTGGCTGCACTCCAGATTCCGGTGATTTGCGTCGGTGCATCACCCGACGCCCCGCCCAAGTCAAGCCCGCGCATGGCAATACGCGCAGCGCCGCTGGGCGGCAGTTCCTCCAACGCCTGGGCCCTATTCGGGCTATCGGCGTGTTGGTCGGTTTCGCCCACCGAAGCGTTGGCCCTCACTGGCGTTAGACCACGCCAAGGGGTTTCCATGCGTATTCGACCGGTCGCAAACCAGGGACGATATGCAATGCGGAAATGCCTTTGCACTGCCAACGCGATTATCGTAAAGCGCTCGCGTCTGTCAGGAGATCCATCATGCGGCTTGTTACGATCATCGGCGCCCGGCCGCAATTTGTGAAAGCGGCGCCGCTTTCGCGCGCGATTTCAGCGCATGGCGGGATCACCGAGATCGCGGTGCATACGGGCCAGCACTTCGACTACAATATGTCAGATATCTTCTTCGAAGAACTCTCGATACCGCGCCCGACTTTCAATCTAGATATCCATGGGGGCGGTCATGGCGAGATGACCGCACGCATGCTGACAGCTATCGAGAAAACGCTGGTTCAAGAAAAGCCGGACGCTGTCGTCGTTTTCGGCGATACGAACTCAACGCTGGCAGGCGCGCTCGCGGCGGCCAAGCTTCATATTCCTATCGTTCATATCGAAGCAGGGCTGCGTTCGTTCAATCGCAACATGCCGGAGGAGATCAATCGGGTCCTGACTGACCACGTCAGTACGCTGTTGATGTGTCCGACCGAACGCGCAATCAGCAATCTCAGAAATGAGGGCGTTGTGAACGGCGTGTTCGCCACAGGCGATCTGATGTACGATGTCATGCTTGCCCTGGCGCCAATCGCCGCCGAACGCTCGACGATTTTGAAAAAGACCGGCCTGGAGGCGGGCGAATACGCGTTGGCGACCCTTCATCGTGCGGAAAACACAGATACAAGGGAAGCGCTGCAAAAGGCTACCGCATTTCTCATTTCGTTGTCGCGCGAACGTCCAGTCGTTCTTCCTTTGCACCCGCGCACGCAGGCCGCGCTGCAGCGTTTTGACCTAAGCCTTTCTTCGGAAGGCGACGTGCGTATTCTGGAGCCGGTTGGATATCTGGACATGCTGGCGCTCCTTCAAGGCGCCGCCCTCGTGGCCACGGATTCCGGCGGCCTGCAAAAAGAAGCTTACTTTAGCCATACGCCTTGCATAACGATGCGCGATGAGACCGAGTGGCTGGAAACGATTTCGCACGGTTGGAATCGCCTGTGGTCCGATAATGCGTATGCGGAACGGCGGGCGATCACTGAATACGGCGACGGGAAGTCTGCAGAAACAACGGTCGACATTATTTGGAACGAGCTCGGCGCGGCGTAGAGCGCGCGTCACTTCCGCGGCGCTCGGCCCAAAGGCGCCGGCTTGTATTTCTCTCGCTTGCTCATCAGCCCGACAAGCGACCAAGTCATCATCGCCGCTAGATGGGCCAGCGAAGAACGCCGATCTCGCAACACGCCCTTGCGTTCCCGCCAGAAGGCCGGCGCCCCTGCGCATCCGTCCCGTAATGCTCTCAGATAGGGGATCAGGTCGCCGCTGATCATGAACCGAAAAATCAAATAGGTATTCGCCGCCAAAAACGCCGGCGCGGAAATCGCCAATAGAGCCGCCGGCGTATTGCGGACATACATCCAAATCCGATTGCGGTGGCCATGATAGACCGTGAAGGCGCTGCGCTTGCCGGTCACGCCCGAACCCTCATGAAGAACCCGCGCGCGACTCAGTTGCACGACCCGCCCGCCGGACAGCCTGAGCCGATACGCCAGGTCGACGTCTTCGCAGTAACAGAAAAAGCGCTCCTCAAATCCGCCAAGCGCCAAGAAAGCGTGCTTGTTGAACGCGGCGGCCGCGGCGCACGGGGCGAAGCACTCATAATCGCCGGGCACTTGATCTGCCGACCAGCCGTGCCGCGCCCGATAAGGTATGCCGGCTATGTGATAGGCGTCGCCGACGCCGTCGAGACGCGTGGGATCCCCGGCGTCGATTTGCGTCGACCCGAAAGCCGCCGCGTCCGGATATCTGGCGACGCCGGCAAGCAACTGCTCCGCCCAATCAGCTTCGGGGTAGGCGTCCGGATTGAGGAACGCCAGCCAGTTCCCCGTCGCGAACGCAGCCGCGCCGTTATTGGCGGCGGCGAAGCCGATATTTTCAGCATTTGCAATCACCTGCGGCTGAGACGGATGCGCCCTGGCGATCGCGAGCGAGTCGTCGGTCGACGCATTGTCGAAGATGATGACGTCTTTAAGGGGGACGGTTTGCGCGGCCAGGCAGTCCAAACACCGCTGAAGACGATCGCCGGAATTGTAGTTAACGATGATGACCGACAGTTGCGGTTTGGTTTCTGTCATCGGGTAACGCGCCTGTTCTGTCCCTTATAGGCGAAAGGCGGGTATGGGCGCGATCGCTGCTATGGTCAAAAAAAAACCCCGCGCCGGCGGCGCGGGGTTTTTTCAGATTAGGGGTCAGCCGTTAGGCGGCTTTTTTACGACGCCGCGCTGCGAAGCCCAGTCCGGCGATGCCAGAGAGCAGGAGCGGCAGAGCGCCCGGCACCGGAATGGTGAATTGAGCGACCACAAAGCCCGCGCCAGGGGTCAGCGCCGTCAGCACGAAGCGCGCGCCGGTTCCCAGAACAGCAAGGACGTCGATATTCGTGATGTCGAGAACCGTAGATGAGATCAGCATGTCGCTAACGTCGAAAATCTCGATCAGGATCTCGCCGCAGGGGCCTTCGCCGCCGCTGGCGAAGTCGGTGCAGTCAACGTCGCCGCCGGCGTTAAATTCAACGTTCGTCAGCGTGTATTCTTGGTCGAAAATGAACTCGATGGCCTCGCCGGCGTCAAACTGCGTTTGGTCGTCGTCGGAATTGTCTTCCGAGAACGCGCCGAGACCAGAGTTACCCGGAACCCGGTCCTGAATCAGGCGGGTCGTTGTTCCGATGTTCGATGTGCCGGAACCGTCGCCGCCTTCATAGGCAATAACCTGAACGGTAACGCCGTTGAGGGTGTAGCTGAGACCGTCGTCGTTATTAGCCGAACAGAAATCGCCGTTAGACGCGCAATCGTCAACAAAATCGACGCCCAACGTGCCATTCGGCGTGACGTTGTTGCCGTCGCCTTTGAAAACAAAGGTGGTGGCGGAAGCAGGCGCAACAAGGAGCGCGGACGCTGCAAACGCAGCGGTCAAAGTTTTGAGCATGGTCAACCCCCAAAAGGTTACAGAACGAATACAGAATCCTACTCAAGATGAAATGTTTTAAAACTGCAGGAAAGTCAACAAAATTGTTATCAATTTTGTAATATTTTCTTGATTTTACGCGGCTTGCGCCAGGCAAACACCTGCAGGTTGAGTGCAGATTTCATATACAATCCAGAGCCGCCCGAACACCGCTGCGCAAGGGGGCGAAACACGGTTAACGACATCCCGTCCGGGGCCTACAACACGCCTGTGGACAGGCAGTCGTGAACATGGACGAGCCCTACCGGTTTGCGGCCCTCGCCGACAATGAAAACGGCCGTAATCTTCCTGTCCGCAAACAAGGCCAGAACCTCGCCCGCAAGGCTGTCTTCGGCGACCACGTGCGGGGCCGCGGTCATCACCTCCGACACGCGGGCGCCGGAGGCGATCCGGCCGTAGTGACGCCGAAGGTCGCCGTCGGTCACCATGCCGATGAGGGCGCCGGCGCCGTCGATCACGCCGGCGCAGCCGAACCCGCCTTCGCTGATGACGTCTATCGCTTTGGTCATGGGGTCGTCGGGCGCGCAAAGCGGCATATGCTTGTGATGCATCAGATCGACAGCCCGCCTCAGCGCCGCGCCGAGCTTGCCGCCGGGATGAAAGCTGTGAAAATCGCGCGCCGAGAAACCTTTAGCGCGCAGGACGGCGACGGCGAGCGCGTCTCCTAAGGCCAGCATCATTGTCGTCGACGTGGTCGGCGCCGGGGCGGCGGAACACGCTTCTGCAGCCGCAGGCAGCGTGAGCGCGACTTCGCCGGCGCGGGCGAGGGCTGAGTTTGCGTCGCTGGTGACGGCAATCACCTTGACGTCGAATCGGCCCGCATGGGCGATAATATCCCTCAATTCAGCCGTTTCACCGGACCGCGACAAGGCAATAACGAGATCATCGGCGGCGATCATGCCGAGATCGCCGTGACTGGCCTCAGCAGGATGGACGAATTGCGACGGCGTGCCGGTGGAGGCGAATGTCGCGGCGATTTTTCGGGCGATATGTCCGGATTTGCCCATACCTGTGACAATCAGCCGGCCTTTCACGGCATCGCAAAGCGCCACCGCCGCATCGAAAGCTTGCGCGAATTCGCTGGTTCCGTCCGCCAGGAGGTCCGCGACGGCGCTGAGACCCTCGATCTCGATGCTTACGACATTCGCGCCGATGCCGGATGAACTCTTCATAAGACCCTTAAACCTGCCTTTGCGCCGCGCCGCGCACGATGCTATCGCGGCGCGCAGCGGATAGGTTTACCATATGCGCTCAAAATGTTCGCAAACCACCGCTGGTCGCGCCAGATGCCGGATACGCCAAACGCCATTGTTGAAATCCCCCGAATCGGCGACGCCGTCAAAATCGGCGGGAACCTGCCTTTCGCGCTATTTGCCGGTCCATGCGCCATGGAGAGCCGGTCGCATGCGCTTGAAGTGGCTGCAGCGCTGAAAGAAACAACCGATTCGCTCGGGCTTGGACTGATCTACAAGACCTCGTTCGACAAGGCGAACAGAACAAGCCTCGGTTCCGCCCGCGGCGTCGGGCTCGACGACGCCCTGCCCGTCTTTGCAGAGATTCGCGAGAGCCTGGGCGTTCCAGTGGTAACCGACATCCATGAGCGCGAACACTGCGCGCGGGTCGCCGAAGCCGTCGACATATTGCAGATTCCGGCGTTTCTGTGCCGTCAGACCGACCTGCTGGTCGCGGCCGCCAGGACCGGCCGCGTCATCAAAGTAAAAAAGGGCCAGTTTCTGGCGCCCTGGGACATGAAGCATGTCGTCGCCAAGGTCGTCGGCGCCGGCAATAAGAATGTGCTCGTGACCGAGCGCGGCGCCAGTTTCGGCTACAATACGCTGGTCACGGACTTCCGCGCACTTCCTATCCTCACCGCCGAGACCGGCGCGCCCGTCGTCTTTGACGCCACGCACTCCGTGCAACAACCGGGCGGCCAGGGCGGCGCGTCAGGCGGCCAGCGCGACATGGTCCCAACCCTCGCCCGAGCGGCGGTCGCCGTCGGCGTCGCCGGGATTTTCGCCGAAACCCATCCGGACCCGGACAAAGCGCCGTCGGATGGGCCGAACATGATCCCGCTGAAGTTCCTGCGCACGCTGCTCGAAGAGTTGCAAGCCATCGATGCGCTCGCCAAGGCGCGCCCGTCTCTGCACGGATTTTCAACGCAGACGCCATGACGGTGAAAACGCTCATCGTCATCCCGGCGCGCTATGGCTCAACCCGGTTTCCCGGAAAGCCCCTTGCTGCAATCGCAGGCAAATCCATGCTCGAACGGGTGGCGGCGCAGGCCGCCGCGGCGGCCGCAACGCGCGGGGACACAGCGTTCGTTGTTGCGACGGACGACCAGCGCATCCTTGATCATTGTACTGAAATTGACGTCCCCGCCGTGATGACGGACCCAGCCGCGCCGAGCGGCTCGGACCGCGCATTGGCTGCAGCCGAAGCGTTCTCTCCCGATTGCGCCGCGATCATCAATCTGCAAGGAGACGCGCCGTTTACGCCAGTGCGCTATATCACCGCGATCGCCGATGCGGTGGCGACGGGCGACTGCGATGCGGCGACGCCATGTATTCAGCTCGACTGGGACGCGCTCGACGCCCTGCGTGCGGAAAAGCAAACCACGCCCCATTCGGGGACGACCTGTGTCGTCGACAAAGGCGGACGCGCGCTGTGGTTCTCTAAAGCGATCATCCCCGCCATCCGCAATGAGACGACGCTGCGAAAGGAAACGACTCTCTCGCCGGTGCTGCGCCATGTGGGTCTCTACGGCTTTACCCGGTCAGCGCTGGAACAATTCAACGCCGCGCCGACGTCTCGCTATGAGAAACTTGAGGGCTTGGAACAGCTGCGCATGTTGGAGAACGCCATGACCGTCCGCTGCGTCATGGTTGAACCGGCCGCCATTTCGACGCCTGGCGTCGACACGCCCGAAGACCTGGCGCGACTGGAACAACTGATCGCTGAACGGGGCGATCCCGGCGTTATTCACTGACATGACCGCGCTCTATATCGTCCGGCACGGCAACACCTTCGACAAGGGCCAAACGGTTCGCCGCATCGGCGCGCGAACGGATCTTCCCCTGTCGTCTTCCGGCGAAGCGCAGGCTGCGGCCCTGGGGGACTACTTCAAAAGCCGGTCAATTGTTTTCAACGCGGCCTATTGCAGCCCGTTGCAGCGGACGCGGCAGACGGCGGAAGCAATTATGACCCGCACCCAGAGCGTTGCGCCGGTTGAATGCGAGCCCATGCTCGAGGAAATCGACTATGGTCCCGACGAGAATCAGCCAGAGGAAATCGTCGTCGAACGTCTCGGTGAGAACGCGCTGAAGCGTTGGGATGGAGATGCTGTTCCGCCGGAGGGTTGGCGCGTTGACGTCGCGGAGATGCGCGCGGGGTGGCGCATTTTTTTCGACCGATTCCGAGATGCGCCCGACGACAAAGTTTGTCTCGCCGTCACAAGCAACGGCGTGGCGCGGTTCGCCCTTGACGCCGTCGAAATCGCGGGCGCGTTTCCGCGCAAATTACGCACCGGCGCATTTGGCTGCATACGGATTTGCGGCGACCAAGAACCTGTAGTGGAAAGCTGGGACGTGCGCCCTTAAGCGCTCGCTATTCGACGGTCACGGATTTTGCCAGGTTGCGCGGCTGGTCGACATCCGTTCCCTTGGTTGTCGCCGTGAAATACGCCAGCAATTGGATCGGCGCCGCGTAAACAATCGGCGCCATCATCGGATCGACAGTCGGCGCTTCGATCGCCGCCCACACCTCGCCAGCGTTTTTGATGCCCTCCGCATCGGATATCAGCAGCGGGCGGCCGCCCCGGGCGATGATTTCGTGCATGTTTGAAATGGTTTTTTCGTAGTGGCGGTCGCTGGGGGCGACGACAACCACCGGCACCTGCTCATCAATGAGCGCGATCGGCCCGTGCTTCAGTTCGCCCGCCGCATATCCTTCGGCATGGATATAGGAAATCTCTTTCAGTTTCAGGGCGCCTTCAAGGGCGACGGGAAAGTTGACGCCGCGGCCGATATAGAGAATGTCGCGGGCATTGGCCAAATCGCCGGAGATTTTCTCGATCTTGTCTTCCTGTTGCAGCGCTTGGGCGAGCAGGCGCGGCGTTTCCATCAACGCGGAAATGACCCGGCCCTCCGCCTCTTCTGAGAGCACGCCTCGCTGGCGACCGGCGGCGATGGCGAGACAGGCGAGCGTCGTCAACTGACAGGTAAACGCCTTCGTTGACGCAACGCCTATTTCAGGCCCGGCGGCCGTCGGGAAAACCACGTCGGCGTCCCGCGCGATGCTCGACTCCGGCACATTCACCACCGCAGCGATGCGCTGGCCCTGACTCTTCGCTTCACGAAGCGCAGCAAGCGTGTCGGCTGTTTCGCCCGACTGTGAGATGAACAGGGCGCCGCCATTTTCTGCATAGGGAATATCACGATATCGCAGTTCCGAAGCGATATCGATTTCCACCGCCAGCTTGGCCCAGGCCTCGAACCAGTATTTCGCGATCAGTCCCGCGTAATAGGCCGTGCCGCACGCGGAGATGATCAGCCGGTCGATGGATTTAAAGTCGAAGGCATGCGCCGCTTCATGGAGCGCGCCTGTCGTCGGATCCACATAGCGCGACAGCGTGTGACCAATGACTTCCGGCTGTTCATAGATTTCCTTCGCCATGAAATGACGATGGCCGTCCTTGTCGACAAGCGCGTCGCCGACGGATGAAACGATTTCCTGGCGCGTAGCGGGCTCTCCCGCCTCGTTGAAGATTTCAAACCCGCCCCGGGTCACGATCGCATGGTCGCCTTCGTCGAGATAGGTGACGCGGTTGGTGAATGGAGCGAGCGCGAACGCATCTGATCCCACATACATTTCGTTGTCGCCGCGGCCGATGGCGAGTGGACTGCCCTTGCGCGCAACGAGGATCAGATCCTCGTCGGCGCCGACGATGGCGGCAATGGCGAACGCGCCGCGGATGCGCGACAGCATTTTGCGAAACGCCTCGGCGGGGCTCATCTGTTCGCTCATATACGCGCATACGAGCTGGGCGATGACTTCTGAATCGGTGGCCGATTCAAAGTGCCGACCCTTCTCGGTCAGTTCCTCGCGCAACTCGCGAAAATTCTCGATAATGCCGTTATGCACGATCGCCACGGTTTCCGTCGCATGGGGATGGGCGTTCGCGTCAATCGCCGCCCCATGGGTCGCCCACCTGGTGTGGCCGATGCCGATGATCCCCGGCAAGGGGTCCTTTTCAAGGACATCGACAAGCACGTTCAGTTTGCCCGCCGCACGGCGGCGGTCGACCGCGCCGTTCTGGATTGTCGCCACGCCCGCGGAGTCGTAGCCGCGATACTCCAGACGCTTCAGCCCCTCAACGATGGGCTGCGATACGTCTTTTGCGCCCAGTATGCCGATAATCCCGCACATAACTTAACTGCTCTCCGCCGCTGTCCGACATCCGATAGAATAGCGGGGCGAATGTGGCAATTGAATTGCAAAAAACAGACCGAAGCGGGATTACTGATCCTGCAGCGCCTTGTCGCCGACCTCGGCCAGCGGTTTCATGATATAGGCGAGCACCGTGCGTTTGCCGTTCAGCACGGAGACGTCGGCGGCCATGCCCGGCATGATCTGCAACGCTCGCCCGCGCCCCTTCAGCGCTTCAGCGCTGGTGCGCACGCGAATATTGTAAAAACGCTCGCCGGTTTTCTCGTCCTCGATCGCATCGGGACTGATTGTTTCAATCAGGCCCGCAAGCGAGCCGTAAACAGAGGAGTCATAGGCCGAGATCGAGACCTTCGCTTCCTGGCCGATATGAAGAAAGCCGATATCGGCGGGCTTGATTTTCGCTTCGACGACCAACGTATCCTCCGTCGGCACAATCTCCACGATGGTTTCGCCCGGCGCGACGACGCCGCCAATGGTCGAGACAAGGACGCGGTTAACCACGCCGGCGACCGGCGCGCGCACTTCGGTGCGCGAGACCTTGTCCTGCAGCGCCGGCAACGCGCCCTTGAGCTCGGCGAATTCGGCCTTGGCGGCGTTAAGCTCGTCAGCGGCGCCGGCGGCGAAGGTCTTGCGCACTTTGTCGATTTCGCCCTGCGCCTCTTCCGCCTCGAGCGCGGCGCGGGAGACGGCGATTTCGGCGCGCTGCATCTCGCCGCGCGCCGCCGCCTCGCGCTGCTGGGCGCGCAACAGCTCCACCCGCGGCTCAATCCCTTTGTCGACCAGGCGGCGCACCATTTGCAGTTCTTGATCGGCTAAGGCGAACGCTTCGCTGGCGGTGTCGAAGGCGACGATAGCGTCTTCGCGAGCTTGTTCGCGCTGGTCGAATTTGTTCTGCGCCAGGGAAAGCGCCGCATCCAGCTCAGCGTTGCGCGCCTCATAGAGGGCGCGTTCCCGGGCGACGATTTCACCAGCGGCGGCCTTAAACGGCGCAGGGAACTGTAAGGGGCGCAGCGCCGCCTCTGATTCAAGCCGAGCAATGCGCGCGGAAAGCAGATTGAACTCCTCGCGTCCTTGCGCGAATTCGACATTCATCTGCGTCGGGTCGAGTTTGACGAGGAGCTCGCCCGCCTTAACCCGCTCACCGGACGAGACGAGGATGTCTTTGACGATTCCGCCTTCGAGATACTGAACCTCTTGCAGGTTGTTCGAGGTCACGACCCAGCCCTGGCCGCGCGTGACCCGGTCAAGGCGCGCCACGGACGCCCAGATCAGCGTCAAGACCACCAGGCCGGCGATCACGTAGAGCAACAGCTGCGCCGCGCGCGCCGGCTCCATAGGCAGGACGTCGTCCATCCCGTCCGCATCGTCGTCCAGGGCGATCATAAGATCCCGGCTGTCTGACATCACGCGGCCCTCGATGAAACCAGCTTGGCGGCGCCGGCCTTTTGCGCAATGCGCCGCGCCTTGAGCTGGCGAGCGGACGCCATGGCGTTGAGCACCGACTCCCGCGGCCCGTCGACAATGATGCGGCCCTTGTCGAGCACGATGATGCGATCGACCAGTTTCACCATGGACATGCGATGGGTGACGACCAGCAGCGTGCGCCCCTTGGTGGCGTGGTGCAGCCGCGCGATCAGCGCCGCTTCCGCCTGACTGTCGAGAGCGCTTGTGGGTTCGTCGAGGAGCAGGATCGACGGATCTCCGGCGAGCGCGCGGGCGAGCGCAATGGCCTGGCGCTGACCGCCGGAAAGCCCTTCGCCCCGCTCGGCGAGGCGCTGGTCGTAACCGCCGGCGCTGGCGCCGGCGAACTCGTGGACGCCCGCAATTTTCGCCGCACGCAGAATATCGTCGTCCGAAACGCCTTCCAGACCGAGGGCTATATTGTCGCGAATCGATCCTGAAAACAGACAAACGTCCTGCAGAACCGCGCCGATATTGGCGCGAAGGTCGGACGGTCTGATCTGGCGGATATCCGTGTCGTCGACCAGCACCGAGCCTTCCGTCGGCTGATAAACGCCGGTGATCTGTCGAATGATGGAGCTTTTGCCGGAACCGTTCTTGCCGAGTATGGCGACGCGCTCGCCGCTCTCGATTGTAAAGGACACTTCATCAAGCGCGCGCTGGCCCTCGCCGGGGTAGGTGAAACTGACCTCGCGTAACTCAAGCTTGCCCGAAAGACTGGGTCTCGCGAGATAATTGCGATCCGGATCAATTTCCGATTTTGCGGTCATCAGTTCATTGAGCGCCTTGTAGGAGGCTAACGCCCCGTTCAGGCGGCTGAGGAGCGAGGCGACTTGCGCGAGCGGTCCCATGGCGCGGCCGGTGAGGATCACGCAGGCGATCAGCGCGCCCATGGTGATCTGATTGGCGCCCACGAGAAAGACGCCGAGAACGATGACGCCAACCTGGGCGAATTGCTGCGCGAAGCCGGCCGCGTTCACCGCAAGCTGGTTGAGAAAGCGGCCGACCGTGGACACCTTCGCCTGACGCATAACGCCCTTTCGCCACCGCCGGCGCATCAACTGGCTGGCGTCGACGCTTTTAACGGTTTCAAGGCCCGCCAGCGTTTCAATGAGGACGGCGTGTTTTTCGTGCCCTTCCGCCATCGCCTGCCGGGTGCGGTTCATGATGAGCGGTTGAATAACGACGCCGACCGTCACTGCGCCCAAGACGCCGATCAGCGGCACCAGCGCAATCGGGCCGCCGATCATCGCGATAACGGCGATGAAAAGGAAAATGAACGGCAAATCGACGATCGCAACGAGCGTCGCCGACGAAAAGAAGTCGCGCAGATTTTCAAACTCGCGCACCAGGCCAGCGATCGCGCCCGTGGCGCCGCGGCGCGCTTCGAGCCGCATAGACATCAGATTGTCAAAAACCGTCGCGCCGACGCTGGCGTCGAGGCGCTGACCGGCGATGTCGATAAAATAGCCCCGTAGGGATTTCAGCGTGAAGTCGAACACATGCGCAATGACGACGCCGATCGTCAGCGCCACCAGAGACTCAATCGCCTGGTTCGGCAGGACACGGTCATAAACCGTCATGATGAAAAACGACGAAACGAGGCCCAAAATGTTGACGATCACCGCCGCCAGGATGGTCTGGCCATAGATCTTCGCATTGTCCCGGAGCGGACCGAACAGCCAGTGGCGCGTCGGCAGCAGCACCTTCATGAAGCTCGCCTTGTCAGCCATCGACGTCTCCGCCGGCGAACGCGTCAGCCTCATGCTGGGGCGAAAAGAACCGCAACAGATCGCCGGTATGCTCCATCAGGGCGTAAGCGGCGAGATCGCGGTTGGCGAGTCCTGAGACATAGGCGACCGCCGCCTCGAAGTAATCATTTTCAGCCTGCAGCACATCAATAAGATCGCCGCGGGCGACGCGATATCGCTCCAGCACCAGATCGCGCGTGATGTCATGCGCGATCACCGCCTCTTCGAGCGCAGTCAGACGATCCGCGGCGCCGCTGGAGCGCTCGAACGCAAACGCTGCGCTACGCGCGATGTCCTGGCGAACCTCTTCTTCGTTGAAGCGCGCCTGGCGCGCCCGCGCGCTCGCCTCTGAGATATTGGCGGCGCGCAGACCGCCGCTGAATATGTTGTACTGCAGGTCGACGCCGGCGCGCACGTCATAGTCGTCGCCCCCGCTGAAGACGTCAAACTTCACCGCATCGACAGAAACACGCACCTCCGGAAACCGCTCGCCCTTAGCAGCCCTAAAGTCCGCCG
Organism: Hyphococcus sp.; assembly: GCA_028289605.1. Lineage (GTDB taxonomy): Bacteria > Pseudomonadota > Alphaproteobacteria > Caulobacterales > Parvularculaceae > Hyphococcus. The sequence goes on along the minus strand of JANQON010000005.1, from coordinate 263,586 downwards.
TAGACGCTTCAGACCGCGCCGCTGCAACGCTTAACTCAGGATTGTGCTGCAGCGCTGCGGCGACGGCTTCTTCGCGGCTGTCGACGGCGAACACGGAAAGACCTGGCCGCTCCAGAACGCCGGGCGTTTCTTTAAAAAACTCAGCATAGCGAATTTCCGCCAGACCCGCGCTTTCCCGAATTTCTGAAACACGCGCGCGCGCAGCGGCGAGGCGCGCTTCAGCGCGGGTGACGTCGGCCCTGGATCCGGCGCCGAGACGCTCGCGCTCTTTAACGTCGCTCAGGATCTTTTCGTGACGGCGCACGATTGATTCGCCAAGCGCAGAAAGCGCCTGATGCGCCAACAGGTCGTGATAAGCCGACAGCGCCTCGAACGCGAGATCATTGATGCGGGCGCTGATGGAGTTTTTGAACTCCGAATGGCGCGCCCGCGCGCTTTTGATGCGCTGGAAAGTGGCGCCGCCGTCAAAAACGATCTGCGAAGCGGAAAGGCCCGCCGTGAATTGCTCGCGAGGGCGAAGCGATTCCACAACATTGTCCGTATTGTCGCCAAACTCCCGGGAAATCACATAGTCCCCGCGGAACTGCGACGACAATTGCGGATAAAGAGCCGAGCGCGCACGCTTGCGCCCCGCAGCGCTCTCCTCCAGCGCCGCCGTTTGCGCATGAAACGCGGGGTGGCGCCCGACCGCGCGGCGGATCGTAGCCCGGAACTGCTCGCGATTGGCGGGCGCGCCCATCAAATAAGCGGCGGGGCCCAGGGCGCGCGCCAGTTTCGGGTTTTCATTGACGAGATTGGCGGCGACCGGCGGCAGCGGCGCGTCCGCACCGACAAGCGAATCGCCTTGCGCCGTCTCGTCCTGCGCTTCGGCGACAATGATCGGAGACACAATATCTGCAGGATACAAAGCGCCGCGAACCGTTCCCGCGGGAACGTCCAGCTCATTCGCAAGAGCGCCCTCACCGGTCATGGCGACGAGCGCGCCAGCCAACGCAAACTGAGACACTCTTCTACAAGCCATCAACCACCTGCCGAAACACATTCTCACGAAGCAACGCGCCGCAACGCTGCCGTTAACCTTAACGAATTGCAAAAGTAGACCCTCATCCCTGATAAACACTTAACCCAGCGCCGCTCTGGCGTGTTCGAAGCGTAATTCGAGATCTGAAGGAAACTCGAACGGTCTTCGCGCCTTTTTCAATGCGGTATTAACAAAGGTTACCGAAATATTGACGAAATCGATCCGTATGCGGTGATCCGGACTAAAGCGCTCCTGCGCCAATCCAAAATGAACAATTCGGAACGTTTCGGCGCAAGCCTCGTTAGTGCGCTCGCCAAAAAGGGAATTAAATTTTCGCCACGTCCTAAAAGTCGGGAATGGCGCCCGCGCTTATCGCCGCCAGCGCAGCGCGATAGGCGCCGTATCCGATCAGCGCGCCGACGCCGGCGAAAAGCAGCAAAACAGCTTCTTCACGCAACCGCAGAAGCCCGAATCGCTTTTGCTGATAGAGAAAGAACGGCCACAAGGCGACGTCGGCCAGCGCCATGGCGACGATGACGGCGATCGGGCCGAACTGGAAATAGGCGACAGGCGCGGCGACCGCCACCCACGCCAGCCGCAAGATGTTCGCGATCAGGGAAATCCGAATGAAGCCTTTCGCCACAATGGCCTGTTCGGCGGGAGCCGTCGACAGTCGCGCCAGCGGCCGCAAACACAGGATTGATAAATAAAGCCCGGCGCCGAGATAGAGTTCGTTGTAGAGAATTTTGACCAGCAGATCCGCCCCGCCGATAATCCCGCCAACGCCGAAGGCGAATAGCAGCGTCACCTGTCGGCGAACGCCGTAATAGACCTCCAGTTCGGTGTCCGGCGCCGTGCGGTGCGCATGCGCGAATCGCGGAAAGAAAACTCGCATCGTGTAGGCTTGCGTCAATCCGAACACGGCCGCAGTCAGCGTCGCTGCAATGGTGAACTTGCCGAGCTCGGCGATCGGGAAAAAGTTCGCAACCAGAAACACATTCGATTGCGTGAGAATGATTGTAATGATGCTTGCCGGAATAATGTACCGCCAGTAACTCCACAGATCCTTGAAGTGACCCTGCTCCAGGCGCAGCCTGACTTTCGGGCCGCGCAAAACCGAATAACTGGCGACCAGCGAGAACAGCGACCCCGCAAACATGGAGATCACGATCGCCCAGTAGCTGCGCAAGAAAAACGCGGCGATGATTGCCGTAGCGGTCGTGACCAGGAACCGAATAAACTCAACGCTCGTTAAGCGAATGACCTGTCGGTGTCGCTCTGTGAAAACAAAACCAAACGAACTGAGCGCATCAAGGATGAATATCGCGGATGCAATGCGCAGCGCCGTCGCCACCTCCGGCGCATTATACGCCTGAGCAAAGAGGTCGGCGCCGGCGAACATGATGACCGACAAAACGATGTTGCGGACGAGCCTGATCGTCCAGACGGTCTGCATCAGTTCAGGTCGCGCATCCTTGTGGCGAACGATATAGGATCGCAATCCCATGTCCGAGACCAGCTGCAGGATGTAGGTCACCGATGTGATGATGCCGACAACGCCGAACGCTTCCGGCGTCAGCAGCCGCGTCAAAACGAGATTGCTTCCCAGACGCAGGAATGTCTGCGCGCCGTGCGCGCCGATCAAGAAACTCGACCCATCTCCCAAAGCGGGGCGGATTCGGGCGCGCCACCGCCGAAGTTCAGTCGCGACGGACAAAGCGCGCTCCATAAGGCTGCGCAACCGGGGCCTCGACCGGCGGCGCGTCGTGCGTCTGGTCCGTCGAAACGACAGCGGGTTCGCGCGGCGGCGGCGCCGTTACGGTCGCCGTCGAACGCACATGCGCAACCAGCAATCCGAGAAACAGATAACCGAAGTGATTGACGTAAGACACCGCGCTCACGGTGGCGATCATCACCATAAACCCGAGCATCAAGGACATGATCAACGCGGCCCGCGCCTCAAGGTGCGCGGCGGTATCGGTTTCGCCTTCCGATTTTCCCAGTTGGGCCATCTGCGACAGCAGGCGTCCGATCGCCGTCAGGTTGGCCGCAAGCCAGATGGCGAGACCGACCAAACCGAATGTGAGCGCGACTTCCAGATATGCGTTGACGATATCGACAATGCCTTCCCCTTGCCGCAAATGCGCGAAGCGGGCGGTTTCGCGAAAGCCATGCTCACCGAATAAGGGCCGCGTCGCAATTTGTTCAACACTGGTTCGCAACAATTCGGCCCGGTAGACGATATTGTTCATCTCGCCGCTGATGAAAGACGAATCCGTAATAATCCGGTAGGAAACGCCGATGAAGCCGACGCCGATCCCATAAACGTAAAGACGGCGGATTGAGTTTTTCATCCTTGTCAGGACAAAGTAACTCAAGACGACCATGGCCATGGCGATCCAGCCGCCCCGCGACCCGGAGGCGAAACCTATCAATCCGAAAAGTCCGACAAGGCCGAGGCCGACCATCCGATTGAGTTTTCCCAGACGCTGAAAATAGAAAGTCAGAACAACTCCGACGCCCATCGCCAACGCCACGAGGGTCGTCATCAGCGTGGAATAGACGCGCAATATTCCGTTTCGGCGCTCAAGAAAGACCTTATAGGTCGGATTATCGTACATCAGCGCATAGTAATTCCAGTTGCGTGCGGCCGATATCAGCCCGATCATCGCGACAATGATCAGCGCTACCAGAAGCGCGCGCAGCGCAGCGTCAATATGTTCGCTGGTCTTTAGGGTACGACTGACAACGACATAGGGAACAAAGATCAGCAGGGTCTGATCGACGAAAAGGCGCAACACGCTGGTAAAGGGAAGCTCCCGGATGGAGATCGCGCAGGTCAGCACAATGAAGATGAGCAGCAGGCGATCAACCGTCCGCAGATATGGCGGCGGCCTCGTGGCCAGTGCGGATATAAAAATTGGCGCCAACACCGCTACCGTCGCGACTTTGGCGTAATCCAGCGCAATGAGATAATTGAGCCCAGGAAAAGGAATAAGCGCTGAAAACTTCAGCGGCGCCGCGACCATCACCCCGATATAAAAGCAAACGCGCCGCACCGGATTCAGGGGCGCCAGCATGAACAGCAAAATCCCGACCAGCGCCAGCGCTGCAAGATTGTTGCGCACGAAAAACAGGACGGGCGTTACCGCGAGCCAGGCGAGGATGATCCGCAAACGCCCGTAGTCATCCGGTTTCGGCGCAAGGAAATAGGCTGCGATCGCCGACGCATACGTAAATACAATGGCGACGATGATGGAGCTCATGCCTGGGAAACCTAATCGTTAACCGTTTTGCCGCCCCTCGTCTTACCAGAAGACCGGCCGCACAGGCGACAGCAAGCTTTGCGCCGCAATATTCAGGACAGCCGGTAAGGATTCGTTAACGATCGCCCGCGCGCCGCCAACGCCGTTCCGGTTGCAATTTGGAGATGGTACCGCCTCCCCGGTTCGAACGGGGGACCTCTTGATCCACAATCAAGCGCTCTAACCTACTGAGCTAAGGCGGCCCGAAAGACGGCGGCGCCGCAACGGCGATGCCGACTGAGACCGGGTGAGATAGCCTTGGACGGGCCCCTTGTAAATCGCCAGGCGCAAGATTCGCCGGCGCTTCTTACCGCAGGAGCGCAATCTCCCGTTGCAGGGCGGCGATCCGGACGGAGTCGCTCGGATGTGTGGAAAGATAGGGCGGCGGGCCGCCGCCGGATTTTTCCGCCGCCATTTTCTCCCAGAACCTCAGCGACTCCTGTGCATCGTAGCCGGCGCGATGCATATACCGCACGCCGAATTTGTCGGCTTCGAGTTCATGCTTGCGGGAAAACGGCAGGATCACGCCAAGCGATGCGCCCATGCCAAGGACGCCCATAATCTGATTCTGATACTGACTGCCGGAAACCGCCACTTGCGCCACGGAGAGGCCCGTCGCCGCGAGCGTGGATTGGCTGTAGCGCTCGCCGGAATGGTTGAAGTTCACATGCGCCACCTCATGCCCCATCACGGTGGCGATCTGATCGTCGTTGTCCATGAAATCGAGGATGCCGGTGTAAAAGCCGACCTTGCCGCCGGGCAAGGCGAATGCGTTGATCTGATCGGACTCGAACACTTCGACTTGCCATTGGGCCGGATTCCCGCCCGCTGCCTGAATCACGCGCGGCGCAACCTGACGCATGCGATTAACATAGCGGGGATCTCTTGTGACCCGCTCCTGTTTCTTCAAGTCAGTCCACGCAGAGCTTGCAAGCTGCGCCATCTGATTCGACGACACGAAGAGGAGCTGATTGCGGCCCAGCTGCTCATTGTAAGCGCAGCCCGGCGCCAGCACCACGACGCTGCCCGCCGCCAGTCCGCGAACAATGTCGCGGCGCGACATGCGCACGACCGGCTGGCCGTTCTCATTGAATTCTACTTCATGACCGCTCATGCGCGCCCTCCACAACCCAAGATTTCAAGCCCCCAACACTCCACTAGTCTTACGACAGGGCGGTGTCGCGTTCAATTCGGCAGACAGAGCCCTTCTTTCAGTCTGTTTCCGGAAACGTTCTAAGGTTTTCACGCGAGCCCGTATCAGCGCAATGCCGGTCGAGCGCAGATCAGGGCTCCAGTTCGGAATCCCAATAGAGAAAATCCTGCCAGCTTTCATGCAGGTAATGGGGCGGAAAGGCGCGGCCCCGCTCATTCAGCTCGTACATGGTCGGACGGCGGGGCTTTCGCGCCGGGATCATGCGGGCGGCTTCCGGCATCCGTCCGCCCTTTTTAATGTTGCACCCGCTGCAGGCGGCGACGATGTTTTCCCAGGTCGTGCGGCCTCCGCGCGAGCGCGGAACGACATGGTCGAACGTCAATTGTTCGCGGCCCGTTGCGCCGCAATATTGGCAGGTGAAGCTGTCGCGCAGAAAGACGTTGAACCGGGTGAAAGCCGGCGTGCGCGCATGACTGACATAGGTTTTCAGCGACACCACCGACGGCAGGCGCATTTCAAACTTGGCGCTGCGCACCTTGGTTTCATATTGAGCGACCACTTCAACGCGATCCAGGAAAACCGCTTTTAGCGCATCCTGCCAGCACCACAATGACAGCGGAAAGTAACTCAAGGGGCGGAAGTCCGCATTCAGGACGAGGGCCGGACAGGCCTCAGGCGATTGCACAGCGACGCTGGTCATGCCGCCCCCTCCCATTGGCGCCCGTCAGCGCCCTGATGTTCAACAGAACTCGAGAAAACGCAAAACTCCTCAATTCAGCTTCGATTAGCGGAAAGGCTAGTCGAAACCGTCAATAAAGTCATTTACCTGATTCCCCATGACAAAAGTTTGACGGTTTTGCCGATATTTTCGCCACACCGGCAATATTCTCAAATCGGCTCTCTTCCACGGATATGGGCGTAATATGTCCACAAAATATGCGCCGCAACGCCGCGCCAGGGACGCCAGCGCGCCGCTTTGGCGTCAAACGCCGCCATGTCGGGCAAGGGCCCGCGCAGGCGCGCAGCTTTGTAAGCGCCGAGCAGCGCCACATCCCCGGGCGGCCAGATATCGATCCGGCCTTCGCAGAAGAGCAGGTAGATCGCCGCGGTCCACGGACCGATGCCCTTTAGCGACTGCAAGGCGGCGGCGGCGTCTTCATCTTCCATATTCGCGACCGCGGCCGGATCGAAAGCCCCGCCGTCAACGGCGTCGGCGAGCGCCAGAACGTAGCGTATTTTCGGCCCCGACAAGCCGCAGGCCCGAAGACCCGGCTCGCCCAGATCGAGAACGCGCGCCGGGCGGAGCGGCTCGACATTGGCGAGACAGCGCGCCCAGATCGCCTGGGCGCTTTGCACCGACACCTGCTGTTCGACAATGATGCGGAAGAGCGCCTCGAACCCGCCGGGACGGCGGCGAATATGCGGCGCGCCGATCGCGTCGAGGGCCCGGGCGAGGGTCTTGTCCTTGTGCGCCAATGCTCCGCATGCGGCGGATGTATCGGAGAAGACGTCCGTCATCCTCCTACCTCCTCTTGAAAAGAGGAGGTCGAAACCTTTGATTTCGGGTGGGGATCAACTCAACAACATTCCGAACACGCCTCAATAATCCCGCGCCCGGCACATGTCGCTTTCTGCGCGGCACTGATCTTCGCAAGCCATCTGTCCGGCGCCGGCGGCGCTGCGGCACTGGTCGATACATCGCCCTTCGGAGAGCCCGCAGCTGGTCTCGCTCAAGTCAAGCGTCGAACAGCCGGAGAGAAACAATACGCACGCCAGAACCAAACCGAACCGCATCACGTCAACCCTTCCCAGAAAAATGCGAATTTCAAAGGTGTATATTGCAGCGATCATTCAAAAAGAAAAAGCCATAAATATCCGCACATCCCGGCGAAGGCCGGGACCTCGTTCGCCGAGTCGGATGTTGCCGCATGGAGATCCCGGCCTTCGCCGGGATGTGCGGTGAAATTGGTTTTTCGACTCGCAGGATCAAAAGCGCACTCCTAAACGGTCTCCAACCAACACTAGTACTTGCACTCCTCAAAAAGCGTTTTCGCATCACCGTCCAACTGATTGAGAAACCGGTCGGCGGTGTACTCGCCCATGGTCACGCCGCTTTTGGCGATTTTGACGAGCGGATCGAGATAGGTCGTCTCGTCCTCTTTCAAATTGCCGATGCGCGCGCGGGCGCGTAAGCCCTCGCGGGAGATTTGCAGAACGTCGAGGGCGATATCCTGAACCGAACGACCGCCGACCTCTGCTTTGAAGCCAAGACGCGCCGCGTCCTCGCGCAAGGCGTCGCGTTCTTCCCGGGTCCAGTCCTTGGCGAGATCCCAGGCGGCGGCGAGCGCCGCGTCGTCATAGAGAAGGCCCACCCACAGCGCCGGCAGGGCGCAGATACGCGCCCAGGGCCCGCCGTCGGCGCCGCGCATTTCCAGAAAGGACTTCAGCCGCACTTCCGGAAAGGCCGTAGACAGATGGTCTTCCCAGTCGTCCATGGTCGGCTTCTCGCCGGGAAGAACGGAAAGCTCGCCCTTCAGAAAATCGCGAAACGACAGCCCCGCAGCGTTGATAAACTCCCCGCCACGGCGCACGAAATACATCGGCACGTCGAGCATGTAGTCAACGTAACGCTCGAAGCCAAAACCGTTCTCAAAAACAAAGTGCAATAACCCCGTGCGATCAGGGTCGGTGTCGGTCCAGATATGCGCGCGATAGGACGCAAAGCCTGACGGCGCGCCCTCCTTAAGCCCGGAATTGGCGAACAGCGCCGTCGCAATCGGCTGCAGGGCAAGCGACGTTTTAAACTTCATCGCCATGTCCGCTTCTGACGCGTAGTCGAGATTGACCTGGATGGTGCAGGTGCGATGCATCATGTCGAGGCCGAGGGTTCCGACCGTCGGCATGTAACTGCGCATGATGTTGTAGCGCGCCTTGGGCATGCGCGGGGTTTCATCAAGCGTCCAGGTCGGGGCGAAGCCCATGCCGAGAAAAGCGACGCCCAAGGGATCGCAGACTTTTTTCACGGCATCGAGATGTCGGTGCACCTCGTCGCAGGTGAGATGAAGATTATCCAGCGCGGCGCCGGAAAGTTCGAACTGTCCGCCCGGCTCCAACGATACGCTGGCGCCGTCGCCCTTCAGACCGATCGGCAGGTCGCCTTCGTAGATAATGTCCCAACCGGTCTCGACACTGAGCTTTTCAAGGATGGCGCGAATGCCAGCGTCGCCCTCGTAAGGAACAGGCGTTAAATTGGTGCGGCAAAAGACGAACTTTTCGTGTTCGGTGCCAATGCGCCACGCATCTTTCGGTTTGCAGCCGGCGGCGATGTAATCAACCAGCTGCGCTTTTGATTCGATCAGCGGCGAATCGCCGGAAGGCTCCCTGCCCGTGGTCACGTCGCGCTAACTCCTCGCCAGCCCAATTCCCAAGTCCCCTCGCCTTACTGCGGGTTCCGGCAATCGCCAAGCCTCGAGCGCATCACGCGCCCGTGACGTCACGACCGCCGCCAGTCGCCGAGCGCCGCCTGCCACAGCGCCATCGCAGCGATGGCCGCCGTATCGGCGCGCAATATGCGCGGGCCCAGCGTCACCGGCGTGACCCAGTCTTCGCTGCGTAATATCGCCCGTTCCGCCGGCGAAAAGCCGCCTTCGGGTCCGATCAGCAACGCCCATTTATCAGTATTGCTATCAACGTCCTTCAGCGCCTCTAACGCAGGGCGCGCGCGGCCCTCCGCGCCGCCCCATTCAAGCGTTTCATCATCGCCGGCCTCGTCGCAAAACATCAGGCGACGATCTTCGGGCCAGTCAGCCAGCATCATCTTGAAACTGACCGCCTCACTCACCGGGGGAACGCTGAGGCGTCCGCATTGTTCAGCCGCTTCAGCAGCGATCGCTTCAAGCCGGTCGCGATTAATCCGCGCCGAGACGGTTCGTTCTGTGACCACCGGGCGCAACCGAGCCGCTCCGAGCTCCACCGCTTTTTGGACGATGGTCTCAAGAGGTCCGCGCTTGACCGGCGCAAACCAAAGATCGAGATCCGGTTCCGGCGCCGGCGCCCGGGTCCGTCGAACGAGGCGAGCAACGCCGCCCTTTTTCTTTAGCTCGATGATGATCGCTGAAAACTCGCCGTCCTCGCCGTTGAACACCAAGATTTCGCTTTCAATGTCGCGGCGCAGCACGTTCTTCAGGTAGTGGGCCTGCTCCGCGCTTAAGGGTGCGGCGGCGTTTTCGGCGAGAGGCGAGGTGATGTGGAGGCGTGGGGTCATCTGAGAAATTCGCTCAATTCGGCTGATGGTGATGAGTTTCCATTCCAACAAAAAACCCGCTCATTCCCGCGAAAGCGGGAATCCACCCACTTAAAGGATGCTGCTGGATCCCCGCTTTCGCGGGGATGAGCGGAATAACAGTCTAATGCATGATGGTTTCATACAGGTCTTTCCAGTCAGGATTGTCTTTCTCAATCAGCTCTATCTTCCACGCTCTGTTCCATTTCTTGATCGCACGTTCCCGAATAAATGCGCTTTCTCGTGATTCGTGTTCCTCGCACCAAACAAGCCGGTCGACGCCGTACTTCGATGTAAAGCCTTTGATCGTCTTCTCTTTGTGCATCCACACGCGCTTTGCGAGATCATCCGTCATGCCGGTGTACAGAGTACCGTGCTTTTTGTTGGCGAGAATGTAGACGTAGAAGGACATATTCCTCCTCCGCTCATCCCCGCGCAAGCCGGGATCCAGCGGCATAGTTTGACATTGGATCCCCGCTTGCGCGGGGATGAGCGGGATAAGATAACGCATTTTGCAATCGGCGGCTTCCAAGTAGAAAGGACCCATGACCACCACGCCCGTCTCCCCTTCCACGCCGGACGCCAAATCCGGGACCTGGGTCGAGCACATGCCCGGATCCGCGCAGCCGTACTTGCGCCTTGCGCGCGCCGACCGGCCGATCGGGACGTGGCTGCTCTTTATTCCGTGTCTGTGGGGGCTGACCCTCGCCGCCGTTGCGGGGCACCCCAGTCCGGCCTTTCTTTGGCACGCCTTGTTGATGGGCGTCGGCGCCTTCGTCATGCGCGGGGCGGGGTGCGCCTACAACGACATTGTCGATCAGGATTTTGACGCGCAAGTCGAGCGCACCGCTTTGCGCCCCATTCCTTCGGGCCAGATCACAACGAAGCAGGCATGGGTTTTTCTCGTCGCCCTTTGCCTTATCGGTCTCATCGTCCTTCTGCAATTTAATCGGTTCACGATCGTTCTCGGGCTCGGCTCGCTCGCCCTTGTCGCCGCCTATCCGTTCATGAAGCGCGTCACCTATTGGCCGCAAGCCTGGCTCGGCCTCACCTTTAACTGGGGCGCGCTGATAGGTTACGCCGCGGCAGCGGGAACGCTGCAAGCGGAGGCCTTCGCGATCTACGCCGCCGGGATCGCCTGGACCCTCGGCTACGACACCATCTACGCCCATCAGGACAAGGAAGACGACGCGCTGATCGGCGTGAAATCGACGGCGCTGAAACTCGGCGACGCGACTAAGCCCTGGCTGGCGGCGTTTTTCGTAGCTGCCGTCGCTGCGTTCGCCGCCGCGGGGGCGCTGATCGGCGCCGGCGCAGTTTATTACCTGGCGCTTATCCCGGCCGGGCTGCATTTCGCCTGGCAGATCCGCAGTGTTGACGTTAACGACCCTCACAATTGCTTGATCCGTTTCAAATCGAACCGCGATGCGGGGTTGCTCTTGCTGCTGGCGCCGGTTTGTGAACTCGCCGCCCGTATCATCTGACCGCCGCGGTCGCTACGTATTTGCTCCTGACATGCGGCAACAAGGCGGATAGACCGATGAAGACTTTGACAAGACGCAGCGCGACCCTCGCCCTTCTCGGCGCCGGCGCGGCCTGCGGCGTCCGCGAGGAGAAAGTGATGGCGAAAGACAAACCGGATCCGTCGACCATACCCGATTACGACAAATGGCAGTTGTCCGAAAAAGAATGGAAAGAACGCCTGTCGCCTGAAGCGTTTGCGGTATTGCGCCGGGAAGCAACCGAACGACCGGGCTCGAGCGAGCTGAACGACGAAAAGCGCGAGGGCGTTTACGCCTGCGCCGGCTGCGGCTTTGAGCTTTTCAAGTCGGACACGAAATTCGACAGCGGCACCGGCTGGCCGAGCTTTTTCGATTACATCCCCGGCGCGCTCGGGACCAAGACCGACTTCAAACTGGTGATTCCGCGCACCGAATATCACTGCGCGCGCTGCGGCGGCCATCAGGGCCATGTTTTCAAGGACGGCCCGGCGCCGACGGGTCTGCGCTATTGCAACAACGGCGTGGCGCTGACCTTCAAGCCGGCCTGAGACGCCGATCATCCAGCCCTCCCCTGAAAGCGCCGCCCATGCGGCGCTTTCTTTGTTCCGGGCGCCGCTATCGGTTTTAGAAACAACATCGCCTCCGCCGCGCGCCGCCGGGTCAGGCCGCGGACAGCGACAAGCTCGTCATCAATGCGCGCCTTGTTCCACCAGGTGAGCGCATCGGCGGCGCCCATCCGGTTGTCCTCGTTGAGTCGGCGCAGGGCCGTCGACCGGCGAAGCCCGCCAGTGTTGAACTCAAAGGACACGAGCGCGTCGAACTCGTTCTGGTTCAGCGCAACGGCGACAAGCTCCGACACTGTTTCTTCCCGGCTCTTTAAGTCCTCGCGCAGGAGCATGTCGGCCTCAAAGGGTCTGATCTTGTCGCCAGGCCCGAAGCGCCCGTCGCGAAACCCTTCCGTATGCCCATAACCGATGGTCCAGACACCGGCGACATCGCGGTAGGCTTTTGTCTCCAGGCCTTCCCACTTTTTGATGAAAGCGACGCCGGCGTTGCTCGTGCGTTCGGGGTTTCGGCGCCGCTTAGTCATCGGTGTGATAGACGGCGCAAACATGAAAGCGGTCCGTGTTCTGCGCCTCGGCGGCGCCGGCGTAACAAACAAGGACGACCAGCGTGTGCGTTGATGCGACGCCGCCCGAGAGGACGGAACTCGCCGCGCCGATGCTGGTTCCCAGAACAAGGCCCGAGACCCCGCCCATATCGATATCGCCCCCGTCATTGCGCGGCGCGAAGGGAAGGCCCGACACCTCCAACGACGACTTCTGCGCGAAGGTCGTCGCGGTCAGGCCAGCAACGTCGAAACCGCAATGGACGGTCACGAGGGGTCCCACCTTGGTGAAATAGGCGTAGGCGGCGGTCACGCCCGTGGCGGCGCTGAGATCCCCGCTCGCCGAGGCGCCGAGCGCCGGCGTCCAGGTTCCCGTCTCGTAGTCGGCGAGTTCGTTCGCGGCGGCGTCGGCGCCGAGCCGCAGACCCGCAGGCAAATAAAGCGTCCCCGTCGCCCCGTCCGCTTTCAGGGCGTCGCGCCAGCTCGCCCCGTCGGCGCTCACCTTGACGCGAAAGTCATCGTCGCCGGCGAGCCCGAATTCGGCCCTTCCGGAATACCCGCTCTGAAAAAGGTGGGCCGCGGTGTTCGCCGTCGCCGCCTTGTTGAGATTGATCCTGATGTCGCCGGTCCCGGGCGTGACATCGTCATGGCTCAAGAGAACGGCGTCGGATTTCACCGTCAGTTTGTTCGTGGCGTCAGCCGATGCGTTGACGCCGAACTTTGCGGCCTCTTCCTGCGGCTCGATCATGCGTCCGGTCCAGGCCGTCCCGTCAAAGGCGACGATGATCGCCTCGTCGGCGACATAGGCCCGCAAGCCTTCAACCGGCGCAACGGCGATCCAGGCGCCGTCCTGATAAACGGCGATGTCTTTTTCCGCGTAGTAATCCCACGCCGTTCCCGACGGACTGGCGGGAAGAATATAACCATCGCCCTCCGCCGGCGCGCCGGGTTCGGCTGAGACGCTCCGTGAGCGAACCGATAGCTGAACCAGCGCGTCGAGACGCCGGAAGGTTTCGTTGACGGTGACATGTTTCTGCGCCTGGCTGGGCGCCACATAGGACAGGGCGAGACGGGGCGACTGCTCCATTGAGATCCTCTCTCATACGCAACTGACGAAACTCGGCGCAGTATACGCCGGGCCCGAGAAGGGGAGCATAACTACGCACCGAAAGCCGATTTTTGCAGATTTTTCCCCTGACGCGCGAACCGCTTCGCCGTCCATTCGCGTTTCGGTTGCGCCTTCACCTCGCAGCCGAGCTTCGCTATAGCGCCCGCAACGAAACAGAAGTCAGACAATCGAGAAAGGGTTTCCCATGCAGGGCGAAATCGCGCGCGAAGCCATTCAGTCCGGCGACTTTAACGTCGCCATTCAGTTTCTTCAGGGTCTTGTGGAAAAGGCCGCTGCGTTTTTGCCGAGCGCCGCCGGCGCCCTGGTCGTGCTGGTGGTCGGCCTCTGGGTCGCCGCGCGGGTGCGCAATTTCGTGAAAAAGGCGATGCTGAAGTCTCAGCGCATCGACGAGACCCTGTCGGGGTTTCTTTCGAGCCTTATATACTATGCGCTGATCGCGCTTGTGGTGATCACCACCCTCGGGGTGTTCGGCGTGCCGACGACCAGCTTTGCAGCGGTGATCGGCGCGGCCGGCCTCGCCATCGGCCTCGCTTTGCAAGGCACCCTGGGACACGTCGCCTCCGGCGTCATGATGCTCGGCTTTCGCCCGTTCGACGTCGGCGACTATGTGGAAGCGGCCGGGGTTTCCGGCACGGTGAAACAGATCGGCCTCTTCACCACCGAGATCGCCACCGTCGACAACAAGATGATCATCGTCCCCAACGGCAAGATTTTCGACGACGTCATCACCAATTTCGCCGGCTATGAGACCCGCCGCGTCGATCTCGTCTTCGGCGTCTCCTATAGCGACAATCTCGATCGCGCCATGGATCTTATTCGCGCGGAAGTTGAAAAAGACGCCCGCTGCAAAACCGACCCGGAACCAACCATCGCGGTCGATAATCTCGGCGATTCCTCAGTCGATATCATCTGCCGCGTGTGGGTGGACCGCGCCGACTACTTCCCCGTGAAATGGGCGTTAACCAAGACCGTCAAGGAAAGCTTCGACGCCAACGGCGTTTCAATCCCGTTCCCGACCCGGTCGGTCTATACGGAAATCGCCGCGGAGAGCGATTCGTCGCCTTCAGTCACGTCCGCTCATTGAAACCGGGGCGGCCCGCGTATACCTTAGCTAGGGGACCGGGGAAGAGGGTCAGTAGACTATGAAAGAACACAACGTCAGCCGCACCGAGTCCGAAGGCGCTGATTTCAAAAAACGCGTCCTCGGCGGCAGCGTCGGACGCACGGTCCTGCAGCTCGTCATCGCCAGCATTTTTGTCGGCGCGGTATTCTCTTTCCTGGGCGTCGGCGCGCTGGAGTTCTGGGAAGGCATCTTCAACAGCGTCAGAAACCTCGTCTCCGCCATCTCTGAGAGTTTCGGCGGGTTGGTCGTCAATCTCATCACCTATCTGCTGATCGGCGGCGCCATCGTTTTGCCAATCTGGCTGATCGCGCGGATATTGACATCGGCGCGGCGGTAAGGGCTGGGTTTTCCGTCTTTTAGCGGTATTGGACGAAAGAGTGGTTCACGGGGGTCCTCCCCAATGACCGCCTTGTGACGCGTTGTGTCGTCACTTCCCAAACACGGCGTCATTGCCAATCCACAGGCCGAGGGCGAACAGCCCAATCAATAGCGCCGCCCACACGACATAGCTTATGCGACGCGACTTCGCGGCGTTTTTCTGTTGCAACCAACGCCGCGGTTGTACGCCTTTCCAGGCAAATACAATCTGTGTCGAGAGAAGCACGCAGATGACGTTCAGTAACACCAAAATCGCGGCAGCGGACGCGTTCCTGAAATCGCCAACCCCGAGATAAATGGCCGATGCGGCAGAAGGCGGCAGTAGAGCGACAGCGACCATAACCCCGACCAACGACGAGGACAGCCCGCCTGTCATTGATAGAGCCGCCGCGGCGCCGGATGCGAGCGCAAGCGCCACGACTTCCGGATCAATATTGGTCCGCGCGATCAATTCATGACTCTCCAGATTGACTGGAAAGAACAACGCTAACAGAAAAACAGTCCCAAACCCAACGGCAAGGCCGCTTAACGCCGTGCGCGCCGCCTTCAGCATCAATGAGATTGAGCCGAGAGCCGAACCGAGGCTGAAACCCAAAATTGGCCCCAACAATGGCGCAATAACCATGGCGCCGATAACGACGGCAACATTGTCTTCATTCAGGCCGATGGCGGCGACAATCGCCGACAGAATCGTCAAAACGATAAAATCCGAATTGAGACGGCTATTGCTTGAAATCTCTTCAACCAGCGCTTCGCGCATCGCTTGTTTCCGGCGGCCTTTTTTGTCGTTCGATTCCTCTTCTTCGGCGGGCCGCGCTTCGATCCTGGGCAACGTCGCTTCGACGTCCAAAAGCACAAGCCGCCATTGTTCCTTGCTGGCGAACATAATTTGGACGGCGTCCATCAAAGACTGTCCTTCGCCATCTTCAAGGAGGATTTGAACGGTCTCTCTTTTGCTATCCGGTTCCACCTCTCGCGACCAATCTACCGGATGAGCATTCTTTATCGCATGTTCGACACGATCGCGGTACGCGCCGGGGTAAGCGAGCTGGATGAGTTTCATGGAGGCCGTCCGTTTGCCGAGTTATTGTCAGCATACCCAAAGTCGCAATCAATGCACCTTCACGCAGTCGCATCGCCGGCTGACGTAAGGCTAGGTTCAAATTGATTGCTTCAACGTCCGTTCCGTCAAACCTCAAACGAAAGCGCCGCATTGATCGCGAGCAATAGCAAGATTGACCGGGTTTTCCGACGTTGAACCGGGGGTTAGCGACGTCGCGATTGGACCGAAAACAGACCTTCCGAGCCCCCAGCGCAAGATCGCCAAAGTCGCCTTTGCTCCGCTTCCGATATCAGAATTTACTGGACAGATTGTTCGTTCCCTACTCTGCCGCCTTCGGGCGCATCAGCGCTTCCATCCGCTCGATATAGGCGATCCAGGCGCGCCGGCCTGCGGCGGTGAGCTGACAGCGGGTCTGCGGCTTGCGGCCGGCGAAGGTTTTCTCCACCTTCACATATCCGGCCTCCTCAAGTTTTCGGATGTGTACGGAGAGGTTGCCGTCGGTGCCGCCGACTTTCGCTTTGAGCTCATTGAAGTCAGCAACGCCCGCGCCGGACAGATACGCCATGATTGACAGGCGCACGCGTCCGTGAATCACGTCGTCGATTTCGCGGTAATCGTAACCGGCGCTTGTCATGGCGCTCTTTCCACCATTAGACGATATTCGCCGGTTCCCGCCGCATCAGAATGACGCCGGGCGCCGCGGCGCAAAGGAAAAGGCCGACAGCGCCGACCAGGAACTGAACCGACGTCGCCATGAAAAAGAGGCTCGCGGCGGCGAAAACCCAGGACAGATACGCGAAGTATCGCAGCCATTCCGTGCGCGACGCCGTGGCCATGGCGTAAAAGGCGACGCCGTAAAAACCAAAGCCGATAGGAAACAACATGCTGAACAGAAAATAAGACGGCACCCCGTAAGCGACGTAATCGTCATGGGCGAAGAGGACGCCGACAAAGAACAGCGTCATGATGATCCCGACCGCGAACCATACCGACGCCGCTGTTTTGTTGCCGAGAGTCATGGCGCCAGGCTTGACGCTGACAGCGCCGCGCATGGCGAAGGAAAAAATCCAGCCGACGCCAAGCGCAATAAACCAAGGCGCGATATACCCGGCGGACCCGACCGCGATCCAACCGATGGCGTTGAAATACACAAACAGGCTGGAGACGCCCATCAGAACGCCCCAGACGACAAAGTATCGCCCGCCCACCAGCGGCGCATGCGCCCCTTCTTCAGCAAGCGCGCGGACATAAGCCAGGTCGCTTGCGATGTCGTCATTGCGCGCCTGATCCATAACTTTCTCCTGTAATGTGCTTTAAAATATAAAGTGGAATTGGCAGCGTGTCAATGGCGGAGGTGGGGGCGGAGGTGGGGGCGGAAATGGGGTCGGATGAAAACGCACTATGCGTCAGCGGCCCCAAAATTCATCCGCTCATTCCCATGCATAGGGGGATTTGGCGACGTAGATAAATCCGCTCATTCCAAAAATGGATTCCCGCCCGACCGCGGAGCGGTCAAATGACAGCAAGCGCGCATTCGCGCGCGGGCGCGAAGCGGTCAAATGACAGTAAGCGCGCATTCGCGCGCGGGCGCGAAGCGGTCAAATGACAGTAAGCGCGCATTCGCGCGCGGGCGCGAAGCGGTCAAATGACGGTAAGCGCGCATTCGCGCGCGGGCGCGGGAATGAGCGGGGGTGGCCTGCGATAATTTCACCGCTTTGCGGTCGGGTCGGGATCTCATTCGGCAAGCCCGCGATTTCATGAAAACTATCCGCGTGTCCGTCATCCCGTGCGCGACGCAGCATCTTTGATGATGCGGCGCAGACACGGGACCTCACAGCAAGGTGGAAGCGGTCCCGGGTCTGCAAAGCAGCGTTTCACGCTGCATTGCGCCCGGGATGACGGACGCCTCAACATCAACGGGCGAAGAGGCAGCCCCAACGCTTCACCGCAAAAACAGGTGCGTTCATCGCATGCCGCCTCCGCCCGCGCCGAATTCATCACTAGCCTCGCGGGCGACAAGGCGGAGGACGCGTTGACGAAGAACGCAAAAGCTGTGTTGGCGTTGGCGACGAGCATGGCGAGCGCCGGCGGCCCGGACTTGGGACGGTTGGACGGTTGCGCCGTGGACGTCAGCCGCGACCCCATGCCATTCACGTTGACCCCGTCCCCATCGCCATGATCGCGCGCCGCACCTTTCTCGGCGCCGCCGCGGCGGCGCTGGTTGCGCGGCCCGTTCTCGCCGCGCCTTTGTTCAAAACGATTCCGTCGACCGCGGAACGGATCCCCGCGATCGGCATGGGCACCTGGCGCACCTTCGATGTCGGTTCCAACGAAGCCTTACGCGCTCAACGCACGGAAGTCCTCAACACCTTCTTCGACCGCGGCGGCGCCGTGATTGATTCATCGCCCATGTACGGTTCCTCACAAGCGGTCGTCGGCGATGCGCTTGCGCGTCTCGGGCGCAAAGGCGACGTCTTTTCCGCCGACAAGGTCTGGATCCGCGGCGGCGGCAACGGCCCCGGGCAAATCGCCGAGACCGCCCGCCGCTGGGGCGTTCCCGATTTCGATTTGTTGCAGGTCCACAACCTGTTGAGCTGGCGCGACCATCTGGAAACGCTGTTCGCCATGAAAGAAGCGGGCCGGCTGCGTTATGTCGGCGTCACGAGTTATTCAGGGCTGCGATACGACGCGATCGCCCGCATCATGGCGGATCATCCGATCGACTTTATCCAGATCACCTACAACATCGCCGACCGCGAGGCGGAGGCGCGCCTCTTGCCCCTCGCCGCCGAGCGCGGCGTCGCCGTCATCGCCAATCGTCCGTACCGGGAAGGCGCCCTGATCGATTATGTCAATCGCTTTCCCCTCCCCGATATGGCGGCGGAGATCGGCGCCGCCAACTGGGCGCAGTTCCTGTTGAAGTTCATCATCTCCCATCCGGCGCTCACCGTCGCGATCCCGGCGACGCGCCGGGTTGATCACATGATCGAAAATATGGGCGCGCTTGATGGTCCGGCGCCGGATGACAATTTTCGGCGCGAGATGATTAGGGTTTTTGAGGCGCTTTAAATAAGTCACCGCTCATCCCGGCCCCGCGCGCGAAGGCGCGCTGACTATCGTTAGACCGCTTTGCGGTCGGGCCGGGATCTCATCAAGCTCGCTCCGGAGATTGCCGTAGGAGATCCCGGCCTTCGCCGGGATGAGCGGAAGAATCCCAACACCCGCCCTCAATTGCCGTCCCCCGCCGACACCGAAATCGTCTGTACGCGCTCGCCGGTGGTCACATCGTAGATAACCACGGTAACGCCGTCGGGCCCGTCGATGCGGATCGCGAGCCGATCGCCGTCCAACGCAATGGCGCCGGCTTCCGCGCCCGCCGGCAGGGCGACGCCGCTCGGGACCGAGGCTCTGAGCGGTTTAACTGCCGGGACGCCCGGCGCAGGCTCGACAAGATTGTCCGCGGGAGACGACCGCACCGCGCCGCCCCGCTCAACCGGCGCCGGCGCTTCGGCGAGCGCCGGTTCTTCGTCGTCGCCGCCGAACACCGCAATGATCGCCATCACCACGACAATAAAGACAAGCGGCATGGTCACGATAATGATCATGAGATTGCGCACGCCGATCGAGGCGGCGAAATCATCGACCGCCGTGCGATGCGGCGGCGGATCAGCAGGGCCGTCGCCCGGGCGTTCGGTTTTGTTTGTTTCCGGCTTCATCGACATGCATCTCCAAAAACGCAAGGGGGGGAGCCTCTAGAGCGGCGGTCCGTTTGACTTACCGCGCGCGTGCGCCTACGCGCTTTTCCCGCTTATGACCCGCAACGATCCTTCTCTCAAGCCCGACGCAAGGGGCGAAACGCGCCACGCTTTTTCCATTGGGCCCGATGATGCCGGCGCAAGGCTTGATAAATGGTTGTCGGAACGGATCGAAGGCCTCACCCGTACACGGATCAAGGCGCTGATCGAGGACGGCGCCCTCGCCAAAGGCGCGGACGTCTTTACCGATCCCTCCTGGAAACTGCGCGAGGGCGAGGAGATCGTCCTGACTGAGCCCGCTCTCGCCGACCCGGCGCCGACGGGCGAGGCGATCCCCCTCGACGTCGTCCATGAGGACGCGGATCTGATTGTCGTCAACAAGCCGGCGGGCATGGTCGTACATCCGGCCGCCGGCAATTGGACGGGCACGCTCGTCAACGCGCTCATCCATCACTGCGGCGACAGCCTTTCGGGCGTCGGCGGCGTCGCGCGGCCGGGCATCGTCCACCGCATCGACAAGGACACGTCGGGCCTTCTCGTCGTCGCCAAAAACGACGCCGCTCATCAGGGATTATCCAAGCTTTTCGCCGAACACGACATCGAACGGCTTTACGAAGCCGTGGCGCTGGGCGCGCCCCGTCCCGGCCTTGGAACAATCGATGCGCCCCTTATCCGCGCCGGCGGCGACCGCAAGAAAATGACCGTGGCTGGCCGTACGCGAAGAGATGACGACGAGGACTCGCGCAGCGACGCCAAGCATGCGGTCACCCACTACAAGGTGATAGAAAGCTTCGGACGCGGCCGCGCCAAGCTCGCCGGCGACGCCCTCGCCTCGCTGATCGAATGTCGTCTCGAAACCGGACGTACGCATCAGATCCGGGTGCACCTCGCCTCGATCGGCCACCCGCTGATCGGGGATGCGGTTTACGGGCGCGGACCCGGGCTCGCCGGCCTGAGACCCGGCGACGACGACGCCGACCAGGCCATCGCGACCATCCGCACGTTCAAGCGGCAGGCGTTGCACGCCAAGATCCTGGGGTTCGTTCACCCCATTTCCGGAGAGTCGTTGCGCTTTGAACGCCAGGCGCCGGATGACTTTCAAAACCTGATCGGGGTCCTCAGCGCGCTTTGACCGCCGTGCGTCAGCGCGCCGCCCGCGCCAATCACGTCGAATTGCACTCGTGCGAGGGTGATTTGACTCGGAAATCGCCGCAATTTCGGCGAAAATACCCAGTAGTTAAGCCGTTTGGCGGGTTTTTCCTTGGGTTTTGGCCTTGTCGTCCCCATATACCATCCAAAGCGCCGCAAAGAGCGTATTCTAGGGGACTTCACATTATTGGACCCGCCTTTGTTGAACGCCCGCGCCAAATGGGGCGGGCAAGGCCCTGTCCGCCGGGTTCCCCGGGGTTCGGGTCGATTGAGGAGAGAAAGAAAAGGCTATGGCGAACGCACTGACAACCACCGGAACAGCGCTCACCCCGGAAGGCTCGCTTTCGCGGTACCTGGCTGAAATCCGCAAGTTTCCGATGCTGGAAAAAGACGAGGAATACATGCTGGCGAAACGTTTCGCCGAGCATGAGGATCCGGACGCAGCGCAGCAGCTCATCACCTCGCATTTGCGCCTGGTGGCGAAAATCGCCATGGGCTATCGCGGCTACGGCCTGCCCATCGGCGAGGTCATCTCCGAAGGCAATGTCGGCCTGATGCAGGCGGTGAAACGCTTCGATCCGGAAAAAGGCTTTCGCCTCGCCACCTACGCCATGTGGTGGATCCGCGCGTCGATCCAGGAATACATCCTGCGCTCATGGAGCCTTGTGAAAATCGGCACCACCGCGGCGCAGAAGAAATTGTTCTTCAACCTGCGCAAGATCAAAGGCCAGATCGACGCCGTGGACGACGGCGATCTGTTGCCGGATCAGGTCGAGCATATCGCCACCAAGCTCGGCGTCACCCATGACGACGTCATTCAGATGAACCGCCGCATGTCCGGCGGGGAGGCCTCTCTCAACGCGCCGATGTCGAAAGACGCAGAAGGCGGCGGGGAATGGCAGGACTGGCTGGTTGACGACAATGCGGTGAACCCTGAAGCCAAGCTCGCCAAGGACGACGAATACGACATGCGTATGGGCCTCCTTGAAGAGGCGCTGGCCACGCTCAACGAGCGCGAGCAGCATATCCTCACCGAGCGGCGGTTGAAAGATAATCCGTCTACGCTCGAAGAACTGAGCCAGGTCTACGGCGTCTCCCGCGAACGGGTCCGCCAGATCGAAGTGCGCGCTTTTGAAAAACTGCAAAAAGCCATGAAGCGCATGGACAAGGAAGCCCGCGCTCCGCGCGAGGTGGAAGAGGTCGAGGGTTAAGTTCTTTCAACGCCGTCATCCCGTGCGCGGCGCGGCACATTTGTGCTGCGTTGCAGACACGGGATCTTTTGCATCAAAGACACAAAGGTCCCGTGTCAGCACGGCAGCGTTTCACGCTGCAGTGCGCACGGGATGACGTGTGACCATGGTCTTTTCTTAGCCCCTGCTATCCCCAACCGCCCGCCTCCGAAACACCAACACCCGCACCAACCAAAACAGCATCGCGGCAATAATCAGCAATTCCGGCAGCGACAGTAATCCGGACTGCCGCAGCGCCTCGGGAAAGGCCTGCGCGCCCGGGCCGGTGAACGCCGAGCCCGCGGCGATGAAAAAGCCGAAACACATGCGCCACAAATGCCGCGCGATGCGATGGCGTTCCGATAAGGTTCTGCGAAACGGCAGGGTTGCATCGCCTGCCGCCGCCAGTCCCGCCATGCCGGCGAGGAAGAAATAATTCTCGGCCGCAAACCCCAAATATGATCCGTCTACGGTGGAATTAGCGATCGATCCGAGGACGATCAGCGCCGCCAGGTTCGCAAGATTGACGACACCGACGACAGCGACCGCCGGCCCTTGCGCCGCGCGCGCCGCCAGCCATCCGCTCGCGATGAGACAACAGGCGAGCACGCCCGCATGAAACGTGATGTAGAGCGTCTCGGCGTTGACGAGGCCGAGCCAGGCGCCGAGGCCGGACGAAACCGCCATCAGGCCGGCGAACCCGCGCCCGGCGCCGATGTGAACGCCGCCGCCCTTGCGCGCGCTGAGCGCGAGCGCGCCGGCGGCCACCGCGAACGCGCCCGTCGCCACATGGGCGACCGTGAGAATCTGCATCTTTTCTTACCCCTTACAGGAAAGGCCCCCACATTAACGCCACCGTGCCGAAAATGCCGACGCTCATCACGCCGGTCATGACGAACACAAGCGCCGCGACAGCGTATTTCGGCCCGGGCGTCTCGCTGCGCTGCGCGGCGAAATAGAGTTCCAGCACCGCGAGCGGGATGAGATAGCACCCGAAGGCGAGCGCAATGTCCGCAGGACCGTCAAGATTTTCCGTCATGCCGACCGGTCCCTGGTTCAAAATCAGCCACGCCATGATGCCGACCCGGAAAAACCAGACGCCGTTCACAACCATAAACGTCCGCATCGCCCAGCGCCGATGGGCGTCGAAGTCCCCCTTCACCGCCAGGCGCCAGGCAAGCGCCCCGAAGATCAGGATCAAGACGCCGTCGAGTGAAATGGCGATGCCGGAAATCACCGAGAGATAGGTGCCGCGTCCCCAGGTCAGGATGAGCCCGGTGCAGGCCATGCCGTAGGCGATGAACAAGAACAGCCTGCCGTTCCAGCGATGCCAGGCGGGCCAGCGGTTGCGAATTTGGGGAATGAGCTGCAACAGCCCGCCAAGGGTGATGATCGCGGCCGGCAATACGTGTAGCGCGAACATCACATTGCCCATCCGATCGCCGGGGACATGGCCGGTGATAATCGGCTTGTCGTTCCAGCCGGCGAAATCGCCCGCGAGGGTGCGCCCGCCGTAATAGACGACAATAAAATAAATGAAGGCCGCCTGGCCCGCGGCGGCGGTCAAAAACCAGATGAGGCCGGCCCGTCTCAGCATGGTCTCGCCTGAGGCTTGGCGGTGCGGCGTCTCAGCGATGGCGGCTTCCGACATTTTTCCTTACTCCTTGAAAATGACGACCCGTCCCCAACGCGGGAACCGGCGATTTCGGACGGGGAGTAGGGCTGATGCGACGGGTGATCTCGCCGTTTTGGAAATCGGCGATTATTTTCTAAGGTGACGCGGGATTTTTCCGCGAATTTCGAAAGCACGCGCAAACCGGAGACGGCGCTGCGCGTCGGGGCGACGAAGGCTTATGGTAGATGTTGAATTTCTCTGGATCACCCGAGCGCTGACCGCGGCATTGGCGGTTTCCTGCATCTGGCTGATTTTCAGCCGCGCGCCGCGCAACGCCCTGTCGGTCTATTTCGCCCTGTTCGCAGGATCGATGTTCTGCGCCGCGCTTTACAATACCTATGGCGACAGCCTGGGCCCCGCGGCCGGCCTCGTCAAACTCGGCGGGTTCGCCGGATGCGGCTGGGCGTGGCTCTTCGCCCGGGCGCTTTTTCAGGCGAAGCCGGATTACGAAATCTGGCCGCTGGCGATCGTCGGCGTTATTGTGGCCCCGGAAGCCGCGGCGCAGGCGCTCGCCGCCGCCGGCGCCGACCCGGCCGCAAATGCAGGGCCGGCCTGGCGCATCGCGGAAAATCTGCAAAGCCTTGCAAGTTCCACCGTGCTCGTCCTCTCTTTTGTCGAAGCCGTGCGCGGCTATTCTTCAAAACTGCCCGCCCGCGAGCGCCGCTTTCGCCAGATCTTCATGGCCGGCTATGCGACAATGGTCGCTGTCGCGGTTCTGTGGGTCACCCAGTCGGCGGAAGGAACGCTCGCCGCTCAGTTGAAAGACGCGGTTCAGGCGACATGCGCTTTTTCCGCCATGGCGCTGGCGGCGCTGGCCGTGCGTTTCCGGCTTGCCTTCCCTATCGCAGAGGCTGTTCGAAACGGAAGGACGAAAAAACCCGCCGCGCCCGCGGACCCGGAGATGGCGGCGCTTGCGCACAAGGTCGACGCACTGGTGCGCAAGCCGGAAATTTTCACAACGGCGAATCTCAAAGTCGGCGACATTGCCGCTATGCTCGGGGAAGCCGACTACAAGGTCTCGCGATGCGTCGCCGGCGCCATGGGCTTTCCCAACTTCAATCGTCTCGTCAATCACTACCGCGTCGAGAAGGCGAAGGAGATGCTGGCTGATCCGGCGTTGAAGGATCAGTCGATTCTCGCCGTCGGCCTTGATTGCGGTTTCGGGTCAATCGGCCCCTTTAACCGGGCCTTCAAGGAAGCGACCGGGTCAACGCCGCGGGCCTATCGCGCCGCCTGGGAACGCCCGGCCGATCCTTCAACCGGGAACGCAGACAATGCGCGCGCAGCGCCGTTGGTTGAGGCGTAGCGTTACGCAGTCTCGCGCGCCGGCGCGAGCGCGGGGCTGGCGTCGAGCGCGCGGATCACGTCGCGGCGCGCCGCATCGCGATCAGGCTCCAGATAGGCGTCGGCGAGGGCGTGATTGACGTCACGGTGCCCGGCCTCATCGGCGCGCACCGCGATGACGACATCGCGCAAGCGCGCGTCGGGCCCGAGATCCCAATAGTCGATTGCAATTTTCGGCGCCGGCGTGTTTTCCACTACGCCTTCATCAATCTGCTTGAGATACTGCGTGTAGCTGTAGACCGCTTCTTCTTCGAAATAGCCGACAATGCGGTGGGCGGTGATCGGCGAAATCAGATAGATAAAGCCGTAGCCGAAGAAAAACGCGCCCTGGGCGAAGAGAACGATCATGCGTTCGAACCAGTTGGGCTGGGCGATCTCAATAAAGGTCATGAGATGCATGCGTTCGTTTTCCGCTTCGTCCAGCAAGATCTTTATCCAGCCTTCATCGTCCTTCATGCGGCGTAAGGACCGGAAATGCTGCAGCATGCCGCCCACCATGCCCGGCACGCCGGCGACCGTTTCAAGCACGATGGCGCGGTGACCGTAGCGCTTGGCGAAAAAGGAGTCCGCTACGAACCGCAGGGCCTTGGTGAACGCAAACGCCAAGCGGCTGCGAAAGCCATCCGGTCGGCGATGGCCGGCGAGCGGGTCGGTTGTTCCTTGATGCGGCATGGGCGGGCTTCCTTGTTGTCTCTATAGCAACGCCTTACCGGCGAGATATGCGGCGCGGCCTCTGATTCAAGACTGCTGTGGCAATATGGCCCGGGTCGCCGCATCCGACGGCGCCCGGCCTCTTCTCGGGCGCTCAAGCGTCGCCGTCCGCGGCGCGGCGATTTTGAAAATCGCGGATCGGCGCCCCTTCCGCTTCCAGCAGCGGGCGCATCTCGTGAAACGCCTGTTCAAGCCGGTAAAACGGCATCCGCGGGAACAGGTGATGCATCAGATGATACGTTTGGAACATGTCCGCCCGCGTGGCGAGCCAGTGGACAGGTCGCGGCAGCAGGAATACCGCAGAGTCCCGATAACGTTGCTGGACGGTATGGGGCCGATGCGGCAGCCAGTTAAAAAAGATCGAAATATAGACGATGTTCAAAATCGCCGGCGCGAGCCAGATCATGAAAACTTCATAGGCCCAGCCGCCCCAGAAGCCGGCGATGATAATGGCGACCGGCACAAGATCGTGGGCGTTTGAAATCCAGGCGCGGCGACCGCCTCCCGGCTGCTTGTCGAGCCGCAAACGGAAGACCGTCTTAATGTAATAGAACTTCAGCGTCAGCGCCTTTAAGATTGCCTCAGGCAGCCCATTCGCTTTGCACCAGTAGTCCGGATCTTTTTCCGGATCGTTCGTATACCGATGGTGAACCATATGCGTGCGGTCGTATCCGCGATAGGGGATCAGCGTGACAACACCGCAGACCCAACCGACTCCATCGTTCATCCACTTCCATGACCGGTCGTCGCCGCATATCGCATCATGAAGCGCTTCGTGCACGCCCATAAACAGAATGAGAAACATATAGCTGTTCAGCAGCATCGCCGCCCAATAGGGCCAAAGACCAGAAACTGCCGCCGCCGAGGATGCAATGACGATCAGAAGCGCAACGGCCGTCGCCGTCACCGTCGGCCAAGCGACAAAACCCATATGCCGCCTGGCGATCGCCAGCATGGCGCGATGGCGTTCGGAATTGGCCGCTGGGCGTGCGCTGTGCGGATGAAGCGGACCGAGTGCTGCAGACACGTGTTGTCGCACGACGTTCCCACGATAGGCCCCCTGGGCCTATCCTGCGCCGCCGGACGCATGGCGACAAATGCATTCATCCTATGCGTGTAAGGAATTATCGCGCCGGCGCGGCGGCGAGTTCCTGTTCGACTTTGGCGCCTTCCGACGCCCTCGGTTTGGCGAGCCCGGCGAACAACCGGAACGCGACCGGCACCAGGAACAGCGTGAACACCGTGGCGAAGCCGAGACCGCCGAAAATCACCCAACCGAGCGCTGCGCGGCTTTCCGCCCCGGCGCCCGCGCCGAGGATCAACGGCAGGCTCGCCAACAGTGTTGAAATCGCCGTCATCAGGACCGGCCGCAAGCGCACCATTGACGCGTGTTCGATCGCTTCGGCGACCGACTTGCCGCGGTCGCGCTGCTGATTGGCGAATTCGACGATGAGAATGCCGTTCTTGGCCATGATGCCGATGAGAAGGACAAGGCCGATTTGGCTGTAATAATTGATCGATCCGCCGGTAATGCTGATCGCATACATCGCGGCGGCGAGGCCAAACGGCACCGTCACCATGATGATCATGGCACTGACGAAACTCTCAAACTGGGCGGCAAGCACCAGGAACACAATCAGCGCGGCGAAGGCAAACACGATCAGCGTCGACCTATTGGCGTCCTGCAGCGCCTTGGCTTCGCCGAGGAGCGCCGTCGACAGCGACCCTTCAAGAACGTCGTCGGCGGCGGCGCGCATTTCCGTGACAGCGTCGCCCATACGCACGCCTTCGGCGAGTTCGGCGGACACCGGCACCGCGCGGCGGCGCTGTTCGCGGGCAAGCGAGGCCGCGACCGCCACTTCGCGCACCGACGCAAGCGACGACAGCGGTACGAAATCGCCATTGCTCGCACGCAGATAGATATTCTCAAGGTCGGTTGGGTCGTTCACCGGATCGCCGGCGCCGGACATCATGATTTCGATAATGTCGTCGCCGACGAATATTTCCGCGGCGCGGAACTCGTCGGCGAGCACCTGAACCGTGCGCGAAACCGCGGTGACGGGAACGCCGAGCGCCGCCGCCGCCTCGCGGTTGACATCGATCGTGATCTGGGGCTGCGAGGTTTGGAAATCCGTTCGCACGTCGCCGAACAGCGGACTTTCCGCCATGCGCGCAGCGAGGGCGTCCGCCGCTTCCGCCGCAGCGGCGTAATCGTCCCCGACGACGGCGAAGCGCAGGCCCTGACCCGCGCCGCGTATCCCGAGGGAATTCCCGCGGCGAATAATGACGGCGGCGCCCGGAATATCGCCGATCAATCCGCGCACCCGGCGCTCATAATCAACCTGGGAAAGATCGCGTTCCGACCAGTCCGGCAGGCGTAAGATGACAAACGACATCTGTCCGCCGCGCACGCCGTTGATGGAGATCACCGACGTCGCCTCGCCGCTGTCCACCAGCGGCGCCAGACGCTGTTCCATCTCCAAGACCTTGCGGTCGAGGTAATTGAAGTTCGACCCTTCCTGCGCGCGAACGATCATGAAGACGCCGCCGCGGTCTTCCTCCGGCGTCAGTTCTTTCGGCGCGGACTGATAAACGCCGACGGCGCCCGCTGCGAACAGAATTGACAGCGCCATGACGGCGAGCGGCCGGCGCAAGACGAAACGCAGCGCCGGGCCATAAACCCGCGCCAGCGGTCCGTCCGGTTTTTTAAGCCCGGCGTCTGCGTCATCCATCTCGGCGCGATGTTCGCGGCCAAGACGAACCGTCAACACCGGGCACAGCGTCAGCGCGACAAAGGACGACACCATGACCGCAAAGGCCAGCACGAAACCGAATTCGGAAAAGAGCCGCCCCGCCTGCCCGGGCAAGAACGAAATCGGAATAAA
Source organism: Hyphococcus sp. (assembly GCA_028289605.1). Lineage (GTDB taxonomy): Bacteria > Pseudomonadota > Alphaproteobacteria > Caulobacterales > Parvularculaceae > Hyphococcus. The sequence goes on along the minus strand of JANQON010000005.1, from coordinate 234,774 downwards.
GACCGCGGCGAGCGTCGCTGTCGTCGCAAGCACGGCGAAAACAATCTCCCGTGTGCCGATAACCGCGGCGGCGCGTTTTCCAGCGCCCTTGCCGCGCCAGCGCTGGATGTTTTCAGTGACGACGACGGCGTCGTCGACGACAAGCCCCGACGCCATCACAAGCGCAAGCAGCGTAATGAGATTAATGGAAAAGCCGGCGAGATAAATCGCCGCAACGGTGCCTAAAAGCGAAATCGGAATCGTAATCGCCGGAATCATCGTCGCCCGGATCGACCGAAGGAACAGAAAGATCACGAGGACAACAATGCCAGTGGCGAAGAGGAGACTCTTGAAGACTTCGCGCACAGCCGCCCCGATAAAAATCGAGTCGTCCACCGGAATGTTAAAGTCGATATTGGACGGCAGGCTTGCCTCAAGCTCGGCGACGGCGGCGCGCACGCCGGCGGAAACGGCCATGGTGTTGGATTGCGCCTGACGAATGATGGCGATCCCGATGCCGGGATTGCCGTTGATGCGGGCGGTCGTTGTCTCGTCCTCAAAGCCCCATTCGACAATGGCGACGTCGGACAGGCGGGTTTGTTCGTCGAGCCGCAGGGCGGCGATATCTTCCGGCGTGGTCGCCGGCGCTTCGGCGCGAATGAGGATTTGCTGGGTATCGCTTCTCAGCCGGCCGCTGGGCGTTGACTGCGACGCGGTGGCGGCGAGGCTGGCGACGTCTTCAACCGTGTAGCCGCGGGCGGCGAGCGAGACCGGCAAGACGCGTATACGGATTAATCTGTTGCGTACGCCGTAGTCATCCGCTTGCGCCACCCCTTCTACCGCCTCCAGGCGCGGCAGGACGACGTCGTCCACCAGGCGCGCAAGATCGCCCGGATCCATGCCTGTCGCCGATACGTTCACGCGCATCATCGGCGAGCCTTCCGAATCCGCTTTCCGCACGCGCGGCGGTTCAATTTCTTCCGGCAGATCGTTCGAAATGGCCGCAACGGCGTTCTGCACGTCCGTACCGGCGATATTGATGTCGACGGTGTTGGAGAATTCCGCCGTAACGCGGCTGCGCCCGAAACTCGACGAAGACGAAATGGTCTCAACCCCGTCGACCCGCGCGACAGCGCTTTCGACGATGGCGGTAACCTCAGCGTCAATCGTTTCCGGCGTTGCACCGGGATAGTCGGTGGAAATCGATACGATAGGCCGGTCGACGTCCGGCAGCTCGCGAACCTCGACGCCAAACAGCGCGGCGAGACCGGCGATGACGATCAACAGGCTTAAAACAGCGGCGAGGATCGGACGCTGAATAAACGCGCCGACAAATCCGCCATGCTGCGTTCCGGCTGATTGCGCCCCCTCTGATGGCGTCTTGTCGCTCATCGCGCGTTATTCCATGCCGGCGGCGCCGATGGCGCGGCCGCGACGTTGGGGGCCGCCTTCATCGGGCAAGGGGACGCCGACGCGAACCCGGTCCGCCCCTTCTGCGACGATTGTATCGCCCACACTGAGATCACCTTCGACCAGCACAGTTTCATCCGTACGCTGTAGGATAACCACGCCGGCGCGTTCTGCGGCGCCGTCGGCGCTGCGACGCCATACGTAAGCGCCGCTGCGATCCCATTGAATGGCGAGGCCGGGTACGGCGATGGCCGGCGCGCCGTCGGCCGTTGTCGACACCGCAAGGACGGCGCCGGGGATCAGCCGGTTTTGATCGTTCTGGACTTCCGCTTCCACCCGCAAGGTGCGCGACACCGAATCAACACGGCTGTCGATAGCGGTGATAACGCCCCGGTAATCGATATTGGCGGCGGACGTGAGCGCCGCAGTGACCTGTTGTCCGATATCGACAAAACTCGCCGCTTCCTGAGGGACCGCGAATTCGACAATGATCGAGGACGTATCGTCGAGAGTCGTGACGACGTCGCCTGCGCGCAGGTAGTCTCCGGGTTCGATATCGGTAAGGCCGGCGACGCCGTCGAACGGCGCTACGATGCGGCGCTGCTGGACGGCGACTTCGGCGGCGCGCAGTTGCGCCTGTACGGTTACGTAATTCGTCTGCGCCTGTTCCGCTTCCAGCGCCGATGCGGCCTCGTCGGTTTCAAGATTGCGATAGCGCTCGGCGTTTTCCTTGGCGATCGGATATTCGGCCCGGGCCCGGGAGAGCGCCACGGACTGTTCGTCGTCGACGATCTGCAACAGGATGTCGCCCTCGGTGACGCGCTGGCCGGGGGCGATGTTGACGGTTTCGACGATCCCCGTCGCTTCCGCCGTGACGGCGACGCTGCGCAGGGCCCGCGCGCTGCCAATGACGTCGATGGTGCGGGCGATCGCCGCCTCTTCCGCCGCCGCAAGAGAAACCACCGGCGCATAGCCGCCGCGCCGGCCCCGTCGACCGGCGCCGGGCCGGCCGCCGCCGGCGTCGGCGGACCCGTTGCGGGCCCCTGCATCGGCCGCCGTACCGCCGTCGCCCGTCAGCACGAGCCCGGTCGCAACGGCGCCTAGCAGGGCGCCGGCGGCCGCGACAGCGACAAGGGTCGGCGAAACTCGCATCATCGTTCCTTTTTCGATCGGCCGGCGGCCCGCCCCCATGCTGACGCTGAGGCGAACGTTGGGACGGGCGCATTCTGGCGCGAAAACGTCCATAAAGGTTGAACGGCGTAAGGACTACGTTCCGACGCCGCCAACCGATCACGTCTGCGCTATCCGGGCGGGCGCAGCGCTCAATGCTTTCACGCCCGGGCGCGAATGCAGTATACCGCAAAAATAGAAGCTTTACCCACGAAAGGCGCGCCCCATGTCCAAACGCCCAGAAATCGCCGATATCCGTCCCACCCGCCGCATGCTGCTCGCCGGCGCGTCGGCCCTCGCCGCCGCCGCCATGGCGCCCCGCGCGGCCGCTGAGGACGCGCCGGCGCTCGATTTCAAGGGTCGGTCGGTCCTGATCACCGGCACGAGCTCGGGCTTCGGCCGCCTCACCGCCCTGACCCTCGCCCGCTACGGGGCCACCGTCATCGCCTCCATGCGCAATCTGGAAGGCGGCGCCCGGCCGGAAGCGCGCGATCTCATGACGATTGCAGAGAATGAGGATCTCGATCTGCACGTGGTTGAACTCGACGTCCTCAGCGACGCCTCGGTTCAGTCCGGCGTCGCCGAAGCGGAAAGGATCGCGGGCGGCGCGCTTGACGTCGTCGTCAATAACGCCGGCATCGGCGTCGCCGGCCCGGTTGAGCTATCCGACATGGAGATGACGAAACTCATCTTCGACACCAATCTCTACGGCTATCTGCGCGTCGCGAACGCCGCCCTGCCGAAAATGCGCGAGGCCGGCGCCGGTCAGATCTTCAACGTCTCTTCGCAGCTCGGCCGTTTCGTCATTCCCAATCTCGGCCTTTACTGCGCGACGAAATTCGGGCTCGAGGCCATGTTCGAAACCATGGCGTATGAACTGGCGCCGTCAGGGGTTGAGATCACCATCATCCAGCCCGGCGGCTATCCGACCAAGATCTGGGATAATGGCGTTCGGTATACGGATGAATGGATGGCGCGCGTGAGCGATGATAAGAAAGCCGCATACGAAACCCACATCGCCATGGCGCAGGGGACAATGGGCGGGCGCACCTATTCGACAAATCCGATCGACGTGCCCAACGCCATCGCTGAGATCATGGCGACGCCGGCGGGCAAGCGGCCGTTGCGCCGGGTCGTTCACCCGCGTCCCGATGCGGCGGCGGGCGCCAACGCAGCCCTTGCCCAGGTTCAGGCGGGCGTCCTCGGCGGCGGCGCCTACGCCAGCTGGCACGCGGCGGTTACAGATTAAGCCGCAGCCCGGCGCGCGCCCAGCATCATCGTTTTGATGTCGCCGCCTGTCGCCATGCTCAGATAGAAAAGATAGGCGGCGAGAAACAAAATGCCGCCGGATGAAGCCAAAAGCGCAAGCCCCCATCCGGCGGGCGTGAACTCGTTGCGCCATGCACACCACAGTCCCGACAGCAGCAGGAAGGTTGCAAAGTCGAGATTGAACTGGCCCTGCCAGGTAACGGCCCTTATTTCAGCAAGAAACGGCGGGACGAGATTCCATCCGTGGCCCGCGCCCACCATCAGCGTATAGACGGCGACGCCGAGAAACAGCGTCGCCAGAAAAATCCGAAAAAGCGCCATCGTCAAAATCCTTTCAGCCTTGCTCCCGCCAGGTCTCCGGCGCGGCGTAAGCCGGGCGACAGCGAGGCTCAATTACCTCTGAGGTAGGCGCAGGCGCCGCCGGGACCCTTTTTTGACGTGAGTCAAACGCATGAGACGGCGCGGGCGCCATGATCGACAAAGGTGTTTTGCGAAAGGACGGCCCCATGGCGGAACCGGCGCCCCCAAACCCCTACGATGCGCGAGATCTGTTTCAGAATCTCGAGGTCGATGCGAACGTCATCGACTATATTCAGGCGCACCCGATCGTATCCGGCATGATCGCGCTCGTTCTGGTTGTTTTCGTTTTCTGGTTTATCGGACGGCGACGACGCAAAGAGCCGAAAGCCTAACGGCGGTTCGCGGCGGCGACACGGCAAGTCGACCGCATTTACGGCCGCGGTCTGCGCAGATCGCGAAAACCAATCATGACGCCGCGGTCTTCATCCCACAGGGAAACGCGCCAGCAATTGAGGCTGTCGCGCAACGTAATGCGCTTTGCGAATGTGTTCAGCTGCGGGAAGGCGTCGGAACATTCCTGCAAGCGGTGGTTTGGGATGCGGCTGCACAAGTGATGAATATGGTGCAAGCCGATATTGCCGGTGAACCACTGCAAGACCCGCGGCATTTGGTAAAAGGAACTGCCCTCCAGCGCCGAAGACTGAAAGTCCCACTCCTCGGTCCGACGCCAATAGGCGCCTTCAAACTGATGCTGAACATAAAACAGCCACCCGCCCGCCGCCGCGGCCAACGAGATCACCGGGAGATAAACCGCGAGCACCGTCCAGACGCCGATCAGCATCATGGCGCCGCCGAACACGACGAAAAGCATCGCATTGAGGCCCATGATACTGCGAATGGAGTCCCAATTCCTGATATGACGTCCAAGGGGAATCCGTTGCAAAATCACGAAATTAATCGGCACGCCGATGACAATCATGATGATGGGATGGCGGAACAATCGATAGCCCAGTTTTTTTAGGCGCGTCATCGCCAGATATTCATTGACCGTGATGGTCGGTACGTCGCCCTGCCCGCGCTTGTCGAGATTGCCGCTCGTCGCGTGATGCTGCGCGTGAGACCGCTTCCAGTGGTCATAAGGGGTCAGCGTGAAAATGCTGAGAAAGCGCCCGAGCGCGGTGTTCGCCGCGCGAGACTTGAAGAAGGATCCGTGCCCGCAATCGTGCTGAAAAATGAACAGGCGAACAAGAAGACCTGCGGCGGGAACCGCCATCGCCAGCGTTGCCCAATAGGCGCCTTCCGCCGTTGCCGCCATGGCGCAAAGCAGCGCCAGAAACGGCGTCAGGGTCGTCGCCAGCTGCACCAGGCTTTTTCGAGTATCGCCATCCCTGCGCAATGCAAATCGTTTTGTCATGGCGGCGCCGATTGACGCCATTTCCGAGACATCAACGGGCGCGCAAGGCGCCGCCGCCATATTCTCTGAGTTTATTGCGAGGCGACGTTTGGTTGCGCAAACCAATGCCCCGCTCATAGGACGAGCGCGCGGACGTTCTGGAATCAACGATCTTGCTTTCTTATGCGTTAAAGAAACCGACCGGGCTTCACAGACGTCGGCGACGATGCGGACAAGCAAGTTGAGTGTTCCTGTCCGATGGTGTGATGAAAGCGAAGAATGCTTAAGATACACTGACGACGTCAGTTTGATTTTGCCGTCAATTATCGACGGCGCGAAAAATCCTTCGCAAATGCAGTAAAATTTTCCTCATGCAGAGCGCGGCTGTCACGGTGCGCCGGTTAAACGGGTATGAGAGAACCCGCGAGTCAGGGCGCTCAAACTTCTGATGAGGCAACCGGAGTTATTGCTGTTCCCGCGCCGCTCGATGCTTATACCGGCGAGAATGCGCGCAACACAAGCGCAATTCACATCGGAAGTGATCGTTCTCTCGCCACTCGACGCGTTGCAGTGCAATATGAGAATCGGCGTTCTGCGCTACGCTCGTCACCCCCGCGCTTGCCGTCTGATCGCTGTCGGCGGGCGGCGATAGGTTTCCTGAAAGACGGTATTAAAGCGGCGCAAACTGCCGAAACCGGCGCGATAGGCGATTTCAGTCATCGGCAAATCGGTTTCGTCGAGCAGGCGTTTTGCTTTCTGTATACGGATTGTTTTGGCGACGCTGCTGGGACTGGCGCCCACATGGCGCTGGAAGAGCCGGCCTAAATGACGTTCGCCGACGCCGAGCTTGTCGGCCAGCGCGCCCACGGACATCTCATCGAGCGCGCCTTTGTTGATGAGTCTCAATGCCCGCGCAACGGTTGACTTGGTGCCGTTCCACGCCGGCGAAAACGGCGCCGTTTCCGGGCGGCATCTGAGACACGGGCGATAGCCGTTGGCTTCGCAGGCCGCAGCGCTTGGAAAAAATTCAACATTCTTGCGCAAGGGCGATCGCACCCGGCACACAGGCCGGCAGTAAATTTTCGTGGTCTTTACCGCGATAAAAAATACGCCGTCATAAGCCGGATCGCACCGCTTGCGCGCCGCATCGCATGTTTCAAAGTCGAGCATTTGAATGTCTCCTATGGGTCCGGTGCGAACAGAACTGCGAAGCAGTTTCGAGAGGGGGGCGCTGCGCGCTTTGCATACTCGCAACTATCATCTTCCCTCTCTCACCCCCACCCGATATTTGCGGGCGCAAATTTCGACCTCCCCTCAAGGGGGAGGCAGGAGTTCCGAAACGTTTTAAGTTTCGCGACGGATTCTATTCCGACTTACAGTTTCTCTATCGAGACGCAACAACGCAATCGTTCCATGGATTATGAGGTCCGATTCCGGCTAGCGCATATTCGCGCAAATTTGCATATCGGTCGCCAAGGCCAAACACGGGAGTGCGCGGGGACCCATGACGGAACAATCAGGACAGATGGCGCCGTTCGACTGGGCGCTCCTTCTGCTGATGTCGCTGTTGTGGGGCGGTTCGTTCTTCTTCGCCGAAATTGCCCTACGTGGATTTCAACCCTTCACCATGGTCTTCGGCCGGGTCGCGTTGGCGAGCATTGCGCTCTTTTTGTTTATCAAACTGCGCGGCAGCGTCTTGCCGAAAGCGCCCGCGGTGTGGCGCACGTTCTTTGTCATGGGGCTTTTGAACAACCTCATTCCGTTCAGCCTCATTTTTTACGGCCAGACTCAGATCGGCGCCGGCCTTGCATCCATCCTTAATGCAACGACGCCGGTCTTTACCGTCATTGTCGCGCATTTTCTGACGACGGACGAACGCATGACGCCGGCGAAGATCGCGGGCGCAGCCTTCGGGTTCGCTGGCGTCGCCGTCCTCCTCGGCGCCGACGCGCTCGCCGGCCTTAGCCTGTCGGCCCTCGCCATGGTCGGGGCCCTCGGCGCGGCGCTCGCCTACGCTTTCGCCGCGATTTATGGACGCCGCTTTAAAGAGATGAAAGTCGAACCGACCTGCGTCGCCTTCGGTCAGGTCACCGCCACCGCCGTAATGACGGCGCCGATCGCGCTGATGGTGGACGCGCCGTTCGCCGCGCCCATGCCCGGCGCCGGCGCCTGGTCCGCGCTGATCGCCCTCGGCCTGTTGTCGACCGCGCTCGCCTATGTCCTTTATTTTCGCGTGTTGTCGTCAGGAGGCGCCACCAACCTGTCGCTGGTGACGTTTTTGATCCCGCCGAGCAGCGTTCTCCTCGGCGTTGTATTTCTGGGCGAACACTTGGCGCCCAGCCACGTCGCCGGCATGGCGCTGATCGCCCTCGGCCTCGCCGCCATCGACGGACGAGCCTGGCGGGCGCTGCGCAGGAATCGGGCGGCGCCGCCCACCGAGGCCTGATAGAACCGAGATAACCATAAGGAGACCCGCACAATGTCCGTCGCCGAAAAATCCGCCGCCTTCAAAGCCATGCATAAATCAGGTGCGCCCTTCGTCATACCGAACTGCTGGGACGCGGGGTCCGCGCGCATCCTCGAAGGGCTGGGATTTGCGGCGATTGCGACGACCAGTTCCGGCTTTGCGCTCACCAAGGGTCGGCGCGACTATCGCGTCAGCGCCGACGAAGCGATCGTCCATTGCCGCGAGGTCGCCGCCGCCGTCGACATTCCGGTCTCAGCGGATCTGGAAAACGGCTGGGCGGTCGAGCCTCACGAGGTCGGCGAGACCATTGTTCGCGCCATCGACACCGGGCTCGCCGGCGGCTCGATCGAAGATTCCACCGGCGATCCGGACAACCCGATCTTCGAACAAAACCTCGCCGCCGAACGCATCGTCGCGGCTGAAAATGAAGCGCGGCGCGCGAAGACGGGCTTTGTGCTGACCGCGCGCGCGGAAGCTTATCTCTGGGGCGAGCCGAAACTCGCTGACGTCATCGACCGGCTGCAGCAATTCGAAGCCGCCGGCGCCGACGTCCTCTTCGCGCCGGGCTTGCCTGATCTGGATGCGGTGCGCGAGGTTTGCGCCAGTGTTTCCAAACCGGTGAACGTTTTGGTCATCGGCAGGCTCTTGCAGCATTCCGTGGAAGAGTTCGCCGAGGCCGGCGTCGCACGGCTCTCCATCGGCGGCGCCCTTGCCTACTCAGCCTACGGAACGCTTGGCGAGGCGAAGGATATTCTGGAGGGCGGGCGATTCGACGCCGTTTCCGCCGTCGCCGCGCGGAGTAAGATTGTGGGGCCTTTTTTGACGGATTAGGGGCTGTTTTGGTTCGACGACGGCGTAGCGTCGTCAGTTAACGCTGTGCGCAAAGCAGCCTACGTCTGTTATCCGCCAGAAACCGATGGCCGGTTTCGCACCGACAGCCAAACCCAGAAGCTTAAGATAATCGCCGAACCGGAGACCAATGTCATGACCGTGCCAGGCACAAAATTTACATAGCCGGGGATATCGACAAAAATCAGATAACCGAGATCAAGCATGCCGCCGATCAGCCCCGTGACCCAGATTGCGGTGAGATTGCGTCGCCAAATGAAAATCGCGCCGACGAGCGTCGCGGCGCCGCCCCATAATAGATTCCAGCCATGTTGATCGAGAATGCCGTTCACCGCCGGATGGTAATCCGCTTTCAGCGCCTCAGGGGGAACTGCATCGGCGATCGCCGCAAAGCCGCCGCTCGCATCGGCGGGGATCACGATCAATCCCGCCAGGATGTGCACCAATCCCCAGATCACCCAGAGCACGGACGCCGCTTTGAGCGCGAGAGAATGTGTTTGTGACATGGTTCGGCCTCGCTGTAGAAGTCGGCGTTACAATTGCGCTCGAAGCAGAAACAATCCTGTCTGAGTTAGTGGATAATGTCAACTAAATGAAAAAGGGCTCAACCGAACCAACGCTGCTGGCCTTGAACATTGATCGGCTGATGCGGCGCATCCATGCGGAACTGCAGCCGCGCGCGGCCGACTTCGACCATCACCAGGTCGGACCGCTCGGCGGCATGCTGCTATTGACGATCGGCGAGCGCGGTTCGGTTGATATCCAGTCCGTTGTCGCCGCGTTGGGACGGGACAAGTCCCAAATCTCCCGCCTGATTCAGAGGTTCGAGCGCAAAGGCCTTCTGACCCGGGAAACAAGTCCCACCGATGGCCGCGTGTCCCTGTTGAGTTTAACCAAATCGGGCAGAGACCAAGTGGAGAGCATAAAGGACGTGCTCACCGTAATCGTGGACGGGCTGTTCAACGGTTTGTCCAGAGACGAGAAAGCGATGTTCGCGGCGATCCTCGAGCGCGTCCTGATGGAGGACGAGCGCTAGCGGGATGTCGACGGGGATGTGAAGCGCCTTGTTCTCATTGAAACAAGCCAAAAGCAGTGCCGTAATTACCGATCACAACGCCGTCGTTTTCGCCGTATGAACCGCGGGAATATCCCAGGCTTCCACGATGCGCCCTTCAAGAATACGCCACACGACAACGGCGTCGACTTCGACCTGCTGGTTCGGAAAGGTCATGGTGTCCTTCACATGGGTGACAACAAGTTCATCGCCCATGGCGATGGCGGACACCGGATCGACCTTGAAGGAGCCGTTTGTCCTCTCCGCCATTTTTGCAAAGAAGGTCTGCAACCCGTCGCGGCCGACATAGTCCCCTTGCATGTCCGGCAGTGCCGGGTTGAAAAAATGAAACACGACGTCTTCTGAAAGCACGTCCGCCGACCCCGCGACGTCTGCCGGATTAAATCGCTTCAGGACGGAAAGGTTTGGGTGTTCTTCCGACATGGTCCGTTTCACCAATACTGGAGATCATGATCAACGCCGCGATAAATAGCCGGCGCGAAGCGCGCGCTGGTTGATGTGGATCAAGCAACAAGCTGAGCCGTCTGGGCTTGCACGATGGCGCAAAGACAAAACTGCGACTGGTTGTTGCAGCCCACCAGCGCGGCCATAAAAAACCGCTCATGCCGGCGAAAGCCGGGATCTCATGACGCTTGCTCGACGCGTGTCGCAGGAGATTCCGGCCCGACCGCAAAGCGGTCAAATATTGAACAGCGCGCCTTCGCGCGCGGGGTCAGACGGGGCCCCAACCCCGTCTGACGGAATGAGCGGCGCAATTGCAGGCTTCCCTTCCCATCCAGCCCGCGCTAAACCCCTGCTCCCGCCAAAGCAATGCGGTTGTTGAAGAACGTATGGTCGATCATGTCTGGAACGCACATCACTGCGCCGGGCGCCCGTTCGGGCCCCTGGCGGCGCGAGTTTCTCGCGTTGATGAGCCTTGGGCTTCCCATGGCTGCGACCCAGCTCGTCCAATTTTCGATCCAAACGGTTGACGTCTTGATGATCGGGCGTCTGGGGCCCGATTATCTCGCCGCCGCCTCCCTCGGTCTCGTCGTATTCTACGCCATGTTCCTGTTGGGCCTCGGTCCGGCCATGGCGGTGACGCCGCTTGTGTCGCAAACCCTGGGCGCGGACCGGGAAAACTACAAGGACGCGCGCCGCTCTGTACGCATGGGGCTGTGGGCGAGCGTTATCTTCTGCGTGCCGGCGGTTCTGGTGTTCGCCTTCACCGAAGAAATCGAGCTGGCGTTCGGACAGCCGCCGCATCTGGCGAAGATGGCGGAGCCTTACGTGCTGGCGCTCGCGCCGGGGTTGCCCTTTGCGCTCGGCGTCATTGCGATGCGGAACTTTCTCGCCGCGATCGCGCGCACGCGCGCGCCGCTCTATTTCATCATCGGCACCACGGTGGTGAACGCCTTCCTCAACTATCTCCTGATCTACGGGAACTTTGGCTTTCCGCGCCTGGAGCTTGTGGGCGCCGGCATCGCCTCGTCCTTATCCCATGCGCTCGGGTTCTTTTTGCTGGTCGCGTACGCGAAAATGGAAAAGGAGAGCGCGAAGTTCGACCTGTTCACCCGGGCGCTGCATCCCGATTGGGAACGCCTGCGCGAGGTCTTTCGCCTCGGCTGGCCGATCGGGATCACCTTCGCGTTCGAAGCGATGTTGTTCAACGCTGCGGTGCTGTTGATGGGCCGCATCGGCGTCGACGAAGTCGCCGCCTATCAGGTTGCGCTCAACGTCGCGGCCGTCGCCTTCATGGCTCCCTTAGGCCTCGCCATGGCCGGCGCAACGCGTGTTGGACTGCAGGCGGGCGCTAAGGACGCGGACGGCGTGCGCCGGGCGGCGCTCGTCTCGATCCTCGCCTGCATCGGCGCGATCATGCTGGTCGCGATCCCGATGATGGCCGCGCCGCACTTTATCGCCGGGCTCTATCTCGACGCCGATGAGGCGGCGAACGCCAATGTCATCGCGCTCGTCGCCACGTTCCTGCCGATCGCCGCAGCGTTCGCACTCTTTGACGCGACCCAGGTCGCCGCCAACCAGGCGCTACGGGGATTGAAAGACGTCCGTATACCGATGGTGATCACCTTTGTCAGCTATTGGGTGATCGGGTTCACGATCTCAGCGTGGTTGGGACTCGGCACGCCGGTCGGCGCCAAAGGCGTCTGGTACGGCCTGCTGGCCGGCCTCGCCAGCGCGTCGGTGATGCTCAGCGTGAGGTTGTGGATGATTACGCGGGGGGATTTGCGGTAGGGGGAGAGGGTCGCGGCCGCCAAAAAAATCCGCTCATCCCGGCTTTCGCCGGGATGAGCGGAGTATTTTTGTAACCCCCTCAAACCCCCGGCATGAACGGGATATCCGTATCCTCCGGGCTCGCCCCGACGGCGGTGAGCATGGCGTGCACCTGACCGCGGTGATGGGTCTGGTGATTGAACATGTGCGCATATAGCAGCCCGCGCGGCCGGGAAAGCTCCGCGCCCATGGCGCCGGAATACCAGCTGAAGTCGCCATCAATATCAGCGGGCGAGAGCCCCGCGGCCCAGTCGATAATCGCTTCGTCGGTCTCGCGACGATCCGTGCACAGGGGCGCCCAGTCCACATGCAGCGCCATCGAGGACGGGATGCCGCCCTCCGGCGCGGGATAGTCGGAAAACCGGCTCATCCATATTTTATCCGCCCACAGAATATGACACAGGGTTTCGTGGATGGAGCGGAAAAACGCGCCGCGATTTTCCTTGCGCGCTTCATCGCTCAACGTCTCCGCGGCGCCATAGAGGCTTTCGTTCTGCCAACGATTGTAACGGGCCATCAGACGCAGGTAGTCGGGGCTGATCATGGGGGTCTCCCTAAAACGGCGCGCCCAAAGCGTCGCAGAGGAACTTCATCATCGGCTTGGCGTCCTTGAAGGTCGCCGTTACGTCGTCGACAAAGTCTGCTTTTTTCGACGCCGCCGGTTTTGCTTCGGCCATGGCGAAAAAGCTTTTGCGCTTGATGTCATCCAGATTTGGCGCGTCGGCGTCAAACCCGCGCGGCGGGCGGGTCAGTTGGTCGCCCCGCACGCCCTTAAAGCGTTGTTGAAACGCCGCCCCGGTCGTCGCTTTTTTCCAGGCGGCGCCCTTGTCGCGGATCGCTTCCCGGATCTGCAGCAACGCCGGCGAGGGCGGCTGCCAAATCCCGCCGCCATAGAAAATTTTATCCGGCGCAAGATGAACGTAAAACCCTGGAGCGTGCGCGTCCTTGCCAAGCGCATGACGGAACTGCACCGCCCCATGGGTCTTGTATGGCGTCTTGTCCTTGGAGAACCGCACATCCTTGTAGATGCGAAAGACCGAACCGCCATTCAATCGCGGATCGGCGACGATGTGTTTGGAAATTTTTTTCAGGCCCGGCGCCATGGCTTCGACAAAGGCCGCCAGCGGCTCCTGCACGCTTTCCCGGAAGCGCGGCTTGTTGTCGTTGAACCATTCGCGGTTGTTGTTGGCTTTGAGCTCGTTGAAAAACTTGAAATAGTCGGCGGGCAAACCGTCGAAGTCAGGCATCGGCGTCTCCGTTAAGGACCGCTGCTCTTGATCATGGCGCGCCTCCAGTCGACGGCTTCCTTGGATTCCTTCAATCCCTTCCCGGTGGCCTCGCGCACGACCTTCACAGCGTGGATGATCTTGCCGTCCTGGATAAGACGGTCGACATCGGCCTTCGTCGACTCATTGAGGGCGGAAAAAACCGATTCCGCGTTCATCTGCGTCTGGAACGCCCGTTCTTCTCTCGACGCCCCATTGCGGTTGGCGGTGGCCCGCCCGACGAGAAACCCGACATAGGCCGCCGCCGCCGTCAAAAGCCAGATCTGATAAGGTTCGAGATTGTCCATGGGCGGCGGTTCCTGTTATCGCGCGCGGGGACTGTAGCGCGCGTTGGCGCCGATTAAAAATCCGCTCATCCCGGCATCAAGTAAGTATCCGCTCATCCCGGCGAAAGCCGGGATCTCATTCGGCGCATTGGAAGTTAGCCGTTGGAGATTCCGGCATTCGCCGGAATGAGCGGGCTTTTGTCGGCGCCGGGATGAGCGGACGAAGAAATGGACTGGCCCCGCCCCTACACCGCGTTCGAGTGCTTCTTGAACTCAATCCTAGAAATCGCGCGGCAGTGGACTTCGTCCGGACCGTCCGCGAGACGCAGGGTTCGGATGCCGGCGTAGCGATAGGCGAGGCCGAAATCGTTGCTCACCCCGCCGCCGCCATGGGCCTGGATCGCGTCGTCGATGATCTTCAAGGCCATGCGCGGAGCGGCGACCTTGATCATCGCGATTTCCTGTTGCGCGGCCTTGTTGCCGACCTTGTCCATCATCCACGCCGCTTTGAGCGTCAACAGCCGTGACATTTCGATGTCGATGCGCGCCTCGGCGACGCGCTGTTCCCAAACCGTCTGTTTGTAGATCGGCTTGCCAAAGGCCTCGCGCGTGACAAGGCGTTGAACCATTTTTTCCAGCGCGACCTCAGCGGCGCCGATGGTGCGCATGCAATGGTGGATCCGCCCCGGCCCGAGACGGCCCTGAGCGATTTCGAACCCGCGACCTTCGCCCAGCAAAATGTTCGAGGCCGGCACGCGCACGTCTTTGAGCTCCACCTCCATATGGCCGTGGGGCGCGTCGTCGTAACCGAAAACCGGCAGGTGGCGGAGGATCTTTACGCCCGGCGCGTCGGCTGGCACGAGGATCATCGACTGTTGCTGATGGCGGGCGGCCGACTTGTCGGTCTTGCCCATGACGATGAAGACCTTGCAGCGCGGATCGCCGGCGCCGGACGACCACCACTTTACGCCGTTGATCACATACTCATCACCATCGCGAATGATGTCGGTCTCGATATTGGTCGCGTCCGACGAGGCCACCGCGGGCTCGGTCATCAGGAACGCCGAGCGGATCTTGCCGTCGAGCAGGGGCTGCAGCCATTCTTCCTGCTGTTCGGGCGTGCCGTATTTCATCAGAACTTCCATATTGCCCGTATCCGGCGCGGCGCAATTGAAGACCTCAGGCCCGATGTGACACCGTCCCATCTCTTCGGCGAGCGGGGCGTAGTCCGCGTTGGAAAGGCCGGGGCCCCATTCCTTATACGGATGGAAGAGGTTCCAGAGGCCTTCCGATTTGGCTTTGTCTTTCAGCTCGTCAATGACCGCGGGCACTTTCCAGCGCCCTTCATTCGGTCCAAACTCGGCGTGCTGGCGAAAATAGGTCTCTTCGCCCGGATAGACATGGGCGTCCATGAAGGCGCGCACGCGGGCGAGATAGTCTTTGCAGCGGTCGGAATACTCAAATTCCATGGTGTCTTTCCTCCAATGATTACCAATGGCCCGTGCCGGGCGCGCCTTTGATCGGTCCTTTGATCGATGATGTAACCCAGCCGGCGTAGATCGCGCCGGGCTGGGGCGAAACGGCTTCGTCGCCGACGCTACACGCATCGACCCGTCCTGGATAGAAGCCGTACCAGCCGGCGATGCGCGAAAAGCCGCACCCCAGATCGTCGAGCGGATCGGGATAGGCGAAGGCGGCGTTTTCAGAACGCTTGTCGCCGGAGACGGCATGATAATAGACGGCCGCGCCTTTCCATTCGCATACGGATATATCAGCGCCCGCTTCGAGCATGGTTTCGTCGACATCCTCCGGCGGAAAATAATAGACCGGCGCGCCTGCGGTCTCGACCACGCGCAAGGCGCGCGTCGATGAAGCCAGATCCCGGCCGTCGAACACAACCCGGGCCGGCGCGAGCGCGGGACGCACTTCCGGCGGCCGGGGATAATCCCAAACCGATTCCTCGCCGGGTTCAGCCGGTTCGGGCGTGACATCTGCGGGCCGAGGGCCCCATTTCCCGCGATAGGGAACCACGTCGCGCAATAGTTGGTTTTTGTCTGGCAGCGTGGGCAAATGCCGCTCCTAATTTCCGCCAATATGATAGCGCGGACGGCGCGCGCTGAAAGCAGAAAGCGCAGTCAGCGAAAAAGCCGGTCCAAGGCGAAACGCCCGCCGCCGGCGGCGGCGAAATGAAGGCTGACAAAGACAAGGACGAGCGCCGGGAATTGCGCC
Organism: Hyphococcus sp.; assembly: GCA_028289605.1. Taxonomy (GTDB): domain Bacteria; phylum Pseudomonadota; class Alphaproteobacteria; order Caulobacterales; family Parvularculaceae; genus Hyphococcus. The sequence goes on along the minus strand of JANQON010000005.1, from coordinate 218,810 downwards.
CGGAAGTCGTCCGCCAAATGCACCATCAAAAATCCGACGACGAAATGGACCGCCATAACAACGCCGGCCCCGCGGGTGAAAAGCCCGGCGATCAACAGAACGCCGCAGGTGAATTGCGCATAGACCGACAAGGGCGCCAGGATCGACGCTGCCGGAAAGCCGAACTGCGCCATGAAACTTGCAAATTCCGCCATACGCTCAGCGCTGACAATATTGTCCCATACGCCCCAGACGAGGAAGGCGCCGGTCAGCAATCTCAACAGCAGAAGACTGAGATCGGAAAACCGGGAGAGGCCTTCAAGAAAAAGAAGCCGTTTCATAGTCTCACCCCTTTTGCGATTTTACCTGTAGCGGTCATGACCGCCGGGCCCGGAAAAAGTCCTTCAGCAGGGCGCCCGCCTCATCCGCGAAAGGCCCTTGCGCGACTTCTGGACGCCAGTGACAGGTGGGCTGCTCGAAGAATTTCGGACCATGCCAGATCGCGCCTCCCTTGGGATCCGAGGCGGCGATGACCACCCGCGCCACGCGCGCGAAGGAAATCGCGCCGGTGCACATGACGCAGGGCTCCAGCGTGACGTAGAGCGTCGTTTCCGGCAGGCGATAGTTTTTCAGCGTCTGCGCGGCCTGCCGCAACGCGCGGATCTCCGCATGCCCCGTCGGGTCATGGGCGCTGACCGTGTTATTGCCGGCAACGGCGACAACGTCGCCGGCGGCCGAGACCAGGGCCGCGCCCACCGGCACCTCGCCCGCCTCTCCAGCCTGGCGCGCCGCATCGAGGGCAAGACGCATATAGGTTTCGTCGCTCTTCATCGCGGGACTATCGCGCGGGCCGCGCTGCAATGCTAGGAGGGCGCATCATGACCCAATCTCTCGCCGACCAGGAAGGCGAACGCATCGCCAAATATCTCGCCCGCGCAGGGGTCGCCTCGCGCCGGGAAGTCGAACGCCTGATTGAACAGGGGGTCGTCACCGTCAACGGCGAGACCCTGACAACCCCGGCGTTCAAGGTGACCCCCGACATGGACATCAGGGTCGACGGGACCCGGGTCGGCAAACCCGCCGCGCCGCGGCTGTGGCGCTATCACAAGCCGGACGGCCTCGTAACGACCCACAAGGATCCGCAAGGGCGCGCAACAGTGTTCAAAGCCCTTGAGGGCCGCCTGCCCCGGGTCATTTCGGTAGGACGCCTGGATTTGACGACCGAAGGGCTGTTGCTGTTGACCAATGACGGCGGTCTCGCGCGCGCCCTCGAATTGCCGTCGACAGGCTGGACCCGGCGCTACCGGGTGCGCGCCTATGGCCGCACGACGCAAAAAGCCCTCGACGCCTTGAAAGACGGCGTTGAGATCGACGGCGTCGCTTACGGCCCGGTGCGCGCGCAGCTCGATCAGGTCCAGGGCGGCAACAGCTGGATAACGCTCTCAATTAACGAAGGCAAAAACCGGGAGGTGCGCAATCTCATGCGCTACCTCGACCTGCATGTGAACCGGCTCATTCGCACCGCCTACGGACCGTTTCAACTCGGCAAACTGGCGAAGGGCGATTTTGAGGAAGTTCCCGGCAAACAGCTTAAGGAACAGCTGGGCAAAAAACTCTGCGCGGAGATCGGCTTGTGAGCAACGTTGTCAATCTCAATCGCTTCCGGAAAAAGAAGGCCCGGGCCGAGAAAGAAAAACAGGCGGAAGAAAACCGCGTCAAATACGGCCGACGCAAGGACGACGTCGCCATGGAGGACGCCGAGGCGAAAAAACAGGGCGCGTTTCTCGACGGGCATAAGAAGGATGATGATGAGGGGTGAGTGAGGTTCGCGCTTTCATGAAGTGTCGCTATTGATATCCAAGCCGCTCATCCCGACGGTCACCAAAAATCCGCTCATCCCGGCGAAAGCCGGGACCTCGCGAAACTCGCTGCGGTGCATGTCGGGATCGATTTCGGCAACCTTGATCTTTGCCGTAGGAGGTCCCGGCTTTCGCCGGGATGAGCGGGGGTCCAATTGACCAGCAACGCCCCCCTCTTCGACACCTATCTTATCGTCGACTGGTCGGCCGCCAATACGCCGAAACGCGGCAAGGATTCCATCTGGATCGCTGAAGCGCGCCGCTCCGCCCGGTCGGTTCGCGTCAAGGCGCCCGTCAACCCGGCGACGCGTTCAGAGGCGATGGCGTTGCTGACCGATCTCATTCGCCGCGACATCGACAGGGGAAAGCGCGTCTTCGCCGGCTTCGACTTTCCCTTCGGCTATCCGGCGGGCGCCGCGGCGATGATCGCCGGCCGGCCGGGATGGGAAGCGTTGTGGGAAGCGCTGGCGGCGTCAATTCAGGACGGAGACGATAATACGTCCAACCGCTATGCCCTCGCCGATGCGTGGAACGCTACGAAATTTACGAAGCCCCTGTTTTGGGGACGCCCGCATCAGCACGTCTACGACAGTCTTTCTGCGAAGAAACCAACCACGGCGGCGTTCCGCGACATCGAGTTTCGCATCGTCGAAGGTTGGCAGCCGCCGGCGAAGTCGGTCTGGCAGCTTGCCTATAACGGCGCGGTCGGGAGCCAGGCGTTGCTCGGCATCGCCCGGCTCGAAAACTTGCGCCGCACTTTCGAGAAAGACGCCGCGGTCTGGCCGTTTGAAACGATGTGGAATGCAAAGCTGGACGCGCCGGTGATCATCGCGGAAGTCTACCCGTCGATGTTCGAGCCCCGCTACGAACCGGGCGATGTGAAGGACGAAGCGCAAGTGCGAACCGTGGCGACGGTATTCGCGCGGTCGGACGCAAACGGCGCGTTACGCAAGCTTCTCGCCAAACCGGACGGCCTGCCACTCGCCGACGCCCGGCGTGTCATCGCAGAAGAAGGCTGGATCGTCGGCGCAGGGCATTCTAAAGACCCGGCTCCATGAGAATTATCGGCGGGACATTCAGCGGACGGCGCATCGCGGCGCCGAAAGGGGCCGGCACGCGGCCGACCGCGGACCGCACGCGGGAATCCATCTTCAACATTCTGACCGCCCGGGACGATGTCGACTTCGAGGGCGCGCGCGTCATCGATCTCTTCGCCGGATCCGGGGCGCTGGGGCTCGAAGCCATGTCCCGGGGCGCCGCCTGGTGCCTGTTTGTCGAAACCGACCCGCGCGCGCGCGGCGCCATCCGCGATAATGTCGAAGCCTTGGGACTGTTCGGCGTCACCCGCATTCACCGGCGGCCCGCCGACGCCTTGGGGGAAAAACCGGCCGGCGTCGGCCCACCCTTTTCCATGGCGTTCCTTGATCCGCCCTATGACAAGGGCCTGGTGGAAAAGGGGCTGAAAACCCTGGCGGCCGGCAACTGGCTGGCGTCGGGCGCGATCGTCGTCGCCGAACAGGGCAAGGGCGAGGAACCAGCGACAGCGGACGGCTTTGTCGAGGTGGATCGGCGCGACTATGGCGCAGCGCAGGTCGGCATACATAAGTTTAGGCGCCCGGCGCCCCCTAAACGTTAACCAAAAAGCGCGTTCATCTGTATTCTGATTATGCGGAAAATCGCGTCAGGGTTGCACTTTCGCGACTCCGATCGATCGAAACCGACCTTGGCCGTTAAGGATCTGTTACGGCTGCCTTGATAAACCAGCGGGACGCTAGGAGTGCGATATGGTTACGGTTTTCGACATTTATTCGCTGGCGCTGCTGATCGTTTCAATGACGCTGTTCGTGCGTCGCTACATGACGCAGAATCCGCCGGTCTATCCCTATCTGATCATCGCGGTGACATGTCTGGTCGCCAATTGGCTCGGCGAAGCCGGCGGCGGCGTCTGGGCGCTGTCGCTGTTGGTCGCCGCGTCGTTCTCGTTTCTGGGCTGCCTGCTCTATCCGAGCTGGCGGAATATGGGCCAGAAGCCGGTTCGCCCGGGCGCCAGCGAAGACAGCGAATAAGGACTTCGCCCGCCCCTTTACCGGTCGGGCGTCGCTCCCTATCTTCTATTCGCTGCCCGGCGCGTTAGGACTCCATTCCCCGGGGCCTTAGCTTTTCATTCGGGAGCCGCCTCTGATCTGGATCGTGGTCCTAGTTATGCGGCGCCCACCTGGTCCTTAGGGTCCAGGGCGAATATACGGTCCGACGGCCAGGGCGGCGTTTATCGCCGTCGGCGGCATACCGCGCTTCATCGCCGTGATCAGCGGCGAAGTCCGGAAGACGCTGCGAACCTCAACAGGCCCCGATCATGCTGCCGCCGATCCGCTCTTTTTTCGACCCCAAGGCGGTGTGGCGCGAACGCATGAAGCCGGTGCGGCGGGACGCCGCGAAGCGGCGGCCGGACGCGGCCCGGCATGCAGCGCGCGCCTTCCTTGACGCCGTCGACATCGAAGACGGCGCCGTCGTTGCCCTATACCACCCCATCAATACCGAACTCGACACCGAACCCCTCGCCGCAGCGCTCATGGAACGGGGCGTCGCCATCGCGCTGCCCGTCGCGGCCAAAAAGCCGGCGCCGCTGGTCTTTCGCCGCTATGAGGCGGGCGACCCGCTGGTCGCCGGCGCCTTCGGCGAAGACGTGCCGACGGATGACGCCGACATGGTCGCGCCCGCGATCATCGTCGCGCCGCTTCTCGCCTATACCCGCGCCGGCGACCGTCTCGGCTATGGCGGCGGTTATTACGACCGCACGATCGAGGCGTTGCGGAAAGAACGGGCCGTTGTCTTTGTCGGCTACGGTTTTGCGGCCCAGCAAGTTGACGCGCTCCCCGCCTCGCCCCTAGACCAGCGTCTGGACTGGATCGTCACCGAGCAAGGCGCGATCCGCTGTTGAATGCCAGGTAGAAAGCGGGCGGCCCCATGCGCATAGCAGTATTCGGCGACGTCATGGGACGGTCGGGGCGAACCTTGTTGCTGGAGCGCCTGCCGGGATTGCGCAAACGACTGGCTCTCGACTTTGTTGTCGTCAACGCAGAGAACGCCGCCGGCGGTTTTGGCGTCACGCCGCGCATCGTTGACGACTTAATCGAGGCCGGCGCCGATGTTCTCACCACCGGCAACCACGCCTTCGACCAGCGCGATGACGTTGATCTCTTCGACAGGGAAGAGCGGTTGTTGCGGCCGGCGAATTTCCCCGCCGCCAATCCCGGACGCGGCGCGATCATGGCGCAGGACGCAAGCGGGCGAAACGTGCTTGTGATTCACGCGCAAGGCCAGCGCGCCATGCCCCAGGCGATCGACGATCCTTGCGCCGCCGTCGACAACGAGCTTGACGGCGTCCAGCTTGGGCGCGAGGCCGACGCCGTCATTGTCGACTTTCATGCGGAAACGACCAGCGAGAAGTATTCGATGGGCCACTATCTCGACGGGCGCGTTAGCGTCGTCGTCGGCACGCACACCCATGTTCCGACGGCGGACGACCAAATCCTGCCCGGCGGCACCGCCTATATGACCGATCTTGGCATGTGCGGCGATTATGACAGCGTCATCGGCATGGAGAAATCAGAACCGCTCCACCGCTTTGTCACCAAGATGCAGAGCGGGCGGTTTTCGCCTGCAGCCGGCGAGGCAACGCTTTGCGGCGTGGTCGTCGACACGGACCCGCAAACGGGGCTCGCCGAACGCATTGAGCCTTTGCGCATTGGCGGGCGATTGCGTCAGACGCAGATGGATTGAGCGCGGGAGTTTTCTACCCGACCCTGCCAACAACAAATCCGCTCATCCCGGCGAAGGCCGGGACCTCGGTGGGCAAATTCTGAATCTTTTGCACGAGATCCCGGCCTTCGCCGGGATGAGCGGAATTAAGGGTTGTTCAACCCCCAAACCGCCCTAACCAATCCCCGCCGCACGACACATGTAATCCGCCGTCATGATGTCGAGATGCGCCCCGCCGCCATTCTTAAAAATGGTGATGTCGTCAGGGCTCAGTCGGCCGGCGTCGCCCGCGACAAGATCATAAAGATCGCCGCACACATCTGCGGGCGTGATTGCGCCTTCGGCGATCGGCATGGAAAGCTCGCCGATATGGTCAAGCGTCGTATCGCGGCAGTCGACGAAGATCCGTCCTTTGGACATCAGTACATTGTCCGCTTCACGCATGTCGGCGCGATAGGCGCCGACGAGGTCCACATGGGCGCCGGCGCGCACCCATTTCCCGTTCAGGACCGGCGCCGTGGACGACGTCGCCGTTGCAATAATGTCCGCCGCCGCAACAGCCTCCGCCAGCGCACCCGATGCTGGCCGCACGCCATGCGCATCTGCAAAGGCCCGGGCCCTGGCGTCATCGCGCGCCCAGACGCTTATCTCCTGAAGACCTGGGAAACACGCGCGGTAAGCGGCGAGAAGACCGACCGCGACGGCGCCCGCGCCGACGATCAACAGCCGCGCCGCGTCTGCCCACGCGAGACAGCGCGCGCCCAGCACTGAATCCGCTGCGGTTTTCCATTTAGTGATGAGCGGGCTGTCGATAAAGGCCCGGGCCGCACCGGTGTGTTCATCAAACAGGACAAATACGCCTTGTACGGACGGATGCTGCGCGCCCGCCGCCGCGTTGCCCGGAAACACTGTCACCGTTTTGGCGCCGGCGCCGAGCCCTTTCACCCACCCCGCCCGGATGAGCAGGCCGTCCGCAGCGCGCGCGACGACCGCATCGTCAACGTCGGCGCGGGGCAGGCGATGACCGGCCTCAATGGCCGCGACCGCGTCCCGCCAGGACAGATGCGGCTCTATATCGGCTGCGGTCAGAAAGGGCGGCGGCGTCATGTCGGCGCCGGCCAGGTGTCGGTCAAGCGATAGCCGGTCGGCCACGGATCTTCGGGCGCCGTCGTCAGCTGCCGCGTTCCCATGACGAAGGCCCGGCCCGTCACGCTTGGCCGAATGGCTTTTCGCTCGCCCACGGTCATTTCCGATTCGATCCTGGCGCTGAACGCTGATCCGAGGACCGACCGGAACGTGACTTCATCACCGACCGACGCCTCGCCGCGGGCATGCATCAACGCCAACCGCGCCGAGCAACCGGTCCCGGTGGGCGACCGGTCAAGCTTGCCAGGCTTGATGGCGACAGCATGCTTGGTCACGCGCTTGCCGCCCTCGTTTTCGACCGGCCCGGCGAAAAGGCAGAAGGTGATCTCGTTCATGCCCGGCAGGTCGGGGTGAGAAAACCCGACCTGTTCCTGCGCGGCGCGGGCGATCTTCATCCCTTGAACCGTAAGGGCGCGCGCTTCGTCGACGGTCAGCGCAAAGCCGAGCGCGCCCGCATCGACAACGACAAAACTATCCCCGCCGAAGGCGATGTCCGCCGGGATGATGCGGCCGTCGATGTCGAGCGACACGCCCAGCCGATCTGCGTAGGATGCGATATTGGTCAGGGTCACGCCGGTGACGCGGCCCCCCTGACATTGCGCGACGACATCCACCAGACCGCCCGGCGCTTCGAGTTTCAACGTGGTTACCGGCTCGCGCATGGGCAGGACGCCCATCTCCAACAGCACGGTCGCAACGCACATGGTGTTGGAGCCGGACATGGGTGGAACCGTCTCCGGTTCCATAATGATGAACGCCGCGTCCGCGTCCTTGTGTTTCGGTGGGACCAGCAGATTGGCGTGGCGAAAGACGCCGCCGCGCGGTTCATTGAGGAGAAAATCCTTCAGTCTACGATCTTTTTCAATGTAGCGGGACTGCGCCCACACCGTGTCCCCCGGCGGCGGCGCGACGCCGCCGACAACAACGTCGCCGACCTCGCCTTCCGCGTGGCACTCGACGATATGGATAGCCTGCGATGAGTCCATCTGCAGACTATGACCGGTTTGCCCGCGCTTGAAAACGCCGGGCGAGCGAGCGCGCCCGCCCGAACGTTCACGCTCGGTTGTCAAGCTGGGCGCGCACCGAGCGCCGGCCTATAGCCGTCGCCCGATAGGGTCCGCTGTTGCTCGATGCAATGAGGCGCCGGCGTTTCATCTTTCGAAACAACGCCAGGGTGCAGTCGGCGAGTGTCCAGCCTTCGCGCGTGATGCAGTTGACCGCGATGATTTTGCCGGCTTCGTCTTTTTCAACAAAGATCGCGCCGCCGCGCGCCAGAACGTGGAGCGTACGCTGCTCCGCCTTCGAAATGTTCATGGAAATGCCTGAGAGAATAGCCAAACCGAACGCGGCGCCGCGGGCGCTGCGTCAACTCAAAGTTCAGCCGATTACATTCTCTGACATAAATCTCTCGGTTGGTCGGGATCGTTTAGTCATTACCGGGAGAAACCGCAAGGCCCGCGAATTATGTGGTGAATGAAATCCGCATCACCTTCATTTTCTCAACCACTTCTCCTCCGCTCATCCCGGCGCAGGCCGGGATCTCGGGCAGTGAAAACCGAATTTGCCGAACGAGGTCCCGGCCTGCGCCGGGATGAGCGGGTACGTGGGGTGTGCGCCGTGTTGCCCTACCGCACGTAACTCGCCCCGTTGATATCAAACGTCGCGCCCGTCGCCGACGGGCAGGCGCCGCTGACCAGATAGGCAATCATCGAGGCGACTTCTTCCGGCTGCGCCACCCGGCCGAGCGGGATTTCCTTTACGGCTTCGGCGCGCGCGGCGATGTCCTGGGGCGCCATGCGCGTTTCAACCCAGCCAGGCGCGATAGCGTAAAAAAGAATGTTCTCGCCGGCGAGGCCCCGCGCCCAGGTCTTTGTCATGGCGAGGACGGCGCCTTTCGACGCGGCGTAGGCGGCGTTTTCAACGCCGTCGCCGCGGTGGCCCGCCCGGCTCGCCACATTGACGACGACGCCGCCCGCCCCGCGATCGCGAAAATGGGCGACCGCCGCGCGGCAGATGTCGGCAGGCGCCTGCACGTTCACCGCCATCGCCCGCGCCCAGCCGTCGTCCCAGTCGGCGATGTCGCCGGTCAGCGGCGACGGGGTGAAGGCGCCGGCGTTATTCACGATCGCATCGACGCGGCCATGCCTCGCCAGCGCGCGCTCCACCAGCCGGAAGCCGGCATGAGATTGGGTGAAGTCCTCAAAGACGATATCGCTTTCGTTTTGCCCGACTGCGACGCCGACTTCGGCGGCGGAAGCGCTCGGGCTCGACGCATGCAGGATAACTTCAGCGCCGGCGTCGCGGCACAACCTGGCGGCGGCGGCGCCGATGCCGCGCGCGGCGCCGGTGATCAGCACGATTTTGTCGTCGAGCCGCGTCATAGGCCGTGTCCGCTTAACACCGATCCGCTGATCGAAAAGCCAGGCGCGTCGCCTTCGCCCCTGATATGGCGCAGGAGCTGATAATGATCAGGCAGCACGTTCAACAATTTTTGCGTTCGATCCCGTCGCAATTTCAGATACTCGTTCCAGACCGGCTCGCCGAGCGGCGAGACCTGCGCATATTGCCGACCCTTGTAAAACTGCTTGCCCATCAAGGCCGAGCGATAGGACGTGGGAGAGAAGAACGTAAAGGATCCGAGGTCCAGCTCGTCGGGCATGGTGCGCTTCCACACTTCGAGGTTCTCTTTCAGACGCGGCGGCACATCCATCTCATGGCGGACAGCGCGCCAATAAGGCGTATCCTCGCGATTGGAAATGCAAAAGAGCAGCGTGATGAAATCAATGATCTCATCGTAAAATCCGTCAATCAGATCGTTGTAGCGCTGCACCACCGCCGGATCGAAATCGTTGTCCGGAAAGTAATTGTGCAGCCACTGCAGCGCGGTCTGAACCGAATAGATCGCCGTCGCCTCGAGCGGCTCGACAAAGCCGCTGGATAGTCCGAGCGCGAGACAGTTTTTGACCCAGGAGCGCCGGGCCTTGCCGATACGCATACGGATAATGCGCGGTTCGATATCCTTCGCCGCCGGCCCCACATAGCGCTTGAATTCGTCGACTGCCTCATCGTCGGAAACAAACTTGCTGGAATAAATGTAGCCGGAACCGACCCGGTTGAAGAGCGGCACGCGGAAACTCCACCCCGCGTCCATACCGGTCGCCCGGGACGTCGGTTCGATCCTGGTCGGATCGTCATGAGGCAACTGCGCCACCGCGGCGCGGTCATTGAGAAGGTAATTATCATATGGCTCAAACGGCTCGCCCAGCGCCTTACCCAGGATGATGCTGGCGAAACCGGTCGCATCGATCACAAACTCTATCGCATGATCGCCGTGCTCGCGCAGGGCGAGTTCCTTCACAAAACCCCTGTCGTCGAGCCTGACTTCTTCCACATGGTCGAGGATTTGTTTCACGCCGAGCGACTTGCCGCGCTCCTGCAGGATCTTGGCGAGCTCAACCGCGTCCATATGATAGGAATACGGAATTTCCGAACTGTAATCGCCGCCGCCGATCTTGCGCGGCCCCTTATGGGCGCGGATGATGGCGGGGCAGACTGAAATCGCCTCGGTGAAGCCTTCCTTGGTCGGGCCGCCCCCCGGACGCATTGCATAGGACGCGAACATGTAAGCGGGATTGACCCCGTGAATGTCGGTTTGCGAGAAAAACGGATTGACCCACGAAACCGGTTTGCCGTCCTCGTCGACGTCCCAATTGGCGAACCAGCCGCTCAGCTTGAAGGTTGCATTGCAGCGGCGGATGAATTCGGCTTCAGGAATGCGCAGAATGCGCAACAGGTCCGCCATCGGCCGCGCTGTCGACTCGCCGACGCCGATGATGCCCACGTCAGGGCTTTCGATCACCGTGATCGCCAGATCGCCGGCGCGCATCCGCTCGTTGAAAACTCGGGCGAGATAGCACGCCGCCAGCCATCCTGAGGTGCCGCCGCCGACGATTGTTATGTCTTTGACCGGTTGAGGCATAGGAAAGGTCTCCCCGCCTTGGATTGTCGGACGGACGACGAATCCCGTCAAGCGGCGACCGGGATCGCACATCGCCTGACCAAGAGTTCACGCGCGCCGGGCTACGCGGGGCGGGCGAACAGGGGCATGAAGGTCCCTGCTTGTTTCACCCTGGCTTCGCCGCGCGCGGCTTGAATGACGGGCCGTCGCGGGCTACATCGCCCGCTTCACCGTTCTTCATATGAATTTTCGCGAGACGAGGTCGCCATGGCCGGACACAGTAAATGGGCCAATATTCAGCATCGCAAGGGTCGTCAGGACGCCAAGCGCTCAAAGATGTTCTCCAAGCTTTCCAAGGAGATCACGGTCGCCGCCAAGATGGGCGCGCCGGATCCGGAGTTCAATCCGCGCCTGCGCCTCGCCATTCAGGCGGCCAAGGCGCAGTCGATGCCGAAGGACAATATCGACCGGGCGATCAAGAAATCGACCGCCGCGGACGAGGCGAGTTTCGAAGAAATCCGCTACGAGGGCTTTGGTCCCGCGGGCGTCGGCGTCATCGTCGAAGCGCTGACCGACAACCGCAATCGCGCCGCCAGCGAAGTGCGCACCATCTTCTCGAAAAACGGCGGCAATCTCGGCGAGACCGGTTCAGTGTCGTTCATGTTCGATCTCGTCGGTTTTATTCAGTACCCCGCAGAAAAAGCCAGCGAGGAAGACATGCTTGACGCCGCTATCGACGCCGGCGCCGATGATGTTCAGTCATCGGAAGAGATGCACGAGATCTACTGCGCGTTCGACCAGCTTGCCGAGGTGGCCTCAGCGCTCGAGGCGAAGTTCGGCGAACCGGAAGCGGCCAAGCCGACCTGGAAACCGCAGAACACGATAGAGGTTGCATCCGACAAGGCTGAAACGCTGATGAAGCTGATGGACGCCCTTGACGATTGCGACGACGTGCAGAACGTCTACGCCAATTTTGAGATTTCCGAAGAAGACATGGCTCGCCTCGCCGGCTAGGCTGCGCCTGACGAGTCCTCGGCGCCGACGGACGCCGCGCCGACCCAGCGCGCCAGGGCCCGCTCAAGCTTTTCCTTGCTGACCGGCTTAGACAGAAAGTCGTCCATCCCGCTAGCGTGGGCGAGCTCCACGTCTTTGGCCATCACATGAGCGGTCAGGCAGACGATCGGCGTCTGCGCCAGTCCGCTTCCGTCCTCAATCCGCCGGATTGCCTGGGTAGCTTCGTAGCCGTCCATCTGCGGCATGGAGACATCCATCAGAATGATGTCGACGCGCGCGGGGTCCTCCTCAAAGGCCTCGACCGCTTCTCTGCCGTTGCTTGCGACCACGAGCTCATAGGCGTTCGGATCGAGCATATGGCGAATGACAAGCTGATTGACTTCGTTATCCTCGGCCAAAAGGATCGTGCATTTGTCCGACAGGATCGGCGACGCGCGCTCGGCGGGCTGCGCTGCCGGTCTCGCGGCGTCAGCGCCGTTTTCCGCCGGCGCCCGTTCGCCTCGTTTGACGACCTCTGCGATGGTCTCAAACAGCAACGCGCTGCGCACCGGCTTGACGAGATAGGCGGCGACGCCGATTTCGCGGAAACGGCGCGCATCGCCGCCGCCGTCGACGGACGTTAAGGCCATCAACAACGTATCGGATATCGCCGGGTCTTCCTTGATGCGGCGCGCCAGTTCTTCGCCGTCCATTTCCGGCATGTGAAAATCCAGAACCGCAAGCGCGTAGGAGCGCCCTTCCGCCGCCGCCGCCCGCATCATCGCCAGCGCCTCGGCGCCGCCCGGCGCGGCGTCGGGCGCGAATCCCCACGAGGCGAGCTGTTCTTTCAGAATGTGACGATTGACGTCGATATCGTCGACGATGAGCACCCGCCGCCCTTCCGCCTCGAACGTGGCCGTCTGCGTCAGCGCGCCGCTGTCCCGCGCCGGCAGGGTCAGCTCTATCCAGAATGTCGAGCCCTTGCCGATCTTGGACGTGACGCCGATTTTACCGCCCATCGCCTCCACCAGCCGGCTTGAAATCGAAAGGCCGAGGCCGGTGCCGCCGAATTTGCGGGTGGTCGTCGGATCCGCCTGCTGGAAGGCGTCGAAAATGCGCTCCAGCTTCTCGCTCGAAATCCCGACGCCGGTGTCGGTAACCTCGATGCGGACGGTGGCCTCGTCCGACTGCGCCCGGCCGGAAACATTGATCAACACGTGCCCGGCCTCAGTGAACTTCACAGCATTGCCGACAAGGTTGGTGACGACCTGACGCACACGGCCGCCGTCGCCGACCAGAACATTCGGCAGGTCCGGCTGGAAGCGTACGATGACTTCGATCTGTTTCTCCTGCGCCCGCGAGGCGACCAGCGCGGCGACGTCCTCCACCGACGCGCGCAAATCGAACGCCGCATTTTCGAGCTCCAGCTTGCCGGCCTCGATTTTGGAGAAGTCGAGAATGTCGTTGATGATGGTGAGGAGTGCGGCTCCCGACTTATGGATGGTTTCTGCAAATATGCGCTGCCGGCTGTCGAGCCGCGTCGAGGCGAGCAGCTCGGCCATGCCTAAGACGCCGTTCATTGGCGTACGGATTTCATGGCTCATATTGGCGAGGAACATGGATTTCGCTTCAGAGGCGCGTTCCGCGGCGACGCGGGCGGCGCTCAACTCCTCGATCAGGACGCGCCGTTCCTGCGCCGTACGGTCCGCGCTGGCCTGAGTGCGATACCCGAAGATGAGCACATAGGCGATGCCCGTGGCGAGCACCGGCGCTGACGCCGCCAGAGCCCAGAAGTAGGGCCCGCCATAGGCGAGTGCGAGACAGATCACATACGCCGCGGCGTATGGGGAGGTAACGATGAGGGCGTTCACCGGTGTCGCCCGAAACTGAGAGAACGCCAGCATATAGCCGGTGGCGATGAACAGCATCGTCGCAGCGACCCCGAATTCATGCTCCGCACTGAACGCCAGCACCGGGGCGACCGCCCAGAACGAACACGACGCCATGGCGACCAGCGCGTAACGGCGCTTGCGGTCCTGATCGCCGTATTTGTCCTGGGCCGCCTGCATCCGGCTTTCCACCAGGGTGCGCACCGCGCCGGCCGCCATCGTCGCCACATACCAGGTAAAGGCGACGGCGAGCGGGACCATGACTGCAAGCAACAGCGCCCAGCAGGAAATAATGACATAGCGCCCAAGCGGCGTTTCGTGAATGACGCGTAAGGACAAGGCGACGGCGTCGCCTTCCTGAGAAGAACGGGTCTCGCGTTGCGCTGATGTGGAAATGCGATTCATTCGGTCAAACCTCACATACACCCACTCCCACCGGGCAAAATTACACGGGCGTTCTTAAGGGACTGTTGACGGGCGCCGACGCCGGCGAAACGGTTTCGGTTTGGTTAACAGGGGACGCCCGCCCCGCTGCGCCGCCTTGTCAGACCATGACCGCCTTGCTAGAGGCATGCGCCGCCCGCAGAAGGACCCCGCATGAAGATCAACGGTAATGAAATCCGCCCCGGTAATGTCATTCAGCATCAAGGGGGCCTGTGGATTGCGGTCAAAACCAACGCCGTTAAACCGGGCAAGGGCCCGGCCTATGCGCAGGTTGAGCTGAAGAACCTGGAAACCGGCACCAAGCTGAATGAACGCTTTCGCGCATCGGAAACCGTAGAGCGGGTGCGCCTCGAACAAAAAGACCACACCTTTCTCTATGAAGAAGGCGAGCTGTTGGTCTTCATGGATTCTGAATCCTACGAACAGATCTCCATTCCCAAGGACTTGATCGGCGAGCGCGTTTTGTTCTTGCAGGACGGCATGGCGGTCGTCGTAGAAAGCCACGAAGGCCGGCCGATCGGCGTACAGATGCCGGAACATGTCACGCTTGAGGTCGTTGAAACGGAACCGACGGTGAAAGGTCAAACGGCGTCGTCGTCTTACAAACCCGCGGTCGCCGACAACGGCCTCAGGATCATGATCCCGCCTTATATGAGCGCCGGCGAAAAAATCGTGGTCAACACGGAGACCATGGAATATGTCAAGCGCGCCGAATAGCGACGACGGCGCGCTCGTCAGCGACGCCGAAGTTCGTTAGGGTTCATTGTCGAAACAGCGGCGCGCAATGAACGAGCAATACGCCAGATCATCCACGGACGGAGCGGCCACGGACCAGACGGCGGCGCCCGCTTCTGAGCGCCCTGCGCCCGCGACAGCCGGCGGCAAATCGAAAAAGATACAAATCGTGGTGGTCGGCGGCGGCGCCGGCGGGCTGGAACTGGTCACCAAGCTTGGCAAAAAACTCGGCCGCGACAAATACGACGTCATTTTGATTGAAAAGAACCAGACGCATATCTGGAAACCCCTGCTGCACGAAGTCGCCGCCGGGTCCCTCGACGCCAATCTCGACGAAGTCGGTTATCGCAGCCACGGACACGCCAATCGCTATCGCTATTTTCTGGGCGCCATGCAGGACATCGACCGGGAGCGGCGCGAGGTGGTGATCGCGCCGCTACACGATGAAACCGGCGCAGAAATCATCGGCGAGCACCGCATTCGTTATGACTATCTCATCATAGCGGTGGGATCGGTTTCCAACGATTTCGGCGTTCCGGGCGTCGCCGAACACTGCCTCTTTCTGGAGAGCCGCGACGAAGCGGACCGGTTTCGGCAGAAGCTGCTCAATCAGTGTTTGCGCGTGTCGCGCGCCATGTCGCTCAATCCGGAAGCTGACGAACGGGTGCGCATCGCGATTGTCGGCGGCGGCGCCACCGGCGTTGAACTGGCGGCGGAACTCTATAACGCCGCAGCGGGCCTCAGGCACTACGGGCTTGAAGTCTTTGATGAATCCCGCCTTTCGGTCACGCTGCTGGAAGCCGGGCCGCGCATCCTGCCGGCGCTGCCGGAAGAACTGGCCGACGCCGCCCGCGAAGCGCTGGAAGACCTGGGCGTCCGCGTTGTCACGAACGCGCAGGTCACGCATGTGACGCCGCTCGCCATGGAGTTAAAAGATCGCGACCCGGCGCCGGCCGAACTCAAGGTCTGGGCGGCCGGCGTGAAGGCGCCGGACTTTCTAAGGGGCATCGGCGGTTTGGAAACGACGGACAAGAACACCCTTTCCGTGCGCGGCACCATGCAAACAACAAGGGACGACCGCATCTTCGCTATCGGCGACTGCGCTCACTACGTTCCGCGCGGCGACGAGCGCCCGATCCCGCCGCGGGCCCAGGCCGCTCACCAGATGGCGGACACCGCCTTTCGCAATGTCTTGGCGATGATCAAAAACCGGTCGCTTAAGACTTTTCAGTATAGAGACTATGGCTCGCTCGTATCGCTTTCGCGGTATTCCACTGTCGGCAGTCTTATGGGCAACCTCGTCGGCGGCCGCATGGCGGTGGAGGGCCGACTTGCGCGCATCATGTACACGTCGCTCTACCGTATGCATATTTTCGCCATCCATGGCTGGCTGCGCGGCGCCTTTATGGTGATGGTCGGCCACGTTAACCAGGTTGTCCGCCCGAAATTAAAGCTCCACTGAACCCTGGCAGCCCGCGCGCAGAATACAGCTTGACCGCTTCGCGGCCCGCGCGCGAACGCGCGCAGAATACAGCTTGACCGCTTCGCGGTCGGGCTGGGACCTCGATCAGCAGATCATTTTGCACACCGCTTAAAAGGGGCGCTGTCGTCCTCGGACTTGTTCCGAGGACCTGAAGCGACACGCGAATGGCCCGAGATCGTCGGACGGAGATGGACGGGAACCATCGACCGTCCGACGATGACAATCGCATCATTCTGCGGTTGCAAGATGAGTTGAGGCTTCCGGGGGTCGCCGGCGTCTCAGACCGGGACAGACCCGGTAACCGTTCGCTTCTCGCATTTTATCAAACCACTTGAACTCTCGTTCACGGGCGCCGGCTAGCGTTCACCGCTTCTTCTGTTGACAACAAACGGGCGCGTTATGGGCAAGATCTTCGCTGCACTTATTTTATTGTTGTCGGTGTTGGGACCGGTTCGCGCCGCAGCGCAGACCACCGGGTTCACGCTCGGGCCGTCCGTCGGGTCCGACGGCGTCGGCGCCGATGCGTTTTACAAGCTCAACCCGCTGTTCGTCGCCCGCGGCGGTTTCCGTTACGCGAGCTTCGATGTCTCCCGCGAGATCGACGACATCGACTACGATCTCGATGTCGGTTTCACCTCCGGCGTCGTCGCGCTCGACATTCATCCGGCCGCCAACGGGTTTCGCCTCTCCGGCGGGGTTTATGTCGGCGACCGCACGATTGGCCTGACGGCGACGCCCGCAAGCCCGGTGGAAATCGGCGACCAGGTGTTCACGCCCCAGGAGGTCGGCGTGATCACCGGCGCCGCCGACTGGAACAGCGCCGCGCCCTTCCTGGGGCTTGGGTTCAACAACGGCGCCTACGCGCTGAAGCGGGTTGGCTTTCAAGCGCTGATCGGCGCCATGTATATGGGCTCGCCGGACGTCGCCCTCGCCTCAACCGGCGGGCTTTTGTCCAACGATCCCTTGTTCCAGGCCGAACTCGCCGAAGAACGGGACCGCCTCGCTGACGACCTCGACGACATTCAGTTCTTTCCGATCCTGAACATCGGATTGACCGTGCGGTTCTAGCGCTGCGCCGGACGGCAAGTCGCAAGGCTGCCGCTTGTGGAAAAATTTCCGAACCTGCCAGCGCGCTCATTGCGCCTCTGGCGACCCTGCGACGCGCTCAAGATGCACTTTCGACTCAGTCCGTATCAGAATCAGCGCTAGACTTGCGCCTGTGATGATACAGCCGACGGGATACGCCGCCGGTGAGAAACGCATTGTAGTTGTCCTTTCAAACGCATTGATAATCGAGCGACGAACACTTTTCGCCCATGCCTATCGTTATCACCATCGCGCAGAAAAAAGGCGGCGCCGGAAAGACGACGCTCGCCTGCCAACTGGCGGCGGCCTTCGCGTCGCAGGGTCTGCGCGTCGCCGGGATCGACGCCGATCCGCAGGGGAGTTTCTCTTTGTGGCGCGCGCGCCGTCCGGAAACGGCGCCGCTGGTCCGTCTCGCCGACAGCAAACGCGCCGCGCGCTTCACCATCTCCACCCTGCTATGGGGCTTTCGCGACACGGCGGACGTCGTGTTGATCGATACCCCGCCCAGCGTGGATTCCACGGTCCGGGGCCCCATTCGCGCCGCCGATATTGTGGTAACGCCCATCCAGCTGTCCGCCCTCGACCTTGATGCGACGTTGCCGACCGCCGAACTTGTGGGCGCGGCGGGAAAACCGGCCCTTTTCGTCGTCAATCGGGCGCCGGCGCGGGCGCGCGTCGCCGACATGATCCGTAAAGAAATTAAACGCCAGGGCCTGCCGCTCGCCCGCGTCGAGATCGGCAACCGAACGGCGTTCTCCGAAAGCGTCTCGGCAGGAATGGGCGTGACGGAGACGGCGCCCTCGTCAAAAGCAGCCGACGAAATCCGCGCCATCGCCAGCGAGATCATGAGCATTGTCGGCGCATCGATTGCGGCGGAGTAGGCGCTGTAGCTGGCGCAATCGAAGGAACATTGGCGCCGCCCAAGCTGCGGAGAATGCGGGCGCCGCTGAAAACGGAAAGCGGCGCTTAGTTCTCGTCCGCAGCCTCGGGCGGCGATCCCGCGCTTGAGTCTTCTTTTGCGGCGTCGCGAATCGGCTCCTGCGCAAGGTACAACTCAAGCTTCATGATCGCGTCCTCAACCGCTTCGTTTTCGTCTACGGTCTTTTGCCGTTTCTTGGCGATCCGCAAGTCATCCAGCGCCCCGCGGGGGTCATTTGCGGCGATGCGCGCAAAACCTCTGATCTGGTGGAACGCCGCGCTTTCCGCTTGCGTAAAGGAAGCGCCATACTCCGCTTCAATGTCCTCGAGCATGGCCAACGCCGCAGCGGGATCCTTTTTGATCCGGTTTCCGGCTTTGTTGAGTTTCCTCACCACGATGTTGCGCATCCGATCTTCCGGATCAGGGCGCGAACGGGCGCCTGCCGACACGAAAACGATTTGCGTCACAACGCCGGGTCGCGCGACCGGCTTGCCGTCGACATATTTCGGGCGATATCGCCATTTCCTTACTGACTTGACCGCCGCCGCCTCAAAGCAGCTTCTCGTCGATTCAATAACTTCAATGTTGGAGGTGCGCCCTTCTTCGGTGACGTCGAACTCAACAACGACCCTGTACTCCGCGCGCGTAAATCCGCCACACCAATTCGGAAACTCAGGCGGGACGCGCTTGATTGGACGCGCATCAAAGGTCTCCAGGGTAATTTCGGCGTCAACGGCGAATTTGAACGTTGTTTCGAGGTCCTGTTGCTGCCGCGCTTTTCCGTCGACCCGCCGCGGTTCGAACACCCAGCTGCGCACCGCCGCCACCGCCGTATCGTCAAAACACGGATCTGAGGTCTCGCGCACGCGCACATTCTCCGGCAGTCCGCGACGCGAAACATCATAAGCCACAATGACCGTTTG
Source organism: Hyphococcus sp. (assembly GCA_028289605.1). GTDB lineage: Bacteria > Pseudomonadota > Alphaproteobacteria > Caulobacterales > Parvularculaceae > Hyphococcus. The sequence continues at coordinate 199,637 of JANQON010000005.1, read as the reverse complement.
CTCTGTGAAGTCGTCATCGGGACCGGGTCTGCAGGCTTCCGGAAACGCGGGCGGTTCCTGGCGGACGGGCGCGGCGTCTACATCTTCAGCGTGCGCCGCGGGCGCACGCGCAACCGCCGACAATCCAATCAAAACCAGAATGACAGGCTTCAGCGCGCCCCAACCGCTGGAATATCCGCCCATTAGCCGCCCCGACTGAATGAATACTTGTCAATATTGGGCGCTATAATACTCAAAAAAGACTAGCTATCAATCTTCAGCGCTTTGATAAACGCTTCCTGGGGAATCTCGACGCGCCCGAATTGGCGCATCTTTTTCTTGCCCTCTTTTTGCTTTTCCAAGAGCTTGCGTTTGCGCGTCGCGTCGCCGCCATAGCATTTCGCAGTAACGTCTTTTCTGAGCGCTGCAATGGTTTCGCGCGCGATAATCCGGCCGCCGATCGCGGCCTGGATCGGAATCTTGAACATGTGGCGCGGGATTAAGTCTTTCAGCTTTTCGCACATGGCGCGGCCGCGCGATTCCGCTTTGTCGCGATGGACGATGATAGACAGCGCATCCACGGGCTCGTCGTTCACCAGGATCTGCATCTTGACGAGATTGTCCTGGCGATAGTCGAGCAGTTGATAGTCAAAACTGGCGTAGCCTTTGGAGACCGACTTCAGCCGGTCGTAAAAGTCAAAAACAACTTCGCTAAGCGGCAGTTCGTAGACCACCATCGCCCGCGACCCCGCATAGGTAAGGTCGACCTGCACGCCGCGGCGTTCTTCGCAGAGTTTCAGAATGCCGCCCAGATACTCGTCCGGCGTCATGATCGTAGCCTTGATCCAGGGCTCCTGCATGTGGTCGATGCGCACGGGGTCGGGCATGTCCGCCGGATTATGCATCTCGATCATCGTCCCGTCGGTCAGATGCACGTGATAGATGACGCTCGGCGCGGTTGTGATGAGGTCGAGATCGAACTCGCGCTCGAGCCGTTCACGGATGATTTCAAGGTGCAGCAGCCCCAGAAAGCCGCAACGGAAACCGAAGCCGAGCGCGGCCGACGTTTCCATTTCGAATTCAAAGCTGGCGTCATTGAGACGCAGTTTGCCCATGGCCTCGCGCAAATCTTCAAAATCGTTGGCGTCGACCGGGAAGATGCCACAAAACACAACAGGCACGGACGGTTTAAAACCGGAGAGCGCCGCATCCGTCGGATTGCGATCGTCGGTGATCGTGTCGCCGACATTGGTGTCGGCGACTTCTTTGATGGACGCGGTCAGATATCCGATTTCTCCGGGCCCCAACGAATCGACAGGCGTCTTCGTCGGCAGCGACACGCCGACCTGGTCAATCGTGTGCACCGCGCCCGACGACATCATGCGCACTCTCATGCCTTTTTTGAGAACGCCGTCATGGACCCGCACCAGGACGACGACGCCGAGATAGGGATCGTACCAACTGTCCACGAGCAGCGCTTTTAGGGGCGCGTCTGCGTCCCCTTCCGGCGCCGGCAGGCGTTCGACGATGGCTTCGAGGACGCCCTCGATGCCGATCCCGGTCTTGGCGGAAATCTCCAGCGCGTCCGACGCGTCAAGACCGATGACGTCCTCGATCTGAGCTTTCACCCGGTCGGGCTCGGCGGCGGGCAGGTCGATCTTGTTGAGAACCGGCACGATTTCGAGGTCGACGTCGATCGCCTGATAAACATTGGCGAGGGTCTGGGCCTCAACCCCCTGGCTCGCGTCCACCACCAGCAGCGCGCCCTCGCAGGCGGAGAGCGACCGCGAGACCTCATAGGTAAAGTCCACATGGCCCGGCGTGTCGATAAGATTGAGGACATAGTCCTCGCCGTCCTGCCCCTTATAGGTAAGCCGCACGGTCTGGGCCTTGATGGTGATCCCCCGTTCGCGCTCCAGCTCCATGGAGTCGAGCACCTGCTCCTTCATCTCGCGATCGGACAGTCCCCCCGTCACCTGGATCAGACGGTCGGCGAGGGTCGATTTGCCATGGTCGATATGGGCGACAATGGAGAAATTACGGATGTTTTTGAGCGGCGTCATGAACGGTCTTACAACTGGCGAGCGACGCATATAGACGCGGGGGCTGGCAGCGGCAACTGCGCCCAAATGCGCCCCATGAAAAAAGCCCGGCGCCGAACGGCCCCGGGCTCTTCTCTCACTGGCTTGGGTCGTCGAAACTTAGCTACGCGCTTTCAAGGCGTCGCGGATCTCTTCCAGCAGGACTTCCGAGCGCGGCGGCGCCGGCGGTTCGGCGGGCGCTTCCTCCGCTTTCTTTTTGAGGCTGTTCATGCCTTTGACGAGCAGGAAGACCGCCCAGGCGACAATCACAAATGCGATGACGTTGTTGATGAACGCGCCGATGTTAACGGTCACCGCTTCGGCGTCTTCGGTCGCGGCTTTCAGCGGAATGACGATGTTGGAAAAGTCGATGCCGCCCATTAGCAAGCCGATTGGCGGCATGATGACGTCGTCGACCAGGGATTTGACGATGGTGCCGAAGGCCCCGCCGATGATGATGCCGACGGCCATGTCGACCACATTGCCCTTGACGGCGAAGTCCTGGAATTCCTTGAGCATGCCCATAAAAGCGCCCCTTCTCCTGTGCGGCCGCCGGCGGCGGAACGCATCAATCTCTCCCTTCCGCTGGATCGCTAGAGTGATTTGCAGGGGCCGCAAAGGCCAAATTGACGCCGACTTTTCCACGACCGGCGGAACAGGCCGTCAGTAGACGGTGAGAATTTCGTCCAGGGGCTTCTTAACCAGGGCGTGATTCGGCACTTCCGCATCCGGCGCCGGCCGGCCGGCGACGATCAGAAGATAGGGCTTTTCGTTGGCCGGCCGGCCCAGCTTGTCGTTCAGAAACGACATGGGATTCGGCGTATGCGTGAGCGTCGCAAGTCCCGCATGATGCAAGGCGGCGATCAAAAACCCGCAGGCAATGCCGACGCTTTCATGAATGTAATAGTTCTTTTTGTCCTCGCCGGCGCGCACGCCGCCGCGGCGCTGTGCAAAGACGGCGATCAGCCAGGGCGCAATTTCCAAGAAGGGCTTATGCTCATCCGTACCCAGCGGATCGAGGGCGTCGAGCCACTCCCCGCCGGCGCGGCCGCCGTAAAAGGCGCGCTCTTCCTCTTCGGCGGCGAGCCGAATCTCGCGTTTCATAACGGGGTCGCCGACAAGGCCGAAATACCAGGGTTGATGGTTGGCGCCGGAAGGGGCGCGCCCCGCCGCGGCGATGCAAGATTCCATCACGGACTGCGGCACCGGCTCGTCGGTGAAAGCACGGATGGTGTGACGGCGCTTGATGTCGTCAAAAAACGCCGCCGCGCGGCTTTCCATCTCGTCATCGGCGCGCGCAACAAAGTCGCCGAGCGCGGTAAGGGGGGTAAACCCGTCTTCAGTCTTCGTCATCATCTCTATCTTTTTGGTTGGTCGTGGGGGGCGCAACGAAGAGTCTGTTTCCGAGAGCCGAAAGCAAATAGGACGTCTCCTGATTGGCGTAGCGGTCATGGGAATTCTTGACCTCTGTACGCTTGCCGAAGAGAGCGTCAGCTTCGTCAAAAAGCAGGACGACCTCTTTGCGGTCCATCTCGGTATAGACCAGCGCGTCGCCTGATGACTCCTTTCCGTCATGGGCGACATGAGAGGAGACAACCCGCAACACCGCGTCCTCAACGATCATCTCAGAGCGCACTTCCGCATATGTGTCATGTCCCTTCACGGATTCGACCGCAATAAAGCCGGTCGCTGTCGGTTCTATGGTTCCCGTCGTGTGAAATCCGGCCGTGGTAAAATAGTGAAAGACATAATCTTTCGCGCCTTCGTCGTAGAAAAAAATCGTGCGCCCGCCATACGCAGCGCCCTCCAGTTTGTGCGTCGATTGAAAAGCGCGGCCGCCGAGGATCATTTCATGCACGGCGATGTCGACAATGGGTTCGCCATTGGGACCCGTCCCCTCGCCCCTCCAGACCCGTCCGGCGAGTTTTTCAAACGGCGCCATCGGTTCGTAGGCGGCCGTTCGTGTTTCTTTGTCGCCCGCAAGGGCGGATGCAAACAGGCTCGTTGCGGCAACGATCAGCGCCGCCAGCAAACGTCGGAATGTCATTATTACGTTCCCCCCTTTGGTCGCATCAAAACTGTAGGGCAAAACCGGTCCATAAGAAAACGCCGTCAGCGCCGTCCAAAGAGCCGCTCTATGTCGGCCAGTTTTAGCTCCACATAGGTCGGCCGCCCGTGATTGCACTGACCGGAATGGGGCGTCGCCTCCATCTGGCGCAACAGCGCGTTCATTTCATCGCCGGTGAGCCGGCGTCCTGAGCGAATTGATCCGTGACACGCCATGGAGGAGCAGACCTCTTCGAGACGTTCCTTCAGCGCCAGGCTGTCGCCGATGGCGGCGAGCTCGTCAGCGAGCGCCTGGACCAGGGCTTTCACGTCAACCTCGCCCAACAGCGCCGGCGTTTCGCGCACCATCACCGCGTCCTCGCCAAATTGCTCCATGACGAGGCCGAGTTCGGCGAACTCGTCGAAGCGCGGTTTCAGCCGCGCAATTTCCTCGCTCGCCAGTTCGACGATTTCCGGGATCAACAGGCCCTGTCCTTCAACGCGGCCCTCGCTGAGGCGGGCTTTCATGCGTTCATAGACAAGCCGTTCATGGGCCGCATGCTGATCGACGATGATGAGGCCGTCCGCCGTCTGCGCAACGACGTAGGTTTCATGCAATTGCGCGCGCGCCGCGCCGAGTGGAAAGGCCGGGTCAGGCGCCTCCTTTTCCGGTTCGCTTTGCGGCGCGGACGGGGCGTCGGCGCCGTCAAAGCGTCGCGGCGGATCGGCGAGCGGCGGCGCCTGAAAGTCGCGCAGAAAGGGATTGGATCTTGCCGCCGCCTGATAAGCCGACGAAACGCCCGGCCCCTGGGGCGTCATCTTGCCGAGCGCGAAATCCCTGACGGTGGTCGAGGCGCGATGCCCCGCTTCGGCGAGGCCGTGGCGCAACGCGCTCACCAGCAAACCGCGAATCACCCCGGCGTCGCGAAAACGTACTTCGGTTTTCGCGGGATGCACGTTGACGTCGACCGCATGGGGCGGCAGGTCGAGAAAGAGCGCTACGGCGGGATGGCGGTCGCGGGCGAGAAAGTCGGCATAGGCCGCACGCACCGCGCCGACGATCAGCTTGTCGCGCACCGGCCGTCCGTTCACGAATAAAAACTGTTTGTCCGGCAGGCCGCGATTATAAGTCGGCAGCCCCGCAAAGCCGGACACCCGCGCGCCGTCCCGCGTCGCGTCGATCGCAATGGCGTTCTCGCCGAAATCACGGCCCATAATGGCGGCGAGACGCGCCAGGCGGCCATCCTCCGTCATCGGCTCCGCGGCGAGATTAAGAATCCTGCGGCCCGACGAGGTCAACTTGAACGCGACATCGGCCCGGGCCATGGCGAGCTTGCGCACCGCTTCGCCGATCGCCGTCGTCTCGGCCTGATCGGACTTCAGGAATTTCAACCGCGCCGGCGTCGCATAAAAGAGGTCGCGCACCTCGACGCGCGATCCCGACCCTGCGAACGCCGCCGGCGCCGGCTCGCCATGGTCGCCGCCATTGACCTGAAGCGTCCAGGCGTCATCCGCGCCGCGGGCGCGCGAAGTGATGGAGAGCCGGGCGACGGCGGCGATGGACGGCAGCGCCTCGCCGCGAAATCCCATCGTCGCGATATTCATCAGATCAACGTCGCCGTCTGTCCGGGGGCGGAGCTTTGAGGTGGCGTGACGCTCGACCGCCAGCAACAGATCATCGCGCGCCATGCCGCATCCGTCATCGGTGACGACAAGGCGCGTTTTGCCGCCATGTTCGATCTCAACCTCGACCCGGATCGCGCCGGCGTCGAGGGCGTTCTCGACAAGTTCTTTGACCGCCGCCGCAGGCCGTTCGATCACTTCGCCGGCGGCGATGCGATTGACCGCGCCGGGCGGCAGGCGCCGGATCACCGGGGCGGTTTCCAATGGGGTCGCGGCCTGATTCGTCATGCCCTATTATGGAGCGGCCGGGTTCCGGTTCAAAACAGCGTTTTCCCCATCGCCCCGCGCCGCCCTATCGCCGGCGCCGTCGCAGCGGAGCTATTCGTGACACGTCTCGCAAACAAGACCGCCCTTGTGACCGGCGCCGCGCGCGGTATCGGCGAAGCCATCGCGCGGGTCTTCGCCCGCGAAGGCGCATTCGTGCATATCGCCGATATCAACGAAGACGACGGCGCGCGCGTCGCCGCCGACATTGGCGGCGCGTTCCACGCGCTCAACGTTGCGTCCGAAGCGGACTGGACGGCTTTCGCCGAGGCGGTCCCGACGATCGACATTGTCGTCAACAACGCCGGCGTCACCGGCTTTGAGGAAGCCGCCGCACCGCACGATCCGGAACACGCCTCCCTCGCCGACTGGCGCGCGGTGCACGCCATCAACCTCGACGGGGTTTTTCTCGGCTGCCGCTACGCCATCGGCGCCATGCGGGCGAAGGGCGCGGGCGCCATCATCAATATCTCGTCGCGCTCAGGCCTTGTCGGCATCCCGGCCGCCGCCGCCTACGCCTCATCGAAGGCGGCGGTGCGCAATCATACGAAAACCGTTGCGCTCTACTGCGCCCAGGAAGGGCTCAACATCCGGTGCAATTCCATTCACCCGGCGGCGATCCTAACGCCCATGTGGGAGCCCATGCTGGGCGAGGGCGCCGCGCGCGAAGCGGCCATGAAGGCGATTGTCGCCGACACGCCGATGCAACGCTTTGGAACGCCGGAAGAGGTGGCCGCGATTGCGCTTTTGCTTGCAAGCGACGAGGCCGCCTACATGACAGGCGCGGAGCTTACGATTGACGGCGGGTTGCTTGCTGGATCGGCGGCGTCGCCGAAGGTGAAGGACTAGAGCGCGATGCAAAAAGTCCGCATCGGCTCATCACGAGGCGCAAAGCTGAGCCTCCGCTCATCCCGACGAAAGTCGGGATCTTGTACAACACGCCCTGAGTCCGCCGACTGAGGTCCCGACTTTCGTCGGGATGAGCGGGGACGGGGTAATTCGGATTTTTTTACATCAACCCTAAAATATCCCCGGCAGGTTCAGGGCCTTGGATTTTTTGATCTCAACTTGCTGGTCCTCGCCGATGACCGCTTCAATCCGTTTCTGGCGTTCGGCCATCCATTCTTCTGGATTATCGACTCGCAAGGGCGCTGCGGAATCGTCGACCTCGCCGTTGATGAAATCCCAGAAGATCAGCTGGTTCGCCAGCGAGCGGTTCTTTTCGCCGCGCCCGCCGACCTCGGCGTTGAGGATATTGCGAATATTCGAATCGGCGTTGAGCGCGCCGGCCTTGCGCAACAGGAACTGTTCCCCTTCGCTGGGCGGGGCGGCGTTCGGATCGCCGAGCAGGACTTCGCGGGCCCGTTCAGACGGCGACAGCTCTTGCGGACGGGATTCGCCGGGCTTGGGCGGGCGAAGGGCGTAATCCGGCGGCACCACCAGCGGCGCCTTGGTGGCGATGGCGAATTCGTCCGGCGCGTTCTTGTTGTCCCCGAGCGCCCGGCCGACCCCGCATCCGGACGCGGCGAGCGCGCCGGCGGCGAGCAAACCAATCCCCAGAAATCTCGTAATGCGCGTCATGTTCGATGCTCCAACTTCGTTACCGCCTTGACCGGAAAAGCCTTATAGCGACCGATTGCGGCGGCGGAAAGGCGGAAGATGTCGTCTCTCGGTTTGGGAGGGAATACGAGGCTCCTTTCCTCCGCTCATCCCGGCGAAGGCCGGGATCTCGAGCAATACATTCAGAATTTGCCGGTGGAGGTCCCGGCCTGCGCCGGGATGAGCGGGGAAGAAGTAGTCGAAACAACAGAGCAATGCGGATTTTCAGTCTCGCGCCCTATGCGCCAACGTCCTTTTTCTCCCGGGTCTGCCAAGCGTCAAGCAGGATAAAGGCGATCCCGACATTGATGGAGGCGTCGGCGATATTGAAGACCCAGGGAAACATCAGACCGGAAAAATCGAGGAAATCCACCACATAGCCATAGGCGATCCGATCATAGAGATTGCCCAGCGCCCCGCCGACGATGAAGGCGACCCCGGTCGCGGCCACCGGCCGCCTGAGCTGACCCAGCCAATAGAGCAGGCCGAGCGAGATGCCGATCGACAGCGCGGCGAGAAACCAGCGCATGCCCGACAGCATGCCGAAGCTGGCGCCGTAATTCTGGACGTAGGTGAGATCGAAAACGCCCGAAATCTCGATCTTGCCGAGCTGGGGCAGTTTCACCTGATGGACGATCCAGTATTTCGTCAGTTGGTCGAGGGCGGCGATGGCCGCCGCCCCGAGCCCGGCTTTCCAGAACAGCGGGTTCGCCCGCGCCGCAGCGAACCAGTCCCGCGCGCGGGATTTGATGTCCGCAACACTCGTCATGACACAACGTCCGCGCAGCGCTGACAGAGATACTGATGGGACGGAACCGTTCCCACCTCAGGCAGAATGCGCCAGCAGCGCGCACATTTGGCGCCGCCCGCTTTGGCCGGAACGACGGCGACATCGGCCGCCTCCCCGTCAAGGCGAAACGCACTCGCCGGCGCCGCGTCGCCGCTCAACGTCGCGCCGGAAGTGATGAACAGCTCCGCCGCATCGAGGCCGTCGTAAGCCGCGCGCAAGTCATCGTCGGCGACATACACAATGGGCGCCGCTTCGAGGCTGGCGCCGATCCGTTTCTCGCGGCGCTCAACCTCCAGCGCGCCGGTGACGACCCGGCGCACGGCGCGGATCTTGCGCCATTTGTCCGAAAGCGCATCGTCGCGCCATTCGGCGGGCGTTTCCGGAAAGAGCGTCAAGTGGATCGATCCGTCCGTATCCGGATTGCGCGACAGGAACACCTCTTCAGCAGTGAAGACGCAGATTGGGGCAATCCACGCATTGAGGCGATCGAGCACATCGTGCATGACCGTGCGCGCCGCGCGGCGGCGCGGATCGGACGGGGCGTCGCAATAGAGCGCATCCTTTCGGATATCGAGATAGAACGCCGACAGCTCCTGGGCGGCGAAATCCATCGCTTTGCGCCAGGCGGTCTTGAAGTCGAACGCCGCGTACGCCGCCTTGATCTCTTCGTCGAGGACCTTCACCCGGTGTAAAACGTAGCGCTCTAGCTCCGGCATCTCCGCCACGGGAAGCCGCTCGCTTTCATCGAATCCGCTCAGCGCGCCCAACAGATAGCGCAGCGTGTTGCGCAGCTTTCTGTAGGCGTCGACCGCCGATCCGACGATCTCCTTGGAGATGCGCAAATCCTCGGTGTAATCGGAACTGGCGACCCAGATACGGATGATCTCCGCGCCATACTGTTTGATGACCTCTTCCGGCAGCATGACGTTGCCGAGAGACTTCGACATTTTGCGGCCCTCGCCGTCAACCACGAAGCCGTTGGTGACGACATGCTTGTAGGGCGCGCGGCCCCGCGTGCCGCAGGCTTCAAGGAGCGAGGACTGGAACCAGCCGCGATGCTGATCGGAGCCCTCGCAGTAAACGTCGGCCGGCCACTGCAGGTCGTCGCGCTGTTCCAGACAGAAGGCGTGGGTTGATCCGGAATCGAACCAGACGTCGAGAATGTCGTCGACCTTCTCATAATCGGCGGCGTTATAGTCCGCTCCCAGAAAATCCTGCGGATCTTTGTCGAACCAGGCGTCGGCGCCGGCTTGCGTCATCGCATCAATGATGCGTTTGTTGACGCCGGCGTCCTGGAGGACCGCGCCGGTATCCTTATGCACGAAGATCGCGATCGGCACGCCCCAGGCGCGCTGGCGCGAGATCAGCCAGTCGGGACGGCCTTCCACCATGGTACGGATGCGGTTGCGCCCAGAAGCCGGCGTAAACTCCGTCGCGTCGATGGCCGCGAGCGCGTTTTCCCGCAATGTCTTGCCATTCGCCGTCGGCTTATCAAGCGCGATGAACCATTGCGGCGTATTGCGGAAGATCACCGGCGCTTTTGAACGCCAGCTATGGGGATAGGAGTGGACGAGCCGGCCTCGCGCCAGCAATTTGCCATGGGCGATCAATTGTTCGATCACCGCCTTGTTGGCGCCGCCGTCCTTGCCCTTTTTCTTGCCTTCCGTAACCAGCACCTGCTGGCCGGTGAAACCCGGCGCCTCGTCAGTGAAGGCGCCGTTCTCATCGACCGTATGCGGAATTTCTTTCTGAGTCCCGAAGGCGCCGACCCAGGCGAGATAGTCTTCTTGACCGTGACCGGGCGCAGTGTGGACAAAGCCGGTTCCCGCCTCGTCGGTGACGTGATCGCCAGCCAACAGCGGCACGTCGAACCCGTAGCCGCCTTCAAATCCGCGCAAGGGATGGGCGCAGGAAACGCCCTGCAGCGCGCCCGCCGGTATGTCGGCGACGCGCGTCCATTCGGCGATCAGCCCGGCTTCGCGCACGCTTTCCGCAAGGGCGTCGGACAAGATCAGTTTGTCGCCCGGTTTCGACCATGGTTCGAACTCGAGGTCAGGCTTCATCGCGACGACTTCGTAAAGGCCGTATGAGAGCTTCGGTCCATAGCAGATCGCCCGGTTGCCGGGGATCGTCCAGGGCGTCGTTGTCCAGATGACGACAGCGGCGCCGGCGACAAGCGAACGGAAGTCGTCTCGCGACATCTCCCGATCGCCGCGATCAACCGCATCGGCGGAGAGATCGTCGATCTTCTCGACCGGAAACTTCACCCAGATCGTCGTCGACTGGTGGTCGTGATATTCGATTTCCGCTTCGGCGAGCGCCGTCTGCTCCACCGGCGACCACATCACCGGCTTCGATCCGCGATAGAGGAGGTCGAGCTCCACGAACTTTAAAAGCTCCGCGGCGATCAGCGCCTCGGACTTGAAGTCCATGGTGGTGTAAGGGTCGTCCCAGTCCCCTTCAGGGCCTAAGCGCTTGAATTCCTCGCGCTGGATATCGAGCCATTTTTGCGCATAGTCGCGGCAGGCCTTGCGAAACTCCGCCGTCGGAACATCGCGCTTTTTGCGGCCCTTCTCGGCGAACTCTTTTTCCACTTGCCACTCGATGGGCAGGCCGTGGCAGTCCCAGCCGGGCACGTAGTTGGAATCATACCCCGCCATCTGCTTTGACCGCACGATCAGGTCTTTCAAAACCTTGGTCAGGGCCGTGCCCATGTGAATGTGGCCGTTGGCGTAAGGCGGGCCGTCGTGAAGGATGAATTTCTCCCGGCCCTTCGCGGTTTCGCGCAAGGCCCGATACATCCCCATCTCAGCCCACCGGGCGAGGAGCTGCGGCTCTTTTTTCGGGAGCCCGGCGCGCATGGGAAAGTCGGTTTCCGGCAGGAACAGGGTGTCCCGGTAATCGGGACCGGTTGATGCGTCCTTCTTAGATGCATCCGACATCGTCAAATCTCGTCTTTGCTTGCTGTAGGAAAATGGTGAAGCAGAGCCCGGTCTCGGGCGCAAGCGTTTAGCGCGCGCGCCGAGCCGGGCCGCTAATTCGAATGAGCGCGGATATGAAAAGACCGCCGAACATGCCGGCGGTCTTATCGTTCCCTTGGGTGCAAGTAAAGGAAAGCGTCAGATCAGTTCGAGCAGATAGACCCGGTCGGCGTCCGCCTCGCAATACATGGCCCGGCTCCAGCTCTCCCCGGAGCGGTTCTGAGCCGAGACGGTGGCGGTCATTTTCCACGCTGCGCCGACGTCTTCAGCGGTTTCAGGCGCGGCCGGGGCGGCGAGCATGAAGCCCCGCTCGCTCAGCGCCGCCCGGGCGTGGATCATGCAGGACTGATAGGCCTCTGCGGCCGAGAACCGGATCGGCTGAGGGCCGCCGTCGTAACGGGCGCCGTCGAGACGCGCATCGAGATCGTCGTCGTTGACATCGCCCTGGCGAAGGTCCTGCGGCGCATCGCGCTCTGCGTCGGCCCGTCCCTGTTCGAACCCGCGTTCATAGCCGCGCTCGAAAGCGTCGCGGTCATAGGCGGGCGCGGCCCGCGTCGAATAACGGTTGTAACGACGGTAGTAGCGATCTTCATAGGCGCGGCGTTCCGCGCGGCTTTCGGCGACCTCGTTCAGGATGATCGCGCCGCCGATGACGCCCAGCGCAATCGCCGCCGCTTTGCCGCCGCCGCCGCCGCGATGATAGTGACGGTGATGGCGATACCCGCGCCGATAGCCGTACGGGCGATAGTGACCGTAATAGCCGCCATGATAGCCCACATGGCCGTAATAGCCGCCGGCGCTCGCCGGCGCGCTGGCGCCGAATGTCGCCGCCGCCGCGACCGCGGCGCCGATCAACAGGTTTCTCGTCGCTTTCAAGCCCATCACGCAACCTCCAGCCGGGGCGACCGCCCCCAGCGTTATTTCGAGACCTTCAATGTCCCGCGCAAAATTGTCGATAATGTGGCTGGGAAAGCGTTAACGCGTTGAAGAGCCGGCCAAAATGTCCCGCGCTTGCTCACAATCTTTTGAAATCTGCGCTTTGAGGGCGTCCAGGCCGTCAAATTTCTGTTCATCGCGCAGGAATGAGACAAAAGCGACGTCGATCTCGCGCCCATAGAGATCGCCTTCGAAGTCGAACAGGTGGATTTCCAAAAGCGGGGCGTCGGCGCCGACCGTGGGACGCCGGCCGAAATTCGCAACCCCGCCATAAACCTCGCCGTCGACTTCAATCCGCGTTGCGTACACCCCTTTGCGCGGTTCGAGGAGATCGCCGAGCGTCATATTGGCGGTCGGGAAACCGAGGGTGCGGCCGAGTTTCTGTCCTTCCTCGATCACGCCGCGCACGGCCCAGGGCCGGCCGAGCGAGCGCGCGGCCGTATCCATCTTGCCGCCCGTGACGGCGGCGCGCACTGCGCTGGAGGAAAATTTCTCCGTAGACGCATCTTCCGCCACGACCTCCGCGATCCGTATCCTTAGGCCCGCTGCTTCGCCAATCGTCTGCAGCGCCTCGATACCCCCGGCGCGGCCCTTGCCGAAGCGAAAATCGGCGCCCGCCACAACGCCGGCGAGGCCGAGCCTGTCGCGCAAGACGTCGACCATGAACGCTTCGGGCGAGTGCGCCGCCAGCGCCGCATCGAACGTCAGCACAAAGACTTCCTCCGCTCCGTACCGGCGAAGCAAGTCCTCGCGCATCGCCGCCCCGGTCAGGAGAAAGGGCGGATCCTCCGGCCGAAAAAACCGCCGCGGATGCGGATCGAATGTCAGCGCCGCGGGCCGCGCGCCGTGACTGTCGGCAAAGGCGATGGTTTCCGCCAGCAGATGCTGGTGACCGCGATGAACGCCGTCGAAATTGCCGATCGCTGCAATGAAGGACGCGTCGCTCACCATCTCAGCCCCGTCATGATCGCCGTTGCGGCGAGGTCAAGCGCGCGCAATTGCGCAGCCGCGTCTTCGAGCCCGCCGGCGCCTTCCAAAAGACCGCCGTCTCCGGCGACCAGCACGGCGTCGAGCCCGGCGTTGTTAGCGCCCAGAATATCTGTTTTGAGCCCGTCGCCGACAGCGAGAATTCGCGCCTCCTTGTCGCCGCGGACATGTTCGATTTTCTCCGCAACAAGACGATAGGCGGGCGCAAACGGCTTGCCGGCGAAAACAACCTCGCCGCCATACTCCGCGAAGACTTCCGCCAGCGCGCCGGCGCACCACATCAGCCGGCCGCCCCAGTTCACCTGGATGTCGGGATTGGCGCACACCATGGTCAGCCCGCGGCGGGCCGCGCCCGACAACAGCTTGCGGTAGGATTCCGGTTCTTCGGTAAACCCGTCGTTCAGCCCTGTGCAGACAATGAAGGACGCGTCGGCGATGTCGGGAACGAATGCGACGTCGACGCCCTCGAACAGGGGATCGTCGAAGGACGGCCCGATACGATAGGCGGGCGCGCCCGCCCGCGCCTCGATTTCTGCGCGGGTTACGTCGCCGGAGGTCACGATCGCGTCCCAGGCGTCCCGCGGCAGGCCCAGCCGGTCCAGCTGCCCCGGAATAACCGACGACGGCTTCGGCGCATTGGTGAGAATAACGATTGGACCGCGCTCGGCGCGAAAGCGCTGCATGGCGTCCGCGACGCCGGGCAACAGGGTCTTGCCATTGTGGATGACGCCCCAGGCGTCGCACGCCATCGCATCATAGCGCGGGGCGATTTCCGACAGTCCCTGGATGAGGTTGGGCGCGTTCATGCGGCAAGGGGTAAGCCGGCTGGGCGCGTCCGGTCAACAACGATGCGCGGTTGTTAAGAGGCCTTGGCGAAGGGAACGACGCTTGAGACGTCTTCGGCCTCTGCTTCATTCTCCGAATGAATGTAGAATTCAGCCGGACGCGGCGGGCCGAACAGTTCGCCCTGTCCGTAGTCGATGCCGAGGGTCAGGATCTCCGGCACGTGGGATTCAAATTCCACCTTTTCGACAATCAGGTCGATATTGTGCTCGCGAAGACGTTTGCGGAATCCGCGAACGCGCATGCGCGCCTGCTCGCCGCCATTATTTTCGCTCAACAACATGGCGCTTGAGCATTTCACGTAGCGGAAATTCCGCTCGCGCAGTTTTTTCCAGTTGAGATCAAACCGGCGCACATGGTCGACCGAAAACGCGTAGCCGCGCCGCGCGATTGCGTCGAGATTCTTTTCAACGGCGCCGCACATCATCTCAACGGCCGGATAGGTAAACTCAAACACCAAACGCGGCGCGAGATCTTCGTTCGCGTCAAGGTAATCGGTAAAGCGCGTGAAGAAATCGTCATCAAAAAGGGTCGCCGGAGAAATGTTGCAGAAGATCCGGTGGTGTTGCGCTTCGGGCCCAAGATTGCGCAGCGCCTGAACGGCGCGCAGCAGGATCAGATTATCGATGGCGCCGATGCGATTGGCGCGCTCGGCGGCTTCCAGATAGGCAACGGGCCGCAGGATGGAGCCGTCTTCATTGCGCAGACGGGAAAAGGATTCGAAATACCGCACCTTGCGCTGCGGCAGGGACACGATCGGCTGCAGATAAAGATCAACGCGCTCGTTCTCGATCGCCGATTTGACCCGCTCCAGCATGGATGCATCGTCTGCAGACAGATCTTTTGCGGTCACCAGTTCGACCTTGGGCATCGGCGCAATCGGTTTTTTGCCGGAGTCTTTTTCCTGCTTCAGCTTGTTGGCCTCGCGCTCCAGCATATCAATCTCACGTTGCGCCTGGCTCAGGGCAAAACCGGCGCGGGCGTGCAACAAGAGAGACGCGACCAGCGCGGCGCCCAGCCAGATTTCCAAATCAGGCTTGAATTGCTGGTTGATCGCCGCTGTGACCATGAAAAAGCCGGTAACGCCGGCCAGAAACAGCACCGCGGCACTGTACCTCGAGGTTCTCTCTCGAATGTTCATCAGAACGCCCCGTATTCAGCAGCGCCTCTCTCTGGACCGCCGCCTCGCGCATTTCCCGGCAAGATTAGGTAATCAGCCTTTATAAGCGATTAAGGATCGCCGCCGCCGGGGCGTTGCTCAGTTAAATCCCATTAAAAAACCCGCCCGAAACCGGGCGGGTTGTTCAACCTATCCTGAAGGATCGGTAATATTATCGGAATTGGCTCTCGATCGGGTCGATCGTGATTTCAACGCGGCGGTTCGCAGAACGCCCGCTTTCAGTGCCATTGTCCGCAATCGGACGGCTTTCGCCGAAACCGATCGCCTGCAGGCGGCCCGCCGCCACGCCTTGCGCTGCGAGGTAATTCGACACCGAAAGCGCCCGTCGTTGCGACAGCTGCATGTTGTATTGCTCCGGACCCGTCGAATCTGCGTGTCCCGCAACGGTAATCGTCGTTTTGTCGAACTCGTCGAGCACTTCCGCGACCGCGTTGAGCGTCTGATAGAAGCCCGGTTTGATGTCCGACTGATTGACGGCGAAGGTAATATCCGACGGCATGATGAGATAAATGTTGTCGCCGTCGCGCTGGACCTGAACGCCGGCGTCGAGCAGCCGTTCGCGCAGTTTCGCCTGCTGCTGGTCCTGATAGACGCCGATGCCGCCGCCGATGGCCGCGCCCGCCGCAGCGCCGATCCAGGCGCCCTTGCCGGCGTTGCCGGCGATCGCGCCGCCGATGGCGCCCGCCGCCGCGCCCGCCGCGGCGCCTGCGGCGCCTGACGTCACGGCGCGGCTCGCGCGTTGCTCGCCGGTGTAGGGATTGGTGGTGCAGCCGGCGACCATTGCCGCCATTGCCCCGATGATGAGTGCCTTCCGCATAGTGCTTGCTCCTTTAGGCAGCGAAATATCTTTTCTGGCGCGCCGGACCTCTAGCGAGCCGACATGGCCAACTGGTAAACGCGCCCGCCGATATCGCGCAAGCGCCTTTCCGTTTGCAATTAAAACCTCGTAATTGCGGCGAAAATCCCGGCGGAATGCGGCCGGCCCAAGGCTGGCGATAACGCCTGCGTTATTTTCCTTTGCGCATCAGCACGCTAGCGGCGGAGACGGGCCGGTCGCTGCGCCGGGCGGTCCGCGCCCTAGTAGCGCCGGCCTTCATTTTTGGCTGTGGAAACCCTGCCGACCAAATGCCTGATAATGTCGATCGGCGTTTCGATATCCGCGCCGGCGTCGACATAGCCAATGCGGGCCGCGATCAAATTCAGCGTTTCGGCCGGATTGGCGCTCCACAGGAAATACGCAAGCAGCGAGGCCGTCGCGAGGGTGCCGGCGGCGAAAAATCCAGCCGGCGCCGATCCCATCACATTCATCAACACGGCGTTCTCGCCGAACCAGCCTGCGTCGCCGACTGCGGCGTACGCCATGGCGCCGATCAGCACGACGAAAATCGGCGCGATAATAACGGGAATGGTGAAATTGTTCAGCCACACATAGCGGCGCAAAATCTTGTGCGTCGCGATGTCGAGAAACTGTTTGATCATGTAAACGCGCCACCGAAACGCCACCGCCGCCAACGCCCACAGCTCGGCGCGCTCTTTCCAGTCAGCATCGTTCTCGGCGCTGTTTTCTTCTGTGGTGATCCGGCTGAGACAGGCCTGTTCGGCGGTGATGAGGTGAAAAATCCGTTCGCCGACCTTGTCTGCAATCGTTGTTCGATTGACCTCAACGGCGCTTTTGTAAAGCGTGTACATAAAGACATTGAACAGAAAGAACGCGATCAGAATTACGCCGCTCGCAACCGCAAATCCTGTCGTCAGATAGCCTGCCGGCGCGGCGTCGGGGGTCCAGAAGAACACCGTCAACGCGCAAGCCGCGGCCACGCCGATCAGCGACAGGATCTGATATCGAAACAGGCGGTCGAAATTCAGTCTGGAAACGGAATAAAACGCCATCACCATCTGCAGGTAGATCTTGCCGTAGGGAAGCGCCTTGTAAATCCGATCCGCCTGCATGTTCGCGTAGGTCGCTCGGAACGCCGTCGCCCGGCGAATGTCGCGTTTGGTGACGCCGCGCAGCGCCATTCTGTTTTCGACGCCGAAGCGCTCGATCTCTTTGTAGTCTTCCCGGCGTTTTGAGAGATTCTCATAGCTGGTATCGATCGGCGGCTCGCCTTTTTCCTCGCGCAATCGGCAGAACAGGGCGTTGATGCGGAAGAGCGACCGGATCCGGCGGTCTTTATAGCAATCCTCGAAGACATTCGGCCGGCCGCTCGACTGCGCCGCCTCCCGCGCCGCCGCCTGCGCCTCGATTTTGGCCGCTTCCTCTTTCGCTTCCGCATCGCCGTCCGACAGCGACGCAAAGATACCCGACACCATGTCTGCAAATCCCCTCTGCCGCGCTGGCGCGCACCCCCGACGCAGCCCGTTCACCGTCGCGCCGCCGCCTTAGATTTAGCGGTCATTTACCATGGAACAAGTTGAAATGTATCGCCCGCCAGGCGGCGGCGGCGGATAATGTGATTTTCCTCGGCCCTGCAGGGCCTCAAGCCCTTGACGGTCAGCCGTCGCCGCCCTAAATCGCCGCTGGCACTCGGATTTAGCGAGTGCTAGCGATCGCGCGAAAACGCTCGCTCTATCATTCAACCGGTTGTTTTTATTAGGATTTCAACCAAGGGAGACACGCACCCATGGCATTTCGGCCGCTCCACGACCGCGTGCTGGTCCGTCGTATTGAAGAAGACGAAAAGACCGCAGGCGGCATCATCATCCCCGACACCGCGAAAGAAAAACCCCAGCAAGGCGAAGTTGTCGCCGTCGGCTCGGGCGCGCGCGGGGACGACAACGACCTCATCCCGCTCGACGTCAAAGCGGGCGATAGAATCCTGTTCGGCAAATGGTCGGGCTCGGAAGTCAAAATCGACGGCGAGGAACTCCTCATCATGAAGGAGTCAGACATCCTCGGGATCGTCGACTAACCCCCATCACGGAATTTAAGGAGCAAGCAACATGGCTGCGAAAGAAGTCAAATTCGAGACCGAAGCGCGCGAGAAGATGCTGCGCGGCGTCGACGTTCTCGCCAATGCGGTGAAAGTGACGCTGGGCCCCAAAGGCCGCAACGTCGTCATCGAAAAATCCTTCGGCGCGCCGCGCACGACCAAAGACGGCGTCACGGTGGCGAAGGAAATCGAACTTGAAGACAAGTTCGAAAATATGGGCGCCCAGATGGTGCGCGAAGTCGCGTCGAAAACTAACGACGAAGCCGGCGACGGCACGACGACCGCGACCGTTCTCGCCCAGGCGATCGTGAAGGAAGGCGCCAAGTCTGTCGCCGCCGGCATGAACCCGATGGACCTCAAGCGCGGCGTTGATCTCGCCGTCGCCAAAGTCGTCAAAGACATCGAAGACCGCGCGACCAAGATCGCCTCTTCAGAGGAAATCGCTCAGGTCGGCACGATCTCGTCCAACGGCGAAAAAGAAATCGGCGACATGATCGCCCAGGCCATGGACAAAGTCGGCAACGAAGGCGTCATCACGGTCGAAGAAGCCAAATCCCTCGAAACCGAACTCGACGTCGTCGAAGGCATGCAGTTCGACCGCGGCTACCTGTCGCCGTACTTCATCACGAATGCGGACAAAATGGTCGCCGAGCTGGAAGATCCCTATATCCTTCTGCACGAGAAAAAACTCTCCAACCTTCAGTCGATGCTGCCGTTGCTCGAAGCCGTAGTTCAGTCTTCGCGCCCGCTGCTCATCATCGCTGAGGATGTCGAAGGAGAAGCGCTGGCGACCCTTGTCGTCAACAAGCTGCGCGGCGGTCTGAAAATCGCTGCGGTGAAAGCGCCGGGCTTCGGTGATCGCCGCAAAGCGATGCTGGAAGACATCGCCGTTCTCACCGGCGGCCAGGTCATCTCCGAAGACCTCGGCATCAAGCTGGAAAGCGTTACCCTCGACATGCTCGGCACGTCGAAGAAAGTCTCGATCAATAAAGACGACACGACGATCGTCGACGGCGCCGGCGACAAAGCCGACATCGAAGCCCGCACGGGCCAGATCCGTCGTCAGATCGAAGAAACGACGTCTGACTACGACCGTGAAAAACTGCAGGAACGTCTGGCGAAACTCGCCGGCGGCGTTGCGGTGATCAAAGTCGGCGGCGCGACGGAAGTCGAAGTGAAAGAACGCAAAGACCGCGTCGATGACGCGCTCAACGCAACCCGCGCAGCTGTCGAAGAAGGCATCGTGCCGGGCGGCGGCACGGCGCTCCTCTACGCATCGAAAGCCCTTGACGGCGTCAAAGGCGACAACGCTGATCAGGACGCCGGCGTCAACATCGTGCGCCGCGCCCTGCAAGAGCCGATCCGCCAGATCGTCCGCAATTCGGGCGGCGAAGGCTCGATCGTTGTCGGCAAGCTGCTTGAACAAGACGACTTCAAACACGGCTTTAATGCGCAGACAGACGAATATGTCGACCTCATCGCGGCCGGCATCGTCGACCCGGCGAAAGTCGTGCGCACGGCGCTGCAGGATGCGGCGTCCGTCGCCGGCCTCCTCATCACCACCGAAGCCATGGTCGCCGAAGCGCCGAAGAAAGACGGCGGCGCCCCGGCAATGCCTGACATGGGCGGCATGGGCGGAATGGGCGGCATGATGTAATCGCCCTTGGCGATTGCATCAAAAAGCCGCCCATCAATTAAGTCCGACGGATCGGGCAAATGCCCGATCCTAGGGGCGGCATGATGTAGGCCGTCAGCCCGAGATTAAGTTGCGTAGCGAAAGGGCGGCTCTATTGAGCCGCCCTTTTCGTTTGGTCAGAGGACCGGTTTTTGACCGTTCTCTCCCCTGTCATCGAACCGACATATCCAGGGCCGTAAACGCGGCGTCGACGGATCCGAAGGGGCGGGGCCCCGCCGGGCGGTTCGCCCGGCGTTCCAACCATAAGCTGCGCTGAGGGACCGACGCAGCCTTCACATTTAGGTGTGATCGTTAACCGAGCGCATCAGCGCGCCTGCACAGTATTTGCACGGCTTGGCACTGTTCGTTATTCCTACCCGCCTGTAATGAAGCGGTGAAAGCGTTGGAGCGGCCATGACGGCGATTGACCGTATGAGTTCGAGTATCGGCGGGGCCTTCCCGAACCGCGTCGCCGTCGGCCTGTTCGCAGCAGCGGTCGCGGCGCTCATTTTCCTGTTTTGGGACGCTCTCGGCAATTTGTGGTCGCGATGGGGCGGCCAGCAGGAGCTGTCGCACAGCTATTTCATTCCGGTGATTTCCGCCTGGCTTGTATGGACCAACCGCGACGCCATTCGCCGCAGCATCGGCGCGCCGTCGATTGTCGGCGTCGGTTTGCTCGGCGTCGCCGGCTTGCTCGCCGTTCTCGGTCAATTAACCCACATCTATGTCTTGCAGCACATCGCCATCGTGATTTCGATCGCCGGGCTGACGGCGGCCTTCGGCGGCCTCTCCCTGTTGCAGGCGACCGCGGCGCCGATCGCGTTTTTGTTTTTCGCGGTGCCGCCGCCCTATTGGGTGATCACCGTGCTGTCATGGAAATTCCAGCAGATGTCGTCAGTGATCGGCGTCGCCATGATCGAGGCGATGAACATCCCGGTTTATCTCTCCGGCAACGTTATCGATCTCGGCGACTACAAACTCGCCGTCGCCGAAGCCTGCAGCGGCCTGCGCTATCTTTTCCCGTTCATGTCCATCGGCGTGATGGCGGCGTATCTTTTCCGCGGCCCATTGTGGGGCAAAGCGCTTATTGTTGCGGCGACCATTCCGATCACGATCCTGATGAACTCTTTCCGGATCGCCGTCACCGGCGCGCTCGTCCAGGCCTATGGGGCGCAGCACGCCGAGGGCGCCCTGCACTTCTTCGAAGGCTGGGTCGTGTTCTTGTTGTGCCTAGCCGCCCTCTTCGCCGTGGTCTGGCTCATTACCCGCTTCGGCGCCGCCAAGGGCAACGCGCTCGACGCCATCGGGGCGCCGGAACTGGAGCCGGTCAAGCCGTCGAAAGGCGCGACCGGGATTGCAGCGACCGGCGGCCTCTTCGCGGGCCTCGCCGTCGCTTTTATCGGACTGGCGGGTCTTCTCTCTACGGATAATCTCATCATTCCCGAACGAAAGACATTCGCGGCGGTGCCGGCCGAGTTCGACGACAGTTGGCGAACGCAAGTGCGCCCCATGGACCCAACAGTTGCGGAGGTCTTGGGCGCGGACGATACGATCGTCGTGGATTTGGTGTCGCCGGATAATCAGTTTTACAATCTCTATGTCGCTTATCTGGAGGCCCAGCGGGACGGACGGTCCTGGCACAGTCCGCGCCAGTGCATTCCGGGCGGCGGCTGGCAGATCACCAAGCACGACATTCTGGCGACAGACGACAATGCGTCGAGGACGTATAACCGGCTCATCATCCAGAATCGTAACCACCGCCAGCTCGTCTACTACTGGTATGATCAGCGCGGGCGCATGGTCGCCAATGAATTCAGGATGAAATTCCTCTTGATGTTCGATGCGGTTGTGAAAAAGCGTTCCGACGGCGCCATGGTCCGCCTGATGACGCCGGTCGGCGCCGACGAGACAATGGCCGACGCCGATGCGCGCCTCAAAAAGCAAATGGCCGAAATCAAGACGTTCCTGCCGGACTACGTGCCGGAATAAGCAAACTTCGGCTCGCGCCCTTTCCATACCGGTCCGCCGCACGGCTCTTGAATTCCGCCGATAAACACCCCTTATCCGCTCTCCGCCAGCGGATGAGGGACCTATATGAGCGCCGATCGAAAATTCTGGGAAAATGTTGCGCAAAAATATTCCGAACGACCTGTCAGGGACAAGGCCGCTTACGACAAGACCATTGAACGAATCAAAGCGCATCTGAACAAAGATGACCGCGTCCTTGAATTTGGCTGCGGCACGGGCACGACCGCGTTGCGCCTTGCGAGCGACGCCGCCCACATCACCGCCAGCGACATATCGCAGAATATGGTCGAGATCGCGCGCGCCAAAGCGAAAGAGCAGAATGTCGACAATGTCGCCTTCGTCCGAGCAGAAGCGTCGGAAGACGCTTTTACGGATGCGCCGTTCGACGTCGTCATGGCGTTTCACCTGTTGCATCTCGTTGAGGACGCGCCCAGCGCGATCGCGCGCATGCGCGCGCTGGTCAAGCCTGGCGGGCTCTTCATCTCGAAAACCGTATGCCTTGGAGAAGGCCACAACATGATGCGCATACCGATTTTCTTCATGCGCTTGGTCGGCCGTGCGCCGCGGGTTCGCTTTCTAAAGCCCGGCGAGCTTGAAGATATGGTGCGCGCCGAAGGGTTTGAGATCCTTGAAACCGCAGACTATCCGGCCAAGCCTCCCTGCCGGTTCATCGTTGCGCGCGCACCCGCATAGGGCGCGCGCCATCAACACACACGCGACCGCTCAGGTCTGAAAATGCTTAGACAGCTTCAGACCCTGGCCCTGATAGTTCGACCCGATCGCCTCTCCGTAGAGAGTGTTCGGGCGCGCGGCCATGCGCTCATAGACGAGCCGCGCCACAAGCTGTCCGTCCTCCAGGACGAACGGGGTCTCGCGGCTTCGGACCTCCAGAACCGCGCGGCTGCCGTTATGGCCGTTGGCGGACCAGCCGAAACCCGGGTCGAAGAAGCCGGCATAGTGGACACGAAACTCTCCGAGCCCCGGGCTGATCGGCGTCATTTCAGCCGCGTAATCGGGAGGGATGACCAAGCGCTCTTTTGAAACCAGAATGTAGAATTCGTCCGGATCCAGAATAATGAAACCGGACTTCTGGGGGCCGATCGCCTCAAAATAGTCTCGCGGATCAAGCGCGTCTTTTCGGTCGACGTCAATCAGCGCCGAGTGGCGCCGCGCGCGCCAGCCGACGATGTCGTCATCGCCAAGCGAAACGGAAAGACCAAGACCGCCGTCGATATCGGCCGCGCCGTCCACCAGCGGATCAGTGTTGTGCATTGCTTTGAGCGCCGCATCGTCAAGGCGCACGTCGCCGGCTTTCAACCGCAATTGATTGAGACTGGAACCTTCACGGGCGACGATGGAAAAGCTCCTTGGGCTGATTTCTGCAAAGAGCGGCCCGTCGTAAGCCGCCGGCGCCTCATCGAACGCCGCGCCGTAGTCGGTCACCAGCCGGACGAAGACATCGATCCGGCCGGTAGAGCTTTTTGGATTCGCCGCACCGCACACGCCCGCCGGCAATTTGAGACGTTCCTGCAATTCCACAAGGTAAACGCAGCCGCGCTCAAACACAGCCGCTTCGGTCAGGTCTATGGCCTGCATCGCGAGGCCGTCGTCCAACCGCTCGGAAACCCGCCGTCTGCGGCCGGGCAGAAATGAGGCGCGCACCCGCCAGGCCCGGCGTCCCAGCGCGAGATCAAGGCTCGCCGGCTGCAGGCGCGTCGGCGCGCCGCCGTCGACCTCGCCTGACGCCATCGCCGACGCGATCATTTCCGCCGAATAAACGCCGCTCGTATGACCCTCGCTCATGATCCGCCGATTTGCCCCAGATTGTCGCCCGGGCGCAAGGCGCCGTTGCGCGAACGCGATCAACAATTACCCGGTAGCGTTGAATTGTGCAGTTTTGGCTGGCGTCGAGGGGCAAGCCCGCCTAAATTTGCACCTTGTGAGGAGTAGCACGATGCGACGCAGCCTGATGGACAATCTGACCTACGAATGCATCACGCGGGGCATCCGCGTACAGGTCGATCCATATTATCTGGAGGACGAATCCGATCCGGAAGAGCCGCGTTATGTCTGGGCCTATCGCGTCCGGATCGACAATGAGTCCGAAGACATCGTGCAATTGCAGACCCGCCACTGGCGCATTACCGACGCGCAGGGCTTTACCGACGAAGTGAGCGGCGACGGGGTCGTGGGCGAACAGCCGGTCCTGCGCCCAGGCGAAGGATTTGAATACACGTCCGGCGCGCCGCTGGCGACGCCGTCGGGACTGATGGTCGGCAGCTACGGTATGACGACGGCGCGGGGCGAGGCCTTTGAAGTCGATATTCCGGCATTCTCTCTCGACAGCCCTCATGAACTGCGACAAATCCATTAGCCACAACGTTTGACCGACTAACGGAGCCTCGCGCGCCAGGGCGCGATTGGGACTAATGCTCGCATTTCGGCCGGTACTTCTTGTGACAGGCGTTCTCGTCGCCATGCTCGGCGCGACGATGCTCATTCCGATGACGGTCAATTTGATGTCGCCGGACGACGCGCATCGCGCCGACTGGTCGGCGTTCGCCATCGGCGCCATCGTTTCGGTATTCGCCGGCGGCGGCGCCGCGGCGGCCACATGGGGGCCGATTGAAAGGATCACGGTCCGTGAGGGCTTCTTGCTGACTGCCTGCAGTTGGCTGTCGCTGGTCGTTTTCGCGGCTGTGCCCCTGGCGCTGGGCGGTCTCAATCTGTCATTTGTCGACGCGTTTTTTGAGTCGATGTCCGGCCTCACGACAACCGGATCAACTGTCGTGACCAATCTGGACTATGCGCCGCCGGGCGCATTGTTGTGGCGCTCGATGCTGCAATGGTTCGGCGGGGTCGGCATTATCATCATGGCGTTCGCGGTTCTTCCCGCGCTGAAAGTCGGCGGCATGCAGATCTTCAAGTCCGAAGCTTGGGACATGACGGAAAAACACATCGCCAGCGCGACTCAGTATTCGCTGATGCTGACGCAAATCTATGTATTCTTCACGGTCTTGTGTTTTCTGCTCCTCGTCGCCTTCGGCATGCCCGCCTGGCATGCGCTCAATCACGCCATGACGACGGTCGCCACCGGCGGCTTCTCAACTCGCGACGCCTCCCTCGGCGCGTTTTTGACGGTCGGGCGGGCACCGCTTGATCTGATCGTCACCGTATTCATGATCATCGGCAGTCTGCCGTTCGGCATTTTTCTCGCCGCCCTTTTGCGCGGGACCTGGTCCCGAATCCTGCGCGACAGCCAGATCCAGTTTTTCCTCGGCGTCGTCGCTGTGCTGACCGTCATCATGATGCTTCGAGTACTGACGTTATTTGATGATGTCGACGCATTCACGGCGTTTCGTCTATCGATTTTCAACGTCGTCTCCATCCTCACGGGCACCGGCTACGCGACGACGGATTATAACGCCTGGGGGCCCTTTGCGGTAGGATTTTTCTTTTGCATTATGTTCATCGGCGGCTGCGCCGGATCAACGTCGTGCGGCATGAAGATCTTCCGGTTTCAGGTGGCGCTGGCCGCCATCCGGGTTTATGCGCGCCGCCTCGCCCATCCCAACGGCGTTTTTGTCGCCCGCTACAATGGCCGTCCGCTTACGGATGACGTGTTCGTTTCCGTATTGAGTTTCTTCTTCGTCTATTTCGCAACCTTCGCGACTATCGCCGTTTTGCTGGCGGGACTGGGCCTTGATACGTTAACGGCGCTCTCAGCGGCAGGCTCGGCGATCGCCAATGTGGGCCCGGGGCTCGGCGACGTCGTCGGACCGGCGGGCAACTACGCCTCGCTCCCAGACGCTGCTAAACTGATATTGTCCGCGGGCATGCTGCTTGGCCGGTTGGAGCTGTTTACGATTTTAGTGATTTTGACGCCGGCCTTCTGGCGTGGTTGACCGTCGCCGCAATGGACGTCTCTAAAGCTGGCTGGCGCTGAACGTGTCGCATTGATTGATGTCGCCTGTGCGAAGGCCGATAGTGAACCAGCGCTGTCGCTGCGCTGACGAGCCATGGGTGAAGCTTTCCGGGGTCACCCGCCGTCCCGCGTTTCGCTGCAGCGTATCGTCGCCGATGGCGGCGGCCGCGCGAAGGCCCTCTTCGATATCGCCGTCATCAAGGGTATCGCTCATGCGCTCGGCGCGGTTGGCCCACACGCCGGCGTAACAGTCCGCCTGCAATTCCATCATGACCTGATACTGATTGGCTTCCGCCTGGCCCCGGGCGCGCTGCTGCGCCGCGCGCACTTGCGTCGATATCCCGGTCACCGTCTGGATATGGTGCCCGACCTCATGGGCGATGACATAGGCGGCGGCGAAATCGCCGGGCGCGCCGAAACGTCTCGACAATTCGGTAAAGAACGACGTGTCGAGATACGCTTTTCGGTCAGCCGGACAGTAAAACGGACCCGCCGCAGCGCTGGCGTAGCCGCAGGCGGAATTCACTTGTCTGGAGAACAACACAAGGGTCGGCGCCGGATAGCGAGATCCGTTTTCGGCGAAAATCGCGCCCCACACGTCTTCGGTGTCGGCCAGGACAGCGCGCACGAATTGCGAGGCTTCATCGTCCGCCGGCTGGGCTGTTTGTCCGCCCCCGGCGCCCCCTGAAAAAAGGCCCATCGGATTGACGCCCATAAGGTAAAGACCGCCGCCGATCAGCGCCACAAAGACGAGGCCGCGCAGACCGAAACGGCTGAGCACAACCCGAAGCAGCATAACGGCGACCCCTGCGCCGGCCCCGCCCGCGGCCGCGCCGCCGCGGCGGTCCTCAACATTGGTGCTTTTGCGCCGGTCCCGCCATTTAACCATGCCTGTCTCCCGTATTTCCCCAGCCGGGCGCTCGGCCCTCACCGATCGTTAACGAAACCGCCCCTTGCTTGTCGAGCGCCGAAGGGGCTTTTTCGCGCCCAGGCGCCGCCCTTGACTTGGCCCGTGAGCCCGCTGATCTTAAGGGATCTGCGACAGGCCGGTGGGGGCCTTGGCGCGGAATCCGGGCGCCGCCATGGCGCGCGATTTGACAGTGGGGATCATCAGACGGGTCATGAACGGGTCGGGATATTACACGCGCCTTGCCGCAGCGGTCTTCACCGCCGCGCTTCTCGTCGGCGCCGTCATGTATCCGCATGCGGGCCGTCAGGCGGTCGAGCGCGCCAGCCTTGCGGCCGCCAAGATCGAAAAGGCGCCGGCGGCGGCGCGCGCCTGCGCCCTCGCCGAGCCTGCTTTCGCAGGACCCTTCGCACCGATTGAAGACATCTTATCGGTATCCCCGCTGGGCGGCGTCACTGCGCCGGGCGAAGTGTTGCCGGCGCCCTATATTCGGATCAACACGCGATCGGGCGAAACGGCGTTTCAACGACGCGCCACAAGCGTTCTGGCGCCGGCGCGGGCGGACATTATTGCGATTGAACGGATCACCGACCGCAATGAAAAAGGCGAGCCTGTCGCGCAGTCCTGGAACGTGCACTTCCGGTCATGTGAAACGATTTCCTTTTACTACGGCCGGATCGATACGCTGAGCGAGGACATTCTGCGGAAGGCCGGCGACCTTCGCGCCTTTACCGAACTCGGCGGACCGGACCATCTCGCAAAACTTGTGAACATCCGTGTACAGACCGGCAACGTTATCGGTGAAGCCAATGGGTTCGACGTCGGTCTTCACGATCTCGCCGCAACGCCGGCGCAGCTGGAAGCGCCGGAGCGCTACACCAGTAATCCGTTCCCCCGCGCAATTGCCCTGGGCGCCGCGCCGGAATTAATCGACGCCATCACCCCGCCTACGGACAAGGCGAGATGTGCGCTTGACTATCTGCCGCGACGCACACGCGGCGACTGGTCGGCGCTGCTTGGCGACAGTTGGGGCATCAGGCGCGCCCGTGGAGAAGACGCCTGCCGTGCCGCCGTCGCCGACGCGCCGGGCGCTGCGAGAGGCGTTTGGTTCACCGACGCGGCCCATAACGCGGCGGCGACAAAAGTGAGCGCCGTTGCATTGAGCCCGGATACGATCGATCCGGACAGGCTGATCTTCGCCCTGCATGGACGGCTGACCTCGCTCACCCCGTCGCTGATCGCCTTGCCGCCGATGATGGATCAGGAAGCCGCTGATGCGGCAAAGGATTTCCTGTCCTTCGAGCGCGGGGAAGGCCGCATCAACGCCCCATTCAAAGATGTGCGCGACGGTAAAGTCTATTGCTACGAACGCCTCCGCGCCAATTTCGTGGGTCCCCAGATCAACGGGGTGCTCCTGGTCGAGCGCAACACCGCGCCGGAAGGACCGGCGCTGTTAAAGATCGAAGCGCGGGGCGATGCGTTTACTTGCATCGATCTTGAAGAGCCCTGGGCTTTTACCGGCAACGAAACCGTTTTTTATCGGTAGGCGTTGCACCCATAAGTAACGCGCTCGTTCCGGCGAAGGCCGGAATCTCACAAGGCGAAGACCCGTAAACTTGTCGGAGACCCCGGCCTGCGCCGGGGCGAGCGGGCCGTGGGTTCGCACGGGATGACGAATCCCGCAACGTATCTCATAATCACGCTTATGGAATTCGCCGAACTCTTTGTCCGTATCGCCGGGATTACGTTGCTCTTGCTCCTGGCGGCGTTTTGCTTGCGCGACGCCCGGGACGTCGCGGCGGCGCGTTTCGGTTTTCTGTTATGCGTCAGCCTCACCGCCGTTATGGCGACCAGTATTTCCGCCAACAGCGCCGCGCCGCCGGAAGCCTGGCGCATGGTGCTGTCGCCCGTCAGTTCGTCCACCGCCATTTTTATCTGGTGGTTCTGCCTCTCGCTTCTTTATGACAACTTTCGGCTAGGCGCCCTCGAATGGGGCGTCGCCATCGCGTGGACGGCGTTCGGGCTGGTCAATCTCGGCGATTTCATCAAACTCGCGCCGCCGCAATATCAATGGGCCGGGACCGCACGTTCGTTGCTGGCGACCGGTATCGTCGCTCATATCGTGTATGTCGCCTTGAAAGGGCGGCGGACAGATCTGGTCGAAGGACGCCGGCGGGCTCGGGTGTTCATTGCGGTCGCCATTTCGGTTCTGTTTCTGACCGACCTTTATGGCGAGCGTGTCTATGGCTACTACTACACGCCGATTGCGGTGAATGTCGCCCAGCTTTCCGCATTTGTCGCCGTGATCGTCTGGAGCGCGTTCTGGCTGTTGCGCCTCGACCGCTCGATGCTGGCGTTCGAAAAACGCGCGCCTGCTCCTGAAACGGCGGCGCCGACGCTCACGCCAAAAGAACGGATCCTGCACGACAAGCTCGTGGGCGCCATGGAATCGGACAAGATCTACCTGGAACCCGACCTCTCCATCGGCGCCCTCGCGGAGCGAATCGGCGCCCCGGAGCACCAATTGCGCGCGCTCATCAACAAATCCATGGGGCACAGGAATTTTCGCTCGTTCCTGAACGGCTATCGCATGCAGGACGCCAAGGCGGCCCTCGCCGACAAGGACAAGGCGGGCCTGCCGATCCTGACCATCGCCATGGATTCCGGCTTCGCCTCCCTCGCCTCGTTCAACCGAGCGTTCAAGCTGGAGACCGGCGCGACGCCTTCGGATTTCAGAAATGCCGCGCTTGCGCCAGATTCTGCTGCGCAAAACTGAAAAAGGGCCCTCATTTTCAAAAATGCGCGAAGATTTTCGCCGGCGATAAGACCTTTTGCGCCAATTCCATCAGGCTTCTCCACACAAAACAAAAATTTGGAGAAACCCCATGGACTTAATCATCTGGTTTTTTGAGGCGGTGGCGCGACGGGCGCCAACCTCTATTCAGGTTGAATCGACGCGTTATCTCGTTGGCGCGGTCGGCACCTGGCTCGTGGTCTGGGTCCTGCTCAGCGGCGTCCTGGCGCCGCGCAAAATCCGCAAACCCACGCGCCGCGCAGCCCAGATCCGCCGCGAGCTCCTCTATTCAGGATCGACGGTCATCGTCTTCATGGTGATGGGCGTCTTCGTCTACGAGGGCGCGGCGCAAGGCTGGTTCCGGTTTTACTCGGACGTCTCGGACTATGGCTGGGCGTATCTTATCCTCTCTATCGCCGGTCTGGTGGTCTTTCACGACGCCTATTTCTACTGGACCCACAGGGTGATGCACCACCCGAAGCTGTTCCGGGCGTTCCACCGGGTTCACCACCTGTCGAAGAACCCGACGCCCTTTACCGCCTATTCCTTCGACGCGGCCGAGGCGGCGGTGAATTTCATGGTCATCCCCCTCTACTGCATGATCGTGCCGACCCATGACATCGCCACCATGATCTACATGTGGATGATGATCGTGCGGAACGCCGCCGGCCATTGCGGATATGAACTGATGCCGCGCGGCTGGACGAAGAACCCCATTCTCGACCGCTTCACGACGATCACCCATCACGACATGCACCACGAGAAGATGACCGGCAACTACGCCCTCTATTTCACCTGGTGGGACCGCTGGATGGGCACCGAACACGCCGACACCAATGCGCGGTTCGAGGCGATCACCGAACAAGGCGACCGGACGATCCGCGTCGCAGACGGCCAGCGCGCATAAGGCCCCCGCGCGCTTATCTTGCGCCGCCTCTCGGAAATTGAGGGGCGGCGTCTTTTTTGCGGCATGGAGGTTTTCCGAACATGCTTCCCCCCGCTCATTCCCGCGAAAGCGGGAATCCAGGTCGCCATCGGCTGTCGTTCGTCATTTTGCGTCTATGCTGAAGAGCAGTCTTGCACCCAAGTTTTTCCCTCGGCTTGCGCGAGAACTGCGGTGAATGGATTCCCGCTTTCGCGGGAATGAGCGGGAAAGACTATCTTCGACGAAAGGCCCCTAGCGCACATGAGGGTGTTTCATGGCTTAGATCGGCCTTGGCAAGCCGCCTCTGGCGAAGGTCGATGACCGTTAGATAAAACGCAACCAATCAGTTGCATATTTTCCTGAAAGGGCGTATGACCGATCCCACCAGGAGACGACGTCATGAAAGACAGCATCACGAAAACCATCGAGATCGACGCGCCTGTCGCAAAAGTCTGGGACGCGATCGTTGACCACAAGAAATTCGGGGAATGGTTTCAGGTCCGGCTCGACCAGCCTTTCGTCGTCGGCGGCAAGACCACCGGACAGATCACGGTTCCCGGCTATGAGAACTTAAAGTGGGAAGGCACGGTCGTCGCCATCGAACCGGAAAAAAGAATCGCATTCAGCTGGGTCACCCACGCCATTGATCCGGACAAAGATTATACGGGCGAGCCGGAAACCCTGTGCGAGTTTCTGCTCGAGCCCGCCGGGAACGGCACGCGGCTGACGATTATCGAATCCGGTTTCTCCAAGCTGCCTGAAGGCGTCAGAGACGAAGCCTTCCTGCGCAATGACGAGGGTTGGTCGCAGCAGATAGAGAACGTCAAATCCTATGTCGAAGGCTGATGCGGCCGCGCCCGTATTCGCCGCATTAGGCGATCCAAAGCGGCTTGCGTTGTTCTCGGCCCTCAGCGACGGCGCCCCCCGATCGATCACCGAACTCACGCGAGAATCGACGATCACGCGCCAAGGGGTGACCAAACATCTTGCGGTGCTTGAATCCGCAGGGCTGATCGACAGCGCCCAAAGCGGACGCGAAAAACGTTTCGCGCTGCGCCGCGAAGGCCTCGATGACGCGCGGCGCCTGCTCGACAAAATTTCCAACGAGTGGGACGGCGCGCTGCAGCGGCTTAAGGATTTTGTGGAGGATTAGAGGGACGCCGTCATCCCGTGCGCAGCGCAGCATCTTTGATGATGCGGTGCAGACACGGGATCGTTGGCGGCAGATCCCGTGTCAGCGAAGCAGCACTGTCGTGCTGCATCGCGCACGGGATGACGGCAAAAGATCAAGCGAAGAATAAAAAAGTCAGAAATCCACGGCCCGGCCGCCGCGTTCCCAGTCGCCGTAGCGGGTCGGCTCCTCGCCTTTGGGCCCGCCGATCTCTTTTTGGGCGTCTTTCTTTTCCTGCGCAGCCTTGCGGCGGGCGTCGGCCTCTTCCAGGGCGCGCCGCGCCGCCGGCGTTAGCGCCTTTTCGGGATTGGCGCCGGGCGGGCTGGCGCGATCGTCAGCATCAGACGTCATATTGAAGCAAACTCCTCAGCTCCTCATATAGGCATAATTACCGACCGATAAAGGGACGATTTGATGCTGAATTCCGTGCGCACGGCCATGTTGCTCGCTGCTTTGACCGCTCTTTTCATGGGCGTCGGCTATCTGCTCGGCGGCGGGGCGGGCATGGCGATCGCATTTGTTTTTGCGGCCGGCACGAATTTCTGGGCCTATTGGAATTCCGACAAAATGGTCCTGCGCATGTACAAGGCGCAGGAGGTCGACGAAAATCACGGCTCCGGCGCGGTGCGCCGTTACGCGCAAATCGTCCGCGCGCTCGCCCACAACGCGAACATGCCGCAGCCGCGGGTCTATGTGATCGAGAACCAGCAGCCCAACGCCTTCGCCACCGGCCGCAATCCGGAAAACGCCGCCGTCGCGGCGACAACCGGCCTCTTGTCGATACTGAACGAAAATGAAATCGCGGGCGTGATGGCGCATGAACTCGCACACGTCAAAAATCGCGACACGCTCACCATGACCGTAACGGCGACGATTGCCGGCGCGATCACCATGCTTGCTAACTTCGCCCTGTTCTTCGGCGGCAACCGCAATGGCGGGGGGCTGATCGGCGCGCTGGCGATCATGATCCTGGCGCCCATGGCGGCGGCGCTCGTTCAGATGGCGATCAGCCGCGGACGCGAATACGAAGCCGACAAAATGGGCGCGGAAATCTGCGGCCATCCGGAATGGCTTGCGTCTGCTCTTGCGAAAATTTCAAACGGCGCCGCGCGCATTCCCAACGAAACGGCGGAACGTCATCCGGAAACCGGGCAGCTGATGATCATCAATCCATTGGCGGGACGCGGCCGGGATAATCTTTTCTCGACCCACCCGGCAACGCAAAACCGGATCGACCGGCTGATGGCGATGGGACCGGCGGGCGTTCGTCTCGATGCGGACGGATCGTCAAACCCTTTTGAGGCGCCGCGGCGCGGCCCCTGGGGTTAGGACCCGAATACCCATTCTTGCATGATCGCGTTTAGCGGCGAAAGGATCCGTTCGCCGCGCCCTCGCGTAAATTGGCTTGAGACAACGGGGTGAACCCATGATCACAGGCCTCTACGCCGCCGTCGCCGGGCTGTTTCTAGTCTATCTTTCGATCCGCGTGATCGGCTTGCGCAGGGCCAAAAAAATCTCCGTAGGCCCCGCCGGCGATCCAGACATGGAACGCGCCATGCGCGTGCAGGCCAATTTCATCGAATACACGCCGATTGCATTGCTGCTGCTTTTCATCCTGGAGCAGAACGGCTTGCCGCCGGTCTTCGTCCACGGGCTTGGCGCCGCCCTAATCATCTCCCGATTTGTTCACTTCCTGGGGTTTCGCAGCGCCGACGCGCCGGGGCAGTTTCGCGTGATCGGCATGGCGGCGACATTCACCGTGATCGCGCTTTTGGCAATCATTGCACTGTTGCAGTTTGTCATCGGCGCTTAGACATGCGCCGCCAGCACCGACCGAAAGTCCTCGGGCTTGACCACGTAAACGGAGCAATCGAGCCGGTTGATCACGGTCTCAGCCGTGTTGCCGATGAATAGACCGGAGACGCCGCTTCTGTTTGCGCTGCCGATGACAAGAATATCGGCGTCCAACTCCTTCAACGCTGCAGGAAGTGCGGTCTTGGCGTCGCCCATGACCAGTTTGGGCTTAAACGTGACGCCGAAATCCGCATACCGTTCATTTGCAGCGCTGACAAAGCCTTCCAGCCAGGTGTAGGTAACGTCTTCCCACTCCTTGATGTAGTTTTTGACGTCCTCGTCCGATAACCCAGACCGTGGGTGTTCGAGAAAACCCACAGCTTCCGGCGTCCAGGCGTGAACGATATGAATGGCGGTGATTTGAAAGCGCCGGGCGAGGTCGACGCTGTGCCTTAAAAGCGACGCCGCTGTGAGTTCGGCCTGGGATTTGTTCGCCGCCACATCGAAATTGTCCACCGCAACAGCAATCCGTTGCGGTGCGAATTGTCGATCCGAATTGATAATCCACACCGGGACTGGACACTTTCGGATGAGCTTTTTCTCGATGCCGCTGATGGCGCCATGCGATAATTTGACGACAAAATCAGCTTTGTACAGAACAGCGGCCTTCATTACCTCCTCGGCCGTTCTCCCGGACAACAAGTGCAAATCGACGGGCGCCTCGATCGCCAAACCGAACGCGTCGACTCGTTCTCGCAAGTCGTCCAGGAGATTTTTTTCTGCATTCTTGGCGAGAGATACGATTTTCGGATTGGCAATGGCGGAACTCAAACTCGGCGCTACGCCAACCGCCGTAACATGGGAGTCTTCCCTCATTGCCCATTGCCGCAGCACGGAGGTTAACGGCGTGACGTCATCATCAAAATCAATTGCGACGAGCGCATTTGTTGGTGTCATTGGCGTACTCCAGTGGCGGCGCGTTTGTTACGCCTGCCGGGCCCGACGCTTTTTGCAAGACGGCGTCTCGCGCATCGAGCGATTGATAAGGGTTCTTTCATTGATGTTGAGCGCTTCATGCGTTGTTTTCGCAAGGCTTAAACGCGCAAATTATTGATCGAATTCACCTATGGTGCGCGCCGCAAAGTAACCCTTAGCTTGCTTCAAAACGCTGGGGCCGGTGTTCAATCAAACAAATCGGGCGCCAGCGCGCCTTCAACCTTTAACAACCGTCGCTTCGCTTCAGTTCCTCCGGAGGCGGAAAAACCGGTCATGGCGCCGTCGGCGCCGACAACCCGGTGACACGGCACGATGATCGGAAACGGATTACGGCCCAGCGTCTGGCCAACGCGTCGCGACAGGGAAACATCCCCCATGGCTTTGGCGATATCGCCATAGGTCTGCGTCTCGCCGACCTGAATCAATCGCGTCAACGCCAATACGGAGCGGTCAAAGGTCGCCACGTTACGCTCATCCAGTCGAACGTCCCGAAAGTCGGGACGCTGGCCCGCAAATAGCGCCGCAATGTCAGCCGCAATCCGGGCGATGGCGCGCGGCGGATCGGTTTCCTCCAAACCAGGCGCCTTGCGCGAGAGCGTCGCCCGGACCGCTGTTGCTTCCGCTTCCGGGAACGCGACCGCCCTGACGCCCTGACGGCCCCAAGCGAGACCAGCCGGCCCGAAAGCAGTTTGGAATATGGTCGAGCCTTGCGAGTCCATGGCCCCTTATAGCGCGGCGCACGCCGTCGCGCCGCCCGTTTTTTGCGCTTTTCAAGCAAGCGTTAACCAAGCCCGCCCATGCTCAGACGGAGGTTTTTCCGGACGATCGACACTGATGGCGACGGCAACCAAAAGGGCCGGTTTTTGGCGGCCGACTGAACGCATGATGGTCGCCATCGGCATACTCGCCGCGTTGATCGGCGCCCTCCTCGCGCCGCCGGCGGCCTTTTCCATCGATGAAGCGATCTATATCGACATGGCGGGCGCCATGACGGACCGCGGCGCCTTCGACATCACGCCGCAGGACATGCCCAAGGACGCGCCGATCCTGCCAAAATCCGACCGGCTCGTTCATGTGATCGAAGGGCGCGCGGTCCCGCAATATCCGGGCGCCTACGGCGTCTTCGCCGCGCCGTTCTTCCTGACGCTCGGCGTTAACGGGCTGGTGCTGCTGAATGTCATCGCAGCGCTTTGCGTTCTCCTGTTCACCTACAGGATCGCGCGGCGGCTCGGCCTCGATGACTGGACCAACCGCGCCAGCGTCGTCATCCTCGCCGCCGCGTCGATATTCGCCGGCTATGTCTTCGCCGTCTGGCCGCACATGCTCTCCCTCGCCTTTGTCATGGCCGGCGCCTTTGCGACGGTTTGCGCGGGCGACACGCCCGTGCGCCGCCGCTGGCGCGCAGCCGCGCTGGCGGGCCTCCTGATCGGTCTTGGCGCGGCCATCCGGGTCGACGTCATTCTGGGCGCTGTCGCCGCATTCTTCTGGCTACGGATCTTTTCGCAGCCTGGCGATCGCGGCGCAGCGCTGGCGTTGCTCGCCGGTCTTGTTCCGGGCGCAGCGCTTTCAGCGATGATCAATCAGGCAAAGTTCGGGATTTTGCATCCGTTCTCCTACGGTGAGGCCGCGGGTGGCGCGGCGGCGTCTGCCTACAGCGTGATCATTCTGGCGGTGGTGTTCGTCGCACTCGCGGCATTGGCGATCGATTCGTCGAACGCACGCATCCAGACCATTTGGCGGCGCATCCGCGCCATACCCGTTTTGGCGGTCGCAGGCATCGCGCTCGCGGGCGCGATTGTCCTTTGGTACGCCGCGCCGCGTTTGGCGACCGGCCTTTATGTCCTGCTGGTCGACATTCAGGCGTTTCCAGGCCCGGCGGCGGCGGGACTGGAACGCAACGCCTATGGCTTCTGGAACTTCTGGGACATTCCCAAAAAAGCGCTCCTGCAATCGATGGCCTATTTGCCGCTGGCGGTCCTGCCGGTCGCTGCGTTCTTTCGCGGCAAGTCGGTTGCGGCAACGTCGTTCCTGTTGCTTTTCGCCGGCGCGCCGGTTGTGTTTTTCGCATTGAATGCGTGGCACGGCGGCATGTCCTACAACATGCGCTATTACCTGCCGGCGACGCCCTTTCTGGTGATTCTGTGCGCCATGGGACTGGCCGGGCTGCGCCAGGTATTCGACCAACATGAAAACCTGTTTCTTCGCAGCGTCATCGCCGGCGTTTTCGTCGCCGTTGCGCTTTACGCCGCAGCGCCCGGCTATGGCGAGTCCGTCGAACGTCCCTTGCAGCTTTATCCGCAACTGGTCATCGCTTTGGGACTGGCTTGCGCCGTCACCGCGATGGTCGCTGATCGGCGTGTGGCCAAAGCCCGGCTCGCCGCCGCCGCGCTGGGCGCCGCGGCCCTCGGCAACGCCGCCATGCTGTCGCTGTCAGATATGGCGGGCTATTGGGCGACGCGCGCCGCACACGTTCCTTACGACCGCGCCTATGCTGCGCTCGCGCCGAACGATGCGCTGATCATCACCGCCGCAGACGAGTATCTCGTCTCGACGTCCCTAAACGGCGCCGCGGTCGTGCGCGCAGCGCCGCAAAAGATCGACGCGCTCAACGCTCAGATCGACGCCTATACGCGCAGCGGCCGCTGCGTCTTCGTCCACACGCCGCCGGTCGCCGATCTGTTAGGCGAAGAGCGCTTTGAGGCGCTGCCCATGCCGGCGAATGCGCCGCGGGCGGATCTCAGCCTGTTCGTTTTTACGGAAAGCCCTGACCGCTGCCGCCGCTAGCGGCGCGCGACTCTTTTGGCGAGATTGGCCAGCATCGCCGCGGCGCCATGCGGCTCATCGGATTCGCTTCGCCTTTGCGGCGCATAGGCGCTGCGCGTTTCGCCGTCATATTCAAGACGGCGCACCTTCTCGAGCGTCATTTCCAGCAGCTGCCGGTTATAGGCGATGAGATCGGCGATCAGGGCGAACATCGCACAAATGACGCCCATCAGGATCAACACGCCGCCCATGAGGAGCGACTGGATCTTGCCGCCGCCGTCGCCGGCGAAGAAATAGACTAAAAACCGCACGACCGGTATCGCCCCCAACACCATGAGCACGCCGCCAAGGGCGAGGAAGATCTTCAGCGGCTCATACATCGCATAGGAACGCACCATGGTTTTACCGGTCCGCACCAGAAAATGCGGTATCGACCGGAACAGGCGAGAGGGGCGTTCAACTTCGTTGGTGCGTATCGGGACGGATTTGATCGTCAACCGTTTGCGGCCCGCCTGGATCAGCGTTTCTGTTGTGTAGGAAAAGGTCGACCGCACCGTCACGCCCATGGCGGCGTTGCGTGAGAACGCGCGAAACCCGCTGACGGCGTCTGCGATGTCAGCCGCGGCGAGTCGGCTGACAAGCCGGCTACCGTGTTTTTGCAACAGTTTTTTGAGCGGCGAGAAATGCGCGATGCTTTGGGTCTGACGGTCGCCGACGACGATGTCAGCCTCACCGGCGATGATCGGCGCCGCCAGCGCGGCGATGTCGGCGCCGCAATACTGGTTGTCGCCGTCGGTGTTGACGATCACGTCGGCGCCGAGGCGCAACGCTTCTTCCAGCCCGCGCTGAAAGGTCGTCGCCAACCCTTTGTTGATCCCATTCGCAATCACGTGATCAGCGCCCGCCGCGCGCGCCGCCTCAATCGTCCCGTCGCTTGATCCGTCGTCGATCACCAGGACTTCGACACTGTCGACTCCCGCGATCTCGCGCGGAATATCGGCGATGGTCGCGGCAATGGTTTCGGCTTCGTTAAAGCACGGAATCTGGACAATTAAGCGGATCATGGAACAGTCCGGGCGTGTGGCATTTCCCTGGCGTTCTAGCGATATATGGAAAACGCCGCGTTAATGGCGCCGCGAACGCACGGCCTGACGCCGCCGCCCGGACAACGCAATATTAACCATTCCAGAACCGCCCCTCGATAGGGTGTCGCCGTCTGCAATCGAAAGGCTCAGCGACCGATCATGCGCGCCGTCATCTGGGGCTCATACGACACCGGCAAACCGCGTACGCGGATCATGCTGGCGGCGCTCCGCGCCGCGGGCGTCGAAACCACAGAGATTCACGCAGATGTCTGGCGCGGCGTTGAAGACAAGAGCCAAATCAGCAGCGTCTGGCGCAAGCTCAACATCATGCTGATGCTGATCGCCGCTTATCCCATGCTGATCTATCGCTATTTGCGCGCGCCCGATCATGATGTCGTCGTCGTCGGTTATCTCGGCCATTTCGATGTGCTGGTCCTGTGGGCCTTCGCCAAATTGCGAGGCAAGCCGATTGTCTGGGACGCGTTCCTATCTCTCTACGACACCGTCGTTTGCGATAGACAACTTATCGCGCCCCGTCATCCCGCTGCGCTGATCCTGAAGTTTCTGGAAGGCGCGGCCTGTCGCGCCGCCGATCGCGTCGTCCTCGATACGAAAGCCCATGGCGCGCTGTTTCGCGATCTTTATGGCCTTCCCGAAGAGCGCATTTGTTCCGTCTTCGTCGGGGCGGAGCTGCACAAGTTTCGCCCGCAAGCGCCGACGGCTCGGCCGGACCGTGAAACAACAATCCTGTTCTATGGTCAGTTCATTCCGCTCCACGGCATTGAAACAATCGTCGAAGCGGCGGCGGCGACGCGCAATCGCCCCTATCGATGGATTGTGATCGGGACGGGTCAGGAAGCGGGTAAAATTCGCGCAAAGATAGATATGTCCGGCGCCGCGATCGACTGGAAACAGTGGGTTCCTTACGATGCGTTGCGCGACCACATCCGCAACGCCGATATCTGCCTCGGCGTCTTCGGCGACAGCGGCAAGGCCGGACGGGTCATTCCCAATAAGGTGTTTCAAATCGCGGCCGCGGGACGTCCGCTGATTACCCGCGACGGACCGGGCGTGCGCGAGCTTTTTTCGCCGGACGACGCGGGCGTATTTCTGGTTCCTCCGGCCGATCCGCAAGCCCTCATCGCCGCTATCGAAGACTGGTCGCGCCGGCGCGAGGATGTAAGCGCCCTCGGAACAGCCTTGCACGCTCAGGCGCGGCGGCGATTCGCGCTGTCGGCCCTCGGCGCCGAATGGCGTGTTGTATTAAGCGACGCGGCGAGCAGCGTTCAGGTAAACCACCACATGGCGGCGCCGCGCAGCCAATAGTCGGGCCATAGGTTGCGGCGAAAAAAGAAGCTTTTGCGGACGAAAAATGATCGCTCCGCCAATGCGGCGTACTCTGAGAAAAGCGCCTTCGTTTCCGGATCAAGACGGTCGCCGTAGGTTTCAACAAACAAACGCGCCTGGGCTTGGGTGTTTGCGATGAGCCTGCGGCCGCGGGAGACGGCGCCGCCGCCCTCTCGAAACAAGCGGCCGGCAAGGCCGGACGCGCTCCAGCGCTGGGCGCCGATTTCATTTTTCTGGTGCTGACGATAGAGCGTCAGTTGTTCGGGAATGGACACCACCTCCCCGAACTGCGCGGCAACCAGCGCCACCCACCAGTCGTGAATATGGGCGCCCGCCGGTATCGGTCGCGCCAGCGATCGCAATGCGGCGTTGCCCATGATGGCGCAACCCGGCGTCTGATTCTGGATCATCAAAAGCTGCGGCGAGACGTCCGCCACACGGTGCATGGCCCAGAACGACTTATGCAGCGGCGCCAACGCTTCGTCGACGACTGTCAAATCAGATTGAACCATCACCGGCGTCGCGTTTCCGGCTCGCGTTTCCGCATCATGCAGGGCGGCGATCATCTTTTCGACTTTGTTCGGGAGCCATACGTCGTCCTGATCGCAGAACAGGAAACAAGGCGCCTCCGATGCGTTAAGCAGTGCTGCAAAATTTCCGCAGGCGCCCAGCTTTTCGCCGGAATTGCCGATAATGGAAACCCGGTCCGGAAACTGCTCGGCGAAGCCGTTGAGGATATCCGGCGTTGCGTCGGAAGACCCGTCGTCGCGAGCGATCAGACGCCAATCTTCAACGCTTTGCGCCGCAATCGATTCAAGCTGCGCCGGCAAATGCGCCGCCCCGTTGAACGTTGCAAGGAGAATATCGACGGAAGTCAATTTGGATCGGCCGGTTTGTAACTATCGCTCATGACACCAATCCGCCAACGCGTCTGCGCCCATCCACATCAACGCGTCGATGACCGACAAGTCGGGCGTAAACTCAAACCCTGGCGTTTCATAGACAAGCGTCTTGGGCTCGTAGAATTCGAGCGTCACGCCATTGGCGCTGTATAATTCGGGATCAAAGAGGTCGCGCCCGCCGGGGGCGTTCGAATAGATGTCGGCGCCCAGTTCCTTGCTGATCAACAGGGCCCATTCCCCCGGCGCCGCCTTTGAGGGCAAGTTGAGCGACAGGTCGGAAATGCGCTTGATCGGCGTCGTAATCGACAACGCGCTGCAGACCTGACCGAGAATGCGCGTATTGAGCGCGGCGATGGTGGAACCGGCGTCATCCAGGCAGCTGTGAACCAGATCAAGCGTCTCTCGGTAGAACGGCGCTCCGCGCTCGTAGACCTTGAGTTTGTTCAGAATCGTCTCTCGCCAGTCGCCGCCGGCCAAGGCGGCGTCGCAAATAGGCCCGTTGCTCGCCCCTTTTTCCACAGGCGCTGAGATATAGCTCCACTCAGAATCCGGATTCAGGATGCGATTTCTGTTCACCCAGGATTTTCTTGAAAATTTCGGCGTGTCGAACACGATCCATAGATCGCATTGTCCGATATGCCGAAACTGTTGCGTATACGGAAAAAAGTAAGGCTGCATGATTCCGAGTCTCATACCAGGTATTCTCCGAGACCTCTGCCTTGCGTCTCATCTTCGATAACCGAAAGAATGTCCTCCGGAAATCCGCTGCGCCACGCATCGTTTGATTTGCCGCCTTTAAAGACGGAATATGGCCTCGGATCAAAGCGGGT
The DNA here is from genome assembly GCA_028289605.1 of Hyphococcus sp. GTDB lineage: Bacteria > Pseudomonadota > Alphaproteobacteria > Caulobacterales > Parvularculaceae > Hyphococcus. The sequence continues at coordinate 158,193 of JANQON010000005.1, read as the reverse complement.
TTGACTATCCTTCAGAAAGGCCAACGTCTCAGGCCGCATGGGCATGTCGCAAAAGGCGAATAACGTTTCCGCCGTTTCAGCCCCGCGCCTGACGAGATCTTCGTATCGAACAACATGATAACGGTCCGGCGCCGCCTTTGCCGCATCAAGATAAGCGGCGCTCAGCGTCGCCCAGTCATCAAATCCCCAATACTCGCCTTCTCCCTCGCGTTTCCTGCATTGCCCGTTTCGCCATTCGTCTTCGAACTTGGCTTCAGCGGGAAACTCTTTGCAGTTGCGCCAGCTCCATAGCGCCGCTGCGGGATGGCGAACAATATAGACGAGCTTCGCGGCGGGAAGCGCCGCCATAGCAGCGGCATAGAGGTCATGAAAGCGCGTATCTTTTACAGCAAGGCGGGTCGCTCTCGCCGGATCCTTGTTGAAGGCGCCCAATTCTCCCGTATCGCGCCGCCAGTCTTGAGTGACGAAACGATCGCGGCTCTCGATCGCGGCGCTTAACATCGCCCGCCAGTCTTCCGGGCTGGACGCCTTGGTGACTTGACCGCGAAACGCATAGGCGTAGGGCGGCGATAAACGGACGACAAAATCCGGAGAGCTCTCAAAGACTTGGGAGAGCCATGTTGTGCCTGATCTTGGCATGCCGAGCAAAAAAACCGGATTGTCTGGCGCTACAGCCATAGGAAGACCTCGATCATTCGCGCCAGAACAACACATCGAATCGGTAATGCGCCGTGTAATAGTCCTTGGGCAGATCGCAGACTGTCGCCTTCAACCCGGCGTCGCACGCGGCGTCGAGCAGCTCTTCCGCGCGCCACCACCGTCCCATTTGTTCTTTACCGGCCGCCGCGTTTTCCTGATGCCGCTTCCAACGTTCGTCGGTATTGTAAAACGCTCTTATGCGACTGATGTCCGGAACACCGCTAGCCAGAAACCGAAAGTCCGGCGCCAAGGTGTCGGCAAGCCATCGTAGGAGGTTTCTGAGCAGGGCCGGATCGAGATTTTGGATGACCTCAATGCTCCAGGCCGCGTTAAAGCCCGATACGGGAAGCCTAGCGCGGTCAATGCGGCCAAGATCGGCCTCCAGATAAGCGATGTTTTCTCTGGAGAAGTTTGATCTTGCGCTCTCCAGCAGAGAAGCAGAGTAATCGACGCCGATGACCTCCCTTACCCTTGCAGCAAGCGCATGCGTGACCAAACCGTTGCCGCAGCCGAGATCGAGCGCTCTTGTTTCCTGTGAGAGATCAAGGCGATCTGCAATATAGTCAGCCAACAGATCGACTTGCGCGATGGAAACCGGCCGCCCGAACTGGGTCTTGCCGACCTGCTTCAACGCTTCTTCGGCGCCGCCTTGAAGCGGCGGCCGCCCGGACCAATATGCCTTCCAGTTGAAACTCGTCATTGCGCTTTCACTTTTTTATATGCGCCGAACCGCAGGCTGCATGCGCCATAACTCCATCCTTCGCGCGCTTGTCCCGGCCTGCTCGGAAGCGACCCATCATCGAACTCGGCTGTTCGGCGCACGCGACATCACCTATGCAGATTCTTTCAAAAAGCGAAAAGACGCGATGCGACGCCAGATCCGTTGCACACGCCTTGCAAACGCCGACGCGGAGAAACTTTTCGCGCGCATCCATTTGCTGCGTTGTTGCGACGTCAATTGTTTTAGAATGTAGCGTTCAACGGCTTCGGTCTTCTTTTCACGGTCCCGGCGATCGGCGGCAACCCATAAATTTGAATCGTGAATTCGGTACATCGCCATAGGTTTCCGGATAAGACCGATCCATCCGCCGCGGGCGGCGAGGGATACCAGCGCATAGTCTCCGTATCCGATGGTCCCAAAGTCGCCAGGTAAATTAGGCAGCACCGACCGCCGGATCATCACAGCCGATGTGTGGACAAAGTTCCCATTCGCCAAGGCCTCGACGCCGTAACGCTTCCGTCTTCTATCAATAGGCGGGTAGCGCTTGAAGACGACCGCTCGCGCATCATCAAAATAGTCGATCATAGTGTGGCACAGAGCGCATTCGTCGTTCCTGTTTAAGAAATCGTATTGCGCCTGCAGCTTGCCGAAGTCGGTCCAAAGATCGTCGCCGTCGAGAAAGGCGACGTAATCAGCCGACAGCTTCGGCCACACGATTTGGACAATTCGCCGACCTTGACGATACTGATTCTCCGCCTGGAAAACGGCGTCAATCCTGCCGGCGTGGTCGCGTTGATACCGTTCAATGATTTCGCGCGTTCCATCCGTAGACGCATCATCATGAACGAGGATCTTAAACGGGAAACTTGTCTTTTGCGCAAGGACAGAATCCAGCGCTGCGGCAATGTAATGCGCCTGATTGTACGTGTAGACGACGACCTGAACGCTGGGCGTTGACCGTTCTGCGTGGTCCGAAATGGTTATGTCGCCATTCGTCACTAGTCTGAAACCTCAACTATCGCGGCGTTAAGGGAAGCGCGCGAAAGCTGTTATCGAGCTTGCCGCCGGTGCGCACAAACGCTGCTTCAACCAACCACAACAGGTTCGATTCAAATGGTCGGTTGAGGTCGGAAAAATCGAACAATGAGAATCCGCGTTCGTGCATGTAGTTAAGCACGGTGAGCAGATCGTTCTTCACTCGCCGGTTAGAAGCGCCGGCTTCGACAAACACCACTTCTGCGGTTTCAAGCGCGCGCGACGCTCCGTTGAGAACCTCGAGGTCCCACCCTTCCGCATCGGACTTGATGAAATCCGGCGCGGGCAAGCCATTTTGCTCCAAAACATCGTCGAGCGCTTCGATCTCCAGCGAGACCTGCTCGAACCCTCGCGCCTTGGCTTCTTCTTCCGAGAAGGAGAATGACCGGCTGTCGTCGCGTTCGTGAATAGTGAATTGCGCCTTCATGGCGGCGCGCCCAAGCCCGACATTTCTGACGTCCACATTCGGCATCGCCATCAGGTCTTTTTTGAAAGGCAACAACGCTTCCTGCGGTTCGAACAATAAGTATTGGCTATTCGGAAAATACTTCAGACATGTCCGCGTCCATTGGCCTCTGTTTGCGCCGACGTCGACAATGAACTGCGGATCGGCGCCCGAATTGCGAAGAATCGACAAAACCGTGCGCAGCGCGCTGTCCCGGCCGCCGGAAAACGGCCGCGATAGTCGGCGCGCGACGCGTTGCATCATGGTCATTGAGAACTCTCTCCCGGTCGCACGCTAGGCCAGCGACTGCTTGAACTGATTTGCTGGGATATCTTTCGCTTCGCCGCTGAGCCAGGCGAGATCAGCCGTCACCGCCGCGTCATCGACAAGGGCCATGCCGGGATGCGTTGGGATATTCACCAGCACTTCGTAGAGCGCCTTTGTGCGCGGCAAATCGCCGAGCGGTTTATAGTACTTGCCGATGGAAATATGGGTCGTTCCCTGCACCCGCTGTGCGGGGACAGGCGCCGGCGCTTTAAAGGCGCGGCTCATGGCGGGGCGCTCCAGCGCATCCGGAAAGAGCGGTTCAAATCCCGCTTCGCGCGCCAGCGACGTCACGCGTTCGGCCTGTTCGACGTATTTCGGCGCCCATTGATCCACCTGCTCCAACCGGTCGATCAGAAAGGCGCACGCCACATCGGAAATCTTGGCGTTGTTCAGCCAGTGCGCGCGGACCGGTTTCGGCAACGCGCCATAGTCGATCAATGCGTATGCATGGTCAGCGCGCCTGGCGGGCGTGAGCATCAGTCCGCCTTCGCCAAATCCATAGGGCTTCGTGTGATGCAAGCTGAAACTCTGCCATGGCCAGTCCGGGATCGACGAGTGCAATCCGGCGGCGTTGTCGATGAGCAGCGGTTTGCCGGTCGCTTCGGCGTATGCGCGATACGGGGCGAAATCATCGGCGCAGCCGAATACGTTTGTTACGATAACGCCGTCAAAGCGGTCGGCGCGCGCCTCCAGCGCATCGACGTCGAGCATTCCCCGTTCGTCACAATCAACGAGTTCAACATCCGCGAAGTAGCCGCGTCCCAGATTGGCGAAACTGAAAGCGCAAACGGCCCAGCGCAGCGGCCGTCCCGCGTCAACGGCGTGCAGCCGCGCGAGCGCCTCCAACCCAAGCCCGCCATTGGCGCACGGCGTAATCGCGACGTTTTTCGGCAGATTGGCGTGCTCCTGATACAGAGCAGCGAGATGCGCGTAGAGCGGACCCCGGTTCGCCCAGAAATTTTCGGCGCGGCACATCGCAAGCAGCTCCGTCACCCGCTGCATGTTTGGGCTTTTTGCCTCGATAAACCGCAGTTTTTCCATCACGAAACCAGAATCTCGCCCGGCGCATCGGGAACCGGCGCGACCCGCAAACGTTAATATCCGAATAGGGTTTTAGATGTATTTGGTTAGCAAAATCGTAAGTTCGGAATCGCCAAAGGGATCCAAGCGTTGCGCGCCAGAAACGGCATAAAGTCGATCATTCGCAATGGCGGCCTGCTGGTTGGAACAACGTGGATCGACGTCGCCCTGCGGTTTGTATATCTCCTCGCGATAACGCGCGTTTTGGGCGTTGAAAACTACGGCGTGTGGGCCTACGCGCTGTCAGCTTATGCAGTGGCGATCGGCGTCGTGTCATTTGGGCTCGAGAATCTAGTCCCCATTCATCTCGGCGCGGACAAGACGACGACAAGGCGATTTGCAGCGAGCGCGCTGTTTTTTCGCGGCGGATTGCTGACACTGGCGCTCCTTTGCCTCGTGGCATTCGCCATTCTGAGCGAAGGTCCCGGACAATTGCGCAATGCGTTGCTGCTCGCTGCGCCGGCGCTGGTCGGTCGCGGCGTTGCAAGTCTGGTGCGGTCCGTCTTCGTCGGTATGGAAAGCGTCGGCGCGTATTTCCGGATGGCTGTCGCCGTCCGCGTCCTTGAAGTTGTCATCGGTCTGTCGCTGCTGGCGATGGGCGCCGACGTGCTGGCCGTGCTGGCGGTGCATTCAATCAGCTGGTGCGTCGAAGCGGCGCTGGGGATCTGGATGCTGCGCCGGTTACCGAAAACCGACGCTTTTGCGCTGAATGCGGGTTTTGTTCGCTCCCTCGCCCGGGACGGCCTGCAGTTGGGGATCATTGCGGCCATAGGCGCATTCATGACCGCCGGTCCAGTGCTGATGGCTCGCTTTCTGAGCGATCGACTCGACGTCCTCGCCCAGGTCGCGCTGTGCCTGCAGATCACGTCGCTGTTTGCGGTGACTGGATCGGCGCTTCTCCAGGCGGCGTTGCCGGTGCTGAGCCGCACAAAAGCAGCCGGCGACGACCGCATCGCCCTTTACGCGCCAAGCGTCGCCTTCATCGCGCTCGGATTCGCTGCGCCCGGCGCCGCCATTGGATTTCTGTTCGGCCCGAGCTTGTTTACTGCGCTTTTCGGCCAAGATTTCGCCGCCGCGGGCGCTTTACTCGGACCGGCGATCATCATCGCCGGATTGATGATCGCTCCGTCAGGCTATGCGCAGACGCTGATGCTGCACAAAAAATTCAGCCTTGTCATGACGCCCGCCGCAATCGGCGCTCTTAGTTTCGTTATGTGCGCATTTCTCCTTCAAGCGCTTTACGGCGCGGCGGGGATGGTCATCGCCGCAGGCGCCGGTTGGCTGATCCGCGCGATTCTGATCATTGCGCTGGGCGCCGCGCGGGCGGACCCGCATCTGGCCGGACCGGCGCAACCATCAACATAGCCGCGGCCGCAGGGCCCCCGGACGTTAACAAGACCTTATCGCCCAGCGGTTTGCATTTTAGGCAATTCCGAAGCGCCGCCTTTACGACGATTGCCTAGTCTTGCGGGCTGTTGCGTAACAGTGTGAGGCGCGTTCTATGCGCATGGATTTCGCCACCATCGGCGGCATCATTGCTGGTTTCTTCGTGATCGGTCTTGCGATCGCCATGGGCGGCGCGGTCGCGGTTTTCTTTAATGCGCCCAGTTTTCTCATCGTTATCGGCGGCGCAGCGGCGGCGACAGTGTTGCGCTTCCCCGTCGGCGAAGTCTTCGCGGCCCTCAATACCGGCGCGCGGATCGCCTTTCTCGATCATCAGCGCCCGGCGCGCGAACTCCTCGAGGAAGTGCGCGGCCTCGCCCAGATTGCGCGCCGCCAAGGGCCCATGGGCCTTGAACGGGCGCCGGTGTCCGACGCTTTCCTCGCCCGCGGCAAACAGATGATCGCTGACGGGTTAACAGTGGACCACTTGCGCGAACAGCTCTCAAGGGAGCGCAATCTTGAAATTCAACGGCTCGTTGACGGTGAAAAAATCTTTCGCGCGATCGGCGAGGCGGCGCCGGCCTTCGGCATGATCGGCACCATCGTCGGCCTCGTAAAAATGCTGTGGACTATGGATGATCCGTCCACGATTGGTCCCTCGATGGCGATTGCATTGCTGACGACGCTCTACGGCGCGCTTGTCGCCTATGCGTTCGCCCTTCCCATTGCCGACAAACTGGCGATCAAGCTGGAGACCCAGGAAACGAACCTGTCGCTCATCATTGACGGATTGTGTCAGGTCGCCGAGCGCAAATCGCCCGACGCGATCACCGACATGTTGATTGTCTACCTGCCGGAAAAGGCGCGAGGGTCTTTTGCGTCCGCCTACGCCGGCGCGGGATAGGCCTGTCATGTCCAAATTCCGTACCAAACGCCCCGCCGCCGGATGGATTGTCACCTACGCGGATCTGATGACGATTCTCGTTTGCTTCTTTGTACTGATCGTTTCCTATTCGATTCAGGACCAGGTCAAGATGGAAGTCGTTGCAGGATCCATGCGCGACGCGTTCGGGGTCGCAGAGCAACGACGCTATGCGGGGGACATCAAGCTCGACGGGACGCCGGAGAAACGCCAGCCCGGCAATATTGCGCCCAGCGCCATGCCCGCGGCCAATGCCCTGGAAGACCAGGCGAGCGCCGCGCCGGCCGCCGGCGACGACGGCGTGCGCGGCGCTTATGACGCCGCGAACGCCGATCACCGGCGGCTGCTGGCGACCAAGGAGGCGTTCGAGAAAGCGATCCTGACCCATCCGCTCCTGAAGGACGCCGCCGAAGCGATGCGCGTGTCGGTGGACGAGGACGGACTACAGATCTTGTTGGTGGATGAGGAGGGCGCGCCGATGTTCGCCCTGGGCGCCGCGCGCCCGACGCCGCGCGGCCAGGCCCTACTGGAAACGCTGGCCCCGATCCTGACACCGCTGCCGAACCGGATCCTGATCGACGGCCACGCCGACGCGTCGGGCGCCGGCTCCTACTCTCCCTTTGAACTGACGGCGGCGCGCGCCAATGCGGCCCGCGAGATCATGGAAAGGGCAGGGTTTCCGAAAAATCGTATCGCCGCCGTAACGGGCCGGGGCGCCGCTTCGCCTTTGACCCCGGAGGACCCCTATGCAGCCGGCAATCGCCGGATTGAGATCCGGCTGGAAAAAGCAGCGCCGCTCTTACCCCCTGAAAGATCCCTGTGATTTTTCCCCACCGTAATGACAATGACACATTTTTTGCATATGCGAAGAGCGTTGGTCAGCGTCGGCGTTTCGGTCCGGCGCGCGTGAGTTTTGGGGGATCGACGTGAAGTTTGAGTCAGTGCTGTTCTTTCTGGCGGTTCTCGGACTGGGGATCCTGTCCTGGCCGGAGGAACAACCCAGTCGAGACGCCGCTGTTGTCGGTGCTGCGCCTGTCGGTCTGTCGCCGGCGCTGGAAACGCCGTCCCTGACAGTCGCCGACATCGACCGGGCGCTTCAAGCCGGACCGGCGACCCGCACGGCCTCTTTTTCACAGTAATCTGAAAGACCTCGCGGCGCCGCTGATCCGCGCCTTTTTCGCTAGTGGACTTCGTCCCAATTCCTGCCGGCGCGCGCCTCAACATCAAGCGGCACCGTCAAATGCGCCGCCGGCGCCGGCGCCCCCATCATGACGTCCGTGACGATGGCGCACGTCTCTTCGGCCTCGCTCTTCGGCGCTTCGAAAATGAGTTCGTCGTGAACCTGCAACAGCATCTGGGCGGCGAGCTTTTTGCGCTTCAGCGCCGCCGGCATCCGGATCATCGCGCGCCGGATGACATCAGCCGCCGAGCCCTGGATTGGCGCGTTGATCGCCTGGCGTTCGGCGTAACCGCGCATGGCCGGGTTCTTGTCGTTGATCCCGCCGACATAGGTGCGTCGGCCGAAAACGGTTTCCACATATCCATGAGCTTTTGCGAAAGCTTTCGTGTCATCCATATACTGACGAATTCCTGGAAACTTCTCGAAATAGCTGTCGATATAGTCTTTCGCCTCGCTACGGGAAATTCCAAGCTGATTGGCGAGGCCGAAGGCGGAAATGCCGTAGATGATGCCGAAGTTGATCGCCTTCGCCCGGCGGCGCACCATCGGGTCCATGCCTTTGACCGGCGTGCCGAACATTTCCGACGCCGTCATGGCGTGGATGTCGACCCCATCCGCAAACGCCTGTTTCATGCTCGCAAGATCGGCGATGTGGGCGAGCAGACGCAGCTCGATCTGGCTGTAGTCGGCGGAGATGAGAACATTGCCTTTTTCGGGCACGAATGCGGTGCGGATCTTGCGCCCGTCTTCGGTTCGTACGGGGATATTTTGCAGATTGGGATCGTTTGACGAGAGCCGTCCCGTCGTGGTTGACGCCAGCGCATAAGACGTATGCACTCGGCCGGTTTCCTCATTGATCTCGCCGGGGAGAGAATCTGTATACGTGCTTTTGAGTTTGGAAAGACCCCGCCAATCCAAAATGACGCGGGGAAGCGGGTGTCCTTCGACAGCCAGCTCTTCCAGAATATCGGCTTTTGTCGACCAGGCGCCCTTCGCGGTCTTGCGCCCGCCGGGCAGGCCGAGCTTACCGAACAGGATTTCGGAGATTTGCTTCGGCGAGCCGAGATTGAAATCCTCGCCGGCGAGTTCATAGGCTTCTGCCTCGGCGGCGGCCATGCGCTGGGCAAAATCGCCGGAGAGTTTGGAGAGAACGCCGGCGTTCACTTTGACGCCCGCGCGCTCCATATCCGCAATCACCGGCGCCAGCGGGCGTTCCAGTGTTTCATACACCGTCGCTTTGCCTTCGGCGGCGAGACGCGGCTTCAGGACTTCATAGAGCCGGAAGGTGATGTCCGCGTCTTCGGCGGCGTATTTCGCCGCTTCCTTGATCTCGATCTGGTCGAAAGTTTTGGCTTTCTTTCCCGTACCCGCAATATCGGCGAACTTAATCGTCTGGTAGTCGAGATGCCGCTTGGCGAGTTCGTCCATATTGTGCTGGCCCTTGCCGCAGTCGAGTGCGTAGGACATGAGCATGGTGTCGTCGAATGGCGAAACCGCGACGCCGTACCGCGCAAGCACGACACAGTCATATTTCAGGTTTTGGCCAATTTTCATTACCGCCGGGTCTTCCAGAAGCGGCTTTAACAGCTTGATTGCTTTTGCGATCGGCATTTGCTTGCCGACTTGGGAATCGTCCGTAGCAAGATCGCCTGCGCCGTGCCCCAGCGGAATATAGCAACCATTGCCGGCCGCCGTTGACAAGGACACGCCGACAAGATTTGCGCGACACGCGTTGAGACTGTCCGTTTCCGTGTCGACAGCCACCAGACCGCGCTCATGGGCCTTGGCGATCCAATCCTGCAGCGCCTTTTCATCGAAGACGACGTCATACGCCGCCGCATCCGTCGCTCCCGCAGCGGCGGGCGCTGACGGCGCTGCGGAGGTTACGCCCAGGTCGGCCTCAACCCGCCGGGTTAGCGTGTTGAACTCCATCTCGCGCAAGAAAGAGAGCAACTTATCGGCGTCGATCTCGCGCATCTCAAACGCATCAACGCTTTCCTCGACCACCACGTCGGTTTTCAGGGTCACGAGCTCTTTCGATAGGCGCGCCTGGTCGGCGAATTCGATGAGGTTTTCACGGCGTTTTTTCTGTTTGATCTCTTCAGCCCGCTCCAGCAGGGTTTCGAGATCGCCATACGCCTCGATCAATTGGGCAGCGGTTTTGACGCCGATGCCCGGCACGCCCGGCACATTGTCCGTTGAGTCCCCGGCGAGCGCCTGAATATCGATGACATGCTCCGGACCGAGACCGAATTTCTCTACGACCTCATCGGGGCCGATCCTCTTGTTTTTCATCGTGTCGAACATGGAGACCTTGTCCGAGACGAGCTGCATCAGGTCCTTGTCCGACGAGATGATGACCGTCTCTCCGCCTTGCGCCTCGACGTCTCTGGCGTAGGTGGCGATGAGGTCGTCCGCTTCAAATCCTTCCATCTCTATGCAAGGAACGTTGAACGCGCGGGTCGCATCGCGCACAAGCGGGAACTGGGGGCGCAAGTCTTCCGGCGGTTCCGGCCGGTTTGCTTTGTATTCGGAATAAATCTCGTTGCGAAACGTCGTCGCAGAATAGTCGAAGATCACCGCCAGGTGGCTCGGATCGTGCTCATCCTGCATATCCGTCAACAACTTGTAGAGCATGTTGCAAAATCCGGACACCGCCCCGATGGGCATGCCGTCTGACTTTCGCGTTAAAGGCGGCAGCGCATGATAGGCGCGAAAAATATAGGCTGAACCATCGACCAGGTAGAGACGGGTTGCGGTTTTGGATTTTGCGGCCATTTGGCGTAGCTTTCTTTGAACAGCGAATGAATGCACTGCATAGGAGATGGCCCATGAAAGTTCTAGGCATCAGGTTTTGCAAGGTCGCAAAGAAAGATGAGGCGGAAGGGTTGGCGAACCTTCTTGGGGAAAACGGCCTCGGCCTGAAACCAAACGACTTCGGGGAAACGGACGGCTTTCAGGGCGCGGTCTTTCCTGTCGATGACGCCGCCGCCAAGGGGCTCGGCAGCTGGATCGAAATCTGGCCCGCCGGCGAGCACATGCCGGAAATGACGATGCTGCAGATCGTCGTAGACGACGCCGACGCCTTCGCCGCGCGCGCCAAGGAAAACGGCGTCGAAGTCAAGGGCCCCGACGACGCCCATGGGGAGCGCATATACTACCTGGAAGGACCCGGCGGATTTCCGATGTCTTTTCAGTCAAAGGTCAAATAGTCGCGCCGCACGAATTTATGCGACGCAACGCCGGGCTTTAAGCTTCTTGAATTCGGCGCAGCTTGTTGTTTAAGGCTTTCAGCTGGTTTTCATTAAGACTGGCGAACAGCGTGCGGGCAGCCGTTTCAAACCGAATCTCCAACGCTTTTTCGATCGTGCTCTTGCCCTTGGCGGTCAATGATATGACACGCACGCGCCTGTCTGTCTCACTTGTACGGCGTCGAACCATGCCCGCCCGTTCCAAACGATCAAGGCATGTGGTCATCGAACCGGACGTAATCATGGTATAGCGAAGAAGATCCGCAGGCGTCATTTCGTAGGGCGAACCAGCGGTGCGCAGCATGCCGAGGACATCGAAATCGGTATAGTTGAAACCGAATTCCTTCAGCATGGCGGCGGCGCTATGTTCAAATTTCCGGCCCGCCGCAATCAAACGGCAGACCGTCTCAAGCGACTGCGGGTCGATCTGCGGCATTTCCGACGCAAATCTTTCCACGACATCGTCCACGATGTCAGCGGCTACAGGGTGATGAGCTCTCATCAGCCAACACTATCAGATTTATCTTGACATCAAAACTCTTTAAGTCAAGAGTCTTGATATCAAGATATTTGAGGCCGGGGAAGTCTTATGTTGCTTGAGGAATCCGTCAGCGCCGCCGTTCAGCTTTTTGTCGTGCTGTTTATCGCCTTCGCCGCATGGGCCATTTTCGGGAGAAAAGCAGCCGGGTTTCGCCGATGGATCGGACTGACCGCGCCGACCAGTCGGTCCATGCTTGTCGCATTGGCGATTTTTATAATGTGGCTCGTCGTCAAAGGCGCTCTCTTCCTCTGGCCTGAATGGACGGCGGGCGCCGCGGCGGACAACACGGTCGCCGGCATGCTTCGCGCGCAAGGCTTCAGCACTGAAACCGTCGCCGTGATTGTTGTGATCGCTTTTGTCAAAACGTCGCTGACCGAAGAAATTTTTTTTCGCGGTCTCATCGCGAAGCGGCTGATCGCAGGGTTCGGATTTGGGATTGGCAACCTGGTACAGGCCCTCTTGTTCGGCGCCGTCCATCTGTTAATTTTCACGATCCCCGGCGGACCGGCGTTTACCTATCCGCTTGCCGCCGCATTTCTGTTCATTCCCGCCATCGGAGGCTGGCTTATGGCCTATGCCAATGAGAAAACCGGCAATGGATCTATTGCGCCCGGTTGGATAATCCACGGCATGGGAAACGCCGTTTCATATCCGATTCTCGCATTTCTTCTATGAGCGCCGCATAGGGGCGGCGTGCGACGCCAGCCCTCCCTGCGCGCCTTGCTACTTCGCTCCGCCTTTTCAGGAAGCGAATGCGTAAACGCCGTCAAATTCATCCGCCGGCAAATCGATATAGCCGGTAAAGGACGGGTACGGCGCGTTCACGCAAACCTTCTTCGCCCCGCGATTGAGGTATACCGGCCAGAGAATGCGGTCGGCGCGTCGACGCAATTTGTCATGAGCGACAAGCTCCAGCCGGTGGGTCCATTGATGCTGTCCCATCGAGCCCGGACCTTCTTTCAGCACCAGGCCTTCCGGCACGCGCAAGCCGTCCTCCTGGTCATAGGTCCAGAACCCAACTGTTTCCCACACCGGCGCCGCGGATTTGGCCGCCGGCGCAGATTTCGCCGCCGGCGCAGCGGGCGCTTCCGCGCGCGGCGGCGGCGGCGCTTCAGTCACATGGACCGGAATATCGCTGAATGTCAGCGAGAACTCGCCCGCTTTCAGATTGTTGAGCCTCCAGTAAGCCCACGTGCCCACAAGACCGCGCACGCGCTCCACCGTGGTGGGCAGGATTTCTTTGTTCACATATCTGATGGTGTAGGGTTCGCCCGCGATCATCGTATAGCGGCCAAGGCCGCCGTCTTTCGGAACCATCCGATATTGCGCGCCAGACTGATCCTGCAGGATCGGGTACGCGAACCCGGCCTTGTAATCCTGAGTCAGGCTGGTCGCCGTCAATTCGCATTCAGCGCTTCTGTCGGGCTTCACCTCGCACCAATTGACGACCAGGCGAAACCCTTCGCTGTTAACGACATTGCGCTTCTGGTCGCCCAAAATGTCGCGCAGGGACGGCAGTTGCGCATCGCTCGGTCCTGCAAACACAACCGCGCCGAACACCGCCATTGAGATAAGCGCGCCAACCTTCATCTGGTCCTCCCTGATGCGACCGAGCGGTGGATCGAAAGCGACCTATGCATTACGGCCATTGCGGGATCCTGCATTTGTCCGCCGCCACCGGCGCCACGGGCGCAATTTCTCCCGGTCTTGCGTCGGTGAAATCGAGATAGGATTCCACCAGACTCGTATAGGGCGGCAGCGCGCCGTTGTGCAGTCTGCCGTCGACTTCCGCTGCGCCGTGAATCTCAAAATGCAAATGCACCGTGGTTGCGCGCGAAGACGCTGTCAGCAAATTCGAGACCCTGGCGAATGGCTGGCCTTGGGTGACCGGAGCGCCGGTCCGCACCCAGTCGGGCACCGGCATCTGCACGTGAAGAAACTTGTACTTCATGCCGCTCTCCGCCCCCATAATATTGACGGAGATTGATCCCACATGGCTGATCCACCCGCTTTCCGGCGCCGCCAGCCAGTGGACCGCGTTCTCGCAGGTCTTGGGACGCAGGTCCTGTCCTTTGTGGGCGCGCCCGCCGGGGCATAGATCGGTGACGTGTTTCGCCTCCAGCCGCACTTCACAGAAATTGTCCCGCCACGGATAATCGAAATTCGCCGCCGCGTTTTCCGCGCCGCCGGGCCCGGGCCATTGCCCGCTGGCGTAACCGAAGCCGCCGGGATTGAAAAGCTGCGAATTGGCGAAAGCAGGCCCTTCCGCGAAGGGAAAAACCATTTCCGGAACGATGACGCTCGGATCCGTGACGCCGGTTGATTCTTTCACCGTCGAGGAACCCGGCAACAGATTGCCGGGGCCGCTGTCCCAGCCCGCAGGCAGGCCCGCCGGCGGGGGCGGCGATACCGGCGGCGCCTCCGCGTCGTCCGATCCCGGCGGCGCGGGGTCTTCGGCGTCGGCGGGCGGCGTATCCTCCTCGACCGGCGCAGGGGTTTCCGGCTCGTCAGCGGCCGGCGCATCGCCTGGACGGGGCGGGCCTTCCTGGCCGCAAGCCGCGAGCGCAAACGCCGCTGCAACGGCGCTGATTGTTCTGAGATCTGTCATGGCCGCCCCCTTCCCGCAGCGCCGACAACCACCGCCAGACTTTCAACGACGGCGCCCAGCCGGTCGCGATCGTAACAATCGGGATCCGCCCGCGCGCCGCCGCGGCAATACTGCGTTACCGCGTAAGAGGCGCCGTAAAGAGAGAAACTCGCTGTCAGGTCGTCCTCAGTGCCCGAAAAGGTGATCGCAGACCGCACGCCCGGCGCGCCGCGCGCAGGGGCGATCACCGTTACAAGACGCGATCCGTATACGCCATAATCGCGGCCTTGATGGCGCCAAGCCGCATTCATCGTGTCTGGGTTGCCGAACACCTGCAGCGACCCCGGTTCCGCAACGGTGGGCAGCAGCAAGGGCAATTCGGCGATATCGACAAAGCGCGCGCTTCGCCCTGACGGCGCCGCGGCGGCGATTCCCAGCGCCGACTGTTCGGCGAGGTCCGCGTCGACCGCGTCCCAGTCGATGTCGAGGCGCTTGCGCAGCGGCGCCGGATACTTTTGCAGGTTCGCCTGAAGCGGCCCGATCTGCGGCGAGGAGACAATGACCCCGGTCCCGGCGGCCGGCGGGCCGTCAAGATCCGCGATGCCCGCAGCCACCGGCGGGCGACCCAACGCCGGTTCCGGCGCATTGGCGTAGGCGAGATCGTCAATCAGAAACCGAACCGGTTGATTGTTCTGCGCCACGCGCAACAGCTCGATTGTCGCACGCGTGAAAGAACGTCCGGTTTTGTCGTCCCGAAGGCTGATGCTGGTGGGCCAGGACAACGCGTCCTGATACCAGTTGAATCGAAAAGCGCTCACCGCGATGCGGGCGCCGTTTTCGTCAAAGGCGGTTGCGCGTGCGATAAACTCCTCATCCAGCTGACCCCCAGTCGGGTTAATCCGCATGGCTATTGATTGCACCGGCTGATCGAAACTGATCTGCATGGCGCGTCCTCCTGCGCGCACGTCATGCAGGGCGGCGCGCTGCCCGCTTGCCGCCTGCGGATAGGGGCAGGCCGTGGCGATGCGCGCCCGGACGTCATAATTCGCCGAACAAACGTGAACGCTTGCGCCCCCGCCAAAAGAAACGCCGTGAACCTTTCGATACTGGTCGGTCAACGGCGCGCCGGTCGACGCGCTGGCGCCGGCTGGCGGCGCGATGTCCTCAAAGCCGATGACCCCGCCCTGGCTGGGCTGCGCCGGTCGATCGGGATTGTCGTCATTGCCTGTCCCGGCGATGCGATCGCGGATCGCCTCAAAAATGCGCCGCGCATTGTCGTCGCCGGCGGGATCATTTCGCTGCGCATGGACAGGGGCGGCCAGAAGCATCGCCGCCGCCAATGCAATCAGAACGCGCATATCGAAGTCTCCCCCTATTCCCCGAAAGTCTAAGAAATGCCTGGCGCCGCCGCAAGCGCCATGCGAAGGACAGGAAATCCGCGACGTCCGGCGCCGCCATCCATGAGGGATCGCAAATTGACAACCGCTATGAAGATCTTGGGCGCCGCCCTGACGGCGGCGATTCTGGCGTCCTGTGCGTCATTCCCGGAGACAAGCACAGCGGAGCCGCGATGGAACACGCTGACCGGGAACGCGCCGCTTGTGATCGCCCATCGCGGCGCCAGCGGGTATTTGCCCGAGCATACGCTGGAAGCCTACGCCCTCGCCGTCGATCAGGGCGCCGACGTGATCGAGCCGGACCTTGTTATAACCAAAGACGGCGTCCTCGTTGCGCGCCATGACCGTTACCTCTCCACAACAACCAACGTCGCCGACAAACCGGAATTTGCGGATCGCAAACGCGCCAACGCAGATGAAAACGACGCCCCGAGAAACGACTGGTGGGTGGAGGATTTTACGCTCGCCGAACTCAAAACCCTGCGCGCGCGTCAACCGTTCGAAGGGCGCCCGAAAGATTTCGACGACCTATATGAGATACCGACCTTTACGGACGTTCTGGCGCTGGCGGCGGAAAAAGCGGAAGCGGCAAGCCGGCCGGTCGGCGTTTATCCGGAAACGAAGCACCCGGGATACTTTCAGTCGATCGGCCTTGATTTCGAAGCGCCTTTGTTGGCGGCGCTCGACGGCTTCGCGGCGGGCCCGGTATTCATCCAATCGTTCGAACCTGCGATCCTCAAACGTCTGAAGGGTAAGACCGACGCGGCTCTTGTGCAGCTTGTCTATGAGGAGACCGCCGGCGCCGGACCGAACATTTCTCTTGAGGCGATTGCAACGTATGCGGATGGCGTCGGGCCGGCGAAAAATATCGTTTATCCCGGGAGAGAATATGAGAGCGCATATGTCCTTCGCGCTCATCGCTTAGGGTTGGTCGTTCATCCCTGGACTTTTCGCGATGACCGGCAAAATCCAAGCATCGACGCGATGGTGGGCTTGGTTGTTGGGAGCCCGTCGGAAACCGCGGTTGGCGAACCGGAAACGCCCCTGAACGCGGCGGATTGGATGGATGCGCTGCTAAAAGTGAAGACTGAGACCGAGTACGAGGTCTTTTTTGGGATGGGCGTCGACGGCGTGTTCACCGATTTTCCGGACACGGCGATAAACGTGCGCGCCTCAATGGGCGGATGACCCCGGGTCAAGTCGGCCTTTGGAAGAAATAATTCCGCCTCGGTTCGACGAATCGAGACCGACGCTTGGATGCTCACTCACACGCAAGCGGGAATCCGGTCGAAACAATTTTTCTGGACCCCGGCTTTCGCCGGGTGAGCGGAGCCAGCATTCAAAACAAAAGCAAGAAAAGTCAAAAACGCGCGGCGGACCGGATGGGAGAGTTAGGGTCCGCCGCGCGCAGGTCAAACGCTGCAAAGGGGTTAAACTGAAAACCCCGGGGCTAAGGGGCGCGCGCAGCGCTTGATGATCGCAAAATCAGAACACGATGTGGACGCGCGCGCGGCGCGGACCATGGACGTGATAATAGTGCCGCGCGCGGAAGTCGTAGTAGACGGCCGGAGCCGCCGGACGGGCGGTGCGGTAACGGCGCGGGCCGTCCCAGACCCAGGCGCTCGCCGGGCAGACGGTGACGCGCTCGTCGCGCCGGCTTTCCCGGCGATCGCGCCGGTCCTCGCGGACATCCCGCGGTCCCCAGTCAATCCGTTCGTCGCGCCGGGATTCGCGCCGGTCGCGATAGTCCTCAACAAGGTCGGGACACCGTGACGGCTCAAACCGCCATCCCGCGGCGTGGGCGGGCGGGGCGCTCGCGCAGCCGGCGATTGTGACAAGCGCCGCAACGGCGGCCGTCGATCCAAAAGTGATACGCATCTTTTCTCTCCTAAACTGGCGCGCCGCCCCCCCATTTCAGAGCTTTTCCGGGGCTCCCGCGCGGTTTCGCCATCGCCACACGTAAAACGGGCGGCGCCTCGCGGCTCCGTCGAAAAAAAGCGTATTATTTTGTGCGACGGACTCTGAGGGGCCGTCACGTATAAGATAGTTAGATTGAAAAACGCCGGAGTTCGCCGCCGATGACCCTTACCTCTTGTCACGTCTTCAAAACGATTGCCGTCCTCGCCGGACTGAGCCTCGCGGCATGCGCGGGCGGCCCGTCGCGCGGATCGGGCCCCGGCGGCGGGGCGGCGCAGCTGGACGTCGGCTCACAGTCTGAACGCCTGTTGAAAGAGGCGCGCAAGAAAAAGAGCAATGCCGGCTGCGAAGCGGCGATCCCCACCTACCGGGTGGTCGCCAGTTTCGGAAAAGGACATGACACGGCGCAGTTTGAGCTCGGCGCGTGCCTTTTTGAGACAAGCGCCGACAAAGGCGACGCGGAAGCGTCTCTGCTCGCGGACGAGGGCGCGTTTTGGATGCGCCGCGCCGCCTGGGCCGGCAACGCGCGCGCGCAGGTCGCCCTGGCCGGCGCGCTTTCGGGCGCGGACGGGCATGCTGTCGCCGGGCTCTCCCCGGATCTGGTCGAAGGATACGGCTGGGCGCTGATCTATGCGGACAACGCCGCCCACAAACTTTACGGATTGCCGGATCTTCACCCAATCGCCGCCGATCATTTCCGGGTGCAGATGACCCCGGCCATGATCAACAACGCTGAAAACTTCGCCGCCGACTTTCGGCCGATTGAGATGGCGGTGTTTACGCCGCCCGCGCGCGATCGCAACGCCCGCCCGTCGGGGCCGCCCGGCGCCGGCCCGAGCGGCGAGCGCCGACGGCCGCGTTAACCAAAACCGCCAACCCGACTTCAATGAATGCATTGTGCAGAGTTTCTGCAATACTCTTTTTGCGGTCGCCGCCGCCGCCAAATACAGCTTTCGATGCGGCGCAGAAAATGCATACAGTCCCTGCAAGTTGCGTATGTGGGGAAATTATGCAGAAAATTCTGATTGGCGCGGCGAGCCTGGTTGCGCTGACAAGCGCGGCGAACGCGACAGTTGTCGAGTTGAACGCGCCGGGCCTCGATAACGGGGAAACCCTGACAACTCAGATCGCCGGCCTGACCGTGTCCGCGGTCGCCGACGGCGGGGGGACCGCCAATGATTTCGCCATCATCATCGACACGACCGACCCGACCTTTGACGGCGATCTTGCCGCGCCGTTCGACGATCCGTCGACTGTGGGCGACGAGCTGTTTTCACCGGGCAATATTCTCGCCGTCGCCGAAGGCGACTGCAGCGGCGGTTTCTGCCGCGTCGACGATAACGCGACGGGCGGCGAGATTACCTTCGAATTCGACCGCGACGTTGTGTTCAACAGTCTCGACGTGTTCGACTTCCGCATGGAGGAATTGAAAGTCACGTTCTTTGACGCGCTTGGCGCGGTCATTGGCGCGCCGATCACGGGGCCGGATTTCAACACCGACACCGGCAATAACATCACCGACAACCTGTTCACGACTCTCGATCTGAAGGGCACGGTTCTGCGCACGGTGAAGTTTGAGTTTCGCGGTTCCGGCGGCATCGGCAATTTCGATGTCGAGGAAGTCCCAATTCCGGCGGCGCTGCCGCTATTGTTGTCCGGCCTCGCCGGCCTCGGCTTCGCCTCCCGGCGCCGACGCAAAGCCTGACGCGCCGTTCGCTCTTTTCACGCAATGCAAAACCGCCCGGCCCAGCGCCGGGCGTTTCTTGTGATGATTCAAGCGCTTGAGCCGTGCCTGCCGGCGCGCTATGATCGTTTCGGGACGCGAATATTTTGGGCAATTTGAGTTTCGAAGGGGTCAATCCGTGAAAAATGTGTTCTGGGCGGCGGTCGCATCCGCCGTAACCGCTGTTTGCGGCGCATCTGCTGTCGCGCAGCAACCGGCTGAAACGTTAGCGCTTGTGGGACCGGCGACGACGCCTTTTGCGGCGATGTCGCCCGATGGTCGATATCTTGCGGTCGTCAATCGGCCGCTGGAAGAAACAGAAGACAGAACGCTGGTCTTCATTGACTCCACCGGCGCTGAGAACCCTGTCGTTGTGCCGCTGGGGAAAGAGACAGATTTCATCGGCATGAGCTGGGTCAGCGATGAGCGGCTCGTTTTCGTGGGCAGCCAGGAGCGCAAAGTCCGGCTGACGTCCGGCGGCGGTCGCGTCGAAATAGACGTTGTGCGCCTTTTCTCCATTGACCGAAAAGGCGAAGACGTTGTCGTTCTTTTCGAAGATTCGAACTCCGTCGACGCCGCCTTTTCTCCGGCCAGCGTTTTGAGCATGCTTCCGAACGAGCCGGATCACGTCATCATGTCGGCTGTCGGCAACACGCGCGACACTCTCGATCTGTGGAGAGTGAATGTACGAACCGCCAAAACCGAACTCATCGATATGGGCGTCGACAACACGTTCGCCTGGTACCTGGACGCCGAAGGCGCACCGATTTTCCGTACGGTGATCAATAACAGACAGACCTATATTCGGACCTACGCCAGTGCGGACAAAGGCGAAACCTGGGAGAAGGTTCACGAACAGGTTGTTCGAGATATTTCCAACGAACCGCTTGAGTTCCAACCCTTAGGACCCTCCGGCGCGCCCGGACGCTACACGATCATCGCGCAAAAGCCCGGCGACGATCGCATGGCCGTGCATGAATATGACGTGCAAACCAAGGAATTTGTCCGCACGCTGTTTGCGCATCCCGACGTTGACGTCACCGCCGCGTGGCAAGACCCAATGACCGGCGCGTATCTTGGCGCGCGATTCGCAGTCGACAAATTCGAATACTCGGTGGCCGACCCGGAATTGAAACCGGTGGTGAACGCGCTATCGCAAGCGCTCGGTCCGGATCTCAGCTTTGCGGTCACCGGAATGAGCCGCGACCGAAAACGCATGCTGATTCGCGCCGACGGGCCCCAAGCCCCAGGCGACTACTATCTTTTCGACCGTTCCAAGATGGCGTTGGAGTTTCTGTTTTCCAGCCGACCGCAGCTTGATCCGGCGCAGTTGAATCCGGTTGAGATCATCAAGGTGCCGATGAGCGACGGCGTCGAGATCACGTCTTACGTCACGCATCCGAACGGAGACCGAGACGGCGTTCACCCCCTGATGGTGATTCCCCATGGCGGGCCGCAGTCACGCGACTTTTACGCTTACGACCTCTTCGGGCAGTTTTTCGCCAGCCGCGGATATCGCGTCATCCAGACCAACTTCCGAGGATCATCCGGATACGGGGAAGAATTCGTGGAGTCAGGACACCGCGAGTGGGGCAAACGAATGCAGGCCGATGTTATGGAAAGCGCGACACATCTGGTGGATCGCGGCGTCGCGCAGCCCAAAAACATGTGCGTTTTCGGTTGGAGTTACGGCGGCTATGTCGCGATGACGGCGTCCTACAAGAACGCAGACCTGTTCTCTGCGTCAATAAGCACTGCCGGCGTGTCGCACTTGCGCGAAAGTCTCGTCACCGAGCGCAACGTAAATGGCAGAAACAGCGGCGCTTATCGGTATTGGACCGAGTCGATCGGCGAGGAGAACGAAGATCGCTCTGACTTGGACGCCAACTCGGCAGCGCTGAATGCAGACTCTGTGGGCATGCCGGTCTTGCTGTTCCACGGTAAGGATGACGGGATCGTCGACGTGAATCAGTCTCAATTTTTCAAGAACGCTTTGTCCTCAGCCGGAAAATCATATGAATACTATGAATTTGCGGACACAGGACACGGCATCGTCACCTTCTCAAATGACGATCTCAAATTCATGTTTGAGCGGGTTGATTCATTCTGCAAAGAGCACCTGCCGAACAATTAGGCGCATAAAAAAACCGCCGCGGAGCGGGTGATCGCTCACGCGGCGGTTCTGCTTGACGCTTCCTCCCTGAAAAAAGCGTCGTCGCAATTGAGTTGCCCTCAGCGCTCCATCAGCTGAACTGGTTCATCGTGTTGTCCTTGCCGCCCGCTTTAAGCGCGGCGTCGCCGGCGAAGTATTCCTTGTGGTCGTCGCCGATATCGGATCCCGCCATGTTCTGGTGCTTGACGCAGGCGATGCCCTGGCGAATTTCTTCGCGCTGAACATTCTTCACGTAACCCAGCATCGCTTCGTCGCCGAAATAACGCTTGGCGAGATTGTCCGTGGACAGCGCCGCCGTGTGATAGGTCGGCAGCGTGATCAAGTGATGGAAGATGCCGGCCCGCGCCGAGCCGTCGCGCTGGAAGCTTTGAATGCGCTTGTCCGCTTCGAGGGCGAGGTCCGTTTCGTCGTAGTCGACGCTCATCAGCTTGTCGCGGTCATAGGCGGAGAGATCCTTGCCCTCGTCTTTCCATGCGTCGAACACCTGCTGGCGGAAATTCAAGGTCCAGTTGAAGGACGGCGAATTGTTGTAAACGAGCTTGGCGTTCGGCACGACAGCGCGAATGCGGTCAACCATGCCGGCGATCTGTTCCACATGCGGCTTCTCCGTCTCGATCCAGAGAAGGTCCGCGCCATGCTGCAGCGATGTGATGCAGTCGAGTACGCAACGGTCTTCGCCGGTGCCTTTGCGGAACTGGAACAAATTTGACCGCAGCCGTTTCGGGCGCATCAGCTTGCCGCCGCGATTGATGATAACGTCGCCGTTCTTGGTCTCCTCGGCGGTGACTTCCTCGCAATCGAGAAAGGCATTGTATTGATCGCCAAGGTCGCCGGGTTCCGCGCTATAGGCGATCTGCTTGGTGAGGCCGGCGCCCAGGGAATCGGTGCGCGCGACAACGACCCCGTCTTCAACGCCGAGCTCCAGAAACGCGTAACGGCAGGCGCGGATTTTGGCGAGAAAGTCTTCATGCGGAACGGTGACCTTGCCGTCTTGGTGGCCGCATTGCTTTTCGTCGGAAACCTGATTTTCGATCTGCAGCGCGCAGGCGCCCGCCTCGATCATTTTCTTGGCGAGCAAGTAGGTCGCCTCCGCGTTTCCGAAGCCGGCGTCGATATCGGCGATGATCGGCACGACATGGGTCTCGTAGTTGTCGATCTTCGACTGGACTTCTTGCGCCTTGACGCTATCGCCGGCGTCCCGCGCGGCGTCGAGATCGCGGAACAGGAGACCGAGCTCGCGCGCGTCCGCTTGCTTGAGGAACGTATAAAGCTCTTCGATCAGCGCCGGCACGGATGTTTTCTCATGCATGGATTGATCCGGCAGCGGACCAAACTCAGAGCGCAACGCCGCGACCATCCAGCCGGAGAGATAGAGATAGCGCCGGTTGGTCGAGCCGAAATGCTTCTTGATGGAAATCATTTTCTGCTGGGCGACAAAGCCGTGCCAGCAGCCCAGCGACTGGGTGTAGTTGGCCGGATCCGCGTCATAGGCCGCCATGTCGGCGCGCATGATCTTGGCGCAGTATTTGGCGATATCGAGACCGGTGTGAAAGCGATTTTGGGCGCGCATCCGCGTGACCGCCTCCGGATCGATGCCGTTCAGATTGAGCGACGGGCTGACGGGATTGATGTCATGTTCAAAAGGCATGGATTGATTTCCTTAAGGCGACGCAACAGATCACTGCGCGTTGTTTCTCCGTTTCTTCGCCGTTTTTAGGGAAGAAATGACGATCTCGCATCCGCGAAATGGTAGCGTTGTAAGGGTTTACAAATTTTTATTGTAATGTTGTAACATTAGTTACAAAACCGTCCCGAAATGAAGCGAAACAGGAGGATCCTATCGCCGGCGAGCGAAGCACATTCATGGGCCCGCGCCTGCGCCGACTGCGCCGCGATCTTGGCCTGACCCAAGCGGTGATGGCCGGCGACCTCGACGTATCCCCATCTTACATCGCACTGATCGAGCGCAACCATCGGCCGATGTCTGCCGATTTGCTGATCCGGTTGGCGGAGACCTACGACGTCGATATCGCCGCTTTCGCCGCCCAGGAGGATACGACGCTCGAACAACTCGAGGGCGCGTTGGCGGATCCGGCGTTTTCAGATCACGGCATCGGCCGCGATGATCTGCGCGACCTCACCGCCGTTAATCCCGCGCTCTCTGAAGCGGTGGCCGCCCTTTACCAAAGTTATCGGGCGAGCCAGCGCGCGGTGATGGAAGCTAGGGCCGGCGGCGGCGACGTGAAAGATCCGCTGGAGGACGCCCGCGACTTCATCGACGGCGCGCGCAACTACTTTCCCGATATCGACGACGCTGGAGAAGCCGTCGCAGAGGATCTCGCGCGCCGGGGCGGCGGCGTGCTGGATGCGTTGGCGGCGCGCTTCGCCGAGCGCCACGATTTGGAACTGCGCATTTTGCCCGCGGACGTCATGGTCGGCGCCTATCGCCGTCTCGATCGTCATCGCGGTCAGGTCGCGATTTCAGAGGCGCTCGACGGCGCCAGTCGCAAGTTCCAGGCGGCCTTGCAGTTGATGTTGCTGGAGCAGGCCGAGCGGCTTGATGAGACAGTGGCGGACGGTCCTTTTTCAGACGACGCTGGCCGTCGCCTCGCCCGCGCGGCGCTCGCCAACTATGCCGCCGGCGCTGTTATTTTGCCTTATGGGCGCTTTCGCGACAGCGCCGAAGAGTTGCGATACGACATCGAGTCTCTAGCCCGCCGGTTCGGCGCCAGCTTTGAACAGGTCGCCCATCGCCTCACCACGCTGCAGCGCCCCGACGCGGAAGGCGTTCCATTTTTCTTTGTACGGATCGATGCCGCCGGTAATGTTTCAAAACGCTATTCCGGCGGGGTATTTCCCTTCGCCCGATATGGCGGCTCTTGCCCCTTGTGGACGATCCACGACACGTTTCGGTCTCCGCGCAAGCTGATAACGCAAATCATCGAACTTCCCGACGGAGACGCCTTTTTCTCAATCGCGCGGACCGTTCATGGCGGCGCCGGCGGCTTCGAAGCGCCGAATGCGGACCGCGCCGTGGCGCTCGGCTGCGCCCTCAAACACGCCCACAAACTCGTCTACGCCGGCGGCGTTGACATCGAAAAGGCGGCCAGAACCCCCGTCGGCGTCACCTGCCGGTTATGTCCGAGGCAGGCCTGCGCGGCGCGCGCGCACCCGCCTCTCGAGCGACGGCTTATCGTTGACGAACACCGGCGCATGGCGACGCCGTTTTCTTTCGCCTTCGATTGATCGCAGATCCGGTTGCCGCGACAGCCCGAAGCCCCTAGCGTCGCAGCGCCTTTCAGGGCTAGACGTCGACAAACGCGACACATTCAAAGGACCGGCCATGACGCGACTTTCCATCTTAACCGCCGCCGCCGCGACGCTGCTCGTCGCCGCTTGCGGCGACGCCAATGTTGACGCGCCGGCGCCCGCCACAGAGACGGAGAGCGCGGCCCCGGCGGAAACGAGCGACCAGACATCCGAAATCAACGCCTGGTTCGAAGCGGAATTTGAGCGCGAAGTCGCCCGCTCGCCCATGTATCAGGCGTTTCTCGGCCGCAAAACCAACAACGATCAATGGGACGATGTCAGCGAGGCCTTCGCAGAAGAATCCCATCGGCTGCGCATGGCCGCGCTCGCTGAAATGCGCGCCACATTCGATTTCGAAGCGCTCGATCCTTCCGCCCAGCTTTCCTATCGCCTGTTCGAATACAATGCGGCGCTCGCCGATAAACGCTTTGCGTTCCGCAATCACTGGTACGAATTCCACCATTTCCGCGCGCCCCACTCCGCGATGCCGCCGTTTCTGATCAACCAGCACAGAGTTGATATGGCGGCCGACGCCGAAGCCTATATCGCGCGCCTTGAGGGCGTCGCCGGCTATTTCGGCCAGCACCGAGAAATCGCAGAGGCGCAGTTCGCAGACGGCATTTATCCGCCGAAATGGTCTTATGCGAAAATGATTGCGACGTCGCAGAACATCATTTCCGGCGCGCCGTTTGACGACAGCGTCGAGCCGTCCGCTCTGCTCGCCGACTTTGAGGCCAAGATCGCCTCCCTTGAGATCGACGATGACGCTCGGGAAGACCTGCGTGCACGCGCCGTCGCCGCGCTGACGACTTCCGTCAAACCGGCCTATGAGGCGCTGATCGCCATGTTCGAGACGCAAATGGAAGCAGCGTCGAACGACGACGGCGTTTGGAAGCTGCCCGACGGCGGCCAATATTACGCGCTTCAGTTGGAAGCCATGACGACCACCGACATGACCGCGTCGGAAATCCATGATCTCGGCCTTGCCGAAGTAGCGCGAATTCATCGCGAGATGACGGCCATCAAAGACAGCGTCGGATTCGACGGCGACCTGCAGGCGTTCTTCGCCTATTTGCGCGACGATCCCGACGAGAAGTTTTCCTATCCGAACACGGATGAAGGCCGCGCCGCGTATCTCAACAAAGCCGAAGAGATTATCACTGTGATGAACGGACGTCTGGACGAGCTGTTCCTGACCTTTCCGGAGGCGGAACTGATCGTCAAACGTGTGGAGCCGTTCCGGGAACGGGCGGGGAGCAAAGCCTTTTATCAGCGCCCTGCGGCGGACGGATCGCGCCCCGGCATCTATTACGCCAATCTCTACAACATGGCGGATATGCCGATCTATCAGATGGAGGCGCTTGCCTATCACGAAGGCGTTCCGGGCCATCACATGCAGATCGCCATTTCCCAGGAACTCGAGGACGTTCCGAACTTCCGGAAATACGGCCGCATCACCGCCTATTCCGAAGGATGGGGGCTCTATTCCGAATATATCCCCAAGGAAATGGGGTTTTACGAAGATCCCTATTCCGATTTCGGACGCCTCGCCATGGAATTGTGGCGCGCAGCGCGGCTCGTCGTCGACACCGGCCTTCACGACAAACGATGGACGCGCGAAGAAGCCATCGACTATCTGGTTCAAAACACGCCCAACCCTGAAGGCGATTGCATCAAGGCGATCGAGCGCTATACGGTGATGCCTGGACAAGCCACCGCCTATAAGATTGGTATGCTGAAGATTCTGGAACTGCGCGACCGCGCTGAAGTCGCATTGGGCGATGAGTTCGATATTCGCGTCTTCCACGACATCGTCCTGAAAAACGGCCCTGTGCCGATGGCGATACTGGAAGAGAATGTCGACGCCTGGATCGCCTCATCGAAAGACGCGTAAGCGCGCTCGATGATGACAGAGGCGCGCCCGCCAATTTCCGCTTACATCCGCACGCGCAACGAAGCGCGCATGATCGGCGATGTGGTGCGCGCGGCCCTGCAGGTCGCCGATGAGGTGGTCGTCGTCGACTCCGGTTCCGACGACGACACGATCGCGATCGCACGAGACGCTGGCGCGCGCGTCATTGAACATCCGTGGCGCGGCAACGGCAAACAAAAGCGCATCGGCGAAGACGCCTGCGCCCATGACTGGTTGCTTGACCTTGATGGAGACGAAATCGTCACGCCGGCGCTCGCCGCTGAAATCACAGCGCTCTTCGCCGATGGCGCGCCGCGGGAGAAAATTTTTCGCACCGAACTTGCGCTTGCGCCTCCTGTGGGCGCGCCCTGGCTCAGCTTCGGCCGGCAGAAGCGCCACAAACTCTATGACCGCCGGGCCGTGCGCCAGCCCGACCACGAGGCCTGGGACCAGTTCGACATCCCGGAAAGCGTCCCGGTCGGCAGACTCTCAGCGCCGATCCTGCATTACTCCTTCACTGGCGCCGCATCGTTCATCGGCAAACTCAACAAACACTCTTCGGTGCGCGCCTCTGCGTTGCCGCTGAAATCAGCGCCCGCGCTCGCATTGCGCATTTTTTTCGGGCTCCCTTTTTACTTCTTAAAAAGGTATGTTTTGCAGCAATATTTCCGCGGCGGCGTCTACGGCTTCGCCGTTGCGATGATGTCTGCACAAGGCAGATGGATGAAAGACGTCAAAATGTGGGAGCGGCGAATGAAAGAACGCGAGGCGCCCCGTGGCTAAGACCGTCGACGACTGCATCCGGCAAAAACCACAGTGGTCGGACGAATTGCAGAAGCTTCGGGAAATTCTCTTATCGGTCGGCCTGGAAGAGTCCGTTAAGTGGGGCATGCCGTCCTACGGCGCCCACGGCCAGAACATTCTCGGCATCGGCGCCTTCAAGAGCTATTTCGGACTCTGGTTCCACCAGGGCGCGCTGATCGATGACGCTGAGGACGTTTTGATCAACGCCCAGGACGGCAAGACAAAAGCCATGCGTCAGTGGCGGATGAAAAGCGCCGCAGACATCAAGCCGGCGCTGATCAGGCGCTACGCCAAGCAGGCGATCAAGAATGCGGCCGCCGGCAAAGAGATCAAACCGGCGCGCGGCGCGCCCGTGGCCGTTCCCCCGCCGCTGAAAGCCGCGCTCGCCAAAGACAAAAAGGCCGGCGCCGCATTCAAGGCGCTGACTCCGGGCAAGCGCCGCGAATATGCGGACTATGTCGCGGAAGCGAAACGGGACGACACCAAACTGCGCCGCATCGAAAAAATTCTGCCGATGATCGCCGCCGGCGCGGGACTCAACGACAAATACAAATGCTGAGCGCACTAGAGCTGGTTGCAGTTTGCAAGGTTGCCATCCTTCGAGGCAAACGCCGTGCGTTTGCACCTCAGGATGAGGTTGGGAGTGTTGGGAAATATGGAGATTGCTCGTCCTGAGGTGCGCCGAAGGCCCCTCGAAGGATCAGGAATTTCGATTAACGTAAAATGCAACGCTTGCTAATCGTCCGGGTAGTAGTCTTCAACGCAATTGAGTTCGTCGACGGACGGTTCTTGATAGTCGCCGTCATGAACGTCCGGTCGCGGCGGCAGCTTTACTGGATCAAAAGCGTCCTTGTTGAACTCGTACGGTACGCGGTCGAGAATTGCGCGAATAATGTTCAGGCGCGCTTTCTTCTTATCGTTGCCGTCAACGACTAGCCATGGCGCCTCGTTCGTATGGGTCTTGGCGAACATGTCGTCGCGGTGACGGGTGAACTCGACCCAAAGATCGCGCGCTCTCAGATCAATCGGCGACAACTTCCATCGTTTGCGCGGGTCATTGGCCCTGTCCTGAAAGCGGTCCTCCTGTTCAGCGACGCTGACATGGATCCAGAACTTCAGAAGGATCATGCCCGAATCGATCAGCATACGTTCAAACCGGGGCGCTTCCTCCATAAAAATCCGGTATTCATCTTCAGTGCAAAACCCCATCACCGGCTCAACAACGGCGCGGTTGTACCAGGAGCGGTCGAAGAGCACGATCTCGCCGCCCGCCGGCAGATGAGCGACATATCGTTCGAAGTACCACTGCGTGCGTTCGCGGTCGGACGGCTTCGGCAACGCCACGATCCGCCACACGCGCGCATTCATCCGCCGCATGATGGTCTTGATCGCGCCGCCCTTGCCGGCCGCGTCACGCCCTTCAAAAATGATCGCGACTTTAAGCTTCTTGCGCTGAACGGTTTCCTGGAGTTTGGCGAGCTCAAACTCCAGGTCCTTTAACTCGCGTTCGTATGTTTCTTTTTTCACGATGTTCCCCGCCCCGCCGCGTCGACACATCTTGCGGCAATGATTACTGGTATGCGGAACAATAGCAGAAAAACTCGGCGCTGTATCACTCCGCAAGCCGCGCGCCCGACCGATCAAACCGGTAGGGCGTTCGGCAAAACTCGCAGGTAACCGTGATAACGCCGTCCTCGACCATGTCGGACAGCTCTTCCTCGCCATAGCGGCCGAGCACAGCCTCGATCTTGTCGCTGTTGCAGCTGCAGTCGGCGCGGATTTCCTGACGGTCGAACACGCGCACGCCGTCTTCGTGAAAGAGGCGATAGAGCAGCGTTTCCGAACTGATCCCCGGATCGAGAAGCTCGTCGTCCTCCGCAGACTGAACAAAAGCGTTCGCCCGGTCCCAGAGGTCCTGATCGTCGTGACTCATCAGGACCTCTTCCCCGCGCTCGCGGGCGCCGCCCTCGCCGGGGACAAACTGAGCCATGATGCCGCCCGCGCGCCACTGCTCCGGCTCTCCCGGCGCAGAGATGCGGCCCACGGCAAGCCTCACGGCGGTCGGGATCTGTTCGGACTGATCGAAATAGGCGACCGCGGCCTGAGAA
The DNA here is from genome assembly GCA_028289605.1 of Hyphococcus sp. Lineage (GTDB taxonomy): Bacteria > Pseudomonadota > Alphaproteobacteria > Caulobacterales > Parvularculaceae > Hyphococcus. The sequence continues at coordinate 128,679 of JANQON010000005.1, read as the reverse complement.
AGACTAGCGCCGTCCAAGGGCGTTACGCCTTGGTAGCGCTCCATGTCGGCGCCCTGGTCAATGGTCATGACAATATGGCTTTTTCCCAAAAGCGAAGGACCGACCGCCTCGCCCACGTCGCCGACGACTTTGGCCGTCGCCCTAAGTGCGCCGCCTGCTGAATAATCCGCCACAATCATCGGCGTCGGACCGTCGCCCTGGGCCTGAAAAATGAGTTTGCCCTCGAATTTCAGCGCCGCTCCCATCATCGCCACGAGGGCGGCCGCCTCGCCCAAAAGCACATTGACCGAATGGGGAAACGGGTGCCGCGACAGTATTTCATCGATGGCGCCGCCAAGCCGAACAACACGACCGCGCACGGCTGTGTCGCCGACTTGAAACGGCAAGACGAAATCGTCTTCTTTCGCTTCACCCGTATCAGACATGAAAGACCCCGCCGACCCTAGTCTTTCAGTTTGTATCCGGAGCGAAACAGAAGGTAGCACGAGAGCCCAAGCCCTGAAGCGAGCGCCAGCGTCAGGGCGACGCCGACGGCGAGGTTGGATTCGGCAGCGCCGGTAAAGCCGAACCGAAAACCGTCGATCATGTAGAAAACCGGATTGAAATAGCTCGCCGTTCGAAAGGCCTCAGGCAACCGTTCGATCGAATAAAAGGTGCCGGACAGGAAAGTCAGCGGCGTAATGACAAAATTTGTCACCGCCGCAAGGTTGTCGAACTTTTCCGCCCAGACCCCGCCAATGACGCCGAGCATGCCGAAAATGATCGCCGCCGCCACCGAAAAATAGAGAATCGCCCAAATCGCCTCAATCCTCATCGTCGCACCGGTGGCGCTCATGAAAGCGGCGCTGGTGACGCCGGTAATAAAACCGACAAGCAGACCGCGCGTCGCCGCGCCGGCGACAAACGCCACGGTCAGTTCCGCCGCGGACAGCGGCGGCATCAGCACATCGACGATGTTGCCCTGTACTTTTCCGATCAGGATAGAGGATGACGAATTGGTGAAGGCGTTGGTCAGGACCGCCATCATCATCAAGCCCGGGGCGAGAAACTCAACAAACGGGATATCACCCACGCCGGGCCGCGTTGCGCCGAACGCCTGCGTAAACACAATCAGAAACAACAAGGTTGATACGACGGGCGCGATAACGGTCTGTGTAATGACCTTCAGGAAGCGTCGCACTTCCTTGACGTAGAGGGTTCGCAAACCGAGCCAGTTAACGCGACCAAACCGCCGCTCGCCGAAGACGGGCCGCGCGCTAACAGCTTGCTGCGTTGCAATATCGGCCCCGTCCATCATCCGCCTCTGATTTGCCTGGATCCTGAGATGGACCGGATGTGGCCCTATGATCGGGCGTCGTCAACCGTTTCCGATTATCAACATATAGTGGGCAAAAAAACCAATCGGCGCCATGTTGTGTTTCTCAATTGCTGAGCTACTATATTTTGGCGTCAGCGGGCGCAATATGGCGGACCACACAATATATTGATTCATTTCGCGCCCAAACGCGGCGCCAAAGCAGCGACAACAGGGAGACCGGCGATATGGCCTGGACCGAGGAACGCGTTGAAACACTGAAGAAATTATGGGCGGAAGGTCTCTCGGCCGCGCAAATCGCCAATAAGATCGGAGGCGTCACGCGCAACGCGGTCATCGGCAAAGTGCATCGCCTCGGCCTTTCCGGCCGCGCGACCCCGACAAAGCCGCAGCGCGGCTGCGCGCCGTCGGCGCCGCAACAGCCTCAGGGCGCGACCGCCGCGCCGCCGCGCGAGGAGATCAAGTCGGTCATCCCCGAGCCGGAATTCGCCGCCCCGCTCGTCCTCGATACCGGCGACTCCGCCACCGTCGCGACCATTCAGAACAATATGTGCAAGTGGCCCATCGGCGATCCGGCGCGAGACGATTTCCATTTCTGCGGCCAGCCGACGCTGCCGGGCAAATCCTATTGCGCTTATCACGCACATATGGCGTTCCAGCCGCCCCAGCGCCGCGAGCCGCGCCGCGAACCGCGCCGGGCGATCGCCGCCGCCGGCAAACGCCGGGCCGCAGGCTGACTAGGGCGACATTGACGGCGTGACGCAACGCGTCACTGCATCGTTTCCAGGGCGTATCCGGCCGAGCGAACCGTGCGGATCGGATCGCCCTGCTTGTGCTTGTTAAGCGCTTTGCGCAGACGTCCGATGTGAACGTCAACGGTGCGCACCTCGACAAAAACGTCCGAGCCCCAGACCGCATTCAACAGCTGCTCGCGGGAGAACACGCGCCCTGGGTGCTGGATCAAGTGATCGAGCAGGCGAAACTCTGTCGGTCCGAGATGTATCTCCTTGTCGCCCCGGATGACCTTGTGCGAGACGCGGTCGACCACCAGATCCCCCACATTGACCTTGTCTTCCGCCAGGCCCGGACGGATGCGGCGCAAAACGGCGCGGACGCGCGCAATCAGTTCGTTGGTTGAAAACGGCTTTGTCAGATAATCATCGGCGCCGGTTTCGAGCCCGCGAATGCGGTCCGCCTCTTCCGACCGCGCCGTCAGCATGATGATCGGCAGATTGCGCGTTTCCGGCTTGGCGCGCAGGCGCCGGCAGACTTCGATGCCGGAAACCTTCGGCAGCATCCAGTCGAGGATCACGAGGTCCGGCGCCTCCTCGTCGATTTTCAGCAGCGCCTCTTCGCCGTCAGCGGCGACGGCGACCTCGAAACTCTCCTTGGCGAGATTGTACTCCAGAAGCGTCGCAAGCGCTTCTTCGTCTTCAACGATCAGTATGCGTGTTTCAGCCATAGTCTACACACTCTGCTTTGCGCGGGTCGACGGCCCCATCACGCCGACGGCGGCTTGACAACGGTAGTGGACGTTTCATCCCCTTTCGGCCTTGGGTCAACCATCATGGCGCCGGTGACCAGAAAATGGATCGCCTCGGCGATGTTGGTGGCGTGATCGCCCACGCGTTCAAAGTTTTTCGCCGTGAAAACCAGATGCGTGCAGGCGTTAACGCGCATCGGATCCTCCATCATCGCCACCAGGATTTCCTGAAAGACCGAGTTATAAAGTTCGTCAAGTTCATCGTCGCCACGCCACACCGCCTGCGCGGCCTGAAGATTGCGGTCCGCATAGGCGTTCAGGATATCTGAAAACTGCCGCAAGCTCGCGCGGCCCATGCGGACGACGCCGAGAATAGGCCGGGTCGGCGCTTCCAGGCTGATCACCAGCGTGCGCTTGGCGACGTTTTTGGCCAGATCGCCGACCCGCTCCAGCTCGCCCGACAGCTTCATGATGGTGGTGGCTTCACGCACCGCTTCCAGGCTCAGTTTCTGGCTGGCGAGAACAGACATCACCTGAGTTTCTATGTCCCGGTCATATTCATCGATGCGGGCGTCGGCCTCGATCAATTGCTCGGCGGCTGAGATGTCGCGGCGCTCAAATGCGGCGATCGCCCCTTGCAGCTGTGTTTCCACAAGGGCCGCCATGCGCGACAATTCTGTTTCTAACTGGCGCAATTGTGGGAACGCCGTCTCAAGCGCAGGGGCCGCCATAAGTGGATCTCAGTGGTCAAACGATATGACCTCCGGTTACTTGCAGGTCTTTGTGACACATTCTTGTCTGTTTGCTTTTTAGCGCAATTCGTGCGCCGGCGCCAATTCGTCCGTCTGCGCCGAAGCCGGCGCGCCGGAGGTGGCGAAATAACAGTTAAACGCCGTGCCCCCGGCCAGCCGGCTTTCGATCTGAAACCCGCCCTGATGGCGATTCATGATATGTTTGACAATGGCGAGACCAAGTCCCGTGCCGCCGCTCTTGCGGCTGCGCTCGACATTGACCCGATAGAAGCGCTCTGTCAGCCGCGGCAGAACGGAGCGCTCAATGCCCGGTCCGAAGTCGCGGATCTGCACATAAACAAGATCGTTCACGGACATTCCCAGGCGGGCTGCGATTTGCGCCGCGGAATCGCCGGCGCGGTAGCCGGGCTCGCCTTCGGCAGTGAGCGCCGGCGCCGGCCCGTTGCCGATGCGCGCTTTGATCAGCGCCGGATCGCCGCCATACTTCACCGCGTTGTCGAGCAGGTTCTGGATCGCCTGAAAGATCTCATCGCGGTCGCCGACGATCCTGGCGTTGACGCCGTCCTCGATCATCAAATCGACGATCGAACCGCCCTGCTCGAACAGGGGCTCGAAACTGTCGACGACGTCGCCGGCGATCTCATCGAGTCGCACAAGCGTCTTCGGCGGGACGTGTTCGTTGAGCTCAATCCGAGACAGCGACATCAGATCTGCGACCAGGCGCTGCATGCGTTCGGCCTGCGACTGCATAATCGACAAAAACTTTTCCTGGGCGTCCGGATCGGCGCGCGCATGGCCGCGCAGGGTTTCAATGAATCCCAGCAGCGAGGCGAGCGGCGTGCGCAGCTCGTGACTGGCGCTGGCGATAAAGTCGGCGCGCATCTGTTCCAGGCGCCGTTCGCTGGTGAGATCGCGGATAAAGACCAACGACCGCGACCGGGCTCCTGACGCGGCGCCGTCATCTGTCCGCAATGGCGCGACAAAAGCGCGGCAGGACCGCTCTACCGAGCCTGTCGTGACAAAGTCGACCGTCATGGCCTCATGGGAATGGCTGACAACTTCGGCGGCTTCGAATACGTCCGGCGCGCGCAGCACCGAGGCGAAGTGGCGTCCCTCAACCTGCTTGGAGCCCGCGAGCTCTTCCGCCGCCGGATTGGCGTGCTCGATGATGCCGTCAGCATCAAGAATAAACAGCGGTTCGGGCAGGGCCTGGGCGACGCCGCGAGCGATACGCAAATTGGCGAGTTCCGCCGTCTGCGCCCCGAGTTCGATCTCCACTGCCCGCTGCACCGGTTGCGCCCAGGCGCGCCCCGACGAAAAACGGTACCGCACCGCCAGAGCCGCGAGAAACGCGAACCAGGTGAACAAACCGATGCGCCAGTCGGCGCCCGTCCCGATCAACGTCACGCCGCCGACCCCGGCGCTGATGCCGGCGGCCCAGAGAAAGTCCCGCGCGCGCACTTGGGACGCGGTCTTTCGGATCATGGTGGCGATTTCTTCCTGCATCGGCGGACCCTATGCGCCGGATGTGGAAATTTCAAACCGGCGTCGTCGGTTCATTCTTTCTAGCGCGGACGGACCATGGCGAAGACCGCCCCGCCGAGACACCCGGCAAGGCATTGCAGCGCGACGCCGAAGGCGGTCCTTGCGCCGCCGATAACGCCGGCGCCGCCGCCCAGCTGAGCTTCGACCAGCGTCAACATCACAAAGATCGCCGCCGCCCCCGCAACAGGATACGCCAATGGCGCAAGCGGCTTCAGGACCCGCTTGACGCCCCAGGCGACAGCGAAAGCAACTAACAGCGCAATCGCGATCATCGCCCCGTAGATCCACAGCCCGATGAAGTCGGCGAAATAGGCCTCCGCCTGCTGCGCCGGCGTCGACGGGGCGAAAGCCGCCCGCTCCTGCAAAATCCGCGTCGTGTAAAAGAACGATGCGAGGACGTATGTCGTCGCGACTGACGCAGTAAAGGCTGCAATCGTCCTCAATATCCTCATCCCCGTTACGCTCCATCTGTCGTTTTTGTGATCGCGCCGCCCGGCGCCAGGATAGCGTCATTGACGCGCGCACGCTATCACCCTTAGCTGACCGCAAACTTGTGAGGAGCCCCCCGCCATGATCCAGCTTCATGCCAAACCATTGCTGTTTTCCGCCTTCGCGGTCGCGCTTGCCGGATGCGGCGACGGCGGATCGGCGCCCGCGGCGGCGTCTTCCCTGCCGGCGGGCGGCGGCAGCGGCGACAGATCGCTGCAGACAACGCAGGCCGATCCGGCGCCGGAGGGCGCGCTTGCGCTTTCTGTGGAAACGCTTGGAGAGGGGCTGGTCAATCCGTGGTCAATCTCGTTTTTTCCGGACAATCTGATCCTGGTTGCCGAGCGGCCGGGCCGCGTGCGCGCCATTCGCAACGGGGTTTTGTCGCCGGATCCCATTCCGGGCGTCCCGCCGGTCCTATCGTTCAACCAGGGCGGCCTTTTCGATATTCTTCCGCACCCAGACTATGAGGAAAACGGGGTCATTTTCATCGCCTACGCCCATGGCAGCCAGGACGAAAACGCATTGCGGGTGGCCCGCGCGCAGTTCGACGGCGCGGCGATCAGCGCACTCGAAGTGATCTACGACGCGAAGCCTTTAAAAGACACGGGCCACCATTTCGGCGGCCGCATCGTCTGGGGACCGGACGACAAGCTTTACATCACCATCGGAGAAGGCTCGCGATACAAGGAAAAAGCCCAGGATATGGCGTCAAGCTTCGGGTCGGTCATCCGCATCAACGAAGACGGCTCGATACCGGACGACAATCCGGACTTCGGCGACGGCGCCCTGCCCGAGTTGTACTCAAAGGGCCATCGCAACGCCCAGGGCTTCGCCTATGATGCGGAACGCGACATATTCTGGGAACATGAGCACGGCCCGCGCGGCGGCGACGAACTCAACATTATCGAGCCCGGCGCCAACTATGGCTGGCCGGCGGCTTCCTACGGCGTCGACTATAACGGCGCGCGCATTACACCGTTTACGGAGTATGAAGGAACGGTGCAGCCTTTCAAATACTGGACGCCGTCGATCGCGCCTTCGGGCCTCGCCGTCTATCGCGGCGAACTGTTCGCCGAATGGGACGGCGACCTGTTGATCGGCGCTCTGGCCGGCGCGGCCCTGCATCGCGTCATTCTGGACGGCGATCAGGAAGCCGGCGAAGAACGCTATCTTGTCGGCGAGCGCATTCGCGAAGTTCGCGTCGGCCCGGACGGCGCCATTTATGTCGCCACGGAAGAGCGCCGCGGCGCGCCTGTCGGCAAAATCCTGCGGGTCACGCCAGAGTAGGCTGCCCGCCGGCGAGCCTGAGCGCGGCCTGTCGGGCAAACCGCAAGGTCACGGCCTTGCGGCGCGCCGGAACCAGCTTGCGCTCCAGAGAAGGCCTGCGGATCGCGGCGCCATATCGGTCGGCCAGGATCAGCCCCTCGTCCTGCGGCAGTAGCTCGGTGGGAAACGCTTCGTCGACGGCGAAAAAGAAGCGGTCGCAAAAGCCAAGATACTCCTCCCACTTGCCGTCTGTCTCAAAATCGGCGCGGCATGATTTCACCTCGACGATCGTCACCAAACCCGCCCGGTCGATGCCGGCGACGTCGGCGCGTCGGCCGTTGGCGAGGCGAAACTCCTCCAACGGGCACAGGCCCATGTCGATGAACAGCCGGGAAACGCCCCTTGTCAGGATCGAGGTCTGGTCCGGCCGCGATCGCGTCGCCGCCAATTCGTTCTGCATTTGTTCATGAAAGCGCGACGGCGCGTCATCGTCAAGCGCGAGAAAAGCTTATCCCTGAAATTCAGGCAGGCGGACGATCAGCCCGTCGAGGTCGTCGGTGACGGCGATCTGACAGGAGAGGCGTGAATTGGCCTTCGGCTCCGCCGCAAAATCGAGCATGGATTCCTCCATAGCCTCAGGTTTGCCGACTTTTTCCACCCAGGCTTCGTCCACATAGACGTGGCAGGTGGCGCAGGCGCAGGCGCCGCCGCAATCGGCGTCGATGCCCGGCACCATGTTCTTGACGGCGGTTTCCATGACGGTCACCCCGTTTTCCGCGTCAATTACATGTTCCGCGCCGTTACTTTCAATATACGTAATCTTTGCCATCGTCCGTCTCTTGTTGTGGGGCGGGCCCAAGTCGCGAGGCCGCCAAACGCAGGAGACATAGCGCGCGCAACCCCGAGAGCAAGCCTTTTTCGCAACCGCCGCAAAAATGCCGCGTTGGGGATAAGGAATTGCGAAACCGGCGATCATCGATGATATGGCGAACCATGACGACGACGACGATCAGTTTGACCAATGAAAGCGCCACGGCCCGCCTGGGACGGGCCATCGCGGCGCGGCTCTCAGCCGGCGACGTGGTGCGCCTGGAAGGCCCGTTAGGAGCCGGGAAAACGACGCTCGCGCGAGCGATAATCCGGGCGCTCGCCGGTCCCGTCGAAGTCCCCAGTCCAACCTATACGCTGGTGGAGACCTACAACGCTCCCGATTTTCAAATCTGGCATTTCGATCTCTATCGGCTGGAAAAGCCCGGCGACCTTTGGGAGCTGGGCGCCGAGGACGCCTTTGACGACGGCGTGTCCCTCATCGAGTGGCCGGAGCGTGCGGAAGGCGCCGTCCCCGGCGACGCCCTTATCGTTGCGTTATCGGTCGATGCGGCATCGCGCAGCGCAACCCTCTCCGGAACGGGTCGCTGGGCCGATCGGGTTGAGGCCGTCGCTTGCGATGCGAAGAATCGTTTAGAAACCTCCCATGAGTAAGTCCCCGTCCCGCGCCATTGCAGATCCCGCTATCCTTGAATTCATGGACGCCGCCGGCTGGGCCGACGCAACGCTCGCGCCGCTTGCCGGAGACGCATCGTCAAGGACCTATATGCGCGCGCGCCGCAACGGCGACGTCGCCGTGCTGATGATTGCGCCGCCCCATGCGGAAAAGGCCGCCTGCCCACCCGGCGCAACGGCGGAAGAGCGCGCCGCACTCGGCTATAACGCCAAGGCCCGGCTGGCCGGACCGAATCTGTCGGCGTTTCTGCTGATCGCGGACGCCTTGCGCCGCGCCGGACTGTCGGCCCCGCAGGTGTTCTCAGCAAACGCCGCCAAAGGATTTGCGCTTATCGAAGATCTCGGCGACGACCTGTTTGCGCGGGTCGCCGGGCGCATCGACGAGGCCATGCTCTACGCCGCTGCTGTTGATGCGCTCATCCAACTGCGCCTTCAGGGCCCGACGCATCCGGTATCCTCCGCATACGAAATGCTTGACTATGACGATGTTGCGATGAAGGCGGAAATGGCGTTGCTGATCGAATGGTACTGGCCGCTCAAAAAAGGCGCAGCCGCAACTGACGAGATGCACGCCGAATACGCCGCCGCCGTGGCGACGCACTTGCGCGATCTTTCGCCGCCGCAGACCATGGTCCTGCGCGATTTTCATGCGGAAAACCTGTTGTGGCTGCCCGATCGGGAGGGCGTGCGACGGGTCGGGGTGATTGACTTTCAGGACGGGCTGGTCGGCTCGCCAGCCTACGATCTGGCGTCGCTTCTTGAGGACGCGCGACGGGACGTTGATCCTGACCTCGCCGACGCGATGATTGCACGCTACTGCGCCCGTTCCGAAGACGACCCGCAATTTGACAAGCAACAGTTTCTTGCCGACTACGCCATTTTGGCGCCGCAGCGGAACGCCAAAATCCTTGGTATTTTCGCACGCCTGGCGAACAGGGATGGAAAAACGCGATATCTGGATTTCATCCCGCGCGTCGAAAACTTGTTCCGCCGCGACCTGGCGCGCCCGCAAGCGGCGACGTTGAGAGCGTTCTTTTCAAAGCACATGCCGGAGCTTGTCGCGTGACCAAGAAAGTTCCCGAAACCGCGATGGTGTTGGCCGCCGGCTTTGGCAAGCGAATGCGTCCGTTAACGGATGATACACCGAAACCGCTCATCCCTGTCGCGGGTAAGGCGCTCATCGATTATGCGCTCGACCGCTTCGTCGACGCGGGCGTCAAAAGGGCAATCGTCAACGTTCACTATTTGGCGGATCAGGTGGAGGCGCATCTCAACCCTCGCGCCAATCCCGAAATCATCATCTCCGACGAGCGCGACTCGCTGCTGGAGACCGGCGGCGGACTGATGAAGGCGCGACCCCATTTTTATGGTGCGCCGATCTACTGCACCAATACCGACGCCATCCTGATCGACGAGGGCGGACAGGAGCCCTGCGGGACGCTGGCGGACCATTGGGATGCGGACAAAATGGACGCATTGTTGTTGCTTGTCCCCGGCGATCGCGCCAGCGGCTATGACGGCGCCGGCGATTTCGACCGCACCGAGGACGGTCGCATCGCATTCCGATCCGGCGCGCGCGCGCCCTTTGTCTTCACAGGCTTGCAAATCATCACGCCGGCGCTCATCGACAAAGGGCCGGGCGGCGCCTTTTCGACAAAAATCCTGTGGGACGACGCGCTCGCCCGCGGCCGATTGTTCGGCGTCGTACACGAGGGATCCTGGCTGCATGTGGGCGACCCGGAAGGGTTGGCGGCGGCGGAGGCGCGGCTGCGAGACGCGCGGCCGTGACCGCCCGCTCAAAATCGACCTTATTCAACAGCTCCGGCGCGCGCCTTTACACGATACCCGCGCATCTGCCGTTTCTTCAGACGCTTGCGCAGGGCGTGCGTGACGGCGTTGCGGCGCTCGACGGCGCCGACATCGCCGACTCGGTCATCTATCTGCCGACGCGCCGGGCTGCCCGCGTTCTCGCCGACGCATTTTTAGAAAATGCCCCGACGGGCGCCTCCCTCCTGCCGACCATCAGAGCAGTGGGCGACACCGACGAAGACGAATTCACACTGTTTTCAGGCGACGCTGAGGACGAAATCGACCTGCCGCCGGCGGTCTCTCCTGTCGAGCGCCGGATGACGCTGGCGCGGCTCGTGGCGGCGAAAGATCGCGCATTTTCCGGCCAGGAACGATGGGCCGGCGCCCTCGCCGCAGCCGATCAGCTGGGCCTGCTGCTTGATTCTTTCTATACGGAGGAAATCAGCCCCCGCGCCCTGAAGACGCTTGCGGCCGATGAGCTTGCCGGACATTGGGCGCGCAGCCTGGCGTTTCTGGATATCGTGATCGAAGCCTGGCCCGCGCATCTCGAGGCCGTCAACCGCATGGATCCCGCCGACCGCCGGGCCAAGCTGATCGATCGGCGCGCGAAGGCCTATCGCGCACACCCGCCTCGGCGCCCTGTCATCGTCGCCGGATCGACCGGTTCAACCCCGTCCGTTGCGCGGCTGATGCAGGCGGTGATGGCGCTTCCCCTGGGCGGCGTCGTCTTGCCGGGCGTCGACTTGGCCATGGACGATGGCTACTGGCGGGTCGTTGACGACCCTCATCCGCAAAGCGGTCTGAAACACCTGATTGAGGTCGGCCTCGGCCTTGACCGCAGCGCCGTTCAGCCCTGGCCGGGAACGGCGCCGGCGCGCGGCAAGCGCGATGACATGATTGCGGTCGCCTTGCGCCCGGCCGCGGCCTCCGACAGTTGGCTCGCCTGGACTTCCGCGTTCAACGCCGGCGGCGGGTCAGCCATTGAGAACCTGGAGCTTGTCGAGGCGGAAAACGAGGAACGCGAAGCCGACGCGGTCGCGCTAAAGATCCGCGAAACGATTGAGCAACCCGGCAAAACGGTCGCGCTGACGACGCCGGACCGCGATCTCGCCCGCCGCGTGTCGATGAAACTGCGCCGTTGGAACATTGTCGTTGACGATAGCGGCGGCGTGCCGTTCGCCAACACCCCCAGCGGCGGGTTCTTGCGTCTTACGGCGCGATGGATCGCGGCGCCGACGGATGCGGTCGCGCTTGTGGCCATGTTGCGTCACCCCCTCTTCGGCGGCAGCCTCAATGACCAGGACCGCAGGCGCGCCGTCGACGGCGCCGACATGGCGCTGCGCGGCCTGCCCGCCTACGAGAATCTCTCCGGTCTCGCAAATGGACGCGCAGACGAAAGCGCCCAGGCGTTGTTGACGCGCCTCGACGCGCTGCTGCAGGCGGCGCCCCAGGCCAGCGACCCTTTTGCGGCGCATTTCGCCTTTCATCTCGCCGTCAGCGAACGGTTGGCGGCAAGGGAAAATCAACCCGGCGCCGACAGGCTGTGGCGCGGCGACGACGGCGAAGCGGGCGCTTCCAGTCTGGCGCAGATTCAGCCGGCGTCGGGAGCTATCTCTATTGATCAGCAGGCAGAGTATCCCGATATATTCGACCAGCTGATCGCTGGCGTCTCCGTACGCCGCAGCGCGCCGGCGCATCCGCGCATTTCCATATTCGGGCCGCTCGAGGCGCGCCTGCAGCATGCTGACGTTATGATACTGGGCGGGCTCAACGAGGGCGTGTGGCCGAGAGACGCGGCGATCGATCCGTTCCTGTCGCGGGGCATGCGCTCGGACATCGGTTTGCCGTCTCCGGAGCGACGCATCGGACTCGCCGCCCACGACTTCGCGCAATTGACGGGCGCGCCGTCGGTTATGCTGACGCGAGCCAAAAAGACCGGCGGCAACCCGGCGACGCCGTCGCGATGGGTCGTCCGTCTGAAGAATATGTTGGAAGGCGCGGGCTGCCTGGCTGTCGTAGACCGGACGCGGCGATACCAGTCGTTCGCCCAATGCCTCGATGACGCCGAACCGACGACCATCGCGGCGCCCGCGCCGCGCCCCCCCGTTGATGCGCGGCCTACGGCATTTTCAGTAACCCGCATCGAGACGCTGCTGCGCGATCCTTACGCGGTCTATGCGCGCTCCATCCTCGGCGTCAGAAAGCTCGGCGAGCTCAATGAGCCCGTTGATCTGCGTCATATCGGCAATCTCTTCCACAGCGTCTTTGAGCAATACGTCAAGGACGATCCGCCCGCGGCGCATGACGCGCGCCTGTCGCGCCTGCATGAGATTTTCAACGCCAGCGCTGCGCGGTTCGGTCTCGGCGAAGACCATCTCGCCTTTTGGCGTGCGCGCGCCGGCGCGGCTTTCGACTGGTTCGCGACCTGGGACGGCGAACGGCGCGTCGAGGGCGCGCCTGCGGTGATCGAAGGCGCGGGCGCTTATGCCTTCGATCTTGACGGCCGACGCTTTGCGCTCAACGCAAAAGCGGACCGAATTGATCGCCTCCATGACGGTTCAGCGGCGATTTTTGACTACAAGACCGGCGCGCCGCCGCCTACAGACGCGCAACAGACTAAATTCAGCCCGCAGCTCGCCCTGACCGGACTAATCGCGCAACAGGGCGGCTTCGAAGATCTGGGGGCGGTTGAGATCTCACGGTTTGAGTATGTAAAAGTCCTTGGACGGAAGAATGACGGGAAAGACCATTCCGGCGCGTCGGGCGATCGGTGCCGCGATCGCATCGAGGAAGCCCGCGTCGGCCTGTTCGAGCTGTTGACCCACTTCCAGGACCCGCAATCGCCTTACCCGTCGCAGCCGCGGGCACAGTTTGTCGACGACTATGGCGACTATGATCATCTTGCGCGGCGGCGCGAGCGCCGCGCCCGGGAGGATGAGCCGTGACCCCCGGAGAACGCGCGACGCAGATCCAACGGCGCGGCGCGGCGCCGGACAACTCCGCTTTCGTGATGGCGAATGCGGGCGCAGGCAAGACGCGAGTGTTGACCGACCGCGTCGCCCGATTGCTGCTGCGCCGGATCGACCCGCAACAGATCCTGTGTATCACGTTCACCAAGGCGGCGGCGGCGGAAATGGCCGACCGCCTGTTTTCGACCCTCGGCGGCTGGGCGCTGATGGACGAAGACGCGCTGCGGTCCTCGCTGATCGATCTGGAAGGAGACGCCGCCCCTCGGTCTGCGGACGATCTCGCCGAGGTGCGCCGGCTTTTCGCCAGAGCCCTCGAAACGCCGGGCGGCCTGAAAGTCCAGACCATCCACTCATTTTGCGAGAGCCTGTTGCGGCGCTTTCCGTTGGAGGCGGGCGTCGCGCCGGGCTTTTCCGTCATCGAGGACGCCGAAGCGACGCGTCTCGCCGCGAGCGCGATCGACGCACTCGCCCGGTCGGCGGAGGCGGACGCGCAAATCGCCGCGGACATCGACCGCCTTTCGGCAATTCGCGCCGAAAAGGACTTGCGCGCCTTTCTCGACAAGGAGATGCGCGCCGGCCTCACCATGCGGCGGATGTTTGAAGGACATGACGGCGTCGCCGGCGCGGTTCGTGCGTTGGCGGCCGAACTGGAGGTCGATCCGAACGATAATGACGCGGCCGTTCAAGCGAGCCTGATCTCATCGATTGACGCGGGCGCGCTCCATCGCGCCCACGACGCCCTCGCTCAGGGCACAGCCAACCCGAAAAAACGCGCCGCCGATATCACAGCCTTCTTCGCCGCGCGCGACCAACGCGAAAAGTGGGCCGCCCTCGCCCGTCTGTTGCTGACGGACAAGGGCGAACCGCGCAAAGAGATCGCAACAAAGCCGATCCGGAAAAGCGATCCCGAAACGCACGCGTTCCTTACCCACCTGCAGGCGACCTTTGTCGACGCCGTCGGGCGGCTCAAAGCGTTGACCATCTTCGCGGACACAGCAGCCTATTACCGAACTGTTGCGGGACTGCGCGAGAGCTATGAAGCCGCCAAGGCCGGCGTCGCAGCCCTCGATTTCGACGACCTTATCGCCAGAGCCATTGCGCTCCTCGAAAATGAGGCCGCCGCCTGGGTCCGCTACAAGCTCGATTTCGGGATCGATCACATTCTCGTCGACGAAACCCAGGATACGAGCCCGGAACAATGGCGCGTCATTGCGGCGCTGGCGGACGATTATCTGAGCGGCGCCGGCGCTGACGCGAAGCGACGCACGTTTTTCGCCGTGGGCGACGTCAAGCAATCCATCTATTCATTTCAGGGCGCGGACGCAGACGTCTTTCAGGCGAAAGAAGAAGCGTTCGGCAAGTCTCTCGCCGCCTATCACGAGCGCGTTGCCATCGGCGGCTATCACAATCTCGCCATGGATGTGTCGTTCCGCACAACGGCGCCGGTGCTTGAATTCGTCGACGCCGCTTTCAGCGATACGGCGGCGGCCGAAGGGCTGGGCCGGGAGGGCGCGCCTTCGCATATCTCAAATCGCGCCGACGACGCCGGCCTTGTTGAACTGTGGCCGCTCACTCCGCGTCCCGAGCTGGAAAAAGCGAGCGCCTGGGACAAGCCGGTGGACTCCCCGGCGCCGAATGATCCTGTGCGGGTTTTAAGCGGCCGGATTGCTCAAACCATTCGGGGCTGGCTCGACAAGGGCGAAACGCTTCCTTCGGCGGGGCGGCCCATAACGCCCGGCGACGTATTGATCCTTGTGCAGAGCAGGGGGCGCTTGTTCGATGAGGTGCTCGGCGCGTTGGCGCAACACGGCGTTCCTGTTGCGGGGGCGGACCGACTGAAACTCATGGAGGACCCCGCCGTTGAGGATCTGATGTCCTTTGCGCGGTTCTGCGTTCTGACGGAAGACGACCTGTCGCTCGCCGAAACGCTGAAGAGTCCGCTCTATGATTTCGATGACGACCATGATCTTTTCCCGCTCGCATACGCCCGGGCGACGAAAGACAGTCTGTGGCGATCGCTGCTGCGCCGCCGCAGCAAGCATACGCATTGGGACGCCGCCGCGGAAGAAATCGCTTGCGCCCGCGCGATTGCTCTTCGCGAGGGGCCGTTTGCGTTCCTGTCCCATGTGCTCGAAACGGCGAAGGACCGCGAAGGCCGTTCCGGACGCCAGCGCTTTTACCGCCGCCTCACTACGGCTTCCCGGGAAAGCCTTGATGAGATGCTGCGGCAGGCTCTTATCTTTGAACGATCGCATCCGAGATCTTTGCGCGCGTTTATCAACTGGTTTTCGGAAAACGCCGGCGTCATCAAACGCGAAATGGACCGCGGTCAGGATACCGTCCGTGTGATGACGGTGCACAGCGCCAAGGGCCTGGAAGGCGAGATTGTGTTCCTGGTCGACGCCCATCGCCCGCCCAACGAAAAAGACATTGGGTTTCCCCTGGAGCTGGATGATCGACAGGACGGCCTGGCGCAGTCGGGACGTGCGCGCCTGCTCGTCGGCGGCAAGGGCGCCGACACCGCCTTCAGCGCCGCGGCCCGGCAGGAGAAGAAACGCCGCATTTACGAGGAGTACAGACGGTTATTCTATGTGGCCGCGACCCGGGCCCGGGACCGGCTCTACATCGCTGGCGTCCAGCGCGGCAATGTCAAAGACCCGCGACTAAAGGCGACCGCCGAAAAGTCCTGGCATGCGCTCGCCGCCGACGCCTTTGACCGGCTCAGCGACCGGACCGAGATCGACAAAGCCCCGTTCTGGCCCGACAGCGACGAGCCGGTTCAGCGCCTGTTGAGCGCGCAGAAACGCGCGCCTGAGGCAATGACGAGGCCAGCTGCGGAAGAGACGGCCGAAATCCCGGCATGGCTGTGGTCGCCCGCGGCTCATGAAACCGCCAAACGGCGCGTCGCGCCGTCGCGGCTCGCCGATGAAGAGGAGGCGGATGCGGCGACGCCGATTTCGGGCGCGGCGCAGTCGCCCACCGGCGCCGACAGATATTTTCGCGGAACCGTTTTGCATAAGCTTCTTGAACTGCTGCCTGACGTCGAGCCCGCGAAACGCGACGAGGCGGCGATGCAGCTGCTGCTGCGGCTGGCGCCCGACCTTTCGCGGGCCACGCATGAAGACTGGCGCTCAGAAGTGATGCAGGTGCTGAACGATCCGACCTTTTGCGAGGTTTTCGGTCCGCAGTCGCGCGCTGAAGTCGCCGTCGCCGGCGAGGTCGGCGGCGCCGTCGTCAACGGACAGATTGACCGCCTTGTCGTCAAATCAGACACCATTTTTGTCGTCGACTACAAAACCAACCGGCCGCCGCCGAAAACGGCGGCGGAAACCGCGCCCTCCTATCTCGCACAGATGGCCGCGTATCAAAGCCTGCTGCAGGAAATCTATCCTCAGCATAAGATTGAGTGCGCGCTGTTGTGGACGTTTGAGGCGCGCCTTACCCCGCTCCCGCAATCGTTACTCGAAGCGGCGCGTCGCCGTTGGCTGGCGCCGGGTTGAACTTCCCGCCAACAGCCCTATCTTCACGCGCCGAACGCCAGTTGCGCCCCATAGGAGATAACCCATGGCCACCAAACCTGTCACCGACGCCAGTTTCGATGCGGATGTCATCAACGCCAGCGGACCCGTTCTGGTTGATTTCTGGGCGGAATGGTGCGGTCCGTGTAAACAGATAGGCCCGGCTCTCGAGGAACTTTCCGCCGACTATGGCGATCGCCTGACCATTACCAAGATCAATATCGATGAAAATCCGCTGACGCCCGGCAAATACGGTGTACGCGGAATTCCGACGCTGATGATTTTTCATGACGGTGAACTTGCCTCCACCCATGTGGGCGCCAAGCCGAAAGGCCAACTGCAGGCGTGGATAGACAGTGTACTGAAAGAAGCTGCGGCCTAAGCGTTCTCTTTCAAAACCTCTCCGGCGAGATAGAGCGAGCCGCAGATCAATAGCCTCGGCGGCTCGCCTTCCATATCGGCGCAGGCGGCGCGGACGGCTTTGTCGATGCTTTCGCAAGGCCTGGCCCGAAGACCTGCCGCTTCGGCGGCGGCGGCGGTGTCTGCCGCCGAAGCCGCGGCAGTGTCCGATGCGGCGACCGTCAAGACGCAGCGCGCAAGCCCGTTGAAAGCGTCGAAAAATCCCGCAGCGTCCTTGTTCGCCTGCATGCCGGCAATCAGCACGAGCGGGCGCGGGCGGCGCGCTTCCATATCGGCCATGGCGCGCGCCAACGCGCGCGCCGCATGGGGATTGTGGCCGCCGTCGAGCCAGATTTCCGGCGCCTCGCCCATGAGCAAAGCCGCGCTATCCACTAGCGGCCCCCGCGTCAGGCGCTGCAACCGCCCCGGCCAACGCGCCGCGGCGATCCCCGCAGACAAGTTGTCGCTATCGATCGTGAGCCCCGCCGCCCGAAGAGCGGCGACCGCGAGCCCTGCATTCTCCATCTGATGGGCGCCAGCCATGCGCGGCGGATCAAGATCCAACAACCCGTCTTCATCCTGAAAAATCAGACGTCCGCGTTCGGCGTAAACGTCCCAGTCCCGTCCCATGGCGTAAGCGACGGCCCCGATTTCCTCCGCGTGTGCAATCAACACCTGCAGAGCCTCCGGATCCTGCCGGCCGATGACAGCGGGAACGCCGGCGCGAAACACGCCCGCTTTTTCCGCTGCAATCAGCGCGAGCGTGTCGCCGAGAAACTTCTGATGATCGAAATCTACCGGCGCCGCGACGGTGACGAGCGGGCGCTTCAGAACATTCGTGGCGTCCAGGCGACCGCCGAGGCCCACTTCAAGCAACAGAAAGTCCGCCGGCGTCTCGGCAAAAGCGACGAATGCGGCGCAGGTAATGGTCTCAAAATATGTGAGTTTGTCATCGCCCACGACCTCGTCCACGCGTTCAAGCGCGGTGATCAGGGCCGCATCCCCGATCTCCTCGCCGGCGAGAAGGATCCGCTCGTTGAATCGCACGAGATGGGGCGATGTATAGACGTGAACGGATTTTCCCGCCGCTTCCAGAATCGCTCTCAGAAAGGCAACGGTCGATCCCTTGCCGTTGGTGCCGGCGACATGAAAAACCGGCGGAGTCGCTGAATGGGGAGCGCCGAGGGCGTCGAGCGCCCGAAATACGCGATCAAGAGAAAGGTCGATAATTCGCGGGCGACGCGCCGCAATGCGATCAAGCGCCGCCTGAATATCGCTCACGCAGATGGTTCCTTCAGAGGATTATTCCGCCGCCTTGTCTAGGGCGATGGGTTCAGCTGTGGACGGGGTCGGCAGTTCCGTCACATTCGACGGTTGCGATTTCGTCGGCCGGCGACGGTCCTTAATGAGCGTCCGGATGAGCTTTGACAAAACGGACTTGGTCTCGGCGCGATGCACGACGAGATCGACCATGCCTTTTTCGACCAGAAATTCGGCCCGCTGAAAACCTTCAGGCAATTTTTCACGGATCGTCTGTTCAATCACGCGGGGACCGGCGAAACCGATCAAGGCGCCGGGTTCGGCGAGATGAACGTCGCCGAGCATGGCGAAGGACGCCGTGACGCCGCCGGTTGTCGGGTTGGTCAACACGACGATGTAGGCGAGCCCGGCTTCCTTGACCATTTCAACAGCGATCGTCGTACGCGGCATTTGCATGAGGGAAAGAATGCCCTCCTGCATGCGCGCGCCGCCGGATGCGGCGAACACGATCAGCGGCGCATGACGTTTGACGGCTTCTTCTGCGGCGCGGATCATCGCCTCGCCGAGGGCCATGCCCATGGAGCCGCCCATGAACTTGAAATTCTGAATCGCAACCACCGCTTCGGCGCCGTCGATTTTGCCGGCGCCAATCTGCATGGCGTCCTGCTGTCCGGTCTTTTTTCGATTCTCTCTCAGGCGATCGACGTATTTCTTTTCGTCGCGGAACTTGAGCGGATCCTGCACCGGCTCGGGGATCTCGATCGCCTCAAAAGCGCCGTCGTCGAACACCAGGGCGAAACGATCAGCGGGCTCGATCGGCAGATGATGCGAACAGGAAGGGCAGACCTGGTGGGCGGCGTCCAGATCTTTCTGGAAGATCATTTCCCCGCATCCGGGACATTTCACCCAGAGTTTGTCCGAACCGTCATCTTCCCGCTTGAATATGTTTTTGATCCCCGGAGGAATGTTCGATAGCCAGCTCATGTGCGGTTACTCCTCTCGCGCAGAATGGACCGCAGTCCCAATATCGCTTGCGAGTTTCAATACGGCGTTAATGGCATTATCGGCGTCGCCGGGCGCTTCTTCAAGGGCGCCGGCAAGCGCATCGACCAGAGCGGATCCGACCACCACCGCATCTGCGAAAGTTGCAAATTCCTTTGCTTTTTCCGGGGTTTTGATCCCGAAGCCCACCGCGGCGGGCAGTCCCGATGCGTCCTGCACGCGCTGAAGCGCGTCTCTGACCGATTGGTTTTCCCCCACGCCCTTGCCGGTTATGCCGGCGACGGAGACGTAATAGACGAATCCTGACGTGTTTTTGACGACGCTGGGAAGGCGCGCATCATCGGTCGTGGGCGTCGCCAACCTGATGAAGTCGATCCCCGCGGCGCGCGCCGGCAGGCACAGTTCGGCGTCCTCCTCCGGCGGCAAATCCACAATGATGAGGCCGTCCACGCCGGCGGCCAGGGCGTCTTCCAAGAAGGCGTCGACGCCGTAGGCGTAGACCGGATTGTAATAGCCCATCAGCACGATCGGCGTTTCTTGATCGGTTTCACGAAAGGCGCGCACCAGCTTGAGGGTTTTGGAAAGCGTTTGACCGCTCCTGAGCGCCCGGGACGCTGCGGCCTGGATCGACGGCCCGTCCGCCATCGGATCAGTAAACGCAACGCCCAGCTCGATGATGTCGGCGCCGGCGCCCGGCAGTCCCTTCAAGAGGGCGAGCGAGGCGGCCTCGTCCGGATCGCCGGCCATGACGAAGGGAATGAAGGCGGCGCGGTTTTTCGCCCGGAGGGCGTCGAAGCGGGCTGTGATGCGAGACATTTAACGGCTCCTAGCCCGGCCGTGCAAAAATGCAAGCCCGATGGCTGTCAGCGCCGGAATATACTGCTCTGCTGCGATTGCCGGCAATGCTTGCACTGCAGGCAATGGAGGCGGCGCAGGCGCCCTTCGAAATCGGCGGCGCGCCGCCGTTGCATCAGCTCGGAGACCGGCGCAAGCGCCGACCCAACGGCGCGTATCATTGACAAAGCCCGCAATCGGCCGGGCAAGACGCAATCCGGCGCAACAACAAAAGCCCCAAGGGCGGGGCGAAACAACAGTATTCACTACACAGATTATTATGCAGAATCTGTGCAGATTATATGTATACTGATTTTTGGAAACCCAGCGGCAAGAAGGCGAATTTACTCGGCCGGTTCTTTGCGCAGGATATCGCGCACGCGGCGCATCGCATCTTCGCCAACGGGCGCGCTGTCGGCGGCGGTAAGCGCCAGTTCCATGGGGTCGCCCGCCGCGCTCGACTTTGCAGAGCGCTTCTGGCGCGCGAACGCATTCAGCATGGCGCGCAACTCAGCCTCGAGCGATCGTCCGTTTTTGGCGGCGCGTACGCGCCAGTGACGATGAACCGGCTCAGGGACATTGCGAATGGTGATCGATTTTGCGCTCATTGCGGCGTTCCCCTCATATGCAAGCATTGACGGCAACGCCGTCATCGCCACCTTATCTGCAATTTTATGAAATGCTGGTTAACGGCCCGCCAACCATTTTCGCCGGACGCGACACGCGCCCGAGCAACAATCGCCAGCCCCTTGTTGCCGCCGACCGCAGTTCAGCCGGCGCCCCGCACAAAGAGTTTCACGCCGTCAACCCGGGTGACGACCACCGACACGCCGGCGGCGAAATTTTCACCGTCTTCTGATTCCGCAAGCCACAACGTATCGCCCAGACGCACCTTACCGGCGCCGTCGACAAAGTCTTCGTCGACGCTGGCGCGACGTCCAATCTTCTGCGCGCCGCGGTCATTCAGCATCTGGTGATCGGCCTGCGAGCGTTGCAGCCACGGCTTCACGTAGGGCGGCGCGAAAAAGGACAGGCCGACGGTGGTTGCGGCGAACAGCAGGAGCTGCATTTGCCAGAAGGCGCCCACCGGACTCAGCGAAAACAGGCCGACAATGACAGCGGCGATAGCCGGCCACAGAAAGTAAGTCGAGCCCGTGGACAGTTCGATTACCAACAAAAGCGCCGCGAACACCCACCAATACCAGAACGGCATCGTGGTCAGAAATTCAATCAAGGCTTGCATGTTCGTTCCCCTTACTGATCTTCTTGCCGCCGGCGGACGCGCTCCTTCCCTTTTGTCGCGCCCGCCGGATCTTCCGCGGCGCAATCTTTATGACGACTTCGGCACAGACCCGTTAGGCCGCGGCGGGCGGTCATTGCCGAAGCTCTCGCGCGCAATCTCTGCGACGCCGGCGATGGTCCCGGCGAGCGACGACATGTCCGCAGGCAGAATAAGCGTCTTTTGTTGCGGCGAGATCGCAAGCTTTTCAAAGGCTTTGACGTAATCCTGGGCGACGAAGTAGTTGATCGCCTGCACGTCGCCTTCGGCAATCGCGTTAGACACCATCTGGGTCGCCTTGGCTTCAGCCTCGGCCTCGCGTTCGCGCGCTTCGGCGTCGCGAAAGGCGGCTTCCTTGCGCCCTTCCGCTTCCAGGACGGCTGACTGCTTCTCGCCTTCGGCGCGCAAAATGGCCGATTGTTTCTCGCCTTCCGCGGTGAGGATCTCCGCGCGCTTCAACCTTTCCGCTTTCATCTGGCGGGCCATGGCTTCGGTGATGTCCGCAGGCGGCTCCAGATCCTTGATCTCGACGCGGGTGACTTTCACGCCCCAAGGCTGCGTCGCCGCATCGATCACCTTCAACAGGCGTTCATTGATATCGTCGCGGTTCGACAAAACCTCGTCGAGATCGAGCGAACCGATCACCGTCCGGATATTGGTCATCGACAGGTTTGAAATCGCGCGGGTTAAATTGGCGACTTCATAGGCCGCGGCGGGCGCGTCCATGACCTGGATAAACGCGACCGCGTCTGTGGAGACCTGCGCATTGTCCCGGGTGATCACTTCTTGCGCGGGAATATCGAGCACCTGCTCCATCATATTCATGCGCCGGCCGACCCGGTCGATGAATGGGACGATCAGATGCAGGCCCGGCTTTATGGTTTTGGTGTAGCGCCCGAAACGCTCGACCGTGAATTCAAATCCCTGCGGCACCACTTTGACCGCCGAAAACATGACAAAAATGGCGAGGACCACCATCGCCGCGATAAATACCTGAAACGCCATTCTTCACCTCCCTCGTCTTGCCCCCATCGAGATTGTGGCGGCGATGCGGCGGCGCCAGACTTGAAAATCCGATTTTTTGCACTAGTTGACTGAAAATACAGCGTTTTTGCCGGCATTTATCCGGAAACAGCGGCGCCGCGGACGCGATGCCCTGGCGCAACGGGCGGCGCCGATTTTTGCCCGCCGACGCGAAAGAGGCCTACCCAAACCGGTTAACCAGGCGTTAAATTATCCGGATGGGGCATGTCGGGTCGAAATCGCTTCCGCCAGCCGCCGCCAAGGTTTTCCCGAGAGGCCCGCTCGCATGGGGTCTTTTGGCGATGAGTTTGGCGGCGCTTTTGTGCGCGCGCGCGGCGGCGTCGGACATTCCCGCCGCGGTCAACACCGGCAAAGCCTGGGAAGTCTACAAATCCGAATGGAGCCCCGCCGACGAGGACGGATACGCCGCCTTCGTGCAAGCGATCGGCCGGTCGGACTGCGGCTCCCTCGCCGCGTGTCTGAAATCCGACGCCAATCCCTATCGTTCGGACGTTGATCCCACCATCCCCGGCGACTGCGCCGACATGGCCTATGTGTTGCGCGCCTATTACGCCTGGAAGAACGGTCTGCCCTTTTCCTATCAGAACGCCATGGCGCTCAATCAGACCCGCCGCGAAGACATCCGCTATTCGACCAAGGGAAACATCGTCGCCGGGCGCCGCCAGATCCGAAACTACGTAACCAACGCCCCGGCGTTTCTGCGCCGGATCGGCTGGGAAGTGTCGACCGCGATGTTCCGAACCCACCCGGAAACCGGCGGCGGACGCAGCCATGACGATTTTTATCCCGTGAAAATCAGCCGCGAAACCGTGCGGCCCGGCGTTATCGCCTATGATATTTTCGGCCATGTGGGGATTGTCTACGACGTCCTTGACGACGGCCGCGTCATGGTCGTCGCCTCCCACCCGGACAATACGGTGACCCGGTCGACCTACGGCCCCAACTTCATGCGGTCGCCCCCTGAACTTGGCGCCGGCCTGAAGGCCTGGCGGCCCATCCGCGTCGAAGGCGCACAAGTTTCCGCAGACGGATCATTGGAAGGCGGAACGCTGCAAGCGGCGAAAAACGAAGATCTGCCCGGGTTCTCCATGGAACAGTATATCGGCAACGTCCCGGCCGAGTCCGGGGTCTGGCATCAGGGCGAGTTCCATTTTCGCGGCCGCACCCTGCGCTATTACGACTATGTCCGGCGCGCCCTGGCGGCGCCTGGATTTCGATATGATCCGGTTGAAGAGTTGCGGCACGGGCTGCAGACGATCTGCACGTCGATTAAGGCGCGCAAGGTCGCGGTCGACCATGCAGTGACCGCCCGCATTCACTTAAAACCGCATCCGCAAAAGCTGCCGCCTAACATTTACGGCACCTTCGGCGAGTGGGAGGAGTATTCTACGCCGTCCCGAGATGCGCGGCTGAAAGTGAGTTTTATCGAGCTGCGCCGGGAACTGCAGCACCTTGTTGAAGACGTTGAGGCCGGCGCGCCCGGCGTCCGCTATGACGGCGACGACCTCGCCGGCGATCTCGCCGCGGCTTTTGAGGAAGAAAAAGAAGCTTGCGCCTTTACCTATTGGCGGTCCGACAAGACCCGCATGCGCCTCAATCTCGCCCATGTGATGGAGCGCCTCTTCGATCTTTCATTCAATCCCTACATGTGCCCGGAGCGGCGCTGGGGCGCACGCGGCATGGAGCTTGAGACGTGCACGGATGACGATGTCAAACGCCGCTGGCACAACGCCCTGCGCTTTCTGCGCTATCAGGCGGAACGGACTTATGACGTGCGCATGGATTTCGGGCTGACTGAGTTGAAGCCGCCCATGACGGCGGCGCCGGAAGAGGGCGGCCTCGGCGTCGACGCGCCGGCCGATGCGGACATCCGCGCCTATATCGCGCGCCTCCAGGGCGGCTATGTCAGCGCGTCCTATGAAGTCGAGGGCCGCCTGGTTCCGGTGAGCTGGGTCGAGGGCGAATAAGGCCTGGCGGGCTCATCGGTAAGCCGCAGCTTAGAAAGCTAATCCGGCGTAATGTACGTCTTTTTTCCGCTCACTCTCGCTTTCGCGGGAATGAGCGGTGCTGAACAACTCACGAGAACGGGCCTCCCGGTGTGACCCCGCCTTTTCAGTCCCGATACCGTCCATTTCCGGATCTGAATCGGCAAAAAGCGCGTATACTGTTCATGAAGCGCCGGCAATGCGCAGCGGGCGGGTCCGACGCGTCAAAAAGCCCATGAATTCTGCGGGAGGCGGCGTAGCGCGCAGCGGCAAAAGGCCTATATTGCCGCGGAAAGGACAAAGAGAATTATGAGCGGATTTGTTTTCTTCCTCATTCCTATCGGTCTCGCCGCCACCCTGATTGTGCTCGGCGTCGGCATTTACTCCCTCGCCAAAGGGGGCGCTTTCGCCAAGGAAAACTCCAACAAACTGATGCGCCTGCGCGTCGCGGCCCAAGCGGTCACCATCGCGCTGATGTTTTTGTTCCTGTTCCTCATCGGCAAAGGCCCGGGCGGCTGAAGCGCGATTAGAACCTTATTCTAAATGATGCAGCGCAAGGCGCCGTAACGCATTGATGCGTACTGACCGCATCGCTATGGTGCGCCGCGAAATTCCAGTGGGCGCGTTTTCCCGCCCGACCCTCACCCCGCCAGGAGCAACCGATGAAAATCCTTGTGCCCGTCAAGCGCGTGATCGACTACAACGTCAAAGTCCGCGTCAAGTCTGATGAGACCGGCGTCGACCTCGCCAATGTCAAAATGTCCATGAACCCGTTCGACGAAATTGCCGTCGAAGAAGCGATCCGCCTGAAAGAGGCCGGCAACGCTGAGGAAATCGTCGCGGTTTCCATCGGCCCGGAAAAGGCCCAGGACCAGATTCGCCAGGCGCTCGCCATGGGCGCCGACCGCGGCATTCTCATCAAGACCGACGAAACGGTGGAGCCCCTTGGCGTAGCCAAGCTGCTTCAGAAAGTCGTCGATGAGGAAAAGCCCGATCTTGTCATTCTCGGCAAGCAGGCGATTGACGATGATTCCAACCAGACCGGTCAGATGCTGGCCGCACTGCTGGGTTGGCCCCAGGGCACGTTCGCCTCAGAAGTGGAAAAAGGCGACGGGTCTTTGAATGTCACGCGCGAAATCGACGGCGGCCTGCAGACGATCAAGATCAACCTGCCGGCGGTGGTAACGACGGATCTGCGCCTCAACGAGCCGCGTTATGCGTCGCTGCCCAACATCATGAAGGCGAAGAAAAAACCTCTCGACGTCAAAGACGTCGCCGACTACGGCGTCGATGTCGCGCCGCGCCTGGAAGTGGTGAAAGTCACCGAACCGCCGAAACGCGAAGCCGGCGTCAAAGTCGAAAGCGTCGCGGACCTTGTCGAGAAACTAAAAAATGAAGCAGGAGTGATCTAATGGCTGTTCTCGTGATCGCCGACGTCCACGGCAATTCCATTGACGACTCCACCCACAAGACAGTGACCGCCGCGCAGGCGATCGGCGGCGACGTCGACATCCTTGTCGCCGGCGAGGGCGCTGGCGAGGCGGCGGCCGCCGCCGCCAAGATCGCCGGCGTTCGCAAAGTGCTGCACGCTGACGATCCGGCTTACGCCAATCGCCTGGCCGAGCCCTACGCCGATTTAATCGTCAAAGTTGCGGCCGACTATGACGCCATTCTCAAAGCCGCAGCCACGACCGGCAAAAACGTCATGCCCCGGGTCGCCGCGCTGCTCGACGTGATGCAGATTTCCGAAATCGTCGACGTCGTCGCGCCGGACACGTTCACCCGTCCGATCTACGCCGGCAACGCCATGCAGACGGTGAAGTCAAGCGACGCGAAAAAGGTCATCACCGTGCGGGCCACCGCTTTCAAAGCGGCGGAGGAAGGCGGCTCGGCCGCTGTTGAGACCATCGATGCGGCTGGCAATCCGGGGATTTCCGAATTCGTCGGCGAGGAACTCACCAAGTCCGACCGGCCTGAACTGACGGGCGCCAAGATCGTTGTCTCCGGCGGCCGCGCGCTCGGCGGCTCGAAGGAATTCGAAGAGGTGATCTTTCCGCTGGCGGACAAGTTGGGCGCTGCGGTCGGCGCATCGCGCGCCGCCGTCGACGCCGGATACGTGCCCAACGATTATCAGGTCGGCCAGACCGGCAAGGTCGTCGCCCCGGAGCTCTACATCGCGATCGGCATCTCCGGCGCCATCCAGCACCTCGCCGGCATGAAGGACTCCAAAGTTATCGTCGCCATCAACAAGGACGAAGAAGCGCCCATCTTCCAGGTCGCCGATTACGGCCTCGTTGCGGATCTCTTCAAGGCCGTGCCCGAGCTGACGGAGGCGCTGGGGTAGGAACAGAGGTATTGGCAGGAACTCGGCTTGTAGAAACGCCGCTTGCTTGAAGAGCAAGCGGCGTTTCGATCGTTAGCCGGTTATAGTTTATTCTTTTGCCGACTGCATAACCTTGATTATCGTTTCAGGGTATATGCTTAGAGCATCGTATGCTGCTTCACTTCTTCCCATAAGCGACACATCGCGATCTAGAGCGCGAAATTGATTTACAGCACGCTTGATTAGCTCCTTTTCATCGAAAATTGATGGCTTATCGATTATCCAACCATTTTTAGAGTCTTTTCGGACAAAGGCACTTAGAGCACCGAATAGTGGGAACAAAATTCCAGGTGCCACCCAGGTAATTTTTCCACTTTTTTTGTCGCGGCGTACAGGGCGACCACCCTTTTTAGGTTTTTCGTGTAGCCTGTTTCCGTTCCAACCCTCATGTGAGCGCCAGTATTCGTATTCGTCGAGCGCTTGAGACGCGATAGCAACGGTAAACTCATACTTTTCCCGCGCTTTCTCATCTAGGTTTTGGTTCTCATACCACTCTGAAAAATCGGCTAGTACCTGTCCGCTATATTTGTGCACACGGTATTTTTCCGAGGCAGATTTTTCACCTAACAATGATTCCGGCATAAGTAGCCGAGCATATTGTAAGATTTCCTTGGTCTCCAAGACACCTTGATCAGTTTCTGAAACCCTGATTGTCGTATCTGGACGCGCCTTTTCCAATGCCTTCTTAAGGTCATCCAGATGACCGCGAGCACCGGCCTGAGAAATATTCGTAACTGTAGTGGCTGTATTTCTTGCTATCGCAGTTTCAACAACCGACTGATGATCCGGATCGACATTGATTTCTAGGCGTACATGAAATCCCAGATCCCCACTATCCTCTTCGTATTCTTGGAGCTCGTCGAAAACACGTTTGATTTCGCCTTGGGTTTGCGCGCCATTAATGATGCTTGCGTCTGTTAAGCGTGCAACTTTGCTGTTGTCATCGACTTGGATTTTCGAACATGTAACGGTGAGCCCAGAATTGCGATTAATAAACCTGTCGGGATACTCAACTATTGTTCGTTCAATTGCCTGATGAACCTTATTTCGCTTCTTCGGATTGTGTTCGGCGATGTACGACCTCAGATTATCTCGCGTACTGAGCTGAAGAACATTTTCAGCTCGAACGTTCGCAAAATGCGTTTGGACGCCGTTTTCTTTTTCTTCAGGCGACGTCAAATTTCGAATTGTATGGTAGTGTATTTTAACGATATCAGAATCGTTTACGTGCGTGTCTTTAGCCATTTCTGGCTCCTTTTTTCTTCATCGCTGGCGACAATCGGCACGCGGCACCTGCCGCGACCGAGCACAGTCGATGTAAAAAACATAACACAGGTGTAAGTAAAAGTCAAGTAATTGCCGACTCAGAGCGTTTACAGTTACCCCCCGCAAGAACCGGGTCGCCTTCCATCGTTCGCCGCACCATCCTCGCTCCAGCAGTTAAGGAGCAACCTTCATGGCGTTCACCATCACCGGTCTTGACCCCGACCCGTTCCAACCAATGTTCGCCCTGTCTGACGAAGACCTCGCCGCGCGCGGCGTCATTCGCAAGACCGCGGACTGCAAGCCAGGTTTTCCCTGCCGCGTCAGTCTGGAAGACGCCGAGCCCGGCGAAACGATCCTCCTGTTCAACTATGAAAGCCACAAGGCGGCGACGCCGTATCGGTCCTCATACGCCATTTACGTGCGCGACGGCGAGAACGCGCCCGCGCGTTTTCACAACGAGCTACCGCCGGTGTTTCAGAACCGGCCGATCGCGCTGCGCATCTTTAACGCAGACGGCATGCTCATCGGCGCAGACATGGGGCTGAACGGGGAACTGAAGGCCAAAATTGAAGCCGCCCTCGCCCGTCCAGGCGCGGCCTATCTGCACGCCCATAACGCCATGCATGGCTGTTTCGCCGCCGAGATCAGGCCGGCGGCGGCGAACGGCGTCTAGCGATATTCAGGGTTCGGACTGCCCGGCGCAAAAGCGTCCTTCCAGTCAGCCTTGACGTTGCCATGGGCGGGAAGGCCGCCATGATCTTTCAGCATCCGCGCGGTGTGGATCAGGTTCCACGTCATGAAGGTCGTGTTGCGGTTCGTAAAGTCATTATCAAACCCAACGCGGCCGCCGCCTTCCTTTTCATCACCGTAGGACGGTCCGGGTCCCGCCTCTCCGATCCATCCGCAGTCGGCCTGGGGCGGGACCGCATAGCCCACATGCTGCAGCGAATAGAGGACGCTCATGGCGACATGCTTGACCCCGTCCTCATTGCCCGTAATCACGCAGCCGGCGGTCTTGCCGTAATAGATGTACTGGCCCTTGTCGTTTTCTTCCCCGGAATGGGCGTAGAGCCGCTCGATCAGTTTAGTGCATTCTGAAGCATGCTGGCCGAGCCAGATGGGCGTGCCGACGACGAGAATGTCGGCGCTCCGCACTTTGGGCCAGATCGCCGGCCAATCGTCATTGTCCCAGCCATGTTCGCGCATGTCCGGATAAACCCCGGCCGCGACGGCGTGATCGACCAGCCGGACGCTGTCGACCGTAACGCCTGCGTCCCTCATGATCGCCCGGCTGACGTCCATCAGGGTATCGGTATGGGAGACTTCCGG
Organism: Hyphococcus sp.; assembly: GCA_028289605.1. Taxonomy (GTDB): domain Bacteria; phylum Pseudomonadota; class Alphaproteobacteria; order Caulobacterales; family Parvularculaceae; genus Hyphococcus. The sequence goes on along the minus strand of JANQON010000005.1, from coordinate 99,249 downwards.
AGACTTTTTCAGGGTGCAGTTGACGAACAACGCTGAGAGATCGTCATAGCGGACGCGCGCGCCGTCGTCGGCATGGCCGGATCCGCGGGTGAACAGGTTTTTGATCATCGCCGAATTCTCCTTTTTTTGCGCTTGATTGGGGCGCTCCCTAGCACGGGGGTCCTGGAAAAGTCCCGCAACAACACGGTGATGTTGCGTTGCAACAAAAACCGGGCGTATCATCCCCGTCGCAAAAGAAAAAAGGTCGAGGCGACATGAACGAGATTAACACCGTCGGCGTGATCGGCGCCGGTCAGATGGGTAACGGCATCGCCCATGTTTTTGCGGCGGCCGGCTTCAATGTTCTGCTGAACGACATCGATAAAGCCAAAATAGAAGCCGCCCTCGCCACCATCGACAAAAACCTCGCCCGGCAGGTCGCCAAAGAACAGATCGCCGCGGCGGACGCGACCGGCGCCCTCGCCCGCATCAAGGCCGCGCCGGATCTGGCCGACCTCGCCGAATGCGATCTCGTCATCGAGTCCGCCAGCGAGAATATGGAGCTGAAGAAAGAAATCATCGGCGCACTGTCAAAGGTGCTGAAAAAAGATGCGATCATGGCGTCAAATACGTCGTCCATGTCGATCACAGGACTGGCCGCATCATCTGACCGCCCGGACCGCTTCATCGGCATTCATTTCATGAACCCGGTGCCGCTGATGAAACTTGTCGAAGTCATACGCGGTATCGCCACGTCGAAGGAAACGTTCGAAATCACCAAAGCGCTCATCGAGCGACTTGGTAAAGTGATGGCGGTGTCGGAAGACTTCCCCGCCTTTATCGTCAACCGCGTGCTGATGCCGATGATCAACGAGGCGATCTACACGCTCTATGAGGGCGTCGGTTCCGTCGAAGCGATCGACACCGGGCTCAAGCTCGGCGCCAATCACCCCATGGGCCCGCTGGCGCTCGCCGACTTTATCGGCCTCGACACCTGTCTTGCGATCATGCAGGTGCTTTACGAAGGCCTGGCGGACTCAAAATACCGTCCGTGTCCGCTGCTCGTAAAATACGTTGAGGCCGGCTGGCTCGGCCGCAAGACCGGGCGCGGCTTTTATGACTATTCCGGCGATGCGCCGGCGCCGACGCGATAGCGGCGTCTGCGAATCACACAGCGCCGCCGGCGTTCAACAACGTTGACCGGTTTGCCTTTGATCGGACGACTTGATTTAATTATCCGACAGGGCAACGAAAAGGAGACCGATGATGTCCATCGCCCGGGTGACCGAGATCATTTGCAGCTCAAAGAGAAGCTTTCACGACGCGATAGAACAGGGCATTGAGCGCGCTAATAAAACCCTTTCCAATGTTGAAGGCGCCTGGGTCAAGGATCAGTCGCTTGTTCTGGACAACGGCAAGATCAAGGAATACCGCGTCATCCTGAAGATCACGTTCATTCTGAAAGACTAGGCGACGCCAAAAAAAAGAGCCGCCCCGGGGGCGGCTCTTTCTTTTTCGTTCGGCGCCGCCGCTATTCGGCGTGCGTCACGGTCAGGTTCAAAACGTCGGGCAGCGTCTGCGGCGCCACCTGGCCGTTCTGCAGCGCCGCGGCGCCGAAAGGCTCCTCAGGGCTCGCGGAGATCTCAAGCGAACCGCCCTTGGAGACAAAGTCGGCGAAAGCGTCGACGTAGTCGGAAAAACGCGGATTCATCTGAGCGACCTGGGCGCCGGAGAGGCGTATCAAGGCCGGCGCCGACTGACGCAGATCATCGCCGGTGCCGCCCATCTGCAGCGCTGACAGCGCAAAAATGGTATCCAGCGCTGTTTCGTCGTCAAGCTTGAGCGATAGCGATTTCAGCTTTGCGTTTTCCGCAAATGGGTTTTCCGCGCCGGCTTCCTGGGCGCTTGCAATCTCTTTCAGCGTCGCGCCGGCGATGGAAAACTGGATCGACATATCCGCGAGCGACGGCGTCAGCGCTTCGTATTCGAAATCACCGTCGCCTTTGTCTGGGTTCCATTTCCAGCTCGCCGAGCCCTCGCCTTCGACATTATCGAGGCCGCGCTCCTTCAGGATCGCATAAGCCGGGCTTTCCGTATCCGGAACATAGGCGGTGTAGTCGGCGACGGAATCTTTCATTTCGAACTGAATATTGGACGGGATCAGCCACGCAAACTCCATCACAGGAACGGAAAACTCGCCGATGCTCGCCACTTTCCGGTCGTTGATGAAATTCGTCATATCCTTGACCTTAAGCGAACCCAAATCGAGGAGGTCGCGCTCAGTCGCCGGCGGCTCTTCGCCTTTCACGCCATATTCCACGAGTCCGGAGGCGTCCAGATCGCGCCATTCCAGCGAACCGATGCTCGCCTGCTGGCTGTCGGGGGCGATCAGGCCGCCAAGCGGACCGTCCAGCAGAACGCTGGCCTGCGGGCCCATGGCCTCGCGCATGGCGTCGCGCACTTCCGCGCCTTGTGCGATATCGTAGGCGAGATCCTTTGCGATAATGGCGCTCAGTTTGCCGCCGGCCATACCGACGAAGCGCAGATCCGGCGCCGACAGCGAAACGTCCTGGCCTTCATCGACTATGGCCTTAACGTCGATGTCTTTGAAATAGAGGCCGCCGAGACTGACCGCATTTAGAAAATTCGCGCCATCTTCTCCATCCGGATTGCCCTCCAGTCCGCCCTGGCGCACTTTCAAGGTGTCGAACTCAACGCCGCCAATGGTGATGTCCGCGGCCTCGCCGGTTTCGGCATTGTCAAATCCTTCGCTCGTAACGTTCAACAGGCGAACTTTTTGAAACACTGTTTCGAAAGGGGCGTCCGCGCCGGCGTCTGTTGCGCTTTCAATGCGCTCGATCGCTTCGGAGTCGACGCCGAAAAATTCAGCGCGGGCGACAATGATCCCTTCGCCGTCTTCCTCGTCGGCGAAGCGAAGGTTGGAGACGACCGTTGCGCCCAATCCGCTGTCAAACTCAACGCTGTCATAGGTTGGCCGGCTGTCTTCCGGCAGCAGCGCCAGGAAGCTGTCGAAGTCCAGTTCCTCGGCGTTTTTCAGCGTGAACTTGGCGTCGAGCGGCGAGGCGGATGATAATTTCGTCGCCTGGGCGCTCGCCTTCGTGGCCGGCGCGCTTCCGTCATCGCCGCCGCCGCAGGCGGCAAGCGCCAACGCCGCCGCACCCGTCAGTAAAATGTTTGCATGTCTCATCATGATCTCCCTCAAGAACAGCCCGCAGCCGAAATGTCCAACAGGCAATAGGCGCGCTTGGCCCCCTGACGCAACTGTCAGGGGATAACAGATTCAACCAGGCGCACCGCTTCCGGGCTTGTCCAGTCGGCCTCGCCCACCAGCCGTCCGACCTCACGCCCCTTGGCGTCATAAAGAATGCTTACAGGCAAGACGTCGGCGCCGCCGATAGACGTCGCCATCGCCAGGCGCGGGTCGGCGTAGAGCTTGAGATTCTTGATTTCCAACCGATCCAGGAAGGCCTGGGCTGTTTCCGGCCCTCGCGGATCGGCGGCGATCGCGACAACCTCAAAGCGACGCCCGCCCAGGCGCCCCTGCAGCGAATCGAGCGAGGGCAGCTCTTTGAGACACGGCGCGCACCAGGTCGCCCAGAAATTAACAAGGACCGCGCGCCCCTTGAAGTCATCGAGGGCGACGGAACGCCCGTTGTAATCGAATGGAATCTGAGGCGCGCCCCGCGGCGGAAACGCATACTCAAAATCTGCCATCTCGCCGACCAGAAGCGATCGATCCATGTTCAGCGCCGAAGGGCCGTCTTTTTCAGACGCCGGCTGGACGCTGGCGGCGACAATAACGTAGACGAGACCGAGAGCGCCGACGGCGAGCGCCGCCACAAGCCAGAATCTCGGACCTTTTAGGGCCTCCACAATATCTCTTCCTTCCGCCACAATGTCCGACGTCATGACAAATAGTGAAAACAAAACAGAAAACCAGATGTGGGGCGGGCGATTCGCAGGCGGTCCCGCTTCCGTGATGGAAGACATCAACGCATCGATCGACGTCGACCGGCGCCTGTGGCGGGAAGACATCACCGGCTCAAAGGCGCATGCCGACATGCTCGCGTCGACGGGGATTATTTCCGACGAAGACAACGCAGCGATCCAGAAAGGCCTCGACGCCATCGCGGGCGAGATCGAGCGCGGCGAATTCCCGTTTTCAAAGGCGCTTGAAGATATCCACATGAATATCGAAGCGCGCCTGAAAGAGCTGGTCGGAGAGCCCGCCGGCAGGCTGCATACGGCGCGCTCCCGCAATGACCAGGTCGCGACGGATTTTCGCTTGTGGGTGCGACAATCCTGCGCCGACGCCGCAGCATCTCTGCGGGCGTTGTGCAGGGCATTGGCGTCGAAAGCGGCGGCGAACGCGGACGCCGTGATGCCGGGCTTTACCCATCTCCAGACCGCGCAGCCGGTGACGTTCGGCCATCATCTGTTGGCCTATGTGGAGATGTTCGCCCGCGACGCCGCGCGCTTCGACGACGCCGCGCAGCGAATGAACGAATGCCCGCTCGGCGCCGCGGCGCTCGCCGGCACGTCCTTTCCCATTGATCGCGAACAAACCGCCAAAGCCCTCGGATTTGATCGTCCGTGTGCGAATTCTCTCGACGCGGTTTCATCGCGGGACTTCGCCATGGAAGCGATGGCGGCAGCGTCAATCACGGCGACGCATCTTTCCCGCCTTGGCGAAGAACTTGTTATCTGGACGTCGGCGCAGTTCGATTTTGTCAAACTGTCGGACGCGTTTTCGACGGGCTCGTCGATCATGCCCCAGAAGCGCAATCCGGACGCCGCTGAACTCGTTCGCGCCAAAGCCGGCCGGATCATCGCGTCCATGAACGCGTTGATGATCGTCATGAAGGGCCTGCCCATGGCCTACGCCAAGGACATGCAGGAAGACAAAGCGGCGACATTTGAGTGTTTCGAAGCGCTGGGGTTGGGGCTCGTCGCCATGACCGGCATGATCGAGGACCTGTCGGTCAATCGCGGGGCCATGAAGAGCGCGGCGGGCGACGGTTTCTCGACAGCGACCGATCTCGCCGACTGGCTCGTCCGGAAGCTAAATATGCCGTTTCGCGACGCCCATCACGTCACTGGCGCAATTGTGGCGCAGGCCGACAACACGGGCGTGATGCTCCACGAACTCAGTCTCGCCGACATGCAGCAGGTTGAACCGCGCATCACCGATGATGTCTTTTCCGTTCTATCGGTTGATGCGTCCATTGCGTCGCGAACATCCTTCGGCGGAACCGCGCCGGAGAATGTGAAGCGGGAAGCAGAAAAATGGTTGAAGCACCTGGGAAGCTGATCAAATTCCGCTCATACCGGCGCCAGGCCGGTATCTTTGCCGGCAAGCTCAGGCGATAACGTCGCCAGGTCCCGGCTTTCGCCGGGATGAGCGAAACACGGATGTGACATGAAAATTCTACTGACCATTCTCGCCTTCGCCCTGTTCCTCTCCGCCTGCGGCAAGAAAGCGCCGCTGCGGCCGCCGGAGGAGCCGGACGAACAGGGCCAGGCCTTTCGAGGCTAGGCGCGATGTATCAGGGCGCTTCATCCTGAGGAGAAATTTTTCCTTCGCCCTTCGTGACGGACCTTCGGTCCTCCTCAGGATGAAGGAAAAATTTCGTCTCGAAGGACGAAGCGCGAACGAAGAAAAAAGAAGCTATGCATCACTTCACCGATCGCGGCGGACGCTTGTTCGCTGAAGATGTCGACTTGTCGGCGCTCGCCGCTGACGTCGGCACGCCTGTCTATGTTTACTCCGAAGCAACCCTGCGGCGGCATTTCCGGGTGTTTGCGGATGCTTTTGCAGAAACGGAAACGCTCGTCGCCTATTCGGTGAAGGCCAATTCGAACATCGCCGTTTTGAAAGTTCTCGCCGACGAGGGCGCCGGCGCTGACGTGGTCTCCGCGGGCGAACTCCACCGCGCGATGAAAGCGGGCATTGCGCTGAAACGCATCGTCTTTTCCGGCGTCGGTAAAACACGCGACGAAATTGCGGCGGCGCTGGACGCCGGCATTTTGCAGTTCAACGTGGAATCTGCGCCGGAGCTGCATCTGATCAACGACGTCGCCGCAGCCGCTGGCGCGCGCGCGCCGATCGCCCTCAGGGTCAATCCGGACGTCGCCGCCGGCGGGCATGAAAAAATCTCCACCGGCAAAAAGGAAGATAAATTCGGCGTGCCCTGGTCCGCGGCCCGGGCGCTCTACGCCGAAGCGCGCGCCCTTGACGGCGTTGCGGTTAAAGGCGTCGATGTTCATATCGGTTCGCAGATCGACGATCTTGCGCCGTTTGAAGCGGCTTTCTCGAAGGTCGCATCCCTCATCAATGACTTGCGCGCCGACGGATGCGAGATCGACACCCTGGACCTTGGCGGCGGCCTCGGCATTCCTTACGGCGAAGGCGCCATTCCGCCGCATCCGGACGATTATGCGGCGATGATCAAACGCGTCACGGCTCCGCTCGACGTCAAGCTCATCTTCGAGCCGGGCCGCATGATCGCCGGCAACGCAGGCGTTCTTTTGTCGCGAGTCGTCTATGTCAAAGAGGGCGAAGAAAAGCGCTTTTTGATCATCGACGCCGGCATGAACGACCTGGTGCGCCCGGCGATGTATGACGCGCACCACGATATTCGTCCGGTAGCGGCGCGGACAGGCGACAAAGTCCCTTACGACGTTGTCGGACCGGTATGCGAATCAAGCGATCGCTTCGCAAAAGACCGGCCGCTGGAGCCGATGCAGGCGGGCGATCTTGTCGCTGTCATGTCCGCCGGCGCTTATGGCGCGGTTCAGTCGTCTCAGTACAACACCCGCGCGCTTGTTCCTGAAGTCCTCGTCCGTGGCGATCAGTATGCGGTCATTCGCCGGCGCCCGACCTTCGACGACATGGTGTCGCTCGAAGCGGCGCCGGATTGGCTCTAGGCGCTCGCCGCAACCGGACGGCGCACCGCCACCAGCGGGGTTAAAAACAACGCCAGGAACAAAACGTTAAAGGCGGCGTTCGCCGGCGCGCCCGCGGCGATGGAGCCGATGCTGTCGATCGGGAACCAGAACAGCATGGCGAGGATCGCGCCGCGCCGCACCCGTTCGTCGCCTTCCTCGAGGGCCGGGGCGACGACCTGATGGAACAGTACCAACAGCGCGGCGAAGACGCCGCCGGCGATGGCGGCGATCCAGCGCGATTCCGGGGTAAAGGTGAAATCGCCGTCGAGCGGGAAATCCAGAAAATCGTGCAGCCAGACGGACACGCCGTCGACCGAAGCAAAGGCGCTGGATGCAAGGATCAGCGCCGTTGGAAAAAAACCGATGGCGACAAGGCGGGTCATGTTGGCGGCGGCGGTCGGTGACATCGGGGGCTCCTTTTCTCTCTTTTGGCGATAGTCGCGCCTCGGCTGACGCGCGACAATTACCTCTGAGGTAAGCGCCGTGGGCGCGGCGCTGTGGTACCCTTGCCCCTATGACCATGACCGCCACAGCCGATCCGTTCGGCGCGCATCTGCGCCATTGGCGCAATTTGCGCCGCCATAGCCAGCTTTCCCTGAGCCTCATCGCCGACATCTCGTCGCGGCATTTGAGCTTTCTGGAATCCGGCCGGGCCCGGCCGAGCCGAGACATGGTGCTGCGCCTCGCCGACGCGCTCGCCATGCCCAAGGAAGCGGCTAATCAGGCGCTGAACGCGGCCGGGTTCGCGCCGGTTTTTCCGGCCCTCGACGCGGACGCGCCCGCCCTCGCCCCGGTACGTCGGGCGGTCGACATGATGCTGGCCAGCCATGACCCGTTTCCCGGGATCGCCATCGACCGCCATTGGAACGTTCTCGCCGCCAACAGGGCCGCAATGTTTCTGTTCGCCCAAGGCCCCGCGGCCTCGCCCGACGCAACGCCCAATTTGATAGACGCGTTCATCGCCGCCGAAGATGCAGGCTTCATCGGCAACTGGGACGAGATTGCCGACCTCACGCTGGCGCGGTTGCGCGCCGAGGCGATATCGCTCGGCGGCGACGATGCGCTCAGTAAGCGGATTGAATTGCTCGACGCCCGGCTGCGCGCGCGCGAGCGAAACGGCGGGGCGCCCGATTACAGCCGCGCCGTTATCCCGACGATTTTCACGATCGACGGCGCGCAGCTGACGCTGTTTTCAACCATCGCTTCGTTCAGCACGGTTCAGGAGGTCGCCGCCAGCGACATCCGCATCGAACTGATGTTTCCGGAAGACGAGGAGACGCGAGGTTTTTTTGAAGGGCTCAGTGCGTAGCGATTTTTTGGAGGCCGCAAGTTCAATATTTCGTTTTACCGCTCATTCCCGCGCCCGCGCGCGAAGGCGCGCTAGCTACAATTTGACCGCTTCGCGGTCGGGCGGGAATCTACCAATAGAAAGTCACATTTACGGTGTTTCTGGATCCCCGCTTTCGCGGGGATGAGCGGCCGCATGAACCAGCCGAAACCGGCGCTATTCAAAAGCCCCTAAACCACGCCCGCGATCGCGAGATTGTTATAAACGATCCATGCATTGCCGACGGTGGCGACGCTGAAAAATCCGAGCACGATCCAGTGTGGGAACCACAGCACCATCGCGCTGATTACCGCCTGCAGCGCGAGCTTGCCCAGCACCCATCCATCCCCCGCATGGTCCATCATCGCCCGAATGAAAGGATTGGCCTCGGTCCCGGCGCCGGATTCGATCGCATAGATGGTCGAATAAATATCGGCGATCCCAACGACATTGTAGACGACGACGGCGACCCCGGCGGCAAGGCGCCTTGCCCATGAGGCCCGCGAAGACGCGGCGTCCTGGGCCAATCGGCGACGGCGGGCGACGGTGGCGAGCGACCAGACCAAACAATCTCTCCCTGGGCGTGTTAACCCTTAACCTCTTGTAAGGCGCGCCCGTGCGAGCCCATATGGCGACAATCGGACCCCGCAGCGCATCGACGCCGCGCGCCCGAAGCGATAGACTGCAAGAAGTATGACGACCATGTTGGCCGACGAGTCCCGAAACGCCCCGCCCCACGCAAGACGCAAGGCTCAGCGCGGGCTGCGCGTTTTTCTCGCTCGCTTTGTCCTTACCGCGGAGAGACTGTGGCCGGCAATGCTGCCGACGCTCGGCCTGGTCGCCGTCCTCGCCATCTTCAGTTTGCTGGATGTGTGGCGGTTAACGCCGGCGTGGCTGCACTGGATCGTCCTGGCGTTCTCCGCCGGCGCGATCGTCCGCTTCGCCTGGCGCGATTTAAGGCCGCTGCGCTTGCCGACGCGGCGAGAGGCGCAGGCGCGGATTGAGGACGACGGAAAGCTGGCGCACGCGCCGCTGCAATCCCTCGACGATCGGCCCGCCCATGGCGCGAAACGGGACAATCCCTTGTGGCGCGCGCATATGGAAGCCAGCGCAGCGCGTGCGAAAGCGGCAAGGTTAAAGGGCGCCCGCGACACGACGACCGCCAGAGATCCATACGGCGCTCGATTTGTCGTCATGGGCGGGCTTGCAATCGCCTTCATCGCCAGCGGCGGCGAATGGCGGGATCGGCTCGCCGGCGCGTTCGCGCCGGGCGCCGGGGCCGCGGGTCCGCTCGTCGCCGATGTCTGGATCGAACCGCCCGCCTATACCGGCAAGGCCCCGATCTATCTTTTGCGGGCCGGCGACCAGAAATCCGGGCTTCTCGACCAGATCAATGCGCCGCAAGGCGCGCGCGTGGTGGCGCAGGTCAACGGCCGCGGCCGGCGCAAACTCGCCTTCAGCGACGAGCGCAGGGAAACCCGCGCAGATTTCGAGCGGGAGAAAAACGCCGCTCGCGCCGAGTTAACCTTGACCCAAAGCGGGGTCTTGTCATTGCGCCTCGGCCAGGGATCGGTGCGCTGGCCCATTAGCGTGACGCCGGACGCTGCGCCGCTCGTCTCTTACGGAAACGAACCGGAGCCCAACGACAACAACCTGCTGGCGTTCTCCTATATCGCAGAGGATGACTACGGTATCGTCTCGGCCCGCCTCGAAATGCGCCTTGATCCGGATCAGGAGCGCCCGCTGGACGCGCCCGTACTGGAAACCGCAGCGCTCGGGGAAAACCGGGTAATCGCCCTTGAGGGCGCCGGCGGCGGCGAGCAGGCGCTGACCCTCGATTTGCAAGCCGAACCCTGGGCCGGCCTGACGGTTTTCGCCAAAGTCATCGTCGTTGACGGCGCCGGCCAAACCGGCGAGACCGAAGAGGCCGCCGTAACCCTCCCGACACGGACGTTTTTTAATCCTCTCGCCCGCGCTGTGGTCGAACAGCGCCAGACCCTCGCCGTCGCGCCCGAAGACTGGCGCCGCGCCGGACGCAGCTTCGATGCGGTGACTATGGCGCCGGAGGTGTTTTTTGATCGATCTACGGACTATCTCCTTTTGCGCGCGGCCTTCTGGCGGGTGATGCGCCAGGACGGCGAAGGATTTGGCGACGCCGTCGAAAAATTCTGGCCCCTGGCGCTGCAACTCGAAGACGAAGCGTTGGAACTCGCCCGCCAGCGTCTGGAGGCTGCAGAAGACGCGTTACGCGAGGCGATCGAACGCGGCGCAAGCGACGAAGAAATCGCCAGGCTCACCGAAGAGCTGCGCCAGGCCATGGACAACTACCTCGCCGCGCTCGCCCAGTCGGGGCAGGCGCAAAACCAGCAGGGCGGCGGCCAGGGCGAGCAAATTGACAAGTCCAACCTGGACGAAATGCTCGACGCCATTCGCGATCTCGCCCAGTCAGGCGCCGGCAACGCCGCGCGCCAGATGCTGTCGGACCTGGAGAACATCCTGAACAATCTTCGTTTGTCCCAGGGCGGCGCGGGCGGCAGCGGACAGGGGCAAGGCGCGCCCGGCGAAGCTGGCCCCTCCGGCGAAGCCGGCGATTTGATCGGCCGCCAGCGCGAGCTTGCAGACGAAGCGTTCGAACGCGGACGCAGCGGCGGCGAGCCCGGCGAAAACGCCGATGATCTCGCCGACGCCGAGGCTGGCCTTGGAGAAGACCTGGATGACCTGATTGACGATCTGCAGGGCGCCGGCGATCAGGCGGATCCCAATGGCGATGCGGCGCGCGCCATGGGCAGAGCCCGCAACAATATGCGCGAGGCTGAACAGGCGCTCAGAAATGGCGATTTCGACGCGGCCGCCAGCGCCATGGAGCGCGCCATCGCCCAGATGCGCGAAGGGGCCGAAGGCCTCGCCCGAGAGGAGATGCGCCAGGCCAGCGAAGGCCGACAGGACGGCGAACGGGGCATGGGAACCGACCCGCTTGGCCGGCCCACCGGCAACGCCTATGGCCAGGGTCCGGAAGTGCCGGAGGAAACAGAAGCCGCGCGCACCCGGGCCGTGATCCAGGAGCTTCGTCGCCGACTGGGCGAGCCGGGCCGCGACGAGGAAGAAGTCGACTATCTTGAACGACTATTGGAGCGGTTTTAGGCGTCAGCGGATCTTTCGCTCAACAGCGCCCACATGGGCGTCGACGGCGTCCAGGACCAGCTGCCTCCAGTCTTTGATCTCGATAAGTTCCGACACTGCGTGATGGCGCAGGCTGACCAGACCGTGCACCAGGGCCCAAAGCTGCAGCGCGGCGCGCTGCTGGCGGGCGCGCGGCGCCCGCGGCGACAACAGGCCGGCGACAAGATCCGTAAGCCGATGAAATGCACGCGCGCCGGCTTCATAGGCTTCCGGCGAGGGCTCGTAATCAGCGTCTCGTTCGCCGAAAATCAGTCGATAATGCGATTCAAAGTTTTCCGCGACGCTTAGATAATTCTTTACCGTCCGCTTCACCGCTGCGCGTGTTCCAAGCCGTGTTTCCGGCAGCTCTATGGCGGCGAACACATTATCGAAACCTTCGATATAGAGAGCGTCAAGAATGCCTTCTTTGCCGTTAAAATGCGTGTAGACGCCCATAGTGGAGACGCCGGCCGATTTGGCGATAGCGCGCACGCTCAACGCCGCTGACCCGCCTTCCAGGAACAAATCTGACGCAGCGCCTAAAATTTTATCTTTCGCTTCGCTCATGCCGGAAAAGCTCTTGACGGTGAAATAACGCTGTTATACGAAAACATAACAGTGTTATATTTGGCTTTGCGCCGGCTGTCCAGCACACTTGAAGCGGACGAAACCGACGAGAAACGGGAGCTTAAGATGGGTGAACCAGATCTTACGGCGGATTATCTGATCGTCGGCTCGGGCGCAGTGGGCATGGCGTTCGCGGACGTTCTGTTGACCGAAACCGACGCCACCATGATCATCGTCGACCGCTATCAAAAGCCGGGAGGGCACTGGAATGTCGCCTATCCGTTCGTGACGCTGCACCAGCCCTCCGCCTATTACGGCGTTTCCTCGCGGGAACTGAGCAAAGGACGCAAAGACGAGGTTGGCCTCAATAAGGGTCTCGGCGATCTCGCCTCCGGCGACGAGGTCATGGCCTATTACGATACGGTGATGCGCCATCAGTTCCTGCCGTCCGGCCGCGTCCAGTATTTTCCGATGTCGGACTACAAGGGCGAAGGTCGTTTCGTGTCGATGGCCTCCGGCAAAGAGCGCCGCGTGTCCGCAAAAAAATATGTTGATGCGACTTTCTTGAAAACCACAGTCCCGTCCACCCACACGCCGAATTTCAAAATCGAGGACGACGTCCGTTTCATGCCCCTCAACGACTTGCCGCGCGTCGAGCGCGCGCCCGCCGGCTATGTGATCGTCGGCGCCGGTAAAACCGGCATCGACGCTTGTTTGTGGCTTTTGGAGAACGGGGTCGAACCGGACATGATCCAATGGATCATGCCGCGGGACGCCTGGCTTCTCGACCGCGCCAATACGCAATCAACCGAAGAGTTTTTCGAGAACGCGATGGGCGCCCAGGCGGGCCAGATGGAGGCGATTGCGCAGGCGGAGTCCATTGAGGACATGTTCGACCGGCTGGAAGCGTGCGGCTATTTCGTGCGCATCGATACTGACGTGCGCCCCTCGATGTTTCACGGCGCCACGATCAGCACGTTGGAGTTGGAGCTCTTGCGCCGGCTGAAGCCGAACATTGTCCGCATGGGGCGGGTTCAGCGCATTGAGCCGGACCGAATCGTCCTCGATGACGGCGAAATCCCCACCAGCCCGGATCACATTCATGTGGATTGCTCGGCGCGGGCGATTTCGAATGATGAAATAAAGCCGATCTTTGACGGCGATACGATCACGCCGCAAATGGTGCGTTCCTATCAGCCGGTCTTTAGCGCGGCTTTCATCGCCCATGTCGAAGCGGCCTATAGCGATTAGGCTGAGAAAAACCGACTTTGCGGCGTCGTCCCGTTGCCCAATCACGACACGGATTATTTGCGCTATACCGCCGCCTTCATGATGAACCAATATAACTGGGGGCAAGACAAGGAGTTGCGCGCCTGGTTGCGCAACAATCGTCTCGACGGCTTCAGCAAGCTCGTCGCCAGCATCGACAAAGACGATGTTGAGAAACAGGCGATCATGAAGCGCATGCGGGATAATTCGTTCCCCGCAATGGAAAAACTCCAGACATTTCTGGCGGCGCTGGAAGCGTAAAGGACCCTGCTCCTTAAACGCTGCTGAACCCGGCCCGCGTCAGCGGCAGCTCTCGGATTCGCTTTCCGGTAGCGGCGTAGATCGCATTGGTCAGCGCCGGCGCCACCGGGGGCGTCCCCGGCTCGCCAAGACCGCCCGGCGGATGGTCGCTCTTGATGAAATGAACGGCCTGCACCGGCGCGTTGCGGAGCCGGACCATGTCGTAATCGGGGAAGTTCTGCTGAACGATTTGACCGTTTTCGAGCGTGATTTCGCCGAAAAAAACCGCTGAAAGAGCGAAGATGACCGATGAGTGGATCTGGGCTTCCGCCGAGTCCGGATTGATCACCTGCCCGCAGTCGACCACCGAGGTGAGGCGATGCAGCCGCACGCGATTGTCGTCTTCGATGGTGAGCTCCGCCACCTGGCCGACGATCGCTTCAAAACTGTCGACGATCGCCACGCCCTGCGCGGCGCCCAGCGTCAGCGGACGGCCCCATCGCGCTTCGTCAGCGAGCCGTTCCAGCACGGCGCGGCAACGCGGATCTGATTTGTGCGCGATGCGGAACGCCAGCGGGTCGGCGCCGGCCCTATGCGCCATCTCGTCCATGAAGCTTTCGTTGAAAAAACCCATCTGCGTAAAGTCGACGCTGCGCCAGGCCCCGACCGGAATCGGACTCTCATACGGGTGGCGAGCGATGCGCTTGTTCTGCACGTCATACTGAAACGCATAGGGGCGCTCTGAATCCGGCATGCCCGCATCAGCAAAGATGTAAGCATGATCCATGGCGGCGATTTTGCCGTCTTCGACCAGGCCTTTCATGCGCGAGACGATGGCGGGACGATAAAAGTCGTTGCTCATATCCTGTTCGCGCGACCAGATCAGTTTGACCGGGACCCCGATTTCAGACGCAACGCGGGCCGCCTGTATCACATTGTCGGTTCTGGCGCGCCTGCCGAACCCGCCGCCGAGATAAACATTGTGAATGGTGACGTCGCTTTTGTTGACACCCAGGGCTTCGGCGGCGTCGTCACGCGCGGTGATTGGATTTTGGTGGCCAACCCACAGTTCGCATTTCCCGTCGCGGACCGACGCGGTGCAGTTCATCGGTTCCATCGTCGCGTGAGCGAGATAAGGAACGGCGTATTCGACCGAAAGGGTATCGGGCGACGCCAGTTTCGCCGGCGCGTCGCCGGCTTTGTCCATAACCTCTTCGTGGTCGGTTTCCTCCAGATGGGCGCTATGCAGCGCGCGCAGAGCGTCGCTGGTGAGCGACGGGTCGCCGCCGTCCCATTCGATTTCAATCCGGCGCAGCGCGTTGGACGCCTCCCAATAGCTGTCCGCAACGACGACCACCGCATTGCCGAGATTGACGATCTGCGGCGCGGCGTTTGTCGGGTCCGCTATCGAAACCGCCTCGGCGCCGTAGACCGGCGCTTGCGCAATCGCGGCGTATTTCATGCCGGGAACGATCACGTCCATGCCGAATTGCGCTTCGCCCGTAACTTTTTCAGGAATGTCGAGCCGGGGTTTCGGCGTACCGACGATCTTGTAATCTTTCGCCGATTTCAGTTCGGGTTTGAGATTGGGCGTGAACGATGCGGCGGCGGCGGCGAACGTTCCAAAGCTCGCCGACCGGCCGGAAGCGTCGTGATGAATCATGCTCGCCTCAGCACGCAACGCGTTCACCGGCACATTCCACTCTTTGGCGGCGGCGCGGGTCAGCATTTCGCGGGCCGCGGCGCCGGCGCGGCGCATGCCGTGATAACCGGTCAGCCGGATGGCGGTGCTGCCGCCGGTGATCTGACCCACGAGACCTTTCGCGATCTGCAGAAAGGCGAAGTCAAGCATCGGGTAAGCGAACGCGGGAATGCGCGCGCCTTCGCCGACGATGTAGCCGCGACCAAGGTCGCTGTTGATGTAATCGTCGCTCGCCGGCGCCTGTTCGATGGAAACAGTTTCCCAGTCGGCTTCCATTTCTTCAGCGAGCATTTGCGCCAGTCCGGTGCCGACGCCCTGGCCCATTTCCGAGTGCGGAATAATTACAGTAAGTTGGTTGTCGGGCGTCAGTTTTACCCAGGTGTTGAGGATGATTTCGTCGTCCGATGCGACATCATCCCGGTACATTTTGAGTCGGTTGGGCGACAGCGCCAGACCAAGCGCGACGCCGCCGCCGACAACGCCGGCGGAAACAAGAAATGTCCGGCGAGCGATCTTGGCCACGCCTGAAGCGGGTTTTGTCTCGCTGCTCATGGCCTAGCCCTCCCGCCGTGCGCGCGCCGCGGCGTGGATCGCCGTGCGAACGCGTTCATAGGTGCCGCATCGGCAAATATTGGTGATCGCGTTGTCAATGTCTTCGTCAGTCGGATCCGGATTTTCATCGAGCAAGGCCTCGGCGGCCATCACCATCCCCGACTGGCAATATCCGCATTGCGGCGCCTGATGCTCGATCCAGGCCGCCTGCACCGCGGACATTTCTCCCGAGGGCGATGCGACGCCCTCAATCGTCTTCACTTCTGCGCCGTCGATGACGGAAGCCGGCAAGACGCAGGTGCGCGTTGCGACGCCGTTAACGTGAACGGTGCAGGCGCCGCAGGCGGCGATGCCGCAACCGAATTTCGTGCCGGTGAGTTCAAGCTTTTCGCGCAGCACCCAGAGCAGCGGCATATCCGACGGCGCATCGACCGTCGTCGCCTCGCCATTGAGAACAAAAGAAATTTTCATGATTGCACCTCGTCAATAGGCGTACGCGTTTCCGAGGCAGTATAGATCTGTTGCAGGCCTTGCGTAAGGCGATTACCAGGGCCGCTGCTGCAGATGTGATCGGCCTGATGTCGCCCGGGGCTCACGGCGGCGGGGGCCGCCGCCGCAAGGGGTTCGACGGCGCCCCTACGGCGCGCCGATAAACGGAACGCCGCGCTTTCGCGAATCGTCGTCCATGCCGTAGCCGATGAGAAAGTCGTCAGCGCCCGCTTCGAAGCCGATATAGTCGCATCTCAGATCTTCCGCGTGGCCGGTCAGTTTCTTGACCAGCACGCAGGTTTTGACCGCGGCGGCGCCGCGGTCCTCAATCATGCCTTTTCCGAAATGCAACGAGCGGCCGGTGTCGAGGACGTCGTCCACCAACAGGACATGCCGGCCTTTTACATCGACGGAAAAGTCCTTGAGCAGGGTGACGACGCCGGAGGACGCCCTGGCGCCGCCATAGGAGGACAACTGCACGAAATCCACCAGCGGGTCCGCCCCGTGTTTGTAGAGCGCCCGCAACAGATCCGCTGCGAAGATGAAGGCGCCTGTTAACACCGGCGCCATCAGAAAGTCAGCCGGCAAATCATCCGTCATCCGCTGCGCCATTTCATCAATGCGGTTGGCGATTGCAGTTTCGTCATAAAGCGTGCGCATAGGGGCTCCGTCGGATGTCCATCCTCAATGAAGCCACTCTCATAGGGGATTCTCCGGCGGCCGCGAAGGCGGCTGGACAGATATTTGCGCGCTAGTTTTCGTCCCGCCCCGTCAACGCGCTGATGGCGCTCTGCGCCGGCGCGAAAGACAACGCGACCTCAGCAACGCCGTCGGGGGCCTCGTTGCGGGTCATGAATTCGATGGCGCCTTCCCCGCTGACCGTCGGCTCCTCGGGCGTAAAGGTCCATCGCGCGAGCAACTCCCCGCGCGGGCCGAGCGCTTCGGCCTGCAGCAATGGCGCGTCGATCGCTTCGACGCCCTGATTGCGCAACGAGCCGGTAATCTCGATGATCGGCCCGCCCGTCGACATCGCCAAACGGTGGCGCACATTCTCGATTTTTAATCCGGCAGGATCAGTTTCAATCCCGACCACCGCATAGGCATCGGCGGCGGAAGGCGCGACTTTCACAATCTCATCGCGATAAGCGACAACCGCGTAGGCCGCCCCGGCGACGGCGGCGACCCAGGCGGACCATCCGAAGGCGCGCCAGGGCGTTAAGCGGTTTTTGTCGCGGGCTTCAGCTCGGCGCCGTGCTTTTCGGACCGCCTTTTCAAGCTCCCGCGGCGTCACATGCAAGCTGGCGAAGAATTCTTCATCGAACATCGCCGGATCGAACCGGCGCACGTCTTCCATACGGGCGACGGCGGTTGCGCGACGGCGTTCCTCCCGGACTTTGCGGCCGAAATGCTTTCCGGGACCAATATCTTCGGGGACGTCTTCCCAATCGGCGTCTACGACGGCGGCGTGGCCGCGAGGATCCGCGTCGTCATCTTCATACTGATTGCGAAGATCACGGTCGTCGTAATCTTCATTATACGCATCTTCCGCCGCTGCTCTCTCTTCTTCTTCGAACCGAATTCGGTCCCGCGCCGGCCGTCGCGTCTCTGCGCGCGGTTCGTCGCGTTCCTCGCGGTCCGCAAGCTCTTCGCGGATGGCGTTTTTCCGGGCGAAGCGGCGAGCGAAAAAACCGCGCGGATCGTCCTGGCGCGCCTGGCCTCTTTCCTCCGCCTCGTCATCTTCTACGAAAAACTGCTTGCCGCGCCGCCAGCCTTTAGGCGGAACCTCATCGTCGTCTTCGCCGGCGCCCGATCTCGCTGACGGTTCCCGCCGGCGAGACGAAGGCGGCGCGTCGAACAGGGTATCGTCGCCGTCCTCGAAATCGACATCGATTTCCGCCGCATCTTCGTAGCGCATGGTCGTTTCAGAGGTCTCTTTGCGCGCGGTGAACCGGCCTTTTTCATCGCGCGGCGGCAACAGGTCGTCCTGATCAGACGATTCCATGCGCACATTGAGACGGCGTCCGTTGCGCCCGCCGTCAGATTTTTCCCCGGCCCGGCGCGGGGCCTCGGCCGGCTCGTCAAGGCGAATCAGCGCCTCAATGGGCTCCGGCGCCGGCACAAACCAGCTTTCCCCACAGGCGGTGCAGCGCACGGAGCGTCCGTTCGGCAGGAACCGGTCCTCATCCAGGTCGTAGCGCGTTGCGCAATCGGGACAGGTGATAATCATGGCGAGCCTAGAATCCTGTTACTATCTGTAGGAGCGACTCTCGACCTGAGAGCGAAAAGGGATAAACCTGCCGAGATGACGGTTAAAACGCAGATTTTCCGGTTCGAGGACGCCGGCCTCGCCTATGGCGACGCGGCCGAAACCTTGAGTGATGTTAATATTGACCTCGGCGAAGGCGAGTTTCGATTTCTGACCGGCCCATCGGGCGCCGGAAAAACGTCGCTGCTCAAGATGATCTATCTTGCGATGCGGCCGACGCGCGGAAAGTTCTTCCTGTTCGGCGAAGACGCTGCAAACGCGCCGCGCGAGGCGCTGCCGCCGCTGCGCCGCCGCATCGGCGTCGTCTTTCAGGAATTTCGTCTGCTC
Organism: Hyphococcus sp.; assembly: GCA_028289605.1. Taxonomy (GTDB): domain Bacteria; phylum Pseudomonadota; class Alphaproteobacteria; order Caulobacterales; family Parvularculaceae; genus Hyphococcus. Next base: position 80,403 of record JANQON010000005.1, on the reverse strand, counting down.
GACCATTTAACCGCTTTCGACAATGTCGCCCTGCCGATGAAGGTCGCGGGCGTTAACCTAAATCAATATCGGGAAGACGTAAGCGAACTCTTAAATTGGGTCGGTCTGGGCCACCGCATGGACGCCAAACCGGCGACATTGTCAGGCGGCGAACAACAGCGCGTCGCACTGGCGCGGGCGCTCGTTTCAAAGCCTGACCTCATCCTCGCCGACGAGCCCACCGGCAATGTGGATCCGGCGATGAGTGAACGAATTATGAAATTGTTCGTTGAACTGAATAAATTGGGCGCCGCGGTGATTGTCGCCACCCACGATCTTCATCTCGTTCAGTCGCTAGGTAAGCCTGTGTTAAGAATTGCCGACGGGCGCGTGAGCCGGGCGCCGGGCGCTGGCGGGGGCGGCGGACGATGAGCACTGTCGATCCTATGGACGCGCCCGGCTTCGACGAAGGCGCAACGCAAGGCGCGCCGCCCAAGCGCGGTTTTTTCAGCCGCTTTCGCCACGAACCGTTGTTGCCGGAAGCGGGGGCCGGCGGCGCGCCTTTGACGGCCGTCATCGCGGTGATGTCCTTTCTCGCTGTTCTGTCAATGGCCGCCGTCCTGATTATTAATCAATCAGCAGGCAGATGGACCGCCGAACTGCGCTCAGAGATTACCGTGCAGGTAAAGGGCGCAACCGCTGCGGAAATCGCCGCGGGCGCGTCCGCCGCCATGCGGGTTCTGCGGGAAACGCCAGGCGTTGAGGAGGCGACCCTGAAAAGCGAGGCGGAAGCCGCCGCGCTCCTGGAGCCATGGCTCGGCAAGAACAATGCGGTCGCGTTTTTGACCATTCCCGCCCTGATCGAAGTGAAGGTCTCACCCACCTTGCGCGATGACCTGGATTTGTTGCGCAACCGGCTGGCCGCCGCCGCGCCGGGCGCGACGCTGGATGATCATGCAACGTGGCACGACCGGCTTGCGACGGCGGCGCAGTCAGGCCAGGCGCTCGCCTTTTTGGTTTTCGTGCTCGTGATGGGGGCGGCGTGCGCCATTTCTATTTTCGCAGCGCGCGCCGGCCTCGCCGCTAATCATGACATCGTTTCGGTTTTGCATCTTGTTGGCGCAACCGATGAGTTCATCGCTTCAGAGGTCCAGCGCCGCTTTTTCGTTCTCGGGCTGCGCGGCGCCATGACAGGCCTCATCGCGGCGTTCGCCGCCCTTGGCGGGGCCGCGGCGATGCTGAACGCAGGCGTCGGCAGAGACTCGTTTCTACCCCAGTTTTCCATGGGCGGATGGCACGCCTTGTGGCTGTTTTCGGTTCCGCTGGCGACCTGCCTGGTGACGGCCGTGACGGCCCGCCTTACCGTTTTGAAAACCTTGCGCCGGCAGTATTAGGCGCTCGAACCAGGCCGTGTCGCCATGACTGGACCGCCGTCGGCGCACTCGGTAAATTTGCGCTGGCTGGGACCATTACGCCCGAAAGGAGCGATATTTGAGAAGCATCATCCTGGGCCTTGCACTGGCCGGCGGCGTTTGGCTTGTCGGACTGGCGGCGTTTGTCACGACGCTGCCGGAACCCACGCGCGGCCCGTTCGACGATAATGACGCGGTCATTGTGTACACCGGCGGCGGCGGCAAGCGGATTTCATCGGCCATGGCGCTTTTCGCCGGCGGCGCCGGCGAACGGATGCTGATTTCCGGCGTGCACCCGGAAACCACGCGCGCCAATATGGCGAGCCTGTGGGAGGGCGATTCGGATCTGTTCGAGTGCTGCGTCGACCTCGGCCGGGAAGCGCGGTCGACCATCGGCAACGCCAGCGAAGCAGCGAAATGGGCCGCCGCCCACAACGCCAACCGCATTGTCCTTGTCACGTCGGATTATCATATGCCGCGCGCCTATGCGGAAACCCGCGCCAAGATGCCGGGCGCAGCCATCACGCCCTATGTCGTTCCGTCCGGCTATCTGGACGAAAACGGCAGGCCGCTGTCCCTCGACGCGTGGGAGCAACTCGCCGGCGAGTACACCAAATTTCTCCTAGCGAAAGCCAACGGGTTTTTCGCTTCGTTCAGCCGATAGCGCCCTCATGAATCGCTTGCGATCGATCGTATTTACGGTCCTTATTGCATTGGTCGCCGTCGCCATGACGGTCATTTTCTTACCAACCCTGTTCTTGGGCGAAAAGTCGGTGCGCTGGACAATCAAAGTCTGGTCGCGCTTCGCCCTTGGCGCGATGAAGCTTCTGACCGGTGTCGACTATCGCGTCGAAGGCCGAGAAAACATTCCCGCCGGCGGCGCTTTGATTGTTTCTAACCATCAATCATTATGGGAAACGATTGCGTTTCAACTTTTGTTGCCATGCTCGGTTATCGTCCTCAAAAAGGAATTGCTCCGTATACCGATTTACGGGATGTGGGTGAAGGCCGCCGGCAACATTGTCATTGACCGCGGCGGCGGGGCCAGGGCGCTGCGCGAGATGCGCGAAGAAGCCGCCAGGCGCATCGCCGAGGGCGCTCAGGTTGTTATCTTTCCGGAAGGAACGCGCATGAAAGCAGCGCAAACCGGCCCCTACCAGCCCGGCGTCGCCGGCATCTACGCCGCTGCGTCCGCGCCATGCCATCCTGTCGCCCATGACAGCGGCCGCTTTTGGCGCAAGCTGGGCGGCGCGCTATCGCCGGGTACGATCACGATTCGCTTCCTGGCGCCGCTTCCGGCGGGCATGGACCGGAAAACTTTTCAGAATGTGATAAAGGAAAAGATCGACGGCGCTCGTCCTGACCTCAGCGACGACGCCCCGAAACAGACTCTGGAAACCGCCGATGGCTGAACAGAAAAAAGTCTCGCGCACGTGGCTCTATGCAGCCTGGATCGGCGCCGGGCTTGTGGTCGCTGCGTATTTTGCGCTGTGGCGCTACGCCGCCGGCGAAATCGAAATGGCCGTGCGCCAATGGGTCGACGATCAGCGTCAAGCGGGCCTTATCGTCGAGCATGGCCCCGTCACGCGCGAAGGATTTCCCTTTTTCTTGCGCATACGCATAGACGCCCCCAAGATCGCCGCGCCGGGAACCTACGCATGGACTGCTGAGCGTCTAAATCTCGACGCGCTGCCTTACGATCTCAACCGCATCATCTTTTCGCCGTCGGGCGCACAGACCATCGCCGCTCCCGATATCGGCGAATGGCGCCTTTCCGCAGAAGACATGCGCGCTTCGATCGCGCAGGACCGAGCGCGCGGCTGGGCTTTCTCCATGAATGTCGACAATGCGCGCGCCAGCAACGCATCGGGCGTCGCCGCGCGGCTCAGTCGTCTGGTCTTTGACTTTGCTCCTGATACGGAAGACCTGAATGCGCTGACGCTAAGCCTCGTCAGCGAGGGGTTCGCCGTCGATCAAGCAGGCGGCGAAACGATAGACATTCAAAAACTGGAAACCGCGTTGGCGATCACGGAAACTGCGATGTTGTTGGTCGGCGATCCGGCGGCATGGAGCGGCGCCGGCGGCGTCGTCAAATTGTACGGGTTAAATGCAGAAGCGAACGGTGCTGAGATATCGGTTCACGGCGAGGTCGGCCTCGACATCCTGTCGCGGCCGGACGGCCGCCTCAATGCGCGCATCGCCAAACCGGTGGGGCTGGCCCCGCTCATTTCGATGTCGGGCGCGCTTGCGCCGGATGAAGCCGACGCCGCCGCCGCCGGCCTCGCTCTCGCGGCGATGGCCCAGGGCGGCGCCATCGACGCGCCCATAGAAATGCGCGACGGCGCAGCTTCCGTCGCCGGCGTCAAAATCGCCGACCTTCCCGCCGTCGCGCGCCCCTCGCCGCCTATCGATTGACGCCGTTTCGAACCGCTGCCGCGCCGGATAAACCCGACGCGGAAAACCGTCTATAGTGCGGGCGCGCCAAGCGGCGAAAAGAGGAGGAGACCGATGACGTATATCGACGGATTTGTGGCGGCCGTGCCGACGGCGAACAAGGAAGCGTTCCGCAGGCACGCCGCCGAAGCGGCGCCGGTGTTTAAGGAACACGGCGCCCTGCAAGTGGTCGAAACCTGGGGCGACGACGTGCCGGACGGAGAAACCACATCCTTCCCGATGGCGGTGAAGAAGCAGGACGACGAGACGGTCGTGTTTTCCTGGATCGTTTGGCCGTCAAAGGAAGCGCGCAACGCCGGCATGGAAAAATGTATGGCCGATCCGCGCATGCAGCCGGAAAACAATCCCATGCCATTCGATGGAATGCGGATGATTTTCGGGAGTTTTGAAACGCTGGTGGACGTTTAAGCGCAGCTCATCCGTAGAGCGCGTTGAGGGGCGCTTCGTCCTCTGCTCGGGTCGATACGATCCGCGCAAATTCGTCCACGTAAATGGCGCCTTCGGTCGTTTTCTGGACGAGTACGATGCGCTTGTCGCGGGCGTCCCGAACCCGTTTGACAAATCCCAGAATCGACAGCGCGTCGAGCGCGCGCGAAATCGCCGGCTTGGGGACGTTAAGGTCGCGGGCGAGCGCGCGCACCGTGTGAGGACCGGGATTGAGATAAACGGTGAGCAGAATCGCCCATTGGCGCATGGAAAGATCGGGCCCATCCGCGCGCACGGCGTCGCACATGACTTCCCGCCAGCTGGTCAGAATGTCGATTGACGCCATATTCCCTTTACGCCGCCTTCGGCGGGGCCCTTTCCGAACGTCATGCATGCAACTGTTCGCCCGAAAAGGGCAAGGGCCAGCGAGATCAACTGTAGCGATCGGCAATCTCGGCGAAGAGCGCGCGAATCGCCTGGACTTCCGCCCCGACCGGGCGCCCGGGCGCCGCGCGGGGCCGCCACGCATAGATGTCGAAATGCGCCCAAGGGCCGTCGCCGACAAAGCGCTTCAGAAACAGGGCGGCGATGATCGATCCCGCAAACGCGTTTCCGGAAATGTGATTGAGATCGGCGATGGACGACGACATCATCGCGTCATAGCCGCCCCAGAGCGGCATACGCCAGATGGGATCGGCGGTCCTGCAGGACATTTCCGCAAGGCGCGCGGCCAGGGCGTCGTCATCGGTGTAGAACGGCACCACGTCAGGACCAAGCGCGATTCGCGCGGCCCCCGTCAGCGTCGCAAGAGATACCATCAGGTCGGGCTTTTCCTCAGCGCCCAACGCCAGCGCATCCGCGAGAATGAGACGGCCTTCCGCATCGGTATTCCCGATCTCAACCGACAGGCCTTTGCGGCTCGCCAGGACGTCTCCCGGGCGGAAGGCGTTTCCGGAAATTGCGTTCTCGACAGCGGGCGCAAGGATCCGCAGCCGCACGTCGATCTTCGCGTCCATCACCATCTGGCCGAGCGCCAACGCATGGGCGCCGCCGCCCATGTCTTTTTTCATGAGCGCCATGCCGGAGGCGCCTTTGATGTTTAGCCCGCCTGAATCAAACGTCACGCCTTTGCCCACCAGCGTCAGCTTGGGCGCGTCGGGGCGCCCCCACGTCAGATCGATCAGTCGCGGCGCGATCGCAGCCGCCCGGCCGACGGCGTGGATCATGGGAAAGTTCTCGCGCAGAAGATCGTCGCCGACAATGACGTTGATCTGCGCATCATAAGCGCCGGCGAGATTGCGCGCTTCGGTCTCCAACGCTGCCGGGGTCATGTCTCCGGCCGGCGTGTTGACGAGATCGCGCGTCAGGGCCGTCGCGCGGCTGACCCGCAAAACAGCGTCGGTGTCGGTTCCTTCCGGCGCGATCAGGACGCCGGCGGGCGCCTTCGCTGACTTGTAGCGATCAAAGCGATACGTTCCCATCATCCAGCCGAGACAGGCCAGCTGCGCCGCTTCAGGGTCCAGAGCCGTTGCGAAACGGTAAACGCCTTCCGGCAATTTGTCTGAAAGTCCCGCCGCGAACAGCGCATCCGATCCTTCGCCCGCGCCGAATAGCACACCGTCTTTGTGGGCCACGATCGCGCCCGCCTCGCCGCCAAACCCATTCGCTTTCGCCAGCATCTTCAGGCTTTCAGGAATATCAGCCTGTTCGAGGGCGTTTTCGGCGACAAGAAAAATCGGCGTTGCGGCAGCCGCCGCGTCCGCGTCAAACGGTTTTAAATTCTCTGGTCTCATCAATCATCCGTTAACATATGAATTCGATTGGACATTAAGCATGTGCTTAAGCCTTTCTTGAACTCCTTATTCCATGATCGCGCTGAAATTACAGCACGATCGAGGAAAATCATGATTTCTCGCACCCATTCGCCAGCGGCCGCACGCCTTGTCGCGTCACTTGCCGCGCTCAGCCTCGCCGCCTGCAGCAGCTATGACTCTACTGAATCTGCAGGCGCCTTTGACGCGGGCTACAGCGCCGAAACCTATGACGACAATGGCCGGCGCCAGGACAAAGGCGAGAAGCAGAGCGGCAACAAATACAAAAACGCCATTGGCGTATATTCGAACGCCGCCGCTGACGGCATGGACCCGGTCGCGGCCGCCGCCTTCTGGGGAACGCGATACAATACCAATCAGTCCGACCCAACGGTCGCGGTTAAATTCAGCCAAGCGCTGCGCAAAATCAACTCCACGGATGAAGCGGTCGGCGTTATGCGGAAAGCGAACGCAGTGGCGCCGGCGAACGCTGAGGTAAGCCTGGAATACGGGAAAGTGCTGACTGAGTCCGGACGCGCCTTTGAAGCGGTACGCCATATTGAAAACGCGCTTGCGCAAAAGCCGCGTGACTGGAATGCGCTCTCTGCTTTCGGCGTCGCCCTCGATCAGATTGGCGAGCACGACCAGGCCCGGGTCCATTACGACCGCGCACTTTCGCTGGCGCCCGGCGCCGTCTCGGTGCTCAACAACAAGGGCCTCTCCTACGCGCTTGACGGCGATCTGACCAAAGCGCGCATGACGCTGTCTCAGGCGGCGAGCCGCGCCGGCGGCGACGCGCGCATTCGTCAAAATCTGGCGCTGGTGCTGGCGCTGTCCGGAGACATGGCCGGCGCAGAACGTCTCGCCCGCTCAGACCTGCCGCCGAAAGTCGCCAACAACAACATTGATTTCTTCCGCCAGCTGATGAATCAGCCGGCCTATTGGGACGAGTACGCCGGCGGCGATTTCAACGCTCCGACTTTCGACGACGTTCCTGCTGCGCCGCTAAAGTCAGAGCCGCTTCCGGAGCTGCGTGAAGAACCGAAACCGGAAGAGGACGGGGAACGCAAAGAAGACGGACCGCCCGTCGCGCTGCTAGGCGCTGCGCCCGTCACGAATGCGTCGGCGGAAGAAGAGACCGACGCCCCGACAGAACAGGAATAACCGCCTTACCAGAAAAGCCCGGCTGTTGCGTCGCAGGGCCGCTTCGCCGGATGGCGGGGCGGCCCTCATGCATTTCTGACCTCGGATATTAGTCATTCCCGTCGCCCTCGGCTAAACTTGGCCGCTATGCTCCATCAGACTGCCCCATGTTGACGCGCCTGCGCGCGATCGGGCCCGGCGCACTCGCCGCCGCGGCGTTTATCGGCCCGGGCACCGTCACCACCGCAACCGTCGCCGGCGCGACCTATGGCTATATGCTGGCCTGGACGCTCGTCTTCGCGACGCTGGCGGCCATTGTCCTGCAGGAAACCGCCGCCCGCCTCGGCGTCGCCGGACGCATGGGCCTGGGAGAAGCGATCCTGGCGGCGACAGGCGGCAACGCCGCGTTTCGATGGGCCGCGGTGGCGCTGATTGTCGCCGCGCTGTTTATCGGCAACGCCGCTTACGAAGGCGGCAATATCGCCGGCGCTGTCCTCGGCGTTCAGGCGGCGTTTCCGGACGCGCCCCGCGCCGGGGTCGCTGTCGCCATTGGCGCCGTCGCAGCGGGCTTTCTGCTGTTTGGCGGATACAAGCTGCTTGAACGGGCGCTGATCGGGGCTGTTCTCGTCATGACTGTCGCCTTCGCCGCGGCGTTAATCGTGGTGAAGCCCGACTGGGGCGCGCTCGCCGCCGGCGCCGCCCTACCGCGGCTGACGCTCGATGCGCTTCCCATCGCTATCGGCCTCATTGGCACAACGATTGTTCCGTACAACCTCTTTTTGCACGCGGCCGCGGCGCGCAAGCGCTGGCCGGGGCCGGAACAGATAGACGAAGCCAAGTTCGACGCGCGCTTTTCCATCGGCCTCGGGGGCGTTGTGTCCCTGCTCGTTTTGTCGACCGCGGCGGCGAGCCTTTTCGGCGCCGGCCTCACCGTCACGAGCGCCGCAGACATGGCCGGCCAGCTCGAGCCCGCCTTCGGCGCCGGCGCAACATGGCTGCTTGCGGTCGGTCTGTTCGCCGCCGGATTGTCGTCCGCGATCACCGCGCCGCTGGCTACAGGGTTCGCCGCCGCCGAACTGTTCGGTTTCGAAAGCGACCCGCAAACAATGCCCTTTCGGCTGGTCGCCGGGACCGTCGTGTTGATCGGCGTCGCTGCGGCCGCTACCGGGGCGCGGCCGGTCGAGATCATTTTGTTCGCCCAGTTCGCCAACGGATTGCTGTTGCCGATCATCGCCGGATTTCTCATTTTCACGGCCAATCGCAAATCCATTCTCGGCGCTTATATAAACGGCTGGCGCGCCAATCTCGCCGGCGGCGTTGTCGTCGTGATCACGGCCGGCCTCGGCCTTCGCGCCATCCTGAGGGCGTTGGGGGTTTGGTGAGCCATGCAAACCATCGATCTCAATGCGGATATGGGCGAATACGCCGACGAGCGTCAGGCGACGGTCGAAGCGGACTTGATGGCGTTCTTAACCTCATGCTCGGTCGCCTGCGGCGGCCACGCGGGCGACGCCGCCACGATGTTGCGCACCGTTCGTCTTGCAAAGGCGCATAGCGTCAGCGTCGGCGCCCATCCCGCCTATCCGGACCGCGAAGGGTTTGGGCGCCGCCCTATGGACATCAGCCATGCGGCGCTGTTGCAGTCCCTCCGCTCACAGATCGATGACTTGAAAGACGTGCTGCTTTGCGAACATGCGCCGCTCGCCCATGTGAAAGCTCACGGCGCCCTCTACAACGCCGCCGCCAAGGACGACGACCTTGCCGACATTGTGGCGGAGGCGTGCGCGGACGCGATCTTAGTCGGCCCGCCAAACTCAGCGCTTGCGCGCGCTGCAGCGCGTGCGGGAAAACCCTTCGCCGCCGAAGGATTTGTCGACCGGCTCTATCGCGCCGACGGATCGCTGACGCCGCGCAACGAACCGGGCGCCGTCATCGAGAGCATCGCGGCGCGTGCGGCGCAGGCGCAGGCGATCGCTCTGAAGCGTCCGATTGAAACGAGCGGCGGAGCGCTCGCGCTGACGGCGGATACGCTTTGCATCCACAGCGACTCCGACGGCGCCGTTGAAACGGCCAACGCCGTGCGCGACGCACTCGCCGAAGCGAGCGTCGCCGTCGCCGCTTTTACGCGCAAGCCTCAATGAGCGCGGACCCGGAAATCATTCCTTACGGAGAACGCGGCTGGCTTTGCCGTATGCCGGGCGCAGACGATGTCATATCCGTCAGCCTCGCGGCCAGCGCGATCGCCGATCAAATCCGGGAAACGCCCGGCGTGACGGACGCGGTCGCAGGGATCGACAGCGTTGCCGTTCGGTTTGATCCCGCGCGCCTGAGCGCCGAACAGGCCCGGCGCCTCTTGCACGAAACCGTCCGGGCCGCGCAGTGCGCGCCGAACGCATCGCCCCGTGAAGCAGTGCTTATTCCGGTTTGCTACGGCGGCGCACATGGACCCGATCTCGCTGCATTGAGCGAACGCTGCGGCCTTTCAGAAGACGCGGTCATCGATATTCATTCGCAGGCTGAGTACACGGTGGCGGCGGTCGGGTTTGCACCGGGCTTTGCCTATATCGGCCCGCTCGACAACCGTCTGAGCACGCAGCGGCGCGACACGCCGCGAACGCAGGTCCCCGCCGGGTCCGTCGGCGTCGCGGGCGCCTTTACCTGCGTTTACCCCCTGCCGTCTCCCGGCGGCTGGCGCCTCATCGGCCGCACGGCGATGCCGCTTTTTGACCCCTCCGTCAAAGAGCCGTTTGTATTGAAGCCCGGCGTCAAAGTGCGTTTCACGCCGATCGACGCCGACGCGTTTGAGACGCTAAAGGGGACGCCATGACGATCCGCGTTCGCCAACCCGGCGTGCAGACGACGGTTCAGGACGGCGGCCGAGGGCGCGCGCGCCATCTCGGCGTGCCTCAGTCAGGGGCGGCAGACAGACTGTCGCTCGCGCTTGCGAACCGAGCGGTCGGCAATGACTGGGATGCAGCGGCGCTTGAATGCGCCATGTCGGGGCCCGTTTTGGAATTTGCGGAGCCCGCCCTGATCGCTGTCAGCGGCGCAGATATGGATGCGCGCATCAACAACGAACGCATTCCTCCGTACACAGCGCGCGACGTCAAGGCTGGGAATACGCTGACGCTTTCGGCCGCGCGCATGGGCGCCCGAGCCTATATCGCTTTTGCCGGCGGGCTCAGCGGCGAAAGCTTTCTCCGAAGCGTCTCCACGCTTGTTCCGGCCAGGTTAGGCGGCGCTGAGGGGCGGCCGTTGCGCGCGGGCGACGTCATTGCGACGAAGCCTTCAAGGGACGCAGCGCCCGTTGACATTCCTTCCCCATATCGGCCGCGCATGAGTCATGACTGGATACTGCGCGCAACGCCCGGGCCGGAAGCGGCCGTGTTTGAAGAAACGACGCGGGCGCGCTTTTTTGCAAAGCCCTTCACCGCGAATGCGCGCGCCAATCGTATGGGACTGCAACTCGACGGCGCATCGATTGCGCCGCCGGACGACTTTTCCATGAACTCCAGCCCGATTTTCCCAGGCGCTGTTCAGGCGCCGCCGTCGGGCGCGCCGTTCCTGTTGCTCGCTGATGCGCAAACCACCGGCGGCTATGCGCGCATAGCGCAAGTGATCGACGTCGACCTTCATCTCGCCGGGCAGATCCGGCCCGGAGACCGCGTCTGGTTCCGCGAGATCTCGCCGGAACAGGCGCGCGCCGTCGCCGCCGAACGCATCGCGCTCTATTCAACGCTGCTGCCCGGTTTCCGTTTCGGTTGAGGGTTGCGGCGGCGGCGGCTGGCGCGCAGCTATGACTTCATCCAGCCAGCGCGCGCGCATGATGATGAGCGCCGCACCCATGGAAATCAGAATGAGGAGTCCGGGCGCGCCGCCGAGATTGGACAACATCCGCACGCCGTCGATGCCAGTTGTCGATGTCATCACCCAGGCGACGGCGCCCACAAGCACGCCCCAAAATATTTTGACCGAAAATGACTGAGCCCGGCTGTCTTGCTCGCGAGAGCTCGGCTTAAGACACACTGCGGCGATAGAGTGAGTGTTGGAATCCATCGCCGTGACAAACGAAATGAAGGTGAGCACGACGAACGCGCCTGCAATCAACGCGGCGAAGGGAAAAGCGTCGAACAGCGCATAGATGACCGCGTCGGGGCCGCGATCATTGAGCGCAGCGGCAAGGGCGCCGCCGGTGGCGCTGTCTATATTGATCGCGGCGCCGCCAAAGATCGTCATCCAAAGCCCCCCGAACGCCGCGGGCCCGACGAGATTGAACAAAAGGAATTCGCGGACCGTATATCCGACCGAAATCCGACCCAGGAACAACGCTGTAATCGGCGCCCAGGCAAGCCAGTTGGCAAAGTAGAAGACTGTCCAGTCCCGCATCCACGGGCTGCCGGCGCGATCGCCCAGCGCAAGGCTCGCGGGTATGAACTCGGTAACGTAACGCTGAAGCGATGCAGCGCCCAGCGAAAGAATCTCAAGGGTCGGTCCCGCGACAAGAATGAATACGGCGAGCGCGAAGAAGAATTTTACATTGATGTCGGACAAAATTTTGATGCCGCGCTGGATCCCCGTAATCGAAGACGCGACGAAAACAAGAACAATCATCGCGGTCACCGCAAAACGCAGCGGCGCACCGTCATTCAGCCCCGTTAGCCGGTCCAGTCCCCCCGCCAACGTCATGACCCCCACGCCGAGGGATGCAGCGACGCCGGCGACCAGCGCGTAAAGTCCAACCGCGTCGAGGAGCGCGCCGCCGCGGCCCGTCGCCGCGCGACCGAAAACCAGGGACAGAGGTCCGCTCAGTGAATAAGGCCGGCCAAGATTATAGTGCGCAATGGCGAAGGCCAGCGCCGGCACCGAATAGAGCGCGTAGGGCGTCACGGTCCAGTGCATGAATAACGTCGACACTGCGAACTGGGCCGCTTCACGGCTTCCCGGCTCAGCGCCGGAAAAACCCGGCGGATCCTGCACATGAAACATCGGTTCGGCCGCGCCCCAGAACAGGATGCCGATAGCGACCGTGGTGCATAGCGTGATCGCGAACCAGTTCCAGCGCGACAGGATGGGTTTGGCGTCGGGGCCGCCGATGCGCACCGCGCCGAGCGGGGAAATCGCCACCCAGATGATGAGCGCCACGGCGGCGAATGACGCCAGGGAGAAAAGCCAGTCAAAACGCGTAAGCAACCAGGCGTTCGCCGTCGTCACGGCGGCGTGAAACCCGTCAAAATCGAAAACGGAGTAAGCGAGCGCTGACAGAAGCAGCGCCACGGGCGGCCAAAAAACAAGCGGCCTGGTGCGATACCGTAGAAAATTGAAGATCTGGCGCGCTCCTGTCGCGGTCATAAGGCGCAACGCCATAGCGCATCCGGACCCATTAGCCAAATCAACCATTTACTGGATTTTATTCAACGGCCGGAAAAGCAAACAGTCGACGGCACTTTTATTCGTATACCAAGCTTTTGGAAACTATGTCATGTTTGTTTCTCGTAAGCGCAACAATTTTGTCGTAGAACATTTGTAAGCCTCCGCGTCAGTATCGGTCGTTGCGGCGCCGCGTATCCGATCTGCAAACTTGCATGGCGTCGTCACGGCTCGCGTCAAACGACTGTTAGGGCTGTTTTCCGCTGTTTCGGCGTATGCACGGGATGCGTTCGCAGAACAACGGGAGTGCGTAAATTGTTGTTGAGCAAGGATGGCGGCGGGCCGCGCCCTGTTGCGGATCTGTGCTATTAGCGTTCGCCGTCGTCATCAAGAGTGTGAGGCCAACCGCGCGTTTTCGACTTTCGTTGACCGCAACCGATAGCAAAAAAGTGCGCCCGCCGAGTCTCTGCGGTGCGCAACTTGCTGATTTTTGCCGGCCCTCTTCTTTTATCCAATAATACTTGAATTATTACAGTAATAATAAATAAAAACAGCAAGCGCGCTCTTTGCACATTTGCAATATCACTGACACAGAAGCCAACTAGCGTCTCTTTTACATCATTAAACTATGGGAGATGTAACGAGATGGCTCACGATCCTTCGGGACGCCCAAAAGACAATGCGCTACTTCACGACGAGAAGGAAAACATTCCTTCTAACCCCACAAACAATCGCAGCTTTCAGGACGTCCTCGCCGCCAACGCCTCGCGCCGAAACGTGTTGAGCGGAACGCTCGCCGGCGCCGCCGCAACCTTCGTCGCGCCTGCGGCCTTTGCTGAGAGCCGCGAAACCGGCGGCGGCGGCAAAGGACCGTTGGTAAAGTTTACTCCTCTGACCATTGATCAGGCGACCCAGGATCAAACGACCGTCAGCATCGCAGACGAATATGAATACCAGGTGCTGATTCCCTGGGGCACGCCCATCGAACCGGGCATTACGGAAGAGTATGCGGGCGACCCGACAACCCGGCCGACGCCTGAGCAGGCCGCATTGCAGATCGGCATCGGCCATGACGGCATGTGGTTCTATCCGGAGCGCAGGGGCCGCTACAATCGCCGCGGCGAAGGGCCGGCCGTGTTCAAGGGATTCCTGTGCATCAATCACGAATTCGGTCGGAACGCGCATGTGCTCGGCAAAAGCGACCCGGAGAGTCTTGACGACGTTCGCCTTTCGCAGGCCGTGCACGGGGTTTCCGTTGTTGCGATTGAAAACCGCTACGGCGACTGGCGCGTGGTCAAGAGCCCGAACAGCCGGCGCATTACAGCCAACACGCCGGTTTGTTTTTCCGGTCCGGCGAAAGACTCCCCGCTTCTGCAGAACCCCAACGGAAACATCCCGCTCGGCACCGTCAACAATTGCGGTTCCGGCCCAACGCCCTGGGGTACGTATCTGACCTGCGAGGAAAACTTCAACGGCTATTTCGGCTCATCCGAAGGAGAGAGCTTCAACGACCAACGCACCGACGCGCAACTGCGCTACGGTTTCGATTTCGACGGTTTCAATTACGGCTGGCATTTGTTTGACCGCCGATTTGATTTGTCAGACCCGGATTACGTCAATGAGTCCAACCGGTTCGGTTGGGTTGTCGAAATCGACCCGTACGACGCCAGCCAGAAACCGGTAAAGCGCACCGCGCTTGGCCGTTTCAAGCACGAAGCGATCGCAATCGCGCAAAGCCGGGGCGGTCGTATCGCTGCTTACATGGGCGACGACCAACGCTTCGACTATTGTTACAAATACGTCTCGGACAAATCGTGGCGCGACGCGCTGCGCAACGGCGAAAGCCCCCTTGACGAAGGCGTGCTCTATGTCGCGCGGTTCAACGACGACAACACCGGCGACTGGCTGGAACTATCGCCGAACAATCCGGTTCTTTCCAATTGGACGATTGAAGAGATCCTCATCAACACGCGACTCGCCGCCGACGCTGTGGGCGCCACGCCCATGGACCGGCCGGAATGGACCACTATCGGCAAGAACGGAGAAGTGTACTGGACGCTCACCAACAACAGCGACCGGACGGTCCCGAACGCCGCCAATCCGCAGGCGCCGAATTCCGACGGCCACATCATCCGCACGACGGACTCCGACAACTATCTCGGCGATACCTTCACGTGGGAAATCTATATTCTCGCATCGACCACTCGCGGGACGCCGAACGTGTTCACCGATCCGGACGCTGCGTACGCCGACCCCTTCGGCCGTCTCTTCATCGGCACCGACGGCGGCCAGCCGGATGGTCTTCAGGATCAGCTTGTGGTGTTCGACACGACCGCGGAGACGCCGACGCCTTGTCGCCTGCTCACCGGCGTCGTCAGCGACGAAATCACCGGCTGGACGGTGACACCCGATTTCCGAACGGCGTTCACGAATATCCAACATCCCGGCAACGGCAATCCGGCGTCCACCAATTTCCCGGCGCCGTTTGACGGAACCACAATTCCGCGCGACTGCACGCTGGTGATCCGGCGCAAGGACGGCGGGATCGTCGGCTCGTAAACGCCCCTCATGACCAAAGACAAGAAGGCCCGGCGCAGCGCCGGGCCTTTTTTGTCGATGGCGTCTTGTTGGACAGCGCGTCGCCCGCGTTGCTTGACGACCCAGCTGCGGCGCTCACTCCTCAGCGGACCAGCGTTGCAAGACCGCCTCGCCGACCGACCGCCCCGTCGATTCTCCAGCGTCATTGGAGAACCGATAATGAGCCCCTGCATAGATTCGCGACAACGATGTTTGTTCCACATAGTCGCGCAAGGTGACCCGCCGGGGATCGGCATTGGGCAGCGTGGAGCTTTGAATGACGAATGTTTTGGACGGATCCCCGATTTCCGCTTCGAGAATAACCGCCTGCGCAGACGCCTGCACGCAGTGCGCACACGGATATTCCGGATGCGGCGGCGTCGGCATGAACGGCTCCCAATAGGGATCGCGGTCGGTTCGATCATTCCCATCGCGATCGGCGCTGCGGATCGCAGTCACAGGCCGCCAGAATTGAAAATGCGTTTTCGCATCGCTCGACGCCGTCCAAGCATCGTCGGTGGCCATGTAAAACATGGCGTAGAGACGGGCGTTGTCTGTGGCGCTGCGCCCGGGCGTTTCCGCGATCTGACGCAGGATCGGGTTCATGTCGATAAGAAACCAGAACCTGGCTGTTTCCGTCTGACCGTCGGTTCGTTCATGGCCGGACTTGCCGCCGAAACGTCGAACCTCATCAAGATCGCGCGCGTAGGCGGGCGAGCCCAGCGCCGCAGGCGGCCCCGGCCGCGCCGCATCGAGGCTGTCCAGGGCCCAAGGCTTCAACGCGAGATCGAAATCGGTGATGAGCGAAGGCGTGCCCTCTGGAATATAGGCGCCGGGCGGCGTTGTTGTTCGGAACGGCGTTCGGTTTTCGACGCCGAAGGTTTGTCCCTGTCGCATCGCAGCCTCTGCGGCTGCGTTTCCCAGACGCTGCGCGGCTGCGAAGGCGGCGTCCCGCGGCGCGGCGCCGACGCTGCTCTCAAAAGCGTCCAGAAACACGCTTTCGGATTCCGGATAGAGCGCGCTCAACACCCCCGTCGCTGCGGCCGCCGTCGCCACATCAACCCCGGCTGCGTCCGCAATCGGTTCTACGCCCAGTTGCGACGGATAGGCCTGTTCGATGGCGTTCGCCGCTTCAAACATGGCGAGGGCGACCATCGCATCGGTGCGCGCGGTTTCCGCCGTGCGCTGGAACAGGTCCACCCGGTGCTTAGCGGTGAGCTCCATCCAGTCGCTGACGCTATGCGGGGCTGCGCCGGCGCGCCCGGATGCGGCGCAGGCCGCAACGATTGAAAAACACAGCAGGGCTGCGGCGACGGTGACGGGTCTGAAGGTGCGGCTCATCGGTCTCTCCTCCTTTTTCTGTCGGCCGCCGCGACTTTGCCGAGCGCCTCCCGGCCGATCTACTGTAAATTTTGGAGTAGCTTTCGGAACGCCGTTCAGCGATCCTGGGGCGATGTCACGTTACGGCCAATACTGTCCCCTGGCGCTGGCGGCCGAGGTGCTGTGCGAGCGCTGGAACCTGCTGATTTTGAGCCGGCTCGTCGACGGTTGCCGGCGTTTCTCGGAGATACACCGCGGCGTGCCGAAGATCTCCGCAACCCTGTTGGCGCGCAGGCTGGAGGATCTGGAGGCGGCGGGCCTCTTGACGCGCACGCCGTTGGAAGGCGGCCGGGGCCATGACTATCAGTTGACCGAAGCCGGGCGCGAACTGGGCCCCCTCATCGACGATATGGCGGTCTGGGGACAGAAATGGGCGCGCGACATGACGACGGAAGATCTCGATCCGGCGTTTCTGGTTTACAGCATGCATCAGCGGATCAACGCGCGCGCCATGCCGCCCGGGCGGACCGTGATCGAGTTTCAGTTCGCCGGCGCGCCGCCGACGTGCCGTATGTTCTGGCTGGTGCACAGCGAAAACGGCGTCGACATGTGCTTGAAGCATCCAGGATTTGACGTGGACGTCATCGTCCGCGCAGATCTTCGGCGGTTCATTGAATGCTGGCGCGGCTTTCGCGATCTGAGGGGCGATATCGCCGCCGGCGCGATCGCGGTCGAAGGACCAAGCCATTTAGCAAAACAGTTTCCCGACTGGTTGCTCCTAAGCGGATTCGCCGGTGTTGAACGCGAACGCGACGGCGCAGAACGGCGCCTGCAAACCCATGCATCGGCGGAGCGCTGAGCGCGCGAACGATCGGGTATGTTGGATTAAGCTGCTCTACGCATCTTCGCCGCAAAGGCCGCGTGAATTGCGTCCTTCAGCGTTTGCGCATCTAGCGGCTTGCTAACGAACCCGTCCATACCGCAGTCGAGGACTTGCTTTCGGGTATCATCAAAGGCCTCCGCCGTCACCGCTATAATCGGGATATCCCGAACCGGACCGAGCAATGAGCGAATGGCCTTGGTCGCCGCAACGCCGTCCATAACGGGCATCTGCTTGTCCATCAACACAACGTCAAACGAGCCCTCTTCCACAGCGTCGACGGCGAGCGCGCCGTTTTCCACGATTTCAATCTCCCGGACATCGTCTTGCAAGAATGCGCGCATAAGCGCTGCATTTGTTTCATTGTTTTCAACGATCAAGACTTTCATTTCGCTCAAGTCTGCTTGCGCGTTTTCCGCGCTGTTCCGGGCTTCGGCGTCTCGATCACGGCAATCCTCGCGTTGGTCAAGCGTGGCTTTCTCGGCGGGAATCAGAACCGCAAATGTCGATCCGAATCCCTCTTCGCTTTGCAGGACGACGCTGCCCCCAAGCGCTTCAGCGATCTTACGCACGATCGCCAGGCCTAGCCCCGTCCCGCCATAGTCACGCTGCAGATGCCCGTCAGCTTGTTTGAAGGCGTCAAAAATCTCTTCGCGTTTTTCGGGAGCAATGCCGACGCCGGTATCAGAGACTTCAATATGAAAGCCGCCTTCATCGGCGGGACGATACCGAATCGTAACGCCGCCTTCTTTGGTGAACTTGACCGCATTGGAAAGTAGATTGGAAACGACCTGCCGAATGAGCCGACCGTCGCAGATGAAGAAGTTGCCGTCATCGGCGACTTCTACGTTGAATTTGAGGCCCTTTTCTTCCGCCGCCTTCCGCCAAATTTCTGCGACATTCAGAATGCAGCCGCCAATGTCCATCGGCGCTTTCTCGATGATCAATCGGCCCGACTCCAGTTTCGACACGTCAAGAATGTCGTTGACAATGGTAAGCAGGTTCTTGCCGGCGCTGTTGACCATTTCCAGATATTCACGGTCTTTCGGCTGAACGGTTTCGCCGGCGAGAACCACATCCGACAGTCCGATGATAGCGTTAAGAGGCGTGCGTATTTCATGACTTGTCACCGCCAGAAACTCGAGCTTCGCCTGGTTCGCTTTCTCCAACGCGATATTGGTTTCCCCCAGTTCCGTATTTTTCGTTTCCAGCTTTTCGTTGAACGATGTTGCGACCCGCTCGGCCTTGCGCGCCGACCGGTAGGCAAATCCAAGGAATGCGACCAGACCAAAACCGAACAATAGAAGCGCAACGAAAATGATCCGCCCTTGGCGTTGTTGCGATCTCACCAGCGCCGCGTCTTTTTCGAGTTGATCGGCCCGCAGCGTTTGAATTTGAAGTTCCTTGTTGGCGAACTCAAACTCCGCGTTCATCAGCGCGAGGTTCGCAGACGCAGCGACGTTACGACCCTGATCGTCGAGGCGCTTAAAAGCGGCGAGATGCGCCAGCGCTTTTTGCGTCTCGCCGGTTTGTTCAAAGAGACGATACGCCGTCTCGTGAAAATCCCGAAAGGGCGCCGGCGTCTTGTCGAGCTCAACCCCCTGGAATGCCCTCTGAATCGCCTCCAACGCCGCGTCCGTGCGCCCGCGCGCCATTTCCAGTTCCGCCTTCGCGCCCCAAACAAACGGCGCCCATCCTTTCGCCTGATCGTGCTGGGCTTGTTCAAGTCCTCGGTTGGCCGCGTCTTCGGCGGCGGCGTAGTCGCCGCTGCGCGTCTCCAAGACCGCTAAGTTTGTCAGGATGCGCGCTTGCAGCAGCGCGCTGCCGGACGCTTCCGCCATGCCGAGCGCCTCAGTGAGCATTTGCCGCGCTTCGTCATAACGCTGAAGTTCGCGATACGCATTCGCCCGATTGTTGAGTGAAACAAGATCGAGTATTGCGCCGTCCGAATAGACGTCGCTGGCTCGCTCATAATATTCGATAACGCGCTCATATTGGTGCGCGCTGTCGTAAAGCGTGCCGATGCTTTGCAACGCCAGGGCCTGACTGCGCGCCTCGCCCAATGGTTCAAATACCTTGTAAGCCGCTTGAAAGCTTTCGAGCGCCTTGCCTTCCTCGCTTACCACGCGTTCAATCCGTCCGCGCGCCAGTAACAGGTCGCCTGCGAGTTTTGAGGAACGATCCGAAAGCTGCGCGATCGCGCGCTCTATAATGGGCCTCGCCTCTTCAGCGCGGTTCATTCTGGTGAGCGCCTCGCCTTGCAGCCATAGCGCCGTTTCAAGCGCATCGAGCTCAGTTGCATCCGCCGCCAAGCGTTCGGCCTCCTGAGCATTTTCAAGCGCGGTCAGCGGCGCGCCGGCCATTTCGCGCTTCGCGACGTCGACAGCATCGGCAAAGGTCACTATTAACTGCGCCGACGATGCGTCATTGCTTTCTTCTTTACCAAATACTGGCTGCACCGCCAAATAGACAAAGAGTAGCGCCCAAATACTGTGCTTAATCGTGTTCTTGTATTCGCACCGCATACGGATATTCCGTTAACCTACAAGGGCATGAAAGGTAACCCACGATGATTAACAGGGCGTGCACCAATAGCGCGAACGGCGCTGTCCGCGCCGCTCGCTTTCTTAAAGAGTGATGAAAAGGTTAGAACCCGACGCTGAACCGGACGCCGCCGGCGACAGCGGTTTGCTCGTAGCCGAACTCGCGATTGTTCAACTCAACCTGACCGAATGCGCTTACCGAGCCAAGACCGTCCATGACCGGGGTCGCATAGAGCACCTCAGAAACGAACCGGCGGCTCGCGCCGTCCAGGGCGAGAGGATCGGTCACGAAAGCGGTTGCGCCGGTTTCGCGATCAACCACCTGCAGGGTGGTGACGCCGATGGCGCCCGCTTCCACATGCAACGGCTGGGCGAAGGACGCACGGACGCTGTCCGTCTTGCCAAAGACGCCGAATTTGGACGCCGCGATCTGGAACGCCGTCGTATGAATGCCGCCGTCGCCGACAGACAACAGCGACTGGTCGAAGTCGCCCGCCCGGGTCTTGCCGCCGGTGGCGGAGACGGACAGCGCGTAACCGCCGCCGAGATCGGCGGCGGCGCCGAGGGTCAGCGCGTCGGTCGCCGCGCCCCCTTCCAGCGCAAAGGCGCCGGAGCCTTGCAGACCGAGGAGACCGGTCTCTTCATTCAGCTGCGTGTAAGACATGGTCAGCGTGACGGCGTCCGACACGTCATAGCCAACCTCCATGGACAGCGCCGTCGCTTCATAGTCGGCGACGCCGTTAAAGGTCTCGCGCCATTCCCCGGATTCCGGATCAACAATGCCCTGACGATCCGTGTCGCGGGTAAAGCCGAAGGCGACGCTGAACCGTTCGCCAAAGGGCATTTCAGCGCCGGCGTAGAAACCGCCCGAAGCCAGACCGAGCAGCGGATTGGCGCCGCCGGTTGCGATGTCGTGGTCGGACAGCATGCCGAATTGCGAACCGCCGGAGAACGCAAGCGCGCCCTGTCCTTCGCCGAAGCGCAGCGTCAGTCCGTTGGCGTTGTTGGTCATTTCCGCGCCGACCTGGAAGGGAATAGCGTCGACTTCGACAATTTCGCGGGGATCACGACGGTTTGACGTGACGCTCGCAGTCCACGTGGATTCCAGGTTGCCAAAGACAGCCGTTCCCACAGCAAGGTTGTTCGTAAACCGGAAGTCGTCGTCATCTTTGTCGCGACGGTCTTTTTTCTTTTTCTTGTTCTTTTTCTTCTTTTTCTTCTTCTTGTCTTTTGTTGGTTCCGGCGTCGCAGACAGCTGCGTCGACATATACTGTTCCGTCGATGAAACAGGATCCTCAGCGCCAATCGCAGCGGTCAGGCTCAGGCCTTCCACAGGCACCTGAAAGTCGCGCCTTGTCCAGCCGATGGACTCAAAGGCGGTGATTGTTGCATCGGCGCTGACTAGATCGAGCATCTCAGAGGACAGTCCGCCGGCGTCGTTGATGTTGACGCGCCCGCTTTTTGTTTCAACGTAAAGAACGTTCGGGTCGATCGGCGCCAGCGCCGCCTCAACATTCAAAAGGCCCCGGCCATAAACTTCGTCCGTACCCGGCGCGCCGAGATCGGTTGCTGTTGAGAGGAGAATCTCGGCGGTTTCCGCCGGGTAGTTGCGCAGCCATTCCCATCGCGACTGCAACAGCGCCGCTGCGCCGGCGACCTGCGGCGCCGCCAGCGAGGTGCCGCTGGCGCGCGTCAGATTACCAGCGTTGTCCTGAACGAGCACCATTTCGCCAGGCGCGACGAGGAACCGGTCCATCAGGCGGTTACCTTCACGACAAGAACCCCAATGGATCAGACACGCATCACCCGGGCGGTTCGAGAACTCGGAAATATTGCCGGCGGCGTCAACGGAGCCAACGACAATCAGTCGGCGGAAGGCGTCGCTGATACCGAAGTCCACATCTTCGGTTTGCGCAGCGCCCGAATTGCCCGCTGACTTCACAAGCAACGTGTCAATCGTTCCGAGGCCGGCTTCCATGTCATAGAAAACGTTCCGCCAGTCTGGATGCAGCGTATAGCCTTGAACGCCCAGCGACATGTTGATGATGCTGGCTTCACTCAAGAACGCCAATCGCCGGATGCCCATCGTTACGTCGTCCCAGCTCGCGGTGAAGGTGTCGTCGAACGGGTTGAACACAAGAAAGTCAGTATTGGGCGCAACGCCCATAACGCCCTGTCCGTCATGAGCGCCGGCGAGGATACTGGCGACGCCCGCCCCGTGATCAACGCTTGAAAGGCCGAAGCCTTGGGATTCGGTGACGGCGCCGCCGATCAGGTTCGACGACGTGATCGGCGTGTCAAGAAGACCAACAACAACCCCTTTGCCGCCATTTGCACTTTGTGAAATTGCCGGCGACCAGTTGATTTGCGCCATCCAGTGGTCGACGTGATCAAGCCCGGTGAACGTCATCAGACGATCATGCAGCTCCAAGATCATCGCCGCATAATGCTGCTTCGAAAACTCTTCATGCGCCTCAAAGTCATCAGCATCAATGCAGTATTTTTCAAGAAGCGGCGCGACAATCGCGTCGTGGAAGGACTGTCCCGTCTGCGCTTCAACGGCGACGCCGAAACTCGCTTCAGCCTGCTTGAACAACGCCGGGAGATTTTGTGACGGTTCGTCGGAGAAAGCGTCAAGATTACCGTAGAACGCATCGAGATTGCCGTAAAACGCGTCTAGGCTGCCATAGAAGGCGTCAAGGCTGCCGTAAAACGCATCCAGGTTACCCCAGAACGCATCGAGATTGCCGTAGAACGCATCCAGGTTGCCGTAAAAGGCGTCGAGATTTCCCCAGAACGCGTCCAGGTTCCCGTAAAAAGCATCAAGATTGCCGTAGAAGGCGTCGATGTTGCCCCAGAAAGCATCGAGGTTGCCATAGTCGCCGTCCAATCCGGACTGAGGCGCCAGTACGAAATCTTGTCCCTGCGCCAACAGCTGTTCTGATTGAAGCATCTCTGCCGATGGGACGGGTTCGTCCTGGGCAAATGCGAAACCCGATCCCACAATTGCTATAGCAAGTGATGCCGCGCCGCTTTTCAATGCTCTTTTGATCATGGCTTTGCCTCTCCCGATGCACGTCTATGGTGTGGAGAGTGAAACCAAGGCGCTAAAAGTTTTCTAAAATTCTAGGTAAATTTCACTTAACGCAAATGTCAGTTAACGGATGTTTGCGGCAATAGATAAAGTTTGAAACAGGCGCCGGCGCTCCAGCAAAACACGGCCTGTTTTTGCGACGTTCAGCAGTTTGGCGCGCGTTCTTCCGAGATTGGAAAGGGTTTTGACCGTAAGCGTTGCCCAGAGCCTATTTCTCAAAAACGGCGACTGGCGACAATGAAACTAGAGAAAATCTTCCAGCTGTTCGACGCCGCGTTTCGCGCGTTCGAGCTCATCTTGTTTGCCGCCGGGGCGATCGCCGTCGGCGCGCTTGCCTGGGCGATCTTGAGCATCATGGGCGTGGCTATGCTTTTGAAGATCGCAGGGACGGCGGCCGGCGCACTCGTCGGCGCATTGCTCGCCTGGTTGATCTGGACCGTGATGAAGCTCCTGCACTAACCCGCGCCAAACGGTAAAGCCAAACGGCGCGCCCCGGGACAAGGGCTGACTCAACCGGCGCAAGGTTCGGGGACCAGGGCCGAATCTCATCTCGCCCCGTCGCGGCGGGACAACGCTTCGTCAGAACATTACTCGTCGTCATAGCGTCTCCGCGGTAGAGCCTTGCGAGGCTATGGAGGGCTGAGACAATGGCGATTTCCAAACCGAATTCATGTCTTGCGATCGGCGCGGCGTTAGCAGCGCTGTTAAGCGCGCCGGCTGTCGCTAAGGACGTTCACGCCACGAACGAAACGCCTGTCGAGCGCTTTTACTGTACGCAGTTCGGTCCCTTCTTTTTGCGGTTCGATCCGGACAAAGCCGCAGGCGTGTTCGCCATCTTACGCAACAAGGACCTTGGCTCCGTTGTCGGCGCCTTGTCCGGGCGGACGCTGGAGGGGGAATGGGCCGAAGTTGATTCGCGCGGGGAGATTCGCATCGCCTTTTCCGACGATTGGGCGACATTCGACGCGGAATACACAATTCATCATACGCCGGACGAATGGCGCGGCGGGTGGACCGGCCGCCTTGCGCCCGACGCGCGGCCGCATTCCTTCGACGCCGACGGCCAAACTTTTTACTGCCGGTAAAACGAGATCGTAGCCGCGGGCGACTGAGCGATTGCACGTTGACCGTCTGGCTTCGGCCCGAAGCGGACACCCAAGGAACGAAATCGCCGGAACATCCCGGTTAGTAGCCCGCAGACACTTGTTTCGGAGGTTGTCTTGTGGCTCATTCAAATTGGAGCAACAAGGTTGCTATTCGACACTTTGGCGTGGAACGGGAGATCGGCCAATGTGGTTTCGTAAACTCTGTATTCTAGCCGTTTTGTTTTCCACTTTGGGATACGCGTCCGCTCAAGCGAAATGGTGGTATGTTAATCACGCCAATTTTGAAGAGCACGCGGTAGAGCGCCTCACCGACATCAATCCAGGATCCAGCGGCATTACAAACGAGCTGTTTTACAGATCCAGCTACGTTGGCGTCTTCGACGATGCGCTCTTCTTTCAAGCCGATGACGGCGTTCACGGTGCGGAGGTATGGCGGTACGATGGTGAGCAGGCTGAACTTCTGACCGATTTGCTGCCAGGTTCGCAAGGAAGCTATCCAAGAAATTTTGTTTCTTATCGCGGCGCGCTCTATTTTAGCGCTACCGGCCCATCAGGCAGAGAGCTCTATCGGTTTGACGGCAATGCCGTGGCGCTCGCGGCCGACATTGGCGGGCCAATGTCAAGCAGCCCAACGGGATTGGTCGTCGTCAATGGCGTCTTGTACTTCCGCGCTCAGGATCCCGATCACGGCCACGAACTGTGGCGATTCAACGGTAATGAGGCGACGCTTGCGGCGGATGTAAATCCAGGGCCGGCGGATGGCGTATCCTCGTGTTGCGCTCGATTTGAGGACGAAGTGATTTTCGCCGCGCGCAACGGCCAGCAAATTGGCCTAGAGCCCTGGAGTTTTGACGGCGCAGTATTGAAGTTACTGGGTGACATAAATCCGAACGGCGACAGCGTATATTCATTAAGTCGGCGCGTTGACAGCGCTGTGTTTCAGAACAGTTTCTATTTCTCCGCAAACGACGGGGACGCCAATCACGGTACGGAACTCTGGCGTTATGATGGCGATACGGCCGAAATGGTGGAAGACTTTTTCCCGGGCAGCGAAGGATCGCACCCGGGCCAGTTCGAAGTGTTCAATAATGCGCTGTACTTTAGCGCTCGCGGCTTTCAAGGCGTGACGCTTCACCGTTTCAATGGCGACACTATTGCAATCGCTGACAACATCCCGACCCCAGTGCAGTTACGTGTTTTTGACAATCGGCTCTACTTTTCGGGAACTGCTGACACCGATCACAATGTGGAACCGTTTGTTTTTGACGGTTACACTTCGCGGATGATCCAAGACATCAATCTTACAAACGACTCGGGAGGCAGGTCGCGTAATTCCTTTCCGAGCGCGTTCACGCCGCCCGCCTTCGCCTTGACGCCAGGCGTCGTCGATCAATCGCCGAGTATCGCGCAAACAAACCTTGGCAAGCATTTGTATTTCTTCGCCACCGACGGCGTGCATGGATATGAGCTTTGGCGGCTGAAACGTCGACAGGGAATCGTTGTCGACACCGTGCTTGCAGCGGATTTGTTCGAAGAGTTTTGGGAGCAGCCGGTCACAAGGGAGCAAATACTGCGCCGCAACGTGATTGTCGTCAGTTACTTGTTTGACGGCGACAACATGCAACGCCTGCAAACGCGTGAGACAAACCTTGGAACGCTCTTAGGCAACGGCCGGGCATTACGCCATATGGTCACCGTGGATGACGCTTTAAAGTCGCTTGCCGTTACCAGCGTTGTTTTTGATGCGGCAAGCGGCGATGTGCTAGCCTCGGGGACGAGCGTGTTGCGCTCTTCAGGCAAAGAAGATGCAGCGACCTTGGTCCGGAAAGCCGCTGCATTCGGCAACACCCTAAAGCTGGAACGGGTCAAACCAACGCGCCTCCCTGATGATCGCAATAGGTTAAAGCAAAAGTGACGCTTTCCACCCATCTGCACCGTGTCTTGGCGACGAGTGACGGCGTGACAACAGCATTTGCATTCAGCGCAACGCCAGCCGGACATCTCGAGGGATAGAGTAGTTGTTCATTGATCTATCAACAACAAACTCAACGCGGCCGGGAGAGGACGAAAGACGCGTTTTTTCTCACCACATTTTGTCCTTCGCATAGTCCGCGTAATTTGCATCGTAGGCTGCGCCGTCAAATGCGGCGTCCTGCTCCTTGATAAACTGGCCTGCTGTTGGAACACGATTGCTTTCATCGTCAGCGTTCCAAAGGTTAGAACGCATCAGCGCCTTGGCGCACTGAAAGTAAACATCCTTGACGCTGGCGACGATCACCGTTTTTGGGTTCCTTCCGCCCTCCGCAAATCGCTTGATGATATTGGCGTCTGTCGTCAGAAACGCTTGACCGTTAACTCGGACAACGTTGTTGCAGCCGGGCACCATGAACAGAAGGCTGACGCGCCCGTCCCTTACAATATTCCGCAAAGAGTCGAGGCGGTTGTTTCCTCGCCAGTCTGGAAGAAGAAGAGTCTTGGAATCGGCAATCACCACCACGGCGCCGTCGTGGCCTCGCGGGCTGGCGTCCGTGCCTTCCGGACCCACCGTTGAAAGAACAAGGAACCTCGACGCTTCTATCCAACGTCTGTAGCAAGGCGTGATTTCCTCTGCGACCTTGTCCAATGCCCTCGACAGCGGAGCCTCATACAGCGCTTCAAGCGTACTTATGTCTCTGACGACAGCCATTTGCTTTCTGAACACAATGATTGGTTGGAACAAACACACCGTCTTGATATCGCGCCACAACGGCCTATCGCAAGTATGGACGCCGCCGATATCCATGCTCGCGGCGGTGTGCTAAACGCCAAATAAATCCGGTGCGAACGCCCTGCCATGCGAACGATCGAAATTGCGACTTTTCTGGACGCGCCGCCGGCGATCATCCGCGATCACGTGGGGCGATCGGCGCTGCTGGAATACGTTGCGAGGGGCGTTATCCGGTTTGAACCGATTGATCCGCCGCGCTTTCCGGATCGATGGACAGAAGGGCGGTACAAAGCGCGGATGTTCTGGAAAGGGATCGTCCCCATTGGATGGCAATCGATCGGCATTGAAGAACAGCCGATGAAAGGAGACACCTGGTCTCTCCGAGACAACGGACATGGCGGGCTTATCAAGACATGGGACCACATGATCGAAGTGAGCCCTCAAAACGGCGGCAGTCTTTATGTCGACCGGGTTACGGTCGATGCGGGCTTACTCACGCCGTTTGTCGCGATCTTCGCGAAGCGATTCTATGAGCATCGTCAGAAGCGCTGGCGGCGCCTCGTGTCGAATACTTTCGATTATTCGAAGTAAGGTTGACTCTAACTGCTGCGGGAAAACACAAGGCGCGGCGACGGCGCGTGTGCGCCCGGAGAAACAGGATCCATGTGGAAGCTGATATGGTGCCGCTTACGTGACTCGAACACGTGACCCCATCATTACGAATGATGTGCTCTACCAACTGAGCTAAAGCGGCCCTTTCCGAGTGATCGGAGCGGGGGTCTTACCCCGGCCGAACCGGGACCGCAAGCGATTTGAGGGCCGAGGCCGCGCTGGCCGCGCGGCCCCTTTTCTCTCCCGGCGAAGCCCGGATCGGGCGTCACTGACGCAGGATTGCGCCGGTCGCTTTTTCGACCTGAGCGATGATGCGCGACGACACCGCTTCGATCTCTTCGTCGGTCAAGGTCTTGTCCCGCGGCTGCAGCGTGACCTCGACGGCCAGGGATTTTTTCCCCTCCGGCACGCCCTTGCCTTCATACACGTCGAACAGGCGAACCCCGGCGATCAAGGCCTTGTCGCCCGCCCGCACGGCTTTCAGCAACGCCTCGGCCTCCACGGCGGCGTCCGCGACAAACGCGAAGTCGCGGCGCAGCGGCAACAGGTCCGAGGCGTCGAGCGCGGGTCGCGTCTTTGTCGCTTTCGCCCGGCGCGCGGGGATCGCGCCCAGGTCGATCTCAAAGCCGAAAACCGGTCCGTCCACATCCATTCCTTTGAGGACGCGGGGATGGATTTCCCCGAACGCGGCGAGTTTCTTCGTCGGGCCGAGTTGCAGGACGCCGGACCGCCCCGGATGAAAATAGTCCGGCCCCGGATGAGCCGTCTGAATGCTACCCATGGGCGCGCCGGCCGCCTCAATGGCGGCGAGCGCATCGGCTTTCACCTGAAACACGCCGTCTTCGGTCGCGCCCGGGGACCAGTGGCGGGCTGCGGCGGTTCTGCGCGCGCCGGCCGCTGCGTCTTTGTGGCCCTGCGGGGTGTCATCCGCATAGGTGGGCGCCACTTCGAACAGAGCGAGATCGTCGCGCCCTCTGTCGGCGTTTCTTTGCAGCGCCGCGATCAAATTCGGAAGGATTGAAAACCGCATCACGCCGAGATCGGAGGCGATGGGATTGGCAAGCACGAGGCCGGCCGCCCGCGATTCGTTTGCGCTGCGGAAGAGGGCGGCGTGACGTTCATCCATAAAGGACCAGCTCACCGCTTCCATCAATCCGCGCGCCGCCAGGGCGCGCCGCGCCCGGCCGCGCCGGTCCTGGGCCGGCGTTAGCTTCGGCGATTCCACCGCGGTCGTTAACGGCAATGTCGCGACGGGCAAGTTGTTGAAGCCGGCGATGCGGGCGACTTCTTCGACGATGTCCGCTTTGCCCTCCACATCCGGGCGCCAGCTGGGCGCGTCGACCTGCCAGGGGTCGGATTTTCGAACGACAAAGCCAAGCGCCGTCAGAATTTTCTCCTGGTTCTCCGGCGCGATGTCCATGCCTGTCAGTCGTTTCACCTCCGTCGTCGGATAAAGAACGCAATGATCGAAAGCGGGAACGGACCCGGCGACCTCTATGTCGCTCGGACTGCCGCCGCACATGTCGAGCACCATTTGGGTTGCGAGTTCCAGCCCGGGGATAATGAAGTTCGGATCGACGCCGCGCTCAAAGCGATAGCGCGCGTCAGACGCAATTCCCGTCTTGCGGCCGGTTTTTGCCGTGCGCAGCGGATCGAAATACGCACATTCGATAAAAACGTTCGTCGTTTCTTCAGTACAGCCTGTATCTTCGCCGCCTATCACGCCGCCGAAACCCAAAACGCCGTTGTCGTCGGCGATTACTGTCATGGCCTCATCCACGTCGTACGATTTACCGTCAAGGGCGACGAAACGCTCGCCCTTTTCGCCCAGGCGCGCATGAATAACGCCTTTGAGTTTGTCGGCGTCATAGACATGAAGCGGGCGGGCGCGGTCATAGGATATGTAGTTGGTCATATCCACCAGCGCGTTGATCGGGCGCAAGCCGATGGCGCGCAACCTGGCCTGCATCCATTGGGGACTGGGGCCGTTCTTGACGCCCTTCACATATCGCCCCGCGAAACAGGGACAGGCGTCTTCGGCGCCCGCAGGCAAGCGCAATTCAATTTTTTGCGGGCTTTCAAATTCGCCTTTGATCGCCTGCGGCGCCGGCGTTGTGAGGTCGCCGAGGCCAGCGGCGGCGAGATCACGGGCGACGCCGTTTACCCCGTTCGTATCGGGTCGGTTCGGCGTGACCTCGAAGTCGATGACCGGGTCGTCGGCGCCAAGCCACGCGGCGACAGGATCGCCGACATTAGCGCCCTCCGGCGCTTCAATGATCCCATCATGATCCTCGCCCAATTCCAGCTCCCGCGCCGAGCACATCATGCCGTGGGATTCGACCCCGCGGATCTTTGCTTTCTTCAAGGTGATATCAATGCCAGGCACATAGGCGCCGACCGGCGCATAGGCGACTTTGATGCCTTTGCGCGCATTCGGCGCGCCGCAGACGATCTGCATCTCGCCGTCTTTGGTCGCGACTTTGCAGACTCTCAGTTTATCAGCGTCAGGATGGTTGTGCGCCTCTACGACCTCGCCGATCGTAAATGCGGAGAGACGCGCCGCCGGGTCATCGACGTCCTCCACCTCCAGGCCAGCCGCGATCATCGCGTCGGCGATCTCGTCCAGGGACGCTTCAGTCTTCAGATGCTCTTTGAGCCAGGACAACGTGAATTTCATGGGACGAAGCGACGAACGCCTTTCTTTGCAACAGGTTCGGGTTGGCGTGGAGCTTTCCTGCGAGGATCCGGCTCAGGACCAGAGTCGAATTTGTCTTCAAAACGCCTGACGGGTGCTAAGTCAAGCGCAATACCCTGCGACAGCCGCAGCGGGGGTTGGCTGGCCGCGGCCGATTGGCGTTTCGCCGTAGGAGTCCCGCTCGGCGCCGAGGAATCGGGACGTCGCGGCGCGCTGACGGCACAGGCGGAGCGATACGCGTTTGGAAACGTTTACCGGGGAAAAAGAAATGGATTTGATTGGCGAGCTACATTATAATCGAAATATAGCACTTCAGACTATTCCTGATCCGTCTGTGGATGGGACTCGAATACAGGCCGCCAATCGCTTTTGAGCCTTTAAAGCGCCGAAAAGATTCCCCCATGGCTGATCTTCCGCTGATTTCCGTAATCATTCCGACGCGTCATCGACTGGCGTTGCTGCGCCGCGCCGTGGCGAGCGTCAACAATCAAGACTATGGGAATTTTGAACTTATTGTTGTCGATAACGCCGCCGATCAACCGCTGGCGGCGAACGACATCTCGACAACGGCGCCGTTGCGCATCGTCAGGTCTTCAAAGATGCTGCCGATCCCGGCAAGCCGTAATCTTGGAATAAAGCACGCATCCGGCGACATCATCACGTTTCTGGACGACGATGACGAGATTTTGCCCGGCAAGTTTACGACCCAGGCGAGCGCGCTCGCCGACCATCCTGAAGTGGATTTCGTATACAGCGCAACCCGCCATATCGGACCCAACGGAGAAACGCTGACTGTGTCTTCCGGCCCGCCGGAAATGACCCCGTTTTTGAAGTGGCGCTATGTTCATACTAACGCACTGGCCATTCGTCGGCGCATTGTCGAAAGCTTTTTGTTCAACGAGCAGATGACGTGTTTTGAAGACGTGGAATTCGTCGGCAGGCTCATCCGCCGCGTCAAAGGGATGCACATCCCCGAGATTCACGCAATCTGGTATCGCGATAATCGGCCTGATCAGATCACCAGAAAGAACTGGCGGCGCTCTTATGAGAACTGGCGAATTTTGTGCGACCAGTTCGAAACGGAAATCATGGCCGATCACGGCGTACGCCGATTGTACTACCGCAAGATGTTCGCCCTTGCGGCCATGTTTGCAGACACGCCTCGCGCCCTGAGGTCTCTCGCCCGCGCGCTGTGATCGAGGGGAATTGAGACCGAAAGGCTATCGGTTTTCCGAGCCACGGCTTTCGTCCAGCACTCGGCGGCATGCCGCAAGGACGGCGGCGGCGAATCCGCCGCGTGAGTAGTTGGCGAGGACAATTTCTCGTCCTGCGGCCGCTCGCGCGGCGGCGGCGGCGGGATCGCGCAACAGCGCGATGCAGGCCGTCGCCATGCCCGCTTCGTCCGGCGCCGTCACCAGCGCCCGTTCCGTCAGGTCTGACACGAACCCGCGGGCGGAATGGATCGTCGAAACGACCGGGCAGTTGTGGGCGAGCGCTTCAAGAACTTTGATCTTGGATCCGCCGCCTTCGAAAACAGGACAGACGGCGATCGCGGCGTCGGCGTACTCCGCTGCCAGATCATCCACCGCACCAATGAGCGAAACGCCCGGCGCCGACAGTTTTTCAGCATGGCGGGCCCACGGACCGCTGCCCACGATGCGCAGCCTGGCGTTCGGCGCGGCGGCGAGAATGGCTGGCCACGCCTTGTCGACAAATCGAAAAACGCCCTCGATATTCGGCCGGTGTCCGCCGGCGCCGACAAATAACAGCGTATGACTGGACCGCGGCCTAGGGGGTGCGTCCGCAGGTATGTGAAATGGAATGTTGGGCAACAGAGAAACCGATCGATGACTGATTGCGGTGCGATCTGTTTCCGTCACCACCCAAAGGTGCGCCGCCCTCTCCGTCAACTCACGGAATAAAATGCGCATCTCGTCTCGATGCCGTTTGAGCATCGCCCGCGTGGCGGGGTTGGGCGACTCGGCGAGTCGCGCATCCAGGACCTGATCGTCTCGGTCGTCAATATCGATCAGCGTCGGCGTCTCGACACCGTCTTCCAACGCGCCCGCCTGCGCTGCCGGGCGCAAATATCGAGAGACAATCAGATCATAGGCTCCAAAATCAACAGCGGCCTTCGCATCACGTCTGTAAGAGACTTTTCGGCCATATAGCACCATTGCGAGCTTATCCGCGGCCGCGGGATTGACGCCGGGCAAAAGCCCAACAACGCCGCGCTTGCCCGGCCGCGTTACGCGGAGATAATCAAATCCTCCGTGTGCAAATAGTTTGTCGGCGCCTTGCGCACCCCACTCGTCGACAACCAGCGCATCGACGGCATATGCGTCGGCCAACGCATTGTACAAAAGCATGGTCCGCTGACCGCCGCCTGTAACGGGCGCACAGGCGTAACTCGGCGCAAGAAACAATATGCGCGGCTTCATGCGAACCCCGCCTTATTTGCGGCTGAGCCCCACAGCGAGATTGGGCTGATCGAGCGGGTCAAAGCCGTAATGTTCGATCCACCGCGCGTCGGACGCAAAGAAATCGCGCAGGTCCGGAATTCCGTATTTGAGCATGGCAAGCCGGTCGACGCCCATCCCCCAGGCGAAGCCCTGATATTCATCCGGATCGAGCCCGCAATTTCTGAGCACGTTCGGATGCACCATGCCGCAACCCAGAATTTCCATCCAGGCCTCGCCCTGGCCGATGCGGATTTCATTGCCGACGCGCTCATAGCCGATATCCATTTCCGCCGACGGCTCGGTGAACGGAAAGAAGTGCGGCCGGAAGCGGGTCTTGACGCTGTCCACTTCAAAGAACGTCCTCGCAAACGCTTCCAGCGTGCCCTTCAAATGGCCCATATGAGAGTCGCGATCAATCACCAATCCTTCGACCTGATGGAACATCGGCGTATGGGTCTGATCTGAATCGCAACGGAATGTCCGTCCCGGGATGATAATGCGGATCGGAGGCTTTTGAGTCATCATCGTGCGCACTTGCACTGGCGACGTGTGGGTACGCAACAGCTTCCGCGAGCCATCCTCTTTCGGCTCGAAGAAAAACGTGTCGTGCATTTCTCGCGCGGGATGGTCGGGCGGAAAGTTCAATGCTGTGAAGTTATGGAAGTCGTCTTCGATGTCCGGCCCCTCGGCGACGTCAAAGCCCATAGCGGAGAAAATCGCGACAATTTCCTCTGTGACCTGGGAAACCGGGTGGATCTTGCCCTTCGGTTCAGGCCGCACCGGCAACGTCACGTCGACCTTTTCCGACGCCAGGCGGGCGTCAAGGGCGGCTTCTTCAAGCGCCGCTTTCTTGACCTCGATGGCGTCGGCGATGCGGGTCTTCAAGCCGTTGAGCGCCGGTCCGATCTCCTTGCGCTCTTCGGGACTCATCTTGCCCAGCGTTTTCATACGCTCAGACACGACGCCTTTTTTCCCAAGGGCGGCGACGCGCGTCTCTTCAAGCGCAGACGCTGTTTCCGCGGCGGCGATCTTGGCGAGTATCTCGCGTTCGAGAGTTTCTATTTCGGACATTGCGTCCGTCTCCATCATCAAAAGAAAAAGCGCCATCCGTTTCCGAATGACGCTCATCGGCGTTTTCGCCCGTCGTCATCCGGTCACGGCAAGCTTCCGAAAAAGCCCACCGCGCGCGTAAAGCATTCGCGAAAGTGACGACCTGCGATGTTCATGCTTCCCGTTTATAAAGACGGAAAGCCTTTGTCGAGGGTGCGCCCTCTATCCGTCGAAGGCGACGAGAAGAAATTGCGGGTTCCGGCTCGCCAATTCGTTCAACGCCGGGGATCCGACCGCCTCAAGCGCTGCGGTGACCTTTTTGTCGACGCAGGCTTCGAGCCGAAAATTGCCGAACACGTCATCGCGGAGCTCTTCCCGGCACGTATCCACCGCCGTCTCCACAATGGTTTTGAAGACGGATTCAACATAGGCAGGATCGGAAAAGGCGTCGCGTTCAGGGGGCCAGTCCGCGCCGGCAGCCGTCGCGGACGCGAACGCCGCCCAGCCGGCAAGGAGCACAGCCAGCGCTGTTCTCAGGAGGGGTTTCATTTTTCTTTTCTTTCAATGGCTTAGAGCAACTCAACGCAACCGCAACGCCTTGTTTTTGTTATATGGCGTTGGAACACTACTTAGTTTACCTGTCAAAAATGTCAAGACTGAACAGATTATTAAATGTTCAGCTCGGCGTGAATATGAGCCTTGACGGGCCTCGCAAACGGCGGCCGCCGCCGGACGAAGAAAAACCGGCGACGGAGCGGTTCCGACGCCGGCTGATCTGGACTGGTATCTGGCGGACGCCTATGCGAGCGCAGCTTTCGCCTTTTCCGTCAAGGCCTTAAACGCATCAGGCTCGTGCACGGCGATATCGGCGAGCACTTTGCGGTCGACCTCAATGCCGGCCTTGGCGAGACCATTGATAAATCGCGCATAGGTGAAACCGTATTGGCGGCACGCTGCGTTGATGCGCTGGATCCAGAGGGAGCGGAAATTGCGTTTGCGCGCCCTGCGGTCGCGATAGGCGTATTGCCCGGCTTTTTCCACCGCCTGGTTGGCGACGCGAAACGTGTTCTTGCGACGGCCGTAGTACCCTTTGGCGCGTTTGACGATTTTGCGATGACGGGCGTGGGCGGACGTGCCCCCGGTAACGCGAGCCATAGTTCAACCCTCCCTAGCGATCGTACGGCATGTAGCGTTTGACGACGACAGCGTCGCAATCGGACATGACCTCTGTGCCGCGCTGCTGGCGGATGTATTTGGCGTTATGGCTGATCAGGCGGTGCCGCTTGCCCGCGACTCCGTGCTTAATCTTGCCGCTGGCGGTCACCTTAAACCGCTTGGCCGCGGCCTTTTTCGTCTTCAGTTTGGGCATTTCGCTCTTCCTTAAAGGGCCCTTTCGGGTGCGTAAAAATCCTCGCCAAGGCATGCCACTGTTCCCAAACGGGGCCCGGCGAGGCGTGAAGAGCGCGGTTTATACCGCGAAGCCTCAGGGTTTCAAGGCTTTTCGCTATTGCAGCAAGAAATAAAGTCCCAAGCCAGCGGCCGCGATGGAAGCGGCCCAGAGCGCCAATTGCGCCGGCTTGGGCAGGTTTTTAGCCCAATCGATCATTTTCCGTCCCTTTGCAGACAATACCTGTCATTGGCAGCTGGGCGCCGCCGCCGGCGTTTTCCAGTCCCGGCGCGAACTTCCGGCTTGAGCTGTTGCAGCCTTGCACTGTCTCTATTGCTTAAGGACGGGGATCCGGTTGCATCTGCTTTGGATTTCGACTGACAACAGACTATCATCGGGGTCGGGCGGCGAACAGGAAAACAGCGTTGCGTTTGGCGGCAATATATTTTGCGATCCGCGTTTTCGCACTGACGGCAGCGATGCTGGTCGTGTTGACCGTCGGCGTCAGGGCGCAAACTCTGATTACGGAAATCCCCTATCGATACGACTACAGCGGCTGGATCACCATTCCGGTTACGGTCAACGATCAGGGTCCTTATGATTTCATTGTCGACACCGGCGCAACACTGTCGGTGGTTTTTGAGAATCTTTCCGAACAACAGGAATTCCCGTTTGTCGACGGCGATCCCAAGCGGATTCTGGGTCTTATTGAAGCGAACAATTTGCCGCCGCGATATATCGGCCGGATCGAAGCCGGAGGCCAGGCGCTAGAGGACGTCACGAGTGTCGTTATTGAAGACTGGCTGGCGCCCCGCGTAACGCCGCAAGGGGTTTTGGGCCTCGATTTTCTGTCCCAATACGTTATCGAAATAGATCCGGCGGCCAGCACGCTCCGGCTGTATCAGGGCGGCGTTCCGGACGTGGTGAATGCGCGCAAATGGACCAGCGCCAGACTGAATGCGGTTTTTTTCGCTTCAAGCGCGCGGCCGCTTTACACCTTGCGCGCCCGCGTGCGCGGCAAGCTTTACCCGTTCATTCTCGATCTCGGGGCTTCAGGAACACTGATAAACTTTCCTGCGTTGCAGGACATGTTGACCACGCGCAGGGTCAATGTGCGCAGCGCCGGCACAACATCGCGCAATCCCAAAGTGCAGGACCTGTTTGGCAACGAACAGACATCACAACTCGTTCGCATTCAACGGATCAAGGTCGGCCGCGCCGTTTGGCGAGACCATATTGTCAGCGTTTTCAATTCTGAAGTGTTCGAAGAGCTGGGCGTGGGCGAAGAGCCGTACGGACTGTTCGGCGCGGACCTTATAGAGGACCGAGGGGTTGTGATTGATTTCCCGGACAGACGCATTCACCTGGGGCCTGAGATAAACACGCGGCGCTCGCGCCGTTCAAACACAAACTAAAAACAACACGAGGGGACGTCGAATGAGACGATTTTGGCGAGCGGCGGCGGCGGCGATGGGCGCGGCGGCGATATCGGCCACGGCGGCGGCGGAAGAAATTGTCTTGATCCATGCGGGCGCGCTGCTCGCGGAGCCGGGCCG
Organism: Hyphococcus sp.; assembly: GCA_028289605.1. GTDB lineage: Bacteria > Pseudomonadota > Alphaproteobacteria > Caulobacterales > Parvularculaceae > Hyphococcus. Next base: position 43,822 of record JANQON010000005.1, on the reverse strand, counting down.
GCCGGCGGCGAGCGAACAGAGCATTGTTGTTCGCAACGGCGTCATCAGCTCTGTTCAAGCTGGCTATCTCGACGCCGCGTCCGTCGCCGCCGAAACGGATGACAAAGTGACGGTTCACGATCTGCGCGAGCATTTCGTTTTGCCGGGTCTCATCGACAGCCACGTTCATATTACAAGCGAAAACAATCCGAAGGGCCGGCTGCAACGCGTGGAAATGTCCGACCCGGACCGCGCCATGTTGGGCGCCGGCTTCGCCAGAACGACGCTGATGGCCGGCTTTACGACCGTCCGCGACGTCGGCGCTTCCGGCGGCGACGCGGTTTTCGCCCTGCGCGACGCCATTGCCCGCGGCGACGTGGACGGGCCGCGACTATTCGCATCCGGCTCCACCATCTCGGTGACCGGCGGTCACGGCGACGGCACGCAAGGATACCGCGACGATGTCGCCCGCCTCATGCATTCAACCGGCGTTTGCGACGGCGTCGGCGATTGCCGACAAGCGGTGCGCGAACAGGTGCGCCGCGGGGCCGACCATATTAAACTCACCGCGACGGCGGGCGTTTTATCCAATACTGCCGCAGGCCTTGAACAGCAGTTCTTCGAAGACGAGCTCAAGGCGATCATGGAGACCGCTCACGCAATGGGCCGCAAAGTGACCGCCCACGCCCACGGCGTACAGGGCATCAACGCGGCGCTCCGGGCCGGCGTCAATTCCATCGAGCACGGAACATTTCTCGACAATGAGTCGATCCGCCTGTTTAAGCGCAACGACGCGTATCTCGTGCCCACGGTGCTTGCCGGCGTCACCGTCGGCGCCTGGGCCGAAGACCCCGACTCTTTTCTGTTGCCGCCGCAAAGAGCGAAAGCGCTGACGGTCGGACCGAGAATGATCGATGCGGTCAGGCGCGCCCATGACGGCGGGGTCAAAATCGCCTTCGGCACGGATTCCGGCGTCTCACGGCATGGCGACAACGCTCGCGAATTTGCATTGCTGGTTGAGGCCGGCATGACCCCGACCGAAGCGATCCGCTCCGCCACCGTCGTCGCCGCCGAACATCTCGGCGAGTATGAAAAGTTTGGCTCGATCGCGCCCGGCAAATACGCCGACATTATCGCCGTCGACGGCGATCCGACTACGGATGTTACCGAGCTCGAAGATGTCGATTTTGTGATGAAGGAAGGCGTGGCGTATAAAACGCCGTAGCCCAAAGTACACGAGCCGAATTTACGAAGCTTTCGCTCAAAACCCTCTTTCGTTCAGAAAGTCGGAGGCCGCCTCTTTCGTTTGCGCAGCTCTCTCGCGCGCTCAGCAACGTCACTCGCCTCCGCAAAGCTGCAATCAGCGTCATTCTCGGCATTGGCCGTAAATTCGGGCGGCGCATCAGGGTTCGCCGCGCGTCCTTACCTGCCGCGCGCCGCTTGGAACCGTTTGATCGCCTCGGCCGACCAATAGTCGGAGCGACGATAGTATTCCGGGACGATTGGCGCGCCGTCGTCAAAACGCACCCAGGATTGCTTGGAGGATGTGAAGATATGGATGTCAGGGGGAAACGCGCCTGGATCGTCAAGGGTTCCCGCGCGCAGGAACGCGATGTTCGGTCCCATGCCGGCGTAATGGCTCCAGACAGCCACCTGACATGAAGGACAGCGCACGATGATTTGTCCCTGACCGCTTTCTGACGGCGTCTTCACCGGCGCGGGTGCGCCCTTCGTTACGTCAACGCGGCTTGTCTCAATCAGGGCGTTTGTGACGAACGCCGAGCCGGTTTCACGCTGGCACCACCGGCAGTGGCAGCAATGGACGAACATCGGCCGGGCTGTCAGCCGATAGCGGATCTCGCCGCACGCACAACCGCCGCTCGGTTCTGTTGATGTTGCAGTCATCGCGATCCCTTTTGCCGCTACTCCGACGTTAGCAGCTTCCAAAACAGCGCCGCAAACGCGCTTGTATTGCGCGAAGCGGGCGCCCGTGCTCGAACAGCCCGCATGGACGCCGTTACATCGTCTTCACAGTCGCAAGCCGCCGCGCAACCGCCGCGCAAGGCCGCGTTCGCGCTCCTGCTGGTCGGCGCCCTGGCGGCCGGCATGGGACAGACGATCGTTTTTTCCGTTTTGCCGCCGCTCGCCCGCGACGTGGGACTGAGCGATCTTCAAACGGGGATCATTTTTGCGGTGTCGGCGTGCTTCTGGGTATTCTGCGGACCCTTGTGGGGACGCGCCAGCGACAAACGCGGACGCAAACCGTTCATCCTGCTTGGTCTTGTGGGATTTGCGTTCTCGATGATCCTTTTCGCAATGTCGCTGCAGGTCGGCCTGCTCGGGACCGTCGCCGGCGCCCCGCTTTGGTTGCTCTTGATCCTGTCCCGAAGTCTTTATGGCTTCCTCGGGTCCGCCGGTCCTCCTGCAGCGCAAGCCTATATCGCCGACAGGACGAGTAAGGCCCAGCGGACAGCGGGCATGGCCGGCTTCGCCGCCGCCTTCGGCCTGGGCGCCATGCTGGGACCCGGGTTCGGCGCCGCGGCGGCGGTCATGGGACCGATCGCGCCATTCTACGCCATGGCCGTCTTGACCGGCGTCATGGCCATCGCTGTCTTTTTGTTTTTACCGGAAAATCGCGCGCCCACAGAAAAGCCGGCGCCGCCGAAACTGCGACTGACCGATCCCCGGCTGCGCCCGTTTCTCATTTTCGGATTGATCTTCGGCGTCATCAATTCGATCCCGATGCAGACGATCGGCTTTTACTTCATTGACAGGCTCGGATTCTCAACGGACCTCGCGCCGCAGTTTGTCGGCGTCGGCCTCATGGGCGGGGCGATGGCGAGTTTGTTTTCGCAGCTCGTGATCGTCCAGCGCTTCGGTCTCAGCCCCGGGATGCTGATGCGCGTCGCCCCGGGCCTCGTTATCGTCGGCCACACGCTTATCTGGGCCACGGCGGATCTCGGTACGGTGGTGTTCGGCATGGTGATCGCAGGCTTTGGCAGCGGCCTCGCCATTCCCGGCTTTAACGCCGCCGCCTCCCTGGCGGTTTCCGCCGAAGAACAGGGAAGCGCGATCGGACTCGCCAACGCCGCCGGCGCGTCCGGCTTTATCGTAGCGCCTTTTATCGGAATGACGCTCTATGGGGTGGCGCCGCAAATACCCTATATGTTTACCTCTGTGCTGGCTTTTCTGATCGGCGGCTACGCTTTGATGAGCCGCGCCATTCGTGACGCACGCGCCGGCGCGCCGGAAGCTCCTGACGAACGCCCTGCTTCAGCGCCTTATCGGTGAGTCATTCGGCGGCCTCGGAAACGGCGCCGTCATCATCGAAAAAAAGAATGTCGCCAGGCTGGCAATTCAACTCCTTGCAGATCGCCTCAAGGGTTGAAAAACGAATGGCTTTCGCTTTGCCGGTTTTCAGGATCGACAAATTGGCGATCGTGACGCCGACGCGCTCGGAGAGCTCCGTCAGCGACATGCCGCGATCGAGCAGCACGCGATCCAATTTGACCGAAATCGTCATACCTAAACCGTCAGATCCTGTTCTTCTTTCATGCGCGCGCCCTCCAGAAAGACTTCGCTGAGAACGAACACTGCAATGATGGCGATCCAGGCGATCAGTTCGATATCGATATCGAGATCAGCCCCAAAGATGAGCGACAGAAAACTGAACACGAATTTGGCGCCTTCCCCGATGAGGAGCGCGTAGCCGACCTGGCGGAAGCGGTCGGCGTTCTCTTTCACAAATGGGGAGCCGAAACGGAGCGTCTTCAATATCTCCAGAAGGCGGGTCACGACGAAAAGCATGACCAAGGCCGCAATGAAGCTGTAGGCGACGTCAAAATAACCGCTAACCGACTCCGGACCGTCGGACGCGAGCGGCATGAAAATCATGGCCATGGCGAGGCCGAAAATCGCGAGGAAAATAATCACCCGCGTGATGTGCAGTCCAACTGCGAGGATTGAGGACAGCGAGCCTTTGCCGATCGCACGCATTATGCACCCCTTATGAGCGTGAAGAGCCTTAAGGCCTTCTTTGTCGGCCGATTCATCAGCTGATGGCGAACATGCACACAACAGTCTGACAGGACGAACCCGCCGCCGCGGACCCGTCGCCAGCCCTTGATTCGGCCCCGGCCCCGGTCAGGCCGAGGAGGCAAAAGGCGGCGATGGCGATTAACGCCAGCGCCGCGGCGCCGTGGACCAGGCGGGACATTACGCAACGCCCGCAAATGCGCCGATCGCGGAGAGATAGCCGGCTCCAACCAGGCCGATGGTGACCAGGACGGCCAAGCCATTGACAACGCCGCCGATTCCGCCGTAGTTATCTGTCGAGTTTTTGCGTGACATGGGGTTTCTCCTTTTCTTTTCCCTTGTTAACTGAACGCAACTCATTCTGATTTCTTGAGCGGTCGGTTCGTCCGGCCGCTTTTTTTTTGCCCTTTCGAGCTCTTCTCCGGTTGAAAGTCCGGCCCGGCGCCGGTTTCTTGGGTGCGGCGGTGTTTTCGCCGTCTTGTTGATTATCAATATAGACTTATCGAAAAACGATGCAAGTGTTTTTTGCCGAAAAACGATAATTTTTTTTCGATAAGGGATAAATAAAGGGGCGAAACTGTGCGGAAATTGGGGCCTGGGAAGCTTGTTATCGCCACCCACAACGCTGGAAAACTAAATGAAATCAAAGGGATGATTGAGCCCTTCCAGATTGAGGCGGTCGCCGCCGGCGCCCTCGACCTGGACGAGCCCGAAGAGACCGAAAAAACCTTCGCCGGCAACGCTGCATTGAAGGCTCGGGCGGCCGCGCGCGCGTCCGGCCTACCCGCGCTGGCCGACGATTCAGGCTTGGCTGTGACCGCTCTGGGCGGCGCCCCTGGGGTCTATTCCGCCCGCTGGGCCGGGGAGAAGAAAGATTTCGCCGCCGCCATGGCCAAAGTGGAAGCGGCCCTCGCGGACGCGGGGACAGAGGATTTTTCCGCCCGCTTTGTGTGCGTTCTGTGCCTTGCCTGGCCTGACGGCGAGGAGGCGCTTTTTGAGGGCGAGGTCAAAGGCGCGCTGCGGTTCCCGCCGCGCGGCGACAAGGGCTTCGGCTACGATCCGATATTCGTTCCGGAGGGTCACGATCGGTCATTCGCCGAAATGGAGGCGTCTGAAAAACGCGCCCTGTCCCACCGCGCCCGCGCCTTCGATCAGTTCATTGCGGCGTGCCTCGCGCCATGACGGCGCCGCTGGGGCTCTACGTGCACTGGCCGTTTTGCGCGCGGATTTGCCCCTATTGCGACTTTAACGTTTATCTCAATCGCGGCGCCGACGCAGACGCGTGGTCAAAGGCCCTTACCAACGACATTGAACGCTGGGCGGACCGAATTGAGCGGCAGCCGCTGACCAGCATTTACTTCGGCGGCGGCACGCCGGCGCTTGCTCCTGTTTCCGTTGTTGAAGACGTTGTTGAAACAGCACAGCGGCTGTTCGGCTTGGGCGGCGAGCCGGAGATCACACTGGAGGCTAATCCCAACGATGCAGACGAAGCCCGCTTTGATGCGCTCGCAAAGGCGGGCGTCAATCGGCTGTCGCTTGGCGTTCAGTCTTTCGACGATAGGGCGTTGCGTTTTCTCGGGCGCGACCATGACGCGGAAACGGCGCGGCGCGCGATCGACGCCGGCCAGGCGGCGTTTTCCATGTCGACATTTGATCTTATCTATGGTCGGCCCGAACAAAGCCTAGATGATTGGCGGGCGGAGCTTTCCGAGGCGCTTTCATATGATCCCGAACATTTATCGCTCTATCAGTTGACGATTGAGCCCGGCACCGCGTTCGCCAGCGCGGTGAATGCGGGACGCTGGGCGCCTGCGGACGATGATGTTCAGCGCCGACAATACGAACTCGCCCAGGACATGACGGCGGCGCACGGCCTTGAAGCTTACGAGATATCGAACCACGCCCGGCCTGGCGCTGAATCGCGCCATAACCTGATCTACTGGCGGTATCATGACTATATCGGCGTGGGTCCGGGCGCCCATGGGCGGCTGACGATCGACGGAAAACGGATCGCGACCAAGGCGCCTGACCGGCCGGAAGCCTATCTCGCCGGCGCCGAGGGGGAGACTGAGGCGCTTGACGAGGAGGCGCAATTGATCGAACGGCTCTCTATGGGACTGCGGCTCAAAGAAGGCGTCGCATTGTACGCAGATGATTATTTTTATGCCAATGAGCAACGAGTCTTTTCGCTTCAACGCCTTCTTGACGAAGGTTTCCTGCGTCATGACTGCGGGGCGTTGCGGGCGACCACCAAAGGCCGCGCCGTGCTGAACAGAGTGCTGTACGAACTACTCGGATAGGACCAGGACAATCAATGGATGCGCTTTCCGATATTGCAAGCACGATACAGCTTTCAGTTGCGCCGGTGTTTCTCCTCGCCGGCATCGGCGCGTTATTGAACGTGGTGACGGCGCGCCTTGGCCGGGCGGTCGATCGCGCCCGCATTCTCGAAGAACGCCTTATCGCCGGACCGTCAGGGATGGACGCGCCGCGCATTCGCGGCGAACTGCGGATCCTCGACCGGCGGGTGCTGCTGGCGCAGCGTTCCATCGCCATGTGCTCCCTGTCGGCGCTGCTGGTGTGTTGCGTCGTCGCGATGCTGTTTATCGCCGAACTCGCCAATCTCAACGCCGCGGCATTGATCGCCATTATGTTTGTCGGCGCGATGCTGATCTTGATTGCGGGTCTGTCGCTTTTTCTGGCGGAAGTGACCTTCGCCACGCGCATGCTGCGCGTTCGGGCGGAGCTATTTATGAAAGACTGAATGCTAGTCCGCGGCCACGACCTGCGAAAGGTCGACGCGCTCTATATCGAAAAAGCGCTGAGTGACGTCAGCCGCGAATGACCTGAACATCGCCTTGCCCTGCACCCTGTTTTGGCTTTCCGCGATCAGCGCCGGCCCGCCGCCGGTCGGCGCCGAAAAAGACTGAACCTGATAAAAGGACTTAATCTTCGCAACCGGCGCCGGCTTGAACGAGTCCAGCGCTCTGAGCTCAATCCTCTCAATATGACCTTCGGTTTTGTCGAGAGTGAGCGTGGCTTCAAACGGCGCGTCAGGCAGGTCATCGTCGACGAGAGGACCGCGGAAGATGAACGCCGCATCGGTTTCGTCCACCAGTTCGATCGTATCGATCAGGTCCCCGATCCTGTCATAGACGACGGCGTCGTCCGGTCGCTCTTCGCTTTCGAGCTTCTTGATGCGGTCTTGCGCGCTCTTTTCCAGATCATCGAACGAACCGTCCAGTAGTCGCCAACGCTCTCCTTCGGGGAGGCGCGGATCGTAGCGAACCTGCAGAAGGGTTTCTTTGTCCTTGCTCTTGCCGCGATACTCGACGGAGAACGCAAACCGCGCATCCGCATGCGCTTCGGCAAGCGTCGCCGCGGCGAGCAACGCGTCCTTCGGATCGCGAGACTCGCCGCGCGATTCTTCCGCAGCAGCGACAAAAGACTGCACGGAAAAGACGCAAACTAAAAACCACCGCATGGGCGACGCTCCTTCACTGGAAAAGCGCCCCCCGACGACTTGTTGATGCTTTAGTATCCCGGCGCAAAACTCCGCGGCGCGGGATCGATAACCTCGATGCCGCCGGGCTGAATTTCAAGGATGGCGAGCCCCCGTTCAACCGATCCGTCCGGGTTGAGACGAAACAGGCCGTCGGCGCCGAAATAGCCGTTCGGGTCGGTAATTGCGTTTACGGAGAAACGATTGCGCCGGCGCTGCGTCGCCGCCAGGCGCGCGGACAACAGCGTGGCGTCATAGGCGAGCGAAGCCAGGCGCGGCGGCGGCGCGCCGAACGCAACGGCGAAACGATCTTCAAAGTTGCGCGTGATGGCGGGATCAGGCGCTGCGAACCAGCCGCCTCTCAAGGCGGGCTCGCGGGTCAGTCGCGGATTGTTCCACCCTGAAACCCCGAGCAATTTCACGCGGGTAATGTCGACATTATAGAAGGGCAACAACGGGGCGAGCGCGCGCAACAGCGTTCCCTGTTCCGGCATCAGCACGGCTTGATAACCTTGCGTGTAACCCGGGTTCCCGGTCGATTCCGCGGCGGCCGCTTTGCGGTCGCCTTCAAATTCGTGGCGCAGTTCCAGCGGCACCAACTCCTGAGAATAGCGCGCAAGACGTTTGGCCGGCTCCAGCATCAGGTCAGGCTCTTGCTGATAGCGCTCTTCGTGAACGATGACGCCGCCATGACCAAAGACTTCCTGCGCGAAGGCGCCGGATACGCGCGCGCCGTATTCGCTCATGGGCGCCAACACGCCGAACCGGGTGATCTCTTGCGCGACGGCGTAGTCGGTCACCCGTTGAATTTCGAGTTCGGGCGGGAAGCTCAATAAATAAACGCCGTCGCCCGCCACCCGTAAGTCAGACGAAAAAGCGATCATGGGCACGTCGGCGGCGCGCGCCACCGGCGCCGCTGCGGCGGTGAGTTCGGAAAAGAGCGGGCCCAAGATGATCTCCGCCCCGTCCGCGAGCGCCGACCGCGCCGCCGCGGCCGCGCCGTCCGGCAGACCTTTCGTGTCTTTGGGAATCAAAAGGAAGCGATCGTCGCCGGCGTCGAACGCGGCGAGCTGCGCCGCGTCGAACATCGCCGAGGCGACCTTCTGGGCGGCCTTGTTGGGCGAGGTGAACGGCAGGAGCAGCGCAACGCGCACCGGCTCTTCGCCGTCAAGGTGGCGCGGCTGCACAAACCCGCGCCGGTCATAGCGGGTTAGCTCTTCCTGTTCGTCCGGGATCGGCGCGAGTTCGATGTCGCGGGAGTCGGGCTGGGAAATCACGGGGCCCGCGGGTCGCGTCGGCGCGGAAGACGCACATGACGCGACGGCGGTCGCCAGTGCCAACGCTGCGCCCGCCCGCAATACAATAGCCGCTAATACCTGCATCTTTGGTCCCTCTGCCCTGTCTCGGCATGCAATCGCCCCGGCGGCGACCCTAGCCCGCCCCGTCCGGGCGGTAAACAACGTAAAACGCCCCCGCATTGACGCGGGGGCCCCAGTCCAGTCATCACTCTCATAATGACGAAAGATAGCAAACAGGTGAAACCGGGCCTTTATGTGACCGCAACGCCGATCGGCAATCTTGGCGACGTGACCTATCGCGCCATTGAAACGATGAAGACCGCAGATCTCATTTTGTGTGAGGACACGCGGCAGACGGCGAAGCTTTGCGCAGCCTATCAGGTGACGACGCCGCGTCAGGCGTACCACGATCACAACGCGACGCAGGCGCGCCCCGGCATACTGAAAAAGTTACAGGATGGTCAGACGATTTGCCTGGTTTCCGACGCCGGCACGCCCTTAATCGCCGATCCCGGATACAAGCTGGTGCGCGAGGCGCGCCGCGCGGGCGTCGACGTCTTTCCCCTGCCGGGGCCGAGCGCGGTCACCGCGGCGCTCAGCGCGGCCGGGGCGTCGACGGACCGGTTTACATTCGCGGGGTTTCCGCCGCCCAAAAAGGCGGCGCGGGAAACGTTTATGCGCGATTTCTCCTCAACGCCGGGGACGCTTGTGTTTTATGAGACAGGCCCGCGGCTCGCCGATTGCCTCGCCGCCATGGCGCGCGCGTTCGGCGACGGTCGGGCCTGCGTGGTCGCGCGGGAATTGACAAAAATTCACGAAGAGTTTCGCGAAGGCGATCTCGCGTCCTTGCATGCGCATTATGCGCAAACGCCAGCGAAGGGAGAAATCGTCATCCTGGTCTTTCCCGGGGAAACCACGCAATCGACGCCGGAAGATGTGGATGCGTTTTTGACGAACGCCCTATCGGACATGACGGTGAAAGACGCGGCGCGCGCAGCGGCGGACGCGCTGGGCGTGTCGCGGAAGGAAGCCTATGAGCGTGCGCTGGCGCTGAGAAAGGCGTAACCGTCCATGGCCCCCACACCGGACAGGTCGGGGGGAGCGCGGCGGCGCGCTGAGCGCGCAGGCCGTCGGTCGGAATGGCTCGCCGCTCTGGTCCTGATGGCAAAGGGCTATCGCATCCTGAGAATGCGCTATCGCGTCCACAGCGGTGAGATCGATCTCATCGCCAGGCGGGGCAAGATTCTTGTTTTCGCCGAGGTCAAGCAACGGCGGAGCGTGAACGAAGCCCTCAGCGCCGTGCGCGCAAAGGCGCGGCGCCGGATCGAACGCGCCGCGGACATGTACATCGCACAGCGCCCCGACCTTGCCGATTGCGCCATGCGATACGATATCGTCGCGATATCGCGTCACGGGGTTCGCCATGTCCGTGCTGCCTGGCGCTTCGGCGAATAACGGACGACGTTTTCAATTTTGGCGAAATGGCTCAAGGTCGAGGCCTGTTTCGATCCAGAAAAGAGTAAAGGCCGAAAAACAATGAATTTCTTACGCTTGTCCCTCACCGTCGCCGTCGTCCTTCTCTCCGCCGCCTGCGCCTCCAGCCGGTCGCTGGACGCCAGCCTGTCCGACATTGCCGGCAACGCCGACCTGAAAGGCGTTCTCTTCACCGACCGCACCCACGATTATTCGGACATCGATATTACCCTTTTCGAGGGACGCCTGATGCTCACCGGCACCATGCGCACAGAGGCCGGTCGCGACAAATTGATTGAAAACGCCTGGAAAGCGGACGGCGTCGATCAGGTGATCGACGAGGTTTTCATTGGGGATAAAACGTCATTCGGACAGGGCCTGGCGGATACGCGCATCGACCAGACCCTGAAGGCGAAACTGCTGACCGACGGCGACGTCACCTCAAGTCGTTACAAAATCGCCGTTTCCGGGGGCGCGGTTTATATGATCGGCGCGGCGCGCGACCAGGCCGAGCTTGAAGAAGCGGTGTCGCTCGCCCGGACCATCGGCGGCGTGAACAAAGTCGTAAGCCACGTCCTCGTCCGCCAGCCGGGCGATGCGCAATAGCGCCGCGGCCAACCTGACAGGAGAGCCTCATGTTGAAGATCGCCATCCAGATGGACCCGATCGAGCACGTCGACGTCCACGCAGACACGACATTTGACATGGCGCTGGAGGCTTTCGGGCGCGGTCACGAAGTCTTTGTTTTCGGTCCGGAAACGCTGCAGCTCCAAGACGGCGCGGTGCGCGCCCGCGTCCGGCGCGCGAACAATCTCAAACGGGAACAGGGCGCGCATGTCCATCTTGTCGACGAAGCGCTGCTCGATCTCGGCGACGTTGACGTTGTACTGATCAGGCAGGATCCGCCGTTCAACATGGCCTACATCACAGCCGCTCAAATTCTCGAGAGGCTCGAAGGGCGAACCCTCGTACTCAACAATCCGCGCGCCATTCGCGACGCGCCGGAGAAACTTTTCGTAACAGAATTTGAAGACCTCACGCCGCCGACCTTAATCACTCGTGATATGAAAGCAGTTCAGGACTTTAGGCTGGCGCATGGCGATATCATTCTGAAACCGCTCTACGGAAACGGCGGCGAAGGAGTATTCCGCGTCAAACCCGACGATGGGAACTTTAACGCGCTTTTGGAGCTCTTTGCACTGACATACCGTGAACCGATGATTGCGCAAAAATTCATACCGGCTGTCACCAGCGGAGACAAACGCATCATCCTCCTCGATGGGGAAGCGGTGGGCGCCATCAACCGCGTGCCTGCAAAGGGCGAAACGCGATCAAACATGCATGTCGGCGGCAAGGCTGAACCCGTTGAGATGACAGAGCGAGATCAGGAAATCTGCGATCGCATCGGCCCGGCGCTTGCCGAACGCGGCCTTGTGTTCGCCGGCATCGACGTCATTGGCGACTACTTGACAGAGATCAACGTGACTTCGCCGACGGGCGTTCAGGAAGTGCGTCAGTTCGGCGGGGCCGACATATCCGCCCTGTTCTGGGATTGGGTCGAAGGACACCAGGAAAAATGAATCCGCGCGCTGCATATTTCAGCGAGCCGGAAATGCGGCGCGCGCGCTTGAAAACGGGTCGCCATGTCATCTGACGACTCGCATGCGGCCCACGACACGCGCGCCCCCGGCGTCGACGGCGAGACGTTGCGCGTTGCGCTTTTCTCCGGCAACTACAATTATGTGATGGACGGACCGGTCCGTGCGCTGAATAAATTGGTCGCCCACCTTGAGCGGCGCAGACACGACGTTCTGGTCTTCGCGCCGACGTCAAAAATCAGTTATCTCGATCATGCTGGCGAGCTGATCTCGCTGCCGTCGACGGCTGCGCCTCGCCGTCCGGAATACCGGATCGGACTTGGCCTGCATGGCGAAGCCAAAAAGCGCCTTCAAGCTTTTGCGCCGAATCTCATTCACATTTCAGCCCCGGATCTCGGCGGCCTTGGCGCGCTGAATTTCGCCCGCAAAAACAATATTCCCGCGGTCGCTTCCTTCCATACGCGTTTTGACACCTATCCGCGGTATTACGGCATGGCCTGGGCCGAGGGTCTGCTGACCAAATACATGAAGTATTTCTATAACCGCTGCGTGCACGTCTATCCGCCGTCGCAGTCCATGGCGGACGAGTTGCTCGCCGAGGGCATCGGCAAGGAAATGCGGCTGTGGACGCGCGGCGTCGACAGCGAACAGTTCAATCCGGCAAAGCGTGATCTCGCCTGGCGACAGTCGGTCAATATCGCCGACGACGATATCGCAGTGTTGTTTGTCGGCCGGCTTGTTCTTGAAAAAGGAATTGATCATTTCGCGTCGGCGGTTACGGCCGCACGCGAACACGTTCCGGCGCTGCGCCCGCTCGTCGTTGGCGCAGGCCCCGAGTTGGAACACTTCCGATCCGTCAGTCCCGACGCTGTCTTCATCGGCCATCAGGAAGGCGATGAATTGGCGCGCGCATACGCAAGCGGCGACGTCTTCTTTAATCCCTCCATCACCGAAACATTCGGGCAGGTCACCCTTGAAGCGATGGCTTCAGGCCTGCCGTCGCTTTGCGCCAATGCCGCGGGGAGCCTCTCTCTCGTAGATCACGATACAACCGGATTCATCGCGGAGGCGCGAGTCGATGCGTTCACGGAAAAATTGATCGAGCTTGCGCGGTCTCGCGAACTGCGCGTGCGGATGGGCGCAGCGGCGCGCGCCAAAGCGTTAACCTTTTCTTGGGAAACAATACTCGACGATCTTATTACGAACTATCGGGAGGCGATTGCGCAATATAACGGCGCCGGCCGGAATGAAACGCAGCGCCAAACCTATTCGGCGGCCGCATGACGATTGGGCGACGCAGCGAGGCGAAAGAGGGGCGATCATGCGGATAGCGGATATCTGCGAGTTCTACAGCGAGAATGGCGGCGGTGTGAAAACCTACATCGACCAGAAACTCGATGCGGCGGCGCGGCTTGGACAGTCGGTCAGCATTATCGCGCCTGGGCCCGAAGACCGCCGTGAGCAACGCGCCGGCGGCGAAGTCGTCTGGGTGAAATCGCCGACGCTGGCGCCCGACCCGCGATATCATATTTTCTGGCGTTCGGCGCCGGTGCATGAGGTTCTCAACGACATCAAACCGACGCTTGTCGAAGCCTCATCAACGTGGCGCGGCGCATGGATCGCCGCCGGTTGGAAAGCCGCGGCGCCGAAAGTTTTGTTCGCTCACCAGGACCCCGTGGCGGTGTATCCGCAAACCTTCCTGACGCCGTTTCTTAACGCCGGCACGGTCGACAAGCTCTGTTTTTGGTTCTGGTTCTACCTGCGTCGCCTGACGGCGCGCTTTGATTCCGTCGTCGTCGGCGGGGACTGGCTAGCGTCGCGGTTCGAAAACTACGGGGTCAAGCGCCCGATTCACGCGCCCATGGGCGTCGACAAGTCGCTCTTCTCTCACGAACTGCGCAACGACGCGGCGCGCAAGGAAATGCTGCTCGCCTGCGGCGTGCGCGACCCCCAGGCGACGCTGTTTATCGCTGTCAGCCGCCATCACCCTGAAAAACGGATTGGAACGTTGATCAAGGGCTTTCAGGCTTTCGCCAAGGACCACCCTGCGGGGCTGTATCTTATCGGCGACGGTCCATCGCGGTCATGGGTAGAAAAACGCGCCGCCGAAGCGCCCGGCGTTCATGTCGCCGGCCCCGTCAGGGATCGCGAGCGCCTCGCCAGACTGCTAGCGAGCGGCGACTATTTCCTTCACGGCGGCGCTGCAGAGACATTTGGCCTCGTGGTCGCCGAGGCGCTGGCGTCAGGCTTGCCTCTCATTGCGCCGAACATGGGCGGCGCGGCGGAGCTGACGCATCCGACTTATGCGGAAACCTACAGGGCCGGCGACGCAGAAGCGCTATATGACGCCATGCTCCGCATCAAAGACCGGGATCGCAACACACTGTCGCTCGCAGCCCGCGCCGGAGCCAACCGAATTAATACGCCAACGGATCATTTCCAGATATTGTTCGAGCACTATGCGCGCCTGACCGAAGAAAAGAGAGTGGCCCGCGCGGCCGCCTAGCGGCGCATTTATTCCGCGTCGTTTTCCCAGTCCCGATCGCGCAGATTCGAGTTGAAGAATTTGCGCGCCTCAAACCGCGGTTTCAGGAACTCGTAAAAAAACCAATCATGCCGCGACGCCGGCGTTGCATTGTACAAGAGGCGCTCGCGAAGCGTCCAATCAACGCGCCCTCGATCATCCCGCCGCGCCGAAGTTACGCAATAGTGGTCTGCTGAATATCGGATCTCACCCTGCTTTCGGACGCGATTGACGATTTCGTGGTCGGCGACCATGAACGGCCACAGTTTCGCCGAGTAACCGCCAGCCGCTTTCAGCGCAGACACCCGGAAAGCGTGACCGTAACCGCCGGTATGACCCTGATTGCGCAACAGCGCCGCCGCAAACGCGCCTTTTTTCTTTGTGAACCAGGCGTCGAACGCGCCGGCATCGCTATAAACGCCGAACGCAAACGCGGCGGCGACATTTTCACCGCCGTCGAAAATTGCCTCTGCACGCTGAAGATAGGCCTCCGGATAGATTGTGTCCGCATCCCAAAATGCTGCGAACTCCGTGTCCAACGTTTTGATAGCCGTTTCCAGCGCGTTGATTTTTCCGGGTCGGCCGTCGGAGAGGATCGTAATGTTCCGCCCAGGATGACTGGCCGCCGTTCGATCCATGAGTTCCCGGGTGGCGTCGGTTGACCGGTTGTCCACCAGGACGAGTTTGGGCCGTTCAGCGGTTTGCGCAAAAAAACAGTCCAGTGTCGCCGGAAGAAATGCCTCTTCATTATAGGCCGGGATGACGACGCTCCAGCGCGAATTCTGAGACATTGCCCCGCTCTCTTCGGTCTAGTAGTGGTTCAGGCTTCCCAGCGCCCGTCGGCGAACCAAGCGGACGGGCTTTTTCTAGTTGATCGGGCAATGAAAAGAAACGACGCATGGCATTGATCGACTGGAGGCGTCTGGGCGTCGGCGTGCGCGATCGGTGGCGTGTTCTGCGCGACCGCGAAGACGTGCAGCTCGGCTTGAAAATCGCCCGTTATACGATTTTCACGGGCGTCGTCGTTTATCTCATCTATCGCCTGACCAGCGTGGGATGGGGCGAAGTCTTCGACAATCTGCCGCAGTCGCCCTGGTTTTATTTCTTCTTCGTGCTGCGTTTTCTCGCCCTGCCCGTTTCGGAGTTAGCGATCTATGAAATTGTCTGGCAAACCCCGCTGCTTCGCCACTTCTTCGTCTTCATTCGCAAGCGGGTCTACAATTTCGCCGTCATGGGTTACTCAGGCGAGGCTTTCCTGACGATCTGGGCTCGACGCCGGCTAAGCCTTTCGGACAAGACAATCATCGTCGGCGTGAAGGACAATAATCTTCTCTCCGCTTTCACGTCGAATTCAGCGACCGTCCTCCTGATTTTTTTCCTTGCGGGAACCGGCGGCCTGCGCGCAGGCGTTGAGGCGTTTCCCGGCGCCGGGGTCCTTTTCGCCATCGCCTTTATGACCGCAGCGACCCTCGCTGTTCTGGTTATGGTCTTTCGCCGACGGCTGATCGCCTTGCCGCCAGGGGTGATGCCGGTGCTCCTCAGCGTGCACGCCACCCGTCAGATTCTCATTATCGGCCTTCATGCGGCCATGTATGCGGCCGCTTTGCCGGGCGCCCCGTTGGAGGCATGGTTCGTCTTTATCGCCATGCAGCTGGTGCTCAGCCGGATCCCGTTTCTGCCAAATCAGGACGTCGTTTACCTTACTGCCGCGCTCGCCCTTTCCCCAATAGTGGGCATGCCGGAGGCCGCAGTGGCGGGCATGCTGGTCGCAGAAGCCGGATTGTCCCAGTTATTCAACGCCGTCTTGTTCGCGGCGACGGCGCCGCTCGCCCGCTCGACCGCCAGCCGATAACCTGCAAGTCGCTTTCAGAATGGCCCGGAATTCGCTACAGACGCTGAATGCGCCGCAGCTGTATCAGCCATCGGCGCCGCCTTGCCACGTCCGTAGAGCCGCAGCGCCCCCATGAACCTGATTGACCGCTACATCCTCCGCGCTGTGATGACCCCGCTTCTGCTGGCGCTCTGCATCGCCGGCATGCTCCTGCTCCTTGAGCAGATGCTGCGCTTGTTCGATTTCGTCCTGGCGGAACAGGGACCGGTGGATGTGGTGTGGCGCATGCTCGCCAACCTTCTGCCGCACTATCTCGGCCTCGCCTTGCCGCTGGGCGCCTTTCTTGGCGTGCTGCTGGCCTTTCGTAATCTGTCGATGTCCAGCGAGCTCGACGCGCTCAGTTCAAGCGGCGCTTCTTTCGGGAGGATGCTGCGGCCGATCTATCTGCTTATGCTGTTGTTGATGGTGTTTGACTTTCTGCTTGTTTCCTACATCCAGCCCTTCGCCCGCTATGAGTATCGTCAGATCCGTTTCGACGTGACCAGCGGGGCGCTCGGGATCAAGATTCCCGCAGGCGAGTTTGTCGAGATTTCTGACCGCGTGACGATCCGTCTCGGGACCATTAACAGAGAGACCCGCAACGCGGAGCAAATATTCCTGGAACGCAAAACCACGGACGGCGGAACAACGACGATCACCGCTCGCTCAGGCGCCATTTCAACCACTCCGGACATCAGCACGCTTCTTTTAAACCTCGAAGAGGGGCGCACCTTGATCATCAGCCCCGACGGGACGCAGATATCGCGCTCAGAGTTTGATTCTTTCGATATTGAGGTCGATCTGCCGGCGATCGGCGTATTTCCCGAACGCGGCGGAGATGAACGGGAAGCAACCTTTGGCGAAATTCTGGCGCTATTGCGAAGTCCGAACGCAGAGGCGTCGCCGCTTTATGACGATTATCGGGCGGGGCTGCATTGGCGCATTATTCATCCCCTCACATTTCTCGTCATGCCGATCCTGGCGATCGCCATGGGCGTCACCGGCCGGCGCAAGGCGTCGTCGCTGAAACCGGTGATCGGCATCGCCATCCTGATCGTCTACCATGAGCTGCTGGAGGAATGGGCGACGGTCGTGGCTGCAAATGGAGAACTATCCCCCTACATTTCCATGTGGGGCATTTTTGCGATCTTCCTCGCCGTCTCGGTTTTTCTCTATAGCGGATCGATCGATCAGGCGCGGGCCGCCAAGGTCGCCGCTCGCGGGCAAAAGGAAACCGTAAGGCTGGCGGGCGTTTCAGAGGCCCCCGGTCCCAACAGCGTACGCGGCGCGGCGGAGTAATCGATGCAGACCGTCTTTACGTTCTACGCCGGCCGGATGTTTTTGCTTCGTTTCGCCGGGCTGCTCATCTTTTTCGTCGTCATCCTTCAAATGTTGGACTTGCTGAACAAGTCCAGCGACATCCTGGCGATCGACGGCGCCGGCGGCGCTGAGTTGTTGCGCTACATACAACTGCGCGCGCCGCAGATTGTCAGTCAGTTTACGCCCTTCGCAGCTTTGCTCGCGATTGTTCTGACCCTAGCCGGCCTTAGTCACACCAGCGAAATTACGGTCATGCGCGCCGCGGGAATGTCGGTGAACCGGGTGCTGATGCCGTTCGGGTTTATGTGCGCATTGATTATGGTCGCGCACTTCACCTTCCACGAAACTGTCACCGTAAAGTCATCTGAAGCGCTCGATTATTGGGAAGCCAACGATTATGCGCTCAACCTGCCGGAAGATCAGGAAACCCGCACAAATATTCGCCTGTCCTTCGACAGCGAGTTTATTGAAGCGGAGAGCGCGGAGCTTTCGGACGGGCGCACAACGATGCGCGGCGTCACCATTTACCGGGTCAACGACGACGGTATCGCCGAAAGCGTCATCGAAGCGCGCTCGGCGCTGCACGAGGAAGGCGTCTGGCGCCTGTTCGACGTCCGCTCCCTTGACCCTGCGACGCTAACAGTTCGGCAATCGGATTCGGCCGTATGGACAAATAGTCTTGACCCGGACTTCCTGTTCGCGCTGGCGCTGAAACCCGACCAGACAAGCCTCGGGGAACTCATCCGCAAGATTGGCCAGTTGCGCGAAGACCAGGCGGATGCGCGCGACGCCATGACCTCATTCCTAAGTCGTTTTTCAAAGCCGATGTCGACGCTCGTCATGCCCCTTCTCGGCGCGATCGCCGGATTCGGCGTCCATCGGCAGGGCGTGCTTCTGGTGCGCGCGGTTACCGGCTCCGCCCTCGGTTTCACCTATTTTGTCGCAGAGAATTTGGCCCTCGCGCTCGGCAAGCTGGGCGTAATACCTGCAATAATCGGCGCGTTTTTTCCTTTGGCTTTATTTCTAATTGTCGGCTTTTCGATCATTTTATCGATGGAAAACTAGCGCTACCATCGGTTGCACATTGTTCAATTTTGGGTTGTAATAGCGTTCGACGCCTTTCGCCCAACCGAACAGGATGTATCCATGGCGGGCTTGATACTGAAATTGCGGCCCCGCGAGCAGCTATTGATCAACGGCGTGGTGGTTGAGAACGGCGACCGCAAGGCCCAGCTGCGGGTCTGCACAGAAGGCGCGCAGATTTTGCGCCTGCGCGACGCCATGCGTCCGGAAGAGGCGACGACGCCCCTGAAACGCGCTTACTTCGCGGCGCAAACGGCGGTGTCGGGAGACTTAAAGCCAGGCGACGCCGCCGCAATCATTGAAAACGCATTGGGCGAACCTGAAGCCGCAGTTTCGGCGCAACTGCGTGACGAACTGAACGCCCTCGCCCGGGCTGGCGATTTTTACAAGGCCATGCGCCTGATCGGGCAGCTGATCGAAAAAGGGCCCGCGTCGCCGGCGACGTCCAAAAGCGCGTCCGCCTCCAGCGCCCGCCCGGCGGCGAGCTGAAACCGCCCGACGGGCGACTTGTCCTCGGCCGCCGTTTGCCCCACATAGCCCGGATTATGCCGGACGCGCCAATTATCGTGACCCATGGATGCCGCCTCAACGCCGTTGAGAGCGAAGCCATGCGCCGTATGGCGACGGACGCCAATGTCGGCGACGTGGTGATCGTCAATACATGCGCCGTCACCAACGAAGCGGCGCGCACGTCGCGCCAATCGGTGCGGCGGGCGAAGCGCGACCATCCGGGCGCCCGGGTGATCGTCACCGGCTGCGCGGCGCAGACTGCGCCGGATGTCTTCGCACGCATGCCGGAAGCGGATGTGGTGCTCGGCAACAGCGAGAAACTCAACGCCGACGAATGGCGGGCCCTTGAACACGCTTCGGCGGACGACGTGATGCGCGTCAACGATATCATGTCGGCGCGCGAAACCGCGCCGCAGATGATCGACGGATACGGCGATCGCGCTCGCGCCTTTCTGCAGGTTCAAAACGGATGCGATCACCGCTGCACATTTTGCATCATTCCTTATGGTCGCGGGCAATCGCGCTCAACGCCGGTCGCAAACGTCGTCGACCAGGCGCGACGCCTGGTTGACAACGGACATCGCGAATTGGTCGTCACGGGGGTGGACATTACCTCTTACGGCGCCGACCTCAAGCCCAAGGCGACGCTTGGAACGCTGGTCGATGCGATCCTTGACGGCGTCCCCGATCTTTTTCGCCTGCGGCTGTCATCAATTGACGGCGCTGAGATTGACGACAGGTTGCTGGAGCGTATCTGCGGTGATCGCCGCGTTGCGCCCTACCTTCATCTTTCGCTCCAGGCTGGCGACAACATGGTGCTCAAACGCATGAAGCGCCGGCACACGCGCGAACAGGCGATCGAGCTTTGTCGGACCATTCGCCGGCGCCGACCGGAGGCGGCGTTTGGCGCTGACATCATCGCCGGGTTTCCGACAGAAACCGAAGAGATGTTCGAACAGAGTCTGAAGCTCATTGACGACGCAGGACTGCAGTTTGTGCATGTCTTTCCGTTTTCGCCCCGCGAAGGAACGCCAGCGGCGCGGATGCCGCAGACGCCGAGGCCGATTGTGAAGGAACGCGCTCAGCGCCTGCGCGACAAGGCAGAATCTCGCCTGCATGCGTTTTTGGACGGGCTTGAGGGCCGGGAAGAAATCGCCGTCATCGAAAGCGGCGGCAGGGCCCGGTTGGGAAATTTTGCAGTGGCCAAACTGGCTCGGCGCGCCGGCGCCGCCGGCGATACGGTAAAACTTCGCCTTGGCGCCCGTGACGGCGACACAGTCGTTGCAATCCCGGTGTAAGCGCAGCCCAGATCATCTGCATCACCCGACGAAGAAAAGGAAAAAACGCCGGTGGCGAAAAACTTCTTATCCGGACTTTTCGGTCGCAAGGACAAAACGCCGGAAGCCGTTGACGAAACGGAAGAGCAGAAGCCTGAACTGACTGAGGAAGCGACCGCGCCCCCAGAGACGCCCGCGGCGGAAACAGACGAGCCGGCCGCGCCGCCGACCGCAGATCTGCCAGACATCGAGACCCAACCGCCCGCGCCGGAACCCGCGCCCGAACCTGCGCCCAAATCCCAAACAATGGATTCTGAGCCCCGCGAGGAGGCTGCCGACGGCAAAAAAAGAACCTGGTTCGCCCGGCTCACAGACGGGCTTTCGAAATCCTCCGCCAAGCTCGGAGACGGCGTCGCCGGCATCTTCACCAAGCGCAAGCTCGACGACGAAACGCTGGAAGAACTCGAAGAATTATTGATTACCGCTGACCTCGGCGTCGCCGCGGCGGAACGCATTACCGACACGCTCGCCCAGGACAAGTTTGACAAGGAGATCACCGACGAGGAGGTGCGCGAAGCCCTTGCGGCGGAAGTCTCCGAAACGCTGTCGCCTCTGGAGCAACCGCTCGCCGTCGACCCATCGAGGAAGCCCCATGTCGTGCTCATGATCGGCGTCAACGGGGCCGGCAAGACAACGACCATCGGCAAACTGGCGCGCAAGTTCAAAGACGAAGGCCGATCGGTTCTGCTGGCGGCGGGAGACACTTTCCGCGCCGCGGCCATCGAACAACTGACCGCTTGGGGCGAACGCACCGGCGCCCCGGTCGTCTCACGCGACGTCGGCGCCGACGCCGCCGGCCTCGCCTTTGACGCGCTGAAACAGGCCCAGGATACGAACGCTGACATCTTGATGATCGACACGGCCGGCCGCCTGCAAAACAAATCGGCGCTGATGGACGAACTGGCGAAGATCGTTCGGGTCCTGAAAAAACTGGACGACACCGCGCCTCACGACGTCGTGCTCGTTCTCGACGCGACAGTCGGCCAGAATGCGGTGAGCCAGGCGCAGGCGTTTTCCGATATTGCCGGCGTCACCGGTCTGATCATGACGAAACTCGACGGCACCGCCAGAGGCGGCGTTCTGGTGGCCCTCGCGGATAAATTCAAGCTTCCGATTCATTTCGTCGGCGTTGGCGAGAGCGTCGACGACCTGCAGCCGTTCCGAGCAGACAGTTTTGCGCGCGCCCTTGCAGGGGTGAGCGAGTGATTGAGAATGTCGCGACTGGTAAAAGGCGGTTTTGATGAGCGAAAATACGAATAACGGGGAACGGCTGACGGGGGGCCGCAAGTTCGCGGTCGATTTTGTTCCGCTGCTGATTTTCATCGTCGCCTATTTCTTCGGACGACGGCTTGTCGGCGTCGCCGGCGACATCGCCGGGGCGACATGGTGCCTACGCGAAGGCGCTGAAATGTACCTCGCCGTCGCCGCTTTCATGCCGGCGTTTGCGGTCGCATTTGTCTACAGCGTTTGGAAGGAAAAAAGGGTGGCGCCGATGCTGCTCGTCAGCGGCGTTATCATTGGGGTGCTGGGCTCGCTGACGCTTGTCCTGCAGAATAAGACCTTCTTCTATATGAAGCCGACGATCGTCTATCTGCTCTTCGGCGGCGTGTTGTTAGCGGGACTGGCGACGCAGCGGAACTTTCTCAAAATCGTCTTCGACGGCGCCCTTCACATGCCTGACGCCGCGTGGAAGACGCTGACCCAGCGCTACGCGGTTTTCTTCATCGGCCTGGCGTTGCTCAATGAAGTCGCCTGGCGCTGGCTCACCGCGGGCTGCCCGCCGGAACCGGCGATTGCGCCGGGGGCCGGCGCCTGGGGGTGGCTGCTTGGAGAATGCGGGAGCGCGCAAACGACGCAATGCGCCGGCGAAGCCCAGTGGGTGCAGCTCAAAGCGTTCGGGTTCACCATTCTCAGTCTGGTTTTCACCGCGCTGCAGGCGCCGTTGATCGCCAAACACATGCAAGAGGAACCGCCCAAAGCCGGATGATGGTGGAAATCAGCACCTGCAATGCTGCGCATTCAGTGATGAAAATCTGAATATTTCCGACGCGGCTCCTAAAGTCCCTCGACGGGATTGGAAAAGGGGGCGAAGTCGGCGCTGTCCCGGGACGCGCGCCAGTGTCGCAACGCCCACCCGACGGTTGGGAATGCGATGTCGCCCCAGGGGATGTCGCTCCATGGGAACAACCCCACCTCTTGGCTTTCCGGTCCGGCGGCGAGGGACGGCGTCTCAAGGCGCGCGCGAAACAGAATCTGCACCTGGGAAATTCGCGGCACGGAGTAAACGGCGAGCAGTCGTTCAAGATGCAACTGCGCGCCGGCTTCCTCCATCGCTTCCCGGCAAGCCCCTTCTTCGGCAGTTTCCCCAAGCTCCAGATAACCGGCAGGCAGCGTCCAAAAGCCCAGGCGCGGCTCAATCGCTCTCCGGCACAGCAGGATCTTCTCCTCCCACAGCGCTACGGATCCAACCACGATCTTAGGGTTCTGGTAGTCGATGAACCCGCATCGCTCGCAGACGTCGCGTTCGCGGTCGTCTCCCTGCGGGATCGTTTTCATGAATTTGGGTTCGAATGACATTTTGTATGACATGGGTTTGGATAAAATCCGCGCTCGCCGCGGCACATTCATCCGTTCAAAGCACATTATTTTACGATCTTGAACAGCTGTGGCAAAATTACCGGTGACGGCGGCCCAATTACCCTTTATTAACGCTCAAAAAAAAACGTCCGCGTCAGGCGTATTTTGCATTCTGTACGGAATCGCGCTATTGCCTGGCTTCAAACTACGCCGTCGCCTGATCGTATGCACACGGCTTTCCCAATCGTTCCTTCACCGAGCCAGATACGGAGACAAATAATGGCTTACTCCTTAAAGAAGTCACCCGGCCACCTTCTGCGCCGCGCGCAACAATACGGCCATGACCTCTATTCGAAAGAGGTCGGATCAAGCGGCCCGACCCCGCGCCAGTTTGAAGTCCTTCACGTGGTCGCCCAGAACGAAGGTCTGAGCCAGACCGATCTCGTACGCCACACTGGCATCGACCGTTCCACGCTGGCCGATATGATTGCCCGCATGATGAAAAAGGGCCTCCTGTCGCGCAAGCGCACCAAGGAGGACGCGCGCGCGAACGCCGTTTCCATTACGGCTTCCGGTCGCCGGATGCTCAAGTCTGCGGAATCGAAGGTGAACAAATCCGACAACGCCGTGCTTGCTGTCTTGCCGAAAACGCAGCAATCGGCGTTCATGAAGGCGCTCACGGCCTATGCTGAGGCCCTGGACAAGATGGACGAGCAAGGCGCCGCGCCTGCACGCAAAACGACGAAACGCAAAGCCGCGAAGCGCAAGGCGCCCGCAAAGCGCAAGGCGACAAAGAAAAAGGCCAAGCGCCGGACCAAGCGCCGGTAAGTCCGAAACAATACATGATGAAAACGCCGCTAGCTCGCGCTGGCGGCGTTTTTCTTTGCGCCAATGGCGCGGCTACTGTTTCAAGGGCTTCACGAGACGCCATTGGTCGCTCGCCGGCGGACCGCCCGCGCCAACGGGACGTTCGGCGAATCCGCCAAGGCTGACGGCGCGGTCATACATGACAATCGCTGCGGCGACCGAAACATTGACGCAAAACTTGGTGGGAATCTTGATGAGATGCGCGCACAAGTCCCGCGCTTCATCGGACAAATCGCCTTTCTCCGGACCGAGAATATACGCAGCGTTGATGGGATGACGGAAACTCGGCAGGTCAATGGCGTTTTCACAAAGCTCAACGCCCACCAGCATGCATCCCGTCGGCAATCGCATCGCGGCCAAGCTGTCCCATTCGTAAAACGGCAAATGACCCGCACTCTTCGCCGTGTCGGCGAGCCGAACGTCTCTGGCCCGATGGTGCGCGGCGACGGTAAAGGCGAAACTCGCCCCGAACGCATGACTGGTGCGCAACAAGGCGCCCAGATTCATGGGTTTTGAAATCCTTTCCACCCCAATGCCGAAATAGCCGCGCATAGCCGGTTTTCCTTCTCAATACGGCGGTAGCGGCCCGGCAACCGGTCCGTCAAGCGAAGGAAGTGGACGCAACGCTCCTTTCAAGGCATTGTCTCGCCGCCATGACCGAAACCAACGCCGGCGACGGCCGCATTAAATTTCTTGTGGTGGCGTCCGACTGCGACGAAGCGCGCAGAGCGGCGTTTTTCGCCGGTCGGCGCGCCAGAAACTCAAACGCCCGCGTAACGCTTCTGCATGTCATGGAACCGCCGGAATTCGGGCACTGGGCGAGTGTTGCGGAAACAATGCGCATCGAGGCCGAAGAGGAGTCCGAAGCCCTATTGCAGGAATTCGCCGCGGAAGTGAAAGCCCAGTCCGGAGAGGACCCGGAACTGATCAAGCGCGAGGGCGAGGCGAAAGAAGAAATCCGCACGCTGATCAGCGAAGATGAGCATATTTCGTTTATCTTTCTCGGCGTCTCAGAGGAAGAGAAGTCTCCCGGCCCGCTTGTGTCCGCCGTCGCGAAAGATCCGTCGTCCCTCAGCCGCCGGCCCATCCCGATCGTCTTTGTGCCCGGCGCGGCCAGCCGCGACGAGTTGCGCCGGCTGGCGGGATAGCCGATGGATCGCAGCCGATTTCATTTGCCGGGCAGGCATTACTTTCTGTCTCACTCGGTCGGCGCTCAGCCTAAGGGATGGCGGACGGCCCTGGACCAGGGGTTCGCCGAACCGTGGCGCAATGACGGGTTTGAAGTTTGGACGCCGTGGTTCGACTCTATTGAGCGCTTCAAAACCGGGCTCGCCAGCCTGGTCGGGGCGCGCCCGTCGGAGATCTGCCCGCAAGGCAATGTGTCGTCCGGGATCTCAAAAGTTCTTTTCTCTTTGCCCGAGCGTGCGCGGCGCACCAAGATCGTTCTGACTGAAGATGATTTTCCGACCGTGGGATTCGCCCTCGCACAAGCCCGGCGCATTGGATACGAGCTGGTTTTTCTTCCCGGCGGCGAACGCCTCGCCGATCCGGACGCATGGGCGCCGGCGTTCAGCGACGATGTGCAGATGGTGGTGGCGACGCAGGTCTATTCCAACACCTCTGTCCTCGCGCCCTGCGCGGAAATTTGCCGCCGCGCGCGTGAACGCGGCGTTTTCTCCCTGCTGGATGTGGCGCAAGCGGCTGGCGCGGTGCCGGTTCGCCTGCGCGAATGGGGCGCGGATTTCGCCGTCGGCACATCGTTAAAGTTTCTCTGCGGCGGCACCGGCGCCGCCTGGCTGTTCGCCGATGAAGACGCGGCTGGGCGGTGCGCGCCCATGGACGCCGGGTGGTTTTCGCATGCGGATCCGTTTGAGTTCGACATTCACCATTTTGAATATGCGCCCGGCGCGGCGCGCTATGCCGGCGGCACCGCGTCCGTGGCGCCGTTGGCCGGCGCCTGCGCCGCGCACGAGATTCTGGCGGCGCGCGGCGTCGACAATATCTACGCGTACAATCAGGCCCTGCTCGACCAGCTGTTCGATGCGTTGCCCCGCGAGGCTTTCCTGTCGACGACGGTCAAAGGCGCTCGCGGGTCAGCGGCGCTGATCGCTGTTGCGGACTATGAAGCGGCCGCGCGCGATCTCAAAGACGCCGGCGTCGGTCATGACACGCGGAAGGGCGCAGTGCGGGTATCTCTGCATCTCTACAATGAAGAAGCTGACATCGATACGCTCGTTTCGGTGCTGAAACAGCACGTGAAA
Organism: Hyphococcus sp.; assembly: GCA_028289605.1. GTDB lineage: Bacteria > Pseudomonadota > Alphaproteobacteria > Caulobacterales > Parvularculaceae > Hyphococcus. The sequence goes on along the minus strand of JANQON010000005.1, from coordinate 17,588 downwards.
CCTTAAACAGCCAGTTTCAGCGTAACCGGAACGTGGTCTGAGGGCTTTTCCCAACTGCGCGCGTGATCGTGGATCTGAAATCCGTTGCGCCCGCCCGCAAGCGCGGCTTTTTTCAAGGCGGGGCTGACCCAAATATGGTCAAGGCGCCGCCCCCGGTTGGACGCGCGCCAGTCCTTGGCCCGATAAGACCACCACGTATAAAGTTTTTCCGGTTCCGGAACGAGTTCGCGCGCGACATCGATAAACCCGTGCGAGGCGACAACCTGATCGAGTTTTTCGACCTCGACCGGCGTATGCGAGACCACCTTCAGGAGCTGTTTGTGCGACCAGACATCATGCTCGCGCGGCGCGACGTTCAGGTCGCCGACAACGATCGCCTTCGATCGGGGCCCAAGCTCGGCGAACCACGTAGTCATCTCGTCGAGAAACGCCAATTTGTGGGCGAATTTTTCGTTCGATTTGGGATCAGGCTCGTCGCCGCCGGACGGCACGTAGAAATTGTGGATGCGAACCCCGCCGGGCAGACTGGCGGCGATATGTCGGCTGTCGCCCTTATTGCAGAATTCGCGTTTTTCGATTTTCTTCAACGGCGACTTTGAGACGATCGCCACGCCGTGATAACCGGCCTGACCCGAAACGGCGATATGGTCATACCCGGCGTCGCGGAACGCCTTGGCGGGAAAATTGTCTTCAAGACACTTGATCTCCTGAAGACACAGCACCTCTGGATCCGCTTCCTGCAAAAATCGCGTGACGATATCGATGCGCAAACGGACGGAGTTGATATTCCAGGTTGCAATTTTCATGAGGACGCCTTCAAGGGCCGGGAGGCCGGATAGACGCCCGAGGTAGGGCCGCCGGCGAAGGCCGTCAACCAGGCGCCGAACAGACTTGCCGCGCATCGCGGGCGGCCCTACGCAGCCCTTAAGATGGACATCGCATTTTTTCTGCCTGAAGCCGTGCCCGCATGGGCTGCGGTCGCCGCGATAGTCGGCGCCTTTTGCGCGGCCGCGCTGACGGCTGCATTCGGCATTGGCGGCGGACTAGCGCTCTTGGCGATTATGAGCGCCGTTTTTCCAGCTCAGGCGGTCATCCCAATTCACGGCGTCGCGCAAATCGGGTCAAACGCCGGGCGTTTCATCCTGCAAATGAAAGACACGGTATGGCCGATCGTCCTGTGGTTCGCCGCCGGCGGTGTGCTCGGCGCGCTTGCGGGCGGGCGGCTCGCGGTGGAAATGCCGGTATGGGCGCTGCGCGGCGGCGTCGGCGTCTTTATTCTTTACACCGTGTGGGGCCCGAGCCTGAAAGGCTTCTCGCCGGGCCCGGTGTCGTTCTTCTCGACAGGCGCGGTCGGCTCTTTTTTGACCATGTTTTTTGGCGCAACGGGGCCCATTGCAGCCACCATGCTCTCAGTAACAAAACTGGACCGACTGAAAATCGTCGCCACGCATGCCGCCTGCATGGTCGCTCAGCACGGCCTCAAGATTCTTATTTTCGGGGCCTTGGGGTTCGCCTATGGCGAGTGGATCTGGCTGCTTGCGGCCATACTCGGCTTCGGCTTCGCCGGCACGTGGATTGGCACACGGTTTCTGCGACGTATGCCCGAAGCGCTTTTTCGCCAGGGATTCAAATGGGTTCTGACGATTATTGCGGCCTACTTGTTCGTTGCCGCGGGACTGGAGCTGGCCCGCAGCCCTACCTAGAACAAATTGAATGACGACCCGGTGATGGCGACTGGCCAGCGGCCGAATTCAAACAGCTGAAACTTGGCCGTGAAGGCGTGAGTTTCAATTTCAAACTCAGGATCCTGCGCAGCCGCCAGCAGCGCCAGCGCTGCGCCGTGCGCCGCCTGGACAGCTGAACCGACGGCGAGATTCTTGGACGCCTCGTCCTCGGCATCGAATATGACAGCGGCCTGTTCCATGCCTTCCTGCGCGGGATCAACAATTTTCTCGGAGATCACGGTCATACCGATCCGCAGCGCTTCTTCCGACAGGGCCTCAAGCGCCCGGCCCGTCAGGTCAGACCGCAGCAATTCTTCGGCCTCCCACCACTCGCTTTGCCAGTCCAGGCTCTCTGCGGCGGCGGCCGCATCGTCCCAATCGACGAGTATGGCGATCTCCGCCTGAGGAAAGCCGAGCCGCTGCGCATAGGTCTCAGCGGCCCGCCGCGCGCCGGGACTTAACGGCTCGCCGAGATTGGCGAACCACGGAATGCGGTCGAGGGTGCGCGCGAACCGCACCATCACATTCAGCCCCGGCAGCTCACGCTCCAGGCTTTCCAGATCGTCCTCGTCCATCGCGGTATGGCCTCTTGTTCAGCCGCTGTCGGCATGCAGGGGCTTTAGCAAAAAAAGGCGTCCGATCCCTATAGGAATCGGACGCCAAGCTGCGCTGTTGCGCCTACGCCGGGAGGGGATATTCCGGCGACGCGTTAAGCCAAATGGACCTGCAAGCGGGGGGGCAACGCCGGCCCATGTGAGCGCTCATCGCGTGGTGTTACATTAACGCATCACACGCCGCCTTTTCAATAGGCGAGACTGAGTTTCTTCTTGATTGTGACTGCTTGACACGGTCCGGGAGCCGTTTTTGGCCCCTGGTTGCTAATTTTTAAGAAACTGCCCGCCGGCGTCGGGCGCCCGGAACAGGCGATTGGCTAAGCGCTCGCCGGGCACGACATTGTCGAGATGGACGACGGTAATACCGTTCTGCGCGTCCCGAACGATCCAGCGCTTGAGGCGCATTTCCGGCGCCGCGACAATGATCGAGATCTCGCCTTCGGTTTCCTCGTCCTTTGACGCCAGGGTGACAGCCAGGGAATCGACGCCGCGATCGACGCCGACCACCTCTGCATCGCCAAGCTCGACTTTGTCGCCGAGCAGGAACTTCAACGGGGTCCTACCCACAGGATAGGAATCGGTTGTTTCCAGGGCGTCGTCGCGGACGTAAACCATGCCGCTGTTGGCGACAATCAAGAGCGGCGTCGGCGGGTCATACTCGAAACGGACCCGTCCGGGACGGCGCAGATAAAACCGCCCTTCTGAGACTGCGCCGGAGGGCGAAATCTGCGTAAAGTCGCCTTGCAGCGTGTCGATTGTCTCGATGTAGTCAACCAGGCGCGCGACCACGGCGTCATCGCTCTCACCCTCAAACGCCAGCGGGCCCGAGAATTGTTCGTCATCCAAAATGATGTTGTCGCCGGTGTTTTGGACCGGCGCGGCGTCCAGGTCTTCAGGCCGAGGCGCGGGTAATTCCTCTATCAGCGTTTCATTCTGGGATTGGGCCGGCGTCGGCGCCTCTTCGGCGACGGCGATCGCCGCGCCAGCCTGTTGCGCGACAACGACCGGCGTCCCGAACAACGCTGATTCCACACATATTGCCGAGATCGCCGTCATCACCGCGAAATTCATGTCGTCGCCCTTTCCGCATCGGCGCGCGCGTGCGCTGCAAGGTGTTTACCCTGATCTATCTAGTTTCCGGCGATGACGAAACCATGGCCGCCCTCGGGCGGCGCTGCGGCGCCTTATACACGAAATTGTGACCGGCGCTGCGCCGCCCCTTCTCTCAAGCGTAGGCGTACGGCCCGCCCTGTTCGAGGGCGCGGGCATAGGCCGGCCGCGCCTGAATCCGCTCCACGAAGTCTTTGATCGCCGAAGATTTCCTGGCGACGTCGATCCGCGTGAGCGAGGCTTCCAGCGGGAAACTCATCATCACATCCGCGGCGGTGAACGCGTCGCCGGCGAGCCATGCGCTTTTCCGCAGCTCAGCGTCGACATGGTCAAACAGCGCCTTGGTGGTGTGATCGAGATATCCGCCGCGGACGGCGTTGACGAGTTTCTTCGCGATCGGCTTGGCGAAAAACGGCATCGGCGCCGTTTCCATGCGGTTCAGGAACAACGCCATCACCAGCGGCGGCATAAAGGAGCCTTCGGCGGCGTGCATCCAGTATTGGTAGCGACGATGGGCGTCCGTTCCGGCCGCCGGTTTGAGCCGGCCTTGTCCATGAGCGTCGATGATATGTTCGGCGATGGCGCCGGTTTCCGCATAGACCGCGCCGCCGTCTTCAATGACGGGAGACTTGCCAAGCGGATGGACCTTCATCAACGCGGGCGGCGCCAGGTTGGTTTTCTTGTCCCGCTCATAGCGTTTCACTTCATAGGGAACGTCCAATTCCTCAAGCAGCCAGAGCACGCGCTGGGAACGCGAATTTTCCAAATGGTGTACCGTGATCATTATCCGGCGCCTTTCGTTAGTAGAGTTTGCCGAGCGCTTCTTTTGTAAACGACATCAGTTCATCATTACGTCCGTCGCGCACCTTTTGGACCCATTCAGGGTCCTGCAACAAAGCGCGCCCGACAGCGATCAAATCAAATTCATCCCGCTCCATCATCTCAATCAACCGGTCGAGCGACGCAGGTTCGGACGCTTCACCCGAATAGGCCGCCACGAATTCACCGCTCAATCCCACCGAGCCGACCGAAATCGTCGGCAGACCCGATAGTTTTTTCGCCCAACCAGCGCAGTTAAGATCGGAGCCTTCAAACTCAGGCTCCCAAAATCGCCGTTGAGAACAATGAAACGCGTCGATCCCTGCATCCTTTAGCAGCCCAAGCCAGACGGCGAATTCGTCCGGATTGCTTGCGGCTTTGGCGTCGAAATCGATCTGTTTCCATTGCGAGATGCGAATGATGAGCGGGTAGTCGGCGCCGACTTTCTCGCGCGTTCTGCGGATGATCTCGCAAGCCATCCGTGTACGCCCTTCCCAGTCGCCGCCCCATTGATCATCACGCAGATTGGTCTTGTCCCAGAAAAAGCTGTCGAGCAGATAGGAATGCGCGCCGTGAAACTCGACGCAGTCAAATCCGGCCGCCTTCGCCGCGACCGCCGCGTCGACAAACTCGGTGATCGCCTGTTCGATCTCGGCCTCGTCCATCGGCGTCCATTTTTGTTTGCCTGGGATGTTGAAACCTGACGGCGACCAGGACTCGATCTCGGGATGCCCGGTGTTTTCAGGCTTGCGCATCGGTCCTTCGTGCCAGATCTGGATGCCGATCAGCCCGCCGGCCGCGTGCACGCCGTCCACGACGTTTTTCCAGCCAGCTTGCGATTCAGCCGTGGCGATCGTCGGCACGTTGGGCGTCCCGTCCGCTGTTGTCGTGTTCGGATGCACGCCCTCGGTCAGGATCAGTCCGACGCCGCCTTCCGCCCGGCGGCGATAGTAAGCAGCAACGTCCTCGCCCGGAACGGCGCCCGGCGAAAAACTGCGCGTCATTGGCGCCATTACGATCCGGTTTGGGATGGCCATCCCGTTGAGCGTGAATGACCGGAACAATACGTCGGTGGAAGGCATAGAAACTCCGTTTGAGCGGCGGGTATCCGGCGGACTTTAAGGGGTGATTGGAGCGGAAGCACCAAAAGAATGCAGAGATGGCGTTATCGAGCCTGTTCGCTATAAGCCTGCTCATGAAGTTCCTCGACCGAGCCAAGATCTATATTGAAAGCGGCGCCGGCGGCGCCGGCTGCCTCTCGTTCCGGCGCGAGAAGTTCGTTGAGTTCGGCGGCCCGAACGGCGGCGACGGCGGCGGCGGCGGTCATGTCTGGGCCGAAGCGGTCGACAACCTGAACACACTCATCGATTTCAGGTATCAGCAGCACTATCGCGCCAAAAACGGCCGCCCCGGCGAAGGGTCGAACCGCACCGGCGCAAACGGAGCCGACCTCATTGTCAAGGTGCCTGTCGGGACGCAAATTTTCGAAGAGGACGAGGAAACCTTGATCGCCGACCTCGAGGTCGTCGGCGAACGCGTTCTGCTCGCCAAAGGGGGAAACGGCGGTTTCGGCAATGCGCGCTTTAAATCGTCGACCAACCAGGCGCCGCGCAAAGCCAATCCGGGTCAGCCGGGGGAGAAGCGCACGGTCTGGCTGCGATTAAAGCTGATCGCCGACATCGGCCTAATCGGCCTGCCGAACGCCGGCAAGTCGACGTTTCTCGCCGCCGTCACGGCGGCGAAACCGAAGATCGCCGATTATCCGTTTACAACGCTTCACCCCGGGCTTGGCGTCGTCCGACTCGGCGAGGGCGCCAGTTTCGTTCTCGCCGATATTCCAGGACTCATCGAGGGCGCTTCAGAGGGCGCCGGCATCGGCGATCGGTTCCTGGGTCATGTGGAACGATGTGCGGCGCTCCTGCATCTCGTCGACGCGACGCAAGACGATGTCGCTGAAGCCTATCGCACCGTGCGCACGGAACTGGAGGCGTATGGCGGGGAGCTCGCCGCCAAGCCGGAGATTGTAGCGCTCAACAAAATCGACGCTTTGGATGACGCGGTGATCGCCGAAAAGGCCAAGGCGCTCAATGACGCGATCGGCGCGGCGCCGCGCGTCATTTCGGGCGCCGCCGGCATCGGGGTCAAACCGCTCCTCGGCGAACTCGCCGTTTTGACGGGCAAAATGCGCGCGCAGGAAAGCGCTGACGCAAATAGCGAAAACGAATGGGCGCCTTGACCGCTTTTGCGCTGATACTGGAATTTGCGTCTGCGATCTCTATGTTGGGGAACCGTCGCAACGAGACCCGCTCTTGGCTTCCAAACCCATAGCCCCACGGCGCCGTATCGGCCTATTAGGCGGCTCCTTCAATCCGGCGCATGCCGGCCACCGGGAGATTTCCCTCGAAGCGTTGAAGCGTCTGGACCTTGACGCCGTCTGGTGGCTCATCACGCCCGGCAATCCCTTGAAGGATCCCGCCAGTTACGAAGCCTATGACGATCGGCTGCATCAGGCGCGCGCTATCGCAAGCCATCCGAATATCGTCGTCAGCGATTTCGAACAACGCCGCGGCCTTCAGTATACGGTTGATACGCTGACGCAGATAAAGGACGACAATCCCGGCGCGACATTTGTCTGGTTGATGGGCGCCGACAGCCTCGCGTCTTTTCATAAATGGAAGGATTGGCGGCGCATCGCCGAGCTTGTCCCGATCGCGGTGTTTAATCGGCCTGGATACAGATCTGAGGCGCTAAAAAGCGAGGCGTTTGAGGCGCTCGCTAGCTTCCGGATCAACAGCGACGGCGAAAGCCTCGTTGATCGCGAACCGCCGGCGTGGATTTATTTTGAAGACACCGACAATCCACTGTCATCAACTGCGCTTAGAAATACAGCAAATGGGAACGCCAGTTCATTGACCGATTTGACAGCGCCATATGGCCCGCTCGCTTTTTTCCTCGACCTCCACCCTGCCGTCGGCGACTTCCGTGCGGACGTAATGGAAGGATTTTCCCAGCCGCAAAGGTCGCTCAGTCCGAAATACTTCTACGACGAAATCGGCTCACGGCTGTTTCGGAAAATCACCGAACTGCCCGAATACTATCCAACGCGCACGGAAAAAGCAGTGTTTCTCGATAACGCCAGCGACATTACCGCTGCGCCCGGCGCCAACGCCGCCATTTTCGAGTACGGTTCAGGCGCAAGTGAAAAAATTGAATGGCTGCTCAATGGTCTTGCTGATCCCTGCGCCTATGTCGCGATGGATATTTCCCGCGACTATCTGATCGACAGCGCGACAGCGATTGCGGAGAAATTCGACCTGCCGGTCGCGGCGGTGTGCGCCGACTTTTACGGACACGTCAAAATACCGGAGGGCGCTTTTCCCGAACCCCGGCGTTGGATGGGCTTCTTTCCCGGCTCGACGATCGGCAATATGACGCCTGAAGAGGCCGCCCGCTTTCTGCGCCGTGCGGGAGCAACCCTCGGGGAGGACGCGCAATTCCTATTGGGCGTCGACCTTGAAAAGGATCCCGCCATTCTCAACGCCGCATACAATGACGCCGCCGGCGTCACGGCGGCGTTCAATCTCAATTTGCTCTCGCGCATGCAACGGGAGCTCGGGGCCCGCCTGACGCCGGACGACTTTGAGCATTTCGCCTTCTATAATGAGCGCGACTGCCGCATCGAAATGCACTTACGGGCCAAAAGGCGCACTGAGATCGCCCTGGGCGAGGCGTCTTTTGCGTTTTCCGAAGGCGAAACCATTCATACCGAGAATTCTCACAAATACTCGATTAACCGTCTAAAGGCGCTTTTCTCCGAAACGCCCTGGCGTCTGGAGCAGGTTTGGACGGACGAAAACCACTGGTTTGCGGCGTGCCTTTTGAGCAACAGATAATTTCGCCTCCGGCGGTTGGAGGCGGCCGTGAACGGTCTTATATTTTATGGGCGAGGGAGAGTGCGGGCCCTCGCGGTGTTTATGGAGGACGACGCTGAGTTCACTGAACGGCGCATCCGCGGCCGCCGAAAAGGCCGCGTTAAGGCTGGTCGCCAATGAAGGCGACGCGGTCGATGAAACGAAATCCGGCGCACTCGCCGATCTTAGCCCTGAAGAACTGAGCGGGGCGCTTCTTTCGATCATCAAAGACGAGTTGGAAAACGACAAAGCTGAAGATGTCGTGACTATTCCGCTCGCGGGCAAGTCAGACATCGCCGATCACATGATCGTCGCATCAGGCCGGTCGGCGCGTCACGTCAGCGCCATGGCGGACAAGATCGTCCGTAGACTGAAGGATTCGGGGTTCGGCCGCGCCCAGGTCGAGGGCGCGGGCGCCGCCGACTGGGTCCTGATCGACGCCGGCGACATTATCGTTCATCTATTCCGACCGGAAGTCCGACAGTTTTACAATCTGGAGCGGGTTTGGTCCGAAGCGGCGCATGCGCCGGTGAAAGCGGACGCCTGACCCTCTTTCCCCTCGCCCGGCTTGAGGCGCAACTATGCAACTAGTCGTATGCGCCGTCGGCAAAATGCGCGGAAGCGCCGAAGCGACGCTTGTTGAAACCTATCTGAAGCGCGCCAGCGACGCAGGAAAGCCGCTGGGGTTTTCCGGCCCGTCCCTGCAGGAGTACGAGCCGCCGAAAGGCCTCGCCGGGCCCAAGCGCACAGCCAAGGAAGCCGAGTGGTTTCGGTCCGCGGCGGGGGCGGCGGCGGTGGTTGCGCTTGACGAGCGCGGCGACAATATCAGCAGCCAGGATCTGGCCGCGATGCTGGCGGACTGGCGAGACGCCGGCGTGAAAAGGGTCGCCATGCTGATCGGCGGGGCGGACGGCCATGACCGGGCAATCGTCGCGCAGGCGCGCCGGTCCATCGCATTTGGAAAAGCGACGTGGCCGCACATGCTTGTCAGGGCGATGCTGGCGGAGCAACTATACCGGTCTATGACAATTCTTTCCGGTCACCCTTATCACCGCGCATGATGAGACTGGCGGCATATGTTTTCCTGGCGGCGCTGACGGCGGCCCCGGCGGCGGCGCAGACCAATCCTAACGAACTGCAGGAAGTCGAACGTCGCCTCAAAGACCGCGCAGAAGAAGAAAAAAGACTGCGCCGCGAGGCGGAGGAGAAAGCCCAGGAGGTCGCGGCGCTGCGCCACCGCATGATCGAAACCGCGAATTCGATTCAGGAAGCGGAGCGGCGCATCACCGGACTTGAAGAAACGATCGCGGAATTGGAGACGGAAAAGGCCGAAGCCGACGCGTCCCTCGCCGCCGAAAGCGAGAATGTGAGCGACCTGCTCGCCGCGCTGCAGGCGCTTGAACTGTCTCGCCCGCCGGCGCTGCTGGTCTCGCCGGGCGACGCCAATGAAGCCGCCCGCGCCGCTATGGTGATGGCTGAAGCGGCGCCGGAGGTGGAAGCGAGAGCGAACCGCCTGCGCGATGCAATAGCGCGCCTGACGGAACTCGCCGCTAAGCTTGCCGAAGAACGCGCGTCGTATGAGGCGACCAATCGCGAGCTCGCCGCCCGCCGGGATGTGCTGTCCGATCTCATGGCGGAAAAAGAACAAGAGCGCGATGTCGCTGAAAGCCTCGCCGCCGCCGCGCAAAAGGAAACCGCCCGCCTTGCCGTTCGGGCGACGTCTCTGCGCGAGATTGTTCGCCGTCTTGAGCGCCTCGCCCACTCGGTGACGCCGCGTCTCAAGCCGCCGGCGCCGAAGGCGGCGCCGGTTGGGTCGCAGCCCGCATTAACCGCAACGGCGCCGACGCCCCCCAGCATCAAGGAGGCGTCCCCGACGCCGTTCATCGCGCGCAAGACGTTTGAATCGGCGAAAGGGGTGTTGCGCCCCCCTGTCGCAGGACGGTTAACCGGCCAGTTCGGCAAACCCCGGCCTGAGGGCGGCTATTTTGAAGGCATGCGATTTGCTGCCCGCAGTAACGCCATCGTTACGGCGCCGTTCGAAGGCAGGATCGTGGTTGCGCGGGATTGGCAGCCGATCGGCAACCTCGTCATTCTGGACGTTGGCGGCGGGTATCATATACTGTTGCTGGGCGTCGGCGACATTCTGGTTGAGGAAAACCAGCGAATATCGGCTGGAGAACCGGTGGCGCAGATGGCCGAAGGGGACGGAGTGCTGGATCTGGAGATCCGGAAAAACGGCGAGCCTGTTAACCCTGCGTTTTGGCTCTCCAGCAAAGATGTGGACGGGCTTGCCCTCTAAGGCGGGCCTCAATGTGAGACAAGGTGTTGTTCATGAAACATTCGAAGTTCCTTTCCCCGTCGCGCCGCCGACACGCCGGCGAGCCGCAAAAGGGCTATTCTACCGGGGCGCTCGTCGCCGCGGCCTTTGGCGGCGCGCTCGTGTTCGGGGCCCTTTCAAGCGCGGTTTTCGCGCGCGCATCGATTTCAGCCGACACCTTCCGCCAACTTGACCTCTTCGGGGAGGTCTTCGAACAGGTGCATGAAAACTATGTCGCCGAACCGGAAGACTCCGACCTGATCAAAGGCGCCATCGACGGCATGCTGTCGACGCTTGATCCGCACTCGAACTACCTGTCGGCCGACGATTTCCAGGCCATGCAGGAACAAACCCGAGGCTCTTTTGCGGGCCTTGGCATCCAGATCACCATGGACAATGACGGTCCGGACAAGGGATTTGTCAAAATCGTTGCGCCGATTGACGACACGCCAGCAGATCGCGCCGGCATGCAGACGAACGACCTTATTGTCGAGATCGACGGAAAGCCGGTGCTCGGCATGTCCATTGACGAAGCGATCTCGCACTTGAAGGGCGAGAAAGGCACGCGCGTCAACATCAAAGTTGTGCGCGATCGCGACGCCGACCCTTTTGAGCTTTCTCTCATCCGCGACATTGTCACGGTCCAATCGGTCACTCACCGCGCCGAAGGACAATTCGGGTATGTGCGCATCGCAACGTTCTCCGAACAGACCGACGATGGTCTCAAAAAAGCGATCAAAGAGCTCAATCGCGAAATCTCCGGCGGCATGAAGGGGCTGATACTCGATCTGCGCTCCAATCCCGGCGGATTGCTCGATCAGGCGGTGTCGGTGTCGGACATGTTCCTCGAAGGAGGCGAAATCGTCTCCACCCGGGGCCGGCGCCCGCGCGACACGCTGCGTGAGATGGGCACGCCCGGCGACAGATTGAACGGCAAGCCCATCATCGTTCTGATCAACGGCGGCTCCGCATCGGCGTCGGAAATTGTCGCCGGCGCCCTGCAGGACCGGAATCGGGCGCTGCTTCTCGGCACAAAGTCTTTCGGCAAGGGCTCGGTGCAGACGGTCATACCGCTCCAAAACGGCCTTCAGGGCGCGCTGCGGCTGACAACGTCGCGCTACTACACGCCGTCCGGCCGCTCCATCCAGGCGCTGGGCATCGAACCTGATATCGACATGCCGGTGATTTATCCGGGCCAGGACGCCGAAGAGCGCCCGGAACGGCCTTCTGAGGCTGATTTGCCGAATGCGCTGGACGTTAACGAAATCGATCCGTCGCTCACCAGTCGTCTCGACGAGGCCGTCCCGGACGAGGACGTCGCCAGCGACGAGAACGAGGACAACGGACCTGCGCCGGTCCAGTGCGGCTATGAAGAAGACGGCGAAACGATTAACGATTGCCAGCTGGAGCGGGCGATCGAGATTCTCGCCGACGCCACGTCCTACCGCCAGCTTCTCGCCGACGCCGGCGCCGCCCGCGCGCAGTAGCGGACGGAGAATCAATAGAAATCGCCCATCAGGGCCGCCTCGTGAGGCGGCCCTGTTTTCTATTGATTAACCCTATTCCACCAAAAAGAATCCCCGACCGAAGCAACGTAATGACGCGCCGAACGGCGCGCCCACGCCAGATTTATGCGCCCCGGACCGCGACGCAAATACAGACGCCCCGTCATCTCCCGGCTAACCATAGCCTGGACGGCGGCGTTTTGCGTTTCCGGGTTGATCATCGGCGCGGCTCTTTTCCCGGCGCTTGTCGGAGACGGCGCCGGCAGGATTTCACTCCCGGTGGATGGGGTTGAAGTCATGGCGCGCCAGGAACCGGCCGCACCGGCGCGCGCGGGCGGGCTGCGCCTCGCCGCGCCGGGCGTTGATGAAGAGTTCCCCAAAGATCCGGAGACAGGCGACGAGACCGAAACGGTCGATGTTCTTGCGTATCCGGACGAGTTTGATGTTCCCGAAACGCCGCCGGACGATGTCATGCCTTTTGACCCGGACGACGTTGTGATTACGATCGCCGGCAGCGGCCAGCGCGTGACATCCGTCACCACGGCTTCCGCCACGAAGCCCCGCGCCAGGCCGATCCCGGATGCGGACCCGGCGCTTTTGCGAAGCACGCCGTTCGGCAAGATTCCGAAACCGGCGAATGACGGTCGCTTGGCGCTCAACTACTACCGGGCGTCTTTCGACGGCGGCGACGGGGCGCCGCAGGTTGCGCTCATCGTCAGCGGGCTCGGCCTCAACAAATCGATCACGGAGCGCGCGATCGACAACCTGCCTCCTGAGATCTCGCTGGCGTTCGCCCCCTATGCCGAAGACCTTCCATTCTGGACGGAAAAGGCGCGAAACGCCGGCCATGAAGTGCTGATTGAACTGCCCATGGAAACCTATAGGGGCGAGCCCTCGGCGCTCGGCGCAGCAGGGCTGCTCACCTCGCGCACGCCGGAAGAAAACCTGCAGCGCCTTGATTGGCTGATGTCCAGATTCGGCGGCTATTTCGCCGCCACAAACTATCTTGGCGGCAAATTCGCCGCGGACCCGAAATCCATGGCGCCGGTGCTGACCCGTCTTCGCGAAGCCGGCGTCGCCTATGTAGACGATACCGGCGCGGCGCAGTCGATCGCACGGCGCAGCGGAACCGCCGTCGCCGCCGTCACCCGCGTCATTCCGCCCGCGCCGAACGACGCCGCCCGCGCCTCGGTGCGGCGCGCTCTGGACGGTCTGGAAGCATCCGCCCGGCGCGACGGCAAAGCGCTCGGCAAAACGTTCGCCCACGCGGCGACCATCGACGAAATCGAGAGCTGGGCGCAATCGTTGGAAAAGAAAGGGCTCACGCTCGCCCCGGCGTCATCGGCCTTGCCGTCCCGCTACGCATCCCGCTAAGCCGTTCCGCGTAGCCGATCAGATGCGCGCAGCCTTATGTATGATGAGACGTTTTTAAACCAGTTTCGCCCCAATGTGGGCGTCGCGCTGTTCAACGAACAAGGACGCGTCTTTCTGGGGCGTCGCGCGAAAATGGCGTCAAGCGTCCGGTCCGGCGAGAACGCGGCGGGCGAATGGCGCTGGCAGATGCCGCAGGGCGGCATTGATACGGACGAACATGTGGTTGACGCAGCCTATCGCGAGCTCAAGGAGGAGACGGGCGTTTCCTCGGCGCGTCTGCTTTCGGTCACGCCGGGATGGCTATGGTATCGATTTCCCGAAGGGTACCGCAAACGCGACTGGATCGGGCAACGCCAGAAATGGGCGGCGATGTTGTTTGAAGGCGATGAGTCGGAGATTGATTTAGAGGCGGACGACCACCAGGAATTCGATGACTGGCGCTGGGGCGAGTTGGAAGAGGCGCCGTCCCTCATCGTTCCGTTCAAGCGTCACGTCTATGAAGAATTAATGGCGGCCTTTACGCCGCTGCGGGACTTTATTCGAACGCTCTAAGACTGCTCCACAAGCTCGACGATGATCTCATTGCGCCGCAAGAAAAACGGCGTGAACGGACTATTATAAAAGGCAAATTGCGGGTCGGCGGCGATGCGAAATCCTTCAGTCTTCACAAATTGCAAGAGTCGGTTTTCGAACTTCTTAAGGCGGTCCATCGTGTAACGCCCGCTGAAACGGATGGCGGCGGCCCGATGGCCAGGCCGTTCAACGATCCGGACGCGATCGTCCTTTGGGACAGGCAACGTGTCGCGCGTGAACGTTGACGGCATGATGAACGCGACGTTCCAAACGCCGTCGCCGCTTTCGGACTGCGTTACCGGCGCCGTCATCGCAATCTCTTGAGATGCAGACTGCGTCACCGGCGCCGTCATAGCGATCTCCGAACGCGCGACATTGCCGCCTGAGATGTATCCGAACAGGATCGAAAACGCTTTGTTGGCCGCCTCGCCGCGATCGCCTGTCACGGTGACTTCCGCCAGCAACATCGACGGGTATTGGCGGATTTCAATCTGGTCGTCATGAGCCGACACCACCCGGTAGTCCGGCTGTTCATATTGTTCCGCCATGGCCTGCCCCGCGGACGACGCTATCGCAGCGCCGAGCGCTGCGATAACGCTCGCGAATTGCATTGGCCGCGCCATTTTGCTTTGCATGGGAGCGTCTTTGTCAAATTCACCTAAGGTACGCTCGCCCCAAGATGACGGATCATCGGTTCGAAAAGGACTTTCTGCTCTCCCGCGTGCTCCATCGCGACGGTCTGATGCTGGTCATCGACAAGCCGGCGGGGCTGGTCGTTCACGCAAGGCCCGGCCCGGTCCGGGAGACCGACGGCGAAAGCCTGGAAGACTATTTCGACGCATTGCGGTTCGGACTGCCCAGACCGCCGGCGCTCGCCCACCGGCTCGACCGCGATACCACGGGCTGCCTGATCCTGGGCCGACACCCCAAGGCGCTGCGCAAACTGCACAAATTGTTCTTTGAAGGGAAAGTCGACAAGACCTATTGGGCGGTCTGCCGGGGCGTTCCGGAAAAACTGTCCGGCGCCATCGACGCGCCGCTGATGAAGGGAAAACAGAAGCGAGGCTGGCGCATGCATATCGCCGCCGAAGGCGATGAGACCGCGCTCAAAGCGCGCACGACCTATCGCGTGCTGGCGCAAAAGGACGGGCTTTCCTTTATCGAAGCAAAGCCGAAAACCGGGCGCACGCACCAGATCCGCGTGCATTTGGCCTCTATCGGAGCGCCGATCCTCGGCGATCCTCTGTATGGGAACTTGTCCGCGCTTGAGCGCGCGGAGCCGCTGATGCTGCATGCTCGCCGCGTGGTCGTTCCGCTCGCGAAACTGAAACCGGCGATCACCGTGGAGGCGGAACCGCCGGCGGCGATGGCGGAGATTATCGAAAAGCTAAATGAGTAACCGTCATCCCTTGCGCAATGCAGCGCGCACGGGATGACGGGCAAACTACAACGCCGTTTGCAGCTCTTTCAATCGATCCAGCGACTGCTGAGCGGCGAGTTTCTTTTCGTCGGTGTCGGCGTCGGCTACGTCTTCTTCCGCGTCCTTGATCGCCCGAGCGATTTTTTCCGCGTTCAGTTCTTCCGCCGGCATCGCCTCTTCGGCGAGCACCGTTAGGCCCGCGGGCGAGATCTCCGCGAAACCGCCGCGCACGAAGATGCGTTTTTCGTCCGAACCGTCGCGGATCTTGACCATGCCCGGCGCCAGCGTCGCCATCAGCGGCGCATGGTTCGCGAACACGCCCATCCAGCCTTCCGACCCCGGAATGTCGACCTGGTCGACATCCTGGGACATCAGCTCGCGTTCCGGCGAGACGAGAGTGAAGTGAAGTTTATCGGCCATCGCCCGTTACGCCGCTTCCGCCGCCAGTTTGCCGGCCTTCTCGATCGCATCGTCGATGGAGCCGACCATGTAGAACGCCGCTTCCGGCAGGTGATCGTACTCGCCTTCGATGAGGCCTTTGAACGAACGCACTGTATCTTCGACAGGCACCTGAATGCCCGGGAAACCGGTGAAGACTTGGGCGACGTCGAAGGGCTGCGACAGGAAGCGTTCCACCTTCCGCGCCCGGGCGACGACCAGCTTGTCCTCTTCGGAGAGCTCGTCCATGCCGAGAATGGCGATGATGTCCTGCAGCGCCTTGTAGCGTTGCAAAATGCCCTGGACGCCCCGGGCGACGGCGTAGTGTTCGTCGCCGACAATGCGCGGATCGAGGATCCGTGAAGTTGAATCCAGCGGGTCCACAGCCGGGTAGATGCCTTTTTCCGAGATGGCGCGGTTCAGAACGGTCGTTGCGTCAAGGTGCGAGAACGACGTCGCCGGCGCCGGGTCGGTGAGGTCGTCGGCCGGCACGTAAATCGCCTGGACCGAGGTGATCGAGCCCTTGGTGGTGGTCGTGATCCGCTCCTGCATCGAACCCATGTCCGTCGCAAGCGTCGGCTGATAGCCCACCGCCGACGGGATACGGCCGAGGAGCGCGGAGACTTCCGAACCGGCTTGGGTAAACCGGAAAATGTTGTCGACGAAGAACAGAACATCCTGGCCCTGATCGCGGAAGTGTTCCGCAACGGTGAGGCCGGAAAGCGCAACCCGCGCCCGCGCGCCCGGCGGTTCGTTCATCTGCCCGTAGATCAGCGAGCATTTAGAGCCTTCCGCCGACCCGCCATGTTCTTGCGGGTTCTTGTTCACGCCGGATTCGATCATTTCCCAGTAGAGGTCGTTACCCTCACGGGTGCGCTCGCCGACGCCGGCGAAGACCGAATAGCCGCCGTGCACTTTCGCGATGTTGTTGATGAGCTCCTGGATGAGCACCGTCTTGCCGACGCCCGCACCGCCGAAGAGTCCGGTCTTACCGCCCTTCACGTACGGAGCGAGCATGTCGACGACCTTGATGCCCGTCTCGAAGATCTGCGTCTTCGGCTCGAGATCCTTGAAGTCCGGCGCCGAGCGGTGAATCGGCAGGCGTCCCGTCTCCGGGATCGGGCCGTTCTTGTCGATCGGATCGCCGAGCAGGTTGAACACGCGACCGAGCGTGGCTTCACCGACCGGCACGGACACCGGGGCGCCCGTGTTGGAGATCGTCATGCCGCGCACGAGACCGTCCGTCGAGCCGAGTGACACGGCCCGCACACGGTTGTCGCCGAGATGCTGCTGCGTTTCGCAGGTCAGCGTCTCCTTCTGTCCGTCCGCGTTCGTGGTTTCCACCACCAGCGCGTCGTAGATCTCGGGCAGTTCCCCTTTCGGGAACTCGGCGTCCAGGGTCGAACCAATGACCTGAACGATTTTTCCATGGACCATTTCTCTCACTCCTCGACGCTACTTCAGCGCTTCTACGCCGCCCATGAGCTCGGCGATTTCGTTCGTGATCTGCGTCTGACGCGCCCGGTTGTACAGGCGGGTGAGCGTCTTGATGAGTTTGTCCGCCGCGTCCGTCGCGTTCTTCATGGCGACCATGCGGGCGAGATGTTCACTGACCAAAGCCTGGAGAAAGTCGTTCCAGACCGTCGTGCGGAAGTACGCAGGCAAGAGCTCCTGCATGAGCGACTGCGGGTCCGGCGAGAACAGGTAGTTGGCCTCCTGCCTCTCGTTCGCCGCTTCCGCTCCGTCTTCCTCGACCCCGATGCCGCCGAGCGGCAGCAGCGTA
>JANQON010000004.1 GCA_028289605.1 Hyphococcus sp. | reverse complement strand
CGCCGTCTCCCCCGATCGGCCCGGCGCTTGGCCAGCGCGGTCTCAACATCATGGAATTCTGCAAGGCGTTTAACGCCAAGACGCAGGAAATGGAAAAGGGCATGCCTGTCCCGACGATCATCACGATCTATCAGGACAAGTCCTTTACCTTCGAAACAAAAACCCCGCCGGCGGCTTACTATCTTAAAAAGGCGGCCAAATTACCGAAGGGCGGGTCCGAACCCGGGCGCAGCGTCGCCGGTTCGATCACGGTCGCTCAGTGCCGTGAGATCGCCGAAGCGAAGATGCCGGATCTCAACGCGAACGACATCGACGCGGCGACCAAAATCATCATGGGCTCGGCGCGCGCCATGGGCCTCGAGGTGAGGGGATAACGAGCGATGACCAAACCAGGAAAACGAATTCGCGCAGCCCGCGAAGCAATCGACGCCGGAAAGTCTCATTCGGTGGAAGAAGCGGTGAAGTCGGTCAAAGCCAACGCCAAAGCCAAGTTCGATGAAACGATCGAGATTTCCATGAATCTCGGCATCGACACGCGGCACGCCGATCAACAGGTGCGGGGCGTCGTCTCGCTGCCGAACGGCACCGGCCGGGACGTCCGCGTCGCCGTATTCGCCAAGGACGCCAAAGCGGATGAAGCCAAGGCCGCCGGGGCCGATATTGTCGGCGCCGATGACCTGATGGAAAAAATTCAGGGCGGCTTTATGGATTTCGATCGTGTGATTGCAACGCCCGATATGATGTCCGTTGTCGGACGGCTCGGCAAAGTGCTTGGCCCGCGCGGCCTAATGCCGAACCCGAAAGTCGGCACCGTGACGCCCGACGTCACCAAAGCCATTAAGGACGCCAAGGGCGGCGCGGTGCAGTTCAAGGCCGAAAAAGCCGGCGTCGTTCATGCCGGCGTCGGCAAGGCGAGCTTTGAAGAGAAAGCGATCGCTGAGAACGTGCAGGCGTTCATCGACGCTGTCGCCAAGGCCAAACCGTCCGGCGCCAAGGGCACTTATATCAAGAAGATCGCGATTTCCTCGACCATGGGGCCGGGGGTGAAAATCGATACTGGCGCCGCCTCAGCCTAACGCGCCGATCGTTTGCGAACTAAATTAAACCCGGCTTCTTCATGGAGCCGGGTTTTTTTGTGAAAGGGTGTGTTCTGTCGAAAGCCGGCGTTGACGACGAAAGTTGCTAGTCGAGTTCGAAGGCTTCCTTGTAATCCTGCGCCAGCGCCGGGTCCTGATCTTCTTTCCTGAGCACGCAGTCGCCGACGACGAGCATATCCAGGTCCGTGCCCATGAAGCACCGGAAGGCGTCTTCGGGTGAGCAGACGATGGGCTCTCCGCGCACATTGAAGCTCGTATTCACGATCACAGGACAGCCGGTGCGCTGTTTGAACTCAGAGATCAGGGCATGATAGCGGGGGTTGGTCTCGCGGTGGACCGTCTGCACCCGTGCTGAGTAGTCCACATGGGTGACCGCAGGGATTTCAGAACGCGCCACGTTCAGCTTTTCGATGCCGAAGAGAGCGTTTTCTTCCTCCGTCATGGTACGCAGACGGTCTTTTGTTACGCCGGCGACCATCAACATGTACGGGCTGTCCGTATCAATATCAAACCACTCTGCAACGTCTTCGCGCAGCACTGACGGCGCAAAAGGACGAAAGCTCTCGCGAAACTTCACTTTCAGGTTCAGAAGCTTCTGCATCGTCGGCGATCTCGGGTCGCCAAGGATCGACCGACCGCCGAGGGCCCTCGGTCCAAACTCCATGCGGCCTTGCATCCACCCGACCGCCTTTCCGTCGGCCAGCGCATCGGCCGTCATCGCGATCACGCTGTCCTCGGCGTGCTTTTCAAAGACGCCGCCGGCTTTGGTCAGTCGGTCTTCGATATCGGATTGGGAAAAGGACGGGCCGAGGTATGCGCCCCGCATGTTGTCTTGATGATTGCCCAGCGGCGTTCTGGGCTCATCGAGAAATTGATGCCAGGTGGACAGCGCGGCGCCAAGCGCGCCGCCGGCGTCGCCGGCCGCCGGCTGCACCCAGATGTTTTCAAAAATGCCTTCGCGGAGAAGTTCGCCATTGGCGACGCAATTCAATGCGACCCCGCCCGCCAGGCAGAGATTCTCTTCACCCGTTGTTTTTCTCGCTTCCCGGGCCAGCCTGAGAACGACCTGTTGCGTGACTTGTTGGATCGACGCCGCAATGTCCATTTCCCGTTGCGTCAGTCGATCTTCCGCTTTTCGCGGAGGGCCCTCAAACAGCGATGCAAAGGCGTCATTGGTCATCGTCAGACCAGTGCAGTAATTGAAGAACTTCTGGTTGAGCCTGAATGAGCCGTCTTCACGAAGGTCAATCAGATTGTCCAAAATCACCTGAGTGAACCGAGGCTCGCCATACGGCGCCAAACCCATGAGCTTGTACTCGCCGGAATTGACCTTGAAACCGGTAAAATATGTGAAAGCGGAGTACAGCAGGCCGAGCGAGTGAGGGAAATGCAGCTCGCGTTCGATCTCAAGACTGTTGCCCTGGCCGCGACCGATTGAGGTTGTGCACCATTCGCCAACCCCGTCCATGGTCAAGACAGCGGCGCTCTCAAATGGAGATGCGAAGAATGCGCTCGCCGCATGCGACTGATGATGCTCGGTAAACAGAATATTCTGGTTCCATTTGTCGCCGCCCTCTAAGCTTTTGAGAGACTTTTTCAGGCCCGTCTTCTGGAAGAGCTTTTCCTTCACCCAAACCGGAATCGCCATTTGGAAGGACCGAAAGCCCCGCGGCGCGTTTGCCAGGTATGTCTCCAGAAGCCGTTCGAATTTGATAAGCGGCTTTTCGTAGAACGCGACATAATCCACGCTGTCGAGAGCGCAGTTCGCTTCCTGAAGGCAGTAGTCGATGCTGTTTTTTGGAAAGCGCGGATCGTGCTTAACGCGTGTGAAACGCTCCTCCTGGGCGGCGGCCACAATCTTACCGTCCTCAACGAGGGCGGCGGCGCTGTCGTGATAAAAAGCGGAAATGCCGAGAATGCGCATGATGGAACTGGTGGCCGGAGCGACTAGAACAGCGAGTAAATAAACGGGGCCACTGGCGAGCCTTGGGCCAATACAAGCAAGCCGCCGAAAATCGTCAGCATGAATATGACCGGGAGGAGCCAAAACTTACGGCGGGCTCGCATGAATCGCCAGAGTTCTACGATGAAGTCCATGTGTGTTTTCCGTTTAGAACTGGTTCGGCATTGTCTTTGGATCGGGTCCGGCCGGATCCCGTACGATCCAATAGCTTTCGCCGGGATCTTTTTCTGCGCGCCGCATGGGATCGTAGCCGCGCAAACGCATCAAAAAACCGATGGGAACGAATGTCGACAGAAAGATGAGACCGAGAACGATCGGTGTAACGATTATCCCAAGCAGCACGCCAAGCTTCATCCACAATCGGTTGGGTATGGAAAGAAGCGACGGGGCAATCAGGCCCAGCAGCATTAAGGCGCCGCCGATCGCCAGGAAACCGATGGTGAAGGGGCCGCTGTGATCGAGAATAAAGAAACGAAGCGCGCCGATGGCGAGCGCGATCCCGCCCACAATCAGTCCAAAGGAGCGATTGGAAGGCTCCGGCGGCGCCTCAGATGTGGCGCCGGCCTCGTGCGGTGCGAATTTTGCCTTGTTACGCGCCATGCGGTTCCTTATCGGCTTACGGCGGCGGAGGCCGCGATTTGCTCTCCGCGAGCAACTTTGATTTCTTCGATAATCAGGCTTGCTGCAAGTTTTGCGCCCTCTTCGCTGAAATGCCCGTCAGGGCCGAAATTCGCGTAGGGGTCTCCTGTTTTGCCGAATTCCTCCGCCAGGTCGATGAGGGAGATGTTTGCTTGCTTTGCGGCTTCAATGACTAACCGTCTGTCTGCGTCAAAAACAAAATCATTGGGCAATGCGCCGCGGAACCGTTCCGCCCGAGGGATATAGACCAGGATAAAATCACCGTCCCACTCTTTGGCCAGAGATTCCATCTTCGAGATAACGTCGAGAAAAATGGGCTGGTGTTTCGGCAGGCTCGGGTAGTGGAGGCCCAGGACCGACCACGTTTGCGCCAACGCCACGAAGTTGCGCATCAACCGCCTTCGATAGCTTTGCGATGAGGCCGCTCCGCTCGTATTCGCGAGGACGGGAATCGCACTGTCCACACTGGCTTTCTGCGCTTCGGACCAAGCCGGAGAGCCATAGTCAGCGTCATCTTCAAGTCCCGCCATGAGCCACGCTTCGCTGGCCTCTTGCTCCAGATTCGATCCGTCGTTCCCGGCGTAGTAGAGAACAACAACCGTCTTCGGTTTGAACGCGCGGCCGTAGCGTCCCATCGCGGCGAGTTCGAACAGCGGTCCGTTGCCGCGAATTCCAAAATTCGCCGCATTGAAGCCAGCCGATCGAACCTGTCCGGCGACGTCGTCGCCGGGCTCCAGGCATATGCCTTCCGTAAAGGAGTCTCCAAACAGGGCCACGTCGATGGCGTCCGCATCGTAAATCGTGTCCGGATTGTTGAAGCCGTATCGGTCGGATCTATAGCGCACCGGCCCTTTGGTCGGATGAAAGCACATCAATACGTCGCGGTGAGGCGGACCGCCCAGAACAGCTTCTTCAAGTGAGGTCGTTAATCCCGCCTGATAATTGAGGCGCCTCAGCGTTGCGCCGGGCGGCAGGGACCGAACCGACGCCGAACTCTGGGACGTGTCGGCCTGAACCGATGCGATGGATTGTTTCAAGGCTTTCGCGATTGATGAGGTCGCGTACGCTTCATGGGCGAACAGCGCTGCGAGGATGGCCATGGCGTTCACGCCGACAATGGTCCTCGTTTGTGCTTTGCCTGCGAAAATCATCCAGACGAGGGCGCCGCCGATGAGCGCCGGGGCGGCCACATAGCGTGTGAAATAGACCAAGGAGCCGGCAAAATCGTCAAACTGCCAGACCGCGTAAGCGGCTATAGAAAAGCAATAAATTGCCGGAACCGCACAGAGCAGCGTTCCCAAAAGCCTCTCTTTTCGAAAGGGCTTTGCCGTGATCATCAGCGTCTCCCCCAAACGCAAACTTGCTGATTGACGTCCGATTTCGCGGTATTGATTACCACTCTAAACGTGTTTGGCGATAGTCCCGGACAGAATAATTCCGCCGAAATATGGTGTTAGTGGATCACTTGCCAATAGCGTGCCGGTAAAAAACCGCGGTCTTGTTCCCATTTTGGGAGTCGTAACCATAATGGTGCGCGATCCCGGCGAAAACGGAACCGATTTTGGCCATATGGGCGCACTTTGCGCGCCGAACCTGCAAGGCGCCGATGGGCGAACGATCGCTCTTAATGCGTCGAATCGGCGCGCGAAGCCTTCAAGACGAGTCGGCGAAGCCGCGCCGCCGGCGTTGGCTCGCTTTAGGCTCTTAGTTGGTCCCCAAGGGGCAGCTCCCGGATGCGTTTTCCTGTGGCCGCGAATATTGCGTTGACCAGAGCGGGGGCGAAGGGCGGCGTACCCGGTTCGCCGACCCCGCCGGGAGCGGCGTCGCTTTCAACGAGCGTGATGTCGATCTCTCTCGGCGCCTGATGGATCCGCGCCATCTCGTAGTCGTAGAAATTATTCTGTTCGACCCGGCCGGCGGCGACCGTAATCGCGCTCGACAGAATACAAGACAGCGCGAAAATTGAACCGCCTTCCATCTGTGCGCGCACCGACTCAGGGTTGACGGCGACGCCGCAGTCGCAGGCGACGTGCATGCGCGGAATCTCAAGGGCGCCGTCTTCACTGACGGAGACTTCGACAGCTGTCGCCACGTAGCTCAGAAAGCTGCGATGACCGGCGATGCCCATACCGCGGCCTTGCGGCAGGTCGGTGCGCCATCCAATCGCGTCCGCGGCTACGTTGATGACATTTTTCAGCCGCGCTGTATCGATCGGATAGTCTTCATACGGTTGATTGTAGTTACCGTATTCCACCTGAAGCCCTTCTTCATCGAGATTAATGATCCGATCCTCGCCGATAAGTTCGAGGAGGTAGTCTTTCGGATCGCGCCCGGCGGCGTGCGCCAGTTCCGCGGCGAAGGACTGAACGGCGAAGGCGTGCTGAATGTTATTCACCGAACGCAGCCAGCCGATGCGGATTTTGCCTTTCGCCTTTCCGTTTTCGAGGCGCATGTTGGGAACCGCGAACGGATTGTCCGTAAAGCCCAAACTCAGTTCGCCGTCGCTGCCATATTCCGCCGCCGGATTGAATGTCGTCCCGATCGACGGGAACGTGACGCGGTGGCGCCACGCGGTCAGGGCGCCGTTTTCGTCAAGGGCGCCCTCGACCCGTTGGGCGCTGACCGAGTGCAGGTAGTCATGATGAATGTCGTCTTCCCGCGTCCAAATCACCTTGACGGGTACGCCGAGCTGGCGCGACAGCAGCGCGGCTTCATAGACAAAGTCCGGTTTTGACTTGCGGCCGAATGCGCCGCCGAGAAGAGCGTTGTTGACGCGGACATTCTCGTATCCGACGCCGAGTATTTCGGCGAGGTCGAGGCGAGCCTGTTGCGGATTTTGCGTCGACGTCCACACCTCGACTTTGCCGTCCTTAAACTCGGCGAGCGCCGCCGGCGGCTCCATTTGCGCGTGGGCGAGATGGGGAACGTAATAGTCGGCGGTGACGACGTTCGACGCGCCGGCGAAGGCCGCCTCAACGTCTCCCTTTTCGCGTACGACCCGTTGCGGCTCTTTCACGGACGCTTCCAACTCGGCGCGATAGGCCGCTGAATCATAGTCCGCATTGGCGCCGTCTTCCCATTCGATTTCAAGCGCGTTCCGGCCCTGAATGGCGGCCCACGTATTATCGGCGACGACAGCAACGCCGCCGAGAGGGTTAAAGCCGCCTTGATTGCCAGGCGCAGGCCGATCGCCCGCCGGCAGCTCGAGAACATGGCTGACGCCGGGTTCTTGTTCGGCTGCGCTGGCGTCGAAAGATTTGACTTTTCCGTAAAGCACCGGCGCCCGAGCGATGACGGCGATCTTCATGCCGGGCAGGGTGAGGTCCTGGCCGTACACGGCTTTGCCGACAAGCATGTCGTCAAGATCAACCGCCGCCGCCGACTTGCCGATGTAACGCCATTCGGAGGGCTTCTTCAGCGTGTATGTCGCGGCCGTTGGGTCGAAGCCGTCGCCCTCATAGGCCGGCGGCTCCAAAGCAGCGGCTGCGGCTGCAAGTGCGCCATAGCCTGCGCGTTGGCCTGACGCTTCATGGACAACTTCATGCAATACAGCCTTGCACTCTTCGACTGGAACGCCCCACTGCTCCGCGGCTGCGCGTTCAAGCATTGAGCGCGCGCTGGCGCCGATGCGGCGCAATCGCATGAAATCGGCCCTGATGGTGGTTGAACCGTCCGTATTCTGATCACCGTATTTGGCTTCGCCCTCCGCCTGCAGGACGCTGATCCGGTCCCAGTCGGCTTCCAGTTCGTCGGCGATCACACGCGCCATGCCGGTGCGCGCCTGCTGACCCATTTCAGCCCGGTGGCACAACACCTGAACGGTGCCGTCTTCACTGATCGACACGAAAAGGTTTAACGGTTCCAGCTCGGTGCTGAGCGGCGTCTGTGCGCCGGCAAGGTCGTCCTGCGGGCTGCCGCAGCCGGGCAGAGTCGTCGCCAGCATGAAAACGCCGGTTCCGGCGCCGGCGCGCAGAACGGAACGGCGCGATATGTTCTGGATCTTATCGATCATGATCCGCCTCCCGCAGATTTGGCGGCGGTCTTAATCGCGGCGCGGATGCGCGGATAGGTTCCGCAGCGGCAAATGTTTCCCTGCATGGTCTGGTCAATATCCTCATCGGACGGGGAGGGGTTGGCGTTTAAGAGCGAGGCTGCCTGCATCATCTGGCCCGTCTGGCAGTATCCGCATTGGGGGACGTTGAGATCGCGCCAGGCGGCCTGGACGGGGTGGTCGCCGTTTTCGCTGAGACCCTCGATGGTCGTGACTTCCTGACCGTCGGCGGCTGTCGCCGGGGTTACGCAGGACCGAACGGCGACCCCGTTGAGATGCACGGTGCAGGCGCCGCACTGGGCGACGCCGCAGCCGAATTTCGTGCCCTTCAGTCCGGCGATGTCGCGCAGATACCACAAGAGCGGCATGGTGGAGTCGTCGTCAATCGTGTGTTTTTCACCGTTTATAGTGAATTCGGCCATGGAGTTTTCCTCTCGTCAGGCGGCGCAAGGGCAATCGAAACTGTCCAGAAACGCAAAGACTCCATGACCTATACAACGTTATGGCGTCGAGGCGAAATGCGCGCGAGCCGAAAAAAGCCTGACACAAAAAACGCGTCCCCATGCTTATGGGGACGCGTTTTGAAAGGGAGAGGCCCTAGAGTTCGCTCATGCCGCCGTCGACGACATACTCAGAGCCGGTGACGTAGCTTGCGTCGTCAGAAAGCAGGAACGCGGCGACGGCGGCGACCTCTTCCGGTTTGCCGAACCGGCCGAGCGGGACTTGCGCCATAATCTGTTTGCCGAAGGCTTCGATTTGTTCGCTGTCCAGACCGGTGCGTTCAAAAAAGCTGGAGCCGATGGGGCCGGGGCTGACTGCATTTACGCTTATGTTTCGCTCCGCCCATTCGCGGGCGAGGATACGGACAACGGTGCGCAGCGCGCCTTTGGTGGAATTGTAAATCGCCCCCCCTGGCATCCCGAGATTTTGCGCGACGGATGTCGTAAAGACGACTTTGGCGTTGTCTTTCAGAAGCGGCGACAAAGCACGCGCCTGGAGCAGCGGTCCGCGAACATTGACGGCGTATTGCTCGTCGAAGTCTTCCGCCGTTACCTGTTCTATGGGTGAGAACCGTCCAAAGCCGGCGTTCAGGAACACGGCGTCGACCGCGCCGAACTCTTCTTTCACTGATTTCGCAATGTTTTCGGCGGAAATGGGATCGGCGTTGTCGGCGAGGATCGTGACCGCGCCGGGATGTTGGCTTTTGAAGTCGTCGAGACGGTCAGCGTTGGACCCGGTAACGGCGACGCGGGCGCCCTCTTGGATGAGCCGCTCTGCAGTCGCCCGGCCGATGCCGGATGTGCCTCCCGTGATCAGGACGGAATTGCCTTGGAAGCGTGACATGGAAATTTCTCCTATGAGGTTAAGCGTTTGATAACGCGACGCGTGAGGTGGAGAGCGCGGGCCCCGACGCAAGGGCCGCCGGTTTCACATCACAGCGATAGAAAAAATCGAACGCAGAGCCTTGCATTCTCGATTTTCCCCGGTAAAAGCCGCCCGTCGCCTCTCGGGGCGGCACCTGTCCGAGACTGCAGGGGTAGGGTTCCTACTTAATATCCTGCATAGACGGGAGGCAAAGGATCAGTCGGCATCGCAGCCGATCTGGGCCGCATGACCTTCTGGGGCAGGCTTTCGCGGGAATGCGGAAGCCTTTTTGGTTTCCACACATCTCGCAACCGACCGTAACCGCAGAGCGGAGTGGTTTCGCTTTGCACCTGAACCGAAGGGAAAAGTCCTATGGACAGAGCCCAAAAGGCGGACATGGTCGAATGGATCGGCGGGGTGTTCGATAAGAACGCCGTCGTCGTGGTCGCCAATGGCGGTCTGACGGTTTCCGACTTCGAAACGCTGCGCGGCGAGCTTCGCAACGCAGGCGCGTCGATGAGGGTGATCAAGAACAGGCTCGCCAAAATCGCCATCGCCGGAAAGCCCTCCGAGCAGATCTCGCATCTCTTCGAAGGCCCGACCGCGATTGCATTTTCCGAAGATCCCGTCGCGGCGGCGAAAGCCGTCAAGAAATACGCCAAAGAGAACGACAAACTCAAAATCCTCGGCGGCGCGATGGGTGAGGAAATCCTCGACGAAAAAGGCGTAGAGGCGCTCGCTTCAATGCCGTCCCGCGAGGAGCTCCTGGCTTCCATTGTCCAGACCATCATGTCGCCGGCGTCGAATATCGCAGGAGCCATCGGCGCGCCTGCGTCCAATATCGCCGGCATTCTTGAAACGCTTGAAAACCGGGAAGCGGCCTAAGGCGCGCACCGGTAAGACTTAACTGACAGGAAACGAAGAAATGGCTGATCTGAAAAAACTGGCTGAAGAGCTTGTCGGCCTGACGCTTCTCGAAGCGGCTGAGCTGAAAAACATTCTCAAGGACGAATACGGCATCGAGCCGGCGGCGGGCGCGGTTGCGGTCGCGGCGGCGCCGGGCGCTGGCGGCGACGCTGGCGGCGCGGCCGAAGAAAAAGACGAGTTCGACATCATTCTGGTGGCTGCGGGCGACAAAAAGATCAATGTGATCAAGGAAGTACGCGCAATCACGGGTCTTGGTCTGAAAGAGGCCAAGGAACTCGTCGAGGCTGGCGGCAAAGCGGTGAAAGAAGCCTCGCCGAAGGCCGAAGCCGAAGAAATCAAGAAAAAGCTCGAAGACGCAGGCGCAAAAGTCGAGCTAAAATAAGGGGTTGGGCACGCTATCACCCTGTGCGGCGGTCTCCGCTGCGGAGGGCGACTGCCTCTTGCAATTTTTTTACCAAAAGGGTTGCGAGAGAGGCCAAGCGTGCTTATTACACTCACTCGCCGTCGCGGGGGCTTCTCGCGGCGGTTTCAGGCTTTGCGGCGACGTGCTTCGGTTAATCGAGAAAAAATTTTAGGTCACCCGCTAATCGCGGCCGGATCACCGACCGGTTGCGAAGAGCGGCTTTTGCGTTTTTTGCCCGTCGCGGCGAGGCGGGAGCGGCGAACGCCGTGCGCAAAAGACAGAGACTTCCGTTCGTGAGGAAAAGATGGCGCAATCCTTCGTTGAGAAGAAACGCATTCGTAAAAATTTCGGCCGCATCGGCGATGCGGCGCCCATGCCGAACCTCATTCAGGTTCAAAAAGACTCTTATGAAGCGTTCCTGCAACGTTTCGTGAAGCCGGAGGACCGGCTGGTCGAAGGGCTGGAAGCGGTTTTCCGCTCCGTTTTTCCCATATCCGATTTCACGGAACAGGCGACTCTTGAATACGTTTCCTACGAATTCGAAGATCCAAAATACGACGTAGACGAGTGCCAGCAGCGGGACATGACGTACGCGGCCCCGCTGAAAGTTACGCTGCGCCTCATCGTTTTTGAAGTCGACGAAGACACCGGCGCCAAATCCGTCAAAGATATCAAAGAGCAGGAAGTCTACATGGGCGACATGCCGCTCATGACGGACAACGGCACCTTCATCGTCAACGGCACCGAGCGGGTCATCGTCTCTCAGATGCACCGGTCCCCGGGCGTGTTCTTCGACCACGACAAGGGCAAATCCCATTCGTCCGGAAAACTGCTCTTCGCCGCCAGGATCATTCCCTATCGCGGCTCATGGCTCGATTTCGAATTTGACGTCAAAGATGTCGTCAATGTGAGGATCGACCGCCGCCGGAAGCTGCCGGCGACGACGCTGCTTTATGCTCTCGGCATGGATCAGGAAGAGATCCTGGACGAGTTCTTTGAGCGGGTCTCGCACAAGAAGACTAAAAAAGGCTGGACCATGCCGTTCAATCCCGAGCGCTGGAAAGGCGTCAAGGTTGAGCGCGACCTGGTCGACGCGAAATCAGGCGACGTTGCTGTCGCCATGGGCGAAAAGTTGACCGCCCGCGGGGCGCGCAAGAAGGCCGAGGACGGCCTCAAGGACCTGCTTCTCAGCGATGAGGAAATGACCGGGCGCTATTTCGCTTCGGATCTTGTGAATTTCGACACCGGCGAGATCTACGCCGAAGCCGGCGACGAAGTCACAGCCGACCACCTGGAGACGTTTGAGGAAATCGGCGTCAACGCGTTCGATACGATCGACGTCGACCACGTCAATATCGGCGCTTACATGCGTACGACCCTTGCCGCGGACAAAAACAAAAACCGCGACATGGCGCTGATCGACATCTATCGCGTGATGCGTCCGGGCGAGCCGCCGACCCTCGAAACGGCGGAAGGGCTTTTCTATTCGCTGTTCTTCGATCCGGAGCGCTACGACCTGTCGTCGGTCGGTCGCGTGAAAATGAATATCCGGCTCGGTTTTGAGACCGACGATTCTCTGCGCACCCTGCGCAAAGAGGACATTCTCTCGGTTCTGAAGACGCTGAACGATCTGCGCGACGGCCATGGCGACATCGACGACATCGACAATCTCGGCAACCGCCGGGTGCGTTCTGTCGGCGAACTGATGGAAAACCAATACCGTATCGGCCTGTTGCGGATGGAGCGCGCCATCAAGGAGCGGATGTCCTCGGCCGAGCTCGACACGCTGATGCCGCATGACCTCATCAACGCAAAGCCGGCGGCGGCGGCGGTGCGCGAGTTCTTCGGCTCCTCGCAGCTGTCGCAGTTTATGGACCAGACCAACCCGCTGTCGGAAATCACCCACAAACGCCGCATGTCGGCGTTGGGGCCGGGCGGATTGACCCGCGAACGCGCCGGTTTTGAGGTGCGCGACGTCCACCCGACCCACTACGGCCGGATCTGTCCCATTGAAACGCCGGAAGGCCCGAATATCGGGCTCATCAACTCCCTGGCGACCCATGCGCAGGTCAACAAATACGGCTTCATCGAAAGCCCGTACCGCCGGGTGGTCGACGGCAAGGTGACTGATACGGTCGTCTACCTGTCGGCCATGGAAGAACAACGCTTCGCGATCGCGCAGGCGAACGCCGACGTTGACGATAACGGCGTGCTGGCGAACGAATTCGTGAACTGCCGTATCGCCGGCGAAGCCACGTTGGTGCCGCGCGATGACGTGGCTTACATCGACGTTTCGCCGAAACAGCTGGTGTCCGTCGCCGCGGCGCTGATCCCGTTCCTGGAGAACGACGACGCCAACCGCGCGCTTATGGGATCGAACATGCAGCGTCAGGCTGTGCCGCTGCTGCAGGCCGAGGCGCCGTTTGTCGGCACCGGCATGGAATCGATCGTTGCGCGCGATTCCGGCGCCGCCGTGGCCGCGCGCCGGCCGGGCGTGGTCGAACAAGTGGACGCCCAACGCATCGTCGTGCGCGCTACGGAAGAAACGGATCCGACCAAGCCGGGCGTCGACATCTATAATCTGCGCAAGTTCCAGCGGTCGAACCAGAACACCTGTATCAACCAGCGCCCGCTGGTGAAGATCGGGGACATCGTCCGCGAGGGCGACATCATCGCCGACGGACCGTCGACGGATCTCGGCGAACTGGCGCTTGGCAAGAACGTGCTCGTCGCGTTCATGCCCTGGAATGGCTACAACTTCGAGGACTCCATCCTGATTTCCGAGCGCATCGTGCGCGACGACGTCTTCACCTCGATCCACCTGGAAGAATTCGAAGTGATGGCCCGGGACACCAAACTTGGCCCGGAAGAAATCACCCGCGATATCCCGAACGTTTCCGAAGAAGCGCTTCGCAATCTTGACGAAGCGGGCATCGTCGCCATCGGCGCCGAAGTCCACCCGGGCGATATCCTGGTCGGCAAAATCACGCCGAAGGGCGAGTCGCCGATGACGCCGGAAGAAAAACTGCTCCGCGCCATTTTCGGCGAAAAGGCCGCGGACGTGCGCGACACCTCTCTGAAGCTGCCCCCGGGCGTCGCCGGGACGGTCGTCGAGGTGCGCGTGTTCAACCGCCACGGCGTCGACAAGGACGAACGCGCGATTGCGATCGAGCGTGAAGAAGTCGAGCGTCTCGCCAAAGACCGAGATGACGAACTCGCCATTCTGGAGCGTAACATCTACGGCCGTCTGCGTCCGCTGATCGAGGGCAAGACCGCTGTCGGCGGTCCGAAAGGCTTTGAGAAGGGCGCGATCACCGCCGACGTTCTCGACGAGAAACTGTCGCGCGGCCAATGGTGGAAACTCGCCATCGGCGACGACGCGGTGATGAGCGAAATCGAAGCGCTGAAAAAGCAATTCGATGAATCCAAATCCCGCCTTGAGGCCCGTTTCGAAGACAAGGTCGACAAGCTGAAGCGCGGCGACGAGCTGCCGCCGGGCGTCATGAAGATGGTCAAGGTGTTCGTTGCGGTGAAGCGCAAGCTGCAGCCGGGCGACAAGATGGCCGGCCGTCATGGCAACAAGGGCGTCATTTCCAAGATTGCGCCGATGGAAGACATGCCGTTCCTGGAAGACGGAACGCCGGTCGACATCGTGCTCAACCCGCTCGGCGTGCCGTCGCGGATGAATGTGGGGCAGATCCTGGAAACCCATCTTGGTTGGGCCTGCCGCGGCCTCGGCCGCCAGATCGGTCAGGTGCTCGAGGAATGGGATGCCGGCGCGTCCACCCGCGAGGACGTCACCGCCAAGATCAAGGATGTCTACGGCGAAGAACAGGTGCTGCCGCGCTCCAATGAGGAAATGAAAGAACTCGCCGGCAATCTCGTGCGCGGGGTGCCGATTGCGACGCCTGTGTTCGACGGCGCGCGCGAGGACGACATCATCCGCATGCTGCAGCGCGCGGGGCTTAAAGACTCAGGTCAGGTGACGCTCTTCGACGGGCGCACCGGCGAGACCTTCGCGCGTCCGGTGACAGTCGGTTACAAGTATCTCTTGAAGCTGCACCACCTGGTCGACGACAAGATTCACGCGCGGTCCATCGGCCCGTACTCGCTCGTCACCCAGCAACCATTGGGCGGCAAAGCGCAATTCGGCGGCCAGCGCTTCGGTGAAATGGAAGTCTGGGCCCTCGAAGCCTATGGAGCCGCTTACACCTTGCAGGAAATGCTGACGGTGAAGTCTGACGACGTCGCCGGCCGCACCAAAGTCTACGAAGCGATCGTCCGCGGCGACGACAGTTTCGAGGCGGGCATTCCGGAAAGCTTTAACGTGCTCGTTAAAGAAATGCGGTCGCTCGGCCTGAACGTAGAATTGCAGAACGGGTAGCGCTTTCGCGCTCCCGTCGCTTTGAAGTTTTGATTATCCGCGGCCTGATCAGTCGCAACCGAAGTTAAGAGGCTCATATGTCCCAGGAACTTTTGAACGTATTCAACCCCGTTGCCCCGGCGCAGACGTTCAATCAGATCCGTATTTCGTTGGCGAGCCCGGAGAAAATCCTCTCCTGGTCGTTCGGCGAGATCAAAAAACCGGAGACGATTAACTACCGCACGTTCAAGCCGGAGCGGGACGGTCTTTTCTGTGCGCGGATCTTCGGTCCGGTGAAGGACTATGAGTGCTTGTGCGGCAAGTACAAGCGCATGAAGTACAAAGGCATCACCTGTGAGAAGTGCGGCGTGGAAGTGACGCTGACCAAGGTGCGCCGCGACCGGATGGGCCACATCGAGCTCGCCGCGCCGGTGGCGCATATCTGGTTCTTGAAGTCGTTGCCGTCCCGCATCTCGCTGATGCTCGACATGACGCTGAAGGATCTCGAGCGCGTACTCTATTTCGAACAGTATATCGTCATCGAACCGGGTCTGACGTCGCTGCAGCCCAATCAGATGCTGACCGAAGAAGAGTATCTCCAGGCCCAGGAAGAGTATGGCGAGGATAGCTTCACCGCCGGCATCGGCGCGGAAGCGATCCGCGAAATCCTCACCAATATTGATCTCGAAGGCGAAGCGGAGAAACTGCGCGTTGAAATCGCCGATTCAACGTCGGAGCTGAAAACCAAAAAGCTCTCCAAGCGCCTGAAGCTGATCAACGCCTTCATCGAGTCCGGCAACCGGCCGGAATGGATGATCCTGACGGTTGTGCCGGTGATCCCGCCGGAACTGCGTCCGCTCGTCCCGCTGGACGGCGGCCGGTTCGCAACCTCCGACCTCAATGATCTCTACCGCCGCGTAATCAACCGCAACAACCGTCTGAAGCGCCTCATCGAGTTGCGCGCGCCGGATATCATCGTGCGTAACGAAAAACGCATGCTGCAGGAATCCGTCGATGCGCTGTTCGACAATGGCCGCCGCGGCCGGGTGATTACGGGCACGAACAAGCGTCCGTTGAAATCCCTTTCCGACATGCTGAAGGGCAAGCAGGGCCGCTTCCGTCAGAACCTGCTCGGCAAGCGCGTCGATTATTCCGGCCGCTCGGTCATCGTTGTCGGACCGGAACTGAAACTGCACGAATGCGGCCTGCCCAAGAAAATGGCGCTGGAGCTGTTCAAGCCGTTCATCTATTCGCGGCTTGACGCAAAAGGTCTTTCGGCGACGGTCAAACAGGCGAAGAAGCTGGTCGAGAAAGAACGTCCCGAGGTCTGGGATATTCTCGACGAGGTGATTCGCGAGCATCCGGTGATGCTCAACCGAGCGCCGACGCTTCACCGCCTCGGCATCCAGGCGTTCGAGCCCAAGCTCATTGAAGGCAAGGCGATCCAGCTTCACCCGCTGGTCTGTACGGCGTTCAACGCTGACTTCGACGGCGACCAGATGGCCGTTCACGTGCCGCTGTCGCTGGAAGCGCAGTTGGAAGCGCGCGTCCTGATGATGTCGACCAACAACATCCTGTCGCCGGCCAACGGCAAACCGATCATTGTTCCGTCCCAGGACATTGTTCTCGGCCTCTACTACATAACGATGGAAAAAGAGGGAGAGCCGGGCGAGGGCAAGGTCTTCGGCACGATCGAAGAAATCCAGCACGCGCTCGATGCGGGTGTCGTCACGCTGCACTCCAAAATCAAGGCGCGCTGGGAATCGGTCGACGAACACGGCGAACCGATCCGCCAACTCGTCGAGACAACGCCGGGCCGCATGAAGGTCGCCCAGGTGTTGCCGAAGGACGGCGCGGTTCCGTTTTCGGTGGTGAACCAGCTTCTCACCAAGAAAACCATCCAGGGACTGATCGATATCGTTTACCGCCATACGGGTCAGAAGAAGACTGTCATCTTCGCTGACCACATTATGGACCTTGGCTTCAAGGAAGCCTGCAAGGCCGGTATTTCCTTCGGCAAGGACGATGTTGTCATTCCGCAGGCGAAGCGCGACGTGGTCGACGAAACCCGCGCGCAGGTTTCCGAATTCGAACAGCAATACGCGGAAGGCCTGATCACGAGAGGCGAGAAATACAACAAGGTCATCGACGCCTGGGCCAAGTGCACCGACCGGATCGCTGATGCGATGATGGAAGAGATTTCGGAAACGAAATTCGATCCGGACACCAAGCGACAGCAGGAGCCGAATTCCATTTACATGATGTCGCATTCCGGGGCGCGCGGTTCGCCGACTCAAATGCGTCAGCTCGGCGCCATGCGCGGCCTGATGGCCAAGCCGTCGGGCGAAATCATCGAAACGCCGATCACGTCCAACTTTAAAGAGGGACTGACGGTTCTTGAATACTTCAACTCGACTCACGGCGCCCGTAAGGGTCTGGCCGATACGGCGTTGAAAACCGCCAACTCGGGATACCTGACGCGTCGTCTGGTTGACGTTGCTCAGGATTGCATCGTCAGAGAAGAAGATTGCGGCACCACCAACGGCATCACCATGGAAGCCGTCGTTCAGGGCGGTGAAATCGTTGTGCCGCTATCGCAACGGATCCTGGGACGCACGCTGCTTGAAGACATCGTGCATCCGGAAACGGGCGAAGTTATCGGCAAAGCCGGCGACGAGGCCGACGAGGCGCAATCGGAAGAAATCGAAGCGTCAGGCGTTCAGGCGGTTCGCGTTCGATCGGCGTTGACCTGCGATTCCAAGGTCGGGATTTGCGCGAAATGCTATGGCCGCGACCTTGCGCGGGGCTCTCACGTCAACATCGGCGAGGCCGTCGGCGTCATTGCGGCGCAGTCAATCGGCGAGCCGGGCACGCAGCTCACCATGCGGACGTTCCACGTCGGCGGGGCGGCGCAAGTGGGAGACACCTCCTTTATCGAGGCAAGCCACGAGGGGACAATCGCCCTGGAAGGCAAGCAGGTTCAGAAAAACTCCGCCGGCGAAACCGTCGTCATGGGCCGCAACACGCTTGTGAAAATCATCTCCGACGACGGCAAGGAGCATGCGTCCTACAAAGTGTCCTACGGCGCCAAGCTGCGCGCCCTGGACGGTTCGCAAGTCACGCGCGGCCAACGACTGGCGGATTGGGACCCGTACACCATTCCCATTCTGACGGAAGTCGCCGGCAACGTGAAATTCGAAGACCTTCAAGAAGGCTTCTCGATGCAGGTCGTGGCCGACGAGGCGACCGGCA
The DNA here is from genome assembly GCA_028289605.1 of Hyphococcus sp. Lineage (GTDB taxonomy): Bacteria > Pseudomonadota > Alphaproteobacteria > Caulobacterales > Parvularculaceae > Hyphococcus. The sequence goes on along the minus strand of JANQON010000004.1, from coordinate 180,737 downwards.
TTACCAGCCGCGTTGTCACCGACTGGCGGGCTAACCCGCGTGCGGCCGACATGCGGCCGGCCATCGTCATCGTGGACGCCAAGGGCGATCCGTTGACCTTGTCGACGGGCGGCGAGGCCCGTTATGTCCTGCCGGTGGGCGCCATCCTCAGTCAGGAAGACGGTGAGGAAATCGCGCCGGGCGATGCGATTGCGCGGATCCCGACTGAAGGCGCAAAAACCCGCGACATCACCGGCGGTCTGCCGCGGGTTGCGGAACTGTTCGAAGCGCGCCGTCCGAAGGACCACGCGATTATCGCTGACGTGGACGGAAAGGTCGTCTTTGGGCGCGACTACAAGAACAAGCGACGCATACAGATTATCCCGACAGACGAAAGCCTCGATACGTCGGATTATCTCGTGCCGAAGGGCAAGCACATCGCTGTTCAGGATGGAGACTTCATCGCCAAGGGCGAATATCTGATGGACGGCAACCCGGCGCCGCACGACATCCTTCAGATTATGGGAATTGAGGCGCTCGCTGACTATCTGATCAATGAGATTCAGGAGGTCTATCGTCTCCAGGGCGTGCCGATCAATGACAAGCACATTGAAGTCATTGTCAGCCAGATGCTGCAAAAGGTTGAAGTCACCGATCCGGGCGAATCGCTGTTCCTCAAAGAAGAACAGATCGACAAGCTGGAATTCGAAGAGGTCAACGAACGGCTTGAAGACGAAGGCAAACAGCCGGCGAAAGCGATCCCCGTCTTGCTGGGCATCACCAAAGCCAGCTTGCAGACGCGGTCCTTTATCTCGGCGGCCTCCTTCCAGGAGACCACCCGGGTGCTTACCGACGCCGCCGTCAACGGCAAAGTCGATGCGCTTGAAGGTCTGAAGGAGAATGTCATCGTCGGCAGGCTCATTCCGGCCGGCACCGGCGGCGCCATGAGCCGGCGCCAGCTAGAAGCTGACCAACGCGACGCGGCGCTGATTGCTGAACGCGAAGAGCGCGCCGCCCAGGCGCTGCCGCCGGCGGAAACGCCAGCGGAAAGCGCGGAAGAACAGGTCTCGGCGGCGGAGTAACGTTTGCGCGCGTCAAAACCCAGTTGTGGGAAAACCAAAACGGCCCTCTTAGAGGGTCGTTTTTTCTTGTCCAAGATCCGCATGCGGCGCGGCAAGGCCTTTCGTCCGCTCCAGCAGACCTGACGGCTTCGGTCCCGGGCAAAGGTCGATTGCAGCCAATGCGAAATGCAACGCTTCGAATGGGCGAAAGGTTGCGAGCGACCATTTGGATTGGCGCCCGTAGTAGTATCTTTTGAGTTTTTTGTCCTGATCAATCAGCAGCGCGACATCCTCGCACATGATTTTGCTGTTGAGGTATTTCTGACGCCGGTTCTGCAATTTCCCGAGCGGCGAGAGCCCCCAATGCGTGACTTGGTCCGGCCGGCCGTCATTGTTCCACACCGCGCCCACCTGATCGATATGGATCCACGGGTAGCGCCTGAAAATGCGAATGGCCAACTGATCGTCAATGTCCTTTGTGATCCGTTCTTCAAACGGTTCTTCAAATATGACGCGCCGGCGAACCATCAGAGCGTTTAAATGAACGTGGACCATGATCGGCCAATCGGGGGTGCCGCTTAGCAGTTCGATTTCCCTTCCATGCGGACCAATAACGCTGGTGTTCATATAGGCTATGTCAACGGACGGATTGTCGATCAGCGCCGATGCCCGAAGCGAAAGAGATTGCGGAAGGAGAAAGTCGTCGTCGTCGAGATATGCGATGTACTCTCCGCTGGCCCGTTGCGCAGCGAAATTGCGCGCCTCAGACCCGTTCAGCAATCGCGGTGTGGCGTAGACCTTTGTTTCGAGACGATCGCTGTTGCTTTCAAGGGGCAGGACCGGCGACGAAGACTGGTTGTCAATCAGGACAATCTCGATCGGCCTCCAGTCTTGAGCGTGAATGCTCTGCAGCGCGCGCTTCAAAAACTCAGGACGGTCGCGGCTGATGACAATCACGCTGACGAGGGGGTCAGTCGAGGACGTAATATCGCTCTTTGTGCACAACAGTCTGTTTTGGGTTGTCGTTTTTTCGCCCGCTTATCAGGCGAGAAACAGGTTTCGAATGTATGAATTGTCCTACCGGGCTGTTTACCAATCGTCGAACCGGCTTAGAATTCGCTATAAGAGGTTAACTGAGAGTTATCAAGATGCCGGACGATTCGCCGATATTCATTTGCGGCGCGCTTCGCTCCGGCACGACCATGCTGCGCCTCATGATCGACAGTCATCCTGAATTGTCGAATTTTGGCGAGGCGGACTATCTGTTTGAATATCCGCATACGTCCGGCCGTCATCCGAATGTCGCCGCTTTTAAGCATCAGCTGGCGCGCAACGGCTTGTTTGCGGATGCGGGCCTGTCGATCCCTGACGCTGACAACGTGCACAGTTTCATTCGGGCGCTGGTGTCACAGATGCGCATTCCGAACAAGGCTTTGACAGTCAACCTGCACCGCAACTTTGAGCGCATTCCTGCAACCTTTCCGGATTCTAAAATCATCCACCTTCTGCGCGACCCGCGGGACGTAGCGCGTTCTTCAATCGGCATGGGCTGGTCAGGCAATGTGTATCACGGGGTCGACCACTGGATCGCATCGGAGCGGTCCATGGAAGCATTGCGCAACGCCTTCCCCCGCACCGAGATTTTGACGATCAGAAATGAAGACTTGGTCGCGGATCCGGAAGTCGCACTCACGCGTGTGTGCGCATTTATCGGCGCACCCTACGATCCGAAGATGCTCGACTATCATTTGACGTCGACATACGCGCCGCCCGACAAGAGCCTTGTTGAGCAATGGCGAACCAAACTCTCTGAAAGGGAGCTGGGGCTTGTAGAGGGCAAGGTGGGCGCCCTGTTGTCGGAGCGGGGATATCCGCCCTCAGGCGCGCCGCTGGTTGTTCCCGGCGAAGCGGAAATCCGCAGACTTGAACGGCAAAATCGCTGGGGCCGGTTGCGCGAAACCGTCCGGCGATACGGTCTTTGGCTTACCGTACTTGAAATTGTCGGCCGGCGAACAGGAATTGAGCCGGTTCATGAATTCGCCCGACGCCGCATCAACGACAAGCATAAGCTCTTTCTGAAATAGGGATCAGGGCCAGAACGCGTTCAGCGGGCTGCCCTCAAGGACTTTATCGATGGCCGCTGCGACCAGCGGTTCATCGCGGAACCGAGTATTGGTCCGCGGTTTGAAGAGACGGTTTTCCAGAAGCCGGATTTTGTCTCGCACGCCGGCGGTCATCTCGACGCCGGCAAACGCGTAGAGTCTCTCCGACTGCCCGACCGGGTCGGAATCGAAGGCTTCGTAGGTGACGGCGGTGAAGCGTGCGCTGTCTTTCAATCGCTGCAACATGATCTCGTTTACATATCGCCAGCGCCAGAGCTCGCTCTCATAGAGCGCCGCCTCGCTGAAGCCGTGGGGGGCAAGCCCCTCCGCGCCGAAATGCTGAAGGATCCTGGGAAGCGAGTTGAGGTTGGCCCTGAACACCTCTTCAACGCCCGCAGCCTCCGCGTAGCGATGCCGCCATGAGCGGAGGAAACCGGCCGGCGCCCGCAGGTTCAGGATAACACGCATTCTGGGGTCCCCGTCGAAGGCGTCGATCAGCCAACCCGGGGTGAGCAGGATTTTGAAAACGGGGTAGGCGAGGCTGACCAGCCCCGGCTCGGCGTAGTGGGGCTCCGCCGGGGACGTCTGGCTGCGAAGGGAAGGGGCGAACAAGGCGGCCGCCTTCCGCGGCCGAGCGCGCAGGAAGACGTGACGGGCGTAGGCGCGCCGAATGGGCGACCGCACGAAGTCCTTGCCGACGCCCCGCAGCCGGTCCCGCACTGAGATTTGGCGGGCGGCCTGATCGATAGTCGGTTTCCACAAATCAGCGAAATCCGCTCTCTGGCTGGGAAAAAACCCGTCTGGAAGCTTCAGAAAGGGCGAGCCGCTGGGTTTGTTGGGCTCATTCCGGCAAAAGACGGCGGGATGGCAGTCGAACGCGTCGAGCAGACGATTTGAGCCGGATCGGCCATGACCCGCGATGACAAGATATCGGTCGATTGTTGTGCTCGACATCCGGTTCGGATCCCTTTCAGCGCCAGCCTGTTTTGCGGGCTTGGTCCCTGACGATAAGCCAGTTTGCTAATGATGTGGAAAAGGCGGAAAAAAACTCAATTTAGAGCGGATTCACCTATTGACCATGTAAGGGGCCGACGTTAGGTAGTGCGCCGCTGAAGGGCTGGCCGTCAGTGTGACCTGAAACGCAGCCATTTCCAGCCGATGAGAGTTAGTTTTTCAAGCGGCGTTCCGGCAGCCGGAACCCCGTTTGTTTGCGTCTTTGGAGAAATCCATTGGCGCCAATCCGCATTGAGTGCGCATTGAAATGATGCGTGAGACGAGTTGAGGCCCCAGGAGACCCGATGCCGACGATTCAGCAGCTCATCCGCAAGCCGCGGAAACCCAAGCGCCGCATCAACAAGGTGCCGGCTATGGAAGGCAACCCGCAGAAGCGGGGCGTTTGCACGCGCGTTTATACGACGACGCCGAAAAAGCCGAACTCAGCGCTTCGTAAAGTTGCAAAAATCCGCCTCACCAACGGTTACGAAGTGATCGGATACATCCCGGGCGAGGGCCACAATCTGCAGGAGCACTCGGTTGTGCTGATCCGCGGCGGGCGGGTCAAAGACCTTCCGGGCGTTCGCTATCATATCATTCGCGGCGTTCTCGATACGCAGGGCGTCAAGGACCGCAAACAGCGTCGTTCGAAATACGGCGCCAAGCGTCCGAAGTAAGGAGAGGCCGCAAATGTCACGTCGTCACCGCGCAGAAAAACGCGTTGTTCATCCGGACCCGAAATTCGGAGACAAGACAATTTCGAAGTTCATGAACTACGTCATGATCGACGGGAAAAAATCAGCCGCCGAGAAAATCGTCTACGGCGCGCTCGATCGGATTGAAGGCAAACTGCGCCGCCCGCCGGTAGAGCTTTTTAAAGAGGCGCTCGACAACGTAACGCCGGCGATTGAAGTGCGTTCCCGCCGGGTCGGCGGCGCCACCTATCAGGTGCCGGTCGAAGTGCGCTCGGACCGGAAATTGGCGCTCGCCATGCGTTGGATCATCTCCGCGGCTCGCGCGCGCAATGAAACGACGATGGTTGATCGCTTGTCGAATGAGCTGATGGACGCTGCGCAGAACCGCGGCGCCGCTGTCAAAAAGCGCGAAGACACCCACAAGATGGCGGAAGCCAACCGGGCGTTCTCGCACTACCGCTGGTAAGTCAGGTTGAAGAGTTTTTAAGGAACGAGCCCCATGGCCCGCGAATACAAAATTGAGGACTATCGCAACTTCGGCATCATGGCCCACATTGATGCGGGCAAGACGACGACGACCGAGCGCGTTCTCTATTATACCGGCAAGTCTCACAAAATCGGCGAAGTCCATGACGGCGCCGCCACCATGGACTGGATGGAGCAAGAGCAGGAACGCGGGATCACCATCACGTCGGCTGCGACGACGACGTTTTGGAACGACAAGCGCCTGAACATTATCGACACGCCCGGACACGTGGACTTCACCATCGAAGTCGAGCGGTCCTTGCGCGTGCTCGACGGCGCCGTTGCGCTCCTCGACGCTAACGCCGGGGTGGAGCCGCAAACGGAAACGGTATGGCGCCAGGGCGACAAATACCGCGTGCCGCGCATGTTTTTCATCAACAAGATGGACAAGCTGGGCGCCGACTTTTTTAATTCCGTCGACACGATTCACAAACGCCTCGCAGCGAAAACGGCGGTGCTGCAGCTGCCGATCGGCGCGGAGTCCAACTTCAAAGGCGTCGTTGACCTCATCAAAATGAAGGCCATCGTCTGGGAGGAAGAATCCCTCGGCGCGAAATTCCATGAGGAAGACATCCCGGCTGATCTCGTCGATCAGGCGAACGAGTATCGTGAAAAGCTGATCGAGACCGTGGTCGAGATCGACGAAGAAGCGATGGAAGCTTACCTCGAAGGCAATGAGCCCGATAACGACAAAATCAAAGAGCTCATCCGTAAAGGCACCTGTGAAGTCGAGTTCCATCCGGTACTTTGCGGTTCGGCGTTCAAAAACAAGGGCGTCCAGCCGATGCTCGACGCCGTCGTCGACTACCTGCCGAGCCCCGTCGAAGTCCCGGCGATCAAGGGCGTGTTGCCGGATTCTGACGAAGAGGTGACGCGCAAGTCGTCGGACGACGAGCCGCTGTCGATGCTGGCGTTCAAGGTGATGAACGACCCCTTTGTCGGTTCTCTGACGTTCTGCCGCATTTACTCCGGTAAACTGGAATCGGGCACTTCGCTCCTGAACACGGTGAAGGGAAAGAAAGAGCGCATCGGTCGGATGCTGCTCATGCACTCCAACAACCGTGAAGAAATCAAGGAAGCGTACGCCGGCGACATCATCGCTATTGTCGGCCTGAAGGACACGACGACGGGAGATACGCTGTGCGAGCAGCAAAACCCGGTCATCCTTGAGCGTATGGAATTCCCCGAGCCCGTTATCGAGCTTGCGGTTGAGCCGAAAACGAAAGCCGACCAGGAAAAAATGGGCATCGCGCTGCAGCGTCTTGCAGCGGAAGACCCGTCTTTCCGCGTGTCTTCAGACGAAGAGTCCGGCCAGACGATTATCGCTGGCATGGGCGAGTTGCATCTCGACATTCTTGTCGACCGCATGAAGCGCGAATTCAAAGTTGAAGCGAATATCGGTCAGCCGCAGGTGGCGTATCGCGAGACCATCACCCGCGACGCCGACATTGACTACACTCACAAGAAACAGTCGGGCGGTTCGGGCCAGTTTGCGCGCATCAAAATGCGCGTCATTCCGCAACAACCTGGCGAGGGCTATGAGTTCGAAAGCCAGATTGTCGGCGGCGCGATTCCGAAAGAGTACATTCCGGGCGTTGAAAAAGGCATCAATTCCGTCCGCGACACCGGTCTGCTCGTCGGCTTCCCGATTCTCGATTTCAAAATCGAACTCTATGACGGAGCGTTCCACGACGTTGACTCGTCGGTGCTGGCGTTTGAGATCGCCGCGCGCGCCGCGTTGCGTGAAAACAAGCCTGCTCTGGGCCTCGCATTGCTCGAGCCGATCATGAAGGTCGAGGTCGTTACGCCGGAAGAATACACCGGTACGGTGATCGGCGACCTTAACTCCCGCCGCGGCCAGATCCAGGAACAGGAACTGCGCGGCAATGCGAACGTCGTCCACGCGATGGTGCCGCTCGCAAACATGTTTGGGTATGTCAACAATCTTCGGTCCGCGACCCAGGGACGGGCGAACTACACCATGCAGTTCGACCACTACGAACAGGTCCCGAAAAACGTGGAAGAGGAGGTAAAGGCGAAACTGGCCGGATAGCCAGGTCGCCTTGAGACGTCCTCCTTCGGAACCAACTGAAGGCGGCCGGAACCAAGGAAGTTAACTGAAGACGTCGAAGACGGAGAAAGTAAGATGTCGAAGGAAAAGTTTGAACGCACAAAACCGCACGCCAACGTCGGCACGATCGGCCACGTTGACCACGGCAAGACGACGCTGACGGCGGCGATCACCAAATATTTTGGTGACTTCAAAGCCTACGATCAGATCGACGCTGCGCCGGAAGAAAAAGCGCGCGGCATCACCATCTCCACGGCGCACGTCGAGTACGAGACGGACGGCCGTCACTACGCTCACGTCGATTGCCCGGGCCACGCCGACTACGTCAAAAACATGATCACCGGCGCGGCGCAAATGGATGGCGCGATCCTGGTTGTGAACGCCGCCGACGGTCCCATGCCGCAAACGCGCGAGCACATCCTGCTTGCTCGCCAGGTCGGCGTGCCTGCGATCGTCGTTTACCTCAACAAAGTCGATCAGGTCGACGATGAAGAGCTCCTCGAGCTCGTTGAGATGGAAGTTCGCGAACTGCTGTCGTCTTACGAATTCCCGGGCGATGATATTCCCATTATCAAAGGTTCTGCGCTCGCCGCTCTTGAAGGCCGTGACGAAGAAATCGGCGAAAAGTCGATCCGCGAACTGATGGAACAAGTCGACTCATACATCCCGACGCCGGAGCGTCCGGTCGACCAGCCGTTCCTTCTGCCGATTGAAGACGTATTCTCGATTTCCGGTCGCGGCACGGTTGTCACGGGCCGGGTTGAGCGCGGTGTTGTTAACGTTGGCGACGAACTTGAAATCGTCGGCATCAAAGACACCCAGAAAACGACCTGCACGGGCGTTGAAATGTTCCGCAAGCTGCTTGATCGCGGCGAGGCCGGCGACAATGTCGGCGTTCTTCTCCGCGGCATCGAGCGCGACGCTGTTGAGCGCGGCCAGGTGCTTTGCAAGCCGGGCTCCGTGACGCCGCATACGAAATTCGTGGCTGAAGCCTACATCCTCACCAAGGAAGAAGGCGGCCGTCACACGCCGTTCTTCACGAACTATCGTCCGCAGTTCTACTTCCGTACGACAGACGTGACCGGCGTCGTGACGCTCAAAGAAGGCACCGAAATGGTGATGCCTGGCGACAACGCCGAGCTGAACGTCGAGCTCATCGTGCCGATCGCCATGGAAGAGAAGCTTCGCTTCGCTATCCGTGAAGGCGGCCGTACGGTCGGCGCGGGGATCGTCTCAAAGATCATCGAGTAACATATCACATTAAGGGCGCGGCCCGGCGGAAACTCCGGGCCGCGCTTTCGACTCTAAAAGTGCAGACAACATTAATAACCAGCGAAGCGTTAGAACCATGCAACAGAACATCCGCATCAGGCTGAAGGCCTTTGATCACCGCGTGCTCGACGCTTCCACGATCGAGATCGTCAATACGGCGAAACGGACGGGCGCCAATGTGCGCGGGCCGATCCCGCTGCCGACGCGCATCGAGCGTTACACCGTCAACCGATCTCCCCACGTTAACAAAAAGAGCCGTGAGCAATTCGAAATGCGCACTCACAAACGCATGCTCGATATCGTCGATCCGACGCCGCAAACGGTGGACGCCCTCATGAAACTCGACCTCTCGGCTGGCGTCGATGTCGAAATCAAGCTCGGCGCTTAAAGGAACTTAAGCAATGCGCACAGGAGTGATTGCACAGAAAGTCGGGATGACCCGCATCTATACAGATGCCGGGGACCATATCCCTGTTACCGTGCTGCAGCTCGACAACTGTCAGGTTGTCGGTCAACGCACCGCGGATAAGAACGGCTACACGGCGCTGCAGCTCGGCGCCGGCGCGAAGAAGGCCAAGCGCACGACGAAGGCTGAGCGCGGCCAGTTCGCGAAGGCGAATGTGGAGCCGAAGGCCAAAGTCGCTGAGTTTCGCGTCGACGAAGGCAATCTTGTTGAGGTCGGCGAAGAAATCGTCGCCGACCACTATTTCGACGGCCAGTTTGTCGACGTGACGGGCACGTCCATCGGTAAAGGCTTTGCCGGCGCCATGAAGCGGCACAATTTCGGCGGCCTGCGCGCGTCGCACGGCGTTTCGATCTCACACCGGTCGCATGGCTCAACCGGACAGTGCCAGGATCCCGGCAAGGTCTTCAAAGGCAAGAAGATGGCCGGCCATATGGGCGCGGCGCGGGTGACGACGCAGAACCTTCAGGTCGTCAAAACTGACGCTTCTCGCGGTCTTATTCTCGTCAAAGGCGCCGTTCCGGGCCCTAAAGGCGGATGGGTTTTCGTCAAGGACGCGGTCAAAAAGCCCTTCCCGAAAGAGGCCGTTTTGCCCGCTTCGCTGAAGTCGGCCAAGGAAGAAGCGCTGCGTCAGGCGGAGGCCGACGCGGCTGCGGCTAAAGCCGCCGAAGACTCTGCCGCCGCCGAGGCGGAAAGCGCAAGCGATGAAGCGCCGACGGAAGAGCCCAAGAAAGAAGGGGACGAATAATGAAAACAGACGTCCTCAAACTGGATGCGTCCAAGGCAGGATCGGTCGATCTCGACGATGCGATCTTCGGCCTTGAGCCGCGCAAAGATATTCTGCATCGCTGCGTTGTGTATCAGCTCGCAAAACGACAGCAGGGCACGCACAAAACCCAGCCCCGCAACGAGGTCTCCCGCACCGGCAAGAAATTCGGACGCCAGAAGGGTTCCGGCGGCGCCCGTCACGGCAACCGCCGCGCCCCGATTTTCGTCGGCGGCGGTGTTGCACACGGACCGCGGACGCGCAGCCACGCGATCGATCTGCCGAAGAAGGTTCGTCGCCTCGCATTGAAGCACGCGCTTTCCGCGAAGCAGGCGGAGGGCTCGCTCGTCGTCATCGAAGATGCGAACATCAAGGACGCCAAGACCAAGGCGGTAGCTGACGCGATCTCAAAACTCGATATCGCCAACTCGCTGATCGTGGACGCACAGGTCGACGAAAAGTTCGGTCTCGCCATCCGCAACCTGCCCGGCGTGAATGTGCTGCCGGTGATTGGCGCCAACGTCTACGACATTCTGCGGGCCGAAAAGCTCGTTCTCACCAAAGCGGCCGTCGAAGGTTTGGAGGCGCGTCTCAAATGAGCAAGGCGAAAAAATCTGAAGGCATAGAGGCCCACTACGATACGCTGGTCCAGCCGATCATCACGGAGAAATCCACGATCGCGGCGGAAAACAACCAGGTCGTTTTCCGCGTGCCGTTGGACGCGACGAAACCGCAAATCACCGAAGCGGTCGAGACGCTGTTCAAAGTGAAAGTCAAATCGGTGAATACGCTGCGCCAAAAGGGCAAAAGCAAAATGTTCCGCGGACGTTCATACGTTCGCTCAACCGTCAAGAAAGCGATTGTTACGCTTGAAGAAGGTCACGCCATTGACGTGACCACCGGACTCTAAGGGGTAGCCGAAGATGGCGCTTAGAAAATTCAATCCGACCACGCCGTCGCGTCGCCAGTTGGTTCTGGTCGATAAGAGCGAGCTTTGGGCCGGCAAGCCGGTCAAGTCGCTGACCGAAGGGCTGAATGCAAAAGCGGGCCGCAACAATACGGGCCGCATTACCGTGCGTCGTCGCGGCGGCGGCGCGAAAAAGACCTATCGCATTATCGATTTCAAACGGCGCAAGTTTGATATCGAAGCCAAGGTCGAGCGGCTCGAATACGATCCCAACCGCACGGCCTTTATCGCGCTGGTCAAGTATCTCGACGGCGAGATGGCCTATATCCTGGCGCCGCAGCGCCTGAAGGCGGGCGACAAGGTGATCGCCGGCGCCAAGGTCGACATCAAGCCCGGCAACGCGATGCCGCTGAAAGCCATGCCGGTCGGCACCATCATCCACAATGTCGAGCTGAAGCCCGGAAAAGGCGGCCAAATCGCCCGGTCCGCCGGCGCCTACGCCCAGCTCGTCGGGCGCGACGGCGTGTATGCGCAGATCCGTCTTCAGTCTGGCGAGGTTCGCCTGGTGCTTGGCGACTGCATGGCGACAGTGGGCGCGGTATCGAACCCGGACAACATGAACGAAAATATCGGCAAGGCCGGTCGCAATCGCCACAAGGGCAAGCGACCATCCGTACGCGGCGTTGTCATGAACCCGGTTGATCACCCGCATGGCGGCGGCGAAGGCCGGACGTCCGGCGGTCGTCACCCGGTGACGCCGTGGGGCCGGCCGACCAAAGGCGCCAAAACCCGCAAGAACAAGTCCACCGACAAACTCATCCTTCGCTCGCGTCACGCGCGCAAGAAACGCAAATAGGACGCCGGAGAAACTTTTATGTCTCGTTCAGTTTGGAAAGGCCCTTTTGTTGACCGCTATCTTCTCAAAAAAGCGGAAGAGAGCGGTGAGGGCAAACACAAGGGCGGCGTCAAGACCTGGTCTCGGCGCTCGACGATCCTGCCGCAATTCGTTGGCCTGACGTTCAACGTCTACAACGGCCAGAAATTCATTCCTGTCCATGTCACCGAAGACATGGTCGGCCACAAGCTCGGCGAATTCTCTCCGACCCGGTCCTATTTCGGGCACGGCGCGGACAAAAAAGCGAAGAGAAAATAGTCATGGGCCAGAAGAAGAACGAACGGCGTTTCGCCGATACGGAAGCCATGGCCAAGGGCCGCATGCTTCGGGTGTCGCCGCAGAAACTGAACCTCGTGGCGCAATTGATCCGCGGCAAGTCGGCGGAAAAGGCGCTGGCCGAGCTTCAGTTCTCGCGCAAGCGCATCGCCAAGGACGTCAAGAAAGTGCTCGAAAGCGCCATTGCGAATGCGGAGAACAACCACGATCTCGATATCGACTCGTTGGTCGTCGACCGCGCGTTTGTCGGCAAGAACCTCGTCATGAAACGATGGCGCGCCCGGGCCCGCGGCCGGGTCGGCAGAATTCAAAAGCCGTTCTCGGAAATCACGATTGTCGTCAAAGAAGTTGAGGAGGCCGCATAATGGGTCAGAAAGTAAACCCCATCGGCCTGCGCCTCGGGATCAATCGCACCTGGGACTCGCGCTGGTTCGCGAACAAGGCGAGCTATGGCGACCTGTTGCACGAAGACCTCCGCATCCGGCGTTTTCTTGAGAAGCGCCTGTCGCAGGCCGGCGTCAGCCGCATCGTCATCGAGCGCCCGCACAAGAAGTGCCGCGTCACTATCTATACTGCGCGTCCTGGCGTCGTGATCGGCAAAAAAGGCGCGGATATCGAAAAGCTGCGCAGCGAACTGCAGAAGCTGACGTCGTCTGAAACCGTGCTCAACATTGTCGAGATCCGCAAGCCGGAGACCGACGCCATGCTGGTCGCCGAAAATATTGCGCAACAGCTGGAGCGCCGGGTCGCGTTCCGCCGCGCCATGAAACGGGCGATGCAAACCGCGCAACGCATGGGCGCTCTCGGCATTCGCGTGAACGTAGCGGGCCGTCTGGGCGGTGCAGAGATCGCGCGCATGGAATGGTATCGCGAGGGTCGCGTGCCGCTGCATACGCTGCGGGCCGATATCGACTATGGCGTCGCCACCGCGCGCACGACCTACGGCTCCATCGGCGTCAAGGTCTGGATCTTTAAGGGCGAGATCATGGAGCACGATCCCATGGCCCAGGAAAAACGTTTGATCGACGCCCAAACGGGCGGCGTCGGCCAGCAACGGCCGAACTAACGATCGGAACAGGGAAGTTAACGGGACAGTCGAACAATGCTGCAACCGAAGAAAACAAAATTTCGCAAGATGCACAAAGGGCGCATCAAAGGCGTTGCAAAAGGCGGCACGGAGCTGAATTTCGGCTCCCACGGACTGAAAGCCACGCAGCCGGAGCGCATTACTTCGCGCCAGATCGAAGCGACGCGTCGCGCCATCACCCGCGCCATGAAACGGCAAGGTCGCGTTTGGATCCGGATTTTCCCGGATGTGCCTGTGTCCAAAAAGCCTACCGAAGTCCGGATGGGTAAAGGCAAGGGCTCGGTCGAATACTGGGCGGCGAAGGTCAAGCCTGGTCGCATCATGTTCGAAATTGACGGCGTCTCTGACGAGATTGCGCGCGAAGCGCTGGCGCTCGGCGCCGCCAAGCTGCCCATCAAGACGCGTATCGTTACGCGCGTCGGCGAATAGGAGCGAATGAGATGGCTCAGATGAAACCGGGCGAAGTTCGCGATCTGACGACGGACGAGCTGAAGGACAAACTCCTGCAGCTCAAGAAAGAACAATTCAATCTGCGCTTCCAGCGCGCGAGCGGCCAGTTGGAAAAGACGGCTCGCGTTCGGGAAGTCCGCAAGGACATCGCGCGTATCAAGACGGTCCTCGGCGAACGCGCCGGCGCGGCTGCAAACTGAGAAGGCGACAACAGAAATGCCGAAACGAATTCTGCAGGGTACCGTCGTCAGCGACAAAGGCGACAAGACCGTCGTGGTCAATGTCGAGCGGATCTTCACCCATCCGCTTCTGAAAAAGACCGTGCGCCGGTCGAGCCGCTTTCACGCGCATGACGATGACAACCAGTTTAAGGCGGGCGACCTCGTTCGGATTCAGGAATGCGCGCCGAAATCGAAGCTGAAGCGCTGGGAAGTCATCGGCGCCGGCTCGAAAGGCTAAGGAGTTTTGGCGCGTCAGTTCCGCGCCAAGTGAGTTTAACAGGGGCTTCGTCCCCATGAAGAGAGGATCGCGGCATGATCCAGATGCAGTCAAATTTGGACGTGGCGGATAATTCCGGCGCCAAGCGCGTTCAGTGCATCAAAGTGCTGGGCGGCGCGAAGCGGAAATACGCCGGCGTCGGCGACATTATCGTTGTCTCCGTCAAGGAAGCGATTCCGCGCGGCCGCGTTAAGAAGGGCCAGGTCATGAAGGCCGTGGTCGTTCGCACCGCCAAGGACATCAAGCGCCGCGACGGGTCGGTCATCCGGTTTGATCGCAATGCGGCGGTGCTCATCAATAACAACAAAGAACCGATCGGCACGCGTATTTTCGGTCCGGTGACGCGCGAGCTTCGCGCCGCCAAGCACATGAAAATCGTGTCGCTCGCTCCGGAGGTGCTCTAATGGTCGCGAAATTGAGAAAAGGCGACAAGGTGATCGTACTTGCGGGCCGTGATCGCGGCGCCGAGGGCGAGATTGTCGCAGTGCATCCGAAAGACGAACGCGTGGTCGTGCGCGGCGTCAACATTATCAAGAAACACCAGAAGCAAACGCAGACGGAACAGGGCGGGATCATTCAGCGCGAAGCGCCGATCCACATTTCCAATGTGGCCCTGAAAGATCCGAAATCGGGCAAGCCGACACGCGTCGGCATTCAAATGGATGGTGACAAAAAAGTGCGGGTCGCAAAAGCGTCCGGCGAGGTGATCGATGGCTGAAGCAAACGGATATGAGCCGCGGCTGAAAAAGCTCTATCGCGATGAAATTCGCGGCAAGATGAACGAGCAGTTCAAATACGCTAACCCGATGCAAACGCCGGGTCTGGAAAAGGTCGTGATCAACATGGGTCTTGGCGACGCTGTGAACGATCGCAAAATTGTCGACGCGGCTGTTGAAGATCTCACGCGGATCGCTGGTCAAAAACCAGTCGTTACGAAAGCGCGCAAGTCTATTGCAAACTTCAAGCTGCGTGACGGCATGCCGATCGGCGTCAAAGTGACCTTGCGTAAAGATCGCATGTACGAATTTCTTGACCGACTTGTCACGATTGCGCTTCCGCGCGTTCGGGACTTTCGCGGGCTGAACAGAAAGAGTTTCGACGGGCGCGGAAACTACGCCATGGGCTTGAAAGAGCACATCGTGTTTCCGGAAATCGAGTACGACAAAGTCGATAAGATTCGCGGCATGGACATCATCGTATGCACCACTGCCAAGAACGATGACGAAGCGCGGGCGCTTTTGAAAGAATTTAACTTCCCGTTTCGGAAGTAACGCAAAGAGGATTGTTTGAGCAGGGTCCGTGGCAAGCGGAAACCGGCTTGAAAAAGGAGACACCATGGCGAAGAAATCAATGGTTGAACGCGATCTCAAACGTCGCCGCATGGCGAAGAAGTTTGAGTCCAAGCGTAACCGGCTGAAAGAGACGCTCTATAACAAAGAGCTGGCTGCGGAGGATCGCTTTATGGCGGCGCTGAAGCTCGCCGAATTGCCGCGCAATTCCTCCAAGACGCGCATTCGCAATCGCTGCCTCGTCACAGGCAGGCCGCGCGGGTTTTACCGCAAACTGAAAATGTCCCGCATCGCGCTGCGGCAGTTGGGTTCGGATGGCAAGATTCCGGGCCTGGTGAAGTCGAGCTGGTAAGGGAAGCGGAGAGAAACAATGGCGATTAACGATCCGATCGGCGATTTGATCACCCGCATCCGCAACGCGCAGATGCGCCGTCACAGCAGTCTGTCCGTGCCGGCCTCCAAGCTGCGCGGCTGGGTTCTCGACGTGCTCGAAACCGAAGGCTACATTCGCGGCTATTCGCGGGTGGAGCAGGCTGGCGAAAAGCCGTCCTTCGACATCGAGTTGAAGTATTTCGAAGGCGAGCCTGTCATCACTAAGATCAAGCGCGTGTCGAAGCCTGGCCGTCGCGTCTATTCCTCCGTGGGCGATCTGCCTTCGGTGCGCAACGGCCTTGGCATTTCAATCGTATCGACGCCGAAAGGCGTTATGTCGGACAACGCCGCCCGCGACGCGAATGTCGGCGGCGAAGTCCTCTGCGAAGTTTACTAAGGATTGGGAGCAAGGTCCGATGTCCCGCATTGGTAAAAAACCGATCGCTGTTCCTCAGGGCGTCACCGTGACGGTTGACGGTCAGGCGGTGAAAGCGAAGGGTCCCAAGGGCGAGCTGGAGTTCGTGGTGAACGAGCTCTGCACGGTCGCCCTTCAGGAAAACGAAGTCTCCGTCACGCCGGTCGACAATTCAAAACCGGCGCGTTCGATGTGGGGCATGAGCCGCACGCGCATCGCCAACATGATCGACGGCGTCGCGAATGAGTTCTCCAAGTCGCTGGAGCTTGTCGGCGTCGGTTACCGGGCGCAGATGAAGGGCTCGTCTCTCAACCTGGCGC
The DNA here is from genome assembly GCA_028289605.1 of Hyphococcus sp. Classification (GTDB taxonomy): domain Bacteria; phylum Pseudomonadota; class Alphaproteobacteria; order Caulobacterales; family Parvularculaceae; genus Hyphococcus. The sequence goes on along the minus strand of JANQON010000004.1, from coordinate 164,301 downwards.
TTGGCTACAGCCATGAGATTGACTTTCCCGTACCGGAGGGCGTCAAAATCGCGACCCCGAAACCGACTGAGATCGTCGTCACCGGGAACGATAAGCAAAAGGTAGGACAGACCGCGGCGGAAATCCGCGCATTCCGTCCGCCTGAGCCGTACAAAGGCAAGGGCGTTAAGTACGCTGACGAATATATCTTCCGCAAGGAAGGCAAGAAGAAGTAATTTTAGCAAGGACGAAGGCCATGGCCTCTCAAGCGAAGAAAAACGCCGCGCGGGTGCGCCGCACGAGACTGAAGATCAAAAAAGTTGCGGATGGTCGTCCGCGCTTGTCGGTTTTTCGCTCGTCGAAAAACATCGCTGCGCAGATCATCGACGACGCCGAGGGCAAGACCGTTGCGTCGGCCTCTTCGCTCGACAAATCCCTGCGCGAAGACCTCGCAAAGGGATCGACCAGCGAGGCCGCCGCTCAGGTAGGCAAGGCCGTCGCCGAACGGGCGATCAAAGCGGGCGTGAAAGAGGTGGTCTTCGATCGCGGAGGCTACATGTATCAGGGCCGCGTTAAAGCGCTGGCCGAAGCGGCGCGCGAAGCCGGATTGAATTTCTAAGGAGCAAGACGAATGGCGCGTGAGGAAAACAGAGGGCGCGGACGCGGCAAAGGTCGCGGCGAACGCGAAGAACGCGACGAGTTTGTCGACAAGCTCGTTGCCATCAACCGCGTTGCAAAGGTTGTAAAGGGCGGCAAGAATTTCGGTTTCGCTGCGCTCGTCGTCGTTGGCGATCAGAAAGGCCGCGTCGGTTTCGGAAAGGGCAAAGCCCGCGAGGTGCCTGAAGCGATCCGGAAGGCGAGCCAGGAAGCGAAACGCAATCTTGTCCGCATTCCGCTGCGCGAAGGCCGCACCCTGCATCACGACGCTCAGGGGCGTTGGGGCGCGGGAAAAGTCGTTCTGCGCGCTGCGCCGGCCGGTACCGGAATCATCGCCGGCGGACCGATGCGCGCCATCTTTGAAACCCTTGGCGTGCAGGATGTGGTCGCCAAATCCATTGGGTCTTCAAACCCCTACAACATGGTCCGGGCGACGGTGGACGCGCTGAAAAACCAAACCAGCCCGCGTTCCATCGCTGCGAAACGCGGCAAGAAAGTATCTGACGTGCTGTCTCGTCGCACTGGCGGCGGCGCTAGCGAACAACCGGTATCCGAACCGGCCGGCGATGCGGCTGAAGCGGCCGGCGCGGCTTAAGGAGCAATCCAATGGCTAAAAAGAAAACCATCAAGGTCCGACAGACCGGCAGTCCGATTCGCCGACCGCAAGATCAACGTGCGACGCTTGTCGGTCTCGGCCTCAACAAAATGGGCCGGGTGAGCGAACTTGAAGACACGCCCTCCGTCCGCGGCATGATTCGCAAGGTCGCGCATATGGTCGAGGTGGTGGAAGAATAGATTGTCCGAATTCGGATGATGCAAGGCGAGGCGGACATGATCCGTCGAAAGTCGAGGAAAACATGAAACTCAACGAACTCTCCGATAACAAAGGCGCCCGCAAGGCCAGAACGCGCGTCGGGCGCGGCATCGGCTCCGGCAAAGGCAAAACCGGCGGCCGCGGCGTCAAGGGGCAAAAATCCCGGTCCGGCGTTTCCGGCATTCGCGCCTATGAAGGCGGCCAGATGCCGCTTTACATGCGCCTGCCGAAACGCGGCTTTTCAAAGCCGAATGCAAAAAAATTCGCTGAGATCAATCTTGGCCGCCTGCAATCGGCCATCGACGCCGGCAAGCTCGACGCAGCAAAGAAGATTGACGCCCAAGCTCTTGTTGAATCAGGCGTTTTGCGCCGTGCGCATGACGGCGTTCGACTACTGGGCGTCGGCGCGCTGACGGCGAAGGTCGATATTGAGGTGATTCACGCCTCAGCCGCTGCGAAAGCCGCCGTTGAAAAGGCCGGCGGGTCCGTAACGCTGCCGGCCAAAGAAGAGGCCTGATCAGCGACCGCCGCGGTTGCGCTAAAGCCGCGCCGTCGCCACATGGTCGACTTCGGCTCCGGGGCGACTAGGCCGCCAAGCGCAAAGAGATTTGAGTAGAGACCCATGACGTCAGCCGCCGAACAGTTTGCTTCGAACATCACGCTCTCCTCTTTCGCCAAGGCGGAAGAGCTGAAGAAAAGACTGCTGTTTACGCTTGGCGCGCTGATTGTTTATCGCCTCGGCACGTTTGTGCCGCTGCCCGGCATCGACATGGTCGCCTTCAGCCAGGGCTTTCAGGGTCAGCAAGGCGGCATTCTGGGAACGCTCAATATCTTCGCTGGCGGCGCGGTTGAGCGTATGGCGATCTTCGCCCTCAATATCATGCCTTACATCTCCGCCTCGATCATCATGCAGTTGATGACGGCGGTTATTCCTTCGCTTGAAGCAATTAAAAAGGAAGGCGAACAGGGGCGCCGGCAGATCAACCAATATACGCGTTACCTAACAGTCTTTCTCGCAACGATGCAGGGCTACTTCATTGCCGTCAGCCTGCAGAGCCAGGGCACGGCGATCAATCCCGGGCCGTTCTTCCTGGTCACGACTGTTGTGACGCTGGTGGGCGGCGTCATGTTCCTGCTTTGGCTCGGCGAGCAGATCACCGCGCGCGGCGTCGGCAACGGCGTTTCGCTCATCATCTTCGCCGGCATCGTCGCCGAATTGCCCCGCGCGATCGCAGGTCTGCTCGACCAGGGCCGCACCGGCGCCGGCGTCGGCGGCGGCACCATTGTGGTGATTGGCGCGCTGGCGCTGGCGCTTATCGTTTTCGTCGTGTTCATGGAGCGGTCCCAGCGCCGCATCATCGTCCAGTATCCGCGCCGCCAGGTCGGCCAGCGCATGACGCAAGGCGAAAAATCGCACCTGCCGCTAAAGCTGAACCCGTCGGGCGTTATTCCGCCGATTTTCGCATCGTCTCTGCTCCTGCTGCCGGCGACGGCGATTGGGGCGATCGGTCAGGATTCTCCTGATTGGCTGCAGACCCTCGGTTTTCTCTTCTCTCCGGGCCGCCCGCTTTATGTCGGGCTCTACGCCGTCCTCATTATCGGCTTCACGTTCATTTACACCTCCGTTGTTTTCAACGTTGAGGATGTCGCCGACAACCTCAAGAAATACGGCGGCTTTATCCAGGGCTACCGGCCGGGCGCCAGAACCGCAGAATATCTCGACTTTGTCGTTACCAGACTGACCGTGATCGGCGCGCTGTACCTGACAGCCGTCTGTATCTTCCCGGAGCTTCTGAAAATGGGCTCCAATCAGGCGATCCCCGTCTATATCGGGGGCACATCGCTCTTGATTGTGGTTTCGGTGACCCTCGACACAGTGTCTCAGATTCAGGGCCACCTGGTCGCTCAGCAATATGAAAGCCTCATCAAGAAGTCCAAGCTGCGGGGAGGGCGGAAATGATCCTGATTTTTCTCGGCCCGCCCGGCGCCGGCAAAGGAACCCAGGCTAAACACATCGTCGATCGATACGGCGTTCCTCAGCTCTCCACAGGCGACATGCTGCGGGCGGCCGTGGCCGCCAAGACGCCGATCGGTCTCAAAGCCAAGGCGATTATGGACGCCGGCGACCTGGTGTCAGACGAGGTTGTGGCCGCCATCGTCGAAGAGCGGATCGAGCAGGACGACTGCGCAGGCGGATTCCTCCTCGACGGGTTTCCGCGAACGCTGCCGCAGGCGGAGATGCTGGACGCAATGCTCGAAAAGAAAGAGCTGGCGCTCGACGCCGTCGTCGAGCTGCGGGTGGATGAGGCGGTATTGATCGATCGCCTGCGCTCGCGCATCGCCGAAACCGAGGCGAGAGGCGAAGAGATCCGCAAAGACGACAATGAGGAAACCTTCAAAAAGCGGCTGGGGGTCTACCAGGAGCAGACCGCGCCGCTCATTCCCTATTACGAAAAACAGGGAAAACTGAAGGTCGTGGACGGCATGGGGTCAGTTGAAGCGGTTTCGGCCGCGATTGATGCGATTCTGGACGAATTTCGGGGCTCGTAGAGGCCTCAAAAGTGTTGACTGCGGGGCGCGCGGCCCTATATCTACGCGCTCTCCGTCAGAAGGAGTTTAGCCCGCCCGGCAAGGGGAAACCCCTGAGCCGCCCGCGGGCCTTGTTGCGTAAGAGGCGGGTTCCGAAGGGGACCTTTGAAAGGGTTGGCCCGGCCCACGGAAAAGGGGCGAGAGGTAAGAGAAGGAGCCTATAAGTGGCCCGTATTGCAGGGGTGAACATCCCCACCAACAAGCGCGTGACCATTGCGCTTCGCTACATCCACGGCATTGGTCCGGCGAAAGCCGCCGAAATCTGCGACAAAGTCGGTATCACGGCCGAACGGCGCGTCCAGGACCTTTCCGATGCGGAAGTTCTGCAAATCCGTGAAACCATCGACCGCGATTATATGGTCGAAGGCGATCTTCGCCGGGAAGTCGCCGTCAACATCAAGCGCCTGATGGATCAGGGCTGCTATCGGGGCCTGCGTCATCGCCGCGGCCTGCCGGTTCGCGGCCAGCGCACGCACACCAACGCGCGCACGCGCAAAGGCCCGGCCAAGCCTATCGCCGGCAAGAAGAAGTAAGGACACGGACCAATGGCGAAACAACCTGCAGGCCGCGTCAAGCGCCGCGAACGCAAAAACATTTCGACAGGCGTCGTTCACGTAAACGCCTCGTTCAACAACACCATGATCACAATCTCGGATGAACAAGGAAACGCTATTTCCTGGTCCTCCGCCGGCGGCATGGGCTTTAAGGGCTCTCGCAAATCGACACCTTACGCGGCGCAGCTTGCCGCGGAAGACGCCGCCAAAAAGGCAATGGAGCATGGTCTCCAAACGGTTAGCGTAGAAGTGCGCGGACCGGGTTCCGGGCGCGAAAGTGCGCTTCGCGCGCTTCAGTCTGCGGGTCTCACGGTCTCGATGATTCGCGACGTTACGCCCATTCCGCATAACGGCACTCGTCCGCGCAAGCGTCGCCGCGTCTAAGAAGTTTTAGAGAGAATTGAACACCATGGATTCACTTCAGATCCTCGAAAAGAACTGGCAAGAGCTTATTCGTCCTTCAAAGCTCGAAGTGACGCCCGGCGCCGACTTGCAGCGCAAAGCGACCATCGTGGCGCAACCGCTGGAGCGCGGCTTTGGCTTGACCCTGGGCAACGGCCTGCGCCGGATTTTGATGTCGTCGCTGCAGGGCGCCGCCGTCACCGCGATTCAGATTGACGGCGTCGTGCATGAATTCTCGTCAATTCCGGGCGTTCGCGAAGACGTTACGGACATCGTCCTGAACGTCAAACAGCTGGCCTTGCGGATGCACGCTGACGGGCCGAAGCGCCTTGTGCTGAAGAAATCAACGCCGGGCCTTGTGACCGCCGCCGATATCGAAGAAACCGCCTCGGTTGAGATCCTCAACAAGGATCATGTAATCTGCCACCTCGACGAGGGTGCCGATCTTCGCATCGAAATGACCGTCAACACAGGCAAAGGCTATACGCCGGCGGAGCAGAACCGTCCGGAGGACGCCCCGATCGGCTTGATCCCGGTCGACAGTCTTTACAGCCCTGTGAATCGCGTCGCCTACCGCGTTGAGAACACGCGGGAAGGCCAGGTTCTCGACTACGACAAGCTGATCATGGAAGTCGAAACAGACGGGTCGATCTCGCCGGAGGATGCGGCAGCTTACGCCGCACGCATTCTTCAGGACCAACTGCAGATCTTCATCAACTTTGATGAGCCTTCCAAAGACATGGGCGGTGAGACGCGCGAAGAGCTTCCGTTCAATCCGGCGCTGTTGCGCAAAGTCGATGAGCTCGAACTGTCTGTGCGCTCGGCCAACTGTCTGAAAAACGACAATGTGGTCTATATCGGCGATCTCATCCAGAAGACCGAAGCGGAAATGCTTCGTACGCCAAACTTCGGTCGGAAGTCGCTGAACGAAATCAAAGAAGTGCTTGCCGGTCTCGGGCTGCATCTGGGCATGGATGTGCCGGACTGGCCGCCTGATAACATCGAAGAGCTTGCGAAAAAATTTGACGAATAGCCTGACGAGAGTCAGCCTTCAGGAGAATGACCCATGCGACATGGGATGGCGCATCGAAAGTTGAACAGAACGCATGAGCATCGCAAAGCGATGTTCGCCAATATGTCATGCGCGCTGATCAAGCATGAGCAAATCACGACGACCCTGCCGAAAGCGAAAGAGCTGCGGCCGATCGTCGAGAAGCTTGTGACCAAAGCGAAAAACGCGGCGAAGGATAAAGACAGAGCGCTTCATCTTCGCCGTCAGGTGATTTCGTCTATCCGCGACAAGGATATGGCGGCGAAGCTTTTTGATACGCTGGGTCCGCGCTACGCTGAACGAGACGGCGGATACATCCGTATTATGAAAGCCGGCTTTCGCCACGGCGACAACGCGCCGCTCGCGGTCATTGAATTCGTCGACCGGGACGAGGACGCGAAAGGCCAGGACTCTGGTCCGACGATGTTCGAAAGCGACGATGACGACGACGAATAGGCGTTCGCGGAATTAGCTTCGTTGAAGCAGGCGGCGCCCGAGAGGGCGCCGTTTTTGCTTTAACCGCCTGTTTTTTAAACTCGATAAATTTTGGCTTTTCTCAAGCCGTCTACGAGCCCATATAGCGCGCCATGTTTGGCTTTTTTGAAAGACGCTTAAATCCGTTTCCGGCGGGCGGCGACGCCGCCCCGCCAAAGGATTTTCGCGCCTTTTGCTGGCATTACGGCAAAGACGCCTGGCCCTGGCTGGCGGCGCTGTCGTCGCTCTCCGCCTTGCTCGCCATCGGCGAGGTCATGCTGTTCGCGTTCCTCGGGCGGCTCGTTGACTGGCTTGCCGTCGCGGACAAAGACACTTTCCTCTCAGACGAAGGAACGCCGCTGATGTTGATCGGCGCGCTGATCCTGGTCGGCCTGCCGCTGGCCGCGCTCGTGAACGGCCTCGTTCAACACCAGACCCTTCTAGGCAACATGCCCATGGGCGCGCGCTGGCGGATCCATAAGCTTCTCCTCCGGCAAAGCGCGTCTTTTTACGCCAACGAGTTCGCCGGCCGGGTCGCGACTAAAATGATGCAGACATCGCTCGCTGTCCGCGAGGTGATGATGAAGGTTCTCGACATCTTCGTATATGTGGCGGTGTATTTCCTGGCGATGTTTGCGCTTATCGCCGCCGCGGATGTGCGGCTGGTGGCGCCGCTGATTGTCTGGCTTGGTCTCTACATCGCGCTCATTGTTTACTTCGTGCCCCGGCTTCAGGTCACGTCTGAACGACAGGCTGACGCCCGGTCGGAAATGACCGGGCGCGTTGTGGACAGCTATACGAATATCACCACCGTGAAACTTTTCGCCCATGCGGGTCGCGAGGAAGGCTATGCGCGCGACGGCATGGACAAATTCCTGCAGACGGTGCATCCGCAGATGCGGCTCGTCACGCAGTTCTACGGCCTTGTTTACTTCATTAACTGTCTCGCGGTCTTCGCTGTCGGCGCGCTGTCGATCTGGCTATGGCGCGAGGATCTTGTGAGTGTCGGCGCCATTGCAACGGCGATTGCCTTGACCCTGCGCATTTTCGGCATGTCGCAGTGGATTATGTGGGAAGTCTCAGGGCTATTTGAAAATATCGGCGTTATTCACGACGGCATGGCAATGCTGACAAAGCCGGTGGATGTGGAAGACGCCCATGACGCAGAACCGCTGGTCGTCACCAGCGGCGCGGTCGCCTTTCGCAACGTGAAATTCCACTACGGCAAAGAAGGCGGGGTTATTGACGACTTATCTCTTTCCATTCAGCCGGGAGAAAAGATTGGCCTTGTCGGGCGTTCCGGCGCCGGGAAAACGACCATCACTAATCTGCTGTTGCGCTTTTATAACGTCGAAGGCGGACGAATTGAGATCGACGGGCAAAACGTCGCCGACGTGACGCAGGACTCCCTGCGTAGCCAGATCGGCGTTGTGACCCAGGATACGTCGCTCCTGCACCGCTCTATCCGAGACAATATCGCCTACGGCAGACCGGACGCGACCGACGCTGAAATTCGCGAGGCGGTCGCACGCGCTAACGCTGAAGAGTTCATCGCGGATCTGGAAGACAAAGACGGACGCCGCGGTTTTGACGCGCATGTGGGCGAGCGCGGCGTGAAGCTGTCGGGAGGACAGCGCCAACGAATCGCGATTGCGCGCATCTTTCTGAAAAACGCGCCGATACTTATTCTTGATGAGGCCACGTCGGCGCTTGATTCCGAGGTCGAAGCGGCGATCCAGGAGAATTTGTTTGATCTGATGCGCGGCAAAACGGTCCTCGCCATCGCGCACCGTTTGTCCACTATTGCCGCGATGGACCGGCTGATCGTGCTTGATCGAGGCGAAATTGTGGAAGAAGGCGCTCACGATGCGCTTGTCGCCAAAGGCGGCATTTACGCGAAGCTGTGGGAACGTCAGTCCGGCGGATTCATTGGGGTTGAACCAGGCGTTCGCAGCGCCGCAGAGTAGCCTCATTCAGGCGCATAATTGATTGATTGAACCTGTCGGCGCTCGTATTTTGCGCTCGACGAAAGACGACTTCAGGGAGTGTTTATGATCCGCTTGACGTTCATGTTGCCGCTTGTGTTTGCTGTTTCTGTCAGCGTCGCATGCGGACAAACTGCGTCCAACGATGCGCCGGCCGGCGATGAGGCCGTTGTTGACGAAATGCGAGCGAGCGACATCAGCGCCGCGCCCCGGCTGGTGCCTGAATCAATGGGAGAGGTGAAGCTTTCCTTCGCGCCGGTTGTGGAGCGCGCCGCGCCGGCCGTCGTCAATGTTTTCACAAAACGCGTCGTGCAACAGCGCAGCCCATTCGCCGGCGATCCGTTCTTTGAGCGGTTTTTCGGCGGCAGCCGATCGATGCCGCGAGAGCGGGTCCAAAACTCGCTTGGATCCGGCGTGATTGTCAGCCCCGACGGCGTCATCGTGACGAACAACCACGTCATCGAAGGGATGACGGAGATCACGGTGGTTCTGAGCGATCGACGGGAGTTCATCGCTGAAGTCGTGCTGACTGATCCGCAAACGGATCTTGCGGTTCTGCGAATTGACGCGGGCGAATCGCTGCCATTTCTTTCTTTTGCCAATTCGGACGCCCTGCAGGTCGGCGACATTGTGCTTGCTATCGGCAACCCGTTTGGCGTCGGGCAAACTGTGACTAACGGCATCGTCTCGGCGCTGGCGAGGACCGCCGTCTCCGTGTCGGACTACCAGTTCTTCATTCAGACAGACGCCGCTATCAATCCCGGCAATTCCGGCGGCGCGCTGGTGGATTCCGAAGGCAGGCTGGTCGGCGTCAATACGGCGATATACTCACGATCCGGCGGGTCAAACGGCATCGGATTTGCGATCCCCTCGCGTCTCGTTCAGCAAGTGTTGAAAACCGCTATCGACGGCGGCGTTCTCGTGCGCCCTTGGCTGGGCGCGTCGACCAGCACCGTCACGTCAGACCTTGCAATGGCCCTGGAACTCGATCGGCCTGCGGGCGCACTGATCGATGATGTATGGCCGGGGGGACCGGCGGACGAAGCTGGGTTGAGGCCGGGCGATGTCGTTATTGAGGTTGATGATCAGCCGGTGTTTGATCAGCAAACGCTGCAATACCGGATTGGCGTGAAGAATGACGCCGAGACGGCCCGGGTCGTGTTTCTGCGCGGCGGCCGCGAACGCAACGCCGACATCCTGGTTGCGCTGCCGCCGGACGAGCCGGCGCGCGACACGCGAACGTTGGAAGGGAGCCATCCGCTGAACGGCGTTACGGTCGACAATCTGTCGCCCCGCTACAGCGAAGAGTTAGGCCTCGACCCGTTGTCTCAAGGCGTCGTCGTATCAGAATTGGGATCGCGCAGCTTTGCGGCGCGGCGCGGCCTGCGTCCGGGTCACAAAATTCTATCCGTTAACGGACGGGCGGTTGATACGGTGCGGGAGTTGGACCGCGAAATCAGTCGGTCGACGCCAAGCTGGGAAATCGAGGTCGACACAGGCGGCCGCGTTGCGACCTGGCGCGTCGGCCGCTAGCGGTTGAATGCGCGGCGGCGGCGGTCGCGAAGAAATTTCAACTTAGCGCATAATCGTACGATGCTGACCCCGTCCGGATTTTGGGGTATATCCGCGGGGTGACCGACACTCTCTTCGACGCTGCAGGAATGGCTGCGGAAGCGCCGCGCCCGCTGGCGGACCGTCTGCGCCCGGCCTCCCTTGACGAGGTGTTTGGACAAGACCATCTGCTGGGCGAGGGCAAGCCGCTTTCAAGGATGCTGAACGCGGGCCGGCTTCCGTCGATCGTTTTTTGGGGCCCGCCCGGCGTCGGCAAGACAACATTGGCCCGCTTGATTGCGGCGAAAACGAAACTTGAATTTGAGCAAGTCTCCGCTGTTTTCTCCGGTGTTGCGGATTTGCGCAAAGTCTTTGAGCGGGCCAAGGCCCGTCGCAGCGTCGGCCAGGGAACGCTCTTGTTCGTTGACGAAATTCACCGCTTCAACAAGTCGCAACAAGACGGTTTCTTACCTCACGTTGAGTCAGGCCTGATTACGCTTGTAGGCGCCACCACGGAAAACCCGTCATTTGAGTTGAACGCGGCGCTGTTGTCACGCGCGCAGGTTCTTGTGCTGAAGCGTCTGGATGACGCCGCGTTGGAACAGTTGCTTTCCCGCGCCGAAACGGCGGAAGGCAAAAAGCTCCCGCTTTCAGAGGAAGCGCGCGTACAGTTGCGCGCCATGGCTGACGGTGACGGTCGAGCGCTCCTCAATATGGCAGAGGAAGTACTCGCATCCGATACCGGAGAGGTTATTGAAGCAGGCGCGCTGGCGGATATTGTTCAGCGCAGGGCCCCGATTTACGACAAGTCCGCGGAGTCTCACTACAATCTGGCGAGCGCATTGCAGAAGTCCATCAGAGGGTCAGACGTCGATGCGGCGCTATATTGGGCCGCGCGTATGCTGGCCGGCGGCGAGGATCCGCGTTTTGTCCTCCGCAGACTTGTGGTGATTGCATCGGAGGACATTGGAAACGCCGATCCGCAGGCGCTGCCGCTCGCCATCGCGGCCCGGGACGCATACGAGTTTTTGGGCCAGCCGGAAGGTGAGATCGCGATCGGACAACTTGTCGCCTATCTCGGCGCCGCGCCGAAATCGAACCGATCCCACGTCGCCTTCAAAAAAGCCAAAGCTAGCGCCAGAGAAACCGGTTCACTTGCGCCGCCGCCGCATGCGCTCAATGCGCCGACAGAACTCATGAAGCAACTGGGCTACTCGGAAGGCTATCAATATGACCACGATGTCGAAGGTTCATTTTCGGGTTTAAATTACTTTCCCGAGGACATGGATCGCGAGACCTATTACGAGCCTTCCGAATTCGGATTTGACAAGGAAATCGCCAAGCGCCTGAACTACTGGCGACGGTTGCGAGACAAGCGGACATGACGCTCGGTGAATGATCTTCTGTTAGCCAAGTCGATTTTCGTCGGCTGCGTTTTCTTGAGTCTTTTTGTTGCGGAACGGATTATCAGGGCGGCGCCGGCGGCGCCGTCTGCAAAGCGGCTCTTTCGCAACGGCGGGTTATGGCTGGTCGCCGCGATTGCGTCGCCCTTGATCGTAGCGCCGATCACCGCGCTTGGCGCGAATAACGCGATCTGGAACCGAGATGTTTTTTTGATTAGCGGCGCAACCGCGACCGCGGTCCTCATTATCGATCTTATTATCCTTGACCTTTGGACGTATTGGCTTCATCGCGCCTATCACCGCGTTCCAGTGATGTGGCGCCTTCATGAAGTGCATCACAGGGACGAATTCCTCGACACAACGAGCGCGGTTCGATTTCATATTCTGGAAATTATTCTGTCGGCGTCTTTGCGGCTTATTCCGATCGCGTTGCTGGCGACGCCCCTCACAACGGTCATTATTTTTGAGGCGCTTTTGTTAAGCGCGGCGTTCTTCCATCATTCGAACATCAAAATGCCGGCCCCGCTGGAACGGGCGCTGTCATGGGTCATTGTAACGCCGTCCATACACTGGGTGCATCATCATGCGCGCCGCAGCGATACGGATTCAAACTATGCGTCCATTCTCAGCGTCTGGGATCGCGTCTTTTCCTCGCGCAGCCGGACAAAGCGGACTGAAAATATGAAAATCGGCGCCGAAGGCGTTGAAGAATTGTCTTTTTTGGGCCTAATGCTGTCACCATTCATGAGGAGGCGGCGGTGAACTTTCCGGTCTGGTTGGCTGTTGGCGCGGGCGGCGCAATCGGCGCCACAGCTCGTTACGGCGTGTCGCGGGCGGCGCTCCACTTGTTCGGTCCGAATTTTCCCTGGGGCACATTAATCGCCAATGTCTCCGGCTCTTTTTTTATGGGCGCCCTGATTGTTTGGCTTTCCCGTCACGAGCCCGCTGCGCCGGCGCTTCGCGCATTCCTGACGGTTGGCGTTCTCGGAGCGTTCACCACCTTTTCAACATTCTCATTGGACGCGATGGTTCTTTACAGGGATCGTAGCTTGACCATCGCCGTGCTCTATGTCGCCGCTTCCGTTTCGCTTTCCATCGCTGGCCTGGCTGCGGGAATGGCTGCTTTCCGAGCTGCATTATGAGCCGTGTACAGCATATTTCAGTGACCGATGACGAGGACGGAATGCGTCTCGACCGCTGGTTTAAGGTTCACTTTCCAGGGATTTCCCACGGTCAGCTGGAGAAACTTCTGCGAAAGGGCGAGGTAAGGGTCGGCGGCGGCCGTTCGAAATCGAACCGGCGACTAATGCCCGGAGACAGCATTCGCATACCGCCGATCGCGCCGCCGCCGCCGACAGCTTCCGGCTCGTCGTCGTCCGAGAGCGACCGTCGCGCGCTGGCGGAAATGACAGTCTACGAAGATGACCATTTACTGGCCATCAACAAACCTTTCGGCCTGGCGGTGCAGGGCGGCGCCAAGACTAACCGCCATGTAGATGGTTTGCTGCAGGCGACCGCCAATGGGACGGTTCGGCCGAGGCTCGTGCATCGTCTCGACAAAGACACGGGCGGTCTCTTGCTTGTGGCCAAAACGCGCATAGCGGCGCAAAGACTGACTGATGCGTTTAAACGCCAGGAGATTGAAAAAACCTACTGGGCGTTGCTCGTCGGAACGCCGCGCCCGAAAGAAGGAACAATTGATTTGCCGATTGCAAAACAGATGACAGGTCGCGGCGAACGCGTGCAGCCGACAGACGGGAAAGACGGTAAGCGCGCCGTTACCCTGTTTCAGACAGTGGATATGGCTGGTCCTGTTTCGTTCGTGGCGATGAGGCCCCTGACGGGACGCACCCATCAGCTGCGCGTTCACACCGCCGCAATTGGACGGCCAATTGCCGGAGACAGGAAATACGGCGGCGACGAGGCGATGATTGACGGGATTTCGCAGAAGCTGCATTTATTTTGTCGGACGATGACGTTCCGGCACCCGCATTCCGGCGCAGTAATCTCGTTGTCCGCCGATTTGTCCGGTCATATGGCGAAGACGTGGAATTTTTTTGGTTTTGATGCTGACGCCGCTGTCGAGTGGCCGGAGAACCTCTAATGTCCAGCGACGCCGGCGCAAACAGGTTCTTCAAAGAAGTGCTTGTTATTGAGCGTGAGGGACGTTTTGAACTGCGTCTGGATGATCGATCGCTTCGCACCCGGGGGCGCAACGTCCTGCGTGTGCCGTCGTCTGCGCTTGCAGAGGCCATTCGCACCGAATGGGTCAGGCAAGGAGACAGGATTGATCCAAGCGCCACGCCGCTGACGTCGCTTGTTTCCGCCGCCATCGACGCTGACGACCAAGGTTTAGCGGATTGGCGCAACGACGTTTTGTCGTATCTGGGCGCAGATCTTTTGTGTTATCGCGCCGACCGGCCCGAAGCGCTTGCGGCGCGTCAGGAACAAATCTGGAGTCCGATACTCGAGTGGATGCGATCGGAGCTCGGCGCCAGTCTTGTCGTGACGAGCGGGGTGATCAAGATCGTCCAACCCGACGCTGCGATACAAGCCATCCGAGCTGTTCTGGAAAAAACAACGCCGCTTGAATTGCTGGCTATACGTCAAGCGACAACACTGACAGGATCCGGCGCGATTGCGCTTGCGCTTTGGCGCGGCGCATTCACGGCTGCCGCTCTGTTTGACGCGTCCCTCGTCGACGAAACATTCCAGGCGGAAAAATGGGGGGAGGACGCAGAAGCGTCAATGCGCAGACAGCAAATGCGCGCCGAGTTCATGGTTGTCGCCGACCTGCTTTCCTGGGCTCGCGAACAACCCTGAAATCGCTACATTTTCATGGTTTCGCCTCTATTGGCGGCGCGGAACTGCAACAATTCATCGCCCCTCAGCAGCGTATCGTCATTGATGTCCATCGTGTCGAAATCAAGGAGATACTCGCGAATAAAGTCTTCGCGTGAAATCGTCTCAGAAGCTCCGCTGATGAACGAGAATTTCGCCTTGGCGTAGGAAACGTATTGGTCTTCGGTCGCGCCGCCGGGATCGAGCATGGCGTCATACTGCCGGCGCCGATCATCCTCAGCTGCCGGCGCAAGCTGCTCATCGGCGTCGTCACTGCGCCAAGTGTCAACGAGATTTACGAATTCAGTTTCCGTCATTCGGCCATCGCGGTCCAAATCGGCAATGGTGAAGTCGAGTTTTGCTTCCTCAAATGCCTCAACCCGCGTCAAGACCTCGCTGTCGAACTCAGCGCGCACCTGCTCTAGCGCTGTCTCGCTTGCCTCCGTGGCGCGGTAGGGAACACCCGGTGAAAGCGTTATCGTTTTCTTGGTAGTCTCGACGACTTCTCCGTTGATGGTTCGCCGCAGCGTAAACGTCTGCTCCAACTGCTGGAGTGAGTTCAAGGCGTCTGCGCTTTCGTCGGGATTTGTTTCTTCAACGTTTTCGTCTTCTTCTGCAGCATCGACCTCTGCGATCGCTGCTTCGTCTTCTCCTGCGTCCTCCAGCTCCTGCGCCAGGGACGGCGCCGCAAACATCAGGCTGGCGCTCGAAAGGAGCAAGGTGACAGCACGCTTCATGGGAATTTTCTCCGTATTCGTCCGGTCTCGAATAGCACAGAATTGCGTCAAAAGATTGCCGGTTTCTTCCGCCTGCGGTTGATTATTGAATCATTACAGCGCTTTAATCTTGTCCAGCGAGCGGATGGCGGCGGCGACGGCTTCCCGCCCGGTGCGAAACTCAATACCGACAAGCGCCCGCACATAGGCCGTGTCAGCCTGCGGGATGGCGCCGAGATCAGCTGAAACCGCTGCTATTCGACGGTCCAGAACGGATAGCAGTCGCACCATGAACGCCGGCAGCTCGCGTGTCGGCGTTTTTTTTGACAGTTCCGGCGCGGCCTCGCGCATAACATTGGCTATGTCCAGGATCGACATCGTATCCGCGGCCGCTATCAGTCGTCGGCCGCCGGCCGCCGGCGTTTCAAACGCCTTTATGTGAAGCGCCGCCACGTCTCGTACATCCACGACCGGATAGCTCACCGGCGGCGCCGCGGGAAAGGCGCCTTTGACCATTTGCCGGATAAGCTCAATCGAAGCGCCCAGGTCGTCGTCAAGCGCGGGGCCCATGACCAAGCCGGGATTCACTGTCGTCAAGCGATGCTTGAAACCGCCGGCAGTGGCCTCGTTCCAGGCGCTTTTTTCAGCAAGGGTCTTGGATACGACATAGGGCGATATCCGTCGCCACTCCGGATCGGTCCAGTCTTCTTCGTTGACTGGCATGACATCGGGGCGACCGGAACGATACATCATGGCGGCAACCGACGATGTCATTACGATGCGCTCGGCATTGGCGGATGCGCGCAGGACTCGTATAGCGCCGTCGCGCGCCGCCGGGACCAACGCCATACGCTCGTGCGGCTGTTCAAACGGCATCGGTGAGGCGACATGAAACACGCCTGCGCAGCCGCGGGCGGCGCTTTCCCAGCCTTTGTCGTCCGTCAGATCCGCCGCTGCGAAGGTGAGTTCAGATGTATCGGCGCCGGCGTCGGTCAGGGTCTTCTTGACCAGTTCTGCTTTGTTCAGGGAGCGGAGGGTTCCCCTCACTTTGTAGCCTTTTTGCAGAAGCTGGAAAGTCAGGTGATTGGCGATAAATCCGCCGACTCCGGTGACCAATACCTGTTGCGCCATGACCGCCCCTTCCGAAAACTGGGTGATTCGCGGTGCGGTAACTTGACCACGCCTTTCAGGCAGCGTCGAGCGTTGGGCCGAAAATGCGATGAAACGAGGCGCGCAACGCCGCGTCGGCGTCATCCATGGTGACCGGCAACCCAAGATCGACCAGGCTGGTGACCCCGAGATGAGGATCGCTGACGCCGCAGGGCGTGATTCCGCCGAAGTGAGAGAGGTCGGGCTCAACATTCAGGGCAATGCCGTGAAAACTCACCCAACGCCGGACGCGGACGCCGATGGCGGCGATTTTGTCCTCCCTGACGGGCCCGCCCGGCGCGGTCCGATCAACCCAAACGCCGACGCGGCCCTCTCGTCGCTCGCCGCGAACCGAGAATTCGGTCAGCGCCTCTAGAATCCAGTCTTCCAAGGCGCGCACAAAGGCGCGAATGTCCCTGCCGCGCCGGTCGAGGTCGAGCATGATATAAGCGACCCGCTGCCCGGGCCCGTGGTAGGTATACTCCCCGCCGCGCGCTGATCTGAAAACGGGGAATCGATCGGGATCTAAGAGATCGGCGGCCTTCGCGCTGGTTCCGGCCGTATAGAGCGGGGGATGCTCCAGCAGCCAAATGCGTTCGCGGGCCTCGCCAGCCCGGATTGCCGCAGCGCGGGCCTCCATGTCAGCGACCGCTTCGCCGTATTCGGTCAGTCCTGGTGAAACCGTCCATTCCACCGGATCCGGGGCCCACAGGCGCGATTTGGGCCGCGTGTCGCTTAACGGACCGCTAACCAAAGATCGGCACTCTCAACGTCGTTTTCTGGCTAAAGGCGGGGTTTTTCATGTCGGCGATCGATAGCGTCGAAATTGAACTCACGGTGCGTATTGGCGAGGCTGCCTTGCCTCTGGGACGCCTCTTACGAATGGGGCGCGGCGCCGTTATCCCACTTGGGCGGGACGAGCGCAAACCCGTCGATATTCTGGCGAACGGCCGCAAAATTGCGGACGGCCGGGTGGTGCTGAACGGCGAACGAGTGGCGGTCTCGCTGGAGCCGGCGGACGGTCCATCGGCGGATTCTCGTGCCGCAGATTTCGCGTAGAATCAGGCTTCACAAGCCCGGTCGGCTTTGCTATCTCCCGCGCCTTGGCTTCGACGTGCGGTCGTGGCGGAATTGGTAGACGCGCAGCGTTGAGGTCGCTGTGGGGCAACCCGTGGAAGTTCGAGTCTTCTCGACCGCACCATTTATCCCGGCCGAACGGCGCCGGGACTGTCGTCAGGCGTCCCCCGAACCGTCTTCAGTTCCTCACGAATTGCTTTCAACTCACTGAGAACAAGCAACCGTTCGTCGTGGGCGGCGGCTTCAGCGGTATCGCGTTCCGCGCGATCGTCTTCCAGCTGCATCATGTGGAGCGAGTTGACAATCAGTCCGATAAACAGATTCAGCACGGCGAAGCTCGTAATGACGATGAAGGGCACAAAGAACGCCCAGGCCCAGGGATGCACCTGCATGACCGGCCGCACAATTCCCATGGACCAGCTCTCCAGCGTCATAATCTGAAACAACGAATACATCGAAGCGGGGACGCTGCCGAACCATTCGGGGAAAGTCGCTCCGAAGAGTTTGGTGGCGATTACGGCGGCGACGTAAAACATCAATCCCAACACCGCGATGATGGCGCCCATCCCGGGAAGGGCTCCGAGTAGAGCGCCTACGACGGCCCGCATTTGCGGCACCATCGACATCAGGCGCAAGGCGCGGAGAATACGAAGCGCGCGTAGAACGGAAAACGCGCCTGCTGACGGCGTCAGCGCAACAGCCACGATCACAAAATCGAACACATTCCAGCCGCTTCTGAAAAAGCGCGGCCCTTTGGCGAAAAGTTTGAGCGCGATTTCGATGACAAAGATGGAGAGCGCCGTTCTGTCGATTGCGATGATCAGGGGGCCCGCGTTCTGCATCGCCGCCGGCCAAGTCTCAAGACCGAGCGTCACAGCATTTAACGCGATTACCGCAGTGATAAAGGCCCCGAAATATGGTTTCTCCACGAATGTGTCGACCGCCCGTCTCGCGGCCGAAAGACGCTCAGGTCCGCTTCTGGATGACGCTTTCGATATGCTGTCGTTCACGCTCAATACTCCAAGATGATCGCAATCAGGACGATCCGATGTCGCGCCGACTTGGTTCCGTCCGCCCAAATGTCAAGGTTGGCGCGTCGGCGTATAAGCGTCGCCGCCTCTCTTTCGATCCCTGTTTTGGTTAACAAGGCGTAATCGTTGCAACGGATCCGCTATGAAGGCGGGACGGATCATTCTAGCGGCGATATACCTCGATATCCTTGCGGTTTCCGCCGTCGGGGCTGCGACCCGCATCTATCGGCCTCCGTGCCAAACGGGGGCTGGGGCGTATTTGCTGGCTCAACACAGCGGCGCTATCATCAGGGTTGATAAGTACAAAGAGGGGCGAGGAGGCTCCGCTGTCGTCGTCTATCGGCCCCGACAGGACAGCGGGTGGGCCAGTCGTCGTCTTCTGGCGCGATTCGACCTCGCCACGACCTTGGACAACGAGCCGGTCACCATCCGGAATGCGAATATGACCTGCAGGATATCAAAATGAGCATGCTGCCGCTTCTGTTCCTGACATCCGTGATAGCGACATCGGAGCCTTGTCCGATCGCTGCCGACGCGCCTCCCGTCTCGTGGGTGGAAGAAGCGACTGAGGGGGCGGACCTCAACACTTGGCGGCTCATCCTAGAGGAGGGCGACCTCTTTGAGGACATTCCCCTGGAGGACAGCGGTGCGGTCTATCGGTTGTATATCGATCCGGAGACCGGGATCCCGTACGCCCTTGAGCCGGATTCGCCCTGTTCTGCGGATTAGGTCAGAATAGACATGGGCCGCGGCGGCGCCTAGAACGACGGCGCAGCAATGAAACCAGCCCATGCGACTCAGTCAGTTCTATCTTCCGCTTCTGAAAGAAACGCCTGCCGACGCCCAAATCGCTTCGCATCGCCTGATGCTGCGCGCAGGAATGATCCGACAGCAGGGCGCGGGCATTTACGCCTGGCTGCCGCTGGGCTTTCGCGTTCTCAAGAAAATTGAGCAAATCGTCCGGGAGGAACAGGACCGCGCCGGCGGCGTGGAGATGCTGATGCCGACAATTCAGCAGGCTGAATTGTGGCGCGAAAGTGGGCGCTACGACGCGTATGGCAAGGAAATGCTGCGCATCAAAGACCGCGGCGACCGCGAAATGCTCTTCGGGCCGACCAACGAGGAAATGATCACGGAAATCTTCCGCGCCGGGGTGCGATCGTACAAGGGGCTTCCGAAACTGCTCTACCATATCCAGTGGAAGTTTCGTGACGAGATCCGACCCCGTTTCGGCGTTATGCGCGGGCGCGAATTTTTGATGAAAGACGCGTATTCCTTCGATTTGGACGAGCCTGCTGCACGTCACAGTTATAACCGAATGTTCGCCGCCTATTTGCGGACGTTTTCGCGGATGGGTCTTACAGCCATTCCTATGCGAGCGGATACGGGCCCCATAGGCGGCGACCTCAGCCATGAATTCATCGTCCTTGCCGACACCGGAGAGAGCGAAGTTTTTTGCGACCGTCGATTGCTGGACCTAGAGGTGCCGAGCGCTTCAACCGATTTCAGCGCGGATCTTCAACCGATTGTTGATCAGTTTACGACCTATTACGCCGCCACCGACGAAATGCATGACGCCGATGATTATGAGTCTCGGGTCGATGCTGAAAATCAATTGTCCGCGCGCGGCATCGAAGTCGGCCACATTTTCTTTTTCGGCGAGAAGTATTCCAGACCGATGAACGCGGCCGTCGCCGGACCGGATGGAAAAGATATCGTCGTGCAGATGGGGTCCTACGGCATTGGCGTGTCTCGTCTCCTGGGCGCCATCATCGAGGCCAATCATGACGATAATGGGTGCAAGTGGCCGATGCCGGTTGCGCCGTTCCACGCTGGTCTCATCAACCTGAAACCAGGCGATGCGGAAGCGGACCGGGCTTGCGAACAACTCTACAGCGCTTTGACGCAGGCTGACGTTGAAGTGCTGTACGACGAAACCGCCGGTCGGCCGGGAGAGAAGTTTGCGCGCATGGATCTTATCGGTCTGCCGCTTCAGATTACCGTCGGTCCACGAGGGCTCGCCGACGGCAAGGTTGAAGTCAAACGACGAAGCGACAACACAAAAGAGGAGGTCGACCTGGAGGCGGCGCCGAATTGGATTTGCGACGCTGTGCGAGAAGGGCTTTCCCATCCCTGACGACCAGCCGCCGTATTCGCCATCGTTTTGTCGCTTTGCTGTTCATGATGGCCCGCTGGACACCCGGCGAGGCGCGCCGTAGACCAATGCACCATGCTGAAACAGAATAACGACATCGCCAGCGGTCCGGTGAAACCTGCATCGGCAACGCGCCCGTTCTCGTTTTTCGAATGGATGGTGGCTCGGCGCTATCTCGGCGCCACACGGTCGGGCAAGGGGGTGTCGTTGATTTCCATCATCGCATTCCTGGGCATTATGCTGGCGGTCGCTGTCCTGATCATCGTGATGTCGGTCATGCAGGGTTTTCGCGCAAAGCTTCTGGAACAGATGCTGGGACTAAACGGCCATATTTTCGTTCAGTTGCAGGAGGACGACAACCCTGACGCGTTCTTACCGGGTCTGGACTCAATCAACGGCGTCGTAAACGCAGCCCCGCTGATCCAGGCGCCGGCGTATGCGACGACGCCAAGAGGCGGCGAGGTAGCGCTGATACGCGGCATGCGTCAGCAAGACCTGATCCGCATTGAAGAACTGACCAAACCCGAAAACGTCATTGCGGGATCATTTGAGTCGTTTGGCGCGGGAAGGAACGGCGGAAATCAAATCGTCATCGGCGTGCGCTTGGCGAATGCACTAGGCGTTGGGGCGGGGGACGGCGTCAATCTCACCACCAACGGGGGCCGCGAAACGGCGCTCGGGCGAATTCCCGTCACGACAAAAACCTACATCGTCGGCGCAATTTTCGAAGTCGATAACTCGCAATATGACTCCTCTATCGTATTCATGCCGTATGATCAGGCGAAACGATTTTTCGCCGCATCGGGCGCACCGGAACAGATCGAGGTGCGCGTTGCAGATCCTGATCGCTTTGCCGACCTGGTTCCGTCTGTGGCCGAAGTCGTCGAGGGGCGCCGGCTTACCGACTGGACCCGGGTTATCGGACCATATTTTGATGCGCTCGAAATTGAGCGAAATGTGATGCGGTTGATCTTGATGCTGATCGTAGCGGTTGCCGCCCTCAACATTATCACGGGGCTGGTCATGCTTGTGAAGGACAAGACCGGCGACATTGCAATTCTCCGTACCATGGGCGCCACACAAGGGGCGATCATGCGAATTTTCTTTCTTTCCGGCGCGCTGATCGGCGTCTTGGGAACGGTCGCAGGCGTTGTTTTGGGCGCCTTGTTCGTGACCTATATTGACGGCATCGAAGCTGTCCTGTCGCAACTGACGGGACGGGACTTGTTTAACGCCGAAATCTACTTCTTCCAGAATATTCCGGCCGAGATGCAATTGCGGGAAGTGTTCACCATCGCTGGATGGGCGCTGTTTATGTCGTTTGTCTCGACAATATATCCTGCCTGGCGGGCGGCTCGGCTCGATCCTGTCGAAGCGCTCAGATACGAATAGGAGGCGAGCATGGCCCTGTCTATTCAACAGTTCCAACAGTGGCTCAAAGAGTATGGCGCAGCATGGGAAGCCAAGGATTCGGCGCGCTTCTTCCGGCTTTTCGAGAAGGACGCCCTTTACTACTGGGCGCCTTTTGAGGATCCCAAAAAAGGCCGGGCTGAGATAGCAAGCGCGTTCAACCGCGCCGTGGGCCGTCAGCGCGACATCGATTTCGGCGCACGGCCGCTTTATGTTGAAGCGAGATTGGGCGCGGCTCATTGGAGCTGCGCCTTTACACGCGTCGCCGCCAACAAGCGCGTGCATATCGACGGCGTTCTCGTTGTTCAGTTCAGCGACAAGGGACGTGCACTGTCCTTCCGGGAATGGTGGCATACAGATGAATCGTGAAGAATGCGCGCTCCGCCTTGAGCGCGTCGAACGACGTTACGGCGACTTGACTGTGCTTGAAGAGGTCGACTTTTCCCTTCGCAAGGGGGAAACGGCGGCGCTGCTGGGGCCGTCCGGGTCCGGAAAGTCGTCTCTTCTCCATATTGCCGGATTGCTGGAGGCGCCCAGCGCTGGTGAAGTGGTCATCAATGACGTTGCAACATCAGCGCTCAATGACGCGGAGCGAACGCGAATTCGCCGCGATTCGCTTGGGTTTGTGTACCAGTTTCACCATTTGCTGCCGGAATTTACCGCTATCGACAATGTAGCGTTGCCGAGATTGATCGCGGGCGAGAAGAAGTCAGTAGCAGACGCCGAGGCGGCGGCTTTCCTGACAGCGCTTGGCCTCGGTGAGCGCCTTTCCCATCAGCCGGGACAGTTGTCCGGTGGCGAGCAACAGCGCACCGCTATCGCGCGCGCCCTCGTCAACAAGCCGTCGCTTCTGTTTGCGGACGAACCGACGGGCAATCTCGACCCGAAAACTTCCGACGCTGTTTTCGACGCATTGCTGAATATTGTTCAAACGGAAGGGCTGGCCGCGCTCATCGCCACGCATGACCACCGATTGGCCAAACGGATGGATCGCACTGTTGTCATTAAGGACCGTCGACTTGTGGAAGTGACGCCGGAAACGACAACTGCTTAGTCGGGTTTAGGGCCATCTTCGCCTGCCCGCTCGGCGCGTTATCAAGACTTGGCAAGCGTTACCTGGCTGACATTGGTGGTGCCGGCGCGGAAGCCCGCTTCGCAATAGGCCAGGTAGAAATTCCATAGTTTCTTGAAACGTTCGTCGAACCCGAGGGATTTGATATCGTCCCACGCGGCCATGAACCGTTTTTGCCATTCGTGAAGCGTCAACGCGTAGTCTTCGCCGAATTCCGACACTGAACGAACAGTCAGCCCCGCCTTGTCCGATAATTCGTGAAGGATCGAAGGGCTGGGCAGAACGCCGCCGGGAAAAATGTAGCGCTGAATGAAATCGGTTGATCGTCGATAGTTGTCATAGAACCGATCGGCGATGGTGATGATCTGCAATCCCGCCGCGCCGCCGGGCTTGAGCGAATTGTGGACCTTTGAAAAGTACTCGGCCCAATACTCTTGGCCAACCGCTTCGAACATTTCGATGGAGGCAATTTTGTCAAAGCGTTCGTCAACATCGCGGTAGTCTTGAAGGCGAAACTCGACCTTGTCGCTCAACCCTTCTTCGAACACGCGTTTGCGCGCATATTCGAGTTGTGACGGGGACAGTGTGAGGCCGGTCACATTGGCGCCCAGTTCTTTTGCGGCATAGACGGCGAAGCCGCCCCAACCGGAGCCGATCTCAAGCAAGGAATCGTCAGGTCCGAGTTCAATGGACTGGGCGAGCGTGCGATATTTGGTTTCCTGTGCAGTCTTCAGATCGAAGCTCGGCGAAGCAAAACGCGCGGACGAATACGTCATCGTGTCGTCGAGCCACTTTTCGTAGAAACTGTTGCCTAGGTCGTAGTGCGCCATGATGTTACGGCGAGACCCGGCGCGCGTGTTCTTGTTCAGCGCGTGACGGACATTCCGAATAAATTCAATCACAGACGCCGCAACGAATGCATCCTGAACATAGTCTGCGTTGCGCGCAAAAATGTAGAGCACTGCGGCGAGATCGGGCGTGTCCCACTGCCCCTCGGCGTAGCTCTGGTAGAACCCAATATCACCGCCAAACAAGACGCGTCGCGCGAAGCTGAAATCCTTGACAAGAACGAGCGCCGTAGACTCGAGCTCGGCATCGCCGCGGAATTCCAGGCGCCTGCCGTCAGGAAGCGCAAAAGTGATGGCGCCGTATCGAATACGGCAGGCGATTTTGCACGCCTGCCTGAAAAAGAAGGGGAGGTCCCTTAGCTCGTTATCGGTCGGGTGCTTGCGGATCTCTGTTGTCATATCGGGCTATCCGGCCTTGATTTGTTCATAGCCATCTAACGCGCGTTTACGCGCTTCCCCGTGATCTAAAATAGGTAACGGATAAGAGTTTCCAAGGGTTACGCCCGCATCCTGCAATACCTTGTCAGGCGCGGTCCACGGTTCATGGATGAATTTTTTTGGCATTTTTGCCAATTCCGGTACGAAACGTCGCACGTAGTCTCCCTCAGGATCGAATTTCTTTCCCTGGGTTACGGGGTTGAAAATTCGAAAGTAGGGGGCGGCGTCCGCGCCGCATCCTGCGACCCATTGCCAACTGGCGGCGTTGTTCGCGATATCAGCGTCGACAAGGGTATCCCAAAACCAGTCGTGTCCGTGCTGCCAAGGAACAAGCAAATCTTTGATCAGAAAGCTGGCGGCGATCATCCGTACCCGGTTGTGCATCCAACCGGTGCGCCAGAGCTGACGCATTCCAGCATCGACGATGGGATATCCGGTGCGCCCTTGCCGCCACGCGTTCAGGCCGTCAGGGTCGTCGCGCCACGGGAAATTGGAGAACTCCTGTCGCAGCGGATGATTAGGTAGGTCTGCATTGTTGAAGAGAAGATTGTAGGAGAACTCGCGCCATGCGATTTCTGACAGAAACTTCTCTCCTGCCGTTGCGTTAACAGCGCCGGATTCAATGCGCGATTGTGTTTCGCGCCAGATCATCAGGGGAGAGATTTCGCCAAAGGCCAGGTGAGGCGATAGACGAGAGGTCCACTCACAATCCGGTCGATTGCGTCCGTCCGCATATTCTTCGACCGGTCCATCCAGGAATGATGTTAAACGGTGCGACGCACCTTGTTCACCGGGCGACCAAGTCTCTTCGAATTCCGCAGCCCAGTTTGGGTTTTTCGGCAGAAGGCGCCAGTCCGCGAGTTTGTCGCCTATCGGCCCTTTGTTCCCGCCGCGCGCGGCCGGAATCGGCTGAAGCAGCGTGTCTCGGGCAGGCCCCACCTTCTGAAGCGCGCGCCAGAACGGGGAATAAACCTTGAAGTAACCGCCGGCGGCGGTTTGCAACTCCCAAGGTTCGCGCAGGAGGGCGCCGTTGAAAGTTCCGACCGCGACCCCCTGATCTTTCAACGCGGCTTTTATCAGCGTGTCCGATTCAACATGATCGGGGAAGTAGCGGCGGTTCCAGTACACCGCATTCGCACCGACCGCTTCAATCGTTTCCGGCAGGATATCCTTCGCCGGGCCGCGCCGAAGGATAAGACGCACATTGAGTGTTTCCAGATCCTTGGCCAGAGCGGCGAGCGAGTGGTGCAACCACCAGCGCGCGGCGCCGCCGGGGCCATTGGGCAGGCTCTCGTCGAGGACGTATAGTGCGAAAACCGGTGCGCCGGCCTTACAAGCGAAATGCAATGCTGGGTTGTCGGATATCCTCAGATCGTGTCTGAACCACACGAGAGAGGTTGCCTGATCGGTGTTTTGCGTCATGAAATCAACTACGTAACGCTCGGGTGGACCGGATTAGCGTT
This sequence comes from Hyphococcus sp., assembly GCA_028289605.1. Classification (GTDB taxonomy): domain Bacteria; phylum Pseudomonadota; class Alphaproteobacteria; order Caulobacterales; family Parvularculaceae; genus Hyphococcus. Next base: position 138,642 of record JANQON010000004.1, on the reverse strand, counting down.
CATCGTTAAAATACCGCCGTGGTGGTTTTCAGGGTGGGCAAATGGACTTTTCAAGCATTATAGCCGCAATGCGGGCATTTGAGATTCCAGCGGTCGGCGCGGTGACGCCGGAGATGGCGTTTTTTGGTCTCGCGATTGCTTTTTTCGCACTCGCAACAGTGGTTTGTGCGATGGCCATCAGCGCCGCCGGACGCGCGCGCGATGCACAGTATGACGCCAGTCAGATGTTGCGAACAGTTCAAGACTACGCCGTCGAGGTGCGTCAGCTTGCGGCGAAAACCGAGAAGCTGAGCCTGGCGGGAGCAGGGGGCGATACGGAAACGCTAACCAACCGGTTGAATTCGGTTCGGGTCGGGTCGCGTCACGACGCCGGAGAGGCGAGTGTTGAGGTCAATGAGCCGGCCCCAGCGGACACGGACGAAGTTGTGGTCGCCGAAGAAGTCGTCGAGGCGGAAGAAGTGGCGCCCGCTTCTGCAGCGGATCGAAATACGCCCTCAAAACCGGCGGAATCGTCGTTCCTTGAGAGAGAAGCGACTGCGCGGCTGGCGGAGGCGACACGGGCCGCCAGCGAACCGCGCTCTTTGTTGTCCGCTTTGCTACGGCGCGCCTGACCGTCAGTCGATAGACTTTAAAAACGATTTGAACTCGGCGCCGAACTCGGGATGGTTCGCGCCGAGCGCGGCGTTGGCCTTTACGAATCCAAGCTTGGATCCGCAGTCATATATGAGACCGTCGCAGACCACCGCATGAAACGTCTGCTGTCCATTGAGGGTGTTCATTGAGTCTGTGAGCTGAATTTCACCGCCGGCGCCTTTGCCTTGGTTCTCAAGAAGCGCAAATATTTCAGGCTGCAAAATATATCGCCCAATGATCCGGAAATTTGACGGGGCGTCCGCGGGCGCTGGTTTTTCCACCATGCCTGACATCTCGATCAGGTTTCCCGTTCGATCCTTTGGCGCGATCACGCCGTATTTGCTTGTGTCGGCGGGCGGAACCTCTTCGACGGCGACCAGATTACCGCCTACGGATGAATACGCGTCGACCATCTGCTTAAGAAAACCCGGCCGATGGGCGACGATCTCGTCTGGCAGAGAAATTGCGAACGGTTCATCGCCGATGAGCTCGCGCGCGCACCAGACGGCGTGCCCGAGGCCGAGCGGCGCTTGCTGGCGGGTGTAGGAAACGGAGCCGGCGACCGGGATCGTTTTCTCAATTTCCGAAAGAATGTCGGTTTTCGATTTCTGCCGTAGCGTCGCTTCAAGCTCGTATGCGTGATCGAAATAGTCTTCTATTGCGCCCTTGCCGCGGCCCGTTACAAGAACAACGTGTTCTATGCCGGCGTCGCGGGCCTCGTCCACGACATAGTCGATGAGCGGCCGGTCGACGACGGTCAGCAGCTCTTTCGGTATGGTTTTTGTCGCCGGCAGCACGCGTGTGCCGAGACCGGCGACGGGTATGACAATCTTTCGAACAGGTTTCATAGCGCTTTCCCCCAGACCGTGATCCTTCATTCGCGCACCTTATTGACGGGACTGTCAACAAGATCAACCGCTTCGCCTATCGGCTCGAGGATTCTGGATGCGTCGTCAAGCTGTTGGGTCGCGGCCGCGGTCCGGCGCGCCGCATCCGCCGCGACCGCGTTTTTTAGCGGGTAGTGGTTTTTTTGCCGCCATTGGCGCCCAAACCAGCGATTGGTTTGCTGGCTCGCGCGGGTAGGCCGCGCGTACAGCAACAGCCCGTCGGCGCACCGTGAGCCGGCTCGGGGAGCGGACATATTCTCAACATCGACACATGCGATTCCCGGCGCCTTGACGACCTGAAGGACGCCGTCGGCGTTCCAGAAAAGCGCAGACTCTTTTACCCGGTGTTTCTCGCGCGGGAGCCCTTTTTCGAGGCTCACATAGCTAACGATGCATTTGGGATCCTGCGGACCAGCGCAAAGCTGAATGTCGCCCATCGCTTCGTCGAACAAAAAGTCAGGCACGGGCGCATCAATAATGTAGGCGGCTGCGAGTGTGTCGTGGAGCGCTGGTTGCGTCGCAATTCTTTGCTGCAGAAGACCGAGGGCGTGGATCGCGCCCTGCCGATAACCTGCTACGATGAAGGGACGCTGCTTATTCGCACGGGCGGCAAGGAAGCGGTCGAAAGCCGCATCGATATCCTTATGTGCAAATTCTAGGGCCGCACGGGCGTTGGCGCTGGGACTAAGTTCGGCAAAGAGGGTCGCTTGACGATAATGCGGGGCGTAAACAGCGCCGACGGACGCGAACGGCGCGGCCTGTTCAGGCAGCACTGTTTTTTGGGCGAGCGTCGCGGCCGAACCGGTGACGGGCGCGTTCCAATTCGCCGACGTAGAAAAAGTCGTTGAATGGATTAGAAAAATATCGGCGCCGCCTTTTTCCGCGTCATCCGGCCAGGCGGCCCAGGCGCGCCGATCGGAATAATCCGGCTTCGCCGGCGGAGGCAGGACATCAAAAGGAACCGACGGCTTGATGCGGGCGAGCGCGATCTGGTCCTGAAACAGCCAGATGCAAGCGCCGCACGTCAAAAGCGACAAAGCGACAACAACCCCGGAAATTGCGAGCGTTTTACGGACTTTCATCGCCTCTTTTTCGCAAAATCGTCACTCTCAAGCCCTTTATTCATCCCGATTCGACGCCATATGAAGGAATCGTAACCATATGCTGAGGCGCTGTGTTTGACGTTTTCTAAATGCAGACGCTTTAAATGGTGATATTTGGACGCTCGTGAAAGTCGCATCAATAGCGGGGAAGAATGAAAAGCGATAACAGCGACAGTCAGGACCGCCGGGCGGATGCGCCCCTGATCCGACCGCAAAAGCAGGGTCTGCTGGCGGGCTTGCGCTCGAGCTTCTTGGCCGGGATAGTGGTCGCCGCACCAATCGGCATCACCATCGCGTTGATCTACTGGTTCGTTACCGGTCCGATGGCGCGCCTCGATTCTTTTGTGAAACGCACGCTGCCGGATCTCGGCGGGAACGCCGAAACAGTTGTACAGGTCCTGCCCGGCGTCGGCGTTCTTATCGCTGTCATCGCTCTGATCATTCTCGGCGCGCTGGCCAAGAATTTTATCGGACGCTCCTTTATTCGCGCGGGCGAACGTTTGGTGGATTCCGTTCCGGTTGTTCGCAACCTCTATCGCTTTTTCAAGAATGTGTTTGAAACTGCGCTGCAACAGTCCGATCGTTCATTCAAGGAAGTCGCCTTGATCGAGTATCCCAGAGAGGGCGCTTGGGTCATGGCGTTTGTGGTGGGCGATGGAAAAGGCGAAGTCGCTGCGAAGCTCGCTGACCAGGGTGAAGGTCTGACCGCTCTCTTCGTGCCCACAGTTCCAAATCCCACGTCAGGATTTTTGATATTCCTGCCTCGGCATCAGATCCGTGTCCTCTCAATGAGTGTTGAGGATGCGGCCAAGGTTGTGTTTTCGCTCGGGCTCGTCGTCCCGGAATTTTCCGACCCCCAAGCGGCGGTCGAAAAACTCGAACAAGCCGCCGAAGCGTTGAAGTCCGAAAAACCGAAGAGACGGCTGTTCTCTATCGGCGGGAAGTAAACTGTCGCCCACTCGTGACTAAGCGGCTCCGACCGCCGCGCCGCTAGGGCGCGGCGTGGTCGAAGTTTCGTTCGAGATACCATCCTTGTCGATTTGGGGTCGCAATCTCCCACCACGTATCGCCGTTGACGACAGCAGGACCGTCCAGGATGACAGCCGGCGCGCCTACAGGAAGGCGGTCGCCGCGGACGCCGGCGCCGGGTTCGCCGCGCCACCGGTCGCTGACGGTGATGACGATATCGTCGCCGATGGCGAAGCCGCTTGGCGGCGGCGGCGGCGCGCTGACGTTAATCAACGCCGTCGCCTCGTCTGTGGCGCCGTCATCGTCGGTGACAGTCAAGCGAGCGGTGTAATCGCCGGGGTTCAGATAGATGAAGCTGGGCGAAACAGCGCTCGCGTCCGCGGTTCCGTCGTCATCGAAATCCCAAGCGTAGGAAACGATCGTTCCGTCGCTGTCGCTGGACGCGGATCCGTCGAAGGTGACTTCCAAAGGCGCATCGCCGCTGGTCGTATCCGCGTTCAGGATCGCAACCGGCGCGTTGTTCGGCGGGGGCGGCGGCGGCGGAGGCGGCGGCGCGCTGACGGAGATCGTGAGCGTATCGCTGTCGGCGGCGCCGTCGTTGTCGGTCACCGTCAGACGTGCGGCGAAGGCGCCGGGATCCAGATAGGTGAAACTCGGCGAGACCGCATTTGAATCCGTCGATCCGTCGCCATCGAAATCCCACGCATAAGCAACGATGCTTCCATCCGGGTCGGTCGAACCTGTTCCGTCGAAATTGACGGTGAGCGGCGCGTCGCCGCTTAAGCGGTCTGCTGATGCGAACGCCGTCGGCGGCGCATTCGGCGGCGGCGGCGGCGGCGCGTTGACGGTGATGGCGACGGCATCGCTGTCGGTTGCGCCGTCGTCATCAGTCACCGTCAAGCTGGCCGTATAGCCGCCTGGCGTCACATAGGTGAAATTCGGAGAAGCGGCTGTGGAATCGACCAAACCGTCTCCGTCAAAGTCCCAGGCGTAGGAAGCGATGGTTCCGTCGGTATCGCTCGACCTGGTTCCGTCGAAATTGACCGTCAACGGCGCGTCGCCGCTGTTCACATCCGCTATCGCCAAGGCGATGGGCGCATTATTCGGCGGCGGCGGAGGAGGAGGAGGAGGCGGTGGGGGCGGGGGCGAACCCGACAGCTGCATGTTGGCTTCCAGATACCAGCCCTGACGGTTCGGCGTCTGGATTTCCCACCATGTGGCGCCGCTAACGTCTGCGGGGCCGGCGAGGATGACGCCGGGCGTTCCCACGGGCAGCCGGTCGCCGCGCTGACCCGCGCCCGGCTCGCCGCGCCAACGGTCTGAGATAGTGACTTCAATGTCGGCGCCGATGGCGAATCCCGATGGGGGCGGAGGCGGCGGCGCGGCGACGATGATGTCGACAGTCGCGTCGTCTGTAGCGCCGTCATTGTCGTTCACTCTCAGCCGTGCGGTATAGGAGCCGGCAGTCTGATATGTGAAGCTTGTCGTCGCGCCCGTCGCGTCAAAGGAGCCGTCATCATCGAAATCCCAAAAATAAAGACCGATGGTTCCATCGCTGTCGCTCGATCCAGTTCCGTCGAAATTGACGGTCAACGGAGCGTCACCGGACGTCGGGTCCGCTGCAATCACTGCGACCGGCGGCGCATTGGGCGGCGGCGGCGGCGGGGGCGGCCCAGGATTGACGGTGATGTCGACACTCGCAGTGCCTGTTGCGCCGCCGTTGTCTGTCACGGAAAGCACGACCCGATACGTGCCAGGAATATAAAACGTCAAGCTTGTCGTTTGGCCGGACCCGCCTCCTGCGCCGACAATATCCCACAACCAGTTCGTTATGAATCCGTCTGGGTCGTTTGATCTTGAGCCATCAAAATTAACGGTGAGCGGAGCGTCTCCGCTTGTTACGTCCGTATCGATAATGGCGGTAGGCAGAATATTTCCGCCATTGTCTATAACTTCAATAGTCTGTGTGGCGATCGTTATCCCGCCTTCGTTGTCAACGACTTCAAGGCGCGCCTCATAGGTGCCGGGCGCGTCATATGAAAAATATGCGAAGCTCGAATTGTCTGAATCCGTTACCCCGTCGTCATCGAAATCCCACGCATATGAAGTGATGCGGCCGTCAAGGTCGTATGCGGTTTCTACATTGAATTCGGCCAATTCACCGACTTCAGGAGTTGTCGGGTATACACTGAACACCACGACCGGCGGCATATTCGGGCACGCCGGCGGTTTCTGAAATGACTCAACAATCGGTTGGCCCGCCTGCATCTGGGCGCCGACGCCCATGCCTCTTTCCGCGAACGCTTCCCAGATGTAGCAGTCCCGGTTCGCCGGCGCTTGCATCAAAAGAGCGTCGCGAATGTCGATAAAACTCGGCGAAGGCGGCGTGAAATTCAGTGCGCCGACAAGGTCGCTGAAGAAGTCGTCGCGAATGGTTGGCGAGATATCGTGTACAACGATACCCTGAGGATATTCGGGAGTGGTCGTAACAGTTCGTTGCGGAATTTGCAGCATCTGATAAAGCGCCGCCGCCAGGATTTCGCCGTTTCGATGAACGCCTCGCGCCGGATTGAAATCGCTGAGCGTGTCCGGATGTATTCGATACTCAAAGCTTCTGATGCCGCGCCTGGGTATGAGGTTGGGCTCCAACTCATCCGTCGAGAACTCAGCGATCACATCGTTGTAATAAAAGTCACTCGGATCGAGAACTGTGCCGACGTCGTAAAATCCGAGCGCCAGCGCATCAGAAAATCCTTCGCCCACCGCGCCGGGAATGTCGCCGGACATGCCGCCGACCATGCGCCAGGTCAAACCGTGGCCGTACTCATGCCAGACAATATCGCCGTCGAGTGTGCCGTCGCGCAGGGGATTGGTGCTGTTCCATAGGAACATCTGCATTCGCGGATTGAATCCGTCTGGCGGCGTGGCGAAATTTGCGTTGTTCAGGCCGGCGCCGTCCTGAGCCTCGGCGAGGACACGGTCGCCGCCAAATCCGCCGTTCCCGAAATTATCTTCCTGGAAATTGCCAGCGGCTTCGACAAACCCGAACCGATACAGATAGTCGTGGATCTGATTGTTTAAATAGAACAGAGTCTGAACGGACGCCTCTTGGTTCTGCAGCGTCGTTGGCGATTGCGCGAAATTGGGGCTCGTCAGGAATTCGTCTCCGGTCACCGCAACGCCGCCGGCGTCGGGCGCGTTGTCGGCGTTTCTGTCCAGATAGGCGTCGACATTGTTTCCCTGAATTTGAATCGAACGCTGCGGCCCCGCCAACCAGCCGGCGGGCGACTGCGCGTTGCCGACCCCGGGACCGGGAAGCGTCTGTACGCCAAACCCGTCGGTTCGCGTAGAGACCACCGTATACCGATCATTCGACGTTCGCAGCTCATTCTCAACGACCTCGCCGGCGCCGTTGACAATAGTCTGATAAAGAAGGTTGTCGTCTGAACTCCACAGAAGAACAGCGTAGCCTTCCTCAAGAACGCCGCCTTGGGCGACGATGACCTTTTCGGCTCTGGGCGGCTGAAAGTAGAAAGGATCGGCTGCAAACGTGCTGATCGTGCCCTGCGTGCCGTCGAGCGCCGGCACGGGAGCGTTCGGAAAATTCTCATCGATAGCGGCGCGCACCGCGTCTGTCGGCGAAATCGATGTCGGCGCGACCGGGAGCTCGGCCGGCGCGAGTCTCTCCATGACGTGAATCAGCGCGCCTTCTTCGTCAAAAGCCGCCTTGGAAATGGCGCCATGGACCCTCATGTCGCCGATACGCTGTTCAAGCTTTACAAAGCGCTTGCCGTCTGGGGCGACGTAATCCGATTGAGGCGAGAGCGATTGCAGCGTTTCGGCGCTGGCGCCCCTGTTCTGGAGATATGTGCGCAACCGCGCTTCGGGGGACGCCGACAGCAGCAAACCGCTTTCCGTTGGATTGGCGTCAACGCGCGTTCTTGTTTGGCTCAGAAGCTCTGCTTGTTGGGCGTGCGCTTCGAGACAGAAAGCCAAAACAGAAAGACTGGCGACAACGGCTTTGCACCGGTGCTTGTGCGTGATTTCCATATGAATTCCCCCGGCCGCACTCGCGCGGCCCGTCTCATCCCACAACTATGAGAGTATTGTAATAATTCAGCCGACGCTAGTATCCGGGCCGAATACGGGGCGTTTATTATGTGAAATATTGGCGACAGGCTTGCGTTCGCCGCGAATGGAGCCAACGCGCTCCCCGGGCGGGATTCCCGTTTGAGTTGTTTGCCTGACCATCCAGCCTTTATCCCGCGGCCAGCAGTTTCGCAGCGTCGTCCCGGCTGAACAGATAAAGCAGCGTTCTCAGCGCTTCGCCGCGATCGGTGCTGAGATTCGGGTCTTTCTCGACCATCATTTTTGCATCGTCCCTCGCCGCAGCAAGAAGGTCGCCATGCGCGGTTACGTCTGCGATCCGAAACTTTGGAAAACCCGATTGCGCGGCGCCGAGCACGTCCCCGGCGCCGCGTAAGCGCAAGTCTTCCTCCGCGATGAGGAAGCCGTCTTCAGTGTCGCGGAGAATTTTAAGACGCGCTGTCGCGGTTTCGCCCAGCGGCGGTCTGTAGAGCAATATGCATGACGAAGGTTTGTCGCCGCGGCCGACGCGGCCGCGCAGCTGATGCAGCTGCGCCAAACCGAAACGCTCGGCATGCTCAATGATCATTATGGTTGCGTTGGGCGCGTTGACGCCGACCTCAATGACCGTCGTTGCGATCAAGACTGAGATTTCGCCGTTGTGAAAGCGCTCCATGACGGCGTCTTTTTCATCGGCCTTCATCCGACCATGGACAATGCCGACGCGGTCGCCGAATTCGGACTTGAGATGCTCAAACCGGTCTTCGGCGGCGGTGAGTTCGACAAGTTCCGATTCTTCAACCAGCGGGCACACCCAATACGCCTGTTCGCCTTTCGCAACGGTGCGTCGCAGACCTTGCACGACATCGTCAAGGCGATCCAGCGGCACGGCGCGGGTGTCAACGGGTTTGCGTCCCGGCGGCTTTTCAGTGATTTGGGATACGTCCATGTCGCCATAAGCGGTCAGCGCCAGCGTGCGGGGAATCGGCGTCGCCGTCATCACAAGCAAGTCCGGACGCGGCCCTTTTTGCGTCAGCGACATGCGTTGGTGCACCCCGAACCGGTGTTGTTCATCAATGACGACAAACGCTAATGCCTTGAAAGCAATGCTTTCCTGAAAGATTGCATGGGTGCCTATCAGGATGTCGATGGCGCCATTCGCCAGTCGGGCGAGCTTATCATCGCGCGCTGCGCGCTTGTCTCTGCCGGTGAGGATCTCCAGGCGCGCGCCCGCGGCCTTTGCAAGCGGCGCCAACGACTCAAGGTGTTGTCTTGCCAGAATTTCCGTCGGCGCCATGAGCGCCGCTTGACGCCCCGCCTCCACAGCGGCAAGCATCGCGAGAAAGGCGACGATGGTTTTGCCTGAGCCCACATCGCCTTGAATGAGCCGGACCATACGGTCAGCAGACCCCATGTCTTCGCTGACTTCGCGCAGGGCGCCTTTTTGCGCGCTGGTCAGTTTGAATGGCAGGGCAAGCAGCGCCTTGCGGCGCATTGCGCCGTCTCCCTTTATCGCCAGTCCGCGCGCTTTGCCGCGAGCGCGGCGGATGAGGAGCAGCGCCAGCTGATTTGCAAGCAATTCGTCATACGCCAGTCGACACCGCGCACTGGAATGAAGCGACAAATCGTTCGCGCCGGCGGGTGCGTGAAGGTCGGCGAGAGCCTCGTTCCAGCTCTGCCATTTCTCTTGCCGCCGGTGAGCGGAATCCAACCATTCGACAAGCGTCGGCGCCCGTTTAAGCGCCTCAGCCGTTGCTCTGCGCATGACATTGGCTGTCAGGCCGGCAGTCAAAGGGTAGACAGGCTCATACAAAGGCATAGCGCCTTCGTTTTCCGGATCAAGAATATAATCCGGATGCGTCATTTGCTTCGCGCCTTTGTACTCTTCGATTTTGCCGCTGACGATACGCACTTGGCCTTCGGGCAACGCCTTCAACAGGTAGTCGGCTCGGGCATGAAAGAAGACGAGCGTCGCCCAGCCGGTGGAGTCCGAACATATGACTTTGTACGGCAGCTTGCGTCCCTTTGGCGGAGGGTCATGACGGTCGACAACAATCTTGACGGTTGCAAGGCGGCCGTTTTCTGCTTCCGCCAGCGTTGGACGATAGGAACGGTCCACAAGGCTGATCGGCGCTGTGAATATCAGGTCGACAACCCGTGAACCCGCAGCGCGCCCGATGAGCGTCGCGAGTTTTGGTCCGACGCCCGGCAGCGCCGTGATGTCCGCAAAAAGCGGGTTTAAGATCGAAGGTCGCATGACGCTTCAGTTTATCTTCGCCTGGAGAGACTTTGCAGATGTCGAGTGTTGAAATTTCAGTTTCTTGCCAGGGAATACATAGTGAAACGCCGCATGCGCCATCAGCGCAGCTTCGTGGAATCCGGACAGGATCAGCTTCAACTTGCCTGGATAGAATGCCATGTCTCCGATGCAAAAGACACCGGGAACTGACGTCTCTAACTTTTCAGTATCGACCGCGATGCGGTTTTCTTTGAGGTTCAGTCCGAACTCTGCAATTGGCCCCAGTTTCATGGTGAGGCCGTAAAAGGCCAGCATGGTGTCGCACTGAATGTTGAGGTGTTCGCCTTCCTTTGTTTCCGCGACGACGCTGTCAATTTGACCGTCTTCACCTATCAGTTCTTTGATCTGCGCAATATGGAGATTGATGCGTCCCTCGCTGACAAGAGCTTCCATTTTCTCGACGCTGTCGGGCGCTGCGCGAAAATCGGGCCGGCGGTGAATGAGGTCGATTTTCTTAGCGATCGGTTCGAGATTTAACGTCCAATCGAGGGCCGAATCCCCGCCGCCTGCGACAAGGATCGTCTTGTCACGGAATACCTCACGTTGCCGGACTGCGTAAAAAACCGACTGTCCTTCAAAGCGTTCAACGCCCGGAATAGGCGGTTTCTTGGGTTGAAAAGAGCCGCCGCCGGCTGCGATGCATACCGCGGGCGCCGAAATCGTTGTGCCCATGTCCGTCTTAATCCGCCACTTTCCGTCGTCAGTCCGGTCCAGTTCGGTCGCCATTTCGTTGAGATGGAACGCTGGTTCAAATGGCTGGATTTGATCGAGGAGCTGCTTGGTCAACTGTTCGCCGGTGATCGATTTGATGGCTGGAATGTCGAGGATTGGCTTTTCCGGGTAAAGCTCAATGCACTGGCCTCCCGGATGGTCGAGAATATCGATGATCCGCGCCTTTATCCCCAACAATCCAAGTTCAAACACAGCGAACAGGCCAACAGGGCCAGCACCGATAATGATGACGTCAGTCTCGTGGTGGTCGCCCGGCGGGACGACGTCGACCAGTTTTTCGGCCATGTTTTTTTGTCACCCGGTAATCCGCCGCTCTAACAAAGCGCAGTTTGGGCGCCGGGAAAACCTGTCAGGGGCTCTTTGCGTCTTCTCTGGGAACAAAAAACGTCGTGAGTGCGCCGCAGCCCGGCCGCATTTCCCGCCAGTTTTTGCAGCGCAACTCAAACAGCGCCAATGTCGCGGTTGGGAACTTGGCTGCCGCGCCGGCCAGCGCGCCCCGATCAGACTTTTCCGCATCTGCGAGCGATAGCGCCAATTGATGAAGGCTGGGGTTGTGACCGATCAGAAGCACGGATTGAGCATTTTCCGGCGTTTTGCGCAATTCTGCAAAGAGAACGTCCGCCGTCGGCAGGTACAATACTTCAGGCTTCGAGACGATTGGCGCGCCGGCGTCGTAGGATCTGATGATTTTCCATGTCTCGCGTGTGCGTGACGCAGGCGAACACAAAACAACGTCAGGCGCGAAGCCGAATTTGCGAATGTAGGCGCCCGTCGTGCGCGCATCCCTGCGCCCGCGATCGTTCAGGGAACGGTCGAAGTCACTTTGCCCCGGTCTCGCCGAAGCTGACTTTGCATGCCGAAGGAGCGCTAACGTTTTCAATGGCGCTATTTGATCGTCAATACGACTTTGCCGAGCACCTTTCGATCCATCATCAGATTCAAGGCCTCAGCAGCGCTTTCCAGCGGAAACGATGCGGTTATGCGCGGGCGAATTTTTCCATCGGTATAGAACGCGAAAAGCTCTTTGACGTATTCCGCGTTTTTCGCCGGATCGCGCATTGTAAAGGCGCCCCAAAAGACGCCAACGATTTGGCAGCTCTTCAGTAGCGTCAGATTCAGAGGAATCTTGGGAATGCCGGCGGGAAAGCCGATAACGAGATACCGTCCTTCCCAAGCCAGGGCCCGAACTGAGGGTTCGGCATAGTCGCCGCCCACAGCATCATAGACGACATTAGCGCCTTCGCCGCCGGATTTCGCTTTGATCTCATTGGACAGCGCTTTCTGCGCCGCTCGGTCCATTTCGCCGGTCGGATAGACAATTGTCTCGTCGGCGCCGAGCTCCCTGCAAAAAGCGGCTTTTTCTTCGGACGATACGCCGGCTACGACTTTGGCGCCCATAGCCTTGCCGAGTTCGATTGCGGCCGCGCCGACGCCTCCGGCAGCCCCGAGAATGAACAGGGATTCTCCGGATTGAATGTTGGCGCGATCCCGCAACGCGTAGTGCGACGTGCCGTAGGTCAGCATGAAACCAGCCGCCTCATCGAACGGCATGTTGTCCGGCAGCTTGTTCGCTCGGCTGGCTTCGGCGATGAAATGCGTTGCAAATCCGCCATTGACGCCGCCGGCCATCACGCGGTCGCCGACCGCAAAACCTGAAACATTGTCGCCCAGCGCTTCAACCACGCCGGCGACTTCACCGCCGGGTGCGAATGGGCGAGGCGGCTTGAATTGATAAAGGTCGCGAATGATCAATGTATCCGGAAAATTCACGCCCGCCGCTTGGACGGCGATCCGGATTTCCCCCGGTCCCGGGTCAGGCGTGTCGACCTCCGTCATTTTCAGGGTCTCCGGACCGCCGGGCTCATGGCTCATCATCGCTTTCATTTGGGCGCGCATCCTTATCGCTTGCAGAATTCGCGTATCTTACGCATTGTATTCAAAAGAATAAATGCGCCGGTGCAGACGCCCAAGGGAGAATTTGATGATATTGCACAAATCGATGATCGCGCTTGCAGCGACGGTCATGTTGGCTTCTTGCGCCACAGCGGCGCGATACACGCTGCAGGATCGTTTTCGCGCCATCGGGATCCCGGACGGTACGGCGGACTGCATGGTCGACGAGCTGGAACAGCGGTTGTCCTCTGAGGACCTGCAGGACCTGGCCCGCTATACGCTGCAACTGGCGCGCGCGGATTCGACTTTCGCAGCAATCCGATCGCTGATGCAGATTGACAACCCACGCGCGGTCGCCGCGATCGGCCGGTCCGGCGTTTCCTGCGTTAGCGGTTTTCGGCTATGAGCGAGGCGAGCGCTGGCGCGCCGACAGCCAAAACCGAATCTGCCCGAGCGTACCGGCTTTACGTTCTGTGCATGTTGACGGCGGTTTACACGTTCAATTTTCTCGATCGACAGATTATGGGCATCATGGCCGAGCCGATTAAGGCCGACATGGGCCTATCCGATACGCAGCTTGGCATTCTGACGGGATTTGCGTTCGCACTCCTCTACACGACGTTGGGAATTCCCATTGCGCGACTGGCTGATCGCTGGAACCGTGTAAACATCGTTTCGATCTCGCTTGCCTGCTGGTCCGGCTTCACCGCCTTGGCGGGCTTCGCCCAGAATTTTACGCATTTGGCCTTAGCGCGCGTTGGCGTCGGCATCGGCGAAGCGGGAGGGACGCCGCCGTCCCATTCGCTCATTTCCGATCTGTATCCCAAGGAAAAGCGGGCCGGCGCGCTTGCGGTGTTCGCCCTCGGAATCCCAATCGGCGTCACGCTCGCTTATTTCGCTACCGCATACGGCCTGTCGAGATTCGGTTGGCGAGCCACCTTCATTGCGCTTGGCGTACCGGGCGTTTTGCTAGCTGTTATTGTCAAGTTGACAATCAAGGAACCTGCACGCGGCGGCGCCGAAGAAGACGCGTCGAAAGGCGACGATTTCAGCGCCATGAAAGCTGAAAAGCCTGAGAGTTTTTTTGAACGCGTGCTCTTCGGCGTCACGCGCATCATGCCGAAGAAATCGCAAGCCGGCGCCTTCAATGAGTTGGCTGTGCTGTGGCGCGCCGCCAAACACCTCCTGTCGATACCAAGTTACCGCGCTATCGTCATCGGACTAACCGCGGGCTCTTTTGCATCTTACGCGACGGCCGCTTTTATCGTCAGTTTTTTCTTGAGGTCTCACCCGGATCTGCCGCTGGGAACCCTGCTGGCCTGGCTCGGCGTGATTAACGGTACGGCCTATGTTCTCGGGGTATTGGTCGGCGGAAATTTGGTTGATCGCCTCGCGATGAAAAACAAGGCGGCCTATGGCTGGGTGCCGGTCGTCGCGTTAGCGTTAAACGTTCCGTTCTTTCTTGGCGCGATGTGGGTCGGCAATCCGTGGCTGTCGCTGCTGCTTTGGTGGCCGTCTCACATGCTGACCGGATTTTACCTGGGGCCGTGCTTTGCTCTGGCGCAAACGCTTGCGCCGGTGTCGATCCGCGCGCTGTCCACCGCGATCTTCTTCTTCATCATCAACTTCATCGCGCTGGGATTCGGGTCAACCTATGTGGGTATTGTGAGCGACATCTTCGCCAATCAATTCAATCTGGGATCAGCAATGGGACTGCGCATTGCCCTGTCTTCGGTGATTTTGGCTGGTATCGTATCAATTGGCGGATTTTACTATTTGACGCGTGTGCTGCCTGAGGACTGGGCTAAGGCGACGGGGGAGAAGCCGTGACCGCGGCCCGAAAAGGATCCGTCAAAAAGCGCAAGGCGCCAACGAAGAAGGCGGCCGCCAAAAAAAACTCGACTAAGAAAACAGACATGGTGACGACGCCAAACAGGGCGAGCGTGGCCAAGTATATCGCCGCCGTTGAGAATGACACGCGCAGAAAAGACGCCAATACATTGCTGGCGCTGATGAAGAAAGTCACCGGCGACAAACCGGTCATGTGGGGACCGTCGATAATCGGGTTCGGCCAGTATCACTACAAATATGACAGCGGGCGCGAGGGAGACTTCATGCTCGTCGGGTTCAGCCCCAGGAAGGCGAATACTGTCCTCTACGTGCTTGGATCCTTGAAAGACGATGATCCGCTTCTGGGTAAATTGGGCAAGTATAAGCGCGGTCGTGCGTGTCTTTACGTAAACAAGCTCGAAGACGTCGACCTCAAGGTTTTGGAAAAAGTCATCAAGAAATCCTACGACGCGACAAAGCGGTACTGGGACGCCTGAGGCGTTTCACGAGGATTTCCTGAAACCGTGATCCGCCGTCAGGCGTTTGTCATTTTCTTTTCGGACCAAACGGTAACAAACTCCTTTCATCGCAATAAGCAATGATCGGAGAGAACAATGTCGGAAACAGCCATCATCTCAAACGGCGCGATTCTGGAAAGCCCGCCGCAAAACACCGGACCGATAGCGCCTCGGATGGGAGCCATGGCTGCGCCCATGCGGTTTGCAAAAAATACAACGCAGGGCGCATGCGCCGGACTTCTGACGCTCGCCGGGGCAACGCAGTTCTCAGGTTCTGCGGTTTCCAGCAGTTTAGCGGATGTCTTTGCGGCAGGGTCGACGCATGCGCTTGGCGCGCAACTGGTCGCCGGCAACATGACCGGGGTTCTTCAAGTCATCGGCGCGGCGGCGTTGTTTCTCACCGCCGGCAAAGGAATTGCCCGCGTTCTTGGCCTAATGCTCTTTGTGATCGCGGCGGCGGCTTACTTTAACGGGGTCGCTCCGGCCGATGTTATTGAGCGCTCACAGGCGGTGTATCGAGCGCTTGGCCCTGCTTACATGACGTTTCAGGAATCTCTGATGGCCATGTAGCGGCTGTAGCGCGGACCTTCTGTTATCACAAAACCGTGCGGCGCCGCAGCGCCGCAATTTCGCCCGGAATTTTCCTCGAACCTTGTTGACCCTGACTTGGTCAGATGACGAGAGAGGAGATCGAAATGGCCAGTGTAGTCAAAGGCAGGGGGGCGGCGTACGACGTTAAACCGACGGGGGAGCACCCTACCGTTGGCGGTCTGTTCGGCGTGTGCAAGGACACGGTTCAAGGAGCGTGCGCGGGACTGTTGGGATTCCTTGGCGCTACGCATATGACCGGCGCGCCGGCGGGGGTGGCGGAGATCCACAGTCAGATTCCATGGCTTGACGCAATCTGGGGATCCCTTTCAGCGGGCGGACTGGCCGGTCCCATTGAGCTGATTGGCGGCCTTGTATTGTTTTTCGCGGCGCGCCGCACAATCGCGAGAACCGTAGGACTAATGTTGTTCGTGGCTTACCTGGTTGCGTATGCGAACGGTTATAGCGCCGCGGATATTCTGACTGCGTTGTCGGACTTGCTGGCCGCCGCGGCGGTGCGGCTTGACAGTCCAACAGTCTAGCGGGCCGCCATTGGACCGATGAACCGGTCTCGTGCTAGCTGCACGGACCATGTCGTTTCTGGTGAGAGAACAACAGCAAGAAGACTGGCCTGTAGTGTGGAGTATCTTGGAGCCGGTTTTCCGCTCGGGCGACAGCTATCCTTTGCCGCGCGACGTTTCTGAACGGGATGCAAAAGAGTATTGGCTGAAGACCGACGGGTACAACGGCGTCGTGTTCGACGAGGGCGACGCCCTTCTCGGCGCATATTATCTGCGTCCGGATCAAGGAGGGCCGGGCAGCCATGTCTGCAACGCGGGCTATGTGATCGCGGCGGCGGCGCGGGGACGTCATCTTGCAACGCCTCTTTGTCTGCAGTCACAGGAGCAAGCGCGATCGATGGGTTTCAAGGCGATGAAGTTCAACCTGGTCGTGTCGACGAATGCTGCAGCGATCAATGCGTGGGTCAAAGCAGGCATGGAGATCATTGGAACCGCGCCGGGTGCGTTTCAGTTGCCGGACGGCCGCGTTGTTGACGCGCACATCATGTACAAGAGCCTGTAGCGGCGGGGCGCGCCTGTATACGGTCTGGGACCTCCGCCCCCCCTCACGTGATGCGCGCCAGCCTGCTTGTGGTCGCCGCATGCTTCCCGCTATAGACGATCTTTCACTCCGAAAGACACTCCGATGGCCCGCATTCTGATCACCTCCGCACTTCCATACATTAATGGAATCAAACACTTGGGGAACCTTGTGGGCTCCATGTTGCCCGCGGACGTCTATGCGCGGTTCCAGCGTCAGCGCGGGCGCGAAGTCTTGTTTATCTGCGCTACTGACGAACACGGGACGCCCGCTGAACTCGCGGCGCGCGCTGCGGGCCAAAACGTGCGCGACTATTGCCGGGAGCAACACGACATCCAGGCCAGCGCCGCAGACGCGTTTGGCCTTTCATTCGACTATTTCGGCCGATCATCGAATGCGCCGAACCATAAACTTACCCAGCATTTCGCCAAAGTCCTGGAAGACAAGGGATTGATTGAAGAGCGGACCGACAAACAGGTCTACTCCGTCGAGGACCAGCGCTTTCTGCCGGACCGCTATGTGGAAGGAACCTGCCCTCATTGCGGTTACGAAAAAGCCCGAGGCGATCAGTGCGACAATTGCGGTCGCCTGCTTGATCCCACCGATCTGAAAAACCCGTATTCGTCGATTTCCGGGTCGCACAATGTGGAATTGCGGGAGACGGCCCATTTGTATCTTCTTCAGGCGCAGATGCAGGATCGAATCGGCGCGTGGGTCGAGAAAAACGACAACTGGCCCACATTGACCAAGTCAATCGCCCGAAAATGGCTGAAAGAAGGATTGCGCGATCGATCCATCACCCGTGATCTGAAGTGGGGCGTACCCGTCGCCTATGAAGGAACGCCTCGGCCGGGGTTCGAGAACAAGGTCTTTTACGTTTGGTTCGATGCGCCGATCGCATATATCGCCGCCACTGAGGAATGGGCGATCGCCAATGATGAGAACTGGGAACGTTGGTGGCGGACAGACAAAGGCGCGGATGACGTCAAATATGTTCAGGTCATGGGCAAGGACAATGTCGCTTTTCACACTGTCAGCTTCCCCGCTACGATACTTGGTTCCGATGAACCCTGGAAGACTGTTGACGCGTTGAAGGCGCTGAACTGGCTGACATGGTACGGTGGAAAATTCTCCACCAGTGAAAACCGCGGAATTTTTATGGATCAGGCGCTGGATATTCTGCCGCCGGATTATTGGCGCTGGCACCTGATGGCGAATGCGCCGGAATCTGATGATGCATCGTTTACGTTGGAGCACTTCGCTTCTGTCGTGAACAAGGACCTGGCCGATGTTCTTGGCAATTTCGTCAATCGTATCACGCGGTTTTGCAACGCGCGTTTTGGTTCTGCAACACCGGGTGAGGGGGCGTACGGGGAACCGGAAAACGCGCTCATTCAGGAACTGGATGGTCGGATTTCAGCTTACGCCCAATATCTTGAAGAGATGGAATTCCGGAAGGCGTTTAATGAGCTCCGTGCAATTTGGGTGGCGGGCAACGAGTATCTTCAGATTGCAGCGCCGTGGACGACAATCAAAGAAGACAAGGCGCGGGCCGCCGCCTCGGTCCGGTGCGGTCTTAATCTGATCTTATTGTTTGCGACCTTGTCGCGGCCGGTCATTCCGTTCACGGCGGATAAGATGTTTGCGATATTCGGGATCGATCCCGATGACGGCGCAAAATGGCCGACAGGCGCGGCCGACGCCTTGTCCGCGCTGAAGGGAGATGAGCCGTTCACCCTGCCTGAGGTTTTGTTCGCCAAAATCGAAGATGATCAAATCGACGAATGGCGTGGCCGCTTTGGCGCAGCGTGACGGCGACCCCGTTTCTCCAATGACCAACGCGCAAAATCTATTTGTCTACGGTCTTCTGCGGCCGTCGAGCGGTCATGGCGTCGCTGAAAACCTGATGGATCAGGCGCATTACGTCGGACCGGCGAGATTTCAGGGACGGCTCTTTGAGATTGACGGCTATCCCGGCGTGATCGATTCGGAGACGGCGTCCGAATGTGTCCTCGGGGATGTGTTTGAGATACCCAATGACCCGCAGTTCCTGGCCGCATTGGATGAATTTGAGGGATGCGGGGTCAAGGACCCTGAGCCCTGGGAGTATCGCCGGGTGATCAGAAGAGTTTCGGCGCATCGCGCATCGCTTGAGTGTTGGATCTACTTGTATAACTGGTCGCTCGATGGCAAGCGGATTATTCGCGGCGGCGACTATCTTGCGAGCGTATCAGTTACAGAGCGACAACAGGTGATCCGATGAAACGTATGCTATTACTCGCTGCGCTGGGCCTCGCAGCATGCGCTCCAGATGCAGAGCGTCATGAAGACGACGAAGCTGCGGGCCCGAACGTCGCAACCGTTAAGGCGCTGATGACCGCCTTCAACGCCCATGACGCAGAAAAAATGCGGGAATACTGGCACGATGACGTGACCTGGATCGAAATCGTCGGCGAACAGGCAAGCGTGGTGACGGATAGCGCAGACGCGTTGCACTCCGAACTGGTAGCCTATTTCGAGTCTTACCCCGAGGTGTCATCCAGCCTTGAAGACATCGCTGTCAACGGCGATTATTTAACGGCGGTGGAGCGACCCGTCTGGAAACAGGACGGCGAGCGAAAATCGCAGGCTTCAATCGTCGTCTACGAGTTCTCCGACGGCAAAATCAAGCGGTTTTGGTACTACCCGCCGCAATAGGGAATGAACACGCAATGATGAAAGATCTCTTTTCGCTCCAGGGCCGCGTTGCGGTCGTCACCGGCGGGTCGCGCGGTATCGGCAAAATGATAGCGCAAGGATTTGTGGAGCAAGGGGCGAAAGTCTACATTTCCGCCCGCAAAGCCGAAGCGTGCAATGAAACTGCTGCGGAGCTTTCAGCGCTCGGAACCTGCATATCGCTGCCGTTCGATCTCTCAACAGTCGACGGCTGCCGAGAGTTTGCCGCCGAAGTCGTCAAGCAGGACGAAGCGATCGATATTCTTGTCAACAATGCCGGGGCCGCCTGGGGCGAACCGTTCGAAACCTTTCCTGAAAAGGGGTGGGACAAGACAATGGATCTGAATGTCAAATCCTTGTTCTATCTGACTCAGGCGATGCACGGCGCGTTGAAAAATGCAGCGAGCGAAGACAAGCCGGCGAAAGTGATCAACATCGCTTCGATCGACGGGATCAAGATCAATCCCTGGGAGACCTACGCCTACCAGGCGTCGAAAGCGGCGGTCATTCACCTGACGCGACGTTTGGCGGCCCGGCTCATCCAGGACAATATCTGTGTCTCAGGAATTGCTCCGGGCGCCTTTTCGTCTGAAATGAACTTCGCGGCGCGAGACATGCCGGACCAGACTGCGAACCTTATTCCGGCAAAACGCATCGGCCGCGACACGGACATGGCTGGAACCGCCGTTTTCCTCGCGTCGCGGGCCGGCGACTACGTCATAGGCGACACGCTCGCTGTCGATGGCGGCATGGCCTACTCAAATTTGGAGCAGCCCTGGGCGTAGAGCCCAGGCGGCGCTCCGACGAGAAACGGATCTACTGCTGTTTTTCGAGTTCCCGGGCTTGGGCGCGCAGTGATTTGATCATGTCTTTTCGGCGTTGCTCTTCCGCCTTGGCGTTCTTCTCGAGCTTGTCGATAGCCTCCCGCAGAGCTTTAGCGCGGTTTTCCGGAGTGGCTTCTTCGCCGGTCAGGCAAATCACTGTGTGAGAAACGTGCTTGTTCTCGTCGTCGCCCGTTTCGTTGCGCCACTCGAGCATCACAGGTTCGCCGTCTTCTTCGGATGAGACACAGTCGGCGTTGAAGTGGGCGTCGTGATCACCTTTGCCATGGACCCTGATGACGCGGCGCTCGCCTTTGCCGTCGTCAAATTCCAATACGCGCACGCGATCGCCGACCACCATATCGTCAAAGATGATCTCGTCTTCTGTGCCGTTGAAAATCAGCACCCGCTTTTCTTTGACCACGTCGACCTCGACTCTGACATCCTCGTCAATAGACTTGTCTTCGTCGCTTGCTGCGTAACCGTAACTTGCGGTAGCGGCGAGTCCGCCGACAACCAAGAGGGCGGCAATCGCGCGTCCCGCCGTTTGCCTAAGAAAACTAGGTTTGTGTTGCGTTAGAGACATTAGTCGCTCCTTCAAGGGATGGCCTAAAGATAATCCGTATGCGGGTTGATGCGTTCGCTTCGCCGTTTTGAGAATCGCGCATGCGTAGTCGCTGACCGCATCCGGTCCGGATGCGCGCTTCAGCACTGCTGCGTCGCACGCCGCCTCTTGATCTACGCGGAACGCCCGGACAGCGACGTGAATGAGTGGGTTTGGCCATTGCAAGGCCTGAATAATCATTGCCGCAAAACCGGCGGTTAGGTCGCCGCGGGCGATATGGGCGAGTTCATGAGCGATCGCGAGGCGGCGTTCGGCAGGCGTATACTCAGTTTCGAAGTCCGCCGGCAAAATGATGAGCGGTCGAAAGACGCCTATGACCAAAGGGCCCGCCGGACCTTGGGCGATGCGCATGCGAAACCGTGCATTCATTCCCATATCCGTTGCAACGGCGCGAGTTTCGCGCATGACGGAAAGGGGCGCCGGACTGGAAGCGCTGATGGCGTTCGATATGAAACGTCGGTGTTCCTCCATGCGGAGAGCGATCCAGGCCACTGCGATGGTTACCCACAGAAATATGGCGGCGGCGGAGGCGACGGCGAACCAGTCCAGGCCCGTATTCGCTGAAACCAGAGTCTGGGCAAAAACGAAGTCGGCCGGCGGCGCTGCATCCGCGACGGGGCTCGACGCGGGTAGAATCTTCAGCTCTGGAAGCAACAGCCGAGCAGCGGGAGCCAGCCAAAGCGCATAGGCCGCGCCGGCGCCGAACACGCGTTTCACCGGCCGTCGAACAATCAGCACCAGGATAATGAGGAGGGCGACCGCAGCGGACGTTTCCGCTGCCGCGTAGAGAATGCTATTTGCGGTCACGCTTCAGCTCCGCAATCAATGTTTCCAGTTCGTCAATGTCATCTGACGTCAGCCCTCTTCCATCGGCGAGATGCGCGACTAAAGGCGCTGCGCGCCCATTGAACAGTTTATCCGCCAGCGTCTCCGTTTCTTCTTGGGCGTATTCTTCGCGAGACAATGTCGGGCGATAAAGATATCGCCGACCTTCGGCCCGATGCTTCAGGGCTCCTTTGTCAACCAGACGGCCGAGCAACGTCTTGACGGTTCGCTGACTCCACTTGGTTTTCGCCCACACTCTCGCGGCGACGTCTGCGGCGGCAAGCGGATGCTCGGCCCACAAAACGTCCATGATCTGGAATTCAGCGTTTGAAATCGGTTTATCCATGGCCATCGCAATAGACTACAGCTGTAATCTAAACAGAAGATTACGCTTGTAGTCAACCGCGGATTTTGAGCCGCAGGCCTTTATGGCGCTCGGCCGCAGCGCGCGTTACCGTGCCGGCGTTCATCATGGAGGCGCTATGTCCGCGCGATCTCAAATTCCCATTGGATCCGGCTTCGGGCCGAAACCGAGCGCCGCCGAGGTAATGGCGGGGATCGACCTATCCCATAAGACAGCGATTGTGACAGGCGGCTATTCCGGTATTGGCCTGGAAACGACACGGGCGCTTGAGGCGGCGGGCGCTGATGTCGTTGCGCCCGCGCGTCGCCCGGATGCGGCTGAAAAGTCACTACGCGAAGCGGGATTGAACGCCAAGGTGATGGCGATGGACCTGACTGATTTGTCGACCGTGCGCCGCTTCGCATCAGAGTTCCGTGACAATCTGAGCGCGCTGCATTTGCTCATCAACAACGCCGGTGTGATGGCGTGTCCGGAAACGCGAATAGGAGACGAATGGGAAGCCCAGTTCGGAACCAACCACATAGGACACTTTGTCCTGACGAATGAATTGACGCCGCTCCTCAGGACGAGCGAAGGAGCACGCGTGGTGTGTTTGTCTTCAGTGGGCCATAAGCGATCGGCGATTCAGTTCGAAGACATACACTTTCACAACAGGCCTTACGATAAGTGGGAAGCCTACGGACAATCAAAGACTGCGAATGCATTGTTCGCATTGGAATTGAACCGAAGATTAGCTCGGGACGGGGTGAAAGCCTTTTCTGTTCATCCGGGCGGTATCGTTACGCCGTTGCAGCGCCACCTCACAACCGAAGAAATGGTTGCGCTGGGATGGATTGATGAAACCGGCGCACTTTCCGAACAGGCCGCCGCCGTTTTCAAATCTCCCGAACAGGGATGCACAACGTCGCTGTGGTGCGCAACCAGCAGCGCCTTGAATGATCGTGGGGGCGAATATTGCGAGGATTGCGATATCGCGCAGCTGGCGACTTCAGACTCTCCGCGGCATTTGCATGTCGCGCCGTGGGCTGTGGACGACGCAGCAGCGTTACGTCTGTGGGAGGAAACGGAAAAAATGCTGCGCCAAGCTTAGGTTATGTTTTGCGGCCGAAGACGACATTGATTGCAATACCAATTGCAGTGATGTTCTTCCTGGCAATAGCAACCGATCACAGTGTTGCGAATCGAACGCCGGGAATGGACCGGTTGATCGCCGCATCATTCGCGAAAGAAAAGCCTATTTCTTCTCCAAAAGAATTTGACCTTCTTTCTCTACCCGACCCGCGATCGTTTCCGCGATCGCGGCCAAGACGCCCGGCAGGGTTGCGATAATTCGGACATGCTGCGGAAAAATGTCAATTTCGCCGGTGATCGTTTGACCGAGGCCTTTTGCGACAAATGTGAGTCGGTCTTCGGTCTCCCAGGTCTCCGAGAATTTGAAGAGCATGCCGCCGGAGAGCTGCTGCTGCAGCTTGCCGAAGCCGTCACGGAAACGCCTGCGCGCTTCTTCCTGACCGAGATCATGGGAAAGCGTGATCGTCACTGGGCGCGCCATATCGAATTTCCTCCACTGCACACGCCAGATAGGCAGTATGCTCGAGAATACAACGGTTTGGGAGAAATTCCCGGTATGGCCTGTGCAGGAATTCGTCGATAGAATAGACGGAAACAGGAAGGAATCTCACGATGCGAATTGTCATTTGGTTGGTATCGCTTGGGGCGATCGCAATTGCGCTGGCGATCGCGCTATCGGGTCCGGGAACCCGTCTTGGGATTTGGGAATACGGAACCGGGTTAGGCATTATTCGCCAGGCCGCATTGCCGGCGATGATCGCCGCCGGCGTGAGCGTCGCCGCGTTCGTCGCCGCGATGATCGGCGCCAGGAGTATGGCGATCGTTCCGCTGCTGGCCGCGCTGATGGCGGGCGCAGCGGCGATGGTGCCGGTGAAAATGAAGCAGGCTGTCGACGCCAACCCTTTCATCCACGATATCACGACAGACTTCGAAAATCCGCCTCAGATTCTTGCCGGCGCGGAGGAAGAGCGAAAGAATCCGCCGGACTATGTCGGCGCCGAGCCGGCGCCGCGCTCTGAACTGACAATTGCGGAAGCGCAACAAGAGGCTTTTCCGGATATCGGGCCAATTGTCGTTGGCCTGCCGGTAGAAGAAGCCGCTGCGATCGCAACCGACGTGATCAAAGCCATGGGCATGGAGTTGCTCAGGGACGGACCTGTCGGTGAAGGTTGGGCGATTGAAGCGGCGGATACCAGCCTCTGGTTCGGCTTTGTCGATGATTTCGTGGTTCGCGTGACGCCGGACGGCGACGGCGCGCGACTGGATATCCGTTCAAAATCCCGAGTCGGCGTCTCGGATCTCGGCGCCAATGCAGCGCGGGTTCGGGAGTTCTCCGAGCAGTACAGCGCCGCTGCGACTTAGTCTGTCGGCGGATTAAGTAATGCGCCGACACACTGGATTTCTGCATCGTATTGCACGACAGCACCTGAAATCCGAGCCTTTCCTTCGACGACCAGCCGCAAACACTGTGGATAGAGTTTGTGCTCCTGCTCAAGGATTCTGGAAGACAGCGAACTGACATTGTCCGTGGGCAAAACAGGTACGGCTGCCTGACCGATAATCGGACCCGCATCTAATTCGGGCGACACGAAATGAACTGTGCACCCGGCAATTTTGACGCCGGCGTCCAACGTTCTTTCTTGCACGTTCAAACCGCGGAACGCCGGCAGCAAGGATGGGTGAATGTTTATCAGCCGCCCGCGCCATTCATCGACAAATCCGTCGCTGAGCAGGCGCATAAATCCGGCAAGACAGACGAAATCGACGCCTTCGGCCTGGAGCCGCTCGTCTAGGGCGGCATCGAACTCTTCCCGTGTCTCAAAATCACGATGGTCAATGACCGCTTGGCGAATGCCGGCCGTCTCAGCGTGCTTGAGGCCGGGCGCTTTCGGTCGGTTGGAGATGACGAGCGAAATTTCGGCTGGAAAGCCGTCGTCGGCGCATGCGTCGATCAGGGATTTCAGGTTTGAACCGCGGCCCGAAATCAAAACGGCGATTGATGCGTTTGCCATGAGATCAGCTGTTCCGTACGTCGCCGATGACGCGCGCGCTTTCGCCCGCGGCGGACAGATCCGAAATAACCTGGTCGGCCGCGTCCGCCGCGCACGCCACAACCGCGCCGACGCCGCAGTTAAACGTGCGGCGCATGTCTTCTTCGGTAACGCCGCCCGCGTCCTGCAACCAGGAAAAGAGCGGCGGCATGGCCAGCGCTTTGTCGTCATACAGCGGCGCAAGCCCGTCGGGCATAACCCGCGGGACGTTGTCGGTAAGTCCGCCGCCGGTAATATGCGCAAAAGCTCTTATGTGGCCCGCGTTGATAAGCGGAAGGAGGGCGGCAACGTAAATCCTCGTCGGCGTCAGCAATGCGTCGCCCAAGCGCATTTCGGGGTCGAAAGGCGCCGGCGCATCCAGGTCGGCGCCGGTATCCGCCAGGACCTTTCTGATGAGCGAGTAACCGTTGGCATGGGCGCCGGACGAAGCCAGCCCGATTAGAACATCTCCGGCGGCGACGCCGGACGGCATCATCCTGGTTCGTTCCACGGCCCCGACGCAAAACCCGGCGAGGTCGTAATCGCCCTCTGCGTACATATCAGGCATCTCGGCCGTTTCGCCCCCGATCAGGGCGCATCCGGCTTGTCGGCACCCGTCTGCTATGCCCGAGACGACCTCCACCGCCACGGTTTCGGAAAGCTTGCCAGTCGCAAAATAATCAAGGAAAAACAATGGCTCAGCGCCTTGCGCTAAGACGTCGTTGACGCACATGGCGACAAGGTCCACGCCGATGGTTGCGTGATTGTTGAGGGCGATAGCGAGTTTTAGTTTCGTCCCAACGCCGTCAGCGCCGGAAACCAAAATGGGGTCGCTGAAACCGGTAGCTTTGAGGTCAAACAGGCCGCCAAACCCGCCAAGGGCGCCGTCGGCGCCGGCTCGGGCCGTCGATTTCGCCAAGGGGCCAATGGCGCGGACAAGCCGCTCTCCGGCGTCAATGTCGACTCCGGCTGATTTGTAGGCGCTGCTCATAGGCTTGTCCTAGCCAATGCCGGGCGGCGGACGCAACTAATTGCTGCGGGGGCGAGAATTGGGGTCGTTTCCGGCGACGGGCGCGGCTATATTCCCGCCGGGGCGATAAAGAATTCAGGATATTTGACCGCATGATGTTCAGAAATGCAGCGATAATCGGCGTTTTCCTCTTGGTTGCTGTCGGCGCCGCAGGACCGGCGCAGGCGGTGGGCGAAGACGTCTTCGTCGTGCCGCGCGTAGCGGTGCAGGCGCAGGCGGACAGCGCTACAGCGGCCAAAGCGCAGGCCCAGTCGGCGGGCCGCCGCAGGGCGATGGACCTGCTATTGCGACGTTTGACGGTGGAGGATGACTGGCGGTATCTGCCAAATTTGTCCGCTGGCGAGCCGGCGCCGGCCGTCGCTGAGTTCGAACGAGGCGTGATCTCGGTCACTGATGAGCAGCTTGAGCAACTGGAATCAGGATTCGAGGTTTACAGTGAGAAGAGTTCATCAAGGACCTATCGCGCGTTCATCACGTACCGCTTCAAACCGGACGCGGTTCGAAGGCTGCTGAAAGACGCAAAAATTCCCTACAGCGAGGCGCAGACCCGCACCGCTCTCGTTGTGCCGGTGCTGCAGACGGGCAATGGCGTTTATTTGTGGGAAGAAAACAATCCGTGGATGGCCGCATGGAAAGTGCGCCCTTACAACAACGAGCTGACGCCGATGATTGCGCCTCTTGGCGATCTTGAGGACACGGCGTCGGTCAACGCCCGCGAAGCGCTGGCGGTGAATGAAGAGGCTCTTGCGGAATTGGCGGCGCGATATTCGGCGCCGCAAGTCATCGTCGCACATGCGCTTCTGCAGCAGCGGGACGGTCAGGACAGGCTTCGAGTGCGCCTTATCAACGGATATCGCGAAGATGGGGCGATCTCCGCCGGCGCAGTGGCCGACCAACTGGATGTTGAGATTGACGATGCGGAACCGGCGCAAAGCGCGTCGACGAACCTGTTTAGTCAAGCCAAGGTCGGCGACGTTCTTGCGCAATCGGAATTCATGCAAGAATCCGGGAATTTTCCCACCCTCGCTGAGCGCGCGATTGAGGCCACGATTGCCCAATATGCAAAACCTTGGAAGCAGCAAACCCTGATTGACCACTCGGTGGCGGCGCTTCTCAACGTAAGCGCTTATTACGGTTCGCTGAGTGATTGGGGCAAAATTCGCGCCGCGTTGACGTCCACGCCACTGGTCGGATCCGTTCAGGTGCGTTCCTTGTCGCGCGGCGGCGCTGAGATGCTGATTCAAGCGTTTGGGGATCCGCAAAAGTTGATTGTGGCCATGGAAGCGCAAGGTCTTGTGCTTTGGACCAGCGACGGAGAGTACTGGAATATCGCAACGCCCGGAGCCGCCAGTCAGTGGCGGGAAACGGAGCGAAGGCGAGGAATTTTCGGAAGTCGCGACGATGAGCCCGGCTCCCCAAAACGGGTCTCTTTTCCTTCCTACACAGACGAGTAACCGGCGATGCCGGTTGTTGCGGCGACGAAATGACCGACACGTTGGAAACACGCCTGAGATCGAAGGATGTAGGGCAGTTGCCGTTGCCGTTACCGCAGCAGCCCCCGAGATACGACCGAAAGGCGTTCCTAATTGCACCGTCGAACGAAAGCGCATGGCGAGCAGCGGAGGCTTGGCTCGCTTCGGACGACCCAGCCCTTATTATTTGCGGCCCTTGCGGCGCCGGAAAAACGCATCTGGCCTCAATCCTTGCTGAGGAAGACGGCCGTTTCGGGGACTGGCGCACGCCGATTACCCATGACGCTGGCGACGTGATCGTGTTTGACGATTTGCCGGCGTCGGATCCGAAAACGTTCATGACTACGGTGGAAGACGTGGCTGCGTCGGGAAAACGGTGTGTGCTGGTCGGCCGCGGAAATCCCGGTGATTGGGCGAACGGGTTGAAAGACCTTAAAACCCGGTTGGAAGCCATTCCGCGGGCGTATTTGAATGAGCCCGATGAAGCGCTGCTGCGCGCAGTGATGTCAAAAGCATTCAGCGATCGTCAGCTTTCGGTAGGGCATGCGGTAATTGAGTATGCTGCGCCCCGTCTGCCGCGGTCCTTCGCCGCTATTCACGGATTTGTATCGCTGGCCGATGAGCTGGCGGCGCAACGAAAAAAGCCGATTACAATCGTTCTCGCCAAAGAGATTCTTGATTCATTGAGCGACGTCGCCGCTGCCGCGGATTGAGAGCATCTGAGAACCCTTAGGGAGAATTTCCTTTGCCAGCCGCCGACGACGGAAACCAGAAAATTGAACGCGCGGCGTTTCGACCGGGCGACTTGAGCATGTCTTCGCCGGATCGATTCATCAACCGAGAGATCTCATGGCTTTCGTTCAATACCCGCGTTCTTGAAGAGGCGTTCAACCCAAGCCATCCGCTGCTTGAACGTCTTCGGTTTCTGTCGATTTCCGCCAGCAATCTAGACGAGTTCTACATGGTTCGCGTGGCTGGACTACGCGGACAGGTTCGTGAGGGAATATCCGTTGTTAGTCAGGAGGGCCTTTCCGCTCAGCGGCAACTGACTTTGATCAACGAAAAGGCGTTGAAGCTCATGGATGAGCAGCAACGATGCTGGCGCGAGCTTATCCCAACGATGCGGGAAGCTGGCGTTGTTGTCATGGACGATGACGAACTGTCGGAATCAGATCTGGCTTGGTTGCAGGACGAATTTGACTCCAACATTTTTCCTATTCTGACGCCGCTGGCGTTGGATCCGGCGCATCCGTTTCCCTTCATTCCAAATCTTGGGTTTGTTCTTTGCTTTGAAATGAAGAGGGAGGATGGAAGCGTATTGCAGGCGTTGCTCCCGGTCCCAGGAAAGATTGCACGCTTTATAAGGCTCCCAAGTCTTCCTGAGGATGCGCACCCTGAAACATCTGTTCGGTTCATCGCGCTGGAGCACGTCATCGTGCGATTCATTAAACGGGTGTTTCCGTCATTCGAGATAGTGAGCCACGGCGCGTTTACGGTCTTGCGGGATTCGGATGTGGAGGTTGAGGAAGAAGCTGAGGACCTGGTGCGGCTTTTTGAAACCATGTTGAAGCGTCGCCGACGCGGCGACGTCATCAGAATCAGTTTTGACGCTGCAACGCCTGAACATATGCGGGCGCTAATCTGCGACCGGCTCCAGGCGACGCCGCAGGACATCATTCCCATTGACGGGTTTCTTGGCCTCGCGCAGACAAGCGAACTCATTCCGCCCGATCGTCCGGACCTGCAGTTCCCGTCCTTTGAGCCGCGATTTCCAGAACGAATCCGTGAGCATGGCGGCGATTGTTTCTCGGCCATTCGCGCGAAAGACATTTTGGTGCATCACCCGTATGAGTCTTTTGACGTCGTGGTTCAGTTTCTCAAACAGGCCGCCGCGGATCCCAAAGTCGTTGCGATCAAACAGACGCTCTATCGCACGTCAAAGCAATCGCCCATTGTTGAGGCGCTGATTGAAGCAGCCGAAGCAGGGAAAAACGTAACTGCGCTCGTCGAACTGAAGGCCCGTTTTGATGAAGAGGCGAATATCCGCTGGGCGCGGGCGCTCGAACGTGCGGGCGTTAATGTAGTCTACGGCTTCGTGGAGTACAAAACGCACGCGAAGTTGTCGCTTGTGGTTCGTCAGGAGTCGGAAGGTACGCGCACATATACGCATGTTGGAACCGGCAACTATCATCCGATTACAGCGAAAATTTATACTGATCTTTCACTGTTTACCTGCGATCAGGCGATTGGTCGCGACGCTGCGAAAGTCTTCAACTTCATCACGGGTTATGCGGCGCCGGAGGAATTCGAGAAATTCGCTGTCGCGCCGCTCACCGCTCGCCAGGAAATCACGGACTTGATTGGCCAGGAGATTAAAAACGCGCGGAAAGGAAAGAAAGCCGCAATCTGGGCGAAGATGAACGCGCTGGTTGACGGAGACATGATCGACAGGTTCTATGAGGCGTCTCAAGCGGGGGTGAGGATAGACCTGGTGGTCCGGGGAATCTGTTGCCTGCGTCCCGGCGTTCCAGGTCTGTCAGAAAACGTTCGGGTCAAGAGTATCGTCGGTCGCTTTCTCGAACATGCGCGAATCTATTGCTTCGGCGGCGGAGACGCGTTGCCGAACGCCGGTGCGAAAGTGTTTGTTTCTTCCGCCGACCTTATGCCCCGCAACCTCAATCGAAGGGTTGAGGTTTTTGCGCCAATCGAGAATGCGACCGTGAAACGCCAGATCCTGAATTACATCATGGTCGCCAACTTGAACGACGACGCCCAAAGCTGGATCCTGGGCCCCGACGGAGATTACCAGCGTCTTGCGCCGCAGGGCAAAAACGAAGCCTTCAATGTGCACACCTATATGATGACAAATCCCAGCTTGTCTGGCCGCGGGGGTGCGATAAAGTACAATGCGCCCAAAGCGATACGGCACAGAAAATAAACAGAACACGGTGTGAATCGCGTGATAGTCGCCTGCGTATGGAGGCGGGGCAATGAAAAATAGCGGCGGACCCATCGCAGCCAGCGCTGGACCAGATAACCGTCCCACGTTCCGTCGGGCGGTTGTCGATATTGGCTCGAACTCTGTCCGGCTCGTCATATATGATGGGCCTTTGCGCGCGCCGATGGCCATTTGCAATGAAAAGGCGCTGTGCGGCCTTGGCCGGGATTTTACAGCCGATGGTTCCCTTAATCCGATTTCTGTAGCCGATGCGTTGTCGACGCTTGCGCGGTTCAAGCTGATTTTGCGCGCCTATGACGAACCGCAAACCCAGACAATTGCGACGTCCGCGGTGAGGGAGGCGAAAGACGGCGCTGACTTTGTTCGATCGGTTAAAAAACTCGGGTTTGAGATCAACGTCATATCCGGAGCGGAAGAAGCGGAACTTGCAGCGCTGGGTGTCGCCGCTGTCGAGCCGAACGCTGAAGGCCTTGTCGGTGATATGGGCGGAGGCAGTCTTGAGCTTGTCTCACTGAAGAATGGCGACACCGCACAAAGCGTCAGCCTACAGATTGGTCCGCTTTCTGTGATGCGCGCGGTGGGCGAAGATTTGCAAGCTGCAAAAGCGTATATTGAAAAAGAGCTAAAGGATGTCGGCTTTTTAAAGAACAAGTCATTTCCGACTTTATACACCGTTGGCGGCGCGTGGCGTTCGATCGCGCGCGTCCATATGAACTTAAAGCACTATCCGTTGTCTGTGCTGCACCACTATGAGCTATCATCGGCGTCAGCCCTGGAAGTTTGCGACCTTGTCGCAAGGCAGAGTCGACGCTCTCTGGAGGAAATCCCCGGCATCTCGCGCAAACGCCTCGACACGCTTCCATATGCGGCGATCGCGCTTCGGGCGCTGCTGAAGAGGATCAATGCCGAAAAACTCGTCGTCTCGGCGGGCGGAGTGAGAGAGGGACTGATTTACCGGGATCTGTCGAAAAAACAGCGTGCTGAGGATCCGCTGCTTGCAGCTGCACAGTTTTTCTCGACGCGGTTTTCGCCGGAGCCGGGCTTCGGCGCCGCCGCCTGCGCCGTGATTGCGCCGCTCATCTCGGCGGCGCCGGGAGCCAATCATCGCATTCTCTCCGCCGCTGGAGAGCTCGCCGACATTGCGGCCTATTTTCACCCTGATTTGAGGGGACGTCAGGCGTTTGACACAGCGTTGAGCGCTCCCTTTGTGGGCATCAACCACAAGGAGCGCGTCTGGATCGCCCTTGCCCTATATTGCCGGTATCAGGGACGCAACGCCGCCTTGCCCAATGAGCAAGCCATAAGCCTGTTGGACTGGGATGAGCAGCAATCGGCGACACAGGCCGGTCTTGCCCTGCGCTTTGTCGCGACTTTGGCGCCGAAGTCCGGTGAACTGTTGAAGGGCTGCAAGTTGGAAAAGCGAGGCGATGAAATTGTCTTCTCCGCGCCCGCGGACCGAGAAGCGTTGTTCGGGGAAATGCCCCAGAAACGCTTGGACTCTTTGGCGGCGGCTTTTGAAGCGACGCCTGTTCTAAAGTTTGGCGGATAGTTACCTTGCAACTCAAGAACAAAAAAAAAGGCGGCCCCAAGGGGCCCCCTTTCCAGTGCTTGTTTACGGAGCTTAGAATTCCGCGCGGAGTTTGAAGTAATAGAATCCACCGTTGAAGCCGGCCGGCGCGATGGGCGGATACTCCGCCCCGGCGACGCCCGCATTGGCTGCGGATAATCGGTCCGGAAACGAATTGAATATGTTCTGGGCGCCGGCGATGAACTCGACATTGTCGAGAACAGTGTAGCCGAGCTCAAAGTCGATCGGGAATTGCGCGCCGCCGTCGTGCGGCAGGTCACAAAACTCCGGTCCGGTGCTCGAGATCGCATCGAGGTGGCACTCGAAGAACGATCCGTAATAGTTGAAGCGCAGGAGCCCTCGAAGCGGGCCTTGCCTGTGGTTGAAGGTGATGTTCCCGCGGGTGCGCGGAATCGTGTCTTCCAGCTGACGCACGCGCCCCTCGGAAATCGGCGCCGCGGTGGCGAGGCCGCGGTCGGTGACCTCAGTGTCGGTCCAGTTGAACGCGAGCGCCATCGAGGTGTCAGAGCCTTGATAAAGCTCAAAGTTGGTGCTGGCGACGACGTCGATGCCCTGGGTGCGGGTGTCGAACGAGTTGGTGAAGAAGCCGAATGACGTCAAGTCTTCCGACCCTTGGAAATCGGCGGCGTTCAACACGCCGGCGCCGTCAAGCAGGTTTAAGAGCTGACTGGTGTTAGCGCCTGGCGGCACAATAACGCCATTTTCGCCCGCGACTTCGACCAACTCAGAGAAGAAGTCTTGTTGGTCGGAGATTGCGATCCGACCGTCGACCGTAATACGGAAGTAGTCGATCGTCACGTCGATGTCGCCGAGGCCGAAGCCGACGCCGGCGGTAAAGTTCTTCGAGTCCTCCGGTCCGAGCGTCGGCCGCACGCCGGTGTCGAGCTCAAGGCGGTCGGCGATGAACTGGCCGGCTGCGCTTGAAAGCGGCAGGGTGCCTTGGTCTTGCAACATGCCGCCGCTGAACTGGGTCGTGATGTTGGTCACATTCGCCTGACCGGCGCTCGGCGCGTGGAAGCCGGTCGAATAAGTCGAGCGAAGAACGAGATTGTCGTTGAAGTTGTAAAGGGCGCCGACCTTCCAGTTCAGGGTGTCGCCGAAGGAATCATAGAAATCCTCATAGCGAACGGCGCCCTGAAGCGTAAATTGATCGGTGATATCGGACTCAACTTCAGCGTATATGGCGTAGTTCTTTTGCGAGTTCTCGCCGGCGCTGGCGGCGGTAAAGCCGCCGAAGCCATTTGAGCTGGACGAGAAGCCCTGACCGCCCGGATAGGCGACGGACGGGGTGGCCAACGGTCCAATTTCAAATGACGCTGGGTCGCCCGCGATGATTTCAAAGTTCTCGTTTCGATGCTCGCCGCCGAAGGAGAACACGATGTCCGAAGCGAACATATCGTTCGGGATCGCATAGGAAAAATCAGCGTTGAAGTTATTGTCTGTTTGGATGTACGCGCCCGGATTAAATGACGTGGGCGTGTTCGGTCCAAGCGATGCGTTGATCGTATTGTTGATGAAGAATGCGATCTCGCTTTGACCATAGGTGTAGCTGAAATCGTAGGTCAGATTGCCGAGGGCCCCGCGGAAACCTGCTGTTACCGACTGGTCGGTCAGGTCGCCGCCGAAGCGCGGCGTAAAGCCGCCCGGGAACAGTTCAACAAAAGAAAAGCAGTTGTCATCGGCCACAACCGACGCGAGGACAGTCGGATCCGGCAGCAGGCCGCCGCCGGCTGTCAGCGGGATGCCCGCCGGGCAATCGCCGGTATCGTTAACGGAAAGATCGCCAACCAAAACTGACGCCACGCCCATTGGATCGGCGAAGCCAGTGACGGGGTCGACAAGCGGACCCGCATAAACGCCGCCGCGATTGGTTGGATTACGGAAGAAGAATCCGCCTTCGGTCTGGCGTTCCGACCAGTTGCCGAATGCATAGACTTCGAGTTGTTCGGAGAACGGAATTGCAGCATTGGCGAAAACCGTCCAGTCGTCATTCAGGTTCGGCTGACCCCAGATCTGAGCCGGGTCGGCGACATCAGTGTTGCCGGCGGCGATAAGCGCCGCGGCGTCGTCGCGCTGGACGGAGCGACTGGTCGCATCGGTTTCACCATATTCGGCGCTGATATTGAAAAAGCCGCCTTCGCCAACGGGAATGGGCAATCCGACATTTGCGGAGATCGCATATTGATCGCCGTCTCCTTCATAGGTCTGGCCCCATTCGGCTTCAAAAGTGGCGCCGTCCGGAGAGTCTTTGAGCGCGAAGTTGATCACGCCGGCGATGGCGTCAGAACCGTATTGCGAGGCCGCGCCGTCGCGGAGCACTTCGACCTGTTTCAGCGCAATCGCTGGAATGACGGAAATGTCGGCGCCTTGAGAGCCGTCGGAAATACCGCCGCCGAGAAACGAAATCACCGCCGCGCGGTGACGGCGCTTGCCGTTAACAAGGACGAGGGTGGAGTCGGGCGCCAGACCGCGCAGGTTCGCCGGCCGGATAATCGTCGCCGCGTCGGAAATTGGATAGGTGTTCACATTGTAGGACGGGACCGACGTGCGGAGGATATTCTGAATGTCATTGTCGCCCTGGTTCAGCACTTCATCGGCGGCGATAACGTCGATCGGCGCCGGCGTGTCGGCTGCGGACCGCTGATCGCGCCTTGTGCCGATGGTGATGATGACATCGCCCGATCCGTCGTCCGCGCCGTCGCCCTGAGCCAAGGCGGGAGCTGATGATATCGTCGACGCCAAGGCGACAACGCCCAATGCGGTTGTGTATTTCAGAATCCGCTTATTCATATTTGCCCTCTTTTTTCTGAAGAAATCTTCCGCCCACGCGAATGCCGCGCACACGCAAAGTTACGCTAGGCTGTTCGTTTTTGGCTGCAAAGCATGGAAACTGCGCTTTTCTTAGCGATTTGTGCTACGCCGCCGCGACAACCCGTTACGCACGCTTGAGAAACGACGGTTAGCAAAGGTAATCAATGGTTTAGAAGATTCGGAGGGGCCGGGCTGCTTTGTCATATAATTGCAACATTAACCAAGTTTTGACCTGCGAACGCGTTGACCTCATGGGGCTGCTCAGGCGCCGCTTTGCGATGCGCGCGCTGTGACGCCAAACCGGACATACGGGTTCCCAACAGCCATCTCGATCGTCATCGCGAACATGATTGGCACAGGCGTCTTCACCAGCCTGGGATTCCAACTCGCAAGCGTCCCGTCGCCTTTTGTGATCTTGCTGCTCTGGGCGCTTGGCGGCGTCGCCGCTTTTTGCGGCGCCGTAAGTTATGCGGAATTGGGCGCCGCGCTGCCGAAATCAGGCGGTGAATACCAGTTCGTTTCGCGGATTTATCATCCTGCAGCTGGTTTCATTTCCGGTTGGGCGTCGGTGACCGTCGGGTTTGCTGCGCCGACGGCGCTGGCGGCGATGACATTTGCCGCCTACGCGACATCGGCCGTGTCGGAGACTGCATCCGACGCTCAGCGCCAGGCAGTCGCCTGCGCCCTCATCGTCGCGCTCGCATTGGTCCATGGGTGGCGCAGAAAAGCGAGCGGGACGTTTCAGACCTTCGTCACAGTACTGAAAATTCTGGTCATTGTCGCATTCTGCGGCGCAGCGTTCGTTGTCGGCGGCGAAGGGGACGCCCTCACGTTTCTGCCGCAATCGGGCGACGCCCGCCTGACGGCGAGCAGCGCATTTGCTGTATCCCTTATCTATGTCAGCTTCGCCTACACAGGCTGGAACGTCGCCACCTACCTGACAGGGGAGATCGAGAATCCGCAGCGCAATCTCCCGGTTATTCTGGGTCTGGGAACAATAATCGTCGCTGCGCTCTATATCGGGTTAAACGCCGCCTTTCTGGCGGCGGCGCCCGTCGAGGCGCTCTCCGGTCAGATTGAGGTCGGGTTCATTGCGGCGCGCGCCATGTTTGGAGAACGCGCCGGCGACGTCACGTCGCTTGTTATGGCTGGCTTGCTGATCTCGACTGTCAGCGCCATGACCATCGCCGGGCCTCGGGTGTGGCAGGCGATGGGAGAAGACTACCCTCTGTTCAAGGGGCTTCAGCGCAAGACCATGGACGGCGTGCCCCGGCGAGCGATTTATCTGCAGTCCGCGCTGGCGATCGCGTTTGTTCTGTCGGCGCAGTTTGAGACGGTTCTGGTTCTATCAGGATCGCTGCTGGCGATGAACAGTTTCGTCACCGTATTTGGGCTTTACGTTTTGCGATTGAAGGAACCGCGCCTCAATCGACCCTACCGAGTGTTTGCATATCCCGTCGCCCCGGCGATTTATCTTGCGCTAACCGGTTCGGCGCTCGTGTTCGGGCTGGCTTCAAGGGCGACGGAAGCGGCGTTTATTCTGGCGGTCGTCCTGACTGGTGCGGTCGCCTATTTGGCGGCGCGTCAGACGCAAAAACGCTAGGGTTCGAAAATATTCACGGCGTCGCCCTCCAGTCGGAGCGCGAGTTCGCCTCGTTTGAGTCTGAGCGCCGCTTCGCCGAACACCTCGAAACGCCATCCTTTCATGGCCGGAATGTCGTCTAAATCGCCTAACGCGATGGCGTCCAGATCGGCGCTTGATGCGATGAGTTTCGGGGCGACTTCATATTTTTCGCATTGCCGCTTCAAGAGAACCTTCAGGAGTTCCACGACGTCGCTCGGCGCTTTTTGCCGATCGGGTTTGAGTACGTCCGGCAGTCGTTGGCGCGGTATCGCAGCGCCGGCCGTGATCGCTTCCAGAATGGCGCCGCCTGCAGGCGATCGTTCATAGCCGTTGGGAATGCTTCGCGCCCGACCAAGGTCCTTTGTCGTTGTCGGCTGCATTCTCGCCAATTCATACAGCGCATCGTCCTTGAGAACGCGGCTGCGCGGAACGTCCCGCGCATGAGACTCTCGTTCACGCCATTCAGCGAGTTTCATTAGCGGGCCGAGCTCCTTCGGCTTGACGGACCGCAAACGCAAACGTCGCCATGCGTCTTCAGGCCGGACATAATAGAGATCCGGATTGCGAAGCGACTCCATCTCCTCTTCAACCCAATGGGCTCGATCATGCTTGCTTAGTTTATCAATCATGATCGGGTAGGCGTCGCGTAAATGAGTGACGTCTGACAGCGCGTAAGAAAGCTGGGCGTTGGTGAGCGGTCGGCGCGACCAGTCGGTGAAGCGCGATCCTTTGTCTATTTTCGCATTCACCAGCGTACGCATCAGCGGTTCGTAGCCGATCTGGTCGCCGAAACCGCACGCCATCGCGGCGATTTGCGTGTCAAACAAGGGGGCGGGAACCGTGCTGGTGAACCGGTAGAAAATCTCAATGTCTTGCCTGGCCGCGTGGAAGACTTTGATTACCGACGGGTCTGACAAAAGGTCCAGGAAAGGCGACAGGTCGAGGCCCTCGGCGAGGGGATCGATGATGGCCTCTTCGCCCTCGGCTGCAGCCTGAATCAAACAGAGAATCGGCCAAAATGTCTTTTCACGCATGAATTCAGTGTCGATCGCGACGAATTGCTGTGCGGCGATCGAGTCGACAAATGCGCCCAAGTCTTCCGTTGTCGAAATAATTTGCATAGCGGCGGCTTCTAACAGCGTCGCTTGCCGTCGTCACGGGCTAAGGCCAGTTTGCAGTCGAAATCGACGAAAAAAGGCCCCCGCATAATGCGGGGGCCCCGTCGATTCTAAGAGACGACCTCAGTCGCCGCAGAAGTGGGCGAGCGCCTTGGTCGACATCGCCACGGGCCGGCTGGTCAGCTCTGCGCAGGCGGCCGAGATTTGCTCCGCCGCTGGATTACGCGGTGAAAGCGCCCGCATGCTTGCGCCAAAAAGCTCCTCGAAGGGCGACTTTTTGACATAAGGCGCGGTAATGAGCTTCCAGTCGTCGCCTTCAGCGCCGATTTCGCCGGCGATGTAATCCAAGGTTTCCTGGAATGTCTTCATGTCGTCGATGTAGCCGCGGTCTTTCGCGAGGCCGTCGGCAAAGATCATCGCGCCATACTCATTGACAAGGCGATCCCGGTCGACGGGTCGGTTTTCGGTCACATGGTTCACAAACTCATCGTAGTAGAACTCGGCGCTTGCGTTGATCAGGTCCATTTCGCGCTGCGTCATGGGACGCCAGGGATTGCCGAGGTCCTTGCCGAGGCCGGCGCCCAGGAATTGGGTCCGAACGCCGCCGCGGGTTTCAACGCCGCCGCCAAACAGCCCGGCGTCTAAAGCAACGGGATCCTCGAAATACATCCAGTTGCCGAAATTGACGCCGACCGACCCGATGACGCTGCCGTAGTCCGCGAAAATCTTATCCGCCGCTGCTGTCGACCAAACGCCGCCTGACGCTGAGAGAGAGTCGATATAGGCGACGACCGGCTTGCCGGCCTCCTTGACCGCGAGCACCCCGTCATGGATCGCCTCACTGCCGATGATGGAACCGCCGGGAGTGCGCACGAACAGCATGACTGCTTTGATGTCGTCGTTCTTGGCGGCCTTGAGGAGTTTCTCCTTGACGTCATAGCCGTAGGTCACCTCGGCGACGGACGCGAAAAATGAGTCTTCCGCCGTTTTGTGCGACAGGATCGGTCCGACGACATTGACGCGCATGATGGCGTTTTCGCTGTCTTCCTCGCCATAGAGGTGATCGGATGTCGGCTCGGCTTCTTCGCCTTTGCCTTTCGATCCGGCAGCGCCGGCGCCGGCGACAACGCCTACGCCGCAGGAAAACAATAGAATAATGAGAATGCCGCCGACGATCATCTTGATCACCATGCGGAAAAGGTCAGTCAAAAGCGGTGGTCGTTCAGTCACGCGCCCCTCCAGAGTTGATAACTGCGTATACTTAAGGGCGCCGGGAGCGATGCAAAAGGGCTCTTCGCCGCAAAATAGTCACATTTTACCGTCCGCAAGAGCGGGTCTTTCCGCCAAAAGCGTCCTGATTGCGCGTTGACGGGCTTGACATGTGGGTGGCTGTTGGCCACTCCGGCGCGTCTCATTTCCTCCCGATTTTCGGCACGGCACTCGAGGGTTCATATGCACGCCTATCGCACTCACAATTGCGGCGAGCTGCGCAAGCACAACGTCGGCGAAACCGTTCGGCTATCCGGTTGGACGCACCGCAAACGGGACCACGGCGGCCTGCTGTTCGTCGATCTTCGAGATCACTATGGACTGACGCAACTTGTGGTTGAGCCCGAGATGGCTTTCTTCCCTGCCGTTGAGCAGGTGCGTCAGGAGAGCGTCATTCGCGTCGAAGGTGAAATCGTCGCTCGGGATGCGGATGTGATCAATCCCAATCTGCCCACCGGCGAAATCGAGGTGCGGATCAAGTCGTTCGAAGTTCTTTCTGAAGCCGACGAACTGCCCTTGCCGGTGTTTGGCGAGCCGGACTATCCGGAGGACATCCGGATGAAACACCGTTATCTCGATCTCCGCCGGGAAACGCTGCACAGAAACATCATGCTGCGGTCCCATGTCATTGGCGAAATACGCCGCGGCATGGAAGCGAAGGGCTTCACAGATTTTCAAACGCCGATCCTGACGGCGTCGTCGCCGGAAGGAGCGAGGGATTTTCTTGTGCCCTCGCGACTGCATCCCGGCAAGTTTTATGCGTTGCCCCAGGCGCCGCAGGTTTTTAAGCAGTTGATCATGGTATCCGGTTTCGACCGTTACTATCAGATTGCGCCATGCTTTCGCGATGAAGACGCGCGCGCCGATCGTTCGGCCGGTGAATTTTATCAACTCGACCTCGAAATGAGTTTTGTCGAGCGTCAGGACGTTTTTGACGCAGTCGGTCCGGTCACGCGCGATACGTTTTCAAAATTCGCCGGCGACCGTCCGGTAACGGATTATCCGTTCCCGTTGATCCCGTTTGACGAAGCGATGCTGAAATACGGTACAGATAAACCGGATTTGCGCTGTCCGATTGAAATGCAAGTGGTGTCTGATCATTTCCGCGGATCAGGATTTAAAGTGTTCGCGTCCATTCTCGAAGCCGATGAGCGCCACGAGATCAGGGCGATCCCTGCGCCCGGCGGCGGGAGCCGCGCTTTTTGCGACCGAATGAACAACTGGGCGCAAAAGCAAGGTCTGCCGGGCATGGGCTACATGATCTTCGACGAAACTGAGGCGAAGGGACCGCTCGCCAAAAACATCGGTCCGGAACGGTCTGAAGCGATCCGCACCCAGCTCGATATGAAGCCCGGCGACGCGGCGTTCTTTCTCGCCGGCAAGCCCCAGGATTTCCTTCCCGTTGCAGCAAAGGCGCGTGTCCTGATCGGCGAGGAAATGAAGATCACGGACAAAAGCCGGTTCGAGCTTTGCTGGATTGTGGACTTCCCTATGTACGAGTGGGACGAAGAGCGCAAAAAGGTGGAGTTCGGGCACAATCCCTTTTCGATGCCGCAAGGCGGTCTTGACGCACTCGACGCAGCGACCAGCGATGAAGACTATCTCGCCATCAAGGCCTATCAGTACGATCTCGTCTGCAACGGTTATGAGCTTGGCTCAGGCGCCATTCGAAACCATCGCGCCGACATCATGGTCAAGGCGTTCGACATCGCTGGTTACGGCCCGGACGTCGTCGAAGAAAAGTTCGGCGGCATGTTGAACGCATTTCGTTATGGTGCGCCGCCGCATGGCGGATGCGCGTTAGGCCTTGAGCGGATCGTCATGCTGCTTGCTGATCAGGAAAACATTCGGGAGGTGACGATGTTCCCGATGAATCAACAGGCCGAAGACTTACTTCTTGGGGCGCCGGCGACTGCGTCCGCTGAACAGCTTCGCGATGTTCATGTCCGCATCGCGCCGCCGATCGTTGAGAAGAAAACCTAAGCCGGATTTTTCACTGAAGACAGGTTGCGCGCATTGCGAAAAATGCTAGGCGGTTGGCTTTTCGCGGGGCGGCGAATCTCTTGTTTCGCTGTCCGGCATCCCTGAGCGAGTAACATGGTATCGATTACAAGCGATTTCGATCACGGCAACGTCCGTGTGATCAATGCTGACCGCGCCTCTGACGTAAGGCTGGAAATCAAAGCCGACGGCGCCGCTGATTTCTTTCAGTGGTTTTACTACAAGGTTGAAGACGCCTTGGGCGTCGACCTGACGATGCGGCTCACCAACGCCGGCGGCGCTTCCTATGCGCCCGGATGGACCGATTACCGCGCGGTCGCGTCCTACGACGCAGAGACCTGGTTTCGGGTCGATACAGACTATGCGGACGGCGTTTTGTCGATTCGTCACACGCCGGAACAGAGCGCCGTCTTTTACGCTTACTTCGCCGCTTATCCTGTAGCCCGTTATCAAAGATTTATCGAAGAGACGAAGGCGCATGCGTTGCTGACGCATGAGATCATCGGCGAAACGATTGACGGTCAGCCAATAGACTGTTTCACCGCCGGAGAAGGAGCGCTGCAATACTGGGTCATCGCCAGGCAGCATCCCGGCGAGACCATGGCGTCGTGGTGGATGGAAGGCTTCCTGCCTGACCTCGCCGGCGATGGAGCGGCGGCGCAGCGTTTACGGCAAGCCGCAACGGTTCACGTCATACCGTGCATGAATCTGGACGGCTCGCGGCGCGGTCATTTGCGGACAAATGCGGCCGGCGTCGATCTCAATCGCGCCTGGCGGAACACCAAAAGCGACAAGAGCCCTGAGGTTTATTGCGTCCGCAATCGAATGCGCGAGACCGGCGTGGACTTCTTTATGGATGTGCACGGCGATGAGGCGATACCGAACAATTTTCTGGCCGGCGCGCAGGGCATACCCTCATGGAGCGACAGGCATCAGCAGCTGTTCGACCGTTACTCGGCGCTGATGCTCGACGTCAGCAAAGATTTTCAGACCAAGGACGGTTACCCGATTGCGCCGCCGGGCAAAGCCAATCTCGACATCGCGAACAACTATGTCGCCGAGACTTGGGGGTGTCTGTCCCTGACGCTCGAAATGCCGTTCAAAGACGCGAACGTAAATCCCATGCCGGATGTCGGTTGGTCGCCGGAACGGTGCCGCGCTTTCGCGCGCGAGCACTTGGCGGTCATGGCGGAGATTGCGGGGGAGCTGTAGAGGCGCGTCGTCATCCCCTGCGCCGAATTCTTGTCCCGCTCATCCCGGCGAACGCCGGGATCTCGTCCTGCAATCCGGTGCAGGTCGAAAGAGACCCCGGCGTTCGCCGGGGTGAGCGGACATCAAGTGACCAACCCTCTTTGATCACTCCGTCCCATGGCCAACAGAAACGGTTCGTTTTTCTGGCGCGCTGAAAAATCGGCTTTTGACGCAAGGCCAAGCCATCGATGACGAATAAGCTCCTGAGCGATTGGCGCGCCCAACGTGGCGCCGGGGCCGGCGAGAATCAAAACGTCCGGTGCGAATTCCTTCACGGCGACTTCAACCGATTTTGAAAAGTCATAAGTTTCGACGATCTGATGGCCCAGCGTGTATTGATACAGTGCGTCAGTATTCGTCGACGCCGGCGTCCAAACGGCGCCGCGCCCGTCGATCATCGGAATTTGCGGCGCGGCGAAGAGATCTTCAGGCAGCGCTTCAAAGGCGGCGTTCGACACGTGGCGCAAAAGCGGCGTGTGGAATGCGGCGTGGCGCGCCAGTCGGAACGGATAGCGCCCTTCCGCCGACGGCAGGGACTTTTCCATCGCCGCCAGTCCTTTCTCGTCGCCGGCGAGAACGGCCATGCCGCCGAGACGAATGGACAGAAACGCTTCGCCTTCCGTGCGCCCGTCATGCAGCGCGTCGGCGACAGCTTTCTCGCGTTGTTGTGAGGCGCGCCAGTCTTCATCCACGAATGGGTAGACCAATTGTCCGCCGACGCCTTGTTTTTCCATCAGCGCGCCCATTGTGTCGACGAGACGGATAGCGGCGGCGGGGCCGAGGGCGCCGGCGGCGGCGAGCGTCAAATACCATCCAAGGGAATTGCCGCAGACCGCTGCGATATCGAATTTGCCTCGGTCGATGGAGGCGTAGTCTGCAAGAGCGCATGCATAGGTGAGCGGCGAGGCGTTGATGCTGGATGCGTGTTTGGATGCGGCATAGACGCTTGCGCTGTCCAATGCGCTCACCGGCTTGCGGTTTTGGGCGCGGCGCCAATCGTCGATTGCGCTGAGAAAGTCTAATTTGTCAGCGTGGTGGCGACTGAGATACCCAAGTTCTTCTTTGCCGTAGGTTCCGCGGCCCGGGAAAATGACGACGGCGGACTTTCTCATTCCGCGGCTCGCGCGGGCTTGATTCCCAGTAGCGCATGCGCTGCGGCGGTGATATCGTTCTCGCTGACCAGAACTTCATCCGCGGCCGGACCAAGAGGAATGAACGTATCGACCCCGGCGATGCGTTTTAAATTGTAGTTCAGGCCGCGATCTGCGAATTGCGCGATGATTTCTTCAGCGGGCCCGCCGGTTTTTCGGCACTCGTCCACAATGAGCACGTTTTTGCGTGGACCGATCGCATCGATAACGGCGTCTATCGGCAGGGGCGCGAGCCAGCGCAGATCGATCAGGCGGGCCTCAACGCCGCCGCCAGCGAGCTTGTTCATGGCGCGCCGGGATAAATAGCTTCCGTTGCCGTAGCTGATGATGGCGAGATCGCGTCCTGCGCCGATCACATGCGGCTCGCCAAAGTTCGCTTGACCGTCGATGTCGTTGAAAACGGCGGTCATGACGCCGTCTCCCTCGCGCATGAGGTCCTTCGTTCCATACAGGGCGATCGGCTCCAAAAAGATGACCAGCCGGCCTTCGCGTCGCGCCAGACGAAATGACTCTCGCAACAGCTTGACCGCTTCTTCGCCGCTCGAGGGGCAGACAAGGACCACGCCT
This sequence comes from Hyphococcus sp., assembly GCA_028289605.1. GTDB lineage: Bacteria > Pseudomonadota > Alphaproteobacteria > Caulobacterales > Parvularculaceae > Hyphococcus. The sequence continues at coordinate 94,711 of JANQON010000004.1, read as the reverse complement.
GGAATATCGCGGAAAACCGCGACGGAGTTATCGTTGTGGAAATGTCCTCCAAAACCTTTCTGGTAGGCCAGCCCGGCAATGCGCACCACCATCGGATTTGCGTACTGAGCATTGGAGAAGAACGACAACGACGCCGCTTCGCCGCGGAGCTGGTCTTCAGCGTTGTGGACATAGGCGAGAAACTGGATCTCGGGGACCGGGATATAGCCATTGTGCGCGAGGCCGATCGAAAGGCCCAGAATAGACTGTTCATCGAGCACTGTATCGAACACCCGCGCCGGACCAAACTTCTGTTGCAGCCTGGTGGTCGCGCCGTAAACGCCGCCCTTTTTTGCGACATCCTCGCCGAATACGACAACGTCCCGGTCCCGCATCATCGCTTCTTCGAGGGCCAGTGAAATCAGCCGCGACATATGCTGCGGTTCCTGCCGCGCGCGAGAGTCATCCGGCGCATTCTTGGCCAGGGCGCCTTTGCGGGGCGCGGCGACGTTCTTCATTGGCGTTAATGGTGCGCAGACTTCTGCGGCGGAAGACAGTTTCGGCCGCTCGCAGGCCGCTTCCATCGTCCGCCCCACGGATGCGCTGACGTCATGGTACAACCGCTCCACATCTTCAGTGGAAACGCCGGTCTCTTCCATCATGCGCCGCGCCGAATGAAGCAGCGGATCATCGTCCGCTTCCCGTTCAATCTCCGCCTTTTCCCGATAACCGCTCTCGATGTCGGATCCCGCGTGCCCCATCAATCGCACGGTTCGCAGGTGAAGGAAGGCAGGTTTTCGCGCCAATCGCGCGCACCGTTCGGCGTCGCGTCCGGCGCGTATGGCGTCGACGATGTCACGGCCGTCGCCGTACACATATCGAACGCCGGGCCGCGCGCCGAAATTGGCCGCAATCCATCCGTTCGGCGTCTTCACCGAAATACCGATGCCGTTGTCCTCGCAACAAAATATGAGGGGCAGGGGCAGTCCGCGATAACCGGCGAGGGCGGCTGCATTGACGGCGCCTTGAGCCGTGGAGTGGTTCGCCGACGCGTCGCCGAAACTGCAATAAACGACGCTGTCCAACGGCAACGGCGCGTCTGGCTTCTTCTGGGTGCGCGCCAATGCGATCGAAAACGCCGCGCCCATCGCTTTGGGCAGATGCGATGCGATGGTGCTGGTCTGGGGCGGGATGGCCAGGCTTTTCGAGCCAATGACTTTGTGACGGCCGCCGGAGATGGGATCTTCCGATGATGCGACGAAGGACAGCGCCATGTTCCATAAGGGCGTTTCGCCCGGAACTTTCCGCGCGCGTTCGATGTAGAACGCGCCGCTGCGGTAATGGAGAAACGCGATATCGTCGACGCGCAATACATGAGCGAGGCCGGCGTTTCCTTCATGACCGGCGCTGCCGATGGAGTAGAAGCCGCGTTTTTCAGCGCCGAGCTGGCGCGCTTTGAGATCCAGCGCCCGGCTTTTCAGCTGGCTTTCAAACACGCCGGCGAGGGCGGTTCGGGACAGGCCGGCGTCGTTGAGGCTCGCCGCTGTGACGGGCGCGGGAATGCGCCCTTGTTTCAGCCTGTCGAGAAAGCCGTCTTTCGCCGCACCGATCGCCCCGGCCATTGCTTGAATTCCAATGCTGGTTGTTTACCTTGGCGCCGAGTCATACGGCGCGCTCGATGCGCCTCCATAGCATTTGACGCGGGTTTTCCAAGCGGGGTTTTCCGATTTGCCTGATCCAGTTGACGCGCCGCAATTCGGTGAAGTTGTTCCATCGGCGTTCCCCGGCCAGGACGCCGTCGAAATGCTCAGCCGGCGGCGGTCGTCGCCGGCGGATATGCTTGGCGGGCCCGGACCGGATGATCCGACCTTGCGGTCGATCCTCACGATCGCCGCGCGGGCGCCGGATCATCGGCGCGTCACGCCGTTTCGGTTTATCGTGTTTGAAGACGCGGCGCGGGAGCGATTCGGCAAGGCGCTGGCGGACGTATTCTCCGCCAACAACCCTGACGAACCTGAGGAGCGCGTCGCCAAGGAGCGCGCGCGCTTTCTGCGGGCGCCGGTCGTGATTGCCGTGATTTCCGCCGTCGATCCCGAGCACCGCACGCCGGAATGGGAACAGATCCTAACCGCCGGCGCGGTCTGTCAGAATATGTTGCTGGGCGCGAGCGCCCATGGGTTCGCGGCGCAGTGGATTACCGAATGGTACGCCTACGACGAAACCGTTCTGGCCGCCCTTGGCCTGACGGGTCAAGAAAAAGTCGCCGGCTATGTGTATATCGGGACAGCGACGGAGGAGCCGAAGGAGCGCGCGCGGCCTGACTTAAACAAAATCGTTTCGCAGTTTCCGGCGTAGTCACGAGATCGTGAGAACGCTTACGGTCCATGCGCAACGATGCTAGCGAAAAGCACGGATTTCAAATTTTTTGGAGAGTGATCATGAATACGACCTTTAAAACTGTGCTGCCTGTCCTTGGGGCCCTGGCGTTCGCCGCATGCGGCGGGCCGGCCAACGGCCAGGGCGGCAGCCCGGACGCCGGGGCGATATCGGGCACGTATGAAATTGATCAAACCCACCGCTACATCACGTTCGACTACGACCACCAGGGCTATTCGCGTCCGTTTCTACGCTGGCGGGAATGGGATGCGACACTTGAGTGGAATGCGGAAGATCCGACAGCGTCGAAAGTCGAGGTCACGATCGACGCGAACTCCATCGACAGCGGCGTCGACGTTTTCGACGGTCACCTGCGCGGCGAACGCTTCTTTGACGTCGAAAACCACCCGACGATCACCTTCGTCAGCACGGCGCTGGAACAAACCGGCGATAACACCGGGACGCTCACAGGCGACCTCACTATTAAAGGCAACACCAAGCCGGTGACGCTGGATGTGGCCTTTAACAAGGGCGCATACGAAGACCGCGGCAAGGTTTACAAGCTGGGTTTTTCGGCCAAGGGCGTAGTCAAGCGTTCCGACTTCGGGGTTGATGCGTTCACCCCGGTCGTGAGCGACGACGTGAATCTGACGATTGAAGTCGAATTCGAAATGCCGGCGGAAGAGGGATAATCCTCTTGCGCGCCGACCGATATTCCAGTGTGGCGGTCGCCCTTCATTGGGCGATCGCGATCCTGATTTTGGGCCAGATTTTCGGCGGGCTCTACATGCATAATCTGCCGAACAGTTCGGCGATGAAGTTTGACTTATACCAGCTCCACAAGTCGTTCGGACTGTCGGTGCTGCTGCTGACGCTTGTTCGCCTGGGTTGGCGCATCGCTCATCCGCCGCCTGCCTTGCCTGCGTCCATGGTCCCATGGCAGAGGCTGGTTGCGAAGGCGACGCACTGGGTATTCTACGCGCTTATGCTCGCCATTCCGATTGTCGGCCTCGCCATGGTGTCGGTGTCGCCCAAAGACATCCCGACAACGTATTTTGGGGTCATCCCTGTGCCGCATTTGGGTTTCATGGAAATGAGCGCTGCTGCTGAAGAGCGATTTATGGATCTGCACAAGTTTCTTTCATTCGGTGTGCTGGGCTTGCTGGCGCTCCATGTCGGCGCGGCGGTGAAACACACGTTTATCGATCGCGACGGGGTGATGCGCAGCATGACGCCGGCGGGCGCCGGAACCGTGTTGGGCGTTGGCGGCGTATTCGCCGCGATGGGACTAGGGTCGGCCGCCTATTTCCTCACGGCGGCCAGCGCGGCGCCCCAGGCGGGCTCGGACGCCAATCCGGCGCAAGCCGCGGTCGCAACTGCGGGCGTTTGCGGCGAGAACACGATGGCGCCGAACTGGACGATGACGCGCGGCGAACTGCGTTTCATCGGCGAACAGAACGGGGATTCGTTTGAAGGCGCCTTTTCAAACTTCAATGCCGCGATTGCGTTCGATCCCGATCGGCTCGACGCCTCCTGGATTGAAGTGACGGTGCAAACTGCATCCGCCGGGAGCGGAGACGGACTGCGCGACGAAACCATGCTCGCCGGGGAGTGGTTCGACGTAAAGGACTATCCGACGGCGATATTCACTGCGTGCGATATTCGCGCCGCCGGCGCCGGATACGAAGCGGCGGGCGCATTGACCATCAAGGACGCGCGCAATGACATAACGCTGCCCTTTACGCTGGAGATTGACGGGGCGAACGCTGTGGCGGCGGGCGGCGCTGATCTCGTGCGCACGGATTTCGCTCTTGGCGAGGCCGCATCATGGCTCGATGAAGAAGGCGTAGCACTTGGCGTGCGCGTAGAGTTTGAGCTTGACGCAACGCGCCTGCCATAATCGCGCTCTTCAATTGAAATGGTCAGTGAATGACCAGGTGCCAGACTTGTAAGCGGTTATCGTATTGGCGCCGCTGCCGTAGCATCTGATTTTGTCGCGAATGGTGTATTGCCCGCTTTCGGGAAGCTCAAAAAAGCTCTCAATTCGCAGCGGCAAAGCCGTATGATCGCCGAGATAGCGATTAACAAGAATCGACTTTTCAATCATGCCGCCTCCGGAATCGTAGAGCTCTGACCAAAGATAGCAATTTGTAGATCCTACCGTGTCTACTGAAGAGGCATAGACCTGTAGGTGTGAAACGTGGCGAGCGACCGAAGCGCCGGTCGACGTTAAGGTCGTGCTTGCAAGTTCAAAGTTGTTGGCCCGGTCTAGAACAATGTTTTGAGCGGGGTATACGGTGTGAACGCCGCTTAGCCGTAAAACCCCTATGGTGTGGCCGTAATCCGGCTCTTGCGATCCAAACACCAAAGCATCAAGTTTTGAGCGTATGCCGATATTGTAAAGACCCGTGTTCGGATCTCCTGCGTATACGTCAGTGAGAAAATCAACGGGGATCGCCGGATTGCCGTTAGGCAATTCCAAATAATGCACCAAATTTTGTGAAAAACTGTACAGGCGACTATCGGGATTTTCGGCCGTGTCAGCGGCGAAGTCGCTTCCAATTATGCTGTCTTGTTCCCGATCATCGATCATTAGCCGAAAAGCAAACATATCGATGGCGTCTGATCCCGTCGGCGGCGTTCCTGCAGGACCGGGCGGCGGATTGCTGTCATATTGAGCTGTGGCTACCGCGTTGACATAGACCATGTCGCTGTCTCGAAGATTGGGAATCGTCAGCCCCAAGTGTTGGTTGTAGACATATCCGCCAGGTTGTCCTCGATCATACCCAAACGGATAGGTTTGATCGGGCCCGACGCGCTTCACAACGTTGACGACGCCTCGGTTTGAACTGCTTCGATAATGCTCAATGTGAAGTTTTGATAAACGCCCGGCTTGTATCGTCATATGAGGGCCGCGAAGGTCGGCAATAAGGGCAATTTCCAACGAGCCCGTTTCGCTGGCCTCACAGTATCCGTCAATCACCAACGGGCCGTGATGATTGTCGTAGTTGTTGACAGTCTTTGATTTTTTGGGGCTGACTCGCACGCCGTCGCACGTAACATGCCCATAAAACGGATAGATATTGTCCCCGCCATTGATGTCGGCGGAAACTGTCAATTGCGCCTTAATAACAAATACGTCGCCATCTTGAGCGCTGACTGAGCGCGATACAACTGTATATATTCCTGCGCCCACATTAGTTTGCGCGGTTTGATTCTTGTCCGTATAGGCCCACCAATTTCCAACCGGCGTTGCAAAATTACCGGCGTCTAGCGGGGCGCTTTGCGAGAAGAAAAAGAGAACTACGGAGGAAAAGAATATCGACATTCTTTGCATCGTGTTCTCCAATATTTGAATAACAAAAAAATCTTAGAGAATACGATGGGAAGTATCAATTCGTTTACTATTGCGGCGACATGTATTTTTCTTAAATTTAGGAGGCAGAATTACGCGCAGAGAACAATGCGGAAGTTTTCTGAAATTCTCATTGCCGCGTTCTGTGGATCAAGCCGCGTTGCCTCGGCGAATATTTTCCTCGTCGAACAACTCTGCAAGCTTATCGATGATCGCGCCGCCGAGTTGGTCGACGTCGACAATGGTCAACGCGCGCCGGTAATAGCGCGTGACATCGTGGCCGATGCCGATCGCCAACAGCTCCACCGGCGACCGATTTTCAATAAAGCCGATGACCTCGCGCAAATGACGTTCCAGATAAGCGCCGCCGTTTGAAGACGACGTCGTATCGTCCACCGGCGCGCCATCGGAGATGACCATCATGATGCGGCGGGACTCCGGTCGGCCGAGCAAGCGCGTATGCGCCCACATCAACGCCTCGCCGTCGATATTTTCCTTGAGCAGGCCTTCCTTCATCATCAGGCCGAGCGACGTGCGCGCGCGACGCCACGGCGCGTCTGCGGATTTGTAGATGACGTGGCGTAGATCGTTGAGTCTGCCCGGCTTGGCGGGCCGCCCGTCCTCAACCCACTTTTCCCGAGCCTGACCGCCTTTCCAGGCGCGCGTCGTAAAGCCCAGAATTTCGACCTTCACGCCGCAGCGTTCGAGCGTGCGCGCCAGGATATCCGCGCAGATCGCCGCAATGGTGATCGGGCGACCGCGCATGGAACCGGAATTGTCGATCAACAGCGTGACAACCGTATCGCGGAACTCCTGATCCTTTTCCATCTTGTAGGATAATGGCTGCATGGGATCGACCACGACACGGGCGAGGCGGGCGGCGTCGAGGACGCCTTCGTCCAGGTCGAACGCCCAGCTTCGGTTTTGCTGCGCCATCAATTTGCGCTGCAGTTTGTTGGCGAGGCGTGAAACCACCGTATGCAGATTTTCCAATTGGCGGTCGAGAGACCGGCGCAGACGTTGCAGTTCTTCGGCGTCGCAGAGATCATGGGCGTCGGCGATTTCATCGAACTCGGTTGTGTAAGCCTTATAGGCTTCACCGGTGTCGCCCTCGAACCGGTTGCGCAAGCTCGAGACTTTGGCGTTTTCGGTCGCGCCGTCGTCCTCTTCGATGGTCGATTCGATGTCCTGATCGGAGAGGTCGGCGTCGCCGTCAGCGGTGTCGCCTTCGCCGGCGTCTTCGGGGAACTCTGAATCGTCCTCGCCGGTGTCGTCCTCGCCGGTGTCGTTTTCGTCGTCGTCGTCGTTTTGCTCGTTTGAGTCATCCTCCTCGGCGCGGTCGCCCTGATCGTCATCGTCAAGATCAAGATCCCGGATGAAGTTTCGCGCCAGGGCGGCGAAGGCTTCCTGGTCGTTAAGATCGGCCGCGGCGGCCATGGCGTCGAGCGAGGCGCCGGCCCGCTCTTCGAGCTCATCGCGCCACGCCTCCATGATGCCGGCCGCCGACGGGGGCGGCGTTCGCCCAGTCAAGCGTTCGCGCAACAACAGCGCAGCCACATCGCCGATCGGCGCCGCATCCTTGGCGCTCAGCCGATCGTACCCTTTGTCGGCGATGGTTTTTTCCAGCGCCGCGGAAAGATTGTCGCCCACGCCGGCAAGCGCGCGCGCGCCGATGGCTTCGCATCGCGCGTTTTCAAGAGCCGCGAAAACCGCGCGCGCTTCGGCGCCCGCCGGGGCGAGGCGGTCATGGGCGGCGACGTCGTGATGGGCGAGGCGCAGCGCAGCCGCATCGCCTTCGCCGCGTGCGATAGCCGCCGCCTCCCGGTCGAGCGTTCGCGCCGGGAGGGGGATGCGCGCTGATTTTCCCTGGATGGTCGCATGCTCGCCGCCGAACGCGACGTCGACATCATGCTGGGCGGACAGCGCACGGGTGACATGCAGCAATGCGCGCTTGAAGTTTTCCCGGGCCTGTTCTTTGACGGTTGATGAATGCGACATGGGCGGAACATAGGCGGGCGCAGCGAATATCCCAAGGCTTTCATGCTGTTGTATTGCCGCGCCGGTTGGGCCATTTTCGCGCCGTTTGTCAGGAAGGAAAGGGCGCCCCGTATGGATCTCGCCGCCGCTATTCGCACCATCCCGGATTACCCCAAGCCGGGCATTATGTTCCGGGACGTGACGACCCTGCTTGCCGATGCGCGCGCCTTTCGCCGCACTGTGGACGAACTGGTCCAGCCCTTGGCGGGCGCCAAGATCGACAAGGTGGCCGGGATCGAGGCGCGCGGGTTCATTCTCGGCGGCGCCATCGCGCACCAGCTGTCCGTGGGCTTCGTTCCCATCAGAAAAAAGGGCAAGCTGCCGCATCAGACCATCGGCGAAGAATATGAGCTGGAATACGGCGTTGACGAAGTGGAGATCCATATCGACGCGGTCGAAAAGGGCGAACGGATCCTGCTTGTGGATGACTTGATCGCCACCGGCGGTACGGCGAGCGCGGCGATTAAGCTGCTTGAGCGAGCCGGCGGGGTTATTGTCCTTTGCGCCTTTGTAATCGACCTGCCGGACCTGGGCGGCGCGGCGAAGCTGCGCGCCATGGGCAAGCAGGTCACCTCGCTCGTCGCCTTTGACGGAGAATAGATCTGCTAGGCGGGCGGTTGACGAGTGAAATAGAGGGCGTCTGTATTGTATCCGAACGCCTTGAGACGGGCGAGCGCGTCCGCGCGCTGTTCGTCGCTCAAGACCGGCGTCCGCGACAGGATCCACAGATATCGGCCTTGCGGCTCGCCCACGAGCGAAATCGAATAGTCGTCCTCAAGCCCGATAATCCAATAGTCGCCCCAGAACGGGCCGAAGAAACTCACCTCCAGCCGGGCGTTGGAGGCGGCGTCGACGACGCGGGCGCGACCCTTGGCGACGGTGATTTTCCCATCAACGCCGCCCTTGCGGCAGGTGTTGACGACGCTGATCAGACCGTCGTCGCGCAGAGCGTACTCCGCCGTCACGCCTTCGCAATTCTTCTCAAACTGATTGGGAAATCGCGCGATCTCGTACCAAAGGCCCTGATAGCGGTCGAGATCGACGGATTCGACCGTTTCCAGCGGCGCATCGGCGGTGCGATTGACCGGCGGCGACGCGCATGCGGCGACCAGCGAGAAAACGGCGAGGGCGATGACGGCGCGCATTATGACTTCCTTTTTCGCCTTCATACGCGAATTTTTCGGCTTTAGTTTCGATGGGTCGCAAAATCGCCATGTCCGGGAGTATCCTCGCGCGTTGCGCGCCTTATCAAAGGCCGTTAGAACCCTCGTTTTCGAGGCGGGACGTCCGACGGGCCGCAGACAGGATTTCAACAAAGTGGCGAATGAAGACAGCGTCTTAAGGGAAGTTGATCAGGAACTGGCCGAAGACCGCCAGTGGTCGATGTTCCGCAATTACGGCCCGGCGATTATCGGGGGCGCCGCGGCGCTGATCCTCGGCGTCGGCGCCTACCAGGCGTACAATGCGGCGCAAACCAATGCAGCCAACCAACAGGCCACTGCGTTCAACGAGGCGGTTGAGCTGCTTGCGGAAAATCCCGGACAGGGACGCGAAGCGTTGGGCGTCATCGCCGACGAAGGCGGCAGCGGCTACGCGGTTCTCGCGGGCTTCCGCCGGGCGGCCTCCCTGGTCGCGGACGGCGAGCGCGAAGCGGCGATCGCGGCGTTCAAATCGATTTACGACAGCAACGCAGCGCCGAAATCGATGCGCGATCTGGCGCGGCTGCGCGCCGCCTATCTCGCCATTGACGACGGCCGCGAGGCAGCGCTCAACCATCTGGGCGACCTGCCCCAGAGCGACGGACCCTATCGTCCTTACGCTGATGAAGTCGTGGGCGTCACGGCCCTGTTGGCCGAAGACTATGAAACGGCGCTTGGCGTATTCCGACAGCTGGCTGGCAATCCTGAGACGCCGGAATCGTTGTCGGCGCGCGCGGAGGAGTTCGCGGCGCTGGCTGTTTCCGGCAAGGCGGGCGTCAATCTCACCGGCGAAATCCGTCTTGACGATATTGTCGGCGCCATCGGCGCGACAACGCAAGAGATTGAAACGCCGACGGATGAAGACGAAGCCGTCGAGGGCGATGGGGACGACGTCGAAGACGCAACCGAGCCGGCGCCGGAAGACGCCGAGGCAAGCGAAGGTGAAACTCAGTAATGCGCAATCCCCGACTCCTCGGAAACCGAATTGGCCGTTCCACGGCGCTTCTGATTGGGCTGGCCATGGCGGCTGGCTGCGCCTCCAATCCCATCGCCGGCATTTTCGGCGGCGGGGATGACGATGAGGAAGAAAACGCGCCCGCCGAAGACGACCGCATCTCCATTCTGGCGCTCGACGAACAGCTTCGCGCCGATCCTCGTTACGCGGGCGTCTCCGTCGACGTTCCGCCGTCATATGTAAACGTTTCCTGGCCGCAGCCCGGCGGCGAGGCAGACCACACCTTGCACCACATCGCCGCCACGCTCGATATCGAAAAAGAATGGAAAGTGAATGTCGGCAAAGCGGGCGAATTTTCTAAACTGACCAGTCCGCCGATCGTCGTCAGCGACCGCGTCTACGTGATCGACGCTGAAACCACGGTGACGTCGTTCAACGCCGAAACCGGCGAAGAAATCTGGCGCAAGGAATTGGCGCCGGAGGTCAATGAGCGGTTTCGCATTAGAGAGCTCTTCCGCGGTCCCAATCCCGCAGAGATCGGGTTCGGCGGCGGCGTCGCTTTTGACCAGGGAAAAGTGTTCGTCACGTCCGGTTTCGGATTTGTGGCGGCGCTCGACGCCATCAGCGGCGAGGAAATCTGGCGCGTTGAAACCGAAGCGGCCGTGCGTACGCCGCCGACTGCGTATCGCGGCAAGGTCTATGTCGCCACCAATGTGAACGAATTCCTGGCTCTCGATCAGGAAACCGGCGAAGAGGTCTGGTCGTTTCAGTCGTTTGAAGAGAGCGCGCGGTTCTTGTCGTCCGCGTCGCCTGCGGCGGCCGGGGATCTTGTCGTCGCGCCGTTTTCGTCCGGCGAGATCGTGGCGTTCCTCGCCGATTCCGGCCGCGCCCTCTGGAATGAAACGCTTGCGCAGCAGGCGCGCCTGACGGCGCTCGCCTCGCTCAATGATATTGCCGGCAGCCCGGTCATCGACCGCGGGCTGGTCTATGTGGTCAGTCACGGCGGCCGCTTCGCCGCTATCGATATTCGTTCCGGCCAGCGGGTCTGGGAAGCGTCGATCACCAGCCTGCAGACGCCCTGGGTCGCGGGCGATTTCATCTATGTCGTCACGGTGGACGCCGAAGTCGTCTGTCTGTCCCGCAATGACGGCGGTATCGTCTGGGTCAGCCAGCTGCGGCGTTACAAGAACGAGAAAAAGAAAAAGGGCCGGGTCACCTGGGCGGGCCCGGTGCTTGCCGGCGATCATCTGGTGCTGGTGTCCAATCTCGGTGAAATTTCCAAGGTCAATCCCGTCAACGGCGCCGTCGTCGACACCATGGAAATCGATGAGCCCTCGACAATTTCGCCGGTCGTGGCGAATGAGAAGCTCTATATCCTCAGTGAAAAGGGGCGGCTCCTGTCGCTGCGCTAGACGAGCGGCGGCGATCCGTTGAAGTTCGATGAAGATTGCAATCGTCGGCAGGCCGAATGTCGGCAAATCGACGCTGTTCAATCGCCTGGTCGGCAAGCGCCTTGCGCTGGTTGACGATACGCCCGGCGTTACCCGTGACCGGCGCGAAGGCGAGGGCAAGCTCGGTGATCTGACGTTTTCGGTGTTTGATACGCCCGGTCTTGAAGAAGCGCCGGCGGCGGCGCTCGAAGGGCGCATGCGCAAACAGACCGATCGGGCCGTGGAAGACGCCGATATCTGTTTGTTCATGGTTGACGCCCGCGCCGGCGTGACGCCCCTCGACCGGACATTTGCGGAAATCCTGCGCGCCAGCGGCAAGCCGGTGTTGCTCCTCGCCAACAAGGCGGAAGGGAATAAGGGCGACGCGGGGATATATGACGCATACGAACTGGGCATCGGCGATCCGATCCCGGTAAGCGCCGAGCACGGCGAAGGCATGGCGGAGTTGTTTGCGGCGCTGGCGCCGCTTTTCGCGGATCTCGCACCGGCAGAAGACGCTGAGGATGAAGACGCCGAAAGCTGGGACGATCCGCTCAAACCCCTCCGTGTGGCGATTGTGGGACGGCCCAACGCCGGCAAGTCGACGCTGATCAACAAAATTATCGGCGAAGACCGACTTCTAACCGGGCCGGAGGCGGGGATCACTCGCGATTCCATCAGCGTTGAGTGGCGCTGGACTGGCCCCGATCGAGACTGGAAAGTTAAGCTTTTCGACACCGCCGGCATGCGCAAGAAAGCGAAAGTGCAGTCCAAGCTTGAAAAGCTCTCGGTGGGCGACTCGCTGAGGGCTATTCGCTTTGCTGAAGTTGTCGTGCTCCTTCTCGACGCGGAAACGCCGTTTGAAAAACAGGATCTGCAGATCGCGGACCTGGCTTTGCGCGAAGGGCGCGCGCTCGTGCTGGCGGTGAACAAGTGGGATCTTGTCGAAGACAAAAAGACGGTCATGGAAAGCTTGCGCGAAAAAGCGGACCGCCTGCTGCCCCAGGCGCCGGGCGCGCCGATCGTAACCCTTTCCGCCCTGACCGGCGCCGGCTTGAAACGGCTCATGCCGGCTGTGACCGGCGTCTATGTGGACTGGAACGCGCGGGTGAAGACCCCGGACCTCAACGACTGGATGCAGGAAGCCGTGCATCGCCACACCCCGCCGGCGGCCGCGGGCCGGCGCATCAAGTTTAAATACATCACGCAAACCAAGACCCGCCCGCCGACATTCGTCGCGCAATGCAACCTCGCCCATGAGGTGCCTGAATCCTATCGACGCTACCTGATCAACGGCATTCGCGACGCGTTCGACATCAAGGCGGTGCCGATCAGGCTCTTGCTGAAGTCGGCGGATAATCCGTTTGCGAAAGAGAAGAAGAAGTAGCGCTGCATCTGATAGCAACACGAGACAATCTGACCTCACCCGCTCATCCCCGCGCAAGCGGGGATCCAGCAAACAAAAAAAGACGAGCGAAGCTCGAATGGATTCCCGCTTTCGCGGGAATGAGCGGAATAGGTCGATGTCAGGCGCTTTCCATCCACTCCCGAAACACCCAGCGCTTGAACGGCCCGGGGTGTGCGGCAAGCGCTTCGTAAATCATCGGCACGATCTCTTCCGGCGCCGGCAGGGTCTGCGGGTCTTCCCCGGGCATGGCGCTTGCGCGCATGGCGGTGCGCATGGCGCCCGGATCGACGACCCCGACGCTGATCGACGATTGCGCATTCTCCAGAGCATAGGTCTCGGCCAGGTGTTCCAGCGCCGCCTTGGAAACCCCATAGGGACCCCAATAGGCGCGCGCCTGTTCGCCGCCCACCCGAGAGGTCAGGAACAGGACGCGGGCGTCTTCGCTTCGCCGCAGGAGCGGATCGAGCGCCCGGATCAGCCGCCAGTTGACGGTGAGGTTGAGCGCCAGCACGTGATTCCAGATTTTCGGATCCACATCGGTGAGGGGCCCGAGTTCGCCCAAGGCCGCGGCGTTCCCGAACAGAATGTCGAGCTTGTCAAAGCGCGCGCCCAAGGCCTCCGTCAGCCGCTCGATATTATCGTCGGCCGTCAGGTCCAGGGTGATGAGGGACGCCTTGCCGCCCGCTTCGGCGCCCTGGGCTTTGATCTCGTCATCGAGCTCTTCAAGGCCGCCTTGGGTGCGCGCGAGCGCCAGCACATGCGCGCCGGCCTTTGCGAGCCCCAGCGCGACAGCGCGGCCGATGCCGCGCGACGCGCCGGTGACGAGAGCGGTTTTGCCCGAGAGGTTGGGGGTTTCAGACATATTCAATTCTAGTTCCGATGCCGTCATCCCGGATGCAATGCAGCATGCAATGCTGCATTGCTGATCCGGGACCTTCTTCAGTTAGCCTCCAGCGGTCCCGTGTCAGCGCAGCGTCGCTTTGCGCCGCAGCGCGCACGGGATGACGAACCATCACCCCTCCACCGCAAACGTAAGCCCGGCATTCTTGCGCAGCCGTTCGATCAGCGCATCGCCCATGGCGGGCGCTGTCGTCCAGATCCCGCCGGGGGTGTCGGCGCGGTCCTTGGTTAGACAGATCGCCGCTTCGGCGATCATTTTCGATGTCGACCCGTAGCCCGGGTCGCGGTCGCCGGTGACGGCGACGTTCAGCGTCTCGCCCTTCGCCGTTTTGCCGGCATAAAGAATGTCGTAGGAACCCGCCTCGCGCTCTTCTTTGCTCGGGCCTTCACCCGGTTTCGGGCCGTCGTCGCTCGCCATGGTGTTGCTTTCCGCGATGGCGCGCGCTGCGGCTTCGCCTTTTTCGCCGGGGCCGGTCATGACCATTTCCGAATAGACGAAGTCCTCGCCATAGGCGTGATCCATAAGTGCATTTGACCGGTGGACGTTCTTCGTATTGATCGCCGCCATGACAAAAGGCGCGTTCCAGACGCCCATCTCATCGTCATGGACGACTTTTGAGCCGGAAGGCTGTTTCGGGCCTTCAAAACCGGGCGCCAGCGAGAACGGGTTTTTCAGATGCCCGAGCACGGCGGGATCCTTCATCGCCGCCGCCATCGTGGCTTTGAAACTCGCTGCGGTGCCGCCGGAAAACGTGCCCTTCATGCTGCGCACCCGGCCTTTGACTTCGTTGCAGGGCGCGCCGAATTTTTTCTTCGCTTCCTCCTGCAGCATGAAGACGCCGAGATCGGACGGAATGGAGTCAAAGCCGCAGGAAAAGACGATGCGAGCGCCGGACTTTTTCGCGGCGTCTTCGTGCGCATCGATCATCTGGCGCATCCAGGCGGGCTCGCCGCACAGGTCCACATAGTCTGTCCCGGCTTCGGCGCAGGCGGCGACCAGTTCATTGCCATAGAGCTGGTAGGGGCCCACCGTTGTCAAAACCACTTTCGCGCTGTTGACGAGGTTTTTGATCGATGCGGCGTCGCTGGCGTCCGCCACAACCAGCGGCGTGTCTTTCGATGCGCCGATTTCATCGCGCACCGCCTCAAGCTTATCCTGAGACCGGCCGACCATGGCCCAGGTCACGTCGGATCCCGCCGGATAGTTTTTGTCGAGATACTCAGCGACCAGGCGGCCGGTAAAGCCGGTGGCGCCGAAGACGGCGATGTCGAATTCTTTGTCAGCCATGGGGCGTCCTCCTCAATGTCGGCGCCTTCATGGACCTTCGCCGCCGGCTTCGCAAATCCCGGGCGCAGTTTTTACCTCCGCTCATCCCGGCGAAAGCCGGGATCTTGTACGGCGTGCGCAATGCAAGCTGACGGAGTTCCCGGCTTTCGCCGGGATGAGCGGGTGATTGGCGGTTTTGGTTCTCCATCCCCCGCACTATACCCCGAACCCAAAGGTACGTTCATAACTACGCACCGAATGTGGGATTCCGTGAAGAATTTACGGTCTGAGTTGTACGCGGCCAGCGCGGTTCGCGCATCTGGCGCGTCAGGATTTTCGCCAGACCGACCCTTTGCGCAGCGCGTCGGCGACTTTGCCGGTGCGCTTTCCTTGAGTCGCGTGATGGGCCCAGAACGCCGCGTCGTAGGACGGCGCGGAGGGTTCGCGATAAATGACGCCCAGCGGCATCGGAAAGTCGCCCATGGGCAGGTTGATCAGCATTTGCGCCATAGTGCGGTTGGTTTCGTCGTGGACAAGGATTTCCGATTCAGGAACGCCTTCCTCACCGACGTTAACGATTTCTAGGGTGAGGGTTTGGGTATTGAGCTTCAGCCCCTTGGTTCCCTTCGCAAAAAGCAGCGGTTTCCCATGCTCTACATGAAGTTGGGTGTCTGCGGCGGTTTTCTTGGCGACAAAGCCGTCGAAAACGTCCTTGTTGTAGACGATGCAGTTCTGGAAAATTTCGACGAAGGCCGCGCCCTGGAAATCCCGCGCCGCTTTCAAAACCGGGGAGAGGTTCTTCGCATCCGTGTCGATCCCGCGTGCGATAAACTTCGCGTTGGCGCCGAGGGCAAACTGGCAGGGAGAAACCGGCGCATCGACCGAACCCGCGGGCGTCGACGGCGAGCGCGTGCCCGGTCGCGAGGTCGGGGAATACTGCCCCTTGGTCAATCCGTAGATCTCGTTGTTGAACAACATGATCTGCATATTGACGTTTCGGCGCAGCACGTGAAGCAAATGGTTGCCGCCGATCGACAGCCCGTCGCCGTCGCCGGTGACGAGCCAAACGTCGAGTTCGGGATTGGCGAGCTTCAGTCCCGTCGCGAAAGCCGGCGCGCGCCCGTGGATCGTGTGGAAGCCGTAGGCGTTCATGTAATAGGGAAAGCGCGAGGAACAGCCGATGCCGGACACGAACACGGTCTCGTCAGGATTCGCCTCAACGTCTGCAAGCGTCTTCTGCACGCATTTCAGGATCGCATAGTCGCCGCAGCCGGGGCACCAGCGCACTTCCTGATCGGTGGCGAAGTCTTTGGCGGTGAGGGGTTTGGTCATCAAAGTTTCTCCACGCGCAACACTTCATCCTGAGGAGACGGCCGCAAGGCCGGCGTCTCGAAGGATGGCGGCAAATCCGAAATACATATCCCATCCTTCGAGACGCTTTCGCTTCCGCGAAAGCTCCTCAGGATGAAGATCGAGCAAGTTTCTAACATTATCACTCCGCCGCTTTCGCTTGGGCGGCCGGCATACTGTCCTTAATCGCCGCAACCAGTTCGGACACTTTAAAGGGCTGGCCGGAGACCTTGTTGAACTGAACAACGTCGAGGCCAAGCTTGTCGCGCAACAGCGTCGCGCATTGGCCCATATTCATCTCCGGCAACAAGACACGGTCATAACCGGCGAGCAGCTCTTTCAGGTTTTTCGGCAATGGGTTGAGCCAGCGCAGATGTATCTGCGCCACGTCATGGCCTTCCGCGCGCGCGACCGAGACCGCGCGATAAATCGCCCCATGGGTCGAGCCCCAGCCGACGACGGCGAGAGGACCTTTGAGCGGGCCTTGCTCCACATGCTGATCGGGAATGAATTTCGCGACGGCAGCGACTTTCGCGGCGCGTAACTCAGACATCTTCTGGTGGTTCGCCGCGTCATAGGAGATGTCGCCGGTCTCCACGTCTTTTTCGAGGCCGCCGATGCGGTGCGCGAGACCTTTCATGCCCGGCGCAACCCAAGGCCGCCCGAGGCTTTCCCCGCTGCGGTCCCAGATCGCTTTTTTGAGGGCGACCGGATCGTCGACCGGTTTCGGCGGCGCGCCGTGCAGGATGGGTTCGTAGTCGTTCATGTCGGGCAGGGACCACGGGCCCGCGGCGTTGGCGATATAGCCGTCGGTCAAAAGGAACACCGGGCTCATATGGCGAAGCGCAACGCGCGTGGCTTCAATGGCCGCGTCGAAACAGTCGCCTGGGCCGGCGGTCGCGAGAACCGGAACCGGCGTGTCGGCGTTTCGTCCGTAGACGGCCTGATAGAGGTCGGATTGCTCGGTTTTGGTCGGCAGTCCCGTCGACGGCCCGCCGCGCTGAGAATTGATGACGACCAGGGGCAGTTCGGTTTGGACTGCAAGTCCGATCGCCTCGGTCTTCAATGCGATGCCGGGACCGGAAGACGACGTCACCCCGATCTTGCCGCCATAGGAGGCGCCGATGGCCGCGCAGCAGGCGGCGATCTCGTCTTCCGCCTGAAAGGTGGCGACGCCGAGATCGCCCATGCGCGAGAGATGATGCAGGATCGATGAGGCCGGGGTGATCGGATAGCCGCAAAAGAGGATGTCCTTGCCGGCGAGTTCGCCTGCGGCGGCGAGGCCGAGAGAAATCGCTTCGGCGCCGGTGATGGAGCGATATTCGCCCGCCTCCATCGGCGCTTCGCCAATGACGAATTGCGGGATTTCGGCGGAAAGCTCGGCGGTCTCCGCATAGGCGTGACCGGCGTCGAGGGCGGCGATGTTGCCGGTCAGGACTTCGGGCGCCTTCTTGGCGAATTTGTTGGTCGCCCAGTCCTTGATCGGGCCGCGGTCGCGGCCGAACATCCAGAGGACGGCGCCCAGCGCCCAGAAGTTTTTGCATTGCTCCGCGTCGGATTTCGACAGCCCATGAGGTTTCACCGCTTCCAGCGTCTGCGCGCTGATGTCGATTTCAATGACCTGGAAGTCGTCAAGCTCTCCGGTTTCGCGCGGATCGGCGGCGATGTCGGCTTTGGCGAAATTGCGGGCGTTGAAGGCGCCGGTGTTCAGAATGATGAGCGCGCCCTTCTGCAAGAGGGGCAGATTGACTTTCAGCGCCGCCGGATTGAACGCGACAAGGACGTCCGGCTGGTCGCCGGCGGTCGAAATGCGCCTTGCCCCCAAATTGATCTGGAAGGCTGAGACACCGAAGGTCGTGCCCACGGGCGCGCGAATCTCGGCGGGAAAATCAGGGAAGGTGGCGAAGTCTGCGCCGGCGAGGGCGGTGGATTCTGCGAACTGGGAGCCGAGGAGCTGAACGCCGTCGCCTGAGTCTCCGGCGAAGCGTACGACAACGGCGCTGTCTTCTGGGGTGATCTTGGCCATGGGCCCGCAAGCCTTACTCTGTGTTGGGCTGCGCGGCCGGTCTTCCCCCCGCACGAGCCGGACGGCCAGCCTATAGACTCGCCATTGAAAAATCGAGCAGGCGATATCGCAGCGTTGCACCCGGAAAACAAGGGATTTTCGCCCTTGATCGCGGGATTGGGAACCCGGCTTCAGCGGGGCTGATCGACCGTTCAGGGAGGCTATCGGCAAAGGCGCATGCTGCGGGGGCAAACGCCTGTTGCCGCCGCGGCAAACCTATGTAACGTCGGGCGCGCCTGAAGGAGACCGCAACCCATGAAATTCTTTGTCGACACCGCTGACACCGCCGAAATCAAGGCGCTCACGCCGACCGGCCTGGTCGACGGGGTCACCACCAATCCCAGCCTCGTCATGAAGTCGGGGCGCGACTTTCGCGAGGTGGTCGCCGAGATATGCGATATTGTCGAAGGCCCTGTGAGCGCGGAGGTGACCGCCACAGAAGCGGCGCAGATGATCGAGGAGGGAAAATCCCTCGCTGGAATCGCGCAGAATGTGTGCGTTAAGCTGCCGCTGACCTTTGACGGCCTCATCGCCTGCAAGGCGCTGACGGGCGACGGGATCAAGACCAACGTCACCTTGTGCTTTTCCGCAAACCAGGCGCTGCTTGCGGCGAAGGCGGGGGCGACATTCATCTCACCCTTCATCGGCCGCCTCGACGACATCAATGTCGACGGCATGGATCTGATCCGCGAAATTCGGATTATCTACGACAATTACGATTTCCAGACGGAGATTCTCGCCGCGTCGATCCGATCGGCCAACCATGTAAAGGAGGCCGCGCTTGTCGGCGCTGACGTCTCGACGGTTCCGCCGGGCGTGCTGAAAGGCCTGGCGCACCATCCGTTGACCGACAAGGGCCTTCAGGCGTTTCTCGACGACTGGGCGAAGACAGGCCAGAAAATTCTGTGACCGCAGCCAATGCGCATCGAAGCCCCGCCGATGAAAGGGCAATGCAGTTATGGCGCCTGATTATGTGATTGATCCGGCGCCGCGGCCCGGTGTTCCTGTTCACGGCGGCGGCGTCTTTCCGGTGAGGCGGATATTCTGTATCGGGAAGAACTACGTCGATCACGTCAAAGAAATGGGCGGCGATGCAAAGTCCGACCCGCCGGTCTTTTTCACCAAGCCCCCCGATGCGGTCGTCGAGAGCGGCGCGGTCATCGCCTATCCGCAAGCGACAGAAAACCTTCACTTCGAAGGCGAGCTCGTAATTGCATTGCAGGGAAGCGGCAAAAACCTCAAAGACCGGCACGAAGCCGGCGCGCTGATATTCGGCTGCGCCTGCGGCTGCGATTTGACCCGGCGCGATCTGCAGGCTGCGGCGAAAAAAGCCGGCGCGCCGTGGGATTCGGCCAAGGGGTTTGATCAGTCCGCGCCGATTGCCCCCATTGCCCGGATCGCCGACGTTCCCCCGGACGCCCTCGACGATGCGCGTCTCGTGACATCGGTCAACGGAGATGTCCGGCAGGATGAAGCGCTGAGCGCCATGATCTGGAACGTACCTGAAATTCTGATGGGTCTTTCGAAGCTCTTTGAATTGCGGGCTGGCGATCTTATCTTCACCGGCACGCCGGCGGGCGTCGGGCCGTTGCGCCCCGGCGACAACGTTTCCGTTGAGATTGGACCGCTGCCGGCGCTGACATTTTCGATTGGACGCGAGCATGGAAAAGACTGAACGCTACGACGAAGTCGCTAAAGAAATTACAGCTGTGCTCGAAGGCGAATCCAATCTTACCGCGCGTATGGCGACGGTCTCGAACATTCTCCATCACGCCTTTGATCATTTTTTCTGGACCGGCTTTTACGTCGTGGATCCCGATAAACCAGACGAACTTGTCGTCGGCCCTTATCAGGGAACGCTCGGCTGCCTGCGCATACCCTTCGGCAAGGGCGTATGCGGCGCTGCAGCAGCGAGCGGCGAAACGCAGATCGTCGACGACGTGCATGCGTTTCCCGGCCACATAGCGTGCGACGCGCGCTCAGAATCGGAGATTGTCGTTCCCGTTTTTGACCATGGCGGCGCGCTGATCGCTGTGCTCGATGTGGACAGCGATCGAAAGGCGATGTTTGACGAAGGCGACAAAGCCGGGCTTGAAGCCGTCGTAAAGGCCTCTTTTGCGGCCTGAACGTGGTTAATGCGATTAGGTCGACACTTCTAACTCTTCTGTGTAACCTCTGAAAATACAGGGATAATTGCGCCTTTTGCGCAAACAAAAACACGTCCCGGGAGGAGCCTGCGATGCGGCAAATGCAAGGCCTTGACGCGGCGTTTATCGCCTTTGAGCAATCCAACGCCCCCATTCATATCGGCTCTATGCTGATCTACGATCCGTCCACGGCGCCGGGCGGATTTGTTCGGTTCAAAGACATTCTTGAGTTCATCGGCGGACGGCTGCAGCTCGCGCCGATCATGCGCCGGCGCATGGTCAAGCCGCCATTTAACATCGACTATCCCTATTGGGTGGAAGATCCGAAATTCGACCTTGAGTATCACATCCGCCACGTGGCGTTGCCCAAGCCCGGAGACTGGCGACAGCTTTGCATTCTGGCGGCGCGCAATTTCGCCAGGCCCCTCGATCTGTCGCGGCCGCCATGGGAGTTTCTCGTGGTCGAAGGCTTGGACAACATCGACGGCGTGCCTAAGGGGTCCTATGCGCTGCTGACGAAAGTGCATCACGCCGCGATTGATGGTCTGTCCGGGGTTGAGATCATGCACGCGATCCATCGCATGGACGCCAAGGTCGAGCCGTTGCCGGACCCGGACCCCTGGAAGCCGGAGCGAATGCCGAGCCAGATGGGGCTGTTCGCCCGCGGCTACGCCCGCGCCTGGACGATCCCGTTCCGCCAGGCTTCCACAGCGATAAAGTCCGCACCGGGATTAGCGCGCGCGGCAGTGGGTGTAGCGAAAGGCGAATACGACGTTATGGCGGCGATGAATACGCCGCGGACGCGCTTCAACGATGTTGTCTCGCCGCACCGCGTTATCGAAGCGGTCAATTTTCCTCTCAAAGACATTAAGAAACTACGCGGGCTCGCTGACGGCGCAACCGTCAACGATGTCGTTTTGTCGATCATCGGCGGCGCCATGCGCGCCTATCTCGAAGCCTATGACGAGTTGCCGGAAGATTCCCTCGCGGCGATGGCGCCGATCTCGGTGCGCGACGAAAAAGAAAAGGGCGATATGGGCAACCAGGTGTCGGCCATGCGGGCGCCGCTCGGCACGCAGATCGACAACGCCGCCGAGCGGGTCGCGTGGGTCAGCGGCGAAACGCAAAAGTCGAAGGCGATGACCAAGGCGTTGGGCGCGCGACAAATGACGGAAATCTCCAAACTGTCGCCGGCGTTGTTTATGGGGCTCGGCGCGCGCGCCTACAGCCAATGGGGCCTCGCCAACCGCATGAAGCCAATCTTCAATACGGTTGTCACCAATGTGCCGGGTCCGCCCATCCCGATTTATTGTGCGGGTGCGAAGCTGGTGAACATGTACGGTAACCTTTGCCTTCTTGACGGCGTCGGTCTTGGGCATGTGGTTCATAGTTATGTTGAGGACTTCACAATCGGCGTCACGGCCTGTCGCGAAGCCATGCCTGATCCCGAATTCTATGCAGAGTGTCTTAACGCGTCGTTCGATGAACACAAAACGGCGTTGAAGTCCGCGAGCACGAAAGCTGCTTAACAAGGTTGTCCGTAGGTGCGGCTCACCCCAGATTGACCGGCGGGTTGCGTAGGCGGCGAGGGAACAGACTATGGCGAGTGATGCTTCTTCAAAGCGAGATGTCGACGCCAGTCCGCCGTCTTTATTCTGGACGCTGGCGGAAGGGCGGGCCGTTTTTGAACTCGGCTGGTTCATGACGCTTCGCCCACTGATGAAACGGATGAAGCGCGGCGACGGGCACCCGGTCCTTGTTCTTCCCGGTTTTCTGGCCAGCGACGGATCGACTCGCCCTTTGCGCGGTCTGCTCGATGACCTGAACTACATGTCTTATGCATGGGGCATGGGGCGCAATCTCCATTTCGATGAAGAGCGCGAAGCTGAAATGCTGGCCCTCCTGGACGGAATTCATCGGGATCATGGAGAAAAGGTTTCCATTGTCGGATGGAGTCTCGGCGGCCTGTTTGCCCGCGAGATCGCAAAGAACAGGCCTGACAAGGTGCGTTGTGTCATTTCGCTCGGCAGTCCGATCAGGGCGCCGCGGGATTATTCCAACGCCCGCCGGCTATATGATCAAATCAATGGGCCGCCGGAAGTCAGAGAGGCTGCGCGGATCAAACAGCTCAACACGCCGCCGCCGGTGCCGACAACCTCCATCTACTCCAAAACCGACGGCATCGTCTCCTGGCAGGGTTCGGTCCAGGACCCATGCCCGAGAAATCCCTATACAGAGAATGTTGAGATTCCTGCGAGCCATTTCGGTATTGGGGTTAACCCCATCGCCATGTATGTTATCGCCGATCGGTTGGCGCAGCTCGACGGATCGTGGTCGCCCTTTGATCGCGGCGGGCTCAGAAGCTTTCTGTTCCGCAACCCGAAATAGCTCTGCGCGCCAGTAGGCGCTTTTTTCAATTCCAAAACGGAGGCCTGAGGGGCATATGAGGATCGCCACAGTCTTGTGCGGCGCGACCGCTGCGTGTGGGTTTGTTTTGGCGGCGGGGTCTGCATTCGCCGCAGATTTCGATAAAGACGTCTGTCGAGAGCGCATTGCGCCGGCCCTGCAGCAGGAGGTCGACGAGGGCGTCCGCGCCGGTTTCGTCGCCGCGGTTGCAACCGAAGACGGCGTTCTTTGCCAAGTCGCCGTCGGAATGGCCGACATTGAGGGCGGGGAAGTCATGACGACTCGCAGTCGTTTTCGCATCGCGTCGATGACAAAGCCGGTTGTGTCTGCGGCAGTGATGCAATTGGTCGATCGCGGTGCGATCCTGCTGGATGATCCGATCTCGCGGCATATTCCGGCTTTCGCCGATCCGCAGGTCGCCGAGGAGAAGAACAGGAACGGCGACGGCGAATTTGAAACCAGGCCGGCGGCGCGCGAAATCACCGTTCACGACCTCCTCACGCATATGTCCGGCGTCGGGTATGTGTTCAGTACGGAAACGGACCTCGACCGCGCCTATTCCGAGATCGACACCACCGGCGAGGGCGTGACGCTGGAAGGCGCCGTCAACGCTCTGGCTGCGCTGCCGCTCTATGAGGATCCGGGTACGGTCTGGCGCTACAGCTACGCGACGGACATCTTGGGCCGGCTTGTTGAGGTTGCATCGGGCGAGACGCTGGAGACCTATCTGCGCGATAATATCTTTGCGCCGCTGGGCATGGACGATACGGAGTTCTTTCTCGACGAAACAGACTTTGAACGTCTCGCCGTGGTTTACGCCTTCGACGAAGAGGGTGAGATCGGCCGATATGAGGGGGACGGGCTGGGGATCAACGTCAACGAAACGCCGTTCACGATCATGAGCGGCGGCGCCGGCCTGATTTCGACGGCGGAAGACTATGCCGCTTTTGCAACCATGCTCCTCAATGGGGGCGCCTATCGCGGCGCGCAGATCCTGTCGCCGCTGACGGTGTCGTTGATGATGAGTGATCACACGCCCGCCTCTGCTCGCCCTGATGAATGGAACCAGAGGGGGCAAACGTTCGGTCTCGGGGGCCTCGTGATTCTCGAGCCTGGTATGACAGGGCGCGTCGCGGCTGAAGGCGAGTGGGGATGGGGCGGATACTGGGACACCTGGTTCATCGTGAACCGACGTGACAATGTCGCCGCCGTGCTGCTCACGCAAAACCAGCCCAACGCATTGTCACAACCGTCGCGGGCGAGAAATCTTGTTAAGTCGGTGGTCTACGGAGCCGCACAGGCGGAAAGCGACTAGCTAGCCCTCATCGTCGTCATCGTCGGCGGCCCGCCCCGTTGTTCTTAGCGCGGCTTTTGTGTTTTCGATGATCCGTCGCAGATTGATTGGGTTGTCGAGGTCCGGCAATTCGATCACGCCGACGCCGGTGCCGCGCAGCACAAGCTTGCCGAAGCCCAGCAAGCGTCCCCACACAGTCTGGTGCAAGGTAATCTCTTCGATTTTGTTGAGACTGACTTCCTGGGTGTTTCGCGAAATCAGTCCGGTCTTGTAGACGAACCGAAATGTCGTAACGACAATTTCCGTCGTGACGAGCACGATAAGATGGTTGATCAGGATGACCGATCCGGCGAACCCGGCGATGCCGGCAGCCCACCAACCGACGCGCAATTCTTCGTAGGCGACGCCTGCGATAAGCTGAATATACGCAAACAAGATCACGGTGGCGGCGCCGATGGCGAACCACATCACCGGAAAGAATGAATAGGTCCAGTTAAAATTCGCGCGGTGAATGACCTTTTCGCCAGCCGCGAGTGTTTTTTCTACATATCCCGACATGCCGCCCGACTACCCCTCGTTCTATTCCGCCGTTCCACGGCTATTATATAGGAACATTTCGCAGGTCCGAAAACGGCGCAACGCGTTGAAATACCGACCGGAGCGAGATAAGACCCGCCGCTGTTTCTCTTCGGCAACGCCGCCCAATCCTTAGGAAAGCCCCGACCCCCATGGCTAAACACCAATACATCTATTTCATGTCCGGCCTGACGAAGCAATTCACAGGCGGCAAAAAAATATTGGAAGACATACACTTACAGTTCTATCCGGACGCCAAGATCGGGGTTGTGGGGGTCAACGGCGCGGGCAAGTCCACCTTGTTGAAAATTATGGCCGGCGTCGACAAGGACTTCGGCGGCGAAGCCTACGCCGCCGACGGCGCCAAGGTTGGTTATCTGCCGCAGGAGCCGGAGCTCGATGCGTCCAAGACCGTTTTTGAGAACGTCATGGAGGGCGTGGGCGAGATCAAGGAGAAGATCGACGCCTTTAACGCCGTGTCGGCCGAGCTTGGCGAAAACTACACTGACGAGTTGATGGACAAGATGTCGAAGCTTCAGGAGGAGATCGACGCCGCCGACGGATGGGACATTGATTCAAAGATCGAAATGGCGATGGGCGCGCTGCGCTGTCCGCCCGGAGACTGGGGCGTGGAAAACCTCTCGGGCGGAGAAAAGCGGCGGGTCGCCCTGGCGCAGCTCTTGTTGTCGAAGCCCGACCTGTTGCTGCTGGACGAGCCGACAAACCATTTGGACGCGGAATCGGTCGCCTGGCTCGAGCATCATTTGCAGGAATTTCCGGGCGCCGTCGTGCTGGTGACTCACGACCGCTACTTTCTCGACAACGTCACCGGCTGGATCCTCGAACTCGATCGCGGCCGCGGCATTCCCTATGAAGGGAATTATTCGTCTTGGGTTGATCAGAAACGAAAGCGTCTGGAGCAGGAGCAGCGCGAGGAAACCAACCGGCGCAAGACCCTTGATCGCGAAGTTGACTGGATCAGGGCGTCCCCCAAGGCGCGTCAGGCGAAATCAAAAGCGCGCATCAACGCCTATGACGAGTTGCTCAACAAGGCGTCCAAGGAAGAGATCAACACCGCGCAGATTCAGATACCGCCGGGCCCGCGTCTTGGCGGCGTCGTCATCGAGGCGGAAGGCCTGACGAAAGCGTTCGGCGACAAACTGTTGTTCGAGGACCTCACCTTCAATCTGCCGCCCGGCGGGATTGTCGGCGTCATCGGGCCGAACGGCGCCGGCAAAACGACGTTATTCCGTATGCTGACGGGACAGGAAGAGCCGGACGAAGGCTCCTTGCGCGTTGGCGAGACCGTGGAAATGGGCTATGTCGACCAGACCCGCGAGAACCTGGACCCAAACCACAATGTCTGGGAGGAGATTTCCGGCGGCAATGACGTCATTGCTCTTGGCAAAAAGGACGTGCCGTCACGGGCCTATGTGGGCTGGTTCAATTTCAAGGGCGGCGACCAGCAGAAAAAGGTCGGCTCTCTTTCGGGCGGGGAACGCAACCGCGTGCAGCTTGCGAAAATGCTGAAAGAGGGGGCCAACCTCCTGCTCCTCGACGAACCGACGAACGATCTCGACGTCGACACGCTGCGCGAGCTGGAGCGGGCGCTGGAGGACTTCGCCGGATGCGCTGTCATCATTTCCCACGATCGATGGTTTCTTGATCGGATCGCCACGCACATTCTCGCCTTTGAGGGGGACAGCCATGTGGAGTGGTTTGAAGGCAACTTCGAAGACTACATGGAAGACAAGAAACGCCGCCTGGGTCCGGATGCGGACGTGCCCAAGCGGATCAAGTACAAACCGCTGACCAGATAGGCCGCCACGTGACCGACAACATTCAGATCGAACGCGAAGAAACCGACTCCAAGGGCCGGTACTTTATCCGCCTGGACGGCGAGGAAGCGGAAATGACCTATTCCCGCGCCGGCGCCGCGCTGATCATTATCGATCACACGGGCGTGCCGGATGCGCTACGGGGCAGGGGTTTGGGCAAGATGCTGGTTGAACGCGGCGTCGAGGACGCGCGCAAAGAGGGCCGCAAGATTTTGCCGCTATGTCCTTACGCCAAGGCGGAAATCGGACGCCATCCGGAGTGGCGCGACGTGCTGCAATAGGGCGGACGCGCAGGTCAGGTCGTGCAGTTGTTGCCGCTGTTGTCGCAGAGCTGAACGCGCGGCGCCAGGCGCGGCGCCCGTTTTGCGGATGAGACGAAATTAATCGGATTGCTCACGAAAAACTGCGCCACCGCCGGCTGGTACGGGAACTGGAGTTCAACCACGATCAGGGACCGGTTCTTCAGCATGATGAGTCCGCTGGCGTTGGTCTCGAAGTCAGCCCCTAACTTGGTAAAGTCGTCATCGGGCGCATATGGCTCGTTGCCGTCGTGGTCGATGGACCAGTGGACAATCGGGTCGTCGTCCACGTCGAGGATCACGCTCGTTATGTTCACCGAGACTAAGGTGACATCTTCCGGTTCGAGAATCGCAATCGCCGCGTCGATCAATGCGTCAATGTCGTTCGGGGTCAAATCTTCCGATTGCGCCGTTAAGTCGGCGACCGTGTTTACCGCCATAGCGACGCGTCTGTTCGCCGCGAAAGCGTCAGACAGCTCGATCGTGCCGAAGAACAATATCACCAGCACCGGGATCAACAACGCAAACTCTGTCGCTGCGATGCCGCTGCGATTACTCCACAGCGCACGGAGCAGTTTGCGCATTCGCGGGCGCTTTTCGTTGTTTTGTTGTTTATAGCTCATCATGTCGATCCGTTCGATGAATACGGCTCGTTGCGGAAAATCGACTGCGTGACCAGTCGGCGCCGGCCCGATCCGCTTTCCGACAGGTTCATGCCGATCGCGGGATTGACGGTGGAATACAAAAAGCAGATGCGCACGCGGACAATGTCGAGGTCCGAGCCTGGCGTGAACTGCAGCGTGGCAAGTTCGGCGGGCGTGGCGTTGGCGCAGACCGCGGCGTCGGACGCGGCATCAAGGGCCGCGAAGCTCCCGTAGGTCTGAACGTCTACTGTGAGCCGCGTCGCGCAATCGCCGAAGCTCTTGAGAACATCGCAGACCGCGTCAAACACGGCAGCTTCCTTTTGCGCGTCCGTTAGGCCGGATTTTTGAATCTGCCCCGTTTCGATCAGGCGCGAGGCGTCGGCGACGGACGCATCGACGATAGATCCGACATAATAAAACCACCCGACCTCAAACAGCGAAAACATCATCATGAGGAAGATCGGGGACACGATCGCAAACTCCACAAGCGCGGTCCCGTCTTCGCGTTTGAAGAACTGAAGTCGGACGACGCGGCGCCGTCCGCCAATCAGGTTTCGTGATTGCATCGCTTTCGTCATTCTCCTCGCTCCTATCGGCTGACGTGCAGCGAGACGAGATCTTGAGCGATCGTCGAGAAGGCGGTCTCAAGGTCCGTGCCGGTAGACGCATTGAAGAAAAACGGCGAGCTGGGCTTGCTGGCGCAAGACTGCATGATGCCTTCAATCCTGCTGCCGACGGAAACGTCAAAAACAATGGTGTAAACGAGTATGTTTTCTTGTTTCATGCGGTGGCAGATGCGCAGAAGCTTTTCATCGGCCTGGTCTTCCATATCGTTGGTGGTGGACGATGAATCAGCTTCGTCAATGCCGTCGCCCATGCGCTCTTCAACTTCAAAGCCATAGGCGGACGGATAGGACTGCCAGTGGGTGGAAAGATCGGAGAAGTCGTTGTTGCCGTCGGTCATGATCAGCACCGCGCGCTGCCAGTCGCCTTCGGTGGTGTTGTTCGGACCGGTGTCGCCGGGACCGTAGGATTCCGTAAACGGGGCCTCATCCGACACCAGACGCCATCCCCAAATCGCGCCATTGGGCACGTTGGTGCCGCCGTCGGCGACCAGCGCGTTCTTCGCCGCTTCGATAACCGTACGGTCATTGGTAAGCGGCGTCACCGGCGGCGGACAGTCGTACGGGTTTGGCCCAGCAGGATCTTCCCCGGCCGCCGGCGTCGCTTTTGGTAGGTCATACTTATGGTCGTATTCCTGATCGACCGGATTCCACCAGCCGGGATAGCCGGTGCGCGCAATATATTCATGCCGGTAGTAGCTGGAGGAATGGTTGGCGCCGTTCCGGTTCATCCAGTCCAAGAAGTCGGGATCGGAAACGGATCCGTATCGCACCCATCGGAAATGCGTAAAAATAGGAACATACTTCTCAAAAGGCGTGCCTTGCGTATAATTGGTATACCGATAGTCGTTGATATACTCGTTGCCGCTAAACGGATTGTCGTAGTCGCTTTCTTCATCGTTTGGTGAAGAAATGTCGTCATCGGGATCGTCAAGCCATAGACCGTACCAGTAGATGCCATTGACCGTTCCGTCGACGCCGTAGCTGCAATCATATGAAAACCCGCAATCGGGCGTATCCGGCAAAAAGACCGGCACGAACCGGGAGTTATCCGCTGACGCCAGTTGCGTCGCGGTCATGCTATGCGGAAAACTCGGCGCGTTGGTGAAGGCGTCGCGAACGTCGGCGTCAGGCTCGTCGGTGACAGACGGTGTCGCCATGGCGGAGGTGATGTCGGACGACGCGAGCGCGACGCCGGGCACGGTGTCCAATTCATCAAGCGGATAGGGCCGCGCTTCAACGCATCCTGTCCAGGAATTGTCGGGGTCGGAGTCATAAAGACGATAGTGATTGACCGTGGTGCCGGCCTGAACCGTCCCGGTCTCGTCAACGTGAAAAAACCGCCAGCCGTGATAAAAGCTGTCGGCGCCTTGGTCCCCCCAATTGGCGTCGTCCCAACTTGTCGCGCCGCCGACATTGACGTGCTGATTGAACGGCACCACGCCAATTCTAACATTGTCGCTTAAGGTTTCGCCGGTGTCATAGAGGACGTTGAGCAACTCATCGACGGAGCTTTTCAAGTCCGTCATTTTTTGTCCGTCCATCGAGCCGGTAACGTCAAGGACGAGGGCGAGCTCGATGCGGCCGGACCCCGGCGGCGTGATTTCCACGCACTTGTCCATTTCAAGGAAGTGGATTTTGGCCACGCCGAGCAGATAGGTTTCAACATCGCCGTCCATGCAGGTTCGTATGTTGCCGCTGGACTGCACTTCGAAATCAACGTCCCACCCGGGTTGAAGGCGGTTCTCGTATTTGAAGTTCTCCAGGAAGAACTGGTCGCCGAAGGCCTCCAACTGCGTGTCGGTCAACGAGTCGTCGTCTTCCTTCAGCTGGGCCACCGCCAGCGTGGCGGCGTCCATGGATTCCAGCATGTCCGTCCGGATCGCATTCCAGTGGGAATAATCAAGCGCGCCGCCGATAAACAGGAACAGAACGCCGGACATCAGAACGAATATCATCGCAATGTTGCCGCGCTTGTCCGCGCCGAACGCATTCACCGAACGAAGGCAGGATTTTCCGGCTGCTTTGCGCAAGCCAAGTCTCTTCATTACGCCCATGACGCACACTCGCAATACTGACACTTAGAGACGGGCCATAGCGCGACCAGCATTAAGGGGCCGTTATGATTTGTGGTTAAAAAATGAATACGCCTAGTACGGATTATCCGATAATTACTGGCGTATTTGCCTTTATTCCGAGATTTGCCCCCGAGTCGTCCGGGTAAAGAAAGATCAGATTGAAGCGGCCGGATTAAATGAATATGCACGCCCCGGCAGGCTTTCGAGCTGCGGGCGCTGGGGCGTCGGGACAGCGGGCGGCGCGGGCCGACGAGCGGACAGCCGGCTGGGCTGGGCCGTCTGGATGGCCCTCTCCGCTGGTCGGACGGAAGCCCCGGCGAAAGTCCCTGAGATTACAAAAATCTGTTAAATAACATAAAGTTATTGGAAAACTTGCGCGCATGGCGTGAGGAAAACCGCCACGTCGTCGAATTTTGGCGGCGAGGGGACATTTCCGGCCGAACCGTGCTATTAACCATGTCTGAATAGCGGTTCGAATCCGAGGGGTAGTTATGGGACTTCGACAACAATTAAGGGTCGCCGGCGTCGCCGGCGTGGTGTTTGCGGCGCTCACGGCGAGCGCGGCTCAAGCCAGCGGACGTTGCGGGGGCGCGCTCGGCATTGACGCTGAAACGACGCTTCGGGAAGTGGCGCGGCGCTGCAATGTCGATTTCTCCGCCCTTCGCGAGGCTAATCCCGGGGTGAATCCGGCCAGCGTGACGCCGGGCGCCTATTTGGCGATCCCCGATGAATTGGAAGACTATGCATCATCCGGCGCGCCGTCGGTTTCGGCGACCGAGTCGTCTCCGGACGATGACGCCTCGTATGCGCAACTTACCGATGATCACGGCCTGTCCGGCGGCGACGGCGCAGCGATAGCGCGCGATTACGGCGCACGGGTCTCCACCCGGGCCCGGGTGAGCGACCTTCAGCTAGCATCCTCCGATCCCGTTTGGCTGCGCGAAGCCACTGGCGGCGGCGCACGATCCTACGCCGCCGATCGCCTGAGCTTTCAACAACGCTCCGCTGCGCGCATTCACAGCGCCGGCGTGCCGACCATCGCCGCGCCCGCCAACAGGCTGAGCGCTCGGAGCGCCAAGCCGGAAGCCGAGCTGATCGCGTGCTCCATGCTGCGCGAGCAACGCGGCGGCGAGGTTCGCAAGGTGAGAAAAATCGTATCAACCCCAACCAATACGTTCGTCGAAGTTGAGCCACTCGCAGGGGGCGGATTTGATTGTACGCTGATCACCAGCGCCGCTGACAGCGTGCCGCTTACGCCGGGAGTGCCTGCAGCGCATTATAACCTGCCGACGCGCGCGCCCACCGACATTACGGCGCCGACGACAAGCACCTACCGCTTGCCCGACTACAACAACATCAATCCAAAGACTGACAACGCGCCCACCAAAATTTCGCTCAGCGGCGATGTCGTCGGAGAAAAGAACGGGTGCTTATTGCTGCGCGGTGAGAATGGAGAGCGCTGGGCGCTCGCCGCTGCGCCTGGGGCCAGCAGCCTGATTGGCAAACATGTCACGGCTTGGGGCGTCGCCGGCGCTTCGCCGGGGGCATGCGGCGCGGGCAAGACGCTGATCGTCAGCCACGCGGTCTACGCCGAGCCCTGGGGCGGCCAGTAATTACCTTTCTTTCGTAAGGTTCTATCCGCCATATTGACCGTTGACGTCGCGCATGTAAAGGTACCTTTACATACCGATTCGCCCTTTTCGCTTTCACTGGGAGACTCTCATGGCGCCAAACGATCTTCTTTGGAAAAGCCTGTCGACCGTCGCGTTTGATGATCCCGACGCGGCGTTCGATTTCACCGCCCGGCTGGCGCGGGACAATGGATGGTCCCGGTCGTTCGCGGCCCGCGTGATCGAAGAGTATCGACGCTTCGCCTATCTCGCGATGACGTCTGGGCATGAAGTAACGCCCTCAGATGAAGTTGATCAGGCCTGGCACCTGCATCTGACCTTTACGCGCCATTACTGGGGCGTTTTCACAGAAGCGCTCGGGGCGCCGTTGCACCATAACCCGACGGCGGGGGGAGCCGGGGAGCGTGCGCGTTACGCTGACAACTACGCCCGGACGCTGGCGTCCTACGAAAGAATTTTCGGCGCCGCGGCGCCGGCCGATATTTGGCCGCCCGCGCATATCCGGTTCGGCGACGCCCCGTTTATGCAGCGGGTCAATCGGCGGCGCGAGTTCGTCGTGTCGAAAAGGCGCGTTTTCGTCGGGGCCGGAGCCGCCGCCGGCGTGACGACCCTGATGGCGAGCGTCGCGGCGCAGGACATCACAGGCGGCGCGTCGGGGATTATCGATGCCTTCAACAACAACCCCGTCATCGGCTTCGGCATTGTGGCTGTTGTCATCATGTTGATTCTGATGGCGTTCGGCAAAGGTCGGCGCGGCCGTCGCGACAAAGGCGCCGGAGACGGCGGCGGCGGTGCGGGAGCCGGAGCCGCCGGGGGTAAATCGGGCAAGGGCGACGCTGACGGCGATGGCGGCTGCTCAGGCTGCGGCGGCGGTTGCGGGGGCGGATAACGCCCTAGCAGCAGGCCCCGCTGATGGCGGTTTGCGGCGAGGCCTGACCGAACGGCGACTGCGTTCCGCATCCGGGGAAGATGCCGTAGTGAACGGCGCCGTCGCCCAGAAAATCGAACCAGGGCGCAAAACGCGATTCATTCAGCATACGGTAGGTGTTGCCGCAGACTGCGAAGACGCGCCCCTGTTCGATAGCGTGGTGATTGTCCAGGGAAAAAACCCGTTCTGCATTCGCAAGCCCGCCTTTATAAACGACCGCCTGTCCATAGTCCTCGCATGCGGTTTCAAGACCGTCGATGCGAAAAAGGCGATAGGTTGCGGCATGGAATTGCGCCGGCGCCAGTTTGCTCCTGAGGTCGGGATTGTTGATCGTGAGCGGCCGGTCCGTAACAAGCCGCGGGTCGGCAAAACCGGCGCGGCCGGCGATGGCCAGAAAATCGTTCCAGTAAAGAGCGCCGCCGAGACACTCGCCCTGCGCAATCGGATCAGCGCGCAAATCGTCCGGCAATCGGCGATCCGCGTAGACGTCCGAGAAATAGAACTCGCCGCCGGGCTTGAGCAGAGAATGCGCGGCGCGGAACACGGCTTCCTTGTCGGCGACGAGGTTGATGACGCAATTGGAGACGATAACGTCAAAACTCGCTGGCTCAAGATCGAGAGCGCCGAGGTTTTCTATATCGCCTTCCATGAACTCAACGTTAGCAAAACCGAACCGGTCCGCATGCCAGTCCAGCGCACCGCGGGCGACGTCAAGCTGCTCCGGCGTCATATCGACGCCGACAACGCGGCCGGTCGGTCCGGCGAGCTGCGCGAGCGCATAGGCGTCGCGTCCCGAACCTGATCCGAGATCCAGGATGCGTGCGCCTTCGAGCGCCAGCGGCGCTATCAGGCCGCAGCCGTAATAGCGGGCCGTCACGTCAGGATGGATGTTCGCCAGAAGCGGGCGCAGCCATTCCGGCGTTTCCTCCAGGGTGCAGCATGCGTCGGTCAGAAGATCGTCTGATGATTGCAGCTTCTTGCCGTAATAGTCCTTGACGTTGTTTTGGATGTTCATGTGCGCCCCGGTGCTTCAAAGATCCGGTTTCTTGAACTGTTTTCGGCTGAGCGGCAATGAGTGCGCCCTGCGCCTGCCGGAATTGTGAATGGCCGCGACATGCCGTGAAACGGTCATCCTTTTGCTTCGATTGGCCCTTAACAACGCGACTGAAACCAAAGAAAGTAGACGGATGCTGGCGAGTTTGCGCTCCAACCTTCACGATATCGCTGAGGCCCGGTTGGACGCCGCGGCGCGCGATTTCCTGAGCGATCCGCGCATCAAGGCGCCGGACTTTTCCAAACCCGCCGGCGCGCCGTCCTTCGTCGGAGCCGACTCCGTCTCGTGGCGCATCTTCAAAAATCCCGTCACGCTCTTTATCGGCGGCGTCGCCGCGGTCTTTATGGAATTTGCGGACCCGTGCGTACGCGCCGGCGTGTGGGAGCATTCCAACTTTCGCGTCGATCCGGTTTTGCGCCTCAAGCGCACAGGTATCGCCGCCATGATTACGGTTTACGGAACCCGCGAGGCGGCGACGAAAATGATCGCCAACGTCAATCGCATGCATGAGCGGGTTATCGGCGTGACTCCCTCGGGCGCGCCTTATCGGGCCAATGATCCGGACCTCTTGAACTGGGTTCAGGCGACGGCGGCTTTCGGATTTCTGGAAGCCTACAGCGCCTATGCGGCGCCGCTGACGGATAAAGACCGCGATCTGTACTATAATGAGGGCGGCGAAGCGGCGGCGCTGTACGGCGCCGTCGGCGCGCCGTCGTCTCTCAGCGACCAACGCAAAATGTTCGCCGAGCGGGCGCCGCTGCTGGAAGGCAGCGACATCGTATTTGAGTTTCGCGATATCATGCGCACCGCGCCGGCATTTCCGCCGCCCGCGCATTTCGCCCAGCGTACGTTGGTCAGGGCCGCCATCGACATTGTGCCGACCGATATTCGTTCGGCGCTTGGACTCGGCCCTCGCTATGGCCTGCGCCCCCTTGAGCGCACGGTGGTGGAACGCATGGCTCGCCGCGCCGAGCGCTATCTCTTGCGGTCCAGTCCCGCGGTTCAGGCGTGTCTGCGCCTCGGCCTTCCGGAGGATTATCTTTATCGCAACACATAGCCCGCATTTTCGTTTCTATGGTTGAGTGCATTGCGGCGCGATGGAGTCCGGGCATCGGCGACCCGACATTTGTCGGCTGGCTGACCGTCCTGGTCTACCTTGCGGCGGCGGCGGCGACCTTTCGCCAGGTGCGCGGCGCCGGTTCGCAATCAGCGAATCCGCCGGCCGGACCGAACGCCTTCTGGATCGGATTGTCGGTTTTACTGCTGGCGCTCGCCGTCAATAAGCAGCTCGATCTTCAGTCGGCGCTCACGGCCGCGGGGCGGTGCCTCGCTCAAGCGCAAGGTTGGTATGAAGGACGCCGGGCGGTGCAGACAGTGTTCATCGCCATGGTCGGCGTCACGGGGCTTGCGGCCTTCGCCGGCGCCGTTGCGATGGTCGGCAAGCACGCGCGGGATCTGTGGGTGACCTTGGCCGGCGTGGCTTTGTTGTTGGTGTTCGTTGTCAGCAGAGCCGCCGGCTTTCATCATATGGACGCCTTCATCAACAACAGCGTGCTCGGCTTCAAACTCAACTGGGTGGTCGAGATTGGCGCGCTCGCCGTCATCATGATCGGATTGCCGCGCAGCAAACGCGAGCCAACATCAAACGCCGACGCTCTTTGATTTTGCCGCAAGGCCGCGTTCCGAGCTGGCGCGCGCTTGCGCCTTGCGTTCGCGTTCTTTTCTTCGGCAGGAACGGCATCGGACGGCTGTCGTTTCCCATTCGCCCTTGGCGGTCTCGTACCACCATTTTTGCTGGGTCGCGCGCCAGATCTCCTTTTTGCCGCAGTCGCGGCAGGTGAACGGGCGGTCCTCGTAATAACCGCGCTCAATGAAATCGGGCGTTGAGTAGCTCCGGCGCTCCGCCAGAAGATCGTAATTCACCGGAGCGAGG
The DNA here is from genome assembly GCA_028289605.1 of Hyphococcus sp. Lineage (GTDB taxonomy): Bacteria > Pseudomonadota > Alphaproteobacteria > Caulobacterales > Parvularculaceae > Hyphococcus. The sequence goes on along the minus strand of JANQON010000004.1, from coordinate 58,939 downwards.
CTCAAGGGTTCCTTTTCGCCGGCTCTTCCCTTGATCGCGCGGGCGAGGATCGCCTTTCGGTGCTCGACGAGCTCCTTCCGGATCCGCTTGTCTTTTTTGACGGCGCGGCGGGCCCGCTGCTGACGGATTTCTTCTCGTTTCTGCTTGGCGCTTTTCATGGAGAATCCCAATGATTTGCGGTTTGCGCGAGACTACGGCCTAGCCTAAGAAGGCGCGGTTAAGAAACCGGATGGCAATGACCGAGATTACCCCTGAAATCGTCGCTGAGCACGGCCTCAAGCCTGACGAGTACGACCGCATTAAAGACCACATGGGCAGCGAGCCGAATCTCGTCGAGCTGGGGATTTTTTCCGTCATGTGGTCGGAGCACTGTTCCTACAAGTCGTCCCGGCGGCATCTGAAAAAACTGCCGACGTCGGCGCCCTGGGTGATCCAGGGGCCCGGCGAGAACGCCGGGGTGATCGATATCGGGGAGGGACTGGCGGCGGTCTTCAAGATGGAGAGCCACAACCACCCGTCCTTTATTGAGCCCTATCAGGGCGCCGCGACCGGGGTCGGCGGGATTATGCGCGACGTCTTCACCATGGGCGCCCGTCCCGTCGCCAATATGAACGCACTGCGCTTTGGCGACTGGGATCATCCCAAAACCCGTCATCTCGTATCCGGCGTCGTCGCCGGCATCGGCGGTTACGGCAATTGCATGGGCGTGCCCACCGTCGGCGGCGAGACAAACTTCGACGCCGGGTATAACGGCAATATCCTCGTCAACGCCATGACCGTCGGCATTGTCGGTAAAGGCCGCATTTTCTATTCGGCCGCACGGGGCGAGGGAAATCCTGTCGTCTATGTGGGGTCCAAGACGGGACGCGACGGCATTCACGGCGCCACCATGGCGTCGGCGGAGTTTGACGACGCTTCCGAAGAAAAACGCCCCACCGTTCAGGTTGGCGATCCGTTTACGGAGAAATTGCTGCTGGAGGCGTGTCTTGAACTTATGGCGACCGATGCGGTCATCGCAATCCAGGACATGGGCGCAGCAGGCCTGACCTCGTCATCGGTTGAAATGGCCGCCAAGGGCGGCGGCGGTTTTGTGCTCAACCTCGATCAGGTGCCTCAGCGCGAAGAGGGCATGACGGCCTATGAGATGATGCTGTCTGAATCCCAGGAACGCATGCTCATGGTGCTACAGCCCGCCAAAGAAGACGAGGCGCGGGCGATCTTTGAAAAATGGGGCGTTGATTTCGCCGTCATCGGCGAAACGACGAGAGACGGCAGGCTCGTTATCAAGCACAAAGGCGAAACGGTCGCCGATATGCCGGTTAAGCCGCTCGCGGACGATGCGCCAAACTACGACCGCCCTTTTGCGGCGCCAAGTGCGCCTGCGCCGTTGGAAGATCCGTCCGTCACCGTACGTGAGGTGCGGATTGCGCTGAAGGCGCCGGAGAAGTCCCAGGAAGAATGCGAGCAGATCGCCGGCGCGCTCGTTTCCGACCGGATCGTTTCCCTTGACGGCGTGGACGGCGCCGGCTGGTCGGCGATGCCGGGCGAGGCGCACATATATGCGCGCCTGACCGCCGGCGGCGGCGTTTTCGACACCGTGCGCGAAGCGGCGGAGAACCTGAAAGAGGCGGGCGTGGTCGCCGCGGCCGACATCGAAACCCGAGAGGAAGACGTCGATCTCGCGGAAAATCCCGGCGGCGATACGATGATCACTGCGCTCGCAACCCTGATGGAACAGCCCGATCTCTGCTCGCGGCGCTGGATCTGGGAACAATATGATCACACGGTCATGGGCGACACGGTGATCACGCCGGGCGGCGATGCGGCCGTGGTGCGCGTACACGGAACAAATCGCGCCCTGGCGATTTCCACTGACGTTACCCCCCGCTATGTGCAGGCCGATCCGCATATGGGCGGGAAACAGGCGGTCGCCGAAACTTATCGCAACATCTGCGCAGTCGGCGCAGCGCCGCTTGCGATCACCAATTGTCTCAATTTCGGCAATCCCGAACGTCCTGACATCATGGCCCAGTTTGTCGGCGCGATCGAAGGCGTTGCGGAAGCGTGTGAAACGCTTTCCTATCCGGTCGTTTCCGGCAACGTGTCACTCTATAACGAGACCAACGGCCAGGCGATTCCGCCGACCCCGGCCATCGGCGGCGTCGGCGTCATCGAAGACGCCACCAAAGCCGTGCGCGTCGGGGGAGCCGAGGCCGGCGAAGAGCTGATCGCCATCGGCGTCACCAGGGGCTGGCTCGGGCAGTCGATTTACCTGCGCGACTTGTTTGGCGTTGTCGAGGGCGCGCCGCCGCCGGTCGATCTTGAAGCGGAACGCAAGAACGGGGAGCTTGTTCGCAAGCTGATTGATGAGGGTCTGGTGACGGCGTGTCACGATGTGTCCGACGGCGGGTTGCTCGTTGCCGCCGCCGAGATGGCCCTCGCCGCGGGCCGCGGGCTTAACCTCGCCACGCCGGTGAAACAACGCAAGGCGGCGTTCTGGTTTGGCGAAGATCAGGGACGCTATCTCGTCGCCGCCGCGCCCGCCGCCGCCGATACGCTGCTGCTCAAGGCGGCGATGGCCGGCGTCCAGGCCTCGCGCCTTGGCCGGTTCGGCGGCCCTGACGTAATCCTTGACGGGACGGATGTGATCGCGCTGCTTGATTTGTCTGATCTTTTTGAGTCCCGTCTCAGAGACTACATGAATGCCGACATAGCGAAGGAACAGCCCATGCCGATGGCCGCCGACGACATCAAATCCATGATCCTGGAAGCCATGCCGGACGCTGAGATTGAGATCGAAGACCTCGCCGGCGACGGCGACCATTATCGCGCCCGGATCGTCTCATCGGCGTTCAACGGCAAGACCCGCGTCCAGCAGCATCAATTGGTGTACAGAGCATTGAAAGGCCGCATGGGCGGGGAACTGCATGCGCTGGCGTTGGAGACAGAGGCGCGGGAATGAGCAGCCGCAAGGCCTGAAGCCCATGCTCCGCAATCTCTTCGCCGTCATTGTCGCCACTATCGCCGGGCTTGCCATCGCGAAGTTCGTTGAAGGCGCAGTTGGCGGGGGCGCCGCGCCGGGCGAGGCGGTCACCAGCGCCGAACAGGCCGGCCTCGTAATCGGCTGGGGCGTCGGCGCTTTTACCGCGGCGGCGCTGGCGCTGGCGATCGGACGGCGCTGGGCGCCGCTGGGTTGGCTCGGCGCGGGAACCATCTTCTTTGCTGCGGGCATCACACTCATGACCTTTTCGCTGCCGCTCTGGCTGTGGCCCGCATCAGCGGCTGCAACCGGCGCTGGCGGCTGGCTTGCGGTCTGGCTATTGAAGGCGAAATCCGCATTTCCGCAGCCGCCCTCGAAAGAAACGCTCTTTGACTGACGCTCCTATTCCCGCCGCAACAATTTTGATCTTGCGTGATGAGCCCTCATTGGAAGTCCTGATGATCGAGCGCCACGCCGATACGCCTTTTGCAGGCGGCGCTCTTGTCTTTCCAGGCGGCCGCATCGATCCCGGCGACAGTCATGATGGATGGGCCGAGCATTGCGACGGGTTCGGATCGTTTCCGGCCGAAGAAGCGCCGGCGCGGATCGCATCAATCCGCGAGGCGTTCGAGGAAGCGGGCATTTTGTTGGCGCGAAGGGACGACGAGATGCTCTCCGGCGATGCGGTTGCGATGCTGCAGGATTGGCGCGCGCGCGTCGAAGGGGATGACGCCTTGTTTTTGGAGCTTGCGCGCGAGCAGGGATTGCGTCTCGCCCTGGACGCGCTTTGCCTCTACGCCCGCTGGGAGCCGCCCGCGGGCGCGTCTCATCGGCGATATCACACTTGGTTTTTTGCGGCGAAGGCGCCGGCCGCGCAAGAAGCGCGCGAAGACGGTAACGAAGCGACTGAAGTTATTTGGACATCTCCGAATGCGGCGCTTAACGACTGCGATAATGGCAAGCGGAAAATGATCTATCCGACGCGGCGCAATGTCGAGTTGCTTGGGGTGAGCGACAACGCAGACGCCGTGATTGATTTCGCGGCGCGCCGACGGATTGACACAATTATTCCGGAAATCGCCGAGCGCGAACACGGCGTTGTTCTCACCATTCCGGACGACATGGGTTATCCGGTGACCGAGGAGTCGCTTGAGACGGCGTTTCGGAGTTAGGTTCTCTGATGCGCGCCGTGTTGCGGAAACCTTAACCGGTAAACAGTGACGCCGCTCATCCCGACGAAAGTCGGGATCTCCTGCAACATGCTACGGCGCAAGCTTAAAGAGATTCCGGCCCGATCGCGAATGCCATCTTTCTTAAATTAGCGCGCCTTCGCGCGCGGGCGCCGGAAAGAGCGGGAGTGTTTCCAGTTCGGCCTCAAGCCGGATCAATCCGGAAAATATCGCCGCCAATCGTCAAAATATAAAGATTGCCGTCATTGTCTTCGCCGAAGCCGACCATGCTGTCGAGGGCGCCTGCGTCGGGGGTCAACACGTCGGTTTCGATGATGAAGTCGTCCGACGAAATCGTGTCGCCCTGACTGAACTCCGATACCGGGATCGACCAGACATTGTTCGAGATGAAATCGGAAAAGAAATACCGTCCCTGAAGCGCAGCGATGGGACCGCGATAGACGTAACCGCCGTTCACGGAATTACCCTCGCGGGGACCGCTTCCATGGGCGTATTCGGTCACGGGATTGGTGAAGTTCGGTGAATCCGATCCCTGCTCGCGCTGGGTACCCTCGCGCCGGGGCCAGCCGAAGTTGAGCCCGCTATTGTCGCCGTCCGGCACAAGATCAATTTCCTCGATGTCGCCTTGTCCGACATCACCGATATAGAGATCGCCCGTGTCGCGATCGAAGCTCGACCGATAAGGATTTCGCAATCCGAACGCCCATATCTCATCGGCGCCCGAACTGGATGCAAACGGATTGCCCGGCGGTATCGCATAATTGCGAGACGCATTGGTGGGAAAGCCGTCCGTTGTCGGATCGATCCTGAGGATGGCGCCGAGAAGCGTGTTGTTGTCCTGGCCGTTGTTAAAGGGATCTCCAGAACCGCCGCCGTCGCCAAGAGCGATGTAGAGAAGATTGTCGGCGCCGAAACCGATCCAGCCGCCATTGTGGTTGTCCGCGGGCTGCGCGACGGTGAGGATGAGCTCTTCGCTTGCCGGATCCGCCGCGTTGGGCGCAAATGTGAAGCGCGTATAGCGCCGTATTTCCGTGTCGCCCACATTATTGGTGATGTGGACATAGAATTCACCGCTCGTCTCATAGTCCGGCGCCGGGGCAAGCCCGAGAAGACCGCCTTCACCAGCCGTCCCGACATCAGCCGAAATGTCCAGAAACGGGGTCGCGCCGACGACGCCGGTTGCCGGATCGAAAAGGCGGATGACGCCTTCGCGTTCCGCAATGAACACATCATTCTCGCCGGGCCGGCCAATGAGGAACAGCGGCGCCGCGACGCCGGTCGCCACGCGCGTCAGTTGATAGGGTTCGTTGTCGAGATCGGTGACCGTCAGCTGCAAAGCGAGATCGACGCTCTGCGCGAAGCTGTCGCTGGCGCGGATGGTGACGTCATAGACATTGTCGCGGCCTGCGTCCCGAGGCCGCTCAAAATTCGGCGCGTCGGAAAAGGACAGCGCGCCGTCATTGGTGATGGCGAAGAGGGACGCGTCAGCGCCCCCGGCGATGGAAAACGATATGGCGTCGCCGTCCGCGTCAGTCGCTGTCGCCGTATAGACGGCGCCGGCGGAGTCTTCCGCCGCATTGGCCGTCGCCGCAGATGAAAAGACCGGCGCGACGTTGCCGGGCGGCGGCGGCGGGGTTTCTTCCGAACACGCGGCGAGGGCGCTGAGACAAGCGGCGATCAGCAAACGATTACAGGTCACGAGGATCGACTCCGGACGGCGCGATAATGCTACCATGGTGCGATCGATTATGTCGCGGCCGAGCGTTAATTCCCGGTAGTGTCGCGCGCGCGCATTTTATCGGCTCTCCAATCGTTAATCGCCCGGACGGTCACAAAAAACGCGACCACGTCATAAAGCGCGTGGGTTATCATCGGCGTCAGGAGATTTCCGGTGAGCGCAAAGAGCGCGCCCAGCCAGGCCCCCAACAGGCCGGCGATGAGTGCGTACAGCCATGTGCGCCAATGCACGACGCCAAAGAGGGCGGCGGCGAGAATAATGGCGATGGCGGTCGGCGTAACAGACGCGAACGCGGTCTGGATCACGCCGCGAAACAGGGCTTCTTCGAAAACGCCGGCGAACAGCGCCATGATCATGATCCGAGGCGGCGTGAACTCAAACCCGATATTGGCGAAAAACTCCGTCTGCGCGCGGCGAAACTCCGCAAGGGCGGGCAGGTCGGTTTTCATAAACCACCAGAGAAACGCCGCCGGCGGCGCGGTCGCGACGGCGCCGATTGCAGCATCGGCGAGGGACCATTCAAACTGCGTCCCAAGCGGGGTTTGCAGCGGCAGGGACAGAATATAGGCGATGACCCCAAGCATTGCCGTGCCGGCGAGCGCGAGGAAGAACGTTTTCGGTTGGTCTTCCGGGGCGTCGCTCATGGATCAGCGGCGGCGCAGGGAGCCGAGAAGGCCGCGGACCAACTCCTTGGCGAGGGTGCGGGCCGCTGTTTTCATGGCCGCCTCGCCGACGCTCTGCCGGTTCGATCGACGTCTCGGCGCGCGCGCTTTGGTTGCCTTCCGGCGCTGTTCCTGGGCGCGTGCTTCTTCAGCTTCTTGGGCGCGACGTTCGGCGCGCTCCTGCAATATTTCGTAGGCGGATTCCCTGTCTACGGGCTCATCGTATTTCGCGCCCACATCGGACTGGGCAAGGATGCTCTTGCGTTCCGTTTTTGTAACGGGGCCCATGCGCGAGGACGGCGGACGAATGAGCGTGCGCTGAACCACGCCCGGCTTGCCTTTAGCGACAAGGGTCGACACCAGGGCCTCGCCGATGCCGAGCTCGGTGATGACGTCGAGTGTTTTAAATTCAGGATTGGGGCGAAACGTGTCCGCCGCAGCTTTGACGACCTTACGTTCGCGCGGCGTATAAGCGCGCAGCGCGTGCTGGATGCGATTGCCGAGTTGGCTCGACACCGAGTCGGGCACGTCGAGCGGGTTCTGGGTCACGAAAAAGACACCGACCCCTTTTGAGCGGATGAGGCGGACCACCTGTTCGACCTTCTCCAAAAGCGCTTTCGGCGCCTCGTCGAAAAGCAAATGGGCTTCATCAAAAAAGAAAACGAGCCGCGGTTTGTCCGGATCGCCGATCTCGGGCAGTTCCTCAAAGAGCTCCGAAAGCATCCACAGCAGAAATGTTGCGTAGAGCTTCGGCGTCTGCATCAGTTTATCCGCCGCAAGAACATTGATAACGCCGGCGCCGTCGTCGGTGCGGTCGAGAAACTGCTCGATCTCAAGCGCCGGTTCTCCGAAGAAGTGTTCCGCGCCTTGCTCCTCCAGCGCCAGCAAACGACGCTGGATCGCCCCGACGCTCGCGGTCGAGACATGACCATATTCCGCGGAGAGTTCCTTGCGGCGGTTGGCGACTTCAACGAGCAGCGCGCGAAGATCTTTCAAATCGAGCAGCAACAGGCCCTCATCGTCGGCCAGGCGAAAGGCAAGGGTGAGAATGCCTTCCTGGGTGTCGTTAAGGCCGAGCAGGCGCGCCAAGAGGAGCGGGCCCATCTCCGTAACCGTCGCCCGGATCGGGTGCCCCTGTTCGCCGAACAGATCCCAGAAGCGCACTGGAAACCCCTTCGGCTCATAGGGGTCGAGGCCAATGGTTTCGGCGCGCGCGGTCAAAAAGTCCTTCATCTTCACAGGCTGGGAAACGCCGGATAAGTCGCCTTTGACGTCCGCGACAAAGACCGGCACGCCTGCGGCTGACAGTCCCTCGGCGATGATCTGCAGCGTCACTGTTTTGCCGGTGCCCGTGGCCCCTGATATGAGGCCGTGACGATTGGCGTATTTCAGTTGTAAATGCTGCGGCGAATCGCCTTTGCCGAGAAATACAACGCCTTCCGTCATGTCCCGTTTCCCCGATTTGCGACGCTGAAAGGATTCGAAAGACCCCCGTTTAGGCTGCTCGCACGCCGCCTACAAGGCTATCGCATTGAAAAAGCCGGTCTTTGCGCCGGCAGGGGCGTTTCAAGGCATTGTCGCAAATGGGGAAAAAGGATATGAACGGGCTGTTTGGCGCCGGACTGGGTGCGCCAAATTCGGGCGTGTAAGGAAGGGGTCCAGTTATGTTCAGGCTACTGCTGATTATTTCGGTGGCGCTTGCCGTCATTATCGGTCTGTCGAAACTCACCAATCGGGAAGAGGCTGTTGCAGATGCGATCGGCGATGCGGCGGAGGCGGTCGGCGATACGGTTGAAAATGCGGCGGACGCCGCCGGCGACCTGATCGACGGCGAAGAAGCGCCTGTCGACGATCCCGCAGTCGACGATGCCGCAGCGGACGACGCCGCCCCGGCGGACGACGACATGCCTGACGCCGTTCCGGATGTCGCCGCCGAGGACCTGCGCGCAATTCAGGATGAGGCCATGGGAGCGCCGGACACCGTCGATCAGGCCGTTGACGGCGCCGTTATGGACATGGCGGACGACGCCGCAACGGCGGCCGAAGACGTCGTTGACGACGTCCAGGAAGCTGCTGAGGACGTCATTGACGACGTTCAGGAGGCTGCTGAGGACGCGGTCGAGAATCCCAGCGATGGGAGCACCAACGATGCAACAGACGAGACGATTGAAGAAGAGCCGCAGGACGACGGAAACTAGGGTAGCGGGCTTCTTGTCGTTCGATCAATACGCGGTGTTTGCAAACCTCTGCCTAGTTTAAGGTTCTGATTGCCTACTGGAGCGGGTTCGGTTGCGCTTATTCGTGTGCCGGCTCCTAACAGTCTGGCCCAATCGATTAACTCGTCACCGCCAGACAGGTAGCCCAGCATGAACATGCGTCCGCCAATGAGCCGTGCTTCGGCCTTACAAAATCGTCAATTTACATTTCATACTTGCTTCTGTAATTTAAATACTATTCGAAAACTTTATTGGAATAGGATTTAGTATGCGTATCTTCAATACTATTACTACAGCTATTTTAATTTTTACCATGATGGGCGGCCTCGCTTCAGCGCAGACTCAGACGGTTCAGTATAGCAGTATGCTGAACGATCTGCGCGGATACGCGCAAGGCACAACCGGCGGCCGCGGGGGGCAATTGTACACGGTTACCACTTTATCTGACTATTCTGATGGCCAGACGCCAATACAGGGCAGTCTTAGATACGGCGTTGAAGAACTGAGCGGCGCTCGGTGGATCGTTTTTGATGCTGCAGTGTTTGATTCTTCATATCTCACGCCTGCAACGATCAACGTCGCCGCCAATGATCCATTACGTATTGAGAGCAATACAACAATTGATGGTAGAGGCGCCAAAGTTAGAATCGTCGGCGACGGCACGGGCATCTTCTTTCTCGGTAATGCAGAAAATGTAATTATTCATAATTTAATCATGACGCAGAATGAGTATGACAACAGCCTGGGCGACTGCATCACCGGATGGGGCGATCTCCGGCTTATCTGGATAAGCCAGAACACATTTTCAGAGTGTGGGGACGGGGTGATCGACATCACTAACGTGTCCGGCGCGCCGAATAAAGTTACGATTTCCAATAACCACATCTCAGATCATCGTAAGGTGATGCTTTTGGGCAATGTGAATGACCCGACAGATAACCTTCAGGTTTCGATCTACGAAAATGTATTTGAGGATACCTTTTCTAGGCAGCCCTTGGCGACGAAATCGCGCGTTCATGTTTTCAACAATGTCTACAAGAATTTTTCATTAGCGGTTGATTCAAGAGACGGTGCGGAAGCGTGGATCGAGGAAAATGTATTTCGTGTTGGCAATCAGGTTAGTGAAACGGGAAATGGAACCGCGCCTGGATTTGTAAGGCTTGAAGACAACCTCATTGATGGATCAATTCCGGCGACCGAAAACCCAAGCGGGGTGAATGACCCTTTCTACGCCTATCCCTATCACATTCGTAAGTTGAGGAACTCCGCTTCAGTTTGGGAGCAACGCATTCGCGACCTTGCTGGTTGGAAAGACGAGCCGCTGGAATTAGCTTACTAGCAAGCGTGCAATCGAACCCGTTGATATTTATAAATAAAACTAAGCTGCGATGATACGGGGTTGCGGGCAAAATCATGCAACCCCTTACGTTTAAGTTCTTATTAACCAAAGCCAATAAAATTTTAACTCAATTGAAGCGAATCGACCGGTAGACAGAACATGCGCAACCGTTGCGTGTGAGTATCAACGGACTGAAACGCCATGATCGATCTTGACCATCTGGAGAAATACGTATCCGGCGACACCGGCCTGCGCGCTGAAATCCTGTCGATTTTTGTCGAGCAAGCGCGGACGCTCGACACCCAGTTCGCCGATGCGGCGAGCGATGAAGCATGGCGCAATACGGCCCACGCCCTGAAGGGCGCCTCCCGCGGCGTCGGCGCCTGGGCGCTTGGCGACCTCTGCGAAGAAGCCGAAGACATGATCGGCGCTATCGCCGGCAAAGAAGAAAAGCGGGCGGCGATTCTCGTCTCAATCCGAAACAAAATCAGCGAAGCCGTTTCCGAGGCCGAACGCGTCTGCGCCGACGCCGCCTAGCGTTTCAACTCCGCCATGGCGCCTTCAATTCCCGATAGCGTAAGCGGGAACATCCGGTCACCGATCAGCTCTCGGATCAAACCGGTCGACGGGGTATAGTCCCAGCTGACCTGCTTGATCGGATTTAGCCAGACAACGCTTTCGTAAATGTTGGTGACGCGTTGGAGCCAGATCGCGCCGGCTTCTTCGTTGAAGTATTCGACAGACCCGCCCGGCACCGTGATTTCGTAGGGAGACATCGACGCGTCGCCGACAAAGATGACTTTGTAGTCGTGCGGAAATTTGTGGAGAACGTCCCAGGTGGGCATCTTCTCCGTCCACCGGCGCTTGTTGTCCCGCCAGACAAAGTCATACAAGCAGTTGTGGAAGTAGAAGTACTCCATATGCTTGAATTCGGAACGGGCGGCGGAGAACAGCTCTTCAGAAAGCTTGATGAACGGGTCCATCGAACCGCCAATATCAAAAAAGATCAGTACCTTGATCGTATTGCGCCGTTCCGGTCGCATCTTAATATCAAGATAGCCGGCGCGCGCCGTGGCATCGATGGTGCCGTCAAGATCGAACTCGTCCGGGGCCCCTTGCCGTGCAAAGCGGCGCAACCGCCGTAACGCCACTTTAATGTTCCGGGTACCGAGCTCGACATTGTCGTCGAGGTTTTTGTATTCGCGTTTTTCCCAGACTTTGACCGCGCGCCCCTGGCGCTTTCCCTCATTGCCAATGCGGACGCCTTCCGGGTTATAGCCGCCGGATCCGTAGGGCGACGTACCGCCGGTTCCGATCCACTTGTTGCCGCCCTGATGACGCTTCTGCTGTTCCTCGAGACGCTTTTTCAGCGTCTCCATCAGTTTGTCCCAGCCGCCGAGCGCCTCAATCTGTTGTTTTTCTTCCTCGGTGAAATAGCGCTCCGTCAGGAGCTTCAACCATTCTTCGGGGATTTCCGCATTGACCCCGTCGGCGACGCTTTGAACGCCCTTGAAAACATGGGCGAAAACGCGGTCGAACTTATCGAGGTTGCGTTCATCCTTCACCAGCGACGACCGCGAGAGATAATAAAAATCTTCAACGTCCCGGTTGGCGAGATCAGCGTCCATCGCCTGCATCAGGGTCAGGTATTCGCGAAGAGAAACCGGAAGCCCGGCCGCTTTCAGCTCATGAAAAAACTTGGTGAACATGCGCCCAGCATAGCCGATGCCGGCGGCCCATGCGAGCAGCGGACGCAGCTGCGGCGGCGGCGCGTCCAGCTCACTCCACCGCCGCGAGGCGCTTCTGAAGAAAAGCCCTCATGCCGGGATTTTCACTGAGGCCGATCGCCCGGCGATAGGCGTCCGCCGCCTGGTCGCGCATGGTCAGCAGTGCGCAGCAATGGGCGCGCACCGCCCAATAACTCTGGTAGCGATCTACCCTTTTGGGATCGATCTCGTCCAAGACGCGCAAGCCTTCATCCGGTCGATCGCCGGCGGCGAGGGCGCCGGCGTAACCGACAGCCGCCCCGATCGACGGCGCCAGTTCCATCAGACGCTGGTAAAGGACGATGATGTCGCCGCTTGTATCGCGTCCCTGCAGACGGGCGGCGGCGTGGGCGGATTGGATGGCGGCTTCAATCTGAAAGCGCCCGATGCCGCCTGCGCGCCACGCTCGGGCGAGGGCGGTTTCCGCCTCAACGATATATTGGCGATCCCATAAGTCAGTGTTCTGATCGGCGAGCGAAACGTAACCCTCGTTTTCGACGCGCGCGGCGCGCCTTGCTTCGGCGTGCAGCGTGAGCGCAAGCAGTCCCCACGCTTCGGCCGTTTCCGGCGCCATGGACGCGATAAGCCGGGCCAGAAAAATGGCTTCTTTGGAAAGACCGCCGCCTTGCGTTTCACCGCCTTCTTGAGAGTCCCACCCGGCCGTATAGGCGGCGTAGATGGCCTCAAGCACCGATGCGAGCCGGCCTGTAAGATCGTCTTTCGGCGGCGTTTCAAACGGAATACCCGCGTCCCGTATTTTTCTTTTTGCCCGGACCAGACGTTGCGCCATGGCCGCCGGCGCAACGAGAAACGCAGAGGCGATCCGTTCCGCATCAAGACCCAGGACGGTTTGCAGCATTAAGGGCGTGCGTATGGACGGGTCGATCGCCGGATGCGCGCATATGAACAACAGCTTTAATCGCTCGTCAGGGAATTCCTTTTCCTCGCGCAGGGCGGCTTCAGCCTCTTCAGCGGCGAGCGCGAGGGTTGGCGCGCCGCCGGCGCGGGTTTGGCTTCGCCGCGCTTCATCGATCAGCTTGCGCTTCGCTGTCGTCAGGAGCCAGGCCTCGGGCGAGGCCGGCGTCCCGGTCTTGGGCCAGTTTTCGAGCGCCGCCCGAAAGGCGTCGGCAAGCGCATCTTCAGCGGCGGCGACGTCGCGCGTGCGCGCCGCGAGCCAGGCCAGAAGGCGACCGTACGACGCGCGGGCGGTCTCATCGGCAATCGCCCGCGCATCAGTCATTCCTTAACCCCCAATGTTCCAGACGGGGCGCACCTCAACATGACCGTCAGCGGCGGCCGGACAGCGCGCAGCCCAGTCCAGCGCTTCGTCGAGATTGTCCGCATCGATCATGTAGAAACCGCCTAGCTGTTCTTTTCCATCGGCAAAGGGGCCGTCCTCAACCGAACCTGTTCGAACGCGGGCGCCGTTGCGCGAATGGTCAAGCGGTTCGCCGGCGACAAGAACGTCGGCTTTTCTGAGTGCATCGGAGTAGGCGACATAGGCGCCGATTACGGCCTCTTTTTCCGATGAGGATTTCGCGTCCCACGCGTTCTCGTCCCCATATAGCAAAAACAGATACTTCATTTTGCGTGATCCTCCAGACTTGGGACAACGCGAACATCAACAAAACCGGTTTTCGCTGCAGGGCATTTCGCCGCCCACGCGGCGCCGCTTTTGATGTCGTCGGCGTCAATCAGAAAAAAACCGCCGAGTTGTTCCTTTCCGTCCGGATAAGGACCGTCCTCGACCAGACGCTCGCCGTTTCGGACTGAAACGACAGTGGCCGTATGCGGCGGTTCAAGCGCAGCGCCGTCCTGGGTCACCCCCGCCTTGCGCATTTCCTCGGAATAGGCGTACCACTCGCCCATATAGGATTCGAACTTTTGCTTGTTCTCGCGCAGGGCGAAATCTTCCGGCGCTTCATACGCCAACAACAGCATCTTCATTTGCTCCTCCAATTTCCCGTTCTAACAGGCGCCGCCGCATCGGCGCGTCATCAAGACGACGCGGGCAGCAGGTAAAAATCGACAAATTGCTGAGATATAGTCGCATTTTTCCGCAACATTTCTTGGTCCCCAGGCGAAAAATTCACATTGCATGGGACCAATACTCCAATATCATGACAGCACCGGACGGGAAGGCTAAGAAAAATGGAATCTCGGGACATGGGGATGGTCGCACGGGGTATCGCGTCGGCTTTGGGCGGCCTGGCGCTGGTCGCCTGCGGCGGCGAAAACGCGGACGAACAAGACGCGGAAGCGGAAATCGTAATTGACGTTGAGGCAGAGGCTGACGTTATCGACGCCCAAGAACCGGCGGCGGTTGTGGAAACGCCCCGCTCCGGCGATCCGGTGAACGACGACGTCGAATATCTGTACCGTCTTGGATTGATGCGCGGGCATCTGGCAGCCTTTATCGAGCTTTATCGGGCTGGTTCAGTCGAGATGGCCATGACCCACGTTAAGCACCCCGAAAGCGAACTCTACGCTGACGTCGCACCGGCTTTTGATGCGCGCGGCCAGACCGGATTCGCCGATCAGTTATCCGAACTTGCAGGGGCTGCCGAACAGGGCCGAGACGTCGAACCCGTCTACGAAGAAACCATTTCTGCGATTCGGCGCAACGAGCCGAGCCCCGACGTTAAAACGACGCTGTACGCCGTCTCGGCGATGGTTGAAACCGCAGCAGAAGAATTTGCAATCGGGGTCAACGAAGCCGGCGCCGTCATTGAACCGCACGAGTATCAGGACGCATACGGATTTCTGGTAGCCGCGCGGGAGATGCTGGCGGAGCAGGAGACGAACGACATCAACGCCGGCGAAGCGATCGCAGTCGCGCACGAACAGATCGATCTGTCTTTGGCCTCATTTGACGGACTGGTCGTTGAATCGACGGAAGGCGCTGCTGAAACGCTGCACGCCGCCTCATCTCAGATTGAGCGCGTTGCGTCGCGCCTTTAACGCTGCCGGGCTAAACCGCTGGGCAATTATGATAGGGTCCGGTCCCGACGAATTGTGGATGGTGTGTTGATAACGCGACGGGCGACGGAACAGGCCGACATCGATCGCGCGATTGCAATAGACGAGATGGTGATCGGTTCGGACGAGCGATCTGGGTACATCTCTTCCGTGGCCGCGCGCGGCGGCCTGAGCGTGGCGACTCTAGACAACGAGATTCGAGCGTTTTGCTGTCTCGATCATCAATACTTCTTTGAGCAGCCATTTATTTCATTGCTCATCGTTGACCCAGGCGCCAGGAGGCGCGGCTTGGGATTGAAATTACTTTCGTTCAACAGCCAGGGACGGCGGGAGGTTTGGACCTCCACCAACCGGTCCAATGTCGCAATGCGTGCATTGCTGGAGAAATCGGGTTGGCGTCTTTGCGGTGAGCTTGAAGGCTTGGACGCCGGCGATCCGGAGCAATTCTTCAAAACACCGTAGCTGCTATACGGCTTGCGCAACCGCCGCTTTTGTTTATCGGCTCGCCGCCTCGTCAGCTACTGGTAAATGAGTCTGGAGCCTAGTTATCGCGCCAGGGCGCCCTTCGCCGACCTTCACCGCCGGTTCGCTCGCGCAGTTCTTTTGGATTCCAGGGCCCGAGGCTGAATGATCGCGCGCCTTCCTGCGGCGCATAGCCCGTCATCGTCACGCGATGTGGTCCGGCTTCCTCCTGTTGGCGAATGCGCGCCCGCGCGGCGTCTTCAGGGAAGAATTTAACGCCTGTCTGGCGGCGAATGGTGTCCGGGAAGAGGGCCATCAAATCCATGATGTCTTGAGGCATGGAGCGCGAAACATTGAGGCCGATTTCGCGGGCCTCGGCGAAATGGATAGGATAGTCGTGGGTCCAGCGTCCCGAAGACAGCTGTTCGGAAATGGCGATGGCTGCATTCTCCGACACCGTGCCCGTGAGGAGTTCGCGCGCCGCCGACTGAAGCTGGGTGATCGCCATGGCGCCCACATCGGCCAGAACCAACGTGTAATCATCCGTATTCTGAATTGGCTTTTCCTGCGCGACGCGCAACACGGACGCTGCCGGCAAGCCGCCGATCTGCGGATCGATTGGACCGAGCACGGCATGATCCGATAACACGATTTCGTCCGCGGCCAGCGCAATCAATGTTCCTCCGGACATGGCGTAGTGGGGCACAAAGATGGTCGTTTTTGCGGGATGGGCCTTGATGGCGCGTGCGATCTGAAGGGCGGGGAGAACCAGCCCGCCAGGCGTGTGCATTACGAATTCCAGCGGCTTGTCCGACGGCGTTGCGCGGATCGCCTCCAGCACGTCCTCCGCGTCGTTGAGATCGATATAGCGCAGCATGGGAATGCCAAGCAGGCCCATCGGCTCCTGGCGATGCACGACCGCAATGATGCGGCTTTTGCGCTTTTTCTGGAGTTTGGAAAAGGCGTTGACGAGCTGGGAGTGGCGCTGCCCCGCGGCGATTTGGCGGGACAAAATAAACAACAAAATCAACAAGATGGGCAACAAGCCCCAGAATCCGTCCATAACCCCGCAAACCCCTCGTACGCCAAGACAGCCGCTTAAGCTTAGGGGCTTTTCAGGGTTCTGTCATCCGTGGCGGCTCCAGTGGTCAATCAACAACGCAGCCAACCGGTCCGGCGTTTCAGTCGGAATCCAATGGGAAACGCCGGCGAGGCGCTCAAACCGCCACGGCGCATCGACGAAACGTTCCGAAAGCCGCATCTGTCGCTCGCCAAGATAACGGTCCTGGTCGCTCCACACGCCCATGGTCGGGAGGCGGACGATTTCTTCGCCGAAGGTCCCGGGCGCCGGCGGCTTGAGCATGCGCGCGAGAGATATATTGGCGCGATACCAGTTGAGACCGGCGGTCAACCGGCCAGGCCGGGACATAGCGTCGATGATCTCATCTATGCCTTCCCGGTTGGCCCAGTGCCATCGCAGCAGCGCCCAGTTGTTGAAGCGGTAGGCCGCTTCGCAGAACCATCGCAATTGATGAAACAGGATGTACCAACTCTTGCGAAGCTGGTCGCCGTCGGCCTTGAGAAATGCGCGCACGTGCCCGGCGGAGAGCGCTGTCAGGCTGATGAATCGGTCCGGATACTGCGCCGCCAAAATCCACGCCACCGGCGCGCCGAAGTCATGTCCGACAAGATGCGCACGCTGTACATTCAGCGCATCGCATATCGCAAGCACGTCTTCGACGGCGCCGGTATATAAATCATAGTCCGCCGTCGTCGCGGCCACGTCCGTGTCGCCGAATCCGCGCAGGTCCGGTGCGATGACGCGATAGCCGGCCTCGACGAGACGCGGCGCGACTCGGTCCCACGCGGCGTGGCTTTCGGGAAACCCATGAAGGAGAATCGCGGGCGGCTCGTCTATGGGCCCTGTATCGCTGACGAAATGGGTGAGGCCGTTCGCATGAATGCGCTTGGCCTCGCGGCGCATGGCGCTTTAGTTGCCTTCGCGCCGCGCCAGAAACGCAAGGCGCTCGAAGAGGTGCACGTCCTGTTCGTTCTTCAATAACGCCCCGTGCAGCGGCGGGATCGCCTTGCGCGGATCGCGTTCGCTGAGGACGTTTTCCGGGACGTCTTCTGAAAGGAGCAGCTTCAGCCAGTCGAGCAGCTCTGAGGTCGACGGTTTTTTCTTCAGGCCGGGAACGTCCCGCACTTCGTAAAAGATCGTAAGCGCATCCGAGACCAGACGCTTTTTGATTCCGGGGAAATGCACTTCAACGATTTCGTTCATCGTCTCGGCGTCGGGAAATTTGATATAGTGAAAAAAGCAACGCCGAAGGAACGCGTCCGGCAGTTCCTTTTCGTTGTTTGAGGTAATGATGACGATCGGGCGCTTTTCCGCTTTCACGGTCTCGCCGGTTTCATAAACAAAGAATTCCATGCGATCGAGTTCCTGCAGCAAGTCGTTCGGAAACTCGATGTCTGCTTTATCGATTTCATCGATCAGCAGGACGGGGCGTTCGTCCGCGGTGAACGCCTCCCATAACTTTCCGCGCTTGATGTAATTCTTGACGTCCCTGGCTTTTTCCTCGCCAAGCTGACCGTCTCTCAGACGAGCGACGGCGTCATACTCGTAGAGACCTTGATGCGCCTTGGTGGTCGACTTGATGTGCCATTCTATGAGCGGCGCGCCCAACGCTTTTGCAACCTCGATCGCCAACACGGTTTTGCCGGTCCCGGGCTCGCCCTTGACCAGGAGCGGACGCTCAAGCGTCGCGGCGGCGTTGACGGCGACTTTTAAGTCTTCCGTGGCGATATAGTCTTTTGTGCCGACAAACTTGGCCAAGAGAGGCTCCCATACGCTGCATCGGCGGAACCCTAGCGGCGGCCATGGCGCGCTGCAATATTCGAAAGCAGTGCAGAATTGTCGTCCGGCGCATTGAATTACCGTTGAAAAGCCCCCATCACCCTAGGCGTAATCGGAGGATCTTCCATGGCTGAACTCTATGATTTTGACGCGACCGCACTCGACGGCAAGGCGGTGGATCTCGCCGACTATCAGGGCAAGGTCGTGTTGGTGGTGAATGTGGCGTCGAAATGCGGGTTTACGCCGCAATATGAGGGGCTGGAAGCGTTGTACCGTCAGTATAAGGATCAGGGTTTTGAGATTCTCGGCTTTCCCTGCAACCAGTTCGGCGCGCAGGAACCGGGCGACCCGGACGAAATCGCCAATTTCTGCTCCACGACCTACGACGTAACGTTTCCCATGTTCGCAAAAGTCGATGTCAACGGCCCTGACGCCCATCCGCTCTATAAGTGGATGAAAGGCCAGAAAAAGGGCCTCGCCGGCACCCGCGACGTGAAATGGAACTTCACGAAGTTTCTCGTGGACCAGAACGGCGACGTGGTTGCGCGTTTTGGCCCGCAGGACAAACCGGAAGCCATCGAAAAGCACGTGGCGAAGCTGTTCGGCTAGAGCAGAGTGATTTCATCGAGACGCTGACTCGCCTTGATCCTTGGCCCGCTCATGCCCGCGAAAGCGGGGATCCATCCGTTTCAGCGTCGGGTTTTGTTGCTAGATCCCGGATAGCGCTCATTTTCAGCAACATCAAAGATGTCGGAAAATGAAGCTTCCGGGATGAGCGGAGGGAATACAGTCTTCCGCTCATCCCGGTGAAAGCCAGGATCTCCGGAAGCTTGTTCTTACGCATATATTGCTCAGTGAAGCATCACACTTGCCAGAGACACTAACGCCGCCGCACATCCCGCAAAATCTCGCGGGCGGCGTTGTGTCCCGGCGCGCCCGTGACGCCGCCGCCGGGATGCGCCCCCGAACCGCACAGGTAAAGCCCGTCGACCGGCGTTCGGTAATCGGCGTATCCGAGAGCGGGCCGCGCGGAAAACATCTGATCGAGGGACAGGCGGCCGTGAAAAATGTCGCCGCCGGTCAGACCGAACACGCGTTCGAGATCGAGCGGCGAAAGGATTTGCATGCCGAGGATCGACGCACGGAAATTCGGCGCATAGCGCGTCACCGTATCGATGATGGTCTCGGCCGCGGCAGCGCGGGCTTCGTCCCAGCTTTTCCCCTCCGGCAAATGCGGCGCGAAATGCTGGCAGAAAAGACTGGCGACGTGTTGTCCCTGCGGCGCCAGCGTGTCGTCGACGGTGGACGGGATCAGCATCTCCACAATTGGCTCGCGCGACCAGCCGTCGCGCCGGGCGTCCAGGTAAGCGCGGTCTAGATATTCGACGCTTGGCCCGATGATGATGCCCGAACGGTGATGCGCGCCCGTCTCTTTGCCCGGCAGACAGGAGAAATCGGGAAGTTCGGACAGCGCCACATTCATACGGAAAGTGCCGGATCCGCAGGCGTACTGCTCCATCCGCTTACGGAACGCCGGATCCAGATCGTCGGCGCCGACAAGGGACGTGAACAAGAGTTTCGGGTTAACATTCGCAACGATGATCTCGGCGCGCAGGGTTTCCCCGTCCTCGAGCGCAACGCCTACGGCGCGTTGCTCTTCTATAATGACACTGCGGACGGCGGCGTTGGTGCGGATTGTCACGCCGCGTTTTTCAGCCTCGCGGGCCATCGCCTGCGTGATCGCGCCCATGCCGCCGATCGCATGCCCCCAGAAGCCGGAGCGCCCGCCGATATCGCCAAAGACGTGATGCAACAAGACATATGCGGTGCCCGGCGCGTAGGGCGAGGCGTAATTGCCGACCACGCCGTCAAACGCAAAACCGGCGATGATCGCAGGATGCTCGAACCAGTTGGTGAGAAATTCCGCGGCTGACTTCGTGAAGAGGTCGAGCAGAATCTGCTGTTCCTCGAGGGTCAGTTTGCGAAAGTGGTTGCCGGTGCGGATGAGCCGCCAGGCGTCGTGCAGACCGCCGCCGGCGTTGGGCGGCGTTTCGAGGACGAGTTTGCGCAGCACCGCCGCAGCGGTTTCCAGCGCGTCGTAGTAGGCGGGCAGGGCGGCGGCGTCTTTCTCCGAATGACGGGCGAACTCTTTCTGGGTCTCCGCGAGATCATATGAGTTTTTCAAATAGTCGCCGGGCGCTACGCCCAGCGGCCAGAAATTGGGCGCAGCCCGCTCGACGATTTCCAGGCCGTTTGCATAGAGATTGAGGTCGTCGATGACTTTCTGATTGAGCAGGCTGACGGTGTAGCTCGCAACTGAGTTTTTAAATCCCGGATGAAACTCTTCCGTCGCCGCAGCGCCGCCGACGATGTGACGGCGCTCCAGGATCGCAACATCGAGCCCGGCGTCGGCGAGATAACACGCGCAGACCAGGCCGTTATGGCCGCCGCCGATGATCAGCGCGTCGGTCATGCCAGAAGATCGGCGACGGTAATGTCGAGCGGGGCCGCATAATCCATGAAGCCTTTTCCGCCAAGCATCGGCTGATAGACTTGCATGAGGCCGCACAAACTGCCGCGGCGGCGCGTTGTTTCAAATTCAGCCGCTCCATTGATGCGGTCGCAGACTTTCGCCCACGAGAATGCGACCGACCCTAACTTTTCTGCACGCATTTTCTTCAAAACTGTTTTCGTAATTTCCACCACGCCAGCGACATGCGCCAACGGCGCTTTCTTCTCCATCATGAAGTAGCGAACCCCGCTGACGGGCGCTGTCTGACAGCGCTCAAAACTCGGTTTGTCGGGCCCGTCAACGTGAAGCCGAATAAAATGCGCTGCTGCATAGTATCCCAAGATATGCGCCACGTTGGTGACAGCAAACGCGACCCAGCCGTCGGGCGCAAAGTTTTCGTCTATATAGGCGGCGGGAAAAAAGGTATTGGGCGGATTGCCGCCTTCGGTGGGAATTGCGTAAATCTCACCGGGCGCTGCCGCATGCGCCTCCGGTTTCTTGAAGACGTTTCGATTGGTCGGCTTGGGATTCGGGCTCGCCCATTTGGCGCAAACTTCCGCGAGGTGCTTGCGCCGTTTCTCCCGGTCTTTGTCTGACATGTCGAGATCGGCCATCAGACGATCGTCGGCGCCGGTGTCGATGATATCGCGCGCTCTGGCGAAGACGCCGGCGCCGTCGACGCCGTGTTTCCAATAAAGGTCGGCGAGGGCTATCCAGAAAGACGTTCCGTCTTCATCGTCTTCATCGGGGATCCCGATCGTGTCGCCGATGACGCCCAGCAACGCATCGCCGTCCAGGGGGAGGCGCTTCAGGTCCTTAAACTCCTCACGCAGGTCGCTAGCGGCGTCATTATCGTAGAGTTTGTGTCCCCAGGCGCCCATGATCTAGTTGGCGAGACCGATTTCTTTTAACCGCTGCTTCAGGAAAGCGTCTGCGGTGATATCCGGGTACTTCGCCCCGTCGCCCTCGCAGCTTTTCAGACAAGTCAGCACTGCTTCCGGGTGCGGATGCATGAAGAAAGGCATCGAATAGCGCGACACATTGGGTCCCTTGGGATTGACGACCCGGTGTGTCGTCGCGGGGATCACGTCATTCGTTGCGCGCGCCAGCATATCCCCGGCGTCGACGATCAGATTGTCCGGATCCGTCTCGACCGGAAGCCATTCTCCCTCGCGCGTCAGCAGCTCAAGGCCCGATCCGTTTGCGGCGACAAGGATGGTGATAAGGTTGATGTCCTCATGCGCGGCGGCGCGGACGGCGTTTGGATTCGCCCCGTCCGGGATCGGCGGATAATGGAGCAGGCGCAGAATGGAGTTGCCGTCGGTCGCCATGCGCCGGAAGTAGTCAGGCGCTACATCCAGGGAAGGCGACAGCGCTTCGAGCATCACCATGCCCGCTTCCTCGAGGGAGTCATAAAGCGTCAGAAACGCCTCGCGAAATCCGGCAGGCGCGTCCGGCCATACGTTCGGCGGATAGATCTTGGCGAGAGGCGAGTCTGCGTCGAATTCGCGGCCCACATGCCAGAATTCCTTTAGATCAGGATGCTCTGAGTCTTTCGCGTGTTCGGTGCCGAAAGGCGTGTAGCCGCGTTGACCGTCCACGCCGGCCGCGGACTTGTTCTTCTCCGCGTCCGGCAATGCGAAATAGGCCGCGCTGAGATCATACGCCTGCTGAAGAAGGTCTCTCGAGACGCCGTGATCTTTCAAAATTATGAATCCGAAGTATTTAAAGCCCTCAAACAGGGCCTCCTGGAACGCGGCGCGTGCGCTTGCGTCTCCTTCGACGAAATCAATGAGGCTTAGTTCGGGGACGGCGTCGTATTTCCGCATGGTGGGCGGTCCTGTTTGCAAAAGTTTCCTTAACCATGAGCGGTTTACGATTTAGCCCGGAAAGACGCAATGGCGCTGAAACTGACACTCAAACCCGGTGAGCGGGCCGCCATCAACGGCGCCGTGATCGTCAATGGCGACCGGCGTTCGAGCTTTGTCGTTGAGAACCGGGCCCGGGTTCTGCGCGAAAGCGACATCATGCAGCCGGAAGCGGCGACGACACCCGCCAGGCGCATCTATCTGCCCATCATGATGATGTATCTCGATCCCGAAACGCATGAAGAAATGCAAGGGGAATACGAGACACGGCTCCGGGAGTTCGTCGGCGCCGTGTCGGACGCCGAGGCCCTTCAGGTCTGCACCAGGCTGGCCGCCTGCGTCGCCAACGGCGATTTCTACAAGGCGCTTCTAGAATGTCGGCGCCTCATGACGTTTGAAGAATCGAGGTTGGCTCATGTCCTATGAGGCCTATACCAAAACCCAGCGCGTCGCGGAAAACCCGCGCGATACGGAATACCGCGCTTTCGCCGCATCGACCCGGGGGTTGATTGCGGCGGCTGCAGAGGGCGCCGACGCGAAATCAGTCGCCGAGGCCCTGCACGTCAACCGCTCGCTGTGGGAGGCGCTGGCGTCTGACTGCGCCAATGAGCAAAATCAACTGCCGGAAGACACCCGCGCGCGCATTATCGCGCTTTCCCGCTGGGTCCGGGAGCATTCGCGCCGCGTGCTGAGACGCGAAGAGGATGTTGCACCCCTCATTGACGTCAACCGCATCATGATGGACGGGCTTGTCGGCAAGACCTCCGGCTAGCTCGGCATTATTTTCCGTATAGGGCAAAATTTTCCCGGCAATTTTCGCCGCTGTCGACGATTTCTTCCGTTTACGTTTCGTTTTCCTTAATGACGAAACGGCGAATTCCATGAGCTTCGGGGTCGCGCGTTAACGCCATAACAGCGAACTTCGCTTCGGCAAATCTCTTGCTTTAACTTCATCGGTTGCTCGCAAAACATGCGAGCGGGGGCGAAAAAATCGCCGTCGCCTAATACCCAGAAAGGGGCTTGATCGATGGTCAACAACGTTAATACGAATCCCGGCGCGCTGATCGCGCTTCAGAATCTCACAAGCGTCACTCAGCGTCTTGAAGAAACCCAGCGTCGCGTGTCGACGGGCCTTGAGGTTTCGAGCGCCAAGGATAATCCGGCGCTTTTCTCCCTGGCGCAAAAGCAGCGCGCCGAACTCGGTTCCATTGAATCGGTTCAGCAGGGCCTGCGGATCGGCGTATCCACCGTTGACGTGGCGCTCGCCGCAGCTGAATCCATCTCGGATATCCTCGTCGAAATGCGTGCATTGGCGGTTCAGGCGTCTGACGCCTCGCTCAGCGCCGCCGAGCGAACGCTGGTGCAGGATCAGTATGTTGAGCTGGCCGACCAGATTGACCGTCTCGTCGACACTGCCGAAATCGGCGGCCGCAATCTCCTGGCCAATAGTGCGCCTAATATGACCGTGGTCGCAGGCCCGGACGGCGGGACGACAATCACCGTCGATGCGCAGGACCTGTCGCTCGCCGGCACAAATCTGACCATTGACGGAGACGGGTCCGACCTCGGCACCGCCGCCGGCGCGACAACAGAGATTTCCGACATAGAAACCTCAATTGACAATGTCAGCAACGCCATCGCCGCGCTTGGCGCGGGCGGCAACGCTCTGGAACTTCAGAATACGATCCTGACGAGGGTTTCAGACGCGCTTGAGATCTCGATCGGCAACCTCGTCGACGCAGACCTCGCCCGCGAGAGTTCAAGACTGCAGGCGTTACAAGTTCAGCAACAGCTCGCCATCCAGACGCTGTCGATCGCCAATGCGGCGCCGAACGCGATCCTGGCGCTGTTTGCCTAGAGTTTTAAAGTGTGAGGGGTTTTTCCTTAGCGCGGCCGGCCCCGTCAGATGACGCGGTCGGCGGCAGGGAGGAGCCAGATGGATACGAATGTTGGACGAACCGGAACGAATTCTTCGCCAAGCGCCGTAACGGGGCTTGATCCGGCCCAAAGAACCCGAGAGCTTGCCGACGCGCGCCGCCGCGTGTCCCAGGCGGCGATCGCCGACGCACAGGCCGCCGAAGCGCGCCGGGCGGAAAGCCGCGCCGATGTGCGCGCAATTCTCGAGCGCGCCGTCGGCGCGAACACGCGGCTGTCCGTGGTGCGCAATGAATCAGCGCTGACTTTTGTGTATCGCGCCATCGACAGGGACACCGGCGAAATCGTGCGCGAGTGGCCTCCGGCGGAGTTTGCGCAGTTTCTTCAGGACAACGGCGCCAATCTCGCTCTTGGCGACGCTTCCGGCGTCGTCATCGACGAAGAGGCCTGAGGAGCACAGTTTCCGTCAAGACGATTTGTCCGGTTCGCGCGCCATGGCGTCGCCGAACCGGAGGCGGTATAATCCTCCGCGATGGAGGGCTTTTATCCCATTCTGATCGGAGCGTCGGCGGTGCTGGCGCTCAGCGCTGTCGGCGTGATGGCGATATTGCAGCCGCAGGCGCGCGCGCAATTCGTCTACGCCCAGCTATGCGTCATGGTCGGGATCTATGTCGGGTTCGCCATCGCCGAGCTGGACGGCGCAGACTTTATTACGCGAAGCGACTGGTCGCCGCTTCTTATTGAAAGCGCCCTCGGCCTCGGTTTTTTGTTCGGGGGCCTGGCCATATTGCGCAGCGCCCGGGTGTGGATGCTGGGCCTGCTGGTGCTCGGCCACGGCGGCGTTGATCTCGCGCACCTGCTGATCGACGGCGCCGCGGGGCCTGACTGGTACGCTTTCGCCTGTATTCTCTACGACGCCATTGTCGGGGTCGCCGCGGTCGTCATGCTGTCGGATAGGGCGCCCGCCCGCCCGGACGGCGAGCCCCCTGTACTTTAACGCCGATCATGCTAGAGCGGCCAAAAGAGTTGAGGAGGCCCCGGCATGGATCACGGCAAAAATGAATTCGCAACCAACGAGAGCCTGAAAGCGCGCCGCGATGCGGCTTGCCCGGCGGGCCTACCGTCAAAGTCGGGGATTTACGCCGCGCGCGCCAAGGGCGCCGAACTCTGGGACGTTGAAGGCAAGCGGTACATCGATTTTATCGGCGGCATCGGTGTTCTGAATGTCGGCCACGCACATCCCAAAGTCGTTGAGGCGATCAAGAAGCAAACGGATGACTTTATTCACACCGCTTTCGGCATCGCCCAGTATGAAAGCTATGTCGAAGTCTGTGAGACGCTAAACCGCCTCGCGCCGGGCGATACGCCGAAAAAAACCGCGCTCTTCAATTCCGGCGCCGAGGCGGTTGAAAACGCCGTCAAATTTGCGCGCCAGATCACCGGCCGGCCGGGCGTGATCGCCTTTCAAGGCGCCTTTCACGGGCGGACCCTGCTCGCCACGACGCTAACGGGTAAGTCGAAGCCTTACAAAGTCGGTTTCGGGCCGTATGTCCCGGCCGTCTTTCATGCGCCGTATCCGGATCATTATCACGGGATATCGACGGAGGGCTCGATCGCCTGTCTCGATCATATTTTCAAGACCGCGATCAATGTAGAAGAAGTCGCCGCGATGATTGTCGAACCGGTCCAAGGGGAGGGAGGCTTTAACCCGGCGCCGCCGGAGTTTCTCAAAGCCTTGCGCGCAAAGTGCGACGAACACGGGATTATGCTGATTGCGGATGAAATCCAGTCCGGCATGGGACGGACCGGCAAATACTTCGCCTTCGAGCGCGCCGGCGTAGAGCCGGATTTCCTCTGCGTCGCTAAGTCAATCGCGGCGGGCCTTCCGCTGTCCGCGCTCGTGGGCAAAGCGGATCTGATGGACAAGGTTCTGCCCGGTTCCATGGGCTCCACCTATGGCGGCAACCCTGTCGCCTGCGCCGCGGCGCTCGCCGTGTTCGACATCATCGAAGAGGAGGGCCTGCTCCAGCGTGCTGAGGAAATCGGCGCCCAGACCGAGAGCCGGTGGAAGGACCTCCAGGCCGGCGCCGGCAAAGACATTATGGGCGACGTGCGCCGGGTCGGCGGCATGTGCGCGGTCGAATTCGTGCATGACGGCGATCCAACGAAGCCCTATGGCGAGATGGCGGCCAAAATCCTGGTCGAGGCGCGCACGCGCGGCCTGATCATGACGACCGCCGGCGCTTACGCGCAATGCCTGCGGTCGCTTGTGCCGCTGGTCGTTTCCGACGACATACTCAACGAAGGTTTGGATATCTTCGCGGACGCGACAGAAGCGGCGGTCAAGGGCTAGGACGCAGGTGAGCCGAATGGGCCGCGCCGTCGTATCTAATCTCATGAGCCAAGCGCCTGCCCAATCAGTGACTGTGTTTTATGACGGCGCCTGCCCCCTTTGCGTGCGTGAGATCGCGCTGCTGCGCCGCTTGGATCGTCGCGGCCGAATCCGTTTTGAGAATGTCGCCGATCCCGGCGCGCCTGTGTCTTGCGATATTGACCGGGAAAAGCTGCTCGCGCGTTTTCACGTTCGAGGCGCCGACGGAAACGTGGTCGACGGCGCCGCCGCGTTCACCGAAGCCTATGCGCAGATTCCAGTCTTCGCCTGGGTGCGTCCTCTGGGCAGGGTCGAATGGACCCGACGCATGCTGGACGTCGCGTATGCGCTTTTCCTGAAAGTGCGTCCAAGACTGCAGCGCATGGCCCGCGGTCGAGGCGAAAGCGGCGCGCCGGAGGCGAGATCTGGAGCGGGGCATGGGTAACGAACGCGACACGCGGCGCAAGAAGCTTCTCTATCGCGCCAACTATCGAGGTTTCAAGGAGGCCGACATTCTGATCGGAACGTTCGCGAGGCGCTTTCTCGATGAGATGAGTGACGGCGAGCTTGACGAGTTTGAGGCGCTGCTCGCTGTCAATGACCGCGATCTTTATGAATGGGCGACGGGCAAACGTGAAGCGCCGGCGAATGTCAGGGGGCCGGTGTTTGATAAATTACGGTCTTTTGACCTTCAAAACTCATAGCGCCTGTTGCCGCCCAGGCGGTGATCCCCTAAATCCGCAATCCCTGCCAACGCGGACCGCCAAAAACGGCGTCCGCGCATTTCGCGTTGAACCTACATGATGCTTTTTGGCGAATTCTCTCCACTCGAACTCCCCGGCGAAAGCCGGGGCCCAGCACGGCTCGTGGTTACAACAAGAATGCCGTGTCCTTTTCCAACAAGCCCAGGCTCTGCGTTTCAGGCGTCAGCTCAGCGCCTTTCTGGATCCCGGCTTTCGCCGGGAAAAGCGCGGAGAGGGCGATGAAGGTGTCATCTAACAATGTTGTTTCCGGCGCCGCCGGCGTGAACGCCGACACAGCGTGGCGGGCGGAGGGTCGCTTGCCCGTTTTCGGAGCGCCGGAAGGCGCCGACGCCATGGCGGTGGCGGACGCCGCCCGTACGCGCGGCGATATCGTTGTTCACATCGCGCGCGACGCCGCCCGCGCGGCGGCGATGATGCAGGCGCTGTCCTTTTTCGCGCCGGACATCGCCGTATTGGAATACCCGGCCTGGGACTGCCTGCCCTATGACCGGGTGTCCCCGTCCGGCGCAGTCGCATCGCGTCGCATGGCGGCGCTCTCGCTGATTGGGTCGCATCGCGACAAGGGCCCGCTCATTATCGTCACGTCCGTGAATGCGGCGAGCCAGCGCACGCCGCCGCGCAGCGTCGTTGAATCCGCGGCGCTTTCGCTCTCGCCCGGGACGACCATGGCAATGGAAGCGCTCACCGGATATCTCGCTGCGAACGGGTATGCGCGCTCGTCAACGGTGCGGGAACGGGGCGAGTTTGCGGTGCGCGGGGGGCTTGTGGACATCTTTCCGCCCGGCTCGGCCGAGCCGGTGCGTCTCGACTTTTTCGGCGACAGCCTGGAGTCGGTGCGCGCCTTTGACGCTGAAACTCAGCGGACGACGCGCCAACTCAAACGGTTCGACTTAAATGCGGCCTCGGAAATTCTGCTGTCGGAAGAAACGATCGCACGGTTCCGTACCGGATTTGTGAAGACATTCGGCGCCGCAGGCGACGATCCTCTTTACGAAGCGATCAGCGCCGGACGCATGCATGCGGGCGCCGAGCACTGGTTGCCGCTGTTCTACGAAAAGACTGATACGCTGTTTGATTTTATTCCGGACGGCGTGGTCTTTATCGATCACCTTGCAGACGAAGCCGCCGCTGAACGTATCAAAGCCGTTAAGGACCATTTCGACGCCCGCGCCGAAGACGCTGCGGCCCAAAAGCCGCGGGCGTCTGAATTCTCTGCGCCGGCTTATCGCCCGCTGCCGCCTGACGCGCTCTATTTGACCGAAGAGAGCTGGCGAACCCACCTCGCCAACACAAGTCTGCGCCCGCTGTCCCCCTTCGCGCCGCAATCTAACGAACGCGCCTATGATCTCGGCGCCAAGGTCGGCCGCAACTTCGCAGCTGAGCGCGCCGGCGAAAGGGTCAACGTCTTTGACGCCGTCGCCGCGCACATCAAAGACAATGACGCACGGAAGACCGTCATCGCCTGCTGGACTGAAGGGTCGGCCGACCGAATGCGGAGCGTTCTGTCCGACCACGGTCTATCCGCCATCGACCATGCGGAACACTGGCGCGCCGTCAGCGACGGCGTCTCAACAGCAGTTCTGGGGCTGGAGCAGGGATTTGAAACCGCTGAGGCGATTTTCATTTCCGAGCAGGATATCCTTGGCGATCGACTGGTGCGGCGATCCCGACGAAAACGGGCTGAAAACTTTTTAACCGAAGCATCAAGCCTCTCGGTTGGCGACCTTGTCGTTCATGTCGACCACGGCATCGCCCGGTATGAAGGCCTGAAGGCGCTTGAGGTTCAAGGCGCCCCTCATGACTGCCTCCATCTCGTATATCACGGCGGAGACAAGCTATTCCTGCCGGTTGAAAATATCGACCTCCTGTCTCGCTTCGGCCCGGAAGACGCCACATCCCAGTTGGACAAGCTCGGCGGCGCGGCGTGGCAGGGGCGCAAGGCCAAGATGCGCGCGCGCATCAAGATGCTCGCCGAACAGCTCATCAAGATCGCCGCCAAAAGAGCAATGCAGAGCGCTGAAGAAATGGCGCCGCTCGACGGTCTTTATGACGAGTTTTGCGCCCGTTTTCCGTTTGCGGAGACCGAGGACCAAGAAAACGCCATCGCGGATGTCATCGAGGATCTTGCGAAAGGCCGGCCCATGGATCGTCTTATTTGCGGCGACGTTGGATTCGGCAAAACCGAAGTCGCTTTGCGGGCGGCTTTTGTCGCAGCGATGACCGGGCGCCAGGTCGCCGTCGTTGCGCCAACGACGCTGCTGGTGCGCCAGCATTTCAAGAATTTCAAGGATCGATTCAAAGGCTTTCCGATCAAACTCGCACAGCTTTCGAGAATGGTGGGCGCCGCCGACGCCAAAGCGGCGCGAGACGGCCTCGCGTCGGGCGACGTCGATATTATTATCGGCACGCACGCGTTGCTCGCCAAGACCATTAAGTTCCGCGATCTGGGCCTCTTGATCATCGACGAGGAGCAACATTTCGGGGTCAAACACAAAGAGCGGTTGAAGGAGTTTCGCGGCGACACTCATGTGCTGACCCTGACCGCGACGCCGATCCCGCGGACCCTACAGCTTGCCATGTCGGGGATACGGGATCTTTCATTGATCGCGACACCGCCCGTCGATCGCCTTGCCGTGCGCACGACCGTCGGTCCGTTCGATCCCGTGGTCGCGCGCGAAACCCTGCTGCGGGAACATTATCGCGGAGGTCAGAGTTTTTACGTGGCGCCCCGGATCAAGGACCTCGACGATATCGCCGAATTCATGCGGGAAGACTTGCCCGAGCTGAAATTCAAGATCGCCCACGGCCAGATGAGCGCCGGCGAACTGGAAGACATCATGACGGCGTTCTACGAGGGCAAATTCGATGTTCTTGCGTCGACGAGCATTGTTGAGTCAGGTCTCGACGTGCCCACGGCGAACACAATGATCATCCACAAGGCCGACATGTTCGGACTGGCGCAGCTTTACCAGCTGCGTGGCCGGGTAGGGCGCTCCAAACAGCGGGCCTATGCGTATTTAACCACAAGCCCGCGCAAGAAGCTCACGGACGGGGCGGCGCGGCGGCTTAAGGTCATGCAGTCGCTCGATACGCTCGGGGCCGGATTTACCCTTGCCAGTCACGACCTTGACATTCGCGGCGCCGGCAATCTTCTCGGCGAAGAACAATCGGGCAATGTCAAAGAAGTCGGGGTCGAACTCTATCAGCATATGCTTGAAGAAGCCGTCGCCGAATTGCGCGAAGGCGGCGCAACAGACGAAGCATGGTCTCCGCAGATTAATATCGGTACGTCGGTGTTGATTCCCGACACCTATGTCGCCGATCTCGATGTCCGGATGGCGCTTTATCGCCGGCTCGGCGACGTAACCACGGAAGAAGAAATCGATGCGTTCGCGGCGGAACTGGTAGACCGCTTTGGGTCGTTGCCGACCGAGGTCGAGCATCTTCTTGAAATCGTCGCTATCAAGACGATCTGCCGAAGGGCCGGTGTCGCCAAAATCGACGCAGGTCCAAAGGGCGCGGTGATTGGTTTCCGGAACGATCAGTTCGCCAATCCCGCCGGATTGATCGAGTACATTTCGTCGTCGCCCTACGACATGAAGGTCCGGCCTGACCAGAAGGTCGTGTTTCGCCAAGACTGGCCCGGCGAGAAAATGCGTTTGAAAGGCGCTCGACGCGCGGCCAGCATCATCGCGGACATTGCCGCCGACGGGTGACGGGCGCGCTAGGTTTTGCCGCGACCGACGCCCGCCGCAGCCTCGGAAGACGTCGCACGAAGCCGGCTCATGGCCTCAGCGACCGTTTCAGCGATCGCAACGCCTTCGGAACGCTCAATCGCGGCGGTCGTTACGTTGAGGGCGACCGGGCTGTGGTCCGCACGTCGGGAAAAGGCCGTATTTGTCAAAACGCCTTCTATTCGAAGCGCGATGCGTTGCGCGTCAGCTTCCGTTGTCGCCGGACACAGGACGGCGAACACATCGGCGGAAATGCGCGATACCATGTCTTCCGCCCGGGTAACCTTGCCGATGATCCGCGCCGCCTGGCGCAGCGTTCCGCTTTCGGCGCGCCCCTTGGCGGCGTCGCCAACGCCGAGATGAACCAGGGCCAGCGAGAGCGGCCTGCCGGTTTGGTCGGCGCGGCCGGCAAGCCGGGCGCCGTGTTGGGCCAGAAACGTCGGCGTAAAAACGCCGGACGCAGGATCGCGAACGCCTTCGCCGGCGCATGCCCGCAGAAATGAGCGCATCGAGCGCGTCAGACGCGCGCGCCGGGAAACAAGTTGCGCCCTTGCGCCGAGCGCGCTCGAGATTTGCTCACGCAACAGAAAGTCCGGTCCGCCGGCGCGCGCCGACGACGCCATGGCGTCCGCGCTTTCCCGGATTTGCAATAGCGCGGTGCGATTGAATCTATTGTGGCGCTTAAGCGCCCGCATCAAGGCCGGAACGGCGCCGCCATCATCTGTGGGCGGAAGGAATATCGCGACATCGAAAATCTCGGCGTCAAGGGCGCGCATGGCCTGTCCGGCGGAGAGGACGCATACGCATGAACTGGAAACGTCCGCAAGCGCGTTGATCGTTTCCAGCGCCGCTGACCCAGGCGATCCGACAATCAGCGCCCGCGGCATTGTCGTATCCGTTGCGATTGTCGGGAATTCAACAACCCGATTGGCGGCGGACAAGGATTTTAAGCGCTCGCCCGACTCTTCAGCGATATTGCGCAAACGCAGAATTTCCCGCATTCGAGCAGCGACATGGTCCAGCTTTTCCGCGATCGGAACAACTTCCCCAAAACGACGGAGAACGCCGCCGCCGGGCTCGGTCGCGGCCGCATCCACCAGGAATAGAATTACCGACTCCGGTGATTTCTGACGTAGAGCGTCGGTCAAAGCGGCTATGCGCCGAGGCGTGATATGAGCGCCCCGCAAGTCAACGAGGCCGATGTCAGCGCGGCTGGCGGATGACGATGACGCGATCTCGTATCCCACATTGGCGCACATCTGAACGAGATCGCGCGCCGGTCGTGCGCGGCCCGATACGCATGCGATGCGCGCGCGGTGAAGCGAGCGTTGATTCCCGACCATGGTTTCTTTCGTTCCGAATGATTCGCCTGTTAACCGGACGTTTATCGCTTGGCGACGCCTTTAGCGCTCTCATTCAAAATGCGGGCCGGGTCCTGGTTTTCCCGCTGCGGTTGTGCAGAGGCGGGTTCGCCAGCGTCTGCGAGGCGCTCGTGTCTGCCTTCCAGGCAGAGGTCGACTTCACCTGCCGTCGGGAATATCCCGCTTGCGGCGCGCTCCTGATAACACGGCAACGCCGCCAAGAACTCCTGAGGCATGTTGTAGGGACCCGCCTCGCGGTAGAGCTGCGCCGTCTGTATGCCGACATAGCGCCAATGCCACGGCTCGTAGCTGTCCGCAGTCGGAAGATAGTCGTTACCGGGCGGATAGGAGAGGATAAAGCCGAACCGGAATGCGTTCTCTTCAAAGCACTGATAGGCGCGATCGCTCTGTCGCATAAAGCGGTTGTTGACATTAATGTCGGCGGCGAGACCGGTTTGGTGCTCCGAAACGCCAGCCGGCGTCACCGTACCTTTGTCGGCGTTATTGGCGTGCAGTATTCGCTGCGTACTGAACGAACGATACCCGGAACGAAGCGAGATCGATTGGCCGGACTCTGAGCGACACAATGCGATCAGCTGGGCGAGGCGTGCGGGGAGGTTGTCCTCGAGCGCGTCGCCTTCGTGGTCCGGCGCCAGCCTCAGCTTCATTTCATCGATGTTGGGTCCTTTCGCCGTCGGCACGAAATACTCGGCGGCGGACACAAGGTCATTCGGAGAATACGTATCGTCCACCGGAAAGTGCTGAGATACTGGACGATTAATGTATTCGCGCCGGTCGCGTTCGCGATTAACGGCGTAGCGCTGGGCGCCGAATGCATCGCGAAACAGACCGCGCATATGTTCATAAAGCGCCTGCGCCTCTGTGTAACGCTCCTGACGCTCATAAATCCCGGCGAGCAGTTTGATGTAAAGGCTCAGATCGGGACTGTTGGCGCCCTTGGCGCGTTCCTGTGCGTGAAAAGCGTCCAGATACAACGCTTCCGCGTCCTGCAGCCGGCCCATGCGCGAATAAAGCGGGCCCAGCATGAGCGTCAATTGCACCGTATCCTGATGATCCCCGCCAAGAACACGCTTGCGCGCCTCATAGGCGGCAGCAAGGAGTCCAGCAGCGGTATACTCATGCCCCTGCCGCGTGGCGTAAAACCCGCCGAGGTCGGAAAGTTGACTTGCGCTTGCAAGAATATGTTCCGGCGTTGCGCCTTTTACTTCGCGCGGCTGAGCGTGATTGACAGTGCGTAAAAACGCATCGCCCGCCTCCGTAAGCCGTGCGGCGTATTGCTTGGCGACTGGACTAATCCGCGTGTCATTGGGCAGCGCCACAGCGTCGCCGGCG
Organism: Hyphococcus sp.; assembly: GCA_028289605.1. GTDB lineage: Bacteria > Pseudomonadota > Alphaproteobacteria > Caulobacterales > Parvularculaceae > Hyphococcus. The sequence goes on along the minus strand of JANQON010000004.1, from coordinate 24,909 downwards.
AGTTCCAGAAATGACGCGTAAATCGCCGCGGCTTTTTCAACATCGCCCTGATGCAAATAGGCGCGCGCCAGCTGATCTTCGAGGTCGAGTCTGTCCGTCGGAGGCAGTTCCTGGCCCCAATCGGTGATCAATGCGTCGAGAAGCAGATCGGAAACCCGGCTGTAATTTTTGGCGAAAGTCTGCGCCCCGGCGACCTGCGCTTTCAGCGCCGCGACGTCATTTGCGTCCGCGCCGGCCTTTAGCGACAGGGAAATCGCGCGCTCGCCGTGATCGGCGGCGATGCTCGGCGCGCCCAGCGCGACAAGCGCGTGAAACCGGTCTTCAGCCGCGTCCGCGTCCGTTCGAATGACGACATTGAAGTAAGATGCGAATAGAATCGCCAAGAGCACAAAAGCGCTCGAAAACATGAACGGCGAACGCAACTTCATTGCGGGCACCCATCCCCTCCAAAATAACCCAGACCCCTTTGAGGTTGTTACCCTATCACTGGGTTGTCCAGGATGCGAGCCTCCGAGGCGGGGAAAATGGCGATTTCGAAGTAGCCTTTTGCGCCGCTTGGCGGTACCTGCGGCTTTTGCTGAGCGGCGGAGAAGGTAAGGTGCCTGCGAGTAGACCAGAAACGGCGAGGCCCGGACGGCGGCGGATCTATCTCATGCGCCACGGCCACGTCGATTATTTTGACCCCAAACTGACCGACCCGCGCAATGCGCCGCTGACCGAACAGGGGCGCGAACAGGCGTCTGCGGCCGCGGACGCGCTGGCCGGGCTGTCTTTCGATGCGGCTTTTTGCTCAGGGCTGCTGCGCACCCGGCAAACCGCTGAAATCGTGCTTGCCCGTCACAGCGCAGACCCGAACCTTGCCGACGAACCGCGGCTTGAGGAGCTCAAGAGCGCCTGGCTAAGCGCCAAAAGCCGGGAAGAGTTGGCGGCGAGACTGGCCTATAGCTTTGAAGGCGCCGCGACGCCCGGCGCGTCGTTTCTGCCCGGCGGCGAACGTTTCGCCGACGCGGAAATCAGAGTTGTTGAGGCTCTCGAGGATCTTCTCACAACCCGGGACTGGCGGTCCGCGCTGGTCGTCGCCCATGAGGGGGTAAACCGCATCGCGCTCGGTTGGGCCTGCGGCGGCGGCCTCGCCACCATCGACGCCTTCGAACAGGATCTTTGCTGCATCAACGTGATCGATGTCGACGTGACGCCACACGCAAAAGGCGAGGGACTGACGATTGAGCGCGTGCTCATCAAGGCTGTGAATGTAACCCCCTATGACTATATGAAACATGGGCTTTCACGGACGAGCCTGGAGCATCTCTTCGATGTGGATTTTCAGGGCGCGCCGCCTCGACAGCGATGACGTCGGATAAAATTTCCGCCGGGCCGCGGCATGCGGCTTAAATCCGCCGCGCATATGTGCTTAAATCCGGACGGGGTCACATCTCAGGAGCATGAGGCATGTACGGGGTAAAGCGCGGCATTAAAGCGCCGGGGGAATTCGGCTTTGCGGATATGACGGGTCTGGCGCTCGCGGGGGCGACTGGGATTATCGCCGCGATCATTGCCGACTATCGGCAAAAAGGCGAGGCGGCGGCGCTGTTCAAAATCAACGAATGGGTGGTTGAGTTCGCGTCTCTCGCCGGCTTCACCGAAATCCCGTTGTGGATGGTGATCGCCGGACTGACTGCGGTCGGCGCCGGCTCGGTTTTTTATTTTCAGCCGCTCACCCGACAGGGCGCATTCGCGCAAGGCTTCGGTTTGCTTGCGGTCCTGCTGACAATGACTCCGCCGAACTTGGCCAGCGGCGTTCAGGGTTTCAACGACAACCTGGTCGACCTGTCATCGATTGAGGCCGCTCGCGAGGCGGCGTTGCAGCCCAGAGTGTCAAACGCTTCCTTTCAGCCCGGCGAAGCGCGCGTCATCCAAGCGCAGGCGCGCAGCGAGGCTGCAAAATATGACGTGCATTTGGAGATAACGTTTCCCGAGGGTCTTAAGGGCAATCCCTCCTCCATGATTCGACGCGGCACGCTTCGCGGGCGTCTGCACAACGAGGATACGGACGAAACCTTCAATCTGTTTCTCGTGACGGAAGGCGCAACTGTCCGTCGCGACGGCGACACCCTGAAATTCCATGTCGGCGTTCCCGCGCGTTCGGAATCGGCTCGTCTGTGGGTGCGCTTTGAAGCGGAAGGATACGCCATCGAGGAACAGTCCGCGGAAGCGACGCTCGGCCAGACGCTCGAGTGGAACATAGAGATGACGCCTTCAAACACGCCGCTTTTCATGCAACGCCTCGGCAAGAGCTATTGGTTCTAAGCTGACGCTGTCCTCAGTTTGAGGCGCTCAAAAAGGACCGCTCGCAATGGCGACGCAAGACACCGACGATCGCGATGACCGACGTAACGGATCGTGGTTGTTGTTGCTTTTGCTGCTGCTCCTTCTCATCGGCGGTTTTTTCGGTTGGCGCTGGTGGACCGGCGAACGCCAGGTTGAGCAACCGCCGCAGCCAACACAGGACGTCGTTGTAGAAGACGCGGCGCCCGAACCGGTTGTCGCGGCGCCCGAGCCGGAGCCCGAACCCGAACCTGTTATCGAAGCCTTCCAGGAACCCTTGCCAATTGAGGAACCGCCGCCGCCGTCGCCGGAAGCGGTTTCGTTCACTGTCTATTTTGAGTTGATGAAGGCGAATTTGACAGAGGCCGCCGCGGCGGAGATCGACGCCCGGCTTGCGGATATAGATGCGACAATCGTCACCGGCGTCAGTATTGACGGCTACACCGACACCGCTGGGGCGGATTTCTACAATCAATCCCTGTCGGAACGGCGCGCTCAAGTTGTTCGCGAATACCTGATTGATCGCGGTATGGCTGCAAGCGCCATAACTACCCGCGGCAACGGCGAGACAGGGCTTGCTCGCGCCACAGCGGACGGTGTGCGCGAGCCGCTTAACAGACGAGCCGAAATCTCCATTCATTTCGATTGATTTTGCGCCATTCGCTTTGCTTACATGCTGCTCTCGCCGCACTGTATTGAGACGGCGATGCTTCGCCGCTGGCATAAAGCGCCTCGCCGAAGGCCGTATTCTAAATTTTGAGTCTTCCGAACGTCGCCGCGGACGCGACCGATGCAGTGCGCCGGCCGGAGCGTAGTCGAAAGCGTGACAAAAATAGCACATTCGACTTTTGCGAGCGCCTGATCCCGCCCAAGCACTGAGGACCCGGCGCGCTCCCACTGTCCTACGTCAACGAAGCCTTGCGCCGGCGTCGCACGGATCACTGCCGTGTTCGCCGAATTCTCATGGGTCACGCAAGGCGCACCGGACACTGAAAGGGGCTCCAATGCTTAGTAAAACGACGCGCGAAAACCGTTTGCTGTTGCTGTCTTCGACATCAATTGCCGGCGCGCTTTTGTTGACCACCAACGCTTTCGCCGCCCAGGCGCCGGAAGTCGCCGCGGTCGCTGTCGCAGCGGCTCAGGTCGAGGAGATTGACGACGCTACAGACGACGACTTTGCCGACGACCAAGAAGATACGGTTGTCGTAACCGGCTCCCGAATTCGCAAGAACTCCTTTACGTCGACATCGCCTCTGCAAACTGTCGACGGCGAGACGATCGCCGATCTCGGTCTTATCGACATCCAGGACGTACTACAGACAACTACAGTTGTTCAGGGCGTCCAACTTGACCAACAATTCAATGCGAACTTTGTGTCAAATGCTGGCCCGGGGGGATCGGCAATTTCATTACGCGGGCTTGGGGCTGACCGAACGCTGCTGTTGATTAACGGTCGACGGGTTTCGCCGGCAGGTATCGAAGGCGCTCCATCATTTCCGGACACATCCATTCTGCCGTCGTCAATGGTGCAGCGGATTGACATCCTGCTTGACGGCGCTTCTTCGGTTTACGGTTCAGACGCCGTGGCCGGCGTGGTCAACGTAATTCTGCGCGACGAATTTGAAGGCATTCAGCTCGATGCATTCCGGACGGCGCCGTTTGAGAGTTCCGCCGGCACGGAGCAACGCTACTCCATCCTGGTGGGCGATACAGGCGAACGAGGCAGTTTCGTATTCTCGGCGGAATATGTGCACTCCGAGGAATTGAATGGCGACGAGCGCGACTGGATGTTCGCAACGGATTTCGGTCCCGACGCGTTCTTGTTGCCAAACGGCGGTACGCGAAGCCTCGCCGGTCCGGTTGACTTTGTGCCGTCGGACCTTGACGGCGACGGCGTAAATGAGACCCTTCGCCGTCAGTTTGGGGACGGCACGCGGTCGCAACAATTCCTGGCGTTTCCGCTTGGATCCGTTCTCATCGCCCGCCCGGGACAGGTTGATCCGGTGCTTGACGGGGCCGGAATCGACACGCCGGGTTTCGTGCTGTGGGACGGCGACTTTGACAATCTGGACGGACCGGCGACCCTGATCCGCCAAGGCGACCAGCTCATACCGGAATTCCAGCGGCTGAACGTTTTTGCGACAGCAAAATACGACTTGAGTGACTGGATTGAAGGAAGTGAAGCATTCCTCGAATTTAATCTGAGCAATCGCCAGTCGCGTCAGGAAAGCAGTCAGGCGGAAACGCTGGATATTCAGGTAACCACGAACAATCTCTTTAGTCCGTTCACGGCATTTGGCCAGACGGCGAATTTCACGTTCCGGCCGTTTCAACCATGGCAGGATACGAACGAAACCGAACTGACCCAATATCGCATGTTTGGCGGCGTCAAAGGCGACCTCGAGTTCGCCAAGCTTCGTGACTGGGAATACGAAGTCTATGCGGGCTATACGCGCTCTCAAGGCTTCTCAGAGCGTACCGGCGTCCGCGAAGACAGACTGCTGCAGTCGCTTGAACATACGACGGATGCAAATGGGAACATTGTCTGCGCGGACCTCATACCAAACCCGACCGCGCCGCTGGCGTCCACGGAAACTCTGGAGCAGTGCATTCCCTTCAACGTCTTTGATCCTGGGCTAACGCCGCTGGACGGCTCTTTGCCGCGGATCACCGGGGCCAACGATCCGCGCGTTGTCAACTATCTGCGTGGTGTGCGGACGATTGATACATTCGTGGATGAGGCCATCATCGGCGGCTTTTTCACGGGACCAATCCTCGACTTGCCCGGCGGCGAAATGCAACTGCTGCTCGGCGGTGAAGCGCGGGAAACGGCTCTGGAAACAAAAGCCGACGATACGGCCGCGCGTGGTCTGTTGTCGGGCTTTTTCCTCGACCGTCCCTCCAATGGCGACGTGCACCTTTGGGAGCTGTTCGGCGAGATCTTTATTCCGGTGTTGAAGGACGCGCCGCTTGTTCAGAACCTCGAACTGGAAGGCGCAGGACGGTTTACGAACCACGAGTTCTATGGATCGAACTTCACCTATTCCGGCAAGATGAGCTACAGCCCAGTTGATTTTCTGACGCTCAAGGCGACGGTTGGTTCGTCTTTCCGGGCGCCGGGTCTGCGCGAATTGTTCCTCGAAGGGCAATCGGGATTCCAGAACGTTACAGACCCATGCGTTGTACCGGGGCTCGCGCAGGTCGATACCGACAACGACGGCGTCACCGACACCTACGACCCCGGTCCGGACAATGACGGCGACGGTTTCGGGGACAACGACCCGCGCTTGCGCGGCAGCCAGCTCGTGATCACCAACTGTCAAGCTGAGGGCTTGGATCCGTTCGCCCTTGGCTTGGGCGTCACGCCCGGCTCCGCCGAAGTCTTCCGGGCGGGTAATCTCAACCTTGATCCGGAAACCTCATTCGCGTTTTCCGGCGGGATCGTTTTTGAGCAGCCGTTTACGGACGCATTTGATCTGCGGTTAAGCGCTACCTATTGGGACATCAAAATCAAAGGGTCGGTGCTAACGCCCACGGCGCAATTCCTGGTCGATTCATGCTACGATTCATCGAATTTCCCGGACGATCCTTTCTGTACGCGGCGCTTGCGCGATCCAAATGACAATTTCCTCTCGGAAATTGACGCGACGCCGTTCAATATCGCCGAAGATAACGCGTCCGGCGTCGACATGAACCTCTCCTACAATCAGGATTTCCGGATTGGCGGAGAAGACATCAACATATCCCTCGATACGGTCACGACGTGGTCGCGGGAGATCAGTGATTTGACGATCCTTCCGGGAGCGCCGGCGGTATTCGACGAAGACGTCGGCGAAATCGGTCAACCGAAATGGCGTTCGACGGCGACGGCGCGTGTGAACTGGGAGGACTTCACGCTGTTCTGGCAAGCCCGCCATATCGGCAAGCAGCGCGATGAGCTCGACGATCGTCCGCTGAACTGTTTTGATCCGATCAACAACATCGATTTCGAACGGTGTTACTCTGTTCCCCATACGGTGTATCACGACGCCTCTCTCGCCTGGCGGCGGGACGTCTTCACCGTCAGGGTCGGCGTCAACAACGTGTTGGACAAAGCGCCGCCCCAAGTGGACGAAGACGTAGGCGCGTCACTGAACGCCCGGTCCGTGCCGATTGGCGTCGGTTACGACTTGCTTGGACGGCGCGCATTCGTCAACGTGACGGCGAGTTTCTAGCGTCAAAGGCGCTTGTAAACGGAAAAAGGGCGGGGTGCTTCGGCGCCCCGCCTTTTTTTGGCCGCCGCTGCGCGGGGCGGAAGGTGAGGGCGCAACCCTCAGTGCGCAGATTGTGCGCCTGTTCGTCCGATCCGCCGAATTTGCGGATTGACCGCGTTACGCAGTAAGTTGGGCTCGCACTAAGAGACGTTGGACGGGCGGACGCGCGTGAGCAAGGCTCCCAAGGCAGGGATTTTCACCGTTTTTCAGGCCAACAAGGGCCTGATCGCGAGCGTCTTGCGCCGATTTCGGTTGTCCCAGATTGATATCGCCGACCTGACCCAGGAGACCATCCTGCGCGCCTTGGAGGCGGAAAAACGTACGGAAATCAACGAACCTCGTCGGTTTCTGGTTGGAATTGCAAAGAACGTAGCGCGCGCCGAGCTCGAACGGCGCGCAAAAATGACGACAAGCCTACTAGATGATTTTGACCCGGATTCGTACGTATCAGATGAGCCGGCCGTCGATGACGCAGTCGACGCAAGAGCCAGGATGCAAGTGTTTGGCGCAGCGGTGGCGACCCTGCCGCCGCAATGTCAAAGAGTGTTCCTGCTGAAGCATGTTTACGGAGCGTCGCACAAAGAAATCGCCGACAAACTCGACATTGCATTGAGCACGGTCGAGAAACACGTGGCGCTTGGATTAAAGCGATGCCGGGAAGAAATGATACGGGAGCAAACAGCTGAGAATGCGGATCAACCTGAAACCAATGTCTTAGGGTTGGACGCCGAACGGCGGTAAAGTGAAAAGTTGCGTTTGATGAATAGCCAGTCGACCATGGAAACAAGCAAAGAAATAGTGTCCGAGGCGTGCGCCTGGATTGCTCAGCTTGAATCCGGCAATCTATCTGCTTCCGATTTGGCGGCGCTGCGGGAGTGGATGGGCCGGAGCCCGGCGCACCGGCGCGAGATTCGCAACATCGCTAATCTTTCAGGCCAGCTTGGGGTTCTGACCGAGCTTGCCCCGGCGCTCGAGAAAAACGCCGGCGTCGGGCATGCGTTGCGAACCTCCGGCAAACGCGGGCGCTTTCTGGCGCCGATTCTCGCCTCGGCGGCCGCTTTATTCATTGCCGGCGGCGTTATTGTTTCCGCACTGCTGTTCAGCGCCAATGCAAGACCTGAAATCTACAAGACGGCTGTCGGCGAGTACCACACCATCACCCTTGCGGACGGCACTGACGTATCGCTCAATACCGATAGCCAGATTGAAGTCGATTTCAATGACGAAGAACGTCGCGTTCGGCTTATCCACGGCGAAGCCCTCTTCGAAGTCGCGTCCAATCCTAAGCGACCCTTTGTGGTTTACTCGGACACGGCGATCGCTGAGGCGGTGGGAACCTCGTTCGTGGTGAGACTGCGAGAAGCCGTTACCGAACTCGCCGTCGTCGAAGGCGTCGTCGCCTTTTCCAAACTGCCTTCGTCCATAGATCTCACGGCGCCGCAAGACGCAACGGAGCGTGTCGTTGAAGAACCGCCGGCGCAACGCGTGATTGTTAAGGCCGGCCAAGCGCTAACCTCGAGCGAGCTGGCGAGCATTGCGACCGCTTCAGCGGCGCAGGATATTCCTGTGCTCACCGAGCGCGATCTACAGCGCAAGCTGTCGTGGACGGACGGCTTTCTGGAGTTTTCCGAGACCCCGCTGGAGGACGTGATCGAGGAGTTGACGCGGCATAATCCGGTATCCATCGAGATTGTCGATCCCGACCTGAAAGAACTTAAGTTCGGCGGAATCTTCCGCACCGGCGATGTTGAGCAACTGCTTGGCGCCCTTGAGGGGCTCGGCGTTGTCGTTGAACGCGAGAGTGACGATAAGTATCAGCTCAGAATGGCCAAAGCGGAATGAGCTGAAGCAGCGGCGGCTTGGCCTGAGCCGCCGCCTTGTTGCGATGCGGTGACGTAAAATTGCAACAGATTCTCCTCCCAAAAACTTTTTGCGGTTCGCCACTGGCGGTTTTCTCTCCTCGCACGGACGGGTTAACATGGCCGTCTCGCAAAGCGACGACGAACGCCATGACAACAGGGTTGGGAAGAATACGGTTGGCGCTTCGGTGCGTAGTGTGGTTGGCGGTTATCTACGGATTGCTTCTCGGTTCCAGCGCTTTTGCGCAGGCGCCGGCGGACGATCAGCAGGTATTCGACATAGCGGCGCAAAACGCTGAAGACGCGGTGAAGCTGCTGGCTCGCTCAAGCCGGCGTTCCGTTCTTTTCCAAACCGATGATGTCAAGGCGGTGGATACGAAGTCGTTGAAGGGATCCTATTCGCTTCAACAGGCTCTCGACGAAATGTTCGAGGGTACGAGCCTGCAGGGCGGCCTGACGGAAAGCGGCGCGATCATCGTATCGCAACGCAAAGTTGAAAACACGTCGGGAGGGAACGAACCCATGCGGAACAAACGATCAGGCTTTTTTCTTACATCGGCGATTTCATCGCTGGCGGCGACGGCGGCGATTGCCCAGGATTCAACGCCCGCGAGCGAAAACCAGGATGTCATCGTCGTCGTGGGCTCGCAGATTAAGGGCGCGGATATCGCCGGGGCGCTCCCGGTGACGGTTCTGGGGGAAGAAGAAATTGCGCTTACCGGTGCGGTAAGCGGCGACGAGTTGCTTGCGTCCATTCCGCAAATCGGTCAGGCGACCTTCAACGGCGTCGGGTTTACCGGCGTCAACGGCGCACAAGGCGACGTGTCTTCCATCAACCTGCGCGCCATCGGCACCGGCAACACGCTTGTTCTCTTGAACGGCCGCCGCCTCGTCCTGCATCCCGGCACGCAGGTTGAAAACCTCGTTCCGGTGAATTCCGTGAATTCCAATGCGCTTCCGGTTACCGGGATCTCACGGGTTGAAGTGCTGCGGGACGGCGCCGCGGCGCTCTACGGCACCGACGCGGTGGCGGGCGTGATCAATACGGTTCTGAAGGACGATTTCGAAGGGCTGACAGGGACCGTTCAATACGGGACGTCGGAAGGAACGTCCCTGGACGAACTGACCGCTACGATCGAAGCAGGCCACACTTTTAACGACGGCCGAACCAATATTTCTTTCTTCGGCAATTTCCTCAATCGAAACGGCATGCCGGCGACCGATCTCCTCAATTCGTCAACGGAAGACCTGCGCGATTTCTTCGTTGGAACGCCTTTTGAAGGCGATACGCAATTGCGGAACTTGTCGACGCAAACCGCCTGGGGCGAATTTCGATCGCTGGCAGGGACCATTCCGGCGATCGGCGACGATGATTTTCATATTCAGCCGGACACGTTTACAGGATGCCTTGTGGCGCTGCCGGGCGGCGTCTGCGCCGACGACGGCGGGTCGATCGACACCGCGCTGCGCCTGGACCGCGCGCGCTACCGTGACCTTATCGGCGATACCAAACGCGGGAACGGCTTTTTGTTCATCAATCACGACCTGAACAACGATCTGGAGCTGTTCGGAGAGTTTTCCTACTATCGTTCCAGCTTCTTCCGGCGGCGCGAAACTGCGCAAATGCTTTCCAGCAACCGCGTCGTGGTGCCCGCGTCGAATTTTTACAACCCTTTCGGCGTGGACCTTCAGATTCGCGACCTGCGTCCGCTCGATGTCGGGCAGCGCGAAATCAATGTGGACAATGACAGTTTCCGCATTCTTGGCGGCATTCGCGGCGATATTGGAAACGGCTGGGACATCGACAGCGCATTGCTGTATTCCCAGGCGACAACGGAAAGCGTCACGAACCGTGTGAGCAACACGCTTTTCCAACAGGCGTTGGCGTTGTCGTCGCCAGACGCCTATAACCCGTTTATCGGCGGCGATGTCACGGACACCAATGCGCCGAATATGGGCTTTAACTCGCCGGCGACCATCGACAGCTTCATGGTTGACGTGTCGCGGCGGAGCAAGACGTCGATCCTGCTGGGCGACATCAAGTTTTCCAATGCGGACCTGTTCGAGTTTCCCGCGGGCGGCGTCGGCGTCGCCATTGGCGTCGAAGCGCGACGGGAGACGTTTCTTGATGACCGCGACGACCGTCTCGACGGCACGATTACGTTCACGGACGTCGTGACAGGCGTCACCAATCTAAGCGATGTGATGGGAACCAGCCCGACGCCGGATACGGACGGCGCCCGCTCGGTCTATTCCGCCTTTGTCGAAACGGCGGTGCCCGTCGTGAGCCCGGACATGGGCATTCCCCTCGTGCAAAGGCTGGACCTTCAGCTCGCCGCCCGTTTCGAAAGCTATTCGGACGTGGGCGAGGTCGCGAAACCGAAAGTCGCCGTATCTTGGTACCCCGTTTCCTGGCTGCAAATCCGCGGCGCCTACGCCCGCGGCTTTCGGGCGCCGAACCTGGAACAAATCAACGCCAGCGGCATCCGTCGGGTCAACACCGGCCGCGAAGACTGGATCTTGTGCGAAGCAACGGCGCGCGCAAACATGACCGCGTTCGACACTGGCGACTGCGACGGCAATTCGGTTGAAAGCGTGCGCTCGGGCGGCCCCAATCTCCAGCCTGAGAATAATCAGAACTTCTCGCTCGGAGCCGTATTTCAACCGGAAGGTTCCGGCCTGACAGTTACTGTTGATTACTGGAAAATCAAACAGACCGACGTCGTCGGCATTTTTGGGGATCAGAACCAGATTTCACTGGATTACCTGTTGCGCGTGCAGGGAAGCGAGAATCCGAATGTCGTTCGCGCGGCGCCCGACGCAGCGACGATTGCGCTCTTCACCGCCGCAGGGCTGACGCCGGCGGGCGAAATTCTCGAAGTTACCGACGACTACGTCAACTTAAATCCGCGTGAAGCGTCGGGCTTGGATTTCGGCCTTCACTACGACTTCGATACTGGCTTCGGTGATTTTAGTTTCTCGGCCAACGCCGCCCACCTTCTCGATTTCTTCCAGGATCCGTCAGCGGCCGGAGCAGATCTACTGGCCGCGATCGCATCAGGGGCCATTAGCGATGAGGTCGACATTCCGGGCCAAGAATCCCTCGTTGAGCAAAACGGTCGTCCGGAGTGGCGCGGCACCGCCGGGCTCACATGGCGGTACGGGCCCGTAGGCGCCGGCGCCTTTGGCCGGTATATCGGTCCCGTCACCGACACCTCGGTCACCGGGCCCAATGGAGAAATTTTCCGCGTCGACGAATGGATGTCGGTCAATCTCTACCTGCAATACACGATTGAAGACGCCGGGCTTGCATCCAACACGCGGCTTCGTTTCGGCGTGCGCAACATCACAGACGAAAAGCCGCCGCTCGCCGATGAGTTCGCAACCGGATTCTACGAAGAGCTGCATTCGAGCCGAGGCCGATATTGGTACGGATCCATACGAAAAGCGTTTTAGACTACTCCCATTGGCGCCGGTCGATTGCGTATTATGTCGTCCGGCGTCGCCCAATTCCCCACACGATATTTCGCAGGCTGACGATGAATATTAAACTGACGTCCCTGGCGTTTCTGGCCGTTTTCTCGGCGATGTTGGGCGCCGCTGAGGCATGCGAAAACGACCTGGCGAAACTTGATGCGGAGTTTGAGGGCGCGCGCATGTCGGAATGCGTCGCCAAGCGCAAAAGTTTTCACATTCGCATCGACCCTGAGAACCTGCCGATCAATCCGAGCCCGTGGTACGCATTTCGCGTGACGCCAAAACAGCCCGGCGATCTCAAAATCGTTATGCGCTATTCAGACGCCGCGCATCGCTACCGACCCAAACGCAGCGAAGACGCCACACGCTGGACGCTTGTCGATCCTGACCGTGTCAAAGAACGTCGCAAGGGAAAGAAAGTCATCCTCCGGTTAGCCACGGAGTCCTCTCCATTTATTGTCGCCGGCCAGGAACTGCTGCTAACCGGCGCCTATCAGAAATGGATCGACGCCCTTATCGAAGAAGCTCAGTTTGAAACCACGGTAATCGGGGAATCGGTCGAGGGGCGGGCGCTGACAGCCGTCCTGTCGGCGCCCGAAGACGACGACGGCAAAAAAGAGCATGTTCTTTTCGTCGGACGACAACACCCGCCGGAGCTGACCGGCGCATTCGCCATGCTGACGTTCCTGGAGACAGTATTCGCCGATACGCCGCTGGCGATCGCTTTTCGGCAGAGGTTTCATATCACCGCCGCCCCGCTCTTAAATCCTGACGGCGTCGCCCATGGCTACTGGAGGCATAATGTGAACGGCGTTGACCTCAACCGCGATTGGGGACCGTTCACCCAGCCCGAGACCCAGGCTGTTAAGAAGATCCTTGATGAAATCGCCAATGACGAGCGAAGCGAGCTTCGGCTTATGCTGGATTTCCACTCGACGAATCGGAATGTCTTTTACACGCAGTTCAAAAACGTTGCGACAACGCCTCCAAGATTTACCGATCTTTGGATCGCCGGCGCCCGCGAACGTCTCGACGAGGGATTTGAGTTCGAACGAGCCGAACGCGAAACCACAGAATTGGCGACGTCGAAAAACTACATCCACCGACGGTTCGGCGCGCCGGCCATCACCTATGAGTTGGGCGATCAGACGGATCGGCGTCTTGTGCGCGCATCGGCGATTGTTTTCGCCGAAGAGATGATGGAAACGCTTCTGGCGAGCGATCCGTCGCTGGAGGACAGCGCTCGCCCGGCGCCAGCGGACTAAGCAATGAGGGTCGTCGTCCTCGGAGCGGGCGTGGTCGGCGTGACGACCGCATATGCGCTGGCGTCGCGGGGATGCGACGTCACCGTTATGGAGCGGCGGAGCGAACTCGCCGGCGAAGCGAGCTTCGCCAATGGCGGACAGCTTTCATACGATTTCGCCTCTCCCACGGGATCGCCGGGCGTTCTGCGTCACCTGGCTGACTATTTGCTCGGGAAAGACGAGGCTTTCAAAATCGGCCTCAGTTTCGATCCAGCCTTTCTCAACTGGGGCGCCCGGTTTCTCGTTAACTGCACGCCGGGGCCCGCGCGTCAGAATGCTGAAGCCTTGGCGCGACTTGCGCAACGTTCCGACGGGGCGTTCAAGCGCGTGATACGCCAAGCGGGCGTCCAGTTTGCCCATCGAAAAGCGGGAAAGCTGGTGCTGTTCAACAGTGAAGACGACTTCAAGAGGGCTGCGACACGCGCAGAGCAAGCGTACAAAAAGGGGCGTGCGCTTCGCCCTCTGGACACATCGGCTTGCCTGGCGTTGGAGCCTGCATTGAATTGCTGGCGGGGCTCGGCCATAGCGGGCGGGCTGTACGCCCCCAATGATGACGTTGGAGATGCGCGAACCTTCGCCCTTTCCCTGGGCGCCGCGGCGCGCGACCAATTCGGCGTTGATTTTCTGCTGAACACTTCCGTCCGCGCCATCCTGGCTCGCAACAACCAAGTGTACGGCGTTGCCGCCGACGACGGCGATGTTGCCGCAGATGCAGTTGTCGTTTGCATGGGCGTGAATGCGCCGCGTCTGCTCCGTCCTTTGGGCGTGGCTGCGCCTGTTCAACCCATCCGCGGGTATTCCATTACCGCGCCGGCGGCCGAGGGAGCGCCGAGCATTGCGATCACCGATCTGGCGAGAAAAATGGTGTACTCGCGTATCGGCGAAAACCTGCGTGTGGCGGGATTCGCAGACGCCGGCGCGCAACGAACCGATGTCGCCCAACGGCGAACCGATCTGTTACTGCGTCGCGCGACGGAGGCGTTTCCCGGTGCGGCCGATTTTTCAAATGTATCTTCCAGATGGGTCGGCGTTCGTCCGTCAACGCCAAACAGCTTGCCGATTGTCGGCGAAACCAAAGTGAATCGGCTGTTCCTCAATATCGGGCACGGCATGTTCGGCTGGACGCTTTCCGCGGTCTGTGCGGAAAAAATCGCAAACGACGTGATCCTCGGCGAACGCGATTCACTCCTCGATCGGAAGGCGGCGTAAGACGATGATTGCGCATGCAAAAAGACTGAACATGTTCGCCGTTGCGATCCTCGTCGCAGCCTGTGCGAAAGAAGAAGCGTCGCACAGTCTGTCGGTCGACTTTCTGATTGCTAACGGAACTGTATTTACCGGTGAGGAAGGCGACGTCGGCTCGGAACTCGATATCGGCATACGAGACGATAAAATCGTGTTCGTCGGAGACGCACAACTAGAAAACGTCATCGCTGAGACCACGCTCGACGCGCAAAGCCTGATTGTCGCTCCTGGCTTTATTGACCCACATACCCACGCGCTGGCGGACCTCCTCTCCGACGCCGACAACGTCAACGCCAACTATCTGACCCAGGGCGTGACGACGGTGTTCGCCGGAAATGACGGCGAGGGGCCGACAGAAACGGCGGCGACTTTGCGGGCGCTCGCCGCGAACGGCGTCGGAACGAATGCGGCGCTGTTCGTCGGTCACAACACCGTCCGCAGGTCAGTGATCGGCGGAGAGAACCGTGCGCCGACGGAACAGGAGCCCGATCGCATGCGCGCTCTGGTCCGTGAGGCGATGTCGGAAGGCGCGCTGGGCCTTTCGTCAGGGCTTTACTATGCGCCGGGATCATTTGCGAAAACCCAAGAGCTGATTGAATTGTCGAAAGTCGCCGCACGACACGGCGGCGTCTACGACAGCCACATTCGCGACGAGAGTTCCTATTCCATCGGGCTCTTGGCGTCGATTGAAGAGGCGCTGGAAATTGGACGGAAGAGCGGCGCGCCGGTCCATATCGCCCACATTAAGGCGCTTGGCGTAGACGTCTGGGGACAAAGCAAAGATGTGATCGAATTGATTGAGGCGGCGCAGGACAGCGGGCAACGCATTAGCGCCGACCAATATCCGTGGTCGGCGTCAGGGACACGGGTTTCGAATGCGCTCGTTCCCAACTGGGCCAAGGCGGGCTCCGCAGACGACATGCGCGCGCGGCTTCGCGATCCGGCGCTTGCATCGAGACTGCAATCGGAAATGGAGAAGAACCTCCGCAAACGCGGCGGCGCCGAAGCGCTGTTGATCGTTGATGGAGATGACGCCTTGGTGGGCAGGACGCTGCGAGAAATTGCGCTCGAACGGGACCAGACGCCAGTCGCCGCGGCAACAGCGATCGTGCTGGAGGGCGATGCGCGCGTTGCCTCGTTCAATATGCAAGAGAGCGATATCGAAACGTTTATGAAACGGCCGTGGGTGGCCACAAGCTCGGACGGCACCGACGGCCATCCTCGGAAATTTGGAAGTTTCCCGCGAAAATATCGTCGCTATGTGGTCGAGCGCGACGTTTTATCGCCGAGCGAATTCATACGCCGCAGTTCCGGTTTCATCGCCGATGTTTTTCAGCTTTGCGGACGCGGCTACATACGTGAAGGATTCTTCGCCGATATTGTTATTTTTGATCCTGAAACATACGGCGAGAAAGCCGACTTCGCGGAGCCCCGTCGCATGTCGGAAGGCGTTGTTTATCTGTTTGTCAACGGCGCGTTGGCAGTCGACGGCGAAACCGTCGCGCCGATAACCGCAGGCGCGCCGTTGAAGCGCGCACAATGCGACGAACCATAGTAAGGACGGATCATGGTTTTCAGCAAATACCGGAATTTAGCCTGTTGGCTTAGCGCTTCCCAAAACGAGTCGGATGACGGGCGCCGCTCACCCGAGCTGGCGATTCTGGCGCTTCGCGATCTAGATCGTCTGCTAGCGTGCAATGACATTGAAGCCTATTTGGAATTCGCGGCGATGAAAGCCCGATACTGCGAGCGCGCCGCTCAGTCCGACGAGGGCGATGTCAGCGCCGTTCATCCCCACCAAACCGATTAACCGCAAAGGGCCGCAAATGATAAAAAAGTGGTTCGCGATAAAACTCTGGAAGCGGATTTTCGCCGCGTTGATCGCCGGCGTCATTGTCGGCTTGATCTGGGGAGAGGGCGCTGCCTCCATTAGATGGATCGGCGACCTTTTTGTCCGGCTCATTCGGATGCTGGTCGTGCCGTTGATTTTCACGACGCTGGTGGCCGGCGTTGTCGCGATGGGCGATCCGAAGCGGCTGGGCTCCATCGGCGTTAGGGCGTTCGGTCTATATCTCTTCACGACGGCGGCGGCGATCTGTATCGGGCTCTTGATGGGCGCGGTTTTGCAGCCCGGCGCCGGCGTCGATCTCGCCGGCGCCGAAGCGCGTGATCTCGGGCCCTCGCTGACGCTGCTTGAGCGGTTGTATGCGATTATTCCCCTGAACCCAGTGGCGGCGCTGGCGGAGGGCAATATTCTGGCGATCATCGTGTTCGCCATTCTGTTCGGCGTCGGTATTGTGCTGGCCGGCGAAAAAGCGAAAATCCTGGGCGATGCGTTTAACGCCGGCGCCGAGGCGATGCTGAAAGTCACCTTTCTCGTGATGGAACTGGCGCCGATCGGCGTCTTTGCGCTGATCGCCTGGGTGGCGGGCACGCAAGGCGCTGCAACTCTCTTGAACGTATTCGCGTTGGCGGTCGCCGTTTACGTGGGCTGCGCACTTCACATCATCATTGTTCACGGGGGGCTCATTCGTTTTCTGGCGGCGTTGCCGGTGATGCCGTTCGTTCGCGGCGCGGCCGACCCGCAGCTTGTCGCTTATTCCACTTCGTCGAGCGCCGCGACCCTGCCGGTGACCATGGCGGCGGCCGATGAAAATCTCGGGATCGGCGCGCCGGTACGGTCGTCCGTGTTGCCCCTCGGCGCGACGGTCAACATGGATGGAACGGCGCTCTATGTGGGCATTGTCGCGCTGTTCGCGGCGCAGGCGTTCGGGGTGCCGCTGACATTCTCCGACTATCTCATCATCGGCTTAACGACGACGCTTGTCTCCATCGGCACCGCGTCGGTGCCGTCGGCGTCGCTTTTCCTGCTGGCGGCCGTCCTGGAATCCATTGGGGTGTCCGGCGCGCAAACAGCAATTGTAGTCGGCTTTATCCTCCCCTTCGACAGAATTCTCGACATGATGCGCACGGTGGTGAACGTTACCGGCGACCTGGCGGTGGCGACAACCGTCGCCAAGTGGGAGAACGAGCTCGACGCCGAAACCTACAACGCGCGCCCTGTGGTTTAGGCGGTCTTGAGCGCATCGGCGCTCAAGCTGGATTTCCCGCGCTCGCAGGCAGTCAAGGCGGCGCCGCTTGGCGGGATGATTTGACCATCAAAATATTCACTATAAATGCAGTAGTATAATAATGCATGCGTATTGTACTTTATACATGCATATTACAGGAGCGCTCTATGAAGAAAAGAAAATTCGCTGCGGTCGTTTTTGCTTTGGCGCTCGGTGTCGGGTCCGTATCTCAAGCGTATGCGTTCAACTGGTGCGATATTTTCCCAAATCTATGCGACTGCAACGACGGGCCCGATCCGGAGTTGTGCCCAGATCCCTGACAGCCCAGAGACCAGCCGCCGAGGCCAGCGCAGAACAGTTGAACATCCGTCGACAGCCTCGCATCCCAGACAGCTTCACATTCCAGATTGCGTCTTAGGGGCCGCGAGGCTTTTTGGCGCAGTCCTGCCGCCGCGCTCCTCTACCGCCGTGCTCTAACGGTCGGCAATCGCTCGAAAGCTTCAGCCTCCAAACACTCCCACTCTGCAGCCCGGGCGGAAACAGCTACGTCTTCGCCTGGAGCTGGTCCACATCCTTGGCCGCTTGGCACATCTCATCAGGGGAAACGGCGTAGATTTCCGTCATCGCCGCTTTGAGGTCGTCGCTGAAGCCGTCAAAGGCGTCGCACAGTTTTTGCGTCGACGCGGCATCCCATTCTCCGGGGCAATCGACCACGTCGAACCGACGGTTCTTGTCGGCCGCTTTGGTTGAAAACGCCGACAGCCGGTCGGCGGGGATCACATAGGTGACATAGTCGCCATTGTCATGTGCAGATTGTACGCACAAGGCGCCTTCAGGCGGGTCGGCGGCGAGCACGAACAGGGAAGCGGCGATACTGATCAGCATAATGTCTTCGCTTGGTGACTGCGGTTAGAGAGTGTTCTGTATTTGAATTGCTGTCAATCCGTACACGGTTTTTGCGCTTGATGTAAAAACTTTACCGAATAGGCAGCCTAACTGCACGCGAATAACTTGACAATGTTTCGGCCTTATTGGACGCTGACCTCTCGATGACGTTTGCGTCGCGACGGGGCGTTTACTGCGCGCGCGAGCGTAGAGAGAAGTAGCAGAGGAAAGTGTTCGGGCTGCTATCGACGAGACGACACGCTTCGAACGCTACGATGCGCGCTTCTATTGGGTGATTGAGGTGACCTATGCGCTTTCGACAATCCATGCGGCTTCAACAACCGACCATCGCAGCGTTCGCGGCGGCCCTCGGGGCGACGTTGGGGGCGGGGGCCGCCGCGGTCGCGGCGGAGACCGTCGACTACGCCTATGACGCCCAGGGCCGGCTCGTGAAGGTCGAGCGGTCCGGAACCGTCAACGCCAATGTCGACACCGAATATGAATATGACGACGCGGACAACCGGACGCGGGAGAAGACCACCGGATCGACGAACCTGCCGCCGCCCTGACAAGGCGGCGGTCTTTTTTAAGGCTGAAAGCAAGTAACGTTGCATCCTGACGGCGCGATGCGGCGGTAACAACAGGGAAGAACTCCATGAACCGCGCGATGTTGGGCGCCGCGGGCGCAATCCTTTTTGTCTTTTTTTCAGCAGCAAGCGCGCTGGCGCAGTCCGAACCGCCGCCGCCGTCCCACACCTCCATCGACGGCAACGGCGTCGATCTCGTCACCGGCGCTTTCTATCCGCCTTATCCCTCCATCGGCATCGGCCAGGGGCCGGGATCGATCGCCTATACGCGAAGCCAGAGCTTTGAGTTCTCCGATTCGCTGACAGGCGGCGTCACCTCATCGGGGTCGACCTATTATGTGACGCTGTTCGGACAGACAACGGTGTGGACCAAATCCGGCGCCGTGTTCACCGCAGCCGAAGGGCAGGGCGGTTCGCTCGTTGAGTTCGCGTCCGGGGACTTCACCTATACTGCGCCCGACGGCACGCTGGCGGAATTCGACGGCGCCCTTGCGTCCATCGTGCCGGTCCAGGCCAATGAGGCCCGGGTGGAGACCGTCACTTTTCCCGCCGGCGAAACGCTGACCTTCGCCTATGACGTTGAAATCGAGTGCCTGGAGCTGTTCGGCGATCCGTGCGCCGTTTCCAACACCTATGTGCGCCCGGACACGGTGACGTCGTCCCTCGGCTACCGGCTGGAATATGACTACGCCACCGATGCGTGCGTCTCCTTCTGCACGGCGGCGTGGTACTCGGCGACGTCCGCGACGGTCAAATCGCTCTTCGGATCGGGAACCTGGCAGTCGCTTTCCTTCTCCGGCAACGCCATCACCGACGCCGCGGGCCGCGTGCATACATACACCCGCGATACGTCCGACAGAGTGACGGCGTACAAAGGCCCCGGCGCGGCGTCGAACGACGTCACGGTGACCTATGACGGTTTGGGCCGCGTGCTCACGCTCTCGAAATTCGGGTCGAGCTGGACCTACAGTTACTCAGATGTCGGTTCGACGCGAACGACCACGATCTCCGGGCCGAACTCATTCTCGCGCACGGTGGTGTCCGACACGTCGACCAACCGCGTGACGTCCGACACCAACGGTCTCAGCCAGACCACGAGCTATCTCTATGACAGCTACGGACGGCTGACGCGGGCGACGCCGCCGGAAGGGAACTACACGACCTACGCGTATGACTCCCGCGGTAACGTCACGGCGGTCAAAAACTACAACAAGAGCGGCGGCTCGCCGATCACATCGTTCCAGGCCTCCTATCCGTCGTCGTGCACGAATGCGAAAACCTGCAACAAGCCGGAATGGACCAAGGATGGGTTAGGGCGACAGACGGATTATACCTACAATACGACCCATGGCGGGGTGTTGACGGTCAAGGCGCCGTCGCCGGGCAGCGGGATTGCGCGGCCGCAGACGACTTATGCGTATCAGAACTATTCCGCCTATTCGGGAACCGCATGGCGTCTGCGATACGTGAAGCGCTGTTCGCTGACGAGCGCTTCCACCTGTTCCGGCAATGCGGCGGAAAGCGTCGTCGCCCTTGCCTATACGAGCGACGACCGGCTTCCTTATTATCTGGAAAGAAAGTCCGGCGATAACGCCGTGTCATCCGTGACCCGCCTCTATTTTGATCATCAGCGCCGGGTCTATCTCACCGACGGCCCGCTCGCCGGAACCGCGGACCGCACCCGCATCTACTACAACAACGCGGGCCAGGTGATCGGAACCGTCGGGGTCGACCCGGACGGCGCCGGTCCTCTCAAGCATCGCGCAAGCCGGACATATTATAACAGCCGCGGACTGCCTTATCTTGTGCGCGTCGGCACGACGCCGGGCCTCAGTCTCGCCTCCTTTGCAACATTGCAGTCGACAACAACATCGTTCGACTCCTACGGGCGCCCCATCAAAGAAGCGTTTGCCGCCGGCGGCGTGACCTACGGCGTCGGCCAGGTAAGCTATGACAGCCGCGGCCGCGTTGATTGCGTCGCCCGGCGGATGAACCCGTCTGTCTTCGCGTCCCCGCCGGCCGCCTGTTCCTTGGGGACCAGCGGATCTTTCGGCGAGGACCGCATCGTCAAAACCACCTATGACGCGCTCAACCGGCCGGTAAAAACGATCACCGCCTATGGAACCTCCGTCGCCGCCGACGCCGCCTGGCGCGGCTATACGATCAACGGCCGGCTCTCCACCGTCACCGACGGCGAGGGCAACAAAACCACCTACGAGTACGACGCCTATGACCGCCTGTCCAAGACCCGCTATCCGTCCAAGACCGCGGCGGGGACCAGTTCATCTACGGACTATGAACAATGGACCTATCGCGACACCGGGGCGGCGGCGACCCGGCGCGACCGGTATGGAACAACGCATACCTATACTTACGATAATCTGGAGAGGCTCAAATCCTCCAGCGCGTCCGGCATGACAACGCGCACCAACACTTACGACAATCTCGGACGTCTGACGCTTCTCTCCGCCAGCGGCAACAACGCGACCGGCGTCGTGTATTCCTATGACGCGTTAGGCCGGGTCAAGTCTGAGACGCAACTCGGCCGAACGCTGTCCTATGAATATGACGTCGCCGGCAGGATGACGAAGATGATTTATCGGGACGGGTTTTACGTCAATTATGACTACGACGTCGCGGGCGCGGTGACCAAGGTGCGCGAGAACGGCGCGACCAGTGGGGTCGGCGTATTGGCGGAGTATGACTATGACGATCTCGGCCGGCGCACGAAACTCACCCGCGGCAATGGCGTCGTCACCGACTACGCCTTCGACGGCGCCTCGCGCCTGACCGACATGGACACCGACTTCACCGGGACTACCCACGACCTCGATCTCGACTTCTCCTACAACCCGGCGGGACAGATCACCCAGGCCGTGCGGTCAAACGATCTCTTCGCTTATCTCGATCATTGGAACATCGACGCGTCGGCGATCATGAACGGATTGAACCAGGCGACCAGCGTCGGCGGCGCGTCGGTCTCTCATGACGATCGCGGCAACGTCACGTCCTGGGACGGCAAGTCCTACGCCTATTATCCGGACAATCTCATGCATAGCGCCAATGGCGCGACACTCCATTATCACGGCGACGGACGCCTGCGCTGGACTGCGAAATCAGGACACGCGACGCATCGTTTCTTTTACGCCGGCGACAGGCTGACGGCGGAAACCGACGCGAGCTATACTGTCCTGCGCAAATATGTCCACGGCGCCGGCGTCGACGAACCCATCGTCTGGTATGAGGGCGACGACACCACCGACCGCCGCTGGCTGATCCCGGACGAGCGCGGCTCCATCGTCGCCGTCGCCGACGACGCTGGGACCGTCACCGACGTCAACACCTACGACGCCTACGGACGACCGGGCGACAGCAATGTCGGGCGCTTCCAGTATACCGGCCAGGCCTGGATCGAAGAGGTCGAGCTCTATTACTACAAGGCCCGGTTCTATAACCCGGAACTTGGCCGGTTCATGCAGACCGATCCCATCGGCTATGGCGATGGGATGAATATGTATGGGTATGTGGGCGGGGATCCGGTGAATTTTGTGGACCCGACGGGAACGGAGAATTGCAAGTCTAACGAGCCTGATTGCGATGAGGATGAGCCCGTCAGGAGAGTGGAAAGAAGATATTGCAGCGCTAGCCGTATCGACACTGCGAATGGATCCATATGCGGAGGAAGCGCAGGCGCATTCAATTACGCTTCAAGCCGAGGCAACATCTACAACGAAGCGTATCGATTGCTTCTCTCTACAGAAAGTGAATTTGAAGCTCTTTCCGAGGAAGAAAGGCAATTTGAGTGGGGAGTGGTAGTCTACCTCAATGCTGCCGGAGATGTTGACCGAACTGATTTAATAGGAGGCACGCATATTGACTCGAATCCGCGGCTGGAAGCGGCGTTATTCGAACTTTATAGAGACGTCATTGGATTTATTCACAATCACCCAAGCGGCATTCCCTGGGGTGGGCCTGCAGATCGGGACACTAGGGATCAGATTTTCTTTTATTCAGGACGAAATCCTGATCTGATTGGCACGCCAGTAATTTGTCTGATATATACATTCGCAGGAGGCCCGAGCCCGGGAATAAATGACTGCCAAAGAACATTGTAAAAGGGGCTTTTTTACATGACATCATTCATTCAATTCCTGCGACGAAATATTTGCGTATTGGTTTTGGGCGTCTTGCCATCAAGCTGTTTGAGCGCCGCGGAGCCGTTGCCGATCCCATCTTCAACTTTCGCTGACCAAACAGCAGACCATCGATTCGATTGTGATGAGTATACTGGCGGGTTTCAAATAAGGTGGACCGGCCCCACAGAGTCCGGGCCTCCGGAGCTCCAGGTGCTTTCGGCGCGCTACAACGGTCGGGAAGTGAAGATTGACACTGAAGTCAATCAGATTTTCGGTTATTTTTTATATCCGGAAACCGTGACAGGGGAGTGTTTTTCAGCCTCTAACCGCATTGGCATTGACGTTACCGCTGCTACTAAGGACAACCAGTTTCCAAGAGTGTTGCTTTATCTTGACCTTACGGAGGTCTCGTTGAGTGTGAACGATTTAATTTGCAAACGACGAGATCCTTCTTCCACCACGTCTTCATTCTTGGAGATGAAGTGCCGTGACTGATGCATCCCGGTGGCGGATTACGGCATTTCATCTCTAGTAATTGCCTACATGGCGAAGTTCTTTGGCGTATCAAAGTCGCGGATTAAGTCTGATACTTTTCTTTTTGAGAGCTATGGCCGGCAAGATCCCGATGGCTTTTCTGATTTTCTAGAAGCGTTTACTGCTCGTTTTCGCATTAAGATTCACAAACTTCAAAATGCAGCGAAGTATTTTGATGCACTAAACTCTATGGAGGGCTATCATTTCAGTCATGAGGCAATTCTGTTGACGAAGAGTCCGGTCCTGTTCGTCTCAGAGATCACGCCTGAGGAACTGACGAAGGTCGTTGAAAAAGGCGCCTGGCCCCGAGAGTACTATCTGGCTGGAGAGAGCATTGAATACTCCAATCGACGAGGACGCCTAGCGGGATAGCTGTTGCGTTATGCATACTGAGCGTAATGCAGGCTGTGAAGGAAGGTCACATGAAAGTATATGAGTTCAAAGTTATCTTCATACTGTCAATCGTACTTCTATCAGCAGGGTGCGCCTATCAGGGCGCGTCAGGAGGCGGGCTTGATTTGACCAAGCGAGGGTATTCTCAATCTGCTTTAGACGAGCACTATAAGTTTCAATTCGAGAATTCCGATGACGAAATACAATCGGTGTTTTCGCCAGAAACGCTAACTTCAATATTTGCAGCCGCCAATTATTTGAGTGAATTAGATCAAAAATTTGGGGGCTATGGCCCGTTGTCAAATTACTTAATTGGGTTTGGAGAAAGTGCCGATGAGTACATCGTCTCGTTTTATCAGCGAATCAAAAGTAATGACGACGAGTTTGTAGATGAGTTTATCGAACTTGGATTCGAAAACGATCCCCTTACATACTATAGCCCAGCTTCAGTAACGCCTATCAAGATTTATTTAGATAAAAGAAGCCTTGAAGTCACTCGCTCTAGAAAAATAGTCTCGTAGCCGGCGAACGAAACTGATCCACGGCAACGGCGTCGTCACGGATTACGCGTTCGACGGATTCATTGGAGGGCAAACCCCAACGAACTGCGCCTGATGAATATGGATACGGACTTTACGGGAAAGACCCACGACCTTGATCGCGCCGTGAGGGAACACACAATGAGTAAAGTGACTGTGTCGATTGTCTCAGCCTTTTGCGCCTTAGTTGCGGCCGGTTGCACTAGTCAAACAGGCAAAATTCTTGTGGACGCGACTGGGTGGTCTGAACAACAACTTGATGATTGGTATATTCAATTTCAAACCGCCGATCATGGAGCGC
>JANQON010000017.1 GCA_028289605.1 Hyphococcus sp. | reverse complement strand
AATGCGATCGATTGATGACGCTGTCCAACGCCGCTGTGCGAGGCGCCATGCGTCCGCTGTTTATTTTGAATCGGATGCATTGCGCCTCGCATGCCTCTCTGAGTTTATACGTTCGGGTTCGTTTGAGCCGCGGCGTGCGTGCGTATGTCAAAAGGAAGGGATGTTGTTTTTCTCCGCTCATCCCCGCGCAAGCGGGGATCCACCGGCCGGGTGAAAATCAAATGGATTCCCGCTTGCGCGGGAATGAGCGGGGGTAGGGTTTTGCTAAGTCCTTCAACCCGCTCATCCCGGCGAAAGCCGGGAACTCGGGAGACAGACTCGGAGCAAGTTGCATGAGATCCCGGCTTTCGCCGGGATGAGCGGGAGTAAAATGATATTTTGATTGTACACGGAGTAAAAACCAATGCCAGAACCCGCCCCCGCCTCGCAACGTCCCAAACGCCGCCGCGCGCGGCGCAGTCTCGCAGCCGCCGAGATGAAAACCGAGCTCTATACGGACGAAGAGCTGAACGCGCTTTATGAATTCGCCCGCAACACCCACCTCTACAAGCTGTTTGCGGCGGAGGCGCGC
The DNA here is from genome assembly GCA_028289605.1 of Hyphococcus sp. Lineage (GTDB taxonomy): Bacteria > Pseudomonadota > Alphaproteobacteria > Caulobacterales > Parvularculaceae > Hyphococcus. The sequence goes on along the minus strand of JANQON010000017.1, from coordinate 232,163 downwards.
CGGCGCGGCGCTCATGATGTGTCTCCCCGCGATTATTATTGCTGCGGCGGCGCGACAAAGGGACGGTGGCTGCCCGTCTGTCACGGCAAACGCCCGGACTGTCCCGTCGCCGCGCGGTTCGGAAATCGGGCGGAGGGCGCCGGTTACTCCGCCACGGAGATCGCCAGACGCGGCGGAAAGGCGGCGAAGCGCTGCCCCTATTCGCCGAAATATCGCCGCGGCCCGCCTGCCGCCTCCGTTTGACGCAATCGTCTGACGCAACCGTGAATTGATAATGATTATCATTCTCATTATATGGTCGTCACGCCAGTCCTCACGTCCGCCCGCAAAAGGAGCCAGCGCGCCATGTTCCGAACGAGCCCGTTGAACGCCCTCGCCCTCGCCTTTGCGCGGCGCGACCCGACCCTCAAGACCATGAGCTATGCGGTGATGCACTTCACCGTGGCGGTCGCGGTCACCTTCGCCCTCACGGGGAGCTGGGTGGCGGCTCTTTCCATCGGCATCGTCGAGCCGGCGGTGCAGACCCTCGCCTTCACCCTGCACGAGCGGGCCTGGGCCCGGCGCGAGGCCGTACCGGCCCGCGCGTAGCGTGCCCGTGGCGCCGCGCCCCCGCCCCTGCTAGGCTCGCCGCCGCAATCTGCGAGCACGCTCGTTTCTGGGGAGAGACGCCGATGACCACGCCGACATTGTTCCGCTCCGCCGCCATCGCCGCGGCGGGCGCCCTTGCCCTTGCCGCCTGCGCCTACGATCCGGCGTCGCCCGGAACCGGCGCCGGCCCCCTGTCCCTGCGCATGGACCCGAACGAGACCCGCGCCGAACAACAAGCGCTCGTCGCCGGTCTTGCGTCGGCGAAACCGGTCAGGACCATTCGTCTCGGCGACACCGCCGCCCCCGTCGACGGGGCGACGCTGAACGTCGAACGCCCGGTCGCCCGAGGCGCCGCCGTTCCCAACCGCAAGGGCCTCAAGCGCGCCGCCGCGATCCGAGCCGCCGTGGCGCAAACGGGGCTCAAGCCCGTTCCCGGCGGCGACGACGCGGTCATCTTTGTCAGCGGCGAGGGAGAGTATTTCAGTCAGTTCACGGGCAAGGCGATGGCGGCCATGGCCATCCGGGCGCGCGAACGGGGGATCCTGCACGCAACCGGCCGCGGCGCCGCGGCGGAAAATGATCCGAACCCGTTGTTTCAGCGCACAGGCTGGTCCGACGGCGTTGATAACCGCGTCAAAAAACCGGTGAGCCCATTCTTTCCGGTCAATCATTATGCGCTGATGCGCATCGGCGATTTAAACGGGAACTGCTCCGGCGCGTTGATCGGCCGGCGCCTGGTCTTGACCGCCGCTCATTGCATTCTGCCCAATGACTATTCCTATGCGGTGCACACCTATCGCGCACGGCGCTCAGGCACGCTTGAGCCTTACGGCGCAGTGCAGAGCATCGGCTATTGGTATTCCTATCACTGGGCCGCCAACAACTGCACGCCCGGCCGGGCCCATGACCCGTGTTCGCAACATGATTGGGCGATCCTCTTACTCGCAGACGATGCGTGGGACGCCTCGCCCAACGGCGTTCCGGGATGGATGGGATATTGGGTTCCCGGAACAACCTACATCGAAGAGAATAATGTCATCCGCAATGACGGTTATCCCGCCGCCTGGTGGAGCAATCGGCCCGCCGACTATGAGATGAGCCAGCCATACGGCCAGCTTGCGCCGTGCAATGCGACGGGGTTCGATTTTTATCACGCCGGCGCACCCGCCTATTATCGCATCAGCTGCGATATGAGCGGCGGTCACAGCGGCTCGCCGGCCTATGTGAACTACACACCCTCAAGCAACAACGGGCCCTACGCCATCGGGATCGCCATGCGGTCGGACTGTTTCGAATGCGCGAACGCAAGCGGATCAACGCTGACGCATCCCAGCGGTTTTCGCGCCATGACGCCCTGGCTCGCCGGGTTCATCACCAATCTGCGGGTTGAGTATCCGTAGCGGCGCGGGCGCTGACGAACTTTGATTGCAACCGAATGCGCGGGGATTTGCGCGTTTTGAGTTGTCGTTCCTTTAACGCGGGAAAGATACTCTTTCCGCGACGCCAGAGCAGGATCAGCCATGCCGCTTTTCGGCCTCGGGTCAAACCCGAAGACATTCGAGTTTAAATGCGCCGACTGCGGCGAGATCCACCGCGGCTCGCCTTCTTTCGGTTACGACAAGCCGGCGGAGTATTTTATTGTTCCGGAAGAAGAACGCGCCCGCGCCGTCACGCTCACCGAAGACCTCTGCGCGATTGCGCCGCCGGCGCATATCACGGACGGTGCGACGGCTTACTTCATTCGCACCATCCTCGATGTTCCGATCGAGGGCGCGGATGATCCGTTCACCTGGGGCGTCTGGGTTAGTCAGTCTCAAGAGAATTTTGACCGCTATAGAAATAGCTTCGGGATCGATCAAACAGGGGAAACGAGTTTTGGCTGGCTCGGCGTTTTTATGCCGCCGTACAATCGGCGGGCTTTGAATGAGCGGACAGAGTATCTCGCCTGCGACGTTCATTGGGGCGCGCCTGGACAGCGCCCGACAGTGACGCTCCACGAATGCGATCATCCGCTCTATCGCGACCAGCAAAACGGGCTTTCCTGGGACCGCGCGATCGAGATCGCGCAGGCGATCATGCATGGCGGGGAAAAATAGGCTCGCGATTCAACGTCTTCCGCTGCGGCGGGCGCGCGCCGGCGGCGCGTATTGCCAACGGCTCGGCGGCGGCCGATACTCGCGCCGACGCATGATGAAGGAGAGACCCATGCGTTTGTTCATGTCGATCGCTGTTGTTGTTGTCGCTTTTGCTGCGCCCGCCGCGGCGCAACAGACCTATCCCTATTGCGTTGAAAACAAGACCAATACGACCATCCAGACCCACCATCAGGGCGCCGGCAGTTTTGTCGATATCGCGCCGGGCAACTATTCTTGCTGCACCTCCCGATGCAACGGGCGGGTCACGGCCGGGCTCAGCTATGAGGACGAGCGAGACCTCGCCAACAAATCCCAGCTCGCCCTGTCGGCGGTGATCAAGATCTTGCGCATTACGACGGCGCCGGGACAGCCGATCATGCAAGGCCCGCCGATCCTGCCGTTCTGCAATCTCGATCCTGATCACGGCGATACGATTCAAGTCTTTCGGACCGGTCAGGAAACCTGGCGCTGCGACATCCTTCCGGCGAACGCGACGCAGGTTTCCTATTCCCTCGATCGCAAGGGGCGCGTGGAAACGCCGTGGTCCTACATCAACGCCTGCAACCGCGCCGGCGACGGAACCGCTTATGTCGCCTATGCCTGGCTCGAAGACGGCCGCTGGGTCGCCGAAGGCTGGCGGGTGATCAACCCCGGCCAGTGCAGCAAGCTTTATCTCGCCCAGGGCTATCGCAACTACGCCTATGTTTATGCGAATACGGACAGCCTGGAATGGCGCGGAGAATGGGATTTGTGCGTACATCCCAACAATGAATTCCGCATCCTGGACGCCGACAGAGATTATTGCGCGCGCAATAACGAAAAATTCCAGTTTTTGGAGATCGACGTTGACCGCGAAGCGGCGCAATTCGCCATGGGTCCCTCGCAACAATAGGAATGCGAAATCCCGGCTCCCTTTATGGGCGACCGGGCGGCTGCGCCGGATCGGATTTTGGCTCGGGCGTTGGCTATTGTCCGGCGGCTATTCGATCCGTTCAAACTCGCCGACAAAACTCAACGGCCAATGGTTGAGCGGCTGCGTCGAACGATTGAGATGGGTGTTCCAAACGAACCGGTCGTCGCCGTCGAATTCAATCACCGCCCAGTTTCGCGTCGTGGATCCGTCGCGCTGATTCATCGGCGCCCCGCGCATCTCTATGCGTTTGCCGTCGTTTGAAAGCGTCAACACGAAGAACGCTTTTTCCGGATGATTACCGAAAACGCCGACCCACTCATATTGATCGGTAATTGAATTGTAATTCAGGAAGTCTGAATAGGTGCGCTTGTTTCGGCCATTGTCGCCCTCGCCGTCGCACTGGATATACGCGTCCTCGTAGGCGTAGTAGCAGTGCAAGGTTCCTTCTTCGCGATACTCGAATCCGGCGAGATCCGTCGCTTCATCCACAAAGCGCCATTTGCCGATGAGCGCAGCGAGGTCTTTGGTGGATTTTTCAGCGGGCCCCTGCGCATGCGCAAGCGGCATGGCGAGCAAGGCCCAGAAAACGGTTGCGGAAATGGCTGCAGCGTTCAAGACGAGTCCTCCCTTAGCGTATCAACGCAGGGTCTCAGCGCCCACATTCAGCAACCCCGATCAAGAATGAGTAACGCGTCGACATGCCTCCTGCAAGAACGCCCGTTCGCTGTCGCCTTGATGTACGCGGCTCAAAGGGTAGACTTCCCTGATGGCCCGCCGCTCTATCAATGCGATCTGCAAAAAGCTTCCCGGTGCGGAAGTGTCCGACCCATGGGGCGGCGGACATGACGCATGGAAAGTCGGCGGAAAGATGTTCGCCTGCATTGGCGCGTCGACGCCCGGCGTCTCGGTGAAGACGGATTCAATCGAAACAGCGACAATGCTGATCGAGGCCGGCGTCGGGGTGAAAGCCCCCTATTTCCACCGCTCATGGATACTGTTGCCGTGGGAAACGGAGAAACAGGAACTCCGTCATCGGATCATTGAGTCCTATCGGATCGTCCGCGCCGGCCTCACCAAAAAGGCGCAGGCCGCGCTGGCGCCGCTGGACGAGGACTAGCGACCGCGCTGCATCAACAGGCCCGATACGCCAAGCGCTACGTTAAGGCCCATGAACGTCAGGATAATCATTTCTAAAAGCCCCACCGCTCTCTCTCCCAAAATCGCAGTAACACCATGTGGCCGTGCAATCAGGGCTGAAAAAGGGCGATTCTGGACCATTGCCAAGGCGCTTTAGCAAGCCCCCGGAGCACCCCGGCAATACGCTGTTCACCTTTTCCTTTCAGGAAATGGCAACCATCCCCGGGGCAATATTGCGGCCTGTCAGGAGAAGGCCGACCAGGGTATGGGACAACGTCTCCGCAAGGAATCGAAACGCGAGGCCGAGGCGAAATTCGCCGAGTTGCAATCGCGCGTGGCCGCACGCCTCTCCCGCATCGCGGCGCCGACACGGACCGCGGCGCCGGCGGCCAAACTGCTGGAGGAATTCGACACGCGGGCCCGCCAGCGGGTGGTCGCGGAACATCCCGCCCTGGTGATTTGCGAAACCGAGGAGGATACGCCGGCGACGATTGTCGATATGTCCGCCGACGGCCTGCGGCTTCGGTTCGCCAAACCGCGTTACTTGCCCTCGACGATTTTGATCGATTCGCCCGCATTCGCCGGCTTTGTGGTGGCTGAGGTCAAGTGGCGAAACGGCGCCGAAGCCGGCGTCGCTTTCGACCATATCTGGACCGAGAAGCTCGCCGCCTCCTATGGCGGCGTACGCGTCTCGCGGCCGCAATAGCCCTCAGCGATCGGGCATGCTGAAATAGCCGTAAAGCGTGGCGATTGCGACGATAATCAGAACAAGTAGAAACATCGAACCAATCATGCTCATCTCTCCCATGAGCGGTTGCTTCAGTATTCTCCCCTTGATCTTCGGCGTTTTCATGGCGGCGAATTGGGCCATTTCAGGGCGAAGAGACGTCGCGCTGCGACAAACCGAAAACTGGGTGCGGTAAGCTGAAATCTGTCATCTTGCCTTTGTCCGGCTCAGCTACCCATATGATTGTCGTGATCAGAAGGGGCGCAATCACCATGCTCAGAAAACTCGCTTTGACCGCCGCGGCCAGCTTTGTTGCAATGACGATTTCGGCGCGCGCAGAAGCGCCAGGCTGGACGATGTCCGAACTCAAAAAGGGTGACGGAGACTCGTGGGGCGCGGCGCTCATCGCCAATATGGAAGACGGAAGAGAAGTCGGGTTTCGATGCGTCAACGGAAAGATGCTGGTTGCGTTCGCCTTAGAGCCGACGGACATGATGGAAGCGTTCAAGGATTCCGGAAAGCCAAAGCTCATCGATGTGGACGTATCAATCAACGGCGTCGAAGAGGAAGACGTGGGTTGGGCGCTCTTGCGACGCCACAACGTCGTTTTAAGCGGCGACCAGAAGACTGCCCGCCGAATGTATAACGCGGTCGTTCGTAGGGAAACGGTTTCTATCCAGACGCGCAAAAAAGGCGGCGATTTTTCGCTGCCGGACCCAAACTCTGACGCATTTAGCTCTTTCATGAACGCGTGCGACTTCAAAGCCAAGGACAGCGCGTGAGCCTGTTCGGATACTGAGCAGTTTTAGGAATCAGGGGGTCGAGACCCCAAACAAGTCCCGCGGCATTTTCTCTGTGATGATCATCACCGGACGGCCTTCGAAGAAGACCCGGTAGACCCGGGCAAGAAACCGGAGGGCCTTTCGGTCTGGGAAGTACGGCGCATACCCAGCGCCATCCTCGAAGAAATAGCCGACCAGGTCGCGATAGATGGACAGCTTATAATCGACGAACAGACGTCCGATACCTAACGGGGATTCAGCGATATCATCCTGAAGACGCGACGGAAGACGCTCCGCGTCGACATAGCTGTGCGCGAACACATACGCTTCGCCGGTACGGGCGCCTTTCAACAGCACCTTCCGCTCAAAAACCGTATGCCCGCACGGCGCGTCCATAATCTCGGCCGCCTTGCGCGGCATCGGCGCGCGAACGTAACTCAAGATCTCGACTTCGATTTCCTCGCGGACGAAGGCTTCCAGCTGAAATGTGAACGTGCCGTCGCAGGCGAGCATGACGCGTTCAAGGTCGGAGATCTCCGCCAGGTCGAGATGGGCGCCGATAATCGGCGCCATGTCGTCCGGGAGGGAACAGTCCGGCGGATCGGCGAGATCTCGACGACCAGACAGGGTGGTGGTGCTGTTCATAACGGGCGACCATACGCCGCCGCCGGGTCCGCGCAACCGTCATGACGCCGCGGCGCCGGGCGTTCAGGACTTTGGCCGGCGCAGCGAAAAATACCCGGTGAGCCCAACGGCGAGGTTGAGGCTGACAAAGGCGAGCAACAGGAACATGATCAACGACATGGAACCCCTCCCTTCGGGAGACCTTCAAAAACGGGACTAACGCTACGAGAGTTCAAATAAGGCGTCTTTGCGGCGGCGCCATAGGCCGCGCGTTAAAATGCGTTCACAGGACTGCGATTGGCGGCGAACGGCGCGCGGCGCTATTTGGTGCCCGGTTCGGCCGCCTTCATGATCACCCGACCCAGATCGCCGATCATCACGAACACGCCGATCGCGACGCCGCGATGCACCTGACCCGTCAGCTGATACTGGTTCCACGCATAAACGCCCGCCCCGGCGATGATCACGATTCGCGCAATGATGGTGGCCGTGAAATTCACGGTTTTCGCCGCCAGGCGCCGTTTGCGGTCTTCCGGGGTCTCTTCAATCTGGCGCGGCCGCATGCGGGAGGGATCGATATCCAGCGTGGTGCGGCGCGCGGACGAGCCGACGCCGCTGGGGGCCGCCGCCGCAGGCGCCGCGCTTGCCCCGGCAACGGCGGATAAACGATCCGCGCTAACGCCAGCCGGCGCTTTCTTGCTGCCGAACGCCATATGACTTCTCCCGCGGTTTTGGCGGATTACAAATCAGCAAAGGATGATTGCAATCGGCTGAACCGGGTCGGTAAAATTGTATCGATATGGCTGGCCCGCATAGAAAACGGGCGGCCTAAAGGCCGCCCGTTTCCAGTCCCCTCCGGCACGCGCCCTGAACTAGAAGTCCTTGCGGATGGATACGCCGAACTGCCGCGGCGCCGCGACGTAAGCGTTGTAGCTGCCGGCCTGCGCCACTGACGGGAAGAAGGTGATCAGCGCGTCGTCGTCATTGAGGTTGCGGCCCCAGATATTGACGCTGAACCCATTTTCCATCGCGTATTTCAGGTTGGCGTTAATGGTCGATACACGGCGCATCGGCTCGGTGCCGTTGCCGAGTTCGTAAAGCGAGGTCTCGCTTTCGAAAAGGTATTCGACGCGGCCGCTCAGCGTTGAGCCGTTCGCCATTTCGTGGGTGTAGGTCGCCGCCGTTGTCAGGCTGATCTCATGAATGCCCGACGGGTCGGTCCCGGAAATGTCCACCGTTGAAACGGTCGGATCGGCGCATGTCGCCAACACGTCGGCGCGGGCGATCGAAACCAAGCCGGCGGACGGGCACGGGAAAGACACAAAGGACGGGAAGTCCGGATCGAGATAGGTCACGCCGGCAAAGAGGTTCAGCGCATCCCACGGAGAGTAGGACGCATCCACCTCGAACCCGCGGACCGACTGTTCGCCGGCGTTGGCGAATACGAAGCCCGTACCCGTGAAGGTGTTCGACTGGAAGTTGTCGATAGTCTGATCGAACAGGGCGACATTGATGTAGCCGCCGTTGAACCTTGCTTTGAGGCCGATCTCAAACAACGTGACGTCTTCAGCCGCGGCAAACCGGCCGACAGCCAGTCCGTTGGTGCCGATGACCGGCGGCTGCGCGTCCTGCGACAAGTTCACCGCCGGCGCTTTGTAGCCGGTGGCGTAGCTGAAATAGACATTGAGATCATCTGTGACGTCATAGGCGACGCGCGCCGTGACGTTGATCGCATCGTCCGTTGCAAAGCCGTCGTCGACGAGGCTGATAGCGTCGTCGGGCGTTACGCCCGGCGGATTCGGGAACGACGTCTGCAACGGAATGAACTGAAGCGCCGTCAGGCCGGTGAATCCAAGCAGCGGATTAAGCGTCGGATCGCCGGCGAGCGCGCCCTGGGCCGCCGCAACGGCGCCGGCTCGCGAGGCCGCGAAAGTCGTGGGATCCAGCGCCGCAAGCGTCTGCGCGGCAACAAAGAACGGCGTCGGGTTGGCCGCGTCAAACGGCGTGCCGATCAAGCCGCCGAAAATTGTCGCGGCGACGAACGAACCGCCCGACGTCGCGAACTGCGACAGATCGGTATTCTGGAACGGTTCCGTTTGAATGGTGTCGCCGGTCGCGTCCTTGCGGTCGTTCACGTAGGAGACGCCGCCGGTAAACGTGAGGCGATCGGTAACCTCCCAATCCGTCTGGAAAAACAGCGAATAGGAGCGGTTGTCCAAAAGATAGTCGCCGGTAAAGCCGGTGCCGCTGGCGAAGCCCGAGAAGAACGGGATCGAGGTTGCGCCGCCGGCCGGTAAGAATTCCGGGAACAAAGCCGTGGGACCGGTGGTCAAGGCGTTGGCGAGTTGCGTGGCGCCTTCGACCTCAAGAAAACTGGTGCCGAGAGCAGCGAGCTGAATGTCGCCAAAGGCCCGGAAGTCGTCGCCGAAAGTCGTTTGCTGGAAGAACTCGACGGTTTCGTCGAAGTAAAAGCCGCCGGCCAGCCAGTTGAAAACGCCGATGCCCGATTCAAATTCGCCGGCGATCCGCAGTTCCTGTGTAAAGGTCTCATAGTCGACGCGTTGCGGCTGCGTGGCCAGGTCGACCGAGGTGAAGTCCACATCCGTATCGTTGAAGTCGGACTGTTCGCGGTAGCTGGTGATAGAGGTAACCGTCGCCCAACCAAGGTCCCAATCGCCCTGAAGCGACGCGCCCTTGCCTTCCAGTTCGTTGACCGGCTCCTGGTTGACGGCGACCTGGCGCGCGTCGGGATCGGTGGTCGGCGGGATAACGCCGCCAAGGCCTGCGACGATCACGCCTTGCGTGATCGGGCCGACAGTGATGAGCGGCGCGCCGCAGCAGACTTCGTCAATCTTGTTGTAGTCGCCGATCGCGCGGAAAGAGAGCGTGTCGGTCGGCTCCCACAGGAGTTGCGCCCGGGCGGCCCAGCGATCGCGTTCGTTGATGTTGTCTTCGCCCGTGACGACATTCTCATAGGCGCCGTCGCGGTTGTTAGTGCTGCCGGAAACGCGGAACGCCAGCGTATCGGAGATCGGTCCGGACAGCGTGCCGCGGAAGCGCACCGCGCCGAGATTGCCGACCGTTGCTTCAACGGAACCTTCCCAGTCATAGGACGGCCGCTTCGTCGTCAGGCTGATGGCGCCGGCCGACACGTTCTTGCCGAACAGAGTCGATTGCGGACCGCGCAGGACTTCAACGCGCTCCAGCGTCGGCAGGTCCAGGATGGCCGCCGCCGACCGCGAGCGATAAACGCCGTCGATAAAGACACCGACCGAGGGTTCGATGCCGGGATTGTTAGCGCCGTTGCCGAAGCCGCGGATGATAAAGTTCGTCTGCGAAGCGTTCTGTTGCTGCGTCACTCGCAGCGACGACACGCTGGATTGCAGATCGATAATGTCGTTGATCTGAGCGTTTTCGATGACTTCCGCATCGACGACGCTGACCGCCACAGGCACTTCCTGCAAGGTCTGCGGCCGCTTTGTAGCCGTGACGATGATTTCGTCGGTCTGCGCCATGGCGCCGCTCGCGCTCATGGCGGCGATGGCCGCGCCGGACATGAAACTCTTCAAAATGGCGGATTTGGTTTTGCTCGAATTCATAAAAGGCCCCTTGAATGCCCCTCCCTCGGGGCGGCTATGGCGTCCTAATCGCGCCTTAACACTCATCTTTACAACGCGCCTATTACCCGTCCAGCGCTCACAGCTGTAACCAAGTAACAACTTACGGCGGCGTTACATGATTGCCACAATCGCTCTTCTCGCTGCCGCAGCAACCCGTCGCCGCGAGAACAGTGAAGGAAGGGTGTAAAAGTTTGCTTAACAAGGGGCTAACCGGCCCGCCGGCATTTTAGCGAAGCTCAACTGGGGGGCGAGCCGGTTCGAAACGGCGACGTCCGCCGCAGCGCATTGGCGCGAAAATCGTCGCTCGCTTCGCGCGGACCGCGATGACTTTACAGACATTGCGGCTGGCCGGACCGAAGCGCGCAGCAATCAGTGCGCCTTCGCCCCCGGAGCATCCGTCGAGACCGACTTCGCGCGCTTGGCGCGAAGGCTGGTGGGCGCGGCTGGGTTCGAACCAGCGACCCCTACGGTGTGAACGTAGTGCTCTCCCACTGAGCTACGCGCCCTGAAAGCCCGGCGAACGCAATGCAAATTGCCGCACGGCGCTCCCGAGGAGCCGTGCTTAGCCGCTGGAGCGAACCGGAACAACGATTTTTTATGCAGCCGCCGACTTGGCCGATGGGCCCTTTCGCCGGACCCGGGAGGCCGGAATCACAATCAACGCCCGCGCACCGGCGCCGGGCGTCGACTCCAGCCGGAACTGGGCGCCGTGAGCGGCGGCGATGGCCCGGGTCATCGGCAGACCGAGGCCGAGACCTTCCTTTGACCGGCGCAGCGACATGTCCGACTGCTCGAAGGCACCGTCGATCTCATCGAGCCTTTCAGGCGGAATACCGGGTCCGTTGTCCTTGATCAGGATTGCAAGATCGCCCGATTTCGAAAGCGCCGAGCCGATGGTGATCTCGACGTCCTTCTGGGAGAATTTGAGCGCATTGCCCACCAGTTTCGAGACCGCCCGCGATAAGAGGCCGCGATCGCAGCAAATCTCAAGCTCCGGATCCTGCAGCCGCACCGTAAACTTGGCCTCGCCGCCGCCGTTGACGCTCAGCGCCTCAGCGCGTCCGGCTTCGATGATTTCGGCGATGGTCGCATCGGTTTCATTAAGCTCGATCGGGCCCGACCGGGCGTCCGACGCCAGCAGCATGTCGGAGACCGTGGACAACAAACGCCTTCCGCCGTCGACAATATAGTCCGCATACTCTCGGTGAAGAGCGTCCTGCTGATCTTCAAAGCGCTCGCCGAGCAGCTGCCCGAATCCGATAATGGCGTTCAGGGGCGTGCGCAGTTCGTGGCTCATCACCGACATCAGCGCATCTTTGAATTTAGACGCGGAATCGGCCTTGTCGCGAGCGATGCGCAACTGCTCGCGGTCCTGGCTGGCGCGCAACACAAACATCACTGATTGCGTAAACAGCGTCCAGTTGATCGGTTTCGCGAGAAAGGACGTCGCGCCTTCAGCGAACACGCGTTCGACAGCCTCCGGATAATCGCTGCCGGTGATGACGATGACCGGGGTTTCCGCAATCGCCCGCTCGGCGCGGATAGAGCGCGTCAGCTCAAATCCGTTCATGACCGGCATTTCAATATCGGAGATGACGAGGTCGATCTTCTCGCTTTTGACGGTCTGCAGCGCTTCCGCGCCGTTTTCAACTAATACGACCTCATACCCGGCTGCGCAGAGTTTCGCCTCGGCAAGCTCGCGCATGACAGGGTCGTCGTCAGCCAACAGTATTCGGGCGTTCTCAGCCACAACCTTCCCCGTTGTTTTACCGGCGGGGCCATTCGGATCACCAACCCATCTTCCCTGAGGCAATATTGTTAAAAAGTGTTTTCCATGGGCCCAGTTGAAATCAAATCGCAAGCAATTGGTGGCAGTGTTTTCCCGTTAAGCGTTCGTTAACATAACAGGCGGGAGCTGCAATCTTGCTCAAGACCGGATCATCGCTGCGCAGCAGGCTGACCGCGCTCGTTATTGTCGCCATTTTCGGCGTGGTTTCCATTGTGACGATCTCATCGGTCTGGCGCGAAGTGACACAGTATCGCGAAGGCAAACTCGCGGAATTGAACGCCACGGCAACGGTCTTCGCGTCGGCGATCTCAGAACATGTCGCATCCGCCAACCGCCAGGAAACGCTGCATGCGCTGCGCGGGGTCACGCGCATTCCGTCAACGGAATATATTCGCGTCGACAGCGCCAATGGAGAATTGTTCGCTGAACTTGGCGCCGCTGTGGCGCTGCAGACGTCCGCAAGCGAAGAAGACCTTGTGGAAAAACTGCTCCGCAGCGCCAACAAGGAGCATGAAGTGATATCGGCGCCAATCGTCTATGGCGGCGAAACGGTTGGCTCCCTGACGATTCACGCCAAAACCGGCGCTCTTTTCAGCCGCATCGGCGCATTGATCTATGACGCTATTGTCGCGGCGATCTTCGCCGCCGGAATCGGCCTTTTGATCGCGCTGAAAATGCAGCGCTCGATCACGGACCCGATCCTGAATCTGGTCGGCGTGATGGGCCGGGTGCGCGAATCCGGCGATTTCTCCATGCGCGCCAGCATGGAGACCGAAGAAGAAAACGACGAAACAGGACAGCTTGTCTTCGCTTTCAACGACATGCTCGACCAGTTGCAGGAGCGCGACGACAAGCTGCGCGCTCATCAGCGCGACCTGAAAAAAATCGTCGCGCGCCGAACCCAAGAATTGCAGACGGCGAAGGAAATCGCCGAAGCGGCCAACGTCGCGAAATCGGAATTCCTCGCCACGATGAGCCACGAAATCCGTACGCCGATGAATGGCATGATGGTGATGGCGGAGCTTTTGAATAAAACCCAGCTGCCGCCGCGTCAGAAGCGATACGCCGACGTGATTGCGAAATCGGGCCAGAGTCTCCTGGCGATCATCAATGACATTCTGGATTTTTCAAAAATCGAAGCCGGCCGGCTTGAACTGGAACGGATCCCGATCCGTCCGGTTGAGGTCATCGACGACGTCGTCAGCCTGTTCTGGGAACGCGCCGCCTCCAAGGGCATCGACCTCGCCGCTTTTGTCGCACCGGATGTGCCGGCGGTGATCCAGGGCGATCCGGTGCGGATATCGCAGGTGATATCGAATCTCGTCAACAACGCCCTGAAATTCACCGAAACGGGCCATGTCATCGTTACCGCCAGCCTGTTGCCGGGCGGCGGCGAGGACGGCTGCGTCGTTGAATTTTCCGTTACCGACACGGGCGTCGGCATATCGGATGACAAACAGGCCGCGATATTTGAAGCTTTTTCACAGGCGGACCAGACAACCACCCGCAAGTTCGGCGGCACAGGGTTGGGGCTCGCCATTTCGCGACGCCTTGTTGAGACGATGGGCGGATCCATCGGCGTTTCAAGCCGTGTCGACAAGGGATCGCGTTTCCATTTTCAATTGCCCGCGACCGTGATCGAGCCCGCCGCGCCGCCGGTTGAGACAACCGAGCCGAAACGCGCCGTCATCGCCATCGACGGCACGGCGACGCCGCGCATGTTGGCGAAATACCTGACCGAGACGGGCGTCACGCCGCAGATAGTCGCTCCCGGCGCCGACATCGACGCTAACGTTGTTCACGCTGACATGGTCTTCGCCAATCCGCGTTTTCTCGACAACCTGCAGACTGTGTTGAAGGGCGATCCGGACCAGTGGGCGCCGGCGCGAATCTGTATCAGCGAGCTCGGCGACGATGCGCCCGACAGACTGCTCGAGACCGGCGTCGCCGAGGACCTCCTGATTGCGCCTTTGTCGAGAAGCGACGTCATGGATCAGGTAGAGCGCATACTGAATAAAAACCTGCGCGGCCGGGCCGCGCTGAGCTACGCCGGTCATGACATCAGCGCCGGCGCGGAGTTTGCCGGGCAACGCGTGCTCGCCGCCGACGACAGCATCGTCAATCGCGAAGTGGTCAAGGAAGCGCTGGCGCGCCTCAACCTGACGCCGACCCTGGCGGAGGACGGACGCCAAGCCGTGCGCGCCGCCGAGACCGGCGACTTCGATCTGATCCTGATGGATTGCTCGATGCCGGAGATGGACGGATATGAGGCCACTCGCGCGATCCGCCGGCTGGAAAAGGAAAACGGCCGTAAGCCAACGCCAATCGTCGCTTTGACGGCGCATGTGGCCAGCGAAGACGATGTCTGGCGCAGCGCCGGCATGAACGACTATGTGACCAAACCCTTCACCATTGATTCACTGGCGCGGATGATCGCCAAATACATCCCGCCGCGCGGCGCCCATCATGAGCCGGACGCGGCGCCGCCTGATGCGCCGAAAAAAGCCGGCGCGCCTGAAGCGCCGCAACCGGACCCGTTCGATTTCGATGCCCTGGATCAGCTGGCGCGCATGCAAAGCGGTGAAGAAAGCCTGCCCCTGAAAGCGCTCGCCCTCTTTCGCGATCATTCCCGGCCGACGCTGGCGGACCTCGTGAACGGCGTCAAAGCTGAGGACAAAGCGGAAGTGGAAAAGGCGGCGCACGCATTGAAATCGATGAGCGCCAATGTCGGCGCGCGACCATTATTCGACGCCGCCACCGCGGTGGAAGAGGCTGCGCGCAACGGCGCCGACATGAGCGCCATCACAAAGCTCACGAAGAAAACAGGCGAGATGTTCAAGCAAACCCATCTCGCCCTGCCAGACGTCATGGCGCGGTTTCATAAAACCGCCGCCTGAACGTCGACACCGTCAGTGAAAGCGAATTGACAGGCGCACGCAGCCGATGATCAACGCCGCGCCGTCGATCAGATGATCCGCATGGTCGGAAGATGACGCGTACGCCTCTAGGCGCATCGGTTCGCCGCAATACCGGCGCACGGCGGCGACGCCGTTGATCACGGCAAGACAAAACGAACCTTCTGCGGGCGCCCGGTCGCCATAGTCGATCACCACCAGAGACCCCGGGGGGAACTCAAGATCCACGGCCGGATCGTTGATAAACAAGCCGAAAAGATTCCCGGCGCTGGCGGTGACGGAAATATAGTCTTCCGCCGCCTCGTGCGGGTCGGCGCCCGCGTCGTCGGCGAACGCAGCCGCAGCGTCTAGACTGATCACGGGGACGTGGCGGATCGGCCGGCGGATATAGGCGGCGGCGGCCTGTTTGTCGCTTTCCGCCGACGACCGCGCGCCGGCCGCAAGCCATTCGAGAGATATCGACAAGGCGTCGGCGAGCTTGGCGAGAACGACCCGCCGCGGATCGTGGACGCCGCTTTCCCACGTGGCGATCGCCGGCTGGCTTACCCCAATGCGCCGGGCGAGATCGACCTGGCTCAATCCGGCGTCCTTGCGGGCGCGGCGGATACGCTCGCCGATCGAGCCGGACTGATGGGTTTCGGTGCTGGCGGACATTCAAATTTATATTAGTTTCTCTAATAGACTAGCGCGCCCTTTTCTAATGGCAACGAGATTTCGCAGAGAAAACAAGCAACCGCGGGCAATTCAGTAAACTGCTCCGTATATTTTTTTTCACCGTCGGCTTGAAAAAATTAGACTTCCTTATATTCTAGCGTCGAACAATGGTGTTAACGATCGAACGAGGTTGTTGATGGCTGACTTATGCGATCGAGACGGTGCGAACCGTTTGGCCGGGAAAATACAGGACTTCTGGAGGAAACGCGGCTTCGACGTCGTCGTCGAGATGCGAGAAGAGGGATTTGTGTCGACCATGCGGTCTGCGCGCACGGATCTCCGCAGCGACATGATTAATGGGATGCCGACCCGGGCCGCGGCGATGGAAGCGGGCTAGGCGAGGCCTTCCTCGCGGAAGAGGCGCGCCGCGTCATCATAACTGTCAAACAGGCGGGTCGCCCGGCCCCTCAGGGTAAGCGGCCCGTATCCGAATGAGGCGAGGTAGCACGGCATCTCCGCCGCTTCCGCGGCGCGGATGTCCGTGTCGCTGTCCCCGAAAAATACCCCGCTAGCAGCGCCGACGCTGTCGAGACACAGCCTCACCGGCGCAGGATCAGGCTTTTTGGCGTAGGTCGTGTCTGCGCCGACAATCGTATCGAACAGAGCGTCAACGCCGAGGGCGCTCAAGAGCATCCTGGCCAGTTTTTCCCGTTTGTTGGTGCAGATCGCCGCCGCCCAGCCAGCCTCGCGCAGGGACTCGACGAACGCAACGGCGCCGTCGAAAGGTTGCGACCGGTCGGCGATATGGGCGCCGTAATAATCGAGAAAGACGTCCATGCCAGCGTCGAGCTCGCCCTCGGACGCCGCGCGCCCTGCGGCGATGGCAAATCCCCGCGTCAGCATCGCCCGGGCGCCGGACCCGACCAGGCCGCGCACGGCCCCTGGATCGACCGCCGCCAGCCCCGCGTCCGCGAGCGCATGATTCATCGCCGCCGCCAGATCCTCCGCCGTGTCGACGAAAGTGCCGTCAAGATCGAAGATCGCCGCCCGTTTTTCGCTCGCCGGTCCCGAAGACACGATTTTCTCCCGCAAGGCCGTTTGCGAATCGCGCCATTCGCCGTATTCGCGCTGTCGGCGTTGCATATGGTATTGCGCATCGCCGCACAATGCGGAGAAAGGCGCTTTATGAACACCCAAGCGATCGCGGCCGTCATCCTCGCCGCCGGCCACGGCACCCGCATGAAATCGTCATTGACGAAAGTGCTGCATGAAATCGGCGGCCGGTCGATGCTGGGGCACGTCATTGACGTCGCCGAGGCTCTGGCCCCTGAACGCGTCGCCGTCGTCATCGGCGATCACAGCCCTGAAGTCGGCGATCATGCGCGAGACGCCCGCAAAGATGTCGCCGTCGCCGTACAGGCGCCGCCCCGGGGCACCGGCGATGCGGTCAAACAAGCCTTGCCGGCGCTTGAGGGTTTTCAAGGCGCCGCACTCGTTCTCTACGCCGACACGCCGCTCATCACGCCGCAAACGTTGACGGCGATGGCGACGAAAATCAAAGACGGCGCCGCTGTCGCCGTTCTTGGTTTCACGCCCGAGGCGCCCGGCGCCTATGGCCGACTCAAAACCGATGCGGCGGGCGCCCTTGAAGCCATCGTCGAGGCCAAAGACGCGAGCGAGGAAGAATTGGCCATTCGTTTCTGTAATTCCGGCGTGATGGCGTTCGATGCCGCCTTCCTGCAAAACCACATCGGCGACATCGACAACAACAACGCCAAAGGCGAATACTATCTCACCGACATGGTGGCGATTGCGCGCAGCGCCGGGCGAGACTGCGTCGCCATCGAAGCCGACGTGGACGAAGTGCTCGGCGTCAATTCCCGCATCGAACTGGCCGAAGCCGAAGCCATATTCCAGAAACGCCGCCGGCGTCGCGCCATGACGGAGGGCGCGACACTACTTGATCCGGATACGGTATATTTCTCCTACGACACCTTGCTCGGCCGCGACGTCGTCGTCGGCCAGCATGTCGTATTCGGCAAGGGCGTTCGGGTCGACGACAATGTCGAGATCAAGGCATTTTCACACCTGGAAGGCGCGACGGTTGAAAGCGCCGCCGGCGTCGGACCGTTTGCGCGGCTCCGCCCGGGCGCAACCCTGCGGGCGGGCGCCAAGGTCGGCAACTTTGTCGAGATCAAGAAAGCTGATATCGGCGCCGGTGCGAAAGTCAGTCACCTAACCTATATCGGCGATGCGGAAATCGGCGCCGGCGCTAATATCGGCGCCGGCACAATCACGTGCAATTACGACGGTTATGACAAACACAAAACGACAATCGGCGCCCGGGCGTTTATCGGTTCGAATTCATCGCTGGTGGCGCCGGTGACCATCGGCGACGGCGCTTATGTCGGTTCCGGGTCGGTGATCACCAAGGACGTAGAGCCTGACGATCTCGCCGTCGCCCGCGGCCGCCAGGCGGCGCTGAAGGGTTGGGCCGCGCGTTTTCGCAAGGCGCATGGCGACGACACATAAACCGGGGAAGACCAAAACCTTATGGCAGACGCCGACCTATCAAAAAAATCCGCTGGATACGCCGCCGCTGAACATGTTGAGAACGGCATGACGCTCGGCATCGGGACAGGCTCCACTGCGCGCTATTTCATCGACGCGCTGCGCGAAAAGATCGCCGGCGGTTGGCGCCTGCGCGGCGTTCCGACCTCGGAGGAAACGCGGGCGCTGGCGGAAGCCGCCGGCGTTGAAATCATCATCCCCGACGAAACGACCGACATCGATCTCGCGGTCGATGGCGCTGACGAAGCGGACCCGGCCCTCAACCTTATCAAAGGCGGCGGCGGCGCCTTGTTGCGCGAAAAGATCGTCGCGCGCGCGGCCAGAAAATTCATCGTCATCGCTGACAAGTCGAAACGGGTCGTCCGGCTCGGGGCGTTTCCCCTGCCGGTGGAGATCGAACCCTTCGGCTGGGCGTTGACGGTGCGCGCAATCCGCGACGCGCTGCGCCAATCGGGGATCGAGAACGCCGATATCGCCTTGCGCGCCCATGACGGGGCGCCGTTTCGGTCGGACGGCGGGCACATGATTGTGGACTGCGCCTGCGGCGCGGTCGGCGACCCGCCGGCCCTGGAGGCGCGCCTGGCGCGGATACCCGGCGTTATCGAGAGCGGCCTCTTTTGCGGCATGACCGATCTTGCGATTTTCGGCGACGGCGAGACGACGTCGGTGGTTTCTCCCTGAACATCTCGGAGGCGTGATCGCCCGCAACGCCCGGCGCCCTTTGCGGCGGCGCCGTCTAGGCGTTACGGTCGCGTCCAGAGTGCTGGGCGAAACCCCTGGATCGCTTCATCCTGAGGGACCATTCCTTCGTCCTTCGAGACGCAAGCCTATCGGCTTGCTCCTCAGGATGAAGGAATGGTCGTCTCGAAGGACGGAGCGATCCAGGGGTTTCGCGCCGCAGATGTAACCGAAACGATGTGATGCGGATCCATGACCAAGTCCCGATTTGAATCCCTGCAGGACGCCATCAAGACCTATGGCGCGGCCGCGTTTGAAAACCTTGTGCGATGCAAGGGGCTCGCCGATGCGGTTGTCGCCGCGTTTCCGGACTATATCGGTTGCGGCGAAGGATGCGTCAGGGCCGTGCCTCCGATCGGTGAATTTGATCCGCGTCAAGATTACGGCGACAAAGCGTTTTCCTACGCGCATCGTCAGGTAATCGCATTGGAGCCGGTGCGGTTCGGCATCGCGCTGACGGTCAAAAACTTTGAAGATTCCGGCGCATTATGGCTCCGCACCGCCCTCGCCGCAGAAATCACCGGCGACACATTCGACGTGTTCATCGCGCAACAACCGGTCATTCACGTTCCCCTCGATTACGCCGGCAAGCTCGACCCGGTTTTAGAGGCGATCTATCAGGAGTTCCTGCAGACGTTTCAGGTGCGCGTTCTGGCGTTCAACGATCAGCGGTTTGAAACCGGCATCGGTTTTCTCCCTTAAAGAAAAGGCTTTCCCATGGCTGACTTCGACTTTGATCTTTTCACCATCGGCGCCGGCTCAGGGGGCGTGCGCGCCTCTCGCCTCGCTGCGCAATACGGCGCCCGCGTCGGCGTCGCAGAAGAATACCGCGTCGGCGGCACCTGCGTCATCCGCGGCTGTGTGCCGAAAAAGTTCCTCGTTTACGCCAGCGAATACGGCCACAGCTTTCAGGACGCACGCGGCTATGGCTGGACCGCCGATAAAATCGACTTCAGCTGGCGCAAGCTCATCGAAAACAAAGACAATGAGATCGACCGGCTGAACGGGATTTATATCCGCAATCTTAAAAACGCGGGTGCGGAGATTTTTCAGACGCGGGCAATCCTGAAGGACCGTAACACGGTGCATCTCGTGGACGAGAACCGCGATGTCACGGCGGAGAAGATCCTGATCGCCACCGGCGGCGCGCCGTGGACGGACGAATCCGTGCCGGGCCACGACCTCGGCATCACGTCGAACGAAGCCTTTCACCTGGAAAAATTGCCGCGCCATGTGGTCGTCGCCGGGGGCGGTTATATCGCGATCGAATTCGCCTGCATCTTCCGCGGCCTTGGCTGCGATGTTTGCCTTGTCTATCGCGGCGAAGACATTCTCCGCTACTTTGACACCGACATATCGGTTCAGGTCCATTCGGAAATGAAACGCCAGGGAATCCGGATCATCACGCAGTCGGTTTTCGAGAAAATCGAACACTTGGGCGGCGACGAAAAGCGCGTTCACCTGTCGAACGGTACGCAACTCGACACCGATCTCATTTTCTGGGCGGTGGGCCGCACGCCCTCGACCGCCGGCCTGGGGCTTGAAGAGATTGGGGTTGAACTCGACAAGCGCGGCGCCGTCGCGGTGGATGAGTATTCGCGCTCGAGCGTCGACAATATCTTCGCGGTGGGCGATGTTACGGACCGCGTGAACCTCACCCCGGTCGCCATTCGCGAAGGCGCGGCCTTCGCCGAGACTGAGTTCAACAACAATCCCACCAGCATGGACTATACGTTCATTCCGAAGGCGGTGTTTTCACAGCCGCCCGTGGGCACAGTCGGCTATGCCGAACATGAAGCGCGCAAGAAGTTCAAAAATGTCGACGTCTACAAAACAAATTTCCGCGCCATGAAGAATATGCTCACAGGGTCGGAAGAGCGCGTTTTGATGAAGCTCGTTGTCGACGGCGACACCGACCGGGTGCTTGGGTGCCATATTGTCGGCGCGGACGCGCCGGAGATGATTCAATGCATCGCCATCGCGGTCAAAGCCGGTTGCACCAAGAAACACTTCGACGAGACCGTCGCGCTGCATCCGACCATCGCGGAGGAGCTTGTGACAATGCGCGAGAAATACGTCCCGCCGATGTAGAGGCTTATTTTGTCGTCGCTGCTTTGACGTCGAAGCGGCGCGATCAAAGCTTACGTTGTAGCGACAATAGTCATTGCCCGCTCATTCCCGCGAAAGCGGGAATCCATGAACTACGAGCAATGGATCCCCCTCCCGACCGCGAAACGATCAAAATACAGTTAGCGCGCCTTCGCGCGCGGGCGCAGGAATGAGCGGACAATAATACCGTTTAGCAGACGACGCCTACCAACGATCACCCGCACTCCCTCTTCACGCGCTCCAGCGCCGCCGTCACGCCGCGCAGAGAGACCACGTAGCTTGTCGCCGTGCCGCGCTTGGAAACGGCGCTCACCCGCATATCGGCGCCGCGCCGCATGGCGCGCAGAAGGCGCTGTTCTTCGTCTTTTGATTCGATGAAGGCTTCGTTCTCGGAAGAATAGAGATCCCATTTGTCCGAGCCTATGCGCACCACCGGCTCCGGCTTGAGGTCGATCTCGTAGCCGGTCATCAGGCTCGGCTGTTCCGCAGCCGCGCCGGACTCCCATGTCGCGACCAGAAAGAAGACGTCGCCGTGGTTGACCGATTTCGGAGACTTGTCGCTCGCCTCGGATGCGGCGAAACAGATCTTCTCGCCGCCCGTGTCGCGAACGAAGACGCTCCAATCCTTATAGGTGGCCACTGCTTTCGGCGTCTGCGCCAAGGCGGCGGCAGGCGCGGCGAGCGCAAAAATCGCTGCGAGCGTTACATTGCGGACCATCAAAACAAACCTCCGAGAATCACCAAACGCACTTCATCAGGGGGTGTTACCATAGATTTGAATATGTCGTGAACATGGCGCCTTCAAGAATTGCGCACGCGGCCTCATTAGGCCATAAGGGCCGGGATTTTCTACAAGTTTACATTGACGGAGATGGTGCATGACGCCGGGACGCGATTCGCTGAAAACCAAAAAAACGCTAAGCGCCGGTGGGCGCGACTACGCCTATTACAGCCTCGCAGCCGCCGGCCAGGCGATCGGCGACATCTCCCGGCTGCCGTTCTCGCTGAAAGTGCTCCTGGAAAATCTCCTGCGATTTGAAGACGATCGCTCCGTCACCGTCGACGACATCAAGGCCTTCGCCGACTGGCTGTCGTCGGGAACGTCGACCCGCGAAATCGCTTATCGGCCGGCCCGGGTCCTGATGCAGGATTTCACCGGGGTGCCCGCCGTCGTTGACCTCGCGGCCATGCGCGACGCGATGAAATCGCTGGGCGAGGATCCGGAGAAGATCAATCCGCTAGCGCCTGTCGATCTCGTGATCGACCACTCCGTCATGGTCGACTATTTCGGCGGCCCGGACGCCTTTGAGAAAAACGTCGCGCGAGAATATGAGCGTAATGGCGAGCGCTACAAATTCCTGAAATGGGGCCAGGGCGCGTTTGACAATTTCCGCGTGGTGCCCCCCGGCACGGGGATCTGCCACCAGGTCAATCTTGAATATCTCGCCCAGACCGTCTGGACCGCCGATGTCGGCGGCGAGACCTTCGCTTATCCCGACACGCTCGTCGGTACCGATAGCCACACCACCATGGTCAACGGTTTGTCCGTGCTCGGATGGGGCGTCGGCGGCATTGAGGCCGAAGCGGCGATGCTCGGCCAGCCGATTTCGATGCTCATCCCCCAGGTGATCGGCTTTAAAATGACCGGCAGGCTGCCCGAGGGCGCAACGGCGACCGACCTTGTGCTGACCGTCACGCAGATGCTTCGCCAGAAAGGCGTCGTCGGCAAGTTCGTGGAATTCTTTGGACCGGGGCTCGATCACCTCGCTCTCGAGGACCAGGCGACCATCGCTAACATGGCGCCGGAATACGGCGCGACCTGCGGTTTCTTCCCGATCGACGAGGAAACCCTGCGCTATCTGAAAGCGACGGGCCGGGCCGAGGACCGTATCGCCCTCGTTGAAGCCTACGCCAAGGAACAGGGCATGTGGCGCGACAAGGACACGCCCGATCCTGTGTTCACCGACACGCTGGAGCTTGATCTGTCGACGGTGACGCCGTCGCTCGCCGGACCGAAACGGCCGCAGGACCGCATCGAGCTCAAAAACGCGCCGCAAGGCTTTGCGAGCGCGCTCGATAAGGAATACGGCAAGGCGGGCGAAGCCGCGAAGCGCGTCTCCGTCGCCGGCGAAGAGTTCGACCTCGGCCATGGAGACGTCACCATTGCGGCGATCACCTCCTGCACCAACACCTCCAACCCGGCGATCCTCATCGCCGCCGGCCTCGTCGCCCGCAATGCGCGCGCGAAAGGGTTGAAGGTGAAACCCTGGGTGAAAACCTCCCTCGCCCCGGGCAGCCAGGTCGTCACCGACTATCTCGACGCGGCGGGCCTCAGCGACGATCTTGACGCCCTCGGCTTCAACCTTGTGGGCTACGGCTGCACGACGTGCATCGGCAATTCAGGCCCCCTGCCCGAACCCATTTCCAACGCCGTCAACGAAAACGACCTCGCGGTCGCGTCGGTTCTTTCCGGCAACCGCAATTTCGAGGGCCGTATCTCGCCGGACGTACGGGCGAACTATCTCGCCTCGCCGCCGCTCGTCGTCGCCTACGCCATCGCCGGCTCGATGAACGTCAACCTCACGACTGACCCTCTCGGCACGGATGAAAACGGCGAGGATGTCTTCCTGAAAGACATCTGGCCGACCAATCAGGAAATCGCCGAAGTCGTCCGCGAGCATGTGACGGCGCAGATGTTCGCCTCGCGATACGCGGACGTGTTCAAGGGCGACGACAAATGGCGCGGCATCGCGGTCAGCGACGAAGAAACCTATCAGTGGCCGCCGTCGACCTATGTGGCGAACCCGCCTTACTTCGAAGGCATGACCAAAGAGCCCAAAGACGTCGCGCCGATCAACGGCGCCCGCGTCCTGGCGCTGTTCGGCGATTCCATCACCACCGACCACATATCGCCCGCCGGCGCGATCGCCGAAGACGGCCCGGCCGGCGAATATCTGAAATCGCACCAGGTGCCGCCGGCGGAGTTCAACTCTTTCGGCTCGCGCAGAGGCAATCACGAAGTCATGATGCGCGGCACGTTCGCCAACATCCGCATCAAGAACCAGATGGTGCCCGGGACGGAAGGCGGCGTTACGAAATACGACGGCGACGTTACGCCGATCTACGACGCCGCCATGAAATACAAGGAGGCCGGCGCGCCGCTCGTCGTCTTCGCCGGAGAGCAATACGGCACCGGATCGTCGCGCGACTGGGCTGCGAAGGGCACGATCCTCTTAGGCGTGCGCGCCGTCATCGCGAAAAGCTATGAGCGCATCCACCGCTCGAACCTCATCGGCATGGGCGTCCTGCCCCTGCAGTTCAAAGAGGGCGACGGGTGGGAGGAACTCGGCCTCACCGGCGACGAGGAAGTGACCGTCCACGGCCTCGACGACATTGAGCCGCGTTCGGATGCGAGCGTCACCATCAAATTCGCCAATGGCGAGAGCAAGGACATCACCGTCCTTGTGCGCATCGATACCGCTGACGAGCTCGACTATTTCCGCCATGGCGGAATCTTGCATTACGTGATCCGGAAATTGGCGGCTTAAGGGTGCGTTGGGGCGACGTCGGGTCGCCTCGTCTCCCCCGCTCATCCCCGCCGGTTGTTACGCCGCACGTTACAAATCGCGATTCCGTCAGACCTCGATTTGAGCGCCGACGCGGGTTCCAGCGCTTTCGCGTCGGCCAGATTCCCGCGTTAGTTGAAACTTATGCTCCTCCTGTCGGAGGCGCCGTATACTGCCGGGCCATGCTGGAACCAACGGCCAAGTCCGGTTATGACAGCTTTTTCGCACTGCAGCATCGCTTGAAGAGGATCGCCGAGGATTGCATATGCCCCAATCGCCCGCCGAGCCGACGCCCGATCCGTCCTCCGCCGATGCATTGCGCACCGCCTTTCGCGACATTGCGGATCGCGCCGGGGGCGACCCGCTGGTCAACCCCGTGCGGGCGCTGGCGTCAAAGCTGTTCCTGGCCCTTGAAAGCGGCGATGCGACAACAGCCGATCTCGGCGCCGCCGTCGACGCACTGGAAGCATCCGGCTTCGAGGCGCGGGCCGAAGCGTTTCACGCCGCGCGCGACGGCGAAACCGTCGCTGATCCGTTCGATGCTTTGCGCCAGCTCCATTTCGACACGTTCCGGATGCGCGTCGAGACAACGCCGGTCGGGGTCGTCTTTACCGCACACCCGACATTCGCGGTGACGTCGGCGCGACGCGCGCTCATCGCAGCGCTGCCAGGCGCCGACCGGAACACGTGGCGCGAAAGCCTGGCGGACCTGCCCGCCGGCCCGCCCGAAACCATCACGTTGCAATATGAGCATGACGAAGTGGTCAAGGCGCTGGCGTTCGCCCAAGACGCCGTCGCCGACCTGAACCGAAAGATCCTCACGCTCGCCCGGGAGCTGTTTCCCAGCCAGTGGAAAGCGTTGCGCCCTGCGCCGGTCAGCCTGGCGAGCTGGGTCGGCTATGATCTCGACGGCAGAACCGATATTCACTGGGGCCAGTCGATCACCATCCGCCTCGCGGAAAAGGCGATGCAGCTGGAACGCTATGTTGCAGTGCTCGACAGCATTGAGGCGACAAAGACAAACAACGATCTCGCTGGCGTTCGCGAATCCCTGGCGCGCGCCGCAGACGCCACGCACGCCCACGCCCGGCGGTTTGCGGGCGATCTTTCCGATCCCGAGGTCGTTGTTGCTGCGGCGAATGCGCTGACCGACGACAAGGAAGCGCGCCTGACGTCGCTCGCGCCGATTGTCGACGTGATTTCAACGGTCATCGACGACGCAAATGACGACGACGCATTGGCGCTGGCGGTCCTGCGCGCGGAGATGATCGCTTGCGGCCTTGGGGTCAGCCGAATCCATCTGCGCGTGAACGCCGCGCAGGTGCGCTCGGCGCTGCGCACCGATCTCGGTCTCGATCCGGATAAAGGATTTGGCGGACGCTCGGCCCTCAATATCGCCTCGTCCAAGGCCAAAGAGACCCAGGCGCGCGCAGTCAATTTCGGCACGGTGTTCCTTGAGCAAATGACCGCACGCCGCCAGTTCATGTTGTGCGCGCAGATCTTGAAGCATATCGACGCCGACACGCCGATCCGTTTTCTCATCGCCGAATGCGAAGCGCCGGCGACGGTGATGGGCGCGGTGTATCTGGCGCGTCTTTACGGGGTCGAGGACAAGCTCGACATCTCGCCGCTGTTTGAAACGCCGCAGGCGCTGGAAGGCGGGGGACGTTTCATCGAGCGCCTGCTCGCCGAGCCGGAATACCGCGCCTATGTGCAAAAGCGCAAACGCATGGCGATCCAGATCGGATATTCCGACTCCGGACGGTTCACCGGACAGGCAACCGCATCCCTCGCCTCGGAAAGGCTGCAGGTTCTTTTCGCCAGGGCCCTCGGCAAAGCGCGCCTGCCCGATGTTGAAGCGCTGATTTTTAACACGCACGGCGAATCTATGGGACGCGGCGCCTTTCCCGGCGGCTATCGAGAGCGCATGGCGCATCTTTCCACCCCCTGGGTGAGGAGCCGGTTTCGCCGCGAAGGTCTGTCGCTCGCCGCGGAATTCAGCTTCCAGGGCGGCGAAGGATATCTGCACTTTCAGACGGCGGATATCGCCCGAAGCACGGTCTCGTCATTGTGGTCATTGGCGATGGAAACGCCGCCGCCCGACTTCAGCGACCGGTTCTACGAAGACATCAATTTTTCCTGGGACGTCTATCGCGCGCTGAAAAACTGGCAGGAAACGCTCTATGATCGCGCCGACTATCGCGACGTGATCTTTTCGTTTGCGCAAAACCTCCTGACCAAAACCGGGTCGCGGGAAATGAAACGGCCGCGCCAGGGCGCCGCCGGCCCGCCGGAGATCCGCTCCATCCGCGCCATCCCCCACAACGCCATCTTGCAGCAACTCGCGATACCGTCGAACGTATCAGGGGGCGTCGGCGCTGCGAGCGGTCGCGAAGCCGAACGGTTCATCGAGCACGCCGCCCATTCCGCCCGCATGCAGGACCTATTGAAAATGACAGCGCGGGCGCGGGACTTGACCAGCATTTCAATCCTGCGCGCCTATGCGGGTTTGTTCTCCCCGTCTTATTGGTCGGCCCTTGCGGGCATGGCGCGGCGGACTAATCGCGCGAACGACTATGAGAGCGTCCTGCAGGTATTGCAGCAGGAGAATGTTTCAACGTCGTTTGCGCGGCTCGCCGACTTTTTGGCGCGGGATTTGCGCGCCTATGACGTCGTGCGCGACGCCACCGAGGAATCGTTCCTGCGCACCAGCGTAGACGCTGATATCGGCGTGCTGCACGCCATTCGCCAGGCGTTAATCGCGCGGGCCGTCGCGCTTGCGGCGCGCATGCCGGCGTTTTCGCGGCGCCATGATGTTCAGCGCAACGATATTATCGAACTCGCGCTCAGCGTGAGGCTGAAAGACGCCGCCGACATCATGCGCCGCATCTTTCCGAAAGAAAGTCCGACCGGCGATCTCATGGCGCGTCTCTCCGAGACCGTGACGGCGAGCGAAGAACAGGGCGGCGCCTATCCTGAGGTCCATGCGGACATCATCGAGCCGCTCGTCGCGATCGACGCGATCCTGAAACTGATCAGTGCGGCCATCGCCAATCACTATCGGGCGTTCGGGTGAGAAGGGCGACTAGGAGTCGCCCTGATCAAACCGCTCGTAAAAGTGCTTCCGACAGAGCGGCGCGTAACGGTCGTTGCCGCCGATTTCCACCTGGCCGCCCTCGGTGACGGCGGCGCCGTCAGCGTCAATGCGCAAATTCATCGTCGCCTTGCGGCCGCAATGACAAATGGTCTTCAACTCGCGAATCTCATCGGCGAGCGCGAGCAGCCTTGCGCTGCCGTCAAACAACGCGCCGCGGAAGTCAGTGCGCAATCCGAAACACATCACCGGCAGTTCCAGATTGTCAACGACGCGGGCAAGCTGCATCACCTGGTCGCCGGACAGAAACTGCGCTTCATCGACAAAGACGCAATGCATCGGCTGAGCGCGCAACAGGTCATCGATAGCTGCAAAAAGGTCAGTGGCCTCATGAAAGACATGAGCCGCGGCCTTCAGACCAATACGCGAGGATATGATCCTCTCGCCGTCGCGGCCGTCGAGCGCTGCAGTAAAGAGCGCGGTCGTCATGCCGCGCTCCTGATAGTTGAAACTCGCCTGCAGGAGCGTTGTCGACTTGCCCGCATTCATGGCCGCGTAATGAAAGTAAAGCTTCGCCATCGGCTAAAAGTCTTCGGGCAAGACGCCCTCGCCGTCAAAGCCGATCGGTCCGGTCATAACGATGCGATTGTCATCTTCGCGCCATTCAACGCCGAGCTCGCCGCCGTCAAGGATCACCGTCGCTTTGCGCTCCGTTAGTCGGCGACGATGGGCGCAGACAAGTGCGGCGCAGGCGGCCGTGCCGCAGGCTTTTGTTATCCCGACGCCCCGCTCCCATACCCGGACTCTCAACACATGCCGGCTTTTGGCTTCCGCCACAGAGACATTAACGCGTTCGGGAAAGAGCGGATGGTTCTCGACAAGGGGGCCGAAGCGATCGATGGCCTGCACCTCCGCGTCGGGCACGAAGAATATGCAGTGCGGATTGCCCACATTCACCGCCGACGGCCCCCACAACACCGGATTGTCGATGGGACCGAGCTTGACGTCAATGAACCGCGTATCGTCCATCTGTTCCGCGAGCGGAATATCGCGCCAGCCGAATCTCGGCTCGCCCATATCGACGGCAATTCGATCATCGCCAACGCGCCACGCCGTCAGCTGTTCGGCCCCGGTTGCAAACCGGGTCTCATTCGTATCCGCCTCATCCATCAACAAACGCGCCACGCAGCGGGCGGCGTTGCCGCAGGCGCCGACCTCGCTGCCGTCGGCGTTCCATACGCCCATAAAGGGATGATCGCCGGATCGTTGTTCAATCGTGATGACCTGATCGCATCCCGGTCCGGATTTCGGATCAGCGATGCGCCGCGCCGCGCCTTTGTCCATCGACGCTTCGCTGTCGCGCAGGTCGAAAATCGCGAACTTGTTCCCAAGGCCGTTCATGCGCCGATAGGCGGCGCCGGCGAGGCCGCTCATCAACACCACTCCGGAGAATGAAAATGTGGTCTATTCAGCATGGCGCGCTTTTAGCGCCTCGTCCCGTTTTTTCCTAGCGGCCGGGGAAATCATGTGATCAGTCTTTTCCCAGTAATAGGGACGGTGCAAGATCTGCCAAAGCCCCTTGTAAGCGGCAAACGATGCAAGGATCCAATAGAGCGGCGCCGTCAGCGCAAAAGGCGACAGGCCGATCCATTTCCGCCGTTTCGGCGCAATAGCCCCCAATACGATAAAAAACCCGTTCCCCGCGGTCAGCGCGAAGATATTGAGCCACAGGAGAGGCCCCGGAAAAGCCGCCGAAATCGCTGCGGCGCCGGTGAGCAGCCAAATCGCAAAGACACCCCAGAGCCACGGATTGATCAAAGCGCTCGCGACATTGCCGGCGACGAAAAGCTGGAAAACCAGGAGGCCGCGCCACCCGGTTGTCGCCACGATATCGCCTGGCCGGCGCATATGGACGAGCCAGGTCTGCAAATATCCCTTCATCCACCGCGAGCGCTGGCGGATCCAGTTGCCGAGGCGGCAACTGGCTTCTTCGAACGTCGTCGAATCCAGAATCTCGACCCGGTATCCCAGTGTCGACAAGCGAAGCCCAAGGTCCGCGTCCTCAGTGACATTGAAAGGATCCCAGCCGCCCGCCTTGCGCAGAATGTCGGTGCGCAGAAAATTGGAGGTCCCGCCGAGGGGGATCGGCGCCTTCATGGTCTGAAGCGCCGGCAGCAGCCAGTCAAACCAAAGCGCATACTCCAGCGCAAAGAGGCGCGTCAGCCAGTTGTCGCCGCGGTTATAGTAGTTGAGTTTCGCCTGGACACAGGCGAGATCGCCGGGACCCTCCCGGAACGACGCCGCCGCTTTCCAAAGCTGATCGTGTTCCGGCTGATCTTCCGCATCATAAATGACGATGAGATCTCCGCGGGCGAACTGCATGCCGAAGTTGCAGGCTTTCGGTTTGGTTTTCGGCCCGCCCGCGGGAACGACGACCGTTTCAAAGCGGAGAACGTCCGCAAAGCGCATCGATTCGCGCTGCGTTTTCACGTCATCTTCCTCAAGCAGCAGTTTCACGTCGAGCTTGTTGGCGGGATAGTCCAGCGCCGCGATGGAATGGATTAATGCCGGCAGCGCTTCCCAGTCCCGGTAAAGCGGCAGCAATATAGTGATGGTCGGCAGCTGCGAGGAGGCCATGAGGGGCGGCGTTTTGCGGCGAGACTTTCGCGGCGAAACGCAAAGAAGGTAAAATCGAATAGCGATGGCGCAGAAAAAATATGTTGTGACAACAATATTCAGCAAAATGATGGTTTGCAGTGTTGCGAACCAAAGCGCGCATCCGAGAATAGCGGCGATCGCCGCCGCCAGCGCTTTCTGCGAACCCGACAAAACACCGGCTGCGGACTGATCCGGAGCCGTGTGTCGCAGCCGATCGACGGAGGCATAGAGCGCCTCGCCCGAAAACCGTTGGCGCAATTGGCGAGCGAACACATCGCTGCTAACGACGCGGTATGCCCGAAGCGGCAGTGAAACGCCATTTTGAATGCCAAGGTCATCGACCGTTACCCGGCCGCGGTCGCACAAAAACTCTTGTTTCCAGCCATCGATCACCCGCCACGGCGTCATGCCGGAGCGCATGTACTGGCGAAGGTCGTCAAATGACTGAAGCGTAACGTCCGGCGTCGGCAGATCCGCTTCCGGCTCCGGGTCCGGAATTCTGTTCGTGCGGTCCAGCACTCAGAATCGGGCCCAGACGCCGACGAAAAGTGTTCGCCCCGGCGAAAGGTTTCGGGCGGCCGCTTCCTGCGTAACGCCGGACTGCAGCGACCAACGGCGGGAAGCGCGATAAACTATGGAGGGCTGAATCTTGAGGACGTCATAGTCGGCTCCGCCGGCGACTTCGTTCCGCATGGATACGGTCGCAAAACTCTCCAGCAGAAACAGCCAGCGCGCGCCGGACTCCAGGCCGACCGCTGAATACAATCGAACCTGGTCTGCGGCGGCGTCGAAGCGTTTTCGATAGCCGGCTTCTCCAGCAGCAAAGACTTTCGGCGCAGCGGCGCGCACCGTCCAACCCCCGAGCGCTGAGAACTCGGCGTCCACCCCTTCGCTCGCAAGCGCCGGCCTTGCGCCGGACTGCAGGGTTGAAGGAACTGATAGTGTCGACCGAACCGAAAAAACGCTGTTGCCGCCGCCGCCGATCCTATACTGGGCAAATCCGGAAACCTCAGAAAACCCATGCGCCTGTTCGATTGCTGCGCCGCGCGTCCGCCAGGTTGAGCCGTAGGCCAGGCGACCGCCGACCGTGAGGTTCCTGACCAGGCCGACTTCGGCGTAGACATTCGCCTCGCGCCGCTCGTATGCGTCCGGCGCCCCATTCTCAGGCGCCGACAACTCCGCCTGGAAGTAGTCGCCGCGCAAAATGACAAGCCATTGCCCGGGCTGCGCACCCCAGGCGGACGCTTCTGCGTCGACGGCCGTCGCAGCGAAGAAAAGCGCCAGCGCCCCGCGGCGATACGCCGTAAAGAAACAGAGAATCCGCCCCAATGTTGTTGCGCCCCATCAATGTGATGGCGCAACGCTAAGGGCGGAGAAAGAACAGCGCTACACACTCATAATTGCAGAAAGGAACTCTATCAACTATAAATCGATATAACAAAAATATTCATGACTATTATACAAATATTGAATTCTAAATAGTCTTATAAATTAGCTGCGTCATACTTTTTCACGTCGCGCCTAAGCTCGGGCAAGAGCAGATACAGCGCGATAATGTTCGGAATCGCCATGCCGAAAAGCATTGAGTCGATAAAGTTGAGGATCGCCGACAGCGACACGGCGGCGCCGGTGGACAGAAGAAAACACAGCGTCAGCTTGAAAATCACGTCGGTGCGTTTCGACGGACCGAAGAGATACGCGGCCGCCTGGCTACCGTAAAACGCCCAGCCCACCAGGGTTGAAAACGCAAAGAGCACAGAGGCCACCAGCAAGAGATACGGGAACCAATCGAAAGCGCTCTCAAACGCCGCCGAGGTGATCTCGATGCCGACGACATCCGGATTGAAGAGATACGGAACGTAAGCGCCGGTCACTACAACGACGAGGCCGGTCAGGGTGCAGACCACGACGGTATCGATGAAGGGTTCAAGCAGGGCGACGTAGCCTTCCGTCAGCGGCTCTTTCGTCCGGACCTGCGCATGAGCGATTGCAGCCGAGCCGACGCCCGCCTCGCTGGAATAGGTCGCCCGCTTCATGCCGTTGATGAGCGCGCCGACAAGCCCGCCGCCGGCGGCGTCGAGGCCAAAGGCGCTTTCCAGAATGGTCTGCACCGCCGCCGGGATCGCCGGCGCATTGAGCAACAGGATCAAAACCGCCGCGCCCACATAGAGAACGCCCATGGCGGGCACGATCAATCGCGCCGCCGCGCCGATGCGCTTGATGCCGCCGAGAATGATGAACGCAACAGCCGCGGACATGATCACGCCATACGTCACCGGCGCGGAAACCCCTGTTACATTGGCGAACTGGGCGTGGGACTGATTGACCTGGAAGACGCTGATCGAAGCGCCCATGGCCATGATCGCGAAGAAGATGGCGGCGCCTTTGCCCAGGGTCTTCATGCCCATGCGCGAAAAAACGTCTTCGATATAAAACATGGGGCCGCCGAGAATGCGGCCGTCGGGCAGGACCTTGCGGTACTTCACCGCAAGCGCACATTCGGCGAACTTCGCCGACATGCCGAAAAACCCAGCGAGGATCATCCAGAAAATGGCGCCGGGCCCGCCTAGCGCCACCGCCACCGGAACGGAAGCGATGTTGCCCAGCCCCACGGTGCCGGAAAGCGCCGCCGACAGCGCCTGAAAATGCGAAATCTCTCCGGGCGAATCGAAATGCTGTTTCGGATTGAAAATCAAACGCCAGCCGTGAAGGAACCCGCGCACGTTCACGAAGCGAAACGCGAACGTCAAAATCACGCTCGCCGCCATCAGCCAGACCACCACCAGCGGCAGCGAAACGCCGAAGACGTCTACGGAATAAAAAATGATCGAAGACACCCAATCCGAAACCGGCGTGAGCGCGTTGTTAATCCGATCGGCTAGCGAGGGTGCGCCGTCAGCGGCCATGGGCGTTGCCTGTTCTCATCAGGGCCGTCACGCCCCCGCGAATTGATCCCGCAGCTTATCAGCGTTTTTGACGATGTCACGGATCGGCGCTGGCCGCGCGCCATTCAAAGCCCGGCGAGCGCCTGTTCGAGATCGGCCTTGAGATCGTCGAACGCTTCGACGCCGACAGACAAACGCACCAAGGCGTCGTCGACGCCGAGTTCGGCGCGACGCTCCGGCGGAATAGAAGCGTGGGTCATGATGCCGGGATGCTCAATCAGGCTCTCCACCCCGCCCAGGCTTTCCGCCAGCGTGAACAGATCGACGCGCTCCAGCATGGTCGTCGCCGCATCAAGGCCCCCTTTCAGAAAAATCGTGATCATCCCGCCGAAAGCGTCCATCTGGCGTTTGGCGATCTCATGGCCGGGATGAGACGCCAATCCAGGATAGTTCACGCGATCGATCGCGGGGTGTTCTTCGAGCCGCTGCGCCAGGCCCATGGCGTTCTCAGAAGCGCGCTCGAGGCGCAACGCTAACGTCTTGAGACCGCGCAGCGCAAGGAACGAGTCAAAAGGCCCCTGCACGCCGCCGACGGAGTTTTGAAGGAACGCAAGCTTCTCTCCAAGGTCCTTGTCCTTCACGACCAGGACGCCGCCGATGACGTCGGAATGCCCGCCGAGATATTTGGTCGCCGAGTGCATGACGATATCCGCGCCCATATCCAACGGCCGCTGGCAATAGGGCGACGCGAACGTGTTGTCGCATCCCACGAGAAGACCTTTGCTTCGGGCGATTTTCGATACGGCCTCAATGTCGACGATTTTTAAAAGCGGATTGGTCGGGGTCTCGATCCAAACGAGCCGGGTTTTGTCGGTGATTGCTGCTTCAAGGTTCTCAGGTTGCGTGAGGTCGACATAGGTGAAAGAGAGATCTGCCGACTCCTTTCGTACGCGCTCGAACAATCGAAACGTCCCGCCATAAACATCGTCCATCGCGACGATATTCGATCCAGCCGGCAGAAGCTCCAGCATCGTGCCGATGGCCGCCATGCCGGACGCAAAAGCGAATCCGCGCTGACCGTTTTCGAGGTCGGCAATGCAACGCTCATAGGCGAAACGGGTCGGATTGGCGCCGCGGGCGTAGACGAACCCCTTATGCACGCCGGGACTTTCCTGGGCGTAAGTGGACGTCTGGTAGATCGGCTGCATCACGGCGCCGGTCGTCGGATCATGTTCCTGGCCGGCGTGAATGACGCGTGTCGCGAAGGCGGGACGGTTTTTCTTGTCAGTCATGGGCGCTCCGAGGCTGTCGCCGCCTCGTTAGCGCGCCTTGGCGGTTCACGTAACCCCTGCCCCGTGAGGATTCCGATCTTGCACGCCCCGTCAGGCCCCCCGGCGACGGTGTCTTACAATGGCCTCATCCAGGCTTGAAAGAAAACGAGATCGATCTTCTTTGCGGAACGGCGCTGGACCGCCAATAGTATCGCCGCCGGCGCCGGCTCGCAGATCGGCGAGGATGGCCCGCGTTGCGATCGCCGCGCCAATGGAATCTTCGGTGAAGGGTTTGCCTGTGGGCGCGATGACGCTTGCGCCCGCCTTGATGCAGCGATCGGCAAGCAGAATATCAGCCGTAATGACAATCGTGTCGCGCGTCGCCGCCGCCGCGATCCAGTCGTCGGCGGCGTCCATGGCGTCCCCAACCGTAACGCGCTCAATAAGCGGGTGATCGGGAACGCGAATGCGTTGGTTGGCGACCACCGTCACCGGCGCCTCGGTGCGAAAAGCGACCTTGTATATCTCCTCCTTGACGGGACACGCGTCAGCGTCAACGAGAATTTTAGGAACGGCGTTCATCGCCCGCTTATGCCTGCGGACTCGCCGGGCGACAAGCGCGGGGCCGCGCCTTTATTTTTCCGATGCTCGCGTCTCCCGCAGGATCTGCTTGATATAGGCGTCAATATCGAGATCGCCGGTTGCACGCCCTTTTATTCGCTCACGGACTTTAAACGGCAGCTCCTTCGGATCGATCGGCCCTGCATTGATCACCGTTGTGCGAATAAGCGCTTTTAAATCGTCTTCATCGAAATCGGGTTTCCAATCGGACTTATCGGCCATTTATTTGCAGTTCCTTAGTTCAACAATGCGCCCGGCGGCGGCTCGGACGACGCCGCGCCGGTGAACGCGAATGTATCGCGAGCCTCCACAGCCTCGCCGTTGATTGTCAACGCGTCGCCGTCGGCGGAAACAGACAGAGAATCGCCGTCGGCGACTTTTCCGGCCAAAAGCAATTCCGCCAAGGGGTCCTGCAGCGCCTTTTGAATGACCCGTTTCAGCGGCCTCGCGCCATAGACGGGATCATACCCTTTGTCGCCAAGCCAGGTGCGCGCCTTGTCATCGAGCTCAAGAGCGATTTTGCGGTCTTCCAGCAGCGTTTGCAAACGCGCGATCTGGATATCCACAATGGCGTCCATATTGCCGCGCGTGAGGCGGTGGAACAAAATCATTTCATCCAGACGATTGAGAAACTCCGGCCGGAATTTTGCGCGCACTGCATCCATGACCTGTGCGCGCACCAGCGAGGAGTCCTCTCCTTCTTTCTGCGCAGCGAGAAACTCCGCGCCGAGGTTAGACGTCATGATAATGAGCGTGTTCTTGAAGTCGACCGTGTGTCCTTGTCCGTCGGTGAGGCGTCCGTCATCGAGCACCTGCAACAGAACGTTGAAAACATCCGGGTGCGCCTTTTCGACTTCATCGAAAAGAACAACCTGATAGGGACGCCGGCGCACGCGCTCGGTCAGCACGCCGCCTTCTTCATAGCCGACATAACCCGGCGGGGCGCCGATGAGACGCGCCACTGAGTGTTTTTCCATGAACTCCGACATGTCGATGCGTGCAATCGCCGTTTCATCGTCGAAGAGAAATTCCGCGAGCGCTTTGGTCAGTTCCGTCTTGCCGACGCCGGTCGGACCGAGAAACAGGAACGACCCCATCGGTCGGTTGGGATCTTTAAGACCGGCTCGCGCACGGCGCACGGCGGCGGACACCGCCGTAACGGCTTCGGCCTGACCGACGACGCGCCGCGACAGGCCGTCTTCCATTTTCAGGAGCTTTTCGCGCTCGCCCTCGAGCATTTTGTCGACAGGAACGCCGGTCCAGCGAGAGACGACGCTGGCGATATTCTCATCGTCAACAACTTCGTTCACGAGCGCTCTCGTTTCCCCGTCTTCGCGCTCGTCGGCCTTGGCGAGGTCTTTTTCAAGGGCGGGAATTTCCCCGTATTTCAATTCCGAAGCGCGACCAAGGTCGCCGCGGCGCTCCGCATCCGTCAGTTGTTGGCGGGCGTGATCAAGCCGTTCCTTGATTTTCGTTGCGGAGGCGAGGCTTTCCTTTTCAGCGCGCCATCGAGCCGTCAGGTCAGCGGACCGCTGCTCCAGTTCCGACAATTCTTTGTCGAGCTTTTCCAGCCGGTCCTTGGACGCTTTGTCGTCTTCCTTTTTGAGCGCTTCGCGCTCGATCTTCATCTGGATGATGCGCCGGTCCAGTTCGTCAAGCTCCTCCGGTTTGGAATCAACCTCCATCCGGAGGCGCGACGCCGCTTCGTCAACCAGATCGATGGCTTTGTCGGGCAGGAAACGGTCCGTGATGTAACGGTGCGACAGGGTCGCCGCTGCGACGATCGCGCTGTCGGAAATTCGAACGCCATGATGGAGCTCATACTTCTCTTTCAGGCCGCGAAGGATGGAAACCGTGTCTTCCACCGTCGGCTCGTCGATGAACACCGCCTGGAAACGCCGCGCCAGAGCGGCGTCCTTTTCAACGTATTTTTTGTACTCGTCGAGGGTTGTGGCGCCGACGCAGTGAAGCTCTCCTCGCGCCAACGCCGGTTTCAACAGATTCGACGCGTCCATGGCGCCGTCCGTTTTGCCGGCGCCCACAAGGGTGTGCATCTCGTCGATAAAAAGAACAATCTGTCCGTCCGCATCCGTCACTTCCTGCAGGACGGCTTTCAGGCGCTCTTCAAACTCGCCGCGATATTTTGCGCCGGCGATGAGCGCGCCCATATCTAGAGCCAGCAGCGACTTGCCCTTCAGACTTTCGGGAACGTCGCCGTCGACAATACGCAGGGCGAGGCCTTCCGCGATCGCCGTTTTGCCGACGCCGGGCTCACCGATCAGCACGGGGTTGTTCTTCGTGCGGCGGGACAAGACCTGCATGGTCCGCCGGATCTCTTCGTCCCGACCGATGACGGGGTCGAGCTTGCCGTCGCGGGCGGCTTCGGTCAGGTCGCGGGCGTATCTTTTGAGCGCATCATAGGCTTGTTCGGCGGATGCGCTGTCCGCCGTGCGGCCCTTTCTGATCTCATTGATCGCCTCATTGAGCTTGACCGCCGTCACGCCCGCCGATTTCAGGATGTCCGCGGTTCCCGCGCTCGCTTCAACCGCCAGGGCGGTCAGCAGCCGCTCGGCGGTCACGAACTTGTCGCCCGCTTTTTTGCCGATGTCTTCAGCCTGGGCGAAAACCTTGGCCGTCGGGCCCGCCAGATAGATCTGGCCGGAACCGCCCTGGACCTGTGGAAACTTGGATATCGCTTCGTCAGTCAATTGCAGCGCGACTTCCGGACGTCCGCCTGCGGCGCGGATAAGATTGGCGGCTAGCCCTTCCTGGTCGT
The DNA here is from genome assembly GCA_028289605.1 of Hyphococcus sp. Taxonomy (GTDB): domain Bacteria; phylum Pseudomonadota; class Alphaproteobacteria; order Caulobacterales; family Parvularculaceae; genus Hyphococcus. The sequence continues at coordinate 193,990 of JANQON010000017.1, read as the reverse complement.
CGAGCAGCGCTTTGAGAACATGTTCCGGCGCGAATTGTTGGTGGTTTTCACGGACCGCGATGGTTTGCGCGGCCTGGATGAGACCGCGGGCGCGGTCTGTATAGTTTTCGAATTGCATATCGACCTCTGATGAGCGTCAAAAAACCCTGTGAGGCGCCCCGTGAAGGCAACGCCGCTTAGCGTTAAATGGTGTTCCGCCCCTGGATCGCAAGAGGTCGAAGCCGGCCAATCTACCGGATTCCGTGAAAAAAACCGGCGCGGATGAGCATCCTGCGCCGGTTCGATTCTGTTAACGAAGGCAAAAAGACCTAGCCGTCTTTCTTTTCCTTCTTCTCTTTCATTTTCGCTTTTTTCTCGGCCATGTACGCAGCCTGTTTCGCCTTGGCCTCATCGAGCGTCATGGCGCCGTCATTGTCGCCCTCGATCCATTTCGCCCAGTCCTTTTCGGCTTGGGCGGTTTTGTAGGCCATGTATTCGTCCGCGGAGACAGAACCGTCGCTGTTGGCGTCCATCTTGGCGAATTTTTCTTCAAGCTTCGCTTCTTTTTTCGCCGCGTATTCTTCGGCGCTCATTTTCTTTTTGTCGCCATGATGCCCAGCCATAGCAGCGCTCGCCGCCAATGCGACAGCGCCTGCAGTCAGTGTAAAGATTGTCTTTTTCATCGAATTCTTCCCTCTCAAGAATGGATGCGCAGCAGCGCTCTTCATGATTGCTTCGCACAAGCTGAGACGCCGGCGCGACGCAACACGCTACCATGATCGACGCGCTGCGACCGGCGTAGCAGGCGCAAAATCCGCCTTACGCTTTTGTAAGTCGATGAGCCGTTAGAAATGTGAGGCGAGCCGAGTTAAATCAGGCCCGCCAAAGGCGATGAAGGATCCGCATACCGCTTTTTCGGCATGCGCCCGGCCAGGTAGGATTCCCGACCGGCGATCACGGCATGTTTCATCGCACGCGCCATGCGAATCGGGTCTTTCGCCTCAGCGATCGCCGTGTTCATCAGCACGCCGTCGCAACCAAGCTCCATGGCGATCGCAGCATCCGACGCCGTACCGACGCCGGCGTCGACTATGACGGGCACGGAAGACTGTTCCACAATAAGGCGAATGTTCACCGGGTTGATGATGCCGAGGCCGGACCCGATCAGGCTACCCAGCGGCATGATCGCGCAGCACCCGGCGTCTTCGAGCTTGCGCGCATAGACCGGGTCGTCCGAACAATAGACCATCACCTCAAATCCATCCTTGATCAGAAGCTTGGCCGCCGACAGTGTCTCCTCCATGTCGGGGTAAAGCGTTTTCTTGTCTGACAGGACTTCAAGCTTCACCAGATTCCAGCCGCCGGCTTCACGCGCCAGCCTCAGCGTACGGATGGCGTCGTCCGAGGTGAAACAGCCGGCTGTGTTGGGCAGGTAGACGAATTTATCCGGACTGAGAAAATCGACCAGCATCGGCTTGTCTTTGTCGGTCAGATTAACCCGTCGCACCGCGACGGTGACCATCTCCGCGCCCGCAGCTTCGGCGGCGTCCGCGTTCTGTTGATAGGATTGGTACTTGCCGGTGCCGATTATCAGACGGGAGGAAAACGCGCGGCCTGCAATTTTCAGTATGTCGCTCATTTCAGCCTCCGCCTACGAATTGAACAATCTCGATACGGTCCCCTGACGCCAGCGCAGTCGCTGAGTACTGTGAGTGGGGCACGATCTCGAGGTTGCGTTCGACAGCGATTTTTCGCGGTTCAAGCTCCAGTTCTTGAAGCAATCCGGCGACGGTTGCTTCTCCCGCGAGGCGGTATTCCTCACCATTGAGGGTAATCTCCATGGAAATTCAATCGCTTCCCTTATTGCGGCAAGATGCGGATGCCTTCTATATGTAGGCTTTGAAGGCCTCGCAAGAAGACGGCGACGACAAGTTTATGGCGGCATTGACAGCTTTTGTGCTGAATGGACCCAATCTCAACCTGTTAGGGACCCGGGAGCCTGACATCTATGGCAACGATACGCTCGGCGACATCGAGGCCGCAACGCTGAAGAAGGCCGAGGCGCTTGGAATCACGGTGGATTTTCGCCAGACCAACGGTGAGGGCGCGCTGGTGGACTGGGTGCAGGAAGCAGGCGCGAAGGCGGACGGCCTGATCCTCAATCCCGGCGCCTACACCCACACCTCCATTGCCTTGCTGGACGCTCTGTCCGCGATCGCCATACCCAAAATCGAGCTGCACCTGTCCAATATCCACGGAAGAGAAGAGTTTCGCCGAGACTCGGTGACGGCTCGTGCTGCGACCGGCGTTATCATGGGATTAGGCGGCGCAGGGTATCCTTTGGCCATTGAGGCGCTCCACGCGCTCATGACGCGAGGGACTGGAGCATAAAGACGGTTTTTTTTGCCGGTAGTTATTGCTATGGGCGTCGGGTTTTGAACGGGAAGTATATGGCTGGACAGCGAGACAAAAAAGAAAATCGCCTCGAGGCGGACTGGATCAGGGAACTGGCCGGAATCCTTGAGGAAACCGGTCTCACAGAGATTGAAGTTGAAAATGACGCCGTGCGCCTTCGCGTCGCGCGCCAGGCGAGCCAGGTTCAGACCACCCTCGCCGCCGCGCCGGCTGCGGCGCCGGCCGCAGCGAGCCCAGCGCCCAGCGCGCCTTCGGCGCCGTCGCCCGCGACCGATCATCCGGGCGCGGTGAAATCGCCGATGGTCGGGACGGCGTATCTGTCGCCCTCGCCGGGCGCCGCGCCGTTTGTCGCTGAAGGCGCCGGCGTTACGGAAGGCCAAACCATCATGATTGTCGAAGCGATGAAAACCATGAACCCGATCACTGCGCCGAAATCGGGCACCGTCTCAAAGATTCTGGTGCGCGACGCCCAGCCGGTTGAGTTCGACGAGCCGCTTTTGATCATCGAATGAGCCGAGCCGGAATGAACGCCCAACGACATGTTTGACAAAGTCCTGATCGCCAATCGCGGCGAAATTGCGCTGCGCATTCACCGCGCCTGTAAAGAACTCGGCATTCAGACGGTCGCCGTACACTCCACCGCTGACGAGAACGCTATGCATGTGCGCCTCGCGGATGAAAGCGTATGCATCGGTCCGCCTGCGCCGAAGGACAGCTATCTCAACATCCCGGCGATTATTTCCGCCGCAGAGATCACCGGCGCCGACGCTATCCACCCCGGCTACGGTTTCCTTTCGGAAAACGCCCGCTTTGCGGAAATCGTCAAAGCCCACAACATCACCTTCATTGGTCCGGAAGCGGAACATATTCGCGTGATGGGCGACAAGATCGCCGCCAAAGAAGCCGTCGGTGCGGCGGGAATTCCGCTCGTGCCCGGTTCGCAAGGAGCGCTGGCGTCGATAGCCGAAGCGCGCGCCGAAGCGGAAAAGATCGGGTATCCCGTGCTGGTGAAAGCCGCCTCCGGCGGCGGCGGACGGGGCATGAAACTCGCCCACGCCGCAAGCGATCTTGAAGAAGCGGTGTCCACGGCGAAGTCGGAAGCCAAGGCGGCGTTCGGCGATGACGCCGTCTATCTTGAGAAATACCTGACACGTCCGCGCCATATTGAGTTGCAGATTCTCGCTGACAGCCACGGCAACGTGGTGCAGTTGGGCGAGCGCGATTGTTCCTTGCAGCGCCGCCACCAAAAGGTTCTGGAAGAAGCGCTGTCGCCCGCTTTAGGCGCCAGCGAACGCGAACGCATCGGCGAGACAGTCCGCAAAGCGATCGAACGGCTCGGCTATCTCGGCGCCGGCACGATTGAGTTTCTCTACGAGAACGGCGAGTTCTATTTCATCGAAATGAACACGCGCCTTCAGGTCGAGCATCCGATCACGGAACAAGTGACGGATTTTGATATTGTGCGTGAGCAGATTCAGGTGGCGGCGGGCCAGGAGCTGAGCTTTTCCCAAGACGACGTCTCGTTTCGCGGCCATTCCATCGAATGCCGCATCAATGCGGAAAATCCGAAAACGTTTCGACCGTCGCCGGGCAAGATTACTGATTTTCACGCGCCGGGCGGTCCGGGCGTGCGGTTCGATTCGGCTGTCTATACAGGCTACTCAATTCCGCCTTACTACGACTCCATGATCGGCAAACTGATCGTGTTTGGAGACACGCGGGATCTGTGCATATCCCGTCTTCGTCGTTGTCTTGCGGAATTCGCGCTGATCGGCATTGAAACCACGATCCCGCTGTTTCAGGCCCTCATTGACGAACCGGATTTTCAGCGAGGGGATTATCATATCCACTGGCTGGAAGAGTGGCTGGCTGCGTCTTCGTAGTCGGCCAAGCGCTGTTACCATTGATCCATCATGACCAGTCCCAATGTCGCCGCCATTCTTGACGCCGCCGTCGCTGCTCACCAGGCGGGCCGCATGGAAGAAGCGTTGGCGGGATATGACGAAGCCGTCGCCGCAGCGCCCGACGATGCGGAGGCTAACAGCCTATATGGACTCGCGCTCACTCATATGGGGCGCCTGGACCAGGCGGGCCCGTATCTGGAAAAGGCCGTCGCCGATGAACCGGACCAAATCGGCTTCCGCTTGAACTTAATTGAGTGGCTGGAACGGATCGGCGCAGTCGACCGGGGCGTTGAACAGGTCGGCGCGGTATTGGAACGCGACGAAGGAAATCTTCGCGCGCTGGAAAAACTCGGCGATCTTTGCATGCGGGCCGGAAAACCGGGCGCTGCATCCGACGCCTATCACCAGGCCGTCACTGGGGCGCCTGACAACTACGGTCTTCTTCTAAAACTCGCGCGCGCGCACGCCGCTTTTCGAAACTTCGCCGACGCCCGCGACGCTCTCGATCGCGCCGGTCAGGTTGGCCCGAGGAACGATGACTATTGCGAGATCATGGCCTTCGTTCTGGGCGCGGTCGGCGATGCGGCGGCGCTGGATGCGCTGGCCCGGGAATGGATCGAGCGCGCGCCGAACAATCCGCGGGCGCAGCGCGCGGCGGCACAGGCCGCCTATGAATCAGGCCGTTTCCGCGACGCGCTCGACGCGATGGAAAAGGCGTTCGGCCTCGGCGCGAAGGACGCCGAAAACCTCGCCGCATACGGCCGCATCGCGTTAGACGCCCTGGAATTCGACAAGGCCCGAAACGCCCTCGACGAAGCCGAAGCGCTAGCGCCGAACCTGGCGGAAATGCTCGCCGGCAAGGCGCAGTTGCTGACGTTCGACGGAAAATTCGAGGAGGCGGAAACCTATTGCAGGCGCTGTCTCGCCGTTGAGCCCGGATTCGCTGCGGTCTATTCGATTCTTTCGCGCCTTCCCGGCCGCCGCCTGACGGAACACGATCTGCCGCGGCTGGCGGAACTGGCGTCGAACGATCGTTTGTTGCGGGACGATCGCATCGCCGCCGCCTTCGCGTTGGGCCGCTCCCTTCAGGATTTGGACCGAATAGACGACGCGTTTAATTGTTTCGCGCAGGCCAATGACCTCGTTCGCGCCCATGCCGCCGCCGACGGTATTGGATATACGGCAAAAACAGCGGAGGATCGCAGGCGCAAACTGCAGCGTTTGTTCGCCGCTCCTTTAAAAGACGCCGTCAGCGCACATGACCAGAAACCGATCTTCATTGTCGGCATGCCGCGATCCGGGACGACTCTGATCGAAAGCGTATTGTCAGCAAACGAAGCTGTGTTCGCGTGCGGAGAGCGCCCCGACATGCAGCATCTTCTGAATGGCTATCTCAATCAGGTCGGGGAAGAATCGCCTGCTTCGGGCGATGTCCACGAAGACTGGGTGAAGTCCTATCTTCAGACCATGCCGTCGGCGGGCGCCGACCACGCCTGGTTCACCGACAAAAACCCGCTGAACTTTGAATGCGTCGGCCTGATCGATCGACTTTTCCCCGACGCGCCGATTATTCACATTCGTCGCAACCCGATCGAAACGGGGTTTTCAATCTTCGCCAACGAGTTCTCACGGTTCTGGTCCTTCGCCACCAGTCTTGAAGACATCGGGCACTTTTACGGACAATACGCTCAGCTGATGGCGCACTGGGAAGCCGCCTATCCGAACCGGATCATCACCATTCAGTACGAGACCTTTTGCAGCGACTTCGACAGCGCCGCGCCCGCGCTCGCCGAGACAATCGGGCTGGACTGGACGCCGGGGATGGCGACTTTTCAGTCGGCCGAGCGGCCGATTTCTACGTTCTCATCCGCTCAAGCCCGGGAGCCGGTAGCGGTGAAGGGAAAAGCCGGCGCCTACGGCGACCGCCTCGATCCCTTGCGCGCTGCGCTGCAAAACGCCGGCGTCGATGCGGAAACCGGCGAATTCGGGGGCTAACGGCAGCGGATTGCATCGGCGTCCGATTCAGCCCGATAATCCCCTTCGATGCCTAGAGACGCTGCAAACGCCATCGCCGTCGAAGAGCTGATCAAGGCCTACACGCTCGGCTATTTCCCGATGGCGAGAGCCCGGGACGATGCTTCCGTGGTGTGGGTGTTACCCGACGAACGCGGATTGATCGACCTGCGCGAGGCGCGCGCGCCGCGTCGCCTGAAGCGGGTCATTCGCGCTGAGCGTTTCGAGGTGCGCATTAACACCGCATTCCCGGAGGTCATCCGCGCCTGCGCCGATCCAACGCCGAAACGGCCTGACACCTGGATCAACGATTCCATTATTGAGGCCTATACTGAACTTCATTACCGCGGCCTTGTTCACTCCGTTGAATGCTGGCGCAACGGCAAGCTCGCCGGCGGTCTCTACGGTGTTGTGCTGGGCGCCGCCTTTTGCGGAGAAAGCATGTTCTCCAGGGAGCAGGACGCCAGCAAAGTCGCCATGACGCATCTGATGGCGCGCCTGAAGATCGGCGGTTTCGACTTTATCGACGCGCAGTTCTTTAACGAGCACCTGGTGCAATTCGGCCTTCGCGGCCTGCCGAACGCCGACTATCAGAAACGGCTCGCAGACGCGCTCGTAAAACGGGCTGACTTTTTCGCCGCGCCCGATCAGCTCTCCACCGAGCGGGTTTTGCAGTCGATCACCCAGACGTCGTAAACCGGGTGTTCAAGCGCATTCAGCGCCGGGCTCGACGCAAACATCCAGCCGCGGAAAATATTTTCACCTTCCGCCTGCGGACCATCAAGCACTTCCGACGCGGCCTGCACCGGGACCGGCTGCACCGGCAGCGGCGCAGCCTCAACAGGCTCCTCTTCCGCGGTCGCATCGGCGCCGAATGTCGGGATTTCTTCAAGCTCCAGGACGTCGTCCACCGGCTCAAACTCCGGCGCCGCTCCAGCGCCGGAATCAAGTTCGAGCAACGCCGGATCGATCTTCAAATCGTCTCCACGCGTACCATATTCGCGGTCGAACACTTCCAGAAACACTGTGGTCTCCGGAAACTCTTCCGGCGGCCGCTTGTCGCAGAATCGCGGCTGCAGTTCGAGCGAACCGAATTGCGCGATCTGGTGCATTTCAATCTCGATGTCGGTGTATCGCGCGGTAATCTTGTCGAGCGCACGCAAGGTCACCGACACCGGTTCACGCTCGATCTCGTCAATGACGCCGGCGAACGGGTCGTCGGCGTTGCGCGACAACGCGTCAAGTTCGTCGAGACCGCCTTGCGGTTGCTGGCCGTGGACCGGCGCGCTGATCGCGAGGGCGCCCGCGGCGGCGATAAATACACAACGCATCAAAAATCTCCCAGCGGATCGTCCTCGGGCTCACTCGTAGCGCCGCCGCCTTGCTGATTGGTGAAAGCCTGCACCGCCAGATTCAATAAGTCGACCGAGCCGCGCGTGATCGTAATCTTATCGCCTTCGACGAAATATTCTTCGGAGGCGCCGGGTTCAATCGCAACATGGGCGCCGCCGAGAAACCCGTCCGATACGATTTTTGCAACGGAATCATCTGGCACGCGCACGTCGCCGTTCATGCTGAGCGCCAGCGTCGCCTCATATGTATCCGTATCAAGACTGTTGCCGCTCACGGCGCCGACCTGCAGACCGGCGATGCGCACTTCCGAACCGATGGTAATGCCGTCGACGCGACCGAACACGGCCTCAAGCTCATAGCTGTCGCCGCCGACGGTCTTGCCGCTGACGCCGGTGGCGTGCCACAGAAACACGCCGGCTACGATGATGACGAGCAATCCAACTATTGTTTCGAATGCGCCGGCGCGGCTCATCTTATTCTCCTCATGGGCGGTTGCGCCTATTCAGGCTTCCAGGCCTCATAGTCGTCGTTCACGTCGGCGGGACCGCCGGCCCGGGCGAGCGATCCCGGCGGATGATAGGCGAGCGGCGTGCCGGTCATGTTCGGCAAATGGTCCTTCTCCCACTCCCGCCGCGGCAGACCGCCGTCCCCGGGCGGTTCGTCAAAGATATGGTGCAGCCAGCCATGCCAGTCCGGCGGCACCCGGCTCGCCTCAGCGACGCCGTGATAGACGACCCAGCGGCGCGGGCGCCCATTCTCGCTGCCCGGCAGGCTGTTGCCTGCCTCCTCAAAATAACGATTGCCCTGCTCGTCGCGGCCCACCTCCTGCGCACGCTTGCGCCAGAGAGTGAAGGACGTGCCCCAGGTGGTCGAATTCCACCAGGTGAATAATTGCGCGAACATGAAGGCTCCAGACCCTGTTTCAAACCAGTAAACCGCCCGCAGGCGGCGCGAATATGGCGCCCGCCGGGAAACGGGGCAATATCCCGGCCATAATCCATGAAAACGGGTGGAGACGGAAGCGCCCCGCCACTATATATAGCGCCTAGCGAATCAGGCGCCCCGACATGCATTTTGAACGCCGCTTTTCCAAGGATTGGAGCGCGCCCTATGGCGCGATCCCGTTCCGGCGCGCTGATTCGGAGATTCGCTCGTTTTCCGGCGAGATTATCTTCGAGGCCCGCGACATCGAAGTGCCCAAGGCGTGGAGCCAGACCGCGGTCGATATCCTCGCCCAGAAGTACATCCGCAAAGCCGGCGTGCCGGCGCAAACCCGCAAAGTCGCGGAAAAAGGCGTTCCCAAATTCCTGCAGCGCTCCATGCCCAACGTAGCGGCGTTGGCGAAATTGCCGCCGGACCAGCGCTTCGGCCAGGAAAAATCGGCGAAACAGGTGTTCGACCGCATGGCCGGCGCATGGGCCTATTGGGGCTGGAAGGCGGGATACTTCGAAAACGAGAAAGAAGCGGAAGTCTATCTTGACGAACTGCGCGCCATGCTCGCCGCCCAGATCGGCGCGCCGAATTCCCCGCAATGGTTCAACACCGGCCTTCACTGGGCCTATGGCATCGACGGCGCCGATCAGGGTCACTATTTCGTCGATCATGCGACCGGCCAGTTGTGTGCGTCGGAAAGCGCTTATGAGCGTCCCCAACCGCACGCCTGTTTTATCCAGTCGGTAGACGACAATCTCGCCGGCGAAAACGGGGTTATGGATTTGTGGCGCCGCGAAGCGTTGCTGTTCAAATACGGTTCCGGCACCGGCACCAACTTTTCCAATATCCGCGGCGGCGGCGAGCCGCTCTCCAGCGGCGGCAAAAGCTCCGGGCTGATGAGCTTTCTGAAAGTCGGCGACGCCGCGGCGGGCGCGGTGAAATCCGGCGGCACGACGCGGCGCGCGGCGAAAATGGTTATCGTCGACGCCGACCACCCGGAAATTGAAGAATTCGTCAGTTGGAAGGCGCGCGAGGAAGAAAAAGTCGCCGCCCTTGTCGCGGGCAGCCGCGCCATGGCGCAGCATCTGCCGCTGATCCTGGACGCGTGCTGGTCGAGCGACGATGACGAAACCCGCCTCGATCCGAAAAACAACAGCGCGCTCAAAGCGGCAATCACCGCGGCGAAGGCGGCGTTCATACCCGACAGTTCCATCCGCAGAGTGATCGACTACGCCCGCGAAGGCTTTCGCACCATCGAGGTGGACACCTACGATCTCGATTGGGATTCGGAAGGCTACCGCACCGTGTCCGGTCAAAACGCGAACAACTCCGTGCGGGTGAATGACGCTTTCCTGCAGGCCGTGGCCGACAATGACGATTGGCCCCTCAAGGGCCGCGTTTCCGGCGAAACGGTCAAGGAAGTGCGCGCGCGAGTGTTGTGGGAGAATATCTGCGCTACCGCCTGGGCGTGCGCCGACCCCGGCGTTCAGTATCACGACACGATCAACGCGTGGCACACCTGCCCGGAAGACGGCGAGATCCGCGCTTCCAATCCGTGCTCGGAATATATGTTTCTCGACGATACGGCGTGCAATCTCGCTTCGCTCAATCTTGTCAAGTTTCAGACCGAGGACGGTTTCGACGTCGACGGGTTTGAGCATGCCTGCCGGTTGTGGACGCTGACCCTGGAAATCTCCGTGACGATGGCGCAATACCCGTCTGCGGAAATCGCCCGCAAATCGTTTGACTACCGGACGCTCGGCCTCGGCTACGCCAATCTCGGCGGTTTGCTGATGCGCGCAGGGCTGCCCTATGACAGCGACGCCGGGCGCGCGGTTGCAGGCGGCGTGACCGCGCTCATGACCGGCGCAGCGTATCGCGCCAGCGCCGAAATCGCCGGTAAGGCGGGTCCTTTTGCAAGATTCGCAGAGAACCGCGACGCGATGTTGCGCGTGATCCGCAACCACCGCCGCGCCGCCGTAGGCGTCGCCGCCGGCGGCGCGTTTGAGGGGCTCTCCGCCGATCCGGCGCAGTTCACGGACGCAGCGTGCCCATGGCCGACGCTCGCCGAGCGGGCAAAGACAGTTTGGAACGAGGCCTACGAGCTCGGCGCCATCAACGGCTTTCGCAATGCGCAAGTGTCGGTAATCGCCCCGACCGGCACGATCGGCCTCGTCATGGACTGCGACACGACGGGCATCGAACCGGACTTTGCGCTTGTCAAATTCAAAAAACTCGCCGGCGGCGGCAACCTCAAGATCATCAATCGATCCGTACCCGCCGCACTCGCCGCGCTTGGGTACAAGAAGAACGAGATTGCCGACATCGAGGCTTATGCGCTGGGCCGCGGCACGTTGGAAGATGCGCCGGGGATCAATCTGGAAGAGCTGCGCAACGAAGGTTTCGAGGACCGACACATCAAGGCGCTGGAAGAACGCCTGAAAACCGCATTTGATCTGACATACGCCTTCACGCCCGAGGCCCTGGGCGCAGATTTTGTCTCCAACGTCCTCGGCTTGCCCGCCACGATGCTGACGGCGACGGGGTATGAAATCCTGCGCGATATCGGTTTTTCCGACGAAGACATTCACCAAGCCAATCTGTTCTGTTGCGGCGCTATGACCGTAGAGGGCGCGCCCCATCTGAAGCAGGAACACTATTCGGTCTTTGATTGCGCCAACCGATGCGGCCGGATCGGCGAGCGCGCGCTGTCCGTTGAAGCGCATCTCACCATGATGGCGGCGGCGCAGCCCTTCATTTCCGGCGCGATATCGAAAACCGTCAATCTTCCGGCGCGCGCTTCCGTCGCCGATTGCGCACGGACCTACATGCTCGGCTGGCGTCTGGGGCTCAAATCGATCGCGCTTTACCGCGACGGCTCCAAACTTTCGCAACCTCTTTCCACGGCGCTGCTGTCTTCCGCCGACGACGAAACGGACTTCGCCGATTCGGTCGCCGATGCGCCGCAGACGGAAAAGTCGAAAATCGTCGCCGAGCGCATTGTTGAGCGCATCATCGAACGCACGCCCGGCCGGCGCCGCCTTCCCGACCGCCGCAAGGGCTATATCCAGAAAGCGATCGTTGGCGGCCACAAAGTCTATCTGCACACAGGCGAGTTCGATGACGGCGAGCTTGGCGAAGTTTTTATCGATATGCACAAAGAGGGTGCGGCGTTCCGCTCCCTGATGAACAACTTTGCCATCGCCGTGTCGCTCGGGCTTCAATACGGCGTGCCGCTCGACGAATATGTCGACGCCTATGTGTTCACCCGGTTCGATCCGTCGGGTCCTGTCAAAGGCAACGACCAGATCAAACATGCGACCTCGATCCTGGATTATATTTTCCGGGAACTGGCGATTTCCTATCTCGGCCGCGGCGACCTCGCCCATGTCGATCCCAACGAGTCGTCCGTGGACGCCATCGGCCGCGGGGTCAATGAAGAAAAGACCCAGGAAGAGGCGGCGAAACTCATCTCCAAAGGCTTCAGCCGATCGACGGTTTCGGACAACCTCGTCATTCTGCGCGGCGGCGATTTTGATCGGCTGCGCGGCCCGTCGAAAACAGACGAAGCCGAAACCGAGGGAACCGAGCCGGTAGAAGCCGAAGCCGTCGCGCCCTCCCGCGCCGAGAGTCCGCCGGAGATCGAGGCGCAGATCGCAAAGCTCGCCGATGCGGTGAACCAAAAAGCGCCCCGCGGCGTGCTCGCCAATCCCGGCGGCGCAAGAGACGAGGCCCGCATTAAAGGGTATGAGGGCGACGCCTGTCCCGAATGCGGACAGTTTACACTGGTGCGCAACGGCGCCTGTCTCAAATGTGAAAGCTGCGGCGCGTCGACCGGCTGTTCGTAAGCGTTTGCAGCACAATTCTCGCAACAACCTTAATCGAATGTTGACGGGACGAGGCCAACATTACGCCTTGGTAGAGTCCATGGATTACGGCCGGCATGCTGAAATTTATTATCCTCATCATCGTCTTCATGATGCTTATCTTCGCAACTGTCGCGACGATCATGCCGGGTTCGAACACGACCACGAATCCGGTCGCCGACATCGGCAAGGAAATCACCAAACCGCTCGCCAAGGTCGAAGAGATTACGCCCGAGCTGTCCGACGCGCTGGGCAGCGTAAAGCTGCCGACCCTGACGGCGAAAAAGCCGGAGCCCGAGGTGGACGACCTCCACATGCTCGCCGACCATTCGAAGGCGGTGTTCTCCAACAAAGACATGCCGAACACGAATTTCGCTGGATCGCTTGTAGCCGGCGCCGCGTTTGACGGCGCGCTCCTGGACGGCGTGAACCTTGAGGGCGCAAACGGCGACGACGCCAATTTTGCAAAGGCGCGCATGGCGAACGCCAACCTCAACGCCACCGCGCTCGCCGGGGCCGATTTCAGCGGCGCTGAGTTGAGAGAAGCAGTCGCGCGGGCTGGCGTCTTTCGTAACGCGAAATTTGTCGATGCGGATGTCTCCTTTGCTTCCTTCTCGGGCGCGGATCTCGTCGGCGGCGACTTCCGCAAGGCTTACGGCGCCGGGGCGATCTTCACCGGCGCCGATCTTTCCAAGACGACCTTCACCGGCGCCGATCTGACCGGCGTGCGCCTCGCCCGCGCCAATCTGAAGGGCGCCTCCTTTGAGGCCGCGGACCTGAAGCTCGCCGACTTCACCGGCGCCAGGCTCCACGGCGCAGACCTTTCCGGCGCCATTAATCTGACAGCGGAGCAACTATCGGTTGCCTGCGCTGACGGCGATACAAAACTGCCCGAAGGCCTCGCTGCGCCGCGGTGCTAACGCGCGCCGTCGTCGTTCGACCGCGACATCAACCGGGTCGGATCGAGCGCCTGCAGCACATGGATAGCCATCAGCGACAAGCGCGACGGCGCGGCGGACGACTGTCCGTACTCCCCTGAAACTGGAACAGCGCGTTGCGCCGGCGTTGCAGCCGGCGGCGTCGCGCTCGGCGCCTGCGTTATCGGTTCGGCCGCGTCGGGGTCGCCCATCGACGCCCGGACAGAGGCAATAACCTCGCCCACGGTCCGAGCGCGGGCGCCGTCGTAGAAAACGTTCCTGTTGGCGTTCGCCGCCGCAGGCGAAATCTCTGCAGCGCGCGCATCCGCGGGCGCGGCTAGCAGGGCCGCCGCTCCGCCGGCGCCTAAAAAGTGCGCCAGATAAAGATCCGTTGCGTTCGCCGCACGTCCAAGACGCTCCACCAGATAGCGCCCGTTTTCCGCGGCGAGCTCCCCGGCGAGCGCCGCCGATGCGTCCGGATCGAAGCGCAGGTTGAGAATTTCCTCACGCCGTGCGTCGCCGGCGACGACGAATGTTCCGTTCTCGCCTCTCACGATATCGGCGGCCGCGTCTTCCAGACCGTGTTTTGCGCCATAGGATTTTACGACGCCCAACCAGGTCTGTTCGATGAACTGAAACAATCCCGCCGCGCTTGAGGTCGCGGCCCTGGCGTCGGCGTTGAGGCTTGATTCCCGCATCGCCGTCTTCATCAGATAGTCGAACTGCGCGCCCGTCGTCGCGCTGGCGCGCTTGATGGCCGCAGCAGCGAGCGCTGGACCCTTTGCGGCGATCGATGATGCATTGATGTCGGCGGGCATAATCGCTTCCTCCATCGCTGATTGTGACTCCGGACCCGTCAAGAATTCGCTAACCAAACCGGTCCGCGCCAAAGGGCGACAGATCGATTTCGCCCTGCCGGCCAAGGATCGCCGCGGCCAGCGCGTCAGCGCTCGCCGGCGCCAGAAGAACGCCGTTGCGATAATGGCCGAGGGCGAACCAGGCCCCTGGCGCGCCGGGAACAGACCCTAGGATCGGCGCCCCGTCCGGGGTCGCCGGCCGCAGCCCGGCCCAGCCTTCGTCGTGGCCGTAGTCGGCGAGCGCCGGGGCGACGGCGACAGCGGCGCGCCGCAGGTCGGCGACGGCGGCGGGCGATACGATGAGGTCGTCGCAGTTCGGCGCTTCCGTGGCGCCGATAACAATGCGCCCGCCGGCTTTCGGACAGATATAGGCGCCGGGCCCGCGCACCACGCGCCGCACCGGCGCGCCGTCGCCGGTCTCAATGGCGAACGCCTCGCCTTTGACCGGAAAGATCGGCGGACGGGCAATATGGTCGAACGGCCAGCGCGGGCCGGCGCCGCTGGCGATAACGACCGCGTCGGCGCGCAGCGGTTCGCTGAAAGCGGTCGACAGCCGCCACGCCGCGCCATCGCGCTCGAGCGCCGTCGCCAGGGCGTCAATCAGGTCGCCGCCGTGGAGGCTGACTGAGCGTCTAAGCGCCCCTTGAAGCGGTTTCGGATCAACCTGCGCATTGGTCGGCGCAGCCATGGCGGCGACAACCTTTTCGGACAACGCCGGTTCGAGCGCGCGCGCGTCCGCCCCGGAGAGCATCGCAACGTCGGCGCCGCGTGTTTTTAACTGATCATGCTGCACGCTGAGGGCGGCGGCGTCGTCGTCACGCAGCGCGACGCCGAGAATGCCGTCGTCGCGATAATCAATCTCGTCGCCGCTCTCTGATTCAACTGACTGCGCGAAGGACGGCCATCGTCGCATGCTTTCAGCGCTGAAGTCGTAAAGCGCGCCGCCGTGAATGGATTCAAACGACGGCGCCAACATGCCGGCCGCCGCTGTCGTGGCCTTCGGCGCTGACGCCGGATCGACGACGACGAGCGACGCGCCCTCAAGCGCCAACCGGCGCGCGAGGCTTAACCCAATCACGCCGCCGCCGATGATGGCAATGTCATAACGCGTCGTCATTGCGCCTTACTCGTCCGCACCACGGTCCCGACCATGCCGCAGCGGCCGCGAAGATCAACCGCGCCCATCAGACGCATCCCTCGCATCCAAGTGTTGCGGAGACGCCATGAGACGGGTTTTCTCTTTCGAGCCGGTTGATGATCCGAAAAAGTAGTTCACCACCGCCGCCGTCATCGTCGCCAACGCGCCAAGCATGATCGAAAACTCGGTTTCGGCGCCGGGCGGCAGCCGGCGCGCCACCATTGCGCCGAGCACCGTGAAAAAGCCGACAATAATGAGCGCGCCCAAAACGCACGGCGTCCAGTCATCCAATGCGATCTGGCGCTGGCGCGCGTCGGCGCGATCGCCGGCCGCGATGCGCTGTTCTTCCAGACTCGCCTCGCGCAAGGCGAGCCGGAACTCCCGGTCTGCTTTTCGCAGCGCCGCCAGCTGTTCCGGCGACGCGAGCGCCATCGCTTCGGCTAGCGCGCCCTCGTCCGCGTCCGGAGCGCCGAAAATCGCCCGCGAAAGATGCGCCGCGGCGGCGCCCGCCAACGGGCCGCCCAAAGCATGGGCGAGGTGCGGCGCCGCGTCGGCGATGACGCGTTTCAGTTTCGTGCGTGACTTGCGAGACGACCGCGACATGAATGAACTCCTGCACCAACGCAAAACTATTTCGCGCGATAGAATACACCGCCCGGAGAGGGCGCCGGTTTGCGACGCGAATTTTTTTCAAATTATTTTTCGCCGGTTCCGCGCATTTCGAGGAACGCGAGTCAAACGCCTGTTTTTTAGACGTTTCTGATGATCAGGGGGGAATCGACCTGAGCGACGAAGACAACCGGACGGAGAATCGCCTCGCGCATGAGGTGATGTTTGTAACGCCGCGCGTGACAACCGAAAATCCCGTCAGCGGATCAATTTTGCGCCGATCGCCGATAGGACGCATACGGCGTGGTTTGCCAAAATTTAAAATTGATTTTGACCCCGGATCAATTCACCGTCCGCTTAACTGATTCGCAAGGCCCGACTAGGCTCGAATCGCAACGCGGTGCATCTTTATGATTTTTGCAGCGTCCGCGGCGTTTCTCGCCGCTCTTCTCCTGATTCTGGACCGGGCGAAAATCCTTGAAAGAACCGCGAAGGCACCGGCCCTGCTGCTTGTTTGCGGCGCCGCCGCATCGCTCTGCTATCGCATGGTCGGGGGCCCCGCGGCGCCCTCCGAATGGGTTGCAGCGGGCGCTGACGTATTGCTTGCAGCGCTGGGGTTCGCCGCGGCGGCGCAATTCCGGATCTCGCGCCTCGCCACGATCTGTCCGGCCTCGTTTCGCCTCACCATCGGCGGCGCGCCGTTGTTTTTGGTGCTGTGCGGGCTCGCCGCCTATGTGCTGGCGCCCAATCTGACGCTGGGCGCGGCGTTCCTGCTCGCCGGCGCCCTGACGCTCAACGGCGCGGCTTTCGACCGCCGGGCGGTCGCCGACGCGCCGGCGCCGGCGGTCATCAAAGCGGCCGTGCGCCTGGAAAGCGCGGCCATTCTGGCGCTCGGTCTGCCGGTCGCGGTGATGCTGGAAGCCGCCGCCACCGTGGCGCCGGAAGGCATGCCGGCCGCAACCCCGCTCTTTGAAACCAGTTTCTCCGCGCTCAGCGCGTTCGCCGTGGGCGGCCTTTCCGGGCTCGCCGCGGGCATGGCCGGCAATCAATTGCGCAACAAAAATCTGCGCGCGCCGCTTGCGGTCGCCGCCGCAGCCATTGCGGCGCTGTCAGCCGGCCCGCTGGGAGGACATCCGGTGATCGCCGCCGTCGCCGCCGGCCTGATTTGGGGCGAGGAAAGCCACGCTGTGTCGACAACGCGGGTGCGCCTGCGCCGGGTCGTTGACCATTACGTCTTGCCCATCGCCTATCTCGCCTGCGGCGCCTTGCTGGTTCCGCAACTGCTTCAGGCCGACATGCTGTCGGTGGTGTTCGCGCTCGCCGCCGTCACGATCCTGCGCGCAGGACCGCGGCTCACCAGCCTGTCGTCGACAAGCCTGGCGCGGGAAAGCCAGATGTTTCTCGCCTGGTTCGGCGGCGCACCCGGCGTTGCTTCCGGCCTGTTCCTGATCTCGCTGTTCGACGCGCCGTCGATCATGGCGCAGGACGCCGTGCTGACCGTTGGCGCGCTCAGCGTCATTCTCGGCATCGCCGCGGCGCGCGCCACATCGCGGCCGCTGATCAGGGTGCTGCTGAAAGAAACGGCGCTCGCGCGAAAACGGGCGATGTTCGCCAGCTAGCCGTCCCGTCCGGGCGTTCTAGGACCGGTCTTTCCGCAACGCTGCGATCTCCTCGCGCATGGCGGCGATGTCGGCGGCGATGGCTTTCTGGTTCTCGATGATGTCGGAAAAGAGGGGCTCGGAATCCTCTTCCACCACGCGCACTACGATCGCAACGAACAGGTTCAACATCGTAAACGTGGCGAGCAGGACAAACGCCATGAAGAAGATCCAGGAATTCGGATGCGTCGCGCTCACCTGGGCAGCGATGTCAGGCCATCCTTCAAGGGTCATCACCTGGAATAACGTGTACATGGACGCAAAGACGTCGCCGAAGCGGTCCGGATGCTCGCCGCCGTAGAGACTGGAGGCGATCACGGCGAACACGTAGATGATAAGCGCGAGCACCACGCCAACCGATGCGATGCCCGGAAGCGAATCCAGCAGCGCCGAAACGACGACCCGCATGCGCGGAATGACGGTGATCACCCGCAAGACGCGCAGGACCCGGAACGCCCGCAGCGCCGCCAGCCCGCTGGTCACCGCCACCAGCGACACCAGCACGATTAAAAAGTCGAAAATGTTCCAGCCGTTGCGGAAATAGGCGACGCGCCAGGCGAAAATCCGCAGCAGGATTTCGACTACGAAAGCGTAGAGAATGATCCTGTCGGCGAGATCAATGGCGGGCCCCGCCGTCTCGACCACCATGGGAAAGGTTTCCGCGCCCAGAATAACAGCGTTGATGATGATCAACGCCAGCACAACACCCTGAAACACCCGGTTTTCCACAAGGTTCCGGACGGAGGTTTGCAAAGTCGCGGTCATTCAGTTCCAATTGTTCATGTTTGAGACAAGCATTGAATTAGGGCGTTGATTTAGGCAGATTCTTTCGGCTTTCGAAGGCCCGCGGCGATTGGCGGGCGTCGGAAAATCCGCTATGCGAGTGGTTTTTAGCGCCCGGAGACATGGTTGTCGGACTCCCGAGACGAAACTGAGACGGAAACGCCCGTCGCCGAAGGCGAGGACGGCGGGTCTCCCTCGCGCGTCCGCTTTCAGGGCATCGTTGAGTCTGAAGGCTCTGACATCAGGGTCCTGACCTTCACCGACAACAACCGGCGCTGGACCGCGTTGAGCCGCCAGTCGTGGCTGATCGGCAGGCTCGTTGCGCTGTTTGTCTTTTTCTCGTTCCTGGTCGGTCCGCCGCTGGGCAGTTTCCTCGCCCATTTGCAGCTTTACGGCTCCGCGTCGGATTGGAAGCTGCTCGCCGTTTACAGCACGGATACGGTTCTTCTCGCCTTTATCATTCCGGTTCTGCTCCTCGTCATCGGCTACGCGGTCTCCCGCATGGCGACCATGATGAACGCGGCTGAATCCATCGCCGCCGCCGCTCAGCAATATGTCACCCCCGACATCACCGCCGTCCACAACGCCGACGCGGTCGGCGAGGTTGTGCGCGGACATATGGCGGCGCTGAACGAGGGGCTCGACGGGGCGCTGACGCGACTGGCCTCAGTCGAAGCCATGATCAGGCAGCATGTCGAGGCGATTGAACTGGCCGGCGACGCCATCGAACACAAGGCGACCGGCGCCGTCGCCAGGGTCGCCGACGAACGCTCCCGGCTGATGGAACTCACCGAAAGCCTCAACGCCCATGCGGACTCATTCGCGGCGGCGATCGCCGAACGGGCCAAGTCATCGATCGAGGCGCTGCAGTCCGCCGACCAGACGTCGCAACGCGCCGAACACGACTTCGACCAGCGCCTCGCCCATCTGGAAGAGGCCGCCGAACGCGCGGTAGGCAGCTTCCAGGCCCTGCGCGACGCCTTGCGGGAGTCCACGGAGAATTTCTCCGCCGCGGCGGCGTCCGTCGATACGGCCGCGCGCGAAACCGAGGAAGCAACCAAGCGCGCCAACGCCGCCGCCGACGCCGCTGCGGATTCCGCTGCGCGAAACGCCGCCAACGTGTCAGCGTCTGCGGCGCGCGCCGCCGACGCCAGCCGCGAAGCCTCGGACAAAGCCATCGAGAGCGCCACGCGTGAAGCTGAACGTATCGCCGAGGCCGCCCTTGAGGCGGCGGCCGAACAGACCGCGCGCGTCACCGACGCCACGTCGCGCGCGCTCACGGACATGTCCGGCAAGACAAGCGACGCCGTTGAAGCCGCCCGCGCGGACGCGGAAAAGGCGACAAAGGCCGCAGCGGACGTGTCCGACGCGGCCCGTCAGGCTAGCGAGGCGGCGCAAAAGGCCTCGACGGACGTCGCCGCCGCCAGCGAGCAGGCGCGCAAAACGTCCGAGGACGCGCTCGCCTATTCCGAAGAGGCCGCCAGCAAAATCGAAGGCCGCAACAAAGCGCTCGCCGAAGCGCGAGCCGCTCTGGAAAAAGAAAACACGCGACTTGAGTCCCTGATCGAAGAGCAGCGCCAGCGCGCCGATCGGCTGGCTGAAGCGATTGCGTCGCAGACGGACCGTCTGACCCGCCTCGCTGAGACGCAGCTTCGCGAACAGGAAGCCGCAGCGCGCCTCGCCGAAGCCCATAATGAACTGCAGACGCGCGCGGCGAAGGGCGCCAAAGACACTGCAAAACGCGATGATGAAGAACGCGCGGCAAAGGAGACCGACAGAAAGCTCCAGGAGGCGGCGAAAAAAACCGATACGCCGCCGGAACTGCCGCTGACTCCGGACGCAAAGGTGGCGCCGGGCGCCACGGGCAACGGCGCGGCGCGGTTGGAGGCGCTCGCCCGCGACATCGCCGAGCGGCGCCCGCGCGGGCCCGGCAAAAAGGCGGACAGGAAAAGCGTTCCCGAACGCATTGGCGGGGCCGCAGAGCCGGGCGCCGAAAAAGAACAGAAGTCGAAGGGCGATGTTTCGTGGCGCGAAATCCTCGACGCCGCTGATGACGCCGAACCGCTTGAACTGACCCAGGCCGCCCGCAAAAAACCGGCCTCCGCCCGGGAGGAAGCGGCCGAAGCGATCCGCATCATCTCCGAGCTCCAGGCGTTCACCTATAGTCTTGAAACTCGGCTTTACGGCGACCCGCCGCCGGCGCTGCAGGAGCGGTACGACCGGGGCGACCGCAATGTTTTCGCAAATCGGCTGCTGCGCCTCAACGAAGCGGACGTAAAACGCCGCATCCGCAGCGAATCGGCGCGCGATCGATCATTCGAAAAAGACGTGCACGGATTTTTGCAGGGGTTCGAGAAACTCCTGGAGGACGCAACCACGTCTGAGACCGCGGACGAAGAGCTTGAGGAATATCTGTCATCGCCGCTTGGCCGGGTGTATCTCCTGATCGGCGCGACGGTCGGGTATTTCGCGTAGGCGGAAAACCTTTTCCCGCTCGTCCCGGCCCGCGCGCGAAGGCGCGAAGGCTTTGGATTGACCGCTTCGCGGTCGGGCAGGCATCTCCGGACGCAAGTTGAACCAGATCCCGGCTTCCGCCGGGATGAGCGGAGCCGTGTTAGAATTAGCGCAGCGGCGAAGCAGACTAGCCCGTCACGTCCTCTGTCGACGGCTCCTGGACGTCGGCGCCCTGTTCAAACGTCCACGACACCACATCTGCGACGACGCCTTTGAACGCCGTATCGAAAGCGGCGGCGACGTCGTCGCCTTCCGCGGTCGACGCGGGCGCGCTTTCTGAGAAGACGTTGGCGGCAACCACTTTGCCGCGGCCGTTGGTCAGGCGGGCGTATACGTTCAACCGCGCGACGCGGCCGCCGCCGGAGACGTCAAGGTCAATGCGCCTGATATCCATCTGCAGCGCAAAGTCGCTGATGGCGATGTCCGACCGGTTGCCGACCGAGAGAATGCGGCCGGAATCTTCAAATCCCCGGATCACCGCCATCTGCAACACAACCGGTGCCCGGCTCGCCCATTCCCCGCCGCCGAAATACTCGATCCGACCGCGCGACGGCGAGACTGCAATTTTGGTGGTGTCGTAGGCGCGCGACGCGCCCGGATTTTCGACGATCAGCGACCAGTCCACCGGCGCGCCGGCAAGCGCGCCGCCGTCGACATAGCCGACCATATAGCGCGGTTTCGGCGGATTGGTCTCAAGCAGGGAGCCGACGCATCCGGACGCCGTCATCGCAGTGCAAATTATCAGAGAACGGAGTAAAAACGACATCAATTAGCCTCCGCCTCATATTCCGGCGTCGCTTCGCCGAGAAAGAACGCTTTCGGGTCGCGTTCGATTTCGCGCAGGAGATAGTCCAGGCTGCGCATCAACTGGCGCGCCTCGGCGAGCGCCGGCGCCACCTGGCCAAGTCCCTGGTCGGTAAAGTACCTGAACGATTCCCGGTTCTCGCTGACCAGCGCGTCGGTTTCCGCGATGAGGCCGCGGATATCGGTGATCAACGCGTCGGCGTTTCTCACCGCTTCGGGGCCGTCTTCGGCCAGCATCTCTTCCAGGCCGTCAGAGGCGGCGCGGAGGTTTTTGATAGCGGCGTTAAGCTCCGCCGTCGCCGCGTTGGCGTTCTTGATCAAGTCGGAGATTTCGTCGCGGTTCTCCGCAATGGCGCCGGTCACAACTTCAACGTTCTCAAGCGTCTTTGAAATGTTCGCGATGTTTTCGTCCGAAAGGATGAGATTGGCCCGGGCGAACAGATCGCCGGAGCTTTCCAGAAGCATATTGATGCCGCCGGTATCGGCGACCAGCCTCGGCACGCCGTCCTCAACGTCTTTTTTGAGCGGCGCGTCCGCGCTTCCTCCAACAAATTGAATGATCGCAAGCCCGGTGAAGCCAACGGGCTCCAACTCAACTTCGGTATCGGTTTTAATGGGCGTATCTTTGTCGACGCGCACCCGCGCGATCACGATCGACGGATCGTTGGGATCGATATTCAGGCTTTCGACTTCGCCTTTCTGGATCCCGTTAAACCGAACGATGGAGCCGGTCGACAGGCCCGTCACGCGCTCATTGAAAATAACGTCGTACTCGTCATATTCGCGCTGACCCGAACCGATCCACAACACGAACACAAAGGCCATGCCGACAAAAAACATGACGGCCGAGCCGATTAAGACATATGGAGCATTCGTTTCCATCGATGATACTCAACCCCGCTTAGCTCGCCTTTGCGGCAAGCGCTGCGCGGCCTCGTGGCCCAGAGAAATAATCCTGAATCCACGGATGGTCCGTGCGCCGCACCTCGTCGAGAGGCCCGCAGGCGATAACCCTCTTTTCAGCCAGGACCGCAACCCGGTCGCAGGCGGCGTGCAGCGTATCAAGGTCATGGGTCACCATAAACACTGTTAACCCTAATGTTTCCTTGAGATTGACGATCAACTCATCAAATTTCGCCGCCCCGATCGGATCGAGACCAGCCGTAGGCTCGTCTAAAAAGACGAGTTCCGGGTCCAAAGCGAGCGCCCGCGCAAGCCCCGCGCGTTTTCGCATGCCGCCTGACAACTCTGACGGGAAATTGGCGCCGGCTTCCGCGCGCAGGCCGACCATGGAGATTTTCAGCGCCGCCATGTCCTTGGCGAGTTCGCCTTCAAAATGAAGATGCTCACGGATCGGCGCCATGATGTTTTGCGCGACCGTCATCGACGAAAACAGCGCGCCGCCTTGGAACAGGACGCCCCAACGTCGCTCAATGCCCAGTCGGGTCTGTTCGTCGGCGCCGTAAAAATTCTCGCCGAAGACGCTGACATTCCCCTCTTCCGGCCGCTTCAGGCCGATAATAGACCGCATCAGGACAGATTTGCCTGTGCCGGACCCGCCAACGACGCCGAGAATTTCTCCGCGACGCACGTCAAGATCGAGATTGTCATGCACGACGTGATCGCCGAACTGATTACGCAGTCCGCGCACTTCGATAACATTTTGGTCAGTATTCTTAACAGAGGTCAATAATTGATCTCCAGGAAGAACATCGCAAAAAACGCGTCGATGACGATAACGAGGAATAGCGACTGAACCACGGAAAGCGTCGTACGCTGACCAAGCGATTCCGCGCTGCCGCCGACTTCCATGCCCTGGAAGCAGCCGATGACGGCGATGATGAACGCAAAGAACGGCGCCTTGATCATGCCGACCCAGAAATTGTTGATGCCGATGGTTTCTTCCATCTGAGCGACGAACAATGCCGGCGGAATATCCATGGCGAGCCAGGCGACAAGGCCGCCGCCGGTCAGTCCCAGCATCGCCGCGCAAAACGCCAGCAGCGGCAGCATGATAATCAGTGCAAAGACGCGCGGCAGCACCAACACTTCGATCGGATCCAACCCCAGAACCCGCATCGCGTCGATTTCTTCACGGATTTTCATCGAACCGATTTGAGCGGTAAACGCGCTGCCGGAGCGACCCGCAACCAGGATCGCGGCGAGGAGAACGCCGAATTCGCGCAGGACCGATATGCCGACCAGCTGCACGGTCAGGATTTCCGCGTTGAACAGCTGCAAGATGCGCGCGCCCATGAACGCGATTACTGCGCCGATGAGAAACGACATCAGGCCGACAATCGGCAGCGCATCAAGACCGGCCGCTTCCATGTGATGCACGGTTGCGCGCGTGCGCACATGAGACGGCCGGAAGATGAGGCTGAACGCGCTCGCGAGAATCTTGCCGATAAAGCTCTGCAGTTCCAGGGTCGCCCGCCACGCATTCGCAACGCCTTCGCCGAGGCGTTCGGTCATGACAAGAAATGCATTGCGGCGCTGCGGTTCCACGTGGCACGGCGCGAGATGGTGCTCGATCTGCTCAAGCAGTTCGATATGCGCCTCCTCGGCGCCGACGAACTGAGACTTGTCGGTGCGGCTCTGGCACGCCTGAAATGTGCGCTGCAGCACCATGGCCCCGGCGGTGTCGAGGCGCTCAACGCCGGTCATATCGATAATGATATCGCGGCCGACGGAGTCGTCAGCGAAATCCCGCAGCGCCGAATCAATCGGGCGCAGAAACCGGGCGCGCCAGTCGCCCCGGGCGATGAGCCGCAACAGGCCCTCGTCGTTAAGATCGATATCGAAATGAGCCGCCGAATCCGTCATGTTTACGCTTTCTTAACCTAAACGACCGCCCGGCCCTCGGTTTGCAATATCTCGGGCCTGCAGTGTCATCATGCCTTCTGGGGTGTTAAAATCGTCCTGAGATTGTAGCCCCGTGCTTCATTTTGAACCATCTGGAGCGCGGAGTCTTGCGGCGTATATCGGTAGTGGGAGCCGGCGTTGACGAATAAGCGAATGTTTCAGGAAGATTTCGCCTGGCTGAAAGCGCTGCCCCTGCTGGCGGTGACTGGCGCGTTGGCGGCGATCGCGCTCGCCGCCCTGGTCAACGCCCAGTCCCCGGACCGGGCCAACCGGGAACGGCTGTTCGACTATTTCCAGCGCGTGGCGCCGGCGGAATATGACGCCGATGCGTCCTTTCACGTCGTCCTCATCGACCGGGAAAGCGTCGATCTTGTCGGGCCCTGGCCGTGGCCTCGAACCGTGCTGGCCGAAATCGTTGAAGCGGCGGGCGCCGCTGGGGCGCGCGGCGTCATTCTGACGGAACCGACCGACGCGCCAGACCCGCTGTCGCCCGAAACCATCGGCGCCTTCTGGCTTGAGGGCGCCAGCGATGAAGCGCTTGCGCGCGAGTTGCAGCGGCTGCCGTCCACCGACGCGTCCCTCGCTGCCGCATTCGACGGCCTGCCGGGAGCGGTCGGCGCATCGTTAACGCCGCCGATGAACCCGACGCTAGAAGATGCGCTGCAACGGTCCGATCTCGCCGCCGCGGACTGGTTGACGGCGCAGACCGACGCCGCCGACTACGTCGCCCTGCCGACGGCGCGATATCTTTACCAGATCAATCCCGCGCTTGCCGACGCCGCCGCGCCCGCGGTTGCGGCGATGTCCGCAGACGCCGACGGGATCGTCCGTCGATTGCCGCTATTGTGGTCCCTTAACGGCGATCCGGCCCCAGCGATCGCGTTGCGCGCGGCCCGCATGGCCGCCGAGTCGGACAACGTCCGCGTCACCGTCGATATGTCGACGGCGCAATCGCAAGGCCGCCTCGTGCGCAAAATCACGCTCGACGACAAGGAGATCAGCGTGGCCGGCAACAGCGCCGTCAGACTGTATCCGCCCAAGCGCACGGATGTGGCGACGACGTCAGCAGCCAGGTTGCTGTCGCAGAATTCAAACAGCCAGCTTTCGGGAAAGGTCGTGCTGATCGGACGCGACGGCGAACTGGGAGACACGGTCATGACCGCGCGCGGACAAACGCCGCCGGCCGTCGCCCACGCCCTCGCCGCCGCGCAGATCGAAAGCGGCGTCAATGTCAAGCGCCCGGGATGGGCCGGCGTAGCTGAAGCGCTCGGCGTCATGCTGTTGGGCGCGGCGGCGATCATGACCGCGCAGCGGCTTCAATTCTGGCAGGCAGTCGGATTTGCCGCTGCGCTGTCGGCGATTTTGTTGCTTCTTTCGTTTTTCGTGTTCGCTAATGCGCGACTGATGATTGACCCGCTCGCACCGTCGCTCGCTCTTTTTATCGGGGCTTTGTCGGTCGCCGGCGGACGCTCCATCGGCGGCGCCTTGCGCGATGATTCCTTACGCGGATCGTTTCACGACACGCTGCCCGAACCGGTGATGAAAAAGCTGCGCGAAGAAGGAAGCGGCGAGATTCTGCAAGGCGTCCGCAGAGACATGACCGTGCTGGCGTGCGAGTTGCGGATTACCGACGAAGACCTCAGCGCCCTGTCGGCGACGCCGGATGACGCGACCAAGATCCTCGCCGCCGCGAGCATTGATTTGCGCCAGACGATTATCGACGCCGGCGGGGCCGCCGACCAGGCCGAAGGCGGGCGAATGTTCGCTTATTTCAATGCGCCCGGTGAACTGGCAGATCACGTGCGCGCCGGCAGCGCCGCCGCGCTGCGGCTTGTGGAAAGCATGGACAAGATCAACACCGATCTGGAAACGTCGAGCCGAACACGCGGCATCCAGGTTCACCTCGCCGTAGGGGTCGCCACCGGGCCCTGTTTCGCCGGACCGATGGGCCATGGACGCAACAATCGCTACTCCGCGATCGGACCGGCGGTCGACCGCGCCGCATTTTTGCGCGGCCTGTCCGAATATTACGGTCCCGCGATGATTTGCGACGAGGCGGTTTACAAGGAAACCCATCATCAGTTCGCCTATCTTGAGCTCGACAAAATCAGAACCCGCAATATCGAACGCCCATTCAGCATTTACGCCCTGATCGGCAATCCCTTCATCAAATCGTCAAAGGGCTTTCGCGACCTCGACGACGCGCACCGCGCGCTGCTCGCCGCCTATCGTTCCGGCGATGTCAGCGAGGCGCAGGCCATGCTGACCAAAGTGAAGAAATCGCCGGGCGCGAAAATCGCGTTGTTCGATATCTATGAAGAGCGCCTTCAGGATCTCGCCGCAAACGGCGTTCCCGCCGACTGGGACGGGGTCACCGCCTCCTAACCCCGCGCCTAGTCGAAAAGCTTCCCGCCGTCCCACCGGGTCGCCGCAATCAGCGCCAGCGCACATGCGACCGCGCCCATGGCCGCCATCACCATATAGGCGGCGGCGGGACCTGCGCCCGCCCAGATAAAGCCCGCGGCGGCCGTGGCGACGCCGGTGATCGCGCCGACGCCGGTCGCCGACATCAAGGTCATGGCGGTGTTGGACAATCGCACTGGAACGGCGCGGTCGATAAATTCGATAGCGCCGAGATACGCCGCGGCGAATGTAAGGGCGTGGGTCGTCTGTATCAGGAACAACGCCGCCAGGGGCGGCTCCGCGGCGGTCAGCATCCACCGGATCGCCGCCGCCGCGCCGCCGGCGCATAGCAGGATCGCCGGCGAGCGCCGGCGCACCAGCTCACGCGCGGCGACCAGAACGAAAATTTCCGCCACGACGCCGGTCGCCCACAACAATCCGATGATCAGGTCTGAGTACCCAAGCGCGCTCCATCGCAAGTATGCGAATGCGTAGTAGACCGCGTGGGCGCCCTGGGTGAGCCCGGCGGAGAGCAAGGCCAGCAAAAACACCGGCTTGGCGAGAAGATACGGCGCTTCGCGCCAGGACACCGGTTTTGCGCCGCCGCGGTCGCCGGCCTGCGGCGGCAGCAGAAACGAGGTGAGAAACGCAAAAAACGCCGCGCCCGCCATGACCGGCGCAGCAGCGGCGACGCCGAGCTGGGTCAACAGGGCGCCGCCGATGATGGTGGTCAGCAGAAATGCGGCGGAGCCTGTGGCCCGGGTGCGCCCATAGTGGAGCCATCCGTTGCGATCGGCGCGCAATACCGCCGCGTCCGTCAACGGCACCAGCATGCCGAACGCCCACAAGATGAGGAACGCAGAGGCGGCGATGAGGGCCTTGTCGGCGAACAGGACAAGGCCGGCGCCGCCAAGGGCGAACATGCCGGAAATCACCACCAGGCTCCGCCGCTCGTCTTCCTGATGGTCGGCCCAGAAAGCGACAAACGGCCCAAGCGCGAGACGCGCCACCAGCGCCGACGCCGTCAGGACGCCGATTTCAGGAGCGGAGAAGCCTCTCAGCGTCAGCCATCCGGCGAAAAAAGGAAGCTGAACCCCCAAAAGGATAAACTGACCGCTGTAAAACAAGGCGTAAAAGAGCCCGGCGCGGTTCTTTCGCATGCGGCTCGGAAACAGGCGGTCCGGAAACATGTGGGCGATGTAGAGCCAATTGCCGGGCGGAAAAACAAAAAAAGCCCAAGGCGTTTGCACGGCGGCGCGACGCTGCAAAGGAAGGGGACAGTCCCTCGCGCCTACAGGTCCGAGAAGCGGTTGGCGATGATCCTGTCAGGAGAGGCGTAAACCGAGGAGCGATCCGCCTGCACCCGGTCGGCCAGCGCGTCGGCGGCGTCGCCGAGATCGCGGATCATCTGCGCAAAGGCGCGCCTCAGCGAGGACAGGCGCTCGTCATCCACCGGCTCGCCCGCCTTATCGAGGGCCTTGGCCGACGCCCAGTAGATATCGCGATGCTGTCGCAAGGTCTGAATCGCGTTCTCAACGCGCGCCACGTCATTCATGGAAACACGGGCGGCGTCCGCCGTGGAGGCCGCCACCGCATGCAGGCGCGCGGCCTTTTCCAGGGTGGCGTCGGCGTCCAGGGCGAGCGCATGAAAACGCGCGCCCGCGGGCGTCAGCGCGTCCACGTAGTAATCGATTGCGTCCGACTTGGAAAAGCGCTCGCCGCCGCCGCCGATCAGCCAGGCCAGCGCCGGCCCGGATTCCGGCTCCGGCCACTGCGCCGTTTCAACCGCTTGCGCCGCTTCCGCGAGGAGATCGCGTTCAGCGACCGGTTCGTAGCTGGCGAGGTCCGCGCCGGCGGGACCGATCGCGCACCCGCCGATACTGAGCAATAGCCATGCGGCGAGACCGCATAGAATTGGTTGACCGCCCTTCACCAGACCCCTACTCCCACAAGCACTGAAAACCTTACAGAACACCCTTACAGAATGCTAACCAATGGACGGGGAAAAGTCAGCCGAGAAATGACAGGTCGCGTTAATTTATTTCCGCCAACGGAACCGTTCGAAACCGGCATGCTGCGCGTTTCGGATATCCACGAGATCTACTACGAGGTTTCCGGCGCCGTCGGCGGCAAGCCGGTGATTGTCTGCCATGGCGGGCCCGGCGGCGGCTCGACGCCCTCCATGCGGCGATATTTCGACCCTGCGCTCTACAAGATCATCGTCTTTGATCAGCGCGGCTGCGGCCGCTCGACGCCGCATGCATGCCTTGAAGACAACACCACCTGGGCCCTGGTTGAGGACATGGAAAAGATCCGCACCCATCTGGGTCTCGATCATTGGCAGGTGTTCGGCGGCTCCTGGGGCTCGACGCTGGCGCTCGCTTATGCGCAAACCCATCCCGATCGCGTGACGGAGCTGGTCCTGCGCGGCATTTTCACCCTGCGCCGGGAAGAGCTTTTGTGGTTCTACCAGGAAGGCGCCAGCGCGATCTATCCTGACGCCTGGGAAGACTTCATCGCGCCCATTCCGGAGGACGAGCGCGGCGACATGATTGCCGCCTATCACAAACGTCTGACCGGGACCGACAAAGCGGTTCAACTGGAAGCGGCGAAAGCCTGGAGCCTGTGGGAGGGCGGCACGGTGAGCCTTCATCCTTCAGAAGAACGAATGCAGAGCTTTTCTTCCGACACCTTCGCCATCGCCTTTGCGCGCATCGAGTGTCACTACTTCGCCAATGGCGGTTTCTTTGAGCGCGACGATCAGATCATCGCCGGCATGGATCGTATACGACATATTCCGGGCGTCATCGTCCAGGGACGCTATGACATCGTCACCCCGATGGCGACGGCCTGGGCGTTGCACAAGGCCTGGCCCAAGGGCGAGCTAAAAATTATTCAGGACGCGGGCCACGCTGCAAGCGAGCCCGGCATCGTCGACGCCCTGGTGCGCGCCACCAACGGTTTCGCCCGACGCTAGCCGGTGAAGTTCGGCGCGATAAACGGGGCCCAGATGGTTGAATAAAAGATGACGATGAAGATCCCGGTCGTGCAGACGTAACGGACCAGAAAGCGCCATCGCTTGAACCAGGCCTCAGACTTAAAGCCGATGGCTTCGCGCGCCGTGGACGTGGAAACAATCCAGCCGGCGAAGATCGCTGCAACGAAACCCGACATCGGCAGAATGATGTCCGTGGTCGCCGACAGGAAATCCAAGAGCACCATGCCCTCAAACAGCGGGATATGGCCTGCGGGCTGCCAGACGTTCCAGAAGTTCGCCTGATCTTCGCCGTTGGGCCCGACCGCTGGCACCTGGCTCAAGGCATTGAGGACGCCGATGGCGAAAATCACGAGGCCGATAATTCCCGCCGACTTCCAGCGATTATCGGACTTCGACTGCTCGTCGACCCATTTCGTCGACGTCTCCAGAAGCGCGATCGACGATGTGATGGCCGCGAAAAAGGCCAACAGGAAGAACATGACGCCGAAGACGCCGCCGCCGGGCATGCCGTGGAAGGCGAGCGGCAGGGTCTGGAACATCAGCGTCGGCCCGGCCCCGGCGGCGAGCCCCATGGCGAACACGATCGGGAAGATGGCCAGGCCGGCGATGATGCCGACGCCGGTGTCGGCGATCGCAATCAGGCGCGCTGATCGCGGCAGATCCTGGTCGCTGCGCATGTAAGCGCCGTAGGTCGCCATCAACGCAGAGCCGAGACCGATGGAAAAGAACGCTTGCCCCAGCGCGGCGGAAATCACCGATCCGTCCTGAATGCCGTGTAAGAGGCCGCGCCGGACGGTGCCGTCTTCCAGGGTCGTGTCGCCGATCCGGACGCCGAGCAAGAAGTCTATGCCCTGCGCGCGATCGCCGGTGGCGATGGCGTAGGCGAACAGGACGAGAAGAAGGACAAAAAACGCCGGCATCAAAATGGTCACGGCCTTTTCGATGCCGCCCTGGACGCCGCGCGCAACGATGGCCACGGTCAGGATCATGAAGAGACCGTGATAGATGATCATGCGCGTTGGATCGTTTAGAAGTTCAAGGAGTTTTGCGCGGACCTGTTCGTCGGTTTGCCCGGCGAAGGCGCCGGCTGCGAGGCCGCCCAGCCCGTCGCGCATCACCGCACCGATGAGATCTCCGCCGATGGTCACAACATAGGCCATCACCCAGCCGGCGATGACCGAATAAAAGGTCAGAATGATGAAGGCGCCGATCATGCCGAGCCATGACTGCAGCGCCCAGAACGGGGATCGACCCTCGGCCTTTGCGATTTTGACAACGCTGCCCACCGCCGACATGCCGCCGCGCCGCCCGATGAACAATTCCGCCACCAGCACCGGCAGACCGATCAGCACCACGCACAAGATGTAAAACAAGACAAACGCGCCGCCGCCGCTCTCGCCGGCGACGTAAGGGAACCGCCACAGATTGCCGAGCCCGACCGCGGAACCAATCGCCGCCAAAATAAAGGCCGCCTTTGACGACCACGTCACGCCTTCGCCGGCCGTGCCCTGCATAATCCTTATCCCCTTGTTTCCGCCCCGGTTTTCTCCGGTTCTGGCACGAAGCGCGATTTTAGACAAATTTTTACGTTTGTTAGCAATTATTCTTAGTCGGATGCGTGGTTAAAGCCCGCCTGCCGGCGCCGCGCCGCTCTGAGGGACGAGACATTGGATAAGCCGCTAGAAAACGGGGCAGATCATCTCGAACTGGACCAGGTCAACGGCCTTATCGCCGCTGCCGGTGTCGACGGCACGCGGGAAATTCTCGACGCATTCTGGCGCTCAACCGAAGAATTGCTGGACGCCCTGTCGGCCCAGGTCGGCGACGGCGCGCTGGCCCTGGCCGCGCAGACGGCGCACGCCATCAAAGGATCGGCGGCGAATGTGGGCGCATCGCGCCTGGCGAAGACGGCGGCCCAGCTGGAAATCGCCTGCAAGGCTGAAAACGCCGACGCCGCCCCGGTGCTGATGCGCGACACGCGCGCGCATTTTGAGGCGGCCAAAAACCGGCTCACCGAGCACCTTTTGAAATCCGCTTAAAGCGTTCCGTTCAAAGAAAGTCGCCCTTCTTCAGGACATCGTGCTCGCGATGAACATGAGCGCTCATGATCAGTCCGAACCCGGCCATGATCGTCATCATCACGGTGCCGCCGTAAGAGACGAGCGGCAACGGCACGCCGACCACCGGCGCCAAGCCCATGACCATGCCGGTGTTGATCAACACGTAAAGAGCGAAGGTGGACACCACGCCGACCACCGTCAGCCGCGCGAAATGGGATTTCGCCGCCATGCCGATCGACAGGCCGGTCACGATGACGGCGAAGTAAAGCATCAACAGGCCGATCGCGCCGACAAACCCGAACTCTTCGCCGAAGACGGTGAAGATGAAGTCGGTATGCATCTCGGGCAGAAATTTGAGCTGCGACTGGGTGCCCTCCATAAATCCCTTGCCGGTGAGCCCGCCTGAGCCGATGCCGGTTTTTGACTGCAAGAGATGGTATCCCTGCCCCAGCGGATCGCTGTCCGGATTGAGGAACGTCGTGATCCGGCGCAGCTGGTACTCTTTCAGGATGTCGAAGTAATAGGCGGCGTAACCGGCGATGCCGGCGCCGATCACCCCGATGACGCCGATGCGCCAGGACAAACCGGCGACAAACACAATGATGACGCCCGTCGCCGCCAACAGAAGCGACGTGCCGAGATCGGGCTGGATGAAGACGAGCGCGACCGGCGCGCCGATCATCAGGGCCGGCGGGATCAGGTAGAGAATATGGGACACCTGCTCGGCCCGCAAACCGTGGTAATAGCGCGCCAGCCCCATCACCAGACCGATCTTCATGGCTTCGGAGGGCTGAAACTGGGTGCCGCCGAACTCCAGCCAGCGACGCGCGCCCATATTGACTTCGCCGAAGAAAGGCACGGCGATCAACGCCGCCAGCGCCGCGAAGTAAATGGGATAAGCGAGCGCCATCCAGTAGCGCATGGCGACAAGTCCCATGGCGACGAGAATGCAGACCGCCACGCCGTAGCGCACGGCATGCTTCAGCGCCCAGGGCCGCCAATGCCCTTCCGCCACCGAGTACAGCGTGATCACGCCGGCGCCGGCGATCAGGGTCAACAGGATGACCAAAGGCCAATGGATCTTCGCCAGTCGGTCGCGAACAGTCCGGCGCGGATTGGGCAGGATGAGCGACGACATCGCGCGCCTAGCCTTCCCGCGTCGCCGCCGCGGCGCGCACAAACTCGCGCGGATCAAGCGGCGGCCGCGAAGAGGGATCGCGTTCAGCGACTTTCTTCATGATATCCCGCGCTTTGGGGCCGGCCGCGCGGCTGCCGCCGATCCCGTGCTCAACCAGCACCGCACATGCGTATCGCGGATTTTCATACGGCATGTAGCTGACAAACACGGCATGATCGCGGCGCGCCCAGGGCAGATCTTCCTGTTTGGTCAATCCGCGCGCGCGCTCTTCGGCTGTAATTCGGAACACCTGGCTCGAGCCGGTTTTGCCCGCAAGCTGCCAGTCGGGGTCTTCCAGACGCGAGCGCGCCGCGGTGCCGTACTCATTGGTGACCGCGTTCATGCCGGCGCGGACGACGTCGAGATGGGCGGGATTGACGTTGATCAGGGACGCGGTCGGCGCCGGCAGAATGAGATCGCCGACCGCGCGGACAAGGCGCGGGCGAACCGCGCGACCGGTCGCAATCCGCGCCGCCATAACGCAAAGCTGCAGCGGCGTCGTCGTCCACGCCCCCTGTCCGATAATCGCCGACAGAGTTTCGCCCTGAAACCACGTCTGGTTTTCCGGCTGTCCGGCATAATAGCGGCGCTTCCAGTCCCGGCTCGGCACGACGCCCGGTTTCTGTCCGGTCACACCGAGCTCATATGTCTGGCCAAGACCGAATTTCCGCGCCGTCTCCGCGAGCAAGTCGATATCAAGGGTTTTGGCGAGTTCGTAAAAGTAGACGTTGCAGGAGTCCCTGATGGCGCCTTTCATGTCCCGCACGCCATGCCCGCCGCGCTTCCAGCAATGGAAGAAGCGATTGCCGTACCAGACCTTGCCGGTGCAGCGGACTGTCTGGCTCGGATTGAAGCCCATTTCCTGACCGGCGATCGCGGCGATCATTTTCAATGCCGAACCCGGCGCGTATTCGCCGGCAAGCGCCTTGTTCAGAAGCGGCTTGTACTGACTTTGGTTGAGTTCGCGCCACAGGTCCGGATCGATGCCCACATTGAAGTCATTGGGATTGAACGCGGGCGTGGAGGCGAGCACGAGAATGTCGCCGGTGATGACGTCCATGACGACGGCGGCCGCGCTCTGCGGCTCGTCGGGCTGGCGCTCCGCCGGCGTCGCCAGAACCTGCATGGCGTGCTGCTGCAGCTCGGAATCAATTGTCAGCGTCAGCGGCTTGCCCTGAACGGGCGGCGTCATGCCGTCCTTCACCTCTTCGATAACACGGCCATGAGCATTGATGACGACGCTCATTTTCCCGGCTTCGCCGCGCAACTCTTCTTCATAGGTGCGTTCAAGCCCGTCGCGGCCCACCTTAAATCCCGGCTGGCGTAAGAGATTGCGGTCCTCGTCGTTTTCCTGGGCGTCCAGATCAGCGTCGGTGACGGCGCCGACATACCCGATCACGAACGACGTGGCGGACCCTAAAGGATAGTCTCGGGTTTCACCCACATCCGGCAGCACGCCGGCGAGATGCGGCAATTCGTAGTTCACGCGAGAAAAAGACGCCCAATCGAGATTGTCTTCGATCTCGATCGGCGTGAAGGCCCCGCGCCGACGGATTTCCCGGAAGATGCGTTGGCGGCGTTCGTCGGTAACCGGAACAATCTGACCGACATGGTCGAGCGTGACGCCGACGTCGCCGGCCCGCTCCGGCAGCAGCAAAATTCTGAAGTTCTTGCGGTTTGAGGCGAGCACATTGCCGAAGCGGTCGACAATGTCGCCGCGCAACGGCGTCAGCACGCGCCGGTTGAATTTGTTTTCTTCAGCAAGCGCCTGATACTTTTCGTGATCGGCGACCTGAAGCTGGTAGAGGCGTCCGGCGATCACGACCATCATCGCGCCGACGCCGCCGCCAAACAGCACCGTGCGGCGGGAGACGATTTCCTGGCGTTCCGGATCGTGAGCGTTCAGCATCGACTACGCCTCCACCAGGACGCGACTGTGCAACTCGCGAAACGCCGCTCCGAACAGCGGATAAATCAACACCGTTGCGGTTATCTGGGCGGCAAGGGCGCCGACCGGCAGCAGCGCGCCTGACATCAAACTCATCACAAGCCACAGCATAAGGCTTGCCGCCGCCGCCGCCAATGCAAAACCGAGCCAAACGACCTTTTGTTCGCGCCCCAGAAAGTAGGCGCGCTGCGAGCTGACGATATATTGCGTGACAAGGTAAACAGCGGCCCAGAGACCAAGAGGCCCGCCCATTAACAGGTCCTGTAAAATACCAATGACGAAGATGCTGGGGCTCGGCAGATAGTCCGGTGAGTAGATCGACCAGAAAAACACCACCACCAACGGAATAATGGGCGTCGGCAAAGCGTCCTCGAAAAGACGAAGCGGCAGCGCCAGAATCAGCACGCCCAGCAAACCGAGCAGGGTCGGCGTCATGGCCTTCAACATGCTGAGGAGGTTTTGCGCGCGATAGCCCATATCGGCTCAGCCTCCCGCCGCCGGGTCCGGCTCGTCGGCGCCGACATCAGCGCCCTCTTGGGCGTCGTCGACAAATGCGCCGGTTTCTTCCGTCACCGCCGGAAACTCGAAGTTGATGACCCGGACCATTCGCGTGCGCGCATAATTTGCGTAAAGATCAACATTGATGTCGTCGCCGGCGCCCTGCTCCACAAGGCCGATCGGAAGTCCGCGCGGCAAGATCCCGCCGGCGCCGGAAGTCAGCACCCGCTGGCCGGGAAGGACTTCGACGTCTTCCGACGTTTCAACGATCGATATCGCCGGCCGCGCGCGCGTGCGCCCGACAAGAATGCCCTCAACGCCGGCGCCCTCGATAAACACAGGCACCCGGCTCTGAACGTCGGTTAATAGCAGGACGCGCGATGCGTTAGCGCCGGTGTGCACGATGCGTCCGATCATGCCGTCGGCGTCGACGACAGCCTGACCGGTTTCTATATTCTTGCGCCGGCCCGCATTGATGATCATCGAGCGCGCAAAGGCGTCATTGGCCTCGCCGATGATATAGGCGTCGACCGGCTGCGCCGCTGGCGGGGCCTGATAGGACTGCAGGCCTTCAAAACCCGCAACGACCGTGCGCAATTCAAGCGCCTCATTCATCCATTGGCGCAGTTCAGCGTTTTCCTGGCGCAGGGCTTCATTTTGTTCGAGTACGGAGAAATAATCCCGGACATAGCCGATCAACCCGTTGACGTAGGAAATCGGTCCGGAAAAAAGTTCCAGCGCCGGTTCCGCAGCGTCGAGCACGCCTTCCCGGGCTTTCTTGAAGACAGACGCTTGCGCCGAATAGAGACTGGAAAGAAGCAGAAAGACCGAAACGAGGATCAGAATGACGAGGAGGACGCGGGAGTTCGCTTTACGGCCAAGTCCTTCCCTTCTGTCCCGCCCTAAATATTCCATGCCTCACGTAACCGAACCAACCGTTTCAAGCGTCCCATCAGATGGCGGACGACAATACGCCGCGCATCGCCTTGGTGTTTTCAAGCGCCGCGCCCGTGCCCAGGGCCACGCAGGAGAGCGGGTCGTCAGCTACTGAAACCGGCAGGCCCGTCTCGTCGCGCAGCACCTGATCGAGATTCTTGAGCAGCGCTCCGCCTCCAGTCAACATGATTCCCGTATCGACGATATCCGCCGCCAGTTCGGGCGGCGTCGCCTCCAGCGCAACCTTGACCGCTTCAATGATCTGGCTCACCGGCTCGGCCAGGGCTTCGGCGACCTGCGCCTCGCCGATGCGCACTTCTTTGGGCACCCCGTGCATCAAATCGCGACCCTTAATCTGGATCGTCACGCCTGACCCTTCGGTGGGGATCATGGCCGAACCGACCTCTTTCTTGATCCGCTCCGCTGAGGCTTCGCCGATCAGCAGATTATACATCCGACGGATATAGCCGATAATCGCTTCGTCCATTTTGTCGCCGCCGACCCGCACCGAACGCGAATAGACGATGCCGCCGAGAGACAGAACGGCGACCTCGGTGGTGCCGCCGCCGATGTCGACCACCATCGAGCCCGTGGGATCGGTTACCGGCAGCCCGGCGCCGATGGCCGCCGCCATGGGCTCTTCAATCAGGTCGACTTTGCGCGCGCCGGCGGACAAGGCCGATTCCTGGATGGCCCGGCGCTCCACCGCCGTTGCGCCCGACGGCACGCATACGACGATGCGCGGCGATGCGAACGAGCGTCGGTTATGAACCTTTTTGATGAAATGTTTGATCATTGCTTCGGCGACTTCGAAGTCGGCGATCACGCCGTCGCGCATCGGCCGGATCGCCTCGATCTCGCCCGGCGTTCGACCCAGCATCTCTTTCGCCTCGTTGCCGACGGCGCGAACCAGCTTGCGCCCCTGGCGGCTCTCGATCGCCACGACGGACGGTTCATTGAGGACGATGCCGCGCCCCTTCACATAGACCAGCGTATTCGCCGTCCCTAAGTCGATGGCCATATCTGCGGAAAGCATCCCGAACAACGTTGAGAGCATCTTGAAAATTCCTATTCACCGATAGTGAGTCCTAACGGCGTAACATTTATCCTTAATGCGTTCCTAAATCGTCAACATGGGCGTGAAATCTCCCGCCATTGCGCCCCAAAACCCCGTGTCTGTCCGGTTAACAGGATTCTTCTCCCGTCCAGAGAAATATTGGCCTTTTTCCCTCTAATATGCGCTCTCGCGCGCCCGCAACCGCCTGTAGACAATCCGCACGAGCAGCAGGAACGCAAGCCACACGGCGATCACACCGACGATCATGGCGATGTCCTGCGGCCGCCGGCTGGTGAAGAACGCCAGAATTCCGTCGACGCCCTCCGACAGGGACTGCGCATCCGGCGCCATCGCCGCGAGAACCGCCACAAGAGCGATCTTGGGGACAATGCCGAAGCCGGTCCCCAGCCAGAATTTCCACATCGGGATATGCGCGGTTCCCGCCGCGGCGTTGACGACAATGAACGGCGCGGACGGCACGACCCGGATCAGCGCGCTCGCCACCACGCCGTGATTATGCAGGAAGTTGATGGTGCGCTGCACCCGATCGCCGCCCAGGCGGCGCACCCAGCGGCCGCCGAGAAAATGGCCCAGCCCGAATGTCAGCGTCGCGCTCGACATGGTGGCGGCCCAGGCGTAGAGCGCGCCGTTCACCGGCTGGAAAACAATCACCGTCGCCGCGATGAGCAGGATCTGCGGAAACCCGGTGAGCGCCAACAGGCAAAAGATGGAAACGACGCCCACAATCGCCCAGGGGGATTCTGCCGCGGTCAGCATCAGTCGGCTGAGCTGGCCGCGCCCGCCGTCCTCATCCAGATTCAGCCAGCCCTGACCGAAAAACAGCATGAAGACGACAAAGGCGAGCAGAACGACGGAAACCGCCAGCGACGTGACGCCTTTGGCGTCCATCGACGTCAAAAACCGCGAAAGGCGCCGTAGAAATTCAACCATGCAAGCGTTAGGTCCCGACCAATCACAGCGGCGTCGCGCGCATGCGGCGACAACGCCGACGGCGCCCCTTACTCAGCGCCTTGCTAACCCCGATCGGACCTTATCAGGGCCCCACGCCCGGTCCTGAACGTGATTTCATAACGGCCGTTCTCTGCAAGCGCAACGGCCCCGGCCCGTTTCTCACGAAAACAATTTCAGCGCCCGTTCGGAATCCTCCGCCCGCGGCCAATTCGGCGCCTGATTGCGGAACCAGGTGAGCTGGCGCTTGGCGAATTGTCGGGTCGCCTGCTGGAGGTTCGCAAGCGCACCCTCGCGGTCCAGATCGCCCTTCAAAAGGGCTGTAACCTCAGCAACACCGAGCGCTTTCATGACCGGCAAAGTTGAATCGAGATCGCGGGCGAGCAGCGCTTTGACTTCCTCAACAGCGCCCGATTCCAGCATTTCCGCCGCCCGTTGATCGCTGCGCCGATAGAGCGTTTCCCGGTCCGGTTCGACGACGACGCGGCGCGCCCGCGCATGCGGCAAGACGGGTTGTCGCGGCAACGCCTGAAACTGGGACAGCGGCTTGCCGGTCGCCTCAAACACCTCCCAGGCGCGGGTCAGCCGTTGCGCGTCGTTCGCCGCCAGGCGGGCCATGTCGGGATCCCTGGCGACCACTTCGTCGCGAAACGCCGCAGCCCCCAGCTCGGCGAGACGGGCCTGGGCTTTGGCCCTGATCGGCGCCGGCGTATCCGGGATGGGGGAGAGACCCTCTTCCAGCGCCCGGAAGTAGAGCCCCGTGCCGCCGACCACGATCGCGCAGCGTCCTCGCGCGCCGATATCGTCGATGATCGGCGCCGCCATCCGCGCCCAACGACCGGCTGAACACCGTTCCGCGCCGTCGACAACCCCATAGAGATGATGCGGCGCGCGCGCCTCCTCAGCCGTCGACGGGCGCGCGGTGACAATGCGCAGGTCGCGGTAAACCTGCATGGCGTCGGCGTTGACAATCTCGCCGCCGAGGCGGTCGGCGAGATCAAGCGCCAGCGCCGACTTGCCGCTCGCCGTGGGGCCTGCGATAAAGACGACGTTGAATTCCAATTGATCCGGCATCGGAATGTTTAATACCGCAGCAACATTGATTTGTAACCCGGCGCGACCTTTGCTGGGAAACGAGCTCGCAGGGAGTTTGTCCTGTCATCTCGATCACATTGGCTTTCCCACGCCTCGGCGCCGTTCGCTTGCGAAAGGGGTTAGCGAAGACTTTCTTTTCGAAACGTCGGTCGACGCGCAGGAATTTTGCAATGAGATGAAGGATTTCCTGGGCGAAAAACCGATCGATGTTGTTGCGCAGGGTACGGATCACCGCCGCAAGCGCATCCTCATCGCCGACATGGACTCCACCATTATCGAGCAGGAATGCATCGACGAGCTTGCCGAATTCGCCGGCAAGCGCGCGGAAATCTCCGCTATCACCGAACGCGCGATGCGCGGCGAGCTTGATTTTGAGGCGGCGCTGAAAGAACGGGTGGCCATGCTGAAAGGCCTGCCGGAGAAGGTTTTGCAGGAGACTTTTGAGACGCGAATCACGCTGACCCCGGGAGCCAGAGCGCTGGTGCAGACCATGAACAGGGCCGGCGCCGTCACCGCCCTCGTCTCCGGCGGCTTTACGTTTTTCACCTCCCGGGTCGCCGCCGCCTGCGGCTTTCAGATTCACCAAGCGAACGAACTGATCGTTGAAAACGGCGTCCTCACCG
The DNA here is from genome assembly GCA_028289605.1 of Hyphococcus sp. Lineage (GTDB taxonomy): Bacteria > Pseudomonadota > Alphaproteobacteria > Caulobacterales > Parvularculaceae > Hyphococcus. Next base: position 153,618 of record JANQON010000017.1, on the reverse strand, counting down.
GTGAAGTGCACGAGCCAGTTCTTGGCCGCGCCGCCAAGCAAGAAGCGCTGACCCGTATCGCAGCAGAGCACGATATCGCCCTTGCCGAGACCCTCGCCGTCGGCGACGGGGCCAACGATCTCGCCATGCTTGAGAAGGCGGGGCTGGGCGTTGCGTTTCGCGCCAAGCCGGCGGTCGCTAAAGCCGCGGACGCCAGCATTCTCCATGGCGATTTAACAGCCCTTTTATTTCTCCAGGGCTATGCTGACAGCGAATTCACGTCCGCCGAATAGGTTTTGCTTGCCGGGGCGGAATCGAAGTGAAAGACTGAAGCACTGAACAAAACACCACGGAAAGGGGCGGGCCATGCGCGCATTAGTTGGAATTCTGGCGGCCATGTTTTTTCTCACATCCTGCGAGACCGTCAAAGGCGTCGGCCGCGACATTGAGAGCATCGGCGAAGCCGGCGAAGACGTTCTCGACTGAGCCATGGCCGCAATGCGTTGAAAAAAAGCCGCCCGGTTGGGGCGGCTTTTTTGTTGGCCGTGGGTTGTGTGAAGTAAGGATTCATCTCCCATAACCAGTCTTTCTTTACCGCTCATCCCCGCGAAAGCGGGGATCCACAGAGAAGGACGTCTGGATCCCCGCTTTCGCGGGGATGAGCGGATAAGAAAAGAACAACTGCGCTGGGTGTTGGACTTACGCGCTACGGTCTCAACGACTCATAAAACAGCAAGTCGCCGCGCTGAACATATATCTGAACCGGTCCGCTGTTCAGGTTACGGAGCTTATCCAGCTTCGTCACCGCCGCGGACGGGCGCGTCATGCGCTCCCAGCCGATTTCAAGAATAACGTCGCCGGGCTGCAGCACCACCGCCGCGGGACTGTCCGGATCAACCGCCGTAACGACAACGCCTTCAACGCCTGCCGGCAGGCCGAAGGCGCGGCGGATCTCTTCGGTGGGCTCTTCCAGGGTCAAGCCGGCGCTCGAAAACGCATTGGACCGAAGCGCCGGTCCGCCCGTCGCCGCCAAAATGCGGGTCTCGCGGCGGTCGACAGTGACGTTCAGCGTAACCCTTTTGCCGTCGCGCCAAACCACGACGGTCGTTTTCTTGCCGATCGGCGTGTCCGCAACGGCGCGGGTTAAGTCGCGCTGCGAGGCGATCGGCTTGCGATTGAATTCAACGATCACGTCATTGACGGTGACGCCGGCGTCCTTCGCCGGACTGTTGTTGCGAACGACGGAAACCAGCGCTCCCTCCGGGCGGCGCAGGCCGAGCGACGAAGCTTGTTCCGCGGTGATGTCTTCGATGGAAACGCCCAGCCAACCGCGCCGGGTTTCGCCGAATTCAAGCAGCTGGCTCACCACGGTCTGCGCAAGATCGGCCGGAATGGCGAAACCGACCCCGACCGAGCCGCCCGTCTGTGAGAAGATCGCCGTGTTCACGCCCACAACCGAGCCGCGCATGTCAAACAGCGGACCGCCGGAATTGCCGCGGTTGATCGATGCGTCGGTCTGGATGAAGTCGTCATACTGTCCGGAATTGATATCGCGGTTGCGCGCCGAGACGATGCCCTTGGTCACAGAACCGCCGAGCCCGAACGGGTTGCCGATGGCGATGACGTCCGATCCGACCCTTGCATCGTCGGGATCGCCCCATTTCACCGCCGGAAAACGCACGCCGCTTGATTGGATTTCGAGGACGGCGAGATCGGTTTCGCGATCGCGCCCGCGCAGCTTGGCTGTAAATTCCCGCCCGTCATTCAGGGTGACGGTGATTTCGTCGGCGTTGTCGATCACATGGTTGTTGGTGACGACGACCCCGTTGGCGTCAATGATGAAGCCTGAACCCAGGGATACGGGCTGGCGGCCGAACTTTCGCCGCAGGCTTTCCAGCTCTCCGGTTGCGCCCGAGCCGCGCACAGCCTGAGACGACGAGATATTCACCACCGCAGGCGACAGTTCGTCGACCAAATCCGGCAAATTCGTCTGGGGCCCATGCGCGGCGGCCTCCATCGCCGGCGCCGCAACGATCGCGACGCCGAGCGCCATCGCGCCAAATAAGCGGCTCAAACCATTATGTTTCATACCTGCCTCGCACCGAACCCACGCCAGTCTAGACCTGACAGGTTAACGCAAAGCGGCCGCGAGGCAAGCGCGCCTGCGACGGCGCGCCCGATGCGCGGGACGTCTAGTTGCGCGGCTGGAAGTCCCTGAAATAACGGAAGAATTCAGAGTCCGGCGACAACAGAATCGTGGTTTCGCCCTGTTTCAACGCCGCCTCATAGGCGTCCAGGGAACGATAAAAGGCGAAAAACTCCGCCCGTTGCGGATCGCGCTGGCCCCCGGCCAAAAACTCGCAGTCGATGATCGCCGCATTCGCTTCCGTTTGCGCCGCAACCGCCGCTGCGGCCGCCGCCGCTGCGTCGCTCACAGCCGCGGCCGGGTCCGGCGTTCCATCGCCGCCGTCGGCCGATTCGTCCGGCGTATCTGCTTCGACCACCGCTTCCTCGATCGTCATTTCCGAAATGCGCACCGGCACGCCGTCATAGGCGCCGGCGAAGATGCAGTTGCGCGCGGCGTCGGCGCGGCCCTGGATTTCCAGCGCTCGCCGATTGGCGTCGGCCAGGATCTCCGTTTCGCGGCGATCGGCCTGCGCCTCAATGCGTCGTTTTTGTTCGTCGCCTTCGGCGCGAATGCGCTGCGCAATCTGGATACGCTCAGACCGCATGCGTTCAAACACATCATCCTGGTTTTCTTCCGGGAAGTCGGCGCGTCGGATCTTCACGTCGATCACGCGCACGCCGAACTGGCGCACTTCATTCGCCATCAACGTGCTGATGCCTTCCATCAGCTCGGCGCGGCGGTCGCGAATGATCTCAATGTCCGTGGCGTCGCCGAGAATGGCGCGAAGGCTGGTTTCAAGAACGGCTGCGATCCGCCCTTCAGCGGCGCTGCGCAGACTTGAAAAGTCGCTGCCGCCCGAACCGCGGAAACTTTCATAATACCGCAAGGGATCGATAATCTGGTAACGCACGAACGCATCGACAACGAGCCGTTCCTGATTGACGGTAAAGACCTCCAGGGGACGGTTGTCATATTCGAGGTTGCGTTTGTCGAGTTTGACCACATTCTCGATGGGCAGTTTTCCTTTGATGCCGGCGTTTTCAGCAATACGCACGGGGTCGCCGAAGCGAAGAACAATCGCCTGTTCGCGCTCGCCAACTGAGAAGAGAAGCGAATTCAGGGCGATCAGAGCGACAATCAAGCCGATGAAAAGGCCTGGGCCGAGATACCTGCTCATTACTGCGATCCTCCGCTTGCGGACGACTGGGCGCGTCGATTGTTGTTCAACTCGTTCAGCGGCAGGTACGGCACAACGCCGCCGCCGGCGTCGTCTTCGATAACGATTTTGTTCATATCGGCGAGTACGGACTCAACAGTTTCCAGATACATGCGCTGGCGCGTGACGTCGGGCGCTTGACGATATTCCTCGTAGATCTGATTGAAGCGTTCCGCTTGACCGCGAGCGTCCGCGGTGACGCGGGCTGCATAGGCTGCGGCGTCTTCCAAGATCTTTTGCGCTTCACCGCGCGCGAGCGGGATTTTCTCGTTGTAATAGCGCTGCGCGTCGTTGACCCGGCGTTCGGCTTCCGAGCCCGCGTTGAAAACGTCAAGAAACGCGTCGCGCACCTGCGGCGGCGCGTCCGCCTTTTGGTAGTTGACGCGAATGATGTTGATGCCGCTGTCATAGGCGTTGAGCGCTTCCTGCATGATCTGCCTGGTGCTTTCGGCGACATCGCCGCGCCCTGACGTCAGCAGAAGTTCGAGCCGGTTGCCGCCGACAACTTCACGCATCGCCGCTTCGGCGACGGCGCGCACGACATTGTCCTGGTTTTCAATGTTGAACGCGAACTTCGCCGGGCCCGGCAATTCTCCTTCAGGCTGCGGCGAGGTATCGATATTCCAGTCAACCGAGAAGGTGACGTCGGCGATGTTCTTGTCGCCCGTCAGCATCAGGCTTTCCGACAGCGCTTCGGCGCCGCGCTGCGCTGTTCCCCGGAAGCCGACGTCGATCGTGCGCGTACGGTCGACAAGGACAATCTCTACGGCCTGAACCGGAAACGGAACGTGCCATTTCAGGCCCTGGGCCTGAATGTCGGTGAACTTGCCGAAAGTCGTGACGAGGGCGCGCTCGCCGGGGTTGACCTGATAGATTCCGGAAAACAGCCAAAGCGCAAGGACGCCTGCGCCGACCAGTCCGGCAATCGAGCTGTTAAAGGGCAGGCCGCCGCGGCCGTCTCCGCCGCCGCCGCCGCGACCGCGGGGGAAAGCGCGTCGCAACCGTTGGCGCGACGCCTCCAATAGATCCTCAAGATCGGGCGGCTCGCCTTGTCCGCGTCCGCCGTTGTTGCGATTGCCGCCATTGTCCCCGCGGGGCGGTTGGCCCCAGGGACCGCGATTGCCGGAATTATCTTGCCAGGGCATTCAGCCTCTCTTTGTTTATCTTCCTTGCTGCGCGCTCGCGGCCATTGGCCGGGCGCTGCGCTGGCGTATATATGTCACTGATTTTGCGCCGCGCAACGCGCGGAGCCCGCTTTTTCAGCAAAAACAAAGGCTAAAATTGACACAACCCTTGGTCATTCGCGTCCGAAACGCGCTTTCAGCGGTCAACGACCCGCAGACCCGACGAAACATCGTTGGAAACGGAGCCGTGCAAGGCCTCGAGGTCGACCCGGACGGCCGCGTGCGCTTCACGCTGTCTCTCGCCGACGCGGACAGAATTCGCGCCGAAGCGCTGTTGCAACAGGCGAAAGCGGCGGCCGAAGCGGTCGAGGGGGTCACCGCCGTCTCGGCGGTCGCCACATCCCACGCGGCGCAGCCGGCCAGTCCGCCCGCCCCTGCGGCGCGGGGCGGCCACGACAACCCCTTCGGCCTTGGACGAAAGCCCCGGCAGGATCAGGGCGACGCGCTCGGCGACGTCAAGGCCGTCATCGCCGTCGCGTCCGGCAAGGGCGGCGTCGGCAAGTCGACCGTCGCCGCGAATATCGCGGTCGCGTTCGCCCGCGCCGGCTTCAAAACCGGTTTTCTTGATGCGGACATTTACGGCCCGTCGGCGCCGACGATTTTCGGCGTCTCCGAGAAGGCGCAGACGGAGGACGACAAAATCCAGCCCCTATCGGCGCATGGCGTGTCGATCATGTCGATCGGCTTTCTCGTCGATCCGGAACAGGCCCTCGCCTGGCGCGGCCCTATGGTCATGGGCGCTTTGAAGCAACTGATGCGCGACGTCGCGTGGGGGCCGCTCGATATTCTCATCGTCGACACTCCGCCCGGCACGGGCGATGCGCATTTGTCCCTCGTTCAGTCGAAACGCCTTACCGGCGCGGTGGTGGTTTCAACGCCGCAGGAAATGGCGCTTGCCGATGTTCGGCGCGGCGTCCAACTCTTTCGCAAAACCGACATCCAGGTGCTCGGCGTCATAGAAAACATGGCCTGGCTGCAAGCAGCAAACGGGGAAAAAACCTTTCTCTTCGGAAAAGGCGGCGCAGAGAGAGCGGCTGCGGAACTGGACGCGCCGTTCCTTGGGGCGTTGCCGATTATGCCGGAACTTCGCCAGGCGTCTGACGACGGCGCGCCGCTCGCCGGGCAAGATCATCCGGCGGCGGAAGAGTTTGCGAGACTGGCGGCGAAAATCGCAGAAGCGATTGCGCTTTAAGGCGTGTCGGGCGCGGTGTGATCGTGGACAATGCGCCACACGCCGCGATCCTGGCGCATCACCAGAGAAAAGACGCCGCTCGATTGCTCATCGTTTTTCACATGGTTGAAACGGCCGGTGACAACGGCGACGTCCTCGGTCACCATTTCCACATCGGTTCTTTCAAAGGACAGCTGACCAAGCCCTGATTCGTCCGCATACCGATCGCGATAGCGCTTCATGGTCGTCTGCCAACCTTTCGTGATGGTCTTGCCGGAGACGAATTTCAGGCTGTCGTCCTTCCAGTAAATATCCATGAACGCAGGCAAATTGCCTTCGTTCCAGGCCGCCGCCTGGGCGTCCAGCGTCGCGAGGATGACGTCTTCCGGCTTGCGGAATCCAGCGCGCGGCGTCGGTCTCCTGACCGCCGGCGCAGCTTCCGGCTCCGACGGCGCCGCAGCGACGCGTTCAACCGCCGGCTCCGGCGCCGGTTCGGCTTCAGGCTCCGCGCCGACCAGGCGGCCCGCGGGGATCGGCGCCGCGGCCCGTTGCACATTCTCAAGTTTGTCGCCCTGCAGCGCAGCGGGACCGCGCGTCGCCACCGACGGGGTCGGCTCCGACAAGGTCTCCGCCGGCTCTTCTGGCGGCGCTGCAACATCGGCGAGCGATGTCTCTTCGATCTGCGGCGCGACGGGCTCCGGCGCGGCGGAGGGTTGCGCCGCTTGCGGTGTTTGACGGCTGGGTCCGGTTTGCACGGCCGGTTGCGGGGCCGGCGCGGCGTTCACGGCCGGCGACGCAGCTGGCGTGACGACGGCGGGCGGCGGCGTTTGTTGAACGGGTTGCGGTTCCGGCGCCGGTTCAGCCGCCGCCGAACTCTGCTGCGCTGGGCGGGCCGGCGCCGTTTCCGGCTCACTCGGCTGCGGCGCGGCTGGCTGCGGCTGCGTTTGCTGCGGCTCTGGCGCAGAGGCGGTCGTTGGGGCCGGCGCTGGGGCCTGCGCCGTCTGTTGCGGTTCCGGCGCCGGCGCAGGCCGGGCTTCAGCGGTCAACGGCCCACCTTCTTGACCGCACGCATAACCGCCGGCGATCAGTTTACCGACGATTTCGTTCGCCTTGGTTTCGCAAAAGCCCAGCGAGTTGTTCGCATGATAGGGCGTTCTGGTGACCCCGCCTTGCGCGTACTGCACGTCGCAGGACTTGCCGACCGCGCCCGGCGTGATGATTTCAATTCTGCGGCTGTCCTCGCCTTTGACGCAGGCGACGTTAAAGCTCTGCGCCTGGGCGGCGCCGCAGGCCAGCGCCGTTGCGGCGAAACCGCTCAATAATCTTGCAACAGGACGATGCATCGTCCCCCTCCTTCTTCGTCTGTCGGCCCGCCGACATCTCGGCTGCGGAACCCGCCAACGGGCGGCCCAATCACGATACGGCCATCTTAGCCGCTATCGCGCCCAATGGCATCGATTCGCGGACCGCGTCAGTGCAATCTTGCGCTTAATTGCTTTCCCAGACCTTGCCAAATCGCTTCAAAATAAAGGCTTCCGGGCGTCGCTAGCGTCGCCGGTCCAGGATGAAAAATTCGCAAGCATACTCGTTCTGCGGGGTTTGCCCGCACGCGCCGACGCGCTCTTTCGCCCATTTGCCCGAATCAAGGGCGGGAAAGACAGCGTCGCCGTCGAGTTTGGCATGAACCTCGGTCAAATAGATGCGGTCCGCCCGGTCAATGGTCTGCGCATAGATTTCCCCGCCGCCGATCACGCAAATCTCCGACGCCCCGCGCGCGGCGGCGCAGGCTTCCGCCAGCGTCAGCGCGCCCTCGACGGAGCGCGCGACGAAAGCGCCCGGCGCCGCAAAAGACGGCGCCCGGGTCAGCACGATGCTGTCCCGGCCCGGCAGCGGTTTGCCGATGGATTGAAACGTCTTGCGCCCCATGATCATCGGTTTGCCCATCGTGTTCTTTTTGAACCAGGCGAGATCGTCGCGAATGCGCCAGGGGAGTTGTCCGTCCCTTCCGATAACGCCGTCCTCGGCCATTGCCACAACTAGGGAGAGTTTCACGATAGCGCGCCGTCCTCTGCAGCGAGACTTTTGAGCGCGGGGCCGGTCAGCCGATACACCGTCCACTCATCCATCGCGTCGGCCCCCAGGGACTTGTAAAACGCGATGGACGGCGCGTTCCAGTCAAGAACCCACCATTCCATGCGCCCGCAATGGTTCTCCTCAGCGATGGCGGCGAGCCGCGCCAGCAGCGCTTTGCCGACGCCCGCCCCGCGGCGATCCTCGCGCACATAGAGATCTTCCAGGTAAAGGCCGTGCCGCCCCAGAAAAGTCGAGTAGTTGAAAAAGTAGAGCGCGAAGCCGCAAGGACCAGCGTCGTCCTCGGCGATCAGGGCGAAGGCTTTCGGATGATCGCAAAAGAGCGTGCTTTTCAGATCCGATTCTGTCGCAATGACCTCATGTTCAAGCTTTTCATAGGCCGCCAGCTCGCGGATGAAGGCGAGAATGATCGCCTCGTCCCCCGGCGCTGCGCGGCGAATGACAGCGCTCATACCGCGACCGGCGCTTTGATGTGCGGCTGCGCCTGATAATTTTCAAAGACGATGTCGTCGTAACGGAAATCGAAAATGCTTTTGGCGTCGGTGTTGAGCCGCAGCGTCGGCAAGGGTCCGGGCGACCGCGTCAGCTGGGTTTCGGCCTGCTCCACATGATTGTTGTAAAGATGCGCATCACCCAGGGTGTGAATGAATTCGCCCGCTTTCAGGCCGCAGACCTGAGCCATCATTTCGGTCAGCAACGCGTAGGACGCAATGTTGAACGGCACGCCGAGGAAAACGTCCCCCGAGCGCTGGTAGAGCTGACAGGACAGGCGTCCCTCTGCGACGAAAAACTGAAACAGACAGTGACACGGCGCCAGCGCCATATCGCCGATCTCCGCCGGGTTCCAGGCGCTCACGACCAGCCGGCGCGAGGACGGATTGCCCATGATCTCATCGACGACCCAGGCAATCTGGTCGACCGTCCGCCCGTCGGCGCCGGCCCATGACCGCCACTGCTTGCCGTAAACGGGGCCGAGGTCTCCGTTTTCGTCGGCCCATTCATCCCAGATCGATACGCCGTTGTCCTTGAGATAGGAAATGTTCGTGTCGCCGGACAGAAACCAGATTAATTCGTGTACAATTGATTTTGTGTGGAGTTTCTTGGTCGTGACGAGGGGAAACCCCGCCGAAAGGTCAAACCGCATCTGGTGCCCGAAAACCGATCGCGCGCCGACGCCGGTGCGATCAAGACGCGAATCGCCCTCTTTGAGGACCCGCTCCAGTAGATCGAGATATTGCCGCATAATTCCTTCGAATCGCTGTGAGGAAAGGCATATTAGCAAGCCGGCCGCGTCCGTCGCGACCGCTTTTTCCCCGTTCCTGTAAGTGCTAGGCTCGGACAGGCGATAGCGCGGCCGAGACCGCGACGCCAGGCGCTTGACGAGGCGGGGCATGAAAAACGACGAGACAACAGATTCCGGCAAGGGCCTGGCGCTGGCGGGCTTGGTGATCGGCCTTCTGACCGGCGCCGCGGTCTACGGCGTGACTGAGTTCTGGATCGACGACAGCGACGAAGCGCCGCTGCCGATCGCATCCCTGTTTTTTATCGTCACCGCCGCCGCCGGCTATCTCCTGCTGGCCGAGCGCGACCGCCTTGTCGGGGCAGGCCTCGGCGCATTCGCTATCGCCGCCTTTTTGTTTGGCCCGGACTACTACCTCGCCTCGAAAGGCGCTGGAGAAGAACAGAACCTTTCCGCGTTTCCGCTGGTTGCGTGGTTTCTGGCGAGCCGCGGCCTTGTCGCCTACATCCTCGTCGTGCTGGTCAAGGCGGTTCTGGAATCCGGCGCACCGCCGCGTTACGCGGCGGTCTTTTTCCATGGCCTGACCATGCCGCTGATCGCCGGCGGCGCGAAGCTCTTCGCGGGGCTCGCGCTCATATTGCTCTTCGTCTGGGCGCGGTTGCTGAAAGAGCTGGACGTTACTTTTTTCAACGACCTCTTTCAGGAGCCCTGGTTTATCTTCCCGTTCCTCGGCGCGGTCGGCGGCGTATCCATCGCTATGATGCGCGGCCAGCAATCGGTGCTCGGCGCCTTGCGGTTCGTCTTGTTGCTGCTGTCGCGCATCCTCATTTTGATTACGGCGGTTTTTACCGCCACCATCCTGCTCGTCCTCGCCGTTAAAGGCGTTGACGCCATCTTCGACAGGCCGTTTGCGAGCGCGCAAATCCTGGCGCTGGCGCTGGCCGGCATGCTCATCTTCAACGGCGTCTACCAGAACGGCGAAGCCGCGCCGCCGCCGCTATGGCTGCGCCTCGCCACCATTGTCACGCTGGTGGGTTTTCCGATCTATGCGGGGCTTGGCTTTGCGGCGATCGGCATGCGGGTCGAGCAATACGGACTGACGCCGCCGCGCATTGCGGCCTTCGCCGTCAACGGCCTCGCCGCTGCTTACGCCCTTGTCTGTCTTGCGGGGCTCGCCACCGAGATCAATTGGCGCGGCAAGAGATGGATGCCGCTCGTGGGCCCGCTGAATATGGTCATGGCGCTCGCCTGGGTCGTCGTGCTCACGGCGCTGGCCAGTCCGATCGCCAATCCCTGGGCGATGAGCGCCCAAAGCCAGTACCGGCTCCTGGCGACGGAAAAAATCTCTGCGGAAGAGTTCGACTTCGGCTTTTTGCGATTTGAACTCGGCGTCTATGGAGACAAGGCGCTCGACAGGCTTCTGGCGCTCGACGCTCATCCCGAAGCGGACATTATCGGCGACGAAGTCGCGCGCGTGCGCGCCGCCAAGAGCCGGTGGGAATATGACAACCCCGATCTCGTCCCCACGGCGGTTCCTGAACCGGAACAGCCGGCGCCGCCGGCCGGCCCGGAAACCCTTGAATTCAACCCGGAGGGAGCCGAAACCGGCGCAGACGATCCGGCTACGGATCAACCGGACGAATAGCGTCCTTACCGAACCGTCATGGTCGCGCGCGTCGACGCGCCCCAAATCCGCCGCAAAACGAATTCTATCCTGACCGGGGCTGGATGGGCGCATGAGGGAGACAACGCATGCGCTTTATCTATTTCGCCGTCGGCGTGATGATCTTCACCGCCGGCTGCGCCAGTTCCATTCAATCGACTTCCGGCGCCGCCTATCTCGCCGGCGCCGAGCGCGCCGTCCCGGCGCTGGCGAACGACCAGGCCTTTCAAACGGCGGCCAATGTGGAGCCGCTCCTTGTCTTTCCCGCGCGCATCGGCCTGGCGCGGATCGAGGCCGGGCGCCTTGTCGATATTCCCGCCGAGGAACTCGACGCATGGCATGGCGCGTTCGAACCCATCATCCGCGACATCGGCGAGGTTGCGCCGGTCAATTTGTTCATCGCCGACCTGGTCGCGCCCGCATGGGATGCGACGCCGACCGATCGCGCTTTTTTCCGGCGCCAGGCGATTGAGCGGATCCGTCTCGCCGCCGCGCGACAACACCTGGACGCCGTCCTGGTCTATGAAACGCACGCCCTTTCGCAAATCCGCAACAGCAAGCTGGCGCTGGCCGACCTTACCCTCATCGGCGCGTATCTGGCGCCCGGCAGACGCGTTCACGCCGTCGGAGCGGCGTCGGCACTCCTATTCGATGTCCGAAACAACTACCCCTATGCCAGCGCAACGACGTCCGTTGACGAAAAAGACAGTGCAACGGCGTTCTCCTCCCACGCCAAAGCCAGGGACCTGGAGGACGATGTGACGCTCGCGGCTACCACGAAGCTGGCGATAGAAATCGCGGAGACGACGTTTCCGAAACTCGCAAGCGAACTCGGCGAGCGCAGCGTTTCCAGGCCCTAGGCGTCGTCGGATTTTTCGATCATTTGCACCTTACGGTGCGGCCCGTGATAATCGGCGATGCCATTGGATATGGCGTAGCAGGCGAGCCGGACAGATCGAGGGATTTTGACTTTTTCCCCGTCCCGTTCGCCCTTTTCATAATACTGGATCATGCGGCGCTTGAGACCGAGGATGTTGGCTGCATCTTTTTGGGACAGGTCTAACGACTTGCGCCACTTGCGAAAATCACCGGGTTCCATTGTCGTCACTGTCGCCTCTTTGCGGCCGCCAATGGCGCTGATGCGCACATAATGCATAGTTATTACAAATTATTGACAAAATTTGCCAGATTTTCGGGAATCGGCGGGGGTCTTCAAAAATTTACGTCTGCGGCCTATATGTGAGGGGCCTGCTACGGCGGGATATGGCGATAAATGACGCGTGCAATAAGCGGATCGGACCCGGGGGCGGTACCCGGCGGCTCCACCAGAATTCCCGCAAAACTCGCCCGTCAGGGTTGTTTTAGCGGGGCTTGCGGCGGGGCCGAAATAGGATCGACGGACGTCTAAAGACGATGTTTTCGCCCGGTTGGCCTCCGTTATTTGGCCGACATAGAATAGTTGCTAATGACAACCATTCGGAAGAGTTCGCTCTCGCTGCGTAACGCGGCGCGAGTAACTCGCACTTAAAGCCCTAGGCCCCATCCAAGGCCTAGGCGGGGCCCGGGGGCGCCTGGCAACAGAAGCCCTCATTTTTCCTGAGTTTGATAGACAGATGTCAGGCCGCAGCGTCACGATACGTCTCAGGCGCCCATTGTAAGGTCAGCGCGCCTTCGCGCGCGGGCGCCTGGCAACAGAAGCCCCCATTTTCCGTGTTTGATGGACAGACGTTAAGCTGCGGCGTCACGATACGTCTCAGGCGCCCATTCTAAGATTAGCGCGCCTTTGCGCGCGGGCGCCTGGCAACAGAAGCCGGGATTTTCATTTGGGCGTCTCTCTATCCATGCATTCGCGGCTCAGGCGCCGGGATTCTTAAGTTTGCGGCGACGTCAACGTTTCTCCGCTCATTCCGGCGAAAGCCGGAATCTTCATCAAGACGCTCTGAAGCAGGTTGCGCGAGTTCCCGGCTCTTCATCCCGAGGAGCCGCCGCAAGGCGGCGTCTCGAGGGGCGCCGGGATGAGCGGAGGAAGAAGCGAGAGCCAAAAACAGCTTCCCTGTAGCGTTTGGCCGTCGCGGGCGCTAAATAAACCAGCGTTTTGAAAAGAAGGGGTTTTTCTCAACCGTGAGCGACGACGCACATCTCGACTATGACTTCATGATGCAGCAGGCGTTGCGCTATCTGATGCGCGACGTGTTATCGCTCGTCGCCGATATTGGGGACGCGCCGGGAGAGCATCACTTCTACATAGAGTTTCTCACGGGCGCGCCAGGCGTTTCCATCCCCGATCACCTGCGGGAGGACTATCCGGAGCGCATGACGATCGTGCTCCAGCACCAGTTTGAGAGCCTCTCCGTTGACGACGAAGAATTCGCCGTCACGCTCTGGTTCAAAGGCCGGGAAGCGCGCCTTGAAATCCCGTTTTCGGCCGTCACGTCATTTGCAGACCCCAGCGTCCAGTTCGGCCTGCGCTTTGAGCCCGATGCAATCGACGACAATCCGCCTGCAGATGAAGCGCAAGGCGCTTCTGCGCCGGAGGATGATGACGCAACGCAATCCGATGACGCCGATTCAGGAAAACGCGAAACTGACGGCGCTGACGTTGTCAGTCTCGACGCATTCCGCAAGAAGTAAAACAGGCAAGCTACGGCTCTCGACAGATCCGCAGCGCCGGCATCCAACAATGAAAGGCGGTTCCGATGTCCGACACCCGCACCGAATCCGACAGCTTCGGCGAGCTTAGTGTTCCCGCCGACAAATATTTCGGGGCGCAATCCGCCCGGTCGCTGATCAATTTCCCGATCGGGACCGAGACCATGCCGTCGCCGCTGATCCGGGCGCTGGGGATCGTCAAAATGGCGGCGGCGCGGTCGAACATCGCGCTTGACAACATTGACGCCAAAGTCGGTCAGGCGATCGCCGATGCGGCGAGCGAAGTCGCCGAGGGTAAACTCGACGATCATTTCCCTCTCTCGGTCTGGCAAACGGGATCGGGCACGCAGTCGAACATGAACACCAACGAGGTCGTCGCCAACCGCGCAATTGAAATGCTGGGCGGAGAAATTGGCTCGAAGGACCCGGTCCATCCAAACGATCACGTCAACCGCAGTCAGTCCTCGAACGATACGTTTCCCACGGCGATGCACATTTCCGCCGCCGAAGAGATCGTCCACCGGCTGGTTCCGGCGCTGCAAACGTTGCGCAATGCGCTGAACGACAAGGCGAATGCCTTCAAGGATATTATCAAAATCGGCCGCACGCATCTACAGGATGCAACGCCGCTGACGCTCGGGCAGGAATTCTCCGGCTACGTACAAATGGTCGCGAACGCGATCGAACGGGTCGAAGGCGTTCTGCCGCGGCTCTATGCGTTGGCCCAGGGCGGAACGGCTGTCGGCACGGGCATCAACGCCAAGGTCGGGTTCGCCGAGAAATTTGCCGAGGAGGTCGCCGCTTACACAAAGCTTCCCTTCGTGACGGCGCCCAACAAGTTCGAGGCGCTCGGCACCCATGACGCCATGGTGGAAGCGCACGGCGCCCTCAATGAAACAGCCGTCAGCCTCTTCAAAATCGCCAATGATATTCGCCTGCTGGGATCGGGCCCCCGGTCCGGCCTCGGCGAAATCGCGCTGCCCGAAAACGAGCCGGGCTCTTCGATTATGCCGGGCAAGGTCAATCCGACCCAGTGCGAGGCGTTGACCATGGTCTGCGCCCAGGTCATGGGCAACAACGCCACCGTCTCTTTCGCCGGCAGCCAGGGCCATTTCGAGCTCAATGTGTTCAAGCCGGTGATCGCCTTCAACACGCTGCAATCCATTCGGATCCTCGCCGACAGCGCGCATTCATTTACGGAGAAGTGCGTCATCGGGATCGAAGCGAACAAAAACCGCATTCAGGACCTGATGGAACAGTCGCTGATGCTGGTGACCGCGCTTGCGCCGGAAATCGGCTACGACAATGCAACGAAAATCGCCAAGACCGCACACAAGAACGGCACGACCCTGCGCGAAGAAGCAGTCAATCTGGGTTTTGTGTCGGCGGAGGATTATGACCGGATCGTTCGTCCGGAGAAAATGATCAAACCGCAGTAAGGCGCCGGGGCGCTACGGCAGGTTGATGCCGTGCGTCCTCATGATGTCGCGAACGGGATCGCCGTTTTCCAATACCTGGTCATAGATCCAGCGGTAATACCGTTTTGACGCCAGTTCTTCGCGCGCCGCAGTCTCCCCGAAAAGGCGCGCGACCGCGTCGAATTCGAGCGTGCAAATGATGAGATGAAGAAACGTGCTGTTCTGGTTGCGGGCGCCCATGGGCGGTCCGTCAGGCGCGTCCGGATAAAGCGCGCGCAAATCGGCGATCGCGGCGTTGAATGCGTCCTCGTTTTGGGTTCCATACCAGTGAAACTGCTCGTGCAGATAGGTCGCCAGCGTGCCGATATCGTCGCCAATCGAGCGCGTATTGACCGTCAACACCGGATGACTGTGGGGAATGACGCCAGCCTCGACAATGACCTCGCGCGTAAAGAGCCATTGGTCGATGTCATATTTATCATGTAATTCAATAAGATGCGCGCGCGCCTGAGACTCCCGTTCAGCAATTATCTCACTTTTCGTCCGTATCGTGACGGCCTCGTCGGCATACGCCGAAGACGTAAGCTGGATAAAGAGCGCTGTAACCGCGCCCGCGACGGCAAAACGTCTTTTCATCCGATCTCACCTTTGGTCTGCAACGGCGCCCCGCGAGGCGCAATAACAGGCTACGCCTCGCCTCACGCTTCGACAGACTCAATGACGATATGAATTTCGACCCCTTCAGCGTTTTCAACGCCCAGGGAAGACTGACCCCCGAACCCGGTTACCAGCGTCGGCGTTGAGACAACGTCGCAGCCGTCGCCCTGTTCGCGGCAAATGCTGAATTTGAAATCATACGTTTTGTCAGAATTTGATTTTGTCTCGACGCTCACCTGGTACCCCGTCTCATCGACAGACGGCATGACCATGGTCATCGGCTCTTTCCGGCTTAACGGGATGCGGGTCCTCGCCAAATACTGGGCGCGTCCCTGATCGCCGACCGGCTCTTCGAGCGAGACGCGCACCTCAAAGCCGGGCGCTGAGGGGCTGTCGCCGGATGCGGCGAACAGGACGGCCGGGACGCTGATCCCGGCGCCGAGGGCGATATAGGCGGCTTTGCTGATCCAGCTCATCTTTTTCTCCAGTTTCTCGCCAGTCTCAGCGGCGGCGGCGATGTAGCCCCGCACCTGCTCGCGCAGGACGTCGCTGGCGGTGCGCCCTTGCCGGCGAGACGCGTCGGCGAGGGCTTCTTTTTCCTCTGGCGAAACCCGGATCTCGATCTTTTCTGTCTTTTTCACAGTCGATTCTCGCATGTTCCGGAGCCCGCCCAACTCGGGCTCAGCTAGTCGCATTCTCTCACAACACGCACGGAAATTCGCGTCATGACGGCGGCGAATTCGCGTCCGGACGCCTTGAATCAGCGTATTGGCCGGGGAAACGCTGGCGGCGGCGCTGATCCGGCTGGACCGATTATTGCTGTTTCCAAGCGAGCGCCGACGCGCCACTGTAAGAATTTGAGACACCTTGCGTAGAAAGGACGGGAGAGATGACCGACAACGCCAAATCAGACAGCCAGACGCGTCTCCTGCTGGCGCAGTTTCTGTTCGCCAACAATGTTGAGATTGAAGCGCTGTACCGGGCGCTGGGCGCGGATCTGTCGAATGCAGACTCCGAGGCTGTATCGCATATGGCGGGGATCATCGACGGCGTCGCCCTCGCGACCGCGAAAATCCGAGCCCACGGCATCGACGACTGGACGAAAAACTAGCCCCTCAAGACCGATAAGGTCTTGATTTCAGACGGCGAACCGGCGGCGAATGGGGGAAATCGCCGCCGGTTTTCCGATTCTTATGCGCAAACGTTCCGTCACCCTGAAAGGTCATCGCACCAGCATCGCGCTGGAAGCGGAATTCTGGGACGCGCTGGAGCGGTTTGCAAAAGCTGACGGTAAAAGCCTCGCCCGCCTGATCGCGCGGATCGACCAGGACCGTTTGAAGCTCGATCCGCCGCCGGGGCTGGCGTCGGCGCTTAGGGTGTATGTGTTGAGGCGGGTTATGGATCGAGAAAGATAGCCGTCATCACGCACAGAATTTGACTCCGCTCATCCCGGCGCAGGCCGGGATCTCATGCAACACACTCAGAGGACGCGGAGGGAGGTCCCGGCCCGACCGCGAAGCGGTCAAGCTATTGTCTGCGCGCCTTCGCGCGCGCCGGGATGAGCGGGAGAAGGAATTCGCGCACGGGACGACGAAGAATCTCCTAACCCGCCTTCTGTGTGATCACGCTCAACGACGGCCGGCCCAAAACGAGCTGGGCGTAAAACCGGGAAACATCGTCGGCGTAACCGCGCATCATCGGGCGCACCTGTTCGAATTTGTCGACGCCGGCCGCCTGCGCAATGAGCCGCGCAAATCGCGGCCGAATGGGCTCGCGCACCGGATCGCTCCACTGAGCGAGAGACCGCACCACCTGGAGCCGCGTCCAGAAGCCTCTCGCCGAGGTCAACGCCTGGGCGGTTTCCTCGGAGATCAGGTCGGCGCGCGCCATGGTCGCCAGCGCCTCATAGACTGTTTCATGCTGAACCGCCGGATGGGCTGACGCATGCTTGAAGATCAGGGTGCTGATGACAAGCTCGATATCCTGTCGCCCGCCTTCCTTGCGGTCGATATCCCATTCCGACGCGGGACGTTCGCGCCGCATGCGTTGGGCGCGCGCCCGGTCAAGATCGCGGAACAGAATATCGGCGCGACGACCCGCGGCGACGGCGCCGCGCAACGCGTCGGCGGCTTCAGCGGCGATATCTTCCTCACCGGCGATAACGCGGGCGCGGCCCAACATAATCTGATCGTAAGCCACCGCCTCTGACTGAACATAGCTCTTGAAAGACGTCAGATCCGGCGCCAACGGCCCGGTAACGCCCGCCGGACGGAAGGACGCATCAGGCGTGACGGCGAAGACGCCCTCGCCGAAGTCTTTCAGCAGAGCCATATAACGCTGGGCGAATGCGTTGCCGGCCTCGCCCACATCGTCGCTGGCGATAAATCCGAGATGAGTCGCCGCACCGGGAAGGTGCGCGCCGGCGCCGTTAAACACGTGCAGCGCGATCTTGTTTGCGACGCCGCCTTCGTCAGCCGGCGCAGACAAGCGCGCAAATTCGAAGGCGTCGGTCAGCGTGCGCAAATGAACCGCTTCGAGGGCTTCCGCCGCGGCATCGAATGAGGTCGCTCCGCGCACGGCGCAAAACGCAATTCGCGCAATCGCCTGCTTGCGCCAGGTCGCGTAGTCGTCCAGCGCAACGCCTTTTTTCACTCTGGGCGGCGTCAGGCGGGCCAGCCATTCCGATCCCGATTGCGGGGTTTCGGCGCCCGGTTGGTCAAAGAACGCTTCAACGCTTTCCCGGGTCTCGGTGAGCGGCGCGATGGCCGCCCCAAAACACCCAAGCGCGTCGATCAACGGATCACGCTGCGGCGCATGTTCTTTGACAAGACCGAAAAGATCCGCCTTGCGCTCTGCGTTGCACACCAGAACATCGAAAAGACGCACCGCGTCGTTGGGCCGCTGGGTTTCGCCAAATGCGGTCAGAAGGCCCGGCGCCAGAGACGAAAAACGCTTGTCGCCGCCATCGGCCGCAGCCCGCCGGGCCCATTCGTCAACGGCCGCGGAAAGACTTTGACCGTTGGTAAAGCCGAGATCTTCCAGCTTGTCGGCGTCGAGTTCGCTGTCCTCGGTATTCTGAAACCGTTCCGCTTCGGCTTGCGGACCGCACAGCATGCGGCGCAGCGTATTGCGCGCATCGATGCGCGCGCCGTCCAGGGCCGCGGCAAGCGATTCGTAGTCCGCATAACCGCAAAGGGACGCAAGAGCGCTTTGTTCATCGTCTCTGGCGACGTCCAGCGCGGCCGCGCCCTTCATCATTTGCGCGCGCGAGACAATTAAATGCGCGAGCTCTTCGCCGGCGACCAGGCGGCGCGCGGCGTCAAACGGAATGGCCTGCGATTTCGCGGCGGTTTCAAAGACTTCCCGCGCAGACGCCGTGCGGAAGACGGGTCTCGACCCGCCGATCGCCAGCCGGCAAAGCTCGGCGACCCGGCGAAAAGCCGCACGCGGATCGTTGCTTTCTTTTTCAAGGGTCGTGCGCAGTTCGTCGTTTAATATGGGCGCCCCGCCCCAGACTTTGTCTTCGATATCTTCCAGGAATGCGCCGCCGGTCGCGCGGTCGCCGGCGACAATGCGCGCTGTTGCGAGCCAGCTTCTCAAGCCCTGGCTTTGCGGCCCTTCGGAGAGTTTACGCGCGCGAGCGACGCTTTCGGCGAAGCCGGCGCCGCCGACGCCTGATCCAAGCGGCGTCTTTAAAGAAAAGAGCGGGTATTCCCCCGGCTTGCCCTCAAACGTTTCCGCGATTTCAGCGCCGACGCGGACAAAGACGCGGTCGGCGCCGCGCGCCGCCGGCCCGGGAAAAGCGGCTTCGTCATAGAGAACGATCAACTCCAGCGGGCCATAAGGCGCCAGGTCCTCATGAGCGAAATCCCCGCCGGCGACAGCGCATACGCCGGCCATCATGTTTTTCGGATCTTCCACGGCAAGCTCGCCGCGCTTGACGGCGGCGCGCACCAGCCAGCGCAGCGCCGTCTCCACCAGCCTTTCAGCAAAGTCGACACGGGCGGCGGTCGCCTCGGCGACGCTCCACTTGCCGCCCAATTCGGCGACGGCGAGCGCGATGTCGGCGCGGTTTTTCAGCGGCGTCAGCGTGGCATGCAGCGCGTCGGGGCCGCCAACGCCGCCGTCGAGGCCGGCGAGATCGCGCGCCGTTTCCGCCAACACCGCCGACGGCCCGTCGATCAATGCACTGGCGGCCGCCGCCGGATGTGCGATGCAAAGCTCCGCCAGGCGGCGGGTCGATCCGAAAATCCGCAACATGAGCAATCGACGGTCCGGCTGATCGAGCGGCGCGCCCGGATCTTGACCCAGCGCATCGGCGACCAGGCGCCGCCAGCGGATCAGCGCCGCCTGGGCGCGAGACGGATCGATCTTGTCCCCTTGGTGCCGGGCCCCGGGCGTTGCGGATGAAGCCATGATGTCCCCTACCGTCGAAGTATTTTGAAAGACGCCAGAGCTTGCCAAAGCAGGATGAATGCGCCGTTAATCATATTGTGACATTTGGACGACCAATCGAATGCGGTTATGAATGTTAACGTTTGAACGCCCCTTAAGACCGTCATGACTCGGAACGTTGCGCGCATTCTGGTCCTGCTGCGGAGAATGCGCCGCCGCATGAGGCGTATGGACGTTCTGCGCGTCTGGCTTTTCGCCATTCTTATCGGGGTCGCCGCAGCCTATGCGGTGATCATTTTCCGCGCGGCGATCGACGCCGTTTCCATGATCGCCTTCGGCGCCACTGAAGCCGGCGTGGTCAGCGGCGCGGAGCGGCTGAATTTTTTCAGAGGCTGGGCGGCGCCGGTGATCGGCGGGCTAGCGGTCAGCGCCATGCTGTTTTTCGCCGACCGGTTCAAGATTCTGGAAAAGGGCCGCAGCCAGGGCATCGCCGACGTTATCGAGGCCCGCGCGATCGGCGGCGGGCGCGTGTCGATCAGGTCCGGCCTCGCCGCCGCCGCGGTCTCCGCCGTGTCGCTGGGCGCCGGCGCCAGCGCCGGACGCGAGGGGCCCGCCGTCCATCTCGGCGCGACCATCGCCTCGGCCCTCGACCGTCATATGGGGTTCGGCGCCAAGCAGCGTCGCACCCTGTTGGGGTGCGGCGCCGCGGCCGCCGTCGCCGCCAGCTTCAACGCCCCCATCGCCGGCGTTCTCTTTGCGCTCGAAGTCATTCTCGGCAATTACGCATTGTCCGTGTTCGGTCCAATCGCTGCCGCCAGTGTCGCCTCTGCGATCGTCACGCGGATCCATCTCGGCGATTTTCCGGCATTCGCCCCGCCCGCCTACGGGCTCGTTCAAACGATCGATGTCCCGCTGTCGGCGCTGCTTGGGATCGTATGCGGCCTTGTGGCCTCGGCTTTTCTGCTCTCGACGGAAACCATGACGGTCCGGATTCGCGCATTCGCCGATCGCGTTGGCATGTCGTATTTGTGGCTGCCGCCCCTTGGCGGTCTTGTGGTCGGCCTGATAGGCGCCTTCTATCCGGAAGTGTTCGGCGTCGGCTATGAAGCGGTGACGAAGGCGCTCGCCGGCGAGTACACGATTGCCGCGCTCGCGCTCCTTGTCATTTTCAAAACCGCAGCGACCGCCGTCACCTTGTCGTGCCGCTTCGGCGGCGGCGTCTTCTCGCCGGGCATTGTGATCGGCGCGTTCGCCGGCGCCGCTTACGGCGCCGCCCTCGGCGCGCTGTTTCCGGACGCCACGGCCAGCCCCGTCTACTACGCCATGATCGGCATGGGCGCGGTTGCGGGCGCTATTCTCGGGGCGCCGATTTCAACGACGCTCATCGTCTTCGAACTCACCGGCGAATACGGCATTACGATTTCGCTGATGGTCGCCGTCGCCATTGCAACGCTGTTAACACAGTGGATCTGCGGAAAGTCATTCTTTCACTGGCAATTGTCCCGGCGCGGCTACGACCTCTCGGAAGGACCGCAAGGCGTCATTCTGCAGACCATCCGCGTGCGCGACGTCATGGAAAAGATGCCGCCGGGCGCGCCGCTGTCGAAAGAGGCGCAGCGCCTTTATGAAGGCGCCTCGCTGGGCGAAGCCCTCGCCAAACTCAACGACGCCCATGAATACGGCCTGCCCGTCGTCGGGCCGGACGACAAGGATGCGGTCATCGGGTATTTATCGCGGGTCAAAGCGCTCGCCGCCTATAACAAGGCGCTCATTGATCAGCATATTGAGCATCATACGTAAACACTGCCGTCACCCCGCGCATAACGCCGCGCCGCTCACCCCGGCGCAGGCCGGGGTCTCCAGCAGCATGATCGGAACCGGATTAATGAGATCCCGGCCTGCGCCGGGATAAGCGGATGATTATGTTGAGCACGGGAAGACGGCGCTATTTTCCAAAAGCAACGACCGAAAATATCCTCAACCGCTTCGCCAGCGGAAACGGCCGCTCGCCGCGCTTTAGATAAAGCGGCGTCAAAAACAAATGCGCCAACGCCGGCGCGCACCCTGCCGGCGCGGCGCGCAATGTCGGCGCTTCCCGGCGCCAGAGATTGAGCGCCGCCGCTTTGGTCTCATCCCAACAGTTCGGTGCAAGACGGCGGCCCTCGCGCGCCGCCGCGAAAGCGGCGCCGGCCCGCCGCGCCGCGGAAGATAAATCTTCGTCGCCGCTGACCGCGGCAATCGCCATGGCGTCAAACGCGCCTTCGGCTTCTTCAAGCCAAGACATAAGATCTGCTGACCCGGAAAACCCCTCAGCGTATAGAGGGCGCGCAGCCGCATCGATGGCGGCGTCGAGGCCGTCTTGAAACTCTGCGGCGGCGAGTCCCGTCTGGGCGACGGCTTCGACGATGGGATGGCGGCGGACCTCAGCGCCGACGCGGATCTCCGCCAGCGCGTCGCGGTGCCATTGCAGACGGATTTCGCCCAGCGGCGCTTCGCTGACCATGCCCGGCACGCGCCGGAGCTCGCTTTGCAGCGCGTACAGCGCCGTCAGCCGGTCCCTTGTCGGCGGCGGCGCATAGCGCGCCGCCAGCCATCGGTCTTCATCGCGCGCCTGGACAAGGCTGAGGCAATGCGCAAGCGCGTCCATAAAACCGTCTACGAGATACGAAAGAGTCCCTGGGCGGACACCATGGCGAACAACATCGGCACCGACAACACCGTGTTGGTCCTGGAAAACAGCATCGCCGTGCGCGCCGATTTCGCCTTATCGTCTGCGGATATGTCCGGGTATTTGTTGTCGATGTTCAGGGCCTTCTGCTGGTTCGGCCAGATGACGAACCAGACATTGAACCACATGATCATGCCGAACCACATGCCGATGCCGAGGGCGATATGGCCCGGCACCGCAAAGCCGTTGGTCGCGCCGAGGGTCAGCACCTCCACAATGTAGTTGTTGAGCGCGGCGAGGATTAACCCGGTTACGATCGTCGCCATGGCGCCCCAGCGGAACCAAAAGAGCGCCTCAGGCGCGATATGCTTGCCGATCGCCGGTTTCTGATCATCGGGAATCTTCGGCATGGTCGGGATCTGCACAAAATTGAAATACCAGAGCAGGCCGATCCACATCACGCCGGCCAGTACATGGAACCAGCGGAAGACAAACTGCCAGAAAACGATGTCCAGCCTCGCCCCCCAGACCGTGATGCTAAGGATCAACAGTAACCCCGCCAGCGCCGCGCCGACCCCCACGGCGTTTCGCAAGTTGGTCAAAATCGCTGTCATTTGCCTGTCTCCTGTTCTTGTTATTCTGGCGGGACACAACAAATAAGGCGCTGGGATTTTCCCGCCTTCGCCGGTGTTTTCACCTATCTACTTTGTATTATGCGCAGATTCTGCGCTTTTTTGGAACAAGGACGACCTATGCCCATCTCCCTGCCCGATCTGCCCTACGCAAAAGGCGACCTGGCGCCGCATATTTCCGCGAACACGCTCGATTTCCATTACGGCAAGCACCACAAAGCGTATGTGGACAAAACCAACGCCGCGATCGCGGGCCAGCCGCTTGACGACGCCAGCCTGGAAGACATCGTGCGGGCGTCAGCCGGCAAGGACCAGGGCCTCTTCAACAACGCCGCGCAGGTCTGGAATCACACCTTTTACTGGAACTCGATGGCCCCGAACGGCGGCGGCGCCCCGACCGGCGATGTCGCCGATGCGATCAACGGGACTTTCGGCGGCTACGACGCCTTTCGGCAGGCTTTTGCCGACGCCGGCGCGACGCAATTCGGATCCGGCTGGGCCTGGCTGGTCGCTAAAGACGGCAAGCTGGAGGTGCGCAAAACACTGAACGCCGAAACGCCGCTCACGGACAAAAGCTGCACGCCGCTACTGACGATGGATGTTTGGGAACACGCCTACTATCTCGACTACCAGAATAAGCGCCCGGACTATATTGGCGCGTTTTTGGACAATCTCGTCAACTGGGATTTTGCGAACGCGAATTTGAAGAACGCTTAAGTCGGAACGCTTGGCGGAACGGCGAAGCAATTAAGACCAAAAAAAGAAAACGGGGCGCCGCGGCGCCCCGTTTTTTCGTGTATCGCGTTTGTTAAGTCTTAGAACGATTTGCGCACAGAGGCGAATACGGTGCGGCCATCGATGTCGTAGCCAACGCCGATCGGAAGGTTGTTGACCGAGAATACGCCCGACGGGTCAACCAATTCCGGACCGCGATCGAAGACGTTGTTGAGACCGACAGTCACAACCCACGTATCCGGCGCGAACGTAATTGACATGTTGTGCACCGCATAGTCGCCCGTGAACCAGACCGGGGCGCAGGTCACGCCCGGCGCGTCCGGACGCGTAACCGGATCCGGCGCAGGACAGGTCTCAAAACCGAAGTCAAAATCGTCTCGGTCTTCAGCCCCGCCGCCAATGAAGCGGGTGAACCAGTTGAAGCGCCAGTCGCCGGTCGAAGCAATGAAGTTTGCGCTGCCGCGCCACGTCGGCGCTTCGGTTTCGCCGGCATTGTCGTCAAGGTCGCCGAGAATATCGACTTCCTGCTCAAGAAGTTGAGACGCGCGAACGTCGAGCGAAAGCTCAATGTCGCGGTCAAGAGCGACGAAATCCTTCGTCATCAGAAGGTTGTAGTCGATGCCTTTCGCCGTCAAACGGCCAATGTTGATGAAGCTCGTATCAACCAGTTCAAAGAACCCGTTCGCATCCCGCGTAATGCGGTCACAGAACGGCTGAGACGCATCAGAATCTTCGAAGTAACAGAAGTTCAAGATGCTTGCGGACGTCGGTTCTTCGACCGAGTCGTTGACGCGAATGTTGTAGTATGTCGCACTCGCCGTCAGGCCGAAGGCTTCCGTAAACGGCTGCTCGAAAACGATGCCGCCGGTAAACGCCCGGGATGTTTCCGCCTGCAGCTCCTCGGAGCCGCCGGTGATAATCTCCGTGCTGAAGTTAACCCCTGACGGCGGCACGGTGGTGATGCCGAGAGAGAACGGATCCACGCCCTGCGCCTGGCACTGGCTGATCGTAAACGGATCGCGCGTATCGCCCGACGCATCATAGGTGAACGGATCCGTCGGCGAAGCGCCCGGTGTCCGCGCCAGTTCAGGCACGACGCAAGGATCGGTCAGGGTCAAGAAGCCTGTGCCGCCCTTCAGGAACTGTTCACGCGTGTTCGGCGCCCGGAAGGAGGTGCCATACGTGCCGCGGAAGGTAAGGAAGTCGACGGGGCGATAGAGCGCCTTGCCGCTGTAGGTGAATTCAGAACCGAAGTTCGATTCATCGGTAAAGCGGCCCGCGAATTCGACTTGCAGCAAGTCGGCGCCCGGAACATCGGCCAGAATATCGGCGCGTGTTTCGAAGAACGCTTCGTGCAGGGCGCGGGCGCCCTCTGCGCCGCGGTCGGACGCGCGGAACGCGATCAAACCGTTTTCAACGACGTCTGACGGCCGCGAGTCGATCGAGTCGCGACGATACTCGTAACCGATCAAGAGAGGCACGTCAGATCCGTTCCAGGGAAGCTGGAACAGATTGCCGCCGACAAACCCTTGAACGACAGTCTGCTCGACAATCGTTGTGAAATCGGCGTTGACGAAGAGGTACTCGCCCTCCGCCGGGGTCAGATAGCCGCCGCCTTCTTGGAAGATCCCGGACGCAAACAGGTTGACCGGGACACAGTCGATGGTTTGCGTCACGTCACCGCCGCAGGTCACTGACCCGTCCGGGTTCCGAACAGACGTTTCGAGAGAAAGGTTCAGCCGCTGTTCGTGAATTCCTTGGAAACGGCTGAAGCCAGTGGAGCGCGAATAGCTTGCCGACGCTTCCCAGCTCCAGTCGCTGAAGCCTTCAACCTGGTTCATGAACGGCAGGTCGCCGCGCGCGCCGCCGACGATGCGATACAACGACAGGTCGACTTCCGTGGTGTCGCGATCGCCCCGGATATTGACGATCGGGTCAACATCGAAGCTGCCGAGATCAACGCCGAAGAAGTTGAGGCAGTTCACGCCGGCCGGGTTGTTGGCGTAGTCGTCTGACGTATCGCCCGGCGTTCCGTTGTCGTTGATGGTGTTGTTACACGGGTTGTAAGGGTTGTCCGCCGGCACCGTCGGGAAGAACTGCGCGCTGCCGCCGGAGAAAACATCTGTTTGCCGGTTCGAGTAGAGCGCTTCAAAGAACGGCGTGATATTGCCGGCCTTGCCCGTGTCGTATTCGCCGTAAGCATAGAACGACAGCGTTTGGTTTTCCGGCAGGATGTGGCCCGACCGCGCGCGCTCAGACGAATCGTAGGCGTAGAACGGATCTTTGAAGTCCACGTCCTGCAAGCCGTCGCCGTCAAAGTCGAAGGTGGCTCCAAGCTGGGTCTCCGAATAGTTGGGGATCCCGATATTGGTGCTGCCGGGCGTGCGGTAAACCGAACCAAAGCCAAGCGGAATGAAGATCCGGTTGGTCAGCGGGAAGAGCTGACACTCGTCCCGAGTAACACCAGGATTGACATCGGTTTCAATCGTAAGGATTTGACCGTCCGGCGTAATCTGGCGATGGCTTTCGCACCGACCAAAAAAGTCGCGGTCGTTGAAGCTCGTCGAATTGTTGTTCTGATATTCGATGCCGAACCCGACATAACCGTTGTCGCCGGTCGTGCCCCATGCAGCGGAAAGCGTGTATTCCTCGCCGCCGCCCTGAAGCGGCAAAGAGGTGTCGAGATCGATCTGGAAACCATCGAAGTCGTCGCGAAGAATGACGTTTGCAACACCGGCGATAGCGTCTGAACCGTAGACCGACGAAGCGCCGTCGAAGAGGTTTTCAATCCGGTCGACAAGAATTGTGGGGATCAGTGAGAGGTCGGGCGTTGTCGGCGCGCCGCCGACGCCGGCCGGCGACATACGACGTCCGTTGACGAGAACAAGCGTCCGCTCCGGATCAAGGCCGCGGAACGAAACCTGTGTCGCGCCCGGACCGTTGTCGAGGACGAAGCCGCCGAATGTCTGGTCAATCTGAAAGCCCGTCGACTGTGGCGTCGTCTGCAGGATTTCATCGAGGCTCAGCAAGCCGGACTCGCGAGCGATCTGGCCTTGAATAACCTGAACGGGAGATGCGCCTGCGAACTCTTTCCGCGCGATCCGCGAGCCGGTAACAACGATCGTGTCGCCTTCTTCGATCTCCTCGATGGCTTCATCAATCTCTTCGATTTCGTCAACTTGGTCGTCTTGCGCGAAAGCGTGCGCCCCGGCGCCGAGCGCGATCATTGATGCGCCCGCAACCAAAAGTCCGCGCAAAAACGCGGAGTCCGGATTTGTTTTGTTGATCATTTTCAGTTTGCCCAATAGTTGCCCAAAAAGTGTGGAAAGGCTTACCCGTCCCTTCCGAAACCCGGCACCAGCGGACCATGATCACCGCCGGTGACCGGCGTCATGGATCGCGCACCCCGAATTTGGGTGAAATCCTTTCATCACAAAAAAGTCATGTCAAACCTCGCGACACATTTGTGAACGCAATGCAACAGTGTTGTTGCGCAAATACATCAATCCACCGCATCAGAGTTGCGGTTTGCCTCACGTTCGATTGTCGAATAAGGATTGGCCGTCCGCACATGCTTCATGTGGATTACAGTCGCCGCGTTGGGCGATTAGGCATAGCGGCCAATATGGCGGGGTCACAATGACAGATTGTTGCGTGTTTTCATCCCGAAAGAGACAATTCTTATTCGGCGCGCGTCTTTGCGTCGCGGCCTTAACCATGTATGCAGCTGCAGTCGCTGAAGAAATCGAAGATCTCTCCGTAACAGAATCGCTCCGGCTATGCGCGGCGTTTGAGGATAAATCGGAGCGGCTGGCTTGCTTTGAAGCGCTCGCCGCCGCTGCGGCGCCGCCGGCGCGCGCCGCGGCGATAACTGACGAACAGTCTGCCGAGGGGCTGCCGCAAAAGCCGGAGACGAGCATCTCCGAAGCCGCCGCCGCGTCGCTGGCGGAGCCGTCGACCGCGCCTTCCGACGCGGCGTCAAGCGCGGCGCGCGGCCTCGAAGAAGGCGAAACCCTGACCTTCGTGCGCAAAAAGAAGGGCGAGGCGGAAGACGAAAAGAAGTCGAAAAGCGCCGACAAAAACAAACGACGCACGCTGACAGTCTATAAATCTTGGCGCAATGGACTTGGCGAATTGCGCGTTGCGTTTACGAATGGCGAGATCTGGATAGAGACCAGTATGGGCACGGATCATGATCCGCAGCGGGGTGACCTGGTTGACATAAAGCCTCGCCCGTTCGGCGGATGGCAATTGTCTTTCCAGAACGGCGATTACCGCGCTCGAATGCGGCCAACCAACAAGTTTGATTGAGCGCAATCGCCGGAAACCAGCTTCGGTGGAATGCTTGCAGTCGCCAACGGCGGCGACCGGCGGCGATGCGCCGCAACTGTGTTATTTGAGGTCGTAGCAGGACGCTTTTTCGCATTTTGGATCGCATATCCTTGACGCTCCGTTGCGGGATCGTCCCCGTGGATTGTCTTATCTAGGTTGATGCTCGATTGGGGGAGCCGCATACAGCGCATGCGCAATGGTCACTGCGGCCTACAAAGGCAAGATGTTATGGTTCCGATCTATCGCACGTTACTCTTGGCGACGCTGGTCTCAGTCCCTTGCGCCCAGGCGCTGGCTGAGCCTATCGAACGGTCCGGCGCTTTTGAGCGTTGCGCCGCGATTGCGGACAACACAAAACGCCTTGAATGCTTCGACGCCCTGTCCCGGCCCGACGGGCCGCCGGCCATCGCGGATGCGGCCGAAGAGCCGCAGGCAACGGATGGCGACTTAATTGCAGATACGGCGCCCGCGGAAGCGGCCGCTGTCTCCCCGCCCGCGCCGCCGAGCGATGACTTTGTCGTTTTGCCGCGCGCGGAAGCGGAAGCGCTGCGGCGAAAAGCGGAAGACGCCGAACGGGAGGAAAAGCGCGAGCCTTACGAAAGCGAAATCGTTCGCGTATTCATCACCGGATACAACGTGGTCAATGTTGTCCTGGCGAATGGGGAGACTTGGAGACACCTCGCCAAAACGGCCGGACGCAAGCCGCGCGCCGGTGAAAATGCGCGACTTGCGCCCGCTTCGCTTGGAAGCTGGACCATTCGCTACGGCGACCGCAGCGCCAGGACGAAAGTGAAACGCGTTCGCTGACCCGCTAAGTCGCGGCCGCCGCGCCCGACGGCTGCTTCGACCAGTCGCGCTTGACGCCCGTCGCCAGCAGGAACGGCGATGCGACAAAGATTGAGGAATAGGTCCCGATCAGGATCCCCCAGATCATCGCCAGGGTAAAGCCGCGCAGAACCTCGCCGCCGAACACGGCCAGCGACGCCAACGCCAACAAGGTGGTGACTGATGTCATCACCGTTCGCGACAGGGTGTCGTTGATGGACAGATCAAGCAGATCGGCCAGCGGTTTCGACTTATACTTGCGCAAGTTCTCCCGCACGCGGTCGTAGACGACGACCGTGTCATTCATCGAATAGCCGACAATGGTGAGAATCGCCGCGATGATCGCCAGTTCGAATTTCAGTTGCGTGACGGCGAACATACCCAAGGTAATGACGACGTCGTGCACGAGCGCAACAATGGCGCCCATTGAAAACTGCCATTCAAAGCGCAGCCAGATGTAGATCAGCATCATGGCGATGGCGAGGGCCACCGCGGTCGCGCCCTTCTGGATCAGTTCGCCGGAAACGGTCGGGCCGACGACGTCGACTTTACGAACGATCATATCATCGCCGAGGAGCGCGCGGAGCGTGTCCTGGACCAGAACAGAAGCTTCCTGTTGGGCGCGCTCATTCGCCTCGTCGGCGTCTTCGGCGCCGGGATCAACGTCCGTCGCCTCCTGCTGTTCAACGAAGATGACCGCGCCTTCCTCTTGGCCCGTAATGTCGCGTATCGCCTGCACGTTGACATTTCCCAAACCGAGATCGCCAACCGCTTCGCGCACGGCGGGAATGTCGATGGGATCGGAATCGGCGATCTCAATAGTGGCGCCGCCGCGGAAGTCGATGCCGAAATTCAGGCCGATCGTGAACAACGCGGCGACCGAACCGACCATCAGCACCGCCGACAGGACCATGGCGTAATATCGAACCTTCGTGAACGGAACGTTCGTCTGATCCGGGACGAGCTTGAGATACATTCTTTGACTCTCCCTAGAGCGTCAGCGCCTTGGGGCGCTTGGAAAGCAGGTAACCGCCGGCGAGCAGACGGGTCAGCACATAGGCGGTGAAGACGGATGTCACGACGCCGACCGCCAGGGTGATCGCAAAGCCGCGCACCGGCCCGGCGCCCAGCTGAAACATGATCAGCGCCGCAAGAAAGGTCGTAACGTTGGCGTCGAGAATCGCAGACCAGGCCTTTTGATATCCGGTTTCGGCGGCGTTGATCGGCGACTTGCCTTGCCGCAACTCCTCGCGGATCCGCTCGAAGATCAGCACATTGGCGTCCACCGCCATGCCGATCGTTAAGACAATGCCGGCGATTCCGGGCAGGGTCAGCGTGGAGCCCATCAAGGACAGCGCCCCGGCGATCAGGATGACATTGGCGATGAGCGCCATGTCGGCGTAGATCCCGAACCGGCCGTAGCTGATGACCATGTAGATGATCACGGCAATAAACCCGATAACGAGCGCTGTCGCGCCGGCGCGAACGGAATCGGCGCCGAGGGTTGCGTCGACCGAACGCTGTTCAAGGGTCGTCAGCTTCGCCGGCAAGGCGCCGGAGCGGATGAGAAGCGCTGTTTGCGTTGCTTCCTGCACGGAGAAATCGCCGGTGATGCGCCCGGACCCTTGCGTGATCGCCGACTGGATGGTCGGTGCGGAAATGATTTCGCCGTCCAGCAGAATGGCGAAAACGGCGCCGATATTGTTACTTGTGTAATCACCAAAACGGCGAGCGCCGCGATTGTCGAATGCGAAGTTGATTTGAAAACCGGCGCCGTCGGGATTTTGCCCGGCGGAGGCGGTCTGCACCATGTCGCCGGTGATTTCAGGATCTTCGACAAGAACCAGCGGGGGTTGGGTCGCATTTTCAATCGGACCGCACAATTCTCCATCGGGCGGCGACGGCCGCGTTGTTCCGTCAAATTCCGCCATCGGGCAAACAACGCGACCGGGAGGAAGGACGCCGGCGGCGACGTCGGACGGGTTGACGGTGAGATCGACAGCGTGAAACGACAGCTGGCCGGTGCGATTGATCACTGCTTTCAGCGCTTCCGGGTCATCGTCGCCCGGGACCTGCACCACGATCCGGTCGTCCCCTTGCGGCGCGATCAGGACTTCTTTGTTGCCGGCGGGATCGATTCGGCGACGAACGACCTCAATTGAATCGCGCACGGCCTCAAGTGAGAAATTGCGTTCCGCTTCCGCCGTCATCGATACGACGATCGCGCCCTCATTCACGGCCACCGTGTAGGGACGAACGCCAAGGCCCAGCCCGCCGGCGCCGCTGCGCGTCACGTCGCGAACCCGCTCGCGCGCATCGTCGAGATCGCCCGGATCATCGAGACGCAAAACGATTTCGCCGGTTTCTTTGTTGTATGTCAGGTTGTCGAGAGAAATCCGTTCTCGGCCCGCGCCGCGGTTGGGTCGCATCTCGCGACGAATGTCCGACATGACCGAGCGCATGCGGTCGTCGATCACTTTGTCCGTATCCACCCCGAGCAGAAGATGAGAGCCGCCTTGAAGATCAAGCCCGAGGTTGACGGTGGACTTGGGCGCAAAACCCGGCAACGCGTTTCGCGTTTCTTCTGAGAGCAAATTCGGCACGGCGAACAGCGCACCGAGAAGAATAAGGCCGAGAATTCCGGCGGTCTGGGCTTTGGAAAATTGCAGCATAGACGAATTGGTGTTGGCATCCGGCGCCCGCGGCGCGCGGAAGGCTTTTCAGTTTATGCGTCGTTGGCGGCGGGCTCAGTCTTATTGCGAACATCGCTGAGCGTGGTCTTGACGATGCGAACCTGCACGTTGTCGGCGAGCTCGACCATGACTTCGTCGCCTTCCAGCACCTTTGTTACCTTGCCGATGATGCCGCCCGCTGTCACGACGGTATCGCCGCGGCGCACATTGGAAACCATTTCCATGTGTTTTTTGCGCGCGGTCATTTGCGGGCGGATGAGCAGGAAATAGAAAATCACAAAGATGAAGACGAGAGGCGCGAGCTGGACAAGAGCGTTCGGCGCCGCGGCCTCTCCGGCCTGCGCAAATGCTGGCGAAATCAACATGGAATTATTCCTCTCCTCGGGAATTTCTGATTCTGGCGCCGCTCCGGCCGGATCGCCGGCCCATGCGGCGTCCGGTCAAAGGCTGGCGGATATATAACGATCAGCGGCGGTGTTGCAATGCGTTGATTTCATTCAGCGCCGCCGCAGTGGCTATTTCCCTCAAATGCGGCGAGGATCGGCGGATGCAGATGCCTGAATGCCGCAAATGACGGCCGATTCAAAACCCGTCGCCAAGCCCGGCGTCCCGTTGTTTTTTCAGCGTCGCTTCTGGCCCATGTGGACCGCGCTCTCATTCGGCACCTTCGCCGACAATATCCTGCGTCAGGCCCTGCTGATCGGGATTCCGGCCGGCGTCATCGCCGTGCCGTTCTTCGAAGACGCCGACAATTCAATTCCCTATATCGGCGCGCTCCTTCCGATCGCCATATTGGTCTTTTCATCGATTTCCGGCCAGCTTGCGGACAAATACGAAACATCCATGATGTTTCGCCGCACCAAATTCATGGAAATCATCTTGATGTCCGTAGCGGCGACCGCGTTCGCCTTCGGCTACGGTCTCCTCGCCATTTTCATGCTGTTCGCCATGGGCGCCCAATCCGCCTTCTTTTCGCCGGTGCGGGTCGCCGCCATGCCGAAATATCTGGAAGCGGACGAATTGGTGCGCGGCAACGGGCTCTGCAACGCCGGATTGTTTACGTTCATTCTGTTGGGATACGTCGTCGGCGGCCTCCTGATCGTGATTGATAACGGGGGCGTCTGGGTGGGCGCGGCGCTGGTCGCCGCCGCTGTCGTCGGCTGGCTGGCGGCGCTTCAAACCCCGTATGCGGCCGCGAACGATCCTACGCTGCGGATCGATTTCAATGGTGTTGCGCAAACCGTGTCGATGTTCAGGCGCGTATTCTCGGCGCGAGGCGTGCCGGCGCCGCTGATTGGCGTCGGCGCATTCTATTTCTTGTCTACCGCCATGACGGTGGCCGTGCCGCTTTACGGACGCGACTCCCTGCATGCCGACCCCATGGTCTGGACCGCCCTGAACGGCCTCTTCGCGGTCGGCGCCGGGATCGGCGCCATCGGCGCGGCCAGCCTCTCGAAGGGTCGGTCGGGCCTTGGTTTTTCCGCCGTCGCCATTTTTCTCGCTGGGCTTATGAGTTTCCTGGTTTACGGGCTGACGCCGCTCGCGGCCGGAACGCCGGACGCGCCGCTTGGGCTCGGCGATCTCTTCGCCTCCGCGGCAGGGCTGGCGCTGGTGGTTTCGTTTGTGGC
Source organism: Hyphococcus sp. (assembly GCA_028289605.1). GTDB lineage: Bacteria > Pseudomonadota > Alphaproteobacteria > Caulobacterales > Parvularculaceae > Hyphococcus. The sequence goes on along the minus strand of JANQON010000017.1, from coordinate 120,314 downwards.
GACAGCGGCGCTTTCAGGGGTCTATATCGCGCCGCTGCAGGCGGCGATGCAGCGCCGGGCGCCGGCGCCGATCCGCGCGCGCATCCTCGCGGCCGGCATTTTCACCAACGCCGCATTTGCGATCCCCGGCTCCCTCTCCATTCTGGCGATCACGACCGCCGACGCCGACCCGGCGCTCGTACTGATCGGCGTCGGAACGGCGATGCTGCTGATAGCGGGCGTCATGGCGTTTCGGCGACGCACGCTGCCCGATGGTCTCTACGACGAGGGACTGGCGGCCGCGCGGGCGTCGGAATAGGCGCGCTGGGGCAAAGTTAAGTTGCGAGGATGGCGCCGGGGTTGCATTGTTTCGGCGGGCTCTCGGGCCAAAGAGTTAACACATCCTCAAGGCAAGGACCTTAACCTGCGGCGCTTATGGGCTTTTCATTCTTGATCATCGCCATTTGCCTGGTTTTCGGGGCGGTCGCCGCCGTCCTGTCGTTTCGACCCAATTTCGCATCCGAGATGACCGCCAGCCTGCGCAAGACCGAAACGGTGCGGAAATTCTCGCCGAAAAACACCCTGTTCATCATCGGACCGTCGGCCAACCACCAGGCCTGTCGGATGCAGCGCCGCCTGCTGAAGCCCGCAATCCCGGCCCTGATCCGCGAAGATGTTATTGTTATCGAGGTCTACGGCTCCGACACCCCGCGCAAAAACGGCGAACCCATCGACTGGCTTGATCCGGCCCTCTTGCGTCACGCCATTGCGGCGGAAGACGGCTTCAATCTCATTTACGTGGACCCGGCCGGCAAAACCCGCTTCCGCAGCGAAGCCCCCATGGTCACCGGCGATATTCTGCGCCAGGCGCGCATCGACATCGGCGCGCCGGGCGATGCGGCGTCGCGGCCGACCAAGTCGAAGGTTCTCAAAAAGCTCCGCGCCGCCTGAGGCGCGCCCGCCTAAGCGGGCCGCCCGATCGAGTGATACTCAACGCCTTTTTCGACCATTTCCTGCGGATCGTAGATATTCCGTAGGTCAACCATGATAGGCGCTTTTAAGAGCGATTTCATCCGGTCGACGTCAAGGGCGCGAAACTCGTCCCATTCCGTAATGATGACTACCGCGTCGGCGCCTTCCAATGTCTGATACGGACCTTCCGTATACTCAATATCGCTTAAGAGCTCCGCCGCCTCATCCATGCCGGCGGGGTCGAAAGCGCGCACCTTGGCGCCGGCTTTCTGCAGCGCAGGCACGATATCGAGCGAGGGCGAGTCGCGCATGTCGTCGGTATTGGGTTTAAAGGTCAGGCCAAGAGCGGCGATCGTCTTGCCCTCAAGAGAGCCGCCGCATGCGGCGATCACCCGGTCCGCCATGCTCTTCTTGCGAGCATCGTTGATGTCAACCACGGCTTCGACGATTTTTGTCGGCGCATCATGGGTTTGCGCCGTGCGCACCAGCGCCAGCGTATCCTTCGGAAAACACGAGCCGCCATAGCCAGGACCGGCGTGTAGAAATTTCGCGCCAATGCGGCCGTCCAGACCGATGCCGCGAGCGACTTCCTGAACGTTCGCGCCGACCTTTTCGCAAAGATCGGACATTTCGTTGATGAATGTGATCTTCGTGGCGAGAAAAGCGTTCGCGGCGTATTTGATCAATTCCGACGTCGCCCGATTGGTAAACACGATCGGCGTCTCATTGATAAAGAGCGGACGATAGAGCTCACGCATCACCTTTTGCGCGCGCTCGTCTTCCGCGCCGACGACAACGCGATCGGGCCGCTTGAAATCGTTGATCGCGGCACCCTCGCGCAGAAACTCCGGATTGGACACGACGGAGAAGTCAGCCGCGCTGTTTGTCTTTCGAATAATCTCTTCAACCTCGGCGCCCGTGCCCACCGGCACGGTCGACTTCGTCACGACAACCGTATAGCCGTCGATGACCTGGGCGATTTCCTCAGCAGCCTGATAAACATAGGACAAATCGGCGAAGCCGTCGCCGCGGCGGGACGGCGTGCCCACCGCAATGAAAACGGCGTCGGCGGACGGCGCCGACGCGGCCAGATCGAGACTGAAAGACAGACGGCCCGCTTTGACATTCTCCGCGACGAGGCTTTCAAGACCCGGCTCATAGATCGGCATCACGCCGGCTTCGAGTTTGCGGATTTTACGCTCGTCCTTGTCGACGCAGACAACTTCGTGGCCGAAGTCGGCGAAACAGGCTCCAGAGACGAGGCCGACATAGCCGGCGCCGATCATTGTTACGCGCATGGATACTGCCTTTCGTAGTGCTGTTTATTTCCCCCAAGAGACCGCTGGCGGTCTCCTAACACGCGGCCTCTTTAAAACGCATTTTTTGGAAAAGCTACCGCGACGATGGTTAAGGCCAGAATTTTGAAATCGAACCACAACGACCAGTTGTCGATATAGGCGAGGTCGTATCGCACCCGCTCCTCCATAAGCTCATTTTCCGAGGTCTCGCCCCGGTAGCCGTTGACCTGGGCCCAGCCCGTTATTCCGGGTTTGACCTTGTGGCGCCCTGAGTAATTGGCGATGTCCTGGGCGTATTGGTGATTGTGCGCCAGGGCGTGAGGACGCGGCCCCACAAGCGACATCTGGCCGGCGACCACGTTGATAAGCTGCGGCAGTTCATCAAGGCTGTAGCGTCGCAGAAACTTGCCGAGCGGCGTGATGCGAGGATCGCCCCGCTTGGCCTGCGGAACATGATCGCCATCCTCCGCGACTGTCATGGTGCGGAATTTGTAGATCCGAAAAACGGAGTTGTTGAAGCCGTGGCGCTTTTGCGCGAACAGCACCGGCCCCTTGTCCTGCAGCTTGATGGCGGCGGCAATGATCAGCAACAGCGGGCTGAGGACAATCAGCAGCACGGCGCCGAGCACAAAGTCCTCGATGGTCTTCAAGACCCCGCCCCAGCCCTCCAGCGGGCGCCTATATAGCGACAGGACGTTGGTCGAACCGAGCTGCGTCACCGCGCCGCCGCGATGATCCATCCAGTGCGAGGTCGGACAGATCGAGATCGACACCGGCAGAATGGAAAGCCGGCGCACCAGGTCAGCCATCTCGTCGCTTTCAGCGTTGAGCGCCGCAATCACAATGTCGTCGACGGCGCCGTTCCTGGCGGCCTTCTCCAACATGTCCAGATCCCCGACCGGCAGGGTCGAAGGACCCGCCGCCTGCAGCGGCGCAATGGGAGAATTGAAGACGCCGATGACGGAAACGCCGTTTTCCGAAGAACCGACCGTTGCAGCAAAATGCGCAGCGTCTTTTGAGGCGCCGACCACCGCGACGCGGCGCGCGAAAGCGCCCCCGTCGCGGATCATAGACCGGACAATGACGCCGGCAATCCAGCGCATCCCAAGGACATAGAGAAGGGCGGCCCCGGACCAGGCGAATAACCAGACGCGCGAGAAGTTCTCAGAAATCTTCAAGGCGAAGCCGAACGCCAAGAGGCCCAGCACCACGAGCACCCAGCGGGTCACAATGGCGCGCAATACGCCGGCCTTGGAAATCAACTGATCGAACTCGTAGTAGCCGTCGCGCCGAAGCAGGGCCGTCAATCCCGTCGCCCCGATGATGCCGGCGGCCGCGTAATTCTGGAAATCAAAGCCCGTTTGCAACTGTAGCGCGTGGTAGACATAGGCGACCGCCACAGAGGTTGCGATGACGCCGAGAAACTCAACGAACTGCAGCAAATCGCCGACGAGCGCGCGCGGCGCCGACGACCGTTTCCGGCCGTACAGCTCAGCGATGTCATCAATTTTGCCTGCGCCCGAGGTACTCATCGAAAATCCGGTTTACTGCGCTTGTCTGCAAGTTTTGTGGCGAATTAGTGCATATTAAGCCAAATTTTTGGTAACGACCAAAAAATCCGACAAAAAGTCCTCCGCCGGCGCTGATTCTGGGTGCTGAGGAAAGGATTGACCGGACCGGCCGGCCCGTCGCTTGCGTGTATAAGCGTGTTTACGCTCTAACGTCTCAGGTCTCAAGGTTCGATCGTTTCATGTCGAAACAGTTCGCCGTATTCCATGTCAGCTGGCGCGACGCCAAGCGCCGGCCCGTCGGCCTCGTCGCCAACGAGCGCGACTATGCAAGGGCCGCGGCGGCTGCGATGCAGGATCGCCTTAACGAACTGGCCGAGGAAGGCTGGATTATCCAGGAGATCATTCCAGCGACCGGGCTGACGCCCAAACAAACTTCGGCCTTTACTGTGATCGCGTTCCGGTAGAAGACGCGCTTTCCATTCTTCTCAACCTTCAGCATGCGATCGCTTATGTCACACCAACCGCGCGAAGATTCCGAAACGCTCTGCGAGGCTCTCGCCGCCCTGGCGCTGAAGGCGGGCGCGGAGATCATGACCATTTACCGTACGGATTTTGAGGCCGAACAGAAGCAGGACGCCTCGCCGGTCACGGCCGCAGACAGAATTGGCGAAGCCGTCATTCTCGAAGGTCTGAAGGAAATCGCGCCGGATATTCCGGTGCTTGCCGAGGAAGCGGCCAGCGAGGGCAAGATCCCGGCGCTGGGCGACGTCTTCTTTCTCGTCGATCCTCTCGACGGCACCAAGGAATTCATCAACCGCACGGGCGAGTTCACCGTCAATATCGCCCTGGTCCGCGACGGACGCCCTGCACTTGGGGTCGTCTACGCGCCGGCGTGCGGAAAGCTCTATGGCGGCCTGGTCGGCGCCGGCGCGTGGCGCGCTGACATTGGCGAGGACGGATCGGAAATCAGGCGCACGAAAATCGCCGTCGCCAAAAGACCCGACGGCGGTCTGATCGCGGTCGCCAGCCGATCACACAGGTCGCCGGAAACGGACGAGTATTTGATAACGCTCGATGTCGCCGACTTCGCGGCGGCCGGGTCGTCTCTGAAGTTTTGCCTGATCGCGGAAGGCGCGGCGCATATCTATCCGCGCTTTGGCCGGACCATGGAATGGGACACAGGCGCAGGACAGGCTGTGCTCGAAGCGGCGGGCGGGGCCGTCGCCACCCATCCCGACGGCGAACCGCTTGGCTACAACAAGCGCGAACGCGGCTTCGACAATCCCTATTTCATCGCGTCCTGCGGGTAAGGGCTAGCGAAGAAACGCGCCGGACTGCGCCGCGCCCCGACGCACCCAGATTTCCCAGAACGGCGTTTCCTCGACCATCTTGAATTCGGTATAGAGCAGCGCCTCGGCGCGGCCCTTAGCGGCGATCGCCCCGGGGCCGATATCCAGCCGCGGCACAAAAACCACCTGCGCCGCCGCCGCCGCGTCATTACTGTCGGCGCGGCAGGCGCGCTCTTCCGCCAGCACGCATGCCGCGTCGACGCCGGCGAGAATGGCGACGCCATGGCCCCGCGCCGCCATCGCCCTGGCGCGGCTCGCCGCTTCCAGCAACATGGCCGACTGGTCGACAGGCGCGAGCGCCAACAGCTCGCGCGCCTCAGGGGTCGAAAACCGGCCTTCTTCGATCCAGCGCGCAATCATCGGACCGCCCGGCTGCACGAGGGCGAGCTCGGTGCGGATGTTTTGCGGCGCCTGCGCCGCCGTCTGGTGCTGGAGGGAAAACTGCCCCGCAGCGTGGGCGACCATCGCCGCCGTCCAGCAAATCGGCAACACGGCGGCGGCCAGGGCGACCGCGACGCTGGCGCGGTCGTGATTGCGGAAAAGGCCGTCGTAAAACGGGGACGATACCGAAAACGCGGCAATGGTGGCGGCAAAGACGAAGACCGGCAACGCGTTTGCGCCGGCGAATCGCGCCGCGGCAAAGGCGACCACCGCGAAAGCCACCGCGGTCAGCGTTCCCCGTAGGTGTTCGCGTCCGCCGAATATCGCCGTCATGAGCAGCACCAAAAGCGCGCTGACTGCGACGCCGCCGAGCCCGAGGGCGCTCTCGGCGCCGGCGAAGCGAATGCTCATGGCGAGCGTGCCGGACGCCGCATCGGCGCGCGCCAGGTTGACGCCCGGCGCGGCCAGTTCGGCCAGTCCCGCACAGACGGCGAACACAGCGAACGTCGATGCATAACGCGTCAGCCCTCTCGGACCGGAAAGAAACGGGCACGCCGACAAGGCGACGAACCCCGCAAGAGAAAACACCGGATTCAAAAGCCAGAGCACAAACAGCGATATCCCGGCGAGCAAACCCTCAAACCGGGCGCGCCCAGGCGAATCGTCAGCGGAGGCAGACAGGAAACAGAACCCGCAGACCAGAAACAGCGCCAACGCAAACTCCGCGGGCCCGCCGAACGGGGACGCAACAAAGCCGGCAAGCGCCGCCGTCAAGGTTGCGCCGGCGAAGACCGGCAGGCGGGAAACGGCGAAATAAGCCATCGGCGCAACCACCAACAGCGCGCTCAGCGCCTTGGCGATGAGGTGGATGCGACCCGGCGTGTCGGCGAACACGTCGCCTGCGGTCAACGTGGCCAGGTAAAACGGCGCGCTGGTTTGTTCGATGGGGATTTCACCGGCGAGGGCCGCGCGAGCGTCGGCGATGGGCGCGATCATGTCCACCGTCGGCGACAGGCTTAACAGCGCCGGCGCAAACAACGCCGCAAGGATAAATGGAGCGGCGGCGAAGAGCGCGCCGAAATAGGAAACATGCGGCGCCTGCCATGAATAGAGGGTCATCGCCGCGCGCCGCGCCATGGGCGCGGGCCTGCGCCAGGCAAAGTCCGTCGCGTCTTCGAAGTGATTGCTCGCCATACCCGTCTCCCCGTGCCCGCACCACGCTCCCGACGCCGGCCCAGAATGAGACAACCGGCGAAGGGTCTTAACGCTCCAACTGCAAAGGCTTTGCCGTCTATGCGTGCGACGGCCCCAAAACCGCCGCCGGCCTTGAAAATCGGTTCGGCGGCGCGCCGGTGAAAAGGTTAACGCGCGGTGTGCCGAACGGAGCCGCCAGCGCAGCCTGGAAGGGCGCCCCCGTGGCGGCGCGGCCAAAAATCGTTCATTGATGGAGCATGCGCACGCTGCTTCACATGCCGCTCGATCCTGCCTCCCGCATGGTCCGGATCGCTCTGGCCGAAAAAGGCCTTCCAGCCCGCCTCGAAGAGATCCGTCCCTGGGAAGACGATGACCGCCTTCTCTCCGCAAATCCGGCCGGAATGCTGCCTGTTCTTCTCGAAGGCGAGGCTCCGGGCCCGGGCGTGACGCCGGGCGGCGTGATCGTCGACTATCTGGAAGACGCCTACGCGGAGCCCGCGCTGTTTCCCATGACGGCGGCGGCGCGGGCCGAAACCCGCAGGCTTGTGGCGTGGTTCGCAGACAAGTTCGAACGCGACGTGATCGACATGATCGTGCGTGAACGCGTCGATAAAAGACTGATGCGCCGGGGGCAGCCGGACTACGACCTATTGCGCGCGGGTATCGAGGCCCTGGACTGGCACCTCGACTACTTCGCCTGGCTGTTGGGCGAACGGGCGTGGTTCGCGGGGGAGAAATTTTCAGCCGCCGATATCGCCGCCGCCGCCTATCTGTCGTCGGTCGACTATGTGGACGCAGCGCCCTGGGGCCGCTTTCCCGTCGTCAAGGAATGGTACGCGCGGGTGAAATCCCGCCCGTCGTTCCGGCCGATCCTTCGCGACCGCATCGAGGGCCTGCCGCCGCCGCGCCATTACGCCGATCTCGATTTCTGATGGATGCGACGGCGACAACGCGGCGCGACGCCATCCGCGCCAAGGCGCTGGAACTGGGTTTCGACGACGCCCGCGTCACCGCGGCCGACCTTCCCGACGCGGTCGGCTTGCGCCTCGTCGCCTTTCTTGAAAAAGGCCGGCACGGCGACATGGATTGGATGGAAACGCGCAAGCGCGAACGCGCGAAGCCGCAAACGCTGTGGCCGGCCGCCAAAAGCGCTGTTGTCGTGACCTTGAATTACGGCCCCGGCGAAGACCCGTTAGCGATACTGAGCCGAAAGAAACACGCCGCAATTTCCGTATACGCACGAAATAAAGACTATCACGACATTGTCAAAAAACGGCTGAAGCGGCTGGGCCGATGGATGGGAGAGACGTTCGGCGGCGAATTGAAGGTCTTTGTCGACACAGCCCCGGTGATGGAAAAACCGCTAGCCGAAGCGGCCGGCGCCGGGTGGCAGGGCAAGCACACCAATCTCGTATCGCGCGCCTTCGGCTCCTGGCTGTTCATCGGCGTCATCTACTCGGCCCTGGAGCTGACGCCGGACGAGCCTGAAGCCGATCACTGCGGATCGTGCCGCAATTGTCTCGACATTTGCCCAACCGATGCGTTTCCGGCGCCTTATCAGCTCGACGCGCGCCGCTGCATCTCTTATCTCACCATTGAACACAAAGGGCCGATCCCCCGCGCGTTCAGAAAACCGATGGGCAACCGAATCTATGGTTGCGATGATTGCCTCGCCGTATGTCCATGGAACAAATTCGCGTCAACATCGCACGAATCGGCATTCCATGCCCGCGAGGAATTGCGCGCGCCCCTGCTCGCAGAGCTTGCCGGCCTCAACGATGCGGCGTTTCGCCAGATGTTTTCCGGCTCTCCCGTCAAGCGCATCGGCAGGGACCGGTTTGTGCGCAACGTCGCAATCGCCATCGGCAATGCGGAAGACCGAGCCCTACTGGAAACGATCAGGCCGCTGTTGCAGGACGATAGCGCCCTGGTGCGCGGCGCCGCGGTCTGGGCCGCGGCGCAGCTTGCGGACGCTGACGCCCTATCTGCTCTTTATGCGGAGTATAAACCGGCGGAAGAAGACGCCAGCGTCATTGAAGAATGGAACTGCGCCAAACCTCAGACGTCGACAGTCACCTGAACCCAGGCTTTCGCGAAGTTTCCGTTGTCGTCCTCGACCCAGTAATAAAAGGAGTCAGAACCGGAAAAATTCGGGTCGGGCTGATAGGTGATGGTGCCGTCGTCATTGGCCCACACCGAACCATTGCGCGCCTCGCCGAGACCGTCCACGGCGATGCGGTCGCCTTCGGGATCGGAATCGTTGGCGAGCACGTCGATATCGATGCGTCCGCCCGAAGCGACCCGCGCAACATCGTTGACAGCATTGGGACCGGCGCCCGCCTGATCCAGCAGACCGTGAAATTCGCCGCCATATCGCTGTGCTTCGTCGACGCCGCCGGGGATTTCAACAAAGGTTGAGATTTTGATGGTCTCACCGGTCGCGCGATCGGCGAAATAGCGCTCAATCGCTGTAACCGCGCGTCCGTCAGGCAACGTCCAATACCCTTCTTCGGCCACCGCGCGCTGCATGCCGCGATAGCTGACGAGATGCGGGTCGAGCCTGCCAATCTCGTATTCCCCGAGGCTGTCATATTTGTCGCCGGTGAGGTTTTGCTTCCCCCTCGTGTCCGAACCAAGAGGATCGAAGTCTGCAAAGTCGGAAACAAAGGACAGCGCGCCAACGCCTGGAAGCGCCGCCGCCTGGGCGCCCGTTAAAACCTGCATAGACGGATCAAGCCCCGTATAAGCCACGCCCGGACCGCGATGATCAGACAGCAAGTTGGTAATGTTCACGTCAATGAAGAACATGTCGCTGCCGACCGACGGGTCGATTTCATTGTTGACGTTTACGCCCCAGTGAAATCCGTCGATATTGCCGCCGACCACGACCAGATCGTGGACATCGCGCCGTAAGTCGATTCCGAACTGATTGTCATTGCCGGTCGCGTCAACGGCAATGAGATCCGGATTAATAATCGTATAGTGGGCGGTGTATTCGAGGTGAATCCCGGTACGGACATTCCAGGCTGTTAAGTCCTCAAGTACAGAGCGCAGATCGTGACGTTGTTCCTCGTCGGATTTTACAACCATGAACCCAACGCCGACGGCGATGGCTTCATTGTTCTGGAATTGTGAAATATGCGGGAAGTTCACGTTCAGGGTGTCGTCCTGGTAGCCGCTGATTTCCGGCGTGTTGAGCGTGCCGACCTGCACTTGATTGCCGTCGGATCCGCGATGAAAATACGTGAATCCGTGCCCGCCGGGGCTGCCTGCTGCGACATTGTCGACCGCATCGACGAGACGGCCCTGGAACCAGAACCCGGTGCCGTTTCGGCCTAGGTCGAAAGCATTCACGTCAGCCCCGGACTTCGGCGTATTCAGATCCCAGTCCACGCCGCCGACGCCTTCGTTCTTGATCGAAATGTTGCGGACCCAGCGGCCGGTCTCATTGCCCGACTCCGCAACGAAGGCTGCGCCGAAGACGTCATAGGCGGCGTTGTCCGCAAAAATCGCGTTGGAATCGTGATGAACATAGCCCCAGCCGGGCGAGCCCCAAACTGCATTACCGACAACCATCGCAGGATCGTCCTGGTCGCTGACGCCGGCGCGGTGAATGTGAAGCGAATAGCGCCCCTTGAGGTTGCTGTCGGATTCAACGACCGCGAGGTCGTCCACATCGAAAGCGCGCTCGGATTTATCGGTGCGGCCCAGATCGGAAAACTCGGCGTAACGCACGTCAATATCGTCAGAATGCATCAACATGACATGGCCGCGCTGCGACGGCGGCAAGGCGTCGGCGTTTTCGGTGAGGATGCGTACATTTCTTGAGTAATTCGCTACATAGGCTTTGAGGTCCGCGCGCGGCGTATCATGATCATATTGCAGCGCGCGATCAAAGTGCACGACGTTGCCGTCGATCCGTGTAATGACAAGCTCTTCGTCCTGGGTGGAGATATCGCGTTGCTGACCCGCTGGGCCGCGCGTGCGATCACCCATTTCGGTACCGGTCAACACCAGCCGATCGCCAACCTCCCACCCCGACGGAACAGTGTCCAACACCATGGATGTGTCGCCGCGCATCGGGTCTTCGGCAAGCCGCAGGAAGCTGTCTTTCTCTGAGCCGTGCACTTCGATCGAGCCATGGGAAATCAGCCCGCGAGACAACAGCATTGGGTCCCACGCCACATCGATGGGGCCGTTGTCGGCGATCTGAATAACCGCCTCGACATTGTCGGCCACTGGATTATCGATCGTGCCGATCGTCAGATGGCCGCTCGGCGTCACGATAAAGGTATCGACTTCCATGAAGGTGTTTTTGTCAGTCGCGAAATGGACATCGCCGTCGACGCGAACGGTATGAAGCGACACGTCGCTGACGCTGTCATAGTGAACAACAACGCCGTGCGGCACCACAACATCGGCGCCGTCGCCGGGAACCTCGCCATTGGCCCAGGTATTCGGATCAAACCAGGAACCGTTGTTGATCGCGACATGCGACGCATCGGCGACCGGAACAAGGTTAAGGAGCGCCATGTGTTCGGCCATTTTGGACGGGTCCGTCGGATGGGCGTGGGCTGTTCCCCCGCCATGGCCTCCGCCGTGACCGCCGGCGCCGTTTGTTCCAGAGCCGCCGTGACCGCTCCCATGACCGCCAGCTCCATTGGTTCCCGAGCCGCCGTGACCGCCGCCCATCCCGCTATGATCGTCGTCGTCTGCGTGACCGCCGCCGTGTCCCGCGCCGCCATGGCCTGGCGGGCCGGCATGCTGGCCGACACTGACTTCCACCAGGGCGGTTGTGGTGTTGCCGCTGGCGTCGCGAACTTCGTATTGAAATTGCGCGCGTCCATCGAACCCGTCATCGGGAACAAACTCTATGATTGCGCCGTCGAACATGACCGACCCATGTTGCGCGTTGAAGACACGAACGATTTCAAGCCCTTGACCATTATCGGCAAAATCGTTGGCAAGCAAATCGGCGGGATCGAGCGCAAGGGCCGTATCGCCGGCGACCGCAAACTGGTCATTGCCCGCCAGCACCGCGCCGGATGCGCCCACACCGTCCCGCCGATCGTCGGCAAAGTCGATATGCAGTCCCAGCTCTTGGAAGCTGTCGCCGTTCGCAAAGGGTTCGCTCGCCATGCCGCCGGCGCCTGAAAGATTGAGCAGGTCGTCGTCCTTGCCGACGCTGAGGCAGCCCTGTGCGGCGAACAGGGGCAGCAGTATACCGGACTTTGACAATTTGTTCTCCTTGGCTCGTCGTCTGGCGCGACGTCCGCTCAGCGCCGGCTTTAACGAGTCGTTCGCCGCGAGAACGTCAATCACATCATCAATGGCGGGCGCTGCGGCGTAGGTGGTGGCGGAATTAACGTTAACATCCCGCTTTTTGGCCGACACGCCCATAGTGATCTCTCGCAATCCAAACAAACGTTCCGGCCTGTTGCGCGATTAGGGAACGCGCGCCGGTAAGGAGACACGAGAAATCTACGGGTTCATTTCTAAGATTGCTTTCCCGATTTAGTTAAATTTCAAAACTAACATTTTGTAACGTATGCTGACGTTACGCACCTGCCGAGATAGCACCTGCAGGACTCACGGCAACTACAGAGCGCCGATGTGAATTAAATTTAACTGCTTGTTAAACTAGCCAATAGAATTCAACCAAACGGAATTTACCTTACCGCACAAAGCGTTGGATCTTCCGCCATATGACTGGCGGCAGAAAATCTTCCGCAGTCTGCTCAAATTTAATGCGCCAGTCGGTGACGTCTTCGGATTGCGGGCGACGTCTGAATTGGGTTGTGCGCTTGACCGAGCTCGGATCCCAGGTTGCCGTATAGTAATATAACGCGATCGACCGTCTCGGATTTCCATCGGGGTGATTTACCGGCGCCGGATGTCCGTGATTGCTGGCGCCGCTTGTCGAGAACACGACGCAGCGATTAAAAACCGGCGCAACTTTCTCAATACACTGGGTCATGTCGGGGTCCCAGAGTTCAAGCGCGCCGCCGAACTCTTCTTTCCAACCGTGATTGAGGTAGATCAACAGGTTGAGCCGACGCTCGATTCCGAGCGGTTTGTGAAAGTTAAAGTCAGCATGCACGTCTAAATGGCCGCCCTGGCTCGTTTGATGAAAACCGCCGCCAAGGAAAAACGGGTCGGGAATGAGCCCTTTAATGCCTGTTAAGTTTTCCAAAAAAACGATAAAGGGCCGCGAATTCATCGAATAAAAAAAGGAACGCAGCTGATCAGGCAAATGATCAGGGTTGTAGCTGGTTTTGTAGCGCTCCTGATGGCGCTCATAAGACCGACTGTCGGGATCGGGAGCGGCCGGAAAATACTCAAGGCAGCGCTCAAGCATCTCCGGCGAGCAAAAATCATCGATGACAATATGTGGAAATGGCTCGGCGCTTTGATACTGTTCGCGCAGCTCGGCACCCTTATCTTTCATCGCAGCGGCGTCAAAGTGACCGAAGTCCGGGTTTAGAACATTGATATAAGCCATAGAATCCGCCTACTGATCATTCCTCAGGTCTGTCCGGCCCAGTCGCGCGCTCGCGGTTCTGAGAACGCTCCGTTCGCGACCAGGTCCGAGTGGTTTCTCTTCCGCGACGGCCGTAAATTTTCAATTTATCCCAGAGAAAGGGAAAAAGCGCGGGAATAACCGCCGCCGGCAAAATGTCGCGGCCGCATCTGCGCCATCCGATCACTATCGAAATGAGAAAGGCGAGCGCAGCGAGTCCCGCCGCAACCAAAGGGCCGCCGGATCCGATAATCGCCGTAACGCCGCAAAACATCAGCGCGGCCAGAATGACGCAGGCGAACAACACAAGCGGCGGAATCAGCGCGTCCAGAGAAATCGCGAGCAGCTCCCGGTTGCCGGACAAAGCGCCTTTCACGACGCCGCGAAGTCCATATTGGCGCAACACCCCGAGAGAGCCGCGTTCCCAGCGAGACCGTTGCGAGACCATGGCGTCGCCGGCGTCCGGAAACCGGCTGAACACGCGAACAGAGGGATCCAGCAGCGGCGCCCGCCTGCGCGAAGCGAGCGCAAATGTAAGCGCATGGTCTTCGGTGATGGCGCCGCTCCCAAATTGAAAATCCGACAGCGCGCTCCAAGGGGCGGCGAGGCCGACCCCGGTAAAGCGCGTGACGCCTGCCAGCGCGCTCAGCCCTTGCATGCGGGCGATATTGATCATGCGCCACGCAAATTGGGCGATCCGGATGCTCGGACCCGGATCGTCGCCCGCCTCCATTTCGTAGATGGCCTGCACGGGCCGGTCGGCGGCGGCGGCGGCGCGGACAAGGCGGTCGATCGCCTGGTCGTCAAACCTTGTGTCCGCATCGACAAAGACGACAATGTCCGGCGGGTCGCGGCGCAAATGGTCAATGGCGAATTGGAGCGCATATCCCTTGCCGCGGCGGGCGGGGTCGCGGCGCTCGACCACTTCGACTCCGGACGCAGCGGCGACGTCGGCGGTGTCATCGTCGCAGTTATCGGCGACCACGATGATCCGCATTTGCGGCCATGCGGCCGCTTTCAGGTCCGCGAGGGTTGGCGCAATATGGCGGCTTTCATTATGCGCAGGCGCGATGACCGCCGTCGGAGGCGGCGCATCCGAACGCGCAAGCGGCTTCGGTCGCCTGAAAGAGGCCAGCATTTCCGCCAGCAAGACAGCAGACGGGATCAGCGCGATCAGGGCGACGATCCAGGCGGCCATGTTGATGAGCGCGATCACGCGCGGGTCTCCACCGCATCTTCAAAATGCCTTGCGAGCTTAGCAACCTCTCGGTCGATATCGTGACGAGCGGTCACGCGGCGAAAGCCCTCTTCCGCCATGGCCGTCAAAGCGGCGTCATCAGCGCGCGCCGCGGCCTCCATCGCCGCGGCGATCGCCTCCACGTCGCCGGCGGGCGTGAGCCACCCGCAACCGCCATTCGCGATGAGCTCCGGGATGCCGGCGATATAGGTTGAGATCACCGGTCGGCGCAAAGACAGGGCCTCCATGATCGAAACCGGAAGTCCTTCAGCGTAACTCGGCAACACAAACGCGCGTGCGCCCAGAATAGCGGCTCTGACGTCAGTCGGCGACTTCCATCCGTCCACGGAAACGGCGCTGCCGAGGCCGCTCTCTTCGATCGCCGCCTCTATCGCCGGGCGCATCGGTCCGTCTCCAATGAGCGAGAGACTGATGCCGGGAATGCGCGCGCGCACTTTTTTCACCGCGTGAATGAGATCAATCTGACCTTTCTCCGCACAAAGACGGCCGACGCAAACAAAACGCGCATCTTTTGGCGGCGCAACCGCATCAACTTCAAAAAAATCCTTTTCAACGCCGCAATGAACGATCTTGATTTTCGCCCACGCTGCGGGCGCCGTCAGCTTCTTGAGCTGTGCAGCGCCGTATTGCGAGATCGCGATTACAAACGCTGCGCGCTCCACTTTTTCACGCAAAGCGATTGCAGCGGGTTTTTCAAACTCTTCCGGACCATGCACGGTGACGCTGTAAGACACGTCGCCAAGCCGTGTCGCCAACATCGCAATCATGGCCGCATTGGTGCCGAAATGCGCATGGACGTGCGACGTGCTCGCATTCGCCATCCAGTCGGCCAGCACGAGCGCTTCGCCGAAATAAAGCAGGTGGCGAAACAGTCCGGCCTCAGAGCAACGCCCGTGTTTCATCGCATCCGCGAAAGCGCGCAACGCCCCGAGCGGACGACGCGACAGCGTTCGGCAAATCGATAAGAAAAGCGTCGACTTAGACGCAGTAACGATGTGTCGGGTCTTCGCCGCTTCCGCCGTGTCCTCGTCTGAGAAAACCGGATCCGCCGCGGGTCTGATAGCGAACCGTTCGACGTCAACGCCGCGCCGTTCAAGCGCCTGGATCTCGCGCCGGATAAAACTGTGCGAGATTCCAGGATACTGGTTGACGAAATAGGCGATCTTCATGGTTGTGCTCACGACCTGCCGCGGCGGAAACGCGCGCTCAACGATAGGTCCTCTTGCCGAGCCAGAAACGGCATGCGCCGATAAACGCCGGCGTCGCCTGGAATACCCGCCCCATGGCGCCGGCCAATCCGCCGGATTCGCTTTTGCCGGCCGCAAGCGAGGCCAACACCATAAGACTGTAAATGAGGACTCCTATGGCGAGAACGCCGAGCGAGGGCGCGATTGGGTTTGCCTGAGGATAAAGCGCCGGGGCAAGGGCGAACAGTGCGAGCGCGAGCCCGATGATGACAAAAGGAAACAGAAAACCGAGGCCGACCGCCAGAAACGTCTGACTGACGCCAAGACGTTCGGGCGGGGCGCCGTGGAGCGCTGCGGCGAAAGCGTTCCCATATCCCTCCCGCATTTTCGCGCGCCACCATCCGCCGAACGACCGCGGGCGCGGCCGCGCCAGGGTCATGACCGCAGGCAGCAGCCAAACACGACCGCCGCGCTTGCGCAGTCGGACGCTTAAGTCCGCCATTTCCTTAACCGGCAAATCGCCGCGAAACCCGCCCGCCTGCTCAAAAGCCTCTGCGCGCACGAAGGCGTCCTCGCCGTCCAAGACCTCAGCTTCCCCGCCGCCGCCGGAGCCCGCATCGCGCTCTTTCGACAATGTGTGCTGACGGGTCGCCCGCCCTTCTATCATCGAGACTTCGGGCCGGCGCGCCATGAACTTTTCCGCCGCCGGTATCCAGTCCGGTCCGAGCGCATTGCCTGCGTCGAGAAACTGCACATACTCAATATGCTGGGCAATTTTCTTGAGTTGCCGATATCCGGCGTTGCGCAGTCGGCCAGGCGTTGAGCCGCCTGACTGCGCGCATTCTGCGATGATGGCGCCCGACCTTGTCGCAATGTCGCGCGCCTCTGTATTGGCGGGATCGCACACGAAAACGATGGCGCGACCGTCTCCGGCAGACCGAATGGCTGCTTCCGGCGATACGCCGCGCGTCTCCGCTGTTACAATTACCCCCGTGAGGGCGGACGCTTCCATGTCCTGGCGACGTCGCTCACCCGCTTCCGACTGTTCCTGGTCGACGCCTGTATCCTTCGCCCGCGGCGCCTTTTTGTCATCACGATCAGCACGCACGGCGACGCTGAGCTCAGTCTGCGGCTCAGAGTCGGCTTGGCTTTTCTTCGCCGGCGCAGGTTTTTTGGGCGCCGGTCGCGGCGCCGTTTCACTGACGCTTTCGTCAAGGCGCGCCGCATACGGATCTTTCGGGCTGTCTTCGTTTTTATCCGTCCCGGACACGTCGGCGAAGGCGTCCATTCCGGTGTCTTCTTCAGGCTTTAGAGGCGCGGCCGCCATATCGTCCGACGCGATCCCGAATACGCCGAACTCCATCTTGTCGCGGACAACATTGCGAATGGTTTCAACCCCGACGACGAGCTCTTCCGCCGAAAAAGCATATACCAACGCCGTGTCCGCGATGATGTTGATCACACGCGGCACGCCTTTTGACTGCTCGGAAATGAAGTCCATGGCGCGATCGGTGAAAATGCGTCTGCGACATCCGGCGATGGCGAGGCGGGTTTCGATATAAGCGTGAACTTCTTCTTTGTTGAGCGGCGTTAAATGAAAGTCGGCGCCGATGCGCTGGGCCAGCTGCAATAACTCCGGCTTGTTCAGAAGGCCCTTGAGCTGAGGCTGTCCCACGAGAATCAGCTGCAGCAACTGGTCCTTGCCCGCATTAATGTTCGACAGCATGCGCAGTTCTTCCAGCATGTCCGCCGACAGGTTCTGCGCCTCATCGATGACCAGCACGACGCGCCGGTTTTTCGCGTACTCAGAGATAAAAAAGCTCTGCAGCTCCGCGAACAACTCTACATGAGACTTCCCCGCAAAGGACTGACCGAATCCCATCAACACCCAGCTTAGAAGATCGCCGCGACCTTCCTGGATGTTGGACAGCAAAGCGACGGTGTGGGTCTGCGACAGTTGATCGAGCAATCGATGGATCAGCGTTGTCTTTCCGCAGCCGACCTCGCCGGTGATGACCGAAATGCCGGCGTGGTTGAGGACGCCGTATTCAAGCATTGCATAGGCCAAACGATGCGTTCGGCCCCAATATAGAAAAGAGGGGTCCGGCTGTATCGAAAAGGGTTTCTCGGTGAGGCCGAAGAATTGCTCGTACATGGGCTCGCCCGGGGGTCTTTCTGCTGTTAACGCCCGCGATGACGCCTATTGGTTAAGGAGCGATTGCACCTCAGACGCAAATTCAAAGTCTTCTCCGCCCTCCGCGATCGCGCGTTGCAGTATCTCCATGCCTGCGCTCTCCTCACCCGCCGCAAGTTTCGCAGCGCCGAGGTGATACAGGATTTCCGCGTTTTGCGGCGCGCCGTCGGCGGCTCTGGTCAGAAATTCCACCGCACGCAGATAGTTCCCGGCCCGGTAATACGCCCAGCCGACCGTGTCCTGAAAGAACGGATTTTGTTCATCGGCGATTTTATCGACATGTTGCAGGGCCTGTTGCGCGCTTTCCGGATCCGGCCTCAGCAGACTCGACAGACTGATGAAATTGTTCACCACGATTTTGTTGTTCGGCATGACCTCAATGAGGTCATCGTAAAGCGCGAGCGCGCCTTCCCGATCGCCCCGTGACAACAACGTGTCGGCTTTATAGATCTTTAGCGCATTGCTCTCCGGCGCGTTTGCGAGCGCTTGCTCGATGATCGCGTCCGCTCGGTCGGAGTCGCCGCCCACAGCGTAGATCCGATAGAGTTGAATATAGGCCTCGGGCCTGGCCGGCGATGCCGCGATCGCATCGCGAAGGATTTGCTCGAGTTCAGCCTGACCGCCCTCGGCGCCGACAACCTGCGCCATCAACAGACGCGCCGCGTAGTTATCCGGATTGGCGTCAAGCACGCTGCCCAGGGTCGTTTTGGCTTCTTCGAACCGCTGTTCAGCGACATAAGCCTGCACCAGCACGGCAAGGGGCGACGTTGCGAGCGGTTCTTGGTCCTTCTGCGCCGAAAGCAGATCGATGACCTGGTCAAACTCCTCCATCCCGGACAGCGCGATCGAACGGATGCTGAGCGCGGCTTCTTCCTCCGATGCGCCGAAGTTCGACAGGATGTTGGCGACCTCTTCCGCGCCGCGCCAGTCCTGCTTGCGCAGTCGCGCCTGGGCGAGCAGTTTCAGATTGTCGATATCGTCGGATTGGCGCGCAAGAGACTGCTGCAACACGTCTTCGGCGCGATCGAGCTCGTTCTCCGCCAACAAAAACTTTGCGTAGACATTGCCGACGCGCTTGTCCTGGTTGCTTGCTTCAAACGCTTTGGCGAGCTCGGCGCGGGCGACGTCCCGGTTGCCCTGCTGCTCAAAAGCGCTCGCCATCAATAGCATCGCTTCATACGAATCAGGATCGTTGTTGAGGACGGTTCTAAGGTCCGCGATTGCGGTGTCTATTTCGCCATCGCCGATATTGAACTGGGCGCGCCGCAACAAGGCGCCGACATTGCCGGCGTCTTCTTCCAGAATTTCGGTGACGATTTCGTCCGCTTTCTCCCGTTGACCGCTGCGCAGATAGATGGTCGCCATCCGGTTCTTCGCCGTCGCCGCGTCATCTTCGTCATCGCTGCGGGAAAGCGCCGAAAGGAGCTCAAGCGCTTCTTCAGTCTTGTTTTGCTGTGACAGAAAATCAGCGAGAGCGAGCTGCAACTCTGAATCTTCAGGGTTGTCCTCGATGAAATTCCGCAGCCGCTGCTCGGCCGCAGCTGAACCTTTTGCATCATTCAAGACACGAATGACATCGAGTTTCGCATCAAGCTCGTCGGCGCGCAGCTCCGCCACTCTCTCGAGCTGGACGATAGCCGCGTCGTAGTCTTCCCGCTCAATCAACGCCAACGCATAGGTGCGAAAATATGTCGGCTCTTCGGGGAAAAGTTCAGTGAGCGCGGCGAAGTTGTCCAGGACCTCGTCTTCTTTCCCTTGCTGCCCGAGCAATCGGATGCGCAGCAATTGGAGCACTGCGCGCTTGGGATCCAGCCCGAGAACGCGATCGAGTTCCTGCAACGCGCCGTCGATATCGCCGTCCATCGCACGCACGGTGGTAATGATGGTGGCCGCCTCGGCGTTTTCCGGCATGACGCTTTGGACGTCCTGGGCCATGGCGGTCGCCGTCGCGGTGTCGCCCACCCGCAGCAGCACCGCCGCCTTCAGCGTTTGCGCGTCAATATCGGCCGCATCGACCGCCAGCGCTCTTTCGGCGAAGTCCAGCGCCGCCGTTTCATCGCCGCTGATCAGATAAAGCTTGCCGAGCTTGCCGAGCGCTTCGACATTGTCCGGATCCAGGCGGACAATGCGCTCGAGCATCCCGAACATGGCCTCGAAGTTTTTGGCTTCTTCCGCGATTGTCGCCAATCCGGTCAGCGTCGGCACGTGCTGATCGTTGATTTTCAGAACATTCTGGAACTGGACGTTCGCGCGGCCGAGATCGCCTTCTTCCAGGAACTCGGTCCCGCTTTTGTAGAGCCGTTCGACTTTTTGTTCCGGCGACTCGCAACTCGCCAACATCAATCCCGCAGCGGCGACGCCCAACAATGTCCTGGAGAAAACCTTCATGTTCACAGATCCTGATCGTATTGTTACTGAATTCATCGGCGGTTTGGTTCCCGCTCCCTGCGCGTCATCCTGTCGCCGCCAGACGATCCTCTCCCTCGAAAGAATCCCGTTCCGGGCCGTTTGACCGCGCGTTGACCCCGTTCGCCGCCAGAATGCGGTTATGGACGCGGTTCGCGTTGATGACAAATAGGCGGCGGCCAGCGCGTGCGGCATGCTTTTCAAGCATCAACAACAAGCCCAGAAACGCCATGTCGATGCGACCCGCAGCAGCGAAATCGACTGCGATGTCCGTTCGGCCCCCGGCGGCGCGCCGAAACGCATCGCGGGCCGCCGATAGATTATCGCGCGTGTGATCGCCGCCCAGCGCAATATGCGTCCTGGACCGGCTTTCGACGACGTCAGCGGTCGGCGCGCCCTTCGGCTTTTGCAAGCGCATCGCCGCCATGAGCGGCGCCAGCCGGGCGACGGTCAGGACTGCGAGCGCAATACCGTCGCCGCCATAGCGCCGCCAAAGCGCCGGCTCTTCCTTGATCCGCCACGCCCATTCCAGACCTGCTTTGCGCACGATCTCGGGAGCCCGTTTAATCATGCCGGAGGTAAAATCGACCACGGCGCCGAGATGCGCAATGACTGGCGCGCGCAGCCTGTCCCGATTGCGATCAATCCAGGCCTGTCCTTTCGCGGCCCCGAGCGCAACCACGACAAAATCCGCGTTCGCTGCATTTATCTTATCGATGACTTCGGCGGCGCTCATGTCCTCCACATCGCCGAAACCCGGGTTCAGCCAACCCGCCGCCACCATGCCTGACGCTTCGGCGTCCAGCGCCGCCGCCGCCGCCTCAGCCGAGCCCTCGCGCCCGCCGAAAAAAAACACCGACACTTTGCGTCCGACGAAACCCGGACGCCGGCGCAGCGCCTCGAACACATCGGACCCGGCGACCCTGCTGCGAATGGGAACGCCAAGCAACCGCGCCATACCGGCCAGCGGCGCTCCGTCGGCCAGGCTGAGATCTGCGTCGACGATCTGCGCGCGCGCCGCATCTTCGCGGCATGCGCGCACGAGCCAGTTCACGTTTGGCGTTACAAAGGACAGCGGCCGCCGCGACGCCACCGCGGCGTCGATCCGGCCGACGGCGCTGTCGACGGTCGCTGCGTCAATCGGAACGCCGAGGACAGCCCACACATTGCGCTGAAAGTCATCGCTGGCGATCGGCGCCGGCGCGGTTGAGCCAAAGCTGGACGCAGGCGTTGGCTCGCCTGACGGCGCCGGCTTCATCTGGTGTTGCTCCGTCGTCATTGCGGCGCGTCCTCTCCCCAGACGTCAAAGGTTAACGTCATCTACAAACTCGGCGCTGCGCAATCTAACACGTTAACTCTATTGCGCCGGCGCTTCCGGTCCGATCAAGCAAAGCGCGGGCCAGAAAACTCAAGCGCATTCCCGCCTGATAGTTGAAAACACTGGCGATGGCGACCGGTTTTTACGCCGGCGAACGGATTCGCCGGATCGGGGAAACGTCATCCCCCGGCGCCTGACGACAATGCGTTCATGATTAACCGAAGCGCACCAGGTGCGCAAATCTCATGAATATCGCGCATGACGGGCTCACCCTGGACGCCCGACGGCGCCGCGGCGCAGCAAGCCTATTGAAAAACAAGGCTAAAGCCTGATACGGCGTAGGAGCGAAGAATACCGCGCCGGCGATCTTCCACCGCGGCTCTAGGCGCAGGACTTGCACGCGTTATCGCATCCAGCCGCGCCGGTCGGCGCGGATCCAAAGTGCAGCGCGGTCACGACGTTAAGAGTAAAGGCGGATCAAGGATGGGCGAAGAGTTCTCTTTTGAAGACGCGCTGATCATTCTGCGACGCAGAGTCTGGTATTTTCTCATCCCGTTTGTGGTCATCGCGCCATTGGGAATCATTGTCGTCATGCTGATGCCGGCGATGTACCGGGCGGAAGGTACGATTCTCGTTGAATCGCAGCAAATCCCCGATGAGCTCGTACGCTCAACCATCAACGCCTACGCCCAGGAACGCATTCAGACGATCCGCCAGAGGGTGATGACCTTAAACCGCGTCAATGAGGTCGCTGCAAAGCACAATGTTTTCCCTGAGGGCTCGCGCCTTTCAGAGTCTGAGCGGGCGCGCAAAATGCGCGAGCAGATGAATGTATCGCTCATCACCGTGGAACGCCGCGGCCGCTCCGGAGACGGCACTATCGCCTTCACGGTTTCTTTTCGTCACCGCGATCCGCGAACCGCCCACCTTGTCGCGAATGAATTCATGACATTATTTTTGGCCGAGGACGTTCGCACGCGGACGGCGGGCGCTTCCAACACCACGGAGTTCTTTGAACGAGAAGCGGCCAAGCTGCGCAATGAGGTTGCATCAATTGAGCGCCGCATCTCCGAATTCAAAACAGAAAACAGCAATGCGCTGCCGGAGCATCTCAGCATGCATATCGACATGCTGGAGCGCGCTAATCGGGAGTTTGTGACGCTGGAACGAACCAACGAAGCGCTGGAAGAGGAAAAGCAATTCCTGGCGGCGCAGTTGATCTCCGGATCACGTTCCGAAAACGGTCTCACCGGCCAGCTTGTCGCTTTGGAAACGCAGCTTGCGCGGCTTCGCGCCACCTATCGCGACGGGTATCCGGAAATTGAGGCGGTCAAGGTTGAAATCGCGGCCCTGAAACGCCAGCTAGCGCCGAGCCCTGAAATCCAGCGCCTGCGCACCGCCCTCGCGGACGCTGACGCCCGTCTTACCGAGCTGGAGCGAGAGGCGACGCCGGACACCGAAGCCGTGGACGCCGCAGTGCTGGAGGTTGAGGCTGCGCGCCAGGCCCTCAGCGACCAGATTTCGAAAGAGTCCCGGGAAGGCGCGAACGATCCCTCGAGCGCGCAGACGGAAAGCCGCATCGCGATTATCGACAACCGAATCCGCATGAACCAGCGGCGTAAGGATGCGCTGAACGGGCGGGTCGAGGATCTTCAATTGCGGATCGCGCGCACGCCCGCTGTTGAACGCGAACTGGCGGCGCTGACGCGCGACTACGACAACATGGATCGCGAATACCAGGAAGTCCGCGCCAAACAACAAGACGCTCAGCTTGCGGAAAACCTTGAAGCCAATCAGCAGGCTGAGAAATTCTCTATTCTGGAACCGGCCCAACGTCCGGACCAACCGTCAAGCCCCGACCGGCCGAAGATGATCATTCTGTCGTTGTTCGCAGCCCTTGGCGCCGGCGGCGCCGCGGCGGTGCTCGCTGAGCTGCTGATCGCCACTGTCCGAGGCAGAACGCATTTGAGCAACATCACCGGCGAGCATCCGATCGCTGTTGTTCCCTATATTCAAAATGAAGATGATCGGTTTTCGCTTTTCGGCCTGTTCAAACGTCGCCACTCGAATGCGCCGAGCGGCTTGCAGGAAGCTTGAAAGGCAACCGGACAAAGGTACCGTAAAAGACAGTCATGGATCGAATAAGAGACGCTATCAGCCGCGCCAGAACCAAGCGCCCGGACGTTGAGCAGCAAAGTGCGGCCGCACTGGCGCCGGCGCGCATCTCCGGCGCCGCCGTCATGGACGACTTCCCCACCGTGACCTGCGACACCTCCGGCTTCGCCAAACACCGCATCATATCCAACGAACAGGATCCGGTGTTGAACGCGTTTCGCGTCCTCAGAACGCGCATTCTCCAGAAAATGGAAGCGAACAACTGGCGGACAATCGCCGTCGTCTCCGCATCGTCGGGCGCCGGCAAAACCGTTACGGCGATCAACCTGTCGATCGCGCTGGGCTCAAAAGCCGATGTTCGCCCGACGCTGGTCGACATCGATTTCTACCGCCCCAGCGTGGCGCGATATCTCGGCATCGAAAACTGTCCGTCCGCCCTCGATTTCTTTGAGGGGAAACGTCGCCTGGAAGAAGTGACCGTCAAGCCGGATCTTCCGAACATGCTGTTGTTGCCCAACGAGCGGGTCACGCGGCAGGGCGCGGAGTATCTCAGTTCGGAAAAAACAGACGAACTCATTGATACGGCGATCAATCAATACGGCTCCAACGTCATAGTATTCGATCTTTCGCCGCTGCTTGGCTGCGACGACGCCCTTGCGTTCTTGCCGAAAGTCGACTGCGTCTTGCTGATTGCGGCCAGCGGTCAAACCCGGGTCAGCGAACTCAAAGAAGCAAAGCGAATCCTGTCGAAAACCAACATCATCGGAACGGTGCTGAACAAGTCTCCGCGATCATTCATGCCGAATCCCTATTACTAGGGTCTATTCGGCCGGTTCGGGTTCCTCGTCCGGCACATCGAAAATCTGGCCTGGATAAATAAGGTCGGGATCGCGGATTTGATCCGCATTCGCCTCATAGATGATGGTATACTGAGCGCCGCGGCCATAAGCGCGGCGAGCGATTCGCCAAAGACTATTTCCGGGCTGTACGACAACTCGGCCGTCGCGCAGCTGAATCGCATCGGCCGAAGCGCGTTCAAACGGCAGCTCAATCGCGTATGCGGGACGGCCGTTCTCGTCTAGCTGCACGACCAGGAGTTGATAGACGCCTGGATCAATGATCGCTTCCGGCGACATCATCCATCTTCCGTTCTCATTGGCCTGGGTCTGACCGATCAATTGTCGGTTGATAAAGAGCTGAACGACGGCTCCGGGCGACGCTCTGCCGGAAAAAATCACCGCGCCGGTGTCGTCATAGTCGATGACGTCAAGAGCAAGCGGGCCCAGGCCCTCGCCGACATCTTCCGGCTCCTGCAAGACTTCGGTGGCGCCGCCCGGCGTCGTCCGCAGCACCCGCGGCGCATCGCCCTCTTGTTCCGGCACCAAGATGATCACCGTCTGCTCTGACCGGACCGTCAATCCGTCCAGGGTGGTCATTTCCAGGCTAAGTTCGACGGGCCCGGCGTCAAGCGGCGTATCCGTTGATACGACCCAGGAACCGTCGATTTCCGCTTCGGTCACCGCCAGTTCGTCGCCGTTGGCGTAAACGGTGACTTCCGCGCCAGGCGTCGCACGGCCCGCGATCACCGCGTAACCGGTGCGATCGACCCGCACAATATCGAAATTGGGCAGCGCCGGCTCAACTATTGCATCTTCGGATGCGTCCGGGGAGGCCGGCCCGTCGCTTTCCGCCGTATCCGGTTGATCAGGGGCCGGCTTTTCTATAAGCCCGAAACGCTCGGCGGCTTGCCAGCCGACAAAGCCGAGAACAATCAGTAGTAGGACGATGACAAAAACACGCACGCGTCTCGAGCTCCCTTTGCGCTTTTTTTACTCTTAGCGAATTCACTTTACCCCGACGAAAAACATCGTACAATGACGTGAGACATCCTTCAAACTCGATAAGCCCATGAAATCGCTGTGTGTTTACTGCGGGTCTCGGCAAGGCGCCGACCCAGCCTTCAAGGAGGCCGCCGAATGGATCGGCAAGGAAGCCGCACGGCGCGGCTGCCGGATCGTCTATGGCGGCGGGAAACTTGGTCTAATGGGCGCGACAGCCGGCGCCGCACGCGACGCCGGCGGGGCTGTTTTCGGCGTTATTCCTGACTTTCTGGTGGAGCTGGAAGGTATATTGGACGGCGTCGACCATAAGGTCGTGTCGACCATGCACGAACGCAAAATGCTCATGTTCGAAGAATCCGACGCCATCCTGACGCTGCCGGGCGGCATCGGCACGCTGGAAGAATTAATCGAGGTCTTGTCCTGGGCGCGGCTCTCGCTGCACCGCAAACCTATCATTGTGCTGAATATCAAGGATTTCTGGTCGCCGCTTAAAGGGCTTTTGGAGCACGTAATCGAAGAAGGCTTCGCCGACAAAGAGTTGATCTCAGATCTCGTCTTCGTCGACAGGCTGGAAGACGTCTTTACGACCGCAGAATCCCGAATGCTTCGCGCGCGCGCCTGATCCCTCGATCAATCCGTCAAAACAAGCGGCGCGAACTCCTCGTTTGCTTCATCCATCGCGAGACGCCAGGCCGATCCGGACCGGCAAGCGGCGCCCGTCCATTCGTCATTCTCCGAGTATCGCCGGAGCGTCTGCCTGAATTCCCGGCACAGTGTCGCCTGGCGGCGCGGGCCGCCGGCGAGTTCGAGCTCGCTGCCGGGCGCCTTGATCATGAGATTCTTGAAGACGTAGCCCCGCACCACGCCGTCCACGGCGACCAGCATCCAGTCATCGTCGGCGGTTTTGCCGACAACATCGACGCCGGCCCCGGACGCCAGAACCTCAGCGATCGCATGATTGGTCCCCGGTCCAATGCGCACATTTGAATTGCGGGTCAGAACGTAAAGGCCGAGTTCCGTCTCCAGAGACGACTGCAGGTCGAGATCCCCCCGGGAGACCGGGATCCGGGTCGCCGGATCGGATTTGAGATTTGCGATGCTGAACCCGCCAGGCCAGACTTCGCCAACCGCATGGCTGCCGCGCCAGCGACGGGAAGCGCCGGTTTCCATGGCGTCGACAAAGGCGCTCGCCAGCGCCTCGCGGTCCTTGCGATTAAGCGACCCGTCGAGATCAGATCCATAGGCGAAGCCGCCGGAGCCCCCGGAAGAACCATCCGCGCCCAAATACGGGATGCTCTCACACGACGCCAATAGAGCGCCGGCGAGGACCAACATGGTTAATCGAATCTGACTCGTCATTGTGTTAACTCCTTCGACGCACAAACTCAGCAATTTCGGGGCCGCCGGCGCCGCCGCCATCGACGAATTCTTTACCCTTCCTAAGCACACTCGGCTAGATAGGAGGAGGGTTGCGTTCATGAGTGCCGGGGCGTCGCGTCTCAAACAACTTATCGCCGTCGCCAAAGAAGGTTCCAGCGAAAAGCGACGGGACCTCCTGCGGGACATCACCGACGTTTTCATGACAACGCCGGATCGCTTCACCTCTACGGAGATGCAGCATTTCGACGTGATCATGTCGCGCGTGACCCAGCAGGTGGAGACGGCGCTGCGCCAAGAATTGTCGGAAAAGCTCGCCGACATTCCAAATGCGCCGCAGGGCCTTATTCGCCAGCTCGCCCAGGACGAGATCTCCGTCGCGGCGCCGGTGTTGCGGCGCTCCGAAGCGCTGACCGAGGAAGACCTCCTTCAGATCATTCGCCGCCGCGGTCAGGACCACATGCACGCCATCACAAAGCGCCGCCTGGTCCCGGAAAAACTGACAGCTGAATTGGTCGAGCGCGGCGGGGAAGAAGTTTTGGTGTCTCTCGCTGAAAATCGCGGCGCCAAATTTTCCGATGATTCAATGGAAAAGATGGTCAACCACGCCCGCTCCATGAAACGTCTGCAGCGGCCGATGACCGATCGGTTCGATTTGCCGCCAAAGCTTTTGACGAAAATGTATTTCTTCGTCTCCTCGGCGCTGAAGAAAGAGATCCTCAAACGCTCGGATATGCTCGACCCGGCGATCATCGACGAAGCGGTGAAAACCAACCGGTCGCGGATCCTCAAAGAGGCCGTACGCGACGCGCAGTCGGAAGTCGCCGCCGCGCGCCAGTTTATCTCCGACAAAGCGACCGCCAATCAGATCAATGAAAGCCTGATCAAAGAGTTGATCGAAATGAAGCGGGCGACGGAGTTCCTCCTCGCATTCGCCCATATCGTCGGCGTCGACAGTTCCACGGCGCAGGCGATCATGAAAGACAGAACCTGGGAGTCGCTCGCCATTGCGTCGCGCGCAGCGGGCCTGGAGCGTGCGACTTTCGCCAAGATCGTCTTCGGATTGCAAAAAGACAGCACCGAGCAAAACAAGGCGCTTCGAATTCTCGATCTCTATCTGAAGATCCCGCAGGAAGCCGCCGAACGCGTCATGCGCTTCTGGCGCGTGCGCTCGCAGTCAGCGGCGGCGCAGTCGGCGAATGACCGGCCCGACGCCGAACAGCGCGGCGCGCGCCTGCGCCGGGTTGCAGAAGCCTGACGGTCATTTCAGTCGCCGGTCGGCGGCGCCTAAACGCCCTCCTCCAGAAATGCGCGGCCGCTTGCGTCCTCAATCTCCAGGACCCACAGATCGGGATCGATGGCGGCCTCTTTTTCGAGCCAGGCGTCGACGCGCGTTTCCGATCCGTCCGCAGGCGTATCATCGAATTCAAAGGGATCGCGCCAGACGGCGTTCCCGTCGAGATCACGGCTCTGGACATACAACCGCGCATCGCCCCGGCCGAGATAGACTTTCACGGCGACCGCGCCGGCGTCCGGATCGCCCTTGCGCGCGATCGTCGCAAAAGCGCCGCCGGCGCGCGCGCGGCGAATATGCGCGGCGATGCGGATTTCTGTTTTCAGGCGCGGTTCTGTCATGGGCTATTTGTATCGACTCTTTTGGCGGCGAGACAGCAATTCACATGAAAAAGTCTGCGGGAAGAGCTCCGCACGCAGTCACCCTTTTCCTGACAAATCAAAGTCAATATGAATGCACGTCTCCGGCGGTTTACCCCCGGCGGCTTTATAGAGCGCAAGCGCGGCGACGTTGTCAGGCTCGGTCGCGAGCCAGGCGATTTTGCAGCCGGCGAGGCCGCCTTCCGCCAGCATCTTCTCCATGACCGCCTTCCCGACGCCGCGGCGCTGGTACCCGTCGTCGACGCCCGCTTCCAGAATCAGCATTTCAGGCGACGTCTTGTCGGGATGCAGGTACAGGGTCGCGCTGGCGAATCCGATCACCAGGTCGTCTTTAGACGGATCAAGTGCGACAACAAGCACCGCATTGGGATCGCTTAAAAACGTCTCAGCGGAGGCCGGAACGATCGGGTCGTCGAAGACGTTTGGCGCGACATGGGTGAGCAGGGACACATCAGCCGGCGACAGGCGACGGACGACAACCGTCATTCCGGCCGCCAGAAGACGTTTTCGGGGACGGGCTCATCGGCGCGGGAGGACAAATATGCATGAAGCGCGTCGACTTCATCATCGGACAGCGCCGGAAACCGGTCCGGCGACACCAGCCTCATCAAACCCAGATTACGGCCGCCCATGCCGACGCCGGTTTCGATGATATTCTCGAAATCATCGCGGGGAATCGCGGCGGCGATCGCCAGATCGGGCGTCGGCGGCGGAAACAGCGTTTGCCCGCGCACGTCCAGTCCATGACATTCGTTGCACATTGTCATCGCAAGATACTCGCCCGCAGCAAGCACCGGTTCCTGTTCCGCGTCAATGCGCAAGGGCGGCACGCGCTGCGCCCAATACGCCATATGACGTTCCGCGCCGGTAATGAAGCTCCACCGCACAGCCCAACCGAGCTTCGGTTTCGGCACGGACGAATCCGCAACTGGCGCAGCGCGCAGGAAGGCGATCAGGGCGGCGACATCCTCGTCTGTCAGCCGCGTAAAATTGAAAGACGGCATAGCGGTGAGCGCTTTGCCGTTTGCGCCGATCCCTTGCCGGATCGCTGCTTCCATTGCCGCCGGATCATGCTTGCGTGCGTATTCGGCGAGATTGGGGGCTACCGCGCGTTCGGGCCAGTCCCACTGTTCATCAAAGTTTTTGCCCTCAAGATTTTGACCGTGACAACCGAAACAGCCGCGCGTGCGTGCAATATGTCGGCCGCGTTCGATCGACGCGGCGTCCGTTGGAATCGGATGATCGAAAGCGGGGCCGCGTTTCACATCGCGAAACCGCGCCTCGGACAGAATGTAGACGCCGCCGAAACCCAGCGCCGGCGCAAGCGCCAGCGCCGCGGCGATCACGAAAATAATGCGCAAAAGATCTCTCCCCAGAGTCTGCGTTGAACATAGTGTCGCGCAAGCCCGCAGGCTTTGACAAGGCGCGCCGCGCCGTTCGCATTTAGCCGCGTTGCTTGTTTCTATCAGTCTGGCGGATCGTCAAAGACTTCCCGCTTGAACGCGACATAATCGAAAAACCAGGAAATCGGATCGTCCGTATCGCCGTCCTGAAAGGTGACGACCGGCCGCGATTCTGGATCGACGCCAAACGCCTCAAGAAAATGGTCGCTGTTGCCGAACGCGACGCCGAATCCCATCAGGGCGTAAGGATAGTCTTCGCTAAAGGACGGTTCAGGGTGCGGATCATAGCTGCGAAACCGCGGGAAATCCGCGTCTTCGCGGGAGCCGCCGATGACGCGGCCGGCATGTTCGACAATGTCGTTCGGCACATAGAGAAGCTGAAGCTTAAACTGATAGGGAAGGCGCGACGCTTCTGAACGCGCGACGCTTTCGGCAAGCACCGGCGGCGGCATGAGCAGCATGCCGAAATCGAACCGGCCGCCGCTGAAGTCAGCGTTGCGGTCATCATAAAACCGCACGTCTGCTACGCCGCGATCAGGCAGCAACGTGATGCTGAGCGCGCGTACATTATAGTCGTCGGAACCGCGGCGCGCGAATTCGAAGCCGCGCAGCACCGCCGTGTGGTGCGGCGAAGCTGATGGAATCTCGATGGAACACCGCTCCGCGCACGCCGCATCGACATCGACCGCGAAGACCTCGCGATAGTCGCCGCGCAGGCCGTATCGGTTTGGCAAGCCGGACCAATTGATTTTGATATAGCGGGCTTCGAAATGGAACGGGTCTTCGCCGCCGTCGTCATTGAAGCTGGCGCGAACCTCTTCGCCTTCGTTCAAGGCGCCGATGCGCATGATTTTGTGCCAACCATTGGTGAAGCGAAAATTGAACCCCTGCAGGGCCGTATCGAACGCCGGACCGCGATGCACGACGGTGGCGACCTGCGTCAGCCGTTCCCCGGATGCAGTGAAGCGTTCATAGCTGACGCGGGTGTCTGGTTGCTCCGGCGGCTGTTTCTTCTCCAGCTCGACGTCCGGCGGCAATTGCATGTCGCGCACCGGCGCGCGCTGACCCGGATTAATCTGGATCGGCTGAGGTCGAACCGTCTGGTTGAGCTCATCGCGCGCCGGTTCCTGTTCGTCTTTGGGCGCAGCAAGCGCCGGCCCCGCCAGACACGCCGCCGCGAAGACGGCGGACATCAGTTGAGTTTTGCGCATTGGTCTCTCCCCCATCGCTCGCCGAAACGCTAGCGCGGCGTCGGCGGAGGCGTCAAATGACAAACGAGGCGCAGATCCCCGATACGCGCCTACGCCGGCTCAAAAGTGAGCCCGGCTTTGTCCTCCAGGCGTTTGATCAGCTTCTCGCCCATGGCGGCGGCGGGCGCCCAGACGCCGCCGGGGGTTTCCTCGCGGTCGACGTCAAAGGCGAGACACAGCGCGGACTCTGCAATCATCTTCGACGTGGACCCGTATCCCGGGTCGCGGTCGCCTTTCACGACGGCTTTGACGATTTCGCCGTCGTCGTTTTTCGCGACGAAGAGAACTTTATAATAACCCGTTTCCCGTTGTCGTTTCGACGGGCCGTCGCCCGGCTTCGGCAGGACGGTGTTTTTCATCAGCGCCCGTGTCGGCGGAAACAATAGCGCCCCGGCGCCCGCGCCCATGCCGCCGGCGATGGCGAAGGCGGCCGGCGCGTTGGGCGCGGCCATCATCTCGCTGTATTTGAAATTCTCTCCGTAGGCGTAGTTCATCAACATGTTGGAGCGATGGACATTGCGCGCATTGATCGCCGCCATGATGAAGGGCGCGACCCACTTGCCCGTATCGCGGTCGTAATGCGGCCGGTTACCGTCGGGCTGGCGCGGGCGGTTCGCGTCATCGTCGGGCGCCAGGGAATAGATGTCGCGCATGGTGCGGCGAACGAACGGATCGCCGATATTTTCCATGGTCGCCAGCATGCTCGCCACCGTGCCGCCGGAGGCGCCGCCCCGCGCCGCCATCACCCGCCCCTTCACCAGCGGCGCCGGCGCGCCGAACTGTTCCGTCGCCAGCTGCTGCACGTAAAAGACCCCAAGATCGAAGGGGATCGAATCAAACCCGCAGGAATGAACGATGCGCGCGCCGCTTTCCCTGGCCTGATCCGCATAGGTATCGATCATCTTGCGCATGAAGGGCGGCTCGCCGGAGAGGTCCACATAGTCCGTCCCCGCCGCCGCGCAGGCCGCCACCAGCGGCTCGCCGTATTTCTGATAAGGCCCGACGGTCGTAATGATCGCCTTGGTCCGCCGCGCCATTTCGCCCAGAGACTTCGGATCGGCGGCGTCGCCGGTAACGATGGGAACATCCCCGGCGCCGATCTCTTCGGCCACTTCGCCAAGCTTGCCGGCGTTGCGGCCCGCCATGGCCCATTTCACGCTATTGGTCGCCTCGCCGCCGGCCCCATAGGTCTCAAGCAGATATTCAGCAACAAGCCGGCCGGTAAAGCCGGAAGCGCCCCAGACGATGACGTCGAATTCTCGGTGTTGGTTGGTCATGGGGCGGGGTTAGCATGGAATGGGGAGGAGCCGCAAAACAACAACGAACTGCACAACCAGTCGCCTTGGTTTGTCGATCAGATATTAACAGGCACATGGTGATTGAAGGTTGCGCTCAGCGCTACATCAAAAATACTGCTCTACTTCAAAAAAATATACGCCAGATGGTATTTTTGCTTTTTGGTCACCCCTAAGCTAATTAAAATATGCGCGATTCGCTGTTATGGAAGCGATGATGACAGACCTGCCAAAAAAATTAAAAGTCGATTCAATTACTGAAGCGGTATTCGAGATACGTTTCGAAAGAGAAGACCCTCCTGAAATAGCATTAGGCAAGTTGCTGGGCGCTTGGTCGGAGTTTAAGGCTAGTCGTTTGCCCTTGAACGACGTGCCTGCACAACTACGCGAGCAGGATTTGAACCTAAAATTCCAGCCTGTATATCAGTTAGCTTCACCAGATGGCTTACACTCGATTGCTGTGGGGCCTAATGTCGTGGTTTTGAGCGTGACGTCGCCCTACCCTGGTTGGGATGACGCCTTTTCAGGAATGATCAAGACCTCAGTGGATAATCTTTACAACTTTTGTAACCCAGTGAATGTCAGTCGGTTGGGGCTAAGGTATTTGAACGCAATGAATGAAGAGGATCACAAAATTCGATCCCCTTTTGACCTGAACCTGGAATTGAAGATAAATGGTGAAATACCATCGCCTGAAATAAATATTAACTTTCTAAAGTCATTCGGCACAAACACTGAAGTTTTAGTGAGGATAGCCACCCCGTCATTCATAAAAACTTTGCCAAAAGGAGCGAATACATACATCGACGTAGATGTGCGTACGCTCGGGGAATTGGAAACTATGGATGCCAAACAAGTTTTAGTATGGGCTGAAGATGCACATCAGATTGAAAAGACGGAGTACTTTTCATTGATTCCGAGCGAGATAATTGAAAAATTAAAAGCTGAATAATGGAAGTCACATCTGCTGACCGTTTTGAACTAAATTCCACCGCTTTGGTTGGTCTAATCGCACTGCGAGCCAGTATGGAGACGATTGATAGAACATACTTGTCAAACGTTGTGGCACCTGAAACCTACGCGGTGCACCACGCATTAGCTATACCGCAGCTCCTTGAGAGTGTTAGCGATAGTGCCGTCATCGAAGAGTTTTACAAACTTGCCGGTCAATGGAAGACGGAAACACAATTCTACTCATCACCTTCTCGGATAAAGGATTCAGAATTCTATGATGAGTTGAAGGGCATGGGGCAAAAGATCATTCCGCTGATTATCGCCGAGCTCAAAAATCGTGAAACTCCCGCTTACTGGTTTCCGATGCTAATCGAAATTTCAGGTGAGAACCCCGTACCGCCTCACTCCGCCGGGGATGTCTCATCAATGGTTAATAGTTGGACCGAATGGGCTCAAAATAAAGTTTTTCTATGAGCCTCGCGGAAATGCTCGGCAACCCCGCCCTACTTGAAGGGGAGAATTACCAGATCACGAGCGGCCAAACAAATCTGTATAACTGCCTCTCTTGGGCAGTGGGCGTATCAAATCGTTGGATTTGGCCCGATGAGTATGAGACTGGCGCGTGGCCTCCACAACTTCCTCGAAACGAGACTCTGGAGAACTTTCGACGTTTTTTTGAGCTCTGCGGATTCGTAAACTGTGAAAATGGAGATCTTAATTGTCAGCTAGAAAAAATTGCAATCTATACGGATGATGATAACAACGTTTGCCACGTAGCTCGGCAACTTCAAGACGGAAAATGGACAAGCAAACTTGGCGTTTCTGTTGATATTTCCCATTTAACAGACTTATTAATTTGTGGCCGCAAATACCCTTACGTTTCAGCATATATGGCGCGAGCCTTGACCGGAGAGCCGCCAAGGTTGCCGGATTTGGCACCTCCGCCAGCAATAATACACTGGTAGCGCTGCCTTCAGCGCAGATAAAAATCAGTGGTCATTCATATCAAACTGAGGCATCAGTTCAGTATCGATTGTTTTTGCTGCCGTTCCTTCTCACAATTCGCTCCTTCGCCGCACCGCTTCCGGGATCGCCCCTACCCCCTCCCCGCCTCAACCAACGTCAAATTCGGCGGCATCGCCGTCGCCTTGCGCCGCTTGAAGCCGGCTTCGCCCAACAATCCGTCATACTCCGACAGCGTCCGTTCGCGGCCGTCGGTGTTGGCCATCATGTTGAGGTCCATGAACCAGCCGGGATGGGGCGAGCCGTCGTCGGGGAGGACAAGTTCTAGGATGCAGAGTGTTGCGTCCGGTTTCATGGCGCTGCGGATGTTGTTGAGAATCTGAACGCACTGGTCATCGTTCCAGTCATGGAGGATGAATTTCAGGAGATAGAGGTCGCCGCCGTCCGGTACGGCTTTGAAGAAGTCGCCGCCGACGGCGGTGAGGCGGTCCGCGTCCGCGGCGCCGCGCCAGGCGTTCTCTGCGCGCGCTGCGGTATCGGGCAAATCAAAGACGATGGCGCGCGCGCCGGGGCGCTGGGCGATGACTTTGCGCGCGAGACTGCCGAGACTGCCGCCAACGTCTACGGCGGTTTCGAAAGGCGGAAAGTCATAAGCGGAAACGGCGGCGTCAATCGGGCCGGTGAAGTCGCTCATGGCCTGCGCGAAAAGCGCTCCTGCTTCCGGGTGCGCTGCGTAATAGTCGAAGGCCGGCGCGCCGCACGCCTTTTCAAAGCCGGAGATCGGTTCACGGAGGATTTCGTCGATGACGCCGAAAGCTGCATAGTGCTCGCCGCCGAAGACTGACTCGACAAAGGCGCGCAGCGATCCCGCCTCGCCCGACCGCAACAGTAACGAGGCGTCGGTGTGGCGGACGATATCATCGTCGCCGACAGCAAAAACGCCGACGGAGGAAAGCGTACGCAATAGGCGTTTCAGCCGGTCGGGCAACAGGCCTTTCTGCGCGGCGAGGTCTTTGATGGCGACGCCGTCTTCCGGAACTGCGTCGGCGATCTTTTCGCGGGCCGCCGCCCAAACCGCCCGCGACGTCCAAAGGCCGCTTGCAAGTTGCAACAGGGTTTCGGCGGGGTTTTGCGGGTTCGGCATAAGCGCTCCATTGTCAGCGCCTACGCCTTATAGAGTGTCGTTCGCTTTCTTGACAGCCTCGGCTTCGAGATAGAGCGCCGAGCCCATTTCCTTATATTTGGCCGACATTTCCTTCATGCCTTCCTCGGAGAGTTTTTCCAGGTCTTTCTTCTCGTTGTCGGAAAGCCCGTCCGCGTAATCGCGCACGTCCTGGGTAATCTTCATGGAACAGAATTTCGGCCCGCACATGGAGCAGAAATGGGCGACCTTGTGGGCTTCTTTCGGCAGGGTCTGGTCGTGGAAGTCACGCGCGGTTTCGGGATCGAGCGAGAGGTTGAACTGATCCTCCCAACGGAACTCGAACCGCGCGCGCGAAAGCGCGTCGTCGCGGACTTGCGCCGCCGGGTGGCCCTTGGCGAGGTCCGCCGCATGGGCCGCGAGCTTATAGGTGACGACGCCGACTTTGACGTCGTCGCGGTCGGGAAGGCCGAGATGCTCCTTAGGCGTCACATAACAGAGCATCGCCGTGCCGAACCAGCCGATCATCGCCGCGCCGATGCCGGAGGTGATGTGGTCGTAACCGGGCGCAATGTCGGTTGTGAGCGGCCCCAGCGTATAGAACGGCGCCTCGCCGCATTCTTTGAGCTGCTTGTCCATGTTCACTTTGATCTTGTGCATGGGCACGTGACCCGGGCCTTCGATCATCACCTGACAACCATGGTCCCAGGCGATCTTCGTCAGCTCGCCAAGGGTTTCGAGCTCGGCGAACTGCGCGCGGTCATTGGCGTCGGCGATGGAGCCCGGACGCAAGCCGTCGCCTAACGAGAATGACACATCATACTTGCGCATGATCTCGCAGATCTCTTCAAAGTTCGTATACAGAAAGCTTTCCCGGTGATGGGCGAGGCACCATTTCGCCATGATCGACCCGCCGCGCGAGACGATGCCGGTGACGCGGTCCGCGGTGAGATGAATATAAGGCAGGCGCACGCCGGCGTGGATCGTGAAATAGTCGACCCCCTGCTCGCATTGCTCGATCAGCGTGTCGCGATAAACCTCCCATGAGAGGTCTTCGGCGACGCCGTTCACTTTCTCCAGCGCCTGATAGATCGGCACGGTGCCGATGGGGACCGGCGAATTGCGGATGATCCATTCGCGGGTGTTGTGAATGTTGCGGCCCGTGGAGAGGTCCATGACATTGTCCGCGCCCCAGCGGGTCGCCCAGACCATCTTGTCGACTTCTTCTTCCACAGACGACGCAACGGCCGAATTGCCGATATTGGCGTTGATCTTGACGAGGAAATTGCGGCCGATGATTTGCGGCTCAATCTCCGGGTGGTTGATGTTCGACGGAATAATCGCGCGGCCGCGGGCGATCTCCTCACGGACGAATTCCGGCGTGATGAAGGGCGGGATCTCCGCGCCGAAGCTTTCGCCGAGCGCAACGCGTTCTTCCGCGCCCTCAAGCATCTTTTTGCGGCCCAGGTTTTCGCGGATGGCGACGAATTCCATTTCGCGGGTGATGACGCCGGCCTTGGCGTATTCATACTGGGTGACGGGACCGGTTCCGTCGCCGCGCAGCGGCCGGTGTTTTACCGGAAATTCCCGCGCCAGGTGCTTGCCGCTGGCGCCGCCATTGTCTTCCGGCTTCACTTCGCGGCCTTCATACTCCTCCACATGGCCGCGCTCCTTGATCCACGCCGTGCGCGTGCGGGCGAGGCCTTTCTCAACGTCGATGGCGACGTCCGGGTCCGTATAGGGGCCGGAAGTGTCGTAGACCGGCACCGGCGGTTCCTCCGCGCTCGGATGCAGGTCGATCTCGCGCACCGGCACGCGAAGATCCGGATACTGATCGCCCACAACATAGGTCTTGCGCGACGACGGTAAGGCGCCGGTTGTCACTTCCGGGGTTTGAAACTCGGATTGGGGAATGTGTTTGTTCATGAATGTCGCTTTCTTGATGCTGCGCGCAACTTACTCGCCGAGATAGGCGGTGACTTTGATCTCTACGATTCCGCGATCGGGATAGAGACGGTCGATATCGATCGCCGTCCAGGCCGGATAAGGCTCCTTGACGTATCGGTCTTTGACCTCGCCAAACACTACGATTTGCCCTGGCAGGTCGGTGTGAAACGTTTCGAACTCGACGACATCGTCCCAATCGGCGCCCCCTTCTTTCAGGATGGCGCCGATCGCTTCGAACGCTCGCACATAGGCGGCTTCTTGGTCCGTGTCCGCAGGGTCCGGACCGAAGCCGGCGACAACGCCGGAAAGGATCAACCAATCGCCGGCGCGCACCGCCGGGGCGTAGTGAAGCTGTTCGTAAGCGCTCTTCCAGGCGTCCGGCACGATAACCTCTTTGCCGGGTTCAGCGACCGCAGCCGGCGCGACGGCGAACGCGAGGGCGGCGCTGCAAAAAATGCGGTGAATGCGGGTCATGGGCGGCGCTCCTTCAGCAGCGGGTCGTCCGGCGTGTGGAAGAAGGCCTTTGCGTGCAATCCGTCCCTACGCCGGTCTTAACCGATCAGGTTCAAAGGGTGCCCCTGTGACGGAACAGGGTCTCAGCCGGTGCGCCGGCGCCCCTCGGAATGACTGGAATATAGAGAGCGGGGCCCGCGCCCGCAAGGAAAAGCGGTCCGGCTTCAACGCCCCGCGGCGGCGATCGCGTCGCTCAGCGCGCCGCCCAGGTAAAAGTCCATCATGCCGAAAGTGTCGAGCAGGCCGTGCGCAATGATAACAGGCCACAAGCTGCGCCCCGCGGCGAGATAGACGAGGCCCAAAACGATCGCGAGAATGAAAATCTCAATCACGCCGACCATACCCTGATAAGAATGGGCGACGGCGAACAGCGCCGCCTGAACAACAATGGCGACGCCCCAGCCGACGGACGAAAGGGAAAAAGCCTGGGCGATGCGCGTCATGATAAAGCCGCGATACACCACCTCTTCGCCGAAAGCGGCGCCGACCCACGACACCACCAGCATAAACGCAAGAAACGGTGCGTTGCCTTCCAGCGGTGCGAAGATGGAAAAATCAATCGGCCCGAACCATCGCTCCAAAACCGGCTCTACGTAAAGAAACAACGCTACGGCGAACGCAAAGACGCCGACGGCGAGACCCAGGGTCTTGAATAGTCCCGCGCCGCGGAAGCCGAAGTCAGACAGCGGCTCGCCGCGCACGCCGACAAAAAAGAGCGCCGCCGCAACACCCGCCAGCATGCCGAAGGGGGATGCATAGGGCGAGCCGAACACAATCGCGGCGCCGATCAGGCCGGCCATCGCCGCGCCGAGAACGGCGATGACTTCCGCTGTCGCCCGCCACCCGCTGATTGTCATAAATCGCCCCCGATCATTCATCAGCAGGCGTCACCTAACCAAACCTGTCGCCCGATGGTCAATCGAAATCGGCGGCGACATCCGCATTTGAAACCGCAGCGTGACGCGTTTAGCATTTTCAAATTCGATTGTGCGGCGCAATGACCGCTTTTGACCGGGAGTCTGCTGCGTGAACGCCAACATCGCACCTCGAACGATTATCGCCAACACTCTGGGGATCGCCAGACGCAGCGACGCAGGTGATTCTGTCTTCAGACGAATTGTTCAGGGGAGCCATTCATGGAACGACTGATTTCAATAGTTCTTGCCGCCTACTTTGCGATTCTCGCTGGCGCCGCACAGGCTCATAGCGAGCCCGAGGCCCCGACCGAGGCGCCGGTTCTGGAACTCGAGGCGTTGCTCGCCGCCTTCGGCTGGGACTTTGAAGATGCGCAGATCCGGATCGTCAAAGTCGCAGACGGTCTTCATGTTCTGTTCGGTCTTGGCGGCAACATCGCCGTCTCCTCCGGCGAGGACGGCGTGTTGGTCGTGGACGACCAATTCCCGCAGCTCATGCCGAAAATAAAAAAAGCGCTCAGGGAATTCGCCGATGACGATGTTGACGTGGCGATCAACACGCATTGGCATTTCGATCATGCGGAAGGCAATCTGACGCTCGGGAAAGAGGGAACGCAGATCATCGCCCATAAGAATTCGCGCGAGAAAATGCTGACGGACAATATCGTCAATCTCGTCATCGTAAAGTATGATCAAAAGGCGTACCCCGCCCACGGTTTGCCAGACGTCACCTTCGATAAGGCGATGTCGTATTTCTACAATGGCGGGGAGATCGAATTGCTTCACTTCGGCGCCGCGCATACATCCGGCGACGCGGCGGTCATCTTCCGCAAGCAGAACGCCGTTCATATGGGCGATATTTTCAACAACACCGGATACCCCTTCATCGACGCTGGCAATGGCGGGCATATCGACGGCATGATCTCTTTTTGCGAAAAAGTCCTTGCCGAGATCGACGACGACACCATCGTTATTCCGGGACACGGGCCTGTCACCAGAGCGCCGGAGATGAGGCGCTACGTTGAAATCCTGAGGACCACCCGCGACCGCATCAAGGCGATGATCGACGACGGCATGTCTCTGGAGGAGATCGTCGCCGCAGAGCCGACCGCCGAATTCAACGAAGAGCTCGGCGCCGGCGCGCCCAATGTCGCCATTTATCTCGACCGCGTTTACGCCAGCCTGACTAAGTAAGTTGTTAGCGCTGCTGATGGGACCGCATCCTCGCGCAGACGTGAGCTTGAAACCCGCCGCGGCGCCCTACATAGGCCGCACCAGTTTTCACCCGCACCGGAAAGGACGCCGTTCCATGACAGACCAAGCCTCTTACGTCCCGCCGCCCATATGGACCTGGGACCAGGAAAGCGGCGGCCAGTTCGCCAACATCAACCGGCCCATCGCCGGACCGACGCACGACAAGGACCTTCCTGTCGGCGAGCACCCGTTCCAGCTCTACTCGCTCGCGACGCCGAACGGGGTGAAAGCAACGATCATGTTCGAGGAATTGCTCGAGCGCGGCGTGAAAGACGCCGAATATGACGCATGGCTGATCAATATTCAGGAAGGCGATCAGTTCGGGTCGGGTTTCGTTGACGTCAATCCGAATTCAAAAATTCCCGCCTTGCTCGACCGCTCGGGCCCGGAACCGATCAGGGTTTTTGAGTCCGGCTCGATTCTTGTGCACCTGGCCGACAAATTTGACGCGTTTCTGCCCAAGGACGGAGCCGCGCGCATAGAAACCCTAAACTGGCTGTTCTGGCAAATGGGTTCGGCGCCCTTCCTCGGCGGCGGATTTGGTCATTTTTATGCTTACGCGCCGGAGAAGTTTGAATACCCGATCAACCGTTATGCGATGGAAGTTAAGCGCCAGCTCGATGTGCTTGACCGTCAGCTTGCAGACAATAAATTCATCGCCGGCGACAACTATTCCATCGCCGACATGGCGATCTGGCCTTGGTACGGCGTTCTGGCGCAAGGGAAGATTTACGAGGCCGGCGAGTTTTTGCAGGTTGACTCATATAAGAACGCGCAGCGCTGGACGGCTGAGGTCGCCGGCCGCCCCGCCGTCAAACGCGGACGCATGGTCAATCGCGGTTGGGGCGATCCGGCGGAACAACTTCACGAACGCCACGACGCCAGCGATTTCGAATTGAGGACCCAGGATAAACTGGAGCCTTCCGAGGAATAGCCGGCAAACCCTACTCTTCCGCGGCGACGTTGTTCGTTGATTCAGGGTCGACGTCGCCGGCAGCCGCCACTGCCTCTTCAAGGACACAGTCTTTCGCCGCCATTAGCTCGCGAAGCCTTTCATTGCGCGCAAGAATGGCGGCGGCTTCGTCCTTCTGAGTCGTTGAGAAATCCAGAAAAAGCGGGCTGGAGATTAACAACCCTAGATTGTCGCGCGCTTTGTCGTTGCTTTCGCCGGTTAACTCCGACAGCCGCTTAATGTTGTTTTCCAGTTCCCCGACATAGTGGGAGCATGACAACTGGTCGTCGAAACTGCGCTCAAGCGCGA
Organism: Hyphococcus sp.; assembly: GCA_028289605.1. Lineage (GTDB taxonomy): Bacteria > Pseudomonadota > Alphaproteobacteria > Caulobacterales > Parvularculaceae > Hyphococcus. The sequence continues at coordinate 78,845 of JANQON010000017.1, read as the reverse complement.
CCGGATTGGCCACGCGTCCGCCGCACGCCGTCAAAACAAAGGCGAACAGAACCGAAATCCAACGCATGAACCGACCGCCCCCGAATTGCAGAATGACCCTATTGGGTTGCCTTCGAAAAGCAACACGGGAATGATACGCATTCTGGTCGGCGGGGCGCCGGCCAAACTATCGTAAACCGGAGGGGCACAATGAAAATCTATCTCGCCGCAATCGGCGCGCTTGCGCTCGGCGCATGCGCATCGGCGTCAAAACCAGGCGCCATGGTCGCCGAAGTCACTGAAGCCACAATTATCCAGGACGAATCGCAATTGCGAGAAAGCGTCGTCGTCGGGACTGTCGGCGGCGGCAAGGAAACCAATCCCCTCTGGACGTCGGAAGTATCCAGCGACGACTTCGCGGAAGCGTTGCGTCAGACCTTTGCCGCTCACGCTATGCTGGCGACGGAAGACGGCGCTTATCGTCTGGACGCCGAACTTGTGAAACTGAAACAGCCTTTCGCCGGATTTAATATGACGGTGACGTCAATCGTGAACTACACCCTTACGGACGTGAGTTCAGGCGAGGTAGTCCTGGAAGAGACGATCGAGAAAGCCTATACGGCGAAGGCAGGCGACGCCTTTATGGGCGTTAAGCGCTTGCAGCTCGCCAATGAAGGGTCCATCAAGGGAAATATTTCGGACCTCATTACAAAGATGATCGCCTCCGTAGACAACGGGGAAGCGACATCGACCGAACCGCAGATGGACGAGCCTTCGCAGGACAGTATGCAAGACGCTTCGTCCTAAGAAGCGCGACAAACCATTAACGAAAAGCGCCGGCGGCGGGCCCGCCGGCGCTTTTTTTTGCGCTGCTGAACAGCATTTGTCCGGTCCATTCAGCGCCATTCGCCGTCAATCTGCATGCTCGACAATTGACACACGTCATATACTCTCTGCGGCAAACAGGTACCCCGGCGCGTGCAATATTGATCACGAGGAGCGCGGCATGAACGGCAAAGTCAAAATTGAACACCACGGCGGTCTTGGCGTCTTGTGGTTTATCGGTTGGCTGTTTTCCATTGGATTTCTCGAACTGGGCTTCTGGAAAGGACTGCTGGCGCTGATCATCTGGCCGTATTTCCTGGGCGCTGAATTCGCGACCGACCTGCCCGCGCCTGTTGCAGCACAAACTGCGCCGGAAAATTGATCCGGCGGTTCGAGACACTTACACTCGCCGCCGAAGCGAGCGGATTTGTCGGCGATGCAACATCAAATTATTGACGCCTGGATGCAGATCACAACGCCGCGCATGGCGGCGGAACCGTGGCTTGCAAGCCTCTTACGCTGGACCGGACAGGAAGAGGGCGGAATGTTGCCCGATGTTCCGCTCACGCTAAGCGCCATGGATGACGCCGGTGTCGAAACCGGGCTCATTTCAGCCTGGACCGGGCCGGCCGGCGTCTTGATCTCAAACGAGGAAACCGCCGAGAACGCAGCCGCTTCGGGCGGCCGCCTCAAACCGGTTATGAGCGTCGATCTGACCGATCCCATGGGCGCAGTGCGCGAAATCCGCCAACGCGCGGAGGACGGCTTTGCGGCCGTGCGCGTTCTGCCGTGGCTTTGGGGGCTCCCGCCCAATGACCGGCGTTTCTATCCGGTCTACGCCGCCTGTATTGACGCAGGTCTGCCCTTTTGCACGCAGATCGGCCATACAGGGCCGCTTAAAACCTCTGAATACGGACGATTAATTCCTTACTTGGAAGACGTCATGCTGGATTTTCCGGAACTTGTCGTCGTCGGCGGGCATGTCGGCTTTCCTTGGATCGATGAGGTTACGTCGCTGCTGCACAAGTTTCCGAACTTCTATGTCGATACCTCCGCCTATGTGCTCCATCGACTGCCTCCGGACTTTGTGCGTCTCCTCAAAAACGAAGGCCGCAAACGCATCTTGTTCGGATCGAACTGGCCGATGCTGGCGCCGGCGCGTTGCCTCAAGGGTCTCGCTGATCTCGGTCTTGACGAGCAAACGCAAGCGCTTTTCCTGCGCGACAATGCAAAGCGGGTCTTCAGTCTCTAGGCGTTTTCGCGGTCAGCCTTGAACTGCGCCAGCATCGCCTCGTCCTTGATTTCGATCCACAGCGTATTCGCTGCCGCGATGATGTTCCGGTCGGCGTCAAGCAGAACGGCGTCGGCAAAATGTTTGCGCCCGTCTGAACCCACCGGCCAGGCCGCTGCAATCAGGCGTTCGCCCGGCGCCGGGCGCCGATGGATCTCGACAGCCTGGCGCCCGAGCAGCGTCAGGCGCGGCCAGAGGCGCAATGCGAACGCGGTGGGACAGTCCAGCGCCGCCCATAAGAATTCCGGCGAGACGAGACCATCCTTTCCGGCCAAATCCTGCGCCGGAGTCCAAAAATCCGCGTTGACGGAACTATCCGGCGCCGGGCCGGTAAATATCCTGAGGCCGTCTCCTGGCGCGCGCCGATTGCCGCACACGAAACAAAAGGGAATCAGGTGCTCACCGCCTGTGTCCGCCAGATAGGCGTCATGGGCCGCGGCGACAGCGGGGTCGTCGGGCAGCGCCGGCGGATCCACGGCCACCGTCGCCGGTTCAGCGACAGCGACCAGCGCGCCGGCGCAGCGCGCCTCGACGCCATTGTCGGTGCGGGTTAACGCGATCGGCGTGTCGAGCGGCGGCGGCGCCTTCAACATGACGGCGGACGGTCCCTCAATCATCTGAGCGAACAGGCCGGCGCAGTATCCCCCATTGCCGGAGTTTTTTGGGCCGCAAAACCGCTTCGCGATGACGACGTCAGTCATTGTTTGTTGTCTCCACGACGCCAACGATCGGCCCCATGGCCGCACCGGGGTCGTTGCGACCAAGGCTGGGGGCAAACAGGCGCGAAATGGTTCCATCCAGATAGAGCGCATTCGGCGTCATCAATTCGTCTCTGAAGAACGTCGCGAAGTCATAAAGCCGAACCGGGCTGTCGGCGAGCACGAATATGACGTCGCCATCTTTCGTAACGCCGACGCCGTTGCGGCGTTTGAGAGAGTCAGAATCCGAGAGGAACCGCGGGTGAATGGCGTTCTCGATCACGAGCATCGGACCCGACTGTGTTGCGAAGCGCGGCGGTTCGCGCTTGGCGGCAATGAACGCGCCGGTTTCTTCAACGCCGGCGCCGTTCGCGTCCACATAAAAAACGCCATTGGGCTTCAGGTGGAAATTGCCCGGGCCGTCATTGGCGTTGATCGCGCTGAAATCCACATCGTTTTCGCGATAATAGCCGACTGGCGATCTGTCTTCGTGGTACATGCCCGCGTTCATGGCGAAGACCAGCGTCGCATCCTCCGCCGCCAGGGCCTCATTGACGAAATTGAAGTGGCGGTAGGGCGCGCCGTCGGCGCCATTGAGAAAAAGCCGGATATCGGCGTCGCCTGACGCGCGGCACACGACCATCCTGGCGTCTTTGTGTTCTTGCTCAGTGCACGACGGGCTTTGTTCAGCGCGGGCGCCGGCGTGCAGCGTCGCGAGAAGAGCGCAGCACGCGACCACAGCGGTTAATGACGAATATGCAATGGGCGGAAGTTCAAAAGAGCGGCGTTGACTCATACCGGCGACAATACGCATTTGCGCCTGCTTCGAAAATGCAAAGCTGCGCAGAAAACCAGAATGTGACGACACTCAACTGATCGCCGGTCCCCTCACCGCTGCTTAAGCCTTCGGATCCGGCGATGAGGAAATCGGCTTTGCTATTCCTGCGACGCTGACGCCCCGCAGCTGTTCCGTCCCTGCGCCGGCATGATCCGGATCAGGTTCAAAGGGTTCGTCTCAGTCCCATACGCCCTAGCTCCCTGGCGCGCATTGCTCGTCGCAAATGAAACGAGTTGCGCGTCGCACGAGCGTCGATCAATGTCGACAGGCGGGACGCCCCTCGGAACACTGAAATCATGACTCAAAAGCCTTTTCCCCGCAAGGAAAATCGGTCTGGCGGCGATTGTCTCAGAACGGGAAAGCCCGTCAGTTGCGGTCAGGAATACCCGGCCAAAACTCGTCGGCCCGTTCAACGTCGCGCGCAATATTATCCCGCCACTCGCGTTTATACCGCTTACTGACGTTCAAATAGAGTTTGCGGTCATGAATATGCCAGCCTTGCGGGCCTCCCTTGGCGCGTTTGTCGCGCGCGCCGCGGCGGGCAATGGCGTCGCCGAAGCGACGAGCGCAATGACGACGCTGCGCCGAGAAATCAGGTTTACGACTGCGTCGCCCCGGCAACCGCCTGCGCAATCGCAGCGCGCATCGCTGCTTTTGAATGATTGATAGTCAGCTGATCGATAATCTCGCCGGTCTCGGCGTCGACCAGCAACGTAAAGCCCGTTGCGCCTTCGAACTGCGGATAGATGTGTCCTAACCCCTCTTCCTCAGCGAGGTCGGCGACGTCGCCGCGCTGGCCGAAGGTGAAATCCAGCTTCACAAATTTTACCGGCTGGTCGGCAAACTCAGGAACGACGTCCTTCAACCGCGGCTCCAGAATTTTGCACGCCGAACACCATGCGGAGGAAAAGGTCGCCGCAATCACTTCAGGCTCGCCGGCATAGGTATATTCCGCATCTGTCGCAGAGGTTCTGCCCAGCGCGGCAAATACCGCAACGCCGGCGGCGAGCAGCGCAAGAAACAGGACGTTCTTCGACTTGGTCATGGGTTTCCCATTATCGCCCGCAGCGGCTTTTTACCATCGGCGCGCATTCACATCTCGGAGAGTTAATCCTGAAACGGATCACGCATCAAAATTACATCGTCCCGTTCAGGGCTCGTGGAGACAAGCGCGACAGGCGTTTCGATCAGTTCTTCGATGCGACGAACATATTTCACCGCCTCGGCCGGCAGGTCGGCCCAGCTTCGCGCCTTTTCCGTAGAACCGGCCCATCCCGGCATCGTCTCGTAGAGAGGTTCGGCGGCCGCCTGATTATCCGCTCCGGCGGGAAGGTAGTCATAACTCGCGCCGGCGATATGATAGCCGGTGCATACTTTCAGTTCGTCAAAGCCGTCCAGAACATCGAGCTTTGTGAGCGCGACGCCGTCAACGCCGGAAATTTTCAACGACTGCCTGACCAACGCCGCATCGAACCAGCCGCACCGGCGTTGCCGGCCCGTGACCGTGCCGAACTCGCGGCCGCGCTCGCCAAGCCGGCGCCCCGTCGCATCTGAGAGTTCGGTCGGGAAAGGGCCCTCCCCGACGCGCGTTGTATAGGCTTTGACGATGCCGAGCACATAGTCGACCGCATTCGGCCCAAGCCCTGACCCCGCCGCCGCGTGCCCGGCGACTGTGTTGGAGGAGGTAACGAACGGATAGGTTCCGTGGTCAACGTCAAGAAGCACTCCTTGCGCCCCTTCGAACAGGATCCGTTTGCCGGCCCGGCGCGCGTCATTAAGCTCTCGCCAGACAGGACGCGCAAAAGGCGTTACGCGCGGCGCAATGTCTTTCAACCGCCGGAGAAGATCATCGCCGTCGTAATCGTCTTCGCCGAAACCGCGCCGCAGCGCATTATGGTGTACAAGGAGGTTTTCGATTTTCTCCGGCAGCGACGCGGCATCGATGAGGTCAACCACACGCAGCGCCCGACGCCCGGCCCGGTCCTCGTAAGCGGGTCCGATGCCGCGTTTCGTCGTGCCGATCTTAACGCCTTTGGCGGCGCCTTCCCGCAGAGCGTCGAGTTCCTGATGGACCGGCAGAATCAGCGTTGCGTTCTCAGCAATCATCAGCCTGTCGGGCGTCACCGCCACGCCCTGCTCGGCGATACGGTCGATCTCCGCCGTCAAGGCGAAGGGGTCGACAACGACGCCGGCGCCGATCACCCCGACGCACCCTTTGCGCACAACGCCCGAGGGCAACAGAGACAATTTGTAGACCTCGCCCTCGATAACGAGGGTGTGCCCGGCGTTGTGTCCGCCCTGGAAGCGAACGACGATGTCCGCCCGCGAGGACAGCCAGTCAACAATCTTGCCCTTGCCTTCGTCGCCCCATTGAGCGCCGATGACCGCTACGTCAGCCATGGTATTAAATTCCCAGAGGTTTGGAGGAACAAAGCAGATGCAGCATAGTGGTTCCGCCTTGTTCGTCAAACCGTGAAAACCCACCCTCTGGAGCGGGAGCGGATCGGAAAAGCGCCCGCAACGCCTTGAATACTTACAGTCTATTCCCAATCTAAAATACCGGGAGGGCATTGATGCCATCTGCTTTGCTTGGACGACTAAGCGCAGCCTTACAAAGCGGTTTGCGAGACTATCTGGAATTGGAAGACGCTGAATCGGCAAGCGCGGACGCAGTCCGAGCGGCGAAACTGGCCGATGAACTGCGGGCTGAACTCGGGTCGGCGCTCGCCGAAAAGCGGCGGCTGGAACGCGAACTACAGACGGAAGAAACGCAATCGGCGCTGACGCAAAAAGCCGAAAGCGTTATTCGGCTCGGTCGAGAAGATCTTGCTCGAGCGGCGCTTGAGAGAAAGACACAACTAGAGAGCGAGCGTCGTGCGCTCCTTTCTCATATCAGCCTACTAAGCGAGCGCGCCGGTGAGTTGGAAGAAATTCTCTTGAATCTGAGTCTTTCGTCTGACAACGGAAACCTGGAGCGCAAATTGCGTGAACTTGACAGCCTGCTTGATCAAGCCGCGCCGGATGCGGAGACATAAGTCATGGAATTCTTTCATCCCGCATTGGCGCCGTTCACCATCGCATTCATGATTCTGGGACTTATCGCCCTGCTCGAAGTTGGCGGACTTCTTTTTGGCGTTGCGTTTTCAGGACTGATTGACGCTGCGCTCCCCGACTTTGAAATCGACGCCGACATTGACGCCGACATCGAAGGCGAACTCGAAACAGGCGGCGGCATGATTGGCGGTCTGTTGTCGTGGCTCGGCCTTGGAAAAGTGCCGTTCCTGATCGTTTTGGCTGCATTCCTCGGCAGTTTCGGCGCTATTGGTTTGTTGCTGCAAAACGCAATCAACGGCGCATTTGGTTTCTTTCCGCCTGCGCTTGTTGCGACGCCGGTCGCCCTTTTCGCAGCGCTGCCCGTAACGCGGATATTGTCTGTAGGCGTTGCAAAAATCTTCCCGAAGGAAGAAACCGACGCGGTTTCCGCGGAAACGCTGATCGGTCGCATTGCAACGATAATACGCGGCGTTGCGTCAACGGGCTCGCCGGCGGAAGCAAAGCTCACTGATGCCACCGGCCATACGCACTACGTATTGGTCGAACCAGATACCCAAAAATCTCAATTCGTCGCCGGCGATCAGGTCCTGCTGACAGAACGCAACGGCGCCGTATTTCGCGGCGCGATCAATGAAAACGAAGCTTTAACGACGTAAGGAGAATGGTATGGATCTCGCTGTTGTGACATCGTGGGGAGTAATTGCCCTTTCGGCGATTTTGTTCTTGCTAATCGTCGGATTCGTGGTCGCGCGCCTTTACCGACGATCATCGAAAGAAGTTTCCTTCGTCCGAACCGGGTTCGGCGGCCAGATGGTGATCATGAACGGCGGCGCGCTGGTGTTTCCGATCCTTCACGAAGTCATCCCTGTGAACATGAACACGCTCCGTCTTGAAGTGCGGCGGGACGACGATCAAGCGCTGATCACGCGTGACCGCATGCGCGTTGACGTACAGGCGGAGTTTTATGTTCGCGTTCAACCGACCGTTGAATCGATCGCCAACGCCGCCCAGACCCTGGGCCAACGCACGATGACGCCTCAACACCTTAAGGAGTTGGTGGAAGGAAAGTTCGTGGACGCGCTGCGCGCTGTCGCCGCGGAAATGGCGATGGAGGAACTGCACGAGCAGCGCGTGGATTTCGTGCAAAAGGTTCAGCTGGCCGTGTCAGAAGACATCTTAAAGAACGGACTAGAGCTTGAGTCTGTTTCCCTGACCGGGCTGGACCAAACGCAGAAAGAGTTTTTCAATCCTGACAACGCCTTTGACGCCGAAGGCCTCACCAAGCTGACGGAAGAAATCGAAGCGCGGCGCAAGAAGCGAAACGACATCGAACAGGACACACGCATCGAAATCGAGCGCAAAAACCTTGCCGCCGAACAGCAAAGTTTGGAAATCTCGCGCGATACGGAGTACGCGCGCCTTGAACAGGAACGCGAAGTCGAAATTCGAAAGGCTCAGCAGGAAACGCAAATCGCCCAACAACAAGCGGCGCGCGAGCAGGAAGCCGAACAGGCCAAGATCGCCGCATCCCAACAAATTCGAGAGTCCGGGATCGAAGCCGACCGGGTCGTTGCTGAACGCGACATTGAGAAAGAGCAGGCGATTGAAGCGGCTCAAGTTGAAAAAGGAAAGCTCATCGCGCTTGCGCAGCAAGACAGCGACATTGCCGTCGCAGAGAAGTCGCGGGCGAAATCGGAAGCTGATGCGACAGCTGACGAGGCTCGAGCAATTGCAACGCGCGCCGCCGAACAAGTCATAACAACGCAACAGACCGAAGCGGCGGAACGGGAAAAAGCCATTGAGCTCATCGAAGCGCGCAAAGCCGCAGAGCAGCAGGCGATCGCAATTCAAGTGGCTGCTGAGGCGGAGAAGGCGGCGGCCGCAGACCGCGCCGAGGCGGTCAGAATCGCCGCAGAGGCGGAAGCGGAGAAACTACGCATCACGGCTGACGGCGATGCGACCGCCGAAAAGTTGCGGGCCGACGCCTTGCAAGCCGTTTACGCGGTTGAGGCGGAAGGCAAACGCGCCGTCAACGAGGCGGCTAATACGCTGTCGAATGACCAGATCGCCATGCAAATCAAGCAGGCGTTGATCGAAGCGATGCCCCGTATTATCGCCGAGCAGGTCAAGCCGATGGAACGGATCGAAGGGATTAAAATCCTCCATGTCGACGGGCTTCACGGCGGCGGCAACGGACATGACGCCAATGCAGCGGATGGCGGCATCGCCGATCAGGCGGTGAACGCTGCGCTGCGATACCGAACGCAGGCGCCTCTGCTGGATTCCCTCATGAAGGAGCTTGGGCTCGACGGTGAAGTCCTGAAAACACTGGCGGACGGCGTCAAAAATCCCGGAGACGGGAAGCCCAACTAAAGGGCGATTGGCGGCGCTTGAGGCGTTTGGAATTGTCATTGTCCTATGACAAAAGCCGAAGGCTATGAATCCGGGAGGAGTGCTATGTCCGCCAAATTCGCTTGCGCCGCCGCCTTTTTCTCACTCGCGGCGGTCCCGGCCGCGACCCAAACGGCTCCGCCGCCTTGTCAGGAAGAGATCTATCGCGCATTTGATTTCTGGCTCGGAACCTGGGATGTCGCTGACACGGCCGGAAATGCCGCCGGGGTCAACGTCATCTCATCACAAGAAAACGGCTGTCTCGTCCTCGAAGAGTGGACGAATGTCGCCGGCAGTACCGGTCAGAGTTACAACTTCTATGATCCCGGCGCGGAAAAATGGCGCCAGGTTTGGGTCTCCGGCGGCGCCACCATCGATTACGCCGGCGGCCTTAACGACGTCGGCGCCATGGTGTTGGAAGGCGACATTCACTATCGCAACGGAACCAAGTTTCCCTTCCGCGGCACATGGACGCCGGAAGACGACGGAACCGTTACTCAGTATTTCCAGCAATACAATCCGGAAACGGAAGAATGGGACGACTGGTTCACGGGGATCTATACCAAGCGTAGCGAATAAGTGACCAACGGACGGCGCGCTAAACGCGCCGCCAAGCCATTCTTCCTAAAACGCAAGCGCTTTGGCTTGTTGCACATGGGGCAGCGCCCGCACCGACGACAAGACGTCGTCCCCGATCTCTTCGTCAACGGCCAGAAGGGCGATCGCCTGCTCGCCCGGCGCCGATCTGCCAAGGTTGAACGTCGCGATGTTGACTTTCGCCTCCCCCAGCGCTGCGCCGAGCGCCCCGATAAAGCCGGGTTTGTCGTCGTTAGTCGTGTAGAGCATATGCGGCGCAAAACCCGCCTCCATGCCAACGCCCTTGATATCGACAATGCGCGGCTCCCTGCCGAAGACGGTGCCGGAAACCGAGCGGTCTTGCTTCTCGGTGACAATGCGCAAGCGGATGAGGCTGTCATAAGCGTCGGCATCATCGTTGAAGGTCTCGGTGATTGAAACGCCCCGTTCTTTGGCGATGACCGGGGCGCTCACCACGTTTACCTCCGACAACATCGGCTTCAAAACGCCGGCCACCGCTGCGGAAGTCAGCGGCTTCGTATTCAGATTTGCAACGTCGCCTTCATAAGAGATCTCAATTTCCTTGACCGCGCTTTCGGAAAGTTGGCCGGCGAACGCGCCGAGCTTTTCGGCCAGCGCAATGAAGGGTTTAAGGCGCGGCGCTTCTTCCGCCGTAACGGAAGGACTGTTGAGCGCATTCGAGACTGCGCCGCGGGTGAGGTACTCCGCCATCTGTTCGGCGATCTGGATGGCGACGTTTTCCTGCGCTTCACGTGTCGAGGCGCCCAGATGCGGCGTCGCCACGACCCTCGGATGGCCAAAAAGCGGATGGTCGGTCGCCGGTTCCGTTTCGTAAACGTCGAGCGCGGCGCCGGCGAGGCGCTCTTCGTCAAGCGCGTCTTTCAATGCGCCTTCATCAACAAGGCCGCCGCGTGCGCAGTTCACGAGAAATGCAGTCGGCTTTAATTGCGCAAGCGCCTCGGCGCTCAGAATATTGCGCGTCTGATCCGTCAGCGGCGTGTGCAGCGTGACAATATCGGCCCGGGACAACAGCGTTTCCAGGTCGACCTTCTCAACGCCCAACTCGATCGCACGTTCTTCCGTCAGGAACGGATCGAACGCGATGACCCGCATTTTTAGGCCGACGGCGCGGTCGGCGACGATAGATCCGATATTGCCGCAACCGATGACGCCCAGCGTCTTGCCGAACACTTCCGCGCCCATAAAGGCGGACTTTTCCCATTTGCCGGCATGGGTTGATTCGTTCGCCTGCGGAATTTTGCGAACGAGTGCAAACATCATGGCGATCGCGTGTTCCGCCGTGGTGATCGCGTTGCCGTAGGGCGTGTTCATCACGACGACGCCGGCGGCTGTCGCCGCCGGGATGTCGATGTTATCAACGCCAATGCCGGCGCGGCCGATCACCTTTAGGTTTGTCGCCGCATCAATGATCTTCGGCGTCGCCTTGGTCGCCGACCGCACGGCCAAACCGTCATACTTTCCGATGATCGCATGAAGCTTGTCTTTATCCTTGCCGAGGTCCGGCTGATAGTCGACATCAACGCCGCGTTCTTTGAAGATGTTGACGGCGGTTTCGCTGAGTTTGTCAGAAATGAGTACTTTGGGCATTGGTGTATTCCTTTTCGGCTTGGTCTCCGCTCATCCCGGCGAAAGCCGGGATCTTGATCAGCAAAGTCTTGCCAATGGCTGCGCAAGTCCCGGCCTCGGCCTGGTAAGCGGCGGTTTAATCCGTTAGCTGATTGATGATTTCGTTTGTGCGAACGCCCAGTCGAGCCACGGCCCCAGGGCTTCGATATCGGCGACGTCCACGGTGGCGCCGCACCAGATACGCAGCCCGGGCGGGGCGTCGCGATAACCGGCGATATCAAAGGCGGCGCCTTCCGCCTCCAGCAGCGACGCCATTTTTTTGACGAACGCCTTTTGCGCCTCCTCCTCCAACGCCGCAAAGGCGCCGTCGACGATTTTTAGGCAGGCCGAGGTGTTCGACCGCGTCGCAGGATCGACGGCGAGATGGTCGATCCAATCCGTTTGCGCCGCCCAGGCGGACAGCGCGGCGGCGTTGGCGTCAGCGCGGGCGTGCAGCGCTTCAAGACCGCCGAGGCTTTCGGCCCAGGCGAGCGCGTCGATATAGTCTTCAACGCATAGCATGGACGGCGTGTTGATCGTCGCGCCGTCGAAGACGCCTTCGATCAGTTTGCCAGCCTTGGTCAGCCTGAAGATTTTCGGCAAGGGACGCGGCGGGACAAAGGTTTCGAGACGCTCCGCGGCGCGCGGCGACAAAATGAGGACGCCGTGCCCGCCTTCGCCGCCAAGCACCTTTTGCCAGGAATAGGTGACGACATCGAGCTTCGGCCAGTCGAGCCCCTGGGCGAATATCGCCGAGGTCGCATCGCAGATAACGATTCCTTCGCGGTCTGCGCTGATCCAGTCCGCGTCCGGAACGCGCACGCCGGATGTCGTTCCGTTCCAGGTGAAAACGACGTCGTGGGAAGGGTCGACCGCTGAAAGGTCTGAAATCTCGCCATAGGGCGCGCTCAGCACGGTCGCGTCGAGATCGAGCTGCTTGACCGCGTCGGTCACCCAGCCCTGCCCGAAGCTTTCCCAGGCCAGCATGTCGACAGGCCGGGCGCCCAGCATGGACCACATCGCCATTTCGACCGCGCCGGTGTCGGACGCCGGCACGATGCCGATACGATAGTCGTCAGGAACGCCGAGCAATGCGCGCGTTCGGTCAATCGCTTCTTTCAGGCGCGCCTTGCCGACCTTCGATCGATGCGAGCGACCGAGCGTGTCGGTGTTAAAATTTTTGGGGTTCCAGTCCGGGCGCTTAGCGCAGGGTCCGGACGAAAAGTGCGGCCGCGCGGGAAGCGCGGGTTTCGTTGAGGTCATGTTTTTCTCCCATCCTCTCAGATGGGTCGCGCCCCGTTGGGGAGGCGTGGCCCGCAGCCTTATTCGCGCAAAGCCGGTTAAGGGTCAATGAAAATTTTTTTGCAACGCAATAAGATTTTTTGGCTTGCGCCGCGGAACGCGCACAGATAGCGCCTTCCCATGCCTGCGCCTGAGCGGCGAGAGACCGCACCGACCCTGTTTGACTGGTTGTTGTTCGCCGCGATCGTTGCGGTCGGCGGCTCGTCCTTTGCCATGATCCGCGGCGCCGTCGAATCAGTCCCGCCGGCTGTCATCACGGTGGGACGATTATGGATCGGCGCGATCTTTCTTTACGCCGTCATGCGCCATGCCGGGAGAAAGCTTCCATCACTGTCCGATCCGCAGTCACAGCGCCCGATCAATCAGGAATGGCTTTGGATCCTCGCCATCAGCGTCATCGGCTATGTGGGCCCGTTTTTAATATTTCCGTGGGCGCAGCAATTCATCGATAGCGGGCTCGCCGGCATTTACATGGCGTTCATGCCGATCTGGACGGTGTTTCTCGCCTTTCTCTTCGCCGGCGAGAGCCTGAACCGTCAGAAGATTGTCGGCTTCGCCCTCGGCTTTGCCGGCGTTGTCATTCTGATCGGTCCGGCCGTGCTCGGCGAGGCGGCGACATCCAGCCTGGCGGCGCAACTGGCGCTGCTTCTGGCGACGCTGGGCTACGCCGCCGCCGCCGTCATCACGCGCATGGCGCCCCCTATCCGTCCGCGCGCCTTCGCCGCCGCGACGTTGATCCCGGCCGCGATTTTGTCGACGCCGGTCTTGTTTTTCACCGATTGGCGGGTGGAGGATTGGACCCTCGCCGGCGTCGTTAATGTCATCGGTCTCGGCCTCGGACCCACCGGCCTCGGCGGCGTCTTGTTGATCATCCTGATCCAGCGCGTCGGCGCCGGCTTCATGGCGTTCGCCAACTATTTGACGCCCCTGTGGGCCGTGGGCATGGGCGCGTTACTCTTCGGCGAACGCCTCGGCGCCAACGCGCTCATCGCGCTGGTTGTCATCCTGGTCGGCGTCGCCGTCAGTCAGCGCACGCCGCGAAAGTCAAACAATCTGTCGGGCCATGCCGGCCAAAGCGCTGACGAACGCACCTGACTCTCAGACAAAAACCTCGCCCCGCTGCACGCGGACGGCATGGCCGCCGATGCGAACAGCGGTCACGTTTCCATTCTTGATGTCGGCGCGGGCGTGAATCCGGCTCGGCCGGCCCATTTCGAACCCTTGCTCCACAATCCATCGATGCTCGCCGTCATCCACTGCTTCGCTCGCCGCGACGTGCGCCGGCAGGGACGCAGCGGCGGATCCCGTTGCCGGATCTTCTAAGATACCCGCATTCGGCGCAAACATCCGTGCGTGATAGGCGGCGTCTTTCGCTTCGCCGCCGACCGCATAGAGATAGACGCCGACGGCGCTGTCCAGTCCCAACGCTTCAAAGGCGGCGCTGTTCACGCAAGCGGACCTAACAGCCGATAACGGCGCGCGCGCATAGACATAGTCAACGCCGCCGGAGCCGATCAGGCGCGGTTTGGAGCCCCCGTTTTCGATTTCGCCGGGCGGCAGGGACAGCGCCGCGTCCAGCTCGACGGCGGACGGCGCGTCGCCGGCCTCGGCGGGTAGGTTCGGGTTCAAGAACTCGGCAAAGTAAGAACCGTCACGTTGTTCAATTGATACCGGAAACAAACCGGCGTTCAGCTCAAGGACGATATCGCCGTCAAGTCCTCTTGCTTCGGCAAGCGCAATCGCAGTTCCCACAGTCGGATGGCCGGCGAAGGGCATTTCAAAGCCGGGTGTGAAAATGCGCACGCGAGCCTCATTCTCGGCGGACTGCGCCGGCAACACGAACGTCGTTTCGGAGAGATTGAATTCCCTGGTGATGCGCAACATGGCGTCGCCGTCGAGCCCGCGCGCGTCCATGATCACGGCAAGGGGATTGCCTGCGAATGTCTCATCGGTGAAAACGTCGTATGTCTCAAAGGCGTATGCGGGCATGGGCGGCTCCTGTCATGGCTTGCGCTCTTATTCCAGAGCTGGACGCGCTGACAAACCAGATTTGTTCGGCTTGTTGATAGGAGCACTGGCGTCAGCGGCGCGGCGGCGCAATCATATGCGCATGATTTAACGGACCGGCGCCCGCGCCGAGACCCGGCGCCGTCGCAATCGCGGCGTGAACGAACCGAACCGCGCGCGCAACCGCATCGGCGACGGAAAGGCCCTGAGCCAGCCCGACGGCGACCGCGCTTGCAAGCGTGCATCCCGTTCCATGCGTGGACGTCGTATTGATGCGCGGGTTCTCAAATCGCGCCACGCCTTCATCGCTCACGAGCACGTCGACCACGTTGTCGCCCGGCAGGTGACCGCCGGTAACGAGCGCGGCGCGCGCGCCCCGGCGCAGCAGCACCTCCCCTGCGGCGGCCATGTCGTCGCGGGACTCAATAGACACGCCGGTCAGCGCCGTCGCCTCATTGGTGTTGGGGGTGACGACGGCGGCCAGCGGGACGAGTTTTTCCGCAATCGCGGCGCCGACCCCCTCGCCGGCGAGCGCATCGCCGCTGGTGGCGACAAGCACCGGGTCGAGAATGACGGGGGTCGCATTTGCTGTCGGGGACAGCGTGGTCGCCAGCATGTCGACGACGTCGGGTTCGCCGACCATCCCGATCTTTACGACGTCCGCCCCAATATCGCTCAGGACTGCATCGATCTGCTGTGTGATGATATCTAACGGAACAGGATAGATTGCGCCGACGCCCCGGGTGTTTTGCACCGTCAGGGCTGTGATCGCGGTCGCCGCGTAGCCGCCGAGCGCCGTCACAGTTTTTATGTCCGCCTGGATCCCGGCGCCGCCGGACGGATCGGAACCTGCGATAATCAGAACGCGACCTTTCATGGCCGCCTTGCTATCAGAATTATTACGCTTTTCGAAGGGTTGTTTCGCCGACGCCGATGGGCGCGCCGCTTCCATTGACGAGACTGACGCGACAAGGCGCACCGGTGCGTCGTTCAACGATTTCCGCAGCGGGTCCGCCGTCCAGGCAGTATTTGTCGCCCCATTGCATTAACGCGATCATCGGCAGCGCGAGATCGACCCCCTTCATCGTCAATACGTATTGCGAGCGGGTTCTCTGGCCCGGTTCCTTATAGGACCGTCGGGTCAACACGCCGGTCGCCACCAACCGCTTGAGACGACCTGACAAAATCGTTCGCGGGCAGTTCAGATTCTTTTGAATGTCGTCAAACCGGGTCACGCCGAAAAGCGCCTCGCGCAGTATCAACATCGTCCAGCGATCGCCGATCAGTTCAGTCGCGCGCGCCATCCCGCAGGATTCGCGATCGACAACGCTTTCGTCGGCTGTATGGGCGCGCGTCTGCGGAGAAATCGTTTCTGCTTGCGACATGACGCTATAAGTAATCCGATTTCGCATTGTTTCGCAAATATCTCCGCAAATCTCTCGAAGCTGTGTTCGCGATCATAAATTGGGCAGCTTTTGGGCTCGTTTTCGCGCCAATATGGCCCCAATGCGCTTTTAGCTTCCATGTCATCGAAATCCGGCTGGGACGACACGGAGGACCAACATGAAAAGCAAGTTGAAAGCGATTATCGCCGGCTTTCTGGGCGTCGCCGCAATGAGCGTCACGGCCGCCCACGCAAAGAAACCCGCCGATAGCGAAAAGGGCCGCGACCACCGGTCCCATCATGCGGAACACTATGACGACTATGACTATAACTATGATCGCCGCCATCGCGATTCAGGGGTCAGATTCTCGGTCACATTCGGCGACGATCGCTACTACGATCGCTATGACCGCCGAAATCGCTATTACGGTCGCCGCAACGGCTATCGCGGCCCGCGCGCGCGAATCGTCAATCGCGAGGTTTACGATACGCGGTTTCGCGCCCGCATTGTCCTTGTCGAAGAAGTCATTCGTACGCGCCGCGGACCTCGACTGGTGTGCACGGTCACCGCGCGCGGCCCGGAAGCGCGTTACGTTTCCGAACGTCGGATGTATCGAATCGCCAATCGCGGATGCTCTCGGCGCGCGCGCATCAACGTCTATTCGTAATGTAGCGTAGCGTAGTAAAGGCCGCCGGCATGCGTATCTTGCCGGCGGCCTTTTGCTATTCTATCTCCGAGAGCAGCGCCTCAGCCGCCGCGACCAATGTGGCGCCGTCCACATTCGCCCTCACCAGTACGCGCAACCCGAAATAGCCTGCGAGCAGTTTGGCGGACAACGTTCGTCGCGCCTGCGCCTTACGGGCGTATACGGGCGATGTCGCCAAAGCGTCGTCGAATGCATGCAGCATCCTGTTCATCGCTGCGCCGACAAAGTCCCGGGTTTGGCGATCGAGCTGACCCTGGTCCGCGCTGGCGTTGCAGAGAAAACACCCGCGGCGATCATCGCCCTCCAGAACCGGCGCTAGCGCCGCATTGAAAAGCTTCTTGAACTTTGAACGAGGACGACCGGGCCCGGCGAGAATATCAGCCGCGCCGGCGACCTCCTGTTGGTCATATCGATTGAGCGCGGCGAGATACATCGCGCGCTTGTCCTTGAAAACGCGATAAAGACTTTGCTTGTTAAGGCCCGTCGCCGCTTCAATATCGTGCATCGACGTACCCTCAAATCCTTGCCGCCAGAACACGTCCATCACAGCGTCAAGCGCTTCATCTGCGTCAAACTCCCTGGGTCGCGCCATTTTTCGTCCTCACTTCGATGTGAACAGGGCTGCTCGATTTCATTCTTGACCATTCGGTCCGTAATCATATATGACCTTTCGCAACGGGCTGCAAGAGACAGCGCGGAGCAAAAATCGGAAGCAAAGAATTCAAACAGGAGAAACCCCAATGGCCAGACTGACCCAAGTCACAGACGACAACGCAACGCCCAAAGCGGCGGAACTCTTCACCGCGATCAAGGGAAAAATCGGCGTCGTTCCCAACCTTTACCGCGTGCTCGCCAACGAACCGGCGGCGCTGAAGGCCACCCTGACAATCGGCGAAGAACTCGGACAAGGATCATTCGATCAGAAAACTCGCGAAGCTATCGCCCTCGCCGTCGCCGGCGCAAACAACTGTGACTATTGCGCCTCCGCTCATTCGGCGATTTCTAAAAACCTCAAAGTGGACGATGCGGAAATTTCAAGCCGCCTCAACGCCAGGTCGTCCGACGCCAAGCTGCAGGCGATCTTGACCTTCGCCAAAGCGGTGGTCGACGAGAAAGGTTTCGTTTCCGACGCGCAATTGCAGTCGGCGCGCGACGCCGGTCTCTCAGACGGGGAAATCGTCGAGACGATTGTCAATGTGGTCGCGAATATTCTGACAAATTATGTCAATCACATTGCGCAAACGGAAATCGACTTTCCGGTGGTAAAAGCGCAAGCCGCCTAATTTCGACGCCAATCCTAAAACAAAGAAGGCCGGCGCAAGCCGGCCTTCTTTTGCGCGGTCGACGCTTCAAGCGCGGGCCGTCGATTTTTGAGTGTCTCGCTAAACGCTCTGTTCCACCGCATCTATGACGTCTTCGACAACGCTGCGTACGACAGAGGTGTCCTCGCCTTCCGCCATGACGCGAATGACAGGCTCGGTGCCGGATTTTCTAATCACCAGCCGTCCCTGTCGGCCGAGTTTGTCCTCTGCAGCGGTAATCGCCGACTTCACGACGTCGGTGCTCAGCGGATCGCCGTTGCGATACCGCACATTGCGTAGGAGCTGCGGATAAGGATCGAACTTGCAGCATACCTCGGAAACCGCGCGCCCTTCGGCGGCTACGGCCGCAAGCACTTGCAGCGCCGTCACAAGTCCGTCGCCCGTGGTGGCGTAGTCGGAAAGAATAACGTGTCCGGAAGGCTCTCCGCCGACGTTCATCCCCAGTTTGCGCATTTCTTCCACGACGTAACGGTCGCCAACCGCTGTGCGGCGCAGCTTTAATCCTTCACTTTCCAGAAACTTCTCGAGACCCAAATTCGACATCACGGTGGAAACGACGCCCTCGCCTTTGAGTTTCCCGGCGGCGCTCCAGGAAGAGCCAATCAGCGCAAGAATCTGATCGCCGTCAATAATGTTGCCCTTTTCATCACAGATGATGACCCGGTCCGCGTCGCCGTCCAGAGCAACGCCGATATCGGCTCGATAATCCTTGACCGCTTCCTGCAGTTTTTTGGTCGCCGTCGATCCAACGTCGCGGTTGATGTTAAACCCGTTGGGTTCAACGCCGATTTCCTTGACGTCCGCGCCGAGCTCCCACAACACGGTCGGGGCCACCTTGTAAGCGGCGCCGTTCGCGCAGTCGATGACGACCCGCACGTCGTCAAGCGAAATGCGGCGCGGAAAGGCCGCCTTGGCAAACTCGATGTATCGGGCGCCGGCGTCGTCAATGCGCTTAACCCGGCCAAGATCTCCGGACCCGGCGAGGCCGGCTTCGCCGCCCTCCTTCATGAGACGCTCGATTTCCAATTCCGTCTCATCTGAAAGCTTGAATCCGTCCGGGCCGAAAAATTTCACGCCATTATCATGATACGGATTATGAGAGGCGGATATCATCACGCCAAGGTCAGCCCGCAGACTGCGCGTTAGCATCGCCATGGCCGGCGTCGGCAACGGCCCGAGCAAGAACACATCCATGCCCGACGCGGCGAACCCGGCGGTCAGCGCCGGCTCAATCATGTATCCGGAAAGCCGGGTGTCCTTGCCGATCACCACCCGATGGCGATGGGCGCCGTTTTTAAAGACCCGCCCCACCGCCATGCCGAGACGGAGAATATTCTCAGGCGTCATGGCGCCGGCGTTCGCCAGGCCGCGCACGCCGTCTGTTCCGAATATTTCCCGCTTCCCGGTCACCTGATCGTCGCCGCGCATAACTCCCCCATTATCAAGCCAATCTGTTACTGAACCATAGCAAAATCTGGTCCCAATTGCTTAACCCCCAGCCGGAGACTTTGCCATAGGCCAATTGTTAACGGCCGCGGCGATTTTCAGGGCCTGGCGGGTCTCGGCGACGTCATGAACGCGCAAAATAGCGGCCCCGCGCGCGGCCCCGGAAAGGGCGGCGGCAATGGACCCTCCAAGCCGCGCATCGGCCGGGCCCTGGCGGTCCAGCGCCGCAATAAACCGTTTTCGCGAGGCGCCGAGCAGGATTGGGACGTCAAGCGCCTGAAACCGTTCAAGCACCCTCATCAGGGCGAGGTTATGATCGAGCGTCTTACCGAAACCGATTCCCGGATCGGCGATCAGGTTGTAGCGGCTGACGCCGGCGCCCACGCAAACCTCGATGCGCCCGGCGAGCCAGGCGAGCACTTCCGACACGACATCATCATAATGCGGATTGTCCTGCATGGTGCGGGGATCGCCCTGCGCATGCATCACGATCACCTTACAAGAGAGCGCGGCGGCGACCTCGACGCTGTCCTCGGCGAAAGTCAATCCGCTTACATCGTTCCAGATCGAAGCGCCGGCCTGGATGCAGGCGCTGGCGACGCCCGGCTTGCGGGTGTCGATAGATATCTCGGCGCTGGTTCGTCCGGCGATCTTCTCTATTACAGGCAGGACCCGGGCGAGTTCTGTTTCCTCGGGAACAGGATCAGCGCCGGGACGCGTCGATTCCCCGCCGACGTCGATGATGCCCGCTCCGTCCTCAACAAGGCGAAACGCATGGTCGACCGCCGCGTCGCTATCGGAAAATTGTCCGCCGTCTGAGAAAGAGTCCGGCGTGACGTTCAAGACGCCCATAATTTTGGGGATCGACCTAGTTTGCATCACTCGCTTCGCGCATCTGTGTCTCAAGCGCCGTGTCAAAGGCGCGTTCTTTCGCCGCAATGTATTTCTGGAACGCGCCTCGATTTACAAAAGCGAGCGCATCCCCGGTTTTTTGTTTCTCGCGCGTCTCCTTCATAAAGAAGACTTCCGGATGATTGGCGAGGAAGATATCGGGATTCCAATCCCTCGTCTTTTCAAATGTCAGCCGATAGTCGTCGACAATGCCTGGATACTGCGGCGGAATGAGGCGGTTGGCTGCGACGGTGGCGCTGCAGAAGATGAGAACGTCATAGTTTGCGCCTGCTTCCTCAACCTCCAATCGCCAGGAGGTGCAACCGCGGGAATGTCCGGGCGTATCCTCAGACCGCAGGGTGGCGGAATCGCCGAAACTGATGACGACGCCTTGAAGCGACGATTTCGGATTGTTCCCCCGGTCCGCGTCGTCAAAAAAGTACAGGTCCGCTTCAACGGGCGGCGCCTTGAACGCCGTTCGGCTTTCAAATCCCAGATAGGTTCCGCCCTCAAGCGCGGACCGGTCGCCCGCGCTGGCGTAGAGTTCGGCCCCAGAGACTTCCTTCAGCGTCGCCAGCCCGCCCGAGTGATCGAAATGCGCGTGCGTGTTCAGGAGGTACTTCACATCATTGATGGAGAAGCCAAGCGCCGCGATGTTATCGATGATGGTCTGTTCATGGCCGGCGAGCCCGCCGTCGATCAGCGCGTGCCCGCGCTCGCCGGCGACGAGATAAACGGCGAGACCTTCCGTGCCCACATAGTAGAGGTCTCCGATAATTCTGAACGGCTCAATCGGCTTGACCCAATGGGGTTGGGCTTGCGCCCAGTCAAAGCGCGCCGCCGGCTCTTGCGCCATCGCAGCGGAAAAGATCGTAAGAATAATCGATAAGGCAGAAAAAGCGCTGCGCATGAAAAAAGCCTTCCCTCGTTGGGAAGGCTTTTACCATGGTCAATGCAGCAGAAAAGCGGCCGAACTAAGCCGGTTTCGGTTCCATGCCGCCGGTTCCGTCATCTTTTTTCGTCGTCGCCGGCGCGCCGGCGCTCGGCACCGATGACGGCGGCGTGTGGTCGGTTGAGTCTGACGGGTCCTCACGCACGATCTTGCCGCCCTTGAGCAGCGTGTCGATCTCTTCGCCCGTTAGCGTCTCATATTCGAGCAACGCCTGGGACAGCGCTTCCCAATCGTCATTGCGTTCCGTCAGAATCTGACGCGCCTTTTCGTAGCCTTCGGTGACAAAGCGCTTGATCTCATCTTCGATCAGCTTGGCCGTATCGGTCGAAATCGACTTAGTGCGGGCGATGCTCTGTCCCAGGAACACTTCGCCCTCGTCTTCGGCGTAGGCGATCGGCCCAAGCTTTTCCGAAAGGCCGTATTGCGTCACCATGGCCCGAGCGATTTTGGTCGCCTGTTCAATGTCGGAGGTCGCCCCGGAGGTGACCTTTTCGGTGCCGAATTTCAACTCTTCCGCAACCCGGCCGCCCATGGCCATGGCGATGCGCGCTTTCATCTGCTCCAGCGAGAATGACAGCTTGTCGCGTTCGGGCAGATACTGGACCATGCCCAGCGCCCTGCCGCGCGGAATGATCGTCGCTTTGTGCACGGGATCCGAGCCGGGCATGGTGAGCCCGACAATGGCGTGACCGGCTTCGTGATAGGCGGTGAGGGTTTTCTCCTCTTCCGTCATCACCATGGATCGACGCTCTGCGCCCATCAGCACCTTGTCTTTGGCGTCGTCGAATTCTTTCGCCGTGACGTAGCGCTTGCCGCGGCGAGCCGCGAGGAGCGCCGCTTCGTTCACCAGGTTGGCGAGATCGGCCCCGGAAAAGCCGGGGGTGCCGCGGGCGACGGTGCGCACATTAACGTCCGGCGCCAGCGGCACCTTTTTGATGTGGACCTGAAGAATCTTTTCGCGGCCGACGACATCCGGGTTCGGCACGACAACCTGGCGGTCAAATCGGCCGGGACGCAGCAACGCCGGGTCGAGGACATCCGGACGGTTCGTCGCCGCAATCAGGATAATGCCTTCATTGGCCTCAAAGCCGTCCATTTCAACAAGCAGCTGGTTGAGGGTCTGCTCGCGCTCATCGTTACCGCCCCCGAGACCGGCGCCGCGATGGCGGCCCACCGCATCGATTTCGTCGATGAAGATGATGCAGGGCGCATTCTTTTTCGCCTGGTCGAACATGTCGCGGACGCGGCTGGCGCCGACGCCGACAAACATTTCAACAAAGTCGGAGCCGGAGATCGTGAAAAACGGCACATTCGCTTCGCCGGCGATCGCGCGCGCAAGCAGCGTCTTACCGGTGCCCGGCGGTCCCACCAGCAACGCGCCTTTCGGAATCTTTCCGCCGAGGCGTTGAAACTTCATGGGGTCTTTCAAATACTCGACTATTTCCTCGAGCTCTTCTTTGGCCTCGTCGATGCCGGCGACGTCGTCAAAGGTGACACGGCCCTGACGCTCGGTCAGCAGTTTTGCGCGCGACTTGCCAAAGCCCATGGCCTTGCCGCCGGCGCCTTGCATCTGGCGCATGACGAAAAAGAACAGCGCCAGGAAAATCAGCAGCGGCAGAATGTTGAACAGAAGCGAGAGGAGCAGCGGCAGTTCTTCCTCTTTTTCGATCGTCGTTCGCACGCCCGCCGCATTCAGCCGGTCGGCGATCGCCGCCTGACCGTCGGCGGTAATGGTGGTGACGAAACTCTGCCCCTCTTTGAGCTTGCCGGTCACTTGCGTCTGCGAGACCTCGGCGGAGTCAACTTCGCCGCGGTCGAGACGTTCGACGAATTCAGTGTAGGTCAGCTCCTGGGCCTGGGGCTGGCTCGACGGCGAGGAAAAAAGCTGCAGCGCCACCAGAAAGACGACGACAACGAGGCCCCAGATCAAGAGATTGCGTCCGTTCATTCGATTTCCCGTTTCATCCTGTCGCGGCGCCGGGCGGAAGCCGACCGCGGTAATCTATTAGATAGTCGTTAAGAAACCGCGGCGCCATGGCCGGGCCCCGGCGATCTCGAAAAAACCATTAAAATCTGACAATCCCGCCGCCGAAACGTTCGGCCGCGAGCGCCGCGGCGAACCAGCCGCCGTCAGAGCCACATAGGAGGCCGGGAGCGCCGATCAAGCGCCCGCGGCAATAAAGGCCCGGCGCGGCGAGGAGCCCTTCCCTGGGGCCCTCAAACAATGCTGTCGCCGGGTCCAGAGCCTTTAAGCCGGTTTCCCCAAGCGGCGACACTGAGATTCCCGGTTTTGAGACGCCGATCACGAAGCGGCGATCCCACAATATCCTGTCGTCGGCGCCGGGACTCATCGGTCCCAGCGGCGCAACGCCAGACCGTCCCAGAACAGCCCCCGGCTCCCTCAGAATCCACAAAGCCTCGCCGTGACGCTTCAAGAGGGCGCCGCCCAACGTGGCGGCGCCGTCGGCAACCGCTGCGGCCGCTGCGTCCGCCGCGGCCCCGATATCCGGCGCATAGTCCGCGCCGCTCACGCCTCGAATGAGGCGTCGAACCAGGCCCGGCGACGCGCCGCGCATTCGGTCCATCTGGGACAAACGCAAAGATGCGCCGCCCCATCGCGTAAAAACCCCGGCCAGTGCGCGAAACTCACGGCGTTCTGCTACTTCGGTTCCCGCAGCTTCGTGCGCCATCCGCACAGACAGGGATAGTAACGCATCTGCGTTCAGGGGACCGTCGCCTGCCGCCTCCTGCAGGCGGCGCCGCACGCGCGCACGCTCATAAGAGGAATCCTCATTAGACGGATCATCGATAAAGTCCTGATCAAACGCGCGCACGGTCGCCGTCATTTGCCGGCGGGTGAACGCCAACAGGGGGCGCGCCAGGCGAACCGGGTCGCCGGCGGCGGCGGCGATTTGCGTTTGCTCGCTCATGCCCGCAAGACCTGCGGGCCCCGCGCCGCGGGAAAGGCGCATCAGGACGGTTTCGGCCTGATCGTCCGCAGTATGGCCGGTCAGAATAACCCCGATCCCCAAGGCGTTTGCGGTTGCCGCGAGCAACCGGTAACGGGCGCGCCGCGCCGCGGCCTGGACGCCGCTTGTCGGTTTTTCGCCGGTCCACGTCAGAACGCGCGCGGGAAGTCCGGCCGATGCGCACCAGGCTTGCGCCTGCGCGGCTTCGCGCGCCGATCCGTCTCGCAAACCGTGATCAACGATCAGCGCCGTCGCTTCAACACCGCTTTTGCGGGCGTGCGCAGCCGTCAAACGCGCCAGCGCCATGGAATCGCGGCCGCCGGAGACAGCGACAGCGATGCGGTTTTCCGTAACGCCCAGCGCGCCCAGACGCGCGGAAAACGCCTCCGGCGAAACCGGCGCGTCTAGTTGCAATCGATCCGCGCCATCTCAAGATTGGCGCGTTGCGTGACCGATTGAGACGCGGCCGGAAACTTGGACTTCATTGTCTTGAAGATGTTGCAGGCCTGATCTGACTGCTCCATCCGCGCAAAGGCGGTTCCGAGTTTCAAGTGGGCTTCCGCCGCGCGCGCGTCGTTGGGGTACGTTTGGACGTGGTCAAGAAAGACCGCCGCCGCGTCGGCGTTTTCTCCCAGCGCCAGGTGAATTTCGCCGAGACGGAACTTGGCGTCCGGCGTGCGCGCATGATTGGGGAAGGCTTCGGCGTAGAGCTGGAACGCCGCTTTCGCCCTGGAATAGTCGCCTGACAGCAGGAAGCTCGACGCATAATCATAGGCCGCGTCCGGATTAATCGGCAGTTCGACATTCGCCGGTCCGGCGGGCGCCCCGCCGGCGGCCGCCGCAGCGCCGGCGCCGGAAACGGCATCATCCGTAAGCGGAGCGCTGGGGCCAAGGGGTACTGGCCCGCTTGGGCCCGCTGTCGCAAAACCGCCGCCGAAGTCGCCCGTCAAAGCGTCAGCAGCGCCCAGCGTATCGCCTGCAAGCGCGGCGCTGATCGCATCGAGGCGCCTGTTCTGCTGGTCAAGCTGGTACGTCAGCTCTTCTATGCGTCCTGTCAGCACCTGGATCTGCCGCTCCAATTCGCTAACGCGCACGGTCGCCGCGCTTTGCGCCGTGAGGCCCTGTTCAACGCGCTCCATGCGCGCCTGCAAATCGCGCACATCGTCTTTCGTGCCCGCTGCAGCGGGAAAAGAAACCGCAGCAGCGACGAGGCCGGCGAAAGCGCCGACTAACGGGGCGGAAATTCTAAAACTCATGTCATCCATCCTGAACACTTCGAGCGCGCTGAGAGCGCGGCTGACATTGTAGCCAAGTTGCGCCCTGACGCCATATGGCAGTCCCGAAGCCCTAATCTGTCGCGTTTTCTGGTCGAAACTGTGGCTGAAACGAAACGGGCGCGCCGCATTTCAAAGCGGCGCGCCCGGATCGCTTACATTGTGCAAGACCGGTCAGGAGCCGACCGATTCGATTGTTGTCGTGGCGTTGCGATTTTCCGCCCAGCACCCCTCGTTGGAAGCGGTGCAGCCGGGGCGTTCTTTGCCGTAGGAGACGGTTGTGATGCGCGACCCGTCGACGCCGAGGCTGACGAGATACGCACGCGCGGCTTCCGCCCGGCGCGCGCCCAAAGCAAGGTTGTACTCGCGTGTGCCGCGCTCGTCGCAGTTGCCGGCGAGCTTGACGCGGGTCTCCGGGTATTCCTGAAGCCACGCGGCCTGACGGGCGAGCGTCGCCTGAGACTGGGCGGTCAGCGTATACTGGTCGTAAGCAAAGAAGACCTGGTTTCCGGCGCTCTGCTTGAGATCATCCAAGCTGCCCGGCACCGGGCCGGAAGGAACCGCGCCTGCAGACGTGTCAGCCCCCGCAGAAGCGTCGACATCCGGACCGCTGCTGGTGGCGCAAGCCGATACGAGTAAAAGCGCAGCAGCCGCGCCGGCGAATTTCGTTAGAGTTTTCATAGGTTTCCTAGCTCCACTTCCCCAATCTCTAAGTCCTCAGCAGTCAGGCCGGCCGCATTCCGTTCTCGCCGGCCGCCCAAAACGGCCCATTTTTATGGAGCCGGCGTTCAAGACCAAAAAAGGCGTTCCCTTAAACGCCCCGATTCAGCCCAATGAATGCTAAAAGCCCCTTCTTTAGAATCCATGTCGGTCAAACCCTAAAATTTAACCAACATGGGAGTCGTAGCCTCGTCCGTCGCCCTGATCAAGCTTGGCCGTTCCGGCTCGAGAATGAATTTTCCGTTACAGCGCAGCAATTTTGCCGATTTCGGCGCCGCAACGCTATGGCAACATCGGCGACCATGCGGGGTCGGACGCGTCCGCCGGCGTGCGCACGCGGCGCAAATTGCGCCCCGTCAAGTCGACCGACCAGAGCGAAGAACCGGCGCCCGGACGGGGCTCGCGGAAGAACATTAAGACGCGCCCGTTGGGCGACCAGGTCGGTCCTTCGTCGAGATAGCTCTCCGTGAGCAAACGCTCGCCCGTGCCGTCGGGACGAATGACGCCGATATAGAACCGGCCCTTATACTGCCTGGTGAACGCGATCAGATCGCCGCGCGGGCTCCAGACCGGCGTTTGATAGCGCCCTTCGCCGAAGGTGATGCGCTTTTGTCCGGAACCGTCGGCGTTCATGACGTATATTTGCTGCGACCCGCCGCGGTCAGAAGCGAAGGTCGTGCGCCGTCCGTCCGGCGACATGGACGGCGACACGTCAATGGCCGGATTGTTGGTCAGGCGGGTCAGGCGGCGCGTGGCGAGATCCATCTTGAAGATATCGGAATTGCCGTTGCGCTCGATCGACATCAGCACTTCGCGGCCGTCGGGCGAAAACCGCGGCGCGAAGGTCATGCCGCGAAACGTGCCGAGCGGTTCCTGTTCGCCGGTCTCGATATTGAAAAGATAAACCTGTCCCGGCTTGTCGTCGAACAGCGCCATATAGGTGATTTGCTGCTGGGTCGGCGAGAAGCGGGGGGTCAACGCCTTGTAGTTCAATCCGTCGGTCAGCGGCACCGGGTTGGCGCCGTCCTGATCCATGATCATCAATCGCTTGACCCGATTTTCTTTCGCCCCGGTCTCGTGAATAAAAACGATACGCGTATCGAAATAGCCTTCTTCGCCGGTCAGTGTTTTGTAGATGAAATCGGCGACCTTGTGCGCGGCGCGGCGCCAATTGTCCGCAGGCGTCGTATAGGCGACGGCCCCAAGCTGTTCGTTGGACGTAACGTCCCAGACGCGGGTCGCCACCTGAATGCGGCCGTCGTCGAGCTCATTGACTTCGCCGACCACCAGCACCTGGGCGTTGATGATACGCCAGTTAGCGAAGGTCGGGCGGACATTCACGCTCGCGGGCGTTTCGATATAGGCGCGCTGATCGATGACCTGAAACAGGCCGGAACGCTCGAGATTATTCATCAGGACTTCGGAGATGTCGCCGCCCAATTCGCGCGCGCTGTCGGCCTCGCCCAGAAAATCCGGAACCGCAATCGGCATTGGGTCGACATTGCCCTGGGTAATGTCGATGGTGACGCGCGCCGCAGCCGACGCCGACGTCACGATCAGCAGGCCCAACAGGGCGAACCCAACACATAACGTCCCAAAAATACGCTTCATCGCTTCAGCTCTCTGTTTAACTCAGTCATCACTACGCGTCTTACCGGGCGACAATATGGCTATCTGCCGACCATCTGGCTCGGATCGAAATTCAAGGTGAATTCCTTCCAAGACTCGTAGCGGTCCTGCGGCAGAAAATCATATGGCGCGCATGACACCACCGCGCGCACCGCCGTCTGTTCCGCCACCTTCCAGAACCGGTTGCCCGATAGATTGATTTGCATAGCGTTCGCCACCCTCGGTTGGCCCCTTAACGATCCGTCACGATTGAGATCGACCTCGAGAACCACGATCAGCTTCTCAGGTTCCGGGGCGCCGATGATGGCGCTGGCGTTCCAGCATCGTTCGACGGCGGCGCGCATTCTCGCTTCGTCGGACGCGGTTAACCGATCCCCGGGCCCGATGGCCGCACGGGCGCGATCGGCCTCAACCGTTGTCTGAGACGGCGTCTGGCTTTCCTGGGTCTCGCGTTCGCGCTCCTTGTCAATCAATTGCGACAATGCGGCGAGATCGAGTTCGTCGCTTTTCGGCTCCAGCTCGGGCTCGGGTTGGGGCGGTTCAGGCTCCGGCTCCGGTTCGGGTTCCGGCTCTTCTTCCGGCTCAGGATCCAGCGGCGCGGGTTCGGGTTCCGGCTCGGGCTCAGGCTCCGGTTCCGGCGCGACCTCTTCAGCCGGCGCCGGGGGCTCCGGCTCGGGTTCCGGCTCCGGCTCAGGCTCCGGTTCGGGCTCCGGCTCCTCGACAGGTTCGGGGCTCGCCGCCGGGACGCTCGTTGTCAGGTCGAGCTCAGCCTCGGCGATCAGTTCAAGCGGAATATACTGCTCGGCCTCAACGTCGGGACGCCAGCTTGACGGCAGCGACAGGAAGGCAAAGCCGACCACAGCTGCGTGCAAGAGCACCGAAACGAAAACGCCAAAACGCATGAAACCGTTAACACCCCTCTGCCGGCGGCTAGCCCGGCGTCATTCCGCCTCGTTCTCCATCACGAGACCGATGCGGTTAAAACCGGCGGAATTGATGCGGCCCATCACGCGGGCGACGTCGCCGTAAGCGCGGTTTTGGTCGCCCCGGATAAAAATCCGCTGGTCGTAGCCGGCGACGGCGATCGCTTCCAAATGCGGGACGAGGTTTTCGTATTCGACGACGGTGTCTTGCACATAGATGACGCCGTCTTCCGAGACCGTCACGGTCAGCGGCTCGCCCTGGTCGGTGATCGGGCTGGCGGCGGTTTCCGGCAGGTCGACATTGACGCCGACTACCAGCAAGGGCGCGGCGACCATGAAGACAATCAACAGGACCAGCATGACGTCGACGAACGGCGTCACATTGATTTCCGCCATGTGCTTGGTGCGGCCGGGGCGATGGCGCCCGCCGGCGGGATTGAGTTGCGCGCCCATTTACTTTGTCCGCTCGTCAAGCTGGCGCGACAGGATCGCGGAGAATTCGTCTGCGAAGCCCTGAAGACGCACTGCAAAGGAATTGAGGGCGGAGGAATAGCGGTTATAGCCGACCACCGCCGGGATGGCGGCGAGCAGGCCCAGCGCCGTCGCGAAGAGCGCTTCGGCGATGCCCGGCGCAACAACGGCGAGGTTGGTGTCTTTGGTGACGGCGATCGCCTGGAAGGCGTTCATGATGCCCCAGACCGTACCGAGAAGGCCGACGAAGGGCGCCGCCGATCCGACCGTGGCGAGGACGCCGAGCGAAGATTCCGCTTTTTCCAGTTCCCGGGCGACGGTGAGGTTCAGGACTTTGTCGATACGGTCCTTGGCGCCGATGACGAGGGAGTCGTTGCGGCCGGTGTTTTTCGATCGGCCCCATTCCTCCATGGCGGCGGTGAAGACCCGCGCCATCGGATGATCGGCCTTGTCGTTGGTGCGCCGGTAAAGCTCGTCGAGCGGTTTGCCGGACCAGAACTGGTCTTCGAATTTCTTCGACTTGCGCTTCAGGCGGCCGAAGGTCATCGATTTGTCGATGATCACCGCCCAGGACCAGACCGACGACAGGACGAGAATGCCCATCACCGTTTTGACCACCGGGTCGGCCCGCAAAAACAGGCTCCAGAGGCTGAATTCGCCCCCCGCGGCGACTGCGGCGAGTTCTGTTTCCATGTCTTCTAATCCCCTGACTTAACGCCCTTTATTCGGGTCCAACGAGTTACATTCACGGTTCAATCAGCGCCCTCTACCGCTATTTCCAGCGAATTAGGCGCAAAATCCACTTGTCCCCGCGAGACGCTTCCCGCGCGGATAGCACGGACATGGTTAACATTGTTGCGGCGGCGAGAGTATCCCTCTTGCGCGAAATTGCCGCCGAAATGCGGCGGATCAGCGGCGTTGAAAAGACCAAAGGTCTGCTATTTCCGAAGTTTAATCGAAGCCGGCGCGAAATTACGGCGTCTCAGCGACGAGCCGCTCGGCGATATCGCTAGGCAGGCGCCGCGGCTTGCCCTCGAGGTTCATGCACGCCGCCTCAACCGTCGCGCGCGCCAGCAGCGCGTCTTCGCGCCAGATTTCCTGGTCCAGAAACATCCTTGCGCCTTTGGCGGCGGTGAACCGGGTTCGCACTTCCAGCACGTCGTCGATCTTCGCGGGCGCAATCCATTCGGTGGTCATTTTCCGGACGGCGAAGGCGAGCGGCTCGTCCCGGAGGAGCAATTCTGAGTGATGCACGCCGGACGATCGTAAGGCTTCCGTTCGTCCGCGTTCGAAGAATTTCATATACGCCGCATGATAAACGACGCCGGAGAAGTCGGTGTCTTCGTAATAGATGCGAACGGAATGGTTGAAAATTGTCATGGCGAAACGTTGCCTGCATTCCGCGCAAAACAAAAGGGCCGCAGTTTTCCTGCGGCCCTTCCGTGAGTCTCTTAAGCCGAAAGACTCTGAATTCTTGCGTTAGCGGCGCCGCAAAGGCTGCTCTGAGGCGACCGTCATCCCGCTTGACCCTTTCGGCCCCAAGAAATCACTCGACATCAGATCACCTCCTCTCAATTCGTTGAACATGGGAATGAGAATGGAGTGTGTTTGTCCCCGTTGCAAGACAAACAAGGTTAACGCCGAGCAAAAACAATCGAGACATGCGCGATCACGCGCCGCGGGAATAGACAATCATGTTTTGCAGGATCGTCGTCGCGCCCTGCCCGGAGAGCCAGAACATCGCAATCATGCCGAGGGTGAACATGGTCCAGACGCCGCCGAAGATGATCAGGAACTTGATCGATTGATTTGTTCCGAAAGTTAACACGGCCCGCTCGGGGTTGCGCGGATCGTAGCGAACCGCAACCTGGGTGTTGACGGGTAGCGCGTTGTGTATGTCGCGGTGAAAGGTCTCACTCGATGACGCAGCATATCCGAACGCGACCTTGTCGCCGGTCAGTTCAACACCGTTGGCGTTGTAGGTGTAGCGCACCTGCGCGCGATACGTATCGCCGTCGCTGTCGTAGTTGGTGACAAAATCAGACGACACGACCGTGCCCGGCGTCGTCGGCCATTGCTCCGCGCGCTTTGCCAATTGCAGCGCATGTACGCCGAAGCCCAGAACGCCGACGCCGACGGCGATAAAAAGGCCGAAAAACAAGGTCAGAAAAATCGAGCCGCCCATGTCACCCTCCCCGCAATGCTCAGCGGATGGACGGCGCTACGGTAGTTCTAAATGCCTAACGAGGGGTTGGCGCGGCGTCGTTAAACAAATCCGAACCTGCGCCCTTTGGCGCGGTCAAACCCAGATGCGTCCACGCGCTGGCGGACAACATCCGGCCGCGCGGCGTGCGCTGGATGAGGCCGCATTGCAGCAAAAACGGCTCGACCACGTCCTCTACCGCATCGCGGGCTTCGGCGAGGGACGCGGCGATGGTTTCAACGCCGACAGGACCGCCGCCGAAATGCTCCGCAATCAGACGAAGATAGCGCCGGTCGAGCGGATCAAGACCGAGACCGTCGATCTCAAGCCGCTTCAAGGCCTTATCGGCAACAGCGGCGTCGATTTCGCCCGCGCCCTCGACCGTCGCCACGTCGCGCACCCGGCGCAACAAGCGGCCCGCCACCCGGGGCGTGCCGCGGGACCGCCGCGCGATCTCCATGGCGCCGTCGCCCGACATCGCCGCGTTCAGTTTCTGGGCGCCGCGGGCGACAATACGGGAAAGATCCGTATGGGAATAGAAATCGAGACGCACCGGGATGCCGAAACGGTCGAGCAACGGTTTCGCTAGGAGCCCGGACCGGGTCGTGGCGCCGATCAATGTGAACCGGGGCAGATCGATCTTGACCGAACGGGCCGCCGGCCCCTCGCCGATCATGATGTCGAGGCAATAATCTTCCATCGCCGGGTAGAGCACTTCTTCCACCGCAGGCGTCAAACGATGGATTTCGTCAATGAAGAGGACATCATTTGCTTCGAGATTGGTGAGAAGCGCCGCCAGATCGCCGGGCTTGGTGATCACAGGGCCCGACGTCGAGCGAAAGTTGACGCCCAATTCGTTGGCGACAATCTGGGCCAGCGTCGTCTTGCCAAGCCCCGGGGGGCCGTGAAAGAGGACGTGATCGAGCGCTTCGGCCCGCGCCCGCGCCGCCTCCACAAATACGCGCAAATTATCCTTGGCGAGGCGCTGGCCGACAAAATCGTCGAGCTGTTTGGGACGCAGCGCCGCGTCAGCGTCCTCCGGCTTGCGGACGCCGTCAATCATGCGGTCATTCTCAAAGGCGGGTTCAGCCATCAATTCATCCGTATCATGATTACGCCGCCGCCAGCTGCTTCAGCGCCGCTTTGATCAAATCCTCGACCCCCGGCGCATCGAGCGCTTCCGCAGCGGTTGCAACCGCCCGGCGCGCCTCGACGCCGTCATAGCCGAGGCCTGAGAGAGCCGACACCGCATCGGCGCGCGCCGCCAGCGCCGGATCGGTGGCCGCGTCTTTCAGTTTGCCCCTGGCCGCAACGCGCAAGACCTCGCCGCCGGCGATCGCGCCGACTTTCGACTGCAATTCCGTCGCGATGCGCTGGGCGATCTTCTTCCCGACGCCATGGGCTCTCGAAATCGCCGTAACGTCTTCAGCCGAAATGGCGTCAAACAGATCCGCCGGCGGCAGGACCTGCAGGATGGCGAGCGCATGTTTGGCGCCGACCCCTTGCACCGACTGAAGCAAGCGAAACGCCTGGCGCTCTTCCTCGCTTTCAAATCCATAAAGACGGATCAAGTCCTCGCGCACGACGGTCTCGATGGAAAGCGACGCCGCTTCTCCAACACCCAGGCGCTGCAGCAATCGCGGCGCAGCGTACGCCTCATAGCCCACGCCGCCGACATCGATCACCACGGTTTCAGCGCCCAAGGCGGCGACGGTTCCTTTCAGCGCGGCGATCATGACGCCCTCTCCAGCCGGCGCATGTCGGCGTGGTGGGCGTGGCAGATCGCGACCGCGAGCGCATCGGCCTCGTCCGCGGCAAGCGTACCGCATTTCGGCAGCAGCACCTTGACCATCGCCTGAACTTGATCCTTTTGCGCGTGTCCGCGGCCGACGACCGATTTTTTTACCGTGTTTGCGGCGTATTCCGAGACCGGCAGTCCCGCCGTCGCCGGCGCCAGCATCGCCGCCCCCCGCGCCTGTCCCAGCACCAATGCATCGCGCGGGCTGGCGTTGACGAAGGTTTCTTCCACCGCCGCTTCGAGCGGATTGTGACAGGTGATGAGAGCCCGCAGGGACGCAAAGATCTCGGCCAGCTTGTCGGCATGAGCCGCGCCGCGTTTTGGCCGGATAACCCCGGACGCGACATAGGTGAGGCTGGCGCCGGCGGCGTCGACGACGCCCCAGCCGGTGGCCTGCGAGCCCGGGTCAACGCCGAGGATGCGAATCACTGAAGTCATGGGAACAGCATAGGCTGTTCGCAAAAGAACGAAACGGGAATATTTCCCCTAGCTTTGGCGGGCCAGACGCACGCGCAGCGCTTCGGCGTTGCGGCGCAGGGTCGTGTCGATGGCCCGTTGCTCCAGCACCCGGTCGAGCCACAATAGCGCGACCTGATGATCGACCGTGCGCCCGTCGCCTTCCGTCAGCGCCACCGCATAGAGGAATTGTCCCTGCGGATCGCCCGCCTCTGCGGCGCGCTCAAACCAGTCCGCAGCGCTCATGCCTGTTTCTGCGCTTGCGCTTTTGTGCACGAGGAGTCCCATCGCCGTCATCGCCTCGGCCATCCCGCCTTCGGACGCGGCCTCCATCCAGTCGAGCGCCGCGCCGTCGCTCGCGTCCCCTGCGCGCCCGGATTCCAGCAGCAGGGCCAAATTGAACTGCGCCGTCCCGTGCCCCTGATCCCCCGCTTTGCGCAACCAGTACTCCGCTCGTTCGTCGTTCTGTTTGATCCCGTCGCCGTTCAGATACGCCATGCCGAGATTGAACTGTCCGTCGGCGTCGCCGGCGATAGCGGCGCCCTCAAAAAGCGCAATCGCTTGACGGAAGTCCTGCTCCACCCCTGAACCGTCAGCATACAGAAGGCCAAGGCGCACCTGCGCCGGCGCGTGTCCGCGCATGACGGCGAGTTTCAACCAACCCGCCGCTTTGGCTTCATCGCGGCGCACGTCAACGCCTTTCAGGATCATATCCGCAACCGCGAACTGCGCATCGGCGCTGCCGGCGAGCGCCGCCGACTGGTAATGATCAAGCGCCCGCTCAACGTCCTTGTCGACGCCGAAGCCGTTTTCATGGAGAAAACCCAGCAGGTGGTTGGCGTCCGCATCGCCGGTCGACGCCAGCGGCGCGGCAATCGCATAGGCCTCGCCATAGGCGCCGGCGCTCAATCGGTCCATCGCGTTCGACAGCGACGGCTCTTCCGCCGTCGCCGACGTTGCGGCGATCATGGAAACGGCGCCGATCAGTGCGCGCTTCATAATTCCCCTCCGCTGGCTGGCGTCACGCGCGCCGTTTCGTAAGCGGACGAGCGGTCAACACTGTTGAACCCTTCAAGAACGGCGATGGCGAACACCGCCGTGGAAAACAGGACACAGGCCCCGATAAGACCCCAATGTGTTTTCATGGCGCGATTCTCCGCGTGTCAGCGTCGCACAACCAATGCGCGACTTGCCCCGCGGCAATGCAAGCCTCGTTCCAGGCGATTAAATTTACGTAAGCTGTTAGGCGTTGTTGATCTCCGTCAGGAACGCGCGCACCGCCGCCGCCGGCCCCTCCTCATGGGTCCAAACTGCGTTGGAAACAGCCAGGAAATCGGCGCGCGCCCGCACCAGTACGCCGCAATTCGCAGGCGTAATCCCGCCGATAGCGACGCTTGGGACCGTCGTCGCGAAATTCCACCAGCGCAGGATTTCCGGATCCGCCTGCGTCGGCGCGTCCTTTGTCTGCGTCGGGAAAAAGGCGCCGAAGGCGACGTAATCCGCGCCCGCCTCGCCGGCGAGCAATCCAAGGTGTTTCGAATTGTGACAGGTGACCCCAATGGTCGCATCGTCGCCGAGAATGGCGCGCGCATTATCGTAAGGTGCGTCTTCCTGACCGATATGAACCCCGTCAGCGCCGATGCGCAAAGCCAGGTCCGGTCGATCGTTAATCAGGAATTCCGTGTCTCGATCATGGGTTAGCGCGCCGATTGCTTCAGCGGCGCGCAGGATTTCGCCGTCGTCGGCCGGCGTCCCATCCTTGTCTTTCAATCGCAATTGTACGCACGCCACATCCCCCGCATCGAGTGCGGCGGCGACCTGGTCCTTAAAGGATGAAAGGTCGTCTATATGCGGCGGCGTGATGAGATAGAGGCGACAGTCGTGAGGCATACGCCTTTAACTATAAGGACGCCCGTCTTGTTTGCCTATTCGGCGGGACCCGCGTGGGCGGGCGCCGCCCCGGCGGGCGCCGCAGTTGCATTTTTCGGCTGCAACAGGCTGCGCTTAATATCTTCCGGCACGCCGTCATAAATCGGCGTTGGGCCGAGACCAAGGCGTTCGCGCGCTTCCGACAACGGCAGCCGAAGCAATTCTTCGACATCAAAACCGAGGATCCACTCTGAAGCTTTGGCGTTTTTGCGCGCTTCCATTAACGAGCTGAGAATCTTCGCGCGCGGCTGTTCAAGCTTCTGCGCTATCGCTCCAATAAAAATGATCAGGAGGAAACCTTTGTTTCTGGTCTGCTCATACGTGTAGACGAGATTGCAAAGCTCGCCGAGGGCGTCGCGGCCGTATCCGGTGGCGACATGCCAAAGGTCGTGGCAAACATCGGCGTTGAGGAACATGCGGCGGTACGCCCCAAAATCGGTGTCGCCGCGAAAGTCTATGCCGGCCTCTTCGGCGGCGTCGATGAGCCCGTCGGCGGTGAGGTTTTCGCCTTCCATGAAATCGAGATAGGCGCGGCCGAAGCTGCCGTCGGGAAGCGCGCGCAGCATTTCGCGATCGCTCAACACCTCTTCCAGCTTGATCGGCGTTTCAACCACGCGCTTGCCGTAAGGCGTCGCCACAAAGCGTCGAAACATGTTGCGCCCGGAATCGCCGGAAAGGGCCGACACCGCTTCAAAAACCTGAGTCGTGTCTTCCTTGTTGCGGACCAGCCGGATCACCGACATGAACGCATGCAGCGGCCGTATCGGCGGCGGCGGCGGGGTCGGATAACCGTCAATATGCTCAATCTCGTTGGGATCGTAGTCTTCGAGACGGCTGGAACCGGTGGCGGGCATATGAATACTCCGAGTGAGATCAGTCAGGGCGACCGATAATTACACCGACTAGTTTACCTATGCCTAACATCGGTCGCCCGACCCTGAATTGCAAGGGCGGAGAAAGAAATTTTTGTGAAAGCTAGGCGCCGGCGAAACAGGCGGCCCGCGCCTTATCGGCGCGTTAACCCGCCCGCGAGGCCTCAAAAATGCTGCCGATGGTCGTCGCCAGCGTCGCATTGAAGTCGTCATCGCTCTGGTTGGCGGACAGCCCTTCGGTCAGGGCGCGTGAAAAACTGGCGATCATGTCCGTATTCTGAGCAAGCTTGGCGTTCGCCTCTTCGCGGGAATACCCGCCGGACAGCGCCACCACGCGCATCACGCGCGGATCGTCGATCAGCGACTTGTATTGGTTCGGCTTCGTCGGCAGCGACAGCTTCAGCATGATCTGTTTACCGGCGGGAACATCGTCGAGGTTCTTCGCGATCTCGGCGAGCAGAATATCTTCAGCCTCCGCCTTGTCCTCGATGGTGATCGTGACTTCCGGTTCCAGGATAGGAACGAGCCCGTGCGCGAGGATTTGCTTTCCGACGGCGAACTGTTGGGCGACATTCGCGGCGATGCCTTTCGGATTCGCCGCGTCGATGACGGATCGCATTTTCGTGCCGAATACGCCTTTTGAGACGGCGCGCGTCAACAACGCGTCCAGGTCAGGCATCGGTTTCATCAGCTTGACGCCGTCTTCAGCGTCGGCCAGGCCCTTGTCGACCTTGAGGAACGGAACAACGCCGCATTTCTCCCAAAGATATTGCGCCGTCGGCGTTCCATCGATGTCGCCGTCCATGGTGCGCTCAAACAAGATCGCGCCCATGACCTTGTCGCCGGTGAACGCCGGCGACTTTATGATCCGCGCGCGCATGTCGTGAATAAGCGCGAACATTTCTTCATCGTTCGACCAGGCGCTCTCGTCAACGCCGTAGAGCTTCAGCGCTTTCGGCGTAGACCCGCCGGACTGATCCAGTGCGGCGATAAAGCCGTCCTTGCTTGCGGCCTGCGCGGTCATTTCAGCTTGCGTCATCGATACCTCCCAAACGTCGTTAGTGATTTCCGAGAATTGTCTTGCGCGCACCCATCGCCGTTCAGCCCTCGACCTTAGCGGCCAGAGCGGCGACCAGCGCCGTATCTACAAATTCGTGTAAGGATTTAATCTTTCCGTCTTCAACGGTCCAAAGATCGACCAGACGCGTTGTGATTTCTTCTCCGGTCGGCGTGAACACCGTCGTCAGGTCGTAGCAAACCGCAGCTCGGTCGTTCTCAATCAAGATTGAGACGAATTCCTGTTTGCGCCAATCCCACAGGCCCACCACCTGCCGGATCATATCGGCGAACTCCTGCGCCCCTTGCGCTTTGGCGTTAGCCGCAACAACGGGACTGAACCGCTGTGATCCTTCCATGACGAATTCGCCGTCGGGCGCGAACTCTGCAAGCACCGTTTCGGCGTCATTGCTCAAGCGCGAGGCGTAAAAGGCGTGGATCGATCTTTCCAGTTCTTCCCGGTTCATGACGAAGCGTCCTCCAGGGCCTTCACACCGGGGAGCGTCTTGCCTTCCAGCCACTCAAGAAACGCACCGCCCGCTGTTGAAACATAGGTGAAATCGCCCGCGACTTGGGCGTGATTGAGCGCTGCAACCGTGTCGCCGCCGCCGGCTACCGCAACCAGGGCGCTCTCGCCGACCCGCCGAGCGGCATACCGCGCCGCTTCGACGGTGGCGGTGTCAAACGGCTTGGTTTCGAAAGCGCCGAGAGGGCCGTTCCAGACAAGGGTCTTCGCCGCCTCGATTTTCTCCGCGATCACATTGACCGTCTCCGGACCCAAATCGAGAATCATATCGTCCGCCGCGACGGCGCCTGCGTCTTTGACCTCGCGGTCGGCGCCTTCCTTAAACTCCTTGGCGACCACAACGTCAGACGGCAGAACAATTTCACATCCTTTGCTGGACGCTTGCGCCATGATGTCTCGCGCCGTATCGGCGAGATCCGGCTCGCACAAAGACTTGCCGACGCTCACCCCTTTGGCGAACAGGAATGTGTTGGCCATGCCGCCGCCGACGGCGAGAATGTCCGCCTTGCCGATAAGATTGAGCAGAAGCTCGATCTTGGTGGAAACTTTGGCGCCGCCGACGACCGCCATCATTGGCCGTTCAGGCGCCGAAAGAGCCGCCTTCAGGTAGTCGAGTTCTTTTTCCATGGCCCGGCCGGCGGCGGCGGGCAATAGGCGCGCAATGCCTTCGGTGGACGCATGCGCGCGGTGCGCGGCGGAGAAGGCGTCATTGACGTAGATATCGCCGTTCTCAGCCAGGGCGCCGGCGAACTCGGGGTCGTTTGCTTCTTCGCCGCTGTGGAACCGGGTGTTTTCCAGAACAGCAACGTCGCCGTCGAGCATTTTCTTCGCCGCCGTCGTCACCGGATCGCCGATGCAGTCTTCGACGAAATCGACCGGCCCGCCGAGACGCTCAGCGAGGGCTTTTGCAACCGGCGCAAGCGAGAGCGCCGGGTCCGCCTTGCCTTTCGGCCGACCGTAATGGGAGAGCAACAGCACTTTGGCGCCGGCTTTCGACAATTCTTCGATCGTCGGCATTGCCCGATTGATGCGCGTTGCGTCCGTGACGTCGCCGTCCTTCATCGGCACGTTGAAATCAACGCGGACGAGGACGCGCTTGCCGGCGACATCTAGGTCGTCGAGAGTTTTATAGGCGGCCATGGCGCGTCCCCCTGTTTGTCGTCTGCGTTAGATATGCTTCGCCATTTCAAGCGCTGTATCGGTCATGCGCGTGGAGAAGCCCCATTCATTGTCGTACCAAGACAATACGCGCACGAGTTTGCCTTCAAGAATTTGCGTTTGATTCAACGCAAACGTCGACGAATGCGGATCATGATTGAAGTCCGATGAGACAAGCGGTCTGTCCGTGACCCCGAGAACGCCTTTCATCGGTCCGTTCGCCGCCTCGGTCACAGCGTTGTTGATATCGTCGACGGACGCATCGCGTTTCGGCGTGAAAACAAGATCGACAACTGACACGTTCTGCGTTGGAACCCGAATGGAGGAGCCGTCAAGCTTGCCGTTGAGCTCCGGCAGGACCAGGCCAACCGCTTTGGCGGCGCCTGTGGAGGTCGGGATCATGTTCCCCGCCGCCGCACGGGCGCGATAAAGATCCTTATGCAGCGTATCGAGAGTCGGTTGGTCGCCGGTGTAAGCGTGAATGGTCGTCATGTAACCGCGCTCAATGCCGACCGCATCGTGCAGGACCTTGGCCACCGGCGCGAGACAGTTGGTCGTGCATGACGCGTTGGAAACAACATGATCGTCGCCCGTGAGTTGATCATGGTTGACGCCGTAAACGATGGTCTTATCGGCGCCGGAAGCCGGAGCGGAAACCAGAACCCGCTTGGCGCCGGCGTCTAAATGGACTGCGGCTTTGTCGCGCGCGGTGAAGATGCCGGTGCATTCGAAGACGACATCGACGCCCATGTCGCCCCAGGGCAGGTTCGACGGATCGCGCTCGGCGGTCACCTTGATCGGCCCGGCGCCGACATCGATTGAATCTGCGCCGACCTTGACCTCATTTGGAAACCGACCATGCACCGTGTCGTATTGCACAAGATGGGCGTTGGTCTCGACCGGACCAAGGTCGTTGATGGCGACGACTTCAACCCCGTTCCGATTATTCTCAATAATAGACCGCAGCGCGAGGCGGCCGATGCGTCCAAAGCCGTTGATGGCGATTTTCAATGTCATCTTTATCTCTCCTAACCAACCTGACTTTTAACGGCGCCGACAATAGCGTCCGTCGTGATTCCGAAATGCTCGTAAAGGGCTTTCGCCGGCGCCGAGGCGCCGAAGCCGTTCATGCCGACAAATGCGTCATGCGCACGCAGCACCTGATCCCAACCCTGGCGAACCGCGGCCTCTACGCCGACCCGCGGCCCTTCGCCCAGGAGTTCGTTTTTGTACTTCTCCGGCTGCATCGCGAACAGCTCAAAACAAGGCGCCGAAACAACCCGGACGGACACCCCTTGATCGGCGAGCGTCGCCTTCGCCGCAATCGCCAACTCAACTTCTGAGCCGGTGGCGATAATGGTCGCGTCGTAACTCTCAGCGTCGGCGACAATATAAGCGCCGCGCGCCGACAGGTTTTCATCCGTATGCGTCAGTCGCACCGGCTCCAACCCTTGACGGGTCAGCGCGATCACGGAGGGCGTCGCCAGATTGGTGAGCGCCGCAGCCCAGCACTCCGCTGTCTCGACGGCGTCGCAAGGCCTGAACACATTAAGGTTGGGAATCGCCCGCAGCGCCGCCAGGTGCTCCACCGGCTGGTGGGTCGGGCCGTCCTCGCCCAACCCAATGGAATCGTGAGTCATCACATAGACGACGCGCAACCCCATTAACGCGGCGAGCCTGATCGACGGACGGCAATAATCGGTGAAGACCAGAAAGGTGCCGCCGTAAGGCACGACCCCGCCATGCAGCGCCATGCCGTTCATCGCCGCCGCCATGCCATGCTCGCGGATGCCGTAATACACATAGCGGCCCGCATAGTTTTCCGCCGTCAGGGGGGCGATGTTTTTGGTCTTGGTGTTATTGGAACCGGTCAGATCCGCTGAACCGCCCACTGTCTCCGCGATCACGTCGTTGACGACTTCGAGCGCCATTTCCGACGCCTTACGGGTCGCCACTTTCTGCGGCGCCTCAGCAAGCGCTTTTTTGTAGTCCCGCATCGCCGCATTCAGCGTCGAGGCGTAATCGCCGGCGAGCGCCGAGCGGAACGCGGCGCAATTGGGATCCTCCGCCAGGCGCGCCTCCCAGGAAAGCCGCGCTGCGCCGCCGCGGGCGCCCAGTTTTCGCCAGGCGCTGAGAATATCTTCCGGCGTTTCAAAGGGCGGGTGCAACCATCCAAGCGCTTCGCGAGCGCCGGAGATTTCGTCAGCGCCCAACGGCGCGCCGTGCGCGGCGGCCTTGCCGGCCTTTGTCGGGGCGCCGTAGCCGATCGTCGTGCGACACGCGATCAGGGTCGGCCGATCAGAACTGCGCGCTTTCATCAGCGCCGCATCGACAGCGTCCGGGTCATGCCCGTCAACGCCGATGGTCTCCCAACCCGAAGCGGCGAACCGGTCAAGCTGGTTTGTGGAGTCCGACAACGATAGCGGGCCATCAATCGAAATATTATTGTCGTCCCACAAGACAATCAGCTTACGGAGCTTCAGATGGCCGGCCAGGGAAATCGCTTCCTGGCTGATCCCTTCCATGAGACAGCCGTCGCCGGCGATCACATAGGTACGGTGGTCAGCCAGAGCGTCCCCGAAACGGGCGTTCAAGTGGGCTTCCGCGATCGCCATGCCGACGGCGTTGCCGAGACCCTGCCCCAGCGGTCCGGTCGTCGTTTCTACAGCCGGCGCGTGACCATATTCCGGATGACCGGCCGTCTTGGACCCGAGCTGGCGGAAATTCTTGATTTCCTCAAGGCTCATGCCGTCATAGCCAAGCAAATAGCCGAGCGCGTAGATCAGCATCGAGCCATGCCCCGCCGACAGGACAAACCGGTCGCGATCAGCCCAGGCCGGCGCTGCAGCGTCGAATTTCAGGTGCTTGGAAAACAGGACGGCGGCGACATCGGCCATTCCCATCGGCATGCCGGGATGGCCCGACTTCGCTTTTTCCACAGCGTCCATGGAAAGCGCCCGTATCGCATTCGCCATTCGTCTGAGTTCGGCGGCGTCGAAGCTCCCCTCCGTCATGAAAAAGTCCTTGCTTTTGCTCAAAAATATTAGGCCGACCGCCTCGGCGCTTCATGCATCGCGGGTCGCCGAGGGTCAAGACCGCGGGGCCGATAACCGGCTTCTGGACAGAATCAGCGCGCATCGCCACATTGTGGGGCAGCCGTAACCGCAGCAGGACCCGCGCCTCATGTCCCTATTAGAACGCGCCGTCGCCGATCTCGCCGACGCTCTAGACACGTTGGAAGCCAAAATCGGCGACCGCTTCAGCAGCGATCAGGCCGGGGGGGATGACGCCGACGCCGCAAGCCGGCACATCCGCAGCGCCCGGAGCCGCGCCGAGCGCGCCTCCAGTGAACTGGCCGACGCCATCGGCGACTTAAAGTCCATGATCGGCGACGCCGACCGCGGAAAGGAGTAACGCCCATGGCGCAAGTCGACATCCGGGTGAACGGCAGGGTCTACACGGTTACCTGCGACAATGGACAGGAGGAGCGCCTCCAAAGCCTGGCTGATTATTTTGATCAATATGTTTCCGATCTGGCGACGGAGCTGGGACAAATCGGCGACGCGCGCCTCATGCTGCTTTCGGCCCTGACCGTGTGCGACGAACTGTTTGAAACCAGGGAACGCATCGCCGACCTGGAAAGCGCCGGCGACGCGCTCGACCCGGACACCGCCGGCGCCGCCGGCCGGGCCGTCGAAGCCGCCGCGCGGCGGGTGCGCGAAATCGCCGACGGGCTGGAAAGATAGTTCAGGGGCGCCGCCGCAACGGCGGGCTCTGGCGATTTCCACGGCTTGCCGCTTTTGGCCATCCATCCGGCAACTTGCGCATTCATTGGCGCAGGCGCATTTTCGTGGCATAAACAAATCGAGGCAATTCTTCTGGGGAGAAAGAGATGCCAAACCCAAACGCCGTTGTATCCAGCGTTCGCCGTGTTGAACCGATGCGCACCGATGACGCCGCGGGCGCTGAAAGCATGCGCAAAAGCGCCGCGGAGGTCGTTCTTGGCGAAGACAGAGCGGTCAGGCTCGATCCCGCCGACGACCGGTCTCCAGGATTCGCCAATATTCTTGAACGGCTCGCCGCCCTGAAGCGCCCGGTCTATCTGGAAGTATCGCCTGACACCGGGTTTGTGACGCGGCTTCTTGTGCCGGCGGTATCGCCGGTCGCGACCATCAACACTCGCGAAGACGGCTCGCTCGAAGTGCATTTGGTTCAGTCTCATGCGCGCCTCGCGCTCAGAACCGACACGCCTTATTTCGGCGAATTCGCCGAAATCCTGCATGATGCGCTCAGACGAAACATATCAGTGATCGTCACGCAGGGCGACGCGAACAGCATTATCGACGTCCGTTTTTTTCGGCCGGGCCCTGACGGCGAGCCGCCCTTGTTCCCTAAGCAGACTTTCTGGCTGTGGCGCCCGTTCCGATGGGTCTACGATGTTCTCTGGTGGATCTGGCGCTGGCCGTTTTGGCCGTGGCGCTGGTTCGGCTGCATCTCGGCGACCAAGGCGCAACAGGTTTTTGACGCCATGAATGCGAAAACCTGCGACCCGCTGACCATCCCGCCGCCATGCATCCCTTTTCTGTATCCGAATGACGGCTGTTGGGGCCGCGCCCATGAAATGGTGCGGCTGATGAAGGACATGGGCCTCAACCCAAAGAAAGTGTGGATACAGGGCTCCTTGACCGCGCAGACGAAGAACGACCCAAACTGTCACGTCCATTGG
The DNA here is from genome assembly GCA_028289605.1 of Hyphococcus sp. Classification (GTDB taxonomy): domain Bacteria; phylum Pseudomonadota; class Alphaproteobacteria; order Caulobacterales; family Parvularculaceae; genus Hyphococcus. The sequence continues at coordinate 34,825 of JANQON010000017.1, read as the reverse complement.
GGGTGGCACGTGGCGCCCACCCTTTGCGTGCGCAACACCTGGTTCTTGGGCAAACAACAGGTGATCGATCCGTCCCTGTTCACGACGCCGGTCAGCAAAAGCACGTGGAAGGGCGTCCAGGGCGATCCGAGCGCAACGCTTACCGACACAACCGGCTCTTACTATCACTACATCGCCAATATTCCCGATGATCCGGGCTACGCCAGCACCAATCAGGTTCTGGAGACATATCGGCTCGCGCTGCAGGCGCGGGCGCTGCAGGACGGTCCGCCGCCTTACGCCAATTGTCCGTGAGGAAAGACGCGCGGGCGGCATTCGCTTCCGCGATCGTTGCTCAGCATTGCTATTTGATCGGCGGCAGCGCTTGCGCGCGTTCCTGATCGAGATAACGCGCGTCGTTCGGCGCAACGGTCCCCTCATGGAGATCGATGAGAAGGGGATTGCCGGTCGGAATCTCCACGCTGACAATGTCGTCTTCAGACACGTTGAATAGAACTTTTACCAGCGCGCGCAGGGAGTTTCCGTGTGCGGAGATCAGAAGCGACTCGCCGGCGACGAGCCGCGGCGCGATTTCTTCCTCAAAGTAAGGCTGCACTCTCGACAGCGTATCTTTAAGAGATTCCGCATCGGGCACGGCGACACCGAGCGTTTTGTAACGGAAATCATTGGCGGGGTTTTCCGGATTGTCGGGATCGATGGGCGGCGGCGGCGTGTCATAGGACCGCCGCCAGATCTTCACCTGATCGGCGCCGTGCTTTTCAGCCGTCTCCGCTTTGTCGAGACCGGTGAGGCCGCCGTAATGGCGCTCATTAAGCCGCCAGCATCGCGTCACCGGCAGCCACATCCGGTCCATTTCATCAAGCGCAATCCAGAGGGTGCGGATCGCCCGCCGCTGCACGGACGTATAACAGCCCGCGAATTCGACGCCGGTTGCGCGCATGAGCGCGCCGGCGCTTTTCGCCTCGGCGCGACCCTTTTCCGTGAGGTCGACGTCGACCCAGCCGGTAAAGCGGTTCTGCAGATTCCACTCGCTTTGACCATGGCGAACGAGGGCGAGTTTGGTCATCGTCGACTCCGGAAAGACTTCCACCGCCTAATAGGCGATGGACGCCGCTGTTGGCTAGCCTTGGCCGCCGCAGCGCGCTATCTGAAAGGCCATGTCCCAACGACCGAAAATAGCGCTGGCGATCCATGGCGGCGCCGGCGCGCGCAAGGGTCGCGATTACTCTAAAGCGGACGCTCATTTGTTGGCGTTGGCGGCGAAAGGGCGGGATATGCTCGAAAGCGGCGCCAGCTGCGTCAACGTCGCCGAAGCGATGGTGGCCGACATGGAAGAGTCGGGTCTTTACATCGCCGGCAAAGGCGCGCCGCCGAACCAGGCGGGCTATGCTGAACTTGACGCTTCCATTATGGCCGGCGGCGAGATCGATTCGCCGACCAGCGACATCACGCGGCGCGCGGGATCCATCGCCGCCGTGAAACACCTGAAAAATCCGATCAGCGCGGCCCGCGCCGTAATGGAAACGACGCCCCACGTGATGCTGGCGGGCGCCGGCGCGGAGAATTTCTGCCGCAAACGCAAATTTGAATTCGTCGACAACCCCGCCGACTATTACGTCATTCCCGTGGGCGTCCATGCGGAAGAGATGACCCAGGCCGAACTCGGTCATGGAACGGTGGGCGCCGTTGCGCTCGATCAGACGGGGCGCCTGGCGGCGGCGACGTCAACCGGCGGCGTTTTCGGCAAGCTGGAAGGGCGCGTAGGCGATACGCCGCTGATTGGATCCGGCACATGGGCGGACGAGCATGTCGCCGCCTCCTGCACGGGGCTCGGAGAGTTTTTTATTCTCGCCGGGGGCGCGCAGGACGTTGCGTCGCGCGTCCGGTATCAGGGCGCCGATCTGAACCAGGCGACAGCCGGCCTGATCAAGGATGTCGCCCGGCTCGGCGGCGACGGCGGCGTCATCGCCGTGTCGAGAGAAGGGCAGGTGTCTTTCGCCTGGAATTCAGAAGGAATGAAGCGGGCGGGATTTGGTCCGGACCAGGAGCTCTTTTCCGGAACCTTTTGAGCCATGCCGTATTCGCCCATTCACGCCGGCGCCGTTATCAGCGCCGATCATGCAACGCACATCCTGACGGGCCTTAAAGCGCGAACGCTTCCGAAGCCGGAATGGACCCATGGGGCGCATCTGACGGCTGGCGTCATGTTGCTCGATGAGGTCGGCCTCGACGGCGCGCTTGACGCCATGCCGGGTATTATTCGCCGCTATAACGAAGCAACCGGCGTCCCGAATACCGACAGTGAAGGGTATCATCATACGATCACGGTGTTTTACCTGGCGATTATCGACGGTTTTTGTGCGGAAAGATTGGATGCGCCGCCGCATGATCGAGCGACGTCGTTGCTGGCGTCGCAGCTTGCACGCAAAGACTACCCGTTCGAATTCTATTCCAAGGAACGGTTGTTCTCTGTTCAAGCGCGGCGCGAACTCGTCGCGCCGGATTTGAAAGACTTCAACATCATGATCGCCCGTTAAGGCGTGCGACTTGCAGTTCCAGCCGCTTGACCTCGCGCAGGACGCGGTTCGATTCCATGCGCATCCAGAACCACACTTTCATGAAGGCGACCATCATCGCGGTAAACCAGCCGACCGCGCCCCAGAACACGCGCGCGTCAAGCTCCGGGACCGTGAAGAACTTCCATGCCGCATAGAAGAAAATCAGCTGAATCGCGGCGCCGACGATTAAACTGGCGATCGACACCCAGCCCATCTTGCCCTGAAAAACTGTTCGAAACTGACCAATGAGCCCCTGCTCTTCGAATTCGTTCAGAATGTTGCGGTCCTCGACGCTGAGCGCCTCGGATATTTTCTTGTCGAGATCATCCATTTTTCGCTTCTCCTTCCAGTACGGCGCGAAGCTTGCGCCTTGCATGCATCAGACGGGTCTTGACCGTGCCTGACGGCGCCTCAAGCGCTGCGGCGATTTCCGCTACGCTTAAATCCTGCAGGTAGAACAAGGCCACCGCAGCGCGTTGATCCGGCGGCAGCGACGCCATCGCCGCCTGCAGCGCGCCTCGCTCGGCGTTCATTTCGAGATCGCTTGCCTCAGCTACACGCCCTGTATGTTCATTCGTGTACGCCTCATCTACTTTTCGCTGACGTTGCTTCTTGCGGATGGCGTCCGCGGCGCGGCGCGTTACGATGCGAAACGCCCAGGCCGGAAATGCGGCGGCGTCATTGAGGCGGGGCAAATTCTTCGAAATGTCCGCCCAGCTGTCCTGCACGACGTCGCGACAAAGTTCCGGGTCGCTTGTCAAACGCCACGCATGGGCCAGGAGCCTGGGGTGCCAGCGCTCGGCCAGCTTACCGAAGGCGCCGCGATCGCCCGCGCGCGCGGCACTGGCGAGATATTCGTCAAAGATGCGGGCCCGGCTGCGCCGCATGGACGCCCCTCCTGTGCAGAACAATTATGGTATTAGTCGCCCGGTCGCGCCAAACGGTTCAACCGCGCGCCGGCTGCCCCGTAAGCCTTTGAACGATATAAGCCTTTCCGCCGGCAGGGCGGCTAGGGCGTTAGCCCCGACGGTGCGTCTCCGTCCGCCGCGTCTCCGACAACCTCGTCGATGACATAGATGGGACGCTGCTTCACCTCTGCAAACAAGCGTGCAATATATTCTCCGAGCACGCCGACGGAAACCATCTGTACACTGCCGAAAAACAGGATTGACACCATCAAAGAGGGATAACCCGGCGTGTCGCGGCCGAAAATCAACGTCTCCGCGACTATATATGTTGCGTACAGCGCTGACAGAACGGCGATGACAGCCCCGATGTACATCCATATCCGCAGCGGTGCGGTAGAGAACCCGATGATGCCGTCGAGCGCGAAATTCCACAGCTTCCAGAAATTGAATTTCGTTTCCCCGGCGACGCGGGCGGGCCGGACATAGGGAACCCCGATCGACTTGAAGCCGACCCATGCGAAAAGCCCTTTCATGAAGCGCGAACGTTCCGGCAATAGCTTTACTGTTTCTACGACGCGTCGATCCATGAGACGGTAGTCGCCGGCGTTTTCCGGGATCTGCGTCGACGAAATCTTGTTGAACAGACGATAAAAGCCCCCCGCGGTCGCCCTTTTTGCCGTTGTGTCGGAGGTTCGGTCCTCACGCGCGGCATACACAATGTCGTAGCCTTCTCGCCACTTGCGCACGAAGTCGAGAATGAGTTCCGGCGGATCCTGCAAGTCGACGTCAATAACCACGACAGCATCGCCGTTGGCTGCATCGAGACCCGCGGTGAGTGCGGATTCTTTGCCGAAGTTCCGCGACAGGGCAATCATTCGGACATTCGATTCTTCCTGGGCGATTGCCGTGAGACGGTCTCGCGTCGCGTCGCGACTGCCGTCGTCGATGAACAAGAGATCGTAGTCGAAGTCGGCGCCGGAAAGAGTCTTTGCGATGGTTTCAACGAAAAGATCCACCGTCTCGGCTTCGTTAAAGCACGGCGCGACAATCGTGATGCGCGCCCGCTTGCCGTTGCGGGCCTCAACGGCCATTTTCGACGGTTTGGCGTTGGCGTTCATAGACCTTCGGTACGCCGCCGACGGTTAATATTTCAGAAACGCTTAACCATAAGCGCCCATCAGAAAGGCGGCCGAACAGGCTTTTGCGCCGTTTGAGGCGCCCCGTCAGACCAGAAAACCGACAATTTCCTTAACGTCGCGAACGATCGGATCGGCGACGGCGGCGGCGCGGGCGGCCCCCTCCTCAAGCACCTGGGCGAGATACCCCGGATCCGCTTCGAGCCGGTTCAGTTCAGCGCCGATGGGGGCGATTTTGTCGACGACGAGGTCAGCCAGCGCCGGCTTGAACACGCCGAAGCCCTGTCCGCCGAACTCGGCCAGCACCTGCGCGTCGGTCCGGCCGGACAGCGCGGCGTAGATGCCCACAAGATTGGCCGCTTCCGGACGCACCGCCAGCCCGTCCGTCTCAGACGGCAGCGGTTCGGGATCGGTCTTCGCCTTTTTGATTTTGCGCGCTATGGCGTCGGCGTCGTCCTTGAGGAAGATGCACGCGTTCTCGGATGCATCCGATTTTGACATCTTCGCCGTTCCATCGCGCAGAGACATAACGCGCGCGCCGGGCCCCTTGATCAGCGGCTCAGGCAACGGGAAAAAATCATCCACCTTAAAGTCGTGGTTGAACTTGCCGGCGATATCCCGGGACAATTCGAGGTGTTGTTTCTGGTCCTCGCCGACCGGCACGTGGGTCGCTTTGTATACAAGAATGTCCGCCGCCTGAAGAACCGGATAGGTGTACAGCCCAACCGACGCCCGTTCCTTGTCCTTGCCGGCCTTGTCCTTAAACTGGGTCATCCGGTCGAGCCAGCCGAGACGAGCGACGCAGTTGAAAATCCAGGCGAGCTCGGCATGGGCGCGCACGCCGGACTGGTGAAAAATCGCCGCAATGTTCGGGTCGACCCCCGCAGCAAGATAGGATGCCGCGATATGGAAAGTCTGCTCCCGGAGCTTCGCCGGATCCTGCCAGACTGTGATCGCGTGCATATCGACGACGCAAAAAAGGCAGTCATATTCGTGTTGCAGGTCCACAAACTTGCGGATGGCGCCGAGATAATTGCCGAGATGCATGCCGCCGGAAGGCTGAATGCCCGATAAAACGCGCATAGGTCCGCTATAGCCGGTCATAGATTTCTTCTTTCCACGCGCCGGCTCTCACACGCCGGCGAGCGTCTTGTAGTCGGAGAGTTTTGCGGCGCCAAGCGCGAGCGCCAGAACCCCATAAGCGCCAAGGCCTGCAAAGGCGATGGCGACGACCGCAATCCATTCCCGGTTTGCGAAAACCGCAGCGATAGGTTCGGTATAGCCAAGCGCGATGTGCAAAAACACGGCAAGGCCGATGCTGGCGAGCGCGATGCGCGCGATGCGCCCGGCCAGCCGTCCGCCGGGCTGGAAGTGCCGGTTGCGGTAGAGCCTCTGGGCCAGCAGCGCGACCTGGACCCATGCCGCAGCCACGGTGGAGACGGCGACAGATAAAAATCCAAAGACCGGAAACAGCGACAGGGCGAGCACAATATTCAGACCAATCGAGACCAGCGCGTAGTTCATCGGCGTGCGCGTATCTTCTCGTGCGAAAAACGCCGGCGAGAAGATCTTGTGCCAGACGAAAGCGGGCAGGCCGGCGCCGAAGATGGCGAGGGCGGCGCCGGTCATGGCGACATCGTTGGCGGTGAACGCCGATTGGCGGCCGCCGAAAAGAGACAGCGCGTCGCTGGCGAGCCCCCGAAACAGCGCGTCGCATATCGGCGAACCCATGACCATAAAGGCGGCGGCCGCGGGAAAGGATAAGAGCGCTGCAAGCTCAAGCGACCGATTGATGGCGCGGGCCGCGCCTTCCTCATCGCCTTCCTTTACGCGGCGCGACAGCATCGGAAGCAACACAACACCGAGGGCGATTCCAATGACGGCGAGCGGTAACTGATACAACTGGTCGGCGTTCATCAGCCAGGACACCGCGCCCGGTTGCTGACTGGCGATGTTGGTGCCGACAATCAGGTTGATCTGAACGGCGCCGGCGCTGATAAAGCCAGGCGCGCCAAGCACAAAGAGTCGCTTCATGCTTTTCGTGAGCCGCGGCAGCCGCAGCCGAGGAAGATATCCCTGCCGCCATGCGCCGATCAGCAATACAACCAACTGGATGAGACCGCCGGCGAAAACCGCCCATGCGGCGGCCATGCCGGTGATTTCCGTTTCAGCGTCAGCGAAAGCCGCAACCCCGACGATGAGGCAAATATTGAGCGCCAGCGGCGCCCCGGCGGAGGCGGCGAAGCGGCCAAGCGAGTTTAGAACGCCGCTTAGGAGTCCGACCAGGGACATCATCATCAAATACGGGAACATGATCCGCGAATAGAGCGTCGTCAGTTCGAACTTTTCCGGATCGTTCGCGAATCCGGACGCGACGAGGTAGACGAATAACGGCGCCGCCAATTCGACCAACGCCGTCAGCAGGGTCAAAATAAAAACAAGACCGGCCAACACCTCTTCCGCAAACGCCTTCGCGGCCGGATCGCCGCCTTCGACGCGCCGCCCCTGAAACATGGGAACGAACGCCGCGTGAAACGCGCCCTCTGCGAAGAGCCGACGAAACATGTTCGGCAGACGGAAGGCCGCCCAGAACGCGTCCGCCACCGGGTTGCCGCCGGCGCCGATCACGCCGGCGATCAATATCTGGCGCACGAAGCCGAGCACGCGACTCAGCATGGTCATGCCGCTTACCGTCGCCAGCGATTTCACGATGCCGCCGCTCATGGACCGCTCTGCTCCAAAATACACTCCGCGCGAATACGCCGGCTTAGGGCTGTTTACGCGCCGGAGCCAGAGGCGAGCACGTCTAGAAGCGCCCGTTCTATGCGCCCCAGCGTTTTCGAATCACTAATTTTGCGCCCGTCGGCGTCCGTAAGATAAAACGCGTCCACCGCTCGTTCGCCATAGGTTGCAACATGGGCGGACGCGATGGAAACCCCGATGCGACCGAGCGCGGACGCCATTTCATAAAGCAGGCCCGGCCTGTCCAGACCCTCCGCCTCCACAACCGCGGCGTCAATCGATGCTTCCCGCTCAATGCGCACTTCAGGTTCAACACTAAAAATCGTTCGGCGGTCGCCCAATCGCCGCTTTAAGTTCGGCTGCTTCTTCAACGGCCCCGACGCCGCATCGAGGATTTTTTGGCGAAGGCTTTGCGCGAGCTCAGGGTCCTCAGCCGTCAATCCGTCAGCGGATTGCACGGAGAAGACATCAAAAGCGCGGCCGTCAGCAGTCGTTAGCGCCTGAACGGATCGCACGCTGAGACCAGCGCCGGCGATCGCGCCGGCAATATCGGCGAGAAGACCCGCCCGGTCTTCCGCGCGCACGATGCACTCAAAATCCCCATCCCGCGGCGTCACCGTCACCGCCGCAGCCTCCGCGTCCTGCTCGGCCGCCTGCGCCAGATGTGCAAACCGGACGATAATGTCCGTATCAAGAGAGCGCAGCATATCGTCCGTTAGCTGGTTTAAGAACCGGCTTGGCTCCGCATCCAGCGAATCCGCTAGACGCTCATGGGCGTCGGCGCGGGCCGCCGACGCACGATCGGCGAGCCGGTTTTCCAGGGCAACCATTCCCCCGGAGAACCAGGCTGACGCTCCGTCATAAAGCTCCGTGAGCTGACGCCGGATGACTTCGTCCCACGCGGCGGGACCGACAATCCGCAAGTGGCAGGTTGACAGAACGAGCATCAGATCAAGGCGGTCCTGTCCGCCCACCTTCGCCGCAAAGTGCGCAATAGCGTGCGCTTCCGTCAGGTTTCGGCGTTCAGCCGTGCGAACGAGAAGCAGAAAATTGGCGGCGCCCCAGGCCGTAAGTCGCGCCTCGTCACTGCTCAGGCCGAGGCGCTTGGCGATGCGGACAATCAACTTCTCACATTCAGCGGCAGACTTGCCTTTCACCGTCCATACGGACTCATGGAGAAACAGGCCAAGAGTAATAATGTACGGGTTTTCTGCAGCCTTGACGATGCGCGTCGATATCGGATGCTCGTTTTTCAGCCGCCCCATGCGAATGTCGCGAAGAACGCCAATCGTGCGCAGGACTTGTTCATCAAGCGTAAACCGCCGGTACAGGCTGTAGTGGATGCGCCCGACAATGGAACCGAAAGCGGGAACATATTTTCCCAGCAATCCCGTCTCCGTCATCAGGCGCAGCGTACGCTCAGGATGCTCATTGCTTTCCAGAATGCCTTTAAACAACAAGGCTGTCTCGGCGTCCTTGCGGACTTCAGACGTCACCGCGGCGACGTTCTCCGCCACCAGCGCGAGCGCGTCCGGATGAAAATCCAGTTTCACGCTTTTCGAGAAGGCGCGAAAAAGCCGAAAGAAGTCACGGGGTCGTTTCGCCGCGCGCGCAGCGCTCGCAAAATCAAGTCTCCCATTGCGTATACGGACATTAGGAGCGCCCGTTGCCTCGTCCCGTTGCAGAGCCTTCGGAAGCAAACGCGGCAACCGCGGCAATCGTTTCGCGCTTTCCTCTTCCAGCCGGGCGCAGAGAACGCGCGTCAGCCGACCGGTGTCCACCGCGGTCACAAAGTAGTGCCGCATCAGCCTCTCGGCCGCGGCCATTTCTCGTCGATCGGCGTATCCGAGACGCTCAGCAACCAAAGGCTGAATATCAAAAGTGAGATGCTCATCCGCCCGCCCCCTCAAGTCGTGAAGATGCGCGCGCACCGACCAAAGGAATCGCTCTGCCTTGACGAGTTCACGAACATTCTTCTCGCCGAGAATTTTGTCTATTTCCACACTCTCGCCAATCGATCCACCGTATACGTATTTGTAAATCCAGCGAATTGTCTGCACATCGCGAAGCCCTCCCTTACCCTCCTTGATATTGGGCTCGACAAGATAGCGCGTGGCGCCGGCGGCGCGCTGGCGCTCATCCTGCTCGCGGAGTTTGGCGGCGACAAAGTCCGCGCCCGTGCGCCGTCTTAACTTGTCAAAATCTGTTTTGAAGGCCTCAAACAATGACCGCGATCCGGCGACCAGACGCGCGTCAAGAAAAGACGTACGCGCCACCATGTCTTCTTTGGCGAACGTGGCGGCGCTTTTGGGCGTGTGGACGCCGTGACCAATCTTCATCCCGCTATCCCACATCGGATAGAGAATGAAATCGAGCGCCCGGCGCACCACCGCATCGCTTGCAGGCTCGTGAAGAAACAAAAGGTCGACATCAGAAAAGGGCGCAAGCTCTTTGCGGCCATAGCCTCCGACAGCGCACAATGCGAAAGCGACGCCGTCTCTCGGCATCGACTGAAACAGGCCGCCCGTCATCGCATCCACGGCCCGGGAAAGCTGAAGCGCGATTTTGTCGCCGCGGTCGCCATACTGAAATGCGCTCAACCTGGCGTCAGACGCCGCGCGGCGCATCACCGCGCTGACCGCGCCGTGCCGGCGGCCCGCCAGCTCGGCGGCGAAGGCTTGCTCAAGCGATTCTCTGAACGCGTTGGCGTCAAAGGCGGTCGCATCGCCGGCGGTCTTGGCGCGGCTGCTCACGCCGGCCGGTTTGCGCTATTGCTCATCGAGCAGCCCTTTGAGGCGGTAAAGCGTTTCCAAAGCCTGCTTCGGCGTCAACGCATCCGGTTCTATGGCGGCGATTTCATCCTCCACCGCAGAAGTGACTGGCGGATCGACCGGCGACGCGGTCGCTGTTGCGAATAACGGCAGACCGGCGACGCCGTCCCCGTCGCCGCGCGCTTCCAATTCACGCAGCAACGCCTGGGCGCGCTTGACGACACTGGCCGGCAGCCCGGCGAGCTTCGCGACCGCAACGCCATAGGACTGATCGGCGGCCCCGGCGCCGATTTCATGAAGAAAAACGATATCGCCTTTCCATTCGCGAACTTTCATGGACATGTTCAGGAGCCGCGGCAATTGCTCCGAGAGATCGGTAAGTTCGTGGTAATGCGTTGCAAAAAGTCCTCTGCAACGCACCTGGTCGTGGAGGTGCTCAACGGCGGCCCAGGCGATCGATAACCCATCGAACGTCGATGTGCCGCGACCGATCTCGTCAAGAATGACAAGAGATTTTTCCGTAGCCTGATTAAGAATCGCCGCCGTCTCAACCATCTCAACCATAAATGTGGATCGGCCCCGTGCAAGATCGTCCGCGGCGCCGACCCTGGAGAAAACACGATCGATAATTCCAATATGCGCGCGCGACGCCGGCACGTACGACCCTGACTGAGCGAGAATGGCGACAAGCGCATTCTGACGCAAGAACGTAGATTTGCCGGCCATATTCGGCCCCGTGACGAGCCACAGGCGCGCCTCGTTCTCTAGGGACAACACACAGTCATTGGGAATGAACGCATCACCATCGCCCGCGCGCAACGCACGCTCGACCACGGGATGGCGCGCCGCCGAGAGATCGAACGACAGGGAATCGTCGATCAGGGGTCGGACGAAGTTCTCGTCGACCGCCAGCTCGCCAAGAGCAGCGGCCACGTCGATTGCGGCGAGTCCTGCGGCGGCCTCCGCCAGGGATTTGCGTCGATCCATGACGCGATCGACAAGGCTCTGGAAGAGGTCAAGTTCTCGGGCGAGCGCTTCGTCTCGGGCGCGCGCGATTTTTGCGTCCAGCTCGGCGAGCTCGCCGGTAGTAAATCGAACAGCGCTGGCGAGGGTCTGGCGATGGATAAATGTCTCGTCATGCGGCGGCGACGTGAGCGCGTCGCCATGAGACGGCGGCGCCTCAACAAAATATCCGAGCACATTGTTGTGTTTGACCTTGAGCGATTTAACGGAAACGAGCGCGCGGTATTTCGCTTCAAGACCTGCCACGACGCGGCGGGATTCATCACGCAACGCAATGGTCGCGTCGAGACCGGGGTCATATCCTTTGGCGATAAACCCGCCGTCTCGCGCCAGCAAGGGCGGGTTTTCACCGAGCGCCGCGCTGAGTTCCGTCATGAGATCGGAGAATCCGACCCCGTCGCTGTTCTCGATCGCCTGCAAGGCGTCCGCGAGCAAGGGCGGCGCCGACGCAAGGCGGTTCGCCGCCATCGCCGATGCTATTTCGCGGCCGGCGGCCAACCCGTCGCGAATGGCGACGAGGTCGCGCGGGCCGCCCCTCCCCAGCGACAGCCGCGATAGCGCGCGGGCGATGTCAGGCGTCGTTTTCAGGGTCCGCCGCACGGCGCCGCGCATATCCGCAGCGCGCTCAAAATACTGAACCGCATCAAGACGACCATTGATCGCCGCCGCATCGGTCAATGGCGCAGCCATGCGCCGCGCCAGAAGCCGCGCGCCCGGACCGGTGACCGTTCGGTCGACCGCCCACAACAGGGAACCCTTTCGGGCGCCGCTTTGCGTTTTCGTCAGCTCCAACGACGCGTGGGTCGCCGCATCGATCGCCATCGCACCGGCGATATCCATCTTTCGAGGCGGATATATGGCCGGCATGCGCCCAGCCTGGGTGAGCTCGACATACCCCAAGAGCGCACCAAGCGCTGAACACTCTGCTCTGTCAAAGTCGCCGAACGCGTCTAGGGATGCGACGTTATAGGCCGATAACATGCGACGCCGCCCCGCCGCGGAATCAAACTGTTCCGGCGGGAACGGCGTGACAAGGCCTGCGCCCGCATCAATTACCGGCCGCCAAGGCGCGCACTCATCCAATTGCGGGACGATCAATTCTTTCGGAGAGATTGCGGCGAGCGCCGCCGCAGCGTTTTCCGGGGATACGCGACGAACCGAAACTTCGCCTGTCGACACATCGATCCATGCAAGCGCGGCCTCATCGCCGCCGCGCAAAACGGCGAGACTCGCCAGGAAGTTATTCGCCCGCGCATCGAGCAACGCGTCTTCGATGATCGTGCCCGGGGTCACCACGCGCACGATTTCGCGCCGGACGACCGACTTCGATCCCCGCTTCTTCGCTTCGGCGGGGTCTTCCATCTGTTCGCATATCGCGACTTTGAATCCAGCTTTGATCAGTTTCGCGAGATAGGCTTCGTAGGCGTGAAAGGGAACGCCGCACATCGGGATGTCGTCGCCGGCATGCTGCCCGCGTTTCGTCAACGTAATGTCGAGCGCGCCAGCCGCGACGATCGCGTCGTCGAAGAAAAGCTCGTAAAAATCACCCATGCGATAGAACAAAAGAGCATCGCCTGCCTCTTGCTTTATCGCAAAGAACTGCGCCATCATCGGCGTCAGCGGCGCGCTTTTCTGAGCCTCGCCGCTGTTTGTCTTTTTCGGCCGACGTTCGGCAATGGTCTCTTTTTTTGTCGTCACGTGATTCATGAGTATCGTATTGAACGCCGCGCAGGCGCATGAAAGACCGCAGCGTGGCGCAAACTATTCAAAAAGCAAATTGATTTTTTCGCGATTCTCGCGAAGTTCGAAATTGTAGCGTCGATTCGAATCTATGAAAAACAACCACATCACGAGAACCGAAATCGAAATCGAGGCGCGCGCAGTCCCTCTTGTGGCGCGCGTCAATCGCCGCGCCAAGCGGTTGATTTTGAAAGTCGATCCCGCGGCTGGGGAAATTCATGTTACAGCGCCGTCGAAACGCGCCTTGCCGGAAGCCATTGCTTTCGCCCGCGAGCGCAGCGGCTGGATCGCCGGCCAGCTTGATGATTCCCTGCGCGCGCGGCCTTTTGTCGACGGCGGTGTTGCGCTGCTTCGGGGCGTCGAGCACACCATAACGCACGCCGCAGATACGCGAACGCCGGTCCGGGTCGCCGAGGACCCGCGCCCGCAATTGATCGTCGGCGGCGCCGTGGCGCACCTCAATCGCCGTTTGGTGGACTGGATGAAGCGCGAAGCCCGCAATGACTTTGAACGCGCAGTGGAGAGCTACTGCCTTCAGCTTGGCCGCAAGCGCCGCGCCATTCGGATACGCGATACGCGCACCCGATGGGGATCGTGTTCATCAGACGGGTCGCTGTCGTTCTCGTGGCGACTGGTCATGGCGCCGCCGGCGATCCTCCAGTATGTCGCCGCTCACGAATGCGCCCATCTCATTCACATGAACCATTCCCCTGCCTTCTGGCGCCAGGTTATCGCGCTCGGCGCCGATCCCCGCGCAGCGGAAAACTGGTTCACGGCGCACGGGGCCGCTCTTTTCGCCTATGGCGGCGCGCGTTAGGCGCTAGCCGGCGTCTTCCAGCGCTTCGGGTTGAAGCGGCGCCACGTAACGCGGCGGCAATGCGCGCGCCATCGCCTCGCCCCAGATCATCGCCGGCGCGCCGCCCCCTGTCGTCCCGGGCAGCGGCGCATTGTCATCGCGCCCGACCCACACGGCGCAGACAAGGCCTGCGGCGTGACCGACAAACCAGGCGTCGCGGTGGTTTTGCGTGGTCCCGGTTTTGCCGGCGGCGCGGTAACCGGGAACCGTTGCGGCTTTTCCGGTGCCCCAGGCGACGACGCCTTCCATCATGGCGTTCACCGACGCGATGGCGGCGGCCGATGCGACTTCCTCCTCAAAAACCGGCGTGCGCCGATAAAGCACGTCGCCGTCGGTCGATACGATCTCTTCGATGGAATAAGGAGCAACGCGAAACCCGCCATTGGCGAACGGCGCATAGACGCGCGCCAGCATCAGCGGCGATACGGCGTCGACGCCCAAGCCGAGAGACGGTCCCTGGGTGAGATCCGCCGTCCATCCTGCTTTGCGCGCCACGCGGCGGACCGCCGCCCGCCCTACGCGCTCTTGTATGCGCAGCGTCGCAGCGTTCAACGACAGCGCCATCGCCTCAGCGTGCGAGACGTCGCCGTAATATTTCGATTTGTAGTTGTCCGGCGCCCAGGAACCGATGCGAATCGGTGCGTCCTCCGCCCGCGTACGCGCATCCGCCCCGACTTCGGCCGCGGCGAGATAAACGAAGGGTTTAAACGCCGAGCCTGGCTGCCGGCGGGCCTGCGCTGCGCGATTAAATTGGCTCGCCGCGTAGTCGCGTCCGCCGATCATGGCGCGCACTGCGCCGCCCGAATCGAGCACGACAAGCGCCGCCTGAGCCTCGACGATCTCGCCGCCGGCGCGTGCAAGGCCCGCGTCGAAGCCTGCTTCGGCCGCAGTCTGAACGCGACGATCGAAAGTCGTCCGTATAATGAGGTCTGCATCGTATCCGCCATAACGCCGGCGCGTTTCGGCAAGCACGAAATCGACAAAATAAGGCGCCGCCGCAAATCGTCCGCTGGCGATTTGAATCGGCTGCGCGATGGCGATCTCGGCTTCGTCGCGGGTAAGAAACCCTGCGTCAATCATCTGCTCGATAACAAGACGGCCGCGCCGTCCTGCGTCACTAGGATTGTTCGTCGGCGCCAATCGAGACGGCGCCTTCAGCAGCCCGGCAAGCACCGCCGCTTCGCCGACGGTCAAGAACCGCGCCGACTTGCCGAAATATCGATAGCTTGCCGCATCAATGCCATAGGCGCCGGCCCCGAAGTAAACGCGATTGAGATACAGGGTCAAAATTTCGTCTTTGGTGAACTTGCGCTCCAGCCACAAAGCCAGCAGGAATTCCTGCATCTTGCGCTTCATGGTCCGGTCCGGTTTCAGGAAGACGTTTTTGGCGAGCTGCTGGGTAATCGTCGACCCGCCCTGAACGACGCCGCCTCGGCGCGCGTTGACGATGGCCGCGCGCAAGATCGACACCGGATTGACGCCGAAGTGATGATAAAAATTCCGATCCTCAACCGCGAGAATCGCGTTCGGCGCATGCGGCGGCAGATCGGCGAGACGCACCGGCGCGCCCATACTGGCGCCGTATACGCTGAGCGGCGCGCCGTCCGCCGCCAACAAAGTGATCTTGGGCCCGTCCCCGCGTCGCCACAAGGCGCTCGTGTCCGGCAGGTCCCGAGCGATCAACGCGAAGCCAAGCGCCAGGCCGATAAACGCCGTAATGCAAAAGACCCCCGCATCCGCAACGTAACCGGCGTAACGGCCGACACTGCGCTGTTTACCTTTGCGCGTCGTCTTTCGTCGTCGCGCAGCGGGCTTTCGACTGGATTTGCGCGCCGTTTTTCGCTTTTTCGCTCGTGTCGCCATTTCTGAGATATCCGGCGACGATCGTTAACAAGACGTAAACTGCGCCCCGTTCACCGGTAGGCAAGCGGCTCTAAACCGACTATTGTCGGCCGGTTCAGGAAACCGGGACCAACAACCGGGGAATAATGAAGACCTATGGCGGGCGCAGCGTTAAAAGAGAAAACTCGGATCGACGAAAAAACCGACGCAATTATCAATGCGGCGCGGAGCACGTTTTTGTCCAAGGGGTTCGACGCGGCGAGCATGGACCAAATCGCCCTGGTCGCGGGCGTATCCAAGCGTACGGTCTATAACCGCTTCCGGTCCAAGGAAGAACTGTTCGGCGCGGCGATCGAGGAAACCTGCCGCCATCTTTTGCCCGTCGACACCAGCGACATTGAAGCGACCCTGCCGCCGCGCGAGTTGATACTGGCGCTAAGTCGGGAATTTGTGAAAGGGGTCCTCGCGCCCGAGGCGTTGTCGCTGCGGCGCATCGCGGCGTTTGAGGCGGAACGCACACCGTCGATCGGTCGCAACTATCTCAAGCACGGTCCGCAATGGATGGTGAACCAAACAACGCCCATTCTCGAACGCATCGCGGCGAAAGGCTCACTGTCCATCGATGATGCGGAAGCAGCATTGTGGCGACTGGGCGCGCTTATCACCGAACCGCTGCACACGCGGATGTTGCTCGGCGACACTCCCGATGATTTGGACGCCGCCATCGAAGAGCAGGTGACGACGGGCGTCGACGCGTTTTTTCTGATTTTCGCCAAAAAGTAGCGTCGCCGGTGCGCCCGCGCGCTCGTTTGCAGATATTCCGAAACGGCAAAAAAAAGCCGGCGCAGCAATCGCTGCGCCGGCCTGACCGAGAAAAACTCGGCGCTTATTCGAAGCTGATAACCACTTCAGAGCGACGGTTCAGCGGTTCGCGAACGCCGTCTGCGGTAGGCTTGGCGAGATTGGTTTCGCCGAAAGCTTCCGTTCGGATCGCATCGGCCGAAACGCCGTTGGCGATCAGCGCATCGCGAACAACGCGGGCGCGCCGCTCTGAGAGCGCTTGGTTGTAAGCCGAAGAGCCGGAGGTGTCGGTGTTGCCTGCAACGACGACAGTGTCGACATTGTTCTGCAGCGCGCGAGACGACGCCTCCTGGATAAGCGTCGACGCCTGCGGCGTCAGGTTCGACTTGTCATAGTCGAAGTAGACCGTGAACTGAATCGGATCCAGGGTCGCGTCTTGTTGCTCAACGATCTGCGGCGGACACTCAGCAGAGATCGGAACGCTGGAGCCGTCCCAGCAGTCTTTGTACTGAACGGGGGGAGCGGCCGGCTCAGAGTCGCCGAAGCTCCAACGCAGGCCCGCAAACAGATTGTGCGAATCCGCCTCGGCTTTGATTTCGGAAGCGACGCCGTTGATCACTGCGCCTTCGTAAGAATTTCCGAGCATGCCGAAATAGCGATACGACAAATCCAGATCCAGATTTTCCGCCAGGGAAACTGCAACGCCGGCGATCCCTTGATAGGCGAAGTTGTACTGCCGGTTGCCGTAAGCGATGGCGAGCCCCGTCGCCGGGTTCACGCCGGCGATGGAGTGATTGACGCGGCCCACGCCGACGCCGCCGCCGATATACGGCGTGACGATGTTGCTGGCGCCGTCGAAGTCGTAAAGGACGTTGCCCATAAATGCGTGGATGCGCGTATCGCCGTTCAGGCTGCCGCTCGGGACCCCGGCAAAACCGGCCTGGGGATCAATTTGGTCGATGTCGGCATTGCGATACGAATATTCGAGCTCGGTCCGAAAGCCGTTTGCGTGCTTGATGCCGAGCGCCGTGTAGATGCCGATGCCGTTGTCATAGTCGGAGTCGCTGTCAAACGCGAAAGGACCAGAGCCGTCCGGATGGTCGTTGCTGACATCGTTCTCGTAACCGAAATAGCTGAGGCCCGCGCCGATGGCGCCGTAAAGACCCTCATATGCGTGAGCCGCAGGCGCGATTGCAAATGTCGCCGCCGCCGTCAGCAAGGTCGTCTTGAATTTCATTTTACCCCTCCTCAGGTGGATTCAAACTTGTGCGCCAACGCAGACGCCGACTTCGGAACCTTTCTCATCGTCCTAACGAGTTTGTCGTCCCGGATATAGATGGTTAAGTGCGATTTTCGCCCAATTTCGCCTTGTCGGCGTGACAATGTTGCATCAACGCATCGCCTCCGGCAAGACTTCGTTAACCTGCGTTGACAGAAATTTAACCGCTGGAAACCCCGGATGAGCACGAGATGCGCTCAGCGCGAAATAAGCCTCTTCGGGGGCGGTGACTCCGGCGCCGCAGGCGGCGGGCGCGCCCGTCGGATTCTGTGATATTAGAACATATTCCCAGCGTCTGCGAGCCGGCGGAAACAACCGCCGGTTGAGCCCCCCCCCTTCCACGGCGTTGTTCCGCCCGTCAGCAACCGCGAAGCGCCGCGGCGAAACTCAAGGCGCCGCCGCGGTCTCCGCCGGCGCCTTGCACAGCCGAACCGCCTGCCTACTCGCCGGCGGAAAGGCTCGCTTCTTTGCGCCAGAGGGTCTCAACCAGCCCGAGACGTTTGGCTTCAAAACGACCGGCGATAAACAAATAGTCCGACAACCGGTTGAGATAAGCGAGCGCGTGAGCGGCGTCTTCCTGTCTTGCGAACGCCGCCATCGTCCTTTCCGAACGCCTGCAAACAGTTCGCGCCACATGGGCGAAGGCGATCGCCGGCGCGCCGCCGGGCAGGATGAATTCCTTCAAGGGCGGCAGCGCTTCGTTCAGCGCCGCGCCCGCCTCATCCAGGCGACTGACATGAGCTTCGGACAACAATGGCGCGCCCGGAAAGCAAAGCCCGCCGCCGAGATCGAACAGATCATGCTGGACCCCGGTGAGCGTGGCGGCGACGTCGCCGGGCTCCAGATGCGCAATGAGAACCCCGATCGCCGCATTGAGCTCGTCGATTTCGCCAATGAGAACGATCCGAGGATCGTCTTTCGCCACTCTTGATCCGTCGCCAAGGGAGGTTTCACCGCCGTCGCCGCCGCGGGTGGTGATTTTGGTCAGCCGATCGGGCATGGACGTCTCCTGCGGCTCATTCGGCTGGATTTTCCCGTCGCGCCGGGTGAATGCCCGGGCCCATCGGTTCGCCGATCTCGCTCTCGCCGGCGAGATGCTCGTCCTTCAGCGTTTTCAGATGCATGAGGTAATTGATCAGAGGCGATACGACGATGAGGCCGACGCCGACGGCGACAGCCAGCCAACCAACATTGGAATAGACCTGCAGCACCAGGCTTTCGCCATTGGGTCCTTCGGCGGCCGTGGCCTGGGCGATGAGCGCAGCGACGGCGTTGCCGGCGCCCGACGCCAGGAACCATGTCCCCATGATCAGTCCGACCATGGAGGACGTCGAAAGCCGCGTCATCGCCGACAGCCCCACCGGCGACAGACAAAGCTCGCCCGTGGTGTGCAGCAGATAGATGAGGAAGATGAAGATCACCGGCGTCAATGCGCTCGCGCCTGCCATGTTGGCGCCCCACACAAGAACGAGGAATCCGAGCCCAAGCTGGATGACGCCAAGACCGAATTTCTGCGGCGCGGTGGGCTCCATTCCGCGTTTGCCGAGCCAGACCCACAACATGGCGAACAGCGGCCCCAGCAAAATGATGTAGATCGCATTAATCGACTGGAACACCGATGTGACGATCTCTTGACCGAAGATCGTGCGGTCCACTTCATCGCGCGTGTAGATGTTGAGCGAAGATCCGGTTTGCTCAAACAGCGCCCAGAACAGGACTTGAACCGAAATCAGGAACATCGCGGCGAATATGCGGTCGCGCGCATGCGCGTCCAACGTGAACACCGATCGGAACAGGATGTATGCGACGGTCAGGGCGCCGGCGATCATCAGCAGGATGTTGACCGTTTGCTGATCGCGCACGACCCACCATACGAAGATGGTGCCAATCAACGTGCCGATATAGATCAGCCACCGGGTCGACAATCCGGCGAATCGTTTGCGATTGAGGAGCTCCGGATTGGGCGACTCGCCTGCGCCTTTCAGAAGCGGCTTGCCGATAACGAAAACGACAAGTCCCGCAAGCATGCCGATGCCGGCGAGGCCGAAGCCGTATTTCCAACCATATGTCTCGCCGAGATAGCCGGCGAGGAGCGCGCCAAAGGCCGCCCCCAAGTTGATGCCCACATAGAACAGCGTGAATGCGCCGTCGCGGCGCGTGTCGGTTTTCGGATACAGTTCGCCAACGATTGTGGAGATATTCGCCTTCAAAAAACCGACGCCCATGATGATCAACGCCAACGCCATGTAAAAGGTGTTGATCACGAATGCGTCGGGCGAACCGCCCGCCTGCACCTGTTCGCCTTCGACGGCCATCAGCCCGTGACCGGCGACCAACAGAAGCGCGCCGATGGTGACGGCCTGCCGCTGGCCGAGATACCGGTCCGCGAGGACGCCGCCAATGACCGGCAAAATATAAACCAGCGTGGTGTAGGCGCCGTAAAGTCCGTAAGCGGCGGTTTCACTGAACAGAAAATGCTGCGTCAGATAGAGCACCAGAAGCGCGCGCATGCCGTAATACGAAAACCGCTCCCACATCTCCGCGAAGAAAAGGATGAACAGTCCTTTGGGATGATGGCGCATCTGAAAAAGCGTCATCAACAAACCAATGAGGGCGATGCCCGCCAAGACCAGATAAAACATTGAGTGCTCCGTTTTGCGCCGCGTCACGCGCCGGCGCTGACCCCTGATATGCGCCGACCCTTTCGCCGCAATAACGCGACCGGCGCTCAAAATTGATCCGCATGTAAGCCGGAAACGATCGCAAAATCCAGACCTTAGGCCGACAGGACTTCGCGCCGATCAGGCTAAAGTCGTCAATGTAGGACCGCGGATACGGCGAAAACGTGGCGAACTGACTGTCCGGACTTCACGTTTTGTCGCGCTTATTGGCCACGAACAGCGACCGGACCAGCCCAACCAAACTGATCCCGAGCCAGAACAACTCGATCACAAAAGACGCCATATTGAAGGTGTGAAAGAGAGAATAGAGGATGAACAGCGCGCCGAGCCCGTTAAGCGCCGGATAGAGCGGGCGGGTCACGTCCATCTTCCCAATCTGCGATAGAAAATAGGTGCCGACGACAAAACTGACGCCGACAAGACCCACGATATCGGCGCCGGTGAGGGAAGCTGCCATAGTCGATCAATACCGAAGCCGTTTCGAAAGTCGAGCCGCTTTTTTCACGGGCCGCTCAAAAATGCGGCGGCGTGTCTCCCATCAGGTAGCGCGGACCCGCCCCTTTTTTGCGAGCCTGATCGCCGCTGTTGTAAAGCCCGCAAGATTTCAGCGAGAGACAGCCGCAACCGATACAAGAGGTCAATCTTTCGCGCATCGTCGTGAGTGCGATGATCCGTTCATCAATGGCGGCCTTAAATTGGCCGCTGATCTTTTCCCAGTCCTTTTTTGTCGGTGTACGGCCGTTTGGCAATCCGCGAAGATGCGCGCCTATGTCGTCGAGTGAGAAACCGAGACGCTGAGCGATAAGGATAAAGGAAATGCGGCGAATATCAGAACGCAAAAACAGACGCCGCCCGCCGCCGTCCCGTCGCGATTCGATCAGCCCTTTTTCTTCATAAAACCGTACGGCGGACACTGCGACGCCGGTTCGCGACGCCACTTCCCCGATGGCGATCCATTGCTGCGACGCCATTGGCCGCTCTCCTTCAAAAAGTTTCATTTAGCGCTTGACCTCAAGTTAACTTGACGTCGTAGCGTGATGCAAGGTTGAGAAAAGGAACCAGTCATGAGCGGCCTGAGGACCATCCTGGCGGCGTTGAAAAAACCATTGTTGCAAGCGGCGCAAAGCCGGGAAGGCTATTTCGGCTGGACCGACAGATACGGTATCCGCGAGCCGTATTTTCGATCCGGCTCGCAGCCGAGCAACGCCGCTGAACGCCCCCATTTTTTCGCCAACTATTAGAAAGGAATCGAACAATGACGAAACCAATTCTGGAGCACGTGAACCTAACTGTCAGCGACTCAAAACGCGCCGCTGAAACAATGTGCGCGCTTTTTGACTGGAAAGTTCGCTGGAGCGGTCCGGCTATCGACGATGGATACACGTATCATGTGGGCACAGACGATCAGTATGTCGCGCTATATTCAACAAGTCACAAGACCGACGAGAAGCCCGGCGGGTATGCGATGGTCGGCCGCCTCAACCATGTCGGCGTGGTTGTCGACGATCTCGACAAGATCGAAAAACGCGTGGCCGCCGCAGGATACAAGCCCTTCAATCACGGCGACTATGAGCCGGGGCGGCGATTTTACTTCATGGACGAAGACAATATTGAGTATGAGGTCGTGAGCTACGCCTAAGCGCTGAACACCATGGCCCAGACGCTCGTAAGCAGCCAGCTGGTGCCGCCGACAAATCCCAACGCGACCATCATCAACACGCCGTCGCGCGCAACGATCGCCAATCCGAATGCGGACACCGCCGCCGCAGGGACGGCGACGCCGAAGGGAACAAACTCCAGCGGAATCATCGTCAAAGACAGGAGAATGATGGAAACCGCCGCAAATACGCGCATGGGCCGCGAAACAATCCAGACGACCCGCGTATCGACGACGCGATCCACCGCCCGAAGAAACGGCGCGGCTCGCTGGCGCGCGGCCTGCGCTTTTTCCGCCGTCACCGAGAGGTGACGAAATCGGTCCGGCATCCACGGATGCTTTAGTCCGAATACGAACTGGACGGCAAGGATCACCAAAACCCCGCCAAGTACGATCGGCACGCCGGGAACGGCGCCAATAGGCAATAAGATAATCAGTCCCAGGATAAAGAACAGCGGCCCGTAGGATCGATCGCCAAGATCATCGAGGACGTCGCCGAGCGTCAGCTCGCCGTCGCGAGCGTCGGCGACAATGTCATCGATGATATCAATCATCGGCGTTTTGGAAGTTTCGATGCTTTCGTCCACGATGATGTCCAAAACTGCCGAAGCGTTTCATCTTGCCTATTTTGGTTTCGGGCGCCACCCGCATTTTCCGGTCAGCCAGTATTTCGCGCCAAGCCGTTCATAGAATGCGATTGCGCGCTTGTTCTCAGGCTGAACCGTCCAGCTTACATAAGCGCCCTGGCGTTCGGCCGTATCAAGCACCGCCCGCATCAGCCTTTCGCCGAGGCCCGTTCCGCGCCTTTCCGGCGCAACGTAAATGTCGTCCAGCGAGATCCTTGGGGCGCCGCTCCAGATATGAAAATCCTGCGTGAACGTCGCGTAGCCGCAGGTTGCGCCGTCCATCTCCGCAATGAACCCGCGCCATTGCGGCGCAGCGCCAAAGCCAGAGGCGCGCAGTCGGTCAGCCGTCACGGTTAAGGCGGCGCGTTCATTTTCATGGTCGGCAAGCGCGGCCATGAGGCCGAACAATACTTCACAGTCTCCGCTTTCGATTGGCCGGATCGTCGGGGCTGCGCCCACAAAGCGCTCCTTACGCCTGCATCGTCCAGCCTTCGACGCCCATGGCGGCCTGGCGGACCGCCTCGGATCGCGTCGGATGGCCATGGCAAGTGCGCGCAATGTCCTCCGAAGAACCGCCGAATTCCATCACCGAAACCGCTTCGGCGATCAATTCGCCGGCGCCCACGCCGACAATATGACAGCCCAGGACCTTATCCGTTTCGGCGTCGGCGAGAATTTTAACAAATCCGTCCGTCTCGTGATTGGTTTTGGCCCTCGAATTCGCCATGAACGGAAATTTGCCGACTTTGTAAGCGACGCCGGCCGCTTTCAGCTCCTCTTCGGTTTTCCCGACCGAGGCGACTTCCGGATAGGTGTAAACGATATTCGGCACTGTGTTGTAGTTCACATGCCCAGCTTTGCCAGCGATCAATTCGATACACGCCACCGCATCGTCCTCGGCCTTGTGGGCGAGCATGGGGCCGGTAATGCAGTCGCCGATCGCCCACACGCCCTGTACTGACGTTCGAAAGTGATCGGTTTCGATAAACCCGCGCTTGTCGGTTTTGACGCCGACAGTCTCCAGCCCTAATCCGACAGTGTGCGGACGGCGGCCGATGGCCACAAGCACGGCGTCGCAGTCGATGGTTTCCGCATCGCCGCCGGCGGCAGGCTCGACCGACAGCTTGATCTTGGTTTTGAGTTTTTCCGCGCCGGTCACTTTGGACGACAGTTTGAACTCCATCCCTTGCTTTTTGAGGATGCGCTGAAACTGCTTGGACACCTCTGCGTCCATGGTCGGCAGGATCTTGTCCAGGAATTCGACCACGGTGACCTTGCTGCCGAGACGGCGCCACACAGATCCGAGCTCTAACCCGATGACGCCGCCGCCGATGACGACGAGATGTTTCGGCACCTGGGCGAACTCAAGCGCGCCCGTCGACGAGACAATCCGCTCTTCATCAATCTCGACGCCTGGCAACGGCGTGACTTCTGAACCAGTTGCGATGACAATGTTCTTTGTCTCAAGCGTTTTGTCGCCGACCTTCACCTTGCCGGGACCAACAATCTCGCCGGCGCCGAGAAACGTCTCGACCTTGTTCTTCTTCATTAAGAACTCAACGCCCTTGGTAAGCGCCTCGACGGCGTCCTCTTTCTGGCTCAGCATCTGAGCGAGATCGAGCGCAACGCCGCCTGTCTTGATGCCCAACTGGTCAAACGACTTTTCCGCGGCCTCATAGAGTTCTGACGCATGGAGCAGCGCTTTGGACGGAATGCAGCCGACATTGAGGCACGTGCCGCCGAGCTTTTGATTGTCCCGCTTTTCGATGATGGCGGTTTTCAAACCCAATTGTCCGGCGCGGATCGCTGCATTATAGCCGCCCGGACCGGCGCCGATGATCACGACGTCGTATTGTTCTGCCATAGGTGTCTCGTCGATGAAGTTGGTTTGATGAGATCGGGTATTCCGTAAGGCGACGTAGGCTCGTCCGCTCGCCTCGTCAACCGGCGCAAGGGCGGAGCGCCGCGGCGACGACCGTGTCCAAAGCGGCCGCGGCGCTCGGCCCACGATAAAAAAAACCTATCAAAACACATCCAGTCTTTGGCTTGGCCTATCGCGGAGAGCCCCCATGTGGTTCGCGAAGGGAACACGCGGAGGCGTGACTGAATACTTGACTGCGTCTTGTGGGAACGCGGCGTAAACGCCGTTCGCCAAATCCTCTGTCCGTCGTCGCGCTGGGCTGAACAGCAGGCGGGGAAGTGGAACCTGGCGCGGTTTCGTTTCGCACCCAATGGCAAGGCGACGTCTCGCATTCGCGCCGGCCCGGCGTTGTCAAAGAAAGAGGATTCCAAACCATGACACTACTGAAGACCACAATAATCGCCCTGGCGGCGCCGGTTGCGCTCACAACAGCCGCTCATGCCGGCGATCCAAATGGAAAGTTTCAGGCCAAAATACTCGCAACAGGCGTGCTTCCCAACGGCGAGATCAGCTCTGTCCTCACCGATAATGTCGGCTTGCCCGCGGGGAGCCAAACTGATGTCAGCGACTCCTATGTTCCGACAATCGCCCTGGAATATTTCTTTACACAGAATTTTTCGGTTGAAACGATTTGCTGTATCACGCCGCATGACGTGGACGGCGCCGGCGCCCTTCAGGGCGGCGAGTTGATTGACGACGCCATCGTTCTGCCGGCGACGATCACTCTCAAATACCATCTGACCAATCTCGGGGCGGTCAAACCCTACATCGGCGCCGGACCGGCGCATTTCTTTATTTTTGACGAAGACGTCGGCGCCGGTTCAGCGCCGCTCGGCGTGACGGACGTCGATCTTTCCGATGAATTCGGCCTGGCTTTGCAAGCCGGATTCGATGTTCCGATAGATGACAAGGGCTGGATATTCTCGCTCGACGCAAAACGGTATTTTATTGATACGACCGCAACGTTTTCCGGCGCCAACGGCGTTCTTATCCAAACGGATCACGATCTTGATCCCTGGGTGGTCAGCGCCGGCATTGGATACCGTTTCTAAGGCAAAACGTCGCCGGCCGACTAAGCCGTGTGAATGCATGAGCCCAAAAAAAACGCGCCGCCCCCTAATCAAAAGGGGCGGCGTTTTCTTGCATTAAAAATCGCCGTCCTAGAGATCGAGCAACAACCGCTGCGGATCTTCCAGGTTTTCTTTCACGCGCACGAGGAAGGTAACGGCGCCTTTGCCGTCGACGATGCGGTGATCATAGGACAGAGCGAGATACATCATCGGCCTGACGACAACGTCATCGCCCATGACAACAGGGCGTTTCTCAATACGGTGCATGCCGAGGATCCCCGACTGCGGCTGGTTGAGGATCGGCGTTGACAAGAGCGAGCCGTAAACGCCGCCATTTGAAATCGTGAATGTGCCGCCCTGCATTTCTTCAAGCTTCAGCTCTCCGGAACGGGCGCGGCGGCCGAGTTCGGCGATCTCAAGCTCGACTTCCGCCATCGACTTCATGTCAGCATCGCGCACGACAGGGACGACCAGGCCTTTGTCTGAGCCGACCGCGACGCCGATATCATAGTGGTTCTTGTAAATGATGTCGGTTCCGTCGATTTCTGCGTTAACGTCCGGAACCTCCTTCAGCGCGTGACAGCAAGCCTTCACGAAGAATGACATAAACCCGAGCTTGATGCCGTGCTTTTTTTCGAAAAGATCTTTGTACTGACCGCGTAATTCCATAACTGCCGTCATGTCGACGTCGTTGAACGTCGTCAGCATCGCTGCGGTTTCCTGCGCCTCTTTCAGGCGCCGGGCGATGGTCTGCCGCAGGCGCGACATGCGCACGCGTTCCTCACGCTCTCCCGGCGCGCGCGGCGCGGACGGCTGCGGCGCGCGGCCCCGTTGCGGCGCGGCGGCGAGAGCGTCGCCTTTCGTGATACGGCCGTCCTTTCCGGAGCCTTGAATGGTCGCTGGATCGAGACCGCGCTCAGCGACGATCCGGCGCGGCGCGGGCGACAGCGCCGTCGACGCTGCAGCGGCGGGCGCGGCAGGAGCCGGCGCCGGCTCGCTTGCGGCCGCCTTGGAAGACGCCGCGCCTGACCCGCTTTCAATGATCGCCAGGAGCGCGCCGACCTCAACGGTGTCGCCCTCTTTTGCGTTGATCGACTTAATAACGCCCGCGGCCGGCGACGGCACGTCCATGGCCGCTTTGTCCGTTTCGAGACTGACAATCGGTTCATCGACGGCAACGGCGTCGCCGACATTTTTCAGCCATTCGCCGATGTCGGCTTCGGTGACGGATTCGCCGGAAGCCGGAACGCGAACCTCGACCTCTGCGCCGCCGCCCGCGGGAGCGGCGGCGGCGTTGTCAGCACTTGCGGACGGCGCCGCGCCGCCGTTCGGTTTCGCGGCCGCGCCGCCTTCCTCGATCGATCCCAACAGGGCGTTGACTTCGACGGTGTCGCCTTCCTGCGCCGCAATCGATGCAAGCACGCCCGCGCCGGGGGCCGGAACCTCGACCGAGACTTTGTCGGTCTCAAGTTCAACCAAGGGTTCATCGGCGGAAACATTATCGCCTGTTTGCTTCATCCATCTGGCGATGGTCGCCTCGGTGACAGACTCGCCAAGCGCAGGCACGCGGATTTCGGTGGCCATTTTTGTTCCTTCGTCTAGCCTAGAGCTTCGTCAAGCAACTCTTCCAGTTCCAGTTTATGCCGGGCCATCAACCCGGTGGCGGGCGATGCGGCCGCAGGGCGGCCCGCATATCGCGCGCGTTTGTGCTTTGCGCCGATCTGATCCAGCGTCCATTCCAGATTGGGCTCCATGAAGAACCAGGCGCCCATATTTTTCGGTTCTTCCTGGCACCAGACCATTTCTGCGCCCTTGAACCGCTGCAGTTCCTTGATCAACGAATGCGCCGGGAACGGATAAAATTGCTCGACACGCAGCAAATAGACGTCGTCAACGTTTCGCTTTTCGCGCTCTTCCAACAGGTCATAGTAAACCTTGCCGGAGCAGAGCACGACGCGTTTGATCTTCGAGTCCGACACAAGTTTTACGGTGGAGCCGGGCCTGTACTCAGCGTCGTCCCACAAAACGCGGTGGAACGAAGAGCCGGGGCCCATTTCCTCAAGCGTGGAGACGCATTTTTTGTGACGCAACAGTGATTTCGGCGTCATCAGGACAAGCGGCTTTCTGAAGTTCCGGCGCATCTGGCGGCGAAGTATATGAAAATAGTTCGCCGGCGTTGTGCAATTTGCAACCTGCATATTGTCCTGCGCGCACAGCTGCAAAAATCGTTCAAGCCGCGCCGATGAGTGTTCCGGCCCCTGACCCTCATAGCCGTGGGGCAGCAACAAGACGAGCCCGCACATGCGAAGCCACTTGCGTTCGCCGGAGGACAAGAACTGGTCGATAATTATCTGTGCGCCGTTCACGAAATCGCCGAACTGACCTTCCCACAAAACGAGAAACTTCGGATTGGCGAGCGAGTACCCGTACTCAAACCCCATGACGGCGAATTCCGACAGATTTGAATCGTGCACTTCAAACGTGGCGTTTGCATCGCCGATGTGGCGCAGCGGGGTGTACGTATTCTCCGATTCCTGGTCGATAAACACGGCATGGCGCTGCGAAAATGTTCCGCGCCGCGAATCCTGACCCGACAATCGAACGCCGAACCCGTCCTGCAGCAGCGTCGCGAACGCCAGCGCCTCTGCAGTGGCCCAGTCGATGCCTTCGCCCGCGTCAAAGGTCTTTCGCTTCTGATTCAGAATTCGTGCGAGCGTCTTGTGAATATTGAAATTGTCCGGATAGGACGTCAGAGTCCCGCCAATGCCGCGCAACGCGTCAATCTCAACAGCAGTGTCACCGCGGCGGTCGTCGTCAACCGGTTGCACAAAGCCGGACCATTGCCCGTCGAGCCAGTCGGCTTTGTTCGGCTTGAAATTCTCGGCAGCCTGAAATTCTTCGTCGAGAAAAGTGCGAAAATCCTCGCGCTCGCTCGTATTCTCGCCACCCTTGAGAACGCCTTCATTTTCAAGACGGTCGCCGTATATTTCGCGCGACGATTTCAGTGAACGGATCTTTTTATACATCCGCGGCTGCGTGAAACTCGGCTCATCGCCCTCGTTATGCCCAAAGCGGCGATAACAGAACATGTCGATGACGGCGTCTGCGCCGAACCGCTGGCGAAACTCGGTTGCGATCTTTGCGGCGTATACGACCGATTCCGGATCGTCGCCGTTACAATGAAAAATCGGCGCCTCGACCATTTTCGCCACATCCGACGGATAGGGCGATGACCGCGCAAATTTCGGACTTGTCGTAAACCCGATCTGGTTGTTGACAATAAAGTGGATAGTGCCGCCGGTATTGTATCCGCGCAGGCCCGAAAGGCCGAAGCATTCGGCGACAATTCCCTGACCGGCGAAAGCCGCGTCCCCATGCAACAGAAGCGGCAGAACATGCGTTCGCGGCGCGTCAAGATCGGGCGGCTCAATCCGGTCCTGCTTGGACCGGGCCTTTCCGAGCACGACCGGGTTCACCGCTTCAAGGTGAGAGGGGTTGGCCGTAAGCGACAGGTGAACTTTGTTGCCGTCGAATTCCCGGTCCGACGACGCGCCAAGGTGATATTTCACGTCCCCGGAGCCGCCGATGTCGTCCGGCGTCACCGAGCCGCCTTGAAACTCGTGAAAGATGTGATGGTAAGGTTTGCCCATCACCGCGGCGAGAACGTTGAGCCGTCCGCGGTGCGGCATGCCGATGACGATTTCTTTGACGCCAAGCGCGCCGCCGCGCTTGATGATCTGCTCAAGCGCCGGAACCATGGATTCGGCGCCGTCAAGCCCGAAGCGTTTGGTGCCCGTATATTTGATGTTGAGAAAGTTCTCGAACCCTTCGGCCTCAACGAGCTTTTTGAAGATCGCCCTTTTGCCTTCAGGGGTGAAGGAAATGTCTTTGTCAGGTCCTTCGATGCGGTGCTGGATCCACGCCTTCTGTTCGGGATCGGTGATATGCATGAATTCGACGGCGAATGTTCCGCAATAGGTGCGGTTCAAAATCTCAATGATCTGGCGCAGGCTCGCGGTCTCCAGACCAAGAACCATATCGATGAAAATCGGCCGATCCATGTCGTCTTCGGTGAAACCGAGCGTGGCCGGGTCGAGTTCCGGGTGCACCGTGTTGGGCTGGAGGCCGAGCGGGTCGAGATCCGCTATAAGGTGGCCGCGAATACGATACGCGCGGATCAGCATCAGCGCCCGCAGCGAGTCTTGCGTCGCCTGACGCACGTCTTCGGCTGACGCATCGGGCGCGCGCTTTTCAATCTTGCTCTTGACCGCTTCTTCGGTGGCTGACCAGTCGCCGTCCAGCGCGGATGTCCACTCGCCATTCGGCGTCAGCGGCCAGTCGCTGCGCGCCCAGCTCGGAGCGGTCGGCGCACCGGCCGGATCGCCCTCGCGCTCAAAGAACGCTCGCCATTCGGCGTCGACCGTGTTGGGGTTTTGCAAGAACTCCTTGTAGAGACGCTCCAGATAATGGGCGTTCGCGCCGGACAGCATCGTCTCTTCAAGGGAGTTGGGGGCGCTCGCCGGTTTGCGCGGCGCCTCGCCGTCATGGGCCATGATTGGTTCCCGTCTTCTTCCGCAGCGGATTGTTTTCCTAGATACGCCAACTGGCGCGGGTTTCAATCGTAAATCGCCTGCAGAATGCGCCCTCAATCCTTTATTTTTGGAGAATCTCCAACAATGTGCGCCCCATGGCGGCGGGCGTCGGGGAAACGGCGATGCCGGCGGCTTTCATGGCCTCGATCTTCGCCTCCGCCGTGTCATCGGCGCCTGAAACAAGCGCCCCGGCGTGGCCCATGCGCCGGCCGGGCGGCGCCGTGACGCCGGCGATGAAGCCCACCGTCGGCTTCTTGGTTTTGTGGCTGGCGAGAAACTTGGCGGCGTCGGCTTCCGCGGAGCCGCCGATCTCCCCGATCATGATAATCGAATGCGTTGCCTCGTCATGGAGGAACATGTCCAGCACCTCGATGAAATCAGTACCCTTCACGGGGTCGCCGCCGATGCCGACGCAGGTCGACTGGCCAAGGCCCGCGACCGTGGTCTGATGCACCGCCTCGTAGGTCAGGGTCCCGGAGCGGGAGATGACGCCCACATGGCCCTTTTTGTGAATATGGCCGGGCATGATGCCGATCTTGCATTCCTCAGGGGTGATGACGCCGGGGCAGTTAGGACCGACGAGACGGGAAGCCGATCCGGAAAGCGCCCGCTTCACCTTGACCATATCCTGAACCGGAATGCCTTCCGTGATGCAGATAATGAGGGGCGTTTCGGCCGCCACCGCCTCCAGGACAGCGTCGGCGGCGAAGGGCGGCGGCACGTAGATCACGGACGCGTCGGCGCCGGTCTTTTCGCGAGCCTCAGCAACGGTGTCAAAGACCGGCAGCGTCGCCCCTGTCGCCGGCGCGCCGGCTTCCCAGGTCTGACCGCCTTTTCCAGGCACGACCCCGCCGACCATCTTGGTGCCGTAGGCGATCGCTTGTTCGGTGTGAAAAGTCGCGGTCGACCCGGTCAGTCCCTGGCAGATGACCTTTGTGTTCTGATCGATGAGGATGGACATGCGTGATTCTGCGCCCCTGGGTGAGTTGATTTGATGGGGTTTAACCGTGTGTCGCAGCGCGGGCAACAGCGTTGCCGCCGGGACGACCGCCTTAGACGGGCGCGAAAACAAAAAGGGAGCCGCTTGCGCCGCTCCCTTTCGTTCGCCTTCGCGAAATGTGAAAAGCACCCCAATCCAGTGAGAATTCGACTGCTCTTCGATCTATCGCGGTTGGTCCAAAAGCCTCACGGCCCTCTTTCTCCACAACTAGATCTTTCCTGCGCAAACTCTAAATCAGGCCGCCGCCTCATTCGATTCTTTGCGTCTCCGAAAAGACCCGCGTCATCTTTTCCGCACGCAGACCGAAGTCCGATGCGACGTCAACGCCGCGCGCCGTTTTGCAGCTTGACCCGCTGCTTACGGCGATCCCGGGTCCTTCTCCCCGTCGCCCGAACCCCTTGCGAGACTGGGCGCCGTTTCAAAGGCCGAACCGCTCAGGTTCGTCACGGAATGCAACCGGCCCGCCTTCAGGCTTCAGCGCCCCCTCCTTCGAGAGTTTGCTTCGGTTCGCCGAATAGCGTCTGAGCGTCGCTTCCGGCTAGCTTCCGGTTCCCGTCCTTTAACCCGCCGCTAGGCTTTGTGCTGCGAATTAGTGTCGACAGGACCGTCGGAACATCATCAGGATACCGACTTTTCGGGCTTCGTCGATTAGTATTTTTCCACATTCTTTCGGATTGTCGCCTGTGGAAATACACCTCGTTGAAACAATTGATGTTCTCAAACTTTTACAAAAATCACGGTGAAGTTGTTGGCCGGCATGCTGATAACAATATCCTGCCGCAGCGCGTTTTTGTGCGCGAGCGGCGCAAGATCGTGCTCCAGATCGCGAATTCCCCATCTCGGGTCCCTGGCCTTTAGACTGGCGTCAAAGGCTTCGTTCGACGGCGCGGTATGCACGCCGTTCCGCGCGAATGGGCCGTATAGCAGGAGCTTGCCGCCGGGGCGCAGCAATCGGCCTGCGCCCGCGAATAATCCCTCCGCCGCCGAAAACGGAGCGATATGGATCATATTGATCGAAACAACCGCGCCATAGGAGACGTCGAGCGCGGCGTCCCAGTGTTCTTCGCAAACGTCGATCCAATGCGGTCCGGAAACGTTTTCGAGCCCGGAGCCGGCGATATGTGCGGCAATGGAATCGCGCGCCGACGGATCCGGATCGCCGGCGAACCACTGAAGGCCGGGCGCGGCGGCGGCGAAATGCACGGCGTGTTCGCCGGTGCCCGACCCGATCTCCAATACCGAACCGACGCCCGCCAGCTGCGCAACGATGACATCGCGAATGGGATCGCGGTTGCGGGCGGCGGATGGCGAATAAAGCTTTTCACCCTCCGCTGAACGGGATTCCAGAGCCGTTTCTTTTTTACCGGTTTTGTCGGTCGCCATAGCGAGTGGTTTAGGACGAACAGCTCGCGCCGCCAAGAACGCAAAACTGCGCGCAATGCTTATGGTTCAAACTCACCGGACGCGCAGACTCCTCAATAGTCGCGCCAAGCTCGAATTCACCGTCATAGGCAAGCAGGGTGCAGGCCAGCACCGCCGGCGCAGGCGCGCCTCTTCGCTTCACCACCATTCTGGCGTTGGAACACATCACGTCGTTTGGGCTCTTGTCGAGCATGTCCCAACAGCTTTCGGTTATCTCAGGGACGTCGTCCGTTTGGTCCATCTCCGGAAAGAGGACCAAACCATGCGGATCATCAGCGTCGATCGAAATGTTGTGCTCCTTGAATATCGCTGAAAAACCGCTCCTCAATTCCGCATCGCTTTCGCCGAAGCCCGCCCGCCCTGCAACGGATACGGAAAATCCGTGCTCGCACAACCAGACAAGTCCGGCCATCGCCTTTTCAAAGCTGACGGCGCCTCGTTCCCGATCATGAACGGCGCCGTCATAGTGATCGAGACTGACTCTGAGGCGAAGCGCGTCACCAAACCGCCCGCGCAGCCGCAACAGACCGCGGGTAATCCGTTCCCGCATCATCGGTTTCATTGCATTGGTGAGAATCAGGACCTGAAACCCGCGGGCGAGGGCTGCTTCAGCCATCTCCGGCATCTGAGGGTTCATGAAGGGCTCTCCGCCCGTAAAGCCGATCTCGCGGGCGCCGGCCGCGTGCGCCTGTTCCAGAAACGGTTTCAGCTCCGCCAGCGTAATGTAGGCGAGCCGGTCGTTTGCCGGCGACGATTCAATGTAGCAATGCAGGCACTCAATGTTACAAAGCGTTCCGGTATTCACCCAAAGCGTATCAAGCCCTTGAAACGCAACTTTCGCGCGCCGACTGCCGCACGCTGTCGTATCGGGATCCTTAAATTTCGCGCCCGGCGCTTTGACGTTCACTCGTTCATTCATCCGTAATGCGATTAAAGAAACGCCCGCCGGCGGCAACCGGCGAGCGTTCAAGCTTGCGTGATAACGTCGAAGTTTCTGCTATTGCTCGTCTACGGGGCCCAGGGGCGCCGCGTAAACGGCGTCGTCTTCATATTCATATTGATCAGCTTCTATCGGCAAGCCCGTCACCGGATCGATCGGCTGAGAGATAGGTTCTCCCGTAACCGGGTCCACAGCGGCCGGTTGCACCGGCGCGACCAGCGCCGCCGGCCCTTCCCTTCGTTGGTCGCGATGAGCGAGCGCCCAAACGGCGTTTTGAAGCACCGCCGAGTTTGGCCGCGACACCTTATTCAGGAAGATGACGTCAATCGGTCGGACATCCTCACCGTAGTAGCCGCGGTTCCAACTATGACGCGCCTTCAAGACCGCGCCTTCCAGACTGATCCCGCCATAAAGGCCGCGCGAGCGTGAAAAGGCGAGGATGTCGGCGGTTTGCGCCTTGGCGCCGGCGCCGATCGGGCCGGCCGCCACCGTCAGGTCGCCGCCAAGCTTAACCGACGTCGACAGAATGTTCTCAACCCCGCGCTGGGTCATGACCGCCAGAACGATTTCCGATCCCTCCAGGCCGGCCTGAAACCCGAAAGACAACGAGCCGACCGTCATGAATACCGGTTCCGACCAGGCGCCGTCGTCCTTGCGGGCGATCATGACGGCGTTGCCGCCCGATGCGCCGAAAATAAACCCGCCGCGAAGCGATCGCGGAATGACAACAAAGGCTTTGGCGTCGTCTGCAAGGTCCCAGAGCGGTTCAAACGCCGTATCATTGGCGAAATACGCGACCGTATCCGCTGCTTTCGCAACGAGCTTGTCCGCTTTTTCGCGTTTTGTCTCGGCGAGCGCTGATCCCGTCGCCATGCCTGCGGCGATCAACGCCGCGCCGATAATTCCAATAAGCCGTTTCCACATCGTCGGCCTCTCCTTTCCGTCGCTTTCCGGCGGAGCCCTCAGGCCGCGGCGGAAAGCCGTTCTCGGTCAATGTCTAAACCGGTTTGCGCGGGCGGAAATATGGCCGCGACCGCGCTCTTCAATGAACATTTGGTGAGATTCTACCGCGCCTGTCGAGTGCGCGTCCTCGGTCTTTTCGGAAGCGAACCGGCCGTCCGCCGCCAAATTCGGCCGATCTTGACGTTTTCGCCGCAGACAGCGACATCATGGCGCTCCGGCCGGCGGGTGTAGCTCAATGGTAGAGCAGGAGCTTCCCAAGCTTAAGACGAGGGTTCGATTCCCTTCACCCGCTCCATT
>JANQON010000016.1 GCA_028289605.1 Hyphococcus sp. | reverse complement strand
CGGCCCGCGCGCGAAGGCGCGCAAACTGACAATTGACCGCTTCGCGGCCCGCGCGCGAAGGCGCGCAAACTGACAATTGACCGCTTCGCGGTCCGCGCGCGAAGGCGCGCAAACTGAGAATTGACCGCTTCGCGGTCGGGCCGGGATCTCATGACGCTTGCTCCGAATTTGCCGCTAGAGATCCCGGCTTTCGCCGGGATGAGCGGCGCAACGTGTTCAAGCTGCGCTCTTCAATTCCCCTTGGCGCCATGCTACCCCGCGCGCTTTCAATCACATACAAAAGCCCATGACCTACAAATCCGATTTTCTGAATGTGCTGAACGAGCGCGGGTTTATCGCCCAGGGCACGAATCTCGATGGCCTGGACGCAGCGTGCGCCAAGGGGCCGGTCACCGGTTATATCGGCTTCGACGCGACGGCGAAGTCCCTGCACGCAGGCAGCCTGATCCAGATCATGCTGCTCTACTGGCTGCAGCAAACCGGCCACAGGCCGTTGCCGCTGATGGGCGGCGGCACGACGAAAGTCGGCGACCCCACCGGCAAGGACGAACAAAGAAAGCTTCTCACCGATGCGGACATCCAGTCGAATATCGACGGCATCAAAGGTGCGTTTTCGAAATTCCTGAGTTTTGGCGGCGGCGCCACCGACGCGCTCATGGTGAACAACGACGAATGGCTGTCGAAGCTCGGTTATGTCGAGTTCTTGCGCGATTACGGCGTGCACTTCACGATCAATCGCATGCTGACGTTCGACAGCGTCAAACTGCGCCTTGATCGCGAAAGCCCGATGACCTTTCTGGAATTCAACTACATGCTGATGCAGGCCTATGATTTCCATGAACTCTATAACCGCTACGGCTGCACGCTGCAGCTTGGCGGCACCGACCAGTGGGGCAATATCGTCAACGGCGTTGAGCTTTGCCGGCGCAAGGACGGCGCGGAAGTGTTCGGCCTGACGACGCCGCTTTTGACGACCGCGTCGGGCAAGAAGATGGGCAAGACCGAGGACGGCGCCGTCTGGCTCAACGCCGACATGTTTTCAGCCTATGACTATTGGCAGTACTGGCGAAACGCCGAAGACGCAGATGTCGAAATGCTGCTGTCGCGATTTACAACCCTGCCAATGGATGAAGTCCGCCGGCTCGGCGCGCTTCAGGGCGCGGAAATCAACGACGCCAAAAAGGTGCTCGCCAACGAGGCGACCGCGCTCCTGCACGGAAGAGACGCCGCTGACAGCGCCGCCGCGACGGCGCAGACAACGTTTGAAAAAGGCGGCCTGGGCGACGATCTGCCGACAGTAGAACTGTCTCAGCAGGACATCGCCGACGGCGCGCCGCTGATCGACCAGTTTCTGGCCGCAGGCCTGTGCGCGTCAAAGGGCGAGGCGCGGCGTCACATTAAGGCGGGCGCGCTGAAGATCAACGGCGCTGCGGTCGACGCTGAGCGCAACCTTGCGCCAGGCGATATCGAGGACGGCGCAGCGAAACTATCGGTGGGCAAAAAGCGGCACGCGATTATCCGGGTTCGCTGACGGCGGCGTCTTCCGGGTTTTCCAGCGCCGGCGCTTCGGGGCGGAACAACTGGCGAAAAACGCCGGGGGTCAGCGCCGACAGCGGATTGACAAATACATTCGGCGCCGCCCTTTGTCCGTTTACGGAATATGACAGCGCGAGCACGCCTTCGCCCTCCTTGCCGACGAGAATGTCCCCGAGAATCGGCGCCGCGCCGAGCGCGGAGTTGAGCTGATAGACCGGCGCCAGCGCGCCGGACATGGCGATCTGACCGCCTTGCGCAAACGATATGTCGCCCTCTGCGGTCATGCCGACGGAAGGACCGGTCGCGCGGAAATTGCGTAAGGTGAGCATATCGCGTCCGTAATCGAACTGACCGTAGGCATAGGTGAGATCGATCCCCTCGCCCTGGACGAGATTGGCCAGGCCGTCGAGCGAACCCGCCGAAAAGATCCGCGCCAATAGCGGCGCGTTGACAACATGCAGACCCCTGGCTTCGATTTCGCCGGTAAGGCCGGCCGCGTCTTCGCCGCCGAAACGCAACGCCATGGAACCTTCGCCGCCTTCAAGCGATGAAAACCCCATCACGCCTTTCAGAAAACCGCCGAGATTGCTGGAACGCGCGGTAAGCTGGCGTTCAGGGCCCACATCGCTTCCCATTTGCGCAAGGGACAGCGTGAGCGGGGCGCCGTCGTCGCCGAGGGCGGAGAAATCCAGCGCCTGCAACGTACTCCCATCGCGCCAGAGATCGAACGCGGCGTCGCGATAGGCGACGTTTTTGCGCAGCTCCAATTCGTCGAGACGCGCAGTCAGAACGAGCCCGCGACCCCATGGATCTGCGTCGGCGTCAGTCCTGGCGGACGCGCCCGCCCCTTTTGTGAAATGCAGGATCGAAGGGCCCGCGTTAAAAAAGGCGCCGGTCAAGGTCAGATCGAGTTCGCCGCCGGCGGCCCGCGTCGCCGCGATGGACATATCGGCGGCGTTCTTAAGATAAAACATCGGAAACGCCGCAGCGGAGAGCGCGCCGTTTTCGATGGCGAAAGCGCCGTTTATCGCAACCCCGTCCCCGGCCGCCGCAACGCGGCTGACCTCAATTGTGTCTTCGTCGAAACGCAGATCGATTTCGCCTGTCGCCGGCGCACCCGGTTCCTTTGACCAACCAAGAAGGTCGATCGACATGCCCGCGTCCTTGAAATCCGCTGAAATCGTCAGGCTACGGAAGGCGCCGAAATCGCCGATGGCTTTGGCCGTCGCTGCAACCGGTCCCCTGACATATTGGCGGATCGACCACCCAAACAGGTCGCCGACTCCGGCGTCGACGATTCCAGAAATGGAAAAAGCCGACGGCCCGTCCTGTGCGAAAAAATTCCGCTCCCAGACAAGGTTGATGGGCGCATCAGTCAGCTTGGCGTCCGCCTCAACGGTGAGAGATCGAGGCTGAAGCGTTACGGAGCCGGCGCCGTCCGTCAGTTCGGCGTCGCCGGCGAAACCGGCAATCGTCATCGCTTTAAAGTCGGCGGTCCCGCGATATTCATATTCGTCGGGTTCGACATGGCGCTTATTCGGCCGCATGATTTCAATGCGGGCGCGGGCGTCGCCTTTGAACTGCTCCGGTCGAAGGTTTGTTTTCGAGAGCAGGTTGAGCGGGTCTTCATCGAGAACGTTCAACATCGCTTCAGAACGTCCTGTCGCGGTAAAGCGATAATAGGCGGGTTGCCATTTGGGAATGAAAACGGGGATGGAGACTTCGCCGTCGGAAATTTGAACATCGCCGACCGTCGCCAAGTCCGCCGTGAGCTTGAAGCTGTTGCCCTTCAGGATCCCAGATCCGGACGCGCCCTTCAGCGGCGTCATGCCAAGGACGTAAAGCGCGTCTGCCTCAGCGACGTCAAAGGTGATTGTCATCGCCTCGTCGGGCATGCCGCCTTGGGGGCCGACGGCGCCGGCGGCGAGATTCATTTCCGCGTTGATGTCGCTGATTCTCGCGGCCATCATGCGCGCTTCGATCCAGTCCCTTGCGCCCATGGCCACGCCCAGCGGCCAGATGCGCAACAGGCGCTGCGGGTCGAGTTCCCCATCGACGCGCAACGCCGCCGTCACCTCCGGCGAGAGCGCAGCGCCGTCCGCCGCCGACCGCGGCGACATAAACGAGAAAGCGCCCAGGATTTCGATGTCCAGAAGCGCGGCGGACACATCACTCAGATCGAGCTTTCTGGTTTTGACGTCATATGTCCCGGCGGCCGCAATGCTTGCGATCGGCAGCGGCTCGGGCAGTCGCCCGGAAACCGCCGCAACGACATCCTCGCCCTGAAGGTCAAACATGATGCGGCTTGGATCGCGCACATCGTCGCCGAATTCCAGCGAAACCGCGCCGGTGATCGAGCCGCGGTTTCCGCCAATATCGTAATCAAGACTGTTGATCGAAAACTGGTTCGATTGCGGATCGAACTTTGCTTTCCAGTTTACAAAACGAATTGGCGCCGTTGCGCCCGAAATCACAAGACTGCCCTCGCCCACCCGCGCGTCAAACGACGAGGACTGAACGTCGCCGTCGCGCGACAGCACAATCGATGCGGCGCCGGACACAGGCGCATTCACGATGCCTGCCCGGTCGCCGTAAAAGGTGGTGAGCATGTCGCCAACGGGAAAATCGGCGCCGGCGATGTCGACCGCGATGACGCCGTCTTCCTCTGTGTACTGTGCGGTTGCTTTGATAGACGCAAAAGCGCTTCCCAGATCTATGTCGCCGGACAGACGGCCCGAGAGCCCGTCAGTCGATCGGGCCAGGACCACTGTTGCATTTTGCGAAATCCAGGACCGCCCTGAGGCTTCGTCGAGAAACGTAACGATGGCGTCCTTGATTTCGGCGCGCTGGAATGCGCTTTTCAGGACGCCCTGGTTGAAAGAAAAAGCCCGGTCCGGGAAGACGTCGGCGCCGCTTCTCACGCGGGAGGCCGGTATTTGGAAGTCCTGGTCGGCGTTCCGGACGATGCGAAACTGGGCGCCGGAGGCGTCGATCAATTGCGGGCCGATCGACCCCGATAGGATATCGCCGGTTGAAAAGACCAGATCGACCACATCGGCGCCAATGGATACATCGCCTGTCTGTTCGAAGATCTCCAGTTCGCTGAGTCGCAGACGGACTTTCTCATCTCGTTGGACGAGTTCCAGCGCGCCAATATTGACGGCGAAGCCGTTCGCCAATCGCCGCTCGATCGCCGATTCGGCGCTGTGGCGAAAAAACCCCAGCGACAGGGGGCCTTGCTGCAATCGCCAATACACGTAAACCGCGCCGGCGGTGAACGCAGCAACGACGACCGCTGCAACCTCAATGATGAGCAATGCGGCTTTCGCAGCGCGCTGTCTCATGCCCGATCTGGCCGTCGCCGGCCGCCCTTATACTGAACTCGCGCCACGCCCTGGCGATGCGACCCCCGATCCTATGGGTATCGGCTGGAACGCGGGGGAGCAAGGGGCGTTGCGCCAAAGGAGCCGACTACCGTAATGAAGCGACGCGCAAAATCCGCATTCAACCAAAGGAAAACTCATGTCGACCCTGCAACCTGGCGACAAGGCTCCGGCCTTTTCCATGGCGACCGATGACGGCGAGACGGTCTCGCTCAAAGACTTCAAAGGCAAGAAACTGGTTTTGTATTTCTATCCGAAAGACGACACGCCAGGCTGCACCAAAGAGGCCGTCGCTTTTTCAGCGGACATCGCCAAATTTCGCCGCGCCGGCGCTGCAGTGCTCGGGGTGTCCCGGGACAAGGTCGCCAAGCATCAGAAATTTAAGGAAAAACATGACCTGAAAGTCGTTCTTGGCGCGGACGAAGATGGTAAAGTGACAGAATCGTATGGGGTCTGGGTCGAAAAGAAGATGTACGGCAGGACCTATATGGGCATCGAGAGAGCGACCTTTTTGATCGATGAGAAAGGCAAAATCGCCGAGATTTGGCGGAAAGTGAAAGTAAACGGCCACGCTGAAGAGGTGCTGGCGGCGGTGAAGGCGTTGTGAGCGAACGCGCCGGTCCCGCCGGCGTCGCGCCGCTGATCAATGCGGCCGTGGACGTCCTCAGCGCCGGCGATCCGGCGCAAAAGACCGCCGCCGCATTCGCGGCCGCCGATCTCATGAACGATGCGGCGGCGTCGCCCGCAGGAACCGCGCGCCGATCGCCGCCGGACCGGCCGGCCCGTCCGGACCGTCCGGCGCTGGTGGCGCCCGGCGGGGCGCCCCGCCGCCGGCTCGGATCCGCCAAGGGCCGCGCCGCCCTGCTGCATGCGGTCGCCCATATCGAATTCAACGCCATCGATCTCGCCTTCGATATGGCCGCCCGGTTCGCCGACGCGGTCGCGGCGGAAGGACTTGACGCTGCAGCCTTCGTTCGAGACTGGATCAGGATCGGCGCTGAAGAGGCGTATCATTTCGGGCTGATCCAAACCCGGCTGGCGGCCCACGAGGCCGCCTATGGCGATCTTCCGGCCCATGACGGCTTATGGGAGGCCGCCGAAGCGACCGCGCACGATGTCGCCGCCCGGCTCGCGATCGCCCCCATGATCCTGGAAGCGCGGGGCCTCGACGTGACGCCCGGCATGATTGAGCGCCTGGAGGCGGTCGGCGATCATGACAGCGCCGCGGCCCTCAAGATCATCTATCGCGACGAAATCGGCCATGTGGCCTGCGGGCGGCGCTGGTTTCACGCAATTTGCAAGGCGCGGTCAGAAGAGCCCGCAGCGGCGTTTCGTGCTATGAAGGACCGGTATTTCGCAGGCGCGCTGAAACCGCCCTTTAACCACGCAGCGCGGGCGCAGGCGGGATTGGAAAGAAATCTGTATGAAGAAAGCGTTTCATGAACGGAATTGAAACAAATTCGTTGCAGATTCTGGCTATGTCCGTTTACTTCGGTTAAGGAAGTGGAAAAATCGGCGTTACACCATCACATAACTGTTGCGTAATGTTTGAATTTACGCTGCAATATCTTAAGGGGTGGCAGCGCATACTAGTAAGGTTATGTGGCCAAGGGGCGTTTGTTGAATGAGCCGTCGTTCCGGCAAAATGAAGCGCGTATTCAGCCGTCTCTTCAAGGAACGGCAGATCTATCACCGCAGCGACGGCGTCGTGCATTTCATTTCGATGTCGCCGCAGACCCAGATCGCCTTCTCGGTGGTCGTATTGGGCGCATTGCTCTGGGTCGCTTACGCTTCTGTTAACGTTGTCTTCAAAGAGCAGATTATCGTCGCGAAAGAGCGCGAACGTCTGGTGATGCAGACGAATCTTTCAAAGCGCCTTAACGACGCCAAGCAGGCTTATGACGATGTTGCTTTCCTGAATCACACCATCGAGCGCCAGTTCGATGAAACGATGGAAGACATCTGGGCGCGCCATCGCGTCCTGTCGAACATGGTCGAACGCAAGGCGACCATCGATCAGCAACTCAACGAACAGGCCGTCGGCCTGTCCGCCGCCGGCGGCCCGAACGGCCAGAAGCCGGTCAACGGCAATCGCGTCATGATTGACGTGACGCCCGGCGAGTCGACGCCGCGTCAGTCGCGCATGTCGCTGTTGCGCAAGGAAGCCGCCGAAGAGGCGCGCCTGCGCCGGGAACGCGCGCTGGAGAGCGGCGAAGCGGCGGAATCAATCGGCTCCATGGAGAAGGCCGCCGCCGATCTGTTCGCTGAACAAAAGATGCTGCTCGCAGCCGTTGAGGAAAAAGCGACGCGTCAGATTACTGAGCTGGAGAATGTCCTGAAGTCCACGGGCATCGATCCCGCCTCACTGACGACGCCGGCGAAAATCAACAATATCGCGTTGGCGCAGGGCGGTCCGTTTATTCAGCCCGGCGCAACAACCGGATATCCGACCCGGTACTATCGCCACGCCAATCGAACCGCCGCCGCCGTCGACGAGCTCGCCGCGCTGCAAGCGGCGATGAAGCACGTTCCGTTGTCCTCGCCGCTTACCGTAACGCGTCGCTTCACCAGCGGCTTCGGCATTCGCCGCGACCCGATCACCGGGAAACATTCCAGCCACCACGGCGTTGATTTCGCCGCCCCTTGGGCTTCTCCCGTGACGGCGACCGCCGCCGGCGTCGTTAAGTTTGCCGGCACGCGATCCGGGTTCGGCCGGGTCGTAGAAATCGATCACGGCAACGGTTTTGTAACCCGATACGCCCATATGAATCGCATCAAGGTGCGACGCGGCCAGAAGGTGGAGCTTCACACGCAGGTCGGCGAGTTAGGCAACAGCGGACGATCAACCGGACCCCACGTCCACTACGAAGTTTTGTTCAAGAAG
The DNA here is from genome assembly GCA_028289605.1 of Hyphococcus sp. GTDB lineage: Bacteria > Pseudomonadota > Alphaproteobacteria > Caulobacterales > Parvularculaceae > Hyphococcus. The sequence goes on along the minus strand of JANQON010000016.1, from coordinate 289,985 downwards.
CGCCCGGTTAATCCGGCTCGTTTTATCGAGGCAGGCAGGTATGTTTTCGAAAGCTAAGACTGGAAAAGCGGCGGACGCGAGTGAAGCTGGGCCGCTGCGGTCAGACGCAACGCCGCCGGCGGCGATGGCGCAAGCGCCGTCCAAACGAGCAGGCCCGGCCAAGCTGGCCGGCGTGCCGTCCATCATTTCCGCCGACGTCGTCATGCGCGGCAATGTCAACTCATCAGGCGAGATTCAGTTCGACGGCGCGCTGGAGGGCGACGTGAAAGCGGGCTCGCTCATCATCGGTGAGAAAGCCAGCGTCAAAGGCGAAGTGGTTTGCGAAACCGTCATTGTCAGAGGCAAGGTCGAAGGCGCCATTCGCGCCAAGTCGGTCGCGCTCGCCTCCACCGCGCATATTCAAGGCGACATCCTTCACAGTTCCCTTTCGGTGGAAACGGGCGCGCATTTTGAAGGCAATTGCCGCCATTCGGACGATCCGCTGTCGGATTCGTCCGCCAAGGATTTCCGCCGGTCGCGTCCGTCTTCGCCGCCGCCGGCGCCGCGGCCCGTCAATACGTCCAATGACGAGGGCGGCGAGGCGTTGGAAAAATCCGCCGCCGGAGGCGCGTCCGCGCCGGCGTTTTTGAGCCAGGGACGCTCGCCGCTGCGATAAAGGTTCGGGGGCTGGGACAGGGTCGACTTCGTTGGCCCAAAAGAAAAGGCCGCCCCTGGGGCGGCCTTTTTGCTTGTTCCGGATCAACCGGTTGCGCTGCGCTAGTCGTTCCCGCGCATCCCGGCGAGACCTGATATGAGCGTTAAGAGCCCCGCCCCCGCCGTGAGATAGACGCCCCATCGGATTGCGCCCAGACCGTCATCGGTGCCCAGCATCGTCAGCGACAAGATCCCCATAGCGGCCAGCGCGCCAACGCCGGCGAGCACGGTCACAATGCTGGTGAGGCGGCCGATGACGGGCAACAGCCCAATGATTCCTAAAACCCCGGCGCCGAGGGCCAGGATCGCCGTCCAGTTCATGGCGTGCCCGACAAGCGGCGAATCGTAGAACTCGCCGTCAAACGAGCATTCCTCGCCCAAGGGAACGCGCAATTCCGTCAAACAGCCGATCATGTTGCCGATAAAGAACTGACCGGTGCGCACTGTTTCAGCATCGCCGGTGGCGGAGCCCGATGTCGTCTCCGCGAACATCGGCCCAAAATACATGGCCGCAATAATGGCCAAAGGAAGCAGAATTCGTTGCATGATTTACCCCATCCCTGCACAACTCGGGGGCAACTTTACCGTCTGTTAAGCCTATAGCCAAGCGCGGAAACCCTTGGAATCCGGTGAGATTTTTATGACGGACCGGTTCCGGCGGAGTATTCTCGGCCGCTCCAGGCGAGCGAGGAATGAATATGGCGGACAAAAACACCTTCAAAATGGCGGCGATCCAGGCCGCACCCGTGCTCTTTGACAAGGCGGCGTCAACGCAAAAAGCCTGCGATCTCATCCGGGCGGCCGGCGCTGAGGGCGCCGACATCGTCGCTTTCGGCGAAACCTGGCTGCCGGGATATCCGTTCTGGGTCGAAGGTCAGATCACGGACCTTACCTGGGAAGCGAGCGCCGCGTATCTTGAAAACGCCATCCGCATTCCAGGACCCGAAACCGATGCGCTATGCGCGGCGGCGCAGGGCGCCGGCGTCGACGTCGTGATCGGAACCGCGGAAGCCGATCCGCATACGGAGGGCACGGCCTATTGCACAGCGCTGACCATCGGCCGCGAAGGCGTCATACTCAGCCGTCATCGAAAACTAAAACCGACCCACGCCGAACGCATCATATGGGGGGACGGAGACGGCGCGGGCCTAAGGACCGTGTCCCGGCCCTATGGGCGAATCAGCGCGTTGAATTGCTGGGAACACCAGATGATGTTGCCGGGATATGCGCTCGTCGCGCAGGGAACGCAGGTTCATGCAGCGTTATGGCCGGGCTGGGAAAAAAAGCCGGGCCCGGGCGAGTATTGCTGGGCGCGCCAGCACCTGCTCTCTCGCGCATTCGCCAGTCAGGCCTGCGCCTATGTGATTTGCGCCGCGGGTCTTCGTTTCGAAAAGGACATTCCCGAACGCTGGCGCCCGCTCGGCGTCTGGGAACACACAGGCCAGTCCGCGATCATCGATCCGCGCGGCGAGATAATCGCAGAGGCGGACACCGAGGAGACGATCCTGATGGCGGAAGGCTCGCTCGATGCGGTGCGCGCAGCGAAGGCGGCTTGCGATATCGCCGGGCACTATTCCCGTCCAGACGTCTTCGACTTCGCCGTCGACCGGAGGCCGGCGCCGCAACGCGCGTCTTTAATCACCTCAGACGAGTTTCAGCTCGGCGAAGACCCCGACAGGGACGCTTCAAGCGCATCGGAGAACCTCGACAGCTGAACGTCCCACCGATAGGTCGCAGCAACATGGGCGCGGGCCGCCGCGCCGATTCGATCCGCCTGGCTTTGGTCGCGCAAGAGCCCAAGTGTTGCTGCAGCCTGTTCCTGGGCCGTTTCGGCGATCAGCAAATGCTCACCCGGCGCGGCGACAATTCCTGTCGCCGCTGTAGGCGTGGCGACGACCGGACGCCCCATCGCCATGGCTTCCAGCACCTTGTTCTGAAGACCGCGCGCAACCCGCAAGGGCGCGACAGCCAGCCTCGCCCCGGCGATCCACGGGCGGATATCATCGATGCGGCCGGTGACGCGCACGCCGTCGCGACCATGGAGCGCCTTTAGGGACGCCGCCGGGCGGGCGCCGACAATCGCAAACGAGGCGTCCGGCGCCGCTTCGCGCACCAGCGGCCAGACTTCGCGCACAAAAAACAGCGCCGCTTCCACATTGGCGCGATAATCCATGGCCCCGGTGAATACAATTTCGGCGGGCTCCGACACCGGCTTAAGCTCAGCATCCGGATTAAAGTCGTCGGTATCAACGCCGTTCGACCACCAGCCGACCGGCTTCTCCGCTCCGACGCGCCGATTGAAGATTTCGGCCTCTTGCCCGGTGATGGCGAAACTTGCATCCGCCCAATTCGCGATCGCCGTCTCCGTCTTCGCCAGTCTTCGCCCTTCCCGAGCATATACTGCGTTCATCGGAAACTGAGCGCTCCCGGCATAGGCGATGAACTTTTCTGAATCGGCGTCGCAAAAATCGACAAGGCGCGGGCGTCCCGGAACGGGTTTTTCGATGTATTGCGCCATCGTTGATGAAAAGACGATTTCAGCCGCAAGCGGCCGACGTCGTATCGAGCGCACCGCCTTTGTCATTGCCCTGTCATTGTAATAGTCGAGCGAAAGGGCGCCTCCGCCCAGGAACGCGCGCGCGCTGCGTATTTGCGCCCAACGGGAATGGAGCGGGATCAGCGTGGCGCTTGCACACTGGTCCTCAAGAAACTGAGCATGTCGAAAGTCATCCGGATCGTCCACAAAACAACAAAGGTGAACATCAAAGCGTTCCGCCAAAAACTTGAGCAGCCGCCAGGACCGGATCTTATCCCCCTTATCGGGCGGGTAAGGAATCCGATGCGCGAGAAAGAGGACCTCCCGGCGCGCTGTCATGGAAAGTTCGGCGCAAGCAGGGGCCCGGCCCAATTGGCCAGCGGCACGGGCATGCGCCGCCACAGCGCGACAAATGCAACGAATTTCGGGTTGTTCGGATTTACGTCGGGAAGCGAAGACGCGCCTAACAATTTGCATCGATACGTTATCGGTTGCGGTTCGGCGCCCCACAGCTTTTTGAAGTGATAAGGGCCCGAACCAATTTTGCTCCGCCCAAAATCAAAGCGAGTCTGCCCGCGTTCCGCAGCGCGGCGCATGAGCGACCAATAAAGGAATTCGGCTCCGCGCGCTTCGCGCGCTTCAGGGAGAGCGCCGATATAATATGGCAGAACGGCGTCCTTGTAATAGAAACTCAACAGCGCCGCGACTGGGGCGCCGTTGCAGAGCGCAATAGAAATGTCTGTTTTGTCGCTAAAAGTTGCAGCCAGCGCGTTGAGAAACCTCTTGGAAAAAACCGGCGTTCCGTGATTGCGGAGAGCGACGGCGTAGAGTTTGTAGAAGTCATCAAGCGTCGCATTTCGAATTAATTGCAAAACGCCGTCATCGGCGGCTTTTAACGCCTTGCGCAGCTCAGCGCGGCGCTTGCGCGGGATCATTGCAAGGTTTTCGTTTTCGTCCTGCGGCAGGGGCAACTCAAATCCGGCGTAAACGCCGCCCTTCTTGAGCCAGTCGCGCTCCAACGGCATGTCGCCGCGCAACTCCACATAGTTTGACCGCCGCGCAGCGCCCAATCGCGCCGCTTCGGCTGCGAGCGCCGCGAGGACGGCGTCGTCATCCGCGATGGCCCCGCCGCCGACGGTAAAGGCTGTTGAAATCAGCGATCTGCCGAGCAGCGGCGCGCGCACATCCGTCAGCGGCAGGACGCCGACGATCCTGCCGTTACGCCGCGCGATGAGCGACAGGTCCTTATAGCCGTATGTCTGTTCCACAAGCCGGCTCCATCCCGAAAGATGAAACAACGATCCGTTGCGATGCTGATCGACATACGCGTCAAACGCAGCCGCATCGTCCGGCCTAGCCCGTTCGACGGTCAAAGGCGCTTGCGCAACGCTGAGCTGCGGCGCATTCATGACGACCCGCCGACGCCAAGCGCCTGATCGATCCTGCCCCATGGGCGCCAGGCGAGAAGCTTATCAAGCTTGCCGGCCATCGAACGGAGGTTCAGGTAGTGGCGAAACTTCGACTTATAAGACGCCGTTCGGATGCGCGGCTGGTCGGGATCGATTTCCCAGGGATGAAAATAAAAAATCACCGGCCCGTCGAGGCTCGCGGAGGCTGACGCAATGAGCCGCTTGGAAACCGAAAGCGGCATCGCCCTGAACCACCCCCCGCCGGCGCAGCTGATGCGTCGTCCCATTAGGCTGGTCGTCGCCACCGGCGCTTCCAGCAACGCCGATCCTGCGACAGGACAGTGCGGCGTCTGCGGGGCCGCGGCGTCGCCGTAGTGGTCGTGAGAAATGGGATGCGAGCTTGAAGAGTATGCGTATCCGGCTTCGGCCAGCGCTTCATGCGCCCACGGCGTTTCGCCCGTTATGGAAAACCCAGCGGCGCGATACCCGTTGACGGAAACTCCGGCGATGTCTTCGAGAATTTTTTTTGTGCGGAAAACGTCCTCAAAAAAAACGCCGCGATCCTGCTCGGTGGCTTTCGTGTGATCATATCCGTGGCTGGCGAGCTCATGGCCGCGGGCGACGATGTCGCGGATCAGATCAGGGTCGCGCTCGGCTATCCAGCCCAGGCAAAAGAAGGTCGCCTTGACCGACCGTCGGTCAAAAAGATCGAGGCACTGTCGCGTGGCGTCTCCGAATCGCGGGCGAAAACCGTCCCAGCTGTCGCGAGACACGACGTCGGAGAACGCCCAGACCTGAAAATAGTCTTCAACGTCGACTGACATCGCATATTTCGATGCCCTTTTCGCCGCCTGTTGGGAGACAGCATCCTCAGTCATGGGAACGTCCCTCTCAGAGACTGCTACGACCAGGACTTGCGCACGTCATTCAGCATGTTTTCCGCACGCTGAATACATTCGATGATTTTCTCGCGGTTCTGACGCCGACGGCGCTGCATCTCCGTCAGCGATTTTTTTAGCCGACGCACGCTGGCGTGCGCCTGTTTCAACTCATTGCGCGTTTCGTCAATGGAGTGACGCACCTGCCGGCGCCATTCCTTGGACTGCACGGCCTGCAGCGGCGCAATTGCGGGCGCGTCCGCTTCTCCGGCGTCCGCGCCGTCCGGGACATCACCGTCGCCGCCATCGGCAGCGTCATGGACTGAACTCTGCTCAGCGCTCACGGTCGCAATGGCCGACGCGACGTCTTCAAGGGTTGCTTCGGAACGCGGCTCGTCCTGACCGGCGATGGCGCGCCGCACGCGCAACCGGTCAAACACGCTGTCGCTTGACAGCGCTACCGCGCCAAGCGACTGGGACGCCGGTTCCTCCTCCGCTTCTGCAGCCTGCGCCGCCTCGTCTACGGCCGGTTCAGGTTCATCGGCGTCGGCGCGGTCCGGTTCGATTGACGGCTCGCCTGTCTCTTCGGCGGCCGCGTTTTCTTCGATTGCGTCCTCGGCGTCGTCCGCCTGCGGTTCTTTCGTTTCCATTTCACCAGCCTCCCCCGCGCTCTTTTCTGCGTCCGGGTCCTCGTCAGCGACGGTCGACGGAGCGCTGCGCATGCGCGCGCTGTCAATCGATACGACGACGTCGTCGCCGGAGACGCGGCGCTCCTCCACGTCCATGGGCCCGGCGTCTTCGACCGGTTCTTCGTCGATTGCGCGGACGGGCGGCATGGCCTCAGCCTGTTGCGGTTCCGGCTTCGCGTCTCGCGCATCCAGTTCTTCTTCGTGAAGCTCTGCAATGACGCTTTTTGCGATCTCCGCCGTCACTTCATGTTCGTCCTCCAGCGCGCAATAGAGCATGATCCGGTTACAAACCGTATTGATGCGCCGCGGGCGGCCTCCTGTTTCCTCGAACACCGCCTCAAACCCTGAATCCGTAAATGTGGGATCCTTGTCCCAGCCGGCGACCGTAAGGCGATGCAGAATGTATTCCCGCGTTTCTTCAAGATCGAGATTTTCGAGGTGGTAGGATGCGATGACACGCTGGCGCAGCTGCTCCAGCCGCTGCGACTGCATGATGTCGCGAAACTCAGGCTGTCCCACCAAAAACACCTGAAACAACGGCGTGCCGTCATAGTCGATATTCGACAGCATCCGGAGCTCTTCAAGGGTCTCGAACGGCAGGTTCTGGGCCTCGTCCATGATCAGCAACACCCGCCGGCCGCGATTGAGCTGATCGAACAGATAGTCCTCAAACGCCTCAAGCTTGCCGGTTCGCCCCTCCCCTTCCGGTTCGATGCGAAAGGCGGAGAGCATGTGATCGAGCAACTCTTCCGGCGCGATGTTGGAGGTCAACAGTTGGGCGGCGATGATGTTGGTGGCGTTGAGCTGGTCCAGCAGCTGACCGATGACCATCGTCTTACCGGACCCGATCGGCCCGGTAATGACGATAAACCCTTCCGCCTGCTTCAGCCCATAATGCAAATACGCCATCGCCTTGTTATGGCTGCGGCTGCCAAAGAAGTACTTTGGATCAGGGCTCAGTTTGAAGGGCGAGCCGGATAAGCTGAAATGCTCCTCATACATCGTTAAAAGTCCAGACGCAGCCCCAGGAAAACGGTGTTCTCGCCATATTCAAGCGCAGCAACCTCGGACCAGCGCTGCGTGTGCGAGTAATCCGCGAACGCTGCGACGTTCTCGTAGAGCTGCAGGCTTGCGCCGATATTGCCGGAGACCGTGTTGGTCAACCCGTTGGCCGCGGCGAGGCCGGCGCAAGCGGTGACGGCGTCAAACAGCGGATCAAGCGCGTCAAAACCAAACACGAACGGATTGGCTTCACAGGTTGCGGCGTCGACCGACGTGTCCGCCCGGCGATAGTCAACACCGACATATCCCGTCAGCCGGCGCGAGAGACGTCGGCTGATGTTGCCGCGCACCGAATAGGTTTCAATCGTTCTGAAACCAAAGTCGCTGTCGGAGTAATAGCCGCCCAGCGTCGCGGTCGTGCGATCGTAGTTCGCGGAGACGGCCGCAAAGGCTGAATCGACAACGCCGACCCCGACCGTCTGCGCATTCGCGCCGCCAAGCAGTGAGGAAAACTGGTTCGCGGAATTGATCAGATCGCGCGGCGACAGGGCTTCTCCCTGACGGAGCAAATCCGCATACTGAAGCGTTTGCAGCTGGGTGTCCCGAAACCTGTTGTTAATCGTCTGCGCGCGGGTTCGGAACGAACGGTTGGCGCCCGCCCGGAAATTCAGGCGTTGCGTGAACCGGTAGGAAATGTCAGCGTCGACGAAGTCGTCCCCGTATCGCTGGCCGTATTCAATCCGCGCAAAACCGCGCCGGTTCGGGCGAGCGACAAAGCCGGCCCGCCAGAAGACGCCGGACAGTTCTTCGTCGTCGAAGAAGATCGCAGCCGCATCGTTGGTTTCGACTTCGTCGTATCCCGCCGCGCCGCTGAGAGAAAACGACCGCGACAGGGCCACTTCCGCGGCGCCCTCGACCGCGCCCTGGCGATAGCTGAAATCCGGGAGGAAGCCGGAGCCGTCTTCCGTGGTGTCGTTGCCATAGGCGGACAGCGAAAACCGGACCCGCTGAAACAGGTTGCCGCTGTCATAGCTGGCGACGGCTTCGTGCGTGGTTGAATCGTTCAGAAAGTCTCGATCGAAGACGCCGAAGTCGCTGTCGGCGTCGTCCACAAAGACCTGCGAGAAGCGGTAGCGCAGCGACACCGCCGACTGGTCGGCCATGCGGTGATAAATGTATGGGCTCCCGGACAGGGAGTGAACATTCGCCTGCTGCCCTCTGGCAGAATTGATGTTGCGCGAAAACCGCGCATTGTCGCCAATCAGCTGACGCGACGTGCGCCCCGAAACGTCAACATAAAACCAGTTTTCCGCGACCGTCGCCGTTCCGGTCGCCCCCACATTCTGACTGACATTGAAGTCGTCCCGATCGGCCAGATAGGAAAGGTCAAGATCGGCGAGCGCGATGCCGGTGAACCGGTTGGTGCTGGTGATCGCGCCGCCTGAGAAGATGGTTGAAAAGATAAACTCGTCGTCCTCAAATCCATCCGGCGCCAGATTGATATTGTCCGTATACCCCACCCTGCCGGCGACGCTGGCCGCGTATCCGAAATAGTCCGTTTGCAGCCGCAATGGCGGTTCCGCAACGATGCCGCCCTGGCTCTGGGCCACAGCCGCGCCGCCAAGAGCGCCGGCGGCGACCCCGGCGTAAAGCGCGCGGGTCAAACCTTTGCGGGTATATCGATTAAGCCTCGCCATCATTCTTTTCCTCTTTGCCGCGGGCGGACGGCGCATCGTCCGTCCGACCGTAATAGTCATACGAGCTGTAGCTGGACCCGGTGGGCGCTACTAAACACCGATTCAGGATTAGGCTGACATTCGGATTGACATCCAAAAGCTCGTCCAACGCCGATGCAATTGCGGGCTCGGGCGTTTCGTTCGCCTCAACAACAAAAACAATTTCATCGACATGCTTGGCCAGCGCCACAGCGTCCGTCATCGCCAGCGCAGGCGGCGCATCGATGATGACAAGGCCGTCCTGCAACTCCGCGGACAGATCCGTCAGCAGCGATTGCGCCTGGGGCGAGCCGAACAGTTCAGCCGTGCGGTCGGCAGGTCGTCCCTCGCCGATAATGGAAAGCGGACCCTGGTTGGTCCGGCGCACCGCCGATCGCCAGTCATGGCCGTCGATCAGGCAATCGGTCACGCCGATATCGTTCTTCAATCCCAGTCGCGCGCGGATTTTCGGACGCGGGACATCCGCATCAATGAGCATCGTTTCAATCTGGTCTTCCATCGCCAGGCTCAGCGCCAGATTGAGCGCGCAAAAGGTTTTTCCTTCGCCCGCCTGGGTCGACGTCACCAGAATCAAGTTGCGCTGGCGTCCAGGCGTGCGGAACGCCTGCCGGTCCGGCGACATGCGCAGAAAACCGAGCCGGCGCAGGAGGCGACGCTTCACCGCCCGCAGCTCCATCGCCACCGGCGTTGAAAGCGCGTCAGGCGAAAAGCACCCGAGCGCGCGCAACGCATCAAAATCGATGTCGAACGTTTCCGGTCCGCGCCGCGTGTCGTCGACCTTGCGCCGGCTCTTGTCTTTTTTCTTTTTCTTTTTGCCGACCAGCGCGTTGAGCGGGCTGCCGGCTTTTTCAACCACGCTCATGACGCTGTTTCTCCTATCGCCGCCGACGCCCGCGTCTGCTCAGGAAGATCGGCGGGCAACCGGGTCACCGACAGATAATTGTAGAGGACCGCAACAAACAACATCGCCGCGCCGGCGGCGGCGAGCCCCGCCACGTCGCGTCGGCGCGCCATACGCACTTCATCCGACGGCGCTTCGGTGAAGGCGCCCAGCACGGGCAGGCCGAACGCTTTTTCAAGCTCGACCGGCTGTGTGTAACTCTTGTCGATGAGATTAAGCAGAAGACCGGCGGCGGCGCCGGCGACAAGCGCCCCGAAGACGACGCCGAAAATCATGAGCTGGCGCGGCGGCGACGCCGGCTTGATGGCGCGCTCAGGCCGCTCAAAGACCTGGTATTCGACGCCGCGGCCGGCGGGGCCCAGATTTTCCGTCAGCTGCAACCTGTCGCGGCGGGCGAGCAGATCCTCGTAGGTGTTTTTTGTCGTCTCATATTGCCGTTCGATCTGTTGAAGTTCCGCCAACACTTCCGGGGCCTGGCCGACGGCGATGTCGAGCGCTTCCAGCTCCGTGCGCAATGAAACCTCGCGCTGGTTCAACGCCACGAGGGCGTTCTCTGCAACGCGCAGTTCGGACTGCAAACGCACATAGTCAGGATTGGACGACAATCCGCCGTCGTCGCGCTCCAGTTCCGTGATGCGCGCTTCCACGCCGCGAATATCGGGATGGGTCGGTTCATATCGGCTGCGCAGGTCTGCAAGCTCTATTCTCAGCCGTTCCAGCTCGCCGCCGGACGCACTGCGCGGCGTCGCCGACAACAGATTCTGCAGCGTCAGGATCCGACCGCGGGTTTGACCGATCTCATCGGCGGCCCGGACCAGTTCGTTTTCTTTCTGATCGCGCCGCCGGGTCGTGCCTTCGCTTGCGGCCAGTTCGACCGCGTGTTCGCGCCTAAAAGCGGCGACCCGCATTTCGTTTGCGCTGAGACGCTCTTCAAACTCCTCAATCTGCAGATCGAGCCGGCGCCGCGCAGCGGCGCTTTCAGACAGGCTGGCGCCGATATCCTGCTCGATCAGTAGATTGAGCACCGCGTCGGTGACGTCCTTGGCGATTTGCGGATCGCCGTTGGCGAAGGAAATCACAAAATACATATCCCGCGGGCTGGTGATCTGGATCTTGCTCGACACCGAGTTGACGAGCCCCTGCATCGCCGCGATCCGCTCGACGTCGCCGGACGCCTCGATCGTTTTGTCCAGACCGGCGCGATAGATAATTTCTTCGACGTTCGGGCGCGCCAACAACTGCAGCCGCATGACGTCCACCCGATCTGAATAGTCCGGATTGGCCATCACGTCGCGCAGCACCGGCTGCAGGATCGTTTCGGTTTGAACATAGACCTGGGCGCGGGATTCGTACTGATCCGGCAACAGCCAGACGCCGAACCAGCCGGCGAGCGCAGCCGCCCACGCCGCCGCAGCGACCGCCCAGCGACGCCGCCAAAGACCGTTCAAATGACGGATTATCGGCGGCGGCAGATCATTCAACCGAAACAACAATATTCTCCCGAAACCCTACGCTGATCCCGCTGTTCCCCGCTAGAAAACGCTTTCTGGTATGAGAATGACATCGCCCGGCAGCACCGGCACATTGGCCGAGATGTTGCCCTTGCGGAGCAAGTCGTCGAGGCGAACGCGATAGGATTGACGCTCCGCGCCTTTGCCGCGGATCAGCACGGCGCGGTTGCCCGCGGCGAATTCGGTCAGTCCGCCCACGGCGACCATCACGTCAAGCACGGTCATGCCGGCCTGGAACGGCAACGCAATCGGCTGTTGCGCCTCGCCCAGCACGCGCACCTGCTGATCGAAGGTGGACGAAAAGTTTGAAACGATCACCGTGACTTCCGGTGTTTTCACATATCGCCGCAGCGACTGTTCAAGATCGCGGGACAGCTGCGACGGCGTCTTGCCTGAGGCCACCATGTCTTCCACCAGGGGCGTTGAAATCCGCCCGTCCGGACGCACCGTGACGTTGGTGGACAACTCCGGCGCGCGCCAGACAAAGATCTCAAGCTGGTCGAGCGGCCCGATCAGATAATCGGGCGAAGCGTCGGCTGCGTCGACCGCGGTTTCCGGCGCCGCGGCCAATTGCTCGTTGCCGCCGATGATGGAGCAGCCGGCAAGCGCGGCCGCCGCAAAAATTGCTATCGCGGCCCTGCATTGTGGGACGAACTTTGTCATGTCTGTTTCCCTGTTTTGTCCGAATTTGCGTCACTAACGGCGTGAAGCCGCCAAAAGCGCGTTTAGTTTAATGTTTCCGCAATTTCTTTGCCATGCCGCCGCAAGCGGCGCGACAAGGCATTTGGCCCCGCCGGAAGGTTAATGAATTCAGAGGGTTGCCAATTGCGCCCGGCCATTCTGACGGGCTTTTCACCGAGCTGGCTGCGCAAATCGAGCGCCGGGCGTGCGAATCGTCCAGCCGACGTTACCGGCTGCCAAGCCCAAACAGCACCACGCGGACCGTCATCACGACAATGGCGATATCCATCAGCGGCGTATATTTGGCGATGTAGTAGAGGTCGTAGCGCAGCTTTTCACGCGCACCTTCTACGGAAGCCGCGTAACCGTGTTTGACCTGCGCCCAACCGGTGATGCCGGGTTTTACCAGATGGCGCGATTCATAATGCGGGATTTCATCCCTCAACGACTCGACAAACTCCGGCCGTTCCGGGCGCGGACCAACAAAACTCATTTCGCCCCGTAGGACGTTGATAGTCTGGGGAATTTCGTCAATTCTGAGATGCCGGATGATGTGCCCCACCCGGGTGATGCGGTGATCGCCGACGGCCGCGAACTGGGGGCCGTCGCTCTCCGCGTCGCGCACCATCGAGCGAAACTTATAGACCTCAAAAACAGCGCCGCCGCGGCCCACCCGCTTTTGCCGGTAGATGACGGGGCCTTTGCTGTCGAGCCTAATCGCCAACGCCGTCAGCGCCAGCATGGGCGCCAGAAACGCGAGCAGGCCCAGACTGAACGCGATGTCGAACGACCGCTTGATCGCGCCGCCGATCCTGACATTTACGCTGTCCGCAGACGTTGAAAGCGCCCGTTCATCGAGCGACTGAAGGTCGAGACGCTCGCTGTCCTGTTTTGATACGGAACCGGAAGCGTTCGGCTGCGGCAGCGGCTTGGAAACCGAAACCGGCTTTGCCACGCTCGTATTGCCCGCAACAACACGCACTATTAGCGCGCCCGCGGCGATGAAGCTGGCTGCTGAGAGCGATGCGAAATAAATCGCTGACATGTCCCCACGAACTCATTGTTTCAAGGTGAAACAGATACTGAAGCGACGCGTTAGCGATTGCGTCGCCCCCTGCCGCACAAGCATATTGCGAGCAGAATTCGTGCCTAACAATCTGTTAATATACTTAGTTACGCCCTATAATGCGGGGTCAATCGGCCCGGCGGACAAGCATATAAACATCGCGGGATTCCGGAGGGGTCGCCGGAAATCTCCAAATCGCCTCTAAAAGGAGAAAACGGCGAGGATCACACCCCAAAGGGTTGTAGAAACCAGCGCCCAGACGACCCAACACAGAAAGACCGGGAGTCGCTCGGAATCCGCCGGCGTTTCCGGCGCCGTCGGAAGGGTCGCTATTTTAGTGGTGTGCGCTGTCGCCGGCATAATTTAGCAGTAGGCTGCTTTCTTCAAGAAAGTCTTAAACGCCCGGATTTCAACTCGCCTTCATGATGCGTCGACACCACCATAGCGGCAGATTTGCAGACACGCTCCTGAATAATTCGTACGGATACGGGCGCCTGTTTTTTGCAACGCACTAGATGATGCGATTTGTTGTCTTTACAACGCTCTATCCCAGCGAGGCGGCGCCCGCGCACGGCGTGTTCGTTGAAAACAGGCTGCGCGCTTTTCTGAAAAAATACGACGCCGATGTGCGCGTAATCGCGCCAACCCCTTGGTTTCCGTTTACCCATTCAGCATTTGGTCAGTATGCCGTGTACGCACGCACGCCGCGAAGAGAGTCCCGATTTGGGATCGATATCTGGCGTCCCCGTTATGTCATTCCGCCAAAAATCTCCATGCGTCTGGCGCCGGGGGCGCTCGCCGAATCGCTTCGGCGGCGCCTCGATGCTTTCGATGCCGACGGATGGCGTCCGGACTTTATCGATGCGCATTATCTGTACCCGGACGGAGCTGCCGCAGCGAAAGTCGCCCATGAACGATCCGTTCCCATCGTGTTAACTGCGCGCGGCACGGATGTATCGCTCATTCCCGACTATCCCGCCCCGCGAAAACAAATCATGTGGTCTGTCGCTCATGCTGATGCGGTTATCACGGTCGCCGAGGCGCTGCGCACCCGTCTGACGGACCTCGGCGCGCCGCCGGAGAAAATTCACACGCTGCGAAACGGCGTCGACCTTGAGCTTTTTCGCCCGCATGACCAAAGCGCCGTCCGCGCCGAGTTGGGTGTTGAGGGGCCGGTCCTCGCCAGCGTCGGCCACCTGATTGAACGCAAAGGCCACCACCTGGTCATCGACGCATTAGCCCGCATCCCCGATGCAACGCTGCTCATCGTCGGCGAGGGTCCCTGGCGGGGCCGCCTTGGGCAGCGGGCCGACCGTGCGGGCGTCGCCGCGCGCGTGCGGTTTCTGGGCGGCGTCGCCCATGAAACCCTGCCGAGGATTTACAGCGCCGCGGACGCGCTCGTGCTCGCCTCGTCGCGAGAAGGCTGGCCCAACGTGCTGCTCGAGGCGATGGCGTGCGGAACGCCTTGTGTTGCGACCGACGTGTGGGGCAACACCGAAGTCGTTTCCGCGCCCGCCGCGGGGCGACTCGCCGCCGAGCGCAGCGCCGCATCGCTGGCGGACGCCGTCACCGAGTTGCTCGCTGCGCCGCCGGATCGCGCCGGCGCCCGTCGGCACGCCGAAGCGCATTCATGGGATGCGACGGCGGACGGGATGTTCGACGTCTTTGTGTCCTTAAAGGACAAAAGCAAGCGCGCTCGATCGGTGAAAGCGTCACCGGTCCCGCAGGACGGCCTCGCGCATAAACCCAAACTGCTTGTCACCGTCGATACGGAAGAGGTTTTTGACTGGTCGGTTTTTGAAGAGGACGCCCACAGCGTCGCTCCCGCGAAAGACATCGAACGGTTTCAATATCTTTGCGAAGCGCTTTCGGTAAGCCCGTTATACTTCCTGTCTTATCCGCTGCTCGTCGACCCCAAGGCGGCGGCGTATTTTCGCTCGAAGTTTGATCACGACAAGGCCTCGGGCGGGCTGCATATGCACCCGTGGGTGACGCCGCCGACTACGGGGCACTCGGACGAATATCATTCCTATCAGATGAACTATCCAACGGCGATCCACCGAAAGAAACTGAAGACGCTGGCGGACGCCTATCAAGACGCTTTTTCCAGGCGCGCCGACGCGCATCGCGCGGGTCGGTACGGCATTTCAGCCGATAATTATGCGTTGTTGTCGGAAATCGGGATACGGTACGACTTCAGTCCGAGCGTCGGGTTTGATTTCACCGGCGCCGGCGGCGCCGACTTTTCCGCATGGTCAAACCAACCGTTTATTGCAGGGACCGACACAGGAAATGTGGCGGTCACGCCGCTTTGCGGCGCACGCACATGGCGGCATACAGATCATTTCTTGAGTCAGGAAATAGCGCCGCCGGGATTCTCGGCCGGCCGGCGCCGCTCGCCGTTGACGGTCCCGGTTCGCCTGTCGCCGGAAGGCGCCAACATCAAAACGCTGCAGGCCCTGACCCGCCGGTTGATCGCCGATCACGCACCGATCCTGACGTTTACGCTTCATTCAACAAGCTTAACAATCGGCGCCAATCCATACTCCAAAGACAGCGCGGGGGTTGAGCGCATACTTTCAACGACGCGCGCATATATTCAGTGGTTCAAGAAATCGGTCGGCGGCGACGTCCTGTCGCTCGACGACGTGCGCGCTTACTACGATTCCGCTCTTTCCGGCCGCGACGCTTAACGCGGCTTTAAGCATGGGCCCGGTAATTTTTGCCGGGCGCCCGTGAGGAAAGGGTTTTGGCATGACGCCGGACGATTATTTACGTGTCATTTTTGGACTGCTTGTTGTCATCGGCCTTATCGGCATGTGCGCCCTTATCGCGCGCAAAGCCGGTTTCGCCACATTGCCGAACGGCGTATCGCGCCGGCGGCGCCTGAGCATCGTTGAAACGCTGCCGCTCGATGCGCGGCGGCGACTGATCATCGTCAAACACGATGATCGCGAACATCTCATTGTTCTCGGCGCACAGAGCGAAACGCTCGTCGACTCGCAAACAGCGCCGGCGGCGCCTCAGGCGTCGCAACCGACGCCGCGCAATCCGTTCGCCGAACTGCGCCAGGTTCTGTCTTCTGGACAAGACAAAGCCGCATGAGGCGACTGCTCAATATCTTTGTCGCGGCGTTCGTCGCGTCGCTGATCTTTCATGCGGACGTGTCGGCGCAGACCATCACCGTCGACATGAGCGGCGACGGCGGCGGCCTGTCGGCGCGGATCGTTCAGCTTGTGGTGCTGACGACGATCTTGTCGCTGGCGCCGTCGATTCTCATCATGATGACGAGTTTTATCCGAATTGTGATCGTGCTCTCGCTCCTGCGTACGGCCATCGGCATCCAACAGAGCCCGCCCAATCCGGTGATCATTTCGCTGGCGCTGTTCCTGACCGCTTTCATCATGGCGCCGACCTTCGGCGAAGCCTATGTGGCCGGCATCAAACCCTTCATGGACGAAGAAATCACCCTGGAGGAAGCCTTCCCGAAAACCGCCGCGCCGGTGAAAGGCTTCATGCTCTCTCAGGTGCGCGAAAAGGATCTCGCGCTCTTCTTCGACATGGCGGAGGTCGAACCGGAAAGCCCGGAAGCGACGCCGCTCCATGTCCTCGTCCCCGCCTTCATGATTTCGGAGTTGCGGCGCGCCTTCGAGATCGGATTCCTGATTTTTATTCCGTTTCTGATTATCGACATGGTGATTTCGTCAATCCTGATGGCCATGGGCATGCTGATGCTGCCGCCCATCGTCATCTCGCTGCCGTTCAAGCTGATCTTCTTTGTCCTGATCGACGGTTGGCGTCTATTGGCGGGCAGTCTTGTGGAGAGTTTTGCCACAGGGCCGCCGGTTTAGACTATCCGGCAAAACCCAGACTCCGCTCATCCCGGCGAAAGCCGGGATCTCCACAAACATATTCTTCCTGTGCCTGATGAGACTCCGGCCCGACCGCAAAGCGATCAATTTCAGTTTGCGCGCCTTCGCGCGCGGGCCGGAATGAGCGGATGAAGGGGCTTCAAATATGCAACGCGTGCCCTAACGTCCTCAGCGCTGCTTCCTGAAACGCTTCCCCTTGCGTCGGGTGCGCATGGATCGTGCCGGCGATATCTTCAAGGCGCGCGCCCATTTCGATGGCGAGGCCGAAGGCCGCGGAAAGCTCCGCAACCCCGCCGCCGCAGGCCTGAATGCCAAGCACCACGTGATTGTCCTTGCTCGCAACGATGCGGACAAAGCCTTCTTCGGCTTCCATGGTCATGGCCCGCCCGTTCGCGGCGAAGGGAAACATCTGGGTAATGATTTCTTCGCCCGCCGCGACGGCTTCGTCCGGCGACAAGCCGGCGGAAACGACTTCCGGATCGGTGAAACAGATCGCCGGAATGACGCGCTTGTCCCAGACACGCCGTTCGCCGGCGATGATCTCCGCGACCATCTCGCCCTGCGCCATTGCGCGATGCGCCAGCATCGGCTCGCCGGTGACGTCGCCGATGGCGAACACGCCGCTCATGGACGTACGGCATTGATCATCGATCTTGATGAACGGCCCGTCCATGTCGAGCACGAGGTTTTCCCGTCCCCACCCTTCGGTTAGCGCCTTGCGGCCGACGGTGACCAGGATCTTGTCCGCCGGAATGGTCATCGCCTTGCCGTCGGCGTCCTCAATGTCGAGCCCGCCGGACGACTTGCCCTTGGCCTTGGCGCCGAGCAAGACATCGATCCCAAGCGTCTTCATCTTGCGGGCGACCGGCTTTGTGAGTTCAGCGTCGTAAAGCGGCAGGATGCGGTCCAGCGCCTCAACGATCGTCACTTTTGAGCCGAGCTTGGCGAAGGCGATCCCCATCTCAAGGCCGATGTAACCGGCGCCGACCACCGCCAGGTTTTTCGGCGGATTATTGAGATCGAGCGCCTCTGTCGACGAAATGACGTCTTCGCCGAAGGGCAAGAAAGGCAGCTCCACCGGTTCTGACCCCGTTGCGATGATGATGTTCTTCGCCCGGACGGTTTCCACGCCATCGGCGGTTTTGACTTCAACCGTCTTGCCGTCGATGAACGACGCCCATCCCTCGATGGACCGGACCTTGTTTTTCTTCAGCAACATGCCGACGCCGCCGGTCAGGCGTTTGACGATGCCATCTTTCCATTTGACGGTGTCGCTCAAATTGATTTCGGGCTTTGCGACCTTGATCCCGATGGCCGAGGAATTGGCGAAATGGCTCGCCTTCTCGAACTCGTCGGCGACATGAATAAGCGCCTTGGACGGAATGCAGCCGACATTGAGGCATGTCCCGCCATGGGCCTTCGCCTCGACGATGACCGTATCAAGCCCCAATTGTCCGGCGCGGATTGCGGCCACGTAACCGCCGGGCCCGGCGCCGATGACGAGCGTGTTGCATTCTATGATGGGCATAACGAGTTTTTTCCTTTGAGCTGCTCATCCCGGCGAACGCCGGGATCCAGAAACGTCAATTATGGATTCCCGCTTTCGCGGGAATGAGCGGGAGATCGTTCAAGATTTAATTGGGGCCCCAACCCCAATTAATCCTCAATAAAAATCATCGCCGGGCTTTCCAGCAACGCCTTAATCTTCTGTACAAAGACCGCCGCGTCCCAGCCGTCAACGACTCGGTGATCGAAGCTGGACGACAGGTTCATCACCTTTCGCGGACGAAACTCCTGACCGTCCCAGCGCGGCAGCACCTGCATCTTGTTGACGCCGACGATGGCGACTTCCGGGTGATTGATCACCGGCGTCGTAACAATGCCGCCCATGGCGCCGAGCGAGGTGATGGTAATCGTCGATCCGGAAAGTTCGTCCCGCGACGCCTTGCCGGACTTCGCCGCCTCTGACAGGCGCGCGACTTCGCTCGCGCAATCCCAGATGTCGCGAGCCTCGCAATGCCGGGCCACCGGCACCATCAGCCCGTTGGGCGTTTGCGCCGCGACGCCGATATGCACCCCGCCATGCTGATGCACGACGCCGGCCGCATCGTCGTAAATGGCGTTGATATGCGGCTGTTCAGCCACCGCTTTCACCATGGCCCGCATCAAAAACGGCAGGATGGTGAGTTTCGGGCGGCCCTCTTTACGGGACTCGTTCAGTTCCCTGCGCAGGTCTTCCAGCGCCGTAACGTCGACTTCGTCGACATAGGTGATGGGAACGATCCGTTCATTCGCCGCTTCCATCTGTTCGGCGATCTTGCGGCGCAGTCCGCGCACGGGCACGTCGTCGATCTTCGTGTTGCGCACATAGGCGGCGCCGCGCGAGGCGACCCCATTCCCGCCGGTTTCAAAATAAGCGTCAAGATCCTGATGGGATATGCGGCCCGCAGGTCCAGTGCCGTGCACCCGGCGCAGATCAATGCCGGCTTCGCGCGCGCGTTGGCGCACCGCCGGCGCGGCCAACGGTTTTTCGCCTTCCGCCCGTGGGGCGCCCGTCGCCGCCGCAATGGGCGCGGCGTGTCCGTTGGCGGCGCCGTTTGCTTTGGGTTTTGGCGCGGGGCTCGGTTCCGGCTTCCGCTCCGGTTTGGCTTCTTGCTTAGCGGGCGCTTTGGACGGCGCCGGTTCAGACGGCGCTTCCGCTTTCGACGCTGTCAGGTCTTCGCCCGGCTTCACATTGCCGGGGCCTTCCACTTCCAGCTTGATGAGCGGCGAGCCGACCGCGAGCACGTCGCCAATGGCGCCGCCCTGCCACAGGACTTTCCCTTCGACCGGCGACGGGATCTCCACGGTCGCTTTGTCGGTCATGACCGAGGCCAGCACTTCGTCTTCGCGGACATTGGCGCCCACATCGACCAGCCACTCGACCAGTTCGGCTTCCGCGACGCCTTCGCCGACATCGGGCATTTTGATCACATGTTCGCCCATTACGCCGCCTCCATCACTTTTTTCAGCGCCGCGCCGACCCGCGCCGGGCCCGGGAAATACTCCCATTCATGGGCGTGCGGATACGGCGTGTCGTATCCGGTGACGCGGATCACCGGCGCTTCGAGATGATAGAAACACCCCTCCATCACCACCGCCATCAGCTCCGCGCCAAACCCGCAGGTTTTGGTCGCCTCATGAACGATGACGCAGCGCCCGGTTTTCTTCACCGACGCTTCGATGGTTTCAAGATCCAGCGGCAATATCGTCCGCAAGTCGATGATCTCCGCATCAACGCCGGTCTCCTCCGCTGCAGCTTCAGCGACATAGACCATGGTGCCGTAGGCGAGAACGGTAACCTCCTCGCCTTCGCGCCGTATCGCCGCTTTGCCAAGGGGGACGGTAAAGTGATCTTCCGGCACCTCGCCCCACTCATGTTTCGACCAGGGCGTCACCGGGCGTTCATGATGGCCGTCAAAGGGTCCGTTATAGAGCCGCTTCGGTTCTAAAAACATGACCGGGTCGTCGTCCTCGATTGCCGCGATCAGAAGACCTTTGGCCTCGTAAGGGTTGGACGGAATCACCGTCTTGATGCCGGCGACATGGGCGAAGAGCGCTTCCGGGCTCTGACTGTGAGTCTGCCCGCCGAAAATACCGCCGCCGGTCGGCATGCGGACCACCATCGGCACCGTGAAATCGTTGTTGGAGCGATAGCGAATGCGCGCAGCTTCTTGCGTGATCTGGTCGTATCCGGGATACATATAATCAGCAAACTGAATTTCGACGCATGGACGCAACCCGTAGGCCGCCATGCCGATCGCCGATCCGATGATGCCGCTCTCGTTGATGGGGGAATCGAAGCAGCGGTGCTTGCCGTATTTCTTCTGCAATCCTTCGGTGCAACGGAAAACGCCGCCGAAGAAACCGACGTCTTCGCCAAAGACGACGACATTGTCGTCCCGGCCCATGGCGACATCCATGCCGTTGCGGATCGCCTGGATCATTGTCATGCGCGCCATGGACTTAAACCCCCGCCTCTTGCCGCTGACGTCTGAGGTGCAGCGGCGTTTCCGCGAACACGTCCTCAAACATCTCGCGCGGGCTTGAATGGGGCCCGTCATGGAGCGTGCCGTTCTTTTCCGCCTGCTTTTGCGCTTCGGCAACTTCCGCTTCCAGCATCTCGCGCGCTTGCACGTGCTGGGCTTCCGACCAGGCGCCGCGTTTGATCAGATAGTTCTTCAGCCGCTCGACAGGATCGCCCAGGGGCCAGGCGTCGGACTCCTCTTTCGGTCTGTAGGCCGAAGGATCGTCGGAGGTGGAGTGCGCGCCGGCGCGATAGGTGACATGCTCGATCAGCGTCGGGCCATAGCCTGCGCGGGCGCGGTCAATCGCCCATTTCGAGACGGCGTAGACAGCGAGATAATCATTGCCGTCAACGCGTAAGGAGGGAATGCCGAACCCAAGACCGCGTGACGCGAATGTTGCCGCACGGCCGCGGGCAATGCCCTGATAGGTGGAAATCGCCCATTGATTGTTGACGATGTTCAGCACGACCGGCGCCCGATAGGTCGATGCAAAGACGAGCGCCGAATGGAAATCGGATTCCGCGGTCGAGCCGTCGCCGATCCAGCTGGCCGCCACCTTGGTGTCGCCCTTGATCGCTGAGGCCATCGCCCAGCCGACGCCCTGAATGAACTGGGTCGCGAGATTTCCGGAAATTGTGAAAAAGCCGTGCTCTTTGGACGAATACATGATCGGCAGCTGTCGGCCGTTCAGAGGGTCCGCTGCGTTGGAGTAAATCTGGTTCATCATGTCGACCATGGGATAGTCCGTCGACAGAAGAAGGCCCTGCTGGCGGTAGGTCGGGAAATTCATATCGCCGGGCTTCAGCGCCTTGCGAAAGGCGCAGGCGATCGCCTCCTCCCCTAGGCACTGCATGTAAAAGCTGGTCTTGCCTTGGCGCTGCGCCATCAGCATGCGGGCGTCGAAGGCGCGCACCCGCATCATGTCTTCGAGCCCTTCCTTGACCTGCTCTTCGGAAAGCTCGCCCGCCCAGGGGCCGACCGCTTCGCCGTCGCGATTCATGACGCGAATGATCGTGTAAGCGAGCTTTCTAATGTCGTCCGCAGATACGTCGATCGGCGGGCGTTCGGCTTCTCCCGCTTTCGGGATCGGCACGTTGGAAAAATTGGGCTTGTCGCCCGGGCGGAACTCCGGTTCCGGGACGTAGAGGGAAAGCGGTTTAGCAGCGCCGTTCGCTTTTTCGCTCATTGGCTCTCCAGTTTCCTCCGCCTTGCATTGCCGTCTGCGAAGCTGTTGATTTACCGGAAACTTCTAATGGTTTCCTCAATGACGGCGCATGATGTAGTCCGCCGATGCGCCACCGCGCAATGGCCTAAGGGAAGACTGTTGAAAAAGAGCGGGCGCAGCTTTTCCGCGAATTCGATAGAGCGGAATCTACCAACATCGCCCTATCTATTAGCAGTATTGCAACGCAAAAAACTGCTTCAAATTGCTTGCCCCGCCCGTGATTGAATCGTGTTTTCGGGTTTTGCAAGGGCGCAAATCCGGATCAGATTGCACTTCCTCATTACTGCCGAGAATTATGCCGCCATGAACGAACTCGACGCACTTGAAGAAAACCTTTGGGCGCAGTGGGCGCAATTCGGCAAACCGGCCGACTGCGCGTTTCATGTAGACGACGAGGTCCGGCGCCTCGATACGCCCATCGCATCGCTGCCCTATAACGGCGTCTTCAAGTTCACGCCGCACAACGGGGCTGAAAACAAAATCGACGCCATTATCGCGCATTATGATCGCCGCGCGGTGGAACATCTATGGCTAGTCCATCCGTCGTCTCGGCCCGCCGATCTGGGCGGGCTGCTGGAACAGCGCGGCTTCGCGGCAGCGGAGCGCTTCGCCGGCATGGCGGCGGAACCGGGCGGCGTCGACTTCAGCAGACGCGCGCCTTCCGACGTCGCCATCAGCAGAATTGCGCCAGACGAAGAAGACATTGTCGTTGAGATGGTGGCCAATCGCTGGTCGGTGCCGACCGACGCCATTCCCCATCTGCTGTCTTTTTTCCGCGCCAATCGCGTCGGCGCGCCCGATGCGCCGATGCAGGGGTGGCTGGCGCGCATCGACGGCCGCGCAGTCGCCAAAGGTTTCACCTACCGTTATCAAAACACAGTCGGACTTTACGGGGTCGCCACTCAGCCTGAAGCGCGAGGCAAGGGCATCGGGACAGCGCTGTGCGTGCGCGCGCTGCAAGAGTCTTGCGATGCGCATACGGATCTTTTCGTGCTGCATTCATCGCCAATGGCGCACGCGCTGTACAAAGATCTCGGCTTTCGCGACGTCGCATCGTTCGTTTTATATGCGCGCAGCGGAGAAAGGTTTTAGGCGGCGGGCGCCCTAGCTCTTGATCAGCGCCGCCCACTCCTGCTCGGTAAGCACCTTTACGCCCAGCTCTTCCGCTTTCTTTAGCTTCGACCCGGCGCCCGGTCCGGCGACGACGTAGTCGGTCTTGCCGGATACGGAGCCAGAGACTTTCGCGCCAAGGCCTTGCGCGGTTGCTTTCGCTTCGTCGCGGGTCATGGTCTCAAGCGTTCCGGTGAAGACCACGGTCTTGCCCGCGACCGGAGAAGACGCGGCCGTTGTTTCCTGCCGCTGCGGCGATACTTCCTTCAAGAGACGGTCAACGGCGTCGCGATTATGGACCTCGTCGAAGAAATCGATGACGCCGCGGGCAACCAGAGCGCCGACGCCGTCGATCGTCAACATGTCGGCATAGGCCGGCGCATTTTCGTCGCGGGCCTTCACGGCGGCGTCGTAGAAATCCTTGAACTCGCCATAATGCGTGGCGAAGAGCCTCGCATTGGTTTCGCCGACATGGCGAACGCCGAGCGCGTTGATGAAACGCGATGCGGCGATTTTGCGCCGGTCATCGATGGCGTCGAACAGGTTCTGTACGGATTTTAAGTTGGTGGGCGGCTTTTCCTTGCCGGACTTGTCGCGTTTTCGCGCGCCTTTGTCGTCCAGGTCGTAGCGGTAAAGATCAATGTCGCCCGCGTCTTGACGTCGGCGCAGCGTGAAAATGTCGGCAGGCTCCTTGACCGTCCCATCGTCGAAGAAAGCCTCGATCTGCCTTGTTCCGAGACCTTCAATATCGAAGGCTTGGCGCGATACGAAATGCTTCAACCGCTCTTTCGCTTGCGCCGCGCAGATCAGCCCGCCCGTGCACCGTTTGTCGACATCGGCCTTGCCGGTGTTCGGGTTGAGCTCATTGACGGCGTGAGACCCGCATACGGGGCACGAATCCGGAAACTTGAAGGCTTTGGCGCCTTTCGGACGCTTGTCTTTCACGACTTCGACAATCTGCGGAATAACATCGCCGGCGCGCTGCACGACCACCGTGTCGCCCACGCGAACGTCCTTGCGGTTGATCTCGTCTTCATTGTGGAGCGTTGCGTTGGAAACGACGACGCCGCCGACCGTCACCGGCTTCAGCCGCGCCACGGGCGTGAGCTTGCCCGTGCGCCCGACCTGGATCTCAATATCCTCAAGCACCGTGGTCGCTTTTTCCGCCGGAAACTTGTGCGCGACCGCCCAGCGCGGATGGCGGGACACAAAGCCGAGCCGCTCCTGATAATCGAGGCGATCGACTTTGTAGACCACACCGTCAATGTCATAGCCGAGCCCGGAACGCCCCTCTTCGATCTTGCGATAATGGGCGATCAGCTTGTCGATTTCATAAAACCGCTTCGTGAGCGGATTGGTTTTGAAGCCCAGCTTGGCGAGACGCTTGATGGCGTCCATTTGCGTTTCGCCGAGCGGCTCAGACAGTTCCCCCCATGTATAGGCGAAAAACTGCAACGGCCGCGCCGCTGTAACGGCAGCATCAAGCTGGCGCAACGAACCAGCGGCGACGTTTCGAGGATTGGGCGCGGCGTCTTCGCCTGCTTCGACAAGCTGTCGGTTCAGGGCCTCGAAATCCTCATGGGACATATAAACTTCGCCGCGAACTTCGAGGACCGCCGGCGCGTTTTTGAGGCTTTTGGGAATATCCGCGATCGTGAGAGCGTTTGACGTGACGTTTTCGCCCGTTGTGCCGTCGCCGCGCGTGGCGGCTAACGTCAACACCCCGTCCTCGTAACGCAGGTTGAGAGAAAGGCCGTCGATTTTCGGCTCCGCTGTAAACGCAACCTTTTCGGAATCGCCAAGGCCAAGAAACTTCCGCACGCGTTTGGTGAAATCGGCGACATCGGCGTCGTCAAACGCGTTGTCGAGAGACAGCATCGCAACGGCATGCTTCGATTTCTCAAATTTCGCCGAAGGCGCCGCGCCGACTTTGTCGGAAGGAGAATCATCGCGTTTCAGTTTTGGGAAACGCCGCTCGATCAGCAAATTGCGGCGGCGCAGCGCGTCATATTCGGCGTCCGTGATCTCCGGCTTGTCTTTGCCGTAATAGGCCTCGTCGGCGGCTTTGATGACGCTGGCAAGCCGGGCGAGTTCTTTTTCTGCGCTCTCAGGCGCCAACTTGCTGACCGGGATCAGCGCAGTCTCAGCGTGTTTCGCCACGACGTCCTATCCCGCCTTCGCCAGCTTTCGCCGTTTTGGTTTTGAGGGGGCGCCCAACAATCGACGAGCCGCTGCGCGCGCTTCATCGGAAATATCGGCGCCGGAAAGCATGCGCGCGATTTCTTCAATGCGGGCGGAGGCGTCAAGCGCTTTCACTTTTGTGGTGGTCGTCTTCGCGGTTTGCGTTTTCTCAATCCGCCAGTGGGCGTGCGCCCGCGCGGCGACTTGGGGACTATGCGTGACCACAAGCACTTGCGCATCCTTGGCCAAACGCGCCAGACGTTCTCCGACAGCGTCGGCGACGGCGCCGCCGACGCCGGCGTCGACCTCGTCAAAAATGATGACTGTTCGATTCTCTTTGGCGGCGAGCGCCGCCTTCATCGCCAGCACGAAACGGGAAAGTTCGCCGCCCGAAGCAATGGTCTTTAAAGGCCCCGCCGGCGCGCCCGGATTGGTCGCCACCATGAATTCGACTTTGTCGCAGCCGTCCGGTCCGGGATCAGCGAAATCCGTAGCAACGGAAGTTTCAAACCGCGCCTTGTCGAGTTTGAGCGGCGCCAATTCCGCCGCGACCGCCCTATCGAGTTTCTTTGCCGCGGCGACGCGCGCTTTGGAAAGCGCTTTGGCGGATTTGTCGTACGCCTCGGCCGCCGCGTCAGCTTCGCGTTCAAGATCGCCGAACGCCGCGTCGCCAAGCTCCACATCGCTCAACGCCTGTCGCGTTTTCTCCTGAAACGCAGCCAAACCGTCAGGCTGCAGACCATGCTTGCGCGCCTCGCCGCGCAGCGCGAACAGGCGTTCTTCCGTTTGTTCAAGTTCATCTGGGTCGGCGCCGAATTCGGCGATGGCCTGCGCGACGGCGATCTGCGCTTCACCGGTCTCGTTGAGCGCCGCCTCCAGCCTTTTTGCGGCTTCGGACAAAACGTCGACGCCGCCGGCAAGCCGCTCGCCGGCGCGCTCGATGTTACGCAATGCGACGGAGAGTTTCGATTCCACGCCGCCTTCGTCCAACGCCGCGGCGGCCGCGCTCAGATCGACGCTGATCTTCTCCTGCGCCATCAGCGTTGCGCGCCGAGCCGCGAGCGCGGATTCCTCGTCTGGCTGCGGATTGAGTTGTTCGAGTCGATCAAGCACATAGCGCAAATAGTCGACTTCGCGCGCGGTCGCGCTCCGGTCCTTTTTGCGTTCTTCTAAATCACTGAGAATTGTCCGCCAGTCGCGCCACAGTTTCGAAACCGCCGCCGCCTTTTTCTCCAAGCCGCCGAATTCGTCGAGCATCTCGCGATGGACGGCGCTGGCGAGAAATCCGCGTCCGTCGTGCTGACCGTGAATTTCCAGCAGGCATTCGCCGATCGCGCGCAACAAGGCGATGGATACCGGGTGATCATTCACAAACCCGCGCGAACGACCGTCCGAACCCTGCACGCGGCGCAGAATAACCTGCGATTCATCCGACGGCAGAGCGTTCTCCTCCAGCAGCGCCCAAACCGCGTGATCGCCGCGCGGCTCGAAGGCAGCGGCCACAACGCCCTGTTTGGCGCCAGCGCGCACGGCGCCGCGTTCAGATCGTCCGCCGACCGCGAGGCCCAGCGCGTCCAGCAGGATGGACTTGCCCGCCCCGGTCTCCCCGGTCAGGGCCGTCAATCCCTCCCCGACGACCACGTCCGCCTGATCGATAAGGACAAAGTTCTGAATGTGCAGGGCTGTCAACATGCGCAAAATCGGGAAGAGCTAGAGCGCCATCTCTACCCCAGTTTGCGGAAGCCTCAAAGAACGGCGCGACGCCGGTCAGAGCTCGCGCGGCCCGCCCAGATCCTCCGATAGGCCGTCATTGGTCGGATCCAACTCGTCCAGATCGCCCACTGTCGCCTGATCGAGGTCTCGCAGGGAATCCGGGTTGAGGTTTCTCAGGGCCTCGTTGGGATCTTCGTCCTCCACCTGCTGAGCGGAGGCGGCGCGGATCCGGGACGGCGTCGTGCCGTCGGCGAGAATAAGGCCGCGTCTTTCAAACAGGCGGTACGAGTCCTGATACCATCTTGTGCCGGGATAGTTGTGCCCGAGGACCGCAGCCGCAGCACGCGCCTCATCAAGAATGCCCAACTCAAGATACGCTTCGGTTATTCGATGCAGCGCTTCCGGCACATGATTTGTAGTCTGATATTTTGTGAGAACCGTTTTAAACCGGTTTATGGCGGCGATGTGTTTGTTCTGCTTCAGATAATAAAGCCCAATATACATCTCTTTGCCAGCCAGGTGGTCATATGTCAGATCGAGCTTCAATCGCGCGTCGCGAGCGTATTCCGTTTCCGGGTAGCGTCGAACAACGTCAGTGAGCGCAGCGACCGCGTTGTCGGTGTACTCCTGGTCGCGTCCCACATCGCGAATTCGCTCATAATGACATATCGCCTTGAGGTAGTAAGCGTAAGCGGCGTCCTTGTTGCCCGGGTGCAAGGCGATGAACTGATCAAGCGCTGTCAGCGCCTCATCATAGTCATTGCCCTGATAATAGGCGAACGCTTTCATCAACATGGAGCGCCGCGCCCAGGCTGAATAGGGGTGCTGACGCTCCACCTCTTCAAACAGGGCTATCGCCTGATCATATCGCTTGCGCTCCAACTGCCGGGTCGCATCTCCATAAAGCGTTTCGACCGGTCGCTCGACATAAGCGAATTTTTCTTTCTTGCCGGAAGACCCGCAAGCAACAACAACGCTCGCCGCGCAGGCGAGGAGAAAAACCCGCAAAACAGTTTGAAAATTGGAAATCACGAAAAAACCTTAACGCCAGTAGTTAGCCGCCCCAGCCGGGCGCAATCCTAGTCAGCGCCGGAAGCCTCGTCAAACGCTCGCTGCGGCGGCCGAAGCTGACGGACAGAATTGCCGGGTCAGCGTGAGAGCGGCCCGACAATTGACGTCGTGACCGGGCCGCACCGCCTTGACCGCGCCGCGCAGCGGCATGCCGATAAGGTAAAGATCGCCGATCAGGTCGAGCGCCTTGTGAAGGACGAATTCGTTCGGATCGCGCAATCCCGCCCCGTTCAGGAGCCGCTCGCCGTCAACCACCAGCGAGTTCTCAAGCGACCCGCCCTGGATCAGACCCGCGCGGCGGAGCGCGTCCACCTCATGAAGCCGACAAAATGTGCGTGCGCTGGCGAGTTTGGCGATTTCCGAGGCGTCGGAGAGCGAAATCGAACGACGCTGTCGCCCGATCAGACAATCCTCAAAATCAATCTCGACATGTAGAGAGAAGTGCTCCGCCGGCTCAAACAAGATCTCTCGATCGCCGTCCTTGATGCTGAAGGCCTCTCGGACGACATATTCAACGCGGCGGGCGTTCTGGGACCTGATCCCCGCCGCCTGCAGTCCCGCCAGGAAAGGCGCGGCGCTCCCGTCGAGGATAGGAACCTCCGGACCATAGACGTCGATCACGGCGTTATCGATCCGTGCGATCGCCAGCGCGGCCATGACATGCTCGACGGTCGATACGCAAACCCCGAAGCCATTTGCGATGGTGGTGCCGTGATCGGACCTGACTACATTTTCCGGCGCGGCGGAAATAACGGTTCGGAAGGGCTGGCCGTCGTCCCGTTCCAGATCTTTTCGTCGAAACACGATCCCGGCGTTGGCCGGCGCCGGGATAACAACCACCCGGGCGTCTTCGCCTGTATGCAACCCGACGCCCTCAAATTCTGCCGCTTCTCGCAAAGAGCACTGTCGCGATTGGTGGAGATGATCTACGCCCACGTCTACAAAACCCGTCTTTTTCCCCCACGGCCCACGGCGCCCGGTAGCAACGTTATGGCGCGGCTGCGTGACAGAAACAATCAAGCTTTGTGTCTCTATGTTACATTGCTGTTATAAAAAACGCCGCACCAGAGGTGCGGCGCTCTAACGCGTTGAACAAGGTCGCTTTTTCCGGACGCAAGGAAAGCCCCTCAGCCGGTTTTCTTTTTGCGGAGGAAGGATGGGATTTCGAGATCCGCGTCCTCCTGATCGTCAAACAAGTCGCCTCTCAAGCGGGATGACGGCTTGGCGGCCTCCGGCGCCCGCGGCGCCGGCGCGTCGCGGCGATCGTCCCGCGGCGCCGTCCCGAAGGACTTGAAGATGTCCACCGCCGCTTCGATAGAGTTCTTGCCAAACGCCTGAGCCCCGCGGAATGGGTTCGCGACCGGTTTGGCTTCCGCCGACAGTCGTTCCGGCGCGGAGACCGGTTGCGGCGCCGGCGCATTTGAATGAGATCGGTAAGGCGGCTTCGCCGCCAGATCCGCATCGGCGCCTTCCGTCAGCATTTTGCGGATGCGCTCGTGAACGTCGCCGACAGGATTGGCCGGCGCAGCCTGAGCGGAAGCGGCGCTCTGTTGCGACGGCTTGGCTTCCAGCGTTGCAGCGACCGGTTGCGCCGGCGTCGGAGCCGGAACCGGGGACGGAGACGCCTTTGCGGTTGCAACGGTCGGCGCGGGTTCGGGCGCAGACGCGGGCGCATTCACAACGAGAGGCTGACGCCATGGTTTCGCTGTGGCGCCGGCCGTATTGATCCGCACCGACGGCCGAGCCTCGTTTTCTTCGGCGTCAATGCCAGTGGCGACAACCGAAACGCGCACCTTGCCCTCAAGGTCCTGGTTAAATGTCGAACCGACAATAATATTCGCATCCGGATCAACTTCAGCGCGGATGCGGTTCGCCGCCTCATCGACCTCAAACAGCGTCATGTCCATCGAGCCGGTGATATTGATCAGAACGCCACGTGCGCCCTTCATTGAAACTTCGTCCAACAGCGGATTGGAAATCGCCGCTTCGGCGGCCTGAATCGCACGTTTCTCCCCTTCCGCTTCGCCGGTGCCCATCATCGCTTTGCCCATCTCGCTCATCACCGTGCGAACGTCGGCGAAGTCGAGATTGATAAGGCCCGGCATCACCATGAGGTCGGTGATCCCGCGAACGCCGGAATGAAGCACCTGATCGGCCATGGCGAACGCTTCGTGAAACGTCGTGCGCTCATTCGCGATCGAGAACAGATTTTGGTTTGGAATAATCAACAGGGTGTCGACATGCTTTTGCAATTCGTCGATGCCCGCGCTTGCAATGCGCATCCGGCGCGCGCCTTCAAAGTGAAACGGCTTTGTCACGACGCCGACGGTGAGGATCTCGCTCTCTTTCGCCGCCTTGGCGATCACCGGAGCTGCGCCCGTGCCGGTCCCGCCGCCCATGCCGGCGGTCACGAACAGCATGTGGGCATTGCCGACATGGCCCATGATTTCGTCAATGGACTCTTCCGCCGCCGCACGCCCGATGTCCGGCACGGAGCCGGCGCCGAGACCTTGCGTGGTTTTCACCCCGAGCTGAATTTTCTTTTCCGCCTTCGACAGCCCCACCGCCTGAGCGTCGGTATTGGCGACCACAAACTCAACGCCTTCGAGTTGCGACTCGATCATGTTGTTGACCGCATTCCCGCCGGCGCCGCCAACGCCGATAACGCTAATGCGCGGCTTCAGTTCTGTGAGTTCCGGTACGCTCAGGTTCAACGGCATGGGGTGCTCCGATTCGCAAGGGGCTTTTTGGGGACGTCGACGGCCATGGTTAGCAACAAGTTAAAGGTTCGTTCAGAAGTCTTTCCAAATGGTTAACGACTTCCTAACGACGGCCTAAAACTTCGCGCGAAGCCACGCGCCTGGGCCGCTGAGAAAAGCCGATTGCTTAATGGCATGACGTGATTGGTTCTGAACGCCAAGGGAAAACTTGCCGAACGAACCGCTCTTCGATCCGCCCTGGACCAAGCCTGCGCATACGGAGAAACCGGGCGCGGCCCCGGCCTCCGGCGCGCCGACGAGCGACAGGGGACGACCGACGCGCGCTTTCATGGCGAACGCCTTCTCAGCGATCTCGCGCGCGCCCAACAGAAGGCTTCCCCCGCCGGTGATGACGACCCGGCGCACCGACATTTTCCGCCGCTCATTCTCCATGATGCGACCCGCCGCCATGTCGAAAATTTCCTCCATGCGCGGAATAATGACTTCGCAAAGGTCGGCCCGGGAAACCCGGTTCGTTTCGGCGCCGTCGCCAAGCTGCGGGAAGTCGATAAAGCGATGTTCGTCGCCAGTGCCGATAAGGGCTGCGCCGTGAAGCGTTTTGATCCGTTCGGCGTCGACAAGCGGTGCGCCGAAAATTTGCGCTATGTCTTTCGTAATATGCGCGCCGCCGATAGGAACGCCGCCGCACTGGACCACGGCGCCGTCTTCATACACCGCGAAGTCGGTGGATGCGGCGCCGATGTCGATCAAAATGACGCCGAGCTCTTTTTCGTCCTCGATGAGGACGCTGTCGGCCGCCGCGATCGGCGCCGGCGTAATTTCTTGCGCCGTCAATCCGCATCGCTCCAGCAACGAAGCGAGGTTGTCGACGGCGCTCGCGCGCGCCGACAAACCCAACAGTTCCGTAGATAGAATGGATCCGGCATGGCCCACCGGATCGTCGTAAAGACTCTCTGCGTCGATGCTGTAGGCGATCGGGCTGGCGCTCAGCATGGCGCAATCCGGGGCCGCCGCGATCTTGGCGCCGGCGCGCAACGAGTCCTCAATGTCCTCTTGCGTCACAACGCCGTCCGCAATTTCCAGATCGACGCCGATCCTGCGGGCGTGCACGATCCGCCCCGGCGCGGCGACCCGCACATTATGGACGCGAACGCCGGCCATGCGCTCGGCGGCGTCAACGGCCCGGCGCAATCCCAGTTCCATGTCGTCAACGGAAAGACCCGCGCCGACCCGCATGCGGGCCCCATGAAAACCGACGCCGATGATCTCAGCGTCAAGATGGTCGTCGTCGTCGCCGGCGTATTGCGCAATAAAACAGGCCGCTTTCGACGCGCCGATATCGACGCCGGCGACGATGCGTTGATCGCGCGCACGCCGGCGGGACGCTAAGGGAATGATCGATTGCGAACGCCCGACAGGCATTTTCCGGCGTCTCCGTTTCTATCTAATTGTATGCCGCACGCATCGCGCGCCCCTGCGATGGTTATTGAATCTCTTGCTCTCGCGCATCGCCCGATTCATCAGCGCGCTCGCGATAAACAAGGCGCGCAGGGTCGCGAAGATCGACGTATTCGAGAGGACGGTCAAGCAATCCGTATGCGGTCTGCAGGCGCGCCAGCGTTTTCACGGCGCCGGCCACATCCTGTTCGGGAAACTTGATGTCGCCGCCGGATTTCAACCGCAAGTTCCAGCGCCGGTCGCCGACGCGCACCAGCGCCGCGGCCTCTCCCCACAATTCGGGCTCGCGGCGAACGGCCTGCAATACATCGGAAACGGCGTCCGGCGCGCCGGCGCCGACGATGAGCGGCAGATTTGAGTATTCAAACGCATCGATTTCCCGAATGACGGCGCCGTGCTGATCGATCAGATGCAACGCGCCCGACAGCTGCCACACCGCCGCCGGTTCGCGTTCCCGGACAGAGATGTGGATCGTATTGGGCCAAAGCCGGGTCACGGCCGCCGCGCGAACCCAGCCCAATTGTTCAACGCGCGCCCTGGCGGCGTGAATGTCAAAATGCGCGATGGAGCCGCCGACGACAGGACCGACCGCAGACATCAGCTCCGTTTCGGTGGTCTTGTCGTAACCGATCGCCGTGATGCGGCGAATGTCGAGCCCGGCGGCGACCGCGGTTTGCGCAACCGCTTTCCCGCTTTGCTCTGCGGCGAGCCCCACATAGCCGCCCGACCACAGGATCAGGCCCGCAAGCGCCGCAATCACGGTAAGTCCCGCAACGCCAGCCACGAGATATCGCGAGAGCGTTTCTCTGACGCGTTCGAACAAACCGGCGGACGCCTTTGATTTCCTTGCGCCTTTTGCGCTTCTTTTCCGTTTTACCTTGGGCATGACGCATCCTCCGCCATCCATGCGCACAGCGCGGGAAAGGAAATCCCGAGATACGCCGCCTGCTCCGGCGCCAGCGATGTCGCGGTCAGGCCCGGCTGGGTGTTCACCTCCAGGCAGTAAAGACCGTTAACGCCGTCCGCCTCATCGAAACGGAAATCGGCGCGCGACAGGCCTCGGCAACCGAGCGCGTTGTGGGCGCGCAGGGCCAGATCCAGACAGCGCTCGGTGATCTCTTCGGGCAAATTAGCCGGCAGAATGTGCTTTGAGCCGCCGGCTGCATATTTCGCCTCGTAGTCGTAAAACGCCAGCGAGGTTGTGATTTCGGTAACGCACAATGGACGATCGCCCATCACGGCGACGGTCAGTTCGCGTCCGGGAATAAACTTCTCCACCAGAACGTCATCGCCGAGGTTCCATTCCTCGCTCGCCAACTCCGCGGGCGGACGGTTGTCGCCCTCACGCACAATGAACACGCCGACGGACGAGCCCTGCGCATTCGGCTTGATTACATAGGGCGCCGGCATGACGGCGCCGCCGGCGGCTTCTTCCCTCGACACCACCATGCCCGGCGGCGCGGGAATGCCGGCGTCTTCAAAAACCGCCTTGGCGCGCTGCTTGTCCATGGCGAGCGCCGAGGCCAATACGCCGGAATGGGTGTAAGGGATCCCGAGCACTTCAAGCAGACCCTGAACGCATCCGTCTTCGCCCCACTGACCATGCAGTGCGTTGAAAACAGCGTCGGGCCGCACGTCCCGCAACTGCTCGGCCACCTCGCGGCTCGCCACGATTTCGATCGCGTCATAGCCGGCCTCTTTGAGGGCGCTCGCCGCCGCCGCGCCGGAATTCATCGACACCGCGCGCTCCGGCGACCAGCCGCCTTTCAGGACGGCGATGCGATTGTAACGCTTAGTCACGGACGGGCTCTCCAACACGCCTGATTTCCCACCGTAACTCAACGCCCAACTTCGTTAACACATCCTTACGAAGGGACTCGATCAGCGTTTCGAGATCGGCCGCAGTGGCCTTCCCGCGGTTGATCATGAAGTTGCAGTGCCGTTCGGACACCTGCGCGTCGCCGACAACACGGCCGCGGGCGCCAATCTCGTCAATGAGTTGCCATGACTTCCGCCCGCCCGAAAGCGCCGGATCGGGGTTGGCGAATGTGGATCCGCCGGTGCGCTCGCGGATGGGCTGGGTTGCTTCCCGCTTTTCGCTGATGTCGCGCATTCGGGCTGTGATCTCTTCCGGATCGCCTCGCGTTCCCGCAAATGTCGCGCGCGTGAAAATAACGCCGTCAGCGCTGTCGCAATGACGGTAGGAAAAGCCCATTTCCTCATTCGAAAAAACGCGGCGCTCGCCGTTCCGCGTGAAGCCCACCGCCTCAACAAGCACGTCTTTGGTTTCGCCGCCATAGGCGCCGGCGTTCATGGCGAGCGCACCGCCGATCGTTCCCGGCACGCCCCGAAAAAACTCCAGGCCGGCGATCCCGGCTTCGGCCGCCGCTTTGGCGACCTGCGCGTCAATCGCCGCCGCGCCGGCTGAAACGGTTGTTCCGCTGGCGTCGATCTTTCGGAAAGGCGATCCCAACCGGATCATCACGCCGCGAACGCCGCCGTCCCGCACCAGCAGGTTCGAACCGACGCCCATCGTCATGACAGGAACCGTCGCCGGCGTGTTCTTCAGAAAATGCGCAAGATCGTCTTCGTCCGCCGGCATAAACAGGACGTCGGCGGGACCGCCGACGCGAAACCAGGTCAACGCAGAAAGATCCGCGTTTTCGACATACTTGCCGCGAACCGCCGGCAGTTCTGAAAGCGCCGCTTTCATTAGAACCCGGCTTTCGACAGACTTTCCGCCAGGGTGTTCGCGTATTTCGTGATATCGCCGGCGCCGAGGCAGATGACATAGTCGCCGGGCTCGGCGACGGACGCGATCTCCTGCGGCAGCTGGTCGAGCGATGAGAGCGCCCGCGCATCCTTGTGACCATGCGCTTCCAGACCCGCAACCAATTCAGCCTGGCCGACGCCCTCAATCGGCGCCTCGCCGGCGGCGTACACGTCAGTGATGAACGCAATGTCAGCTTCGTTCATGCATCCGCAAAATTCGTCGAACAAATCGCGCAGACGCGTGTATCGATGCGGCTGCACGACGGCGATAATCTTTCCCTTTCCGACATTGCGGGCCGCGCGCAGGACCGCGGCGATCTCCACCGGATGATGCCCGTAGTCGTCGATGACCGTCACGCCGTTCCATTCGCCAGCCTTGGTGAAGCGGCGTTTCACGCCTTCAAACTTGGCGAACCCGGATTTGATCTGATCGTCGGACGCGCCAAGTCGTTTGGCGACAATCGCCGCCGGCAGCGAATTGAGCACGTTGTGGACGCCGGGCATCGGCAACGTCACGTCCTCGATGCGGCTGAGCTCTTTACCGCGTTCGCGAAAAACAATGTCGTATCGGGATCCGCCTTCGTCGTATCGTATATTCTCTGCACGAACGTCCGCCTGCGGATTGGCGCCGTAGGTAATCAGCCGACGATCAGTCACGCGGCCGACCAGCGCCTGCACCTCAGGGTGGTCGAGACACACGATCCCGAAACCGTAAAAGGGCGTGTTTTCAATGAATGTGTCGAAGGCGTCGCGCAGATTTTCAAATCCCGCCCAGTGTTCAAGATGCTCTGGGTCGATATTTGTCACCACGGCGATGGTTGTAGGCAAACGGATGAACGTACCGTCGGACTCATCGGCCTCTACCACCATCCAGTCGCCCTCGCCGAGACGCGCATTGGTGCCGTAGGCGTTGATCACGCCGCCGTTGATGACGGTTGGGTCGAGATGCGCCTCATCCAGCAGGGCGGCGACCATGGTGGTTGTCGTGGTCTTGCCATGGGTGCCGGCGATGGACACGGTCCATTTCAGGCGCATCAGTTCCGCCAACATGTCAGCGCGGCGCACAACCGGGATATGCCGCGCTCTCGCGGCCGCGACCTCCGGATTGTCGTTCTTGATGGCCGTTGAAAT
Source organism: Hyphococcus sp. (assembly GCA_028289605.1). Taxonomy (GTDB): domain Bacteria; phylum Pseudomonadota; class Alphaproteobacteria; order Caulobacterales; family Parvularculaceae; genus Hyphococcus. The sequence continues at coordinate 253,563 of JANQON010000016.1, read as the reverse complement.
GATCACCGCCTCAGCGTTCTGAACATTCTCCGGCGCGTGGCCGATGACGACCGGAATTCCCTTCTGGCGCAAGCGCTTGACGTTGGCTCCGTCAGCGACGTCGCTGCCGCGCACCTCATAGCCGAGATTGTGCATCACCTCCGCGATGCCGGACATCCCAATGCCGCCGATGCCGACAAAGTGGATGGCGCCGACGCCGAACGGCAAACGGATCTTGATTTCCGGCGGGTCTATTTTTGAATAGGGATCGGTACTCATCATCACTTACGCCGCCATGCGGGCGCCTATCATCTCTTCAACCAGATCGGCCAGCCGGCTCGCCGCGCCGGACTTTACCCGTCCCTTTGCGTTCGCAGCCATGGCCGCCAACCGGTCGGCATTGGCGAAAAGGGTCGACAGCGCCGTTTCCAACGCGTCCGCATTAAACCGGCTTTCCGGCAGCAAAAGGGCCGCGCCCGCCTCAGAAAGAACACGCGCGTTTTCGGTTTGATGGTCATCCATGGCGATGCCGAGCGGCGCAAGGATGGAGGCTCGCCCGATGGATGAAAGTTCCGTAACGGTCGACGCGCCCGCGCGCGATATGACGAGATGCGCCGTCGCAATTCGGTTGGGCAAATCCTTGAAGAATGGGGCGACTTCCGCTGCGACGCCTGCTTTGGCGTATCCCATCTGGACCTTTTCGACGTCCGCCTCGCGCGCCTGATGCACGACGGTGAGTTGGGCGCGAATGTCTTCAGGCAGTCTCGAAACCGCTTCCACGGGCGCATTGGCGAATATCGTTGCGCCCTGGCTCCCGCCGAAGACGAGAAGACGCAACCCGCTGTCGGCTTGCGGGAATGCCGTGTCGGCGACAGCCGCGACCGCGTCGCGGACCGGGTTGCCGACTTCGACCTTTCGGGCGCTGGGCGGGCATTTCGCCAAAGCGGGGAAAGCGTGCGCCGTGAATTGAGCCCCCTTGACCAGCATTCTGTTGGCCCTGCCCAGAACGGCGTTTTGTTCGTGTACGCCGTAAGGTATCTTCGCCATGGCCGCCGCTTTCATGGCGGGCAAGGACGGATAGCCGCCGAAGCCGACCGCAGCGATCGGCTTTCGCGATTTGAACTCGCTGCGGGCCTTGAACAAGCCCTGCGCGATCGAAATCGCAGCGGCCGCCTTAGCCACCGGACCGCCGACAGACGGCGTCGCCGCGGAAATCTCAAAGCGCTCGTCGCACGGGAAATTCTCGGCGAATCTGGCGCCGCGGGCGTCGGTCACCAGCAGAATGCGGGCGCCGCGGCGTTTCAATTCCTGCGCCAGCGCCTCAGCCGGAAACATGTGCCCGCCGGTGCCGCCGGCCGCCAGAACGATGGGTCCGGTTGTTGGCGACGACGCGGTCACGGCATCAAGTCCTTTCGCCGCTGCGGGCCCTGATGCGCGCGGGTTAGTGCGATCAACAGGCCGACGGCGACGCCCGTCGCCAAAAGCGACGATCCGCCATAGGATATAAACGGCAAGGTCATGCCTTTCGCGGGAAGCGCGCGGAGCGACACGCCGATGTTGATGATCGCCTGGAACCCGATCAACGCAGCCAGGCCCGATCCGGCAATTTGCGCGAACATGGCCTTTTGCCGCGAGGCGACGGTCATCGCCCGGATCACGAACACCGCAAACAACCCAATGATGAGCAATCCCGGCAACAGTCCAAAATCCTCAGCCGCCGCCGCGAAGATAAAGTCTGTATGCGCATCGGGCAGCGACCCCTTGACGGCGGGCGCATCGCCGCGACCGATCAATCCGCCGTTTGAGATGGCTTCAAGGGCGCGATCAACCTGATAGGTGTCCGCCGCATCCGGACGCAAGAACCCGTCGATGCGAGCCGCGACGTGGTCGGAAAACATATAAGCCCCGCCAAGCGCAAACATGCCGAACCCGCCCAACATGGCGATCCAGGTCCAACTCCATCCGGCAATAAAGAACATGACCGCCCAAACGCCGGTGACCAGCATCCATTGCCCGAAATCGGGTTGCATCATCAACAGCGCGGAAAAAACAAGATACAGCCCCAGGACGATGGCGCCGCCGGGAAAAGAACGGTCGCGCGCGCCTTCCGCCATCATCCATGCCGCCGCGATCACGAACCCAGGCTTGGCGAACTCCGAAGGCTGGAGCGAAAACAATCCGACGTCGATCCAGCGACGCGCACCGTTCACGTCGCTGGAAAACAAGAGCGTCGCCAGCATCAAAAACAGCGCGCCGGTAAATAAAAGCACGCCAAACCGCCGCGCCTGCAGCGGAGTGAGAAGCGAAATAGCCAACATGGCGACAATGGCCGGCGCCAGAAACAGCGCCTGACGAAAGACGAAGTGAAAATCGTTGTCTATGCGGAGACGGCCCGCGGCGGCGGGACCGGCCGCGGTCAAGGCGGCGGCGCCAATGATGATGATCGGCGCCAGGACCGCCAGCATGGGCCGGTCGACGGACCACCACCATCGCCCGAAAAGCGAGTTGTCAGCGCGTGATATCGACCTCATGCCGCCTCTCCGTCCGCAGACTGAAGATCACCCACAATCGCCTTGAACTGATCGCCGCGGTCTTCAAAGCTCTTGAATTGATCATACGAGGCGCAGGCCGGCGCAAGCACCACAGTCGGCGCGGGCGCATCGCTCGCCTCTGCGTCCCGAAACGCGTCCGCGACGGCGCGCTTCAACGTATTGCTCTTTTTCGTCGCGGTTCGTCCTTTCAACTGCTCGCTGAACGCCTCCGCAGCCTCGCCGATGAGATAAGCCTTACGGATATTGCCAAGCTGTTCCAGCAGCGGCGTGAGACCGCCGTCCTTGGCCTTGCCGCCTGCAATCCAGAAGACGTCGTCAAAGGCCGCCAGCGATCGCGCAGCGGCTTCGGCGTTTGTCGCTTTTGAATCGTTGATGAACAGCGTCTTGCCCAAGCGCGCCGCCTCTTCCATCCGATGCGGCAGGCTGACGAAACTCGATGCAGCTTTCATGGCGACCGCCGGCGACGCGCCGAAATATTGCGTTGCGGCCAGCGCTGCAGCGACATTTTGCTGATTATGCGCGCCTTTCAGCGCGCGCGCATTGGCGAGGTCGCCGGCCTTTGTCGTTTTGCCGTCGAGATTGTAGTAGATCGCGCCATCGAGCGCGTAAACGCCGCGCCCCAGCGTGGCGCCGGCGGACACGGGGATGACCCTTGCGCGCCCCGCCGCGGTGAGTTCCGTGCAGGCGCGTTCGCCCCAAGCATCGTCGACGCCGACAATCGCAACGTCAGCGTCTGTCTGGTTACGGAAGATCCGCGATTTCGCTGCGAAATACCCTTCCATGTCGCCGTGCCGCTCAAGATGATCCTGGGTCAAATTCAGAAACACCGCCGCGTTGACGCGTAAAGAATGAGTCAAATCAAGCTGAAATGACGACAGCTCCAGCACGTATATTGCGTGCCGGTCCGGCGCAGGCAGCGCCATAATCGCTTCGCCGATATTGCCGCCGACATGAACGTCTTCACCGCCTTCGCGCAACATGTGGCCGATTAGCGCCGTTGTGGTCGATTTTCCGTTCGAGCCGGTAATGGCCGCGATGCGCGGCCGCTCGCGGTCCGGTAATGCGTTGATGGCGCGCGCAAAGAGTTCCGTATCGCCGATAACCGGCTTTTTTTCCATCCGAGCCTTTTTGACAATCGGATGCGGCTTCGGATGCGTGAGCGGGACGCCGGGACTGATCACAACCGCTTCCAGCTCGCGCCAGGGCCAGTTCTTCGGGTGCTCGGCGCGATACTCCGTATCCATCGTCTTTTCGCGGGCTTCCGCCTTTTCGTCGAAACTGTAGACGCTCGCTCCGGACGCCGCCAACGCTTCGCAGGTCGCCAGGCCGCTCAGGCCGAGGCCGAAGACGCCGACATTTTTCTTTTTCATGTCCGGAAGGAGTATCATGACAGCGACTACCGGAGCTTCAACGTGGCGAGGCCGATCAAGGCGAGCACCACCGCAATAATCCAGAAGCGAATCACGATGGTCGATTCCTTCCAGCCCATATGTTCGAAATGGTGGTGAATCGGCGCCATACGAAAAACGCGCTTGCCGGTCAGTTTGAAGGAGGCGATCTGGATCATCACCGACAGCCCTTCGAGCACGAACAGGCCGCCCACGATCGCCAGAACAATCTCGTGTTTGGAGGCGACCGCGATGGCGCCGATGGCGCCGCCCAGTGCAAGGGAGCCGGTGTCGCCCATAAAAATCGCCGCCGGCGGCGCATTGAACCAGAGAAAGCCGAGGCCTGCGCCCATGATGGCGCCGCAAATGATCGCCAATTCGCCCACGCCGGGAACGTAAGGCACGCCAAGATATTCCGCATAGATGATGTTCCCGACGAGATAAGCGATCAACGCATAGGTCGCGGCCGCAATCATCACCGGCACGGTGGCGAGCCCGTCGAGGCCGTCGGTCAAATTCACCGTGTTTGACGCGCCGACAATCACGAAGGCGGCGAAGGGGATGATGAACAGGCCGAGCGGCACGCCCGGGGCGTTGAACCACTCCTCAAACAGCCGAATGGGAAAGAAGGGAACGCCCACCGAGGTGGCGATATTCTGCGGCGCATCGGGCGCGGCTTGAAGCGCCGTCATGCAGAAGTAACCGGCCAGCAGCGCGACCGCAAACTGAACAAGCAATTTCAAACTGCCGACAACGCCGTCGGCCTGTTGCTTGGTCACTTTCAGATAGTCGTCGATGAAACCGAGCACGCCGAAGGACAAGGTGACGCCCATGACGATCCAGACATAGATGTTGTCGAGCCTCGCCCACAAAAACGTGGCTACCGTCATGGACAGCAAAATCAGCACGCCCCCCATCGTCGGCGTTCCTGCTTTTTCAATGATGTGGGTTTGGGGACCGTCGTCGCGAATGGGCTGACCGCGACCTTGCTTGCGCCGCATCCAGCGGATCAGCGACGGGCCCATGAGAAAGGAAATGATCAACGCCGTCATGACCGCGCCGCCGGTGCGGAACGTCAGATAGCGGAATACGTTGAAAAGCTGAAAGTCATCCGCAAAGGGCGTTAACAGGTGGTAGAGCATCAGGTCTTTCTTTTACGCGTTCATTCTGTTGTCGAGCGACTTTTCAGCGCCTTGGCGACGGCGCTGACCTTAGAGGCGTTCGAGCCTTTTACCATCACAACATCGCCCGGTCCGACCGCGTCTTCCACAGCCCCGATCAGACCAACCGCCGAACCCGCCCAGACGCCTTGCATCTCCGGCGGCAACCGATCCCACAGATGGCGCATGAGGTCTCCCGCCGCATAAACCCGGTCTACCTTCGCTGCAAGAAGCGATTGCGCAAGCGCTGCATGAAGCGCCGGCGCGTCGGGCCCGAGCTCAAGCATTTCGCCAAGAACCGCAAGTCGCCGGCCATCCCCCTTTACGGGCGCGGCGGCCAGCAACGCGATCGCCGCGGCCATGGACGCCGGATTGGCGTTGTAGCTTTCGTCGATCAGCGTCGCCTCACCGTCGCCAACGCGAATGGTCGCCCGCTCGCCGCGTCCCTGCGCAGGCTCGAGTCCGGCGAGCGCGTCGATGCATTTTTCAAGATCCGCGCCCACGGCCTCCGCTGCGGCGAGGGCGGCGAGCATGTTCAGCGCTTGATGTTTGCCGGGAACCCCCACCGCGATGTCGCGGCGTTTTCCGCGAATGGAAACAGCCAGGCGGGCGCCGGCGCCGTCGGGCGCGTATTCATGCAGTCGAAACACCGCGCCGTCGCTTTCTCCAAACGTTACGAAGCTGGCGGCCCCGGCTTCTTCGGCGCGCTTTTTCAGTAACGGATAGTATTCGTTATCAATCGGCAACACCGCAACGCCGCCCGGCGCGAGACCCGTAAAGATTTCCGCCTTGGCCTCGGCGATGCCTTCCACAGAATCAAAAAACTCCAAATGCGCTTCAGCGACAGTCGTTACGATCGCCGCATGGGGGCGCACCAACGCCGACAGCGGCGTAATTTCGCCGGCGTGATTCATGCCGATTTCAAAAACGCCGTAGTCAGCATGCATCGGCAAGCGCGCCAGCGACAGCGGAACGCCCCAGTGATTGTTAAAGCTCTTGTCGGCGGCGTGAACGCCGCCGTTGGCCCGAAGCACCGCACGCAGAATTTCCTTTGTGGAGGTCTTGCCGGCGCTGCCCGTGACGCCGATGCGCTTGCCGAAATTCCGCAGCCGCGCTGCGAGCGCAAGATCGCGCAGGCCCTGCAGCGTGTCGCCGACCACCAACAGCGGCGCCCCTTCCGGCGCGTCTTCCGGCGCGCGCGCGACCAGCGCCGCCGACGCGCCTGCGTCAAACGCGTTTTTGAGGAACTCATGCCCGTCGCGCGCATCGCGCAGAGCGACGAAAATATCGCCAGGCTTCAAACTGCGCGTATCGATCGATACGCCCGCCGCAGACCATTCTTCGGCCGGCCAGCTTTGCGCATCGCCGCCGCGGGAACATAACGCGCCGCCAGTGGCGGCGGCGGCCTCAAACGCAGTCCACAAATTGGCTTCATCCATCGCGATTTTCCGCACTTGCACGCCGTTCGTCGGCTACGCGTCGCACTACGTCAACGTCATTGAACGGCAAGATTTCACCCCCCAGATCCTGACCGGTTTCGTGCCCCTTTCCGGCCACGAGCAATAGATCCCCCGGCTCCAACATCGCGATCCCGCGCGCAATCGCCTCGGCCCGGTCGCCGATGTCGTGCGCCTTCGGCGCGCCCTGCAACACCTGTCGCCTAATTTCTGCGGGGTCCTCAGAGCGCGGATTATCATCAGTAACAATGACGATGTCGGCATTGTCCGCCGCCGCTCCGCCCATGAGCGGCCGCTTGTCTTTGTCGCGGTCGCCCCCGGCGCCGATAATTGCAATGACGCGGGCGGCCGCGTGGTCCCGAACCGCTTTCAGCGCCGTGACCACCGCGTCGGGCGTGTGGGCGTAGTCAACATAAACGCCCGCGCCGTTCACGTCGGCGGCCAGCTGCATGCGGCCCGGCACAGCGGTTAACCCCTCAAGACGTGGAATGACATCACTAGCGCGCTCGCCGGACGCCATGACGACACCCGCCGCCAGAAGCGCGTTTTCTGCTTGAAACAGACCGACGAGCGGCAGCCGAACGCGGTAGGTCTCGCCTTTCGCTTTTACAACGGCGTCGATGCCGGTGAGCGTCGGCGAAGCAGAAATCAGTTTCACGTCATCGCCGCCGGCCCCCGTCGTCAATACGCGAACGCCGCGATCCGTCGCCGCTGTGATGATCCGCTGGGCCCCGTCGCCGTCGGCGTTCACCACCGCGACGCCGTCGGCGGGCAAGAGTTCGTTGAACAGCCGCGCCTTGGCGGCGAAATAGGCCTCAAAATCCGCATGGTAATCAAGATGATCTTGCGTGATGTTGGTGAACGCAGCGATATTGTACCGAACGCTGTCGGCGCGCGCTTGCGCGAGCGCGTGACTGGAAACTTCCATGGCGAGACGATCGACGCCGGTGCGCGTCAGTTCATCGAGAACGCGATGGAGCGTAATGGGCTCCGGCGTTGTCAGACCTGTGTCGATCGAAACGCCTTTGCCGCGAGCGCCCAATGTGCCGATCGAGCCGCCGCTGCGACCGCTGAGCGACCACAACTCGGATGCAAAATGCGCCGTCGACGTCTTGCCGTTGGTGCCTGTGACGCCGGCGACCAGTTCAGGCTGGCGCGGGAAAAATCGCGCCGCCACGCTGGAAAGCCGTCTTCGCGGATTCTCGTCGGCGATAAGCGGTAACCGCGTCTGGACGCCCGGGCAGGCGAGAATTGCCGCCGCACCTTTTTCTTCCGCTTGCGGAATAAATGTCGCGCCGTCGCTGTTCTCACCCGGCAGGGCGGCGAACAGAAACCCGCTTGAAACAGCGCGGCTGTCAGCGGTCAGCCCGGTGATTTCAGGATCAGCGGCAAACGCTTCCCCGGCGAGAACGGAAAGCTTCATCGCGCCTCGCTCTCCGCCATGGTCGCCCGGGCTTCACGCACGCCGACAAATTCCCCTGATGCGAACGCGGCCGTCGCCTCCGGCTCGCTCACCGGATGAAGCCCCAACAGCGGCGCCGCGCGGGTCAAAAATTTCGAGAATGTCGGCGCTGCGTTCCAGCCGGCTGTGGCGTAGCCGAAGGAATCCGGCGTCGGGTTTGGCTCATCGTACGAGATGAGTACGGCGTATCGGGGCGCGAAGCCGGGAACGGCCCCGACAAAACTGGAAATACGCGTGTTGCGATCATAACCGCCCGCTTTCGGTTTATCCGCCGTGGCCGTCTTTCCGATTGGGAAATATCCTTCGACCTCAGCGTATCCCGCCGTTCCGTCGGCGATCACCTGACGCAAGATTCGGCGCATGATCGCGCTTGTCTTCGGCGAAAACACAGTTTGCGTTTTCTGCGCCGAGCCTTCAGCGAACACCGGCGCGCGCCATACCCCGCCATTCACAACCGCCGCATACGCGGCCAAGAGATGCAGCGGCGTAACAGATATGCCGTGACCGTAGGAGACGGTGGCCGTTTCAACGGGTCCCCATTGACGCGGCAACTCCGGCGCACGGTTTTCCGCCAGGGCGATCGGCAGCGGCTCGAACAGGCCCAGCTTTTTGAGAAACTCTTTTTGTTTGGCCGGCCCCAAATCCTGTGCGACCTGGACGATGCCGATATTGGACGAATGCTGAACGACTTCCGACAAGGTGAGTATCCGGTTTTCTCCGTGGAAGTCCGATATTCGCCTGTCTGCGACTTGATAGCTTCCGCGCGCGTCATAGGTCTGCGTCTCGACGGCGACCCCCGCCTCGAGGGCGGCCGCCGCGGTGATGGCTTTAAACGCTGAACCAAGCTCATAGCGATCGTAAACGGCGCGATTGCGGCGGAATTCAGCCGCGAATGCGCCCGGCTTGTTTGGATCGAAGTCCGGCAGGCTCGCGAGGGCGATCACCTCTCCGGTTTCAACATCAATAACCCCGCCCCAGGCCGCCTTGGCGGTAAATTCTTCGATTCCGGAGGCCAGCTCCTCCTCCAGGATTTGCTGTACGCGAATATCGATCGAAGCGCGCAACGGCTCGGCCGCCGGGGACAAGACCTTTCCGTCGCTCACTGCTTTTTCAAGCCCCATCACGCCGCCCTTGCCGGGTTCGCCGTGACCAATCACATGGGCTGCGAGATCGGCTTGCGGATAAAACCGCTTGGCGCGCGACGCAAAGCGAACGCCGGGTAAGCCCAGCTCGAAAATCGCTTGGCGTTCGGCGGGAGACAGGTCTGCGCGCACCTCAACATACTGTCCGGCGGCCAGCTTTTGCTCAAGGGCGGCGGCGTCGACATTCGGGATCAGCGCTGCGATCTTGTCGGCCGTCTCTTCAGGATCCCATACCTCTCGGCCCCAAATTTCGAGCGCGATCATGGGCAGATCAGTGGCCAGCAGCGCGCCGTTGCGATCAATGATTTCCGGCCGCGGCGCATGCGCCGCCTCAACGGACGCAAGCATGGGCGGCGGCGCGATCCGGCCAAATGTGATGAACGCCATGCGCACGCCGAGCGCGGCGAACACAAAAGCGAAAACGACCGCGCACATGGCGATACGAATCCTGGCCCGCGCCGCCATGCGCGCCCGCGCGCTCGATGCGCGAACATAGACCGTATTGCTGGGCGCCGGCGAAGGGGCCGACTCGTCAATCAAGTATGCCGTCGGCGAATTTTGGTGTTGCTTCTTCCTCAGCATTGACGGTCGCCTGTTTTCCGCGTTGTCCCTATTCGCCTTCCGCAAGCTGCGCCATAGCAATGGCGTTCGCGATGATTTCATTGTTCAGCGGCGGCGGCGTTTGAAGATCCTCGCCGTCGCCCCGCCCGGTCATGGCGCTCTTGAATTGATGTGCGTTCAGAATCTCCGTCGTTTGCGGCGGGCGTAGGTCCGTTGTCGCGCGAGCAACCTTGGCGAGCCTGTCAGGGCTTTCCAGATAGGCCACTTCCGCACGCAACATCTGAACCTGTCGCGCCTCCTCCAACCGCTCCGCCTCAAGGCGCTCCAATTCCTGCTGTGCGGCGCGCACGGACTCTTCGGCGCTGTACCGACCGGCGACCGCCGCCAGAAACAGAACACACAAGAATATCGTTGTGATACGGAACATTAAGACATCACTCCTTGCAGACTGGGCATATTTCGACGGCGGGGAATCCCAAGATCATCTTCCCCTGAAAAAGCGGGACCGGTCAGGCGCTCGCCAGCGCGCAATTTGGCTGAGCGCGCTCTCGGGTTGCGTGCGATCTCCGCCTCAGTGGGCGCAAGCGCCCCTGAATGCGCCATAGCAAACGTCGCGGGGGACAGTTGCGGTTCCGGCTGATGGCGCGATCCCCCGGCGCGGACCGCCGACCGGGATGCAAAAAATCTTTTGACAATTCTGTCTTCGAGCGAGTGAAAGGTAACGACAACCAACCGCCCCGCGGGCTTCAGCAGGCGCTCAGCGGCGCGAAGCCCCGCCACAAGCTGGCCGAGCTCGTCATTGACAAAGATGCGCAGCGCCTGAAAGACGCGGGTCGCGGGGTGGATCTTTGATCCCTTGGCGCCGGGCGTCGCGTCCTCGACGATTTTTGCGAGCGCCAGCGTTGTTTCAATCGGCGCATGTTCTCGCGCCTTTACAATGGCGCGCGCAATGCGGCCGGCATGGCGCTCTTCACCGTAGGCCTGGAACACCGCCGCCAGCGCCTTGTCGTCTTCCTGCGCAACAACGTCGGCAGCGTCGGGGCGCCCTCCGTCCATACGCATGGAAAGCGGGCCGTCTTTGAGGAACGAAAATCCGCGCTCCGCGTCATCAAGATGCATGGATGACACGCCGATATCGAACGCAACGCCGTCAACTTCGGTGACGTCGAACCCGGCGAGCGCCGCTTCCATATCCGCAAACGGCCGATTGATCAGACGCAGGCGCTCGCCGTAACCGACCGCCCAGCGCTCAGCCGCCGCTATCGCCGTCGGGTCGCGATCGAAGGCGTATACGCATGCGGTGTCGGCCGCCTCCAGAATCGCTCTCGTGTAGCCGCCGTCGCCAAGCGTTGCGTCAACGTAAACGCCGTTGTCGCGGACATTGAGCGCGCCGACCGCTTCGCACAGCATAACTGAAACGTGACGATCAGCGCCCATCACAAACCTTCCGGCGCGTTGGGAAGCGTCTTTCGCGCCTGTGCGACCGCGTCGTCATCGCCCATGGACGCGTCCAGCGCGTGCGGGTTCCAAATCTGAAAGAAGTCGATCTGCCCGGAAAAGACCGCCTCGCCGTTTAGATTGGCGTGGTCCCGAAACGCTTGCGGCAATACAATTCTGCCTTCTGCGTCCATCGACAATGAGAGGGTTTTGCCGGACAGACGCTTTTGCAGCAGCTTTCGCTCGTCGGAAAATCGCGGCAGCGACAGGATCGACCGCGTCAGATTTTCGATATAGGCCGGCCCGCCCGCCTCCAGACACGGCTCGTCAGGCGACGGGATGACATAGATGGTGTTCGACTTTTCCTGCTCCAGGACGCGGCGAAACCGGGCCGGGGTCGCCAGCCGGCCTTTTGCGTCAATCTTGTTCGTAAACGACCCCAGAAAAAGGGTCTCGGCGTCCCGCCTCATGCCGCCTGATCTCCGCTCGCCAACGCCGAACGGGTACGTCGCTCGACTCCAACGCGACGCAGCCCCTGCCCGACCAAAAATGGGCAAGAGCTGGGATAGCATGGGATTTACTGGTACGCAAAGGAATTAAGGCCCTCAGAGCTGGAATCTTCGCCAGATTTGACGGCTGTTCCGGAACGGAAACGGAACATGCGCGTCAAAGACGCGGCGGCCGCCGGAGGTCCCCCTGTCAGGAACGCGGCGCGGCTGGCCGGATTCAATCAGCCGGAATATCGGATGCGCGCTGTCGGCGAAGGTTGTTCCGACGCCGTGCGCGCCTCGCGGCGACGCGACGCATGAGCGGCCTGACGGGCATTGACGTCGGCAAGGTGTTCGAGCTTCGCCATTTCCGCGACCGCAGCGTTGAGCTTGTCGCGGGCTGTGTCCGCCGCCGATTCCAGCGCATTCAGCGTTTTGCGAATGTTGACGCGCCGCTCGCGCATCGCGTCTTCGTACGCGGCCATCGCCTGAGCGTCCTCCGCCGTCTTCGCCTCCCGGCGGACCGATTGCAGAATATCTTCCAAGGCGCGCTTGGAGGTCTCCTGGGCGCGCTCGATGTCAGCCAAATCGACGCGCAGCGCCTCAACATCGAGACGTGCGATTTTGAGGAGTTTTTCGACGCTCTTGGCGCCGCGAAATGTACCGGTCACGAATGATCTTCCCTTTCAAGAAGGGCGGCAAGCGCCCGAAACGTCTCTTCGGAGGAACACCGACCGCTCAAGGGTTGGGTCAAGAACTCCTCCAGTTCGTCATGAATGGCAATCGCCCGGTCGAGCGCCGGGTCGGCGCCGGCGCGATAAGCGCCGATCCGCACAAGTTCGCGCATATCGTCATAGGCGGCCGCAAGGCTTTTGATTTCGCGGACGATTTCAGTGTTTTCGTCAGACAACGCCCCGGGCATGGCCCGAGAAACCGATCGCAAAATGTTGACGGCGGGCAGCCGTCCGCGTTCGGCGATGGCGCGCTCGAGCACAATGTGCCCGTCGAGCGTCGCGCGCGCGGCGTCAGCGATAGGCTCGTCGTGATCGTCGCTTTCGACCAGCACGGAGAACACCGCGCTGATGACGCCGGCGCCGTCGAGTCCCGGCCCGGCTCTTTCGATCAGGCTTGGCAAAAGGGCGAAGACCGACGGCGTGTAGCCTTTGGCTGTCGGCGGCTCCCCGGCGGCCAGACCGATTTCGCGCTGCGCCTGTGCGATACGGGTCAGCGAATCCATCAGGCACAGAACGTGGGCGCCCTCGTCGCGAAAAAACTCCGCCAGGGTCAGTGCAAGATAACCGGCTTCGCGGCGCATCATCGCCGGCTCGTCCGATGTTGCAACAACGACGATGGAGCGGGAAAGACCATCCGGTCCCAAATGGTCTTCTAGAAACTCGCGGACTTCGCGGCCGCGCTCCCCAATGAGCGCGACAATGGAGACATCGCAATCGGTGTTGCGGGCGATCATGCCCAACAGCGCGGACTTTCCGACCCCGGCGCCGGAAAAGATTCCAAGCCTTTGCCCCTGACGCGCCGGCGCGAAGGCGTCGATCGCTTTCACGCCAAATTCGATCGGCGGCCCGAGCCGGGCCCTGAGCGCCGCCGGCGGCGGCGCTGCGCGGACGGCGCGCGGGACGGGGCCGGACGGCAAAGGCCCCTTTCCGTCAATCGGCTCGCCAAGACCGTTCACAACCCGGCCGAGCCATCCTGTTGTCGGCGCCGGTCCTTCAGCCGGTCTCAGAAAGTCCGCTCTTGCGCCGCGGGCGACGCCCGTCAGCGGGCCGAACGGCAGCGCGACGGCGCGCCCTTCGCTCAAGCCTATGATTTCGGCGAGCAGCGGACCCGAAACCGTATCGATCATCACGCGCGCGCCAATTTTCAGCGCCGCCAACCTGTCGGAAATGTCGACGCTGATCCCGGACACGCCCACAACATCGCCCGCAATCGAAACGGGATCGAAACGGCGCAATAAGTCTCCGGCCTGTCTTTGAGGTATCGCCGCCATCAGTCGTTAACGCCCTGTGCGCCGTCAGCTAATCCACTATGCGGGCATTCTTAACGGCCAAGACTTTAAGCTCGCGTAAACTGCGCAATTCTGAAATGTTGAAAAAGTCGAAATTGCTTAATGACAACGCCCGCAAATCAAGCGTTTATGCGGTGTAGGCAGTAAGAGAGATTGTCGCCCGATTAAAAAAAGCATCAGATCGGCGCAATCCATTCTTCTGTATTAACGATTGTGAAAGCATATCGTCGTTAGCATCGGCGCTACAAAACAAAAATGCGCGGTTCATGATTCTTAAGGGGACGCCGCGCGCCTGACAGGAGACCGACCATGCGGGTTTTGCTCATCGAGGACGACGGCGCCACGGCCCAGAGCATTGAGCTGATGCTGAAGTCAGACGGATTTAATGTGTACACGACCGATCTCGGTGAAGAAGGCGTCGATCTCGGCAAAGTGTACGACTACGACATCATTCTTCTCGACCTCAACCTGCCGGACATGACCGGTTTTGACGTGTTGAAGTCGCTGCGTGTTTCAAAAGTGAACACGCCCATCCTGATCTTGACCGGCCAGGGCGACATTGAAACCAAAGTGCGCGGTCTCGGCTTCGGCGCCGACGACTATATGACCAAGCCGTTCCACAAGGACGAGCTGGTTGCACGCATTCACGCCATCGTCCGCCGCTCGAAAGGCCATTCGCAGTCGGTCATTACGACGGGCAAGCTGGTCGTCAATCTCGACGCAAAAACGGTGGAAGTCGCCGGGCAACGCGTCCACCTCACCGGCAAAGAATACCAGATGCTGGAGCTGCTCTCGCTTCGCAAGGGCACGACGCTGACCAAAGAGATGTTCCTCAACCATCTTTACGGCGGCATGGACGAGCCGGAACTCAAAATCATCGACGTCTTCATCTGTAAGCTGCGCAAGAAACTCGCGTCGGCGACGGAAGGCGAACATTACATCGAAACGGTCTGGGGCCGCGGTTATGTGCTGCGCGACCCACAGGAAAACCAAAGCGCGGAAGTCGCTTAATCCTTCCAGACGACCCTGCTTCTCAGAAAAAACCCCCGCCGCGTGCGGGGGTTTTTTGTTGGGACGGCGTAGCGCAGGTAGGCGTCTCAGAATAATGCGCCGCGCGTTGGAAATCTTCGTCAATAATCCGGTCAGCGCATTTTTCGTGCTTGAAGCGGTTCGGCGAATTCAATGACGTTTCCTTCAGGATCTTTGACAAATCCAACCCGTCGTTCATAGGGCGTCCCATCGAGAGCATAGGTCTCGGCGGCAACGAACGTCGGTACGCCGCCCGCCTCAAGCGTCTTAAGCGTTTCGTCGACATTCGCGACGACAAAACACAAATGCCCGTACCCCGTGCGAGCGAAATGATCCGCGAACGAGTCCGGCGGAAGGAGTCCAGCGCCGCCTTCGTCGGCGGCTACCAATTCGATCACGGTTTCGCCGAGCGACAAATAGGCGAGCCGCTTGCCGTTAAGCGCCTCGACGCGCCACGCCACATCCACCTCAAAGCCGAGCTTTTCGGTGTACCAGGCAACGGCGCCATCAAAATCTCGGACGTTGATTGACATATGATCAAACGCCATTTCCGAAACCGCATCGGTGTTCGATTGGCCCGCCCAGGCCGTGACGTCCGACCCAACGAAAGCGACGACGGCGGCGGCGGCGGCGACAAATGATTTCAGCATTTTCAGTTTCCTTGGTTGGCGGCGGCCCGCGCCGCCCGCAAGGGGGAAAGTGGCAAAATCACGGTCATACGGGTAGTGTTATTGATTGCAATATTGTTATACGTATAACGTATGACACAACCCGACCGCCTCGACTTGCTGGAGACATTTCTGCGTGTCGCAGAGACCGGGGCCTTGAGCCGGGCGGCCGTCGCGCAAGGTCTCAGCCAACCGAGCGTCAGTCGCCGCATCAAGGCGCTGGAAACGATCACCGGCGTCAAACTCATTCACCGGACGACCCATTTCCTGCAACTGACCGAGGAAGGGCGAATGCTTCTTCCGGTCGCCCGGGAGATGCTGGAAAAGTGGGACGAGGCGATCGATGCGCTTCGCGACAAGGAACCGCAAGGACGATTGACGATCGCAGCGCCCGTTGGTCTGGGCCAGTCCTGGCTGATCGATGAAGCCGCCGCGTTTTTGAAACGCTACCCCGCGGTGCGCATTGACTGGAAACTGACGGATGATCCGATCGACATCATTGCCGGCGAGGCGGACATATGGATTCGCATCGGCGCAACGTCCGATGATCGCCTGGTGGTGAAATCGCTCGGGCGCGTCAAACGCATACTCGTTGCGACGCCTCAACTCGCCAATTCAACAAAAGACTGGACCACGTTGCCCGCTGTCGCATTGTCCTCGTTTTATGATCGTGAAATCGCGCTGTTCGACGCAAAGGGCCGCGAGCGTTTGATTGATCTCAACGTGGTTCTGGCGTCAGACAACATTGCGGCGGTCGCGCGCGCGGTTCGGGCGGGTCTCGGCATGGCGTTGCTGCCGCAATGGCTGATCCAAGAGGACCTGAAAACCGGCGCTTTGGTGCGCGTCGCGCCAACCCTTTCCGGCCTGTCGCTGGATCTGGTTCTGGCCTATGCGCCTGAACGGGGACGTCCGATGCGGCTCACGCGGTTTGTCGAAGAGTTCACGCAAAGCGCCCGGTCCCGGACCGTTAAGAATACCCGGCGAAAAACCAAAGCGAACTAACGTCTCGGTGCGGTTCCCGTCCGCCGCCGCCGAACGGGCGCAGGAAAAGCGCGCGACCTTTCGCTACGACACTAAATCAGCCGCGGCGCAGTCCGGATTTGTTCCTTCGATCTTCGCCCTGATCCACCAACGCCCCTCGGCGACGCCAAGCGGGCGACCGTCGTCTCCGATTTGGTAGCTGTAGTAGCAGCCGGCGTCGAATTGTACGGCGAAGCACCCCGAATTGAGCGGCGTTGCGGGATATTCAAAGCAAATCCGCCCGTTGGCGACCCGCCAGAAGCCGGACAACGTCAAGTCGCCCGCCCGATAATCGAGGGCGCCGTCGACGTGATAGCGCTCCTCAAAATAGATGCCGCCGTATTCTTCAACCGGATAGCGATAAAAACTCACATGCGTTTTGCCGGCGTAAGCGGCGGTGAGTTCGCTGTCGGAAAGAAACGATGGCTGGGCGAGCGCTGGAGCGCACAAAAAGAAGGACGCGATGAAGAGCGCAATGCGCACGCGAAGGATCTCCTGACCAATGCCGCGGTACAATATCATCGCCGGCGATGAAAGCGCAATCAGGCTGCTTCCGCGTTGGCGCGTTCCATCGCAAGAATGGCTTTCTTTCGTTCCGCGCCCCACCGGTAATTGTGAATGACGCCGGATGAGAGAATCACGCGGTGGCAGGGAATGAGCAGAGAAATCATGTTGGCGCCCACTGCAGCGCCCACCGCCCGCGACGCCTTGGGGGCGCCGATATCCGCTGCGATCCCGCCATAGGTGACAAGACCGCCAAACGGAATTTTCAGAAGCGCCTCCCAGACTTTGAGCTGGAAGTTCGTACCCTGAACATGCAAACCGAGCGGTTTGTCGAGACTGCGGTTGGCGGCGAATGCAAAGGCCTTGCCTGCAAGCGGGGCGATGAAGGCGTCATCCCGAACAAAGGACGCCGCCGGCCAGTCGGATTTCAATTCCGCAACTTGCGCATTCTCGTCCTTGCATCCGGAGAAGCTGAGCCAGCATATCCCCTTGTCGGTGGCGCCGATCAATGCGCGGCCGAAAGGCCCGTCGGCGACGCCGTATCGGATGACGAGCCCATCGCCTTTTTTCCGGTATGCGCCCGGCGTCATCGCCTCGGCTACGAGAAATAGATCATGCAGGCGCGACGGGCCGGACAGGCCGGCGGCGAAGGACGCCTCGAGAACATTTTGGCCCAGCGCCATCGCCTTTTTCGCTTCGCCGGCGGCGAGATACTGCAAGAACCGTTTTGGCGAGACGCCGGCCCCGGCTTTGAAGACGCGCTGAAAATGCGCCGGCGACAGACCGGCGACGGCGGCAGTCTGTTCAAGACTTGGGGCGTCCTCAAAATTCTCGACGATATAGTCGAGGGCGCGGGCGACCGGTTCATACGCATCAAGACGAACCGGCGCCGCCAATTGTTCAGCTTTTGTTAATGCTTGTCTCATGAACACACTTTAATCGCCCGCGGGGCGACAAAACACCCGTTTTTTGCGGCCGAAAATGAGACGGGCTTTACCCGCCATTAACCCTGATGGGGCGTAAATATAGCCAACACAGGCGTTAAGGACGCCGCGCAAGGGAGCGTAAAATGGAAGATCTGGAATATATTGTCAGCATCGGCTTTTCAGGCGCTGATTTGCCCCGGGCCGTCATTCTCGCTTTCCTATTCGCCATGTTCGCGCGCAAAGACACTAATGTCTGGGTCTACGCCCTGTTTGCATTGTTGATCGATCGCACCGTTTGGCCGATCGCCGCCATGGGCGCATCGGGCGCCGATATTCAGGCCATCTACGCATCTATTGGTGCGATCTTCGAAACCTTCGTTGATGATCTTGGCTTTTACTTTGTGCGCTATATGGGCCTTGTGCTCATGATCCTGGGCTTTTCATGGGTGCGCACGCGGGTTCATCAACTGGCGCCGGGCAAGGCAGCTCACGCGTAACCCGACCGCCCCGACCAGTCAGGCCTTTGTGAACGCCAGGGCCGCATTCATCCCGCCGAACGCGAACGAGTTCGATAACGCGACGTCGATGCGCCGCTCGACCGTCTCATTAGGCGCGTAATCGAGATCGCAATCAGGATCCGCTTCGTCGAGATTAATCGTCGGGGGAACGACGCCGTTGTTCAACGCCAGGATTGACGCGATCGCCTCGACGCCGCCGGCTGCGCCGAGCAAATGGCCATGCATGGATTTTGTCGATGAAACGATCAGCGCGTCGGCGTCGGCGCCGAAAACCGATCGTATGGCGCTTGTCTCGGTGGGATCGTTGAGAAACGTACCGGTGCCATGGGCGTTGACGTAGAGTGCGGCCGGGTCGCCGACATCGACCGTCTGCAAAGCCGCGCGCATGCAGGCGGCTGCGC
The DNA here is from genome assembly GCA_028289605.1 of Hyphococcus sp. GTDB lineage: Bacteria > Pseudomonadota > Alphaproteobacteria > Caulobacterales > Parvularculaceae > Hyphococcus. The sequence goes on along the minus strand of JANQON010000016.1, from coordinate 234,848 downwards.
CCTCCATGGACGGATTGATCATGTCCTTGCCGTCGGCGTTCATGCCGAAGCCGGCCAGACGCGCCAGGATTGTCGCGCCTCGCGCTTTCGCATGCGCTTCTTCCTCCAGCACAAGCAGACCGGCGCCCTCGCCGATCGCCAACCCGTTACGGTTCTTGGAGAACGGACGACAGGTCTCGTCGGCGAGGATGCGCATCGCGTTCCAGGCTTCCATGGCGCCGAAGGTCAGCACCGCCTCCGATGCGCCGGCGATTCCAACATCGGCGGTCCCGCCGCGGATGATGTCCGCGCACAGGCCGATCGAATGGGTGGCCGTGGCGCAGGCGCTGGCGACGGCGAAGGACGGTCCGCGAAGCCCATGGCGGATCGACACGTGACTGGCGGGCGCGTTCGGAATGACCCGCAGAATCGTCAACGGGTGAGGCCGCCGCTCTTTGATCAGCATGTCGTAATAGGTTCTGTCGAAGGACCCCTGACCGCCGATGCCCGAGCCGATGATGCAGGCGGTGCGGGCCCCGGTTTCGTCGTCGAACTCCAGGCCCGCCGACGCAATCGCCTCTTCGGCGGCGAGCACCGCCATTTGCGAAACGCGGTCGGCGCGTTTCATAGCCGGTCCCAGCGTATCAATGCGTTCGTCGATATCGCGGATGCGGCCGCCGGGCAGCGTGATGGACAGGTCCTCGATCGCAAACGCGTCCTTGGCGATGCCGCAGCGGCCATTCGCCAGACCATCCCAAAATGAATCGATGTCCGCACCGATAGGCGAGACAACGCCGAGGCCGGTGACGACGACGTTTCGCGACATATAAACCTACTTCTTGCTGATCAGACCGTCGAGGGCGTCGATGAGATCGCCCACCGTCGCCATATCGCCGAACGGATTTTCGTTGGCGTTGAACGGCACGTCGACGCCCAGTTTTTCTTCGACCTCGTAGATGATTTCGACAATGGAAAAACTGTCGATGCCGAGGTCGGCGATCGGCGTTTCCCGCGTTGGGGCCGCCGTCAAGCCGACGGCGTGTTCGGAGATGATCTCAAGCAGGGGTTTTTCGATTTCGGCGGTCATCATTTGGCTCCGTGCAGTATTCTTGCGCTATTCCTGCAGAGTTTTCTGCGTCTTATCTGATGCGCTGAACCCTGGCTAGGCGCGGCGCGGCTCAATCATCAATCCCGAAAATTCTTGTACTGCAAAGGCTGGTCCACGCTCATGCCTTTGACGAAAGCGATAACCGCCTGAAGATCATCCCGCTTTTTTCCCGTCACGCGCAGTTCGTCGCCCTGAATGGCGACCTGAACCTTGAACTTCTCACCCTTGATTTTCTTGACGATATCCTTGGCGAGATCCTTAGCGATTCCTTCTTTCAACAACACGCGCTGGCGCACCGACTGGCCGGCGGCGGGTTCTTCTTTTTGATAATCGAGAGAACCCGGTTCGATGCCGCGCTTTTGCATGTGCCCTTGCAGCAGTTCGTGCATCTGGCGCAGCTTCATGTCGTCGTCGGCGAAGATGGTGATCACGCTGTCCTCGATCTCGACGGTGGATTTGGAGCCCTTGAAATCATAGCGCGTTCCAATCTCCCGCATCACGTTCGCCACGGCGTTCTCGGCCTCCGCGGCGTTGATTTCGGAAACGATGTCGAAGGAAGGCATGGACACTCCGCTTTTCGCCTGGCTGACCGAACGGTGTTAGGGGAATGCGCCGAAGATGAAAAGCCAGACGGTCTGTAAGCCGGGTTCTGTCCTTCGAAGAGAAGGGACGGCCATTCCTCTGGGGCGCGCGCTCGCGCACGGCCTCAAGCAACCAACCCGGACGGCGCATAGCGCGCTGGCTAAAGGCGCGGAAACCCGCCTGTCCTTCCTCAGCCGCAGCGTCGGCAGGACGCACCGTCCCTATTCGGTCTTGCTCCCGGCGGGGCTTGCCCTGCCCGCTCCATTGCTGGCGCGGCGGTGCGCTCTTACCGCACCTTTTCACCCTTGCCCCGAAACGGGGCGGTATCGTCTCTGTGGCGCTTTCCCTCAGCCGACCCGGGGGTCGACCGGCCGGGCGTTACCCGGCGCCGTGTTTCCATGGAGCCCGGACTTTCCTCTCCCTTAAGGGGAGCGACCGTCCGACCGTCTGGCCGGTTCGATGTGGAGACTTAAAGGCGCGAGGTCAAGCCGACGCCTAAAACAGCTTGTAGCTTAGAAAAAATCCGACCGCGGCCTGGTTGCGCGACCCCCGCAAGCGCACCAGGGGCGCGTCGCCGACATCGCCGGCAAGCCGGTCGTAGCCGCCGATCATGACGGCGCTGATGCGGTTGTCTCGCGTTATGGGAAAAATGACCGCGCCGCCAAACCCATAGGAGTGCAGTCCGCCGCCGGCGTCGTAGACGGGCAGGCCCGAAGCGATGGATTGCACCGGCGTGACACTGAAATAGGCGTCGTTGTAGTTGTCGCCGACGATTTTGATGCGCGGCCCGAAGGCGTAAATAATCGGGGGGCCGACCGCAAAGCTTCGCCCGCCATAGGTCAGGCCGGCGTCAATGACGAAGCCTTCGTGGCCGTTGATCCCCCGGCGTGCTTGCACCGACGCTTCCAACGGTCCGATATCGGCTTCGACAAAGCCGCCCAACTCCACAGTGGTCGCAACGTCTCCCAGGCCGAGAAGATCAGACGTGCGTTCTCCGGTGACTGCGAAGGGCTGGCTTCCATCTTCGTCGCGCGAGAATTCGACGCGCCCAATCGGACCGATTCGCAAGGCGTCGCTGTTGATCAGATTGTATCCCACGCCGTCCTGGACCGATGCGAAAAATCGATCGCCATAGGCGATTTGAATATTCGGCAGGAGCGACAGCCGATAATCGTCATCACCTTCATAGCTCGGCGCAAACAGGCCGCCGGCGCCGAGAGACAGGCTCCAGCCGTCATCGTCCTGAGGCGGTTGCGCATCGGCCGGCCCCGCGCAGAACAACATTACAAATACGACTACAACCGCATGAATACGCATCGGCGCTGCTCCTCGTTTCATTAGAATACTGAGTGCGCCGATTCTCAGATCACTTTCCCATCGTTAATACCCGATGGCGAGGCCGTCTTTGCGCATTTCCGTAGCGCCCCAATAAACCCCAGTCTCGGGATCCCGCATGATGGCCTGGTAACCGCCGAACATGACGCCGTTTTCGACAATCTCGACATTGTGGCCTTTCGCCCGTAACGCCTCGACGGTTGCGGCGGGGGTTCCCGGTTCCACATTCAACACGCCAAGGGGATCGGCGGCGTCTTCGCCCAGCCGATCCGTCGGCTTGCGCCCGCCGTCGTGATTGAGGCGCGCCGCATCGCCTGCTTCCTGCAGGTTCATGCCGTAGTCGACGATATTGATCAGCACCTGTACGTGACCTTGCGGCTGCATCGCGCCGCCCATGAGTCCGAAGCTGATCCATGGGGCGCCGTCTTTCATTACGAATGCAGGGATAATCGTCTGGAACGGGCGTTTGCCGGGCGCATAGACGTTCGGATGATCGGGATCGAGAGAAAACAGCTCGCCGCGATCCTGAAACATGAAGCCGAGACCGTCCGCGACGAGACCGGAGCCCATGCCGCGATAGTTGGACTGTATCAGCGAAACCATCATGCCGCTTTTGTCGGCGACGGTGAGATAGGTGGTGTCGCCTGCGCCTTCGAGCTTGGGATCGCCCGGTCCCGGCGCCGGATTGGCTTGGTTCGGATCGATTTCGGCGAACCGTCGGCGGCCGTATTCGTCCGACAACAGACCTTCGACGGGAATATCGACGAACGCCGGGTCAGCGTAATACCGGGCGAGATCCTCGAACGCCAGGCGTTTGGCTTCCGTGATGTAGTGGAACACCTCCGGCGCGCCTCGCTCCCATTGAGTGAGATCGATATTCTTCAGGATATTGACCATCTGCAGCGCCGCGAATCCCTGTCCGTTAGGCGGCAGTTCGCATAGCTCCACCTGGCCTTTGTATTCGACGCAGGCCGGATCGACCCACTCGCTCTCATGGGCGGCGAAATCTTCGCGCGTCAGATCGCCGCCGATTCGCTTGAAATAAGCGTCCATCACATCAGCGATGTCGCCTTCGTAGAATGCATCGCGTCCTTTCTTCGCAATCTGGCGATAGGTCTCGGCGAGATCCGGATTTTTGAAAACCTCTCCGGCCTTCGCCGGACCGTTTGCGAAATAGGTTGCGCGGGCGTTATCGAACTCGCCGATCATTTCCAGGCGGCGCTCAAACGCATCGAAATTGCGTTTGAAGTAATAGGCGATGACTGGCGACACCGGAAATCCGTTCTCAGCGTAGTCTATCGCCGGCGCCAGAACCTTCCGCATGGGGAGCTTTCCGAAACGGTCGTGCATCTCAAACCAACCATCCACTGCGCCCGGCACGGTCACGGGAAGATGGCCGAGCGGCGGGATGGAATCGGCGCCGCCAAGGGCGGTTTCAAGATCCGCCAGCGTGCGCGATGCGGGGCTGCGGCCCGACGCATTCAGTCCATAGAGTTTCTCAGTCTTCGGATCCCAGATAATGGCGAAAAGATCGCCGCCGATGCCGTTGCCTGTCGGCTCCATAAGGCCCAGCGCCGCATTCGCGGCGATGGCCGCATCCACCGCCGTGCCGCCCTGTTTCAGAATGTCGATGGCGACCTGGCTGGCGAGCGGTTGGGCGGTCGCCGCCATGCCGTGTTCCGCGATTACGGGGCTGCGCGACCATCCCTCGCCGACCGGTCGGCCGCCGGGGCCGATGTCCTGAGCCGGCGCCGGCGACGCGGCGAAGAGAGTCGCGAGCGCGCCCGCGATGAATGTCCTGAGCGGCGTAGCGACGAAAGTATGCGGCGACATGGTCATTTCCCCTTTTAGCGAGACGTCTTTGCGCCGATCGTATTGCGCATTGTTTGAAACGCAATCATGCCCTGCTCACGATTGCATCAGGACGCGTCAATGGCCATCAACGCCGCCTTAGTGCGGACGTCGAATCCTTGCCCAAGGGAAGCGGGACAATGCCGGCGCTGAAAGGCCAACAGCGCCGCCGCGTGATCGCCGTCGGGCGCATCGTAACCGATAGCCTGCAGTTTTCGAAGCGCGTCCTCATAGGCGACGGTCGCCCCCTCAGATCCGTCTCCATTATAAGGCGCGATGGCGAGCCCCGCGTCAGCAAGGCGTTTCCACGGGAATTTCTCGCCCGGATCTTCCTTTCGCCGCGGCGCAACGTCAGAATGTCCGAGCACGAGTGCGGGGGCGATATTATGCCGGGTACGGATTTCCCCGACCAGCGCAACCAAGGTGTCGATCTGCTCGCTGGGAAAATCGCGATAGCCGAATTCGTGGCCCGGATTGACAATTTCAATCCCGATCGAGCGGGCGTTGATATTCGCGTCGCCCTTCCAGGAACCGACGCCGGCGTGCCAGGCGCGATCGTTCTCATCCACTAAGCGATAGACGTCGCCGTTTTCATCAACGCAGTAATGAGCGCTGACCTTCGCCGCCGGGTCGCGCAGGCGCGCGATCGCTTCCCGGCCGGTCTTCATGCCGGTGTAATGCAGCACGATCATGTCGACGGCGCGGCCGCGCTGATCGAAATTTGGAGATGGCGCGTCAATCAGGTTCAAGACACGGTTCCGGGTTCATGTATCGGCAGCTTTATGTCCTTTTTCTTCGTGTTGCGCAAAATAACGACGCCGACGCCGGCGAGCACCATCAGGCCGCCGACAATCATGCGGAGCCCGAACGGATCGCCGAGCAGAACGACGCCGAAGAAAACCGCAATCATCATCGTCAACAGCACGCTGGGCGCAACGACGCTGACCGGCAGCCGCTGCAAGAGCCAATAATAGGCTGAATGGCCGAAAACCGAGGCGCCGATCGCGGAATAGAGGATAGCGCCGGCGATCAGCCATTTGTCGCTGGCGGCGAAGGCTGCGCCTTGTCCCGTCTCAAACAGGAATGTCATGAGCCACAGGCCGACCGCGCCAACGACGGCGAACCAGGCGAGAAGCTCAAACGGTTTGAAACCGGTCGACTTTTTGACGAGGATCGCGCCGACCGATTCAGAAAACGCGCCGCCGGCGACAAGAGCGACGCCAAGCGGAATGTTCGAGCCCGGAGCGCCGTCGCCGTTTTCCCCAAGCGCAATGACGGCCACGCCGAGGAAAGCGAGCGAAATGCCGAGAATTCGTCGCCACCCCACCCGATCCTTCAGAAAGATCACAGACAAGATCGTCGCAAACGGTACGTGCAGTTCCATTGCGATCGCCGCCGCGGACGCCGTGGCATATTTCAACCCCGTGAACATCAAAGCGTAGTTCAGGGCGCCGAGGCACACCCCCGCGGACAGCACGGCCGGCATCTGATCAGCGCGCCAGCGGAGAAACGGCGCCATCACAACGGCCACCAGAGTCATTCTGACGGCGGCGTAGAGCATTGGCGGCAGCTCGCCGACCGCGAGCTTAATGACGACGAAGTGGAAACCCCAGACAAGGCACATGGCGAGCAGCACGCCAATTTCGCGCGCGCTCAAAATCGCCTCCCTGCCCTCAAGACTGTCATTTGCGCAGGCGTAAGCAGAAACGCCCTGCGTGTTCAATCGAATTTTGGAAAACGGCGAAGAATCAAGCGCGCGCCGGACGCCAGGTGGACCGTTCGCGGTCTCCCGCCAGGACCCCGACCAGCCCGGAAATCACCAATACGACCGGCGTCATGATCGCGATCGCGACAAGCGCGAGCGCGGAAAGCAGAATAACACCCCAGAAAGACACTGCGTTGCTGAGGCGCGCTGAAATGGCGACTTGTCGATCTTCGCTCAGCGCCGCGTCGTTGTTGTCGTTGCTCAACCCACTCACCACTTTTGCATCAGGGCGATCGCGCCGATGCGTTATTAAGTATCAAAGCAAAGGCCGGACCGTTCGTCCAGCGTATGCCCCGTAAATTTGGCGAGACTAGGCCGGCTTGGCCTCAATTTCCGTTAATATTCGCTCGTAGGCTGTATTGATCGCCGCCATTCGGCCTTCAGCGATACGCACGAGATCGGCCGGCACGCCTCGGGCGATAAGCGCATCCGGATGATGATCGCGGACCAGCGCGCGATAGGCGGTTTTGACTGCGCCTACGGGCGCCTCATGGTCAACGCCCAGGATTAGCCAGGGATCGTCGTCGCCCAGGCCCAAATGGACCGCCTTCAATCGGCGATAGGCGGGGTCCTGGATCGAAAATGCTTTCGCGGCGTTATCCAGCAACTCCAACTCGCGCGGATGGGCGACGCCGTCGGCGGCGGCCACGTAGAACAGACAATCCAATACGTCTTCAAGAACAGCGGGCGCATCCTCAAATATGCGCGCCACTTTTCGCAAATACTCGTCAAATCCCGCTACGTCCTGCTGGGCGAGCTGAAAAACCATGCGGACCTTGTCGCCCTCTTCTTCGGGAAACTTAAAAAAGTCCAGAAACGCTGCGACCTCATCATCGGTGACGACACCGTCAGCCTTGGCCATTTTCGCCGACAGGGCGATGAGCGCGATGGAAAACGCAGCTTCATTGCGGCGCTGCTTTTGCGCCGCGAGCGTTTCCAGCACCGCGCCGAGCGTCCGCTGGCGGGCGCCCTCGATAATGGCTCCAATTCTGTCCCAAAAGCTCATCATTGGCGGTTTAGATCGCGGCTTGTGCAATGGAAAGCTGTTTTTGCGGCGCAGAAACTCATACCAGATCCAGTGTGGAAAACTATTTCGGAAAAAAGTTTTCCATATGTTTTTGACCCTTAACTTTGATGCGGCGCACCCAATGCGCACTACAAGCGCTTGAGATATTTGCAAAACTGAGACTGTACGGACACAATTTCGTTACACGCGGAGATGTTCTGGGCGAAGCGGTTTCTCAGGGGCGCAAAATGGGACCGGACTTTGAGGATCTGAGAGTTCTTTTCAGCGGGCTCTTCTGCGGCGCCGCGTTTATGAGCATCGGATTGTTCGTGTTGACGTTGTTGTCCTGACGCGACTTTAAGGATCGTAATTCAGGAAGGATCGTAATTCAGGATCGGGGACAACCAGCGTTCCGCTTCTGACTTGTCCATGCCTTTTCGCTTCGCATAGTCAACGACCTGGTCTTCACCGATTTTTCCAACGCCGAAATAGAGCGATTGCGGGTGGGCGAAGTACAACCCGCTCACCGAGGCTCCGGGGTGCATCGCGTAGCTTTCGGTTAGCTTCATTTCAGCGTTGGCGGTCGCCTCCAACAGCGAAAACAACGTCTCCTTTTCCGTATGGTCGGGCTGGGCCGGATAACCCGCCGCCGGGCGTACGCCCTGATAGGATTCCCGAATCAACTCGTCGACGGAAAGGTCCTCATCGGGCGCGTAGCCCCACCAGTTCCGGCGCACCTGCTCGTGCATGTATTCTGCGAACGCTTCGGCGAACCTGTCGGCAAGCGCCTTTGACATGATCGACGAATAGTTATCGTGCTTGTCATCGAAAGTTGCGGCGTATTCGTCCTCGCCGATCCCGGCGGTAACGGCAAAGCCGCCGATATAGTCCGGCGCCGCTCCTTCCGGAGCGATAAAATCGGAAAGGCAATAGTTCGGGGCGCCGTCCCGCTTTTGGATTTGCTGGCGCAGTCCGTGAAAGGCGCCGATTTCCTCGCTTCTGTCATCATCCTTATAAAGAATGATATCGTCGCCGCGGGCGTTTGCCGGCCAGAACCCAATGACGCCCTTGGCTTTGATCGGCTGGTCCTCGATCATGCGGTCCAACATGGAACGGGCGTCGCGAAACAACGCGCGCGCCGGCTCACCGACCACATCGTCGTCCAGAATTTGCGGGTAGCGCCCGGCGAGCTCCCAGGTCTGAAAGAACGGTGTCCAGTCGATATAGCGGCTCAGCGTTTCCAGCGAGACGTCGTCAAACGCGCGCACGCCCAGAAAAGACGGCTTCGACGGCGCATATTTCGACCAGTCGGGACGAAACGCGTTCGCGCGCGCGTCTTCGATGGAAACGCGCGCAGTTTTGCCGCCGCCGGCCTCGTAACTCGCCCGAACCTTCTCCTGGTCCGCCGCAATCTGGTTGAGATAGTCTGACCGCCGCTCCTGTGACACCAACTCGCCGGCGACGCCGACGGCGCGACTTGCATCCGTCACGTAAACGACGCCGTGATCATAATTCGGCGCGATCTTAACCGCCGTATGGGCGCGACTTGTCGTGGCGCCGCCAATCAGCAGGGGAATGTCAAAGTTCTCCCGCTTCATTTCCGCCGCCAGATGGCGCATTTCGTCAAGGCTCGGGGTGATCAGTCCCGAAACCCCGATGATATCGACGTCGTGTTTTTTCGCCTCATCGAGGATCGTCGGCGTCGGCACCATGACGCCGAGATCGATAACCTCGTAGTTGTTGCACTGAAGGACGACGCCGACGATGTTCTTGCCGATGTCATGCACATCGCCCTTCACCGTCGCCATCAGAATCTTGCCGTTCGCCTGGCCCTGTTCCTGTCCGCTTTCTTCCTTTTCCTTCTCCATAAACGGCGTGAGGTAGGCGACCGCCTGCTTCATCACCCGGGCGGACTTCACAACCTGCGGCAGAAACATCTTCCCGTCGCCGAAAAGATCGCCGACCACATTCATCCCGTCCATGAGCGGGCCTTCGATCACGTGAAGCGGACGACCAAGCTTTTGCCGCGCTTCCTCTGTGTCGTCGATGATGAATTCGGTAATTCCCTTCACCAGCGCGTGGCGCAGCCGTTCTTCCACGTCGCCTTCGCGCCAGGAAAGGTCCTGCACAGAAGATTTCCCTGCAGCGCCCCGGTACTTTTCCGCCGCTTCCAACAACCGTTCCGTGGCATCGGGCCGGCGATTCATGATCACATCTTCGACAGGCTCGCGCAGATCGGATTCTATTTCGTCGTAAATAGCGAGCTGGCCGGCGTTGACGATGCCCATGTCCATCCCGGCTTTGATCGCATGATACAGAAAGACAGAGTGCATCGCCTCGCGGACCGGTTCGTTACCGCGAAACGAGAAGGAAATGTTGGACACGCCGCCGGAGATCTTTGCGTGCGGAAGATGCTGCTTGATCCGCGCCGTGGCTTCGATGAAATCGACGGCGTAGTTGTTATGCTCTTCTATACCGGTCGCGACGGCGAAAATATTGGGATCGAAGATGATGTCTTCGGGCGGAAATCCCGCCTTTGTCAGGAGATTGTAGGAACGCTCGCAGATTTCAAACTTTCGGTCAGCCGTGTCCGCCTGCCCGACTTCGTCAAACGCCATGACGACCGTGGCGGCGCCGTAGCGCAAAATCTTCTTCGCCTGGGCGAGAAAAGGCTCTTCGCCTTCTTTTAAGGAGATCGAATTGACGATCGCTTTGCCCTGGACGTTTTTCAGGCCTTCTTCGATCACTTCCCACTTTGAGGAGTCGATCATGATCGGCACGCGGGAAATGTCGGGTTCCGAAGCAATCAGTCGCAAAAACGTCCTCATGGCGGCGACGCCGTCGAGCATCCCTTCGTCCATATTGACGTCGATGATCTGCGCGCCGTTTTCAACTTGCTGGCGCGCGACGGCGAGCGCCGCTTCGTAATCATCGTTCTTGATGAGTTTACGGAACCGCGCCGAACCCGTGACGTTCGTCCGCTCTCCAATATTGATGAAACTCGCGCGCTTGCCGGAACTCACAAAAAATGTTCCTTACCCGTCCGCGGCGCCGGTAAGGCCCGGCAATCCGTCGATAGAACGCGCATTCGCCGCGTATCGCTTTTCCTTCCACTCATCGAGCGGCTTATTGTCGACCCATCTTTGCAACTGCTCGCGCTCGCCCTTGAACTCGTAGAAAGGCACGCCCCACCCGCAGCTGTCGGAAACGCGCGTGATGTCGATCCGGATCACAGCCCGGGCGCGGTCGAAGTTTGAAAACGGCGCCAAGGCGGTCTCAAACTCGGGGTGATCGAAGTCGATCGCCGTTCCCTTCCCATAGATGCGCAAAATGTTCGCCGGCCCGTCAAAGGCGCAGAACATGAGCGTGATCCGCCCGTTCTCTTGAATATGGGCCTGTGTTTCGATGCCGGAGCCGCCCAAGTCCACCCATTCAACACATGTGTCGCCCACAATGCGCAGGCTGTCATAGCCTTTCGGCGACAGGTTTACATATCCTTCGCCTGAAATCGGCGCTGTCGCGACGAAAAACATCTTTTGGTTCTCAATAAAAGCAATGTGCTTGTCTTCCAGCCGATCATATGTCTGACCCATGACGTTTCCCTGATCTGTCGCCGATGAAAATCGGCGTGGACGGTTTCGTTCATTCAAGCGGCGGATGCGGAAGCGTCGACTCTAGGCCGCACGCCGAGCATATGGCATAACGCAAACGCCATTTCGTCGCGATTCAACGTATAAAAGTGAAAATGGTCGACGCCGTTTTCGGCGAGATCCAGACACTGTTCCGCCGCAACCGTGGCCGCGATGAGACGCCGCGTAGCCGGGTCTTCATCGAGGTTTTGAAACAACTTCACCAGTCTCCCAGGCAACGTTGCGCCGCAGACATCCGCCATTTTGCGTAGCCCTTTGAAATTGGTCACCGGCATAATCCCCGGCACAATGGGGATCGTCACCCCCGCCTTGCGAACCGCTTCGATGTAACGAAGATATACCGTATTGTCGTAAAAGAATTGCGTAATGGCGCGCGTTGCGCCGGCGTCAATTTTTTCTTTGAGCAGATCGATATCAGCCGAAAGCGTCGGCGAGTCCGGGTGCTTTTCCGGATAGCATCCAACAGTGATCTCAAAATCCGCTATTCCCTTGGCGCCCGCCGCAAGTTCAGCGGCGTTGGCGTATCCGCCGGGATGGGGCGAATAGGGTTCGCCCGGCCCGCCCGGCGGGTCGCCGCGCAATGCAACGATATGACGAACGCCCGCGTCCCAATAGTCCCGCAGGACTCCGTCGACTTCCTCTCGCGCCGCTGCGACGCAAGTCAGGTGCGCTGCGACCGGCAGATCAGTTTCCCGCGCGATCCGTGCGACTGTGTCGTGGGTGCGCTGACGGGTTGATCCTCCGGCGCCATAGGTCACCGAAACAAATTCCGGTTTTAAAGGCGCCAATTTCTCAATAGAGGCCCACAGCGTCTCCTGCATCTTGTCCGTTTTCGGCGGGAAGAACTCAAACGATACTTTCAATTTCGACATAGCCTCGCCCCTGATTACGCCGCACTACGCGCGCGCAGGCGTTTGACTCCCGCCGGCGCGGCGCAAAGCCAGATCTTAACGGTCAATTTCTTGGCGGCGCCTTTCCCGGCGCCGGTCGGTGAAAGCGTTTGCGTTCGCTCAAGTCGCAGGTTCGCGCGCGCGCACCATTGTTTCACCTCAGCGTCGGCAAACCCTAACCGGCGATGGGCGTGCTCCTCACGCAGGAACTCAAGGTCGTGGGGCGCAAAATCCGAGATAATGATTCGTCCGCCTGGCTTTAGGATGCGGGCGGCTTCTCGAACAGCCGCCTCCGGTTCCGCCAGGTAGTGCAAAACGTGGTGTATGCAGACGATGTCGGCCGCTCCGTTTTCCATCGGAAGCGAAAACAAATCGCCGTGACGCGCCTGGGCGTGGGTCACGCCGGCTTGCTCCAGATTGTTGCGCGCTATCGAGAGCATTTCATGAGATAAGTCGTAGCCGACGCCCTGCGTGAAGCGATCAGCGAAAATCTCCAGCATCCGGCCCGTTCCGGTGCCGAGGTCGACAAAGACGTCGACCGAGCCCTTGCCGGCTATGTCCACGATTTGTCGTTCGATGTCCGATTCGGGCAGATGCAGATTGCGCAGGCGAGACCACTCCGCTGCATTCTCCTGAAAATAGGCCGCCGCCTGGTCGGCGCGGGCCTGGCGGCTTTGCGCAAATCGCTCCGCGTCGCGGGCGACGATTCGATCTCCGTCTTCGCCGATGGCCGATATCGCCGCGACCAGGGCGTCGCGCGCCGGGTCCGCCTCAGCGCCGCCCGCAATCCGGTAAAACATCCAGGCCCCTTCCCGGTGACGCTCAACAAGCGCCGCATCTGCCAAGATCTTCAGATGACGGCTGACCCGCGGCTGGCTTTGGCCGAGAATCTGGGTCAATTCGCTGACGGTCAGCTCGCCCCGAGCCAGCAGCGCCATGATGCGCAGCCGGGTTTCCTCGCCGACGGCGCGAAAAACACTGAGCGTGGAGTCGAGCGAAGACATGGGCGGTTCAATCAAGCTGGCCGAAGAACACATATAAAGATATCTTTATATGAAAAGCAAGCAAATTCAGCGCTCACGCGAATCCGGGGTTAACCAAACTATTGATTGTTCATGCCGCCGCGGCGCCTATATCCTGACTTCGATTCGCCAATTTCGGCGGCGAAGACGAAGCAAAAAGCGGGAGTCGGTTCTAGTGGGTTTTCGTGTGACAGCCGCATGGGCGGCGCCCTTATTGGCAGCGATCCTATTGGCGTCAACGGGCGCACGCGCTCAGATCGCTGAAGTCGATCCGGACGTCATTGTTGAGGACGCCGATGCGGTAAGCGCCGAAGAAGGCGCTGCGGGAGACCCATGGGAAGGCTTCAACCGCCGCGTGTTCGGTTTCAACAACGCGGTCGACGGCGCCGTCCTTGTTCCCGCGGCGCAGCTCTATCGCTCCGTCACATTCAAGAAACAGCGCAAGGGCCTCCGCAATTTCTTCGATAATCTGCGCACGCCCGTCATCCTGATCAACGACATCCTGCAGGGCGAATTTAAGCGCGCGGGCAACACCGCAAGCCGATTTGTCATCAATTCAACAGTTGGATTCGGCGGCATGGGAGACCCCGCCGAGCGTATCGGCATTCCTCAGCACTCTGAGGATTTCGGCCAGACGCTGGCTGTTTGGGGCGTTGATTCCGGTCCCTATCTTATGCTGCCGCTTCTCGGACCGAGTTCTTTCCGGGACGGCTTCGGCGCCGGCGTCGGTATCGCCATGGATCCCGCCGTCTGGATCGGCACAAATCCCGCCGCTCTCTATCGCTATTCTCGCGCAGGCGTGTCCGGCATCTCGGCCCGCGAACCGCTGATCGAACCGCTGGAGGAGATAAGGGCGAATTCACTTGACTACTACGCCTCGTTCCGCAGTTTCTACATGCAGGCCCGCAAACGCGAAATCGCGAACGGCCGAACCAATTTCGACGACCTGCCGGACATTGGCGATTTCGAAGAGTTCGACGATCTCGAGTAGATTTCCCCTAAAGGAGCGATCTGATGAGAATAGCAGGAATGATCCTGGGCGTTGCCGCTCTGTTTCTTTCCGTGACCGGGCCGGCCGCCGCGGACGACGCGGCCGAAGTGTTTGTTCAGGAAATCCTCGACAAAGCCGAACCCCATCTTAACGCGCCGACTGAAACGGAAAGGCTCGACGGTATCGAAGAGCTTGTGGACGAATATGTCGACATGCGCCGGGTCAGCCGTTTTGTCCTCGGTCAGTTTGCCCGCAGGCTCACCGACGAACAAAAAACGGCCTACGATCCGCTGTTCAGGAAATACGCCACCAAGGTCTATCAGAACGTTCTGTCAGAATATTCGGGACAAAAGCTGGCGGTCACCGGGTCGATCGACCGTTCGGAGCGCGACATCATCGTCAACTCCAAAGTCGTGAATCCGGCGCCGGGCGATCCGTTGACCGATGTTGTCTTTCACTGGCGCGTCTATCGAAGCCGCGATGGCGGATTGAGCATTGTCGACGCAGGCGCGGACAATGTCTGGCTCGCCCTGGAGCAACGCTCAACCTTTACGTCGATTATCTCGAACAACGGCGGACCGCCGGACGGCGTTGACGCGCTGATTGACGACCTCAGAGAAAAAACAGACGGCTGACGATCGGACTTCGGCATTCGCCGCCGGCGCACGAAAAAAAAGGCCGCCCCCGACTTGCGGGATGCGGCCTTTTTCGAATGCGAAATCGGCGTGTCTTTACGAAGAATAGAATTCGACGACGAGGTTCGGCTCCATGGTGCAGGGATAGGGCACCTCTGCAAACTCCGGAATGCGAACATAGGTCGCCGTCATTTTTTTCGGATCGACGTCGACATATTCAGGAATGTCGCGTTCTGCGCTCTGCAGCGCTTCAAGCACCAGCGCCATGTTCTTTGACTTCTGGCGGATCTCGACGACATCGCCCGGTCGGAGCCGCATGGACGGAATGTTGGAGCGCACGCCGTTCACCATCACATGGCCGTGGTTCACAAACTGTCGGGCGGCGAACACCGTCGGCACGAACTTCGCGCGGTAGACGATCGCGTCAAGACGGCTTTCAAGAAGACCGATCAGGTTCTCCGCCGTGTTGCCTTTCTTATCTGAGGCCTCGTCGTAGGTGCGGGAGAACTGCTTTTCTGTGATGTTGCCGTAATAACCTTTGAGCTTTTGCTTGGCCATCAACTGCAGGCCGAAGTCAGACAGCTTGCCCTTGCGGCGCTGCCCGTGCATCCCGGGTCCGTAATCGCGTTTGTTGACTGGAGATTTGGGGCGGCCCCAAACATTTTCGCCGACCCGGCGGTCAAGCTTGTGCTTAACGCTGTCGCGTTTTGACATTCTTCCTCACTCTCGGCGCGGCCCGGCCCCGGGGCCCATCCCCGGCGCAATTCCAACGGCGGTCCACGCGCCATCCGTCGTAAAGCGGGGCCGTATAGGGGCGAAGTCGGGGAATGTCAAACGCTTAGGCGGGATTCTCAGGATTTGACAGAAAACGGCGTGAAGTCAGTCTCAGCGTCATAAACGTCCACGCCTTCCGCCTTTTTCAGAGCCCCAACGACCTTGTAAGTGACCGGCGTCAGCATCGCCTCCCACAGGACCTTCAGGGCGTAGTTGGTGAAGAGCACCGTGATGATGAGCTCAACGCTCCATACGCCAAGGAACGCGAGCGGATAAAAGATAAGCGAGTCGAGCCCCTGACCGACCACCGTGGAGCCGATCGTGCGCTGCCAGAGATGCTTTCCGGATGACCAGACTTTCATGCGCGCCATGACATAGGCGTTGGCGAGTTCCCCAACCCAGAAGGCCGTGATCGAGGCGAAGACGATCCTCGGCGCCTGGCCGAAATTCGCTTCAAACGCCGTCTGCCGATCAACGCCGCCGAGATCGACGTTCCAGCCCGGCGCCGGCGGCATCCAGGTGATGAACGCGGCCATGCCCGCGGCGAACGCGGCGGCGACGAATCCCGCCCAGATCACTCTGCGCGCGCGGGCATAGCCGTAGACTTCGGTCAACACGTCGCCCAGAACATAGGACAGTGGAAAGAACAGGACGCCGGCGCCGAAAGCGAAGCCTCCGATTTCCGCGACCTTACCCGCCCCGATGATGTTGGAGCACACGAAGATGACGCAGGTCGCCGCCATGGCGAAGTCGTAATATCTGAACCGATGCCCCGTCAGGGCGTCGGCCTGATCAATTCGTTCAATCTGGGCTTTTTCTGCAGATTCAGAGTTCATTTTTTCAGATTTCCAATAGGTGATAATTCAAATTGGCTGGTGTGAAGGGTTTCATTCGCGCACTGAACGCTTTTAGCTTTCTCTATATTCCCGTGCGATTAAAATAATATTGCAAAGAGCGCCGCATGACCTCCGCTAAACGCCGCACCGGAGAATCCTGCCAACACAAGAGCGGAAGCTGTCGAGCGCAGACGAGTGCAAAACGGAAACTGCATCGATTACAGCGTACTGCGCCGTACGCGAACCAAAGAACCGATCGCCCCCTGACGCGAGCGGGCTTTTGAGGTCCCGAATAACGGCAACAGTTTCCCGTCACTCATTCTCGCCGCCTCCTTTTTTGCCGGACAACGCCTTCACAACGCCGCGCAGCGCGCGCACTTCGCTCTCGGTGAAACCCGCGCGCGTCAACGAGACCCGCAGATTGCGCGCCATCGTGTCCCTCATTTCGGGCGGGAAGAAGTAATTGGCCTCATCAAGTTGCGATTCCAGATGAAGATAAAGCCGGTCGACATCTTCCCGGCTGGCGCGGCGTTCCTCAGCAAGCGGATTTGCAATTGAGGGCGTTTCTCCTGTTCGTGACCACTCATAGGCCACGAGCAAAACAGCTTGGGCGAGATTGAGCGAAGCGAATGCAGGGTTTACCGGAAACGAAAGAATAGCGTCAGCGCGCGCCACCTGGTCGGACGACAAGCCGTTTCGCTCGCCCCCGAAAAGCACCGCGCACCGGTCGCCGCCGCCGACGCGGTCGTTCAGCGCCGCCGCGGCCTCATCCGGACCCAGGACCGGAAGGGACATCTCGCGCCGCCGGGCGGTCGTGGCGATGACGTAGACGCAGTCGCTGACCGCGGCGTCGAGCGTCTCAAAAACCTGGGCGCCGTCAATGACGGCCGCCGCGCCCGACGCCATCGCCGCAGCCTTGGGGTTTGGCCAACCGTCGCGGGGATTGACCAGCCGCAAGCCGGTGACGCCGAAGTTCAGCATCGCCCTCGCTGCGGCGCCGATATTTTCCCCCATTTGCGGCTCGACAAGGACAAATATCGGCGCAGGTCCCGCCAGTTCGCCCGCCCGTGATCTGCTAATGCGCGTCGTCGCCATCCGTCTTCCCTCAAACGCCCGCGGGAACCCTTTGACCGCCGCGCGCCCGATGCTATAGCCCCCGTCGCACCGACCATCCATAGGCCGCGCCTGCGTTCCGCTGATCTCGCGTCCGCAACCCTGCAAGGAAGCTTCATGTCGAAGATTAAAGTCGAAAACCCGATTGTTGAAATGGACGGGGACGAAATGACCCGGATCATCTGGCAGATGATCAAGGACAAACTGATCCACCCCTATCTCGATATCGACCTGAAGTATTTCGACCTCGGCATCGAAAAGCGCGACGAAACCGACGACCAGATTACGGTTGAGGCGGCGGAAGCGACCAAGAAATACGGCGTCGCCGTTAAATGCGCCACCATAACCCCGGATGAAGCCCGCGTCGAAGAGTTCGGCCTGAAGAAAATGTGGCGCTCGCCCAACGGCACGATCCGGAACATTCTGGGCGGCGTCGTTTTCCGCGAGCCGATCATCATCTCCAACGTGCCGCGCCTGGTGCCCGGCTGGACCCAGCCGATCATCATCGGCCGCCACGCCTTTGGCGATCAATATCGCGCAACAGACATGCTGTTTCCCGGCAAGGGCAAACTGACCATCAAATGGACGGGCGATAATGGCGACGTGATTGAAGAGGAGGTCTTCGAAGCGCCGTCGTCGGGCATTTACATGGGCATGTACAATCTCGACGCGTCGATCCGCGACTTTGCGAGGGCGTGCTTCAACTATGGCTTGATGCGGAAATACCCGGTCTATCTTTCGACGAAGAACACCATCCTCAAAAAATATGACGGCCGCTTCAAGGACCTGTTTGCGGAAGTCTTCGAGACGGAATTCAAAGACAAGTTCGCGGAATTCAACGGCACCTATGAACACCGCCTGATCGACGACATGGTGGCGGCCTGCATGAAATGGTCCGGCGGCTATGTGTGGGCGTGCAAAAACTATGACGGCGACGTGCAGTCCGATACGGTGGCCCAGGGCTTCGGTTCGCTCGGCCTGATGACGTCGGTGCTGATGACGCCGGACGGCAAGACGGTCGAAGCCGAAGCTGCGCACGGCACGGTCACCCGCCATTATCGCCAGCACCAGAAGGGCGAAGAAACGTCGACCAACTCGATCGCGTCGATGTACGCCTGGACGCGGGGCCTCACCTATCGCGGCAAGCAGGACGGCAATCAGGAACTCATCAAATTCGCCGAAACGCTTGAACAGACGATTATCAGGACGGTCGAAAGCGGTCACATGACGAAAGACCTTGCGCTGCTTATCGGGGCGGACCAGAAGTGGCTGACGACGACCGGCTTTATCGACAAGGTTGACGAGAACTTCCAGAAAGCAATGGCTTAACGGGACGTGGCGGCCGCGCTGCCGCTCGGCGAAGAACGCGATCACGCCCGCAACATCCTGAAGTCCGTCTTCGGATTCGATACGTTTCGTCCGGGTCAGGAAGAGATTGTCGAGTCTATTCTCGCCGGGCGAGACGCGCTGGCGATTATGCCGACCGGCGCCGGGAAGAGTCTTTGTTATCAGCTTCCGGCGCTTGCAGGCGATAAGCTCACGATCGTCGTCTCGCCGTTGATCGCTTTAATGGACAACCAGGTAGCGCAACTGAAAAGCGTCGGCGCAGCCGTCGGATCCATCCATTCAGGCCGCAACAGAGAGGCCAGCGTCGCGGACTGGCGCGCCGCTGCGGCGGGCGAGCTTCGTCTGCTCTATATGTCGCCGGAACGCTTGATGACGCCGCGCATGTTGTCTGCGCTCAAGGGCGTCGATCTCGCCCGGGTCATTGTTGACGAGGCCCATTGCGTCAGCCAGTGGGGTCATGATTTTCGACCCGATTATATGGCGCTCGGCGAGTTGCGCTCGCATTTTCCAGACATCCAGATCGCCGCCTTTACCGCCACGGCGGACGGCCGCACGCGGAAAGAAATCGCCGATCGCCTTCTTGTCCCGGGCGCGGATGTGTTCATCCACGATCTCAGCCGGCCGAATATCGAGATCGCCATCGAAGAAAAATCCCGCGGCAAGGAGCGTCTGATCGCGTTGATGGACGAACATCGCGGGCAACAGGGGATCGTCTACGCGCTATCCCGCAAAAATACGGAAGACATTGCCGAGGCGCTGGCGGCGGAGGGCTTCCGCGTCGCCGCCTATCATGCGGGGCTCGCCCCGGAGATCCGCAATGAACGCCTTAACGCCTTTCTGACCGAACCGGACCTGACCATCGTCGCCACCGTCGCCTTCGGCATGGGGATCGACAAGCCCGACATTCGTTTCGTCTTTCATCACGACATCCCGGCGTCGGTCGAAGGCTATTACCAGGAAATCGGCCGGGCAGGTCGCGATGGAGCGCCGGCGCGGGCTGTGATGCTGTATTCTCCGAGCGATATCGCGCGCCGTATGCGGATGATTTCGAGGGATGACGCAAGCGGGAATGACGGCGGCCCAGCCCGCGCCGAGGTCCGCCGCCTGGACGAGCTGGTCACGCTTTGCGAGAGCATTTCCTGTCGCCGCCAGGCGCTGCTCGCCCATTTCGGGCAGGAAGCGGCGCCGTGCGGCAATTGCGATAACTGCCGCCAGCCGCCGGAGATGATCGACGCAAGCGCCGACGCGCAGCTGGTTTTTGAGGCCGTCGCCGACAGCGGCGCCATCTTCGGGGCGAGCCATATCGTCGATATCCTGCGCGGCGCCGATACGGAGAAAATCCGTCAGAACAATCATGACGCCCTGCCCGCCTATGGCCGCGGCGAGCATCAGCCGGCGCCCTTTTGGCGCAGGCTCATTCGTCAGATGACCGCCGACAAGCTGCTCGTCGCCGACCCGGTCTATGGCGGGCTGTCGCCCGGAGACCGTGCGCGCGTGTTTCATCACGGCGGCGCCTACGAGATGCGCAAACCGCCGGCGAAGAAGGCGAGCCGCAAGGACCGCCGGCAAGCGGCGGCCAAAGCCGTCGCGCCGGCCGATCAGGCGCTTTTGGCCGCCTTAAAAGAACGCCGACTTGGGCTTGCGCGGGAGCGCGGCGTGCCGGCTTACGTGGTTTTCTCCGACCGCACGCTGATCGATATGGCGGGGAAAAAGCCGTTGGACGAGGCCGCGTTCGGCGACGTTTTCGGGGTCGGCGCCGCCAAAAAGGAGGCGTTTGCAGCCGCCTTCATCGCGGTTATTCGCGACCATTGCGATCGCGGCGGCGCGGCGGAATAAGCCGGAATATGCCTAACCCCTTGTAAACGCTTAACCAGCCCGCCCCCTTCCTCCCGGATTCAAGGCGCTTCGCCGCATCATCGCTCGCATTTTGCCGGCGCCCATGCCAATTAAGCGATGTGAAGATCGGAGACGCCCCATGTTCGAGGCCCTGAAACCCTTTTGCGCGGCCGCCGCCGTATGCGCCGCCATTGTCGGCGCGGCGCAGGCGCAGCAGGAAAGACGCTTTGACGTCGATAATTTCGACCGAATCGACGTCTCGGCCGGCATTGTCCTGATCGCGGAGGTCGGCGAGCCGACATCGGTGATCGTGAAGACGGACAAGGGCGACTTCAAAGACCTCGACCTCCAGGTGCGCAATGGCGAGCTGCATGTTACGCGCGATTGGAATCGCCTGCGCTGGCACAGCAAGAAATCCGCCTACAAGGTGATCGTGTCGACGCCCAACCTGCGCAGCCTTGAAGCGTCTTCGGGGTCTCACGCGAAAATTTCAAATGTCTCGGCGCCGCGCTTCGTGATTGATTTATCGAGCGGCGCCCACGCCAATGTTGAAGGCGAGTGCGACGACTGCACCGTCGACCTGTCCAGCGGCGCGCATCTCGATGCGAAGGACCTCGCCTGCGACACGGCCCGGATCGATGTCTCATCCGGCGGTTTCGGCAAGATCTCTGCAAACAGCGCCTTGCTGGCGGATGCCTCGAGCGGCGGACACTTTACCGTCTACGGCAATCCCGAACGGGTCAGCATTGACAAGTCGTCCGGCGGGCGCGTGCATGTTGCATCGAGCGCGCACTCAAACGGCAAAGACTAAGCCGGACCGCCAAACGCTTAAATCGGAACAGCGTCATCTTCCTTGCGGCCGTCCATGAACGGGTCGGGCGCGCTTTGAATGCTTCTTCGGATTTTGGCGTATAATTGCGGGCGCGTACGGCCGAGAACTGAAAAGTCCTCGCGATCAAGAACGATAAGGTCGCAAGTCGTCGTCGCTATGGCGGTTTCCGCCTGAACCCCGGTCATCAACGAACTGGCCCCCCAGTACTCCCCCTCCTCCAAAACGACGGAATCCAGCTCGGCCCGGTCGGCGTCGCGAATCTCAACCGAACCGGCGCCAATCATGAAAAGCGCGCCTGGATGCTCTCCATCAGCAGCGATCACCGAGCCCGCCGGCGCGGTGCGCGCTTTCAGCAGTTTCAGCAGCTCGGCGATTTCGCCCGGGCTGAGCGTTGAAAACACCGGCGCGCGCGCCGCCATGCCCCAGGTCACGATAAAATCCTGACGCCGGTACTCATCCATAAAGCCGCTGGCGATGATGCCGATCGGCAAGGCGAAAAATCCAAGCCCGCAAATCATGACGACCCCAGCCAACAATTTGCCCAGCGCGGTGGCCGGCGTCACGTCGCCGTAACCAACCGTGGTCAAGGTTGCGATCGCCCACCACATGGCCTCGGGCACGGTGGAGAACTTGCTGTTGGGAAGATCGCCTTCCGCGAGATAAAGCAATGACGCCGCGATGATCACCATACCGACCAGGACGATCAACACGCCCAACAATGCGGATCGTTCGCGAGCCAGCACCCGGAGCATTGTGTTAAACGCAGGCGAGAACCGCGCAAGCTTGAAAAATCGCAAGAGCCGCAAAATGCGCAGGACCCGAAGGTCCATGGCGAAAAGGAAGCTGAGATAAAACGGCGCGATCGCCAAGAAATCGACGATCATGAGCGGGCTGCGCGCGAACCGCCAGCGTATGGCCCATGGCCGCAACCCGCGATACGGCGGGTGCTCCGTGCAGACCCACATCCGCGCCGCATACTCTACGGTGAAAATGGCGATGGAAACGACATCGAAGATCAGAAAGAACAAGACGTGGCGGTCATGAATTGACGGCACGGTCTCGATCGAAAACGCGATGACGTTAAGAATGATGAGCGTCGCCATTGCGCCTTCAAAGCAACGGCTTTGCCAGTCATGGGAGTGGCCCGCTTCCAGAATGCGATAAAGCTGCGCCTTCAACGCGTTTCTCTTGGAAGCCGCAATTCGGGGCCGGTCGCCGCTGGCGGTATCAGGCGACGTCATTTTTTCCACGGCGCTCTCCTCGCCCGCTGCCGTTAGCAGAGTTCATTATGCAACACGCAAAGGCGCTGCAACAGCGCGCAAACGCCGGCTACGGGTTTGCGGCGGCGATCTCGCGTTCTATAGCCGTCAGCGCGTCGTTTGCCTTGGCGGCGTCGGGACCGCCCGCCTGCGCCATGTCAGGACGCCCGCCGCCGCCTTTTCCACCAACGGCCGCGGCGCCCGCTTTGACCAGGTCGACCGCCGAAAGGCGTTTGGACAGATCTTCGGTTACCCCGACCGCAAGAGCGACCTTCCCGTCATTAACGCCGATAAAGGCGGCGACGCCCTCGCCCAGCTTGGCTTTGGCTTCGTCGACAAGTCCGCGGAGATCTTTCGGAGCCACGCCGTCGACAACCTTGCCGGAGAATTTGACGCCGGAGATGTCGCGCGCCGCTTCCTCAGCGGGGCCGCCGCCGCCGAGCGCCAGCGCTTTTTTCGCCTCCCCGAGTTCACGCTCGAGCTTTTTCCGCTCTGAAAGCAACGCTTCGATTCGCGCCGGCAACTCCTCCGTGGTCGTTTTCAGCGCGTCCGCTGCGCTGCGCGCAATGCGGGCCTGGCCATCCATAAAGCGCCGGGCCGCCTCGCCGGTCAGCACCTCAATGCGGCGCACGCCGGCGGACACCGCTCCCTCGCTGATGATTTTGAAAAGCGCGATGTCGCCCAAACGATTGACGTGGGTGCCGCCGCAAAGCTCTACCGAAAACGGAACGCCGCCGCCGTCGAGCGCCTCGCCCATCGTCAGCACACGAACGTCATCATCGTATTTTTCGCCGAAGAGCGCGATGGCGCCGGCGGCCACAGCGTCGTCATAGGGCATGATGCGCGTGTCCACCTGTCCGTTCTGGCGGATCACCATATTTACGCGTTGTTCGATTTCAGCAATCTCTTCAGCGCTGACAGCCTTTGGGTTGGTGAAGTCGAAACGCATGCCGTCGTCTGCAACGCGCGAGCCTTTTTGCTGAACATGTTCGCCGAGCACCTCTCGCAGCGCCGCGTGGGCAAGGTGGGTGACGGAGTGATTGGCGCGAATTTTGTTTCTGCGCACTACATCTATGGAGAGCTTGACCGCGTCGCCGACGGCGAGCGCGCCCGCTTCCAGGACGCCGATGTGGCCATGAACCGCGCCTGCGCGCTTTTTCGAATCCGTAACGACAAAACGCGCGCCTGACTCGGTCTGGACAGTCCCAGCGTCGCCGATCTGGCCGCCGGACTCGGCGTAAAACGGCGTCTGATTGACGATGATCTCAATCTCATCGCCAGCCGCAGCCTTACCGACCGGCGCGCCGTTTTTCACAATCGCCTGAATAACGCCCTCGGCTTCATCGTGAATATAGCCGAGAAATTCCGTCGCCCCATGCTGCTCGAGCAGGTCGAACCAGACGCTGTCGTCCGCTGCTTCGCCGGATCCCGCCCAGGCTGCGCGCGCCGCGGCCTTTTGCGCCGCCATCGCCTCGTCAAACCCGTCGACATCAACGCCGCGCCCGTCGCGCCGCAGCGCGTCCTGCGTAAGGTCAAGGGGAAAACCATAGGTGTCGTAGAGCTTGAAAGCGGCCGCGCCGGGCAGATCCGCATCCGCCGGCAGCTTTGCGGTTTCCTCCTCCAGCAGCTTCAGGCCGCGATCGAGAAGGGACCGGAATTTTTCTTCCTCCGCCCGGAGCGTTTCCACGATCAGGGTTTCCGCGCGCGGCAATTCGGGAAACGCCGCCCCCATTTCGGCGACGAGAACCGGCGCCAAACGCGCCAGCAACGGATCCTGCGTCCCGAGCCCGTGCGCGTATCGCATGGCGCGACGCATAATCCGCCGCAGAACATAGCCGCGCCCCTCGTTCGACGGCGCCACGCCGTCGGCGATCAGAAAACTGGTGGCGCGCAAATGATCGGCGATGACGCGGTGGGCGGGCGCGTCGTCTCCCTTCGCCGGACGACCGGTAATGTCAACAGAAACGTCAATCAGTGTACGAAACAGATCGATATCGTAATTATCATGCACGCCCTGCAGCACCGCCGCGATCCGCTCCAGCCCCATGCCGGTGTCAATTGACGGTTTGGGCAAATCCGCCTGTTCCCCGCCGGCGTGTTTCTCAAACTGCATGAAAACGAGGTTCCAGATTTCGACGAACCGGTCGCCGTCCTCATCGGGCGAACCCGGCGGCCCGCCCGGGATGTGGTCGCCGTGATCGTAGAATATTTCCGAGCACGGTCCGCACGGTCCGGTGTCGCCCATGGCCCAGAAATTATCACTCGTGGGAATGCGAATGATTTTCTCTTCCGGAAGGCCCGCGATCTTCTTCCACAAATCGAACGCCTCGTCGTCGGTGTGGTAAACCGTAACAATCAGCTTTTCCGCCGGCAGGCCGAACTCGCCGTGAACCAGCGTCCAGGCGGCGTCGATCGCTTCGTCCTTGAAATAGTCGCCGAAGGAAAAGTTGCCGAGCATTTCGAAAAATGTGTGATGCCGCGCCGTGTAGCCGACATTATCGAGGTCGTTGTGTTTTCCCCCGGCGCGAACGCATTTCTGCGAGGAGGCCGCGCGAACGTAGTCGCGGGTTTCCACGCCGGTGAACAGGTTTTTGAACGGCACCATCCCCGCATTGACGAACAGGAGGGTCGGATCATTGTGGGGCACGAGCGGCGCCGACGGCACGATTTCGTGACCTCGACCCTCAAAAAAACTCAGGAAGGCGCTGCGGATGTCTTTCAATGACGTCATGTCGATTCTGCGTGTCTTTCAACGAGGCCAATATAGGAAACGCCGGCGCAAAAGCACGCCGGCGCAACCTCTACGTATCCGTTGTTTAGCGGTGACAGACCGTGCTCGTCCAGCCATGCCCGGACATCGCGGTCGACCTCCCGACGGTGCGGTCCCGCAATCAGGCCCGCGACCAGGCCCGCGACCAGGCCCGCCGCCAGTCCCAAAGAGGGCGCCGCATCAGCCGGTCATGCAGAAGAAATTCAGCTTGTTGCCGTCCGGATCACGGAAATAGCCCGCATAGAAACTGTCGCCGCGCGGCCCGGCCGGCCCCTCATCCTGGGCGCCCAACTCAATCGCCTTGTTGTAAAGGCGGTCGACGGTTTCCGGTTTGTCGCAAGGAATGGCGACCATGACCCCATTACCGATCGTGGCGGGCTTCCCGTCATGAGGTTTGGTAACCGAAATCGCCGGTTTCGACGGATCCACCGCCCAGGCGATAAAGGTGTCCGCTTCCATCATCCGCTTGGCGCCCATCTCGCCCAGCAACTTGTCGTAGAACGCCGCCGACTTTTCCATGTCGTTCGTTCCAAGTGTCACATACCCGATCATTCGTCTTCTCCCTGCTCAGCGTTGTGCTTACGAAGCTTCCGCCGCGACGTCGCCGTCGTCGTCATCTTCCGCATTTTCGCCCACGAGCATCTCATCGGCGACGAGCCCTGCATTCTCCCGTATCTTGCGTTCAATGTCGTCAGCCATGTCCGGATTGTCCTTCAGGAACTGCTTTGCGTTCTCGCGGCCCTGACCGATGCGCTCGGAGTTATACGAAAACCAGGAACCGGCTTTCTCAACCACATTCGCCTTGACCCCCAGATCAAGGAGTTCGCCGGTTTTCGACACGCCCTCCCCATACATGATGTCGAACTCCACCTGTTTGAACGGCGGCGCCACCTTGTTCTTGACAACTTTCACGCGGGTCTGGTTGCCCACCACTTCATCCCGGTTTTTGATGGCGCCGATCCGCCGGATATCCAGGCGCACGGAGGAATAAAACTTCAACGCGTTCCCGCCGGTGGTCGTTTCCGGCGACCCGAACATGACGCCGATTTTCATGCGGATCTGATTGATGAAGACAACAAGGCAGTTCGAGCGCGAGATCGACCCGGTCAGTTTTCTGAGCGCCTGGCTCATCAGCCGCGCCTGAAGACCGGGAAGCGAATCCCCCATCTCGCCTTCAAGCTCGGCGCGCGGCGTGAGGGCCGCTACCGAATCGATAATGAGAAGATCGACGGCGCCCGACCGCACCAGCGTATCGGCGATCTCCAGCGCCTGTTCGCCGGTGTCAGGCTGCGAAATCAGAAGATCGTCAAGATTGACCCCGAGCTTTTGGGCGTAAACCGGATCCAAAGCATGTTCAGCGTCGACAAAAGCGGCGGTGCCCCCTTTTTTCTGCGTTTCCGCCGCCACATGAAGCGCCAGCGTCGTCTTGCCGGAGCTTTCCGGCCCGTAGATCTCGACAATGCGGCCCTTGGGGAGCCCGCCGATCCCGAGCGCGATATCAAGTCCGAGCGACCCTGTCGAAATCGCCTCTATGTCGACGACCTCGCGGTCTCCAAGGCGCATCAGCGAGCCTTTGCCAAACGCCTTGTCGATTTGTGAGATCGCCGCTTCAAGCGCCTTCGATTTGTCCACGTCGCCCGTCTCCACCAATTTCAGATTGTTGCTCATCGCCGCCGCCTCCGTTCTCCAGACCGGGCTTCGCCCTGTCAATCAGATCTCCAATGTACTCTTTTTGTTCCATTCTGGCAACACCATATAATACTCTGATATGTATATTATTTTTTCAGTATGTTCTAATTTTGTACCAACGCGGCGTCAGCGCCCGCGCACGGGCGCGCGCGCGCGCCGGAGGCAGCTGCCGATTCGCGCGGCGACGCCTCGAATTTGTCATGTTGCCGCAATAAAACACGGGTCGAAATCGCCCGCTCGCCCCGCTATTTTGCATTTGAACTCAGCGCATCCCGGCGCCCCCTCACGACAGCAACCACATGGATCACCCCCCTGATGAGCCGCATCCTATTTATCATCGTCGCCCTCATCGGCGTTTGTCTCGCCGTTCTGTTGATCGCGCCCGGGATTATTCCGGCGGCGACCTACAAAAGTAGAATTGAAACCTCCGCGTCCAACGCGCTGGGCCGCGATGTTTTTATCGGCGATGATCTGTCGATCCGTATTTTTCCGCGTACGTCGTTCAAGGTGAGCGAGCTGACAATCGCAAACGCGGACGGATTTGACGGCGACGCCGTCGCGCGCGTCAAAGAGGCTCAAATCGGGGTCAAATTGTTTCCATTGCTCGGGGGATCGGTCGAGGTCGATCGCTTCATCCTGACCGAACCCGCGATCAATCTGCATCGAAAGTCAGATGGATCAATCAACTGGAACTTTGCCGACAGCTCAACTGATCCGACTACTGAAGATGCGTCTGCGCAAGGAGCCGGCGCGTCCTTGCGGGACGTTAAGCTGGGCGATGTGCGCCTGATCAACGGGCGGGCGACTTACAAAGACGAAACAGCCGGCCGCACGTTCGCCATGGACGACATCAACGTCGCCGTCATCCTGACTTCGCTCAAGTCGCCTCTGGAGGTTGACGGGACGCTGAATTTCCAGGGCGAACCGACGCAGGTCGACCTTGTTTTGAACGACTTGTCAAAACTGATGGCCGGCGAAAGCGCCAACCTGAAGCTTGATTTGAAAGTCGGCGCAACGACCGCCGGGGCCGACGTCAACGTCATCAACGCAGACTCCCTATCGTATGAAGGACCGATTGATTTCGATGCTCCCGATCTTCCTGCTTTCGCCGCTCTCGCCGGCGCTGAGCTCGTCGATGCGCCGGGCTTTGACAGCCTTTCCTTTTCAGGGGACGTGGAAGGAAATCCCAGCGCGTTGCGCGTTTCCAGCGCTGTCATCAGTTTTGACGAAATCGACGCCGAAGGCGCGCTCAACCTCGATTGGAGCGGCGCCAAACCGAACGCTGGAGGCGTTCTGTCTACGGAGTTACTCGACCTGCGGCCGTACATGCCGCCGCCGAGCGAGAGCGCGGAAGGGTTTCCGGCGTGGTCTGAGGCGACGATGGACTTCACCGGGCTCCGCAACATTGATGCGGATTTTGATATCTCGGCGGATCAGATCCTGCTCAATGACATCAAGGTCGGCGAAAGCAGGCTGAAACTGAACATCGACAACGGCCGCATGACGGCAGATATCCCGGAACTGTCAATGTACGGCGGACAGGGCTCCGGCCGCCTCGTTGTCAACGCCAGAACCGCAACCCCCTCCTTCGCCGGCAATTTTGATATGGAGGCGGTGGAAGCCCAGCCCTTGTCGCTCGACATATTGAAACATGACAACCTGTTGGGTCTTGGTTCGTTCAAGCTCGATTTCACCGCGTCCGGATCCAGCCAGGCCGCGATTATGTCGTCGATGGACGGCTCGGGCGGCTTTGATCTCGCCAACGGCGCGCTCAAGGGCCTCAATATCGCTAAGCTCGCACAGGCCGCCGATTCGCTGCGCACCGGCGGGATTAATCCGGCGGCGCTGACGAGTGCGGTCTCAACCGCGCGCGGACCGCGGGAGGAAACCGATTTCTCCTCTTTTCTTTCCAATTTCTCGATCGCCGACGGCCTTGTCGACGCTCCGACAATATCGCTCGACGGGCCTTTCGTGACGATGACCGGCGCCGGGCAAATCAATCTCGCGGCGCAAACAATCGATCTGCGCCTTGCGCCGCGCGCAACCACCACCGCCGACGGCTCGTCCGGGCAAGCCATATCCGTGCCGGTTCGGGTCGGCGGCACCTTCGCGCAGCCCTCGATCAGCGTCGATGCGGAAGCACTGGCGCAAGCCGCGCTTCAAGACACGCTGGGCGGCTTTCTGGGCGGCGCGCCCTCAACGCCCGAAGACGCGGCATCAAAAGCGATCCAGGGACTGCTCGGTCAACCGGATGATGCGGGCAATGACGGGGAAACGACAGACGCTGCGGCGGAAGCGGCGCCCAAAGAGGAACTGATCCGTCAGGGTCTCGGCGCATTGTTCGGGCGCGCGGCGCGGGAAGACGAACCAGAAGAAGAAGACAACAACGAATAAAAAAAACGCCGCCTGGCGAATGCCTGCCGGGCGGCGTCTGTCGATTTCGATAAGTGCGTTGCAAATCAGCTATGCGGATCCGGGTCCGTGCGAGCGCCGCCGCGCGAGCGCAGCAGCAGCACAAAGAGAACAATCGCAATAATCGGCGAGCCGATAATGAACAGCGTGAGCGCCACGGCGCCGCCGGCGGCGACAATTCCCAACAAAGCGCCGAAAAGTCCAAGCACGATGCCGATAACGGCGCCGAACAAGCCGATGATGATCCCGGCGAGACCGCCGAAGCCGGCGCCGATGGATTCCAAAACGGTGAGCTCAGGCTCACCAAATATATAAGCCGCTACGGATAGCGCGGCGCCCAAAAAGATCAGTACGACCAGCGTCGCCATGACAATTCCGCCGCCGCCGCCTCTGCGTTCTTCGTAGTCCTGTGTGCTCATGATAATCGCCCCTGCCGAACCGCCTGAATGACGGCCCGTCCTTTCCTTTCCGGTTCCTGAACGAACTCTTTACTGATGCGCAGAACTTCCCTCATGCCAACGCAAGCGACAAGTGACCCCGCCGCGGGAAAAGCGCACTTCGTCGATTGGTTGCCGGATCAGGCGCGCTCTGTTAGGCGTCGCGTTTCCGAAAACGGATCCGACATGGTGTTGCAGGTGCGAAAGACAGCGGCGAGCGAGGCTCCGCGAGCGTGGCAGCGAATGCTGTCCGGCCGCCGCCTGGACCTGTTGGACCCATCGCCGATGGATGTGGAAATCGAAGACATCGCCCACGGGCTCGCCCGCGTCGCGCGGTGGAACGGGCAGACCAAGGGCGATCTTCCCTTTAACGTGGCGCA
Organism: Hyphococcus sp.; assembly: GCA_028289605.1. Taxonomy (GTDB): domain Bacteria; phylum Pseudomonadota; class Alphaproteobacteria; order Caulobacterales; family Parvularculaceae; genus Hyphococcus. The sequence continues at coordinate 204,349 of JANQON010000016.1, read as the reverse complement.
GCATTCCCTTGTCGTCGAAGAATTCTGCGCCCTGCTAAAGCCGGGCTGGCCAGTAAAATGGCGGCTCGCCGCGCTTCTCCATGACGCGCCGGAGTTTGTCATCGGCGACATGATTTCGCCGTTCAAAGCGCAACTCGGCAACCAATACAAAGAGATCGAAAAACGGCTGTCACAGGCCATTCACCTGCGGTTCTCGTTACCCGCCGACCTTCCCGACACAGTAGAAAAAACGATCAAGCGGGCCGACCGCGCGTCCGCGTATTTTGAGGCGACGCAGCTGGCCGGGTTCGACGCCGCCGAAGCCCGCCGCTTTTTTGGGCCGCCGCGCGGCGTCGGGACGATCACGATAAAGACCCTTACCGCAGTCGAATCGCAAAAACGATACCTGGCGCGCTTTCAAGCGCTGATGCGCGCGCTTGATGGTTAACGCCGCCGCGGACGGGTAACAAATCCGCGATCTCAATCCCTCGTGACAGCGGCGCGGCTTACGGACCGGTCAGAAACCCACTATTTTGCCTGCAAATGAAACCGCGGCGCCGGGACGCCGCGTCAGGCAAAGAATGCGTTTGCAAGATGAGTAGATTGAATATCGCCGCGCGATCGCCCCGCCGATCGGACGATCAGGCTGTGGAGCGGTTCGGCCGCGCACAGCGCGCAAGGGACGAGTCTGCGCCGACCGCCTCCGTCGGAGAGTTCAAGGGGCGCGTGTGTCGATGATTATCGTGAGTTCTTTTTCCAGCTCCGAACAGGCGTTTCGGAGGTACAAACCTCGCTTTGTCGTTTCCATCCTGGACAGCGACGAGGGCCCGCCGCCGGACTTTGACGATCTGCCTGCAGAGAATCATTTTCATTTGTGCGGAGATTGTTCAATCGCTGACCCGAATCAGTCGTTGAGTCGCCAACTCGTCGACCTGGCCGCCCGCTGGGATCGCAAGGAACCAATACTGATTCACTGCCATCAGGGCGTCGCGCGATCGATGGCTGCGGCCTACATTCTATTATGCGCCGTAGAGAAGGATCGGAGCGAATCGGAAATTGCAAAACGCCTGCGCAAGGCGGCGCCCCATGCGGACCCCAATCTGCTGCTGATTTCCGAAGCGGACGCATTGCTCGGCCGTAACGACCGCATGGTGGAGGCCGTACTCGATATGCAGCCCTGCTCCGGCGCCGTTTGCAACGACATCGTGACCTTGCCGCTGGCCGCCTGACAACGGCATAAGGACGTCGATGCAAAAGACGTCTGCAGATCCGGTCGCTGCGAATGTTGCGATCACCCTCAACGCCGTGCTGGCGGCAATCGACGATCAGCGGCCGAAAGTGCTGTGCGTCGGCCGGTCCGGCGCGATTGGGTTGCCATACGGCCCGTTCGACCCTGAACGCCATCGCACGTTTGAGATCGGCGTGCGCGAGTGGGTGACCAAACAGACCCATCTCTCGCTCGGATATGTTGAACAACTGTACACCTTCGGGGACAGGGGCCGCGAAGCGCCGCTGGCCGCCATCGCCGGGGGAAGCGGCGAACGGGTCGTTTCCGTGGGCTATCTGGCGCTGGCGCCCGGACCGACAGACGTCAGCGCCGAGGACGCCGGTTGGCGCGACTGGTACAGTTTCTTTCCGTGGGAAGACTGGCGCGGCGGCGAACCGGCGGCGCTTCGCAGCAAAATCATTCCAGCGTTGACCGCGTGGGCGCAGCGCGGCGGCGATGCGAGCGAGGCAAGGCGGGCGCGGGCGGCGGCGGCCTTTGGACTGGACGGCGCCGAATGGGACGAAGCGCATACGCTTGATCGATACGAATTGATGTATGAAGCGGGACTGATCGCCGAGGCTTGGCGCGACCGCCGCGACGCCGGGCTTGAGCTCCCCGCAGGCGACGAACCGACGGGCGGAGAAACCGGCGCGCCGATGATTTCAGACCATCGCCGCATTCTGGCGACCGCCGTCGGTCGCCTCCGCGGAAAATTGCGATATCGACCAATTATCTTTCAGATGACGCCGCCGGAGTTTACGCTGTTCGAATTGCAACAGACCGTTGAAGCCATTGTCGGCTTTGAGTTTCACAAACAAAACTTCCGGCGAAGCGTAGAAAAGTCCGGGTTTGTCGAGCGCACGGGCGACACGACGCAACAGACGGGCGGACGGCCCGCCGCTCTCTTTCGCCCGAGCCGGGAGGGCCTGCGCGAACACGCCGCCGCCGGTCTCGCAATCCCCCGTTTGCGCAGAGACGCCGAGGCGATAAGGTGATCGGCGCTGAAAATAGGTGTTCCATGAAGCGCATCATAGCGGCGTTGACGCTTGCGCTTGCGCCGGCGGCGGCTGCACACGATCATTCGACCGCCCGCTATCTTGGCAATGAAGGCGTCATGGTCGCACACGGAGACTCCAAAGTTCTCTTCGACGCATTCTATGCGGACGGGTTCGGCCAATACGCCTTGGTCCCGGACGATATCAGCCAGGCAATGTTGAACGGCGAACCGCCTTTCGACGGCGTAGACGCCATATTCGTCAGTCATGTTCACGGCGACCATTTTTCGCCTCGGCCAACCATCGCATACATGCGCGCGCAGACAGATGTCGTGATGTTCGCGCCGGAACAAGTCCGCGAAAAGCTTATTGAGGCCGGCGTCGCGTCCGACGATCCCATGATGAAGCGCGTGCGCACGCTGGCGCTATCGCCTGAAGACAATGGCGAAACCTTTTCCTTTGGCGACATCGTTGTCGATGTCGTTTCCGTTCCCCATGCAGGCAACCGTCCGCACATCCAGAATTACGCCTGGCGCGTTTCCCTCGGCGAAGAGACAACCGTCATTCATCTCGGCGATGCGGACCCGAAAGTCCTGAACTTTTCCCGCCACCAATCGCATTTCAACAGGAAACAGACGACCACCGCCTTTCCGCCCTATTGGTTCGTAGGCGATAGAAACGGCGAACTTATTCTCAATGATATCATCAAGGCCCGGCAGACCATCGGCGTTCATGTGCCGCGGCGCGCCGCCGGCAATGGCGATGCATGGAGACGACGCGCCGGCGGCGATCTTTTCACCGATCCCGGCGAAACCCGGATATTGTCGAACGACTAGCCGAGCGCCTGTACAAAACGCTCAAGAACACCGTCCCAGCCCGTATGATATCCGTCGCGGACGGCGCGTCCTTTTGAGTGGGTTTCCCAGTTTCTGTGCACCAACGTCATGGCGCACGCGTTGTCTCCTGTCGGCTCGAAGGACACTTCAACTTCCGTTGCGTCCGCCGGCGCTTCCAGCACCCATGAAAAAACAAGACGGCGCGGCGGCTCGCAAACCGATACGCGGCCCCACTCTCGTTCGTTTCCTGCGTAATCGATTTCGTAAATGCGCCCGCCCTCTTTCGCCTCGAAGCGGACGGCGGCGGCGTTCTTTTCACTGAGCGAATGGGATTTAAGCGGCCACCAGACATCAATATTGTCCGTGAAGTGGCGGAACGCGGCCTCACAAGGCGCGTTCAGCGCTAACTGCTTGACGATAGGTTCTATGGGCGATTGCACATCCATGGGTCTCTCCATTGCTTAGCCGTCGCTTCCCTCAAGCGATCGCTTGTAAGAATCGAGCGCGTCATCCCAAAACCGGTCAAAATAGTCTCGCATGTCGGACACCCCTTGGCGGTCGATGGAATAAATGCGCCGCACCCCGTCCCGCCGTTCGGATACGAGGCCGGCGTCCTTGAGCACCTTCAGATGCTGCGAAACCGCGGGGCGGGACACCGGCAATCCTTCGGCCAATGCGCCGACGGAACGACCGCCGGCGCGCAGCCTTTCGAAAACGGCGCGCCGCGTTGATGACGACAGGGCTTCAAATTTCATTTCGTAAGTCATGTCTTACGAATAGCACTCATATTTGGTAAGTCAATACTTACGGATTGGGAAAATGATTCTGTGTATCTTTCTTGACGCGGGGCTGGTTTTTGGGAACATACCGGCTTCCCCCTTGCGGGGCTGTTTTTTGGCCCTATATATGCTCCTGTTGAGCATAATTGAACTCCCGGTTCGCTGCGTTGTTGCGATCTTTGTGAATGCTGAAGGAGGCATCGCGATGCCCGCATTTGGACATGAACACGAGACGGACGGCCTCGCCTATACCGACGAGGTGCGTGCGAAGACGGACCACCTCTATCCCAAGGTCTCCAAATTCATTCCGGAACTCGAATGGCGGACGCACGCTCCCTACATCGCCGCCATCAACGATCTGAAACGCGAAAAGAACGCGGTCGTTCTCGCGCACAACTATATGACGCCGGAGATCTTTCACTGCGTCGGCGATTTCGCGGGCGACTCCCTGCAGCTCGCCAAAGAGGCGGCGCGCACTGACGCGGACATTATCGTCCAAGCCGGCGTCCATTTCATGGCGGAAACGTCAAAAATTCTGTGTCCGGAGAAAACGGTGCTGATCCCGGATCTGCGCGCCGGCTGCTCACTCGCTGCGGCTATAACCGGCGATGACGTAAGGCTCTTGAAGCAGAAATATCCGGGCGCCCCGGTGGTCACCTATGTCAATTCCACCGCCGACGTAAAAGCGGAAACGGACATCTGCTGCACGTCGTCGAATGCGGTCGAAGTTGTCGAATACGCCGCGAAGGAGTGGAATTCCGACACGGTTCTGTTCCTTCCCGACCAATATCTCGCTCGCAATGTTGCGGCGATGACTGACGTTAAGATCGTCACCTGGGCCGGCGCATGCGAAGTCCACGAGCGCTTTACGGCGGAAGACATTCGCGAAATCCGATACGGCAATCCCGACGTGATCGTACTGGCGCACCCGGAATGTCCGCCGGACGTCCTGGCTGAAGCCGACTTTGCCGGATCAACCAGCGGCATGAGCAACTATGTGAAAGACAAGCAGCCGAAGAATGTGGTCCTCATTACCGAATGTTCGATGTCGGACAATGTCGCCGCCGAGAACCCCAACGTGAATTTCGTGCGTCCGTGCAATCTCTGTCCGCATATGAAGCGGATCAGCCTGCCGAAAATTTTGCGCTCGCTGCAAACGATGGAGCACAAGGTCGAAATCGACCCGACGGTGATCGACAAGGCGCGTCAGGCTATTGAGCGCATGATTGCGCTGCCGCTGAAGCGGCAATCAATGTACACTCATGAGGGTCGACCGGAGGTCGCCGCCGTCGAGGCGCGGGTCTAGACTGGCGGTCGCGCAGCGATGGACGTTATGGAAGCCTTTTCGGCCGACCTCGCCGCAGGCCCCGATTGGGTCGAGTGGTGGGTCAATTTCATGGGCCTCGTTTTCCTGCTCGCGATCCCGTTCGCCTTTGTGCGGGCGGAAGCGCGCTGGACGCTGGTTGCGATGGCCCTCACCTTTCCGTCCATGATGTGGCTGTACAGCCAGGTCGGCTATGTCCGCCTTCTCGGCATCGTGCATGTGATTTTCTGGACGCCGCTCGCCATCTATCTCTGGCGCCGCCGCGACCAGTGGCGGGCAAGGACAACGCTCGCCGGCAAGTGGATCGCGCTCTTGTTCGCCACCATTCTGATTTCGCTCGCTTTTGATTATGCGGACGTTATCCGCTACGCCCTTGGCGAACGCGGATAATCAGTAAGGCGACTGTTGGCGAATTCCCCAGACATTCTCATCATCGGCGCCGGCGTCGCCGGCCTCTATACGGCGCTCAAGCTTGGGCCTCGCCCGGTAACCGTCATCACCGCGCGCCCGCTCGGCCAGGGCGGCGCAACCCCCTGGGCGCAAGGGGGCATGGCCGCCGCCGTCGGCCAGGACGACACGCCCAACCTCCACTTCGCCGACACGATGCAGGCGGGCGCGGGGCTCGTCGACGCCGAAGCCGCCAGCATCCTGGTCGATGGCGGCGAAGCGGCGGTGGAAGACCTGATGCGTCTCGGGGTGGCGTTCGATCAGGACCCTGACGGCGACCTCATCCTCGGACGCGAGGCCGCTCACTGCCGCAATCGCATCGTCCACGCCACTGGCGATCAGGCCGGCGCCGCAATCATGGACGCGCTCATCAAAGCAGCGGCGGCCAGCGAGCACATCACGATCCTGGAACGCGTTGTCGTCGAGGACCTCATGACGGACGATAATGGCGCAGTTGGCGGAGCGCTTGTTTACAACGTCGACGCCAAAGAACGCGCCGTTTTCGACGCCGGCGAGACCGTGCTCGCGACCGGGGGTCTCGGCGGGCTCTTCGCAGTCACCACCAATCCGGTCCGCGCCCAGGGTCATGGCCTCGCCTTCGCCGCGCGCGCAGGCGCAGAGATACGCGATCCGGAGTTTGTGCAGTTTCATCCAACGGCGCTCGATATCGGCGCCGATCCGGCGCCCCTGGCGACGGAAGCCCTGCGCGGCGAGGGCGCAGTCCTGGTCAACCGCGACGGACGCGCGTTCATGGAGGACTATCACCCGGCCAAGGACCTCGCGCCCCGCGATATTGTAGCCCGCGCCGTGGAGGCGGAAATCAAGGCCGGCCGCGGCGCCTGCCTTGATGCGCGCGACGCCGTCGGCGACGGCTTTCCGGAACAATTCCCGACAGTTTTCGCCGCCTGCCAGCGCGCAGACATTGATCCGCGCAAAGCGTTGATGCCGGTCGCACCGGCGGCGCATTATCACATGGGCGGGGTCTTCACCGATCTTGACGGCGCGGCGTCGGTTGACGGCCTCTGGGCCGTCGGCGAGGTTGCGTCCACCGGGGTGCACGGCGCCAACCGTCTCGCCTCCAACTCTCTGTTGGAAGCGGTCGTTTTCGGCGCCCGCATCGCGGACCAGCTGCGCGACAAAGAGATTACGGCAAAGGATGAACCGGGCGCGCCCGCCGACCGCATGGACGTCCCCTCAAAGCCTGCGCCGGCGGAGGCGATGGCGACGCTGCGCAACGCGATGTCTGCAGGGTGCGCGATCATCCGGTCGGAAGAAAGCCTGATGACCGCTCTCGAAACGCTTGGCGAGCTTAATGAACATCCCGACATGACAAGCGGGCTCAAAAGCGCGCTTGTCACCGCGGAACTGATTGCGCAAGGCGCCCTGGCGCGCGAAGAGTCTCGCGGCAGTCATTATCGCAGTGATTTTCCCGATACGGATGAAGAGCCGTTTCATACCGAAATCTGCGCCGAACTGGACGATATCGAATGACAGAGCCGGCTTTGCCTTCTCATTTGGTTGACAAAGCCGTCGCGGATGCGCTGGCGGAGGACTTAGGCCTTGCCGGCGACATCACGACGCTCGCGACCATTCCCGCCGACGCTCAGATGAGCGCATCCATCGCCGCACGCGCCGCAGGCGTGATATGCGGTGTTGATCTCGCCATTGCGGCTTTTCGGCGTGTCGACCCCTTCATCAAGGTCAGTGTTCGGAGCGGCGACGGCGCGGCGGTCGCCAGAAACGATGTCGTCATGAAGATCGACGGCGCGGCCGGAGGTATTCTGACTGCGGAAAGGGTCGCGCTGAATTTTCTCGGCCATTTGTCCGGCGTCGCCACCGCAACGGCGGCGCTGGTCGAAGCCGTGAAGGGAACGGGCGCGAAGATCGTATGCACGCGCAAGACGACACCGGGCCTGAGGGCGTTCGAGAAGTACGCCGTTCGTTGCGGCGGCGGACACAACCACCGCTTTGGGCTCTTTGACGCCGTGATGATCAAGGACAACCATATCGCCGCCGCCGGCGGCATAGCCCAGGCTCTCTCCGCCGCGCGCCAGTCGGTCGGACACGCCGTAAAAATCGAGGTCGAAATCGATCGCCTCGATCAGTTGGAAGAAGCGCTGTCGGGCGGCGCCGATATCGTTATGCTCGACAATATGACCGCCGAGGATATGAAACAGGCCGTCGCCGCCAACCGGGGGCGCGCCGTTCTCGAGGCGTCAGGCAACATCACGGCGAACACCGTCCGCGCCGTCGCAGAGACAGGCGTCGACATTATCTCGTCCGGCTGGATCACCCATTCTGCGCCGACCCTCGATCTCGGTTTGGACGTCCATTAACCAAGCGCCTGTTGACAGCCTCTCCCATTCCACCGACCTTCTGCCGGTAAGGGGAAGACGCTCATGGGTTCTCAGAGCGACATCAGGCGCCGCGCGTTTCTCAGCGGTTCCGGCGCAATGGCGGTTTCGCTATTCGCCGGCGCACGGGCGCATTCGCAGCAAGTCACCTATCCCGGCGTTTATGTCGAGGAGCTGACGCCTGCGCCGAGCGTCATCAAAAGGGTTTCACTTTCCGGAGCGCTCTTCGTCGACGATTTCGGCATGACGTCGGAAAAAACATTCACGTCCTACGGCGAGTTCGCAGCGCTGCACGCCGGCGTCGCCGTCGATCCGGAAGCGCGCGAACAGATCAGGCTTTTCTTCGTCAATGGCGGCCGGCGCGCGGCGACAGTCGACGTGAAAGCGGCTGATCTTGAGAACGGATCGGCGAACCTGGCCGATCTTATCGACCGCCGGGGCGACGCCGGCATCGGGCTCGTCGCGGCGCCCATCGCCGCGCGCATCCCGCCATCTGCAGCGGGACGCGCCTACGCGGCTGCGCTCGTCGCCGCCAAACGCAAGCATGCAATGCTATTGATCGACGCGCCCAAGACCGAGGCCGCTTTCGACGCGCAATCATTGGTCGCCGACTGGCGATATGCAGTCGGACTCTTCGATCGGGACGCGGCGATGTTTGCGCCGCGCCTCTCCGTGTCCGGATCATCTGCACCCTCAATTGCGGCGAGCGGCGCGGTCGCCGGCGTGATCGCCCGCACTGATGCGGCCGGCGGCGTTTGGAAAGCGCCGGCGGGATTCTCTGCGAACATCTTGGGCGCAGCGCCGGAGCATGCGGTTACCAATGCCGAACAGGACTTCCTTACGGCCGAGAGCGTCAACCTTATTCGGACTTTTCCGTCAGCAGGACCGGTAATCTGGGGATCGCGCACGTTATCGCAGGATCCGGAATGGCGTTACGTGGCCGTGCGCCGGCTCTCCAACATGATTGAAAAGAGCGTTGACAAGGCCATGACGTGGACCGCTTTTGAGCGAAATGAAGAACTGCTGTGGCTGCGCATTCGGTCCGGCGTCGAAGCCTTTATGAACACGCTCTTTCGCGACGGCGCCCTGCCTGGAGCATCGACAAACCAAGCGTTCTTTGTCCAATGCGGCTCAACGACGATGACTCAAACCGACATCGACAACGGCGTTGTGAATTTGCAGATCGGCTTTGCGCCGCTGAGGCCGGCGGAATTTGTCATCATAAAAATGACGTTGAAGGCCCTGGCCGCATAGAAATCGTTCTGACCGCGGCGCCCGCTACATCGCAGCGGGGGCGGCTTCCTTAATGCGCCGGCTTGGAAAACGGTAAAACTTGTGGGTGCCGATGGTCGCGGTCGGGCTCATTTTGGGGGCCCAGTATGGACTGACGTAATCGGCGTGATAGTGCGTGGCGTTTCGGCTGACCGGGGCGCGCAGGCCCGCCAGAATGGCGCCGGCAAGGTCTTCAGACGCGACCCATTTGCGCTTGTTCAGGCGGATATCCATCGACCCGTCGCAGGTGAACGAAAACTGGCACCCCGTACGACGCTCGGAGCCCTGAAAGACGACATCGCAAATCGTATCGGGATAGAGCCGGCTCGCCACCCGATTGAGCACCACATCGGCAACCGCGACCTGACCGATACGCGGCTCTGATCGCGCTTCGTAATAGATTGCCTGCGCAAGGCAGGTGCGCTCGGCCGCGTCTACGCGCGCTTCAGCGAGCGTGGAAAAGTCAAAATTGGCGAGCTTCTGCGCCGGGTCGTCATCGAGAAGGAACAACGCCGATGTCGGCTTCGCCGGCTTTACGCGCGGCTCGGTCAAGGCGTTGCGCGTCGCCGCGGTCTCGGACGCAAGATAGTTGGCGAGATCGGCGACAAGAGCGGCCTCGCGGGCGACGGCGCGTTCGGTCTCCCGAACCGCTTCAGCGCGATCGGCGTTGACGGAGACGCTCATGGCGGTGGCGACCACGCAAATGCTCAAGAGACCCGCAGCCATCAAGCTGCGCAGCGTCCAGCTCACCTCATGGGCGTTGTGTTCAAAACGTCTCGCCAAGTCTTCCGTCCAATTCCTCGGTCTTCGCCGCAATAATAGGCAAACTACCGGCCAAAATTCATTAAGCGCCCGATATCAGGCGCTTAACCGGGGTGTCATATGGCGCCCCCGATCTAGAGCCGCAATTCAAATTTCGGCGCCTTAACCCTTTTTCAGATTACAGCATGCAAATCAACCCGTTGTTTTTGCTGCCTTTATCCTAACAGGGCGTCACACGGTCAATTCGCAGCGTCCGTCAGCCGCCGCCTTTTTCGAGTTTCGCCTGGGCCGCAGCCAACCGCGCGATCGGCGTGCGGTAGGGCGAACAGGATACGTAATCGAGCCCGATCCCCTCAACGAACCGGATCGAGTCGGGATCGCCGCCATGTTCGCCGCATATCCCGAGTTTGATGTCGCTGCGCGTCTTGCGTCCGCGCTCGGCGGCGATTTCCACCAGAACGCCCACGCCGTCAGGATCAAGCGTCACAAAAGGATCGCGCTCGAAAATGTTGCGTCTGAGATAGTCCGGCAGAAACGACGCCGAGTCGTCGCGGCTCAGACCGAACGTCGTTTGTGTCAGGTCATTTGTTCCAAACGAAAAGAACGCCGCTTCGTGAGCGATTTCATCCGCGGTCAACGCCGCGCGCGGCAGCTCGATCATGGTGCCGACCATGTACTCAAGCTTGGCGCCGGTTTCCCGCAAAACCGTTTCCGCCACCGCGTCGACGCGGCGCTTCAAGAAAGCAAGCTCCTCGCGCTTGGCGACCAGTGGAATCATAATCTCCGGCGTCACCATTTCGCCCGTTTCGGCGGCCACGGCGCAAGCAGCTTCCATGATGGCGCGCGCCTGCATCTCGTAGATTTCCGGATAGGACACGCCGAGGCGGCAGCCGCGGTGGCCAAGCATCGGGTTGAACTCCTGAAGCTTGTGGGCGCGGTCTTTCAACTTTTCCGGATCCATGCCCGAGGCGGAGGCGACCTCTTCTATTTCTTCATCAGAGTGCGGAAGAAACTCATGGAGCGGCGGATCAAGAAGCCGAATGGTGACCGGCAGTCCCGCCATCACCTTGAAGATGCCTTCAAAATCGGAGCGCTGCATGGGCAAAAGCTTTTCCAAGGCGCTTCGCCGGCCCGATTCCTCTTCAGCCAGAATCATTTCGCGTACGGCGACGATCCTGTCTGCTTCAAAAAACATGTGCTCGGTGCGGCACAGGCCGATGCCTTCCGCGCCGAACTCCCGCGCGACACGGGCGTCGTGCGGCGTTTCCGCATTGGCGCGAACCCGCAGGCGCCGGCCTTTATCGGCCCATTCCATGAGTTTCGCGAAGTCGCCGGAAAGCTCCGGCTGAAGCGTCGGAACAGCGCCGGCGAACAGCTTGCCGGCGGCGCCGTCGACGGTAACGATGTCGCCCTTTTTCACGGTTCGGCCGGTGACGGTGAACTCCTGTCCGTCGCGGTCGATTTTCAGATCGCCGGCGCCGCAAACGCAAGGCCGCCCCATGCCGCGCGCGACAACCGCAGCATGACTGGTCATGCCGCCCCGCGCCGTGACAATCGCCTGCGCCGCGTGCATGCCGTGAATGTCCTCAGGGCTGGTTTCCACCCGGACAAGAATGACCTTCCGACCTTCCTGGGCGAGCCGCTCGGCTTCATCGGAATTGAACACGACTTCTCCCGAAGCGGCGCCCGGAGAAGCAGGCAGTCCGGTTAGCAACAAATCTCGCGGCGCATCGGGGTCGAGCGTCGGATGCAACAGCTGATCGAGCGAATGGGCGTCCACCCGGCAGACAGCCTCTTCTTCAGAGATTAATCCCTCCGCACACATATCAACAGCGATCTTGAGCGCAGCTTTGGCCGTGCGCTTGCCGTTGCGGGTTTGCAGCATCCAGAGTTTTTTGTCCTGGATGGTAAACTCGATATCCTGCATGTCGCGGTAGTGATTTTCGAGCTTGTCGAATACTGCGATAAGCTCATCATAGGCGTTCGGCATCGCCTCTTCTAACGAAGGCTCCGTTTCGCCCATCGCTTCCTTGGCGCGCGTCGTTAAGGGCTGCGGGGTCCGGATCCCGGCGACGACGTCCTCGCCCTGCGCATTGATGAGAAACTCCCCATAATATTCGTTTTCACCGGTTGACGGGTCACGGGTGAACGCAACGCCAGTTGCGGACGTTTCGCCCATATTGCCGAACACCATCGCCTGAACGTTTACCGCCGTTCCCCAGCTTTCCGGGATATTGTGCAGCCGGCGATAGGTGTTCGCGCGCTCATTGCGCCAGGAGGAAAACACCGCGCCGATGGCGCCCCATAGTTGTTCGTTCGGGTCCTGCGGAAACGGCTCGCCGCGTTTCGCCTCCACCGCTTGTTTGTAGCCGGCAATGACCGTCTTCCAATCGGCGGCTGTTAAATCGGTATCAAGAAGGTAGTCGTTCTCTTCTTTGAACGTCTCAAGGATTTCTTCAAATTCGTGGTGATCAACGCCCAGAACGACATCGGCATACATTTGGATAAAGCGCCGATAGCTGTCATAGGCGAACCGTTCATCGCCAGCCAGCGCGGCAAGCCCCTGAACCGTTTGGTCATTGAGTCCCAGATTGAGGACCGTGTCCATCATGCCCGGCATCGAGGCCCGCGCGCCCGAGCGAACCGACACCAGCAACGGCTTTTGAGAGTCGCCGAAAACGCGGTCGACATGGGCGCCGACCGCCCCCAAGGCCGTATCGACCTCGGTTTTCAAGCCATCGGGAAAATTCCGGTTGTTATCGTAAAAGGCGGTGCAGACATCTGTTGAGATGGTGAAACCCGGCGGGACCGGGAGGCCCAGGCTGGACATCTCAGCGAGGTTCGCCCCCTTCCCCCCGAGCAGGTTCTTCTTCGAAGCGTCCCCGTCGGCTGCGCCGGCCCCGAAGCTGTACACCCATTTCTGGCCCGCCATACATCCCTCTCATTTCCGTGCAGCGCAGACACGCTGTTCTTGCTTAACGCAAGCAAAAAATGCGCCTCCCAAAGGCCGGGATGGCATAGGGCGCCGCCCGCCATTGGCCAAGACGGAAAATGCCGCAGTTGCAACGTCACATATGCAAAAATGCAGATTCCCATGACGTTTGCTCGATTCGGGACGCCCTCACCGCGTGATATCGTCTCGTATCAAGCGGGCGGCGCATTCCCGAGGCGACTTAGCTCGAGGCGGCCAGAACGGCGCAAACGGGACCAGAACGGCGCGAAGGGAATGGCGAGGCATTCGGCCAACAGACCAGCGATCAAGTGCGCGATCGTGTTTTTCGCGGCTTTGCCGCCGCTGGAACCGGCGAAGGCCGCGGACGCATTAACCGTAACCGCCGGAACCATCACTTCGGGAACCGTCACCGCCGGTTCGATCCCGGCCATCAGCGCCGTGATTGCGGTGATTGCGATCATGGGCGTCGTCGTGGGATCTGTCTTGACGGCGAAGCCGCTGAAGGGATCCTCTCTCTTCAATCGGCTTTTTATCGTCGTCGCGGTCTCGTCCGGTTTTTTCAGTGCGGTGAGCTCGGCCATCGGCTTTTCGCTGATTACTTCTCAGGAAAACGAGGATCTGCTGCGTAACGCTGTCCTGCCGCCGGCGTTCGGGGTTTTCGTCTTTGTCCTCGCGGTCGCCATTTGGGTCGGCGGCGCGGAGCTTGTCCGCCATCGAGACTGGTTTCGCGATCTTGGCAAAGGCGCGGTGGGAGACGCCGCGTTTTTTCTGGAACGATGCCTGAAGCTGTTCGTCGTCATACCCGTCTTGGCGATCATCCTTTTTTTCGTTTCGACCTGGACGACCGTTGTCGGGGTCGGCGGCGTCGACGCCGTCCGGCACACATACCAATATGAGATCGACCGGCTGCAGCGGGAATGCGCCGGCATCGCGGCCTATCGCCAAAAAGACTTTCTGTTTCTTCAGGATCTGAAAATATCCGTCAGCGACCTCGCCCGCGCGGCGCGCAACGAACGCGAGTCGGGGGCGCAGTCAGGCGCTGCGGGCGTCGGCGCGGTGTTCGACTATTTCGAAGGTCTCGCGCTGTGGTACGCCAGCCTGGGCGCCAGCGTTGAGGATATCGTTCGCGGCGCGGATCCGTCCGGCGCGGACCCGTACGCGCCTTCCATTTGCGCCGAGCGCACGGACAAATTGAAAACCATGCTTTCGCGCAACGCCCACGAGAATTACGATCTGTGGGCGCGCGAATTTGAAACCGCATTCAACGACTTCGCCAGCGTCCTCAACCGCTGGCGTCAGGACCGGCGCATCGAAACGTTGCTTGACGCACAGCTCGACAGTTTTTACCGCGCCAATCCCAAGCCGGTCGGCGCCCGCATGAGCGCAGCGCAGCGCAGCGCCATCGATCGCTACGCCAGTGAAGTGGAAGCGGCCCTGAAGTCGTTGGTGCGCAGCCAGAAACTCACCAAACCGCCCGTTCCGATCAAATCCTACGCTGAGCGATATCCGGCGCGCGGCCTAGGGATATTCGATGAAGTGTTCTCTCCGGCGGCGGAACCCGCCGGCGAGGTACGCATTTCGCGCACGCTGGCCGTTGTCACAGCGGAGGTCGTTCCCGGCCTTTCGACCATCACGCCGCGAGACGCTGTCTTAAAAAACGCCAATGTCTTTTCTGATATCTGGGCGCTGGCGGTCGCCTGGGATTACGCGGCTTACATTTTGATGTGCGCCTATTTGTTTTTTCCTAGCGCGGAGAGAGCCGCTGGATACAAAGACACGCCGCATGGCGAACCGCGACCGTTGCTGTCGCGCGTGTTCGGGCTGCACGCAAGGCGAGACCCGACTTAAGCGGCGTTCAATTCTGTCGCGACTTTAATATGAATTCAAATACATCCTTACACGTATTTTATTTGTGTTTTTAGGGAACAGGCACGATCTTTCCCTCGACGGCGTTGCCGACTCCGACAAGTATTTGAGGGGATCGGCTTGGACCCGAGCAGCGGCCGTCCTTTCGTAATCACTGAAAGGAGACCCACTATGACTCTTCGCATTCTCACCGCCGCCGCCGCGCTCAGCATCATAGCCGGCGCCGCTTACGCCGCCGACTTTGACGCGCTCGACACCGACGGATCCGGCGGATTGTCGATCGCCGAGGTGCAAGCCGCGGCGCCGAATGTTTCGACGGAAGAATTCGCCGCCTATGACGCGGATGGTTCGGGCGAACTTTCGCGCGGCGAATTCGACCAGTGGAAGGCCGCTTCCGCGCAACCGAAGGAACGCTAGCGCAAGCCCCTTCTCGAAGCCGGGCGCGATCCCTCCCCCCCCATCGCCCTCTCGGTTTCGAGCAGACAGCGGTTACGGCGGCGTCCCCTTCATCACGGTCGCCGAAGCACCGCCGGCCGGTCAGTGCGCGTTTGTTCTGGCGCGCGCTGACCGGCGCCGCCTTCGGTTAAGACGCCTCATAGCCGAAGGCGTCGACCCATGGCTCAAGTACGGAAAGCACCGGCTCCATATGGCGCCGGTAGCTGCGCCACTTGCCGATCGACGTATCGTAGAGCGGCTCGATCACTTGCTCGGCGCTTGGCGTCGTAATCCAGCGACGACGGGCCTGGTCGCGATAATCCGCCATTTGCGCCTCCCATGGGAGACCCAGAAAGGCGAGCAGATCCGCAACCGTGGATTCCATATCGCCGACCACGTCCTCATATCGGACAATATGAAGGTCGAGCGGCAGACGCTGCCGACACGCCGCGCCGATTTTCATGACCTGATCGTAGTAAGCCGCGGCCGTTTCGAGTTTGAGCAGCTGATACATGGCGACATTGACGCCGAACCGTTGTTGAAAACAGCTCAAGACAACATCCCGCGGATCACGGACCGCGAAGATGATCTTCGCTTTGGGAAACAGGCGATAAATCAGGCCGAGCAGGATGGTATTGAGCGGCATCTTGTCGATCAGGATCCCGCCCGCAAGATCGCGTCCGGCGTTTTCGCGCACCCGCGACCAGTATTTTTGTCGATACGCGTCGACGTCGTCTTTCGTCATCCCGGCTAAACCGGCGAGTCCGCCGTCGGGCCTGACCAGTTCATTGCGAACGTCGATAAGGTGTTCTTTCTCCTCCAGCGTATCGATGGCGCTGTGGGCGTTGAGGACCTGGTCCAACAGCGTTGTCCCGGAGCGCGGGAAACCGACGAGAAACACCGGATCCGGCCTTTCCCCGTCAGGGACCGTTGTCCAGCCGGCGACGTCTTCGGTTTCAAAATGCGTGTGAATCTTTTGCAACCGCTCCGGCGCCAGGACCGAATCCATCGACGCCACAGCCGGACCATACAGCTCATGCAACATGTTATTGGCTGATTGAAACGCAACAAAAGCGTGATCGAAATCGCCCAGCTTGTCGACCGCCTGTCCGATTAGATAAAGCGCCGACGCCGCGTCTGCTTCGCTGATGCGCGCCGTCGCCAGCAAATTCTGCATGCGCTCCACAGCGCGTTGCGTCTGACCGGACCGCAGTTCAACCCGCGCCAGCGTGATGTTGGCCTGACCGTGCTCCGGCGCCAGCGCAACGGCGCGCTCGGCAAAGCGCAGCGCTTCTTCAAACTCGTGTCGCCGCTCGCAAAGGGACGCCAGGCTGACCAGTGCGTCGACGGAGGTCGGTTCAATCGCAAGCGCTTTTTCGAAGCACTCGAGCGCAGCGGCGATCTCGCCCTGCGCGAGGTTGAATCGGCCGAGATCGACGTACGGGGCCGCATTGTCGGGATCGAGCGCCATGACTCTTTCGTTGAGACGATTGGCTTCGTCCTGATCGCCCAGTCTGCGGGCGATCCAAGCGAGCATCTGCAGGACATAAATGTTGTCCGGATCAATGTCGCGCGCCCGTGATAAAAAGTCTTTCGCCCGTTTGAGGTCGCCGAGTTGCGCAACCACCGCGCCCATCCGCTGCAGCAAACGAACATCGTCGGGGTGTTCGTCGAGCAACGGTTCCAGAAATGACGCCTCTCCGCTCAGATCGCCGCGATTAAACGCCTCAATCGAAGCGCGCAGCCGCGGATCGTCGGAATCAACGCTCATCCTTCAAGCCGTGAGAAATCAGCGGTGGTCGCCGTGGCGTCAATTAACCGCTGCAGCAGCGCAAGGCGGTTGGCGCGAAGCTGGTCATCCTCGGCGTTAACCGTGACATGCTCGAAAAACTGGTCGAGAGGCGCGCGCAGCTGGGCGAGCGCCGCCATGGCGCCGCCGAAATCCTCCGCGCCCACGGCCTTACCGGCATCGCTTTCCGCGATCTCCAGCGCCTTGAACAGAGCCTTTTCTTCCGGCGCTTTCAGGGACGTTTCGACAACGCTGAGATTATCAGGCAGCGCCTTTTTCTTTTCCTCCGCTTTCAGGATGTTCGCCGCACGCTTATACGCGGCGGCGAGGTTTTCGCCGTCGTCGGTCTTCAGGAAGGAATCGAGCGCCATAAGCTTAGAGACAATCAAAACCAGATCATCCTCAAGCCGGCCGTTTGCATCGGCCAGCATGGCATCAATTCGATCGTGGCGATGGCCCTTGTCGCGGAGATAGACTTTCAAGCGATCGTGGACGAAGTCGAGCAGTTCCGCAGAGACCAAAAACGGAGTGCGGCCTTCGGGAAGTTTACCTTCTAACCGTTCAATCTGTTTCGCAGTAACGTCACGCAGTTTGAGCCGCACTGAAGTTTCTTGCGCTATGCTGATTGCGCCAAGCGCGTTCCGTCGAAGCGCAAACGGATCACTCGATCCGGTTGGCTTTTTGTCGATAGCGTAAAACGCCGTCAGCGTGTCAATCTTATCCGACAGCGCTACGGCGACGCTGACTGGCGCACTCGGCACAGCGTCGTCCTGGCCCGCGGGTTTGTAGTGATCGCGGATCGCGTCCGCGATCTCGGCGGGCTCACCCTCTTCCAACGCGTAATACCGCCCCATCACGCCTTGAAGCTCCGGGAACTCATAGACCATGCCGGAGACGAGGTCGGCCTTTGCGAGCATGGCGGCGCGTTCCGCGGCGGCCGGGTCGGCGCCGACCGCCGGCGCAAGGTCTCGCGCCAGCGCCGCAACCCGGCGCGCTTTGTCGCCGACAGATCCCAAACCCTCGAAAAAGGTCACCTTGTCGAGGTCGGCGATGCGGTCTTCGAGTTTGGTCTTGAGATCCTGATTGTAAAGATACCAGCCGTCCGACAGCCGCGCCGTCAGAACACGCTCATATCCGGTGCGCATTGCCGCGCCGCCGTCCGGCGCCTCGATATTGGCGACGCAAACAAATTTGTTGGCGAGCCGGCCTGTCTTGGGATCCTTGACCGAGAAGTACTTCTGATGCCCGCGCATGGAGGCGGTGAGCACCTCGTCGGGCAGTTTCAGGAACTTTTCGTCAAACGACCCCATCATGGCGACAGGCCACTCGGCAAGACCGGCGACTTCGTTGAGCAGCCCTCTGTCTTCGACGAGTTCCAGTCCCTGGGCCCGGCACAGGGTCGCCGCGTCGGCGGCGATAATGTCCCGGCGCTCATCGGCGTCTAGAATGACCCGAGCGTCGCGGAGCTTTTTCGTATAGTCCTCAAAACTGCGCGCCTGAATGACGCCAGGCGCCAGAAAACGATGGCCTTCGGTTTTGTCGCCCGATACGACGCCGCCGATTTCAAACGGGACGACCTCGCCGTCGAAGGCGCAAAGGATACGGTGCAGCGGGCGCACCCATTTGATCTCCCCGTCGCCCCAGCGCATCGACTTCGGCCAGGAAAACCCGCGAACAATGTCCGGGACGACGCCGGCGATCAGATCGGCGGTGTCGCGCCCTTTTTGCTCAATCACAGCAACGTAGTATTCGCCTTTCTTGTCTTCGCGCCGCTCGCATTGATCGACGGAGGCGAGGCCCGCCGAACCAAGAAAGCCGGCGATCGCTTTCTCGGGCGCGCCGACGCGAGGGCCCTTTTTCTCCTCGCGCCGGTCCGGCTGGCGCGCAGGCAGGCCTGTGGCGACAACCGTCAGACGGCGCGGACCCGCAAACGCCTTTACGCCTTCCGGCGCAAAGCCAGCGTCCAGGAGCGCGCCGTTGACCGCCCGCTCCAGATCGGCGGCGGCGCGGGCCTGCATCCGGGCGGGAATCTCTTCGGAAAACAACTCAAGCAGCAGTTCGGGCATGGGCCGGGGTTCTAGGGGGCCTCTTCTTCGCGCGCAATAGAGCCGATTAGCCGGTCATGCGCCGGATCTGCACTGCTGCGATGCGCGCGGCGAGCTTGTCATCAGCGTTTTTGATGTCCGCTTCCACGTGTATGAGCGACTTCGACGCATTGGTGACGCGCGCGTCGATCGTCGCCTTGGGCGCCGTCAGCGGCCGAAAAAAACTGGTCTCGAGGCGGGATGTCCGAAAGCGCTCGCGCTCGTCGGCGAGCACGCTCATGGCCGCCAGCGCCGCGATGTGATCGCCGACGGATGCGATATGGCCGCCGAACATGACCCCGTCGGGCATGATAAAGCGGTCGTCAATATCCCAGACAAAGTGAAGTTCTCCCCACTGCCAACGGGTCAGCGTGAAGTGTCCCAAGGCGTTCCTGGCCCACTCATTGAAACGGGAGCCGCCCGACTTGTAGCCGTTGAGCATGTCGGTGTGCCGGGCAGAGGTTTTCCGAACCATGAGACGCTACAGCGAGTTATGCGTGCCGTCGCACAGGGGCTGGCCCTCGGTGCGTTTGCAGGCGCAGAAAAACACCTTTTTGGATTCTGTTGCGGTCCATTTGACGGGCGCCATCTCAGTGCCCTGATGGGATCCGTCGCAGAAGGGCTGGTTCGCCGATCGCCCGCATGCGCACCAGAAGTAGTTTTTTCCTGCTTCGACGTCGACGGGGATCGGCGTTTTTTGCGGCGTCAGCGGTTCATCGGACACGGGTTTCTCCTATTCTGCAGAGCCAGGCGGCGCGTCTACATCTGAGTCTTCGTCGGGACCGATGAGGTCGCTGATGTCGAGCACTGCTTCCATGGCTTGTATCATGTCGTCGAAGCGCTCTGCGCTGTCAGCGGGCCCTAAGCAGCGCCGGTCGACGCTGACCTTGTGGTCCAGTCTTCGCCCCTCGAAAGCGACAATGACGCGCGGCGCATCTTCTGCTGACGCGGCGCAGGTTGAGGCTTCCTGGTTCGGATACGCGGCGTCAAAAGACTCAAAACCGTAAGACCTTGCAATGTCGATCAGCGAGGCGAACGCCCCATCGGGCAGGCGTTTGCCGACAACGCCGTCGGTTTCCGCGACATGCCGTTCTCCCTGGAACTGTAAGATGTCACGCTCGTCCACTTCGACGACGTAAACCGGACACGAACCCGAACACGCCGTGCGCTCGAGCGTGAACCGATCGCGCGCTTCCGGCGCAGCCGGCGTCAGGCCCCGCGTCAGATAAGGCTGGTAGTCGCCCGCGCAAGCGGCGACCGACAACGCCGCCAGAACCGCCGGCAAAAGCTGTTTCATATTAAAATTCCTAAGGACTATCCAAGCAATCGTCCAGTCCGTCGCGCATCACCTGATCCATGCGCATACGGACCGTGGCCGCGCGCCGGCGCACATAAGGCCCGGGCGGATCAACGCGCCATTTGTGCGGATTGGGAAGAACCGAGGCAAGCAGCGCGGCTTCGCTTTTCGTCAGCGCGCTCGCCGGCTTTGCGAAACGCGCCTGGGCGGCCGCTTCCGCGCCGAAGTTGCCGTCGCCCCATTCAGCGATATTGAGATAGATTTCCATGACTCGGCGTTTTGACCAAAATGTCTCAATCAACGTCGTCATCCACGCTTCGGCGCCTTTCCGCACCCAGCCGCCGCCGTTCCACAGAAACGCATTTTTGGCCGTTTGCTGCGAGATCGTCGATGCGCCCCGACGGCGTTTGCCGTTTTTCGCTTCTTCGAGCGCCTCATCAATCGCCTCAAAGTCGATCCCGTTATGGAGGCAAAACCGCGTATCCTCAGCTGCGATGACGGCGCGTGTCAGGTGCGGCGAGATCTCATCCAGCGGCGTCCATGAGTTGTTGATGCTTACGCCCGACAATTCCCGTTGCAGCATCAGCAACGTGCCCGGCGGCGCCGCAAAACGATAGGCGCCGGCCCACAGGACCGAGCCAACGAATGCGAGGAGTGCGAGCATCGAGACGCCGCGCAATATGATCGTGATGCGATCAAGCGCGCCGCGACTGGACCATCCCTTCTTTCGGGATTTCTTCTTTGGCGCGCGCATTGGGCGTATCCACTGGGTTGCACTGTCTCGACCGCGAAACCTTACAATGAGGATCGGGTCATACCAACGGCAAAATGTTATCCCTCGATGAACAGCACTTTGTCGTTGAATCGCTTGATAAACGGCCCGTATTCCGTCGGCTGAACGTCGCAGAGAATGTCGTCGGCGCCGAATTCGATCCAGGGCTGGGCGCTTTTGATCCAGATGTGGCCGGCGGGACGCAGCCAGCTGGTATCGTCAAAGGTCCCGGCGCGCACGGAAAGGACGCCGATAGATGGCGTTTGACCGTTAGCGATGCGACTGCCGCAGTCGCCGCAGAACAGCCCGTAACGCTGGTTGCCGGCGTCTGACGTCCACTCAATCTTCGCCGGCGCGCCGTCAGTGAACCGGAAAGACGGCTCCATAACCGTCGCTGACAAAACGAACGCCCCGCCCGATTGCTTCTGGCAGTTGGAGCAATGGCACGCGTAGATCATCAGCGGCGGCGCGGCGATCTCATATCGAAGGGCGCCGCACTGGCATCCGCCGGCGATGGGCAGCTTCACGGTCGGCATGCCTACACCGGCCATTTAGTCCGTGTACCCTTTAAGATGTCCATCGATAACGTAACGAAGGATATCCACGACCTCAGCGGGGGTTTGCGTGACCGCCAGCGCCGCCGCGTCAATTTCCTTCAGCGCGTGCGCGTGATCGGGCCCATGCATAACGATCAGCGGCTTGCCGAGCGCTGCGGCGACGCCTGCGTCAAAAGCGGCGTTCCACTGCTTGTATTTCTCGCCAAAGCGAACAACGACGACGTCAGCGCGGCGGATCAAAGTCCCTGTACGGATCGCGTTGAGCTTGGCGCCTTTGTGATCATGCCAGAATTTGTCGGTTTCCGCGCCCAGGATCGCAACGCCGCAGTCGTCGGACGCTGCGTGATCGGTCACTGGCGCAAAAAACCCAACGTCAAGATTAGCCGCGCGAGCGCCTGCAGCGATCTCATGGCGCCAATCGGTGTGAATCTCGCCCGAAAGATAAACAGACCAAGTCATCAAATCCTCCCTTGCCGACCCCGCGGCGCAGCGCGCCTTAAGCTTCAGCGTAGTCAACCACGCCCGCCCCTTCGGTGCGCCCCTGCGGGCTTTCCAGCCACGCCGTACAGCACGCCTTCGACAGCGCGCGCACGCGAAGAATATAAGACTGACGCTCTGCGACAGATATCACGCCGCGCGCATCAAGAAGATTAAAAATGTGCGAAGCCTTGATGCACTGATCATAGGCCGGCAACGGCAGGGCGCCTTTTTCAAGGATGCGCTGACAAGACTCTTCCGCCTCTTTGAATTGGCGGAAGAGAACGTCCGTGTCGGCGATCTCAAAGTTATACGCTGACTGCTCCACCTCGTTTTGATGGAAAACATCGCCATAGGTGAAGGGCGAGCCGTCCGGCTTTTCGCCGCCGTAAACGAGGTCGAAACCGTTATCGACGCCCTGCACATACATCGCCAATCGTTCAAGGCCGTAGGTGATCTCTCCCGTCACCGGTTTGCAGTCGAAACCGCCGACCTGTTGGAAGTAAGTGAACTGGGTGACTTCCATGCCGTCGCACCAGACTTCCCAACCCAGCCCCCAAGCGCCGAGCGTCGGGCTTTCCCAGTCGTCCTCGACAAAACGGACATCATGTACGGACCGGTCAATCCCAATTGCGTCGAGGGAGCCAAGATACAGCGCCTGGATATTGTCGGGGCTGGGCTTCAGCACGACCTGGAATTGATAATAGTGCTGGAACCGGTTCGGATTGGCGCCGTAGCGTCCGTCTGTCGGCCGCCGGCAGGGCTGGACATAGGCGGCGTTCCAGGGTTTCGGTCCCAACGACCGAAGAGTTGTCGCCGGATGGAACGTGCCCGCGCCCATCTCCATGTCGTAGGGCTGGAGAATAACGCATCCGTTCGCCGCCCAATAATTCTGGAGAGTCAGGATCAGGTCTTGAAATGATTTTGCTTTTTTGTCTGTCATGTGGTGCGGCAATGGTTGAAACGCGCGGAACGCTAGGGGCGAGCACCGTTCCGGTCAAGCGCGCCATGTCGGCGCCGGCGCCGGTTTTGCCGACCGGTGTCTTGGTCTATTAACACCTCCACCATGCGCTCTTCACCTCGACATGACGAACCGATCTGAACTCCCAACCACGCGCGACGAGGCCGTCCGGCGCGACGCCGACGATCCGCTGCGGGCCCTCAGCGCCCATTTCGATCTGCCGACGGGTATCATCTATCTCGACGGCAACTCGCTGGGGCCGCCGCCGCGGCGCGCCATAGACCGCCTGACGCATGTCGCGGGCGTCGAGTGGGCGGGCGGGCTGATCAAGTCGTGGAACGACGCCAACTGGATCAACTTGCCCAAGACCTGCGGCGCAAAAGTCGCCAGGCTCATCGGCGCAGCCGCGGACGACGTCATCGTCGCCGATTCAGTGTCCGCCAACATTTTCAAACTGGCCGGCGCCCTGTGGCGCCGATATGGCGGCGCGGTCGGTTTCGAGGCCGGCGAGTTTCCAACCGACAGCTACGTGTTGCAGGGCCTGTCGGACCTCTCCGGCGCGCCGCTGCGTCAGCTCCCATCCGGCGCGGACCCGTTCGCCGGCGACGTTAAGGTATTTGTGAAAAGCGCTGTGGACTACAAAACGGCCGCGATCGCCGATATCAGCCATATTGAGAAGAAAGCGCAGGCGGCGAACGGGGCCGTCATTTGGGATCTCAGCCACGCGACCGGCGTTGTCGACCTCGATCTGGCGCGCGACGGCGCGCTCTACGCGGTTGGATGCGGATACAAGTTTCTCAATGGCGGACCCGGCGCGCCCGCTTTTGTGTATGCGGTCGGCGAGCTTGCGCAAAGCCTGCGACAGCCCCTGTCCGGCTGGATGGGACACGCCGCCCCGTTCGCCTTTGATCAACAATACGCGCCCGCAGTCGGCGTTTCCCGCTTCGCCTGCGGCACCCCGCCGATCCTGTCGCTAAGCGCCCTCGACGCCGCGCTGGATGTTTTTGACGGCGCACGGATGGCGCAGCTTGAAACGAAGGCGCGCACGCTCGGAGATATGTTCTTGTCGCGCGTCAGATCCGCGGGACTGGAAACGATTTCGCCGGATGTCGGCGAACGCCGCGGCGGTCATGTTAGCCTTCGTTATGAGCACGGATACGAAGTGGTCCAGGCGCTGATCGCCCGCGGCGTGATTGGCGATTTCCGAGCGCCTGACATCATGCGGTTTGGGTTTTCGCCAGCGTATCTTTCCTACGCCGACGTCTGGGACGGTGCGGACGCGTTGCTCAGTATTCTGCAAACGGAGGAATGGCGCAAGCCGGAATTCGCTGTTCGCCGGTCGGTGACGTAGCGTCAGGTGAGCGCGGCCATCGCTTCCACAATTCGCGCCGACTCCCGGACCGGCGCAGCCGCGTCCAGGGCTTCCTGATAGTAACGCAACGCCGCGCCGCGCTCTCCGGCCTGTTCCGCGATCACCGCCTTGCCTACCAGCGCCTCGTAATTGTCGGGAGTATATTCCAAGAGCCGCGATAAAATGGCTTCGCCCTCTGTCGCGTCGCCGCGCGCCGCCGCGCACAGACCGACATCGACCATGGCGCCGAGCGCCCAGGCGTCCGTACGCAACGTCGCCTCGGCGTTATTGCAATAGGCGGCCGTCAGCGACTTGCCGAGCAGCGTTTCGATGCGGCCGGCGAAGCTTTGCTCCACCTGGCGCGCCAGCGACTCCGTAGGACGCAACGAAGGCGTCGCCACTTCGATGGCTTTCTCGATGGGCTGCACTTTGGCCAAAATGGGCGGCGCAAGACGCTCCGGCTTGGCGAGATGAGAAAAGGCGCCGTAACGATCGCCAGCCGCTTCGCGCAATGTCGGCGCAGGCACGCTCGCCGACGCGGCGGCGGCCGCCGGTTCCGGCGCCGCGGTCAACGGCGCGCCGGCGACTGTCGGTTCGCTGGGCTCCGGTTCCGGTTCGGCTTGCTCAAAGAAGTACAAGTCAAGACAGGCCGCCTTCTTGCCGCCGACCGTGCAAGCGTTGGCCGTCGCCCGTCCGAGATTTCCATCGAAATCAATCTGGATCAGGGCGCCTCTCGGCTCTGGAGTCGCGATCATGCGTTGCACGCGCTCGCTTGCGGAGGAAATATCGATGTCGAAATTGTCCCCGGCGCCGGCGAGAAAGTACTCCCCGTCGCCCATGGACAACGGCTCGCATGCGGCGCGGCAGAATAACGCAATTCTGGTCTGCATGCCGCGTTCGCCGATGCGGATGTCCTCGATCATCGCCGGCGCAGCGGTTTCTCCGCTCGCCGCCATCGAGCCCGCGCCGATGGTCACAAAAGCGCTCGCCAGCATCGCCGCCGCAACATATCCGCGATTGTGATCAGTCATGAGTTTTGCACGTCTCGCCGCAGAACAACCGAAAGGATTGTCCGCAGAGTCGGCGGAAGCCGTCAATTGCGCGCCGGCGGCCGACGCAATGAAAAAGGGCGCGGCAACCAAGCCGCGCCCCTTTTTGTTTTCCACAAGCGACCGCTAATAGTTGCGGTAGCTTCGCCGGCTCCCCGCCTTGATATAGGGATTCCCCCACGGGTCGTAACAAAGCAGGGCCACTTCCGTATAGCGTCCGCGCCGACGACTCTTCGAAACGACTTCACAATCGCCAATATAGCTGCGGGTGAAGAGGTCATAGCCGAAGCTCACCACAAACCATCCAAACGGATCGTATCCGGGGTGGTAGTAGAACCGACCGCGAGGGCCGTAATAGCCGTGACTGTAACGACGGTTGGCGTATCGATGGGCCCGGCGATGCCGTCGGTCATAACGACGGTGATCGCGATAGTGCTGGTACCGGCGATCTCGGTGGCGGTCGTAACGCCGATGATCGCGGCGATGGTCATAGCGCCTGTGATCGCGGCGATGCTCGTAGCGACGGCGATCGCGCCGATCGTAGCGACGATCATCGCGCCGATGTTGCGCCCGGCGTTC
Organism: Hyphococcus sp.; assembly: GCA_028289605.1. Taxonomy (GTDB): domain Bacteria; phylum Pseudomonadota; class Alphaproteobacteria; order Caulobacterales; family Parvularculaceae; genus Hyphococcus. Next base: position 178,164 of record JANQON010000016.1, on the reverse strand, counting down.
GTCGCGGCGTCCCTCACGATACGCGTCGCGACGATTGCCGCGATCCCTGTATCGTTGATCCCGCCGGCCGTCTCTGTATGCGCGACGCTCGGCGCGCTGTTGGCGATCATTCGACTGACCGCGCGCGTCGCGCCGGTCCCGCCGATCGCCTCGACGGGCGTCTCCCCTGTCGCCTCTGCGTCCATCGCGGGCGTCGCGTCTGTCGCCTCTGCGCCCGTCGCGGGCGTCGCGTCTGTCGCCTCTGCGCCCGTCGCGGGCGCGCCGGCGATCATCCCGATCGTCCGCCATCGCAAGTTTAATCGTTGGAACTGGCTCCGCGCCGGCTTGTTTGGCCGACCGGTCGTTGTCTTCCGCCGCCGCCGCGCCGGATATCGCCGCTACGCCCATTACCACGGCTGCCGCCATAGCGACCCGTTTTATTCCCATCCAGGGCATTCGCTTCTCCCTAAAGTTCAGCGAGGCCCCCTTAGCGCCCGTTCAAATTGTGCGAAATTGGTTACCTTACGTCAATGATTCGCGGCGGGATAAATGCGACGCAACGCAGATAAATTCTTGAATTAAGGCCGAAACGAGGCAATTGTGACATGATCATGGCTGATATCCTGCGTGCACGGACAATTGAGGCGAAATTGCGGCGTCGATGCGCAGCGAGGAACGGCGCATGACGCGACGCAACTCTTTTCTGGAATTTTTTGCTGGCGGCGGAATGGCGCGCGTCGGCCTCGGCGCCGGCTGGAAATGCTTGTTCGCCAATGACGTGGACCCATCGAAATGCGCCGCGTATCGCGCCAATTTCGGCGCCGACGATTTGCATGAAGGCTCCATCGCGCATCTTCAACCTACAGATTTACCGTCGGAACGGGCCGACCTCGCCTGGGCGTCCTTTCCCTGTCAGGACCTGTCTCTCGCCGGCGCGCGCAGCGGCATCGCCGGCGCGCGCAGCGGCTTGTTTTTTGAGTTTTGGCGTCTGATGACCGCGCTTGGGGCCGAACACAGGGCCCCGCGAACAATCGTCATTGAAAACGTCATCGGCCTGCTGACCACAAACGGCGGCGCCGACTTCCGTCAGATTTTGAATCTTATGTCGGACCAGGGCTATGCGGTCGGCGCAACCATTATAGACGCAGCGCATTTTACGCCCCAGTCCCGTCCGCGCGTGTTCATCGTCGGGTTCGCAGACGACCTGCAGGTTGCGCCCCTCTGGGACGAAGGCGAGAACGGCCTCGACCTGCCGACGCCGACGCAAACACGCAACACGCGCCTTGAAGACGTGGTCGACTGGGCGTGCGAACGCTGGGATCCGGCTGCCAAAACGGCGCGACTGCTCGATATGATGAGTCCGTTGCAGCGAAAACGGGTCGCCGGGACTCTTGATTCCAACATGCGGCGCGCAGGCGCCGGATTCAGGCGCATGCGGAACGAGAACGGAAAAAGCGTCCAACGCTTTGAAGTCCGTTTCGACGGTCTCGCCGGATGTCTGAGAACGCCGGCCGGAGGCTCCTCCAGACAAATCATTGTCGCTGTCGAAAAAGGAGTAGTGCGCACCAGGCTGCTAAATCCCGCCGAAGCCGGCCGCCTCATGGGCTTGCCGGACACATACATTCTGCCGAAGCAGACCGGCGCGGCTCTCAAACTCTGCGGAGACGGCGTGTGCGCGCCCGTGGTGCAATGGCTTGCAGAAAACGTTCTGGAAACGGCGCTGAAGCAGCGTCAAAGGCGGGCTGCGTGACCGGCAAACAAGCGACCGACATATTCTCTCCGGAAAAACGCTCCGCGATCATGCGCGCCGTAAAATCGGAAAACACAAAACCGGAACTAACGCTGCGCAAAGCGCTCTTCGCACTCGGCTATCGTTATCGGCTGAACAAAAAGGACCTGCCGGGGAAACCGGATCTCGTTTTTCCAAAGCATCGCTGCGTCGTATTCGTGCACGGATGCTTTTGGCACGGCCATCATTGCAAGCGAGGTTCAAGAACGCCCAAGTCAAATGTTGACTACTGGCGGCGCAAGATCGACCGCAATCGTCGGCGTGATCAAGAAAACGCATTGGCGTTAAATGAATTAGGCTGGCGGGTCATCACTGTTTGGGAATGTGAGTTGGCCACGCTGGACCCTTCAGCCCTACCCATCGCGTCGGATTACTCGCGATAGGCTGCGTGGACGGCGTGTCCGTGCGCTTCGGCGCCGATGACCGCGGCTGCTTCCGGCGTCTTTTCCAAAAGCGTTTTCGCTCGGTCGCGCGCAGAAAGGTTGGTGCAGCGCTGCGAGAAGCGCTTCACGGACTTTCCATCGCTGTCGAGGATTTCAAACAGATAAGTCGACTTCGTCATTTTCACACCTTGCGAACTATTGGAGTTCGCTTCACTACTGCTACTTGTCTGTCTTGCTTTCCTATTCTGGCGGAAATGTGGCGTTTTTCTATTGTTACGCGGGATTAACAGGCAGTTTTATGAAAACTTTATTTGAATGCGGAATATATTGAAATTGTTCATGAGAATCTTCGTGTTAGTTTGTATACTGTTGAAATATCGCTAACGACAAAACAGGGTTTCTGATTAACCCTGAACGTCGCCCAATGAACCAGTCGAAGCGCGGTCCGAAACAGTTGCGGAAACCCATCTTTCGATCCGCCATGAGCTGCTTGCCGCCCGCAGGCCAAACGATTGCGCTTAATTGGCGTTAAATCGCGCGGCTGTTTAAGCGCCGCGCGATCTCAACGCGCTCCGGGGCGACTGAATCGCGTCAGGCGGACTTTTCGCCGGCGATCCAGGCGTCGATGCGCTGCTCGAGCACAGCCAGCGGCAGGGCGCCGCCGCTCAGCACCGTGTCGTGAAAACCGCGAATGTCGAATGCGTCGCCCAACTCGGCCTCCGCTTTTGCGCGCAGCGCCTGAATTTTCAGCATCCCAACCTTATAAGACGTCGCCTGTCCCGGCATGACGATATAGCGTTGCACTTCGGACTTGATCTGGCCCGATGCAGCGGGCGAGTTCGCCGTGAAATAGTCAATCGCTTCCTGCTCAGTCCATCCCTTGGCGTGAAGACCGGTGTCAACGACGAGACGTATCGCCCGCCAGATTTCCGTCGTCAGCCGGCCGAAGTCCGAGTACGGATCTTCATAGGCGCCCATTTCTTTCGCCAGTAGCTCTGAATACAGCGCCCAGCCCTCGCCATAGGCGGTAAAGCTCGCCTGATTGCGGAACTCCGGCAACCCTTCAACCTCCTGAGCGATCGAATTTTGCATATGGTGGCCGGGATTGCCTTCGTGATACGCGATGACTTCAAGTTGCGGGATCGGCATCGACTTCATGTCCGACAGATGTGCGTAGAAGATTCCGGGGCGCGAACCGTCGGGCGTGCCCGGGAAATAATGCTGCGCGCCGCCGTCGCGTTCGCGGAACGCTTCAACGCGTTTCACAATCAGGTCGGCTTTGGGCAGGATGCCAAAAAATTCAGGCAGCTTCGTGTTAAGGAAATCAAGATGCTGACGCGCCGCTTCCAGATAGGCTTCGCGCCCTTCATCCGTGTTCGGATAATAGAACTGGTCGTCTTCGCGGACAAAGGTGAAAAACTCCTGCAGCGTCCCCTCGAAACCGACCTGGTCTTTTATGTCCTCCATTTCCTCGCGAATGCGGGCGACTTCCGAGAGCCCCAGCGCGTGGACTTCGTCGGCGGTCATGGCGGTTGTCGTCGACGTCGCCAAACGCTCGGTGTAATAGGCAGCGCCGTCCGGCAACGCGCCAACGCCCGTGGCCACTTCCGGCGAGTTCGCGATGTCTTCGTCGATCCAGGCGATCAACGCTTCATAGGCGGGCTGGAACGCGCTGGTGAGCGCCGCCTGCGCCGCGCCGCGCATCTCTTCGGCCGCGGTTTCGTCGATCTCGCCCGCCTCCAACAGCGCTGTGATTTTCATATTGGCGTCGGCCCACAGCGGCGAATCGCCCTCTCCTTCGAACGGAGCGCCGGAAATGAGCGCCGCCGCCTGACTGCGAACGCCCTCATAGGCGAAGCGGGGCGCGTGCACGCCCTCGCCGGCGGCGAGCTGAGCGCGCTCAAGCGCTTGATCAATGGCGCGGGACACGCCGCTAATGCGCGCAATGTAGGCGCGCATGTCGTCGGCGCTCTCAACCCGGTGAAAATTGATCAGAAAATTCGGCAGGAACGAATGCGGCCCGCTCATCTGATGGAACGTATAGTTTCTCCGGCGGAACTGCGCCGCCGCCGCAGCCTGTTCGTATTGATAGATGGCGACGTCATAGGACGTCTTCGCTTCCGGCGACAGTAGGTCGTAGTCAAAATTGGACTGCATCTCCTCAACGGCCGCTTTTTGCCAAGCGAGCTGTTCGTCTGCAGCAGCTTCGGAGAAATCGTCAATTTTGTCGTTGTCTTTCTTCTGTCCCAGGAAGGTGCGAAACACCGGACTAAAATCCAGGTTCTCTTCCCACTTTTCGCTGAACCAGGCGTTGATGCGGACCGTCTCCGCCTCAATCGCTTCGGCGGACGGCGCGGACGGCGCTTCTTGGACCGCGCTTGGCGATGCTGGCGGCGGCGCAACTTCATTGTCGCCGCAGGCGGCGAGTGCGGTCGCGCTCAAAAGCACGATGAGAATGGACTTTTTCATGGTGGTCTCGCTTATTCAGTCGTCGAACGGTTATTCTCCGCAGCCTAGCGTCAGCTGCGGAGCGAACAAGCTCGTTTTATCGCAAATAATGCGCCCGACCGGCGAGGATCAACCAAGAAGCAGGCGCCGGAACCGGCGGAACCGCTAAAAGGCTTCCGCCGGCAACGCCATCATGGAATCAGCGCCGGTTTTGATTTTTTCAAGATGCGCGCCGGTATCGGGCAGAATGCGCTCAAGAAAATAGCGGCCTGTGGTCAGCTTGTTCCGGCTGAACTCGTCGTCCTCGCCTTTCTCCAGCGCCGCTTTCGCGCTCATCGCCCACGCATAGGCCATGCAAGTCAACGCGAAGAGATGGAGATAGTCCATGGAACTCGCCCCGGCGTTGTTGAAGTTCTGCATGGCGTTGGCGCCAAACCATTGCGTTGCTTCAAGCGTCCGCTCTTTGGCTGTTTTCAATCCGTCAAGGAACGGTTTCAGGTCTTCATTGTCCTGATTGTCGCCAATGAATTCATCGATTTCCGCGAAATAGGCCTGCCAAGCGCGCCCGCCGTCTTTCATCAGCTTGCGGCCGACAAGATCGAGCGCTTGAATGCCGTTGGCGCCCTCGTAGATCAAGGCGATGCGAGCGTCGCGGACAAACTGCTCCATGCCCCATTCTTGAATGTAGCCATGGCCGCCAAGCACCTGCTGCGCGTTGGTGGCGTGCCAGTAGCCTTTCTCCGTCAGGTACGCCTTCAGGATCGGCGTCATCAATCCCATGTAATCGTCGGCCTTCTGGCGCGTCCCTTCATCTTCCGCCTTCGTGTGAAGGTCGCCATGCAACGCCGTCCAATACATCCATGCGCGCGCGCCTTCGGTGAACGCCTTCTGATCCATCAGCATACGTCGCACGTCAGGATGCACGATAATCGGATCGGCCGCCTTTTCCGGCTCCTTGGCGCCGTCGAGCGCGCGGCCCTGAAGACGTTCTTTCGCATAGGCGGCGCCGTTTTGGTAAGACACTTCAGAGATCGCCATTCCCTGCATGCCCACGCCAAGGCGCGCTTCGTTCATCATCGTGAACATTGCGCGCAGACCCTTGTTTTCCTCCCCTAAGAGATATCCCGTCGCCTCGTCGTAATTCATCACGCATGTCGAATTCGCGTGAATGCCCATCTTTTCTTCGATCGAACCGCAGGAAACGCCGTTGCGCTCGCCGAGAGATCCGTCCTCGTTGATCAGGAATTTCGGCACGATAAACAGCGAGATGCCCTTTACGCCGTCCGGCGCGCCCTCGATGCGTGCGATCACCAAGTGAATGATATTGTCGGTGAGGTCGTGTTCGCCGGCGGAGATAAAGATCTTTTGGCCGCTGATTTTGTACGCGCCGTCGCCGTCGGGAACCGCTTTGGTTTTCAAAAGGCCAAGATCGGTGCCGCAATGGGGCTCAGTGAGGTTCATGGTGCCGCCCCACTCGCCGGAGATCATATTCGGCAAATAGGTCTGCTTTTGCTCGTCCGTACCGTGGGCGTAAATGGCGTCCGCCGCGCCGCGGGCGAGGCCCGGATACATCCCAAAGGCCATATTCGCCGCGGACACCATTTCGCTGACAGCAACGCCGAGAATATAGGGCAGCCCCTGCCCGCCATATTCGGGATCAAACGCCAGCCCCTGCCAACCGCCTTCTTTGTAGATGCCGTAGGCGTCCTTAAACCCCTCGGGCGTCGTTACCGAACCGTCGTCATGGCGGACGCAGCCCTGCTTATCGCCGCTGTGATTGATCGGATGGAGAACATTCGCCGCAAGCTTCCCGCCCTCTTCAAGGATTGCATCAAGAAGATCGTCTGAAACTTCTGAAAATCCTGGCAAATTCGAAAATTTTGAAATCTGCAAAACATCGTTGAGAACGAACTTCATATCGTTCACGGGGGCGACGTATTGGGTCATGTGAACTCCTGGCAGGCGCCGAAACGGGCGCAGGTGACTGAACCTAAGCTAATCTAGCGTTTTAGAACGTGCATCCTAAAGCAGCGCTGCTTTTGATACTCCGGCGCTCCGGGCCGCGGCAAGGCGAACAACTGCACATAACCTGCACACAATCGACGCAGAATTTTGGACAGTTTGTAAATATTTATCCTCAGATTGCCGGATTAAAGCGCAGACCGGGCCGAATCGCCGTTAACCTTTTTCGGTCTGTTCGGGATTACGCTATTACGGCGGTTGGAATGTGGCGAGACGACTTTCACGCCTGCGCAAACCGCCTTAACGCATTTCCGTTGGGCTCAAGCGCCGGCTTCTGGCCGACACAATAAAATCGCGGCGGACGAACCCCCCGCAAGCAAACTGGGTGACTGAAATGAAGTCGAACGCGCCCTGGAGCGTCAAAGGCATAGAAAGAGACGCTCGCGAAACCGCCAAAGAGGCGGCGAAGCGCGAAGGCATGACGGTTGGGGAATGGCTGAACCAAATGATCTACGCCGCCGGCGACCCGCAGGCGTCGCATGGCGAAGTCGAAGGCTTGAAGCTACGCGATATTGTCACCGCCATCGATCATCTCAACAAGCGCCTCGCCGACGGCGCCGCTGACAATCGCGACTCTGTCGCGGATCTCACGCGCAAGCTTGGCGGCGCCGTTGAACGCCTCCAGCGGCTCGAACGCGGCGCGCCGGATCAGGCTCCCTCTTCGGACGTTGAGACGCGTATCGCCCGCCTCGAACAAGATCGCGGGGATCGCGAACGCGTCGAAGCGCTAAAAGCGCTGGAAAAGGCCGTCGCCCAGGTCGCGGTTCAATTCAGCAACGCGCAAAAGACGACGCTTGAACGCCTGGATTCCACCGAGCAGCAAATCAAGACACTCGCGCTGAGCGCCGAAACCGGCGACGGCGGCGAAGACAATTCCGCCGTTAGCTTTTTGAAGGACGCGCTTGACGGGCTTCAAACCAGAATGACGCGCACGGAGCGGTTAGCCACCGAGGCTTCCCGGTCAACTTCAGGCGGCGGCGATCCGGAGTTTGTCGAAACGACCGGCAAGCGGCTGCGGGTTCTTGGCGATGAAATAAAACGCGGCGGCGATCAGATCCGCGCTTTGGAAGCAACAATCGCCAAACTCGCAAAACAAATTGAGGCCGCCGAACGCCGAAGCGCCGAGGGCGTGCAGAAAACGGCGGAAACCCTGGCGGAGCTTCGGGAGAAATTCGCCGGCGGGCAGTTCGATTCCGCCAACCGCGAGGACATCGCCGCTGTCGTCGCCGACCAGACGCGCGACACGGTTAAGCGGGTCGATCGGCTTCACGAGTCTTTTGACAAAATGCTCTCCCAGCTCGAGCAAACCGGTATCGGCGGCGCTGCGGCTCCGACGGTCAAGACGACAGAATCCGAACTCAAGCAAGCGCCAAGCGAACCGACCACGCCGGATCAGGCGGACGCCGAGGCGGTGGACAGCCCTGATGCGCCGGTTCTTGAAGCTCCCGCCGCGGAAACAGACCAACCTGTCGCCGAAACCGAAGAAGCGTCGACAGAGCAGACTGAAGACGACGACTTTTTCTCATTCGCCGATGACATTGACGCATCCATCGACGACAAGCCCGCGTCGGACGCGGAAGAAGACTTTTCCTTTGAACTCGACGGCGAAAGCGACGCAGCGCCAGATGAAGAAGGCGCCGCGCTTTTGTCGGAAGTGCAGGACGTGTTTAGAGGCGTTGAGAAGGAAACGCCGAGCGACGACGGGGACTCCGATCTCGACGAATTGCTTGCAGGGCTCGACGATCTCGCGGACGAAACACCGGCCGAACCGGAGGAAGAGACGCCTGCCCCGCCTGTTGCTGAAGCGGCCGAGACGGCCGACGCTCCCGCAGACGACGGCCCGCCGCCCTTTGCTGAACAACCAAGCGAAGAGGAGCCGGTTCGAGAACGCCCGACGCGGCGCAAACTGACTCCAAAACAAAAAGCCATTCTCGCCGCGCGCGCGCGGCGCAAACGCCTCGCAGCGGCCGCCGAAGACAAAGTCGATCCGGCGACCCGCGCCGCCGCCAAAAAAGCGTTGGGAACAACGGAGCCCGGGGATGCGGGAGATATCGCCGCCCCGAGCGATCTCATCGATGACGTCGTTGAAAAAGACACGAAGGACGACGGCGGATCGCGCCTCGCGGCGCTGCGGAGCAAAGTGCCGTTTCTTGGCGGCGCCGTTAAGAAAACAGACGACGATGAAGACCTCGACGAGACCATCGAAACAGGCGGCGACAAGGCTGCGCTCGAGACCCTGAAGAGCACCGCCTCGGCAAGACCCGTCACGCTCGCCCTGGGCGTCGGCATTTTTCTGGCCGTCGGTCTCCTGTTCCTGATGATCAAGGACTTCATATTCTCGCCGCGCGACGACGCGCCCGCGCCGACCGCCGCCGTAAGTCCGCCCAGCGGCTCCGTGAGCGATACTGCCGCGACGGCGGCCCCGACGCTCGAAGCGCCGGCCGCGCCGGCAATTGATCCGCGTACGCTGTACCGTGACGCCATGACGGGATTGAATGCTGCTGAAACGGAAGCAGAGTCTGCTGTCGCCATCGAGAAACTTGAACAGGCCGCCTTGCTGGGCCACCCGCCGGCACAACTGCAGCTTGGCGAGCTCTACAAGACAGGACAAGGCGTTGACCAGGACCTGGCCCAGGCGCGCACATGGTTCCGCCGCGCCGCTAATGGCGGCAACGTACTCGCCATGCATCGCATCGGCGTCATGACCGCGCGCGGCGAAGGCGGGGCCGCGAATACGCCGGAAGCCGTCGGCTGGTTCGAACAGGCCGCCAATCGCGGCCTTGTCGACTCCCAATACAATCTCGGCGCAATCTATCACCCCAACGGCGCGGGGCCGGAGGCGGGAAGCGTGCAGGACGCCGGCAAAGCTTACTACTGGTATTCACTGGCCGCCAAAAACGGAGACCAGCAGGCGGAGCCGCTCGCCGCCGGAATCAGCGCGGACATGAACTCGGATCAGAAGGCCGGAATTGACGAAGCGGTAGCGTCCTGGGAGGCGCTGCCCTCTGACGCCGAAGCGAACACCTTGGCGGTGTCGGGTTAAGTTAACCCGTCTTTCTTGCAGAATTCCGCTCGCGCCGACTATAACGCGATAAGAGTTCGCAACTTTTGAAAAGCCGGCGAAGGCATGCAGATTTATCTCCCAATCGCGGAGATTCCCGTTGACCCGTTCGTGATTGTTTTTCTCGGCGCCGCCGTCGGGTTCTTATCGGGCATGTTTGGGGTCGGCGGCGGATTTCTGATGACGCCGCTCCTGATTTTTTACGGCATTCCGCCAGCCGTCGCGGTCGGCACTGAAGCCTCGCAAATTGTCGCGTCGTCCGTGTCCGGCGTTTTGGCGCATCTGCGCCGGCGCACGGTCGACTTTTTGATGGGCGGATTTCTCGTCGCAGGCGGCGCGGTCGGCGCCGTCGCCGGTATTTTTATCTTTCGGTACTTTCGCGAGATCGGTCAAATTGAGACCTTCATCTCAATCGCTTACGTGCTTTTTCTTGGCGTGATCGGCGTCTTGATGCTGACGGAGTCTCTTCGCGCGCTGTTGCGAAACCCCGATCGCCCGCGCCAACGCCGCAAGCACAGAAGCGCAGGATGGATGGCGGCGATGCCGTTCGCCATGCGGTTTCGCCGTTCGGGGCTCTATATCAGTCCGATCCCGCCCATCGTGCTCGGATTTCTCGTCGGCGTCCTGGCCGCCATCATGGGCGTCGGCGGCGGCTTCATCATGGTCCCAGCCATGTTGTACATTCTCAACATGCCGACCAATGTGGTTGTCGGAACGTCGCTATTTCAGATCATTTTCGTAACCGCGATCGCAACGCTGCTGCACGCGTCAGCGAACCAAACGGTCGACATTGTTCTCGCACTGATGCTGTTGGCCGGCGGCGTGGTCGGCGCCCAGATCGGGGCGCGCGCCGGCCGCCGCCTTAAAGGGGAACAACTCCGCGCGCTCCTCGCGCTCATTGTGTTGGCTGTCTGCGCCCGGCTCTTGTTTGGCATAGCGCTGCCGCCGTCGGCACCGTTTGTCGTGGAGCCGGCTTGATGCGGCAATTCATCGTACTGATTTGCTGTTTCTTTTCCAGCGCCGCGCACGCGGACGCCATCGCCATTGCATTGACTGACGACCTGATCGAAGTCGACGCCGACTTTTCCGGCGCGGACCTGACGCTGTTCGGCGCAGTCAGCGGCGTTGACGACCCGGCGAGCGCCTTTGACATTATTGCCGTGATCACGGGGCCCAACGGCGCCTATAATGTCAGGCCTTTGGAACAACGCGGCATTATCTGGATGCCGGGCGACGCATTCAGACTGGACAATGTGCCCCGCTTTTACGCCGCAAGTTCCACGAGGTCGATCACCGACATCGCGCCGCTGCCGGACCAGGCGAAGTTTCAGCTCGGCATTGAGAACATTGCCGCGGTCGATCTGCGTGCAAGCGAAGGCTCTGGTTACCCCTATCGCGCAGCGCTTCTCGAGACGCTCGAATTCCAGGGCCAGTATCGCGAAGCCCTCGGCGAGGTGTCTTTCGTAAAAGGCCCGCTTTTCACCATCAAAACGGCATTGCCTCCGAAAACGCCGGTCGGCGAATACGCTGTTTCCGTTTACCTCTATCAGGCGGGCGTGCTGATTGGGCGGGACAGCGCCGAACTGCGCGTCAACAGGGTCGGCCTTGAGCGCAGGATATACGAACTGGCGCACACCCGGCCCATCCTGTACGGGCTCCTCTGCGTCGCCGTGTCGCTGCTTGCGGGCTGGATTGCGGGCGTTGCGTTTCGCAAATCATAGGAAGTCGATATAGGATTGCGAAATAGCGGGAGGGCCGCGATGACCAGCGCAACCAGTCACGTTCAGTCCAGCCTTCGTTCAAATGACCAATCGGGGCTACCGCAAGCGGCCGCCGTGCTTGCCTATGCGGGCGCCCTGCCGCCGATAATCGCGGCCATGCTGATATGGCTCCAGCCGGATCATCTCAGGCCGGTAACGACCGAGCTGATGCTGGTTTACGGCGGCGTTCTGATCGCCTTTTTCGGCGGCGTGCGATGGGGCGTCGCCGTCATGCGGCCGGGCGGTCCCAGCTTCGCCAGCCTATTGGGCGGCGTCATTCCGCTCGCCATGTCATTGCCGGTGTTCGTTCTGGACGCCGAAACGGTTCGGTTCGTGATCATTCTCGCGGCGCTGCCGATCCTCCTCTGGGATGATCTGCGAGCGACGCGGCGCGGATCAGGCGCGCCGGAATGGTATCTCGGGGTACGCACGCCGCTGACGATCCTCATGGGCGCCTCGTTCCTCGCCGCTTTCGCGAAGGTGTTGACGTCTTGACCGTAAGCTCGGACGCGCCGACCGGTGGAAATCAAGAGATGACCATACTTGGTCTTCTCGGCCTTATCCCGTTTTTTGCATGCGCGGGTGTTGTCGCGTTTGCGCCGCCAATACTGCCCGCTGCAATCACTTCGTACGCGCCGGCGACGGCGTTAATCTACGGCGCCGTGATCGCAGCCTATCTCGCAGGCGCGCATGCGGGCGCAATGTTCACCGCCCCCGCTTCAGAAAATCGTCGCTTCCTGCTCGGACAGGTGTTGCTGCTGGTTGCGTTTTTCGCCGCGCTGGCGCCGGGCGCCGCCGACGAGGCCGCAATGGCGATTCGGCACATTGTGGTTGCCGGCGTCCTGCTCGCGCTGTGGGCGCAAGACAGAGCCGCCGTCGGCGGCGGCGCGCTGCCGGCGTGGTACGGTCGCCTGCGCACCATGCTCACGGCCGGCGCCGTCGGTTCACTGCTTGTAATCTCGGCAAGCCTCTTTTTTCGGAGCGGGTTCTGAGCCCGGAAAGCCTTGATCAGCTTACGATTGCTCTCGACAACCGGGAGCAAGCGTTGCTGGCCGGTGCGATTGTCGTCATGATGTTTTCAATCGCCCTGGGCCTCAAGCCAGAGCATTTTGCATTCCTACGCAAGCGCCCGCTCGTTTTCTTCGGCGGTCTCGGCGCACAGCTCATCGCGTTGCCCGCCATGACCCTCGCCCTGATTGCGGTTTTGTCGCCGCCGCCTTCGATCGCGCTCGGCATGATTGTCGTCGCAGCATGTCCGGGCGGCAATGTCTCAAATTTCATGAGCTGGGCGGCGCGCGGCGACGTGGCGTATTCGGTGTCGCTGACCGCCGGCTCGAGCGTCGTCGCCGCACTATGGACCCCTGCCGCCATCCTTCTCTGGTCGGGACTTTATCCGCCTACGGCCGAACTCCTCAACAGCATCGATTTCGACCGTTTGTCTTTTGTCGCTCAGACGACGCTGATGCTCGCCGCGCCGCTGGGTCTGGGCATGGTTATGGCGCACTGGCGTCCTGAGCTCGCCGCACGAATCCGCGGGCCGCTGGCTCTCTTCGCCGCCGGCGTCCTCGCCTTTATCGTCATCACCGGCGTTATCGAATTCATGCCGATCCTGCTTCCCGGCTGGGCGCTGATCGTCATCCCGGTTGTCCTTCATAACGCCCTCGCCTTCGCCACCGGCGCCGCAGCCGGGCGGGCGTTCGGCGCCACGCCGAGCCAGCGTCGTTCGTTGACGTTTGAAGTCGGCATCCAGAACGCCGGCCTCGCCGTGGTGTTGCTGCTGGCGCAGCTTAAGGGGCTGGGCGGCGCCGCGGCGATCGCCGCCCTGTGGGGGGTTTGGCACTTTGTCTCCGGCGGGCTTATGATTTCCATATTTCGCATGATCGATCACCGAAAGGCCGGCCCATGACCTTTGATTTAAAAATTGCAGGCGGACTGATCTATGACGGCGACGGCGGCGAGCCCTATCGGGCGACGATCGGCGTGAAGGACGGTCGAATCGTCGAAATCGGCGACTGCGCCGGCGCCGCGGATAAGACCTTTGACGCAGACGGCGCCATTGTCACGCCGGGCTTTGTCGATCTTCATACGCACTATGACGGCCAGGCGTCCTGGGACGAAGAACTCAGGCCCTCCGTCAATCACGGCGTGACAACCCTCATCATGGGCAATTGCGGCGTCGGTTTCGCACCGGTTCGTCCTAGCGACCACGACCGCCTTGTCCGCCTGATGGAAGGCGTTGAGGACATTCCGGGCACGGCCCTTCATGAGGGACTGACTTGGGAGTGGGAGAGCTTTCCGGAATATATGGACGCTATCGACGCCGTACCGCATACCATCGATATGGGCGTCATGATCGGCCATGATCCGGTTCGGGTTTACGCCATGGGCGAACGCGCAAGCACGTTCGAAGAAGCGACCGACGACGACATTGGCGCGATGCGGGACCTTGTACGTGAAGCGATGCTGGCGGGCGCGGCGGGTTTTTCCATCGGACGCACGGACATCCATCGGACAGCTGACGGGGACTGGACCCCAAGCGCGGAAGCCAACGAAAAAGAACTGACGGGAATCGCCGGGGCCTTCGACGGGCTCGATCGCGGCGTCGTGCAGATTGTCAACGACTTCAATCTTGAGCGCGAGGGCGATCAATTCGACGATGAGTTCGCTGTGGTTGAGGCGTTCGTGCGCGCAAGCGGCCGACCCGCCTCTATCTCTCTGATGCAGCGCGACATGGCGCCGGACCAGTGGAAGCGCATCCTCGCCGCGAGCGATCGTCTGAACGCAGACGGCGTTGACTTTCGCGTTCAAGTCGCGCCGCGGGCGATCGGCGTCTTTCAAGGTCTTCAGTGTACGTTTCACCCGGTCATGGCGCAGCCAAGCTATATCGCCATTCAAGACAAACCGCTGGACGAACGCGTCGCGATTATGCGCGACCCGGCCTTTAAAGCGAAATGCCTGTCGGAAACGCCGGTCAAGCTCGCGGGCGAAGGGTCTTCCGTGCCGCCGATCGCGGACACCATGATCGCGGCGATCGAGCTCGTGGCGAACAAGTTTTTCCGCCTCGGGGACGATCCCGATTACGAGCAGCCCCAGGACGCCTCTCTCGGCGCCGAAGCGCGGCGGGACGGCGTGTCGGCGATGGAGAAACTCTACGACACGCTGCTCGAACTCGACGGCCGCCAACTCATCTACTTTCCCATCTATAACTACACAGAGTTCAATTACGACAATGTGCGCGAGATGTTGGGGCGGTCCAACGCACTTCTCGGCTTGTCCGACGGCGGCGCCCATGTCGGCACGATCTGCGACGCCAGCTTCCCCACCTATTTGCTGTCGCACTGGACCCGCGACCGCAAGGAACGCCGCATTTCTCTCTCCCGCGCGATTCAGATGCTGTCCGCAGACGGCGCGGAATTCCTCGGCCTTCAAGACCGAGGCCGGCTGCGCGAAGGGTTACGCGCCGATATCAACGTCATTGACTACGACAACCTCAGCTTAAGGGCGCCCCATATGGTGCGCGACTTACCCGCAGGCGGACAACGTCTGCTGCAGCCGGTTTCCGGATACCGGGCCAGTTTCGTCCACGGCCGGCAAGTCATCGAAAATGACGCCGTCACGGACGCGCGGCCCGGACGCCTGGTCCGATTTCAATAATCTCTCGCTTGATCACAAACAGATTAGCTCACGGCCGCGTTGATTGTGCGTGATCGCGCCCTCGTGCGAAGGCAACGGCGAACACAAACAAGGAGAGAATACCCATGAAAAAACTTGCCATCGCACTCGCCGCCTTCGCCCTTGCATCGCCCGCTCTGGCTCAGAATCCGCCAGATGCAACAAGCGTCGCCTTCGCCTCGATCGAGGCCAGCGTCGAATCAGACCTGAAAAAGGCGCTCGCGGCTCTCGAATCGGATGACTACGCTGGCGCAACCCAGCTCCTCCGAACGGCCAGCGCCAACGCCAATCGCCTTTCCCTTCGCGCCGTCACGCAAAAAATCGCTGGCGTGGCGCCGTCTTTCAAGCCGGAAGACGCCAACTTCGTTTTGGCGCAATCGTCAACGCTCGCCTTTGAGGACTTCCTCAATCGACGCGATACGGTGGAACGCCGCTTCGAAGACGACAAGGGCCGCATTGTAACCGTGCGGGTTTTCGGAGAGGCGCGCGACCTTTCCGATTTCATGTTTATCAAAGACGACCAGGCCATGCTGGACAAGGGCGGCCTCGAAGTCGCCGAAATGCGCGGCGAGCCCGCCATCAAGCGTCGCGGCGACAACGGCGAGCTTTCGGTCCTGATGATGTCGGATGGCGACGATGCGTTGATCGAAGTTGAGGGCGACAGCGAAGACGCCGTAATGGCCTTTATCGGCGACATCGAAAAGAACGAGAAAAAGTGATCGACAAAGCTCACAAAGCTTGTCTTAGAAATAGGCTGCGTTCATTCTGGGCTCCCGGTCAACCTACGGGAGCGCAGGATGAATTTCACGTTCAATACGCCGCCGGACATCGTATTCCGGTCCGGCTCGACTCGAGAGTTGGGCGAGCTTGTTAAATCGAGATTTCAAAAGCCCATTCTTATCACGGATAAGGGGCTGATCGCCGCCGGCCTTGTCGACCCTGCGATCAAAAGCATCGAAGCGGCAGGCCTCAATGTGCTGCTGTTTGACGACGTCGCGGCGGATCCCCCGGCGGCAAAAGTCAAACAGGCTGTAAATTTCGCACGCGAACATGGCGCGGACGGCGTCATCGGCCTTGGCGGCGGGTCGTCCATGGACACGGCCAAAGTCGTCGCCGTGCTGATGAATGCGAATCAATCGCTTGAGGACATTTACGGCACGAATACGGTCAAGGGAAAACGCGCGCCGCTCGTCTTGTCGCCGACAACCGCCGGAACGGGATCGGAAGTCACGTCGATATCGGTCATCACGACGGAAGAAGACACGAAAGTCGCTGTCGTCGACAACGCGCTGTATCCGGACCTCGCCGTGCTTGACCCGGAACTGACGATGGGCTTGCCGCGCCACGTTACAGCAGCGACCGGCATTGACGCCATGGTGCACGCCATCGAAGCCTACACCAACATTCACCGCAAAAACCCGTTGTCCGACGCCCTGGCCCGAGAGGCGTTGAAGCTGTTGTCTTCCAATATTGTTGTTGCTTGCGAAAAGCCCGGCCAAAAAGACGCGCGCGAGGCCATGCTGTTGGGCGCCATGCTGGCGGGACAGGCGTTCGCCAACTCGCCCGTCGGCGCCGTTCACGGGATGGCCTATCCCCTCGGCGGGATATTTCACATTCCTCACGGACTTTCCAATTCACTGATGCTTGAACCGGTTCTGCGCTTCAATGCGCCGAACGCAGATCACCAGTACGCTGAGCTCGCAGACGTTGTTGCGCCGGGCGCGGCTGGAACAAATGCGCAGAAGTGCGACGCCTTTATCTCTCGTATCATTGAGATCATTGAGGCCACCGGGGTTGAGCGACGACTTTCCCAGCTCGGCATATCCCACAATGACCTGCCGCGCATGGCCGAAGACGCCATGAAAGGCCAGCGCGTCCTGCAAAACAATCCGCGTACAGTTACGTACGAAGACGCGCTCGCTATGTATACGGAAGTTCTTTAATGTCGTCGCCTGAATTCAGCCGCGCAGATTTTCGGCGCTTCACGCCCATTCAGACGCGCTGGATGGACAATGATGTCTATGCGCATGTCAACAACGTCGTTTATTATAGTTTTTTTGACACGATCGTGAATGGCTATCTTGTTTCAGAGGGCGCTCTGGACATTGGGGCCAGCGACGTGATCGGCCTCGTTGTCGAAACACAATGCCGGTATTTTGCGCCGGTTTCTTTTCCGGAATCACTGGAGGGCGGGCTTCGCGTGGCGAGGATTGGAAACTCGTCGGTCAAATACCAACTCGCCATTTTCAAAGAGGACGCTACTGAGCCGGCCGCCGAAGGCCATTTCGTCCATGTTTACGTCGATCGCGCGACACGCCGCCCCGCCAGCCTGCCCGCGCCGCTGCGCGCCGCGCTGGAAAAAATCGCAGCCTGACGGCGGCGCCGCTCGCCCCATGGTTTCCTTTGTCGGCGCCGTTTGCTAAAGCGCTAAAAAAACTAGGGAAACGCCGGGGCTGCATGTCCGTTATAGAATCCAAAATCGATCCACGATCGGAGAGCTTCGCCGCCAACCGAAACGCCATGCGCGCGGCGGTCGATGAGATGCGCGCGAGGGCCGATGTCATCGCCGCAGGCGGCGGCGAGCGATATAATGAGCGCCACAAGAAACGGGGCAAGCTGCTGGCCCGGGAGCGAATCGCGCGATTGCTGGATCCCGGTGCGCCCTTTCTTGAAATCGGGCAGTTCGCCGCCTGGGAGATGTATTCCGGAGATGTCCACGCTGCCGGGGTTGTCGCCGGCGTTGGCCGCATTGAGGGCGTAGAATGCATCATCGTTGCTAACGACCCCACCGTGAAGGGCGGCACCTATCATCCAATGACGGTGAAAAAGCATCTTCGCGCGCAGGAAATCGCTCTAGAGAACCGGTTGCCGTGTATCTATCTCGTCGAATCCGGCGGCGCGTTCTTGCCAATGCAGGACGAGGTTTTTCCGGATAAGGATGATTTCGGGCGGATCTTTTTCAATCAGGCGCAAATGTCTTCCAAAGGCATTCCACAAATTGCAGTCGTGCACGGATCATGCACAGCCGGCGGCGCTTACGTTCCGGCGATGTCCGACGAAGCGGTGATTGTTAAAAAACAAGGCACGATTTTTCTGGGCGGCCCACCGCTGGTGAAGGCGGCCACCGGAGAGGTCGTCTCCGCCGAAGACCTTGGCGGCGGCGACGTCCATACGCGTGTGTCCGGCGTCGCCGATCATCTCGCGGAAGATGACGATCACGCCCTGGGGTTGGCGCGAACGATTGTCTCTCGTCTCAACTGGGTCAAACTTGGCGGCGTCACGCTCGCTGAACCGATCCCGCCGCTTTATGATCCTGAAGAGCTCTATGGCGTTGTCGAGGCCGATGCGCGCAAGCCTTATGACGTAAGAGAAATCATTGCGCGGATCGTGGACGGATCGGACTTCGATGAGTTTAAGCCGCTTTACGGCTCGACGCTTGTCACCGGTTTTGCGCGTTTACATGGATATCCCGTCGGCATTCTCGCCAATAACGGCATCCTGTTCTCTGAGAGCGCAAAAAAGGGCGCCCATTTCATTGAGCTGTGCTGCCAGCGAAAGATACCGCTGGTTTTTTTACAGAACATAACAGGGTTCATGGTCGGCAAGTCCGCTGAAGAAGGCGGCATCGCTAAAGACGGCGCAAAGCTCGTGACAGCGGTTGCGACAGCGGGCGTCCCAAAGTTCACTGTCGTGGTCGGCGGCTCATACGGCGCGGGCAACTACGGCATGTGCGGGCGCGCCTATGGACCGCGCTTCATGTTCATGTGGCCGAACGCTCGCATTTCAGTGATGGGCGGCGAACAGGCGGCGAGCGTGCTGGCCACCGTCAAGCGCGATGGATTGCGCGAGGGTGAGAGCTGGTCGGACGAAGAAGAAGAGGCGTTCAAGAACAAAATCCGCGCAGATTATGAAGCACAAGGATCGCCCTATTATTCATCGGCGCGCCTTTGGGACGACGGCGTGATTGACCCTGCCCAAACCCGCGATGTTTTAGGTCTTTGCATATCCGCGTCGCTGAACGCGCCGGTGGAAGAAACACGTTTCGGCGTCTTCAGGATGTGAGCACAGATGTCGCCCAGCACCGGCAATAATGTATGTCGCAAGACATTTTGATCCGCGAAGCGAACACAAACGATCGCGACCAGATCTTGACGGTCGTGCGCGACGCATTCGCACCAGAACCGGTCGCGGAAATCGTGGAAGCGCTGTGGAACGACAGCGCGATGGCGGCGGAGTTCGTCGCCGAGATCGGCTCTGATATCATCGGATATTGCGGCTTTTCAAAAATCACGTTGGCGCCGGCGCTGCCGGGCGCGCACTTGCAACTGTCGCCGGTCGCGGTAGCGCCGGATCAACAGCGCAAAGGCATTGGCGCAACGTTGCTCACTAAGGCGATCAAGGCAATCCGTCGCGACGGCGCCTCGCTCATCGCGGTCTTGGGTCATGCTGAATATTACCCTCGATTTGGTTTTTCGCCTGCGGAAAAGCAGGGAGTTTTTTGGGGCGACCGCAAAGTCGGCGACGCGCTTCAGATCATCGATTGTCAGGGCGCGCTCGACGGCGCGCGACGGGAGATAACAATGCATCCAGCATTCGAAGCGGCGGGTTAGCCTCATGTTCAAAAAGATCCTGATCGCCAATCGTGGAGAGATCGCTGTGCGCGTTGCGCGGACTGCGAAAGCGATGGGCGTGAAAACGGTTGCGGTCTATTCCGACGCCGACGCGAACGCGCCGCATGTGCGCGCCTGTGACGAGGCCGTCCATATCGGGCCGGCGGCGGCGGCCGAAAGCTATCTTCGGATGGAGAAAATCGTCGCCGCGTGCAAACAGACAGGCGCCGAAGCGGTTCACCCGGGCTATGGATTCTTGTCCGAGAACGCTGCATTCGCCGAAGCGCTGGACCGCGACAATATCGTTTTTATCGGCCCCACCGCGAATACCATCCGCGCGATGGGATCAAAGTCCGCCGCCAAAGATCTGATGGAAAAGGCAAACGTGCCGACGACGCCGGGCTATCAGGGCGACGATCAGTCCCCGGACACCTTCCGGCGCGAAGCAAAACGCATCGGTTATCCTGTGCTTCTGAAAGCGACCGCCGGCGGCGGCGGCAAAGGCATGCGTCTTGTTGAGACAAAGAGTGAGCTGGAAGACGCCCTCGCCTCTGCAAAGCGCGAGGCAATGTCCGCTTTTGGCGACGACCGCTTTCTGATCGAAAAATACATCGCGCGCGCGCGGCATGTCGAAGTCCAGATCTTCGGCGACGGCAAGGGCGATGTTGTCCACATGTATGAACGTGATTGTTCCGTGCAGAGACGCCATCAAAAGATCATCGAGGAAGCGCCTGCGCCGAACATGCCGGACGCGGTCCGCCAGGATTTGCTCGCCGCCGGCGTCAACGCCGGTAAGGCTGTTGACTATCGCGGCGCCGGAACCGTGGAATTCCTGTATGATGCCGACAACGGCGCTGTCTACTTCATGGAGATGAATACTCGGCTTCAGGTTGAGCACCCGGTCTCAGAGAAAATTACAGGCCTGGATTTTGTCGAGTGGCAGTTGCGCATCGCGGCAGGCGAAGGCCTTCCTCTTGAGCAGGGCCAAATCCGGGAACGCGGTCACGCCTTTGAAGCGCGTCTTTACGCTGAGGCGCCGGCGCAGAATTTTGCGCCGTCCATTGGCGTACTGACAACGCTGCGCTTGCCGGACCACATCGCCAGAATTGATTCCGGCGTGGAAGAAGGAATGGAAGTGACGCCATTCTACGATCCGATGATCGCTAAAATCATCACTGGCGGCCAGGATCGTGGTCAGGCGCTCAGTGCGTTGCACGCGGCCCTTGACGAGGTGCGTGTCGCCGGGCTGGAGACCAACGCCGCATTTTTGTCTGCGGTCGCCAGTCATCCAGCATTTGACGACGGCGCCGTCTCCACCCGCTTCATCGATGACCACAGCGATGCATTGTTTGACACGGCGCCGGCGGGCCCAAGCGTTTGGGCGGCGGCCCTTGCCGCGCTGCATACGCGCGCGCGACGAGACTGCGGCGCAGATCCGTGGGAATCGCTCACAGGCTTTCGGCTCAACCGGCCGCCCCGCGCCGTTTACTGGATCGACGTTGAAGACGCGCCGGCGCTGGCGACACTGCACCGCACGGGCTCGCTCATCGATGTCGTCATAGAACGCAACGCCGCCGCCGCCGCGCGCCGAAACGGAGACGAACCTCAAGCGTCGGTCCGGTTTTCGTTTGGTTTTTCACGCACCGACAATAGCGATTTCGTGATCCAGCTCGATGGCGCTCAGTATTCCGCCGCTGTCGCTGACCATCTTGGCGCGCTTCGCGTGTGGAGCGGCGCCAAGCATTGGGACGTCGGGTTGCCGCGCCCCCTCGCGGGTATTTCATCGCATCATTCCAGCGAGGGATCACTTACGGCGCCAATGCCCGGCGTCATTACCGTGTTGTCTGCAAGCCCAGGAGACGAAATTGCGGCCGGCGGGACGCTTCTGGTGATGGAAGCCATGAAGATGGAGCACGCCATCAAAGCGCCCTTTGACGGCGTTGTGAAATCATACAAGCGACAAGCAGGCGACCAGGTGCGCGACGGCGATCTGTTGGTCGACTTTGAGGAGATAGAATAGTCTCCACCGGCGCGTTGGCTGATTAAAATGGTTCGATCGAAAACGCTGTCGTGACATCCGGCCTGTTGGCAAAATAATAGGCCGCAGCATTGCTCCCTGGACGAAAAACGCATTAATTTGCGATAAGGCCTTAGCGGATTTTTCCCATTTGTCGGTCAAAACCGTATTAGAAGCTTCTTTGAAGGGCTAGACGTCCGTGACTGGCGACGCCGAATTGATCGATCTCACCGTTGTCGTTGTCTCCGACTTTGAAGACGGCGACGTCAAAACGTGGGCCGATGAGATTGATATGCTCCATGCGCTTGCCGCGCAGGATTATGGCCGGTCTTTCCGCGTCATCATTGCCGAGAACGACGCGTTGCGCGATGTCGACCCGCCAACCGCCTTGCGCGATGCGTTTCCCGGCGTCGAAGTCGTTTACTATCCCTCTGATATGTCGGCGGCGCTTAAGGATTATGCGGTTTCGCTCACGACAACACCCTGGGTGGCTGTCTTTGAAGCGGACGCCCTTCCTGAACCGGATTGGCTCCGCCGGGTCGGCGAAGCCGTTGTCGCCAATCCCGAATATGACATCTTCAGCGGGCGAACATGGTATGGAGAGGACACGTCGTGGAAGCGCGCCCTCAACCTGCTCGACCGCAGCTTCGACGATTTGGGCGCATCCGGCGAAACTGTCCACGCATCCAATAACGGCGCGCTCTATCGAACGGAAATCATCAAGCAGTTCCCGTACCCGAAAGCGGCCACCCCATTTTTGTCATCGCGCAAGAGACTTCAGATGATGCGCGAGGCCGGGGTTAAGATGTACTTTTGCCGGGACGCGCGCACCCGTCATGCGATTGGCGGTTTCGAGTTCGTGCGGGATGTTCGGCGAAATGCGGGATATTCAGACATGATGATGGGCGTCGATCGCAGCGCGCGCCGTATGCCCGGGTTAACTTTCAAACGCATGAAATCAGAGGGCGGCTCGCTGTTTCGGGTCGGCGGGAGGTACCTGAAACCCCAAGATTTCCCGTTATGGGCCGCGATGTACCTGTATGTTCGCACAGCCGAATGGCGCGGCATGCGCGAAGCCATTCGCGACATCGACCAACTTGATGGTTCCGCCTACAGATAACAGAACCGCCCCGGCCGCTGTCGCATGCCGGGGCGGGCTCGGTCTCTCTCCCCGAATATGGGTCTTACGCGGCCCGGGCTGCAGAGTCGGAGACCATGGCCGCGATGGCCTCGACATGTCGCGTGTCCGTGCCGCAACACCCGCCGAATATGGTCAAGGATCGCAACCGACCGCGCAACGCGGCGTGCTCTCGTCCAAGCTCTCCCGGATTTCCCTCGTCGAGCGTTTCGGCGGCGTCGAGTTCCGCGTGAGAGCATTTCGACGCATTTGCGCGAACGCCCCTGAGCCTTGAAAGCCAGGGCCCTCCTTCGCGAAGGGCGCTGTCAAAATGGGTCGGATGCGCGCAGTTGATCATGTAATAGGCAGGCGCCCGCCGCGCCTCGAAATCCGTCTCCATAATGGCTTCGCCCAGCGCCTGACCTGACGGCAGAACGCCGTCCGTTTCAACAGTGAACGACACCACCGCGGGCATATCGACGGCCGCCGCGGCGTTGGCAAACCCAATCGCCTCCGCCGCATTGTTCATGGTCATGGCCGTGATTAGATCGGCTTCGGTCTCGGCGAACACTTCCGCCTGGAATGCGTGATAGGCCTCCGCGTCCTCCGCCGTCATCAATGCGCCCGGGACATATCCGTCGCCGCGAGGACCAACATTGCCGGAAATTACAAAAGGTTGATCAAGCGCCGCCTTGTCGCGCGCTTCCACCAGCAGCGCGATCGCGTCCTCGTTGATCGCAGCAAGCGCCTGACGGGACAAACCGAGTTTGTCTCCCCAGTCCGGGCTCGCGCGCCAGGTCGGGCTTTCCATGACAAATCCGCAACCGTGATGTCGAGCGATGTCGGCGTGCGCAAGGCAGTAGTCGAGCAACGCCGCTCTACCCTTCGCATCGTCGAGCAAAACAAAAGATGCGAAATCAGGCAGGTGAAAACCCCTATTGAAGATCAGGTCTGTCTCAAGACCGCTATCGGTGAGAAAGATCTTCTCGCCAAGCTGCGGCAGGTTTTCTCTATACCGAGGCGCACTCATGGGTTTCTCCTTCGTTCTGGGACGCGGGAGATAGGGAGGCCTTCCCAGAAAAAGGACTGGCCAAAGCCAAGCGTATACCCCTGTCTTTCGTTAGGGACGCTGTTCAAGCGCGTCCAAGACGTCAACGGAAAAACGCCTCAGGTCAAACCCGCCGCCGTCGTCAAAACCGCGCCGGACAATGACAACGCCGCGGGACGGCACAATCATCACATACTGGCCGCGGTTGCCCTGCGCCGCGTAGACGCCGGCAGGCAACCCGTGACGCTCGCCATAGAGCCAGAACTGAGCGCCGTAGCCGGGACGGTTTTCCCCCTCACGGCGGTCTTTGGGTTGCGACGGCGCCGGCGTCGCCACATAGGCCGCCCAACCCTCGGGCAGAATCCGCTCGCCCTCCCATACGCCGTCATTGAGATAGAGCAGACCCAGGCGGGCGAGGTCGCGCGCCGTCGTCCAGACCTGACTGGATAAAATGAAATCGCCGTTCCAGTCCGTTTCCAGAAAAGTCCGCCGCATGCCAAGCGGAAGAAGGACTCTCTCAAACGGATACGACAGAAACTTCCTGTCATTTTTCATCCGCTCACGGAGCGCGCGTACCGCCGCCATCGTATCGTTGTTGGCGTAGCGCCATCGACTGCCCGGCGCGGCGACCAACCGGTTGTCAATTGCGTGGTCGATCACCAGCCCGCCGCCGAAATAAACGTCGTCGGTGCGGTTGCCCGCCGTCGACGATGTCAGCCCGCTGGACATGTGAAGAAGATTCTCGATCGTTATTCGTCCGCGCGGATCGCCTGCCGCCGACCAGGCTTCAAGACCGGCGGCCTCTTCGACAGACAAAACGCCGTCCTGCACCGCAGCGCCGATGATTGTCGCCGCAATAGACTTCGCCACCGACCAGGTGCGTTGCGGCGTATTGGCGTCAAAGCCGTCGCGATAGCGTTCGGCGATAATTGCGCCGTTCTCCATAATGACAACGGCGCTTGTTTCGGTTCCTTCGCCATAAGTGGCGCGATCGAACGCGGCGGCGACGATTTCCGCCAAGGTCGGATCGTCGCGCAACTGGACCGGCAATGGCGGCGGCGCCGAACGCGGCTCGCGCACTTTCGCGTGCGGCGGATCGAGATCGTCGCCGTCGGCGCCGGTGGGCCACTGGACGCAACCAAGATACGGGCGCCACGCCGCAACGCGAGGCGGCATGTCCTCAGAATATTGCACCGAAACGCGTTTATTTGCGTCATCGATAACAGCAGCCGGCAGGGTCGCCATCGCGTCCCGATAGCCGCGATAAATACGGTTCAATTCATCGCCGGCGATCTGGTCGACGCTTCTGCCGGCGTTGAAATGCGCCGAACAGGTAAACGCCGCCTTGTAACCGGCGACAAGAGAAACATGCGCCGGATCGCGGTCCTGCGCGAACGCATTACACGTCAACAGCGGAGCGGCGGCGACGGCCAGCCAGCGGTTTGCTTTCATGATGATTTTGTCCAGATCACAATCGTGACTCTCTATTGGGCTTGGGGTCGACGGCCCGCTGCACTTTCGTTTTGGGCCGCCGACGGATGGAGATTTCAGACTTCAGCGCCGACCTACGCATTTCCGTCGCCGGCGCGGCGGCAAGAATTCGCAACAATACCCCCTACAAGCGACCTCATGAGCGTTGACGGCGAGGCCGAAACCACGCGATTTTGCCCCCACATTACAGCGTCGCATCGAGCGCCGAAAGCCGCCATATTCCCGCCTTGCCGGCGCGCCATGCTTCGCCTAAGGAAATTGCGGTCGCACTATGTCGCGTTCTACTATTCGGGGATCTTTCATGAAATGTTTCATCGCTGCGACCGCCCTCGTCTGCGCCATGATATCAACGGCGAAGGCTCAGAACGCCGATTTTCTGACCTGGCTCGATGGGTTTCGTGCGGAGGCCGCCGCCGCCGGCATAGATCGCGCCGTTATCGATGAAGCGTTTCAGGGCGTTACAATCAACGAACGCGTTTATGAGCTCAATGACAATCAGCCGGAATTCTCCCGGGCCATTTGGAGCTATCTCGACAGCGCCGTCTCGGAGAAGAAAATAGCGGACGGCAAAGACGGACTTGCGCAAAACCGTATTCTGCTCTCGCTGATTGAGGACGCCTATGGCGTCGACTCGGAGATCATCGTCGCCATCTGGGGCATGGAATCCGCCTACGGAGCGATCCTGGGAAATTATGACGTCATCCAGGCGCTTGCGACCCTCGCCTATGAGGGACGACGCACAGGCTACGGCCGATCGCAGCTTATCGGCGCGCTCAAAATCATCCAAAACGGCTACGCCCAAAGGAACGACTTGAAAGGTTCGTGGGCGGGCGCCATGGGGCACACCCAGTTCATCCCGACCACATACCTTGCTTACGCCGTCGATCACGACAGCGACGGCCGGCGCGATATATGGACCAATCTCGGCGACGTCTTCGCGTCCACTGCAAACTACCTGGCGGCGTCCGGCTACCGGGCAGACGACGCTTGGGGAACTGAAGTCCGGCTGCCCGAAGACTTTGATTTCGCGCTCGCAGATGTGGGGGTTTCGAAGCCGCTGGTGGAATGGGCCGGCCTCGGCGCCGAAGCTGTGCGCGGCGAACTGGTCGGAGAATTCGACCCCAATCTGCGCGGCCGGATCATATTGCCCGCCGGCGCCAAGGGGCCCGCATTTTTGGTGTTCGGGAATTTTGAGGCGATTTTGCAATACAACCGCTCGACCGCCTACGCGCTCGCCGTCGCGCTCCTGTCGGAGGAAATCGCCGGCCGCGTTGGCTCGATCGCTGCGCTGTGGCCCCGCGAGGACCGTCCACTGAGCCTGGATGAACGCAAATCGCTGCAGCAAGCCCTGACTGACAGGGGCTACGACCCAGGGCCGGTGGATGGGATCATCGGCGCCGGCACCCGGCGCGCCTTGCGCGCATGGCAGCAGGATGCCGGCCTGCCCGCCGACGGCTACGCGTCAGCGGCGGTGCTTGAGGCGCTGCAACCCTAAAATCCTCGAAAAATGTGCCGGACGGCACTTGTTGCGCCGCACAAAATCGCTTATGCCCCGGTTATGTTGCGCCGCACAAAATACTGCGCGCGCCGATCACCATCCCAGAGGAGGCTTTGATGGCGACTGCCACCCCGAAAACCACCGCGAAACAAACCGTGAAATCAACTGCAAAAAAAGCCGAATCGCCGGCCGCTGCGTCTGCGGCGGGCGATGCGCTGAAAACGGCGGAAGACTTTACCGCCAAAGCGCGTGAGCAATTTGAGGACGCGATGAGCCATTTTGCCGACACCGCTGAAGACATGCGCGAAAAAGCCGAGGACATGACAGCGGAAATGCGCGCTCGTTTCGAAAAGCACCAACAAATGGCTGCCGAAATGAATTCCGAGTTCGTAGAGGCGGCGAAAGAGGAAATCTCAGACGCCGTTCAACTGGCCAGCGACCTTGGCAAGGCCAAAACCTTCGCCGACGCCATGGAAATTCAGCAAGCTTACTGGTCGAACCTCTTCGAAACCCGCGTCGCCCGGACCCAGGACATGACTGCGAAAACGGTCGAGGCGGCCAAAGAAGCTTTCACGCCGATGGCGACCGATTTTGGCGCGCTTTTCGATACGTCTGCATACGAAAAAATGTTCCGTTTTCCGGGCAAAGCCTAAGCGGGCGACAATCGGCTGACGCTTCGCTAAACAAGGCTTTGTGACAGCAAAGCAAATTGTAGAAGCGAAACTGGAATGGGGCGCACGGGCGACAGCACGTCATGCGCCTCGTTCGGCTTTATTCAACGACATTTATTTTTCCGGCGACGGCGTTGCGGAAACCACGCATGTTTTCCTGGCGGGCAATGACCTGCCCGCCCGGTTTTCCGGCGCCGATCACTTCGTTATCGGCGAGCTTGGCTTTGGCGCGGGTCTCAATTTCCTCGTTGCCTGGGACGCTTGGTCGAAGACGCCAAAACCTGACGGCGCCCGGCTTCACTTCCTCTCGGTTGAAAAGCACCCGTTGGCCGCAAAGGACCTCGCCAAGGCGCATCAGGCTTGGCCGGCCCTTGCGGACAAGAGCGCGCGCCTAAGGGCGCTCATACCGCCGCCGGCGCCAGGCGCGCATCGCCTTGCAATTTCTGATCGCGTCAGCCTCAGTTTGCTCTACGGTGACGCGCTGGACGCGCTTGCATCCACGGAAGCCCTGGCGGACGCTTGGTTCCTGGACGGTTTCGCGCCGGATCGTAATCCCGAAATGTGGTCGGCGCCGCTGATGCAAGAAGTCGCGAGACGATCGGCTCCGGCGTCCACATGCGCAACATTCACCGTCGCCGGATCAGTGCGCCGCGCGCTTGAATGCGCCGGATTCGCATTAGAAAAACGCCCGGGATTTGGACGCAAGCGACATATGCTGGCAGGCCGCTTTCAGTCCGCGCCGGTGGCGCGCCCAACACGCAAACCGTGGTTCGACACCGCCCCCGCCAAGCCGGCGAAGGCGGGAGCGCGCGTAGGAATTATCGGCGCCGGCGTCGCCGGCGCCAGTCTCGCGAAGAGTCTGTCGATGGAAGGCTTCATCCCCATCGTATACGAAGCCGACGCGCCCGCGTCAGGAGCGTCCGGCAATCCCGCGGGCATCATCATGCCGCGGCTTGACGCCGACGACACGCCTGCAGCCAGGTTCCACGCCAGCGCCTATCTCCACACTATTCGTTTGCTGAGCGATATGCCGTCGACGGTGTTTAACCCGTGCGGCGTCCGTCGCAGACCGACATCGCCAAAGGAGCGCGCGCGTCAGGAAAAACTGCTGGCGAAAGTCGCGCTGCCTTCTACCTGGCTCAAAGACGTCGGCGACGGCCTCTTGTTCCCCCAGGGCGGAGTTGTCGATCCCCCGGCCATGGTGCGTGCGCTGCTTGGCGAGAGTGAGGTGCGATGCGAGCGCGTGCAGCGGCTGTGTCGCGACGCCGGCGGATGGCGGATCGAAACAGCGCACTCGCGTGAGACGTGCGACGCTGTCGTCATCGCCGCCGGACTTGAAGCCTTGGGCTTTGATCAGACCAAGCGCCTGCCGCTCGCCGGGTCGGCGGGCCAAATTGACTGGTTTCGCGATGCCGCGCCGCCTGAAACGGTTCTCGCCTTTGGCCCATATGCCGCGCCTGCGCCCGCCGGCGGCATGGTGATCGGCGCCACCTATGCGCCCATCGCAATCGGCGCCGAGGCTCGGTTTTCACCGGAAGCGACCCAATCGAACATCGACGCCGTCGCACGGGGCGCGCCTGAGGCGGCGCGCCGCCTCCGCGCTGAGGATGCTCTGCCCCGGGTATCGGTTCGATGTACGACGCCTGATCGGCTGCCGATCGCCGGCCCCGTTCCGGACTGGGACTTCTACGCGACCGCTTATGACGGGCTTCGCACCGGCGCGCGGCGCGACTACCCGAAAGGCCGTGTTTACCCGGGACTGTTCGTTCTCACAGGCCTTGGCTCCCGGGGCCTGGTCACGGCTCCCCTCTGCGCCGCGATGATCGCTTCGGAGATAGCGGGCGCGCCCTCTCCGGTCGATTCGGACGTCGCTGAAACCCTGCATCCGGCCCGATTTCGCATTCGCGATTTGAAGCGGAACCGGTAGCGCGAAAACCTGCGGTTGCGGTTTTGTGGCGCCTTGGGCTAATCCGGCGGCAACAGACTGCAAAGGAATCGCGCGATGCAGGAAACACCCTACGGCCCGGTCTACGACAATGTCCTTGAAGGCATCGGCAAAACGCCGATGGTCAAAGTCTCCAATATTGACGCCGGACCATGCGAGCTTTTTCTGAAGCTTGAAGCGAACAACCCCGGCGGCTCGATCAAGGATCGCATCGGCGTCGCCATGATCGACGCCGCCGAACGCGAGGGCAAGCTGAAGCCCGGAGGCACGATTATCGAGGCCACAGCCGGCAACACCGGCCTCGCGTTGGCTCTTGTCGCCGCGCAAAAGGGCTACAAGACCATCATCGTTGTGCCCGACAAAATGGCGCAGGAAAAAATATTCCACCTCAAAGCGCTTGGCGCGGACGTGCGACTGACGCGTTCCGATGTCGGTAAGGGCCACCCTGAATACTACCAGGACATGGCCGAACGTATCGCCGAAGAAACAGGCGCATTCTACGTCAATCAATTCGGCAATGCGGCGAATCCGAAAGCGCATGTTGATTCAACAGGCCCTGAAATTCTCGGCCAACTGGACGGAAAAGTCGACGCCATTGTCGCCGGCGTCGGCTCGGCCGGGACGATCACCGGTCTATCGCGATTCTACAAGGAAAACTCTCCGGATACGGAGATAATTCTCGCCGACCCCAAAGGATCCATCCTTGCCGACTATGTCAACAAGGGAAAGATTCCAAACGAATTGGGCTCGTGGCTGGTTGAAGGTATCGGCGAGGATTTCATCCCCGATATCGCCGATCTCTCCCATGTCAAAAAAGCCTATGAAATAAACGACAAGGAAAGTTTTGAGGCCGCACGGGAGTTGTTGAAGAAGGAAGGCATTCTCGGCGGGTCTTCTTCGGGAACAATTTTGGCGGCGGCCCTCAAATATTGCCGCGAACAGACGGAACCCAAACGGGTCGTCGCTTTTGTCTGCGACCGGGGCGACAAATATTTGTCCAAGATGTTCAACGACTATTGGATGTATGATCAAGGGTTCCTGAAGCGCCCGCCGAAAGGCGATTTGACGGACTTGATTTCGCGACGTCATTCTGAGCGCGCCACCATTACGGTAAAGCCTGACGACACGTTGATGCAGGCCTACGGCAAGATGAAGCTCTATGACATCTCGCAACTGCCTGTCTTAAGTGAGGACGGCGGCGTTGAAGGCCTGCTCGACGAGGAAGACCTTCTTTTTGCTGTCGTCCGCAATCGGGACAAGTTTCAGGATCCGGTGAAATCCGCCATGACATATCGGGTCGAAACGGTGGAAGCGGACCACCCGATGGAAGACCTTCTGCCGATTTTCGCCAAAGGTCACGTCGCTGTGGTGCTTCAGAAAGGCAAGTTTGAAGGGCTCATTACGCGCACGGATCTCCTGAACTATCTGCGCCTGCAGGTGGCGTAGGTCGTTTGCCGGTCGCGGCCATGCGTCTTTGATAAGATGTTGTCGGGCGCGTTCAGATAGTAGCTGACCGGCTCAAAATTCCCGGGTATTGCCGTCGACGATTGATGACTAACAAGAACGGTCGCACGGGCAGATACCCGGACGCCCCCAACATCAGGAGCCTCTCTCGGACATGCTTAACCTCTACGGCCTGAAAAACTGCGACTCGTGCCGCAAGGCGATGAAAGCGCTCGATGCGGCCCATGTTCCCTATGAATTCAAGGATGTTCGCGATCAGGGCGTGACGAAAACGCAAGTATCTCGCTGGGTCAAACATCTTGGCTGGGAGAATGTCCTAAATACGCGTTCAACAACGTGGCGCGGGCTTTCCGCCGCCGAAAAGAACGATGTCGATGAGAAGCAGGCCATTGGCCTTATGGTCGACCACCCGACGCTGATAAAACGCCCGCTCATCGAAAACGGCGCAACGCAGGTGTTTGCAGGCTGGACGAAAGAAGCGCAAGACAGCGTTCTTTCAGGCTAATCAATCGCCTTCGGCCAACGTTGTCAGCTCAGCGCGCAGCGCGGGGATACCGTCGCCGGTTTCGGACGATGTCACGCGAACAACGGGATGCGCCGCAGGGCGACGCCCGATCGCCGTCGCCGTTTTACCGGCGATCGCCGCCAGCACCGTTGGTTTGACCTTGTCCGCCTTGGTCAGGACCACCTGATAGTTGACGGCGGCTTCGTCCAACATCGCCATGATATCCAGGTCCGACGGCTTCAGACCGTGGCGGGCGTCGATCAGCAAACAGATTCTGCGCAGGACCGAGCGGCCGCGCAGGAAGTCGCGCGTCAGCCGCGTCCATGCCTCGACCTCTGTTCGAGAGACTTTAGCGTAGCCGTAACCCGGCAAATCGACCAGGCGCAGGCGCCCGGCGAGATCGAAGTAATTGATCTCCCGGGTGCGGCCCGGCGTGTTGGACGCTCGCGCCAGGCCGCTCTGGCCTGTCAACGCATTGAGCAACGAAGATTTGCCCACATTTGATCGGCCGGCGAACGCGACTTCCGGCGGTCCTTCGTCCGGCAGACCGTCCAGTCGGGCGACGCCCAGCATAAAGGTCGCTTCCTGCGCAAAAAGCTTGCGCCCGGCTTCGATGTCGGCGGGAGAGAACTCGTTGTCTTGCGTCACGCTTGTATTTCCCGTCTGCACATTCCCGCGATAACGGAAATGCGCGGGGTAAGGGCGCTCTCAACCGTCAGGGGCTACTCACCCGGCGCCGGCGCTTTTTTTGACTTCAGGAACGGCAGACGCTCGCCCCAGTCAACGCTGACGCCGTTTCGTTTCATGATAAACCACTGCTGGAGAATGCCGAGAAACGTATTCCAGAACCAGTAGAGGACAAGGCCCGCCGCAAACGGCGCAAAAATAAAGACGAACACGAACGGCAGCATGGCGAAGACCTGCGCCTGCACCGGATCGGTCGGCGGCGGATTGAGCTTGGTCTGGAACCACATGGAAACGCCCATGAGAAGCGGAAGCACGCCGATGCCGAGAAACGCGCCGATCACCGGAACAGCGGTCGGATCCCAGGGAAGGAGACCGAACAAATTGAAAATCGTGGTTGGGTCCGGCGCGGAAAGGTCTTTGATCCAAAGAATAAACGGCTCGTGGCGCATCTCGATGGTCACGAACAGCGTTTTATAAAGCGCAAAGAAAATCGGCATCTGAATCAGAAGCGGCAGACAACCCGCAAGCGGATTCATCTTCTCCTTCTTGTACAGCGCCATCATCTCCTGTTGCATTTTCATTTTGTCGTCGGCGTAGCGTTTGCGCAGGCTTTCCACCTCCGGCTGCAACTTTTTCATTTTCGCCATGGACTCGAAGCCCTTATTGGCGATCGGGAATAAAAGCGCCTTGACGATCAGAGTCAGGATCAAAATGGCGACGCCGAAATTGCCGGTTAAGTCGCCGAAGAAATTGAGCGTGTAAAAGATCGGCCGCGTCATCCAGTACTCGTAACGCCCCCAATCCACCGCCTTGTCGAAGTCGGTGACGCCGAGGCCGCCGTCGTCAGGCTTGGCCTCATACGATTTCAGGACATCAACGTCCTTGGGGCCGCCGAATATGTGCGAGGTCAGCGTTAAGGTCTCTCCCGCAGCCAAGGAGCGCTCAGGCAGGGCGTAGGTGGCGCGGAAAATCGGCTTGTCAGCGGTGCCGATATTGTCGAGCGTCGCATTCATTTCCTCCTCTTGCGGAGGAACAACAGCGGCGAGCCAGTATTTGTTGGTGATTCCGACCCAGCCGCCCACGCCGTTTTCGGCGACTTCCCGTTCAGGGTTTTTGGCGAGCTTTTTGTATTTGCGTTCGTAGAGGATCTTGCCGATGACGCCGATCGGTCCCTCGTGCAGGATCGCCCATCCTTTAAATTCTTCCGGAATGCCGCGTTGGATGACGAGGGCGTAAGGGGTGAGCGTCTGAGCCTCGCCGCCCGCGTTGCGCACAGTCTGCTCAATGGCGAACATGTATTTTTCGTCGACCGAAATCGTCTTCTCGTAAACGAAATCGCCCTGAGAGCGCGTTAGAGTCACCGGGGTCTCCGGCGTGAGAACCGCACCGTCTTCAACACTCCAAACGGCGGTCTGTCCGGCGTCGCCGGCGGCGATCCAACCGAGCTGAACGTAATGTCCGTGAGCGGCGTCCCGGGGCGTCAACAGGCGAATGATGGGACTGTCCGGCTCAATCGTCTGGCGATACTGGGTCAGCGACAGATCATCGAGGCGCCCTCCCACCAGATTGATGGAGCCAGTGAGGTCGTCGGTCCGGATCGGCACCCGTCCCGGAGACTGGGCGAGCGCTTGCTCCAGGGAAATCGTTTCCTCAGGCGCCTCGGCGCGGACCCCCGTTATGCCCGCAACATCCTGCGCCCCGTCGCTCTCCACCGTCTCAGCGGCTTCCTGCACCGCCTCCTGGCGGGCGGCCTCAAAGGCTTCCCTTTGCGGGCCCGAAATAAAGATGTCCCAGAACAGGAGCACGCCCATCGATAAGGCGATGGCGAGAACAAGATTTCGGTCCATGGACTCCCTCGGGTCAGTCGGCGTCGGGCGGCTCAAAGGCGGCCCACGTGGATTCAGTCGCTATTTATGGTCTTTGGCCAGCCTTAAAAGGGCCTGCTTCACATCGTCAAGGATTGCCGCGTATTTGCGGGAATGGGCCGCACTTCGCGCGATGAGAACATAGTCCTTTCCCGCCTCCGCATGGAACGGAAAAACCTCCCGCACCGCCGCTCTCAGGCGTCGTCGGATCCGATTGCGCTGGACAGCGCCTCCCAGCTTTTTTGTGACGGTCAGGCCGACCCGAACCCCGTCCCCGGCCTCCGGATTCCGCCGCGCCGCCATCAAAAAAGCGGGCGCACCGGTTTTCGGGCTGTTTCGCAACGCCAAGAAATCCCGGCGCTTTTTCAAAACCGCCACCTTCAGTTTCGCAGAATCACTTCTACCGGACTGATTCTCCGGCAATTTTGTCGCTCCAACGGCGCCTAAGCGGAAAGCCGCTTGCGGCCTTTCGCACGGCGACGCGCCAGCACCTGGCGTCCCGCCTTGGTCGCCTTGCGCGCCCGAAACCCGTGGCGACGCTTGCGCTTAAGCCGGCTGGGTTGATAGGTCCGTTTCATCGTCGCGTCCTCAAAAATTCAGGCAAAATGGGCGCTTTTTCGCGCGAGCGCGCGGAAATAAACGCTGCCACCCGTCCCGTCAACAGCAATATGGTCAACAGGCGCTTATTTTCGCTAATTTGCGACGGAAGCGCCCGCGTCTCGTGTTTGTGAGGCATGAATACCGGAAGTTGACTTTAGCGCGAAACGAGGGGCGGCTAGTACGACGCTAAGGCGCACATCACAGACATGGAAACGTTACAAACAAGGGCGGGCGAAGGTACATGGATAGCGATCAGAAATCAGCGAAGACCGCTGAAAACAAAGAAAAATCTCTGCTGGTCCGGTTGGGCCCGATGGCGCTTATCGCCGCCGCGCTGGCGGCTTTTTTTGCACTTGGGCTGCACCGCTACTTCACCCTGGAGACGCTGCAAAACAACCGCGAGGCGCTGGAAGGCTGGGTTGACGCGTCGCCGCTGCGGGCCCTGGCCATTTTTATCGCCGTCTACGCCGTGGCGGTCGCGATATCCTTCCCCGGCGCATCGATTATGACGATTTTCGGCGGCTACCTGTTCGGCCTCGCCATCGGCGTGCCGGCGATTGTGGTGGCGGCGACCTTGGGCGCATCGGCGATCTTCGTCGCTTCCAAGACCGCGCTCGGCGACTTTCTGCACGCTCGCGCCAGCGGTTTTGCAAAAAGAATGGAAGACGGGTTTCGCGAGGACGAACTCAACTACATGTTTGTCTTGCGTCTCGTACCGGTGTTTCCGTTTTGGGCGATCAACATCGCGGCTGGTCTGTTGGGCGTCTCGTTGCGAAACTTCCTGATCGGCACTTTTTTCGGCATCATTCCGGGAACGTTCGTTTATGCGAGCATCGGCAACGCCGCAGGAGCCGCCTTTGACGCTGGAGAGGACGTCACGCTTTCCGGGATCCTGTTCAAACCGGCAACATTACTGCCGATCATCGGCCTGATCGCCCTCGCCCTGTTGCCTGTCGTTCTTAAACGTTTCAACAAACAGGCGGCGAAACTGGGCGAGAGTGCTGAATAATGAAAACCATCAAAGCGGACATCTGCATTATCGGCGCGGGATCTGGAGGACTGTCCCTCGCCGCCGGCGCCGCGCAGCTGGGGCGCAATGTCGTCCTGTTTGAGAAAGGCGAGATGGGCGGCGACTGTCTCAATTACGGCTGCGTCCCGTCCAAGGCGTTGATTGCAGCCGCGTCCCGCGCCCACGCCATGCGCAACGCCACAAAATTCGGCGTCGCCTCGGTCGAGCCCCAAATTGATTACGCCGCCGTCATGGACCATGTGCATAGCGTCATCGCCGCTATTGCGCCCATCGACAGTCAGGAGCGTTTCGAAGGGTTCGGCGTCACGGTGATTCGCGAACACGCTCGGTTCGCCGGACCGCGCACTGTCGAAAGCGACAGCGCGTCGGTGACAGCAAAGCATATCGTCATCGCCGCCGGTTCGCGCCCGTTTACCCCGCCCATCAAAGGCGCCGAAACAACCCCATACTTGACCAACGAAACGCTCTTCGAAAACCGGACGGCGCCGTCCCATCTGATCATCATTGGCGGCGGCCCCATCGGCGTTGAAATGGCTCAGGCGCACGCCCGCCTCGGCGCAGAGGTGACGATCATCGAAGGACTGCCGAGCATTCTCGGCAAGGACGACCCGGAACTTGTCGCCGTCGTGCGCGCGCAGCTTGAACAGGACGGCGTGCGGATCATCGAAGGCGCCATGGTTGAAGAGGTCAGCGGCGAAGCCGGCGATATCGCCGTCAAGGCCGGCGGACAGACGATTAAAGGATCGCATCTCCTGCTCGCTGTCGGCCGCACGCCTAACGTCGACGGCCTGAATCTTGAGGCGGCGGGCGTGCAATACGACCGCAAAGGCGTCAAGGTGGATGCGTCCCTCCGCACGTCCAATAAACGGGTGTACGCCATGGGCGATATCGCCGGGGGACGTCAGTTCACGCACGTCGCCGGCTATCACGCATCCGTCCTTGTCCGGAAGATCCTGTTCAAGACACCGGCCAAAAACAACGAAGACCAGGCGCCGTGGGTGACCTACAGCGATCCTGAACTCGCTCATGTCGGCCTCACAGAAGCCGAAGCGCGCGAGCGCGGCGGCGATATCAAAGTCGTTCGCTGGTCGGCCGAAGAAAACGACCGGGCTCAGGCCGAACGCGACACGCGCGGCTTCATCAAGGTGGTCACCGACAAGAAGGGCAACGTGCTCGGCGCTTCCGTCGTCGGCGCCGGCGCGGGCGATCTTATTCAGCCCTGGGCTTTTGCAATCTCCAACGGCGAGAAGATCAGATCGTTCACCAACTACATCGCCCCTTATCCGACGAGGGGCGAGCTGTCGAAGCGCGCCGCGGGCCAATGGTATACGCCGACCTTGTTTTCCAAGCGCACCAAAGCGCTGGTTTCCCTGCTTTCTGTTTTCGACTGATTGGCGCCGATGACCCCGCTGTCGCTCATTCCCGGTCGTTCGTTAACAACAAGGCTGCTGTTCTGCACCGTGCTGTTCGTCCTGTTGGCGGAAATTGTCGTTATGATTCCGTCGGTGTCGAACGAACGCATGGACTGGTTCCGCAAACGCATCGACGCAGCTTATCTCGTCAGCGTGGCCCTGGAGGGGCCGCACGGACGCATGATCACGGAAGACGATGCAAAGATGCTGTTCGAGACAGCAGGGATTCGCGGCGTCACGGCAAAACGCGGCGACACGCGCTCGCTCATCCTGGCGCCGGAAATCGATCCGCATGGATCGCAAAAGATTCACCGGGTCGACATGGATAACATGATGCCGACGTCTCTGATCGCAAACGCTTGGGCGACAATTTTCTCCAGCGGGGAATCGTTGATTCAAGTGACCGGCTACCCCGCCGAAGACAGCAATGAAACGCTGGATATCATCGTTTCACAGGAAGATCTCCGCCGCGATCTCAGAACCTATGCGCGCAACATTCTCGCCCTGTCCTTCGTCATCTCAACGCTGACCGCGCTGCTCCTTTTCTATGCATTCAATCGCATGATCGTGCGTCCGGTGAAGCGGCTGACCGACGATATGGCCGCTTTTGAGTCGGACCCTGACCGCGAGGCGCTCATTCACATTCCCAGCGGCCGCATTGACGAAATCGGCGCCGCCGAGCGCGGCCTGACCACGATGCAGCGACGCATCCACGACCTCCTCGCGGAACGCCGACGGCTCGCTGCGCTCGGCTCCGGCATTTCGAAAATCAGCCACGATCTGCGCAACATCCTGGCGTCGGCGCAACTGATGTCGGACCGCCTCGCGAAATCGGACGATCCTGCAGTAAGAAAACTCAGTCCTCGCCTTTTGTCTGCGCTCGACCGCGCCATTACGCTCAGCCGCGACACGCTCGCCTTCGGCGGCATGGAAGCCTCAAAGCTGGACAAGCAACCGTTGTCGCTAAAAGCGCTCGCCGACGAGGTGCTGGAAGACACGGCGTCCCTGCACGTGGACTCCCGTAATGACATTGCAGACGATCTGCAGGTGCTCGCCGACCGCACGCACCTCTATCGCAGCCTCCTCAATCTCACGCGGAACGCAGTTGAGGCGATGACGCCCGATCAGGACGCCCCCCCAGAAAAGGGGAGCCTGATCATGAACAGCGAGAAAAAGGGTGCAGACATCCTTATTCGCATCACGGATTCCGGTCCCGGCCTGCCGGAACATGCCCGCGCAGATCTGTTTGAACCTTTCAAAGGCTCAAAAAAGCCGGGCGGCTCCGGGCTTGGCGTCGCCATTTCTGCTGAAATTGCGCGCGCCCATGGCGGACGCATCGATCTTGAGAAAAGCGACGAGCACGGAACGACATTCCTGATCACGCTGCCTGACGCGGCGGCGTAACGCCGGCGAAATATGCGTTTTGCCTTTGCCGGCGCGCGACAGCTGTTTCGCTTTCGCGCGCCGAAACGCCATATCACTCCGCATCGACCACGCCGGTCAAGGCGACGCCCTCCCGACGTTTGTCCGCCGCCCCCTCAAAGGCGCCGTCGCTGAGCACGCGCACCGCGTGCACGCCGCTCGTGAGCGCGCGCGTCGACACGTCATGGCCTTTCGCCTCCAACGCAGCGATGGTCGCATCATCAAACGTGTCTTCTTCCAGCACGGCGGATCCGCGAGGATAGACGGCGTTCGGCGCATTGACTGCGTCTTGCAGCGACATCTCCCAGTCGATCATGGCGATCAGCGTCTTGACGACAAAACCGATAATCGCCGGTCCTCCAGGCGATCCAAGCGCCCCGTAAAAGGCGCCGTTTTCATCGAACAGGATGACCGGCGACATAGAACTGCGCGGCCGCTTTCCGGGACCGACCGCATTGGCGACAGGCGCGCCGTCCCGCTCGGGCAAAAATGAAAAATCCGTGAGCTGATTGTTAAGAATCATGCCGCCGGCCATTAGATGGCTGCCGAACGCAAATTCGACCGTGGCAGTCATGGAAACGACGCGGCCGTCGCCGTCGACGATAACGAAATGAGTGGTCGACGGCGGCTCGGGCGACGCATCGGCGCCCAGGCCGGTCCATTTTCCAGCGCCGGCCTGATAGTAGGGAGACGGATCGCCGGCGTCGACAGCGTCGGCGGCGACTTGAGGATCGATCAGCGCCGAGCGCATAGCCAGATAGTCCGGGCTGAGCAGTCCGCCAATCACCTGTTCAGGCGACAATCCGCCCTCCTCCGCCAATCGTTGGTTGTCCGCAAGATATTGATTGCGGTCGGCGTATGCGAGACGGCTCGCCTCGAACAACAAATGCAGTGCCTCAACCGAAAAGGCGCCGGCGGCGGCGAGATCGAAAGGCTCCAGCATCGACAGAATCTGCAGCGTCGTCACTCCGCCGGAGCTTGGCGGCGCCATAGAACACACCAGCAATGTGCGATAACCGGAGCAAACCGGGTCTACCTTCTCAGCGGTGTAGCTTTCAAAATCGGCAAGCGTCATGCCGCCGGGATTCGGCGCCGTATTAACGGCTTCGACAATCTGTTCCGCGATCTCTCCTTTATAGAACGCCTCTGCGCCGCCTTCGGCGATCGCCTTGAGCGTGACGGCGTAGTCCGGATTTTTCAAAAGGTGGCCCACCGGATGCGGCGCGGCGTTGTCGTCATAGAAATAGGCCGCCGCCGCCGGCATTTGTTTCAGGCGCGGAATGCGCGACAGCAACATGTTTAGCCGCGGCGAGACTTCGAAGCCATTTTCGGAAAGCGCGATCGCAGGCGCAAATAAATCCGTCCACGCCAATTCGCCGTGTTCAAGATGCGCCATCTCGAGCATTTTGACCGCGCCGGGCACGCCGACGGAAAGGCCGCCGGCGACGGCGTCGTAAAAGTTCATCGGGGCGCCGTCTTCAGTGAGAAACCGGTCCGGCGTCGCCGACGCCGGCGCCGTTTCCCGGCCGTTATACGTGACAAGTTCGTTGGTCGCCGGATCATAGTGGATCATGAAACCGCCGCCGCCGAGGCCCGAAGACTGCGGCTCGACAAGGCCGAGCACGGCCTGGGTCGCCACGGCGGCGTCAACCGCGGAGCCCCCGCGCCGCAAGATCTCCGCTCCCGCCTCGGCGGCGTATGGATTTGCAGCGGAGATGAACCATGATTTCTCCGGATTCGCCGCCGATGAGACGGCTGAGACCGCTGCTTCGTCTCCCGGCTCTCCCCCGCAACCGACAAGCGCCAACATGGCGGCGACCACCCAATATTTCATGAAACCCTCTAATTCTGTTGATCTTTCCGCTATTCTTACGACGATGCGGGCCAAGGCGCGAGCCCCGGCGGCGCCTCAAGACGAACGCGCTTGCTTTTTTCAGCGCCATGGGGTTAAACCCCGCGCTCCAGCGCAAAAGGCCGCGCTGACGCCAGCGGCACCGGTAGCTCAGTTGGATAGAGCACCAGACTACGAATCTGGGGGTCGGGAGTTCGAATCTTCCCCGGTGCGCCATTTTTCCTTTTGGTTTCAGCCATCTAAATCCCCGCTCAGTTTCGCGCTTCCGCCAGTTTGCAGATGGTTTGCAAATTTCGTTGCCGGAGCGTTCTCAAAGGCGACGATTGCAGCCTTTGACAGCGCAGGCGTCCGGGCCATGTATTTCTCAAGAATGATGTGTACAGACTTTATGGAATGACCGGTTAGCGCCGCGATCTGCTGCGGCGTCGCGCCGGCCTCCGACAGCAGGGTAATTGATGTTCCTCTGATGTCGTGGAAGCGTCGATCCTCTATTCCGACTTGGGAACAGTGAGCGCGTCAGGCCTTGCCAAGCGCCTTGTCGTCCTTCGACGTATGCCACGGCCTCCCGTTGGCGCGGGTGAGAATAAATGGGCCGCGCCGCTCCATGCCATCCAACATATTCTTCAATGCTGATGAGACATAAATCGCAACATGACGCTGACCCTTTGACTGCAGGAGTTGAATAGACTCACCATCGTAATCTGACCAACGCATTCTAATCAGATCGCCATATCTTTGGCCGGTATGTAGCGCCAAGATCATGGCCTGCTGCAATTCGGGCGGCGCAGATGCAGTCCGACAACGCACAAGGCGGCTATCGCGAATGCCACGCCGCTCACAAAAGCAAAAGCTTGGGTATAGACGGCCCAATTTCGTGGATCGAAAAAGTTGGACCTCACAAGATAGAGATACTCGATCTGCAACAGGTGAGAATAGCTAATGGCAGTCACAAAGCCACCAAGAAAGAGCAACTTCAGAAGAAGTCTTGTTTCAAGGGAGCTGCCCGACCAGATTCCTAGGATGGCGACAACCGCAGGAAATACAAACACTTCCCAGTTTCCCGCATCAGCCCATTGTTGGATCAGAAGAAACGTCGTCGACGCAACGGCCCATGTAGTAACACCGATGATTGTACGAGTTGCCAAATGCATGACCGTGAATCCTTCTACTATTCTGGCAATTGGTGAGAAATATCTTCCCAGTCCTCATCTTTTTGAAGGCTATTTTCCATCGCGGCGGGGTTAATAGTGTCCTCCACGTCAACTCCACCGGCCTCTAGACTGTCGTGAACCAGGTCACCACAGTTGTTCGCAACGAAATTGTAACGTTCTCCAACCTCTTGTCGCATTTCCTCTATAATAGCGACATCTTGAAGGGGTGTTGTGATCGTTTGGTATGCACGATCATAGCGGCCGCGAATTGTCTCGAAATTCAGCGCTTCTTGGAGAGTATCGAAATGAAGAAATTCGTTGCTGTCCGGACCACCGCCATTTGCTGAACCATAAGTCCACCCACCATTACCATCTAGGTCTTTGTCGCGGCCGACAAGGAGCGCCTGATGATCCATTCTAATCCCCCCTCTTCGGCCGACGAATGTAGTTTGAAGCACCACTGCGTCGCGCCCATCCGGATCCCAATTGTTTACAGGGTCGTTATGGACATACGCATACAGATTAAACTGATCCCGATATCCAATCGGATCGGTCGATAGGAATCGTCCCATCACGGGGTCGTAGTACCGCGCCTGCATGTAGGTCAGACCGGTTGATTTGTCTTCGAGGTGACCCGTAAATCCCTGCTCATTGTCGTTGGCCGCCGGATTCAACCGCTTCTCGCCGAACGGCGTGTAACTCTCCCGCCATGAGACGGCTCCGGCGGAGTCTAAGCCGACGCTGGCGGAGCCTAGATGATCGCCAATCGTGTAGGAAACGACCCCGTTGACAAGACGCACCTTGATCGGCCCGATCCCGAAATACTCGGTCGTCTTGTCAGTCGTGACGTTTATTGTGCTGCGCAGTTCGCCGAGCCTTGAATAGTACGCATGCACCGTCTCGCCGTCTTCATCCCTCTGGACGCGCTTAAACCGGCCGTCGTAATCATAAGTCGCCGAGACCGTCGCTTCAGGCTCCGCCACTGCTGGTTTACCGCACCCGCCGATCTCCGTTTCAATGATCCAGGAAAAGCCGTTTCGCGCACTGCCATTGGCGACAATCCGGATGTAGCGGGCCGGCGTGTCAGGGACATCAAAAGTCTCAAGTACGTCGTAGCGGGTATCTGCGGTCTCTCCGCCGGCGAGAATCGTCTGGTAACTCGATCCATCCTCTGACGCCTGGATGTCGAAAAAGAAGGTTCGAATATTGCTGAATCCCCATGCGATGCGCACCTCCTCAACGGTTTCCACCGCGCCCAGGTCGTAGGTGATGGTCTCGCCGGCGAAGCGCGACCACCAACGGCCGCTGTCGAACGAGCCGTCCACCGTTAGTGCAGCGTCCTCGATATCTGTTGAGGCCGTCACGCTGGCGACAGGGCAGCTTGGATCCTCGGGCGGTTCAGTCACGATGGTTCCGTCGGTTGCAATTAACGGCTGATTTGAGAAGTCATAGAGGAAGTTAAAACGCCCGTCGTTCACGGTGTTGCCGCGGTCATCATAGGTGAAAACCCGGGTCGCGGCGCCAGTGTCCGTGACTTGGCTGACGAGATTGTCCGTGTTGTAGGACAAATCGACGGTCCGTGTCCCGAGCTTTTTCTGGCGGATATTGTCGAGCGCGTCATAGACGAAGGACCCGCTCCCCCAAGGCCCGCTCGCGGTCTTCAGTCGGCCCTTGGCGTCATAGGTGAAGGCTCGGTTCTCGCCCGTGACAGCGAGGTTTGTCATCGACGTCACTTTGCCGCGGGAATCGTAAACATAGGCGAGGTCCGCGCCCTTGGTCGTCCCTTTGATCGACTTGATGCCGCTGACGAGCTGACGCGGATTTACGCTTTGCGTGACACTGTGTCCGTTAGCAAGAGTCGCGGACGCAAGCTGACCGTTCGGATGATAGGTTGCACTGTCGATATAGGCTGTCGAGTCGATCGAAACTTCGGTCGGGCGCCCTAGCCCGTCTGGCTCATAACTGACCGTCTTGTCCCACGGCGTCCACATGGACTCCAGGAAGCCCTCCCGCGTATAGTTGTAGTTGTAGGAATATAGCGTGCCTCCGACGTTCAGCCGTTCCCGGTCGAGAAGGCCGTTGGTGTGCCAATAGTAGCTCCAGAGGGTGTTGCCGCGAAGGAGTTTGACGATGTCGCCTCTCGCGTCATAGGTCGTGAAAATATCGTCCGTGCCGTCCGGAAAATTGACCTTTGTCTCACGCCCCATCGCGTCATAGCTGTATTCGGTTCGAATTGCGGCGGTGGGCGTGGCGCACGTTGTTCCCGACGTCTCCCCGCGGGAGGCGTATTGGATCCGGTCGAGGGCGTCATAGGTGAAGAGCTCGTCGCCCATTTCCGGCGTCGCATGCCGGCACAGGA
The DNA here is from genome assembly GCA_028289605.1 of Hyphococcus sp. Taxonomy (GTDB): domain Bacteria; phylum Pseudomonadota; class Alphaproteobacteria; order Caulobacterales; family Parvularculaceae; genus Hyphococcus. Next base: position 134,306 of record JANQON010000016.1, on the reverse strand, counting down.
GCAGCCGGGAATTGTACTTGAAGTCGCGCACGATGCTGGCGGTGTAGCCGTTCTGGGTTCCCGACTGCTTGAACTGCGTGACATTGCCGTAGATGTCGCGCGTGAAGGTCGTCACCGCGTTCATGGGGTCGACAATCTGAACGACGGCCCCGTCGTCGGGCGACCCGTAGCCGGAAGAGGCCGTGGTGGTGACCGCATTCGACGGATCGGTGACGCGGGTCTTGTTGCCGGTCAGATAGGCGTAGCTTGTGATGGCGCTCGGCGAGACGGTTTCGCGGGACTGTATCGCGCGGCCCAGCACGTCGTAGATCGTATTCACACCGGCAGTTGGGTTGGACGAAGTTGAAGGCCAAGACGTGAACGTCGCTCGCCCGAAGGCGTCATACGCCGTCTTTAGATATATGCTTCCGCCGCCGCCTGAGATCGCCTGGCGGCGCACAAGGGTTGGACGCAACATGCCGTCAAGGGTGGTGGTCGTGCGTTCCGAACCGCGGGTCGCCGTCTGCACGACGCCGGAGCCGAGCCCGCTATACGCGATGGTCGTGTCCGTCCAGTAGCCCGGCAGGTCGATCTTCGTCAGCCAGCCGACGGTGTTGTAGCTAAAGCCTGTTGTATTTCCGTTGGGGTCAGTCTCGCTCGTCACCCAGCCGTTATTGTCGACGACGCGGGTGATGGTCGCCGTCGCCGGCGTGTCATCGTCCGGCAGCGTAATAGCCTGGGGGACACCCCTCTTGTAACTGGCGAAAGTTGTTCGGTTGGAAAGCGCGTCATCGATATGTTGAACGCGTCCGGCGGCCGTTCCGGTCGTATAATAGGTAAAGCTTTCCCACGTCGCGCCAAAACGCTTGTAAGCGGACAGGCGCCCCAGGGAATCGTAATCATAATCATCGAATAGCTTGCCGTTGCGGGTGACGGTGTCGGTGAGCCCGAGGATCCACTTCGTGTCACTGTGCGTGTAGGCGTAACTGGCAATTCTCTGCCCGGCGCTAACGTTGCTATATTGCTTAACGGTTATTGGCTTCGCCGCGCGCCGGATCAGGTCTGACGATGTAAACGCATAATCATATTCCGTAACATACCAGTCGCTGCCGAGTGTGGTCGTTTGTTTTGCAATGCGGCTTAGATACCGTTGCGGAGCCTTATTTCCTCCGTACATTCCGTAGGGTACAAACAGTTTAGCGCCTTGCGCATAGGTGTTTTCCACGCGCTGCACCAGCTGTCCGTTGGCATTGAATGTGTCGATGCGAGCGACTTGCCCTTCAGTCCAAGACTTGTCCCGGTTGATATAGTGATCCTCGCGGCGGCCGTCTGGAAAAGTAATCGTCCGCTTCTTGTTGTATTCGTGTGTTGTCGCGTTTGAGTAAGTGCCAGGGTCTTCATGATAGACATAGGTCCAAGTGTAAGCGGCGGCGCCCGGAACTGACGCCTTTTTTTGGGTAACGCCTGCTGAGTAAAAACCAATTGTCGTCTCTTCGCAGTCCGCATGGGTGACTTGTGGCCCGTACGTATCGGCGATCAAAGTGTAGCTCGTTCCGTTGGTCCAAGTGTTCTTGACAACGCCGACGGTATAATCAATGCGCGTTCCTGTCGGCGTAACCACCCAGAATGGAATAACGTCTTTTTCATCGCAAAGCTCGTCGCTGCTTACATATTCGTAGTTTGTGGCTTTCTCGAATTGCCATGACGTCGAGTCAGGCAGCGTCACTTTCGACAAGTTGTGTTTCACATTATAAACGTTCCCATTGTAGATGGTCTGTGTAGTGACGTAGTCATATTTCCAAGTTCGGCTGTTCGCCTTCACTTCCGTAATCAAGTCACTGGCGTTCCATGTGATGTCAATTTGTCGTCCGTCGTTGCTGTAAATGCGCGTAGGGCCGCTATCATTGTATGTGAAGCGAACCCAGTTTCCGTGGACATCGCTAATCTCGGACGCCCAAAGGACATAGTTTTGCCTTTTAAAATCTGATCTGCGGCCGTCAAATCGTACGTGGCCCAACACGGCCCCTGAAGGGTCGTCGGTATAGACGTCATCGTCTTCATGGTCGTATTCGCGTAGCACATTGAAGGTGTACCGGTCGCCGTTCGGTGCGACGGCTACGAAGCCAGGGCCGCTGCCGCCGGATGCAAGAGAAGGCCCGCATTCGATGCGCCATAGATCTTTAGTGATGGCGTAAATATCATCGGGCTGGTCAACAGAATAACTGGAAAGCGCGAGATCGGGCTTGTGCAATCGTTGCGAGCCGGTACGACCGGGCGTGTACATTCGAATCCCAGTCCAATATTGATCTCTGTCCACCTTTATTTGCTCGATTTGACCGCTCTGATTTTCAACGTCTTCGTAAACGTTGGGGGGCTGATGCCAGTCGCATCGATCGCTCGGCCACCCCGTCTCATCCAGGAATGTGGCATGTAAAAACGGTGCATCGACCATCCAGCGGGCCAAACCGCGCTGGTCTGTGTATTGCGCCGTATCAGTGGCGAGCCGCCGCCCAAATTGAACCGGAAGGTTTGAATTGCCCGGGATATCAACATCGACCTGATAGAACGAAAGGGAGCCAGTATCGATATCGATTGAATCGCCTATTTCGATCTTCGTGATATCGGGCTGCGCAAGCGACTCACGCTCTTGCTCCAGCTGCCGATACCCCTCTCCCGATACGGAAACGTCTTGCGCCTTCGCTATATCAAACAGGAGCGAGATTGTGCTGAATACGACACCGACGGCCATGAACAGGGAGGCGGCAGCGGCGAAGCCGCGATCAATCCAGTTTAACGACGTACGCCGAACGCGTTGATCAACAACACCATAGTCGCAAAGCCGTGATTCCGTCGACATTGCCGAACCCCTCTTAATAATAAGAGCCGTCCGTTAATATGCTTGGGTAAACACAAACAATACCTGTTTCTATTTAGGGTAGTATATATGTGTAATATGCAGTTGCTATGTTATAAACACTATGTTTTCTGCATGCGAAAGATTGCTTCGACGGCGGTCTAAGCCGCCATGCCGCTACAACCGTTCAAAAAGCGACCACTTGCGAAGGTGAGAACGCATTTGTCCGGGTTACTCAAACCGCCTGCGTTCGCATGGGAAAGCCGCCGAAAGCGTTGGTCGCCAGTCGGGCAGACTAGCGGGAAAACTCAGGAATTCAGTCGGCGCAACAATCTCTATTCCCGGGACACGTGGGATCTCCGCTCAACACAATCATTCTCAAATTTTCCAATGTGCTTCCAAACCGGCGTCCTAAGCCTCCGCAAAATTCGGAGCGCCTTCCAAGCAATTGATTTGTCGGGTTATTCTGGCGCCGCAAGAGAGGCTCGAACTCCCGACCCCCCGGTTACAATTCTGAAGAGCTCATGGCCGCGCGTTCCCGTCGCGCTTTGCCTGCCAGCGTCGCAATCCCAAACATGAGAGGTTTCACCAAGAACACTGCGCGTCTCCATTTTTTGCTAGTCGCTTGAAGCGTCTCTAACTGCTCGTTGGTGAGGTCTGGAGCAAAGGCATAGGAAGACCAGCCCCAGCTATTTTGGCTGGAGTGGTCCCTGTGCCTACGCGTGAAGGTCGTGCTCGTCGGAGCCGGCCCATCGCTTTGGCCCGATGCGTCATCTCGAACTGCGCATCGATCGGCTGCTACTTGCGAGAGCGTTCGAACTCCCGGCGGTCGGGCTTCAGCCTTTCGGACTGCCCCTGACGTAGGACCGCGCCCCACAGTACGTCTTTCCGGCCGCGCGCTGCCGTCTGAAACCGACCACGCGACCGTCTTTGCCGCTCCCCGGCAGTGGAGCGATCAGGCAGCTTCCTCCTTTCGGTCGGAACCAATTTTGGATTTGTTCAAAGCGGCGTTCAGTTCTTCCAACGCCGCCAAAGCGTCATTTGAATATGCTTTCAGTGTCTCAATCTGTTGCGCGATCGCTTTCGTGGGAAGTTTGCCAGCACCAAAGAACAACCGTTCATGTTCCCGAAGTCTCTCGGGCAACCGCTTCAGAAAAAACTTCAGGGAATTTGCGACCATCCAAGATCGAAGGAAGAGCTTTCCAATGTCTTGTAAGGTCTCAGTTTGGCTTGACGGCGGAAACTGGTTCGCGACAAGAGCATTCTCGTCGAGAACTATAATTTTTCGATCTGCGCTCTGGATTACCGCGACATCGGCGTCAGACAGGATTCCCTCAAAAAGGACCATCTCCGAAGGCGATATGGGTTGCCCATAGCAGCACTCCGACACGGCGTTCAGAGCGAGAATTAGTCGGGCGAAATCCCCAGGAAGCGCGTTGCATATCCAGGCGGAAAAAGCTCTCAGATCGGTTCGCAGATGTCTTGTAACTAATTGATCTAAAACAACTGGACTTTGGCTCGGATTGCAAAATTTCCCAGTTGAATCAGCACTTTCATTCAGACTACGAATCTGGGGGTCGGGAGTTCGAATCTTCCCCGGTGCGCCATTCCCGTACCAAACTGCGAACCGGTCCAGAGGCTGCCGCAACGTGTGTCAAAGGCTCGCCTGCGATGACTTCAGCGAGCGCATCTTTGGGCCCCGAAATCACAATCTCAGTCTTACCGACGACGATTTCTGAGACGAACGCGCGGATATATCGTTTCTTCAAATCGGGCGGCGCTTCTTTGAGAAGGCGCTTTAGATTGGCGGACGCGATTTTGGCCTGATCAATCGTAATCGGCTTCAACGACTCGCGAACTTGCGCTTCCTGGGCGTCGATCACTCGAAGAATTTCCTCCCGCTCAGCTTCTGCTTCCGCCATCTTCTCTTTGAACAGCTCCGTTTCGCCCATAAGGCCATCCGCAAGCGCGTCGATCCTATTGCGGATGCGTTTGTTCACCTGGCCAAGCTGCCCACGCAATTGGCTGAGCGCCTGACTGGCTTCGCTTCGCCCGCCCTCTCGCTTCTTGGCGACCGCCGCGACAATCGCTTGCGCCCGTTTCGGCGTGATGAGTTTGTCGGTCAGAGCATTTAGCGTCAGTTCGTCGAGCTTTTCTTCTCGGATAGCCATTGCAATGCCGCCGTCGCATTCGCCATTAAGATGTTTCCCAGCGCACCTGTAGTAGCGATAGGCACCGCCTTTCCCGGTCGTCATCATCAACGGTCGCCCGCACCCTTCGCAGACCGCGACGCCAGTCAAGAGAACGTTGCTGCTGGAAAGCCTTGGCGGCGTTCTCGATGGACGTCTTGCGCTTAAGAGCATTTGCACGCGCTGGATAGTTTCTTCGGAAATGATTTGTGGAACGGAATACGCTATCCATTCCTCGCGGGGTCGGATCTCACCTGTTTTGGTGTTCTTCCGATTAAACCAGGCCATTCCTACATAGGTTTCGTTGGTCAGAATCGCGTGGATGCGGCTTGTATAAAACGCTTTTCCTGTAGGCGTTTTGTATCCGCAGGCATTCAACCACCTTGCAATATGTTTGACGCCAAGCGGCCCGGCGGCGCCATCACCTTCAAGGAATAGCTTGAAGATCAGTTTGACCGTTTCGGCGGCTTTTGCATCGATGACCAGTTTCTTTTTGGTCTTGTCGCCGCGCTTTTCAGCAGCGATAGCCTTGTAACCAAATGGCGGTTTTGATCCGTTCCAGAATCCCTGGCGTGCATTTTCCTTCATGCCGCGCAGGACATGTTTCGCATCTTCCTTGCTGCGCATCTCATCTGTCAGAGCGATAATGCGACGGGTGAGTTCGCCACCCGGCCCTTCGCTCATTTCTTGAGTGATTGAGATTACGACAACGCCATTCTTCTCAAGCTTGCGTCGATAGAGTTCGAACGAAACTTCATCGCGAAAGAAGCGGGAGAAACTGTGAATGAGAATGATGTCGAAGGGCCTTGGTTTCCTGCAAGCCTCGTCAATCATAGCTTGAAACTCTGGGCGACGATCATCGCGGCCGCTCACGCCATTTTCGACAAACTCGGCAACGAGTTCGAATTCCCGGGCCTTCGCATACTTCTTCATGCGCCGTAGCTGATCAGGGATCGAAATCTTCTGCTCCGCCTGTCTCGCAGTCGAAACACGGGCGTAGATGGCGCAGCGTGTCATGGGCCTTTCTCCTCGTTGAACGGCGGATCGTTATCATTGGCGACCAGCGCCTCAATATTGGAGATCAAAGCATCGAAGATTTCCACCTCAACCACGCTCAAAGGGGGCAATTCCGCGATTTCCAGGCAAATTCTTGGTTTTTCGCCATTGTCATTGGCGGCAACTCGTTTGGAATTACGCGACATGAGATTCCTCCATTAAACGTCATGGAGGCCGCTTGATTTGAATGTGAGGGTTTCTTGTGGTCGCCTCGAACAAGGCCGCCGTCAAGATCATGCTTTGTTCCAGATACTTTTGGCCTGGTATGTCGAAACTATCTTGAAGGTATGTCTTTGGTATCTAACAGGGGTATCTCCCGCTTATCTAGAGTATGTATCTAAGCCTGTTATTGAGCCGACCTACGAGCAAAGATAGCGTAATGAAGTTGCAAAGCTGCAACATTTTTGCGCAATGCCGTCCGGCGTTGACCAGCTTTCGCGATTCGGCGGCTGTACGAACATCAACATAGGTCGACCCGCAGGTGTGGCGCTATTCACTTTTTTTGGGCTAAAATGAGCTGAGCAACAATCTACAAATGACTTTTTTGCGGGGTAGAGCGTCATTCTGAAATCGCAGAAATATGCATTTTTAAAATCAATCCTGAAACGCGTCTCTTTTTGATTCTCAGATTGAATTTATTTTGCAGTTTTCTTTCTAGCTTTTTTCGTCGTTTTCTTTTCTTTTTTCTGACGCCTCCCACGCGGCAACGGGAGCGGCGTAGGATTCGCAGATTTTTCGTTAAAAAACTCAATCGTTTTTACGCGTAACACTGCGGCGAGCTTGTCGAGCAGATCGACTGACGGATTGCGGATAGACCTCTCAAGCCCGCTCACATAGGTGCGATCAATCTCAGCCTTAAGCGCCAAAGCTTCCTGCGAAAGACGCCGGGAAAGCCTTATTTCCTTAAGATTCCGCGCAATGAGTCGCCGTGATTCCATACGCGGAGCAGAATCAATTTGCGGAATATTAATCCACGGATTATATTCAACATTTGTAAATTAGTTGCGTAGGGGTACCGGCCATGAGTTTAACTCGTTTCGTGAAGACACCGCGGATCAGCAAAGCTTTCGATGAGTTCGCGACGAAGGCAAGAACGCCAAAAGAGTTCAAAGGGCGGCCAATACTGGTTCACGATAGCGAAGGGCCAAACGGATTGGCGGGCGCGGCCTTTGACTATCTCGCGCGGATCGAAATCGCCCGCGTATTTCGCGACTCCAATATTATTATTCATCAACGCGAATGGATTTCCGAATCCATCAGCAAGAGGATTTGGGACCGATACGACGATGACAGTGAAGGTACGCTCTATGTTGAGCAATCTTACTTTTGGCGGCCGCAATTGGACGAAGCGCATGCAGCTGCGCGCAAATACATAGCGGGAAATGGATGCGCCCGCTGCCTTTCAACGCAAACTCAATATATGGCGTACGCCGACCTACTCTATCGGACACACTCCGCGTTTGATGGGTACGTCGACGCAAGCGGGCGCGTTGCACAAGAACTGACGGCGCTGCTTGAACAATTCGATCCTCAAAAATTATTCAATCCGAAAGAGCGAATAGTTCTAAATCCCGACTTTGCACTAGGCGAAAGAGTCGGCGGCGCGGATGGCGATATCATCGTTGACGACCGGTTGATCGAATTCAAAACCACAAAATGCCTGTCACTCAACAAGAGCTGTCTTATTCAGCTCGCCGGTTATGCTGTATTGCATGATTTGGGCGGGACGAAGATCGAAAATGGAATTGACCGGAATCCCTTGAATCAGGTCGGCGTCTATTTCTCTCGTCACAATACCCTCATTGAAATCTCAATTGTGGAGCTATTCCCAAACAACGGCTTCGAGAAATTCAAATACGTATTCGAAGATGAGATGAAAGTACGAGAGGCTGAGAGCATACGTAGAAAGGAAAAATTGAACTCTTGCCTCACTGAATGAGAGAGGCTCACAGAAGCGCGAGTACAATTACGCCGTTTATCGCCGCGTCGATAACCCCGCCCCCTCCTATAATAACTCGTTTACATCTAGGAAGGGCGCTTGTCTCGCAGTCTGCTTTGCAAGCAAAATCGGACGTATGAACCAGCAGCCGCGTTCAAGTAATTCTCTCAGATTCCTAACAATGCCATGTAGCTTGGCTGGAATTAGTGCACAGAATCTTGACTACACACAGCGGAAAAGCTATATCTTAGCTTGAGATCCTAGGGACTGCTGTCCCAACGCCGAAACGGCAGAAAGGCCTCGAACCACTTGCACAGAGTGGTTCGGGGCCTTTTTTGTTTTTCGGGGTTGTGAACAGCCTGACCGATCTCACATTTAAAATGGAGAAGATCGATCATGATGATGCCAAAAAAGATTGACCTAATCCATAATCACACGCGTGTTTGTGGATTTAACTGCCCTGAGTGCTGTGTCGCTGCGGTTTGGGCTACTGCTTCGAAGCTTTGGAGCCCCGACCTGAGATCGCACCAACCGCTTGCAACGGTACCTGGCGAATGTCGGTATGCTGCGGCCCAACGTCAGCTTCAAGCCACAGGTGAAGAGCTTTATTTCAGCCAAAAGCTGAAGGTTATCGAGCACCTTGGTGACTTCAATGTGCGTGTGGATGTGTCAGGCGGAGATGCGCTGATTGTTCCAGATGGCCGCGCACTGCTTGAGGCGTACGCCGAAAAGTTGGGCCGCGAGAATGTCACACTGACTATCACTGGCATGAACATTCCCGAGGATCTTGAGGGAGTGGCAGGGTGCATTAGCGAGTTCAACTTTACGTTCAACGCCGCCTCCCCAGACGACGCGGAAGTTCGTTCCAACGGATACGCGGATCTAAATCTGCTGCTTGCGCGCAAGATTAAAGCCACAGGAGTTTCAGTACGGGCAGAGTTTCCTCTCGCACGGTCAGCCATCAATGCTGACCATATGGAGCGTCTCTACATGCGTCTCGCAGATGAAGGGGTCGACAAACTGCTGATCATGCGTCAGTTCCCGGTCGGTCGTGGCAAGCTTGAACCGGAACACGTTCCGACACGCGAAGAGTATGTCTTCGCCATTACAAAGTTTCGCGAGCTTGAGCAGAGCGTGAATGGCCCGGCAGTTAAACTTCAATGCGCTCTTCGAAACATCGAGGTTCAAGAAGGTCTGGCCGAAGCACCCCACGAAAATCCATGTGACCTTGGTGTAGAATCGTTTGGCCTCATGGCTGACGGAACTCTATTGGCTTCGCCGTGGGCAATGAACGAGCATGGCAAGGCACTCAATGATTTTTGGACGCTTGGCAATCTTGCAAAAAATACGCTTGGGGATCTGTTGTCGACCAACAAGGCGCAATCCTTCATGAAACGGTCAAATGAGAACTTTGGTCAGTGCAAAATTTTTGCGGCGCTCAACTCAAAACGTAATCGGGTCGAAGATCGCCCGTTCGACATAAGTGACCCGCTGTATGCAAGCCATTATAGCGCGTCAAAGGTTGCAGCAGAATGATCGGCGGAACCACCGTCAAGGATAGGTACTCGGCCACTCTCGCCGCCTACCGTACAAGCACGAACGGTGCGAAATCAAGAAAGGTCAAAAAAATGCGGCTGACCGAAGTTGAAGCCAAATCAATTATTGTTCCATCAAAGCTGCCAGACGCGGACTACGTTGTTAATCCTTACACCGGGTGCGAGTTCGGCTGTGTTTATTGCTACGCCAGCTTCATGGGAAAATACATCGGCGAAGACATCTCGGAATGGGGCAACTATGTCTCGGTGAAGACAAATGCTGTTGACCTTTTCAAAAAAGACTTTCCGAAGATTATCGCAAAAGGTGGGCACCCCACTCTTTTGATGAGTTCCGTGACGGACGCCTATCAAGGTGTTGAGAAAAAGTATGAACTGGCACGCGGCATACTTGAAGTTGTCGCTTCCTCTGAATTCGAGGGACGCTTTGAGGTTCTGACCAAGTCACCTTTGGTTCTTCGCGATCTGGATCACCTGTCGTCGATAAAGAACGCAACAGTCGGAATGACGATCACAACAACTAGCGATAAAATCAGCAGGTTCTTGGAACTACGAGCACCTCATGCGACCCGACGGCTGAACACGTTGAGTAGATTGCATGATGCGGGAGTCAATACCTATGCCTTTGTCGGCCCTTTACTTCCACACTTTAAATTCGCGCATGATGAACTCAATGATCTCTTCGCCGCCATCGCAGATACGGGAGTGCAAACCGTATTCGTTGAGCACATCAACATGAAGAAGTATATTCAGGAACGTCTCAATCCACAGATCGCTAAGACTTCCAGCGAGATTCAGGATCTGTACAACGGCGCAAAGCACAAAGAACATCGCGAGGAATTGCAGGCTATCATTCCTGAATTGCTTGAAAAACATGGCCTTCGCCTACGCTTGAATGAAGTACTGTATCACGACTCGAAGTAAGGTGCTTGGGTAAAATGGATCGATTTATGCTTGTGGAAGCGATTGCTTCAGTAGAGAACATGTTCCAGCCCGGCATCACGGAGTTCGATGGCGAGGTTCTTCTTCCATTTAAGCCGATCTTTCTCGAGAACATCTATGCCGAGAAAGAAGTTTGGCTTGAGATTTCCAAACACGCTTCCAAATTCGCAAAAAGCGTCGCAGCGGAGGTAGTTGTTGGCGCCGAAAGTGCTGGTGTACCTCTCGCAGCGTCAATGGCGATAAACGACGGGTTCAAGTTCGCGTACGCTCGTAAAGCCGGTTACAAAGGTCACGTCAAAGATGAGCCTGGAACTCGGGGGGCAGATGTCGATGGCTGTAAGGTCGTTGTCATTGAGGACGCAATCTGGACTGGGCAATCAATCCGTGGGTTCGAAGAAAACGTGAGGCGTCAGGGCGGAGAGGTCGTTGGGTACTACTCGATAATCGATATGCGCGAACTTTCGCCATCTCACTGGCGCGAAGATGAAAGAGTCTTTGGCTATTGCGGAACCTATTCCGAACTTCTGGACGCAGCCGCTAACGTTGGCGTTTTCTCAGAGCGAGTACGCCAACTGATCAGAGAATTTATTGAAGGAGGCTGGACCCCTGAACATCCAAATTGGGCTGAACTTGACAGCGCCGCCTTTGGGGTTGCCAAGAGGACGGTGTGAACAGGTACCTGCTCCTGTCGCTTTGTACTGGCATCTTCGAGTGTGGAGCGCTTGTACTTGCATTGAGCATAGCCGAGGGCTTGCCCTGGCTTGGCCTCTTGTATGGCTTCTCATGGCAAATAGGAAATGCGCTCGCCAAATACGCGAGACCGTATCCGGTCTGTCAAAGACTGTTCGAATTATCTTTTGTCCTTGCAGCCGTTCTACTCAACAGTGGATTATATCTCGCACCGGTGTTTGCTTCGCTTGCGCAAAACCTTCAATATGTTCGCGGGCATTACCAGGATGGGTCCAGAGTACTGACAAAACGGACGTATCGTGTTCTTGGATTTGTTGTTGGAGGACTCTTCTATATCCCTGGTATAGCGCTGTTCGGATGGATACTATGTGCAATCTTGCTAGGAGCCCATAGTAATTTTCGAATGCTCAAAAAGCGACAACCTGTAAAAAAGCGCCAGTGGTCTTTTATGTCGACAGTTATGGTGTTTCATCAAATCCATTACTTCCTATACGCCTATGGGATAGCGTGGATCCTGCACGAGAAAGACAATATCCCGCTGGCGGCTGTCGGTGCAGCGTTCGCCGCAGGATGGATCATTTACTTGGCAGTCGAACCCATCTTTGGGAAAGTAAACTACTCGAGGACGTTGTCGTTGGGGCATGTGTTCGTCGCCGCAGTTTTGTTGCTAATGTCAAGCGATACCGCCAATGGCTATTCGACTATCTTGTGGGTCGCGACTGGGCTAGGAGGAGGGACGGTTTACTGCATCCACAGATTGGGCGGCCCCGAGGCTGAGATGGATCTCGCGGAAGAGATTGGACACTGGGTCGGTCCTCTTTTGGCTATTACTATTTTCTTGGTCGGTTTTGATTGGGACACAGTGCTGCGTGTCGCTGCCGCATTCGCACTGCTGGTGTCATTTTGCACCCAAATATCACTGATAAGACGGCAACCAGGTTAGACCTTGCCCCCTGTGACTCTTGATGTTCAGCGAAAAACCTTCATCCAGAGGTGCAACGAGCTTTCTTGCAACCAGTGAAGCAAGCAGATCATCGCTCGCGCCCCTCAAATCTGCAAACTTACCCATTGAAATGATCTTGCTGATGGAGTCGCGTTCCTCGACCGTGAGATTAGGCAGTTCTGAAATGCGTTTTGCCGCGTATGATCGCAGGGAATCAATTAGCTGTCTTGCGTGCACACATTGGCCTTGGAGCTGAGTAGCGTGTCTAAGTAGTCGTTGAATCTTGCCTTTGTCGTATGTGATACGACTCACAATTTGATCGCTCCGGTCCTCATTTCTAATGATCGCGCAGTAGTCGTCGACCACGTAGTAAGTGTTTTTAAAAAGCTTGTGGTCTGCAAAATATATGTCGATACCAATGTCATTAACGTCTCGCTCAACAATATCTAAACCATGATGGAAAGCCTCTTCTATCGAGACTACCCGGTCATAGAAAACGCCGTTTTTCCTTCTTTCCGTGATCGCTGACCAAAAAATTGGTAGCGACGCAGTATCATTGGGTGGACGATCAACCGCCACAAAGCGCTTCGACGCCAAAGAGATTGCTTCTGCGCACACGTGAGCATAATCGCCCTCGTCGAATTGCGGCCTTCCTCTACCCCCGCGAACACAACTGAAGGGGCTTCGTTCAAAGAAGTCCGACGTTCGTTCTCGAATGTCCCTAATGATTGAGACCCTGCGTTCGTCTTTCGCGTCCTTGAATGCAGGTTTGGAGCCCGTGGGCACAATTTCCTTTAAAACATCCCAGACCTGTCTAAACTCTTGCCATTTCCATGCGATCTGCGGATCTACAGCGTAGTACCGCTCCTTTTCGCGAAACTGTTGCTTCGCCACAAGAAACAAGTGCGACAATAAGAAAAGGCTTGGCTGAATTTCGTCGAAGGCGACTACTCGGCTTCTTAGGATCTTCTGACGCGTTGATGCGCCTTGTGTTAGCAAAAAAACATATAACTCGCTGGCCGGCACCGGCAATCCATAGGCTCGCAAACGTAAGACTAGCTCGTCATTCTTAGAGGTTGATTTAGCCATAGCGCATATGTTTCTGCCGGTTTTCTACGACTACGGTGTGGACGAGCATATTTGGTGTGAAGGAAGGTATCGACTGAATATCTTGCAAATCGAATGACTCCCTATATTCAATCGATATGATCCAAAGTTGGCAGTTGCATTTTTGATCATACGTGCTGGTTTAGCAACGGAATTACGCGCGAGTTTGCTCAATAGCTCAGGCCCGTCACCCCATTGCGGGCGTGGAGCCGCAGAGTAGGAATTGTTTTCTCGCTTGCTTCACTGGTCAATTGTATAATGCTGAAGTTCACTTTGGCGGCCATCGCATTTCTACACATCAGGGTTCGTAATCACTAAACCTGTGACGTTCTTGGTTTCGGTCAGCATACACGATGGCATCGTACCTCAATGAACAGGTTCACTTTGAAAAACAAAAGTCCGCTTTGCCCATTCATCCGAAAATCCACCGCGCGAGCAAAACCGGTGATCAGAATCGCTCTAAAAGCTTGGGCTGCCCGTTCAAAAAATGCTAGCCTGCTTAAGATGGAGGACTCTGCCTTGGATGTAGAAGAAAGATCGCAAAATCTCGGCCGGCTCTGGTGGATCACGGATGCGTCATTATTCGTTGATGACGATCTCGTTCGACGCATCCATGACGCTGTTGTTTGGCCAGAATTTGAAGAGAAATATGTCGAGAAAACTAGCTTTAAAAGGGTAACGACCGCGCTGGAAGGAGTCGCCAAAGCGGAAGGCGAGGCTGAATTTAAGCTCCCTAATCTGATTGATTGGCTTGGCCCAAAGCTCAAAGCGAAAGCTGCATTGGAGGGCAGCATTGCGCGGACAGGAGAGAACGAAGAGAGCAATGTCGTCAAAGGCAAACCGGTCGAAAGTAGCGAACGGAAGATCAATGATCTGGTCGTGGAATATCTATCCGAGTTTCCCGAACGCCTTCTCTTTGTCGATGTACCCGGGGGTCAGTTCTCCAACTTCGAAGGCGAGTTAGCGGCGGAACAGCTCGACAAGCTGCTTAACTCACCGCCCCGGCCGCTTGTGTTCGTCAACATTCGCAAGGGTGCACCGCTCTTTCCGACTGTTGCAGAGATGGAGGACGGTGACTTTCGGCCGATTTTCCCGGCGCTCGACCAAAAACTCTTGGCTTCGAAAAACCCGACGCCACGCTATGACGACAATGACAAAGACAAGCGTGCCGCTTATTGGGGCGCCGTGAGCCAGAACTTCAAATCGCGCGTAGCCATGCAGGAACTGGAAAAAGCGTGCAGCCCCGGCCGTATCGGGTGGATCGATTTTCGAGTTCTCTTCGACGACGACGGATCAACGGGTCACTTGCACGTCGTTCCCGCGGGCAAGGCCCATGCCGGCGTCTTTGGCTATAATTTCGTACACCGGGGATACAAATATGGATGCCGGGTGGTGGCGACGCTAAAATCGGGGACTGACATGAACGTCCTCGCCATCTATGAGCGTTAGGCCATGGCACAGGGATTCCTCGTCACTGACGCCGACAACACCCTCTGGGACACGAACAAAGTGTTCGCGGACGCCCAACTCGCGATTCTCGAACAGGTCGAAGCTAGCGTCGGCGCCAACACCGATCGCCGGGACCGTCTCGCTTTCGTGCGCCAGTTTGACCAGGACATTGCGCGACGACATGAGGCCGGACTCAAGTATCCGCCGGTTCTGCTGGTACAGGCGCTGGTCGATGCACTTGGCGCTGCAGCGTTGAGCGACAAGCTGATCGATGAAATCGTTGCATCCTATTTCGACGTGCTGGCTCAAAAGCCGAGACTGAGAAACGGAGTTCGAGCGACGCTAAAATGGCTGAACGACGCGGGCGTCGAGATCATCGTCGCCAGCGAAGGCCGAGAGGATCGGCTGCGCGATAATCTAGATACGCACAAGTTGGATGCGCTCGTTTCGGATCTTGTAATTGGGCGAAAGAACCGCGCGTTCTTCAACGATCTCTACCAACGAAGCGGCGACGCCTGCCCAAGGGTTTGCGTTGGCGATCAACTTGATCGGGACATCACGCCGGCGAAAGAAGCGGGGTTCACCACTCTCTACTTTCCTGGCGGCTTCCGGCCCTCATGGGAATTCGAACTTGGTGCTCAAGATGCTGATCGCGTCATAAAGTCTTATGCGGACGTCAAAGACGCCTTTTCGCTCCGGGACGCCGCCTGATTATTCTCAAGTTCGAAATCGTTGATCGACATGTCGGGACGTCTCCACCATCCATCGCTAGACAGTGCCGGAAACAACGCAAGGTCTGTTTTATTGATTTCGACGGTATTTGTTGGCGTTTCGACCAATTCGATGGACGAGACTTCAAACGGTGCGTCTACGGCCGCGAGGAAACACTGATACTTGCACAAAAGCAACGCCGCAAGGCATTCCGTTGAGGGATCGCCAGGCGTAACCAATATCCGCGACAGATGCTGCGGCTCGTGGATTTTGAAGTAGCCGATTAATGGATCGTCAAGTCCCAACTGGAAGGCATGGTCGACGCTTTTGTCGATCCAGCGATGCCAATCCGTTTTGAGATCGGTAAAGTCAGCAGCGATATTAGACTCAGGGCTAAGCGGTTGCGCACCGATATAGGCAAGCCGCGCTGTGACAAGTTCATTGTGTCCGTGTGGTACTTCGCACTTTTCTGATCCGCTCTGCAGCAACCTATGGGCCATTGAAAACCGGCGCGTAAAATTAAGCTCCATAGTATATAACCTCGGAAGTGTGTCGAATACCGTTGGAAATGATCAAGGATTGGCTAAGGTATTTTTGGATCATCCCCGCGCTCCGGACAATGATATTTGAAATCACAGGCAACACAGGTTCTGTCATCGCGCCGAGGCGTCCAGCCGTTACGCGCATCACTGCTTTGTATTTCAGTTTGAACGGCGGTTTCGATTTCTGACACGACGCCAGTGAATTCTGTAACCGAACGCTGAAGTGAAGCGTCGTCCACTTCGACAAGGCGAAAACTCCGGTCCTCCCTGAATGGCATGGTAAGAGCACGTTCCGCTGGCAGTTTTTCCTCTTCGAGGATGATGTCATCCGGACGCTGCGTTGGCGACATGTATTGCGTGATCTGCTGGATATCGACCGCGTTCGGCATGACGTCGGTATCTTCTTCCCCGACATCATGCGCAAGCAGTTCCATATCCGTTCGGGACGGAAGCAATTCGTTCAAATATAGTAAAACGCCCGCCAGAACACGCCGGTTTGGTTCCTGACGTCTCCGCAACCAAGCATACATTTGGATTTGCCAAGCTTGGTGCTCCCATGAGGGATCGGAAATCGGCGGACGCCGCATGCCTTTATAGTCAATGATGATATCGAAGGGTTCTGCGCTTTGGTCCATCGCTTCTCGAATGCGCGGGTTTTCACGTAAGCGACGGATAATGATGTTATTGCCCGGTGCCTCTCGTAGCCGAACGGAACTCAAAACATCGACGATGCCCGTGACCGAAAATCGTGTCGCTCGAAACTGTGTCGCCGGAGGCATAGCGACTGACCCGAGTAAACGCACTTCCGCTTTTTCTATGAGCGGAAACAAATGCGAGCCCCACGAATTGACCGCTACTTCAAGCCGTTTGCTTGCGATACCACGATCATCTTCGGTTGCGTTCTCGTATTCGCGCCGCTCAAGTTGGTAAAGTAGACCGGGAGGCGGCGGCAGTCCTCGCGCCAATAAGCGATTAAAAATTGCGAGTTCTATGGATCGAAGGTGTTCGTCCCAATTCCATGGGAATGTGCGTGGGAAGTCTCCCCAATCCTCATCCAGCCATCGCGCATAAGCTTCTTCCATGCACCCGTGAATAAACTCGCCAAACCATTGTTGAACGGGCACAGATGGCGGAAGCTTGCCACGATTATACATCCGATACTGCAGGGGGCACTTTAGATAAGACAACAGATCGCCGGTCAGGCTGTATTCGGGTATCTTATGATCAGGACTTCTCACATGCAGCGTCATAGGTGGGAATCCTCTATCAACACGAGATGGCCCATCCCCTCCCAGGGCCAAGACCCGTCTGGATTTCGATTGTCAGGACGGCACCAACCCGCACCGACGTGTTGACCTGGCTTTGCATTCCCTCGCGGACGGCGAACGCATTTCGTGTGCCCCGCTAAAATCAATACGTCTTGTGCTCTACTAAACGCGACGAAGTAGTTCCTGACTAGGTCGTCAAACGCACGATCTAATCCATCCCGGGCTGGTAGGCCGATGTCACAGTACGGCCGAAAATACGACTCTAGCTTATGGACGGTATCGGGTCCGGTTGGAAAGCGAGATCGCGGTCGCATCCAGCGCAAGTCCTGCATCGCAGCTCCGATATCAACTATAGTAATAGGAAATTCCAAACCCTTAGATTGATGGATCGTCATGATGTTGAGACGGTCGCGTGGCAATGTTTCCAAGGCATCTTCGCTGACCTCTATAAGGTCCTCTGCAATCGGAAAGAGTACGCGCTGATAGGCGTGCATGACGCTTCTAATTGATAACTCATCATCAAATTGATTGGGCACAAATAAGACATCACCAGCAAAGCCCTGCAGGACCGCTGATGCCGTCACTGCACGTTGAACAGCCTCGAGCCAAGCCAAATGCTCAATATCTGTCTGATAGCTCGGCAGCCACTTGATTAACTTAAAGATAATATCATTTAGCGAGACCCGGGCGCGCCTTGCCGTGATCCGTCGTGTTGGCGTACGTATCCCCCAATTTTCTACGAATCTTGCAAGTTCCGGGGACCGAGAGTCGCGAGTTCCTCTCGCGACATTTCGCCATTCGGAAAGCGTCGTCGCGTTCTGAACATATCTCGGACTGAAGTCACCATTTTCATCGTAGCGTTCCTGAATACGGTCAAGCGCAAGACCATCTGGGTCGAGACAATCAAGAATATTTCCCAACAGTTCTTGTACCGAAGGAATGTCACGTAGTGGACGACCTCTAGGATTAAAAATGGAGACTGGCGGTGTTTGCTGTTCGAGGGCGTCACGAAGCTTGAGTGGAAATCGCTCTCGTCCTGGTCTGCCGTCAGGTTTACGGTCGCCATATTCGCCTGTTGAATACGTCAACACCGCTATATCGCCTGCCGACCCGTCGGCGGGATCAAGACGAAGGTTGTGGTTGATGCCTCCAGATCGAACCGAGATCGTCTGTCCAGACACTAACCGGGCCGTGAATTGCGCAATTGCTTCGGCGACCGCCTGTTCACTGTCTCTAAAGATCCCAAAAATTGGAAATCGCTGAGTGTTGGCGTCGCCATGGATAAGCGGTGGTTTGTTCAACACGCGCGCTGCTTGGTAACCAGGATCAAGCACAGAATACTGATTTACAAAGTCGACAATGTCTGTCGTTGAACGGTAGCTCCGGTTCAATGCTACACGACGCGGAGTTACGCCAATTCGATTGTGGATGCGGTTTTCAAAACCAGCAAATAACTCAACAGTCGCACCTCGAAACCGGTACAGAGACTGATCGTCATCACCCACAACGGTTATTGAGCCGCCATTGCGAGCCGCTGCCTGTGCAAGTTGAAAATATACCGACTCTTGTGAGTAATTCGTATCTTGATATTCATCGACAAGAACGAATTTTATATTTGTCAAGAAGTCTTCAAGCGTATTATTCGCCAGCCGTTCAAGGAACGTGATATTGATCGACGAAAAATCATAGATTTGGGCATCACGCATAAAGTCGTCGAATCCGTTCACGACATTTAGAATCGCTCGTACCGGTTGATGATCTGGCGATCCTTGAAGTCCCGCCAGAAGCTGCCCTTGGTCTACTCGGTCATTTTGGAGGCGCTGTCGAATCTCGACCAAAGCCGTCGCGCGCCCTGGGTCCGAACTCCATTCGCGGCCATAAAAATTTCGTAGAAACTGTCCTGTCGCATGATCGTCTGCACGCCGGTGGGTACGGCTGATCGATGAGGGGAAAATCCCTTGTGTAAGGAGAAGCGATTTGAGGATATGTTCTTCCACTGGCGCCGGCCGTGGATCGCCTGCGCGCTTATGATCATTCAGGACTTCTTGCGCTAGACTGTCGAGTGTGCCGATCATCATTTTATTGAGGTCCAGCGCATCGAAATCATCTCGACGCGTTGGTTCTCTGGTATTCAGAGCATCCCGCATCCCTTCACCCCAAGAAATGATCCTCGACCTCAACTCGGCGGCCGCTTTTCTGGTAAATGTCGTCGCAAAGACAGCATCGGGTTCGACACCGTCGACATACACAAGCTTCAACAGCCTTAGCGCGGCGGATGTCGTTTTGCCGCTTCCCGGCCCGGCAATCACAAACAGCGATTCATTCAAGGGCGCTGAAATTATCGATTTCTGATTAGGATCTTCACGATTTGGATCACCTGCAACGGCAGCGTCTACCGTCACACCACAGACGGCTGGAGCTATTTCAGAAAAAGTCTCCCGTGTGCATGTCCAACTCAATTGATCTTTCTCCGTTCGGGCTGGCCCTGTCATTCATCGGTACGGGCCGCCCGCTAAATTTTTCACCAAAGATTGACGCCCGCGGCGGATAGTTAGCAGGCCTGTGGTTATTGGTTCTTCGTCTCGTTACCTAACGCCGCCTCAAATGACATGCGCTTGGCGGTGCGTGTCACTTGGTATAAGCGCCAAGTGTTGTGCGTTCCTCTACGCTTGTTTCGGTTCGACCCGCGGAAGATCAATACGTCGATTCCCGATTTCTTGCAGATTGGGCACGGGCAATGCTCCCATGGACGATCCTTTAGCGTGCGCTCGTAGCGTGCAGCGACTTTGGACCTGTCTTCGCTTGAGCGATCAAGCTTGCTGTCATACTCAATGACGGCGGATAATGTCGCCTTCAACGATACGCGGCGCTTCGCATACCGATGCAGGGCTTCAAGTGCAGCCGCTTCTAGAGCCGCCAGTTTGTCCAGGTCATGCCCCGCTTTGAGGAGCGTATTCCGTGTGCGCCCGTCCGATGTCATTGGCACGCGGATCGCAGCATACCAAGAACCATTCTCGGCCAAATAGTTTTGCTCCGAACGAAGCCATGCTTTGCGGAAGTAAGTAGCGCTGTCGAAGCTGGTCACGCCTAGTCCTCGAAACTTCGCCTGCAGTTTCGGCCTGAACACGCCGAAGAGGTGAACATCGGGCGGGTTCTTTCGTTGTCTCAGCGAAGCCATTGTTGATGAGACGATATCGAAGACAACATCGTCGGGCAGCGGGACCAATCCGCCAAGCGCGATCCGCCGGTAGCCCATCGAGGCGTAGAGATTAGCGTTCTCGACATACTGATCTGTGCTTAGACCCTGAACTGTTCCGACCGGAACGAAGCTCGCCTTACGGCGCTTTGTTGCCTCAAGAAATCCGGCGGCGTTTTCAACAGTGATTTTGACGCGCCGCTGTCGTTGGCGCTTCGTCAGCTCCACTTTCTCGTTTCCGACGCGGATGACCGGCACCGGAATATGATCGACGCTGGCACCGAAATCAAAGTTATAGAGGTCGTAGAGGCTGACCGCGTAATCGACGCTGATCGGCGGTTTGTCTTCGTCTACATAAGAAAATGCGCCGCAATCGCCGAAGAGCGCTTGTGTTCGATTGAGCCCGTAATGGGCTCTCAGGTCAATCGGGCGCATGGTCCGCGACTCAAGCCCGCCCACATATTTTAGCGGTCCCTTGGCTTCGCGTTTCTGCGCGAGGCTGACGAGAATCCCGTCGGCGATCTTGAATGGCCGCATCAACCGCGCGCAATGGATATCGGCGCGTTCGGATTTCGGGCCGGAAAACTGATCGGCGATGAAATCGAAATCAGGGTCAATGAGATCGTCCCAGTCTGGCAGAAAATACTGAAGCCGTCCCTTTGGCTGCGCGCTGAACGCTTCGCGCTCTATCGCATCAATTGATCGAAGATAGGCGCCGAGTTGCTGGCGCTTGATGCCAATCGGGCCTTTGAAGAGGTCCACTTTGCCGGATTGCTCAAGATATGTGGCCGGCAGAGCGGCGAGATAGTCTTTGCCAAGACATAGATTGATGCGGTCATAAGTGCCCAGCCAGGACGCCGCCTCTTCGCTGATCGCCGGTGCGAGCTCGCTGGCACGTTCCGTCGTCATTCGTCGGTCATAGTCGGCGATGTCAGTGAGCGCGCCGATCATACCGTATTCAGCCGAGAGGACAGCAACGTCGAGGTCGCCGGGCCAGTAGTGGGTGCGCAGGCGCGTACGAAAATCCTGATAGAGGGGGCCATCATAGCGATGCACTGCCGGGGTCTCGCCCGGCGTTTTCGTCTTGCGGCTAGAGCAGCCGAGCACCAGCAATTCGGACATCGTTGATCCTAGGTATTTCAGTAATATTTAAATGATTCATAATCTTGTTTCTAAGAAAATTCGACTTCAAAAGTTTTCCACAGAAACACGCAGTCTGACACTAACGCCGCTCGTATTGGAACTGGTCCAATTTGTGCTACTGGATAGTTTACGGCCGCAAGGGGGAAAAGCCGTTGCCGCCTTAGGTCTTAGCAAGGATCAAATCCTTCACGGTACCCGCTGGTTTGCACTTTTTTCGCTAATTGCGCGCCACTCCCTCGCCAAAACGCAAACTGAGTTGGGCTTCGCTGCAAGGTAACTATCCCGCTTGTTGACAGAACAGAAGCGCCACATTTTTAGGTCGAGTTTCAGCGGCACCGAAATCGGACGTTGTTGAACTGATGGGGCGACCATCATTGTCTTCTGACTTGTTGGGCAATCCGCCGTCGTTTAAGTCATGCCCAAACGCCCGATAGCTAAAACTGTGAGCGTGAGCAATAATCGAGTCACCCTGAATCGATCCCGCGCTCCGCTTTCCTTCCGGATCAGTGTTTTCCGTACCGAGGTCGATACCACGAATAAAGCGCCCGTAAGCGGGTTCATATTCTTTCCATCCGTCTGGACATTTATCTGACAGCGCAAACGACAGTATCGCGCTCGAAGGAATTGCTAACCGAGCAACCGTTTGATCAATTGTTTCGGAACCTATGAGCACCGCTTGTCGGTTAATTGCCTCTTTTGCCTGTGTGTCAAATTCGCGAGCCACAAAGTCTCGCATCGCAGAAGCCGCTGCCTCAACTGCTTGTTCTTCAATATCGACTAGAATAGCTGACGCTTGCTCAGTTGCGCGATTTGTCAGGTTTGTGGTCGCAACATCAAACTTTTTCTCGAGTGCAGTATCAATGGCGCCGTCTATTCCAAATGCAGCCACAGCTTTTTCTAAGGTATCACCCAAAACAAAGACTGCGGCAGTGCCCACAACACCAAGCCCAACCCCTACTATGATAGCTGCATTTCGATAGAGTTGCTGAATGTAACTTCGGTGCTGTGATAGGTCATCTATCAGCATCTTTTGAAATTCAAGCCTATCTTTTTCTTGCTCGCCCATGAACTCTCTCCCACTTTCAATTGCGAAGTTAAACACAACACGATGGCTAATATATAGATGACTATTTTTGTTTTTGATAGTATAGTCGACCACTTCTCAAAATAATCACCTGCGCTACCTCCAAAAACTGAAATTCGGGCGGCTCGACAGACCATTCCGTTCAGAGCTAGATGCGGGTGTTCTTGTTGCGACCAAACAGGGGCAAAAAAATGCTCAAATTGATGCTACCGCCTCCCAGAAACGGATCGCAGCTCGAGCACTTTGGAAGTGTAACGTTTCGCCGGTTTTTGCGTGTAGCTAGCAAATGCGGTTGCTCAACAGCAGTGCAGTCAACTGGAATGCGGGCGTAACGCGCCCTTTCAGTATGAATGGCGCATCACGCTTCGCTTACACGAATCATTGGAGAGTTCATATTAAATCGAGCGCTTGCAATCGAACGATACGCGTAGCTTTATGTCTGTTTTCCATCAGCGAGCGGGTACAGATAATTCAAATCTTCTGTCAAGAACCGAAAAATTGGGCAGCAATGAAAAGCAAGATCGCGATAACAAGCAAACCTTTTATGACGCCTCTCAGAAGATATGCGATGCCTGCGCCAATCGCTGCCGAAACTAACAAGCCCATTCCAGCCACGTCCGCAAGATAGGCCAAGTACAAGCCGCCACCACCCCCAGCCAATGTTATCAGCGTATCCATTGGGTTTCCCTCGCTTGATTGTTGAACGCTTTTGGCGCTTTTGTTCGAGAGCGCCTTTTTCTGGGCGGCCTTATCCTTTCTTATTCTATCTTCTTCTTCACGTTTCGCACGCATTTTTCTTTGTTGTTCTTCGCGTTTCGCGCGTTGTTTTCTCTCCTCCTCTTCGCGCCGAACTGCAGAAGCTCTATCGCGCGCAAGCTGCGCGTCCGCAGCTCTTTGCATGTCTTCTTGCGCTTGACGCCGAGCAGTTTCCGCTGCTCGCTCTTCTTGTTTGGCGATGCTTTCAGCTTGGCTACCGGCGGGTGGATGGTACCCTTTTACTGGCACGAAGCCCTTTCCTGGGTCGTCCTCATAGGGATTGCCGGTGTATTTGTTATCCTTGCTCACGTTGCACCCCCGCTTCAATATTTGGCAAGCAACGAAATATACATTCTCAGCGCAGTAAACACACGATAAGAATTATGTAGTGTCCCGGATTAAGAAAAAAAGTCAAGGAGTAGATATGCGCCTTTGCCAATAAAATTTCTTCTGCTTATTGCTTATAACAATATTATACAAACTGAAATTCGGGCCGAGAATTCAAGAACTCCCTAATCCTCTACCAAACTGGGAACCACCTCATGGGAACGCCCCAGATCGAATTCTGGATTTGACCAGCAGAAAGTTCGTGCTCGCAACTGATAAGCAATCAATAGGATAACGATAGCCGCCAGTTCGCACTTTTATCGCTTACGGTGCGCCATTCCTATGCCAAACTGCGAACCGGTCCTGAAGCGGCGGCAAGGTGTGTTAGCGGCTCGCCCGCGATAGCTTCTGCGAGTGCATTTTTGGGTCCTGAGATCACAATTTCAGACTTACCGACGATGATTTCAGAGACGAATGCGCGGGTATGTTGTTTCTTTAAATCGGCCGGCGCTTGTATGCGACGTCGCTTTAGATTTGCGGAACCGCGTATGGAATCCACTCGTGACGTGGCAGTATTTCGTCCGTCTTTGTGTCTTTGCGATTGAACAATGCTGTTCTTGCATGGGTTTCGCTGATCAGGACCGCGCGGACACGGCTCGTATAGAACGCTTTTCCTGTAGGTGTTTTATATCCGCGGGCATTCAACCACTTTGCAATATGTTTGACGCCAAGCGGCCCGGCGGCGCCATCACCTTCAAGAAATAGCTTGAAGACCAATTTGACTGTTTCGGCGGCTTTTGCGTCGATGACCGGTTTCTTCTTCGTCTTATCTCCGCGCTGTTCAGCAGCTTTCATCCGTCAGCGCGATAATCGGACCTGTAAGCTCGCCGCTCGGCGCTTAGGGCGCGTTTCTCCTCGTTCGCGCAAAAGCAAGCTGAACAAAGCCCCACAAACGATTTTTTTGCGCACGAGAGCGTTCCTCCTAATTCGCAGATAAACGTATTTCTGAAATCAATCCTGAATCGCGTTAATTTTTAATTCCCGCATTGAACCAAACTCGCAGTTTCCTTTTCCACTCTTTCTGTTGTTTCCTTTTCTTTTTTCTGACGCCTGCCACACAGTAGTGAAAGCTGCGCAGGGTTCGCAGATCTTTCTTCGGAAAACTTAAATCCGTTTTTGAAGATAAAATGAACTTGCGAGAGGCGCAAAGGTTGCGGCGGATGAAAGCAATTGAGGAACGTCCCGCCAACACAAACAGTTTTGTCGAAGTTCATGCATATGCTGCATTTCAAAAAACTAATTGACAAATTTCAAAATGAGTATATGTCACCGCGCCACGCGTAATCTGCGCGAACTAATGGATGAATGAGATGAAACCGGCTGCAAAGATGAGCCATAATGAGACGATGACCGCGCTAGAGCTGCAGAATCTGCGGCCCGAAAACTCGCGCGCGCTCGGGTTTGATTATGAGCGCAAACAGGAGGGTTTCCCTGACATGCGGTAAGTTGAACCGCATTCGATCCGGCAACGGATGTTTGAACCCTCCAGGCGACGCCTCGGAGGGTTTTTTGTTGCCGAATTCAAGGATTTGAGCCGCCAGCTAAAGGAGGAGAAAATGGCGGAGTTGGAAGAAGAAGCGTTTGAACTGATGGAAACGGGCGGCGCCCCGGTGAAAGCCTGGGTCAAAGGCGTGCCGGTGGAGGATGCTGCGCGTCGTCAGCTTGGCAATGTTGCAAGGCTGCCGTTCATTCATAGTCACGTGGCCGCGATGCCCGACGTTCACTATGGGCGCGGCGCGACGGTTGGGTCAGTGATCGCAACGAAAGATGCGATCATTCCTGCTGCGGTCGGCGTCGACATTGGTTGCGGCATGATGGCCATGCGCACCAGCCTGACGGCTGATCAGTTGCCTGACAATCTAGCGCCCATCCGTACGGTTATTGAAAAGACGGTGCCCCACGGCGGCGTCGGACCGAAAGACGGTTGGAAAGACGGCGTGCCGACGGCGATCGCATCGCGTTTCGTAGAGTCGGGATTGGCCGATCGTCTCGATACGATCGAGTCCAAACACCCGAAGATCCGCGGCGCGAACTACGTGATCCATTTAGGGTCGCTCGGCACCGGCAACCACTTCATCGAGCTTTGCCTTGATGAGGCGAACCGGGTCTGGGTGATGCTTCACTCAGGATCGCGCGGCGTCGGCAATCGGATCGGAACGTACTTTATCTCGGAGGCGCGTGAAGCGTTGATCAAGCGTGGGATAGGGCTGCCGGATAAAGACCTTTCCTGGTTCGAGGAAGGTGAAGACCTGTTCGACGATTATGTCGAAGCCGTCCTTTGGGCGCAGGACTTCGCCCGCGCCAACCGTGAAGTGATGATGGAGCGCCTTCTGAAGGCGCTGCGTGATCACTTGCCGAAGCCCTTGCGAAAATTCCGCATCGAGAAGGAAGCCGTGAACTGCCACCACAACTACGTGGCCAGGGAGCGGCATTTCGGCGCGGATGTCTGGGTGACGCGGAAAGGCGCGGTGCGCGCCGGCGATGGCGAGCTTGGGATTATTCCCGGCTCCATGGGCGCGAAGTCCTATATCGTCCGCGGTAAAGGCAATGAGCAATCTTTTTGCTCATGCTCGCACGGCGCCGGCCGGAAGATGAGCCGAACGGCAGCAAAGCAGTCGTTCACGCTCGCCGACCACCGGCGCGCCACGGAAGGCGTTGAATGTCGGAAGGACCGCGGCGTCATTGATGAGACGCCCGGCGCCTACAAAGACATCGACGCCGTTATGGCGGCGCAAACTGACCTTGTGGAGATCGTTCACACGCTGAAGCAGGTGGTTTGCGTGAAAGGCTGAGAGGCGATCGGCGAAGCCGGTGAAAAGGTCCGGTGGACCTTTTCAAGCCTCAAAGGGAAAGGCGGAATCCGCCGCCTTCCCTCGCATGGGGGCCGGCGGTGACTTAGGGCCGCCGGTCCCAAGAAAGGAATTTGGGGAGATTTAGAGATGAAACTCTGGCGGCCCGTTGGGCGAAACGAATTGGCGAAGATCGAAGCATCTGGCATGCGTGCCTTCCCGCCGCGCCTGCCAGAACAGCCGATCTTTTATCCGGTGCTTTCTTTCGAGTATGCGGAAAAGATCGCTTGCGACTGGAACTCGGTGCGTGAGGATCACGAATACGTCGGCTTTGTTGTCCGGTTCTATATCGACGACGCCTATGCATCTCGGTTTCCGGAACAACCAGCTGGCGGAAAAGATTGTCAGGAACTCTGGGTTCCGGCCGAGGAATTGGAAGAATTCAATCGTCATATTAGCGGACGAATTGAATTGGTTGCGGAATACAGAAACGGCGTGCGCTCTGAGGGCGCGCACGCCGACGGAGGCGAAAATGCGTAAGGACATGTTCAAAGTGATTGTGGAGCGGCCGCGCCGAGGTGCGGATTTCCGCGTCAATCGCGCTCGTCTAGCCGGCGAGGACGACTTGCCGTCACGCGTCGGCATGAAGCGCTTTCGCACGCTCAATCGCACGAAGTCAAAATGGCTCAACGAAAACCTTGCGCCCCTGAAACGGTATCTGATGAAACACGCAGGACGCCCGTGGAGCAAGGTGTATTCAGAAATTTGCGAGAATCTCGATGCCGACAACACTGTAAAACAACATGTTCGCGATCACTTGCAAGACTTTGTTGTCACCAAAGTCGCCATAGGTCGTAAGGGCGAATGGATGAACGGCAATGAATGGCCGGGCGGACGCATGAGCGACGCGCCCTGGCGTCAGCCGCTTTATGTCGATCCCCATGACGGTATTTTGAAGCGGAGCGACAAGCTTTGGAAGAAAATGCGCATTGACCCGACCCCACATTGGCGAAAACGTCGCGAAGACCGATACGCCGCCGATCCGAATATTCGGCGGATCGATCGCAATACCGAGCTGCACTGCATTGGCGGGATTTGGTACGAAATCAAATTTCGCAAACGCACGACCGCTAAACCGACCGACTTTACGTATGACAAGCTAACCCGCCAACCTGTCTGGCCAGGCAAGCGTCATGCCTATTCAAAGGCGCAACTATCGGCGGCGGGGCTCTCTTTATTCGGCCTCCAAAACACCGCTCCGGACTAAAATGGCTAAAGAGAATAGAGTATATGTTCGATACAAGAAGGGAAGTTCGACAATGTTGAACAATCAATCAATCGTCGCGCCGGTTGGCGTCACAACATTCGGCTCAGGTATTGTTCGCGCAAGACCTGATATGGCGATTATTTCAATGTCTGTGGAGGTCACCGAAACGGCGGCTAAAAGGGCTTTTGAGAAAACAAGGGCCGCGTCAGAACATGTATTGGCTTTCCTTAAAAATTTGGAGAACGGCGACGTCAATACGTCCCTTATCGCTTTGCAAGAAAGCAGAAACTGGCAAACCCAAAAACTCGTCGGGTACCAAGCCCGTATATCTTATCGAGTAATATTGAAAACGCTTGATGATGTCGAACGGGTGGTGACCGGGGCGATTGAGGCGGGAGTCAACTCGGTGCAGTCGGTCGATTTCCAGACCAGCAAGCTTAAAGAGTTCCGCGCCGAAGCACGACGATTAGCCATTGAAGCTGCCCGGGAAAAGGCCACGGTCTACTGTGACGCCGCAGACGCCGATGTCGGGAACATCTTGCATATCGAGGATGTAAACCCCGATTGGCTTGAAGCTGCAAACCGTCCGCACGGACTGCATGAAGGGCATCCGCAAGCGATTATTGATGAAAGCGACGTCCTGGAATCGATAAACCCTGGGGACATCAGGATTGCCGGCGCTGTAAGAACGGTGTTCGAAATTCGCCCTCGGCGATAACAGCACTTTGAACAGTAGTATCGAAAAACGAAACGCGATGACTTCAACACCAGCTATACCAAGTGATATGCGCGCACTGATCGACGGTCGCCTCGACGCGGTCGAACAGAACGAAAGTGTGCGCATACTGTTTGCGATTGAATCTGGTAGTCGCGCATGGGGATTTCCCTCCCCAGACTCCGATTATGATGTGCGCTTCGTCTATGTGCGCGAAAAAGACTGGTATCTGTCGATCGACGCACGGCGAGATGTGATCGAGCTGCCTATCGAAGGAGACCTCGATATCAATGGCTGGGACCTAAAGAAGGCGCTCCAGTTGCTAGTGAAACCTAACCCCGTCTTGTTGGAATGGTTGCGTTCGCCAATTGTCTATCGCGCCGACGAACAGGCAATGGAAAAAATCGCTGCGCTTGGCGAGAAGACGGCGCATCAGCGTCCTAGCAGCTATCATTACTTGCATCTGGCCGAGTCCCAATATTCCCGTTTCATCGCAGACGAGGAGGAAGTAAAGCTCAAGAAGTATTTTTACTCACTGAGGCCCGTACTGGCACTGATGTGGTTGCGCACCCACACCGAAAAGCCAGTGCCGATGAACCTTACAGAGCTTCGTGCGGGCGTAAAGTTGCCCAACAAAGTGTCGGAATTCCTTGACGTGCTTCTGGAGAAGAAAGCCAAAACAAAAGAGCTTGGCGCAGGTCCGCGCCACGCGGCGCTTGATGCGTTGATAGAGCAAGAGATCGATGCAGCAAAAAGTGCAGCGAGCGAGCTTTCTGCGCCTAGCGCGGATTTGATTGGCGAGGCGAACGATTTGTTCCGTTACCTTCTCAGCAATCGGCCTTGAGAGCTTGAGGAACCCATGAGCTTTGATCTTTGGTTTGCATCAAAAGAGATCGAAACCGTCCCGAATATTCGTGACGTGCAGGAATGGTTCATGAACAGGACGAACTATGATCCCGAAAATATAAACGATAGCCAGGCCATGTACGAGAATAAGGATACCGGCGTCTACTTCATTGTCGAATTCGGCAGCGTTTTCGATCCCGCAGACGCGCCCGACACGAAACGCTCAGTTTTCGCCGTGGTTCTTCTGAACTACCTAAGACCCAAATTCTTCGCTGTAGAATGTGCATTGGAGATTCAACAGTTTGCCAATCGATTCGGACTTGAAGTGTGTGATCCACAGGAGTCGGAAGATGACTTTGTCGCTTTTGACGACAAGAAATTTGTTGCAAGCTTTTCAAAGCATAGCCGTTGGGCGGTGAAATCAATGGGGGAGAATCACGGATTTACACCCAAGCTGATGCCCTCGGAAAAATTGGAGGTTTTATGGCGCTGGAACTTTCAAAAGAAAGATCGTGAGGCGGAAACAAACGAAGATGTGTTTTTTCCAACCATGTTTGTGTTTGAAGCCGGCGGAAACTTTTCTACTGGAGTAGTCTGGCCAGACGGTATCCCAACGGTGATTCCTCCATGTGATTCGATTTATATCCATTGGGACGAGCTCGCTCAAAAAAGCGTCCTTGGTTTAAGGCTGGGCCCCAAGAAATCAGGCCGGCTTTACGAAATGCGCGCGCTCAATCGCATTTTTTCAGAGTTCTATCATGCCATCGACGATTCCGGCTGCCTTTGGCCTCGTGAATTCGTACGCCCGGCGAACCTCGCGAGGGTTCTTCGAAATTTTGACCAACCAGGCGTGTCTCCAGCAATGCTGGCGGCAGGTGCAGTTATTGATGACGATTATACGATCGAATAGACAACATGCTCCTCACCATTTCGACAGATCATCAACCGTCGACTGATCTCGGGTATCTTCTTCATAAAAACCCCGAGAACATGCATGCCGTAGACCTTGCTTTCGGAAAAGCCGTGATGGTCTATCCGGAAGCGAGCGACGAGCGCTGTACATTCGCGATGACACTGGATGTTGATCCGGTCGGGCTGGTCCGAGGTAGAAGCAAGGGAGACGGCCTGCTTGATCAGTACGTGAATGACCGCCCCTACGCGTCGTCATCGTTCTTTTCGGTCGCAATCGCTCGAGCATTGAACACAGCATTCGCCGGGCGCTCAAAACACCGACAAGAACTTGCTGAAACACCTTTGCCGCTTGATGTCACGATTACGCCGGCGCCTGCCGACGGTAGGCATCGCAGGCGGACCGTGGAACGGGTTGATCCAGACCTTAGAGCCTGGAATCAACCAACCCAATCGTCACGGTTCAGAACCGCCCGCGAACACCGAAGAACAATCGCGGACCATAGTCGTTGACTTCGTAGAGGTCATCTTCAACGAACGCGAATTGTTCTTTTGGCTCACTGAACAGGTTGATCGCTTCAGCCGACAACCGAACACTGTCCGTTACATAGTAGGACGCTCGCGCTTCCCAGACGCCAACATCGCCGACATAGCGCAGCCGCGTTCCGTCAGATACGAAGGGTTGGAAGTAGCTGTCGCGGTATTTGTAGTTCACCTGAAGGTCAAGATCGCCGATCTGATAGTAAACCTGCGCCGACAACGTGTTCTCGGAAAGACCGGGCAAACCGCCAGGCGCAATAATGCCCTCATTCGTCTGAACAATAGCGCCATCCAGCTGCGTCTGGAAGAGATCGCCATAACGGCTGTCCTCAAACTCAAAGTCGGAATACACGTAGTTGTAACTGATTTTCGCACCCAAACCGCTCAGAATGCCCGGCAGGTAGCTGAAACGGTGCGCCGCCGTAACTTCGACACCAAACAAGTTGCTCGTGTCTTCATTCGTCTGCTGAACAGCAACCGGGAACTCAACAGGAACGCCATTGAGCTCGTAGGTCTCGTTGACAATGACGTTCGAGAATCCGCCCTGGAAAATCTTGTAGTAAGCACTTACAGCAAGGATGGAATCTTCATTCGGATACCATTCAACGCCAGCGTCGAAATTCCATGACATCAGCGGATCAATCGCAGGGTTACCCGTTGCCGTTATGTTTTGAATGAGACCTTCAAGCTCGGTCGCGTCCTCATCGTCCCCAATCACGTTGACATTGCGGGCGAAACCCATATCCGCCGGATCGGGGCGCGATAACGCCCGGAAGACACCGAGACGCACAAGCTTGTCATCATCAATTTCGATGATCGCGTTCGCGCTGGGTAAAACCGATGTGTAGTCGTGCGACAAGCTTACGGGCGCGAGGTCGCCTTCGGCGATCGTAAAGACGCCACCGGTTTGGTTGACTGTAAGCGATGGACGATAACCGGTCGCATCAACTTCCGTGTGCACTACGCGAACGCCAATGCTTCCGGATACCGGGAAATCGCCGATGGACGTTTCGTAGCCGGTCATTGCGTAGAAAGCGTGAGTGACTTCCTGTACATCAATCGTCCGGCTGTTGACTTCTTCGAGGGACGGAATGCCACTGCTAAGCGCCCCAAGGACCCCATCAACGTCACCTCGGTCGGCAATCGCCAGATTGATGTCGCCCAGGATCGCGTTCAGTGAGGCAACGGCCGTATCAGCAACACATCCCGCGTCAAACGTGGCGAAGCTGCTGGTTGCACTGAGCACCGTGCCATCATCAGCAACGTTGGTGACCAGTTCGCCGTCTCGCTGGCTGCTGAGGAAATTGCTCTCCGGAAACTCGGTCTGACATGCGAGATTTACATCTGCGATTATATCGACCCATTGAGACGCCAGGCCTGTCGTCGCCGTGCCGTCTCCGTCTACGACCTGCCGGTTATTGATGTTCAGGTCGGTATTGTCTTCGATTTCGAAGGAGAAGCGGCCCGAATTGACGTTGAAGGGATCGCCGGAGTCGAAGCCGCCAACCAGTTCCAGATAGTCCTGCTCAGCCCAGCGTACGCCGGCTGAAGCTGTCGTGAAAAAGCCGTTGTCGACTTCGTAACTGGCGTCGAAACGCCCGGACAAGATAGAGTTATCGCGGAAGCGGTCATTGTCTATCCGCACACGCAAGCGATCGACAAAAAGAGAGTGATCGTTTACGTCAAACTCTTCATCAAAAAGCGTATATTGAGGCACATTCCGGCCGTCAGTGCGATCGAATAGGATAACAGGCGAAATGTTCGATTGGATGCGGAACTCTTTTGCGAACTCTGTCCGCTCGGTGTCAGAATACGCAATATCGGCAGAAAGCGTCAGGCGGTCGGTTACGTCATAGGCGATATTCAAACCGCCGCCGACATATCTTTCTTTGCGCTCAAAGTCGCCGCCCTGAATTTCGATCGTGTTGTCGGTGATCCCTCTGAGAATGCCGCCGTTGGGCGTCAGAACAAGCGAATCTAATGTCGTTGTAGTTCCGCCCGGCCCGATATTCAGTGACGTGTCGTTTCGACGCCCGCCGTTAAAAGTTAAGTCATTGCGGAGCTCAGACTGAGTACGCTCTGACCACTGCATATCAAAGTTGACTTCGGTGCGATCATTCGGACGCCACTGCACCGCTCCAAAAATGGCGTCACGCTCGTCAAGCGTATCGTTCTGACGGAAGTGACGTTGAGACGGGGCAAAAGCAAACGGCGTACCTGCATCAATGGCTTGTCCGGTCAACGGATCGATTGCCGTATCGAAACCCTCGGTATCCGAGCCACGCTGAATCAGGTTATCAGGATTGCGACGATCATTGAAATCATCACAATCATCGTCGCCGCGATCTTCTGTTTCCGGATTGTTGGAGAACCCTGTAAACGTACCACCAAACGTTTGATCGGTGTACTGATCCAAACCATCGCTGATAACACAAGCTGGGCGTGAGTTACTTGTCGAACTTGTTTGACGGCTCTCTGCTTCCGGCTGAGAGATATAGCTACGCTGCGCCCCGATCGAGAACCCAAGCTCTCCGCCTCCGATGTCAAACTGGTCGGTATAGCTGCTGGTGAGCCGATAACCGATGTCGCCCGCCAGCGTATCGACCTGGTTGAGCTGATCCGGATTCACATTGCCTTTGGCCTCAAATTGAAAACGGCGCTTGCCGAAATCGAGCGGCTTGATTGTTTCAAGCTGAATCTGTCCGGCCACGCCGCCTTCGATCTGGCTCGCATCCTGCGTTTTGAATACGGCGAGCTTGTTCACCATTTCCGACGGAAACTGGGAAAAATTCACCGAACGGTCGCCCGAACCATTCGTCGCCGCACGTCCGTTCACCACTGTTGATGAAAGATATGGACCAAGGCCCCGGATCGACACTTCTGTTGCCCCTCCATTCTCGCGATGAGAGGCGACGCCCGTTATGTTTTCAAGCGCCTCACCAATAGAAAGAGCCGGAAGGTCGCCAATTTCATCGGCGGAAAGACCATCAACAATCTGCGTCGAATTTCGCTTCAGATCGATCGCATCCTGCACAATGCGCCGGCTGCCTTGAACGACGATGACGTCTTCGCCTTCCTGCGCACCCGTGTCTTGCGCATGGGCGACAGCGCCAGTGAGCACCGCGCCTGGCAATATCACTGAAGAAAGGAGCAATCCCTTTAGCTTACCGACTCTCATTTTCGTTGGCGCGTCAATTGCGTGCTTTGTTTGCGTTTTCATGTGACCCCTCCCTTGGCGTCTTTTTGAATTACTCAATCAACAGGGCAGGCCGCGCGACATTCGACAATGCGCGGCTTGCCGCGACTTAAAACCGGAATTTCACACGAACCGATCCGCCTACCGACGAATAGTTCGGTCCAAGCTCGCCATCGAGTTCGGCGCCAACGATAATTCCGCCAGCGGTATGCCAGTTAAAACCAGCGCCAATTTCGGCGCGCTGATCGTCGCTTTCGAGCCCTTGCAGACCAACCGACTGAGAACCGAAATTCGCTATGATGTTGGTTGCCTGACCCGTCACATCGGTGACGTAGGCGGCGTATCCATGTATATCGAGAACGCCGCCATCATCCATGTCTATGTCGCGGCCGAGTATTACGCCGCCCTTGAGTTCGAGGAAGTCGGTCCGGTCCATCTCAACGGCCAGGTTCAACCCGCCCTGCTCAACGTAATCGTCCGTTGAGTAAGAGCCGAAATGAAGACCAGCCATCGGCGCAAGATAGCCCCTGTCATCTGGGAAAAGGTCGTAACTTGCGTTCGCCTGCACGTTAATGCCGCTGACATCATATTCGCTGGTTACCAGCCCGAGCGCGCTGTTGCGCATTGCGCTGACATCGCCGAACGCATACCCAACCTGACCGTTCAGGAACAAATTGTTCATGCGCCGCGCGGCGTAAGCGGCAACCTGGAAGACTTCCAATTCAAGCTCATCGGAAGCTGCACGTTCAAGATCGACGTCCACGCTCGAATAGCTTCCAGACAGACCAATAAGTGTTCGGCCGTCAATTGCGTGATCATAACCGATTGCGACCGAATAGGCATTGGCGCTGTAACCGGAAGACGGTCCCGAAGCATTCGTGTTGCTTTGTTCACCAATGCGATAGGATCCGTTTACCCACGGGCCAGACTGCGCCGAATAGTACCGCTGCTGAGCGGCGGACGCGTCCGTTGCAACATTTTGCGCTGCAGCCAAGCGGGCGCTGGACTGAATCGAAGCCGACGGGCCCATCGCATTAGAAATGCGCCGATTAATTATGCGCCCGACACCGTCGACGGTTTCGAAAACTTGGATTGCGCCGCCATTAGAAAGATCGGGGAGCAACGATTCCGTCGCATCGATGAAGGTCTCTTCATCCGGAATGGCCGCCAAGCTTGCAAACACATCCGCATCGAACTCGCCGTCGTTAAACGCGGCCACAATGGAATTGCCAAATGACTGAACGTTCGCATTCGACGACGTGAACAACGTGCCTGCCGGCCCCGGCGGCGGTGGCGGCGGCGGAGGCGGCGGCGGCGGCGGAGGCGGCGGTGGCGGCGGAGGCGGCGGTGGTCCCGGCGGCGGTGGCGGCGGAGGCGGCGGTGGAGATCCCGACATCGTCGCCTCCACGACGAGGTTATTCGGGGATCCGCCAACGACGACAAAATCAAGCAGGAAACTTGAATCGGTCACTGCGAGCGTTGCATTATTGGTTAGCGCGCCGCCCGCTGTAATGAGTGTGAACTGATCACCAACAGCGGAAATTTGTCCGTTGGTGTCGGCAACATTGACAAGGCTGCCGGCGTTCAACGTTACATCGCCGGCGACATTCAAACTGTCTGATCCCAGCACAAACGAAAGCTCGCCGTCGGAAACAAGGTCGCCGTCAATCGTGCGCGCGCCGCTGACAATCAAGTCAGCACTGCCTGCAACAAATACATTCACGCCCTGCAAGATGTCGTGCGTCATCGTAAAATCAGCAGTGGTAAAGTTTAGCTGATCGGTGAAGCCGGCTGATCCCAAGAAATCGCCAGTCAGCGCGCCGCCCTGTTGTTCGAAAGTAATGCCTTCGCCAGCACCAGAGGCGTCGACCGACGCATTGCTTCCGCTGATCGTTCCAGCATTAACAAATGTGTTGTTAATCGCCGCAACCGCAACGCCAGACGTTGTTGACGGACCGATATCGATGCTGATCGTTGTACCTTCAATGAGGAGCCCCTCATTGCCGCCCGTTATGACGCCGCCTGCCTGATTGTTCAGCGTTACGCCGGCGCCGGTAATAACGAGACCAGAGCCGGACGTTCCTTCAATCGTTCCAGCATTATTGATGGTCAGATTATGGTCAGCGTGCGCGCCGTTTACATTGACGCCGTTACGGGCGCCGATGATTGCACCGCCGATTTCATTCGTGATTGTGCCGGAAACAACAGCATCTTGTTCAATACGGATGCCCGCGTTGCTGCCATTGTCCCGCGCTGTGGAGATCGTGCCCGAATTAGTGATATCGACTTGAAACTGACAAAGAACGGTGGCGCCAGAATCTTCAAGGCACCCGCGATCCATACCACCTGTGCTGCCTGGATCGCCGTTGAAGTTGATAGCGTCCGAGTCTGAATCCGTTGTGTCTTGATTAGAGATCGTGCCTGTGTTGATTATCGTGATCGTTGTCGTGTCGAGCAAAGCGTCAATGCCAATTGTAGGTCCGCCGCCCTCAGTGGTAGCCGTTACGCCATCATTTCGAAGAGAGCCTACAGCTAGGTTCGTAATCGTTCCATTGTTCGTCAGTGTGTGAAGCGTGCTGTCGGTGTCGCGGTCGAAATAGATGACGCCCTCGTCGGCATTTCCGACACCCTGGATAAGCCCGTCATTGACCAGCGTCAGCCCATCGCCTTCCATGAAGATAACGCCGTTGACGCCTTCCATAACGCCCGATGCGTTGTTTGTAATTGAAATGTCGTCTTCGGAGTTATCGATGAAAACGACGTTGTCTTCGTCGCTATCGTCATTGTTGACGAGCGCGCCGGAGTTGGTGATGACCGTGTTGTCATTTGTATTGTCCTCCAGTTCGATATTGTCGCCCGAATTGACAGTTTGCGTTACGCCCGCCGCGGCGTTGACCGTTTGGCCGCCCGGATTAACAACAGGCGTATCGTCCACAATTTCGATCTGCGCATGCGCAACCGGCGCAAAAGCAAAAGCCGCTAGTGCGGCTGACGACATCAGCGTCAATTTTTTCTTGTGAGAAATACAATGAGGGTGAGCCGCGAATTCGGACGCACCGATAGTAACTTTTGACATTATCGTATCCTCCACATGCCCCACGACGAGCTTCTTGGCCCTTTTGAGCGAGGTTGCCCTTCGGACTAAGTAAATGTCAACCAATCATATTGACCAATTTGGATTTATTGGTCTGTTTTTTTTCTTGATAGCTGCATTTTTGTGACTCTTGCGCGCTCGTCAAGAACAGTACGAACTGATGGATACCGCTCACTACCGCGCTGCTTCAGGCGAAATGGACGGTCGGAAATGGGAGAACCGCTGGGGTTTTCGCTGCCGGAGACGGGTCAAAAAGCGGTGTATTCGAGAGCGTCGGCTCCTGCGCCGTCAAACGCGACTTGCACACTCCATTTTCCTAGACCAATTTTTAATAATGTGTCTAAATACGCCGAGAACCAATTCCGGGATATCGGGGAAAACGATGGCGTTGCGTTTCATCTGGCCGAGTTTGTTTTTTGCGACGATTGCTTCATGCAGCGACGGGGGCGCGCCGGCGACTGCACCGGCCCCTGTAGCGGCTCCGGCGCCAAATGCGCCGCCGAGCTTTTCGTCGGCAAATTCGGTGACGACCGATGAAAACGCGCTTGGCGTCATATTCACCCTGACGGCGACAGATACTGATGGATCGATCAGCCGCCTGGAAATGACCAACACGCATGACGCCGGTTCATTCGCGTTCGACGGAGCGACTGGCGAACTATCGCTTCCGGTTCGACTCGTTTTCGCGTCTCCGTCGGACTCCGACGGCAACAACGCTTACGAGCTCACGTTCGAAGCGGAAGACAATGACGGCGCGGTCAGCAGTTTTGACCTTCAAGTTACAATTACCGAAGCGGCGCTAAAAGCTCGCTTGCCGCCATCCGGTAATTTTGAATTGATAGACTGGAAATTGGACTTGCCGATTGATTCAAACGGCAACTTTTTCGGCTCCAGCGATACGATAGGCGAGCGCGAACTCGCCGACGCGTACGAAAGTGATTTTTTTTATACCGGCCATGATGGCGGGCTCGTTATGATGGCGCCGGTAGTCGGCGCGACGACGCCAAGCGCCAGCTTCACACGAACGGAGCTGAGGGAAATGCTTCGCCGCGGCGACACAAGCATCAGCACGCGCGGCGCAGGCGATATTCCCAATGGAAACAATTGGGCCTTGTCCAGCCAGCCGGCGGCGGCACAAGCCGACGCCGGCGGCGTCGACGGCGCGCTGCGGGTCACCATGGCCGTCAATAACGTGACCACGACCGGCAGTAGCGGACAGGTCGGCCGCATTATCATTGGCCAAATTCACGCGAAAAGCGATGAACCCATCAGGCTCTACTATCGGAAACTGCCGTCAAATTCTCGCGGCGTGATCTATGCCGACCACGAGATTTCCGGCGGCGCTGACGTTCGGTTCGAAATCATCGGCGACAGCTCCAACAGCGCCTCGAATCCGACCGATGGTTTCGAGCTGAATGAGCGATTTACCTACGAAATCATTGCCGATGGAAATTTTTTGACGGTCAATATCTATGACGATATGGGCAATATCGTGGGGTTTACGGACATCGATATGTCGGCGAGCGGCTATGATGTTCTGAACGACTTTATGTATTTCAAGGTCGGCGCCTACCATGTCAACAATACAGCCGACCCGGCCGAAATTGCGCAGGTGACAATCTATGAACTGACGAACACCCATGTCGGGTATCCGTTCCGATAGAGAGTCCGCGCAATTGCATCGCAGCGCAGCCGAAAGGAAAGGACACAATAATGATCAGCAAAAAAACTGTCCGTTGGTCCGTGGTAGTTCAATTTTTCTATGCGGCGACTCTTACGCCGGCCGGCGCAGCGGAGCTCGTAAATCCTGGATTTGAAGAAGACTATACGGGATGGGCTATTTCGCAGGACACGGACACTGACGTTGCGATCTCGGGCGACGCCAATTCAGGCGAGAAATCTTTGAAAATTTCCGGCGCCGGCGGCCTCGCCCAACAATATGTCTCGGTTGAACCCAATTCGCATTACGAATTGTCTGCGCGATACAAAGGCGCGGCTGTTCTCGGTGTGCAAGTTGGGCCGCGAATTTATTTTGATCGCAAGGGTAAAGCCCGGAATTGGCGACAAATTTCTGTAGCGTTCAACACTGATGGTTCTGATACAGCCATGATCTTTGTTGGGCACAACAGCGCTGAGGGGCGTTATGACGACCTCGTGCTGGAACGTCTAGGTGTTCAGGGTGATCAAAAGGTCAGCACGAACGTTATTTCTAAGAGCAGCGGCGGCACAGGATTGTCGCCAGACCTGGCGCCCGGCGAAAACTTCGACCTACTGGGCTGGTACCTTTCGGTGCCGACCGACAACGACAATTCAGGAACGGCCGATTCAGTTTATGAGATCGAACTCGCCCAAGGATATCAGGACGAACGCTTCTTTTACACGGCGGCAGATGGCGGCATGGTGTTCAGATGCCCAGTGAAAGGATTCAAAACATCCAAAAATACTTCCTTCACGCGTACGGAACTGCGCGAAATGCTTCGGCGCGGCGACAAATCCATCCGGACAAAAACGGACGACGGAACACCGAACAAGAATAACTGGGTCTTTTCAAGCGCGCCGGAGAAAGCCCAAAGGGACGCTGGCGCCGTAGATGGTGTTCTTGAAGCAACTTTGGCCATCAACCACGTTACAACGACCGGTGAGCCCAACGAAACTGGCCGGGTGATCATCGGGCAAATTCACGCGAAAGACGACGAGCCTATTCGCCTCTATTATCGCAAACTTCCAAATAACACCCATGGCGCAATCTACGCCGCTCACGAACGCATCGGCGAACCGGACGATCTCTATTACGAACTTATCGGATCGCGCGCGACAAGCGCTGAGAATCCAGAAAACGGCATTCAGCTAAACGAGAAATTCTCATACAAGATCGACGCGCGCGGCAATTTTCTTTACGTTGCCATTAGCAAGGACGGCGCTGTACTCGCTGAAACAACAATTGATATGACAAACAGCGGGTATGGCGTCGAAGACGACTACATGTACTTTAAGGCCGGCGTCTATAATCAAAATAAGACGGGTGAACCGGACGACTACGTTCAGGCGACATTTTATCGACTGAAAGCAACTCATGAGTGAGCCGGCTTTCTTGAACGCATCGCATTGAATTTCGCATCGCTGCCCTCGGATGCGCCTTGAGAAAGGTGGCGAGCGGATAGTTCTTACTGGTGAGCGACACCACCCATTTGCAACAGCGTCGCGATATTGGGCAAGGTATCAAAGCCGACGATTTAGCGCCAACCGCCGGTTCGCACTTTTGTCGCTTACGGTGCGCTAAATTCTGAGGGTTTGATACAAAACCAATGTTCGGTTGAATCACTTTTTAAATGAGAACTAGCGACGTCCGCGCGGCCGATAAACATTTCTTTTCTTCGGCGAGGCGGAGCTCGCGCCTTCCGGTTTGTGGCGAAAGGTAATGCGTCCCTTTGTCAGATCGTAAGCGGACATTTCGACGGTGACGCGATCGCCAGCGAGGGTCTTGATACGATGCTTACGCATCTTGCCGCCTGCGTAAGCTAGTATCTCATGTCCATTTTCCAGCTTTACGCGATAGTTCCCGTCAGGCAGCGCCTCGGTAACATCGCCGTCAAATTCAAGCAGTTCTTCTTTCGCCATCAATAAGACCGTTTCTTTTCTGCAGGTCTTTTCCTTTGGGCCTTTAGGGGATTATTGGCTTGTTCAGCGCGTTCGGCCGCCTCTTTTTCAAGGCGCAACGCGCGCAATTTCGCGGTCTTTTCCAGCGTCGCGTTGCGTAGCTGTTCCACTTCCGACAAAGCCGCTTTCTTGTCCATGTCGCGAAAAATCTTTCGCTCCGCCGCGGTTCCCTTTTCGGTCAAAGAATTGCCTTTCGATGTTATTTGGCTGAGGAATTCCGTTCTCGCCATTTTTTAAAGCTGGAGGCGTCTATTGCTTCCTTTTGCAGGCGCAATTTACGAAGTTTGTCTGTTTGCTCACGTTTTTGCGCGGCAAGCGCATCAAGCTCACTCATCGCTGCGGCTTGAGCGTGCTCCTGCCTTGCTTGTCGGTCGCGGATCATTCGACGCCTCCTTGGAGCGATGGGAATTGGTGTCAGCCGGACCGGCGCATGGCGCGACATGCGCCTTGCGCCGATCAATCAGCTTAGCTGTTGATTTTGAGTTGCGCCGCGGAGATTTTGCCGCGCTCTTCCT
Organism: Hyphococcus sp.; assembly: GCA_028289605.1. Classification (GTDB taxonomy): domain Bacteria; phylum Pseudomonadota; class Alphaproteobacteria; order Caulobacterales; family Parvularculaceae; genus Hyphococcus. The sequence continues at coordinate 92,990 of JANQON010000016.1, read as the reverse complement.
GCAATTCGTATGAGACCTGTTGGCCGTCATCCAGCCCGCGGATGCCAGCTGCTTCAAGCGCCGTGGCGTGGACAAAAACGTCCTTGCCGCCGTCTTCTGGCGCGATGAAGCCAAATCCTTTTTGTGGATTATACCATTTTACAGTGCCGTTCGCCATTTCGTATTTCCTTTCAAACAGGAGTGAGCGCACAGAAACTTTCTGTGCGCAGAGGATGCTGCCGATGTTTGGAGGGGAATAAGAAGCTTGCTTCAGAGGCCTAATAGACGGCCTTCAATCATGGCGCGGTCGCAACGTGGGCGCTCTATGCTGCGATTACAAGCATTTTCTGCGTTTATTAACGTTAGACCGGGCGGCGCGAGGACGCGAGATCGTCGAATTATTGTCGCCTTCACTTGCTATTAACCCCGGGCTGCGCCATATGCGGCCCTTCGGCCGCGTGTAGCGGGAGCCGCCCTCATGGCGATTGTGCCTCCCTTCGGCCATTTTCCCTAACAATTGGGCGCCCAGACACGCGGGTCCTCGTATTGGAACCCGGACGCAATTCTCGCGCGCTTCGTTGAGGCGGCGGGCGCTGCGCCCAGAAAGATTTTTTGTGACGACATTCCATGAACTCGGCCTTGCAAAGCCGATTCTCACCGCTCTCATCCAAGAAGGCCACGAAAACCCAACGCCAATTCAGGCCGCGGCCATTCCCGCTCTTCTTAAAGGCCAAGACCTCTTGGGCATCGCCCAGACGGGCTCCGGCAAGACGGCGGCCTTCACATTGCCGCTCTTGCACCAACTTATAGAAAACCCGCGCAAAGCGAGAGCGTTTCACCCACGCGCGTTAATCCTTACGCCGACCCGGGAGCTTGCCGGCCAAGTAAGAGATCGTATTTGCGCTTATGGCGCAGGCGCCCGGTTGCGCGCCGGCCTTGTGATCGGCGGCGCGCCCATCAACAAACAGAAAAACCTGATCCGCAGGGGTGTTGATATTCTCATCGCCACGCCAGGCCGGCTTGTAGATCTTATGAAGCAGGGCGCGGTTTCGCTCGATGCTGTAGAGTACTTTGTCCTCGACGAAGTCGACCAGATGCTGGACATGGGCTTCATTCACGCGATCCGCGCCATCACGGCAAAACTGCCCAAAGCTCGCCAGAGCCTATTCTTCTCAGCGACGATGCCGCGTGAGATAGAACGCCTTGCAAAGAGTCTCCTGCGCGATCCCGTCCGTGTGGAAATGAAGCGCCAAGCGCCGCCGAAGATCGATCAGTCAGTCATGTTCATCACCAAACAGGAAAAGATCGGCGCTTTGACGAAAATTGCACGCGGCGAGGCCTTTACGAGCGGTCTTGTTTTTTCACGCACTAAGCATGGCGCCGACAAGATCGTAAAGAATCTGAATGGCGCCGGACTTTCGGCGCAGGCGATTCATGGAAACCGAAGTCAGGGACAGCGCGAACGCGCATTAAAAGCCTTTAAGTCCGGCGACACCCGCATTCTTGTTGCAACCGACATAGCAGCGCGCGGCATTGATATTCAGGGCGTCTCTCACGTTATCAATTTCGATCTGCCGAACGTGCCCGAAACTTATGTCCACCGGATCGGTCGAACCGCGCGCGCCGGCGCAACAGGAACGTCGATTTCATTTTGCAGCCCTGAAGAGCGTGCCGAGTTACGCGCAATAGAGCGCTTGACCGGCGAGCGCTTCGGCGGCTCAAAAAGCGAAAAAGCAACATCTGGCAATAGTCGAAAGGGACCGCGCCGCCCCCATCGTAAAGGCAAAGGAACAAAGCGCCCCAAAGTAGACGCCGCTGTGCATCGTGAAGCAGACAAGACGATCAACAATTTGACTTTTATGCGCCCTGTAACCTAGCCGGGCCGCAAACTGACACGAAGCGCTTGTTTGGTCTTGCAATGGCGTTGAGTTTTCTGAAGTCAGGAAACTCAACAACTAAACACCATCCGCCAGTTCACACTTCTGTCGTTTACGGTGCGCCACTAAATCCTGATACTATTGAAGCAGTTTTCCACAGCTCGCGCGCGGTTTGAACCGTTTGCAGCGTTCGAACCCTTTTTTTGCTCTTTTGAGCCCGCCGGTGAACGCACTCGCGACGGATTGGCGGCTGACACAGCGCTTCTTGATCCGGCGCACGCTTGCTTTGCCCCGCCCCACGATATCGGCGACGTCCAGATCGGATAAGCCCTCCGTGCACAGACAAGTGACCGCACAGCCTCGGAGATCGTGGAAGCGAAGCTCCAGAGCGCCCGCTTTCTTCTTCGCCTTTGGAAATACGGCGCTTAGTCCGTCTGCGGTTCGAGGCCCGCTTCTCCGCGCTGACCCGGACCTTGTCAGGGGCGCCCAGTTGCAAATAGCGGAGACGAAAGGTTTTCCGAGCGCGGGTCAGCTGCTATATATAGGGCTGCATGACCCTGCTGATTCTATTCCTGGTGCTGGCGATCGGCGTATCCTTTTTCTGTTCGATCGCCGAAGCCGTGCTGCTTTCCGTTCGCCCGTCCTATGTCACCGCCCTTGAACTGGAAGGAAAACGCGGCGCGCGAACACTGGCGAAGCTTCGCGAAAATCTCGACCGACCGCTCGCCGCCATTCTCACCGCCAACACGATCGCGCACACGGTCGGGGCTGCGGGCGTAGGCGCGCAAACGACCGTCGTCTTTGGCAGCGAATATCTTGGCGTCGCCTCTGCGATCCTCACCTTTCTGGTTCTGGTGCTATCCGAAATCATCCCGAAAACGCTGGGCGCAACCTACTGGCAAGCATTGGCGCCGACATTCGGCGTTCTGATTCTGTGGCTGACGCGTGCGCTGTATCCGATCGTGTTCTTGTCTGAACGTTTAACGCGCCTGCTTTCCCGCACCGGTTCCAAAAAGGGCGTCTTCAGCCGCGAAGAGATGCAGGCCATGGCGGAGATCGGGTCGCGTGAAGGGACCTTGAACACGCGAGAACACAAAATCATCGACAATTCGATGAAGCTCGCTCGCCTTTCCGTGCGCGACATCATGACCCCCCGGCCGGTGGTGTTTTCCGTCCCGGGAAATCTGAAGGTAAAGGAGTTCTTCGCCGAACACGCTGAACAGCCGTTCTCACGCATTCCGGTGCAAGACGGCGCGGCTGACGACATTTCCTCCTATGTGCTGAAAACCGACTTGCTGATCGCGCAAGCCAGGGATGATTTCGACGCCTGTCTTGCGGATTTCAAAAGACCGTTTCTCGTACTGCCCAACATGGCGACGGCGCTTGATGCATTTGACCGGCTGGCGCAGGAGAAGACCCACATCGCCCTCGTGGTTGATGAATATGGGACCATGCAAGGCATTGTGACGCTGGAAGACGTCCTCGAAACCGTGATCGGTTTTGAGATCACCGACGAGCTCGACAAGGTCGAGGATATGCAGGCCCTTGCGCAGAAGCGCTGGCGAGAGCGCATGATCGCGATGGGTTTCGATCCCGACAGCGTAGAGTGGAACACGCCGACCTGATGCATCCCGCGTCGGATGAAGCGCTATACAATGTCTGCAGTCTTCTGCGAGCGCGCGGCGATCGGTTTTGAAAACTCGGTGCAAGCGCGTTGCACTTATAATTCGACAGAACCGGCAAAGGAAATTTGTTCGCCGCTCATTCCCGCTGCGAACTCAAAAGAGACGGCGCGGCGAGGCCCGCCCTGCGAGGCCGGGATAGGGTTTGTGCTGACGGCGTCCGGAGCTATCCCTTTCGGCAAAGGATAAACCGGGGGCGCGCAACGCGTCGCATGGTCAACGCTGAGGAGGCGAACATGAAAACCGTTGTTGATATCCTGACGTTTCGATCGATGGTGTCGCCCGTCGTTCTTCAACTCTTGTTCTGGGCCGGCATTGGGGGCGTGATATACGGAACATATGTGTTGATCACGCTGGAAAACTGGGCCTGGATTTTTTCGATAACGCTTGGTCCGCTGCTGGTTCGTGTTGTTTTTGAGCGCGCTATTCTTGCATTTCGCACCTATGACAGGCTTGGCGAGATCAAGCGCGCGCTTTCAGCTTCGAGATAGTGCGCCGTTAATCGTTCCGCGTATCGCCCCGAGATCACTGGGCGTCAGTACGGACGCGGGGTTGGAATCCGTTGCGCGCCCGTTACTGGTGAAACCAAATCCCGTTTTGCGTGAATGGTTGCGATCGCCAACGCGCGAACGGCGGGGTCGGCGCAGGAATGAAAGCAAACACCACAGCAACGTCGACACATTCCACGAGGGACGTAAGAGACTCACGCGACATTGCTCGGGCTGTTCTCAGTGTTGTGACGCGCGTATTGTGAAAGGCGAGTCGCTGCAAGTGCGATCCAGATCAGTACGAAGATAAAGCCCAATCGTTGGATCAATCCTTCGATGGCGTAAAGGCGATGGCCGGTTGCGATTGTGATCCAGAAGACGCCGCCGGGCAGGTTGGCGAGAATGCCAGCCATCAGCGTCGGCGCCGCGAAAGACCGCCAGCGATCGTCGCCGCGCATGGACGCCCAGAAGAAAAAAGGCGCGAACGCTGAAAACATGCCGCCCGCGAGCGCCATGATCATGTGCGCCCGACCGACAAAAGTCGGCGCTTTCAGCACATTCACGCAGCCCGGATTGCAATGAAAAAGGGCTGCGCCGATGAACCCGGCGCCGCCAACGACAAGACAGATTGTCCCGACCTGCGTCGGCCATCCGGGAGGAAGCCGTCGGCGCAGTCCCATCGCGAATGCGATGATGAGCGCGCCGGTGGCGGCGACACCAATATTGAACGCCATGCCGCGGGCGCCCGGAACGCCGCCAAGAGCGCTCATGGTCATGGTGAGATGGCTGTATCCCGGTTCAAGCGCGCCAAGGACGAGAATAAGCGCGAGGTAAAAGGGCAGCGCAAGCATTCCGGCCGCAATGCAAAGGCGATTGCGCACGCCCTCATGCATTTTGTTCGCCGAAGGTTCGGCCAAGGATTGCACTGGCCGCTGGATCATGAGACGCCAGAACGACGAGATCCGGCAAGTCTTCCTTCAATGCGCGAATCTTTGCGTAGCTTTCACGCAGCGTTTTGGCGTCGCCGGTCCCGGGAACCTTGTCCTCGAAGATAAGGTTCGGTTCGTAGGCCAGGTCTCCTATAAGCAGAATTGGAGGCAGTCCGTCCGATCGCACCAACATGGAGAGAGATCCTGGCGTATGCCCGGGCGTTGGAAAGAGAACAACGGCGCCATCCCTCATTACATCATACGCCCCGCCGAAGCGCTCGAGTATCGGGTCGGCGGTCTGATCAAACGCAATCGGCCTCCATTTGGCGCCGGGTATTTCGATATGCTCGCGCAGAATCCATTCTCGCTCGGGGTGGGGTTCGGAAAGCTGCGCCCATTCGCGTTCGCTCACGATGAGCTCGGCATCTTGCACGTCTGCAATTCCGCCGACATGGTCGAAATGGAGGTGGGAAATAACCGCTTTCGTAACTTGACTGGGCGAGACGCCGACGGATTGGAGTTGATACTTCAATGCGTCGCCCTCAGAGATGCTCCATCGGAAGATTCGACGCACAAGAATTCGCCCAATGGCTTGTGAAATGTAATTCGGATTTGTTGCAATCGCCGGATCAAGACCGGTGTCGAAAAGAACGACCCCGTCGCGGTGATGAATGAGAAACGCATTGATGGGCAACCGCACCCAGCTCCTAGACGTCAGCACCCATAATAATCGCGGCATCCAACTACCGTAACGATGTTCCTTATGCTGCTCAGCCCACCCTGTTGTGACAACTTGCAATGCTTTGACAGCCGGACCGGTATTGGTGGCTTGCTGAGTATCCATATTGATTACTCCCGCGCTACCGTAGCATCGCATCCGGCCGCCGAAAGCATCTTTTCATAGGGAGGCTCATCATAAAGCCACGTCCATTCGCCAATTTCTTCAATGATCAGACACCTTTCCTCGTGGCTAAGGCGCGCATTCTCGATTAAGTCTCTCTCAATTGCATCGAAACTATCCGCACCGCGGAGAATACTGATGCCGCCGTCGTTTTCCGTGTCGAAGGTTAATAGGCTGGCTTGGCGTCCGTAAGTTGGCCAGGCGGGCGCCGTCATCGAGGTCGGCGCCCCATCCCTGGCGAAAGACCCCCAGTAGTGCCCCATGGCGCGGCTCAGCTTTTGTCGGTCTGATTCCGTTTCCTTGCTGAAGATTGTGTCATTGGCCAATCCAAACCCCGTAAAAGAATTGAACAAGAACGGGATTTCGAATCCATGGGATGCGCCGAACAACGTCCGAAAATCCATCAACAGAAAACGTCCGCTATCATCCCAATCAAACCGATAAGCATAGGCTCGGTCATGACCTGCCGCGATCATCTTGGAAATCGGTTCGTCGACAGCGCGAACGCGCCAAGCCCGTGAAACATATTCCGAGATGGCTTCATAGAAGTCTTTGTCGCGCGGCGAGATGAAAAACCAAAAGCGCTTCTTGGTGAACCGTTCGTCCCCAGAATAGAAGAGCTTCATTTCATCACGGTTGACGCCGGTAATGATGGGAACATCATGAAACGCTTCAAGATCTTCAAACGCCGCCCGGAGCGGCGTTTTCGGAAGCGCGACGCCGTCTTGAATCATGCGCGGCACATCCACAAATCCGGCGCCGTCATCGTTATATGCGCGCAACAACGTGTCGACCGGCAAAGCGCGAAGGTCGTCGGCTGTCGTCGCGCTCAGCTTCTCTGCAATCAGATTTGACGGATTGGCCCGAGCGCCTTCATCGCCTTGCGCCTCTGCAAGCGAGACGCTGTCGAAAAACCCTGATTGAATGATCGCTTGATGGAAAAGCCCTTCGGAAAGCGGCGACGCCAACAGCGCAGCAACATTGTGGCCGCCTGCGCTTTCGCCAAAAATTGTCACATTCTCTGGATCGCCTCCGAACGCAACGATGTTCTCTCTAACCCATTCGAGTGAAGCAATGAGATCCAAAATAGCAAAACTGGCCGCAGCGTCACGCGAATCAATTGCATCTGCTCGTAATCCTCTGTGAGCGAACCAACCAAGCGGGCCGAGCCGATATTGCACTGCGACGACAATTACGTTTTCGTTCTTAGCAAGACGAGATCCATCATAGTCGCTTGACTTGCCCCAGACATTGCCGCCGCCGTGGATCCAAACCATCACAGGCAGATTTGCTCTTTGCGCATTCGCCGGTGCGAACACATTGACCGCCAGGCAATCTTCGGAACCAACGACTTGCCCGGGCTTCAATCCCTCGTCGGCATCAAAAGAATTCGTCATCTGAGTGCAGCGTTCCGCGAACTGGAGCGTTTCGCGTAAATCGTCCCAAGCCGCAGCTTGCTGCGGCGCTCGCCATCGGTTTTCTCCTGCTGTGGACGCTGCAAAAGGAACGCCGCGCCAAACATGCGCGCCGTTTTCTGCGACAAAGCCGATTATTTGCCCTTGTTTGATGACACGCACCGTCTCGGTGTCCGCCACAGGCGGATCAACCTGATCACGGCTGCAGGCGACGCCCGCCAAGGCAACAAATATGAGAACCCAATTCTTCACATCGTCATGCTGCCGAAAGACGCGAGTCGGGTATTTGACTAAGCTCAAGTACGAAACAAGAAATCGCCAAAATGACAATTCTTTCCATTGGCGGCGGCGAAACGTCGCCATCGATGTCGCCGCGGCGCCGTCGGTATTGTCGCGCCCTGGGGCGCAAGCGTGTTGCTCGGCGGTTTCTAGAGCGCATGGCGCGAACAAGCCGTTCCCGGACAACTAATAAAGATTTGGAGACTAGGACATACCGCTAAAGAAAGACGGATGGTTCATGGCGCCGGGCAATGTGGACCCCATCCGCAGAGGCCCTGGGGTGCGACGCTCACCCGGCTTGGCGCTTAGGGCTCAAGCGATAATCTCTTTTTCCGTTTCGACCACGTCACGGAAGTCGAAGTCCCGCGACGTATCCATCTTGGAAAGGATGCGTTGCAGGGTGCGTCGATGCATTCCCAACCGTCGCGCTGTATGGGAGATGTTGCCCCCTGATTGACGAAACGTGTTCAGGATATGCGCCATCCGGATGGCGTCCGGATCAATCGACTTTTGCGGCGACTCCGGCTTGGCGCGTACGCCCGCAAGCAGCGCATTCTCTATGTCGTCTGCATCACACGGTTTCGGCAGGCAATCGATCGCGCCGGCTTTAATTGCGGCGACGGCGGAGGGGATGTTGGCGTAGCCGCTCAATAGAACGATTTTGCAGTTTGGGTTCGCGTCATGGATTTCGTTAATAACGGACAAGCCTTCGCCATCGGCCAAACGCAGATCAACGATCGCGAAGTCGAACGATTCGGCGCTGATCCTCGCGGATGCGTCCATACAACTCGTTGCCGTTTTTGCGGTGAACCCGCGTTTCGTCATGGTCCGTTCGAGCATTCGAACCAGATCAGAGTCATCGTCAACGATCAAAAGTGTCTTGGACATGGGAAACTAACTCTTCAACAATGCGACAATGCGACAATGGGACAGCGCGCGCCGTCTGTTGGCGCATCGCCCGCTAGGCGGCGGTTCGGTCGGGACGCCACCCATGCGATGTTTGTCGGTCGATAAAGGCGGTAGAGATGACGCGCCCTAAAGCCGTCGGATCGCCGTTTTCGTCGATCCATCCGCGCCCCTTTGCGAGATCAATGGCGGATGCATGTTCGCTGCTGCTGAACAAACGACCTGCATAGTCGACCAAGCCATGGGTGATTTCGGACATTTGAGTCTCCAGAAAAATCGCGAAGCACTGACGGCGCGTTGCACCTGTCACAGCGGCGTTGTTTCATCCCCTAAAATCAAAGGTCATTCAGAACGCGTTCCTCGACGCTCTCCGCGGCATCCGACTCAAACAGATCGATCTGCCGATAGACGCTGGCGTATTTATACTCCCCGCACCAGTCATCCGGCTTGACAATTGGCCACTGGATAATTTGACGATGACCTTGCGGCGACGGCGCGTTCCGCCGGCACTGCGAATTGGCGTCGCTGAAAAAGCGGCAGGACGTGCATGATGTTGTCTCCCACGCCCGGTTCAGTTCGAAATCAGATTGCTTTAGCATCAAGGGGCTCCCCAAATATCGTCGTACATTGGTGTTCCATCTTTGCGCTTGATCACGTCGCGATGCGACAATCGCTTGGCGCCGATAAAAGTCGATCCCGTGAAAGCGACGCCCAGCGCAACCAGGACATGCAACAGGACCAGTTGGCCGTACATTGCCCAATACCCGACGCCGAACGTGAACACGGTCGACCACATGATTCCGAGATATGTCATCACCTGGAACCGTTGCACGCGGGGCAGCCCGGACAGCGCATTCTTCTCGCCGTCCATAATGACGCCGAATGCGTCTTTCATCACTTGCTCCCTTCTGCGTAGCTGCGATGATCTTTACGCACGCGCCTCAGAAGCGGTTCAGTATTTAGCTCACTTGAGAATGCCTCTCATTACCGCATACCCACCATCGCATTCGAAACGATCCCGGGGACGCGGACCGTCGCAACACTGATCCTTTGGCGCGCTGGCGCGTATTAATCAACGTCGATTTCTGCGGCGGTTAGACGGGGCTTCGATGTGAGCAATTACGGGAGACGACAATAAGCAACCTGGTTTTAGTGCTCGGGGACCAGCTCTCTGCGTCTATCTCTTCGCTCCAAAACGCAGACCGGAAAAACGACCGGGTGTTGATGGTCGAAGTGGAACAAGAAGCGACCTATGTCCGCCACCATAAGAAGAAGATCGCTTTTCTCTTTTCGGCCATGCGCCACTTCGCAGATGAGCTGCGCGGCGCCGGGTGGACTGTTGACTATGTCAAACTTAACGATCCGGAGAATGCGGGAAGTTTCACCGGCGAAGTTGAGCGCGCGATAAAGCGGCTGAGGCCCAATCGACTGATCGTGACCGAACCGGGGGAATGGCGCGTTCGGGCGGCGATGGACGCATGTCAAGACGCATTTGGCGTGTTGGTCGACATCGTTGAAGATGACCGGTTCATCTGTTCGCACAAAGAGTTCCAAACATGGGCTGACGGGCGAAAGCAATTGCGTATGGAATATTTCTATCGAGAGATGCGGCGCAAAACCGGGCTGTTGATGGAGGGCGACCAACCGGCCGGCGGCAAGTGGAACTTTGACGCGGAGAACCGCAAAGCAGCGAATGCGGACTTGGTCTTTCCATCGCCATTTCGCGTTGAGCCGGATACGATTACCGAAGACGTGTTGGCGCTTGTCGCTGAGCGTTTTGCCGGCCACTTCGGCGATCTCAATCCGTTCTGGTTTGGCGTCACGCGGGCCCATGCCGAAGAAGCGCTCGATCGCTTCCTCGAATACGCCTTGCCCAATTTCGGCGACTTTCAGGACGCCATGCTGGAGGACGAGAAGTTTCTTTTTCACTCGGTTCTTTCGCTCTACATTAATGCCGGATTGCTGGATCCGCTGACTGTCTGTCAGCGCGCAGAAGAAGCCTTTCGAAAAGGCGACGTTCCGCTCAACGCCGCCGAGGGTTTCATCCGCCAGATTATCGGCTGGCGCGAGTTTGTGCGCGGAATCTATTGGCTGAAAATGCCGGACTATGTTGACGAGAATTTCTTCGGCGATACGCGTCCGCTGCCCGAGTTCTATTGGACTGGCGACACCGACATGGCCTGTCTTCGCGCGGCGGTTACCCAAACGAAAGAAGAGGCGTACGCCCACCACATTCAGCGCTTGATGGTGACCGGCAATTTTGCGTTGCTCGCAGGCGTCGATCCAAAAGCGGTCCACGAATGGTATCTCGCCGTCTATGCCGACGCCTATGAATGGGTCGAACTGCCCAATACGCTCGGCATGAGTCAGTTTGCAGACGGCGGCGTGTTGGGCTCAAAGCCATACGCCGCCAGCGGCAATTACATTCACAAGATGTCGAACCACTGCAAAACATGCCGCTTCGACGTCAAGCAGAAGACCGGGGATGACGCCTGTCCGTTCAATCCGCTCTATTGGGACTTTTTGGAACGCAACCGCGACAAGCTTCAGGGAAATCCGCGCATGGCGCAAATGTATCGCACCTGGGACAGGATGAGTGAAGACAAACAGCAACAATACCGTGATAGTGCAACGCGCATTCTTACCGCGTTGGACAAGGGTGATCGATGACAAGCATTGCGATAATTGGCGCCGGTCTTTCCGGATTGACCTTGGCGGCAGGCTTAAAGCCCCGGGCGAACGTTTGGGTTTTCGAAAAATCGCGAGGCGTCGGCGGGCGCATGGCGACGCGGCGCGCCGGCGCGTTCCAATTCGACCATGGCGCGCAATACTTCACCGCCAAAACGGGCGAATTTCAAAAAGGCATTGAGTCGTTTGTCGACACCGGGACGATTGCGCCTTGGCCCGTATCCGTTGCGTCCCTGAACGGCGCGCAGCCTGCTGGCCGAGAGATGTTCGTTGCTGCGCCGGGCATGAACGCCATGTGCAAGTCCCTCGCCTCCGGCTTGGACATACGCCTCACAACGCACATTGAACAGATCATTAAGACCGGCGACCAATGGACGCTTCGCGATTCCAATGCACAAACACATGGGCCGTTTGATTGGATCGTTAGCACTGCCCCGGCGCCCCAAACCGCTGCGCTTTTGCCGGAACCGCTCAAGGGGCGCGACGCGCTTCAAAGCGTCAGCATGCAGGGATGCTTTTCCCTGATGCTCGGTTTTGAGCATGCGCCGGTGATGCCGTGGACCGCGGCGCGCATTGGCGACTCGCCTGTCGGTTGGATGGCGCTCAATTCAGCAAAACCCGGCCGCGAATCCCCCGCTTCGATCGTCATCCAATCGAGCAACGACTGGGCTGAAGCTCACCTGGAAGAGCCGCGCGAGGACATCGAAGCACTGCTGATCAGCGAAGCATCCAAACTGTGTCAGGCCGACCTGTCTCATGCGACGCACGCAGCGCTGCATCGTTGGCGATATGCGTCAACGTCCGTAACCGCAGGGACGCCCTTCCTTCTCGACGAGCATCATCAATTGGCCGCCTGCGGCGACTGGTGTCTTGGGTCTCGTGTCGAGGCTGCGTTTTTGAGTGCGTCCAAACTGCGTGACGCGATGCTGGAACAAATCTAGGGCGCCAAATACTAGTATTGCGCCGGACACTCTTTTCTTGCGTTCCCCCGCCCTTTCGCGACTAATTTGCTCGAAGGCCGGCAAGCAGAAAGTCCGTGATCGTATCGACATCCGCTGCGTCCGGCTCGTCAAGCATCTCCACAATATTTGCGGGGTGGAAAACCGCAATCAATGACATATGGATAGCATCTGCTGTTCGGCCTATGTTCGGTGACGTAAACTCGCCTGCTTCGCAGCCTTCTCTGATAATGTCGGTTAACATCCCTTTGAGCGTGAGCCGATAATTTCTAACGACTTCCCACTTTTCTTCAGCCGCGGAGGACAGTGTTTCAAAAACCCTTTTGTCGTGGCGAAAGCTCTCCAGCGTGCTTTCATAGATCGTTGCTACAAATACGCGCAGTTTCATTGACGGACTGCGCCGCTTGGCAACCGCTTTTTTGGCCTCACTGATTTTTTCATCCATCATGACGCTGGCGATAGCCTGATTAATGTCGGACTTTGTCCCAAAATGCTTGTGGACATTGGCCGGACTGAAGCCGCAAGCCTTGGCGATATCGCCGATCGTGGTCTTTCTATACCCGATCTCTTTAAACAGAGAATAAGCTTCAGACAGGATGAGTTCCCGCGTTTCCGCTTCGCTAAGCGCCGGCCTGGGCAACGTCACAATCCTTTCACAAAAAAACAGATCCAACGGTCTGGCGTCTCCGTATTGCATGACGTATGAGATTTGTCAAATAATCTCACTACCCATTTATTTCGACCGTTGGCGCTGTCGAATAAGGAGCCGGAGAGCAAAATGACGAACGCCCTGACAAGACTATCCACGTGGATGCTTAAACGCATGATTTGGTTGGCCGTGTTGGCCGTTGTGATTTTCTCAGGGGTTTTCTTCGGCAGGAACATGTTGCTCATCAACGCCGCCGCTGAGGAAGCTGCCACGGCGCTGCCTGTGGCCACCGCCAGGATCGCCTTTCAGGATAGCTATCGCGCCTCCCGCAGGTTTCCAGGCCGGATCAACGCCGCCCAGGTTTCTGACGTAGGCTTCCAGGTCGGCGGCGAAATCGCCGAGGTTCTTGTGGAGGTCGGCGATCGCGTGGAAGAGGGCGACGACCTTGCGCGGCTGGACCCGGAACGCCTTGATCTCAGAACGAGTGAATTGGAGGCGGCGCGAGCGGAAGCCAGCGCGTCATTGAGACGGGCGGAAGCAACGCTTGAGCGCACCCAAGACCTTTTTAGCGACGGCTTCGCGACGCGCCAGGATCTCGACGATGTTACCGCGGAGCGCGACGGGTTGCGCGCACGTGTAAGGCAGTTGAGCAGGAGTATCGAGAATGCTCGGGTCGACCGGAGCGACGCCGCATTGAAAGCGCCATTCAGCGGGATCATTGTCGGACGCTATCTTGACTCCGGCGTAACCGTTTCCGCCGGCCAACCAGTGGTGCGTCTTAACGAGCAAGGCAGTCTTGAAGCGCTCATCGGCGTGCCCGCGCGCTTTGCCCGCAATATCGCCATAGGAGATCAGTTTGAAGTCTCGACCCGAGATTTAATCGCACAGGCGCAGGTCAAGGGGATTGGCGACGAGGTCGAACTTGCAACCCAGACAGTCCCTATACGGTTGGAAATTACCGAGGACCCAGGATTCATTCCCGGCGGACTTGTGAGGTTACAGCTTGAAGAAGAACGGCGCACTCGCGGCGCCTGGGCGCCGGCGCTTGCGTTGACCGAAAGCTATCGCGGTTTGTGGTCGGTATATGTCGTCCAGAACATTGAAGGCGGCCTCGGCGAGATTGTTAGAAAAGACGTCGAAGTCATTCACATCGGCAATGAACGCGTATTCATTCGCGGAACCATTGAGGACGGCGATCAAGTTGTCGCAGCAGCGCCATTTCGCTTCGTGCCTGGTCAGCAAGTACGCGTCGTGGACGAAGTCGACGTTGCTTCGCTGGGCGCAAGCGGCTCTTCGACACGCTCTCTTGCGTCCCCGTCCGGAGAGCCTCAATGAAAACGATCCTCTACGACAACGTCCGCGCGCTTATCCTCGTCGTCACGCTGGTGATTGTGGGCGGCGTTGCCGCCGTCCTGACAATGCCGCAAACCGAAGACCCGCGGGTCACGAGCCGCGTTGCGACGATTTTGACGCCCCTGCCCGGCGCCAGCGCCGAATTGGTGGAACGATTGGTGACACAGCCAATCGAAGACGAACTGCAAAGCATCGCCGAAATCGACACCATTCAGTCGACGTCGCGCACTGGTCTTTCGTCGATAACGATCATCCTTCGCGATCAAATTGTCGAGCCCGCCGAGCCGCTCGCCCGGGTCAGAGACGCCGTTGACGATGCAAGAAGCGAATTACCCGCTGCAGCGGGGGACTCACAGTTTATCGACGATCGGAACGAAGACGCATACACGGTGTTGACGGCCCTCATCTGGAATGCGACGAGCGATCCCAATCTTTTGATCTTGAAACGTACGGCTGAAGAACTTCAGTCCCGATTACGAAATTTTCCCGGCGCGGAGTATGTCGGTATTCACGGGGCCTCTCCAGAAGAAATCGCCGTTACCTTGCCTAACGACGTCGCGCAGGCGCTGGGCCTGAGCGAACGGCAAATCGCGACGAACATCGCAGCCGCCGACGTGAAAGGCGCCGCTGGGCAGTTTTTCGGTGACGCCGCTCAATACACACTCGAAGTCGAAGGCGAGCTTGATACGCTGGATCGCTTACGGCGCGTGCCGCTGCAGACCGGCGCCAGCGGCGCAACAGTTCAACTCGGTGACGTCGCGGATATCGAACGATCGCTGAAGGATCCGCTTTCCGAGCTTGCAATCGTCGATGGGCGGCCGGCTATCGTTGTCGGCGCGCGAATGGAACCCGGCCTGCGCGTGGCCGATTGGTCCGCCTCGCTTGTCGACGAGCTCGGCGAGTTTGAAACAACGATCAGCGCCGGCATCGAACAACGCATCATCTTCAACCAGGCTGAATATGCCAATGAACGCTTTCGATCGTTGATCACAAATCTGTTGATTGGCATTAGCCTGGTCGTTCTCATTCTCTTTTTCACGCTGGGCCCCAAATCGGCGATGCTGGTGACGTTCGCTATTCCGCTGACCACGCTGCTGGCGCTGACCTTCATGAATTTCTTCGGCATCCCAATTCATCAAATGTCGATCACCGGTCTCATTGTCGCCTTGGGACTGCTTGTGGACTCGGCCATTGTGGTTTGCGATGCAGTTACGCGGCGACTGACAGCGGGCTTGTCCCCGCGCGAGGCTGTCGCAAAATCTGTCGAGCGGTTGTGGCTGCCCCTCCTCAGTTCAACGCTTACGACGGTCTTCGCCTTCCTGCCGATCAGCCTATTGCCAGGCGGCGCCGGGGAGTTTGTCGGCGCGATCGCTGACAGCGTTATCATCGCATTGCTTTCATCTTATGTCCTCGCGATGACAGTCATTGCCGGACTCGCCGGACGATTTTTTGCGCGAGACGGCGGGAAGCGGCCCTCTCAGGGCATTTCGGTCCCTGCGGTCGCCGGCCCATTCAAATGGTTGTTGGGATTGAGTCTCGGATCGCCTCGTCTGTCGGTGATGGCGGCGCTTGTCCTGCCCCTCTTGGGCTTCATAGGCGTGACAACACTACCGACCCAATTTTTTCCGGAAGCGGATCGTAACCAGTTTCACGTGGAATTGCGGATGTCGCCGCAGTCCAGCTTAACGGCGACGCGAGAAGCTGCGGAAAAAGCAGACGTTATTCTGGAAGCCGACGATCGCGTTGTGAGCGCTGAGTGGTTTATCGGCAATTCAGTTCCGTCCTTTTACTACAATCTGTCTATGAATCAGGACGGCGCCAAGGATTTCGCTGAAGCCATGGTGACGGCGACATCGCTTGATGAGATGAAGGACCTGCAAAATGAGCTGCAACAGGAACTGAGCGAGGCGTTGCCGAATGCGCAAGTGCTCGTCCGCGCGCTCGCACAGGGCCCGCCGACGGCGGCGCCATTTGAGCTGCGTATTTTTGGCCGCGACCTCAACACGCTGCAACGCCTTGGCGAAGAGGCTCGCGGAATCCTGGCCCAGATTCCAGATGTCACGATTTCTTTCGCCAGCATCTCGGGCGGGGAACCAAAGCTTTGGCTAACGGCTGACGAGGACGACGCGTTGCAGGCCGGATTGACCCTCGCGCAAGTCGCAGACGGGCTATCGGCAAAACTGCAGGGCGCCCAGGGCGGCTCAATTGTCGAAGGCGAGGAAGAAATCGACGTCGTCGTCCGACTGGATGAAAAGTCGCGGCGCGACATGACGGAAATCGAGTCGCTTTCGATAACAAATCCGGCCCTCCAAGCCGGCCTGCAACGAACGGCGTCCGGCGTGCCGGCGACGCCGATTACCGGCCTTGGCGATCTGGAACTGCGGCCGTCGGCTGCGGCGATCACTCGGTACGACGGCGAACGCGTCAACACGGTGACCGGATTTATCAGAAGCGACGCGCTGGCCTCAAATGTGGTCGCCGCATTCAACAAGCTGGCCGACCAGCAAGGCTTTCAAATGCCGCCTGGATATCGCGTTGAGTTCGGCGGCGATGCGGAAGCGCGGTCAGATGCGGTTGGTAACCTGCTTGCCTCGGTCGGCCTTATCGTTGTTGCGACGGTTGCCGTCGTTGTTTTGAGCTTCAATTCATTCCGCCTCAGCATGATTGTTTTCATGGTCGCCGGCCTGTCCATGGGCCTCGGCATGTTGAGTTTGACGATCTTTGGATATCCGTTCGGATTCCAACCTATTGTTGCATTGATGGGACTCATGGGCGTGGCCATCAACGCCGCCATTATCATTTTGTCTGGCCTGAAAGGCGACAAAGACGCAATGGCCGGCGACCGGGAAGCCGTCAAACGGGTCGTGCTCGAGACGTCGCGACACATTACGTCAACGACATTGACGACATTCGCCGGTTTCTTGCCGTTGATTTTGTCGGATGGAGGATTTTGGCCGCCCTTCGCCACGGCGATCGCCGGAGGTGTTGTTCTGTCTACGGTCATTTCGTTCTTTTTTGTCCCGCAGATGTTTATTTTGCTCAATCGGACGAGGAGCGGAGACAAAACAGATAACTCTATCGCAGATATGGAGCCGTCATATGCGTAAGTTCTTGATCATGTCGTCCGCCGTGTTGTGTTCCGCAACGGCGGCGCAGGCCGATGCAGACAACGACCTCTATGATTTACTGTCCCAAAATCCCGAACTGGCCGCCGCGGAGGCGCTGACGGAAGCGGCGCGCGGAGATCTATCGGCGGCGCGCGGAGGACGGTTGCCGCAGTTGCGCGTTGAGGGCCAGCTTGGCCGCCTGGATCAGTCCTTTACGGCTCCCGCGATTGGGCAGGATCAGAGTTTCGACCAGGTTACCGACCCGATGGCGGTTCGAGCGACCCTCCAACAGGCGGTGTTCACGTCTGGTGTTTTATCGGGCGCAATCAACGCAGCCAAGTCCAACGCCGGCGCCGCGAAGTCCTCTGAAACAGCGACGCGCCAGAATGTCATTCTTGCTGGCGCAACGGCAATGGCCAATCTGGTTCAGGCGAGAGGCGTTCTGGACGTTCGCCGGCAGAACGAAGACATCATTGAGCAGCGCCTGGAAGAATCGCGCTCGCGGTTTGAAGCCGGTTTCGCCACAAAAACCGATGTGCTTCAGTCAGAGTCTCGTTTTGCGGCGGCAACCGCCGACCGGGTCAACGCGGAAAGCGTGCTGCGATCCGCGGAAGAGGACTTCGTAAGGGTTTTCGGACGCACGCCGCCATCGCATTTGGAGCTACCGGTGCTGCCTGATGCTCTGCCTGCAGACTTGGAAGAGGCTGTGTGGCTGGCGGAAAAGGAAGGGCCGATACTCAGCGCACAGCGACAGACTGCCGATGCTGCGCAATTTGCCGTCAGGGAAGCGCGGGGCCGGTCGCTGCCGCAGGTTTCAATTTCCGCCGAAGCCTCGACTGCGGCTGATCAGGTTGTGGCGCAATTTACGGGCGATACGGAAAGTTACGGGGTGTTTCTGAACGTATCTATGGATCTGTTTAACGGCGGAACGAATCGTGCGCAGACGCGAGCCGCCAAGCACAGGGCTCGGGCTGCGAAATTTCAACTGGAACAAACCCGAAGAGACGTAAGACAGGCCGTCATCGATAGTTGGGCGGCCCGACGGGCCGCACTTGCATCCATTCAGGCGCGCCAGGGCCAGGTGCAAGCCGCCCTGCAAAGCCGCGATGGGGTTGTCCGCGAAGCGGAAGCGAACCGGAGAACAAGGCTGGACGTTCTGGACGCAGAGCTTGAACTGGCGAATGCAAGGGTCTCTCGCCTTGAAGCTGAGAGGGACGCAGTTGTTTCTGCATTTACTGTTTTGGCGTTGGTAGGGAGGCTCTGAGTTGAAACGCGTATAGTCCGGGACGCGCTCTCCCCAGGGAAAATTTGCACTTTTTTTCATTTACGCGTCATGGGAAAGAAATCATCATAAGCCCATCAACCTGTCCAAGGTTCAAAAACGATCCTGCGCGCTTGATTGCCGGCTTTGCAGATATTTGTGATTTTGGTCTGGGTGTGAATATTTTGACGACTGGAGGATCAGCGCATGCCCTTCCGAGTCCTCGACGCTTTTAAGTCAGCGCGTGATCGCGACGACGCCTTCGAATTGACCGTCGGTGATGAGATCATTCCAATGCTCTTGTCCTACAAGGCCGTCCGCGGCGCCGCGAAAGACTGGCGAACATACAGTTCAGACGCTCCGTTCCGCGTACCCATTCCATCTGAAGAGCGGGAGCGAAGCGTCCGGCAGTTGCCGATCGAGACTGATCCGCCCGACCACAGAAGATATCGGTCTCTCATCGAACCGTTCTTCCGCCGTCCAATGGAAGCCCACTACGTCGCCCGCATTGATTCTCTGATTGTCGAATTGATTTCAGACTGCGCCAAGCGGCCGTTATTCGATGTGGTTCGGGACTTTGCATTACCAATTCAGTCGCGCGCGCTGACCTATATGCTCGGCGTTCCCGAGACAGAAGCAGAGACGTGGATTGGTTGGGGTACGCATGTCTTCCGCGACGGAGCGGACTCCGAACAGAAAGGCACCGTGCTCGAAGATTATCTTGTTGGCGCAATTCAAGCGGCGGAGACGTCACAGGATGCGCACAATTTTTTCGCCGCTCTGAATCAAATGGAAATTGATGGCCGCCCCCTCAGCGCGGAAGAGAAATTGGGCATATCCAACCTGGTCTTCGCCGGAGGTCGTGATACTGTCATAAATGCAATTAGCGTCGTGATGAGCTACTTCGCGCAGTTTCCAGAACACGTGTCATCTGCCGCGTCCGATCAAAAATCCATCAACATGGCGGTAGAAGAATTTATCCGCGTGATTTCACCCTTAACGCATATCGGAAGGGTGAATCGCGGTGAGGACAATCCGGGAAGCCGGGTGTCGCTTTGTTGGGCAGCCGCGAATTATGACCCTAACGTTTTTCAGTCTGCGGAAGCAATCGATCTTGCGCGATCTCCCAATCCGCATGTTGGATTTGGCAGCGGGCATCATGCTTGCCTCGGCGCGCCGCAAGCGCGAGCCATTCTCAGATCGCTCATTCGAAATCTATCCGGGCATGTCGCAAGCATTAAGGTCGAGGAGGAGATCGCTAACCTCGAGACATTCGGTTCGCTGAAACGACAAGTCGGGTTCAAGCTCCTTGCGGCTTCGATCAGTTTGCTAAACAAAACTATGGAGTGACACGTGAGAGCTGGTCGATCTATTGCTTGCGCGTTTCTGCTTTCCTTCGGCTTGTGTGCATGCGTAGACAAGCCGGTGCAGGTAGCCGAATCCGAAAACACAAGAAGCGATTCCGCAAACGATACGACGTCCGCACCGCTGTTTTATCATATATTTGTGCGCAGCTTTCACGATTCGAACGGGGACCGGCAAGGCGATCTTCGCGGCATCACTGAAAAACTTGATTACCTGCAGAGCGTGGGCGTTACAGGTATTCTTTTAACGCCGCTCTATCCCTCGCAATTCTACCACAATTACTTCGCGGACGATTTTTACGGCATCGATGCCGAGTTCGGAGATATGGATGCGTACCGAGATCTGGTTGCCGAACTGCACCGGCGCGACATGGCGATCTATCTCGATCAGGAAATTCAATATGTGAGCGGACATCACGAATGGTTCACATCTTCTTTCGAAAATCCATCTTCCACGTATCGCAATTTCGTACTCTACAGTGATGACTCCAACACCGAGCCGATAGCGACTTTGTTTGGAAAGACAGAGTTTGATGTGTGGCCGAACCAGAAGCAGCACATCTACACGGTAAACATGCTGGACCCGGAGGTCCGGGATTATTTTGCCGAATATCTTCTGTTCTGGATGGATCCCAATGGCGACGGCGACTATGCCGACGGCGTCGACGGCTTTCGAATCGACCACATGATGGACGACCTCGACAATGCCGGCGTGCTGACGGGACTCTTTCAACGGTTTTGGCGGCCGATTTTTGATGAACTGCGCGCCAAGCGGCCGGATATCGATATCGTCGCGGAACAATATGACTGGGGGTACGGCGAAGACTTCTTAACGGCAGGCGGCGCAGACAAAGTCTTTGGGTTTCCAATTTGGAACGGCGTCAACGATTTGGACGCTGAGGCGCTGGCGACTGCAATTCAAAATACCAATACAATTATCACCGATGGCAAGAATCAATTCGTGTTCATAGAAAACCACGACACAGACCGGTTCGCTCACGCCTTTGCTGACCAGCCCGCAGTGTTGAAACTTGGTGCTGCGGTCAACCTTTTGATCGGATGGACCCCAATCATCTATTATGGACAGGAAATTGGGATGACAGGCGCCAAAGTGGAAGGCGCAGAGGCGGATGTGTTGAAGGGGTCCGGTGACGATGCCAGAGATATCCCAGTACGACAGGCCTTTCGATGGTCGCCGGCCGCAGATTCGCCCGGCCATGCATTATGGTATCGCGAGCCCGCGGACGCTTATCCAATCGCCGACAGCAATCGTGCAGGCGACGGGCGTTCCGTACAGGAGCAGGAAAAGGACGCGAATTCCCTGCTGCAATACTATCGGGAGCTATCATCCCTGAGGGCCGCTCATCCCGCGCTCGCATCGGGAGATACTAACGTCGTTGCTCAAAGCCGCGACCTACTCGTCATTGAACGACGTATCGAAGAAGGCGACGCTGCGATTGTGGCCTTCAACTTTTCGGGACAACCAGCGAAACTGCCGGCATCCGTTTCTTCAATGGTGGGCGATCAGATATTGGGCGTTTTGGAAGATCAGGAATCACCCGATGCGATTATGATTCCGGCATACACAGCGTTCGTTTGGAACGCGCCGCAATAAATGCGCAAATTAGGCGCCTGTGGCGGAAAGGAATAGGCGGCGCTTAGGAATAAGCGCCGCCTATGGTTCCTTAGAAGTCCGCCGAAACCGCAATGCGGAAATTCCTCCCGCGGACCGGCAAGATATCCTTGAGGAAGGACGAATGGATGCGCGCCTCCTCGTCGGTGAGGTTCGTCGCCGACATCCGAACTGCAATCGGACTCTCTGGGCCCATTGGGCGGAATGTGGCGTAGAGATTGAACAACTCATACCCCTCCGTCGGCAATTCAAACGCCGAAACGTCGTCTTGTTCAGACACGACCTCTACCTCGAAACGAAGGTCGCCAAGTTCATGACGCGCCTCAAGTCCGAATACCGCAGAGAGCGGCGGGATCCGCGGCAGGTCTTCGTCAAGTCCGCCGTCTCGGGTGGCGCGGACATAGTCGACGCCAGCGTCGCCGAAAAAGTTGAGACCGCCTGTACGGAACAACTCGGCCTCAGCCTCCGCTTCAAAGCCGTAGAAGTCTACGTCATCCTGCAGGAACTGAAAGACCGGCAGGCCTTCTTCGTCATCGGCGAGCATATCCACAATAATGAAGGTCTCGGTGATTTCGTCTTCAAGGGCAAACTGACCCGTCTCATCCAGAATGACAAAGTCCTGATAAGAGGTATAGAAACCATTTACCGCAAGGCGCAGACGCTCGTTCACATAGCGCACGGTGCCCTCAACGCCGGCGCCGACTTCTTCTTCCAGCGTTGGATCGCCGATCTCGAAGGCGTCGGTGGCGAGGTGCGGTCCGTTCGCAAAGAGCTCTGTTGAGTAGGGCGCGCGCTCTGTGCGGAAGCCGGTAACGCCCATAAAGATCTCTTCGGTCGCCTGGTAGCCAACGCCGCCGGAGACAGAGAAGCCGTCAAAGCTGGTGGAGAAGCCGGACGGAACCAAGCCGTCAAAGTCGCTGTCCTGGACTTCATGCTCAGTATGTTCATAGCGACCGCCAAGCTCCAAACGGAGTTTGCCGAGCGACAATTCTTTTAGCGCGAAGAAACCGTACTGGCTCGTGTCGGCGGGCGGCACGAAGGCTTCTTCGCCGATCGCGGAAAACTCAGAGAATCGTAACTGAACGCCCTGGGCGCCGCGCAGGGTGCCTCCGAGAAAGTCCTTTTCCCGGTTGACCAGCTCGATGCGGGCTTCCACGCCTTCGTTGGAGAAGACAGTGCCGATTTCGTCAGGCCCTTCGAACTCCGCGTGCTCGTAGTCTGCAAAGCCGGCGCGCACGGTTGCTTTCTCCAGCCAGCCGCCGTCGAAACGGTACTCGCCGGCGACATCGATGCGGCGCTGCTGGAGGTCGATAAAGCCGCCTTCTTCTTCCTCAGCGTCATCGTCGTCGTCGTCATGGCCATGTTCATGGCCGCCGGGCAGGCCGTATTCGCTGTTGATCACGGTGCCGGAAACGCCGAAATACCCATTCTCGCCGACCCACGACATGCCGCCCGACACGCCATGGGTTTCGAAGAAGGTGTTTTCGGCCGTACCGAAGGCTTCGTCGTCATCGTCATGGTCGTCGTCATCATCGTCGTCGTCTTCGAGCGCGCGCAGAATGGCCGACTCTGCAAAACCCGGAATGTCATAGTCGTCCGCTTCGCGATAGAAGCCGTCGGCGTGGAGGACGACGGCGCCGCCGCCGAGGTCGCCGACTTTCACGTCGAAAGCGCCCGCCCCGTCGAAACCGCTGTCAGCGGTGCTGAGGCCGAGCGTCGCCGATACGTCAATATCATCTTCCGGGACTTCGGTCGGAATGCGCCCGGAAATGACGTTGACGACGCCGCCTGCCGCAGACGAGCCATAGAGCAACATCGACGTGCCGCGGACAATTTCGACCTGGTCAGCGGACGCAGGATCGATCGCAACCGCGTGATCAGGGCTCGTTACACTGGCGTCGATGGCGCCGATGCCGTTGTCGAGAACGCTGATGCGGTCATCGCCGAGGCCGCGAATAATCGGGCGGCTGGCGGCGGCGCCGAAATAGGTCGTTGAGATCCCCGGCTCCCGCGCAATGGCTTCCGCAACGGTGTTCTGGAAGTTCCTCGCGAGCTCTTCCTTGTCCACGACCGACGTACCGATAATGGTTTCGTCGACGGTGCGTTCGAGCGGCGAGGCGGTGACGATGATCTGGTCCCGTTCGACGTCTTCTGCGTTTGCAGCGCCGCAGAGCGCGCATGAAATGGCGAACGCGGATGCGCTGGCCGAAATGATATTCCTATAGGTTTGCATAACCCCTCCAAAAAACAGAACAAAGCGCCGGACAGGACGGCGCGTCAAAAGCAACGCTTTGCAGTCAAAGCAGTATCTAGTGAGTGCTCAGGTGGAGAGGCGGCGCTCGCGATTCCGGCGAGCGGATAATTTTCTTTGAAACCACGTCTTTCGCGAACGCGCTGGAATGCGGCGCAAAGTCGGCGGATGCGGCACAACACTTCTGAACCGACGGCAACGCGTCGTCAGTTCGATCTGCAAGAATGCAGATCTGACACGCATGGCGTTCATGATCGTGGTCGGCTTTGCCCGCGAAGACAGAAGCATGGGCCGCGAACATCGCTTGCGCAGAAGCGAGCAATATTGCGAGCGCCAGGTGCCTTGAAATGCTCATGACGTTTCCTGACACGGCGCGCAGAAGCCTGACAGTTCAAGGACACGATGTTTCACAACAAAGCCGAGGCGCTTTGCATCCTCGTTGATCAACTGCTCCACTTGCTGATTTTCGATCTCGACAGCGTCGCCGCATGATTCGCACACCAGAAAAACGCAGGCGTGATCGTGGTCAGAGTGGACGCAAGCGACATAGGCGTTGAGACTCTCGATGCGGGCGGCGACGCCCTGTTCGCATAGAAAGTCGAGCGTTCGATAAATGCTCGGCGCGGCAATCTGGCGGCCGCATTCTTCGGCGAGCCGATCGCGCAAATCATAAGCGCCGAGGGGCCGGTCAGCGGACCAGAGCGCCGACAACACCGCTTGCCGCAACGGCGTCATCTGCGCGCCGCGCAAGCGACACGCGGCGATCGCCTCGTCGACGTCGCAATGCGCCGGCGACTGCGTATTTGCTAAATGGCGTTCGGAACGCGGCATGTGCGAGACCGTGACTGCACCGATGATATATTGTTGCGTTTGATGATACAAAGTACTATTGGCTGCGGCAAGCCTCTTTTAGCGCAACCCCCAGCGGAACTCCAATGACAATAGATGCAACGATGGAACAGCGGCTTCCTGTGACTGTCCTCTCGGGATTTCTCGGCGCGGGCAAAACGACTTTGCTCAATCGCGTCTTGAACAACCGGGAGGGGCGCCGGGTCGCCGTAATCGTCAACGATATGTCCGAGGTCAACATTGACGCCGACCTTGTGCGCGCCGGCGCCGAACTCAGCCGAACGGACGAAACCCTTGTTGAGATGTCGAATGGATGCATCTGCTGCACGTTGCGGGATGACCTGCTCGCCGAAGTGAGAAGGCTCGCAGGCGAAGGCCGGTTTGACTACTTGCTGATTGAATCGACGGGAATTTCGGAACCATTGCCCGTTGCAGCCACATTCGATTTCCGCGACGCCGATGGCGAGAGCCTGTCCGACGTAGCGCGGATCGACACCATGGTGACCGTGGTTGACGCGGTGAACTTGCTCAAGGACTACTCGAGCCACGATTTTTTGCGCGATCGCGGCGAGGTCATGGGCGACGAAGATGAGCGCACCCTCGTACACCTGCTGACGGATCAGATCGAGTTCGCCGATATTGTCATCCTGAACAAGGTCGACGACGCACGCCCCGACCAGGTTGACGCCGCCCGAAAGATCATCCGGAGTCTCAATGCGGACGTGCGGATTATTGAGACCAACTATTCGGATGTGCCCGCGGACGCGATCCTCGACACCGGCCTGTTCGACTTCGAGAAAGCGCATGAGCATCCGATGTGGGCGAAGGAGCTATACGGATACGCCGATCATGTCCCGGAAACGGAGGAATACGGCGTCGCCTCTTATGTCTACCGCGCGCGCCGTCCGTTTCAGCCGAAAGAGATCCACGCGGTGCTAAGCGGCTCTTTGCCCGGCGTGATCCGCGCCAAGGGCCATTTTTGGATCGCAACGCGGCCGGAATGGGTTGTGGAGTATTCGCTGGCGGGCGCCCTTTCCAGCGTTTCGCCGCTCGGCACATGGTGGGCGAGCGTGCCGCGCGAACGATGGCCGGCGGGCGACGGGATCGACGCTTATATGTCGCATCATTGGCAAGAGCCGTTCGGCGACCGCCGACAGGAAATCGTTTTTATCGGCGCGGGGATCGACTGGCCCCTTCTTAAGGCCCGTCTTGACGCAGCCCTGCTGCCTGAGGAGAACGCATACTCGCCGGATACGCCGCCGGATCTGCCGGACCCGTTTCCGCTCTGGCGCCGGGCGGAGGCCGCCGCTTGATTGGGTGATTTGTTCAGGAAGATCTCATGTACAGTCAATTTACAATTCTGCGTTCCCGTATGACGCGCCTTAAAGGGTGGGCGTGATGAAAGCCAACGCACCCTCTTTGGACGGGGCCGCCGTCGGATTGTCGTTCATGTGCCTCATCCACTGCCTCGCGTTGCCGGTTGTCAGCGCGTTCCTTCCCCTGGCGGGCGTGTTGGCGGAGGCGGAATGGATTCATAAACTACTGGTCCTGATCGCCCTGCCCGTAACCGTCCTCGCCATCGCCCGTCATCAAAAAAGCAGCGTGCGCTTTTCGTTCATCATCCCCGCTATCATCGGCCTTTCACTTTTGATCGCAGCGGCTTTTGTAGAAGCGCTTCATGATCTAGAAACACAGCTCACAACGATTGGCGCCATACTGCTGGCTTTCGCCCATACGTGGCGTTGGGCGCACACGACTCCGGCCAGTAAACTTCGGCGGTAGGGAGGTTGACGTGTTTCTAATCCGAATGGCTGTCGCAGGCGCGGCGGCGGCCGCCTTCACCAACGCTTATGCAGGGACTGACCCGGAGCCGGCGATTTCGGCGGAGGCCCGCGCGGCGATCGTCAACAACGCCGGAGAAGAGATCGGTTCGCTTCACCTGGTGCAGGGTCCGCGCGGCGTTCTCATGACGTTATCGGCCCGCGACCTGCCGCCGGGAAAGCACGGCATGCACTTCCACGCAGTGGGCTCGTGCACGCCGCTGGAGAGTTTCGCCGACGCCGGCGGCCACATTATGCCGAAGGGTTTGCCGCACGGCTTTCTGCATCCGGAGGGGCCGCATGCCGGCAACCTGCCTAACCTGATCGTTGCAGAAGACGGGACGGTTGAAGTGGAGCTTTACACCAACCTTCTGATGTTGGACCGAGGCGACGGCGCGATCCTTGATGAGGACGGTTCGACCCTGATGATCCATACCAATGAAGACGATCACGTCACGCAGCCCATCGGCGGCTCCGGCGGACGCATCGCTTGCGGCGTGATCAAACCGTCGGCAAACAAGTAACGCGCGACGTCGACGACTTGGCTGAGCACAAGACGTGAGGCGTCATCTGTGACGGAACGAAAACACTCGGCGCTGTTTCGTTATATTGAGCGCTTGCACGGCGAACGCCCTTGGGGCGCCGTGCTCGATGCAGGAACAGGCGTCAATTCCATTCGCTGGATTGCAGGGCTTCCTACAGACCGTTGGACGGCCGTGACCGGATCAGCCGGCGAAGCCGCCCGCGTGCGCAACGCGATCACAGTGGAGCAACGGCCGCAGGATCGAATTCTTTTGGGCAATTGGGCCGACGCCCAACTGCTGAAAGACGAGATCTATGATACGGCGCTTGCTGACTATCTCCTTGGCGCGATTGAGGGATTTGCGCCATTTTTCCAGCCTTATTTGTTCTCGCGCTTGCGCCCATTGGTGCGCAGCGCGTTCTATGTGACGGGACTTGAGCCTTACGTACCCGCCGCACGTCCCGAGAACCGAGTGGAGCGACTGGTCTGGGAGATCGGTCGCTTTCGCGACGCCTGCATTTTACTGTCCGGCGGAAGGCCGTATCGCGAGTATCCCTCGCCATGGGTTACGGATCATTTGCATCGCGCGGGCTTTGTGGTGCGCAAGGTTAAGCGCTTCGCCATTCGACATAGAGCACGGTTCGTCAACGCGCAGATTGATATGTGCGCGCCCGGGCTTAAGTCGCTGAACGACCGCGCGTTGGCGCAAGCGCTCAGCGAGCGCGGCGAAGCCTTGCGCGCCGAAGCGCTTGAAATCATTAGCGCCGAAGGCGCGTTACGTTGCGGTCGCAACTATGTTGTCGCCGCCGAGCCGGAATAGTCGCTTCGAACGCCGCCGCGGTAACGCTCGCACTGCGAAGCACAAGCGTCCCGCCCTAATCCGCGCCGAGCTGTGCTTCAAAAAGCGCGAGCATCCGCTCCCAAGCGCGTTCGGATTGTTCGGGATGATGAGCGCGAGAATCGGTCGGCACCCAGCCATGCATGGCGTCCTCGTACACTTCGATCTCTGCCGGAACCCCTGCAGCGTCGAACGCCGCGATGAGCGCGCCTTCAGCCTCCGGCTGGCGTTCATGATCATTCTCGGCGATGGCGATCAACACGCCGCCCGAAATTCTGCTCGCCAGCAAATGCGGGCTGTCGGGGTCGTCTGTGACCAGTCCGCCGCCATGGAATGAACAGGGAGCTTTAATCCGTGCCGGGACGGCTGCGGCGGCGCGCAATGTCCATGACCCTGTCATGCAGAAACCGACCGCGCCAACGCCGCGAGCGCTATCGACTCCAGGCTGTTGATCCAGCCATGCAACGAGGGCCTTGGCGTCAGTGACGACGGTTTCCGGCGAGAGCGCAGAATCATGCGGCCCGACAAGGTCGCGGGCGCCGGGATCGCGTATCGACATGCCGTCAAAGAAAAGCTGACCCGCATGCGTGCGATAATAAGGGTTGACCGCGAGAACGCTGTAGCCGGCTGTCGCAAGGCGACGGGCCATATCGAAAAATGCGGGCCGGACACCGTGAATGTCAGGCCAGAAAATAACCGCCGGATGAGCGCCTTCACTCGGGTGAATGAACAGGGAATCCGCGGCGCCGTCGGGGGTAGTGACCCTAACGTTTGTCTCGGACAGGTCGCCGCTTGCATATTTCTGCGCGGCGATGGCGGCAGACGTAACGCCGCCGAAGGCTACGACTGCGGACGCGCCGGCGGCGAAGCGACGCCGCGTCAGCGATTTCTTTTTCAGGTATGCGTCTAGCTCGCGCTCGGTGGTTTGGTCACACATGTCGGCTCTTCCGGTTTGATCTTCGTCGCAAGTGTCAAACGGCGCGGTTCAGGAAGCAATAGCGTTTTTCAGCATTTGACTCCGGCGCGCTTGATCATGAACGATCAAATTC
This sequence comes from Hyphococcus sp., assembly GCA_028289605.1. Lineage (GTDB taxonomy): Bacteria > Pseudomonadota > Alphaproteobacteria > Caulobacterales > Parvularculaceae > Hyphococcus. The sequence goes on along the minus strand of JANQON010000016.1, from coordinate 64,190 downwards.
TTGATGGGTCGATAAGAATGTGCGGCAAACATTCAGCGAATGGCGACAAATCCGACTTCGTCGCTATTCGCAATCAACTTGAGCGCAGCCAGTCCTGCGCCATTCAGGCGACGTCAAACCGATCGAGATCCATCGCTTTTTCCCAGGCGCCGATGAAATCAGCAACAAAGCGCGCTTGCGAGTCGCTCGAAGCGTAGATTTCAGCAATGCCCCGCAGGATTGAATTGGATCCGAACACAAGGTCAGCACGTGAGCCGGTAAATGCAACGGCGCCGGTCTCGCGATTGCGCGCCTCGAACAGCTCCTCGGAGTCGTCCGTCGCCTTCCACTCATATTTCATGTCGAGGAGATTGACGAAAAAGTCGTTCGAAAGCGTTCCAGGGTTATCAGTGAAGACGCCGTGGGTTGAGCCGCCGGCGTTGGCCCCGAGGACGCGCAATCCGCCGACAAGCACCGTCATTTCCGGGGCGGTCAGCGTCAACAGCGCCGCCTTGTCGACCAAAAGCGCTTCCGTCGATCGGGGATCCTTCGTGTTCTTGTAGTTCCGGAAACCGTCATAGGTCGGCTCCAGGACGCCAAAGCTTTCAACGTCCGTCTGCTCTTGCGAAGCATCCGTGCGTCCCGGCGTAAACCGCACGGCGGCGCCGCTTGCCTTTTCAATCGCCGCCGAACCCCCAAGCACGATCAGGTCGGCGAGCGAGACTTTCGTACCGGACGCATTGAAATCCGCCTGAACGGATTCAAGTTTGGCGATAACCTCGCCGACGCCGGAGGACGTATTGACGTCCCAGTCCTTTTGCGGCGCGAGGCGAATGCGCGCGCCGTTGGCGCCGCCGCGCTTGTCCGAACCGCGGAACGTAGACGCTGAGGCCCAGGCCGTATTGACGAGCTGTGCGACCGACAGCCCGGAGTTCAGGATCTTGCCTTTCAGCTCAGCGATTTCCGCGTCATTGACAACCGGACCGTCATGGGCGGGCACGGGATCTTGCCAGATCAAGTCCTCGCTCGGGACCTCTTCTCCGAGATACCGCGACTTTGGTCCCATGTCGCGGTGGGTCAGTTTGAACCAGGCGCGCGCATAAGCATCCGCGAACTCGTCGGGGTGATCGAGGAAATGCTGGGAAATCTTGGCGTAGTCGGGGAACAGCTTCAGCGCCATGTCCGCGGTCGTCATCATGAGCGGCTGCGTTTGCGACCTGTCGTGGGCCTTTGGCGCTTCCGGCGCGCCCTGACCCGGCTTCGGGCGCCATTGCACATGGCCGGAAGCGCTTTTGACCTGCTCCCATTCGTAGCCGAGCAACACTTCGAAATACCCCATGTCCCATTGGGTGGGGTTTACGGTCCAGGAGCCTTCAAAACCGGCGGTCGTCGTGTCGTCGCCTTTGCCGGAGCCATGGTCGTTGGCCCAGCCAAATCCCATCTGCTCCATCGCGGCGCCTTCCGGTTCGGCCCCGACTTTGTCTTCCGGTCCGGCGCCGTGGCCTTTCCCGAAGGTGTGGCCGCCCGCGACCAACGCTACGGTTTCGTAGTCGTTCATCGCCATGCGGGCGAATGTATCGCGGATGTCGTATGCGGACTTTAAGGGATCAGGGTCGCCATTCGGTCCCTCCGGGTTTACATAAATAAGGCCCATTTGAACCGCGCCGAGCGGTGTCGCCAACTCGCGCTCGCCTGCGTATCGCTCATCGCCAAGCCATTCGGTTTCCGGGCCCCAATAGATGTCCTCTTCCGGCTCGAATACGTCTTCGCGCCCGCCGGCGAATCCAAAGGTTTTGAACCCGCAGCTTTCCATGGCGACATTGCCGGCCAAAATCATCAGATCGGCCCAGGAAATCTGGTTGCCGTATTTTTGTTTGATCGGCCACAGCAGGCGCCGCGCTTTGTCGAGATTTCCATTGTCCGGCCAGCTATTGAGGGGAGCGAACCGTTGCGAGCCCGTCGACGCGCCGCCGCGCCCGTCATAGGTTCGGTATGTACCCGCGCTGTGCCAGGCCATGCGCACGAAGAGCCCAACATAGTGACCATAGTCCGCCGGCCACCAACCCTGAGAGTCGGTCATCAGATCGGTGAGATCTTTTTTCAGCGCTTTCAGATCGAGGCTCCTGAATGCGGCGGCGTAATCAAAATCCTCTTCAAGCGGGCGGACTTGAGGCGCGTTTTGATTGAGGACCTTCAGGTTCAGTTGCTCCGGCCACCAACGCTGATTGGCGAAGCTGCCAGACGGCTGCGTCTTGGATCCGTGCATGACCGGACACTTGTTTGCGTTGCTCATGATTCCTCCTCAAACAGGGCGTGGTTCGTTGATCTCAACCTACACAGAAAACACGCATTGGCCAAATAGATAAAAATACTATTTTGTATCGAAATATCCGATCACAGCCAGTGCGGACCATCGGGCAGGGCTTTTCAAGTCTCTTAACGCCGCTGCGGGGTCGTCGAGGGGCCTCCCGCGACTTGATTCAGATCAAGTTCGACGCCAATAAATCGGTTGAAATAGACCTATGTCGAACTCAACAACAGCAGACGCCGCAAAATCTTCCATCAGCATGGATGCTCCTTGGGGCTGGCTTGCGGCGGGGTTTCGCGACATGTTTCGCGCCCCGCATCTCAGCATCGGTTATGGCGTCCTTGTGATCGGCGGCGGCGCCGGCATCGTCTACCTGTTATGGCGGACGGGCTTTGCGTCCCTCATACCGGTCGCCTTCGGTTGTTTTGCGATCTTCGGCCCCCTGCTCGCGGTTGGGCTTTATGAAATGAGCCGCCGCATCGAAGCCGGCGAAAGCCCGCGCCTTTTTCCTGTGCAGTTCGCCGGACCGCGCTCGCCGATGCAACTCGCTTATATCGGTTTCTTCCTGATGTTCGCGGCCCTCGTCTGGGCGCGGATGGCGATGTTGCTCTACGCGCTGTTTACAAACGGCAATTACATGCCGCTCGACCAGTTTTTGAGTTTCGCCATTTCCACGGGCCCAGGCCTCGCGATGATATCGATCGGCACGATTATCGGAGGCGGCATCGCTTTCGCCATTTACCTTCTCACGGTCGTATCCGTGCCTATGCTGATGAATGAACGGACGGACTTTTTCACAGCGATCGGCGTCGGCCTCAAGGCTGCAAACCAGAATTTCGGAGCCATGCTGCTGTGGGCGTGGCTGATCGCCGTGATCACCGCCGCTGGCGTTGCGACCTTTTTCGTCGGGCTGGCGATAGCGTTCCCGCTGCTGGGCCACGCCAGCTGGCACGCTTATCGCGATATTCGCGGCGCGTCCTGACTGGCGTCTTCTTCGTCCTCTTCCAGATCGTCATCAAGAAGGATGCGGGCTGCCGCGCCGTCTGGGTCGTCGAACTGACCCGACCGAAGCGCCCACAAGAACGCAGCAAGCCCAAGCCCGCCCAGCAATAGCGCAATCGGTATCAAGTAAAGCAGTCCGGTCATGGCGCTGGCGCCTTTGAGGGACGCCCTTCGCCGGCGAGACGCAGCGCGTTCAGCGTGACGACCAGCGATGAGCCAGACATCGCCAAAGCCGCAATCAGCGGCGTGACGAAACCGAATACAGCGAGCGGAATGGCGCACGCATTGTAGAGGGCCGCAAAAGCGAAATTCTCCAGGACGCGGCGGCGCGCCTTGCGCGATACGTCCACCGCTTCAACAATCGGCGACAGGCCTTCGCCGAGATAGACAAAATCCGCCGCAGCCTGACTGGCGTCCGCCGCCGTTCCCGGGGACAGCGACACATGGGCGTGCGCAAGCGAGGGGGCGTCGTTCAATCCGTCGCCCACCATCGCCGCTTTTGTATCTGCAGCGCGCAACGCCAAAAGGCGCTCGGCCTTTTGTTGTGGATTGAGTTCCGCGCGGTATCGGGAAACGCCGAGCTGTTCCGCAACAGCGGCGACGGCGTTTTCCCGGTCGCCGGAAAGAAGCTCCGCCGGCAGGCCTCGCGCCGCCAGCGCCTCCACCACGCCTCGAGCATCCTGGTGCGGAATGTCTTCGAACCGAAATCGAACCGGCGCCGCGTCGCCGCGCCGAAACCATGTTTCCAGCGATGCGTCAGGAGCGTCCGGCGCGCCAACCCATTCCGCTGAACCGAGGCGAACGCGGTCATCGCCGATCATTCCTTCAATCCCCAATCCGGGAAACTCGACCGCGTCGGCGACGGCGGCGCCGGCGCCGGCGACCTCAACGACCGCGCGCGATAACGGGTGGCGTGAAACGCGCGCCAGCGCCGCAGCGTCCTGCAGGTCCTCAGGCGCAATGTCGTCACGGTTCGCGAGCACAGGGCGTCCGAGAGTCAGTGTGCCTGTTTTATCAAAAACAACGGCGCCGGCTTCGGCCAGACGCTCCAGCGCATCGCCTGATCTGACAAGGACGCCGCGCTTAAACAGCCGCCCCGTCGCCACGACCTGAACCGCGGGAGCGGCCAGTCCCAGCGCGCATGGGCAGGTGATGATCAGGACAGCAATCGCATTGATGGCGGCGACGCGAAGGCCGCCGTCGAAGAACAGCCAGCCCACAAAGGTGGCGAGCGCCAGCGTATGGACCACCGGAACGTAAAGCCGCGCCGCGCGATCCGCCAGACGGATATAGCGACTGCGCGACTGTTCGCCGGCTTCGATCAGGCGCGCGAGGTCGGCGACCAGCGAGTTTTCCACCGTCGCATTGGCGCGCATGACGAGGCGGTTCGACTTATTGACGACGCCCGCGTGGATTGACTCTCCGGGGCTGCGTTTCTGCGGAGCGCTCTCGCCGGTGACAAGAGACAGATCGACATGGGACGTTCCCTCAGCGATCACGCCGTCGACCGGCGCGCGGTCCCCGGGCGACAGCATCAGCAGATCGCCAACGACGATGTCGCGCGCCGCAACAGGCTCAATAACGCCGCCCTCGCCAATGCGCTGCGCCGTCATCGCCTGCATCGCCAGCAGATCGCGCGCCGCGGCGCGCGCGCGCCAGCGCAGGCGATGATCCAGATATCGTCCGATCAGCAGGAAAAAGAGCAACATCACCGCAGCGTCGAAATAGGTGTGCTCACCGCCGACAAAGAACTCGTGGATGCTGAGTGCAAGTGCAAGAATGACCGCCAGCGAAATCGGCACGTCCATGTTGGCGTGTCTGTTTTTCAACCCGTTCCAGGCGGATGAGAAAAACGGCTGCGCCGCGTAAAGTGCGGCGGGAATGGCGATCAGCGCAGACGCCCAGTGCATAAGGCCGCGCGTACCGGCGCCCATGTCAGCGCCGCCCGCCCAGACCGAAACCGACAGCAGCATGACATTCGCCGCGGCGAACCCGGCGACGCCCAGCGCGCGCAGGAGCCGGCGCCCCTCCGCATCGTGATCGCTTTCCATCGCCTGCGGGTCAAACGGCGCCGCACGATAACCCAGATCGCGCAGCGACTGGATCGTCTTTTGCGCGGTTTTGTTCGAGCTTTGGGGGCTGTCGCGCCACGCAAGCGACAACCGCCCAGTGGACAAATTAAGCCGCGCTCGCTCCATGCCGCCGATCGCCTTCATGGCGGTTTCGATTTTGGCGATGCAGCCGGCGCATCGCGCGCCGAAAACCGCAAGCTCCAATTCGCAGAGGCCGTCGCGGCGGCGAACAAAGGGTGCAGGATCCATGACGCCGGCCGCGTCATCAGTTGTTGTTTCCACGGACGGTTCCAGGCCGCTCGGACAACCCGCGCGCGCAGAAGCGTCTTTGATGGCGACGCCGGCGCTCATTGCAGCATCAACCGGCTATAGAATGCGAATTCCTGTTCGCGATGATTTAACGCGTTTCCTTCCAGATCCCATGCGCCTGCGCCAGCCGGCGCAACGGCTTCATATTCGCCGCGGCCAATCGGACGAAACGATACGACGGTATCGTGGACCTCGCTGGCGGGACGAGACAATACGGCCGATACATTGAGACCGGATACCGGCGCTCCGTTGCGGTCGACAATGGACAGGGCGATGGTCACATCGCCGCCGGCAAGAGCGGCTTTGTCGATTGAGGCGGACCAGCCAAGCGCGTCTTGGGCCGCGCGCGCCGCAAGTCGATCATTGTAATTTAGTCCCTGCAGATACGATTTCTCTTCCTTTTCGCCGGGAAACGTTCTCACGGCGAAGTTGATGAAAACGACATTGACCGCCGCCACCACTACGAAAAAACTGATCAGCGCCGTCAAGACGTGCCGTCCTGTTATGCGAAATTCGCTGTTCATGAGCCTCGCTCCATAAGAAACACGGTTGGATTGTCCGTTTGCTCGCCCGATGCCGTGTCGCGGATCACGAAGGTCAGCGGCGTGGACGCGCGCCGTTCAACGCCGCCAAGCATAGTCGCGAAGACACGGATCGAACGAACGTCGTCGCCGCGCACCAGGACCCGCATTTCGTTCGCCGCGACCGTCTCGCCCACCGCCTCCATGCGAATGTCCTGGGCGCCGTCGATCGTCACCGCAAATTCCCGTTCCACGTTGGCTTTGTTGAGGATCTTAAGCGTATAGGCGTTGCGAATCGAGCCGTCCGACAATTGCACAAATGGCGGCGTTCGATCACGCAGGACATTGACCTCGACCGTCGCCCGGGTGGTCAGCGCCGTCAGCATAACCACAGAAACAACCGCAAAAACGACGCCGTAAAAGACCGTTCTGGAGCGTAAGAGACGGACCTTCGGCGCATCGCCCTGCGTTCGCCGGATCATGTTTTTGTCTGTGTCATAGGCGATCAGGCCCTTGGGGCGGTCGATTCTGCTCATGATGTCGTTGCAAGCGTCGATGCACAGGGCGCAGTTAATGCATTCCAGTTGGGCGCCGTCGCGAATATCGATTCCCATCGGACAGGCCGCAACGCACGCTTTGCAGTCAATGCAGTCCCCGCGCCCGTCCCAAGGATCGCCCTTTTTATGGGGACCGCGCGGTTCGCCGCGGTCCCGCTTATAGGTGACCTGCAGTGTTTCTTCGTCGGTCAGCGCCGCCTGAATGCGCGGCCAGGGACACATATAGGTGCACACCTGCTCACGCATGGAGCCTGCGAGCATGTACGTCGTGAACGTCAGGATGCCCATGAAGAGATAGGCGGACGCCGGCGCGTCGCCTGTGAACAGTGTTGGCACGAGCGTCGGCGCATCATGGAAATACAATACCCAAGCCCCGCCGGTCGCCGCCGCTATGGCGAGCCATATTGCGTGCTTTGAGCTCTTTTTCAGCACCTTGCCGAATGTCCAAGGCGCCTTGGCAAGACGCATGCGCTGGTTGCGATCGCCTTCGATCAGGCGCTCCGCCGCAATGTAAAGGTCTGTCCATACTGTTTGGGGACAGGCATATCCGCACCATACGCGACCGAAAAGCGCCGTGGCGAGAAACAATCCCACTGCAGCAAGAATCAAAAGGCCCGTGACATAGTAAAGCTCACTCGGCCAGATCTCGATAAAGAAAAAGTAGAACCGCCCGCCGGCGAAGTCGACAAGAACCGCCTGATCAGGCTCGCCCGGTCCGCGCTGCCATCGCACCCATGGCAATAGGTAGTAGACGCCGAGCGTTGCAAACAGCAAGAACCATTTCAGTACACGGAATTTACCGTGAACAAGTTTCGGGTAAATCGGTTCGCGCTTTTTGTAGAGTTGACGGGCGACCGCGCTGTTGACCGGCGCGGCGTCAATGACAGCAACGCCGTCAGCCGCCTGGGCGACCGCCGTCTTTTCTTGCGCCAATTTCAAATCCAACTGAGTCACAGCGTACCGCCACAGTCTACTCTCCGCCGCCTAACGAGTGCACATAGACGGCGAGCGCCGTGATCTGCTCATCGGTAAGGCGGTCGGTCCAATGGGGCATAACACCCGCACGGCCCGAATAAATCGTCTCGCGGATATCCGCGCGTTCCCCGCCGTAAAGCCATATAGCGTCCGTGATATTCGGCGCGCCCTGAGACGGATCGCCCATCCCTTCCGGACCGTGACAGCTCACGCATTGTTGCGCATAAAGCGGCGCAGCTCTGACCACAGCTTCCTGGTTGGCGCTGCGTCCAGATATGTGCATGACATATTCAACAAGGTCGTCGATCTGACCGCGATCAAAGGCGCCCGTTTCCCCGTAAGCCAGCATTGCGCTTATGCGCGTTTCCGGATGCGTCGATCGGATGCCGTGATGAAGCGTCTTCTGAATGTCGTCGAGGGCGCCGCCCCAAAGCCAGGCGTCGTCAACCAGAGAGGGATACCCTTTAAAGCCCTGGCCGCCGGCGCCGTGACAGGTGGCACAATTGTCGCCGAAAAGAGACGCGCCTGCGTTCATGGCGAACTGCAGCAACTGAGGATCGCTTTCCACTTCGTTGATCGACGAGACGCTTAGCAACTGCTGCATCTCCGCGCTGCGTTGCGATTCCAGCGCCGCGATGGCCGCGTCGACATTCGCCCTTTCGGTATGCCCGCGGACGCCTTCAAAGTGACCGGTCAAGCCCGGCCAAGACGGCATGAGCACCCAGTAGACGACCGACCAGATAACAGTGATCCACAGGATAATCAGCCACCAGCGCGGCAGCGGATTATTGAGTTCCTTGATGCCGTCCCACTCATGCCCGGTGGTTTCGACGCCGGTCGGCTGATCGATTTCTTTATCGGACATCGGGCTCATCCTCGTCGTTCAGCGGAATCTGTTTGGCTTTGTCGAAATTCTTTTGGTTGCGCGGATTTAGCGCGTAAATCAGCACGAGCACGAAGGCGAGCACGAACAGCAAAAGGCCGCCGGTCTGCGCAAAACTGGAGAGCGTTTCATACATCACGGATCACCGATAGTTTTCTTCCGCTTCATAAGTTGAAAAATCGACCATCGTCCCCAGGACCTGCAGATAGGCGATAATGGCGTCCATTTCCGATATCTGTCGCGGGTCGCCGTCGAAGTCTCTGATCTGCGCATTCGGGTACCGTGCGACAAAATCATCATAGATGTCGGAAAACGGATCGACCTGAGCTTCCAGGTCCTTTTTGGCGTTCTCGATCATTTCATCTGTATAGGGAACGCCAACCGCGCGATTGGCTTTTAGCCAGGCTTCAACTTCCGAGTAGTTAAGCGCACGCTCATTCAACATCGCGTATGGCGGCATAATTGACTCAGGCACGACGCTGCGCGGATCGATCAAGTGCTGTTGATGCCAGGCGTCGGAGTATTTCCCGCCAACGCGGGCGAGGTCCGGACCGGATCGCTTCGATCCCCATTGAAAGGGGTGATCGTACATGCTTTCTGCGGCGAGCGAGTAATGGCCGTAGCGTTCGACTTCGTCCCGCAACGGCCGCACCATCTGGCTGTGGCAAACATAACATCCCTCGCGGATGTAGATGTTGCGTCCGGCCAGTTCCAACGGCGAATAGGGGCGGACGCCTTTCACCTTTTCAATAGTGGATTCAAGATAGAACAGCGGCGCGATCTCCACGACGCCGCCGATGGCGACGACCACTAAAATGGCGACGGTGAGCAAAAGGCTGCGCTTTTCGAGAATTTGGTGACGTTCAAACATACGTTCTCCCTACTCAGCCGGCGCGGCGACAAGCCCCGCGTCTCGCGCATATTCGGATTCCCGGACGTCGCCCCGCGCCGTCCGCCATAAATTGTAGGCCATGATGAACGCGCCGATCAGGAACAGAAGACCGCCCAGCATACGAATGATGTAGTAGGGGTGCATCGCCTCCACTGTTTCAACGAATGAAAACTCCAGGAAGCCGAACTCGTTATAGGCGCGCCACATCAACCCTTGCATGATTCCGGACACCCACATCGACGTGATGTAAAGCAGAATGCCGATGGTCGAAATCCAGAAGTGCCATTCCACCAATACGCGGGAATAAAGCTCCTTGCGCTTCCAAAGCCATGGAACGAGGCAATAAAGAGCGCCGAAGGAAATGTATCCAACCCAGCCCAGCGCGCCTGAATGAACATGCCCGATGGTCCAGTCCGTGTAATGAGAAAGCGAATTGACGGCCCGGATCGACATCAACGGTCCCTCAAACGTCGACATCCCGTAGAATGCAACGGACACGACCATCATCCTCAAGACGGGATCGGTGCGAAGCTTGTCCCAGGCGCCGGACAGCGTCATCAGCCCGTTAATCATGCCGCCCCATGAGGGCATCCACAACATGATCGAAAACGTCATGCCGAGCGTTTGCGCCCATTCGGGAAGCGCCGTGTAATGAAGGTGATGCGGCCCGGCCCAGATATAAATGAAGATCAGCGACCAGAAGTGAACAATCGACAGGCGGTATGAGTATACCGGCCGATCAGCCTGCTTCGGAATAAAGTAATACATGATCGCCAGAAAACCGGCGGTTAGGAAAAAGCCGACGGCGTTGTGCCCGTACCACCACTGCGTCAGCGCGTCCTGCACGCCGGCGAAGAGGCTGTAGCTTTTGGAACTGGTCAATGAGACAGGAACGGCGAGATTGTTGACGATATGCAGCATGGCGATCGTCACGATGAAGGCGAGGTAAAACCAGTTCGCCACATAAATATGCGGTTCTTTGCGCTTCATAAGCGTGCCGAGGAACACCAGGAGGTAGGCGACCCAAACGATCGTCAGCCATAAGTCGGCGTACCATTCCGGTTCCGCGTATTCTTTGGACTGCGTGATGCCCATCAAATAGCCGGTCGCCGCAATGACGATGAATAGGTTATAGCCCCAGAACACAAACCACGGCGTCAGACCGCCCCACAAACGCGCGCGGCAGGTGCGTTGCACCACATAGAACGACGTGGCGATCAGCACATTGCCGCCAAAGGCGAAAATGACCGCCGACGTATGTAACGGCCGCAGCCGGCCGAAGCTGGTCCAGGGCAGTTCGGGAAAATAGAGAAGATTGGGAAACGCCAGCTGACCCGCGATGATCACGCCGACCAGAAATCCGGCGATGCCCCAAAAGACGGAGGCAAACACGCCCGCTTTGACAACCCCGAACTCGTAGCTGCTTTGATCAGACTTGAAGCCTGAAGACAGGTGCGAGACGAGCGCGAAGGCGCCGAGGGCCGTCGCCGCCAAAAACATCATTGCGTGGGCGCCCATCAAGGGGTCGCCGGCGCGCGCCGCCGTGAACAGCGACCAGATCGCGCCAACCACTAGGACGGCGGCGATGAACATAATGTCGCCGCCGGTTCCCGTCGCGGCGCTCGCGCGCGTTCCATTTTCAGCCATAGAATCAGCCCCGATGCCTGTTTTCCCTGCTTTCGCAGATGGGCCGGCCTCCAGTCTTGATCTGGATCAAGACCCGCAGAAAAGCGGGCTTATTGTCGATTTGTCGCAGTAATCAGCCGGATAGTGAGCATGACCCCCGCAATGGACGTGCGAATTGTTAACGCCGCCCGCCTGACGGCGGCGCTGGCCATGTTCGCCGCGTCGCTCCCGGCGTTCGGGGCGTCGGCCGGCGAGACCATGCGCGTCCCGATCTGCACTGACGGCGCCGTCCGCTATGTGGTGATCGATCTCGGCGACGGAGCGCCGACGGCGCCCGAAGGCGGCCATGGCGCCTGCCACGGCCCCTGCGTCACGGCTCGCTGGAAGGCGGCGCGAACGAACCGCAGCGCACCCGTCGGCGCGCGGCCGGGGGTTCGAATCTCCATGTAATCAGGAGCGGTCCATCGCTTCCAGCAAATCCATCGCCGGCTCGGACACCCAGGCTCTGGCGTGAAACCGTTTGGCGAATTCGAGGGCCGTCACGTCAACATACTCGTGCGCCGTCTCGTCATCATGGAATCGAATGCCCTTTCGGATGGAAGCGCGCAGCGTCGAATCGGCGCCGGCGTCGAGCAGCAATTGCGCAAACGCGCCGTCGCGTTGACGGCCGCTGCGATAAGCCTGGGAAACGACAACATTGAACAAAGGCGTATGCCCGCCGAAACCATCGGCGTCGACAACGGCGCGGGCGTTCACGTCCGCGCCGTTTTCCAAAAGCCAGCGCGCAATTTCTATTTCATCGAAGTCCGCCGCCATGTGGAGTAGTGTTGTTCCGTTGAGCGGCGCGCCATGAAGGGCCAGACTCTCCTCCTCGTGACAGCCAAGCGCCGACGGGTAAATGTCGCCATGAGAAAACCGCTTATTGATCACTTCGGGCGTCGCACCGATGTGTCTTTGAAGCAGGTCAATGCGTCCACGATGAAACGCTGTTGTCGGCGTGTCGGGAAAGTCCACGCCATGCCGCTCAAAAAAAGCGAGGCACGCGTGCTTCGCGGGCGGATCGCGAAAATACCCCTCTAACAACAAGCCGATCGGCGCCGTCCGGTCGCCATGCTCATCAGTCAGCGGCGCCCCGATCTCCGCCAGGAATGTCAATCCCTCGACGTTTAGGGACTCGCATGGCCCCATCACTTCGCCGGGCTCGACCACGGCGCCGTTTTCAATCAGCGCCCGCGCCATTGCATGGCGGCCTTTCAACGTCGCACGCCCCAGCGCCCACTGAACGTCTTGACCGGGCAATTTAATCAGTGCGGAAAAAACCTTCTCAGCGCCGATCTGAACCGAACACGCCAGCGGCGGCCCCCAATTCGATGTTTCTCCGTTGACGCGGCGATGCAGCAGCGCCGGCTGCTTTCTCACCATCATCAACACCGACTCCGGATCATCCGCGCAGATGGCGTTGAAGAGATGAACGCCGTCCTTGAGGCGCGGCCAGCTGGGGTAATCGTGCGCCCTGGCGAGCACAAGCTGCGCGTCGGCGAGGCGTGCTGACTCGATATCCGCCGGCTTTGGGTGGAAGGCGTTGAACAGCGAAACAGCTTCTTCCGCGCCGGTCTGATAGTGCCGCAACAGTTCCTTGGCGCGCTTTTTGAGCTGCCCAAGATCGGATTGGGCGATAATGCGCCACTTGGGCGCGGGCGGGACTGACATGGCTCCTCCTTTCCATGCCGGAATCAGACGTCCGACAGAAACCCGCGTCCGCAATTCGGGGGAAAAGAAGAGTATTCCGCAATAGGAACTACGCGTCGAATTCAGGAGGCTCAGCCTTTTCCGCGGACCGGAGGCGTCCTGAAAGCCTGTTGAGATAGTACGGCGAGCCTGTCCGACAATCAACGCTGGGTCGTAGCAGACCGCACCCCCCCCCTATTGCGACGGCGCGAATAAGCGAGTCTCAATCGAAAGGGTGATTATTCCGCCAAGACAACGCTGTGTCGGGAAAGCTCTCGAATCGCGCCCTTTTTCTTGAGGCCCGCCAAAGTTCGACTCAGCGTTTCGAGGCGAAGCCCGAGATAGTCGGCGATATCCTGGCGCGGCATCGGCAACGGTGTTTCCGAGACGTCTCCGCTCGCGTTCTTGCCAATCGACTTGGCGACCATTCTGAGAAAGCTCTCAACCCGTTCTTCAGCGGTCTTCTTGCCGAGCAGAACGATATGATCCTGCGCTTTGTGATATTCTGTCTGTCCTCTTGCGATAAGCCGGTCTTTCACCCCCGGGCAATCCGCGGCGATCGCATCAAGGAATTTGTGGGGAAAATGACAGACGCGGCTGTCTTCCAGCGCCTCGGCGGTATACGCGCTGGCTTCGGTCGCGCGCACGCCGACGAAATCGCCGGGAAACAAAAATCCGGTGATCTGGCGGCGCCCGTCTTCGAGGTGTTTCGACAGCCGAAAGCTCCCCTGGACCAGGACATAGAGACTGTCGTTAGCCTCTCCTTCCTCCATCAAGGCGCGGCCCTTTGCGACAGTGCGTCGCGCCATCGTTTTTTCAACTTGCGCCAACTCGCGCGGCCCGAGATCCGCACAGATGGAATGCTCGCGAACAGCGCAAATGTCGCACGAAGCGGGCCGTTGCGGCGCTTTGCAAGTGTCAACGGGTTGATCCGGCTTTGTCATGTTCCTCGGAGAATCGCCTGACGGGGCCTTCAGAATAGACCGGCCCGGCGTGACAATCCAGCAGTGGAACGACGATCTTACGCCGCAGCATTACACCGCGGCGGCGTATTCGACCTGGGGCTGCGCGTAAGGGTCAATCGCCATGGCGACAGTACGGGCTAGCGCATGGGCGCCGTCGGCAAGCGTTATAGTGTCACCTCGCCATTGGATGACGCCGTCGGCTTCCAGCCCCTCTAATGCTGAGCAGATACGGATGGCGTCTGCAGGCGGTGCGCCGCGCAGCACCAAACTGATATTCGTTTTCAGATTGCACAACAGATCGCTGATGGCCGACGCCAAAACCGTTTCGCGCTTGGTGCGATGCAGGCCGCGCGACACCGGCGCTTCGCCGTTGCGCGCACGCGCCGCATAAGCGCCAATGTCCTTTTCATTCTGCGCGTAAAGGCCATCGACAAAGCTGATCGCCGAGGCGCCGAATCCGATCAGCGTTGTCGCAGCGTCATCCGTGAAGCCTTGAAAATTGCGCTTGAGCCGTCCTTCGAAACCGGCCTTGGCAAGCGCATTGTCGGGTTTTGCATAGTGGTCGAACCCGATTCGCAAATAGCCGGCGTCGATGAGCCGTTCGTCTGCAAGCGCGGCCAGGTCAGAGCGCATTGCCTCAGAAGGCAACGCCGCTTCGTCTATCATCCTCTGCCGGGGCAGCGCGCCCGGCAGGTGCGCATACCCGAACACCGAAACGCGATCTGGCGACAGCGATACGACTTTCTCCATCGTATCTTCGAAGCGGCGTAGGGTTTGATGCGGTAATCCGTAGAGGACATCGAACGACAGGTCGTCCACGCCCGCAGCGCGAATGTCGCTGACGCACGCCTCGACAAGTTCAAAACTTTGCAGTCGATTGATCGCCTTTTGGACCACCGGGTCAAAGTCCTGAACGCCAAGACTGAATCGGGTGAAGCCAAGCGAAGCCAGATTGTCCGCATCGTTTTCCCGCAACAGTCTCGGGTCAAGCTCGATGGCGAGATTCGCGCTGTCCGTGAGACCGATTTCGCGCTCGACCGCCGTCAGGATTTCGCCCAACTCATTGCAGAGAAGATAGTTAGGCGTACCCCCGCCGAAATGGACGCTGGTCGGGCGCCCCCTACCGCCCAGGGCGCGACCGTAAAACGCGATCTCATTCATTAACGCGGAAACATAGTCGCGCGCGCGCGCGTAGTAATTCTCAACACGCATATTACAGCCGCAATACCAACAGAGCTGACGGCAAAACGGCACATGGACATAAAGCGACAATGGCTCATAGACGTCGATCTCGCCTAGCTTTTCAACGAGATCGGCCGTTGTCACCGAACCGTCAAAATGCAGCGCCGACGGGTAACTCGTATACCGCGGCGCTCTTTTGCTGAGATACTTTCGCCAACTGTCTTCCATGCCCCGACGCTACGGGGCGACGTTGCGGGGTTTCTGACATAGATCAAATTCCCTGTTTGCAGTGGGGCGTTTTTTTTCGCATTCGGCCCGTTTTGGACGCGTCTGATGATCTGGATCAAATTCCGCGGCGCCCCCCTCCCCATATCCGGCGTATCGATAGTCATCCGTAGGGGAAGAAAATGATCCGAACGCTTCTTACCGCCGCCGCACTTGCGCCATGCCTGTTTCAATCCGCCGCCGCAGAGCAAGGCGACTGGTTAGTTCGCCTGCGCGGCATCGTGGTCGCTCCGACGGAAAACGCTTCGGACGTTCTTCCCGGCTTTCCGGGCGGCACGGTCGGCGTGGAAAACGCTGTCGTGCCAGAGCTCGACTTCACCTATTTTGTCACCGACAATATCGGCGCCGAACTCATATTGGCCACGAGCCCCCACGATCTCGTCGGCGAAGGAACTCTTGCCGGACTGGGCGAAGTCGCAGACGTTATGGTGCTGCCGCCCACCCTGACGCTCCAGTATCACTTCAATCCCAACGGAAAACTCCGCCCCTACGCCGGGGTTGGCGTGAACTACACCATTTTCTACAGTGAGGACGCGTCAGATTCTCTCGTGAACGCAGTCGGACCCACCGCCGTCGATGTCGACGACACTGTGGGGGTGGCGTTCCAGCTCGGCGCCGACTATGACCTCAATGATCGATGGTTTTTGAACGCCGACGTAAAGTACATTCAGATCGACACGACCGCCACGCTCAATTCCGGCGGCGCCATCAACACCGTCGATGTGGATCTTGATCCGATCGTCGCGGGGGTCGGCGTGGGCTTCCGTTTTTAGCAAATAGCGAACTGAACCTGTGACCCTAACCAAATCACTTATCATCCTCGCGGCGGCGGCGTCAGCCGCCGCATGCGGCGAGGCCGTAACCGACGGATCTGCTCCCGAACAGCAGATTCGCCATGTCGGCGATCCGGAATCGGGGCGGCAACTATTCGCCGACAAAGGATGTGTGATTTGTCACGCGGTCAACGGCGTCGGCGGCAAAGCTGCGCCCGCCCTCGACGCGCGCACGCAAATGGACCCGGCCGATCCGGTTGATTTCGCCGCCCGAATGTGGCGCGGAGCGCCGGCTATGGTCGAACTCCAGTCCCTGGAATTGGGATACGCCATTTACCTCGACACGCAGGAAATCGTCGACCTAGCAGCGTTCGCCGCAGACGCTGAGGAACAGAAAAAACTGCAGCTCAGCGATATCGACGAAGGACTGGCGGCTTCGTTCCTCGACCAGCAATTCTGGGAATTTGAAGACTGGGAAGAGTTTCTTCGCCATGGACAGG
Organism: Hyphococcus sp.; assembly: GCA_028289605.1. Taxonomy (GTDB): domain Bacteria; phylum Pseudomonadota; class Alphaproteobacteria; order Caulobacterales; family Parvularculaceae; genus Hyphococcus. The sequence goes on along the minus strand of JANQON010000016.1, from coordinate 47,633 downwards.
AAGGGGCCGGAGAGCCGCCTCCGGATGACGAGCCTGGCCAATAATCAGGCGCGCGGCGCAATGCCGCTGCAAAAAAGCGAGGCTGTAATGAACGCGCTGGTTGATGAACTCAAAAGCGATCACGAACGTTTTCGCAGATATGTGTCGGCGTTCGAACGGGAAACGACGCTGCTGGCCAATGGCGAGCTGTCGGACTACTCGCTCATTCAGCAGTTGGCCGAGTTCTTCAGCGCCCTTCCGGACGAAGCTCATCATAAGATCGAAGACATTATATATGTACAGCTTGCGGAGCGTTTAGCCGACGACATGTCGGGACAAGGCGACAACCTTCACGAGCTTTTTGATTTGTGCTCAGACCACCAGGACATGGCCGCATTCGCCGAAACGTTCCGCGAAGGCGTCGCTCAAATGCTGAGCGGCGCTGAGCTTCCACGGGCCGAGCTAGCGGAACTCAGCGTGCAATATATTCAGCATTTTCGCACTCATATGTTCAATGAAGAACTGCACTTTTTCCCCTTGATCAGCGAGTTTCTGACATCGGATGATTGGGAACAGATTGACAGCAAGATTGAAGCCGTGATGGGCGATGCGCGCCTGAGCGGCAAAGTCAGCGACGTGGAGGCGTTGGAGTCCAGCCTGCTGGCGCACTTGCAGTCTTCTCACTGACGATCGCCTTCGCCGTTTCACACGCTGCAGCGCCCCGGGCGGCGCTATTCGTCATCCTTCCACCGCGCATCATGATGCGTACCGTCGCAAAATGGCTTGTTCTTCGACAGCCCGCAGCGGCACAGGACGTATTTTGACCGGCTTGCGCCCACGCCGTTGAATTCCGCATCGAGGGCGACGTTTCGAACATGGTAGGGCCCATTCTTTTCAACCCTGATGTCGACATCGCCGGTCGTGAGATGTTGCGGCTCCTGATCTCCGACCGCGACGCGCAATGCGCCGGACGGACAAGCCGCCATCACATCCAGGATTGAGGCGATTGAGCCGTGCGAGGGATTGACCCAGGGCTGCTGTCCCGGCTGAAACACGGCATGGGCGCGGCTCTGGCACTCGGCGGCGTGGGAACACAAGACGGGCGTGTAGGCAATGGTCACCGCCTCGCCGCCAACCTCGCCTTCATACCGGATTTCACTGTTTCGAATGTTGGAATGGTCCGGCGCGCTCGAAAAGCCGTTACGCGCATGGGCGCCGTCGCAAAAGGGCTTTCTTTTCGAAGCGCCGCAGCGGCACAAGGCCGCCTTCTCCGGCGTTTCGATGACGTCGCCTTTGTGATCCCTGATCGCCGGCGGCGCGTCGACCAGCAATGGGCCATTGTCCACGAGCGTAATCTTGGTGTCTTTCGCCATCGCCGCCCTCGATCCTATTGGAATTCGAAATCTGCGGCGTACTCTATCACATCTTCCCGCGCCGGCTAAGGCGACGGCGGCCATACTCGATTAGGCTGTCGCGTCGAGCGCCAACGGCGCGTCACCGGCATGCAGATCGATCTTCTCGCCGCCGACGGAAATGGAAATCAAACCGGCGTTGTTCTTGTCGTTGATGGTTAGGCTCTCGCCGGTGGCGAATTCCAGAACAATGCGGTTGTCTTCATTTGTAATGGCGATGTCGTCGACGGAAGCAGCAAGCGCGCTGTCGATTTTGACGCCAAGCGCGCCGACATTGCCGACATTGATAACATCATCGCCGCCGCCAGCGCCGAATGCGATGACGGCGTCTTCAGCGTCCAGCGTGATTGAATCGTCGCCGGCGCCGGCGTCCACGCGGCGGATCGTATCCGCCGCCAGGACCAGCGTATCATCTCCGGCGCCCGTGCGGACCCGGCGGATGGCGTCCGCGGTGATCGACACCTCGTCGTCGCCGCCGCCGGTATTGATGCGTCGCGCAACATCTGCGGTGATATCAAGGCGATCATCGCCCCGTCCTGTGGATATGCGCGCCGCTTGGTCTGCGTCGATCGCAATCTGATCATCGCCGCCGCCCGTGCGTATCCGGCGCGCAACATCGGCAACGATGCTTACGTCGTCATCGCCGCCGCCGGTGCGAATCCGGCTGGCAATGTCGGAGACAATGTCAACTGTGTCGTCGCCCCCGCCCGTGCGGATGCGGCTGGCGATTTCATTGTTCATCTTGATAACGCTGTCGAGCGCGTCGCGGATGGAAGCGCTCGCCGCCGCCTCAGCCACCGCTTCCGGCGACGTCTCACCGACCGGGGCTGGGGCCGGGGCAACAGGCGCCGCCGGCGGCGCTTCGCCCTGCGGCGGAATGGCGGCGTCGCTTGGCGCCGGGTCCGGCGCCGGTCCGCCGATTCGATAGTACTCAATGAGCTGCTGGACGCGTTCTATAAAAGCTCTCGATTCGCCAATGAGACGATTGAACAGCGAATCAATGTCGCCGTTGTCGATATTGTTCGCCGCCGCGCTCGCCGCACTATCGGTGACCTGGTTGGCGAAATCTTTCGCAGCGTCAACGATGGCGTCGGCGCCTTCAGCCGGCGCCGGCGCCGGGCCTGTTTCAGCGGCAGCCCCGGACGGCGTCGCTGATTGCTGCGGCGCCTGCGCTCCTAAGTCGACCGCAGGCGTTTCACCGCTCACATTGATGAGCGGATCATTCTCAACGGCCGGTTTGAAGATGAACGGGTTTTGACGCTGCTCATCAATCCGAGCAGTTTGCGTCGCCGCGACTTCAGCGAACTGCGTCTCACCCGCCGGGCGAAAACGAAGTTGGAACGAAAATTCCGCCGTGACCACGCCGTCGGATTGCGACATGGAAGAATACGCCATGAAGCTCGTTTCACTTCGCGACCGCTCTAGGATCACGGTTGAGCTTTCGCCGAGCAGCGGCGCGTCGCGCTGCACGCCTTCAAGCATCGACATCATTTTGTCAAAGCGCGCCGACAAGCTTGCAACATGGTCGAACTGCGTCGAAGCGGCGCCGAAGAACGAGACCTGCCGGAAGGACTGGGCCGGCTCTTTCGCAGCGGCTTCTCCTTTTTCCGTCAGTTTATCGCGTTGCTGGGCCGCTGCGTCCAAGCCGTTGGACCAGACCAAACTGAGAATTGAACTGTTGACGTTCATGCCAAACCTCCCGAGCGCGTATGGCGCGCTTCAATCGAGAGGCATGGTAAATAAAGAGCCTAAAGAAAGGATTGACCATATACTTATTAGTGTGTGTGCTGACTTCATGATCGCTAAGAAAACGTTACCGAAGTCATGCAAAACTGGACGCGCCGCTTAATGATACAAATCGGCTGCATCAAAAAATCGCGGGGGAAACCTGTGGTCTAGGCGATGGGCGGTTAACGCGATTCTTTCGGCTCACGCGCCGATCCGTTATTCCTGTCCAAAAGTTTACATTGCCGGCTGTTCGGCCTGCATCAGCCCATCCCATCATCGGCGGCGAGTTCTACCTATCGGCGTAAGGGTGTTAACTCCATGCCGGAATCCTCGCCTGGGGCGACGCCAAACTGGCGCGGCGCTTGGCGTTTCAATTGCTCTCTGCTTACGGACAAGTTCGGTTGGCGCGCTGTGAAACCCAAGGCCGCCGCCGCGCTGCATGGCGCGTGCCTTGTGGATAAGCCGGTTTTCCACAAGCGCACGCATCTCTGAGTCACAAAACTGTCAACGACGCGCACTAGCGTTGGTTTGAGAGAGAGATTTTAAGCTCACAACGCCGGTGTTCTGTGCGCGAATTCGATTGAATTCAGTGCACGGCGCATAGCGTCGTGCGCCCGCCCTGGGGGTTACTTCGTCTTCCATACCGCTGAAAGGACTATTTGCATGAATCTCCGTCATGACGCCCATTTTTTGCGCAAATTCGCCGCCAGCGCGATCACTGCCGCCAGCGCAATGGCGACCGCAGCATGCGCGCAGACGCAAGTCTTTCTCAATGAAATCCACTACGACAACGCCAGTACGGATGTCGGCGAGTTCATTGAAATCGCCGGTCCGGCGGGCGTCGATCTCAGCGGTTGGGAAGCGGTTCTATATAACGGCACGAACTCGGTGCGCGCGCCCTATGGAACGATTGCATTGTCGGGCGTCATTCCTGATCAACAGAACGGTTTTGGAACGCTCGCTTTCAGCCGCGCCGGCATCCAGAACGGTTCGCCGGACGGATTGGCGCTCGTCGACCCGTCAGGCGCCGTTCAGCAGTTTCTCAGCTATGAGGGCGTTTTCACCGCCCTCAGCGGACCAGCGGCCGGCATGACCAGCACTGATATCGGCGCGTCTGAATCAAGCAGCACGCCCGTCGGGTTTTCGCTTCAGCTTTCGGGCACGGGCTTGGTGTTTGAAGACTTCGTGTTCGCAAGCGCTGCGCCGAACACCCAGGGCGCGGTAAACGCCAATCAGACCTTCGATTCGCCGGTTCCGCCGCCGGTCGTGACCATATCGGAAATCCAAGGCGCCGGGCACCGGTCGCCTTTCGAGGGCGACGTCGTTCAGACGTCCGGGGTGGTTACCGTTGTCGCCGGCAATGGTTTTTACCTCCAAGATCCGGACGATGACTTTGACCCGAATACGTCGGAAGGCGTTTTCGTTTTTACCGGCTCAACCCCCAGCGTTGCGCCCCTCGATGAAATCGATATCAAGGGCTCCGTCGTGGAGTTTAAACCCGGCGGTTCGGGTACGGACAATCTCACCATTACGCAAGTGAGCAATCCGATGATCACGATCACCGGCGCCGCCGATACATTGCCGGCGCCGGTCAGGATTGGCGGAGACGCCCGTTTCACGCCGCCGAACGCCATTATCGACAATGATCAGTTCCTGACATTCGACCCAAGCGAGGACGGCATCGACTTCTATGAAAGCCTGGAAGGCATGCGCGTTGAAATTGTCAACCCGTTCACGGTCGCGCCCACCAATCGTTTTGGCGAAATCTGGACCCGCATCAGCGGCGCGACAGGCGTCAATGCCGAAGGCGGCGTTACGGTTTCCGACGGAGACTTCAACCCGGAACGCATTCAGATCGACGACACGCTGTTTCCGGGAACATCGCCGCAGTTCGGCGTGGGGACTCAACTCAACACTGTCACCGGGGTCGTCAGTTACGCGTTCGGCAATTTCGAGGTTCTGCCCTCCGAAGCGCCGACAACGCGCACGCCTGGACCGTTGCAGCCCGAAACCACGACGCTGTCGAGCAGCAGCCGCCACGTCACCGTCGCCTCCTTTAATGTTGAGAATCTTGACGCGCTCGACGATCAGGCCCGTTTCGATCAACTCGGCGCAATTATCGCTGGCAATCTCGGAGCCCCGGACATTCTCGGCCTCCAGGAAATCCAGGACAACACGGGACCGACCGATGACGGCGTTGTCGCCGCAGATGAAACTTATCGCCGCCTCATGGACGCCATCGCGGCCGCGGGCGGTCCGTCCTACGATTTCGCCGACATCGCGCCGAACAATAATGCAGACGGCGGTCAACCCGGCGGCAATATCAGGGTCGGTTATCTTTACCGTCCGGACCGCGTCAGCCTCAGCGGCGTCGCCGGCGACGCGGATGCGTCGACGTTTGTCGTTGACGACGGGACCGGCGGCGCGGATCTGACCCTCAATCCCGGCCGGATTAGTCCGATGAATGCGGCTTTCGACAACAGCCGGAAGCCCCTTGCGGCGAAGTTCGACGTGCTTGGCGAAACCGTGTTTGTCGTCAACACGCATTCAACGTCCCGCGGCGGCAGCGACCCGCTCTTTGGCGAGGTGCAGCCGCCGGTCATCGCGTCCGACGACAAACGGCTTCAACAGTCGGAGGCCATTCGGGATTTCGTTCGCCAGCTTCTCGCTGTCGAACCCGGCGCGCGGGTCGTCATTCTCGGCGACTTTAACGCACTCCAGTTCGAAGCGCCGCTCTTGACGCTGGAGGACGCCGGCGCGTTGGAAAACCTGACCGATCGGCTTCAGCCCGCCGACCGCTACAGCTTCATATTCGAAGGCAACGCACAGGCCCTGGACCATATTCTCGTCAGCGAAGGGATCGGCGTGAAGCCGACATACGATATCGTCCGTGTGAATGCGAGTTTCGCCGACCAGGCCGCCGACCATGATCCCGCTGTGGCGCGGCTCTTTCTGTCGCCGCCGCGCAAATAACGGCGCATCGACGCCCACAACGTCTCATCAAGCGCAGCGCGGGCGGCCGATCGCCCACGCTGATTACTTTCTGGCGTCGCCTTTTGCTAAAGACCTTCTAAAGAAAATGTGATCGCGAAATTTAAGATGTGATTTGCGATTACTTTCGATGATTTTCAAAGTGCCCCTTGTCGTGCGGCGGGTACGGCGCGCGAGATTTCGTCAACATACATCTTCGGTCAGGTTTGGCCGCAGCCTTGTTCGGCTGCGTGCGGATAGCTGCGCCGTCAGAAAGAGGAGTATTCCAAGACTATGTCTGGACGAATTGTTCGTCGCGCTATCGCGGCGTTGGGCGCGTTGGCGCTAGGCGGGGCTCTTTCTCCGGCGTCGGCGACGCTGGTGCAGGTCACTGTCACAAACACGGCGGGGGACGGCGGCCTGGCGCTGACGCCCCTGTATTTTGGTTTTCATGACGGGTCAGTCGACCTGTTTGACGTTGGAGACGCCGCGAGCGACGGCGTCAGAGAAATCGCGGAAACCGGTGATTTCAGCGTGCTGCGCGACGAACGCGTGGCGCAACAGGCCGATTCCGTCGGCGGCGTCGCCCTCGGCGTCGATCAGGGTCTTGCGGGACCGATTGAACCCGGCGAAAGCGCGACCTTTGTTGTCAATCTCGACGCAGTGGCCAACCGCTTTGCGTTTTTTGCAGCCATGCTGCTTCCGTCAAACGACACGTTTATCGGCGTCGACGATCCGACCCGCTTCGCCTTGTTCGACGCGGCCGGACAATTCCTGGGACCCCAGACAATCGATATCACCGGGCTCTTCGCTTACGACGCCGGCACCGAGGTCAATGACGCATCCGTCACCGGCGGCTCCGCCTTTGTACAGGGACGCGACATCGCCGCCGGCGTTGACGAAAACGGTCTTATCGCGGCCGCCTCCAGCCTTGACGACTTTTTCGGTCTGACCCTGGCCAACGGCGCCATTCTGAACGGCGATATCGATTTTCTCAGCGATCCGGCGAATTTCCTCTTTGCCCGAATTGAAATCTCAGAGGTGCCGATACCGCCAGCGTTTCTCTTGATGGGCGCCGGCCTTCTCGGGGTTCGCTTCGCGTCGCGGAGAAAAGCGCGCCAATCGGCTTAGACGAAACGCGCTACGCGCTCCAAAGCGCCGCGGTCTCCGCCGCGGCGCCTTTTTATTCGCAAGAACACCAGCGTCATAACGCGCAACGATTTGAATTGTTTTGGAGCGGGTAGCGGGAATCGAACCCGCATATTCAGCTTGGAAGGCTGCTGCTCTACCATTGAGCTATACCCGCCGCCGGCGCTGCGCGCGAAGCGCACTTCATAGCGCAATCGGCGGCGGGCGCAAGCCGGCTCAGTCCATCTCGGCCTTGCGCACCCGGGCGTATTTCGGCGACGGGATATTGAAGAGGATGGCCGCGGCTCGAATCCCGAAGGCGGCGAGCGCGGCGAGCGGCGCCGCCAGGCCCGCCGCAACGCCGAGATGGGCAAGCCCCACATAGACACCCGCGCCGATGAGCGCGGCCGTCGCATAAATGTCCTGCTTCAGGATCAGCGGCGGCTCATTGAGGAGAACGTCCCGCACGACGCCGCCGAAGGTCGCGGTGACGCCGCCCATGAACACGGCGATCAACACCGGCGCATCCGCCGCCAGCGCCGCCTGCGCGCCCAAAATGGCGAACACCGACAGGCCCACCGCATCGGCCCAGATCAGCGCTTTCAGCCGCGAATCAATGATGGGCTGCGCAATTGTCGCCACCGCCGCCCCGGCGAGGCAGATCAGCACGGCGGACGGCGCAGCGATCCACCAGACCGGAAACGCGCCGAGCAGGACGTCGCGAATGGTGCCGCCGCCGACGCCGGTCACAAACGCGATCATGGCGACGCCAAAGAGATCCATATCATTGCGCAGCGCCGTCAGCGCGCCGGAAATGGCGAATACGAAAAGACCGAGCGCGTTAAGAGCGTCAAAAACCTGGGCGGTATCCATGCCGGCCAGGGTGAGGCGATTCAGCCCTGGCGATCTAGAGCGTTCTTGCGATCAAGAGCTTCATGATTTCATTGGTGCCGCCATAGATGCGCTGCACGCGGGCGTCAGCGTACATGCGGCTTATCGGATATTCGTCCATGTAGCCGTAACCGCCGAAAAGCTGCAGGCATTCATCGACGATCTCGTTTTCCAGGTCGCTGAGCAGCATCTTGGACATCGATGCGGTCGCGGCGTCGAGCTTGCCGGCGATGAGCTGCTCGGTGCAATAGTCCACGAACACCCGCGCCATGGTCGCCTTGGATTTGCACTCCGCGAGCTTGAACTGCGTATTCTGGAAGGCCATGACCGGACGGCCGAAGGCCTGGCGCTCTTTCACATACTCGATCGTGAGCTCGAGCGCGCGCTCAATGCCCGCCATGGCCTGGACCGCGATTTCGTGTCGCTCCTGGGGCAATTGCTCCATCAACTGGAAAAACCCCTGGCCTTCCTCCGTACCGAGAAGATTTTCCGTAGGGATCTTGACGTCGGAGAAAAACAGCTCGGACGTGTCCTGGGCCTTGTTGCCGAGTTTTTTCAGATTGCGGCCGCGCTCAAATCCGTCGACTTCGTCCGTTTCCACGATCATCAGCGACACGCCTTTGGCCCCTTCCGACGGGTCCGTCTTGGCGACGACAATAATAAGGTTGGCGGTCTGACCGTTGGTGATGAAGGTCTTTTGGCCGTTCACCACATATTGGTTGCCCTCTTTGAGCGCCGTTGTTTTCACCGCCTGGAGGTCAGAGCCCGTTCCCGGCTCGGTCATGGCGATGGCGCCGACAAGCTCGCCTGTGGCCATGCGCGGCAGCCAGCGCTGTTTTTGTTCTTCTGTGCCGTAATGGAGAATGTAGGGCGCGACGATGGTGTTGTGGAGCGCGGCGCCGAACCCCTCGACGCCCGCGAGGATCTGCTGCTCGATCGAAATCTGCTCATGGGCGAACGTGCCGCCGAGCCCGCCGTATTCTTCCGGCATGGACATGCAAAGAAGGCCCTGTTCGCCCGCTTTTTCCCAGGCCCATCGATCAACCTTGCCCTGCTCGCGCCATGTCTCCACATGGGGCGCCAGTTCGCGTTGATAGAATTTCGCAACTTCCCCTTCAAACATGACGAGTTCGTCGGTTTTCCACGACGGGCGGGCGGTTTGGACAGCAGACATCGTTGAAACTCCAGGAATTGACCTGGCGGCAATTTGCGCCAGGCAACGGCGGCGCACAACAATCTTGTGCAGCGACCAATTGGTTAATCCGGTCTATCGCCCAGTGACGGCGCGTCGTCAGGCGTGATCGAAAATCCGGACCGAAGTCGCCGGTTTCCTCGCCCGGATTAATCCGCTTCGCTCAAACGGCGTATCAGACTGGACGTATCCCAACGCCCGCCGTCCATCGCCTGGATGTCGGCGTAAAACTGATCGACCAGCGCCGTCACCGGCAGGCGCGCGCCATTGTCGCGCGCCTCAGCGAGCGCGATACGCAGGTCTTTGCGCATCCAGTCAACGGCGAAACCGAAATCGAAGTCGTCGGCGGCCATGGTCTTGGCACGGTTTTCCATTTGCCAGCTTTGCGCCGCCCCGCCTGATATCGCTTCCAGGACCTTGTCGATATCGAGGCCTGCGCGCGTTGCGAAATGAACGCCCTCCGACAGGCCCTGCAACAGACCCGCGATGCAGATCTGATTGACCGCCTTGCATAACTGTCCCGACCCAGACGGTCCCACATGGACAATACGGGCGGCATAGGCTTCCATCGCCGGACGCGCCAGTTCAACATGGGCGCCCTCGCCGCCGCACATCACCGAGAGTTTGCCGTTTACGGCGCCCGCTTCGCCGCCCGACACCGGCGCATCGATGAAACCGACGCCAATTTCGCCGAGTTCGTCGTGCACCCGTCGGGACAACGCCGGGGACGCCGTTGTATGGTCCACGACAACCGCCCCCTGACGCAGGCCGGGCGCCGCTTGTCGCAGCACGGCGTCAACGTCCGGATCGTCGCCGAGACAGAGAAAAACCAGATCGGCCCCGGCGCAGGCTTCGTCCGGCGCCGCCGCCGCCGCGCCCGCATAATTGTCCGTCCACTGAGAGGCCTTCGCCGGGCTGCGGTTATACACGGTAACCTCGTAGCCTTTTTCAGCCAGATGTCCCGCCATTGGAAAGCCCATGACGCCGAGGCCGAGGAATGCCGCCTTTTTCATGAAGTGGAAAATCCCGAATGATATTGACTGGCGTAGTATACCAGCGGCGCCCCGTCTTTTGAATCGAAACGCACCACCTCGCCGACAAGGATAATATGGTCGCCGGCCCGGTGACGTCGCTGGACGCGACAGTCAAAACCGGCAATCCGTGATTTCAAAAGCGGCGCCCCGGTCTCCCAGATGTCGTACTCGGTCGCCGCCAGGGGCTGCGGCGCATGGCCCGCAAAACGGTTGGACAGGGCCTCCCCGTCAGCACTCAAGATGGAAACGGCGTAGCTGTCTGCCTCCATAAAATGCGGATACGACGCGGCCTTGTTTTCCAAGCACCACAAAACGAGCTGCGGCTCCAGCGAGACGGAAGTGAAGGAATTTATGGTTAACGCCCTGAATCCGTTGTCCGGCTGCCGGCAGGTCGCCACCGCGATTCCGGTTGCGAATCTGCCGAACGCATCCTTGAGGGGCCTGAATTTGTCCGCCATCGGCGCAACCTTCTCTCATCCGCGCCGCCGTTTCGGCAACGTATTGAAAATGCTTCACTCTTGTGCGGTTAGCATCTATTCGGGAAAATAAAAAGCTGCCGGCGCTTTAAGCCGGCTGCGCAAATTTGAGGGCGTGCGCTCGATAAGGCGACGCGGTCTAGGGTCGGGCGGTCAATGGAATTCCTGCAAGACGCACATTGGCAGATGTGGGCGACGTTGGCGATCATCTTCGTCACGATCGTTTTCTACACGCTCGACCGCTTTTCTCTGGAACTGGTCTCCGCAGCCGCGCTCGTCGCATTGCTCGCGCTGTTTTTGCTGGCGCCGATGGAGGACGCCGGCGTTAACCTGCTCACAACGGAAGACTTGCTGTCCGGATTCGCCAGCCCGGCTCTGTTCGCCATTCTCGGACTGCTGATCATCGGCCAGGGCATGTTCCAGTCCGGCGCCCTTGAGCATCCGACGAACTATCTTCTGCGCATATACGACAAGCGTCCGGTCACGGTCACGACCTCGATTTTCGTCTTTATCATGGTCATCAGCGCGTTTTTGAACAACACGCCGGTGGTGGTGATGTTCATCCCGATCATGGCGGCGCTCGCCCAACAGGGGAAAATCCCCGTCGCCCGGTACATGATGCCGCTCTCTTACGTTTCGATCTTCGGCGGCATGACGACCTTGATCGGCTCGTCGACCAACCTCCTCGCCGCGCAATCCTACCGCGCCACGACAGGCGGTGAGATCGGCTTTTTCGAGCTGACGCCAATGGGTCTGATCCTCGCCGGGGTCGGCGTTCTCTACATGGCCACCGCGGGACGCTGGCTGACGCCGATCCGGAGCAATCCCAATCAAACAGCGATCAGCGAACGCGAAGGCAAGCACTTCATAGCCCAGATCGAAATTACGCGCGGCCACCCGCTGATCGGCAAGGGGCCGGTTTCAGGCCTGTTCGTCGACCTCCCCGATATTACGGTGCGGATGGTGCAGCGTCGGCAAAAGGCGATCTTGCCGCCGTTCGACGATTTCAGATTCATGTCCGGCGACGTTGTGATCGTTGCGGCGACCCGATCGGCGCTCACCAGCCTGTTGAAATCCAATCCGGCCATGCTGGAAGGACTGATGGCTGAAACCTCAATCGCCGATGAAGAAGACGGTTCGGTGCAGCGTTCAACCCAACTGACGCTGGTTGAGGCGATCGTCGCGCCAGGCTCGCGGCTCATCGGCCGGTCTATCGCGCAGATCGGGTTTCACGCGCAAACCAATTGCGTCATCGTCGGCATCGAACGCCGCAGCCGAATGATTAGAACACAGATGAATACGATCCGGCTCGAAGCCGGCGACGTTCTCCTCATTCTCGGCGACCTGAATGACATTCGAAATCTTCGCTCCGATCGCGACATCCTGCTTCTGGAATACTCAATGCAGGGATTGCCGGATCCGCGAAACGCCCAGATCGCGGCGCTGATTTTCGCCGGCGTGATCGGCGTCACCGCGACAGGCCTGGTGCCGATCGCCATATCGGCGATCGCCGGCGCAACCGCCATGGTCGCCACCGGGTGCTTGAACGTGCGTCAGGCCGCCCGCGCCGTCGATCGGCGGATTTATCTGTTGATCGGCGCCTCGTTGGCCATGGGCGCGGCGCTGGAACGCTCCGGCGGCGCCGCCTTGATCGGTGAAGCGCTGGCCGACGCCGCAGGTCCGTTGGGACCGGTCGCCGTCATCTCCGCGTTGTTTATTATCTGCGCCGGCCTCACCAACGTGCTTTCCAACAACGCGACGGCGGTCCTGTTCACGCCAATCGCGGTCAGCGCCGCGCGTCAACTCGGGATTGACGAACATATCCTGGTCCTCACCGTGATCTTCGGATCGAACTGTTCCTTCGCCACGCCGGTGGCCTATCAGACCAATCTTCTCGTGATGACGCCGGGACATTACAAGTTTCGTGATTTCATGGTCGTCGGCGGGCCTTTGATCATCCTTCTGTGGGTTGTCTATTCGGTGGCGGCCCCGTTCTACTTTCAGTTGAATTGACCGCAAAAAAGAACTGCATCATTGATGCTGCGCTAATCGCCCGCTAAGATTCTTTCTTTAGGACAACCCTATGAGTAATGAAGAGTTTGCACGGCGGTTTGGATTGGAGGGGGGCGAATTCTACGTCACCGCGCCCTCGCCCTGTCCCTATCTGGACGGCAAAAACGAGCGGAAGATTTTTTCCTATCTCGACGGACCGGCGGCCGCCTCCACCAATGCGCTGCTGACCCGGCGCGGCTTTCGCCGATCACAGAATATCATTTACCTTCCCGCCTGCGAGGGGTGCGCCGCGTGTATCCCTGTCAGAATTGTGGTTGACGATTTTAAGGTCACCAAATCGCGAAAACGCAATATCGCCAAGAACGCTGATCTCGTCCGGCGGTTGGCCGGGCCGCGCGCGACGGGAGAGCAGTTTTCCGTATTGCGCGGCTATCTCGACGCGCGCCATGGCGACGGCGGCATGTCGGAGATGACCGTGCTCGATTACGCCGCCATGGTTGAAGAGACGGCGGTTGACACGATGATTGTCGAGTATCGCGCCGACGACCCGGGTCTTGAGGGCGAGGACGACAGCAAGCTGATCGCCGTCGCCCTCACCGATCGCCTCACGGACGGCCTGTCCATGGTGTACAGCTTTTTCGAACCGGAAGCGGCCGGACGGTCGCTTGGACGCTTTATGATCCACGATCATGTCGCCCTCGCCCGCGAACTGGGCCTGCCCTACGTCTATCTTGGTTATTGGGTCGAAGGCTCGCCGAAGATGGATTACAAGGCCGATTATCAACCGCTGGAAAAGCTCACCGCAAACGGCTGGGTGCGGATGGACCGGACGAGTTGAACGCCGATTTGTCGTGAGACAAAAACAGCGATAGCCTCCGCCCTGACCACGAAACCAGGCGGAAACCACTGCAATGATCAAAAGACGTCAGCTGTTGACCGGCGGCGCGCTTGGCGCGGCGGGGCTGGCGGCGGGCTGCGAATGCGGCGTTCCCGCGGGGCTCGACAACATCGCAGGCGCCGTACGGCCGCGCGAACTCAAAATGGTCACGACCTGGCCCAAGGATTTTCCCGGTCTCGGGACCATGGCCGAACGCACGGCGCAATTCATCTCTGATTTGTCGGGCGGGGTGTTGACCGTGAAACTGTTCGCCGCCGGCGAGCTGGTTTCCGCCTTTGAGAGCTTCGATGCGGTATCCGACGGCGCCGCCGATATTTATCATGGTGCGGAATATTACTGGGTCGGAAAATCGCCGGCGTTCGCCTTCTTTACAGCCGTGCCGTTCGGCATGACCGCTGTCGAGATCATGGCGTGGACGGAGTTTGGCGGCGGCCAGGCGCTCTGGGACGAGCTATCGGCGAAATTCAATATCAAGCCCTTCGCCGCCGGCAACACCGGCCACCAGCTCGCCGGGTGGTACAAAAAGGAAATTAACAGCCTTGAGGATTTGCGCGGCCTGAAAATCCGCATGCCCGGGCTCGGCGGCGAAGTCCTGCGCCGCATCGGCGCCTCCGCCGTCGCGCTCGCCGGCGGCGAGATCTATCAGGCGCTTCAATCCGGGGCGATCGACGGAACCGAATGGGTCGGCCCGTGGAACGATCTCGCCTTCGGATTTTATAACGAGGCCAAGTACTATTACTGGCCCGGCTTTCATGAACCGGGCGCTCAGCTCGGCGTCGGCGTCAATCTCGACGTCTGGAACAGCCTGAACACGACCGAACAAGCCATCATCAAGGCCGCCTGTCAGTGGGCGAACAACCTTTCGATCGCAGAATACACAGCGAATAATGCGGATTATCTCGACCTCCTCATCGAGGAGCATGGGGTTGAGCTTCGGCGATTGCCCGACGACGTGATCGCCGCGGCGGCGAAGGCGGCGAAGGAAGTCTTGGAGGAAACGGCGGCGGCTGACGAATTGACCGGCCGCATTTTTGAGAGTTTCAGAGCATCGCTGGCGCAAAGCCAGGCCTGGGGCCGGATCTCCGACGAGGCTTTTATGGCGGCGCGTCGCGAGACGTTTTCGTTGTAGGCCATGCTGGAACACATCGGCGATACTCTGAACTGGGCGGCGGCGGGCGTTCTCTTTCCATTGATGCTGGCGCCGCTTGCCGCTCTTATTTCCGACAAGCGCGCCGTCTCCTCGGCGGCGTGGGCCGGGATCGTCGCCGGGATTGCGGCGGCCGGCGTTCTGTTTTCAATGGTGACGCCGGTGCTGCGTGCGACGCCGCCGCAAGACAGCCTTTTCGTGTTTGCACTGGCGTCGCTCGGCCTGCTCGTCGCCATGATCGTCGCCGGCGGGGCCGGAAAGGCGGCGCAATTCCTTTCGCCTGCATTCGAGGCGATCACCCGCGGCGTCGGTCGCGGCGTCATGTGGCTACTGCTGTTAATGGCGCTCGTGCAATTCGCCGTCGTGCTTCTGCGCTATGTTTTCGGGATCAACGAAATCTTCATGCAGGAATCGATCACCTATATGCACGGTTTCGTTTTCCTGCTCGCCGCAGGCTATGCGCTCGTCACCGGCGACCATGTGCGCGTCGATATTTTCTATCGCGAGGCGCCGCCGAAACGAAAAGCTGTGATCGATCTGTTCGGCACGTATTTTCTGCTGTTCCCGTTCTGCCTTGTCATTCTCTGGACGTCCTCGCCCTATGTCGCTCGCTCATGGGCGTATTTCGAGGGCTCCGCCGACACCTCCGGGATCCAGGGCGTCTTTATCCTGAAGTCGTTGATACCCGCCTTCGCCGTGTTGCTGGCGATGGCGGGATTCGTGGTCGCGCAGAAATCCGTGGCCGTGCTGAAAGGCCGCGAGTGATGGATATCGCCGCGGTCGAAACCGGCTTCTGTCTCTGCACCCTCGCCGGATGGCTCGACATCATGATGGTCGTCTTCCTCTGTGCGTTGCTGATGGCGGGATATCCGGTGGCTTTCTCATTGGCGGGAACCGCGCTGCTGTTTGCCGTGATCGGGCTGGCGTCAGGCGTTTTTGATATCTCCTACGTCAAGCCGTTTCCGTCGCGGATTTTCGGCGCGGTCTCCAACACGACGCTGATTGCTGTTCCGATGTTCGTTTTGATGGGCGTCATCCTAGAGAAATCGAAGATCGCCGAGGATTTGCTCGATGAGATGGCGAAATTGTTCGGCACCATGCGCGGCGGGCTCGGCCTGTCCGTCACTTTTGTGGGCGCTTTGCTCGCCGCATCGACCGGCATTGTCGGCGCAACGGTCGTCACTATGGGATTGCTCAGCCTGCCGACAATGTTGCGGCGCGGATACGATCCTGCGTTTGCGTCGGGCTCTATCGCGGCGGCGGGCACGCTGGGTCAGATTATCCCGCCGTCGATCGTCCTCATTCTTCTGGGCGACGTCATCTCCAATGCGTTTCAACGCTCGCAGCTGGAATTGGGCGTCGCCTCGCCCGAGACGGTGTCCGTCGGTCATCTGTTCGCCGGCGCGCTCATTCCCGGGCTGATGCTGGTCGGCCTCTACATGGCCTGGCAGATCTTTGTCGCGACGACCCAGCCCAAAAAAGCGCCCGCCATCCCGCGCGCGGAATTGGGATCGACCAAAGAGGTCTGGATCGCCGCGGCGAGGACCCTGCCGGCGCCGCTGTTGCTCATCATCGCCGTGCTCGGCTCCATCCTCGCCGGGGCCGCGACGCCGACCGAAGCGGCGAGCGTCGGCGCGGTCGGGGCGCTGCTCATCGCCGGGGGACGCATGGCGCCTAAGGGCTCTTTCGCCGCCGGCCGGCCGGCGGTTTACGTGTCCGCGGCGGCGATTATCGGCCTGATCCTCCTGACGTCGCTTCTCGATCTGCGCCTGGGGCGGGAAAGCGTTACGACGATCGAAAGCCTCGGCATCGCGCTCGCATTTTTGTTCTGCGCGCTGACGCCCTGGGGCATCGTCGCAAGCCTGTTTCAAATGCGTCGGGAACGGACAATCGCGCCGATCCTCGATCAGACGGCCCGCGTCACCACCATGGTGTTCACGATCCTGATCGGCGCCGCCCTTTTCTCGCTGGTCTTCCGCGGCCTTGGCGGCGACGACACGGTGCGCCACGCCCTTGAAGCGACGCCGGGCGGCGTTGTCGGCGCCGTTGCCGTTGTCATGATCGTGATGTTCCTCTTAGGCTTCTTTCTCGATTTTATCGAGATCACCCTGGTTGTGGTGCCCCTGGTGGGCCCGCCCCTGTTGATGATGGGCCTCGACCCGGTCTGGCTCGGCGTCATGATGGCGATCAATCTCCAGACGTCGTTTCTGACCCCGCCTTTCGGCTTCGCTCTGTTTTACCTGCGCGGCGTCGCCCCGCCCGACGTCAAGACCGCGCAGATTTACGCCGGCGCCATTCCGTTTATTTTCATCCAGGTTTTCGCCTTGGCGTTGATCGCGCTGTTTCCGGCGATTGCGACGTGGCTGCCGGATGTTTTGTACTAGTAGGCCGTTCGAATAACGTCCTGCAGCAGCCGCGCCGACGCTCGTTCCAAAAGAGATTTCATTTCCGTTTCTTCGAAAATGTCGCCAATCCTAAACACGGAACGAAACGAGGCGGCGCGCGTCAGATACTCACGCCATGTCGCCTTTTCGGTCACGGAGTATGTCTTGAGAACCTTGGCCGTTTCCAACTTCGAAAGCCGTGCGCGCAGAACAATTTTTGGCCTCCAAAACATGGGAAAGCCGGCGTCGCCAAGATTGAAGTCCATCAACGCTCCTTGTTTGTAGGTTTGAATAAAGACATCCAAACTGAGATCCGTTGGTTTCGGGATCTCTACGTCAGCAGCAAGCGGCAACGAAAAAATGTCGCCAAGGCTGGACTGGAGTTTTGCGTCCATATGTTGCTCGGAACGCCATTTGATTCCTTCAAAAAAGGAGGTGACCTTGTCTTTCGGAACAACGCCGACAGCACCCAAGAATACTCTGGGTTTTTGACGTTCCCTGAACACTACGCCGCCCCGCCGGCAAACTCCCTCAACGCCTCGATCCGTTTGTCGATCGACGGATGAGTGGCGAAGACGCCGGCGAAGCGAACCGTGTTTTCAACCATCATCTGCTGCACATTGCCCGGCGCCTTCACCTCCGAATGGCCGGAGATTTTCTGCAGCGCCCGGATCATCGCGTCCGGATTGCGGGTGAGCTCAGCCGCGCCTGCGTCAGCGAGATATTCGCGCTTCTGCGACAGGGAAAAGCGAATGACCAGCGCCAGAAGATACGCAATCACGATCAGCGCGACGGCGATCAGAATCAGAATCCCGCCGCCGCGACTGTCGCCGTTGCGCGAACGCGAATGGCCGCCGATGCGCACGCCGCGCCGGAAGAGGCCGTCAAACAAGAGCTCGCCGAAAAAAGAAAAGATCCCAACAAAGATAACCGCGATGATCAACAGGCGAACATCCCGGTTTTGAATATGCGTCAACTCGTGGGCGAGAACGGCCTCGACCTCGTCGCGTTCCAGCGCGTCGATCAGTCCGCGCGTCACCGTGATTTTGTAGCTCTTGTCCGATACGCCGCTGGCGAACGCGTTGAGCGCAGGAGATTCAATCACGTTCAGACGCGGCATCGCCATGCCTTGGGAAATGCAGAGATTCTCCAAAAGATTGTACAGGTCCGGCGCCTCTTTGCGCGACAGGCTCTTGGCGCCGACCGACGCCTCGATAATGGCCTGATGGGAAAACCAAGCGATAGCGAACCAGACGCCGGCGCCGAGAAACGCAAAAGGCCATATGCGCTGCATATTCTCAAATGCGAGGAGCAACCCCTCTTCGACATTGGAGAAGTCTGTCGTGACCGCCACAAACCCTACGGACAGCCCGTACATCAGGAGAAGGAGCAGCAGCGGAAACCCCGCCAGCAGCAACACAGATTTCAGATTGTTGTTCCAGATGTGGGTCTGGAGGCCGAAGGCGCCCATCAGGCGTCCCCAAAAGCAAACCGCGCCGCCGCCTCGGCGTGAAGGGCCGTCGTGTCGAACACAGGAAGGTCCGTGTGCGATTGATCGAGGATCATGCAAAGCTCGGTGCAGCCGAGGATAACGCCGTCGGCGCCCTTGTCCCGCCAGCGATTGATGATCGCCAGATACGCCTTCCGGCTTTCGTCGAGAACGACGCCGTTGACCAGTTCATCAAGGATGATCCGCGCGATCACAGCCTGTTCGCCCTCATCGGGGATTAGCGTGTCGCCGCGATAGCGTTGAGCGAGCGCAGGACGATAGTGGTCGCCGCTCATGACGACGGGCGTGCCGGTGAGAAGAGGCTGCTTCACATCGGCCGCCTTCATCGCATCGCTCAATGCGTCCAACATGTGAATAACCGGCAGTCCAGTTGCTTCGGCGATCGCATCCGCAGCAACGTGAGTCGTATTCGATGAGATGACAAGTGCGTCGACGCCCGCCGCCGCGAGGGTCTCAGCGCCCTTCACAACCTCTTTAATGAACGCCGGCCAGTCGCGATTGTCGTAGTGGCGGATCATGACCCCGTAATCGAGGGCGTAAAGAACGATATTCGCCGAATGCTCGCCGCCGAACCGGGCGCGGGCCGCCCGGTTCAGCAGGCGATAATAGATAACCGTCGATTCCGGACTAACCCCGCCGATAACTCCGAGGCGTTTCATTTCGCCGGCGCTCATTCCGAGTTAGGACGCGAAGGAAACTTCCGGCGCCGCCTCAATCTGATCGCGGCTGCCCGCCGGCACCTCGAAGTATTCCTTCAGCGTGAAATTGCCGAGCGGCGCAACGAGATTGCCGGGAATCTGCTGGATCGCGGTGTTGAACTCCTGGACCGCATTGTTGAAGAAACGCCGCGCGGCGGCAATTTTGTTTTCAACGTCCGAGAGTTCGCGCTGAAGCTCCATGAAATTTTCGTTCGCCTTCAGATCCGGATAGGCCTCGGCCAGCGCAAAGAGTTTGCCGAGAGCCGCGCCCAGCACGCCTTCAGCCGCGCCTTGGGCCGCCGGTCCGTGCGCGGATTGCGCGGCGCTGCGGGCCATAATGACATTGTCCAGCGTTTCTTTTTCGTGGCTGGCGTAGCCCTTCACCGTTTCAACCAGATTGGGAATGAGGTCGTGACGCTGCTTGAGTTGGACGTCCACGTCAGCAAAGGCCTGCTCGGTGCGCTGGCTGAGCGCAACGATCCGGTTGTAGATAACAATGACAAATAGAACCACGGCCACCACAAGGCCGAGAAAAACCAGAAGTCCCGACATGATCCCTCCTTCATGCAATGGACGCCGCATCGGCGCCCAAGCCCTGACGGGAATGAATTCCCCTCGCCATCCCTATATGGTGTTTTTGCCGCCTCAAGCAACGACGACGGCGTCGCCGGCTTCGGTCTTTACGCTTTCAACCCCCGTGATTTCCGGCAAATCCCCTGCTAGAACGCTCTAAATTAACTACCGGTTTGGGGGAAATTCGACCGATGACGCCTCTCTTTCGCTCTCTCGCCTTCGTTTTCCTTGCGCTGACCGCCGCCGGTTGCGCGTCGGCCTACTACAGCACCATGGAGCGGATGGGGTTTGAGAAACGCGACATTCTCGTTGATCGCGTAGAGGCGGCGCGCGGCGAACAGGCGGACGCGCAGAAAGTATTTGCGTCTGCCCTCGATGAGTTTCGCGCGCTGGTCAACGTCGACGGCGGCGAATTGGAACGCCAATATGACAAACTGAACCGGTCATATGACCGCGCCCAAAAGCAGGCGGCGGACGTGCGCACACGGATTGACGCTGTTGAAGACGTCGGCGGGCGCTTGTTCAGAGAGTGGCGCCAAGAGCTGAAGCTCTATGAGAGCGCCGATTTACGCCGGCGTTCTGAGCAACAACTGATGTCGACGGAGCGCGATTACGAAAATGTCGTCGACGCCATGAATCGGGCCGCTGATAAAATGGATCCCGTTCTAGCGCTGTACCAGGATCAGGTCCTGTTCCTGAAGCACAATCTCAACGCGCGCGCCATTTCCTCCCTCGAAGTTGAGCGGGAAGAAATCGAAGTCCGCGTGGAAGCATTGATTGCGGAGATGAATGCAGCGATCGCCGAAGCCGACGCGTTTATAGCCTCAATGCGATAAACGTTACTGCGCCGTGATGCCGCCGTCGATCTTGAATTCTGACGCCGTCACGAAGCGCGACTCATCTGACGCAAGATAGACAATACAGTAGCCGACGTCTTCCGGTTCGCCCAGTCGCCGCAAGGGAATCTGGCGCACCAGTTTTTTCTCGCCTTCCGCTCCGCCGCCGCCAAGCTCGATCAAGGGATCTACAATCGGCGTTCGCGTAAATACGGGATGCACTGAGTTACAGCGGATGTCATAGCCGGACCGCGCGCAGTGAAGCGCAACAGACTTGGACATGTGCATAACGGCGGCTTTCGCTGAGTTGTAGGCGAGCATCATGCCGTCGGCGACCATGCCCGCAACCGACGATATGTTGATAATCGAACCCGGCTGATTGTCTTTCAGATACGGCATGGCCAATTGCGTGCCGATGAAAATCGAATCGAGATCAATTTCATGGGTGCGCCGCCACCCTTCGTCGGTTTCGGTTTCGATATTGCCCGCCGTGCCGATGCCGGCGTTGTTAATCAGGACGCTGATCCCGTCCATGGCCCTTGCGGCCTCGGCCAAGGTTTGCTCCCAGTCCTCGCGGCTCGTGACGTCGTGATGTAACGCGATCGCCGCGCCGGGGTGTTTTTCATTGATGGCGGCGGCGGTCTGTTCGGCGCCTTGGTAATTGATGTCGGTCAGGGCGACTTTTGCGCCTTCTTCGGCGAGCATTCGGCCGAAACAGGCGCCGAGCCCCTGCGCCCCGCCGGTGATGAAGACTTTCTTTCCCGCAACGCGTCCCATGACACTCTCCGTTTTCTTTGGAGATGCCACATCGGCACTATTCGATAAAGCGCCGAATGCAGCGCTCAATGGGAACGCGACAACAACAGTCCAAGCCCAAGCCCGCCGAACATCGCTGCAGACGCCATGCGCAAGCGCTTGATCCAGGCCGGGGATGCGCCAAGGCGCGCGCGCAGACCGCCCGCCGCGAGGGCGACGCCGACAAGCACCGCGGCGCCGCTCGCTGAGAACACGGCGCCGAGAAGAAGCGCCTGCACCCAGACCGGACCGGCGGCCGGATCGAGAAAGATTGGCACGAACGCCAGGAAGAAGACGCCAACCTTCGGATTTAGGAGATTAGTGATCAATCCCGTCCGAAACGCCGACGCGGCGCCGGCCGTTGCTGCGCTTTCAAACGCTTCATGACGGTGTCGATAGGTCTGAACCGCCAGAAAAATCAGATATGCCCCGCCCGCAATTCGGATAAGGGTCAGCGCTTGCTGCGACGATGCGATCAATGCGGCGAGGCCCGCCGCCGTCAGCCCCGCCCATACCAGCGAGCCGGCGCCGATGCCGATCGCCGCCGCCGCGCCGGCGCGCGCGCCCCCGCGCATGGCGCTCGCCAGGGTGAATGCCATGTCCGGCCCTGGCGTAATGTTCAAAAGAAAGGCGCCTGAGAGAAACAGAAGAAACGTCGGCGCGTCGATCACGGGGAGGCTCAGCCCTCGCTTTGGATCTGCTTGACCGCTTCTTCGAGGAACTCGTCCATGTGACGGCGGATCTGGTGATCTGATTGATCGACGCCGGCGGCGTCGAAATCGCCTCTGATCTTGCGGAACACGTCTTCGTCGCCCGCCTCTTCAAGATCCGCCTTGATCACTTCCTTGGCGTATTCGGTCGCCGCCTCGCCCTGCTTGCCGAGCAACTCCGCCGCCCACATGCCGAGAAGCTTGTTGCGCCGGGCTTCCGCCTTGAACTTGAGGGTCGCGTCATGGGCGAATTTTTTCTCGAACTTGTCTTCGCGATCGTCGAAGGTCGACATTGTGGGCCTGCTCCTTAACTTTAACGCTGCGGTTGCGCCGCTGTTTCCAGTACTTATCCCCGCCCCGTCAGCCATGCAATGAGCCTGTGACCCATTCTTCAATAGGGCTTTCCAAAGACCCCGTTTCCGCCTAAACCCCCCGGCTTCCCGACCAAGGTCGTCCCATGCTAGCGATAGCTGGCGGAGATGCCTATCTAACGGGCTGCCGCCGGACCAACGGAGCTTTAGCGCCGGCGCAGAAAAAGCTCCCAACCGCCTGAAAGGACTACCAAAATGGCCCGCCGCAAGCAAATCTACGAGGGCAAGGCGAAGATCCTGTTCGAAGGTCCGGAACCGGGCACGATCATTCAGTATTTCAAAGACGACGCGACGGCTTTCAACAACCAGAAACACGCGATCCTCGAAGGCAAGGGCGTCCTGAACAACCGCATCTCCGAATTCGTGATGACGGGCCTGGAACGCATCGGCGTGCCGACCCATTTCATCAAGCGGCTCAACATGCGCGAGCAGCTTGTGCGCCATGTTGAAATCGTGCCGTTGGAGGTCGTCGTCCGCAATGTGGCGGCCGGGTCCTTGTCGAAGCGTTTGGGCCTTGAAGACGGCACCGCGCTGCCGCGATCGATTATTGAATTCTATTACAAGGACGACAAGCTCGGCGATCCTCTGGTCGCCGAAGAGCATATCACTGCGTTCAGTTGGGCCAACCCGCAGGAGATCGACGACATGATGGCGCTGGCGCTGCGCATCAATGATTTCCTCTCCGGGCTGTTCGCCGGGGTCGGGATTAAACTGGTCGACTTCAAAGTCGAATTCGGCCGCCAATATGACGGCGATCTCATGCGCCTTATTGTCGCCGACGAGATCAGTCCCGACAGTTGCCGGTTGTGGGACATGGAAACCGGCGACATTATGGACAAGGACCGTTTCCGCAAGGACCTTGGCAATGTCACTGACGCTTACCGTGAAGTCGCAAAGCGACTCGGAGTCTTGCGCGAAAACGGCGGCGCAGGGCAAAAAGGACCTGTGTTGGTCAGCGACAACGAGTAAGCAGGCGATTTAGAGATATGAATTGGGCGCTGTTCTGTCGTTTGGGTTGCGTCCTTGGCGCAATGTTTGTCGCCCTTGCAGCTCAGCCGTCTGAGGCCCAATCGTTGACCGGCAATGTCGGTTCTGCAGGCGTCACCGATGGCGAGCAGGCCGTCGAGGTTCGGTTCGGCGTCGATGACGAAGGCGCCGCCGGGGCGCGCGCCCATTACGACTATTCCTTCACGGGCCGGTACCAGGTGCGGTTGATCGGCGCCTTCGGCAAACCCGACGCCGGAGACTGGGATTTCAGCTCCTTCACCATAGAGAACTGGTTTCAGTGGAGCGAGGAAGCCGACGACAATTCGGGCTTCAACGGCGGGCTTCGCCTGTCCTACGGCGTCGCCCCGGACGGCGACCCCGACGAAGCCGAAATCCGCCTCACCCTGACGGACAAATTTGCGGAGCGCTGGGAGTGGCGCGCCAATGTCATCAGCGAACTCGAAGTCGGCAGCGGCAGAGACGACGGCGTTTCCCTTGAAACGCGCGGACAGCTCACGCGCAACTTCGACGTGGATTTGCTCGGCTCAGGCGGTATGCGGTTCGGCGCCGAGATATTCAGCGAATACGGCGACACGACCGATATTCTGGGGTTTGATGACCAGGCCCACCAGATCGGGCCGGTGGTGAAAGCGTCATGGGACAACGGCGTCTACCTGCAATCGGCGGTGCGTTTCGGCGTGACCGACGGCGCTGACGACAGCATGTTCAAGATCTTCATCGGCCGGGAATTCTAACGGCCCATTTCGATTCTCACTGCAACAGGTCGCGGACATTGCGATTCCGCGCAGCGCGGCGTAACAAGCCGGAGAAGATGCGAGTGACGGCATGAAAGCGATAATTACGATCACGCTCAAAAACGGGGTGCTCGATCCTCAAGGCAAGGCGATTGAAGGCGCCCTGACGGGGCTCGGCTTTGAAGGGGTGTCCAACGTCCGCCAGGGCAAGGAAATCGAACTCACCCTGTCTGAGACCGATGAAGCGGCCGCTCGCGCGCAGGCCGAAGAGATGTGCAAGAAACTCCTCGCCAATCCAGTGATGGAGAACTACGCCATCGAGATTGTGACCTGACCGATGAAGCCCTGCGTCATCGTCTTTCCCGCCTCAAACTGCGACCGCGATGTCGCCGTTGCGCTTGAACAGGCGACGGGCGCGGCGCCGGCGATGGTGTGGCACGGCGACACTGATCTTCCCGATACGGATTTCATCGTTCTGCCCGGCGGGTTCTCTTACGGCGATTATTTGCGCTGCGGGGCGATGGCGTCGAAGTCGCCGATCATGCGCGCCGTGATCGACAAAGCCAACGCCGGTACGCCCGTGCTCGGAATTTGCAACGGCTTTCAGATCCTGTGCGAAACGGGGCTTTTGCCGGGCGCGCTTCTTCGAAACGCAAACCTGCATTTCGTTTGTCGCTCGGTGACGCTGAAAGTCGAAAACAACCAGTCGATCTTCACGCGCGGGTTCGAGGCCGGTCAGTTTGTGGACATTCCGGTCGCCCATCACGACGGCAATTACTTCGCCGACGATGAAACCCTGGACCGCCTGGAAAATGAGGGTCGCGTCGCGCTGCGCTATGTGGACAATCCTAATGGCTCGGCGCGCAATATCGCCGGCGTGCTCAATGACGCCGGCAACGTCTTCGGACTGATGCCGCATCCGGAGCGGGTCATCTCCCCGCTTCTGGGCGGGATCGACGGGACTGCGTTCTTCAGGGGCGTCGTCGGGGCCGCCGCGTAAAGGCTGCGCCGACGCCTTTTCTCCGGCGCGCATTCCTCTATTCTTGCGGAAAACGAGGGAGGCGTGCCGTGAAACGCATTTCGATCATTGGTGTCCTGGCGCTTGGCGCCGCCTGCGGGGGCGAGCCGACGCAAACTGAACCGGCCGCCGACGCCGCTTATCAGGAAACATTGATGACCAGGCTGCTCGACGCTCAGCCCGGCGACGTGATCGAGATTCCTGCAGGAACGTTCGCGTTTGACCGTTCGCTCAGTCTCACCGTCGACGGCGTCACGATACGCGGCCAGGGCATGGATGAGACAGTCTTGTCCTTCAAAAACCAGGTTGCGGGCGCTGAAGGTCTGCTTGTCACCGCGAGCGACTTCACCATCGAGGATCTCGCGATCGAAGACACCAGGGGCGATGCGCTGAAAATCAGCGACGGCGAAAACATCGTTATCCGCCGCGTGCGAACCGAATGGACCGGCGGGCCGAAAACTGAAAACGGCGCCTACGGCATCTATCCGGTACAAACCAAAAACGTATTGATGGAAGGCAATGTCGCGATCGCCGCCGCGGACGCGGGTCTTTACATCGGCCAGTCGAAAAACGTGGTCGTGCGCAACAATCGCGCCGAATACAACGTCGCCGGCATCGAGATCGAGAATACATTTGACGCCGACGTCTATGACAATGTTGCAACCAACAACACCGGCGGCATTTTGGTGTTCAACATGCCGAACCTGAAACAGCCGGGGGCTCGTACGCGCATTTTCAACAATGAGGTGTTCGAAAATAACACCAAAAATTTCGGCCATGAAGGCACGCCCGTGGCCTCGATTCCTGCGGGATCGGGCATTGTCGTCAACTCGAACGATCAGGTTGAGATTTTTGACAACGATATTCGCGACAACAAGACGGCGAACGTTATCGTCTCCAGCATTTACTCGGCCGGCTACGGCGGGGGCGAAACCCAGGACGACTTCGATCCCTATCCGGAAGGCGTTTTTGTTTACGGCAACAGGTTCGAGGGCGGCGGCAATAATCCGGACGGGCTGGAGCTGCAGGCGCTGAAACTGGCTCTTGTCGGACCCCTTGGACGCCTGCCTGACATTCTCTGGGACGGTTATGTCGATGAGACAAAGTTCGAAAACGGCGCCCTGCCCGACTCCTTACGTCTGTGCGTGCAGAATGGCGAATCAAGAGTCGTCAATGTCGACGGCCCAAACGACAACAAGAATCCGCGCATCCAAGACGCGGACGATCATGACTGCGCCCACGAAAAACTACCGGCCGTGACGCTAAATGGTTCGCTTGCGGAACAGATGTAGGTGCTAAGGGCGTTTTGCATATTCCTGGCTGTTGTCCTCGCTGGCTGTTCCGCCGAGCGTGCGCCGTCGCCGACATTTCATCCTGAAAAGAACCCGGACACCCTAAGCGAGTGGGGCGTTCTGTCTGCGCGAGAAGGCGCGCTGGAACTATCGCCGGGCGTGACGCCCTATGATCTGGCAACGCCTCTGTTTTCAGACTATGCGCAGAAATTGCGCACCGTGTGGACCCCTGACGGGCAACCAGCGGTATATCACGCCAGCGACGCTTTCGATTTTCCGGTGGGCTCTATCGTCACCAAGACATTTTATTATCCGTTGACGGACAACGGCGAGGTCGCCGCATTGCCCATCCGCACGGTCGCCGACGGATCCATGTCGCTTGACGGCGTAAAGCTCCTCGAAACGCGCCTCCTGGTGCGGCGCGCGAACGGTTGGGTCGCTCTGCCCTATGTATGGAACGAGGCGCAAACCGATGCAGTGCTCAAAAGGACCGGCGATGTTACGTCGTTGACGCTCGTCAGGAATGACGGCGGAAACGAAGAGTTCGCCTACCTCGTTCCGAACCAAAATCAGTGCGCGGCGTGCCACGTCACCAACGCTGAGACGAAGGCGGTTCAGCCGATCGGCCTCAAGGCGCGCCATCTCAACAAGACGTCCACCTTCCATCCGGCGTTCAACCAGCTTGACTACTGGATAGCGGCCGGGCGGCTCGCCGCAGACGACGCTGAACCCGCGCCGCGCAATGCGGTCTGGAACGACGAAGCGGCGTCGCTAGAAGCGCGCGCTAGAGCGTATCTGGATATCAATTGCAGCCATTGTCATAACCCGGACGGCGCCGCGGACACGTCGGGACTCAATCTTGAACCGAACGCTAAGGGCCCGGCGCTCGGACTATGCAAAACACCGATCGCGGCCGGCGGCGGCACGGGCGGGCGCCTGTTCGGGATTGTCCCGGGCGATGCTGATGACTCAATCACCATCTTCCGCATGGAGACGAATGACCCGGGCGCCATGATGCCGGAACTCGGTCGCGCGGTCGCCCATGAAGAGGGCGTCGCCCTCATCCGCGCCTGGATCAACGCGATGGACGGAGGCTGCGCATAGTGCTCGCAGCCATCCGATTCGCCGCCGTTGCAGCAAGCGTCGGATATCTAGGGGTTTGTTTGGCGCTGTTTTTGATGCAGCGGCAGTTCCTGTACTTTCCTACGCCGGATTCTGACGCTGATGAGACCGCGTTCTTCACGCTGGAAAACCACGGCGCATCACTGAAAATCTGGAAAGTCGCCGCCGGCAACACAAAGGCCGCCATCTATTTCGGCGGCAACGCCGAGACTGTAATTCACAACATTCCCGCGTTAAGCGACAGGCTTCCCGATCACGACATTTTTCTGGTCAATTATCGCGGTTACAGCGGCAGCACGGGCGCGCCAAGCGAGAACGGACTGCTGTCCGACGGTCTAGCGGTTTTTGACCATATCAAACCGGATTATGAACAGATTTCTGTGATTGGGCGGAGCCTCGGCAGCGCCGTCGCCGTTCATGTCGCCGCCAATCGGCCGGTGGCGCGCGCGCTGCTGATAACGCCGTTCGACAGCGTCAAACGGATCGCCGAGGCGCGATTCCCATTCGTGCCCGTTTCCGTTTTGCTGAGGGACAAATATGATTCCGCAGCGAAGGCGCCCATCGTCACGGCGCCGGTCATGATTGTCATTGCTGAGCGGGACGACGTTATTCCGCCTCATCATAGCCGGCGCCTTGCGCAGCGTTTCTCTCAAGCGCCGGTCGAAACGGTGGTCATTCAAGACGCCGACCATCAGTCGGTCTCGGGCAGCCCGGCGTTCTGGATCGCGTTCGACCGGTTTTTCAGCAGCGCGCAATGACGCAGCCCCCTCGCAATGATTGCGCGTCGGCGCGGGATATGCCTAAGCTGACGAAGGCCTCCGTTTTCTAGAGGAAACTCACGTCATGGACCGCAAACCGCCTATTCCCGCTTCGACGGTGACTTTCGGCGGGTTTGAAGCGCGGGGCGAAAAGGTCTTCATGAAGTTCTATCTTATGAATGACTACCGCAATGTGGGGGAGTTCAGTTACGAAATCCCGGGCGGATCTTCTGAACAGTCCCGACGCCTCGTGCGCGCGCACGCCCAGATAGAGCGCTGCCTTCAGGAATTGCTGCATGTGAACGCCGCCATGCTCGAAGCAGCCAAGAAAAACGCGGGCGAGCCTTAGGACGCCATCAGCTTTCTGACGCGCGCCATCGCCATGATCGGGAAATAGTGGCGATAGAGATTGTAGTTGATCATGAAAGCACGGGAGAGCTCAGGGCCCTGCTTCAGCTGTTCGGCCAGCAGTGGATCGCCGAGCTTGATTGTCGCGCCGACACCGTAACCGGGAAAGCCCGTTCCCGTATATTCCGGCTCTTCCCAAGTCCCCGCGTTCTGGCGATCGATGAGAAACTGAACCCCGTCGGCGATCGCCGCTTCGTCGTCGGCGCGGCCGGCGGCGGCGAGCGCCATCAGCGCCCAGGCGGTTTGTGACGCGGTCGAGGCGCCTTTGCCCATCTGGTCGGGATCCATATAGGACGCGCACGATTCTCCCCAGCCGCCGTCTTCGTTCTGATGCAGGATCAGCCAGTCGGACGCCTTGCGAAGATATGGCTGATCCATGTCCTCGCCGATGGCTTCGAGCGCCGGCAAGACAGCGCCGGTTCCATAGATGTAGTTGACTCCCCATCGGCCGAACCACGCGCCGTCAGCCTCTTGCTCCGCTTTGAGGTAGTCTATGGCGCGCGCAATATTAGGGTGATGTTTCGAATAGCCGAGCTTGCCGAGCGCCTCCACAATGTGGGCGGTGACATCCACCGAGGGCGGATCGAGCGCTTCTCCGAAGTCGCAAAATGGAATCTTCGTGAGATATGTCTTGTCGTTGTCTTTGTCGAAGGCGCCCCAACCGCCGTTTTTGCACTGCATGGCGAACAACCAGTTGACGCCGCGCTCGATCGCGGTTTCAACGCCGCGCTCGCGCCATTTCGGATCATTCTTGTACTTGGCGAGAACAATCAACGCGACGGCCGTGTCATCTGTATCCGGATAATATCCGTTTTTATACTCGAACGCCCAACCGCCAGGCTCCACATCGGGGAGTTTTTCGCTCCAGTCGCCTTTGCGCAGCACCTGCTGGTCAAGCACCCATCCGACCGCTTTTTCGATTTCCAGTTCATAGCGTTCGTCGAGCCCTGCGTCGTCAAAGGCGAGCAACGTCAGCACCGTATCCCAAACCGGGCTTACCGACGCCTGGATCCATGTGGCGTCCCCGACATCAACCCGCCAGCGCGGATCATCAAGGGCGCCGACCCCTTTCTCCAGAACGGCGTGATCGAGCGCATAGCCTTCATTGTGGAGCGCCATCAGCGAGTATATCCATGGCGGCTGAATACCTCCCCAAACGCCGTCATTGTCCTGGCGTTTAATGATCCATTCCAACGCCGTCTTGATCGCCGTCTTGCGGGCCAGCGAAAAGCCGGTCCATTCGCCGTAGGTTTGCAAAGCATGCAGCACCCGGTCGGCGGCTTTGAAAAAACCGTCCCAAAAATCGGCGCCCGGTTTTTCGGGGTAGGCGTAGTCAAAACGTTCCCGGCCCTCAGGGAACAATTCGTCCAGCCGGTTTGACGGCGCCAAGGGCCGCGACGGCCGCCGCGCCGACAGCACCGCAATCGGCATCAGCGTCGCACGCGCCCATTGGGCGAAATTATAGATCGAGAACGGAAACCAGTTCGGAAAGAAGATGACTTCCGGCGGAATGTTCGGCGTTTTCTTCCAGGGATACTCACCGATCAACGCCAGCCAATATCGCGTGAATACGCGAATGTTCTTCAACCCGCCCCTGGACATGATCCACGCATGCGCTTTTTCAAGCGCCGGGTCATCTTTGGAGATCCCGCATGAGCGCAGCGCCGCGTACGCTTCGACGGTCGTATTGATGTCGCCCGCCGGCGCATTGTGATAGATCTCCCACGACCCATCGTCACGCTGGGTGTCGCGCAGCGATTGCGCGAGACGCGGGCGCAGCGGCGAGTCTTCCATCCCCATGAACCACAGGAACAAAATCCACTGGGCTTCCATACAGGCGTTGGATTCAAGTCGCCCAACCCAGAACCCCTCGGGTTTCTGCCGCGCTGCGATCCATTCTGCTGCGCTGTCGATGGCAGCCGTCAGCTGCGCGCCGAAATTGGACCGCGCCGGCGCAGCGCTCTGGGTTTTTTCGTCAAGCATCCGACCTGGCTCGTGAGGCTCCTCGCCGCGTCATAACGCGGGGCGGCCTTTCGCGCTAGAGCGCGGGCGGCAACACGCGGCTTGAAAAATGGGCAAAATCCATGTTCATCCAGCAATATGGATTCGGGCAACTTTTACGACACGCTGCGCCGCCGCATGGCCTCCCGGTTGGGCGCGCCGATGCTAACCCTGCCGGACGGATCGAGCCTGACCTATGGCGACATGGACGCGCGCGCCGGACAGATGGCCGGCGTTTTTCTCGACGCCGGCGCCCAGCCCGGCGACCGGATACTCGTCCAGGCGGAGAAATCGACAGAAACCGTCGCCGCCTATCTCGGCGCCATACGCGCAGGTCTCGTTTATGTTCCGCTCAATACTGCCTATACGGACGATGAAGTCGAATACTTCCTCGGAGACGCAAGCCCGTCGATACTCGTCTGCGACTCAGATCGCGAGACCCGTTTAACGCGGCTGACGAGCGGCGCCGACGTGAAAATGGTCTATACGCTCGGCGTCGACGCATCGTTGTCCGAAGCAGCAGACGGCGCCGAACCGATGCGCGATATTCAGCCTCGTCACAGCGACGATATCGCTGTTATTTTGTACACGTCCGGAACGACAGGACGTTCAAAGGGCGCCATGCTAAGCCATGGGGCCCTCGCCGCCAACGCGCTTGCGCTAAACGAGCTCTGGCGATTCTCGAAAAAGGACGTGTTGCTGCACGCGCTGCCGATTTTTCATATCCATGGCCTCTTTGTCGCGCTCCACACCGCAATGCTGTCAGCATGCGAGATATTGTTTCTGCCGAAGTTCCACGTCGGCGAAGTCCGCAAAGCGCTTGCCCGCGCAACCGTTTTGATGGGCGTGCCTACATTCTATACCCGATTGCTGGCGGACGGCGGTTTCGACAGGAAGGAAACCGAAGGCGTGCGGCTCTTCATTTCCGGTTCAGCGCCGCTGTCCGAAGAAACGTTCAACGCGTTCGAAGAACGGACCGGTCAGCAAATTCTCGAACGCTACGGCATGTCGGAGGCGGGCATGATCGCGTCAAACCCGGTCGAGGGCGACCGCGTCGCGGGCACCGTCGGTTTTGCGCTTCCCGGGGTCGCCTTGCGCATCACCGACGATCACGGCGCCTGCCTTCCGCCGAACGCTGTGGGCGGTTTGGAAATACAGGGCGACAGTCTTTTCAAAGGGTACTGGCGCATGCCCGAAAAAACCGCGGCGGAGTTTCGCGACGGATGGTTTGTCACCGGCGACGTGGGCCGCATCGATGAGACCGGACGGCTCGCCCTGTCGGGTCGCGCCAAGGATCTCATTATCGCCGGAGGCTATAATGTCTATCCCAAGGAAGTCGAAGCCGTGCTCGACGCCATTCCCGGCGTGGCCGAGTCGGCCGTTGTCGGCGCGCCTCATCCCGACATGGGCGAAGGCGTCGTCGCCGTGCTCGTCGCTGAGACCGATCCCTTGGAACCAGTGATTGTCGACCAAGCCCTACAGCGGCTCGCCAAGTTCAAACGGCCCCGCAAGATTTATTGGGTGAACGCGCTTCCTCGCAACGCAATGGGAAAAGTCCAAAAACAGAAACTGCGTGAACAGTTTTCCAAAAGCTACCAGGGAGGCGACTGATGCTCATATCCTGGAAGCATAATTTCATTTTTATTCACATTCCGAAAACGGCCGGAACGTCGCTTACCCAGGCGCTCGCGCCGTTTGCGCGACCAGAAGAACGGATTCTATACGCCGCCCGCTCAACTCCTGTAGTGCGCCGCGCAATGACAGTCTTCCTGGGCGGCGACGCCTTCATTGAAAAAGTGACTGGTTTTAGCGCCCATACGCAACTAGGGCAGATTGATCGGTCTCTCGGTCGCGACACGGTCGAGGCGATGCGCAAAGTGTGTTTTGTCCGGAATCCATTTTCGCGCGCCTACAGCTTATATCGCCACATTTGTCGTCGCGGCGATCATCCGTATCATGATAGATTTACAAAATCCTCATTTCTGAACGCGCTGGACCTGATGATTGACGAGAAATGGGCGAGCCAGTCCGCTTTTCTCCGCTATGTGAAAGACGGCAGGATCTCAGCCGACTTTGTAGGAAGATTTGAACGGATGAACGAGGACGCAGCAGCCCTCTTTCAATTCCTGGACCTGCCGCCCCGCAAGAGGTTTCCAAAGGTCAATGTCGGCGCCGGGCCAATGCCGGATTACAGTGATCTTTACAAAAATAAAGCTGATTCATTTGTCCAGTTTTACAGGGATGACTTTGAGAATTTCGGTTACTCGGTTGATCCCGCCAAAGCGGGAGAGCCGCCGGCCGCCGTCGTTGATGCGCAGCCGTCTAACCTGACGCACGCCTAATCGCGGTGAAATATGATGGTCGGCGCGCCATGATAGGTCGTGCGCGCCGTTTCTGAGAAGCCGCATTTTTCGGCTACGCGGATCGACGCTTTGTTTTCCGTATCGATGATGCAGGACATCCTCGCGCCAAAACCTTTTGCGTCTCCCCACTTCACGATCGCCTCCACCCCCTCGCTGGCGTACCCTTTTCCGTGGAAGGGCGCGGCCAGCGCCCAACCCGCCTCCGGCTCGCCGCGGATCGACGGAGACAAGTCGCGCTTGAATTCTCCGAAACCGAGTTCTCCAACTACTGACCCCGTCGCTTTTTCTTCGGCGATCCAGTAGCCATATCCCAGATGGGTCCAGAACCCGGCCGCTCTTAAAAACTTCGACCAGCAGTCTTCTTCCGATCGCGGCTGGCCGCCGATGAACCTGGTCACCGTCGGATCCCGCCACATCTCAAAGATTGCCGGAAAATCGTCCAGGCGATGACCGCGCAGAAGTAGCCGGTTGGTCTCAACGATCGGAATATTGTCGGCGCCAATCACTCCGCTAGCAAAATGCGTTCAGGTTCGCCCGACTGATGGACCCGAAATACAATGGCGCGGGCGCCGGCGTCCCCCGCGCGCGGCGCATGGGGCTTCTCCTTGCGAATGACAAACGCATCGCCTGCCGCAATTTCCTGATCCGCACGCCCGTCTTCTACATGAACGGCCGATCCGGCGATCACATAAACGAACTCCTCGCCGGGATGATAGTGCTTGGGCACGCCGGCATTCGGGGGAATGACGACATCGGAGATGATCACTTCCACGCCGTCCGCTGATTCAAGGTCCGCTCGCAGAATCTCGTTTGAACCGGGCGGCCGCTCCGGCAAAAAGCCCGATCCCTCCTGAGAGACGGCGCCGACCGCGCAGCCGCCGATAAAACCGGCGATGACGCCGGCCGCGATTTTGGATTTGCCGTTCTTGCTCGACATATTGCTCCTACGAGTCTTTCGCCTCGGCGATATAGTTGTCGATTTGCACACGCAACATATCTAGCGGCAACCCGCCTTCGGTCAGCACCGCATCGTGAAAAGCGCGTATGTCGAAATCATCGCCGAGCTCTTTTTCCGCTTTGGCCCGAAGCTCCCAAATGGTCAGCTCGCCCATTTTGTAGGCGAGAGCCTGACCCGGCCATGCTATATACCGGTCAACTTCCGTTTGAACGTTATGAAGCGACAAGGCGGTGTTGCCAGCGAGATAATCCATCGCCTGTTGGCGCGTCCATCCTTTAGAGTGAATGCCGGTATCGATAACCAGCCGACAGGCGCGCCACATTTCCCACGTCAACCGACCGAAGTGATCATACGGCGTCCTGTATACGCCCATTTCCACGCCCAGTTTTTCGGAATAGAGCCCCCATCCCTCGCCATACGCATGCGGATAAAAGCCTTTCCGAAAATCCGGTACGTTTTCGATTTCTTTCGAGAGCGCGATCTGCATGTGATGGCCTGGCACCGCTTCATGCAGCGCCATGGCGACGAGTTGATACATCGGGCGAATTTCGATCTTGTAGGTATTTACCCAAAACTGTCCGCCTCGCCCGCCGCCGAGAGGCGCGCCCACATAGCGCGCATTGGTGTAGTTCGGCGCAATATCGTCCGGCACCGGCTCCACCGAGTAGGGCTGACGCGGCATTTTGCCGAAGAAGGCGGGCAGCCGTCCGTCGATATCTTTCGAAATCCACGCGGCGCGATCCAGCATTTCCTGGGGCGTTCTCGCATAGAATTGACGATCCGTACGCAGAAACTCCAGAAACTCATCGAATGTTCCGTCAAAGTCGGCGTCTTTGATGACCTGGTTCATTTCCTTGCGGATGCGGGCGACTTCTTTGAGGCCGATCTCGTGAATTTCGTCGGGCGTCGCGTCATCTAGAGTTGTAAAAAAACGCACGAGCGCCGCGTAGTACGCTTCGCCGTCGGGAACCTCGCTGATCCCGAGGGTTTCGCGAGCGTTCGTCAAATAGTCCTCTTTCATAAATGTCGCCAGGCGCGCAAAAGCCGGGATGACCGCCTCTTCAAGAACCGCCTCGCCGTCTTTACGCAGCGAGTCGCGGCGCCGTTTGGAGATTGAGTCAGGTATCGCCTCGAACGGCGTGTAGAGCCTGTGCGCCTGTGCGCTATCTGTGACCAGCGCCTCGAAAGAAGGAATGATGAGCGGAATGATCTCCTTGGGCTGCGTAAATCCTTCCGCCAGCCCTGTACGCATGTTGGCGATGTTCTGGTCAATGTATTCGGGAAGCGCGGCAAGACGCTTCACATAGTCCTCGTAGTCTTTTTCGGTTCGGAACGGGGTTGCGCCGACCACGGTGCCGATGGCTGTGTGAAATCCCGTATCCGCCAGGAACGGCGCGCGGTAACTGCGAAATTCACCGAGCGCAATTCGGTGCTTGAGGATAAACTTCAATAAATCTGCATTCACCCGGTCGCTTTCGGAAAGCGCCTCGCGGTCAATCTCACTCAATCTCGTCATGAATTTTTCGGCGCTGGACATGCGGCGGGCCTGGTCTTCAGGCGCCACGGACCGCGCCTGGTCATTGTATTCAAAAACGCCTGCATGGGTGGCGGAGAAGGGGTTTTCCTTCATCTCGTTTTGCCAATAGTCGGCGAACAGCGCATCGAGATCGTCGCCGGGGTCGGCAAACGCCGAAGCGACGGCGAAAAGGGCCGCAAATGCGGCGGCGACAACGGATTTCATGGACGGCTCCGGTTTGATTGCGGGGCAAGCGCCCCCTCCCGGGCAGAATTACCACAAATGGTGCCGGGATTGGAAGCTCGAGCATATCCTGCGTCGTTCGGATCTCGATACGCAGATCGGTCGATAAAAATCGTATACTGATGACATTGAATCATTGTTGAACTCTTCAGCATCGTTTGTTACGCTCGCGCTTCATGCCAGCGAAAGACCTTTTCAAAGACTATGACGCCGGACGGGATTTCTGCGAAACGACAAGCAAGTCGGTTGGCGGTAAGTCGGTTGGCGGAAGGAACAATCCGCTAACAAAACGACTCTCGCGCTACAATCTGCGAACGCTCAATCAGCGCAACAAGGCCGCGGAACGCGAACTCAAGAATCTTGGGATCACCTTTACGGTCTATTCCGACGCCGGCGCGATAGACAGAATCCTGCCGTTTGACCCCCTCCCCCGACAGATTTCCGCCGCGGACTGGAAATCGCTGGAAGCGGGCTGCAAGCAACGCGTAGCGGCTCTGAATGCTTTCCTCGGCGACGTCTACGGCAAACAAAAGATTCTGAAGGACGGCGTGGTGCCGCGTGATCTGGTCCTTCAGAACAAGCATTTCCGGGAAGAAATGATGGGGGTCAAGCTCCCTCAGGGGACCTATACCCATATCGCCGGCGTCGACTTAATCCGCGACGAAAACGGCGCGTTCCTCGTGCTCGAAGACAATTGCCGATCGCCGTCCGGCGTTTCGTATGTCATCGAAAACCGGCATTTGATGATGCGCTCCTTTCCCGATCTGATGGAAGGGGTCAAGATTCAGGCTGTCTCAGACTACGGAAAGCGATTGCGCGGCAAACTGATCGAAACGGCGCCGCCCCGCGTGCAAAACCCGAATATCGTTCTTTTAACGCCCGGCGTCTTCAACTCCGCTTATTTCGAGCATGTGTTTCTCGCCCGGGAAATGGGCGTCGCCCTGGTCGAAGGCCGAGACCTGTTTGTCGATGACGACGACCGCGTGTTCATGAAGACCATATCGGGCCTTGAACGGGTGCACACGATCTATCGTCGAATTGACGATGACTTTCTGGATCCGGAAGCCTTCCGAAAAGACTCCATGCTTGGGGTGCCGGGCTTATTGCGCTCGTTGAAAGCAGGAAAGGTCTCTATCGCGAACGCAATCGGCGCCGGCGTCGCCGATGACAAGGCCGTTTACGCCTATATGCCTCGGATCATTGAGTATTACCTTGGCGAGGAAGCGATCCTCGACAACGTGAAAACCTATATTTGCCGGGAGGCGGACGACCTTGCATACGTCCTCGATAATCTCAAGGACCTTGTCGTCAAACCCGTCAGCGAATCCGGCGGTTACGGCATTGTGGTTGGGCCGAAAGCGAGCAAGGCCGAACTCAGCGCCATCCGCAAAGCGGTGAAAAAGGACCCCAAGAACTATATCGCTCAGCCGATGATCAATCTTTCCGTATGCCCCACGTTAACGCCGAAAGGGGTGAAGCCGAGACATGTTGATCTGCGTCCGTTCGTGCTGACCGGCGCTGACATATGGGTGTTGCCGGGCGGGTTGACCCGCGTTGCGATGAGAGAAGGGTCCATTATTGTCAATTCCAGTCAGGGCGGCGGATCGAAAGATACGTGGGTCATGCGCTGATGCTGCTCGCCCGCTTCGCTGAAAACGCTTTCTGGCTCGGCCGCTACATGGAGCGCGTGGAAAGCCTGTCGCGGCTTTTATGGGTCACCGAAGCGTTCGCCGCAGATCAGGAAAGCGATGAGGCCTGGGCCCCGATCTTGTCGGTGTTCGCGGACCATGAATCGTTTTCGGACCGCGGCAAATCCATGACGGCGCTCAATGTTGCGCGGTTCTACCTCACTGACAAAGCCAATCCGAATTCCGCCGCGTTTGCAGCATTTATGGCGAAAGAAAATGCGCGCATCTTGCGCCATCTGATCAGCACCGAAGCGTGGCGCGAAATTTCCGTTTTCAATGACGACCTCATAACGCTGCAGAAACGCCGATTCGCCTTGTCGAAGTTAAGCGACATCTGCCTGCAACTGCGCGACGGCTGCTATCGTCATCGCGGCGTCATGGAATCGACCTGCTTTCGAGATGAGGTATGGCGCTTTAACCAGCTCGGCGCCGCGCTGGAGCGCGCCGATCAGACGACGCGCCTGATCGATATCAAGTACTTCCGATTCGACCGCGACGATGACGACGCCGCCGCGCCGCCGGACGTCGCATGGTGGAACACGCTCTTGCGGTCTGCGGCGGGGTATCACGCGTTCCAGCGGCGCCATTCCTTCAACGCCGACGCGGCGGACGCGGCGCGCTTCATTCTGGGCGATCCTCACCTGCCGCTGTCCGTGGCCAACGCCGCATCAACGGCGGTCTATCAACTTGAGCGTTTGGAGCGGGACTTTGACGCCAAGCCCGGTCCGGGGGTTAACGCCGCCGCCCAGGCGCTCAAGGCGCGCCTCGAGTCGCCGCCGAAGCGACTGGCCGGACGCACCCTGCATCGTTACATTGATGCAATCCAGCAGGAGATAATCGGCCTCGCCAATGCGCTCAATGAGCGCTATTTTGCCCCGGTCGGGTGAGTCGCGGCCGCGCCGACGGTTTATCGTGCATGAAGGGGCTGGGTCGTGAGCGCAGCGGCGTCCATCGAGAATCCGAAAACGACCGTGTCGACCGACCTCCTACAGGTGCGCCACGTGACTCGGTATCGCTACGCCAAGCCGGTCAAGTTCGGTAAGCACCGCGCCATGTTTCGCCCCCATGAGGCGAACGACCTTCGCCTGACCGCGTTTGAGATCAACACCAATCCCACATCGGCGCATCATTGGGTTCACGACGTATTCTCTAATTCGAAAGTTATTATGGACTTTGAGACGGCGCCGCCGTCGGAAACCCTGGAAATCGTTTGTGAGTTCAACGTCGTCCGCTCGACGGTGCACGAACCGAAGTTCCCGATTGCAGAGTTCGCCGCGCGATTTCCGTTTGTCTACCCAGCGGAACAGTGGCCGGACCTCGTCGCCTTGATTCGACCGGAATACGATTCCCCCTCCGGCGAAATGAAACACTGGGCCGAGGCGTTTCTGGCCGGGGGCGGCAACGACACCTGGGCGATCCTCACCCATATCAACTCGGCGATTCACCAACAGTTTGACTATCAGCGGCGTGAAGAGCCCGGCATTCAGCCGCCGCGGGAAACCCTGGCGATGGGCTCCGGCTCATGCCGGGATTTCGCCGTCCTGATGCTGGAAGCCGTGCGACAACTTGGATTCGCCGCCCGCTTTGTCACTGGATACCTTTATGATCCGCTCACGGATCATGGCGGCGCCCTGCAGGGGGCGGGATCGACCCACGCATGGGTGCAGGTGTTCCTCCCCGGCGCCGGCTGGATAGAGTTCGATCCGACCAATGGTCTTGTCGCCTCCGGCCAGCTCATCCGCACCGGCGTCGCGCGGCTGCCTGCGCAAGCAGTGCCGCTGGAAGGATCATTCGTCGGCGCGGCAAGCGATTATCTCGGCATGGACGTCACCGTGGACGTCAAAGCCCTGGCGCCGACGATCAGCAGCTGACCGGCGCTTGTCGTCGATGGCTCCCGCGGTCGCGCACATCGCGCGCTTGTGAAGCGGACTTGATTGGCCGCGCGACGGCGCGCGCGCTAGACCGCAATCAACCAAACAGGGAGACTGACATGACGCTGCACCGTTTACTGGCCGCATTCGCCGCCGCCGTCGCCGTCCTTGGCCTCGGCGCGACCGCCTTTGCAAAGGACCCGGTCTACACCGGCCGTTTCAACAATACCGCCGTCGACGGCCACGACCCGGTCGCCTATTTCACGGTCGGAGAGCCGGTGAAAGGGGATAATCAGTTCACATACGACTACAACGGCGCGGTGTGGAAGTTCTCATCCGCCGCAAACCGCGACGCCTTTATCACCGATCCGGCCAAGTATGCGCCGCAATATGGCGGCTACTGCGCTTGGGCGGTTTCTCAAGGCTACACGGCCCGGGGCAATCCGAAAAACTGGACCATTGTCGATGACAAGCTTTATCTGAACTATAACGACAAAGTACAGCAGGACTGGCTGAAAGACGTTCCCGGGTTCATTGCGCTCGCCAATGACAACTGGCCCGGCGTGCTTGAGAAGTAAAACCGCGCGACGAACCCGGCGGCGGCGCTCTGCGCAAAGTCGCCCGCCGGGGTCGCAACCCGCGCCCAGTGTTTTAAAAAACCGCTTTCGGCGTTCGCGCAGGCTATCCTTCGGTTCCGGTAAACAGGGTTTTGTCGTCGACAAATGAAATCGGATTGCCGAAGGGGTCCTGCGCATAAAACAGCCGCTCGCCCCAGGGCATCGTCTCGATTGTGCTGACATTCGCCGCGCCGGCCGCTTCAGAGCGCGACCGCGTCGCCTCAAGATCGGGAACAGCGATGTAGATATATTGGTTCTCGTGGGGCCGCCATCCGCCGCCAAGATCGTCGCCGTCGGCCGCAGGATCGTAGAGCGCGAGAATGACGCCGCCGACGTCGACATAGTGTCGGCCCGGCGACACGCGTTCGCCGTCGCTTCCCAGAACAGCGCCGTAAAAAGACGCGGCTTTGTCGATGTCGCCCACCGGCAGGATCAGCCTGTAGAGTGTTGCGGGCATTTCGGTCCCCTTCTCTCCTTGCTTCGGCGGCTCGGCGTTCACGCCCGGCGCCGGCATGAGCAGGAGGGCGAGCGCAAGTAAACGGCGGCAACGCGACAAAACGGTCTCCATGGCGGCCTCCCAATTCACGGGCGAAGGGCGGCCCGCGCCACAATCGGCGCCCGCTCCCTTCCCTTTCCGACAATGCAGCCTATCTTGCCCTCATGCCAGCAAGACCCGGATACAAGCCCGGCGCGCGGAAGCCGACCATCCAGCCGTCGACGCCCAAGGAAGACATTACGCCCGGCGGCTTCGCCGAGGCGCTGACCGCCTATCACGCCCAGGTCCAGACCTCGGAATGGACGCCGCATCGCCCGGAGCGGCCGACCATTTCCGGCCTGTCGAAGCCGCTCAGGGTGGTCTCCGACTATGAGCCCGCCGGCGACCAGCCCACCGCCATCGCCGAACTGTCCGCTGGCCTGAAGGAAGAGGAATGGGACCAGGTCCTCCTCGGCGCGACGGGCACCGGCAAGACCTTTACGATGGCGAAAGTCATTGAGGCGGCCCAGCGCCCGGCGCTGATTCTCGCCCCGAACAAAACCCTCGCCGCGCAACTCTATGGAGAGTTCAAGGCGTTCTTCCCGGACAACGCGGTTGAGTATTTCGTTTCCTATTACGACTACTACCAGCCGGAAGCTTATGTTCCGCGCACGGACACTTATATCGAAAAGGAATCGTCCATCAACGAACAGATCGACCGCATGCGTCACGCGGCGACGCGCGCGATCCTCGAACGCGACGACGTCGTCATCGTCGCCTCCGTCTCCTGCATTTACGGCATCGGCTCGGTCGAAACCTATACCGCGATGACCTTTTCGCTGAAGCTTGGCGAGGAAATCCCGCTCAAAAAGCTCCTCGCCGACCTCGTCGCCCTGCAATACAAGCGCAATGACAACGCCTTCGCCCGCGGCTGCTTCCGGGTGCGCGGCGACACCCTGGAGATCTTCCCCGCCCACTATGAAGACCGCGCCTGGCGCGTCTCCATGTTCGGCGACGAGATCGAGGCGATCCAGGAATTCGACCCCCTCACCGGTCAGAAGACGGACGATCTGGAAGAGATCACCCTTTACGCCAACTCCCACTATGTGACGCCGCGCCCGACGCTGCAGCAGGCGATGAAATCGATCAAACAGGAACTGGAAACCGTCCTGCCGATCATGCGCGAGGAAGGGCGCCTCCTGGAAGCCCAGCGCCTGGAACAACGCGTGCAGTTCGATCTGGAGATGATGGCGGCGACCGGGTCGTGCAACGGCATCGAAAACTATTCCCGCTATCTCACCGGCCGCAAGCCGGGGGAGCCGCCGCCGACGCTGTTCGAATATCTGCCGGAAAACGCCCTCATCTTTTGCGACGAAAGCCACGTCACCGTGCCGCAGATCGGCGCCATGTTCCGGGGCGACTTCAACCGCAAGCGGACGCTTGCCGAATACGGCTTCCGCCTGCCGTCGTGCATGGACAACCGGCCGCTGAAATTCGAGGAGTGGGAGAAAATGCGCCCGCAAACGGTGCATGTCTCCGCAACGCCGGGCGGCTGGGAGTTGGAGCGCACCGGCGGGGTCTTCACCGAACAGGTGATCCGCCCCACCGGCCTCGTCGATCCGGTCGTCGAAGTGCGCCCTGTCACCGGCGACAAAACCAATCAGGTCGACGACGTGATCGGCGAATGCAAAGAGATCGCGAAAAAGGGCGGGCGCGTCCTCGTCACCACCCTGACGAAACGCATGTCCGAGGATCTCACCGAATATATGCACGAACAGGGCATTCGCGTGCGCTATATGCACTCCGACATCGACACGCTGGAGCGGATTGAGATCATCCGCGATCTGCGCCTCGGCGCCTTCGACGTGCTGGTCGGCATCAACC
Organism: Hyphococcus sp.; assembly: GCA_028289605.1. GTDB lineage: Bacteria > Pseudomonadota > Alphaproteobacteria > Caulobacterales > Parvularculaceae > Hyphococcus. The sequence continues at coordinate 4,932 of JANQON010000016.1, read as the reverse complement.
TTCTGCGAGAAGGCCTCGACATTCCGGAGTGCCAGTTGGTCGCCATCCTCGACGCTGACAAGGAAGGCTTCCTGCGGTCGGAAACTTCCCTCGTGCAGACCATCGGCCGCGCCGCGCGCAATGTGGATGGCCGGGTCATTCTCTATGCGGATGAGATCACCGGGTCCATGGAGCGCGCCATGGGCGAAACGACACGCCGGCGCGAAAAGCAACTCGCCCATAACGAAGCCCACGGCATCACGCCGGCGACCGTGAAAGCGAAAATCGCCGAGATCGCGCAAAGCGACGACGAAGGAACCAAAGCCGCCGCCGGCCAGACCTTTGTCGGGCACCGCGGCGTCGCCGCCGCCAAACCGGGCGCCGGCTTCGGCGAAGACGGCGAAGATTTCGCCGGACCGGGCCACAACCTCAAAGCCCACCTCGCCGCCCTGGAAAAGCAAATGCGCGAAGCCGCCGCCAATCTCGAATTCGAAGACGCCGCGCGGATCAGGGACGAGATCAAGCGCCTGCAGGAAGTCGAACTCGCCGTCGCGGACGATCCGCTGGCGCGGCAGTCCGCAATCGACGCGCGGGTTGAAGACGCGAGCGACGGGCGGATTAAGAAGAGCGAGGGGACGGTGAGCAATGTGCGGAGCAAGCCGCGGGGGGCGAAGGGGCGGCGGCGGTGAACCAAGCAACCGAAGGACGGATATAATCCGCCAATCCTCTGAGTGTGACAGGCGTCTTGTAGGCGGCTTTCGCCGGGGAGCGCGGGTTGCGTTGTTCTCGCGGTCTTTCCTCCACTTGTCCCGAGGTGTCCGTCAAACCGCTCATTCCGGCGAAACCCGGAATCCAGCATGAAGAACATGCCGGGTGCCGCCCGCTCTTTTCGTTTGACCAGACCCCGGCCTACGCCGGGGTGAGCGGTTGAGATACTCTCCCCATTAGCCCCCACCCGCTCATCCCCGCGCAAGCGGGGATCTCGTGAAACTTGTTCCGAGCCTGCCGCCGGAGATTCCGGCCCGACCGCGAAGCGGTCAATTTTAAGTTAGCGCGCCTTCGCGCGCGGGCGCCGGAATGAGCGGAAGGAGTACTTTCGCAGCTTCCTGCCCTGCATTGCCGGACGCCGGTCCCGCAATTCAGCTTCTGCTTGCCTCCGCCAATCCCGCGCCCGCCGCTTTCACCCACCGTCTCCGCTTCCAACATCATCCCGCGCTGTCAAGGGCGTGAGCCGCTTCGCGGTCGCCTTTGGCGACCCTTGACAGCACGGGATGATATTGAAGGCTGCTGGTTATGGGTTCCATGAACAGGGTTGTTCATTGAGCCTATAGTGAGAATTGGTTGGGGTGATTTCCGGTTTTCGTTTGTCCGCTCATCCCCGCGCACGCGGGGATCCATTGCAATGGGTGACATGGATTCCCGCCCCGACCGCGAAGCGGTCAAAAATATAGTTAGCGCGCCTTCGCGCGCGGGCGCGGGAATGAGCGGCGGAGATGCGGATTCCACCGAAAAAGAATTCGTCATCCCGGACGCAATGCAGCGTGAAACGCTGCGTTGCAGATCCGGGACCTGCCAAAGGTTTACCGTGAGAGATCCCGTGCGCGGCGCAGCGTCATTTCATGACGCAGCGCGCACGGGATGACGGTGAAGATACCCGCGAAATCACCCCAACCACAAAGTTGAATCCCCCCGCCTCCCCACAACTGCAACCGAATATTCTTCCCTGAATCCCGCATTCGGTGCGTAGTTATGCACCCCCCCTTCCGGCGCCCTTATAATGATGTCGGGTCCGATATGGAGAGGCGGTGAGCGCTCCCCGTTACTCAACGATCGGATCTGCGGCGCGCGAGGCGGCTTCCCGCGTAACGGACGGAAGACGCACTCGGCCGGTCATGGCAGTCGAGCCTTGCGGCCAGGCGGGATAACGCCCCGTGGCCCAGCCCTCGGGCAGGTCCTGCAATGCGATCGATTGATGACGCTGTCTAACGCCGCTGTGCGAGGCGCGCTTGCGTCCGCTTTTTTGTTTTGAATGGATGCAACTGCGCCTCGCATGCCTCTCCATTTCATGCGCTCGCGCTTTCCCGTAGCCGCGGCGACCTGAACCTATTGTTCGTAGCAGGAGTAATGTTGATGAAACCCGCCGACCGCCCCTCACCGCGCCATCGCCCGCACATCCGGCTCGACAAACCGCCGCCGCGCTTCGGCCGAAAACAGCCGTTCGCGGGAATAAAACAACAGCAGATAATCGATCCTGGCGAAGGGCGATCGCAGGAAGAGGTTGACCGCGTCGACCAGCGACGCATGCTCATCGACGACCGTGAGGAACCGCTGGATCACATGCAGCATGACCTGGGTGATCGTCTCATGGCAACGGGCGGGATCCGCATCCGGCGCGCCCGTCGCCGCGTCATACGCCCGGATCATGGTCGGCATGCGGTGTTTCACATCCATCTCCGGCTTTTCGCGCATAAAATAGATCACCGCCGCGCAGCAGGCCGCGTGGGTCCATTCCGCGCGCGGCAGCGAGTGATCGAGCAGCCGCTCGCCGATGCGCCGGATCTCCGCATTAGAACAAAACACATCGCCCGCGGGCCGCGGGTGCGCAACGAACGGAGAGCGACTCGCATAGGCGCGCGCCGCGAGGTCAGGCGCCGGACGCAAGCGCGGCGCGTTCGACAGCGCCAGCAGGGAGAGATTTGAATGGACGCCAGGTGGATGCATGCGCCTTCAGACTCTGACGGCGGCGTTGATTTTGTGTATAACGGACCGGAAGACAGTCGGTTGAAAACTGCATTTTTCGTAATGATTATCTTTGTGTTTGCGTGCCCTGTCCGCCGCCCGCCTTCCTTCGTCACGCCCAACCGCCTCCGCATCCCGCATCTGTTGCGCAAAGACGATTCAACCGTCGCCGGGCGTCGCACCGCATCGGCCGTATACGCGAGACGCCGTGGGCGAAAATTCAGAACTTCGCGATTTGCGAAGGACCCCGAAGCAGACCTGTAGTGCATTCGTCACAGGCCACGCACTGATGCGCCGCTGTGATTGATCACTCGCCCGCCGTCGCCCTTGGAGTCATTATGGAACGCCTTACGCTCTTATGCGCTCTTTTCTTCGCCCTCGCCGCGTGCGCCCCGCCGGAAGCGCAGACGCCGACGCCGATCGACCTTTCTGCGTATAACGTCGTCGACCTCAGTTACCCCTATAACGACAAGACCGTGTACTGGCCGACGGAAAAATCCGGCTTCGTCAAGACCACCTTGTCGGAAGGCATGAGTGAGGACGGGTTTTACGCCGCCTTCGCCATTTCGACCCCCGAACACGGCGGCACCCATATGGACGCGCCCTATCATTTCGACATCAACGGCGACACCGCCGAGGCCGTGCCCCTGCCCCGCCTGATGGCGCCGGCGGTGGTGATCGACGTTTCCGACAAGGCGGCCGCCGATCGAAACTATCGCCTGGCGCCGGAGGATGTGGCGGCGTTCGAAGCGGCGCATGGGGAGATCGCGCCGGGCGCCATCGTCTTGATGCGCACCGACTGGAGCCGGTACTGGCCGGACGCGGAAGCCTATCTCGGCGGAGACGACCCGGCCGCGCTGTCGTTTCCGAGTTTCGGCGCCGAGGCGGTGCGCGTTCTGGTGGAGGAGCGGCGCGTCGGCGCCCTCGGACTTGATACAGCGTCTACGGACTATGGCCTGTCGAGGAGTTTTCCCGTCCATCGCATTATGGGCGCCGCCAACACGCCGGGTTTTGAGAACCTCACCAATCTCGACAAGCTGCCGCCGACCGGCGCTTTTGTGATCGCCCTGCCAATGAAGATCGAAGGCGGCTCGGGCGCGCCGCTGCGCGCCGTCGCCCTGACGCCGAAAGACTAGGCCGTACCGCTCCAAACCGGGGGATTGCGCGAGGCTTAAGTCGCGCCGTTGCGCGGCGGACCAAGCGACGCCGGCCTAGCGCGCGCTGTAGCTGACATAGGGCGGGAGATCCATATTGCCGGGATGGGGCCGATTCCGGCAGGTCTCCGCGACGCCCGGCGCCCCGCATGCGCGCACGTCCGGCAGGCCGTCGCCCTCGTCGCTCGCTTCGTCCGGCTTGGCAATGGTTGGCGTATTGCTCACGGTACTGAAGAAATAGACGCGTCCGGTGGTGTCAGCGCCCTGATACGGCGCCGCGACATCAGCGCCCTGGAAAGGTCGGTCGATCCGGGGCGCCGGCCGGATCGTCAGCGTTCCGTCAACGAAGGTCAGCATGTAGTTGCCGTCCGCCGTCAGCGTGCCTTGCTGGATCGAGTAGGCGCCGGCCGCCGCGCCCGGCTGACGGACCAGCCGGCCGGTCAGGGCGTCGCCGTCGACCATCTCGCCCGCGATCATCTGATAGGTCAGCTGCGGATCAACCTCGCCCTCGAGCATCGACTTGTCGTGCGCCGCAACCGTTATCGGCCGCGGCGTGATCGTTCCGACCGCGCCGGTTATGCTGTTCGACGCCAACACATAATTGCCTGCATCGGCGCCCCAGATCGAAAGCCCCGCGGCGCTCACCGTCTTGTCGTCGCCGGCGTCGCTGTTGTTGTAGGCGCCCGAAGACGGAGCGCTCAGGCGCACCGCGTCATCACCGATCACTCCGGCAAGGGCGTAGTGCCCTGCGTGAAGCGGCGCCGTCGTCGTTCCGTCGTAGACTTTCGATACGGCGCCGGTCAGGCGCGCCGTCAACGTCGCCGGCGTAATCGCAAAGTCGGCGCCGATATAATCAATCGTGTAGTTCGCGTTCGTCGCCAAGGATCCTTGACCGATGGCGTACGGACCGCCCGCAACACTCTCGCCTATCGCCCGCATCAGCGCGCCGGTCAGGATCGAAGCGTCGTCCGTCGATTTAAAACCGCTCACCCCATAGGTCAGCGTCGGGTCGATGTCGCCATAGACCTTCGACAACGCGTCCGCCGTCACCGTCAGCGTC
>JANQON010000007.1 GCA_028289605.1 Hyphococcus sp. | reverse complement strand
GGGCCGCGCCGACGCGCCGCTGGCGAGGGCTGAGGGCGCGGAGTTGCTTGACACCACTCATTTGTCTATAGACGCGGCCTTCGCGGCGGCGCGCCGCGTGATTGACGGCGCTTTGCGGCGCTGCGGCGAGGGCTGAAGGCCCGTTTCGCCGCCGGCTTGCAAAAGCGGGTTTTTGTGTCCGTCCGCTCCGAGAAGATGCGCCGCTAACTTTAACTCGGCTCAACCGTCCGTCGGCTTTCGAGGCTCGGCGGAAAGACCGCCGGATCAACCGGTCGGCCTCATCGCAAAGCGGCTTTCGCCGAACCACTTGGAGTAAAAGACCTAACGTGTCTCAAACGGAAACCCTTAACCCAACCCGCGACGCTTTCGCGGAAATGCTTGAAGCCTCTCTTGTCGACCGCCAGGATTTTGAAGAAACGGTCGTCAAAGGAAAAATCACCGCCATCGAAAAAGATGTCGCGGTCATCGACGTCGGCCTGAAAACCGAAGGCCGCGTTCCTCTCAAAGAATTCTCCCAACCCGGCAAGCCCGCCGATTTAAGCGTCGGCGACGAAGTCGAAGTTTATATCGAACGCGTTGAAAACGCGCTTGGCGAAGCGGTCATCAGCCGCGAAAAAGCGCGGCGCGAAGAGGCCTGGGATCGCCTTGAAAAGATCTTCGAAAAAGGCGAACGCGTGGACGGCGAAATCTTCAATCGCGTCAAGGGCGGCTTCACTGTCGATCTCGGCGGCGCCGTCGCTTTCTTGCCGGGCAGTCAGGTCGACATTCGTCCTGTCCGCGACGCCGGCCCGTTGATGAATATCCCGCAGCCGTTCCGCATCCTGAAAATGGACAAGCGCCGCGGCAATATCGTGGTGTCTCGCCGCTCCATCCTCGAGGAGGATCGGGCCGAACATCGCCAGGAAGTCGTCAAGGAGCTTTCCGAAGGAGACGAGCGCGACGGCGTTGTGAAGAACATCACCGACTACGGCGCCTTCGTGGAACTTGCGCCGGGCGTCGACGGTCTCCTTCACGTCACCGATATGTCGTGGAGCCGGGTCAACCATCCTTCCGAGGTTCTGGGCGTGAACGACACGGTCCGCGTCAAGATCATCAAGATCAATCCGGAGACGCATCGTATTTCCCTCGGCATCAAGCAACTGACGCCGGATCCGTGGGAAGGCGTCGCCGCGAAATACCCGATGGGCGCCAAATTCAGCGGCAAAGTCACGAACATTACCGACTACGGCGCGTTTGTTGAGCTCGAAGACGGCATCGAAGGCCTCGTCCACGTCTCGGAAATGAGCTGGGTGAAGAAGAACGTTCATCCGGGCAAGATCGTTTCGACGTCTCAGGAAGTCGAAGTGATGGTGCTGGAAGTCGACGAATCGAAGCGTCGGATTTCCCTCGGTCTGAAACAGTGCCTCGACAATCCGTGGGAGCGCTTCGCCGAAGAACACCCCATCGGCTCCGTCATCGAGGGCGAAATCAAAAACATCACCGAGTTCGGCCTTTTTGTCGGTCTCACCGAAGAGATGGACGGCATGGTCCACCTCTCCGATCTCGACTGGAACCGCTCCGGCGAGGACGCGATCAAGGACTACGAAAAAGGCCAGATGGTCAAAGCGAAGATCCTCGACGTCGACGCCGAGAAAGAGCGTATTTCGCTTGGCGTCAAACAAGTCGGCTCCGATCCGATGGAAGCGATTGGCGAACTGCGCAAAGGCGCGGATGTCACCTGCACGGTGACAGCCATCGAAACCGGCGGCATCGAAGTCCAGATCGGCGGTTCGGATGGGCCCAAGGCTTTCATCCGCAAGTCGGACCTCTCCAAGGAACGCTCCGAGCAGCGTCCGGATCGCTTTGCGGTCGGCGACAAAGTGGACGCCCGCGTCACGTCGATCGATTCCAAGACGCGGCGCATCAACGTCTCGATCAAGGCGCGCGAAGTTGCAGAAGAAAAAGAAGCGGTCGAACAGTTCGGCTCCGCCGACTCAGGCGCTTCTCTCGGCGACATTCTGGGCGCCGCGCTCAAAGAGGGCGAAAAGAAAGACTGATCGCCCTGTCAGCTTACGAACGAAGAAACCCCCGGCGAAAGCCGGGGGTTTTTTTGGTTTGAATTGCGCTAGGGCCGCGCCCCGAAACAACAGTCAGTTAATCTTTCCGTTCCGGATGCGCGGATCATGCACGACTGATTCGCCGTCAAGTCTGAATCGCAAAGAGTAGCGATAGGTGAGCCCGTCGTCGTTACGGTCTGTAACTCTCAGCGTGCGTCCATTGTTCGTCACATTGAAATCAAAGAACTGATCGCCCTGATAGGGTTCTTGGGGCGACTGCCCGTAGCCGACAGTTGGACCTTGATAACGTTGCGCACGAGGTTGCACTTCGCCAGCTTCATCCTTGTATCGTGTCCGTTCCTCCAGGGCGATGAATATCGCGTCGCGCCCTTCGGGTTCGAAGGTGAGACCGGGCGCTGAATCCCCATCGATTGTGAACTCAAGAACAACGCGGTTTCCTAACGCCGGCGGTTTTGACAGGTCAAAATTTCCCGCACTGTCAGCGAACGAGCCTTCGTATTCAAAATTGAACGAGCCGTCTGGGTTTTGCGTAACGTTCACGGAGGTCGGTGCGTCGATCTCGCCAACCGACGGCGCCGGCTTTGTGCCGACGTGACAACAAGCCGACAGCGCGATCAATCCAACGACCCCAAACGCGTTTCGCGCCCAATTTCTATACAGCATAATAAGTCTCCCCGGTTTCCCGCTGACGCCCTTCAAAGCCTATCGCCGCGGCGGCCTCGCGTAAACACCGCCGAGCTTTCCTACAGCGAAGCTGCAAATTCTGGGTGCCGAAAGCCAGATTCTTCAAGGCGAGCGGCGATTTCACCACAGTCATCGTCCCGTTCCAGGGTCCTGCACAGCCTCAGTTTTGTAAAGCGCAAGGCTGTCGAAAGCGGTTTTTCACTCTGCGAGAGTTGGTCAAATGCGCTGCGCGCAAAGTACTTTGACTTCTCAGTATCGCCTGACTGCGCTTCAAAAACGGAAAGGGCGTGACCGGCTATTCCGACGATCTCATCGGTTTCTTGCGCACCGGACACGATCGCCTGACTGAAGAGGTTGGAGAGCGATGCAACCGCATCTCGAATTTCAGATTCCTCTCCGCCTGCCAAAACGCGTCGAGACAGCGCTTCTGCAAGCACGTTTCGCGCATCAACATTTTTTTCATTCATGGCCAATATGTCTTCAGCCATTGCCACAGCGGCCTTGGCTCTAGCAACTTCCTGCTGGTTGTCTCCGCGAAAACTGCTGAGATCCGAGTGGAGGATGCGAATGCGGATCGCGTTGATTTTCCATGCCGCGTTTTCTTCCTCGCGGTTCAACAGTCGGTCAGCATTCCCTTTGGCGCTCTCAATCGCAGTTTCGGCCCCGTTTAAGTCGCCGATAAAAATATGAGCTTCTGCAAGTCGGCGCTGCGCATAGGACACCAGTTCCACAATCTGAACGTCATCGGTCCTGTTTTTCGACAAAAGCTCATAAATCCCGAGTTGCTCTTCAATAATTGCAATGACTCGATCAAACTCGCCGCGCTCTCTCTCCGCCAACGCCAACCAAGACAGCGAATGGGCGAGGTCAAAGGCGATGGCGTCTTCATTATCGCCGGCGCCGCTTAACGTTCTCCATGCGTTGGTAGACTGCTCAAAGTAGTCCGCCGCTGCGTCGTACTCGCCCTCATTGTATTTGAGCGAGCCGAGCGCGCTGGTCGCATAGGCGACTTCCATGCGCCAATCGGGGTTTTCGCCATCGAGGCTGACGAGTTTCTCCGACAGGCGAACATATTCGCGAAACTGTTTCTCCGCCGCTTCGTTGTCGCGGCGCTCCAGCGCGATATACCCAACCCAGAAGACGCTTTGGGCGTGTTCGAAGATGCGATCCTGATTGTTTGGTTCGCGGTTCAGCAATTCTTGCGTCGTCGCCGCCGCCGCTTCGTAGGCGGCCAACGCCGAGGTCAGATCATTGCGGCGTTGATCGATGTCGCCCACCATGAGCTGCGCGCGCGCCCGTCGCCCGAGGCTGTCGGCGTCGAGGCCTTTCTTGTCTTGCGCGGCGTAGTACTCAAGCAGCTTTTCACCGGTGGAATCGAGGGCGTCGAGCCGACCCACCGTTTCCAGTTTTGCTTTCAGGTCGGTGAGCATGAATTCCACGAGCTCTTCGGCCTGATTGCGTTGCAACCGCGCTTCGTCGCGGGCGTCGACGGCGAACCAGGTGAGGCCGCCCATAATCACAACGATAGCGAGGGCCGCGCCCAACGCGTATTTCATTTCCGTGTTGCGGCGGTTTTGGTCGCGGCGGATCAGATCGTCGAGATTGACGCCGATAAGTCCGGCGACGACTTTCAAAAACCCAAACTTCTCGCCGTCGCCGCGCTCGCGCAGATCTGCGGCGAGCGGCTCCACGGGCTCGTCGGTTACGGCGCCCGTGCTGTCAACGCGAAAGCGCAGGGCCGGCGGAAACAAATTCTCCGGATCCGTGACGGCCGCCGTCTCGTGATTATCCAGAATGACGCCCAGGACGCGATTCTCGCCATGAAGCGTTTTGAAACGCGCCACTTCCTTGTCGACCCATTCCGACTTGGCCGATGCGGGAGAGCACAAAACGATCAGGAACCGCGACCGCTCCAGCGCGCGTTCTACACTCGCCGTGAGATCGCCCGATGTCGGCAAATCCTCGCGATCGCGAAATATCGGCGTGAGCCGCCGCGGCACGGAGCCTTCTTTGGTCAGCGCGCCGACGAGTTTGGCCGGAACACGGTAGTGTTCCAGTTTTCGATGCAGGTGTTCGCCAGCCTCGCGGTCGCGATGGCTGTAGCTGATAAAGGCGCGATAATGCGTGTCGACCATGCCCGCACTCCCGCGGCGCAGCATAGCCAAAAAAAGCCGTTCCCGCCATTCCCTGCGGATCGAACGGCTAGTCAGCCTTTTTCCGACACGCTGCGGAGACGACCGCCCATTCTTCCGGCGTCAGGGGCAAGGGGCCGGCGTCGCCGGTCCGCGCCTTCGCCGCTGCGATGCGCTCATCCGTATCGGGATGGGTTTTGAGCCAATTGGGAAGGTCCCGGTCCTCGTCGCCGTCTTCGATTTCGCCGATATGGTCGGTGATCGCTTCGAACGCACGCGCCAGGGCCGCCGGGTCGAGGCCCGTGCGTTCCATGATCTCGAAAGCGGCCGCGTCCGCTTGCGTTTCCTGATGGCGCGTGTGGCGAAGTTGGGTCAACTGACCGCCCAGAAGCACGGCTTGCTGCGCCAGTCCGGATCCGCCGGTGACGATTTCAAGGAGCACGCCTAGGCCGGCGTTCCGATAAAACGCGCGCAGGCCGTCTCGCCCGCGCACATGGCCGAGTTCATGGGCCATAACGGCAAGGAACGCTTCCTGATCCTCTCCGACGGCGTCCATCAGCCCGGACGTCGCCATCACCTGGCCGCCGGGCAGGGCGAACGCGTTTGGCGCGCCGGTTCTGACAAATGCGAACTCGATGTCGAAACCGACATCGCCCTTTTCGGCCATATCCGAGAGGACCGGCGCGATGAGGGCGTTGGCTTCATCGCTGCCGCACCGGCGAAAGACGGTCTGGATCTGCGCCGCCATATTGGCGCCGATGCGGGTTTCAAAGCTCTTCGGCGTGGCGTTCGCCATTGGTCCGGACGCCGCCGGCACGCCGAAAAACAGCAACGCCGCCACCGCGCCGGCGACGAGAATCATGATCGCGACTGCTGCGCCGAGGCGTCGCCCGGCGACATGGGGGCCGTGAAGTCGGGGCGCGGCCTCACGAAGCGCGATGCGTGCGTCCGCCGGCAACACAAGCGCCGCATCAGGCTCGTGTTTTGCGCTGAGCCGACACGCGTCCCCTTGCGCGTCCAGAACAACAATGTCGCGATATCGCCAGGAGAATTGCCGGCTCGGCAATTCCACGAACAATCCGCCCGCCTCAAAGGTTGCGGCGGCGGGCAGCGCGTTGGCGCTTTCGCCGTCGAAAAACCGACCCTCGAACCGCGGCCCCATCAGAAATTCGAAATAATGTCGAGACCGTCAGCGAGCCCTTCGCCCTGGCTCGGCGCCATATGCTCGTTTTGCTTGATCGTCGCGAAGTCGATTTCGCCGTCGAGAGACATGCGATTGGCGACGCGTCGCCAGACTCGCATCTGTACGGACATGAAACCGAATCCGAGGGTAACAATCAGCAACAGCACGTTGGTGATGGTGAGCTCGATAATGTCGAATGTGGATATCCGGGACGACATTCTCAGCCCGCCGACTTCGAGGCTTTTGATAATGCGACGGATCATGACCGCTTCATGCCACGCCAGGGCGAGGCCGATAAAAATGATGAGCGGAATCATCGAAAGATAGAGCCGGACGATAAACTCAACGTCCTGCGTTGCGGCGGGGTCAAAATCCGACCCGCCCATCTCCAATGTCAACCACGCCACCCAAACGCCATAGGCCAGGATGCCGCCGACCCACGCCACCGCAAAACTCGCATACACCGGCTCTCGCATCGCCTCTTCGGTGTTGGCGAAGGAGAATTTTTCACTGCCGAAATAGGCGTTGTCCCACATCCGGCGTGAAAGGCGGATGCGCGCTTCCGGTCCGAACCAGCCAAGGGTGATCGCCGTGAGAATGCCGTATCCGAACGCAGCGAAACCGTATCCGATCGCTGAGCCGGTCTGCGCAAAGCGAATGCCGCGATAGCGGGTGCGCGAAAGATGGTATCGGCGCGCTAGAAAAATCGCGATTCCGATAATCACAAACAGCGCGAGATAGAGCGGAATGATCACGAGGACCAGCATTTCCGGCCCTAGGAGCAATTGCGCTGCTACGACGGCGCCGACAAAAGGAACCATCAGGGTGAAAATGGCGATGACGAACCCGATAAAGAGTTCTAGCCCGCGACCGGTGTATTCGATGGAATCATCGCCGACGAAAGTGTCGGCCCACAGCCGCCGCCGAAAATGGGTGCGGCCCCAAAACCGGAAAATCGTAAGGGTGAAAATGTTGAGAATGGTGGTGTAAAAGCCGATCCACAACATCGCCAGAATTGTCGACCGATTGCCGACTGGCAGTGTGTCGCCGCGCACGGCGCTTGAACTCGTCTTATTGGTGTCTGACATCTGTGCCCGCCCCGAGGTCGCTTCCCGATGAGGATGCTAGTTTTGCTTGTCAGGCGGTGTCAAATCCGGAATGAGCCTGGGTTTTTGAGTGAAGGAGCGAAGATTGCCGGAGCTGCCTGAGGTTGAAACGGTCCGCAGAGGCCTCGAGCCGGTGATGCTGGGAAGCCGCTTCGAGCATGTTGAGACCCGCCGACGGGATCTGCGCTTTGCGTTGCCGCGCCGCTTCGCAACCCGTTTGGTGGGATGCGAGGTGGCCGCCCTGCACCGTCGCGGCAAGTACCTGATCGCCGCATTGTCCAGCGGCGAGGCCCTGATCTCGCACCTTGGAATGTCGGGGCGCTTCACAGCGGAAGCGCGTTCGTCCATTCGGCCGGGATCCTTTTTTCACGCCAACGCCGGCGATCCTCGTCACGACCATGTGGTTTTCGACCTAAAGACGCCGGACGGACGGGATGTGCGGGTGACCTACAATGATCCGCGCCGATTTGGGTTTATGGATCTCGTCGATCACGCCCGTCTGGAAGAGTCGCGTCATTTCAAAGGTATGGGCCCTGAGCCCCTAAGCAATGAATTCACGGCCGAAACGCTGAACGCCGCCCTGGCCGGCAAATCGACATCGATCAAGGCCGCTTTGCTCGATCAGCGGGTCGTCGCCGGGGTTGGCAACATCTACGCTTGCGAGGCGCTGTTTCGAGCCCGTATTTCGCCGCGCAGGCGCGCCGCCAGCGTCGCCGGCGCGCGAGGCCGGCGGTTGCATACGGCGATCGTCGACGTTCTGCGCGACGCTATAGAGGCCGGCGGCTCGTCTTTGCGGGATTTTGCGGACGCCGAAGGCGGGCTGGGCTATTTCCAACACAGATTTGAGGTCTACGCCCGAGAGGGAGAGGATTGCGGGACCTGCGGCGGGACGATCCGACGCCTCGTTCAGGCCGGTCGATCGACTTTTTACTGCAGCGGCTGCCAGCGCTGAAAATGACTGAAAATAAAGGTTTGCCGGCGTATTGACGCTGCTGAAACCCGCCGTTATATACGCGCGCTCGCCCCGAGGTAGGGGCGTTATTCGATCAATTAACCAAAGCGAAACTTGACGATGGCCAACACGTCTTCAGCCAAGAAAATGGTGCGAAAAATCACTCGGCGCACTGCGGTCAACAAGGCGCGTCGTTCGCGCATGCGGACATTCCTGCGCAAGGTTGAAGAGGCGATTACCGCCGGCGACAAGGCGGCGGCGGCTGAAGCATTGAAAAACGCACAGCCGGAATTGCACCGGGCGGTCTCCCGCGGCGTCGTCCACAAAAAAACAGCGGCGCGGAAGCTGTCGCGGCTTTCGTCACGCGTAAAATCAATCTCAGCGTAAGCTTTGTCGACGCCGGCGACGCGTCGTAATTTGTTTTTTTGTCGCTCACTCTCGTCACGTAAATGCGCTTTGCGCTAAGCATGCAAACGCACAAATTGCGTTATGCACCACGTGCGCGTTAGCGTCGCGTGTCGGTTGCGCCGCCTAAGGTTTTGATTTGTCTTAAAACTGCAAAAAAGTTGGATTTCGGCGCCGAATCGTCCTTGACCGCGAGCCTAAAAAAATTAACTATGAACTCCACAGCGTCGATATGACGTGTGCGGAACAATTCCGCGAATTCAAGTAAATACCAGTTGCGTTTCGTTGGCTCGCCCCTCATAGTCAGGGGCGGCGTAGTTCTTTTTGTGTTGCAATAAGAAAAGGGGCCTGGGATGGTTTGGGGCAAAATCGCGAATGGTAATTATTCAATTCGAGTTGCTCTGAACATCGGTTCCTTCCGGGCTTAACCGGATTGCACTTTTGGAAGCGGCGCGGGGCGCGTCGTTTTCAATCCATTCAATATGGAAACGCGGACGCCGGCCATGAGTGGGTCAGCGTTATCGAAATCCATTGCCATAAAGAATATTATTCAACACGGGCGAGACGGTCATGGACAGCAAAGGTAGCGAAAGCGGCGCGGGCGACAGGCAAGCGTTTGAGAAATACCTTTCCGCATTGCGCGGACAAGTGGGGGAAGCAAAATACAGATCATGGTTCCTTGATCTCGGTTTGGCGGAACGTACGTCGAAAAGCGTAACGTTCTCGACGCCGTCAGAATCGAAACGTGACATTCTCGATCATCGCTATCTGCCCATGCTCGCAGAGGTCTGGCGCCGCGAAATCGGCCCCGTTGAACGGGTCAAGCTCACGGTCCGCTCCGCGTCGCTTTCTGAGAGCGCCGCCAAAGTCATAGACCGAGAAGCGCGTCGCGCCAGTTCCAACGGGCAAGCCGGCGCCGGCATCGCCGCCAACTCATCGCGATCCGAAAAGACAGGTGCGCAGCCGTCGCTCGCCGCGCCGCTGGATGCGAGACGCACGTTTGAAACGCTGGCGGTGGGGGATTCAAACCGCATCGCCGCCGCCGCGGTGAAGCAGGCGCTGTCGAATAGCGCACCGTCTGAGATCGTCTACCTGTACGGCGACTCCGGCGTTGGAAAAACGCACCTGCTGCATGCCCTGTGTCACGATGGCGATCGCCAGTTCGGAGACGGCGCTGCGCTCTATGTCACCTACCGCAACCTTATCAACGCTTGCGTCAGCGCCGCGCTGTCGAATAACACGCAGGCATTGCATGCGGCGTTTCTTCAGCATGATGTTGTCGCAATTGACGATATTCATTTTCTCGACGGCAAAGACCGAACACAGGAGGAGCTACTTATTGTGATTGACGCCCTGATTGACAGCGGAAAACGCGTTGCGATCGCCGGCGATTTGCCGCCGGCCAAGCTTGCCGAAGCGGGCATCAAAAAGCGTCTGTCAGATCGCTTGGCGGGCGGGCTTTGTGCGCCTGTCCATCCCGCCGACGAAGAGATGCGACTGGACATTCTCAAAAAGCGTGTTCGCTCAAGCGCCGCAAAATGCATGATCAACAGCGATGTGTTGGAGTTTATTGCGCGCCATTTCGGTCAAAGCACGCGCGAGACGATCGGCGCGCTCAATCAAATCTTGTTGTTGTATCGCGAAGAGGCGGTCACCGTTGATCTGGACGCGGCGAAGTCCGTGTTGAAATCACGTCTGCAGGATCAAAGCGTCAGGCGCATTGCGACCCTGGAAGATGCGATTGTGGCGGGTGCGGAAGCCTTTGGCCTCACCCATGCGGACATTGTCGGCCGTGCGCAGCCCCAGCGGATTGTGCGGGCCCGTCACGCGATCGTTTACTGCGCGCGCGAGGTGCTTGGGGAGTCGTTCCCGCGCATCGGCAAAGCGCTTTCCCGCGATCACACGACGGTCATGTCAAGCTATCGCCGGGCGCAAGCGTTGATTGAGCGGGACAAGGCGTTTCAAGATGGCGTCGGGCGCATCCGCGAAGCGCTCGAGGGCTGAACCGGCCCACCCTAGGACCCTGATTTTTAGACCAAATTTAAGCTAGCGCCGACACGGGAAATCCGCGTTGGCGCTAGCTTTTTAGTGGTTGGATCGGCTATAATGCGCGGACTATCTACGACGGCGATTCTCACACGCCGGCGTCGTCTAACCAAAGGCGCCGAGGGCGATTTTTCAAAGCTTGGAAGAGCGATCGCGGGACTGCATCCAGGAGACTGAGACGGGAATGAAGGTTACTATTGAACGGTCGGCGTTGTCTAAGGCGTTGGGGCATGTGCAAAGCGTCGTTGAACGCCGCAACACCATTCCCATTCTCTCAAACGTACTTCTGCAGGCGCAAGGCGGCGCGCTCACGCTGACGGCGACGGATCTCGACATTGAAGTCTCCGAAGATGCGCCGGCGGATGTCGCTGACGGCGGCGCAACGACGGTGTCGGCCCTCACGCTGTTTGAGATCGTGAAACGTCTTCCGGAGGGGTCGCAGGTTCGCCTTGAGCTGTCCGGGGCGGACGGACGTCTTCAGGTGTCGGCCGGGCGCTCCCAATTCGCCTTGGCGGTGCTTCCCGATGATGATTTTCCGAGCCTGACGACAGACGAACTTGATACGCGTTTTTCGATGCCGACGGATGATCTGAAACGATTGTTGAACAAAACGCGTTTTGCGATGTCGCAAGAAGAAACGCGATACTATCTGAACGGCGTTTACTTCCATGCGGAGACAGACGGGGAAGCGCCCCTTCTGCGCGCTGCGGCGACCGACGGCCATCGGCTCGCGCGTTTGGACGCTGCGCTTCCCGACGGCGCCGGCGCGATGCCGGGGGTTATTGTGCCGCGCAAGGCCATCGCTGAGTTGTCTCGGCTGCTTGAGGATGCGGAAGACAACGTGGAAATCGCCGTATCGACATCGAAAATCCGATTTGGACTGGGGGCCGGCCGGCTTACCTCAAAGCTCATAGATGGTTCGTTCCCCGACTATGAGCGCGTTATCCCGAAGGACAACGCTAATATTCTGCGTGTTGACACCAAGGACTTCGCGCAGGCGGTTGACCGTGTGGCGACAGTTTCGGCGGATCGAACCCGGTCGGTCAAACTGGCCCTTGAGTCCGACAATCTGCGTCTCACCGTCAACAATCCGGAAGCGGGATCAGCGCTTGAAGAGCTTTCCGTCGATTATGGCGGCGATGCGATCGAAATCGGGTTCAATGCGCGCTATCTCCTTGACGTTGCGCAGCAGGTCGACGGCGAAACCGCAACGTTCCGCCTTGCCGACCCGTCTTCGCCGACGGTGATCGTCGACGAGGAAGACGAGCGTGCGCTCTATGTGCTGATGCCGCTTCGCGTTTGACGCGGCCAGGCGAGCGTCCGCCGCTTTTTTGAAAGAGATCGAGTTGAGTCAGACGGCGACCAATATCAATACGGATGCAACGGCGGCGTTGACCGCCGACGTTGGTGCGCGTCTGGTGCGGCTTACGCTTAACGACTTTCGCAGCTATGCGCACGCCGATATCGAATTCGACGGCCGTCCGGCCGCCATTGCGGGCGCAAATGGCGCGGGAAAAACCAATCTGCTCGAAGCAATTTCGCTGATCGGCCCGGGACGGGGACTGCGCCGCGCGCGACTGGATGAACTGCCGCGCATCGGCGGCTCCGGCGGATGGGCCGTCGCCGCCCGATTCTCCGACGGCGAAGACGTTCGCGGCTTTGGCGTCGGCGCAACGGCGGAGCGTCCGGACCGCCGGGTCTGCCGTATCGACGGCGTCAGCGCCTCAGGGCCGGGCGCGTTTTCGCAGCATTTGCGGTTTATGTGGCTTACGCCGGCGCAAGACAGGCTCTTCATGGAGGGGGCGGGGGATCGGCGACGTTTTCTGGATCGCATGACGCTGGCCCACGACCCGGCCCACGCGCAGACGTCCGCCGCTTACGAGCAGGCCATGCGCCAGCGTCAACGCCTGCTTGAAGAGCGCGCGCGCGACGAAGGCTGGCTTACCGCGCTTGAGCGGCAAATGGCGGAAACAGGCGTCGCCCTCGCGGCAGCTCGTTGCGCCATGGTCTCGCGCTTGGCGGCGGCGAATGTCGCAGCGGGCGCCGACGCGTTTCCGACCGCAGACCTCGCGCTGGAAGGAACATTGGAAGCGGCGCTGAGCGTCCAGAAACCGACGGAACTTGAAGACGACTTCGCCGGACTGCTCGCTGAAAATCGCCGCCGCGACGCCGAGGCCGGGCGTGCGCTAACCGGACCGCATCGCAGCGATCTGCTTGTCGTTCATCGGGGCAAAGGAACGCCCGCGCGGCTTTGTTCCACGGGCGAACAGAAGGCCCTGTTGATCGGGCTCGTATTGGCCGCCGCATGGGCGTTGCGCATGGAAACGGAGAGCGACTTCGGCGGGCGAAAGCCGGCGCCGCTAATTTTGTTATTGGATGAGATTGCGGCCCACCTTGATCCAAGCCGTCGAGCGGCGCTCTTTGCGATTATCGACGATCTTGGATTCCAGACCTTTGTAACGGGTACGGATAAGGAGCTGTTTACCGCATGGGGGGAACGCGCGCAGCATTTTGCGGCGTGCGACGGCGTCCTTGCCGAAACGACTAACTACTAGATTTAAGAAAGAACAAGAACATGGCGAACAACGCCGCGCCGCAAGAAGACTATGGCGCAGATTCCATTAAGGTATTGAAGGGCCTCGACGCCGTCCGCAAGCGGCCGGGCATGTATATCGGAGACACCGACGACGGCTCCGGCCTTCATCATATGGTCTATGAAGTCGTCGACAATGCGATCGACGAAGCCCTTGCGGGGTATTGCGATACGGTTGAGGTGATCCTCAATCAGGATGGATCCGTGACGGTGACCGACAACGGTCGCGGCATCCCCACCGCAATTCACCCTGAAGAAGGCGTGTCCGCCGCGCAGGTGATTATGACGCAATTGCACGCGGGCGGTAAATTCGACCAGAATTCGTATAAAGTCTCCGGCGGCTTGCACGGCGTCGGCGTATCTGTGGTCAACGCGCTATCGGAATGGCTTGACCTGCGCATTCGCCGCAACGGCAAGGAACACCAGATGCGGTTCCGGCTGGGCGAGCCCGAAGAGGATCTGAAGGTTGTCGGCGATTCGGTCGAAACCGGGACGGAACTCACATTTCTTCCGTCTTCGGAGATTTTCACCGGAACCGAGTTTGATTTCGACACGCTGGAACACCGGCTGAGAGAGCTGGCGTTTCTGAATTCCGGCGTGCAGATCCGGTTGATCGACAAGCGCCATGTGGAAACCCGCATCGAGAACATGCTTTATGATGGCGGGCTCGAAGCATTTGTGCGTTATCTGGATGCGTCCAAGACGGCGTTGCTGGAAACGCCGATATCTTTCACCAGCGAACGCGAAGGCGTGACGGTCGACGTCGCCATGTGGTGGAACGACGGATATCACGAAAAGGTCCTTTGCTTCACCAACAACATTCCGCAACGGGACGGGGGCACGCACCTGGCCGGGTTTCGGGCGGCGTTGACGCGCATCATCAACAATTACGCGCAGACCTCCGGCATCGCGAAGAAGGAAAAAGTATCCCTTACAGGCGACGACGCCCGCGAGGGGCTGACTTGCGTTTTGTCTGTAAAAGTACCTGACCCCAAATTTTCTTCCCAAACAAAAGACAAGCTTGTCTCCTCCGAAGTTCGGCCGGTTGTCGAGAGCGCCGTCAACGAGAAACTTGGCGAGTGGTTTGAAGAGAGTCCCGCCGACGCCAAGCGCATCGTCCAGAAAATCGCCGAAGCCGCCGCGGCCCGCGAAGCCGCCCGAAAGGCGCGGGAACTCACGCGGCGCAAGTCCGCCCTGGACGTCGCGTCGCTGCCGGGCAAACTCGCCGACTGCCAGGAGCGGGATCCGGCGAAAGCGGAAATCTTCATCGTCGAGGGCGACTCTGCGGGCGGATCGGCGAAACAGGCGCGCAATCGCGAAAACCAGGCCGTGTTGCCGCTTCGCGGCAAAATCCTCAATGTCGAGCGCGCGCGATTCGACAAGATGCTCTCCAGCCAGGAGATCGGAACGCTGATCACTGCTCTTGGGACCGGCATCGGGCGCGACGACTTCAATCCGGACAAGCTGCGCTACCACAAGATCGTCATCATGACGGACGCCGACGTCGACGGCGCCCATATCCGAACGCTTCTGTTGACGTTTTTCTTCCGACAGATGCCGGAATTGATCAAGCGCGGCCACCTCTACATCGCCCAACCGCCGCTCTACAAAGTTTCGCGCGGCAAATCCGAGCAGTATCTCCTCGATGATAAATCTCTGCTGGATTACCTCTACGCCGAGGGGCAGAGCGACGGGGCGCTTGTGCTTTCCTCAGGCGAGACGATCGCGGGCGCGGATTTAGCTGACGTCATCGCCAAAGCGAGAAAAGTCGAGGATGCGCTTGCGGAATTTCCCGCCCGCTTATCGCGCAAGGTGATCGTGCAGGCTGCGATCGCCAGGGCGTTGCACGAGCCGGACGATAACGCCGAAGAAACCGCCGCCGCGGTGGCGGCGCGGCTGGATTCGGTGTCAGAAGAGTATGAGCGCGGTTGGGGCGGCTCGCCGGACGGCGAGGGCGGTTTCGTATTCATGCGCGAGCTGAGGGGCGTGGAAGAGCGCCGCGAATTGTCCGCAGAAGTGCTGGCGAGCGCAGACGCACGTCGGGTGCAGGCGGTGATGGAAGATCTCATTCCGATCTTTGAAAAAGCCGCGACGTGGACCAAGAAAGACCAGTCCGTTGCTGTCTACGGGCCCGCCGGGTTGCTCAGCGCGGTTCGCGCCGCCGGTGAGAAGGGCGTTTCAGTGCAACGCTACAAAGGGCTCGGGGAAATGAATCCCGACCAGCTTTGGGAAACGACCCTTGATGAAAACGCCCGCGTGTTGCTTCAGGTCAAAGTGAAAGAGGCCGACGACGCCGACGACATTTTCTCACGGTTGATGGGCAATATCGTTGAGCCGCGGCGGGAGTTTATTCAGGACAACGCGTTAGCGGCTGAACTGGACATTTGAGGGTTACTCTTCGCCGACCGATTTGAGGATCGCGCCGATATCGTCGCCGTGGACTGCGTCTGCGTCTTCGTTAGCCGCGCCATAGCGTTCAATGGCGACGCCTTTTTCCGACAGCATGGCCTGAACCGACTGGTCGCCGACAAGGTGCGCAGCGCCAACGGCGACCAACACCGCGCCGGTTTCGGTTTCCAGGATTTTGGCGATTTCTTCCGACCATGCCCGGTTTCGTTCAACAATGAGTCGATCAAACACAATCGGCGCCTGCGTTTTCATGGTGCGGTTCATCTCTTCGTTGATGAACGCCGCGTCGCCGTTTTTCCAAGCCGTGAACAGATCGTCAAAGCCTTCGGTTTGTTCATCCCAATCACGAATGGTCAAGACAAGCAGATCTTTCTCGGTGTCTGCGTCTAGCTCTGTGAAAAGCGCAAGCTGTTGTTCAATGGTCTCAAAAAAACGAACGTCTTTGCCTTTGGTTCTCGATTCGGCGAGGAGCACGCTGTCGACGCCGGAGCCAGGATCGAAACCCTGCTGTACGATGAATTGCACCGAGAGCGTCAGAAACGCGTTCCACGGGCGCATTGGATTAACGCCTTCAAAAGGCAGCCCAAGCGATGTCACAATGCCGCGTAATTTTGCGGCGTCGTCCTCGCTGAGCATGTTCGATAAGAGCGCGCCATCTTCGTTGAAACCCTCCGTCATTAACACGCTCAGCGTTTTCGACTGGGCGTCCGGTGCAGCCGCGTCGACTTCGAAGTAAACGATGTCAGCACGTGCAAACGCCACTTCAAAAGCGGGCGTGCGCCATGTGACGTTTTTGGGCAGAATATGAAAAGTCCCAAGAAAAATGACTTCGGTGTCGGCGTCGGCCGCGCGCCACATCGCCGGGTTCGCCGTTTCGGCGTGCGAAGCCGACCAACCGAAAGCGGCCCAGGCTGCTGCAAGCGATGTCAGGCGTGTCTTCCAGGCCATATTTTCTTCCTCGATACCTGTTCGCATCTATTGGGTTCATAGCGCGCTTTCTCGGCTGCGCCGAGCCGTTTCGCCATACTAGTCAAATATCGCAAAAATGGGGCCGGACTGTGCTTGCCCGCACCGGATAATTCGCGTAAACGCCTGCCGTTCTGCGGAACGTAGAAGCCAAAGGACCCGTAGCTCAGCTGGATAGAGCGCTGCCCTCCGAAGGCAGAGGCCAGAGGTTCGAATCCTCTCGGGTCCGCCAACATTCATATCGCCGTTCCCACCCAGATTGGTCCCAACGTCGAAGCTGGGCTGACGTCCATGGCGCAGGGCGCCAAAAACAAAAACGCCGGCTCACAGCCGGCGTTTCAGAATTCGCATTCAGCAACCTAGAGTTATTCGACTTTCAGGTTCGCCGCTGCGGTTTTGCCGCGCTGATCGGCGACTTCATAAGATACTTTTTGGCCCTCGTTCAGCCCCTGAAGGCCTGCAGCCTGGACCGCCGTAATGTGAACGAAAACGTCCTTGCCGCCTTCGTCTGGTTCAATGAAACCGTATCCCTTGGTTGCGTTGAACCATTTCACCGTGCCTGAAGCCATGTCTCAAGATCTCCTATAATGGCTATGCCGACGCCCGCGCCGGCGGAAGGCAACCATGTCTTGGAGTCTCAAGTCGGCTGGCCGTGGGCAAGTCTCTCATGGGTCGGCCAAAACAAAGTCGCGACTGCACATAAACGTCAGCAGCGGCTGGCGTCAAGTGACAATCGACCCATGAAATTTTCGTCAAATTTATGAAAATGTCGGCCGAGTACTAGTGCGATATTTGCTAATAGCTGCAAAACCGACGCTTGGGCGCAAAAAAAAAGCCGCGTCACTGGTCTTATGGTCTGTACCGAGACAAACCATTTCTCGATCAGCAGCGTGTCTGCGATCCGATGGTTTTACAGTCCACCAACCGGCCGCCGTTTTCGCTGATAAACTCGTTGTCCGTGATAGTCGGCGACAGGTTGCTCTCATTCCGCAGGAGACGCCCGTTCTTTACGCGATTGATGATGCGGTTGCCTTTGATGATCAATGATTTGGCTTCGCCGCCGCGGCTGAGGTCGTAATTGAAGATGGTCCAATTGCCGGCATCCTTGGATTGAATGATGGTGTTGTTTTCGATGAGAACGGCGCCGCCTTTCGATGCGTCAACGGCATAGCTTGACTGGCCGTCTCCATCGTCCAACGTCGAATTTGCAACAATCGTGCGATCTGCGAGCGATTTTACATGATGACCAATGCGCGTCCCGACAAATTCCGTTTCCTGGATCTCAAGGAGCGCGGCGCGCAAAACGTAAATTCCGTGAGAGTAGCCGTCGCCGTGACCATTGCGCAGGAATTCAGATCCTGAAATCCAGATTTGGCCGTCTGCGTCGCCCGTGGACAAGACGCCGTTTTCGTTGTCCTCAAACCGGCAATCGATGATGGTGAGATCGCGTCCGTCGTGGCGAATGCCGGCGCCGTTTTTGTCGGGGGAGACCGTCCCCCGGAACACAAGATTCTCAACCCGCAGCGAAGCGCCTCGCAGGGGGTTTAGGAGCCCTTTGGCGGTGGGAGAGGAGGAAAACAACACCACATCGCCTTCGCCTCGCAGCGTCAGGTCGCGGGCTATTTTCAGATCGGCGATGTCGTATTCACCCGCGGCGAGCGTCAAAGAAGCGCCGTTGCCCGCTTGGCGCACGGCTTTGCGCAAATCGTCCGCGCTGTTGATCAGTTCGCCCGCTTGAACACAAACGGGAACGAAGAGAACAACCAATATTGCGATTATCCGTCTCATTCTAAGAAACCTGTTGCAAATTCTCGGCCGCCTGTCGAAACGCATTGGCCATCCGGTCGGGCGGGAGGGCCCCGGAAAATCCGTCCCGTTCGTTAATGATAAAGGTGGGCACGCCGGTGACGCCGGCGCGCCGGAACGCTTCCGCTTCGGCGAGGATTTCATTCTTCGATTTTGGGCTGGCAAGATCGCGGCGGGCATTGTCGGCGTCCAGTCCCGCTTCCTCTGCGATTTGGACGAGAACGTCTTCATCGCCGATGTCGGCGCCGTCATCCCAGTAGGCGCCGTAGAGCTTTTCGGCGACCCGCTCTTGCGCCCCGTCGAAATGGGCGAGGCGGATGATCTGATGGGCTTTCGCCGTGTTCGGCAAATGTTTGGGCGTCGCCGGATCGAACTTGAATCCTGCGCCCATGGCGGCCGCCTTCAGCGACATGGCCATTTCTTCCCGTTTGGCCGCGTCCGGGAACTTCTTTTCGTAATAGGCGAGCCGGTCAACACCCGCCGCCGGCGTATCCGGATTCAACATATAGGCGCGGATGCGGGGCAGGATCTGGTATTCGCCCGCAATCCGATCCCGCGCAGCCTGAAAGGACTTCAGCCCCACATAACACCAGGGACAAACGGGATCCGAAACGATGTCAATTAACAGGCGGAGGCGAGGCGGGGCTGATTGCTCATTCATGCGCCGAACCCCTTGAGCCGGTCTGTTGTGTCCGTGATTTCGGGATAGTGGCGCGCCACTTCCTGTTTAAGGGCGTCTTCCACCGGCAGGTTTTGTTCGTGGACGGCGTAAAGGTCCTTATAGGCTGCAATTGCCCCCGGGCTCCCCGCGGCGATCGCAGTAGCGCGCGCTGATGTTTCCCGGTCCAGCGTGTCCTTGTCGGCGAAAGCTGCGTTTGCAAGCCCCCAGGCCTCGGCGTCGGCGCCGGTGAACGCGGCGGCGGTGAAGGACAGCTCTTTCGCCCGGCGCGTCCCGACGGCGCGCGCAAGATTCTGGCTCATGCCCCAGCTGGGCCGTAATCCCCATTTCGCGTGCGTGTCGCCGAACTTCGTATCCTTCGTTGTGAGGATAAAATCGCAATGCAACGCCATCTCCAATGCGCCGGTAAAACAAGCGCCGTGAACTTTCGCGATCACCGGCTTCTTCGATAGACGCAGCTTGTCGGTTACCGATACGGCTTCATTGCCGAAAACACCGTCGACCATGCCTGCTTCAAAAGTTGCTGACTGCAGCAGTTTCAAGTCAACGCCGGCTGAAAAAGCCCGTCCCATTCCCTCAAGGACAAGGCAACGAATATCACTCGCGGCGTTGGCGGCGTCCACGGCTTTGGCCAGCGCAACCAGCAAGTCAGGCGTGAATGCGTTCAACGCATCCGGCCGATTGAGCGCAAGGAACGCCACGCCGTTATCATGACTTTCGAGTACGAGATTGCCCGTCATTTTTTGTCTCCTGACTGCGTCAACATAGAGCCAAGCAGTCGATGAGAACAGACCTTTGGCCAGCGGCCGCCGTTATCCGGCCGTCGCAATAGCGGATTCCGAGCGCACGTCCGCTGCGGCCCGTGTTGTCAGATAGGCCTCCGCGGCCGCGACGCCCGCAGTAAACAGGTTGTTTACAAGATAGGCGGTGGGCGTGTTGGAAATCGTTGCGCTTTGCGCGTGTTGTGAAATGTCGATTTCCTCCAGCGCCGGATGAAAGCGGTTTCGTAAACGGGCGATTTCCATCTCGAGCGGACGCGAGAATATCAGATTGCGCATATACTCCTCTATCTCTCGGTCGTTGCGCGGCGCCGCCTGCGCTCCTGGACTGAGCAGTCGCACCAGGATGAGTTTGTCGACATCCGTTGAAAGCAATGGGCGAAGCGCCGGATTGGCGGAAAGTCCGCCGTCCCAATATGGCGTTCCATCGATTTCGACGGTTGGGTGTATGTTCGGCAAACACGCCGACGCGAGCAGTGCCTCAATTGAGAGATCGCTATTGGTAAAAACGCGCGGCGCGCCCGTCAGGATATTGGTCGCGGATACGAACAGCGACGGCGCCTCTGGAGACCGCAGCGCGTCTATGCTGACGTGGCGAGCGAGAATGCCCTTCAACGGATTGACGCCGGCGGCTTTGGCTCCGCCGCGGGCAGTGTCTGAAAAGGCGCGGCCCCAGATCGACGACGTTGTCATCAATGAGGCCGGAAACAAAAAATTGGCGTAAGCCGCGGCCTGCGACACCTCGTTCCAAAACGCTCGCAACGCGCGTCTTGCGCCTTTCGGTCCGTGTTCCGTATAGCCGGCGGCAAAGACAGCCGCATTCAGTGCGCCAGCCGAAGCGCCGCTCAAGGCGTTAAAGCGCCATCCCCGTTCGCGACTGAGACGATCAAGAACGCCCCAGGTGAAGGCGCCAAGGGCGCCGCCCCCCTGAAGCGCCATATTCACAGTGGGTCCCTTCGCCGCGGAACCCGCCAGCTGCCGCGCCGCGCGACGATAGGCGACCCGGAGCAGGCGCATAGACCGGGATCGCTTCAACACGGCGGGCAATTCGTTGGAATCGGCGTTCCACATAGCGACGTCTCCTCTTTGCGCCGTATGGCGCTGCGCGGCGGGAGACTATATTGCACCGCACAAATTAATAATCTTGTCTTGGCCAGATGACAAAAATTTAGGCTGGGTCGCTAATTAGGCTCGGTCGCTAAAACGAGACCACCCAGGCCGCGTCCGCCGGCGTTTTACCCTCAAGGACATCGCGCCAAGCCCCGTCAACAGCGTCTGCGCCCGTCGCATTTTTGATCGAGAGCCAGTCTCGGCTCTTGATTGCCGCGTCGCGCCAGAATGCGTGCGCTCGCTTCTCAAACGCGCCGGGTCCCCAGTCTTTCGTACGCTTTTGGATATGGCCGGGTGCGAAAAACATCGCGCTCCGTTCACTGATGAAATCGGGCCCCATCTGATTAGAATCGTAGTGCGTCACGCCAACGTTTGACGTGTACTTCATATTGTCGCCGAGCAGCTTGTGCAGGCGGCCCAACACTTCGCCATTGCCGGACATGTCGACGATAACGCTCGGCATGTCCGCGTTCAGCGTTTCGATATCGTCATAAAGGGCGACTTCGTCATATAGGCCAAGCGCTTCGACGGCCTTCTTGTTTCGCGGCGACGTCAGACCTGTGAGGTGCGGCGGCGTCTCGTCGGATTTTACGGCGTAGGCTGTGCCGATGGCGGTTTTGGAAGACGCGCTCGGAATGATGACGCGTTCGGCGCCAAACCAATCATTATCTTTCAGGAAGTCGTAGATGCAAAAGGATGTCGCGTAGAGCGGAAACAGCACCATCTGTTCGTCATCCATGGCGCCGTCATATCCGGGCGTTCCCTTAACCCGGCTGTAGCTGTTGTACACCGGCGGCAGTTCGCGTCTGTGCGGCGCATCATCGACCAGCCGCGTGTCCGAGATTTTGCCCGGCGCCATCACGAGATAGTTCGCCATGGGCCAATAGCCATAGAGCCTCTCGCCGACGGCCACGTCCGGGTGGTTCGACGCTTCGACATCGGCGAATCCCCACACCGGAATGACGCCCCAGCCGTCGTCTTCGACCGGAAAGAACTTCCAATAGCCAATACGTTCGCCCACTACGCCATAGGTCACGTTGTTCGCCGTCACCGCGAACCGGTCGACCTTGGCGAGCACTTCTCCGTCCGCCAGAGCGGGCAGGGGCCGTTCAACGACGCGCGTTTCAGCGAGGTCATCCTTGCGCACTTGGTATTCGGCGACAGCAGTCATGGGGCGGCTCCTTTTTGTTCGGCCCTTTCCGATTAACCCCCGCGTTTGGCAATGGCAATGTCGCTGCTCAGTCGCCTCCAGGCGGGTTCAATGTCGTACCGCGCGGTTGGAACGTCGACGTTTCGCGCCCGGGAAAAGGTGGAAACGGTCTCGCCTGTCGGCCGGAAGCCGATCTTTCTGAGAATGTGACCGGACGAAGGATTGTCTTCGAAATGACCGGCGGTCACCTTGTCGGCGTTCAGCGTCTCAAATCCGAAATGCACGACGGCTTCAGCGGCGCGGGTCGCCACGCCGCGACCGCGATAGGGCGCCCCAACCCAGTAGCCGAGTTCAAAACACGACGGCTTCTGGCCTTTTCGCAATCCGACGCAGGCAATGATCTCGTCATCCCGGCAGACGGCGAAACGCCATTCCGCGCCGTTTTGCATCTCGTCGCGAGCAAGTGCGACAAACGCTTTGGCGTCTTCCAGCGTGTACGGATGCGGAATGGATGACGTAAATTGAGCCAGCGAAAAGTCGTTCACAAGTTCCGCGAAACGAGGCGCATCGCTGAGCTCGATTGGTCTCAGCGTTAGGTCGGCAATGGCGATAATGTACACTGTTGTTATCTCCAAAATGAAAAAGGAAGGCGCCGGGGCCTTCCCTTGTTCAATTCGAAGATAGGGCCCGACGCGTAAGCGAGCGCCGGGCAATCACCGACGCTAATCGCTGTCCGTGACGATGGATACGTAGTTGCGGCCGCCGCGTTTGGTTGCGAACTGTACGCGCCCGCCCGCCGTGGCGAACAGCGTGTGGTCGCGTCCCATGCCGACATTGGCGCCCGGATGAAACTTCGTGCCCCGCTGGCGCACGATGATATTGCCGGGGATGACGACTTCGCCGCCGAACTTTTTCACGCCTAACCGGCGACCTGCTGAATCGCGGCCGTTCCGTGACGAGCCGCCTGCCTTTTTATGCGCCATGCCTTACTCCTCTTCGCCAGCGGCGAGCTTTTTCGCTTGTTCAACCCAGCCTTCGCGTTCGATCCGGCCCTTGAAAGAAAGCTTCTCGTCAAACTCTTCGATCTCGGCCGGTCCCCAGGCCGCAATTTGTGCAAACGATGTGACGCCCGCGTCAAGAAGCTTCTGCTCCAGCACCGGGCCAACGCCGGAAAGCTTTTTCAAATCGTCCGCGCCTGTATCTTTGGCGGCGGCCTCTTTTGGCGCTGCGGCCTCTTTCGGCGCGGCTTCCTCTTTTTTCGGCGCCGCCTTCTTCGCTGCGGGTTTCTTCGCCGCCTTCTTCGACGGCTTGGCGCCGTCCGTAAGGATTTCAGTCACCTTGAGCAGCGTGTAGTGCTGACGGTGGCCTTTCTTCCGGCGATAGTTCTGCCGACGGCGCTTTTTGAAAACGATAATCTTGCGGTCGCGCGCCTGCTCGACGATTTCCGCCGCCACAGATGCGCCGGCGACCATCGGTTCGCCCACCGTGACGTCTCCGCCGGCGCCCACCATCAGGACGCTGTCCAAAGTCACAATGTCGCCTGCGTCGCCCTGGAGGCGCTCGACTTTGAGCGTATCATTTTCGGAAACGCGGTATTGCTTACCGCCAGTCTTAACGACTGCGTACATAATCGACCTCTCGTAAGCGCACTTTTTGCGCCAGTGTCCTTTTTCGCCCCGGCTTCGCAGCGTCCGGTTTTTTGTGAGCGACGCTATCTAGCGATCAAATGGGAAATGTCAACACGAGGTAAGGACTGGCGGAGAGAGAGGGATTCGAACCCTCGGTACCCGCAAGGGTACAACGGTTTTCGAGACCGCCCCGTTCGACCACTCCGGCACCTCTCCGCAGATCGCGCTGGTCAGGCGCGAAGGTTCCCGAAGACACCAGCGATGTCGCTAAACGGCGCTGCAAATGGCCAAAATGGACAGGGCCGACTACGCAGGACGCTTCATCAACGGGCAGACAGGGCCACTAGCGCAAAGGGAGGACGGGCGCAACAGAGATAGCCGTCAGGCGCGTTCTATTTCAGGACGCCGCGGAAAGAGACCTCGCCCTTGTCGCCAACGCCGAGCGCATCCTCAAGGGTCCACCGGATATGGGTGATCTCATCGCTTTTGGCCGGCCGTTCGGCGCCGGCCTCGACCACCGTCAGGCGACCCCGCGCAACATAGGTTTGGCCGCCGTCGGCGGAAAAGGAGACCTTTGCGCCGTCGCCGGACACTGAACCCTCGACATAGGAAATCTCGTTTGGCACCGGCATGACAAGCACCAGCGCCTCGGCCGGTTCCGTCGCCTCATTTTCAAATCGCAGCGAGTAGATGACTTCTTCACCGGGCGCCACGGTCTCCGCCGCAACGCGTTCGATCTTTTTTGCACCCGTCGCGTCGGTGACGGCGATTTCTTTTTCGACGTGCTGTGTAGCGGCGACTTGAGCCGCCGAAGGGAACGCCGCCAGCGCAATTGCGAGCGTAATGGACGCAAGACGGAACATATCAGCCCTCCAACAGTTAAAGCTATGCGCTCAACTAATCGGAACCCGGTAAACGTTCCGTAAAGGTTGCTGATTGGCTTACGGAAACAATGTTTTTTTGCAATATCGATGTTTTCGCAGCGGAAAATTATGGAAAAGTCATGACGCGATTAATTGGATCGCTCAAATTGTCATGAAATTCGTACCAATTCGATACGTGTAAAGATAAAATTAACCCTAGGCCCTAGCCGGAAAATTTACAGTTTTTCTCGATAAAGAACGCCTAAGTTGGTGTTAGGGGAATATACCATGACGACTTGCGTAAGCCGCTTGCGCTCGGCGGCGTTTTTTATATGGGCGTTTATCGCGGTGCTCTTTTCGAGCGCCGCCATGGCTGCCGGCACCGATGCCGGTACGTCGGTGTCGAACACGTTCACTCTCGACTACGAAGTGAGCGGCGTCGGCCAGACTCAAATCACGAATGACGGCGTGGGCGGAAATCCCCCGCCGACGACGTTCACCGTCGACCGCATTGTCGACCTCACCGTAACCAGCCAGGGCGACCTCTCCGTTGCGCCGGGCGCGACGGCGCAAGAGCTTGTCTTCGGCGTCCGTAACGACGGCAACGACAATCAGGCGTATTCGCTCGCGCTTGAAAACCTGGCCGGCGACAACTTCGATCCGACGTCGGTGACGGCGCGGTTCTATCCTGACGCAGGCAATGACGGGCTGTTCGTCGCCGGCGTGGACGACGCCGGCGCTGGCACGGCCTACACGTTGGGTTCGGGCGCGGCGACAACCGATGTCGCCCCAGACGCAACGTTCTGGGTCGTCATCTCCGGCGACATTCCGGGTTCAGCGACGAACGGTCAGTTCGCCGAAGTCGCGTTGCTCGCGGACTCGCTCAATCCGGTCGCATCGCTTGATCCGGGTTATACGGCGACGCCGGGCAATGAGACCCTTGCCGAGACCGGCGTCAACAACGTCAACGGAGAGGCCCAGAACGTCCTCGCCGACGGCGCCGGCGCTGCGACGGCGGACGCCGCCAATGACGGTGCTCACTCCGACTCTGCACGCTATACGGTCGGCGCAGCTGAACTGACTGCGAACAAAACGGTGTCCATCCTCGCGACGGACGGCGCGGCGTTCGGTTGTTCGAACTTCGCCAATACGCAGATCAACACGTCGCAATATGCGGCTCCAGGCGCTTGCGTGGAGTACGTCATTACCGCGACGAATGCGGCGACGGCGACGCAGCCGGCCTCGAATATCGACATCTCGGACTTCTTGCCCGAGGGCGTCGTGTTTGTGGCTGCGCAGCAGGCATCCTTCTCAACCGCCGGGACGTTGACGTCTCCGGCCGTGGGATGCGCGCCGGATCCGGTTGGTCCTCCTGTCGTGACATGCGAGGTGCGGCTCGACGACGCCGTTCTCAATGTCAACACGACAGGCACGCTGACCATAAGGGCGACCGTCCAGTAGGACGAAAAACACATTCCCCTGGCGCGATCTGAGCCGCCGCACCAATGACATCGGTGCGGCGGCGTTCGCGCAAATAAGGGGTGTGTTTTTGTAGCGTACAGGAGCCCGCAAAGTGGCGTTGATGCGGCGCATATTTGGAGCAAAACGAGCAATCTCGGCGCTCGCCGGGCTTGCCATGCTCCTATTGCCGCCTGAAATTTTCGCCGCGCAGCTAGGCTCCACCGTCAGCAACATTGCAAGCGTCACCCACGGGCCCGCCGGCGGGCGCATCACCGTGACGCCCGCGCCGGCTTCGTTCCTGATCGAAGCGTTGCGCACGCCTTCGACCGTTGAATTTTTCCGTCATTCGCCGAATGCGCCGGACTCGCGGCTTGTCGCGCTCAACGGTTCAGACTTCTCTCCGAACGGCGTTGGCCCGTTCCAGCCGATTGGGCCGGTGTCCGGTCCCGGCGGAGCGGTTTTGGATGTCTCGGCGCCGTTGCCGTTGACGCCGGCGGAGAATTTCTTCGGCGGCGAAGTCGTCTTTGTCCGCGTTGAAGATGTGGGCCAAAACGGCGATCCCTCTAGAATTGAAACAATCACGGTACGGATTGAATCGGCTACAGGCGATGAAATCCTCGTACAAGCCTACGAAACAGGTCCGAATACTGGAGAGTTTTTCGGCTATTTCGAATCCAGTCGTAGCGCGAGCCAACCTTTCGATCGCGTTCTGACGGTTGTTCAAGGGCAAGACCTGACAGCAACCTATACCGATCCCTTCGATGCGACAGAGGTCTCTACCGACGTCGCCGGCGTCGATCCGTTCGGTCGGCTGTTCGACAGCGTCACCGGCGCGCTGATCGACGGGGCGGTGGTGACCATCGTTGACGCGGCGACGGGGCAACCGGCGAGCGTCTTCGGCGTCGACGGCATCTCGGCCTATCCCTCGACAATCACGACGGGACAACCGGTGACCGACACGGCGGGCGTCGTTTACACGCTCAATCCCGGACAGTTCGTGTTTCCGATCATGTTTCCAGGCGACTATCGCCTGGAGATTACCCCGCCGGTTGGCTACACAGCGCCGTCCGTGGCGACGCAAGCCGATATTGATGCGCTGCCCGGCGGGCCGTTCGTCATTATTCCAGCATCGTTCCTCAATAGCTTCACGCTTGACGGTACGGGCGACGTTACATTCGACGCACCGCTTGACCCGAGCGGCGACGTTATCGTCACCAAGTCGGCGTCGGCGGAGGTCGCGTCGATCGGCGATTTTGTGCGGTACGAGATCCGTGTCGAGAACGTTGCCGCCACTGCGACCCTGTTGCGCATTCGCGACCTGATGCCGCCCGGATTTCGCTATCAGCTCGGCTCGGCCCGGCGCGACGGGGCCGCGCTTGATGATCCGTTGATTGATCCGGGGGGCGAGGCGCTGACCTTCGCCGGCGGAACGCTCGGCGCAGGCGAAGCCGCAACAATCACATATGTCGTTGAAATCGGCGCCGGCGCTGAAAACGGTGATGCTGTAAACAGGGCTTTCGCCGCAAACGCCGCCGGTGCGCCGCTTTCTAACACGGCGCAGGCAAACGTCTTTATTCGCGAGGATCTTTTGCGATCGAACCTCACGCTTGTCGGCCGCGTCGTTTCCGACGCGTGCGACCCGGACGCTGACTGGCCGCGCGCCATCGACGGCGGGCAGGGCGTTCCCGGCGTCCGGCTTTATCTTGAAACCGGCGCCTATGTCGTC
This sequence comes from Hyphococcus sp., assembly GCA_028289605.1. Taxonomy (GTDB): domain Bacteria; phylum Pseudomonadota; class Alphaproteobacteria; order Caulobacterales; family Parvularculaceae; genus Hyphococcus. The sequence continues at coordinate 114,467 of JANQON010000007.1, read as the reverse complement.
ACCGACGAAGACGGGCTGTTTCATTTCGAGGACGTGACGGCGAAGCGCCACGTTATTCAACTCGATGAAGCAAGCCTGCCCGAAGGCTACGAACCTGTTATCTGCGAAAACAATACCCGTTACGCCGGCAGCGCGATATCCCAATTTGTGGATGTTCAGGGCGGATCCGTCTGGAGAGCCAACTTTTATCTGCGCAAAACGGAGCGGGCGTTTGAGCTGGAGCGGCAGGCGCAATCGGAGAGCGATGACGCCTTCGTGGACGCCCTGGAATACAAGCAGTTTGACAATTCCTGGCTGAACGGCGCGACCGGAAAATCGGAATTCGTTTACCCCGCCGAAGGACGCACGCCGTCGACGCGGTCTATTCACATCGGCGTAAAACACCCGAACTTTACGCGAGTGACGTTGCTGCTCAACGGGTCTAAAGCGCCGGGGACGAATTTCTCCGGCCGTGAAGTCAACAAAGCCCTGACCGTCGCGATGTCCCGCTGGCGCGGCGTCGATCTCGTTGACGGCGAGAACACGTTGACCGCTGTCGTCGCCGATGAGGCCGGAAACGAAATCGATCGTCTGGAGCGCACGATTGTTTTTGTCTCCGAGGCGGAACGCGCGGAGTTTCTGCCGGATCGCTCGCGACTGGTTGCTGACGGCCGCACGCCGCCAATTGTGGCGCTGCGCGTCACTGACGCCGTGGGGCGTCCGGTCCATGCGGGCCGATTGATTCCGGTGCAAATCGAACCGCCGTATCGCGCGCGGGATCTGCAGCGGCTCGAAGACGCGTCGCCGTTGACCGAACCATTGGCCGCCGTCAGCAACGCCATTGTCGGGCCGGACGGCATCGCGCGTATCGAATTGGAGCCAACGCTGCAAACAGGGGCGGCGAGACTTTCAATTCTCCTCGACAACGACAAACGAGAAGACATTGACGCCTTCCTCAAACCGGAACTGCGAGACTGGATTGTCGTCGGCCTCGCCGAAGGCGGTTTGTCGAATGAACGAACGGATCCGGCCGGGGCGCCGGCGGCGAGCGATCTATTGCGCGACGGCCGCGTCGCTATCTTCGCAAAGGGGACGGTCAAGGGCGACTGGCTGGTGACCGCTGCTGTGGACACGGACAAAGAGCGCGGCGACGTTGACGATCAGGTCTTCGACGACGTTGATCCGGATGCGCGCTATTCCGTATACGGCGACCGCTCAAGACAGGACTTTGAAGCGGAAAGCCGCTTTCCGTTTTATCTGAAAGCGGAAAAAGGCGGGTTCCAGGCGACATTCGGCGATTACGACACGGGCCTCGACGAATCCCGGCTCGGCGCCTATTCCCGCCGGCTTTCCGGATTGCAGACCGTATATGAAAGCCGACGATTTAGTTTCCGAGGGTTCGCCGCGGAGACCAACCAGGATTTCATGCGCGACGAAATCGCCGCCGACGGAACATCGGGACCGTTCAGGCTCTCAGCCTCGCCTTTGGTGCGCAATAGCGAAACCATCGTTGTAGAGACGCGCAACCGTTTCCGTCCGGACGAAATTCTGGAGGTCACGCCCCTCATTCGATATTTCGATTACGACATTGACTTCCAGACTGGCGAAATTGTCTTGCGTTTGCCGGTTCCGGCGGCGCCGGGCCAGGCCGGCCTCAATGTGATTGTCGCGGAGTATGAGAGCGCCACCCCAGCCGAGCGCAACATCGTCGGCGGCGGGCGCGGCGCGGTGCGCTTCGCCGACGGCCGTGTGGAAGCGGGACTCACGGCCATTTATGAGGAAGGCCGTCCGGGCGCGGTCGATGCGTCGAGCAATCTGGGCGCGGTTGATCTGCGCGTCGATGTCACAGACACGACGCGCCTGCGTGTTGAATACGGGCGCTCCCGGCGACAGGCTGACGGCGGCGCCGAAGACGGGGACGCCATACTCGCGGAAGTCGATCACGTTTCGGGACGCCTTACGGCGCGCGCTTACTTTGACCAGACCGACGCAGGCTATGGGCTCGGCCAGCAATCATCGGGCGTCGCCGGCGTCCGCCGCGTCGGGGCGGAGGCGCGTTTGCGGGTCAAAGAGTTCTATTCCGATCGCACAGGCGACAAAGGAGAACGCTCCATCGAGGGCGAAGCCTACCACGAAGAAAACATCGTCACGGGCGCGCGCCGTCTCGTGGCCAATTTGAAATTGCGCCATGACGGCGCATTCACTTCTGCCGCCGCCGGTATCCGACGCGTGGTGGAAGAGACAGCCGATGGCGTGAAGCGTCGCGCGACGCTGGCGACCGCCGAGGCCAGTCAGCGCTTTGAAAAGCTCGGGCTTACATTGCGCGCATCGAGGGAACAGCCAATCGCTGGCGACAACGACTCCATCACCTTCCCGCAGCGCACGACTTTCGGGTTCGAGCAGACGTTGTTCAAAACCGTTCGGCTGGATGTGAGCCACGAGATCAGCGAGGGAGACAACGTCAATTCCTCAAACACAATTGTCGGGATCATTGCAGAGCCGTGGAGCGGCGCTCGTCTGACGACCGCAGCCGACCGTATTACGCAGGACACGGGCGAACGTATCGGCGCCACATTCGGCGTCGACCAACAGGTGCAGATCGATGAATACTGGTCCGGCTCGTTTGGCGTGAGCCGGCGCGAAGAACTCAGCGCCAGCGGTTCCGTCAGCGCTGTTGACGATATCGTTCCGGATTCGGCGCTGTCTCCGTTGGAAAACAACGAAGACTTCACGTCGGTGTTCATCGGCGCCGGCTATCGCGATGAGCGCGCCCAAGGATCGGCGCGTTTTGAAATGAAAAAATCACTGGACTCAACGCGCTACACTGGGGTTTTGAGCGCCGCGCGAGAGGTCACCGAGACGTTGTCATTCGCCGGCGCCATGCGCATTGAACAAAACGACAATAATGACGCCGCCGATGAACGCCGAATTGACGCGCGGTTCGGTCTCGCCGTGCGTCCCCGTGGAGAGGGCGTTGTCATTTTCGACCGCTTCGACGTCAAACAACAAAAGATCGAGGGCGAACTCACCAGCTGGAAGGCTATCAACAATCTCGGCGCCAATGTCATGCTGAGCGATCGATGGCAAGTGTCCGTCAATCACGGGATCAAGTACTCAGTCTTCGATGCTGACAATGACAACTACACAGGTTTCACACAGCTTGCGGGCCTGGAGTCGCGATTTGACGTCACCAAACAGATCGATATCGGCGCCCGGATCATGGCGCTCTATTCTCACAACGCCGGTACGATGGAATACTCCTTCGGGCCGTCGATTGGCGTCAATCCAGCCAACAACATCTGGATCAGCGCCGGCTACAATTTCGACGGCTTCAAAGATGACGATTTTCCCTTTGCAGAGTATACGCGCCAGGGACCATTTGTTCGCTTACGTATCAAATTTGACCAGAACTCGGCGGAAGGTCTGTTGAACGCCGTTTCGCCGGAACGCTAGGCGCCGGTCGCCTCGGCGGCGACAGCGCCAAGAAGTCCTCTTATTCTTGCGATGATAGGAAGGTCGGCGGGAACGCCGTGCCGCGCCGTAATATAATCGATATCGTTGTATTCAAACACGACACCGTCCTCGGTCTCATAAACGAGCGCTTTCATGGGCAGATCGATGCCGGCCGAACGCGAGGCTTGCATCAATTGCGTGCCCGCAGCCGGATTGCCGAAAATCACGAGCGTCGTCGCGGGCAATTCCTGGCCGACGCCTGCAGCATTAGCGGCATGGTCGATTTTCGCCATGATTGTGACGTTTCTTTGAGCGAGCGCAGCTTCGAGCCGAGCCACAGTGTCGGCAACCGAGTATTCGCTGTTTACGCGAATAACGCCAGAGGAGATCTCGCCGTTCATGGCGGCCTGGCCCGTTTCCGCATGGGCGCATCCGGCGGCTACTGATATAGCGAGAGACGCTAAGGCCGTTTTCAGCATGGTCGAATTCTCCCTCGTGTCATGCGCAGCCGCCCATTCTTCCGCAGGACGCTTGTTAGGTTTCCTATTCCGCCGCCGCTTTTTGGGCGACGTCCAGCTCGGCGAGAAACTTCTCCGCTTCCAAAGCCGCCATGCACCCCATGCCGGCCGCGGTGACCGCCTGGCGGTATATGTCGTCCGTGACATCGCCGGCGGCGTAGACGCCTGGGATCTCGGTCGCGGTGGAGTCCGGCGCGGTGTCGAGATAGCCGTGAGCGTTCATTTTCAATTTGTCGACGAACAATTCCGTTGACGGCTTGTGGCCAATGGCGATGAACACGCCGTCGACACTGATTTCGCTTGTCTCATTCGTCTTGACGTTTTTCAGTCGAGCGCCGGTGACGCCAAGCGGATCCTGATCGCCTAGGATTTCATCAAGCGTGTGATCCCAAACAACGTCGACATTGTCCTTATCGAACAGCCGTTGCTGCAGAATTTTTTCCGCACGCAGCTCATCGCGCCGGTGTACGAGAGTAACTTTTTTTGCAAGCCCCGAGAGATAAAGCGCTTCCTCGACCGCGGTGTTGCCGCCGCCGACCACCAACACGTCCTTGCCGCGGTAGAAAAACCCGTCGCATGTGGCGCAAGCCGAGACGCCGAAGCCTTGAAACTTTTCCTCTGAGTCAAGACCAAGCCACTTGGCCTGTGCGCCGGTAGAGATGATGAGCGCGTCCGTCAGATATTCTTCCCCGCTGTCGCCCTTCAGTTTGAAGGGACGCTGCGTGAGATCGACGTCAACAATGATGTCGTGGATAAACTCCGTGCCGACGGCTTCGGCCTGTTTTTGCATCTGCTCCATGAGCCACGGCCCCTGGATCACGTCAGCGAAGCCGGGATAGTTTTCCACGTCAGTCGTAATCGTCATTTGACCGCCAGGCTGCAGACCGTGGACCAGGACCGGGTTCAGGTTGCCGCGCGCGGCGTAAATGGCGGCGGTCAGACCCGCGGGGCCTGAACCCAGAATCAATAGACGCGTCTTCTTCACTTTATCCCTCATCGCTCTAAGCGGCGGCAGCCGCCCACATGGCCCTCAAACCGACCCGGCGCAACCCGCCGCACGGCTCCCTCGCGGAGGCGTTACCAAACATTCGTTCTGGCGGGAAGGGCCGGAGCGCGCAGCAGGCGCGCTTGCGCGCAGCGCCCGCCAGTGGCAACAAGCAGGCCCAATAGGAGCAGATCAGAAGAATCCGTCTCGCTTATGGCCCGTACTCAACATCCGGAACCCGAATCGCTTTGCTGCGAATCGATGCAGGCGGCGTTGGAAATGCACTGCGATACGCATGACGATCCCTTTGACTGTCCGGATAGTCTGATCGCTTACAACGAAGGCCTCGACAAATTCGGTCTGATTGTCCACGACGGCGGCCGCAATGTGGTGTTGATGCGGTTTTGCCCCTGGTGCGGCGCAGCGTTAGGGCAGCAGTCATGAGCGGGGCCGACCAACCCACCATTGTTGTGGCGGGAGCGGGCAGCATCGGCTGTTTCGTCGGCGGAGTGCTCGCCGCCGGCGGAAAAACGGTGCGATTCCTGGCAAGGCCCCGCATCATGGAAGTCGTCCGCGCGCACGGTTTGACCGTCTCGGATTTGACGGGGTTTGAGACCCGGCTTGACCCCGACGCGTTAGCGTTCTCCGAAGATCCTTCTATTCTCAACGGCGCAGACATTATTTTGGTTTGCGTGAAAAGCGGTGCAACAGCCGATATAGGCGCGTTGATTGCTGAACACGCGCCGCGGCAAGCTGTGGTCATCAGCCTACAGAACGGCGTCGCCAACGCCGGCGTTCTTAGAGACGCGTTGCCCGGTTGGGACGTGCGCGCCGGCATGGTCCCCTACAATGTTGTGCACGCCGGCGATGGCCGGTTTCATCGCGGCGTCGCCGGACGCATCCTCATTGAAGCCGGCGACGGCGGCGTTTCCGGCAAATTGGAAGTCCCGCATCTCGCCGTCGACGAGTCGCCGGACATACAAGCGATTCAATGGGGCAAGTTGTTGATCAATCTCAACAACGCGCTGAATGCGCTGTCGGGCTTGCCGCTCCGCGACGAAATGCTGGACCGTGGATGGCGGGCGTTGCTTGCCGATCAGATCGCTGAAGCCCTGCCGGCGCTGAAGGCCAGCGGCGTCGAACCGAAAGCCGCACTGCCGCTGCCGATTTCCGTATTGCCGCAAATCATGCGGCTGCCCAATCCGCTCTATCGCATCATCGCGGGGAGAAGCCTGAAAATCGACCCGCAAGCGCGTTCTTCCATGTGGGAGGACCTTGAGCTTGGCCGCAAGACGGAGATTGAGGAACTGCAGGGCGCAGTTGTGGGTCTGTGCCAACGTCACGGACTGCCTGCGCCGGTCAATGCGCATATTGCAGCGTTGATCCGGGAATGCGAAGTACAGGGCGGCGGCTCGCCGAAACTGCGTCCGGCGGACATCCGCGCCGGTATTCAGAAATAGACTTTGATTGACCCTTGCGGGAAGGAATGACGCTCATGAAACTCGCTTCTCTAAAGTCAGGTCGCGACGGCAAACTGGTTGTCGTTTCGAATGATCTGACGCGGTACACCGACGCGGCGCGAGTCGCGCCGACATTGCAGGCGGCCCTTGACGATTGGGACAACGTTGCGCCCGGCTTGTTAGAACTTGCGCAAGGCGTCGAGACGGGTTCGGTCCCGGTCGAGCGTTTTCACGAACGGGAGGCGGCTTCGCCCCTGCCGCGCAGTTATCAGTGGGCGGATGGATCAGCATACATCAACCACGTCGAACTTGTGCGCAAGGCGCGGGGCGCAGAGGTGCCGAGCAGCTTTTATGAAGATCCCCTGATGTATCAAGGCGGATCGGACAGTTTCCTGGGACCTCGTGACGATATCGTCATGGCCGCGGACGATGGCTGGGGCATCGACATGGAAGGCGAGATCGCGGTCATCACCGGCGACGTGCCAATGGGTGTCAGCGCGGACGAAGCCGGCGCCTATATTCGTCTTGTCATGCTCGTGAACGACGTTTCGCTGCGCGGATTGATCCCGGCTGAATTGGCGAAGGGTTTCGGCTTCTTTCAGTCGAAACCGTCGTCAGCTTTCTCGCCTTGCGCCGTTACGCCTGATACCTTGGGCGAGTCTTGGAAGGACGGCGCTCTGCATCTGCCGCTGATCGTCAACTACAATGGCGAACCCTTTGGTCGCGCCAGCGCAGGCCAGGACCTGACATTCAACTTTCATCAGCTTATCGCCCACGCAGCCAAGACGAGGCCTCTTTGCGCGGGCACCATTATTGGTTCCGGCACGGTGTCGAACAAGCTGGATGGCGGCCCCGGGAAACCCGTTGCTGAGGGCGGCGCAGGCTACTCCTGCATCGCTGAGATCCGCATGATCGAAACCATCTATGACGGCGCGGCGAAAACGCCGTTCATGAAGTTCGGCGACACGGTTGAGATCAAAATGGAAGACGCGACCGGCAAGTCAATCTTTGGGGCGATCGAGCAAAAGGTCGCAAAATACGAACGCTGAGGCGCAAAGGCGCTATTCGTGTTTGCGGTGACCGGTTTATAACGTTGGCGGAGCAAAGAGTGTAGTGGCGTTTGTGAGGGGATTTCTCGTATTCCTTGCCTTCGTTGGATCGGCGAGCGCCGCCGACGACTCCATCGTTGTGACGGGCGAACGCCGCGCGTCTCCGCTTGCAGAGGCGCCGGCGTCGATCACGGCCATATCCGCCGGCGAACTGGCGTTCATTGACGCGGACCATATCGCTGAGGCGCTTTCACGGGCCCCGGGCGTCAATCTTCATCGCGGTTCGGGTGCGGAGCATCTGACAGCAATCCGTTCGCCGGTTCTGACAGGGGGCGCCGGCGCCGGATCGTTTCTGTTTCTGGAGAATGGAGTGCCCCTCCGTTCCGCCGGATTTGCCAATATCAACGGCCTATTTGACGCGCACCATGAGCTTGCGGAACGTATAGAAGTCGTCCGAGGTCCGTCCGGTGCGCTTTACGGCGCCAATGCGATTCATGGCGTCGTCAATGTGATCACGCCAGCGCCGAGCGAAACGCTTTCTCTTTTCGGCGAGGTTTTTGGCGATACCGAGGATCGATACAAGTGGAAGGGCTCTGTTTCAAACGCCATCGGCGGTCACCGGTTCTATGCCGGCGCCTCCGCCGTCTCTGAGTCCGGCTATCGCGACGACGCCGGCCTTGATCAACAAAAGCTCAATCTGCGGCACGTCATGAGCCTTGGCGATACCGAAATTGACACCGTGTTTTCGTTTGACAATCTTGAACAAGAAACCGCCGGCTTTATTTTTGGGCGGGACGATCTCTTTGACAGGAACAGGCGGCGCACGAACGACTTTCCACAGGCCCGCCGCGACGCAAAGTCGGCGCGACTTCAGTCAACAATTACGACGGACGCTGGCGAGAACGGCTCTATTCGACTGACGCCCTATGCGCGTTGGAATGACATGGAGTTTGTTCAGCATTTCCTGCCCGGAAATGCGCTGGAAGAAAACGGGCATTGGAGCGTCGGACTGCAGAGCGCCTACTATTACGACGCCGATCGTTTCTCGCTCATTGCCGGCGTGGACGCGGAGTATACGGAAGGCTGGCTGACGGAATTCCAGGCGGAGCCGACCGTATTCTCTTTTACGCAAGGGCTTCACTACGACTACGAAGTGAAGGCGATCAATGCGTCGGGCTTCGTGCAAGGGGAGTACTCGCTGACGCCCGAAACGGTTATTTCGGTCGGCGCGCGCATTGACGGCGCGGTTTACGATTACAACAATCGCACCGACAGCGGCCCCGACGGACGCTTCCTACGCCCAGACGATCAGGTTGACCGCTTTGTGACGGCCAGCCCCAAAGTCAGTATACGTCAAGAAATCTCATCCAGCGCGAATGCATATGTAAGCTATGCGCGCGGCGCCCGCCCGCCGCAGACTACCGACCTTTATCGACTGCAAAGCGGACAAACGGATAACGCTGCGCGACCGGAAATTATTGACGCGTTCGAAATCGGAACGCGCCTAACGCTGAGTGATACGGTCAATCTAAACCTCGCCGGTTTCTGGATGGAGAAGCGAAATTTCTTTTTTCGTGATGCAGACGGTTTGAACGTGAACAATGGCGAGACGCGTCATGCGGGCGTTGAGGCGGACGTCGTGCTAACGTTGCACGAGACGATAATGCTGCAAAGCGCGGTCACCTATGCGGCGCACACCTATCAGTTCGATCGCCTCACCGGTAACGCAGCTGAAACGATTTCCTCGGGCGATGATGTCGATACGGCCCCGCGGGTGATCGCAAATACGCGTCTGACATGGCGTCCAGTGAGGCGGCTCGCGGTGGAAGCGGAGTGGCGGTCGGTCGGTTCCTATTTCATCGACGCCGCGAACGTTCGCTCATACGAGGGCTTTGATATTCTCAACCTCCGCGCCGAAGCGACGTTAACGGACGGTCTGTCGGCGTTTTTGACGCTCCGGAATGCGACGGATGCGCTCTATGCGGAGCGCGCCGACTTTGCGTTCGGTCGCGAGCGGTTCTTTCCTGGCGAAACGCGCACGCTCGGCTTCGGGCTTCGCTATCGCAACTAGGCGCCGAGGACGGTTGCAGAGCGCGGACATGAAGCTAGACTACCGAAAAAGCGGGGCTAAATGAGCTTACGAGCGAAACTTGTCAGCTGGAATCTGAAGCGGACTGTGAAGTCGAAGCCGCTGCATGAGATTGATCCCGAAATTCTGCGCGCCAACATGGACGCATACGCGCCGAAAAAGAATCCGCCCGGCGTTTCTCTTGAAAGTATCAACGATGGCGCCATCCGGGGGGAGTGGCATCGGCACGCCCGAAGCGAGCCGGGAACAACGATCCTGTATTTGCACGGCGGCGGTTACGTGTTCGGATCTGCGAAATCGCATCGAGCGGTGACTTTCGCGCTTGCCGAGGCGGCGGCGGCGCAAGTCTTTTCTCTCGACTATCGTCTTGCTCCGGAACATCCGTTTCCTGCTGCGGTCGAGGACGCCGTCGCCGCGTATCAGTGGCTTCTGGGGCAAGGCGTTGAACCGAGAAAACTGATCATTGCGGGGGATTCGGCTGGCGGCGGACTCGCACTGGCTTTGGTCCTTGCGTTGAAGCAACGCGGCCTGGCTGCGCCCGCCGGCCTTGTTCTTTACTCTCCATGGACGGATCTTGCCGTGACGGGAGCGTCCATCGACGCGAATGAGAAAACCGACGCCATGTTCAAGGCCGAGTATATCCGTAAAGGAATCGGCCGGGTTCTGAACGGCGCCGATCCGATGGATCCCCTGGCCTCGCCCCTCTACGGAGATGTGTCCGCGTTTCCTCCGTCATTGATTTTTGTAAGCGACGACGAAGTGCTCAGAGACGATGCATTGCGCATGCATGAGCGCCTTTTGGAAGCGGGCGCAAGGTCGACCTTGATTTCCGAACGCGGACTGCCTCATGTCTGGCCCATATTCGTCGGCATGTTCCCCGAGGCGTTAACCGCAGTGCGCAGGTCCGCGGCATTTATTCGTGACACTTTGGAGAATGAAGCGTGAGGCCGGAAGTCGTCAAACTGATCATCGCCGTCATTCTTGATATCCTCGACTTCACCATCGGGCGCATACCCGGGTTCGAACTCCCGTTCGACATTCTTATGGGCGTCGCCGCGGTAGCGATGTTTGGCTGGCCGGGTCTGTTTGCCTTTTGGGAAGTCGCCGACCCCACCGGCCAGATTGACGGATTCGCGCCGACCTTGACCCTGATCGCGCTCAGCCAGATGGGCAAAGGGCAAAAGAAAGCGCCGCCGGCGGAGGAAACGCGCATCGAATGATCCGAATAGATTCCTCGGTCGCAATCGTTTCGGGAGGCGGCCGGGTAACGCGCCTCGCGCCCGACGAGCGTCGCGACGTCATTCTTCTGGTCCCAGGCGATGGCGCCGGCATTGTCCGCAGCGACTGTCGGGTCGACAGGATGGCCCCAATCGATCGTAAAGCCGTCAATAGACTGGTCGCTTAAACCGACATCGGCCCGCCGCGAGGGCGAGCCGATGTCCTACGCAACAAAACTGTCTCAGTCGACTAGTACCGGCGGCGATGTCCTCGACGGCCATATTCGCGGAATGAGCCGTCTTCCCAGTAGGTGTCGCCGTAATGCGGGTCTTCGTAGTAATACCGTCCGGAATACCGGTCGTAGTGGCGACGTCCGTGATGGCGAGCGCGGCCGCCGCAGGTGCCGGCGCGGCTGCAGCCCTCATAGGCGCCGATGCCAGCGCCGATCAGCGCGCCATACGCTGCGCCCATGCCAGGGCGTCCAGCAAACGCGTCGCCGGCGATGGCCCCGCCCGCCGCGCCGATCGCGGCTCCGACCAGGGCGCCTTCGCCGGTCGTCTGGCAGCCTGCAAGCGCCAATATCATCGCGCCAGATCCAATCAAGATGCTCTTCATTCCCTTCAATGCCTCCGTCTTGTTGCGTAGTCCCACCAATTTTCTTGTACCCAACCATCAGCGACCGGATGGTTCGGCCGCTCGCTTAGGAGTTTTTAATGTGATGGGGCTCCGAGGCGAGAATGAGGCGAGGAGTTGTCGGAAATAGGCGCACTGCATCACGGGCTTGCGAGGATTTGAGAGCGCTGTAGTCTGCCCCACAATCGCCACAAATGGGAGAATGCGCAGATGAGCGCCCGCACATCAAAAGCCGTATTTCTAAAGAGCTACCCGAATGGTCTGCCAACGGCGGATGATTTTGAAATTCGCGAGATCGATGCGCCGTCGCCGGGACCCGGTGAAATGCTTTGCCGCACCGTTTGGATGTCGGTCGACCCCTATATGCGCGGACGCATGCGGCCAGACGTGAAAAGCTATATCCCGCCGTTCTCGTTGGATGCGCCGTTAGAAGGCGGCGCCGTGTCTGAAGTCATCGAATCCAATATTCCCGATTTTGCGCCGGGCGACTATGTGGTCGACTTCGCCGGCGGCTGGAAAGAATACTACGTCACGAAAGGGGAGCGGACTCAAAAAGCAATGCCGAATCTGGCGCCGTTGCCGGCATGGCTCGGCGTTCTCGGCATGCCGGGGATGACCGCTTGGGCGGGCGTAACGCAGATCATGGATCCGAAAGAGGGCGAAACGCTGTTTGTCTCCGGCGCCGCCGGGGCCGTCGGTTCTGTCGTATGTCAGCTGGGCAAGTTGCGTGGCGCTCGCGTGGTCGCTTCAGCGGGGTCGGCGGAGAAAATCCGATGGCTCACGGAAGAAGCGGGCGTCGATGTCGCGCTCAACTACAAGGACTATAAAAATGCGGCGGAGCTCACCAGGGCGCTCAGCGAAGCAGCGCCCAAGGGCGTTGATTGTTACTTTGAGAATGTCGGCGGCATGCATCTTGAGGCGGCGCTCAACTGCATCGCGCCGGGCGCGCGCATCGCGCTGTGCGGCATGATTTCGATGTACAACAATACGGAGCCGGAGCCGGGCCCGCCGAATCTTGTCAATCTGATTGGACGGGGCGTCATGGCGCGCGGGTTTATTGTTTCGGAGTACGCCGACAAGGCGATGGAGTTTGCGAGCGAAGTCGCTCCGCTGGTCGCCGCCGGCAAGATTAAGTTCCAGCAAACCGAGTATGACGGGCTGGACGAAGCGCCGGGGGCTTTCATCGGCCTCTTTCACGGCGATAACGCGGGCAAGGCGGTTATTCGCGTGGGACCGGACAAAACGTAGGCGACGCCATCCAATATGCTTTCTGCAACTCGACGGGCGGATCGCCCGTCTGCGTCGGTGAATTGTCATGCCGAACGTTTCGGGGGCGTTGCGGACTCTCTTAATGTGTGTTCGACCAGACGCTTCCCATCAAATCTTCGTGAAGCAGCGTTCTGAAAGCGCCGAGAGGGATCGTTATAACCTTTTCGGGCCTTACGGCGCGTTCATTAATTCGTACCCGTCCTTTACAAAAATCCACAATTTTGAGTGAACCATTTCCGCCGTCCGGGTGTATCTAACTTGAACGTCGCTCTTGAGCGGCCCTTACCCTGAGACACTGGAGTAGTACACATGCCCCGAAGATTTTTAACTTCCGCAGCCGCGGGAGCGCTTTCGCTCGCCGGCGCAGCGCACGCCCAGGACACTTACGTGACCGTCTCGGGCGGCGGTTCTTTCTTGATGAACTCCGACAATGAAGGAAGCTTTATCGGCGATTTCACAACCGGCGCCGGTACGACCATCCCAGCCGGAACGGTCTTGCCCGACGGAACCGCCGTTGGATGGACGACGGAATTCGACACCGGTTGGACCGTCAACGGCGCCCTCGGCCGTGATTTCGGTCTGCTGCGCGGCGAGATCGAGGTTGGGTATCAATCAAACGGCGTCGACACCCATACCGGCGTTACCGCCGCCGGGATCGCGCTCGACAGTGAAGACGCGGCGGTTTTAATAACGGGTCAGGCCACAAATCTCGGCGTCTCCGTCGGCGATCTTGTCGCCGCCGGCGAAGGCGACGTTAAGACCGTGTTCGTGATGGCGAATGCTATCGCGGCGTTCGACAACGCCTCGCCGTTTACGCCCTATATCGGCGGCGGCGTCGGCGTCGGATTTGTCGACGTCTTCTACGCCCCGTCCGCGACGACCATTATCGACGACGATTCAACCGCGCTCGCCTATCAGGTCAAAGCCGGCGTCGAGTATGAATTCTCGCCATTCACGTCTTTGTTCGCCGGCTACCGCTATCGCGCCACGTCGGATGTCGAAGTCAATGCGGGGCTTTTCGACGCCCAGTTCGATGTGGAAAACAGAGCGTCGATTGTTGAGGCGGGCGTCAGGGTTTCCTTCTAGGCCGTTCTCGCAAGCAGAACATGATCAAAAAAGGGCGCTTCTAATAGCGCCCTTTTTAAAACCCTTTTCCTACTTAAGACTCGCGCAACGCTGCCAATAGCTCGTCGAGAACGGATTCGATCTCGCCGAGTTCTGTGCGGATCATATCGATTGCGCCTTGCGTCTCGGCGAATTCCGCGTCGCCGATGTCGCTACGTCGTTCGGCGAGGATCAGTTCGGCGTCATCAAGCGTGTCGCGCGCTTCCGCGAGCGCGGCCCCTGTCGCGCGTGAAACCGCTGCGCTTGCGACTCTGAAGGCAACTCGCGAAATGGCCTCGCCGCCGGGCGCTTCTTTCACGTCTTCTTTCGCATCGGCGACCTCCTCGATCGCCTCACGGATGTCGGCGCGCGCATCGATAAGATCGTCGCGCAGATCGGCGATGTCGTTCGCATCCATATTGATGAGTTCTTCGACCAGATCGTCCGGATCATCGATATGATACCTGCCGGCGCTGGCGTCGGTCGGCAGGAATGCGGCCACGGTCAATGCGGCCAACGCAGCGAGGGCGAGCGCACAGTTTCGAAAACCGGCATTGGGGTCGTTCAGATTAATCGTGCGCAACGTCACCATGGCGCCGTTCTCCTTTTCTTTTGTCGCCGGCCTCTTGGCGAGGCTTCTGGCGAGAGAACAGTGTCCGAGGGGAAAGGTCCTGAAAACCCACTATGCGACGAGGCGACAGGGATCCGCGGCGGGTGAGCCGGAGTGGGGGGGGAACTCCATGTCGCGAAACAACGGCCAACGCCAGTGTGAGCGGCGCGCATGGCGAAGCAGGCTCAGAATTCTATCCTTCTGGCGGAGACGAAGGGATTCGAACCCTCGATACCCTTTTGGGGTATACTCCCTTAGCAGGGGAGCGCCTTCGACCACTCGGCCACGTCTCCGCGGACGGTGATGCCTGCAATCTCGGCGGAAGGCAAGGGTTGTTGCGGGGCCGCGGCTGCCCGTTCGGGCCTTACTCCTCGCAGGTCTCGTCGCCGCTGAGCTGCGCGATCATCATCTCGTTCAGCGCAGCGGCGTCAGATCCGTCCCCGTCGGCGAGCTCGCCCACAGCGACGCACCCTTGGCTGTCTTCGGCGACGCTTTCGTCTTCCATCTGCTGCAGGCCCCGGACAATCGCCGCCGCGAGCGCGTCTTCGTTGTCCTCAATCTGAAGGCGCGTGGACGCCTTTTCGATAATCTGCGCGGCGAATTCACTGGTCGCTTGCGAGTCCTCGCGGCTGCTTGCTGCGACGCCTTCGGTCGCCGACGTAACGCCGTCGGGCGCCGGCCGCGGCTCGATCGCCAGGTCGGGCTGCGATGGCGACATCGTCGGCGCCGGAGAAACACGTTGCTCGGCGCCGGTTTGCGCCGCCGGCGGCGGCGTAATCGGATTGTCCAGTTTCCCCTGCGACGCCGCGCTGTTTTGCGTCAGTGCAATTGGTTCCGGCTCAACGGCCTCGTCGCTGGTTCGCGCGTTCGCGTCTTCGGCCAGCGGCGTCGCCTGCGGCGCGGGCAGAACGGGATTTGTCTTTGGCGCGACGTCAGCGCCGCGCCGTGCGTCCCGATTTTGCGGCGAAACGGCTTTCTCGTCGGGCGCCGGAGCGACTTTGGGGGCCGCCGGCGGCGTTAGGACGGCCCGTTGGTTTTCGCGAAAAGACGCCGCCAGAAGCGCGGTCCTCGCCGGCAGATCGGCCAGGGCGGCGCCGGTTCCGCGGCTTTGATAGAGTGCGGCGAGGCGCGCCGACGGTCCGCCGGCTCGCGCGACACGGTCATTGGGCCCGCCGCGCTCGATGTCCGCCGCCAGCCGGCCGGGAATAGCGGTCTCGTTCAGGCGCCCGCGATAAACCTGAACATTTTCAAGAACGCGCTGCACATAGTTTCGGGTTTCCGAAAACGGAATGAGTTCGATCCAATCAAGCGGGTCGACTTCGCCAGTGCGCGGGTCGCCAAAGTCCTCCGCCCACTGAGTGGCGCGATGGGCGCCCGCATTGTATGCGGCGAAGGTCATAACAAGAGATCCGTCAAATCGGTCGAGCAGGTGCGACAGATGCGCTGATCCAATGGTCATATTGTAGACCGGGTCGTCCAGCAGCGCAGAACGTCGATAGGGAAGGCCTTCTTTGCGCGCCGTAATCTGGGCTGTAGAGGGGATCAACTGCATGACGCCTCGCGCGCCCGCGCTGGAATAGGCGCGCGGGTTAAACTCGCTTTCCTGGCGGGACAGGCCGAGAATGATTTCCGGCGCGACAAAGGCGCGGGCTTCTTCGGGTACGAAAATCGTTGGATACGATACATGCGCGGTAAACGCGCCGCGTTGCGTTGCGACTTTGCCGGCGCGAACGGTGAGGTGAGGCGCCCCTTCGCCGTTGGTCAGGCGGGCAAGCTCTACAAACTCGCCCGGCCGTTCAAGATGGTCGTCAACGTGATAGGCGAACAGCATGAATTCATAGTCGAGGTTCAAGTCTGAGAGGATTCTCAGCGCGGCGACGGAAGGGCGCGCGTTAAACAGCGCCTTGTCTTCCGTGCTTGCCTCAACAGGCGAGTCGAAGCGTTGCTGAACCGCGACGCCGCCAAGCTTTTCCGCCGCAAGCTGACCGTAAAAGGAATAATGATGGTTTGCCGAGATGCGATAGTAGCTGCGGGCGGCCTCGTCGTCTCCGGCCGCGTCGGCGGCGCGCCCGAGCCAATAAAATCCTCGCGAAATCGAGATCGGCGTCGCCACCGAGCCTGTCATCGCTTCGAAATGCGTAAGCGCTCGCTCCGGCTCGTTGAGAAAACGCAACGCAATCCAACCGGCGACGAATTCAGCGTCTGAGAAATCGAGGCCATCCGCGATTCCGTGTTGGGCGGCGACTTTGTAGGCGTCGACAGGGCGGCCCTGTTTGAGCGCCCACTGCAAAAGCAGCCGACGTTCCGTCCACCAACGGTCCGTATTGCGGAGGGCTTCGGCGGTGTCCGGCGCGTCCGATGCAAGCGACATTGCATATTGCTGATCGTCTGTGCGCCGATAGTAGCGAACTGCGGCATGGAGAACGCCTGAGTCCAACCGTTCGTCTTTCGGGAGGTTGCGATAAAGGCGCGGCCCCGTTGCTGCGCCCAGGAGCAACGCCGCGCGCGCCTCGGCCATTCGCCGGTCCTGTGAAGACAGATGGGGAAATGTTCGCCGCGCATTGGTGACTTGCCGAGCCCACAACAGTCGATCGACCCTGTCCGCGTGGTCTTGTTCGGATAAACGCGAACCATAAACGTTGAGAATACGCCTTTCTTCTGCGATCCGGAAATTGTGGTTGATCCACGCGTCTTTGATCAGCGCTGTGGCTTCGTCGCCGCGCCCGGTCGAGAGCATCGCCCTGGCAAGCTGAATCTTGCCATTGCCCGTGCGCGGCGGGCGCCCGTCAAAAAAATCGAGCAGAATTTGCGCGGAGTCGCTGTCTGACAGACGGGATTCCACGAAGGCCTGGATCCTTGACGTCGCCGGCCAGTCGGCGTGGACGCGCAGAAACGCCCCGGCGTCGGCGACATCCACGTCCTTGTCTTTGGACATGAAATAGAGCCACTCGCCAAGCGAGCGGGCGGTGCGGTCTTCGATCCGGGCGGTTTCGGCCTTCGCGAGTGAAAATTCCTTTTTCTCAAGCGCGGTTTTAACCGCCATTAACCGCGCGTGATCGAGCCGGGTGACGTATTGAGGGCCGGGGGCGGGCGGTTTGACGCTCGGCGCGGCGACGGCGGCCTTTGCGCCCGCGCCGGCGGCGTTCACGCCAATCCCTGCGATGATCGCTAACGCGCCCGCCGCCGTGATCAACAAGGTTCGCCCCGCCATACTCAAACTCCGTTTTTCCCCACCCGACTCCTGCGGCGAGAGATCGATCACGTCAAAGCAAGTTTCATGCGCCTTTTAACCACACTTTAGCCCAATCGGGAGCCTAGCTGAACAGGCGGCGGCTTGATGAAGCTTCTGCGGAGCGCTATCGAACGGTTACATTTCAGAAAAATGAGCCAATGAAAGAACTTAAAGGGTCAATAACCGCGCTGGTCACGCCGTTTCGCAATGGCGAAATCGACGAAAAGGCGTTCTGCGCGCTTGTGGAACGACAGATCGACGCCGGAACGCACGGCCTGGTGCCTGTGGGGACGACCGGCGAGTCGGCGACGTTAACCGACGACGAGCATGAACGGGTGATCGGGCTGTGCATCGACGCGGCGGGCGGTCGCGCGCCGGTGATCGCCGGCGCAGGCGCAAACGACACGGCCTATGCGATTTCCATCGCCCAGCGCGCCGAACGGTTCGGCGCCGATGCGTTGCTTGCGGTGACGGGGTATTACAACCGGCCGAACCAAACCGGCGTCCTGGCGCATTATACCGCCCTTCATGACGCAACGAATATTCCTATCGTTGTTTACAATATCCCGGCCCGCACGGCGGTGGATATTTCCGTTGAAACGCTTGCATCACTGGCGGAACTGCCCCGGATTGTGGGCGTCAAGGACGCGACGGGCGACCTGGCGCGCGCGGCGCTGCAGCGAGTCCGGTGCGGCGAAGATTTCATTCAACTGTCCGGCGAGGATATGACGGCTGTCGGTTACAACGCGATGGGCGGGACAGGCTGCATCTCAGTAACATCGAATGTGGCGCCGGCGCTCTGCGCCAAAATGCAAGAGGCGACCCTGAACGGCGACTATGCCGCCGCACTGGCGCTGCAGGACAAGTTAGCGCCGCTACATAGCGCGCTTTTCTCTGACGCGTCCCCCGGGCCCGCCAAGTATGCGCTGTCGCTTATGGGATTGTGCGCGCCCGAGGTCCGGCTGCCGCTTGTTCCGGCGTCAAGTGAAGCGCAGTCAAAAGTGCGCGCGGCCCTTGAGGGTTTGGATCTCGTTGGCTGATGGCGCCGAAAAAAGAAGACAACCGCAAGATCATTGCGGAAAACCGGCGCGCGCGTTTCGATTATCACATCACAGACGTTATCGAGGCGGGGCTGATGCTGACCGGCACCGAAGTTAAGGCGCTGCGCGAGGGCAAAGCCAATATCGCAGAAAGCTACGCGGCGCCGGAAGATGACGCGATCTGGCTCATCAACGCCAACATTCCGGAGTATTCCGCCGGCAACCGGCAAAACCATGAACCCAAACGCAAACGCAAAATGCTGTTGCACAAGCGTGAGATTGCGCGGCTGGCCCAAGCTGTGGAGCGAAAGGGATTTACCCTTGTGCCGCTGCGGCTTTATTTCAACGACCGCGGCGTCGCGAAACTTGAGCTTGGGATAGGCGAGGGCAAGAAAGCGCCGGACAAGCGCGACACGGTGAAGGACCGCGACTGGAAACGCCAACAGGGGCGGTTGTTGCGAGACCGGGGATAAGCATGAGCGAACAACTGGAGGATCGGCCGGAAGTCTTCGTTCATCCGCCTACTGTATTCTTTTCCGCCCTGCTTGTCGGATTCATTATTCGTTTTTTCGCCGGCGGTTATTTGCCGATACCAGATATTCTGGGCGAAGCGATTGGGGGCGTTCTGCTTTTGGCGGCTCTTGTTTTCGTCATTTCAGCGGTAACCGCATTCGCAGAAACCGGTGAAACATTGCCTCCGGCGACGCCTTCGCATGTATTGCTCACCGAAGGCGTCTATCGGTTTTCGCGCAATCCCATCTATCTCGCCATGGTGCTGTTCGGCGTTGGATTTGGCTTTGCAACCCTGAATGTCTGGATCATCGCGACGACGCTGATTGCAGGCGCAATCTTTCACTTCGCAGTCATTCCGCAGGAAGAGGCGTATCTTGAGCGAAAGTTCGGCGTCGACTACCGGGAGTTCAAAGAGCGCACGCGACGGTGGCTCTAGTTACTCATAATACGGAACAAAAGTGAGCACGGTCTGAAACGCCGCCGCCGCACCGGCGCCGCCCGAAGCGCACAAGATCAGCACCGTCGCGATTTCCGGCAAGATAGCCGGCGACACCCGCCCAAGGATGAGCACGAGCATTAGAATTACGGCGGTCCGGGCGTAAAACCGCAAAAGGCTGGAAAACCCATCGCCCTCGGCGGTGAACTGCGCCGCGAATCGCGGTCGGGCAAGCCAAACATAGGCCCAGCAGCCAAACCCCGCGGCCACAACCGCGGCAATGAGCGTGCCGCCGTGGAACAGGCCGGCGATCACGTCCCTTGCTTCGGCGAAGCTCATCGCGGCGATACATGCGCCGATCACGCCGAAAACTGCTGAGACAAACAGCGTCATCAGCGGTTTTGCTGTCTTCGCGTCGAGAAAGGCGCGCTCGCCGTTCTTTGTGGGAAGGCCCCAGTTGCGTCTCATGGCGTTATTCGCATCGCTGGCGTTCGGCCTCCGCAGCGTTCACGCGGCGTCGAGATGCGCGCGAATGTTTGCGAAAACCGAAGCAAACATTGTCTCCGTCAGTCTACCGGTGTTCGTGTTGTACCGCGAGCAGTGATAACTGTCGAACAGGTGGAAATCTCGGCCCGGGATACGGTGTTGGGCGCCGTGGGAAAAAGGGGCTTGTCGTTGCTTTAATCCAAATGCGGCGACCGTGGAGTCGTGAGCAATGCGACCAAGGCATAATATTGCTCTCAGTGAGGGCATTGCTTCAATCTGCGCCACGAGAAAGGGTCGGCAGGTTTTGATCTCGGCGCCGGTCGGCTTGTTCTGCGGCGGCACGCAGCGGACGGCGTTTGTAATCGCCGCGCCGCGGAGCCGGAGGCCGTCGTCGGGGCGCGCATCATATTTGTCGTTTGAGAAACCGAACCGCGCGATGGTCGCATAGAGGAGGTCGCCGGCGAAATCGCCGGTAAAGGGGCGCCCGGTTTTGTTGGCGCCGTGCAGCCCCGGCGCAAGACCGACGATAAGCAGCGAGGCGTCCAAGTCGCCGAATGTCGGCGCGGGCGCGTTAAGGTAGTCCGGAAACGCCTCCGCATTAGTGCGACGAAACTCGGCCAGTCGGGAGCACAAGTCGCAGTCGAGGGGCGGATTGGGGGCGGCTTTCGGCACAGTTAGTCGATATCGTCGAATTCGTCCTCAAAATCGTCTTCGTAGTCGTCAACGTCGTCGTCTTTTGAGCGGCGCGCAGGCCCGCCGGTCCGGCCGACGATTTTTTCCAGATCGGCGAGGTCGAAAAAACTGTCCGCCTGCCGGCGCAGTTCGTCTGAAGCCATGGGCGGGGAAGACTTGACGGTGGAAACGACGCTCACGCGCACGCCCATTTGCTGAACGGCCTCAATCGCCCGGCGGAAATCACCGTTGCCGCTGAAGACGACCGCATGGTCCAGGCGCGGCGCCAACATGAACAAGTCTGTGACAAGTTCTATGTCGGTTGATCCCTTAAACCGCTTGCGTCCCTGACTGTCGGTGAATTCCCGGGTCGCCTTCGTCACCATGGCGTAGCCGTTATAGTCGAGCCAATCGACCAGGGGCCGCAGAGGAGAATAGTCCTGTTCGCGATCTTCCTGAATGGCGGTATAGTAGGAAGCGCGTAAGAGCTGGCAACCGTCTTGGGCCTTCGCCAAAACGCTCTTGTAATCAATGTCGAACCCAAGATTTCGCGCGGCCTTGTAAAGATTGGCCCCATCAATGAAAAAGGCTGTTTTCTCCGATTGCCTCAGTCCCAAGAAATTCGCCATCATTACCTCTGTCAGGATGTGACGCCTTGAGTATGAATGGCGCCGGCGCATCATTTGAATTGCTGAAAACATGATTTTGATTGCAGCAGGGTCCAGTCTGCCTTTTTGCGGGCTTGATTCGCAACAGATTGTTTTACGTTCCTTTTTCGCGGTTGCTCGTGTTGCGCGGGTGGTTGCGCAGTCGCCGCTCTATGAAAGCCCCGCCTGGCCGGATCCCAGCGACCCCGCCTTCGTTAACGCCGCGGCCCGGCTGCAAACCGACCTGACGCCCAGGGCCTTGATGGCGGCGCTGCACGCCATCGAAGATGCTTTCGGGCGCCGCCGGCTGGAGAAGAACGCCCCACGGACGCTCGATCTCGACCTCATCGCCTATGACGGCGTCCAATCCGACGGCGCCGATGGAGGCCCGATATTGCCGCACCCCCGGATGGCGCATCGCGACTTCGTGCTGGCGCCGATCGCTGATATCGCACCGGATTGGCGCCCCCCGGGCGGGCGCGGCACGGTCTCAGACCGGCTGGCGCGCCTGCCGGAGCGGACGGCGGCCCGGATTAGCTGAGATTCTTTCCGAATTTTGCACTGCAGCGCTTGAATCCGGCGGCTCAAGGGGATATTTCGTCGGGCTCGCCGGGACCCGGCGTCGAAGAGAATGCATTGAGGAGACGCCGATGGCCCGCGTGACCGTCGAGGATTGCGTAGAAAAAGTCGAAAACCGGTTCGATCTCGTCCTGCTGGCCGCGCACCGCGCCCGAGTTTTATCGTCTGGCGCACCGCTGGAGGTTGAGCGCGACAACGATAAGAACCCGGTCGTCGCCCTACGGGAAATCGCCGACGCGGCGTTGAAGCCTGACGAACTGGACGAGGACTTGGTGCAGTCTCTGCAAAAACAGGTCGAAACCGAAGAGGCGGACGAGGCGGAAACGGCGCCAGAAAAAGCGGATGCGCCGGAATTCGACAAAATGTCCGAAGACGATTACCTGAAAGCGATCCAGGCCGCCGGGATGACGAGCCCGCAAACGCTGCCGAAGGGATAGCCCCTAGCCGTCGCGGCGTTTTAGCCGGCTTTCGGCGTCTATTCAGCGGCCCCGTTTACGTGTTTGATAATCGAAACGCGTAAACTTGCTCTTCAGGAAAGCCATGGGCAGCCACAACACCATCGGCCGAAATGCGACTTCCGGCGACAACATCGCCGGCGACAACGGCGGAACGACACATGCGAAAAACGCGCCAGAATCTGCGCCGCAGACGGCTTCGCAAGAGGTCGATGCAACGTCGGTTGTTGGCGATGACGGACGCACGGCGTCGCCTGGCGCGCCAGAGGTTGTTTCGAACAGTGCGTCGACGCGCAAGACGCATCCGGTCGGCTTTATTCGCCAGACAGAGCTCGTAGAACGGGTTAAGTCCTACGATCCCGATGCGGACGAAGGCCTTCTCAATCGCGCTTATGTATTTGCGATGAAGGCGCATGGCGGGCAAACGCGTCAATCCGGCGATCCCTACTTCTCTCACCCGTTGGCGGTCGCAGCGATTCTGACGGAATTGCGCGCCGATGCGGCGACCGTTGTCACAGCGTTGCTGCACGACGTTGTTGAAGACACCGACCACACAGTCGCCGATATAGATGCCGCGTTCGGCGCTGAGGTCGCGCGGCTTGTCGATGGGGTGACCAAGCTTTCCCAGTTCGAGTTGCCGGACGGCGCGAGCAAGCAAGCGGAGAATTTCAGAAAGTTCGTTGTTGCGATGGCCGATGACGTGCGGGTCTTGCTCGTCAAGCTCGCCGACCGTTTGCACAATATGCGAACGCTTCATCACATTGAAAAAGCGGCGAAGCGACAACGCATCGCACTGGAAACGATGGAAATATACGCGCCGCTGGCTGGGCGCATCGGCGTACAACGATTTCGCGAAGAGCTTGAGGACATCGCCTTTAAGGAACTCAGCCCGGACGCTCACCAAACCATCAGCCGTCGCCTGGAAGACCTGCACAAGCATTCCGTATCCGGCGTGGTGGAAGTCGCCAATACGCTGCGCGAACGCCTTGTCGCCGAGAGCATTCGCGCGCAAGTCAGCAGCCGGGAAAAGCGCCCTTATTCCATTTGGCGCAAGATGACCCAGAAAAGCGTATCATTCGACGAGCTTGCCGATATCTACGCATTCCGCGTGTTGGTTGACAACGAAGAGGACTGCTATCGCACGCTGGGGGTCATCCATCGCGGCTGGCGCATGATTCCCTCAGAGTTTGATGATTACATTTCCGCGCCGAAACCAAACAACTATCGTTCAATTCACACCGCAGTGATCGGCCCACCCTGGGCGGATGGGCGTCGTCAACGAATAGAGATCCAGATCCGCACCCACGAAATGCATGACACTGCGGAGCGGGGCGTCGCCGCACATTGGCAGTATAAGGATGCGGGCGGGGCCGGCATCGAAATTGTCGCGCCGGGACAATACGACCCCTATGAAACGCCGCGTCGGCTGGTTGAGATGTTTCAGTCCGGTGAGGACGCCGATGAAGCGCTTGCCTACGCGAAGCTTGAGCTTTTCCAGGATCAGGTTTTTTGTTTTACCCCGAAGAGCCGCGTGATCGCCTTGCCGAAAGGTTCAACGTCGCTCGACTTCGCATACGCCGTGCACACGGATGTTGGCGACAGTTGCATCGGCGCGAAGATCAACGGCATTCAACGCCCACTAAGAACGCCGCTGGAAACCGGCGACGTCGTTCAGGTTTTGCGGTCCGAGAACGCGCCGGTGCCCGCAGAGTGGGAATCAATCGCCGTTACCGGGCGGGCGCGCAGCGCCATTCGTCGGCGTATCAAGAAAATGCAGTATGATGAGCATCTCGCACTTGGCCGTTCGATTGCGGAAAGCGTGTTTACCGGCGCGAATTTGCAATTCTCCCTGAAGGGCGTGCGCGCGGGGCTTCGCCATCTCAACAAGAAGTCGGTGGAAGACGTGCTTGTTTCGGTCGGGCGGGGCGACCTTCCCGTGGCTGATCTGATCGAGGCCGTCTATCCAGGGGCTTCCGCTGCCGCTGAGGGCGAGATTCGTCCCGCCAGCTTGAACGCCTTCAAGCCGCGCGTCGCGATATCGGGTTTGACGCCGGGCGTTTCGGTCACCATGGCGCGCTGTTGCACGCCGTTGCCGGGCGAGAGAATCGTCGGAATCCGTCAGGAGGATGGGGCGATCAAAGTCCACACAATTTATTGCGATGTTCTCGCCGCCACGGATCCGCCGCAGTCGCACTGGCTGGATCTCAAGTGGCGCGACAAGGAAGAAGAGCACGTAACCGCGTTCGCGCGCATTACAATCACCGTACGCAACGGCGTTGGCGTTTTGTCGGAAGTCGCCGGGATCATTGCAAGATACGGCGTCTCTGTTGCGTCAATGCGCCTACTCAACCGCAGCCGGGAATTCCTGGACATGGTAATGGACGTGGAGGTGAGCGACGCCAAGCAACTCAGCCAGATGCTTGCGGGCGTTCGCGCCGCGCCGAGTGTAATCGCCGCTGAACGGACGGGATCGAAAGACGATGAACAGCTCTGAAGCGCTGAAGGAATTTGAAGAGGCCGGGGCCCTGCAGAAAGGGCACTTTGTTCTCTCGTCCGGATTGCATTCCGACACATATCTCAACAAGTCTATTGTCTCGATGTATCCTGATCGAACCGAGCGGCTTTGCCGGGCGCTGGCAAAAAAAACAAAAAGCGCAGTGGGCGGACAGATTGATTTTGTGATTTCGCCGGCGATGGGCGCTATCATCTATGGTTATGAGACCGCGCGGCATATGGGCGCGCCGTTTATGTTTCTCGAGCGCGTTGACGGCGAATTTCAATTGCGCCGCGGATTTCAAATGAGCGCCGGCGCGCGCGTTGTCGTGGTTGAAGACATCGTATCAACTGGCCTGTCGGCGCGCGAAGCGATCTCCGCCGTGCGCAAAGCCGGCGGCGAGGTTCTGGCGCTGGCCTGTTTGGTTGATCGCTCGGCCGGCGCTGTGGATGTCGGCGCGCCGATCATTCCGCTTGCGGCGCTGAAAGTTGACGCCTGGCCGGCTGACGCATTGCCCGAGCATTTAAAGAATACGCCGGCGGTCAAGCCGGGCAGCCGCGGGGTCAGTCAGTGACACAGCAAAGCCCGCTTCGCCTTGGCGTCAATATTGATCACGTTGCAACGATCCGGAACGCGCGGGGCGGCGATCACCCGGACCCCGTGCGCGCCGCCCAGCTTGTGGCGACCGCAGGCGCCGACGGCATCACCGCGCATTTGCGTGAGGACCGACGCCACATTCGAGACGATGACATGCGCCGTCTCAAAGAAGAAGTCGACCTGCCGCTCAATTTTGAGATGGCTGCGACGGCGGAAATGCACAAGCTTTGCACCGAGGTGATGCCCCACGGCTGTTGCATTGTGCCCGAAAATCGCAATGAGCGTACGACGGAGGGCGGGCTGGATGTTTCGGGGCAGCACAATTTCATTTCGCCTTTCGTCAGAGAGCTGAATGACGCCGGCATTCGCGTTTCACTTTTTGTAGATCCGGAGAAGCGCCAAATAGAGGCCGCGAAATCGGCGGGGGCGCCGGTAATAGAGATCCACACCGGCGCCTACTACGAAGCCGTCATCGCAACGGAACCTAAACGCATCGAAGCAGAATTCGACAAGATTAGAACGGCGGCCGCGTTCGCGGACTCGCTGGGCCTGGAAGTGCACGCCGGTCATGGGCTGACCTTTCACAATGTGCAGCCGATTGCCGCACTGCCTCAACTTCGTGAACTGAATATTGGGCATTTTCTCGTCGGCGAAAGCGTGTTCATGGGTCTCGCGGAAGCGGTGAAGGAGATGAAGCGCCTGATGCAGGATGCGCGAACCGGCAGGCATTTTTGATGATCATCGGCATCGGCAACGACATCATCGACATTAATCGCGTGGAGCGAACGCTCGAGCGGCATGGCGAGCGGTTCACCCAACGGTGCTTCACTGAAATCGAGCGCGCGAAATCTGATCGGCGTTTGAAGCGCGCCGCGTCTTACGCAAAGCGTTTCGCAGCGAAGGAGGCTTGCGCCAAAGCGCTGGGCACCGGCATCAATCGCGGCGTCTTCTGGAAGGATATGGGCGTCGTTAATCTTCCAGGGGGCAAGCCGACGATGGCGCTCACCGGCGGCGCCGCCGCGCGGCTCGCCGAATTGACGCCGGAAGGCCATGAAGCCCACGTTCACCTGACCATTACCGACGACGACCCGCTGGCCCAGGCCATTGTCATTATCGAAGCGCGGGCTAAATAGGGGGCTGGCCAAGCGGCCGGTGAGAAAGCCAATAGGGGCGGCGAAAGGTGCGAAGTATGGCGTTTTCCCTGAAAAATCTGTTCGGGAACAAAGGGGTAGAGGGCGCTGTGGTGAAAGATGAGCGTCCGAAAATGACCCCGGCCGAGGAAGCGTGGGATCTGGCGAAAACGGTTTTTTTCGCTGTCGCCATCGCACTCGTACTCAGGATCGTGATTTTTCAGCCGTTCAACATCCCCTCGGGGTCCATGCGTCCCAATCTGCTTGTCGGAGACTTCCTGGTCGTCTCTAAACCGACATTCGGCTATTCGAGGGCTTCTCTCGTATATCCGTTGACGCGGCTGCCGATGGAGGGGCGTCTATTCGGCGGCGCCCCCGAGCGGGGCGACATCGTGGTTTTCAAAAATCGAAAAGACGGCAACCAAGACTACATCAAGCGCGTCATCGGTATGCCTGGCGATGAAATCCGCGTTATCGGCGGACGTTTGCACATCAACGGAGAAGCGGTGCAGAGAGAGTTTCTCGGCAATGTCGGCACCGCCAACTGTCGCGGCTTGTCCGGAGGGGCGCCGGCGTATCGCGAAACGCTGCCTAACGGCGCAACATATGTCGTTCAAGAGTGCGCTGGCGACAACGGCGCCTTCGATAATGTCGGTCCTTACCGCGTGCCGCAGGAATACTATTTCATGATGGGCGACAATCGCGACGAGTCTCAGGATAGCCGCGTGATCAGCCTTGTGGGCTATATCCACAAAGACGATATCGTCGGCCGAGCCGAACGCTTGTTTTTCTCGGTGGACGGACAAAAAGCCCAGTTCTGGGAAGTCTGGAAATGGCCGTTCGCGATTCGATACGGACGTCTGGCCGACAAGGTCGAATGACAGCAGCAGATTTAAGTGCGCTGGAAAAGCGCCTTGGCTATCAGTTTGTCGACAAATCATTGTTGATTCGCGCCTTGACGCATTCCAGTCTTTCCGGCGGGCGCGAAGATGTGCGCGATCTTGAACGGTTGGAATTTCTCGGAGATCGGGTGCTCGGCCTGTTGACCGCTGAAGAATTGTGGCGGCGCTATCCCGATTACGAGGAAGGTCTTCTGGCGCCGCGGTTAAACGCGCTCGTGCGAAAAGAAACCTGCGCCAAAGCGGCCGCCTTTTTCCAATTGGGCGAGCATATTCTCCTGTCGTCCTGGGAGGAGGACGCCGGCGGCAGGAACAAGAAAGCGATCCTCGGCGACGTGATGGAAGCGCTGTTGGGCGCGCTCTACATCGACGGCGGCTTGGAGGCGGCGCGCGGCGCCTTCGCGCTTTTCTGGACGCCGCGCCTGGAGGAGCTTGCCAAATACCATCGCGATGCAAAAACGGCGCTGCAGGAATGGTCGCAACGCAAAAAACTCGGCACGCCGGACTACATAGTGATCGAAGCGGAAGGCCCGGCTCACGCGCCGGCCTTTTCCGTCGAAGTAGAGGTCAAGGGTTATGAGCCTGCATCCGGCGGCGGTCGGTCAAAACGCGCGGCGCAAATGTCGGCCGCGCGTGCTTTTTTGATCCGGGAAGGCGTGTGGGACCAACATGACTGAAGCCGCCGGTCAACGGTGTCTGGTGGCGGTCGTGATCGGCTCCCCGAATGCGGGAAAATCGACGCTGGTCAATGCGCTCGTCGGCGCGAAAGTCTCGATCATCACGCCAAAGGTGCAGACCACTCGCGCCCGCATTCGCGGCATCGCCATCGAAGGGGACGCGCAGCTCATTTTCATCGATACGCCCGGGATCTATGCGCCAACCGGCAAAGGCAAAGAACGGCGGCTGGATCGCGCCATGGTCGCCGCCGCCTGGGAGGGCCTTGAGGGTGCTGACGCCGCATTGCTGGTGTTGGATGCGCCGGCTTACCTCGCCGGCGAAACGGAAAAGGGCGCGGCGGCAAAGTCCCGCGCCGACGCCGAGCGCGTGATCAGCGGGTTGAAACAGGCGGGCCGAAAAGCAATCCTGGCCGTCAATAAAATCGACGCGCTCCCGCGGGACCGTCTTTTGAAGCTGGTTCACGAACTCGATCAAACGGGTGTGTTTACGGATGTCTTTCTGATTTCTGCGAAGAGGGGGGACGGCCTTTCCGACCTGAAGTCCCATCTTGTGAAGATGGCGCCGGCCGGACCATGGCTCTATCCGGAAGATCAGCTCTCCGACATTTCTGACCGTCTGATGGCGGCGGAGGTGACGCGCGAAAAGCTTTTTTTGCGGCTCCACCAGGAGCTTCCCTATGATGCAACGGTGGAGACCGAAGACTGGAAGGAAACGAAAACCGGCGTTCGCATTGAACAGACGATTTACGTCTCGCGCGATGGCCAAAAGGGTATTGTCCTCGGAAAGAACGGCGGCACGCTGAAGTCAATCGGGCAGGCGGCGCGAGAAGAACTGTCCAGTCTTCTGGGCGCGCCGGTGCATCTCTTCCTGCATGTGAAGGTCAGAGAAGGGTGGGCGAACGAAGCGGCTCGATTGCGGCGCATCGGGCTCGATACCGCCGACTGAGCGAGGCTTACTCGTCTCCGGTCTCTTCCGCTTCCATGATAATGATCGGATTGCCGTCGGCGTCACGGTCGACTTTGGCGCTCGATTTTGCGCTAGGAGCCGCAGCGTTGCCGACCTTGACCGGAACCGAATAACTCCTGCTGCCGACGACATCGCCGGCGACTGTCACCGTCGCCCGAACGTCGATGTAATGGACGCCGTTGTCTTCCGCGGTGAAGTAGATATCCCAGATGTGTCGCGATGTACCGGCAAGCGCCATCGAAGTTGACGCGGAAGATGCGGATAATGAAACGCCGCCGGTGGCAACGGCTTCGATATCGAGGCGACCCTCATCATAGCGCTCGTCTATGATGAGTTCGACCACGCCGTCTTCGCCGGCGTCGACCGCGGCGCGCATTTCATGATTGAACCGAACGGCTGCCCCAGACTTTAGATGTGGGACAACCTCGTTCTTTGCGTTTAACGTGTCGGCGCTCGTTGCGTCGGGCCTGTCGTTTTCTTGACCTGCGCACGACGCCGCCGCCGTCGCTAGAGCTACAAAAAGAGCAGTATTGAAATTGGTCATTTGTCTCTCGCTCGGGTGCTAGTTCACCGTAAAGTCAAAACAGGTATCGCCGCTCGGGCCGGCGTCGTCGAGATTCAGGAAATCATTGGCGTCAATCCAGTGATCGCCGGCGCTGAGATTTGTCGTCAACGTTTCTGTGTCGACGTCCAAGCTGAGTCCGGCGGCGACCTGGTTGCCCTGACGGAAAATCCGGAAGTCCGGGTCGCGACCTGTCAAGCCAGACGTGCGCACCATGTTGAAAGTGTAGCTGCCCGCAGTCGGGATTGTAAGCCGGATTAAGTTTCGATTGCCAAGCTTGTTGAACGTGCCGGCGTCGTCGATGGAACAGATGTTAAGCGCAAGGCCGCCGACCGTCGCGGTTTTCACTACAGGCAAAGCGTTGGAAATGCCGCCAGCGTTGGTTTCGCCGTCGCCGTAAATCCCGGTTCCGTTAATGTCCTGGGGAGCGACCAGCGCATCAAGCTGCGTGGTGTTAATCGACGTATTTGTTCGCAGGGAATCCAGAAAGGAAAAAATCGTCGCCGGCGCAGGGCCGTCGATATATGTGGGCGCGGACAGGGCGTCGAAAATGATGTCGAAGTCTTCATTCAACGTATCTGGGCCGTCGTCGACATTGTCGAAGATATCCCATAAAATCGAGTGTATCGATGCTTCGTTGAACCAACCTTCGTTGACGGCGGTGTTGCTCTCCATATTGAATGAGAAACCGGCCGCCTGCATGGCGCCGCCGCTGTCGCGGTAGACGGGGTCGTTTTCCACGATTCCGGAAAATGCGTTGGCCCATCCTTCGCTTAAGGCCAGTCTCGGGTCGAGGCGATCGCTAAGCGAATGCGGGCCGCCGATGGAGTCGGTTCTGCCAATCTGATTCTCAACGTAATGGCCAAATTCATGGATGATAATGTGACGGTCGTATTCGTCGGTGTCCGTATTTTCATTTCCAACCAGTAAAATCGTTGGAACCCCGCCGATAGTGGTAAAAGACGTGGATGTAATTTCTCCGTTTGCGATATCGCCGCTGGTAGCGCGGTTTTGCGTGCTCCAAAACACTTGCAGGTCCGGGAACGTCGTCCCGGGTTCTGCATTGTTGACCGTCAACAGCGCATCATAGATAGCGTCGAGAATGGCGAAGGGAGCCGCGGCCCGCGTGCCGGTATAACTTGATCCGCCCCATCCCGAAGGCGCGTTCAAGTTGCGCGTGGAATCGGCCGCGCCGGAGCTGGAAAGCGCGCCCGCCAGAACATAGTCTGCGTTGCTGTTCGTATTGTCCCGGACCGTGACATCCCAATCCGCAACCGTCGTTTCGAGCAACTGCGCTCGGGCGCGTATTCGGACATTTGTGTTTGCTGATACAGACACGGAATATTGCCCTGTCGCATCGGCGACCGTCGTCTCGATAACGGTTCCGGTGGAGTCCACGGCTTCAACGACGACGCCGCGCGCCGCCTCCTGTGTGATGGCCCCATAATTCAGTCCATTGGTCGCCGGGTTTTGCGGCACGAGATCATAGGTGACCGCGCCTGAAATCGTCACAGACCCTGACGGCGGCGGAGGCGGCGGCGGCGGCGGCGGCGGAGGCGGCGGGGGAGACGCCGGCGGGGGCGGCGGGCTCCCGCCGCCGCTGTCGCTGCACCCGGCAATCAGCGCAAACGCGCCAAGAATGTACAAAATTCGTGCGAAGGTGCTCACAACATCCCCTCAAACCAAGTCCCAAAGCCCAAAACGCTAGCACATATGCCTTGCGAATGTTCAAACAACTGGATCAAATTGAAGGGAGCGAACTGATCAAATTTGCCGCATGGCGAACCCGAAGAGTAAATTTTCAGTAACATGTCCTTTTCCGACCACGGCATCATTCTGGACGCGCGCGCGCATGGAGAAACGCACGCCATCGTTCACGTGTTCACCGAGTCACACGGGCGACGCGCCGGCCTCGTCCATGGCGGCCAGGGCCGGCGGTTGCGTCCTATTCTTCAACCGGGCAACGAAGTGAAGGCGGACTGGAAGGGACGAGACGGCAGCCTTGGACACTTTACGCTTGAAATGATCCGCGCGCGCGCCGCCGAGGCTATGGACAATCGGCTTTCGCTCGCCGCGCTGACAGGCGCCTGCGCAACTGCGATGGCGGTTCTGCCGGAGCGGGAGGCCCACGCCGGAGCCTATCAGGGCATGGCCATCCTCCTGGATAATCTTCAGGACTTCGATCTGTGGCCGGCGCTGATGGCTCGATGGGAATTGGGCCTTTTGGCTGAGCTCGGATTCGGTTTGTCTCTTGATCGCTGCGCCGCGACTGGCGTGCGGGAAAACCTGATTTACGTTTCGCCGCGCTCAGCCAGCGCCGTTTCCGCTGACGCAGGCGCACCGTACAAAGACAAAATGCTGTCGCTTCCGGCATTCTTCAGGAACGCCGACGCGGAGGTCGCATTGTCGGACGCCGTCGACGGGCTTGCGACAACGGGGTTTTTTATCGAGACCCGCATTCTGCACCTCAGCGACCAAGCTCTTCCTGAAGCGCGCGTGCGCGTCATGGAGTTGCTGCGCGACCATGTTCAGGGGGTGTAGAGGCGATTTCGCCAATTGTCCCAATAACCACCTCCAGCGTGCGGTCGTTATTCGAAACCCCGTTTATCTTTGGAAGCCCGAAATATCCTCGGGGTCCCGCATGGAAGATATTTTCCATCCGTTTAAGGACAATTCGACCCTCGCGCTTTGCCGTATTCCAGTGCGAATTGACCACGGCCCGCCAGCGTTCCGCGAACATGACCGCGCCGATTTTTTCCACTCTGTCATGCGACCCATAGATGTGATGAAGACGGCGAACGGCGACGAGGCCGGGATCCGAGGAAACCACGCCGCCGACGGAAATGACGTCTATTACGGCGCCAAGTCTGTCCTTTAAAAAGGGCGCCGCGCCAACAGCAACCTGAGCGCCGCCGCTGTATCCTATAATGACGACAGGCGCGCCGCATGATCGCGAATAGCCGGACGCCAGCAGCGCCCGTTCAATTGCTTGCGCCGCGCCTTGACTGAATATCGGTCCATACCGATGATCTGCAGACACAAGGACTTGGTATATGTTCCTTATATTGATCAAGCCGCGTAGCAAGTCCTGCCGACCCTGAAGTTGCAATTTCTGAATGCGCCGCCAAAGCCGATCAAATAGTCGCGGCGATGCAAGCAGCGGCAGGCCCGCCGGCGAATATGGGAATACGTTCTCAATAAGGACCGCGTCCGGCAGCGACGCACGCAGCCGCTGCACGAATTTTTTCTCCCGCCGGATAAGGTACTTGCCCGAGATGGAAGCGACGCCGGAAAGATAGACGATGTAAAGACGTTGTCTCTCGTCGGAATGGCGCAGCGGCGCTTCATCATGGTCGATTTCCTGCTCCGTCCAGCCGGCCCACCAACTCAGCGTCTCCAACGGAGACAACGCTGCGGCTGTCAGAAGCGCGAAAACCGCCAGTCCAAGCGACGCCGCCATGATGTCGGGAATGATCAACGTTTCCTCTCGTCAGCGATTCGCGTCATCAGGTCGTCAATGATCTGCTGAGGCGATTTTTCCAAAGCGGAGCCGGAGACGGCGCGCCGCAATGTTCCGAGCGGTTTCGCCAGCAGATGACCGAGAAAAGTCCGGAACAGGTAGGACACCAGAAATCCCGCGCCGCCGCAGACAACCGCTGCATTGAGCGGCATGCCGACGCCGACATGAAGACCGAACATGGCGAGAGCCATGGCCCAGACTTCAAGAACGTTTCCGAGCGCTGCGCCAAAATAGGGCGCCAGCGAGAATACGCCCAGAAGTCGCGGCGCGAATGCGAGCGCGAGAACGCCTGTTACCGGGGCAAGCTCGGTTAAGCTCAATGCGCCAATTGGCGTCAGCGGGGCGATCGCCAGCGCGGCCAGCGCCCAGGTCGCTACAGTTACCGCATAGGTTAGGCCTGTGAATCCAAGACTGGCCAGAAATCGGTAAAGCGGGATGCGATTGACGATCAAGATGACGCTTTGTCCGAGCAACTCCGATACGCCGGCGAGAAAGGCGATAATCAGCGCCGCGCTTTGCGCCTCGCCGGATCCGGTCACGCGCACGAATGCGTCTCGAGAAAAAACCATCGCATCAGGCGCCAGCAACGCCACCAAAGCGATGAATTCCGCAATCTCAGCAAGCGTTCCTACCATAGATGCAAAGACCTAGCGTCTCTGCAGGCAAGATCAACTCCGGCGCTGATTTAGGCCGCACGCTGCATTTGAGCGGGCGCCAGATGCAATTCGGCGCCTTCGATCCTGGCGGCTTTCTTGCGGAGCCATCGGTTGGCCTGGACGGCGAACCAAAAGAAGAGGTTGCCGTCAAATGGCGACGCCTGGAGACGCCGCGCCGCCTCTTCGTAGTCGAAGTTGTTCTCGGATTTCGGCGTAATGATGAGGTGGTAGCCGACAAAATCGTCGAACAGGTTTGTGGATTTGCGCACGAGGTGGGCTTCGCGAACGTCTTCCAGGGACCGGAGCGTTTCGACAATCGGCTCCAGCACTGCGTCGGTGAGATCGTGCGCGGTCAGCTCCGCCTTTTTATCGATGTGGTAAACGTCTTCCAAAGCGGTATCATGACGGGATTGTTCGGTTCGCCAAAGGTCGGCGGCTTCGTCGGCGGCTTTGTCTTGACCTTTCCTGGAATGGAGCCGATGCGCAATCGCCGCCGCATCGCGAAGCAGTTTGGGGTCGATTGCGCTGGCGCGCTCAGCGCACTTCAAAGCGCGGTCATCATTTTTGTCGGCGAGCAAGCGGCTGATGGCGAGCCATGTCGATCCGTCGCCCGGGTGCCACTGCGCGGCTTCCTTGTAGCGAACGAGCGCTTCATCGACTGTCAGCGTCATTTCGGCGAGATGGCCGCGTTCGAACGCCTCCTCCCGGTTCAGTGATTTGTTTCTCGCCGCCTTGTCATCGAGCAAGGAACGGCGTTCGCGGCGGCGCTTCGCGTCGGCAAATGCGGCGCTCCAGTCCGGACCGGCTAGTTCTTTCCAGTGGGTATCGAATTTCTTCACCATTGTCTCATTGAGCGGGCCGAGGATCGCCGCCGCCGAGCTGCTGATTGTTGTCAGTCGCGGTTTTGCGCCCAACGCCTTAATGCGATCAGAAAGAGCAGGATGCGTGTCCGTGAAGTCCGTCTTTACACGAAGCTCTTCTCTCGCCCAGGACCTTGTTTGCGGCCAGCGGCCCATTCCGGAAAACGCTTTCGCCATGAAACGGAGTGGAGCGACGTCCGGCGTCCGGCGGTCCTGGGCGCGCCGCCAGATTTTCGGCCAGAACGTCTCGTCGAGATATCGCGCAGCAAGGGTCACGCGAATGAGCGCATCTGCGGCGGTTTGTGGTGAGGAAACGGTCGCGCCGGCTTGGTCAGCCTCATATTCGTTTGCTCTTGCAAGGGGGAAGGAGAGGCGGTCAAACCACGGTGCGAACCGGTGAATAAACGCTTTCAGCGGCAGGGAGAGCCAGCCTTGCGTCGCTTCAATTTCTTCGTAAAGCCGATGCCACATGGCGCGGGTGCGATATATCCATGCGCCGGTCTTGCCATGTGAGCCTGCAAGGTGACCGTATTCATGGCCGATTACCGTGCGAAACTGTTCGATCGAGAGCGCCTGCATCAACGGCAGGCCGATGATAAGACGGTTAATGTGGCCGCCGAATAGGCCAAATCGGGGCGCCTGCTCTATTGCTGCGTTCAGGCGGTCGTCGAGATAAATCTCATGAATGACCGGTCCGGACAGTTTTTTGCGGACGATCTCGATTTCTTCATATAGGGCCGGCGCTTCCTGAGGAGAAAGGCGTCGCGCCTGCGGTGGATCGAACCTCACGATCATTGATCTGCCGACCATGATTCCCAGCAAACCCACGGCGATTATGAGTTTGACAATGGCGGCGCCGCCAGACCCGCCATTGGCGACGTAGACGCCGCCGGCGGCGCAAATGGACGTCAACAACAGCAAAAACGCGCCGGGCGCCGCGTATCCGACAACGGCGGCGGAAACCACCTTGCGCGTATAGGCTTTCGGATTTTGCTCCGCCTCTTCTTCGTAGCGGCGGATTTTCTCAATTTCGGCCGCTTCGCGCGCTTCTTCGCTGCGTCTGAACATCACACAACACAGGGCTCCCAGACATGGCCATGAACAAGACTGTGGAAAACAATGGCAAAAAGCCACTAACAAACACCAAAAACCTGGAACCCTGTTGCATCCGGGGCTCGGGCGGGGGTAATCGCTAAAACTTTCTTAAGCGAGTAGATCTCCGCCCATGGCCCGCACCAAAAAGCCGAAATCCGACTCTGAGGGACAACCCGAAGAGATTGTGCTTGAACCCTTCGACGAGGCGCTTTCTCAGCGCTACCTGGCTTACGCGCTCTCGACAATCACGGCGCGCGCGCTGCCCGATGTCCGCGATGGATTGAAGCCTGTTCACCGACGGATTCTCTACGCAATGCGCCAGATGAAGCTGAACCCAAGCGGCGGGTTTAAGAAATCGGCAAAAGTCGTGGGGGAGGTCATGGGTAACTTTCACCCCCATGGCGACGCTGCGATTTACGATGCGATGGTCCGTCTGGTCCAGGAATTCTCTGTGCGCGTCCCATTGGTGGATGGGCAGGGAAATTTCGGCAATATTGACGGCGATAACGCTGCAGCAATGCGGTACACGGAAAGCCGCCTGACCGAAGCGGCGCAAATGCTGCTTGCGGGAATCGATGAAGATACGGTTGATTTCCGAGAAACGTATGATGGAGAAGGCTCCGAACCGGCCGTGCTGCCGGCTGCATTTCCAAACCTGCTGGCCAACGGCGCCAGCGGGATCGCGGTCGGGATGGCGACATCAATTCCGCCCCATAACGTGGCGGAACTCATTGACGCGTCGCTCCACCTGATCAAAACGCCGAGAGCACGCACCGAGACGCTTCTGAAGTATGTCAAAGGGCCCGACTTCCCGACAGGCGGCGTTTGCATCGAAGACGCCGCATCCATGGAAGAGGCCTACGCGACGGGGCGCGGCGGATTTCGTGTTCGGGCGCGATGGAAAACAGAAGACCTGGGCCGTGGTCGATATCATGTCGTCATCACGGAAATTCCGTACCAGGTGCAAAAATCAAGACTGATTGAAAAGATTGCGGAGCTCATTCAGTCGAAAAAACTTCCGGCCGTCGCGGATATTCGCGACGAGAGCGCGGAAGATATTCGCCTCATTCTAGAACCGCGATCTGGAAATATTGACGCCGCGGCAATGATGGAAGCGGTATTCAAGCAGACTGATCTGGAATCGCGGTTTTCACTGAATATGAACGTGCTCGGCGCCGACGGCGCGCCGCGGGTGATGGGTCTTCGAGACGTCCTGCAGGCTTACCTCGATCACCGAAAAGTCGTCCTGGTGCGGCGAACAAAGTTCAGACTCGACAAAATTGCGCGGCGATTGGAAATCCTGGACGGTTTTTTGATCGCCTATCTGAATCTCGACGAAGTTATCCGGATTATTCGGTTCGAGGACGAGCCGAAAACGGAGTTGATGCGTACGTTCAAGCTGTCGGACGTCCAAGCTGAAGCGATTCTCAACATGCGCCTGCGCTCGTTGCGAAAGCTTGAGGAAATGGAGATCAAGACGGAACACAAAGAGCTGAAGTCAGAGCAAAAAGCGCTGAAGGCGCTCTTGAAGTCTGACGACGCACAATGGAAAAAAATCGGCGAAGAGCTGAGAGAGGTGCGAAAGATATTCGATCCGAAGTCCCATCTTGGCCGGCGACGCACGGAAATCGCCGATGCGCCGGAAGTAGAGGATATCGATCTCGACGTTCTCGTCGAAAAGGAACCCGTCACTGTCGTCATTTCCGAAAAGGGATGGGTGCGGTCTTTAAAAGGCCACGTTGAGGACACCGCCGGCATCAAGTACAAGGACGGCGACAAGCAAGGCTTTATCGTTCCGGCAATGACTGGCGACAAGCTGATGCTCTTCGCGACCAACGGAAAATTTTACGCCCTGGATGTCGCGGCCCTTCCAGGCGGGCGCGGACATGGCGAACCGATCCGGTTGATGGTGGATATGGGCAATGACGACGCCGTGGTTGCGGCGTTTCTCTATGAAGGGGGACGGAAAATTCTTGTCGCCTCCACATCAGGTCACGGATTCATTGTGCCGGAAAAGGACTGTATTTCGAACACGCGCAAGGGCAAGCAGGTTCTCAACGCGCCGGCCGGCGCCGAAGCTGTGGTGTGTCGTCCGACGCCGGGGGAAATCGGTAAGAATCACATGCTGGCCGTTGTGGGCGACAACAAGAAGTTCCTTGTATTCCCTGCAAGCGAATTGCCGGAGATGAGCCGCGGCAAAGGGGTCGCGCTGCAGAAATATCAGAAGGGTGGCTTGTCGGACGCCAAGGTCTTCACGAAATCGGACGGGCTGACATGGATTGATCGCTCCGGCCGCACAAAAGCCATTGACGAATGGAAGGCCTATCTTGGGAAGCGCGCTCAAGCTGGACGAATTGCTCCCAGGGGATTTCCTGCGTCGAAAAAGTTTGGCTAGCGTTAGGCTTGTCCGCGCGTTAACCGCCTTCTAACCATGTCCGCCCGCTGTATTCCTGCATTTGTGCGAAAAGCGTCTCATTGAATCAAAAAATTTGAGGAAAATGCGGGTTATACCAATTTGAGGATGTCGACCCCGCTTCACGCTTTGTATGTTCGCTATAGCTGGAATTGGATGGAGAGCGGGATGTACGCGGAAACATACTGGTGGGACTTCGCCACCGCGCAATTTGCGATGATGGGCGTCGTTGGAGCGCTCTGGGGCGTGCTTTTGAAATTCTTCGTTGGTCAAGTGATCACTGCCCTGAAAAAACACCGCGCTGAAGCGCGTCATGAGCATGCCGCGCTTATGCAGGAATTGCAGGAACTACGGCTGGAAAACGCCCGTCCGGCGGCGCCGGGTCTAGCGCTCACGGATGATGCGGTCATCTGGGACGAAATTCCGGGCAGCGTTCATGGCAAACTGCTTATTGCAGAAGCTGACAAGGCGGAATACGCACGCGCCGCCTGACTGCGTCCGAATTCACATCCAAGCGTCCAGAAGAATCCTCGATGCGATTCTAAAGGATGCTTTGGTGTGAATTTGGCGTGGGGCGACACCGGCATATCGGGCGGGTTTTCCCGCCGCTAACTGACGAACTGGCGTCGCGCGCTGCGGATGAAACTCTTGTATTTCCGCAATGTCGCCGCCATCTCAGATTGCTCCTAATTTGCGGATAGAGTGCGCCTGGCGCACTTGTTACAGTTTCCCGTAAGACGCTGGGAAGCATGCCATGTCGCAAGAAAACCGCCGCAAGTACGAACGACATGAATTAGAGTTGTCCGTCCGGTTCATCTCGGAAAAGGATCTCGAAGCCAACGGAAAACTGGTTGATATTTCCGAAGGCGGCTTGGCGATGATCACGGATGCGGAAGCGGAAGTCGGCGACACCGTCATTACCTACCCTGAAGGGCTCGGCCGGATAGAGGGCGTTGTGTGCAGGCGCGACGAAGACCGCATCGCCATTGAGTTTCGGATGTCCGAAAAACAACGTGAGCACTTGGCCAAGCGCATTCAGTCTGCGCTCACCGGCGTGCCCTATATCCGGCTCCTGGAGAACCGCGGCCACAAGCGCATGAAACTCAATCTCTCTTCGGAGGCCTGCGTGATGCCAAGCGGCGCGCGCTTCCCGTGCCTCATTGTTGATCTCTCTGCGTCGGGCGCACGGATAAATTCAGAGGAGCGTCCTGCGATCGGCGCCGAAATCCACATCGGCGCTATTCGCGGGACCGTGCAACGGCACACCTCAAGCGGTTTCGCGCTCCACATCTCGAATGGCGACACGGGCGAGCAACAACGCGAATGCGCATAACCGCACTTAGCGGTTCGTCAACACTTCCTTCCGATTTCTAAACGCGGCCCCGGTCGCGGCCTTTTTCGCGTCAGTAACCGAGAGAGGGGTTCATAGAAAACGGCCGCCCCGTTGGGGCGGCCGTTTGCTAACCATTGGAGGAGGTGTGTGAGGGGAATAACCTCCAATCGACATGTTGGAGCGTAGCCTGGCTTCCAGATGCTTTCTATCCCCAGATTGGGAGGGAGGCGCGCGTGCCGCTTGGAACAGCAGCGTTCGCCGCCATGGCAGCGGCGACTACTTCTTATTTACCTCATCTGATTAACTTCTCCGACATATCTGGGGCGAATGAGACCGATGTCCGAATCAAGTGCAGCAAATGAAGCGCCTGAAAGGCCGACGAGCTTTTTAACAAGAGCCCGGCGCAGTATGTTGATCGCCAACGCCCTAATTTTTGCGGTCGTTGCAGTCGCCCACACCTTTTTTACGCAAGTCAGCGTTCCTGGCCTTACTCCTGCGCGGATGGCCGGCGCAGCGGCCGCCATTGTATTTCTGCTGTGCGCGGTCAGCGCATGGAAGACTAACCATCTTCGCGCCACTGCCGCAGTTTTCCTGATCACGATGTTTGCGGCGATTCTTTTTACGGCGCTTATGAATGGCGGTCTTCCCGCGCCAACGTCGATTTTTCTTATCGTGGCGCCGTTGACAGTTGGCGTTCTGTCGAACTGGCGCTGGGGACTGATTTCACTAGTGGCGGTTTTGATCTCGGTGTTGGGACTGCATTGGGCCGCATCAAGCGGCGTTGCGTCGGCGTCCCCTCACTCCGCCGGAGAGCAAAACCTGTTGAAGTTATCAGCGACCCTGTTATCGGCCGTCGCCGTATTTATATCCATGTTCGGCTACGAGGTCGTAATGCGCCGCGCCGTGGGTCGCGCCGATCGCCTGAATGAGAAGCTTCAGAAAGCGACGCAAGAATTAAATCAGCAGATAGCGCTAAAAACCGATGCGCAAGCTGCGCTTCAGAAGCGGAATGAAGAACTGGAGCGCAGCAAGTCATTTCTGTCCACCGTATTGAACAGTGTGCAAGACGGCATCGTGGCTTGCGACCACGACGGTCAACTGACTTTGTTCAACGACGCCGCGAGGGAATTTCACGGTGTTGATGTTCGGGAGTTGCCGCCAGAGGCGTGGGCTGCAGCGTATGACCTTTTCTCAGAAGACGGCGAGACGCTTCTTCGCCCTGACGATATTCCATTGCGCAAGGCGTTCGCAGGCGAAACAGTCGATCGCCAAGAAATCGTGATTGCGCCGCGAAACCTCCCCGAGCGTCGCGTAATCTGCCGGGCTGCTCCTTTGTTCGATTCGCATGGAGCAAAGATAGGCGCCGTCGCCACGATGCACGACGTGTCGGTTGAGCGGGCCCAGGCCGAAGAAATGCGTCGGCAGCGCAACGAGTTGGAACTCATCTTCGACAATGTGCCCGTTCGTATTTGGTTGAAAGACGACAAAAACACAATACTGCGTCTTAACAAGCCGGCGGCGGCGGCAATGGGCGTTCCCCTAAAGCAGGCGGCGGGGGCCAGCGCCTATGACCTCTTTCCGACCATGGCCAAGAAGTACCACGATGACGATCTCGCGGTTATTCGCTCCGGCGAGCCAAACCTCGGAATTATTGAGCGATTTGAGACGGCAAACGGGAGCCATAGCTGGATTTCCACTGATAAAGTCCCGTATACAGATGAAAAAACCGGCGAGCAATTTGTATTCGTGGCCGCCTCAGATATCACTCCCATGATGGAGAAGGCCGAAAAACTGCGCCAGCTCAACGGGGAGTTGGAGAATTTCGCCCGGGTCGCGTCTCACGACCTCCAGGAGCCGTTACGAAAGCTGCTCATATTCAGTGATTTTCTGGAACAGGACCTGGGGGACGATTTGCCTGAGCGGGCGAAGAAAGACCTTGAGGCTATTACCAGCGCGTCGAAGCGAATGCATGGCCTGGTCAAGGACATTCTCGAATTGGCGCGGATGACGGGCGACATCGCCCCGATGGAGCCAGTCGATCCCGTTAAAATCATCAGATCGGTTATGCAGGATTTCGCGCCGCGCTGTAAGGCGATTCACGCCGTATTGGTCTATGACGACTTGCCGGAAGTGATGGCTGAGCCGCGGCTGCTGCGGCAGGTCTATCATAATCTAATCGGTAATGCGCTCAAATTTGTCCGTACCGACCAGATACCGCGTATTCATTTCACCGCGAATGAAATAGACAATCAAATTGTGCTGGGGGTGAAGGACAACGGAATCGGCGTCGGCGCAGACCATTTCGACAAGATCTTTCAACCGCTGCAACGGTTGCACGGGAGAAACAAGTATGACGGCGCCGGTATTGGACTAGCCATTTGCAAAAAAGCGATGGACAGCATGAGCGGACGCATTTGGGTGGAGTCGAACCTTGATGCGGGCGCCCATTTTCGGTTCAGCCTTGCCAAAGCCGAGGAAACCGCCGTGGCGAGAGCGCCGTCGGGGGTGAGTTAAAGAGAAGTTCCGCCGCAGCGACAGCGGCTTGTGCGCTGTGTCGAAATATATAATAAAAAGAAATAAAGATTAATGAAAGTAAAGAAATGACGAAGAGTCGAAACAGTAAAAAGCCCAACGTATTGCTGATCGACGACGATGCAGCCGATCAGGAGATATTTGAGCGCCTTGTTCAAAAAGGCGTGCTGGACGCGCAGCTGCAGATCGCCAAC
The DNA here is from genome assembly GCA_028289605.1 of Hyphococcus sp. GTDB lineage: Bacteria > Pseudomonadota > Alphaproteobacteria > Caulobacterales > Parvularculaceae > Hyphococcus. Next base: position 72,111 of record JANQON010000007.1, on the reverse strand, counting down.
AGCGGTGAGGAAGCGCTGGAGCAGCTGGCCCTAAAAGACAATGCGCAGCGGCCGGATCTCATCTTTCTTGATCTCAACATGCCGGGGCTTGGCGGACACGCGACCCTTGCCAAATTGCGTGAAGCGCCCGGTATCAGCACAACGCCGATCATTGTCCTTTCAACGTCGGACGCTGACGCCGACGTCATCAAAAGCTACGAACTCGGTGCGAACTCGTTCATCACTAAGCCCATCAGTTTCGATGAGTTTGTCCGCATTGTCCGGGAAATCGATGAGTACTGGTTTGAGATCGTCACTTTGCCGTCGACCTAGGCGCTCAAATGTTTTAGCGCCTGCGGGATTCACAACCTGTCGGCTAGGCAGCGTTTGAATTGTTCAATGCACAACGTTCGAGGGGAACCTCAAACCCGGCCGTGGTGCCAAAACCTTCAGCGCTTTCGAGGCTGAACCGGCCCTTCATTAACAAAAGCAGCCTTCGTACGATGGAGAGGCCAAGCCCGAGGCCGCCGTCAAGCGTTATTCCGGGCGCCTGGGGCTTGATGTCTTCGGCGAGGATAGCGGCGACTCTATCATCCGATATTCCCACACCCTGGTCGTTGACCGACACGCAAAGTCGGTTTTCCTTTATCGTCGCTGAAACGCTGATGCGGCCGCCGTCGGAATATGTGACCGCATTCTTCAAGAGGTTAATTAGCACCTGCCGAATGCGTAGCCGGTCGCCCACGAAGTTCGCATCCACACTGTCGTCGGCGTGCAAACACAGCGCAATCCCCTTGTGTTGGGCGTACGGTTGGAAAAATGCGATGGTTTCTTCGAGCATCTCCAAAGTAGAAAACATCGATTTGCTCAGCTTGGCTGCGCCGCTGTCCAACCGAACGAACTCTGACAAATTGCGCAGAAAATCCTCTAGGTGAACCGACGCTGCCTTCATTTTCTTTGCGGCGTCCTGGGTCGTGTCTGAAGACGCTTGCTTAATTAGAAAGTCGCAATACCCAACGATTGAGCTTATCGGAGAACGCATTTCATGACTTACGATCGAGAGTATATTGCTGTTGATTGAGGCTTGTTCTTTCGCTTCGGCAACCGCGTCGCGAAGACGTTTTTCGTACTCGTGACTTTTGATCGCGAACCGTATTGAACGGTCGACCAAGTCCCGGGTGATCGCCAGCTTGTCGACATAGTCGTAAGCGCCGGTCAGAAGGGCCTCTGCGTCCAAGGCGCTTGATTCAAGTCCGGTCATGATGATTGACGGAAACGCGGCTTCTCGCCCGCCAAGCTCTCGAATGAAGTCGATGCCGGATTCGCCGTTCGAGAGTCGATAGTCGACCAGCGCCGCATCGAATTCATTGTCGGCGATCGCTAGACGTGCTGCTTCTACGCTCTCGGCTCTGACGAGCGAATAACTCGGCAGCCGCAGCGATTCCAGGTGCCGCTCAAGGATGCGAAAGTCCTGCTCGTCGTCTTCCAGCACCAAGATTCGTCGATTGTTGGCAGAAGTCATGACTAAACCTGATCGTCGATCATGAAATATTTACGATCCCATTGTTATCGTTTGATTAATCAAGAACTGGCGTCGGCTAAGCGTTGAAGGACCTCTAAAAGATGACCGCAGGTTCCGCCCGCATGATTTGCGTGGATGACGATCCGCTGGCGCTTGACCAGGTGCGCCTTGTGATCGCGGACGCCGACCTCCCGATCAGTGCGAGCTATTTTGGGTCCCCAAAAAAAGCGCTCGAAGCCCATCGCGACGATCCGGCGGAGCTGGTTCTGACCGACTTGCGCATGGGTGCGACAACAGGGCTTCAGCTTATTACGCAAATGCGGGCTTTCGCGCCTGACAGCATTTACATGCTGCTTTCCGGCGAGGCCGATCTTGATTCGGCGCTCAAAGCGGTCAACGAGGCTGGCGTCTTTCGTTTCTTCACGAAACCGGCGGAGCGAGATTCCCTCAAGCTTGGCGTTTATGAAGCAATTCGTGAATTCAACCTGCGGAGGATGCACAGCATTGCCGACATCACGCTTGACGCTATCGAGAAGATGAATGCTGCAATCGCATCCGTCGATTTAAGCGGAAAAGTACTGTACGCGAATGAACCGGCCGAAAGTCTCTTGAAGAATAGCGGGTTTTTTCAGTTGGGGCCTGATAAAGAGCTGCGCTCCGTTGTTCCGGTTGAAACCAAGAACTTCAAGGAATTTCTACAGGACGTCATTTCCACGGATGCAAACACGCACGAGCGCAGCGTGTTCCGGTTCACCCACCCGGAGATCGCGGAGCCGATTGTGGTCTCAGCGGTGCGACCTCAGGACAGCGCCTCTCATATCACCCTGATTATTTCGGACCCGCGACGGAAACCGATCTCATCTCCGGAGCAGATTGCGACGGCGCTCAATCTGACGCCGAGCGAATCTCGTGTGGTGTTTGGTCTCGTCAGCGGCGGCAGTGTTGACGACGCGGCGGACACGGCGGGAGTTTCCGTGAGTTCGGCGCGCACATACCTGAAGAACGTATTCGCCAAGACAGGGGTGTCCCGCCAGGCGGAACTCGTGCGTCTGGTATTGCTGGCCGCCGCCTGATCGCTCAACGCGTCGCCGCTCGTTGGCCACTCCGCCTTTTTTGTTTGCGAGAATTCTCGAGCATGAACCACGCCGGATTCGCCTCCCCGGCGAACCTCGCGTAAGATGCTTTTTTTCGGTTCATGACAAACAAGGGAATTCGGGGATGACGAAAAGGCGTTTGGAAACACTCATGGCCGCCGGTGCTGCGATTTCTGTTTTGCTCGCCGGATGCGGCCGGGAAGGCGACGCTGAAGAGACGTCGGCGGTATCGGACGCCGAAGCGCCCTATGCAACGCCGAGTGAGGCGCCCCCCGCGCACGCAGCCTCGCCGTCGCGACCGGAAACCGTTGCCGAGCCTCAGCCGGTCGCATCCCAAGAGGCCATAGCGGACACGTTTGATGCTGCGCCGCAGGACCGGACCAAAGTCTCAAATATCACTTCCGCTACGACGCAAACGAAGTCTGCCGCAACGCAGGTCGCAGCGAACGGGGATGACGCCTTGAAATCGCCTGGCGGCGATAGCGACGCGTTCCTGGCGTTGCAGGGAGATCCGGCCAGAGGCAAGCGCCTCTACGGCCAATGTCAGGCCTGTCACACGGTCGTGGAGGGACGCAATCGGGTCGGCCCGACGCTTTATCGAATCGTCGGTCGCCAAGCGGGCGCCGTAGAGGGATTCGACTATTCCCCCGCCAATGCGGAAGCCGATTTTGTCTGGACGGAAGACGCCTTGTTCGCCTTTCTCGAGGCCCCCAACGACTACTTGCCTGGCAATCGGATGATCTTTCCCGGTATCCCGAAGGAGCAGGATCGCGCAGACATTGTTGCGTATCTGAAAACGATATCCGAATAGGGCGTATTAGAAGTAGCGAGTCAGCCGCGCCGTAATGAAGTCGTCGTCGCGAAGCGGGAACGCGGCGTTGCCCGGATCGGCGTTCAAAAAAAGACGCGCTTCCAGTTCTGCGGTCCAGTTTTGGCCGAAGCGGCGTTCGGCTTCAACAAACACGCCCATAAAGGCGTCGTTTGTGTCTACGGTGGCGCCGGCAAGGATCGCCGTGTCCTGCAAGTCGTTTAAGGCGAGGCGAGCGCCGGCGAAGACGTCATTGTCGCCAAAAGTGACGGGCGCCGCGAGCGTGGGGCCGAAGGGTTCCAGAACCAAGCCTTCGTCGCGGCCGTCATATTGGTACTCGGCGAGAAGTCCCAGGTCTGCGCTCGAACCAAAGATCTGATATACGGTATATTCAAATCCGCCCACAGCGGCGGCGAAGGTGTCGCCGTGCCCTTCGCGCACAATGGCCTCAAGCTTCCATAACCACGCGTCTTTTGTATACTGAAGGTCGATACCCCCTTGCGTAATCTTGTCGTAAACCGGCGAAATCCGTGTGTTCGCCAAGTCTATGGCGAATCGCGGCTCTCGTGACGTTCCGTGAAAAATGGAAACGCCAAAATCCCAGTTTCCGATATAGTGTGAATATCGAGCCGCCACATCTACCGCGCCGCGCCGCCAATCGCGCTCGAATATCACCTCGTCGTTGTCAACCGGCAGCTCGAAGCGGGGACGTCCATCAACGCCGGGAAATGTTCGCGTTCGAAATCCGGACATCACGAATAGGTCGACTGTCCCCCAGTCGTTGAGAAGGGTCAGGTTCACCATCGGCTGACCTAGCTTATCCTCTTCGTCAATATCTTCGACGGCGTCAGTCTGATTGATGATGTCTACCAGATGACGCGACTCCGTCCGCCCCCAGAACACTTTCGCAGCGCCGACGGTGAGCGACCAGCTATCGGCATTGTATCGATAGTATGCTTCGCGCATGTCAAAATGCGTGCGCTCATCGTCTTGGCCGTCAACCCGTACAAATGGGATGATGACAACCTGATGGGCGCGGTCGCCGGATTCCCATCGAATGTCGGGCTGCACCGTGAAAGAAGGCTGAAAATGCTCGAACTGGCCCGGAAATAGAGGGTCATTGGGAAAATAGCGCAATTCTCCGGCGACCTCTGCGCCAAGATCCCATTCGCCGGCCGCTGCATGCGTGCTGAGCGCAGACACCGAGAGCGCCAAGACCGCGGAAGAGAGTGCGCGATTCATATGTACGTTCCTTCGCGTTGTGCGCTTTATCTCAAGCGTCGCAGCACGCCCTGCTCAAAATCGTTTGCGCCGAGACCGGTTTTGAATTCGAAATCGCCGTAGACAAGCTCGGTCTCTTTGCCGTTTTGCGCATTCACCATCTTCAGACTGTGGGCGCGCCAAACACCGTCATATTCGCGATAGTCCGACAGAATCAGCGTTTTCAGCAAGGCATCCTTGCGATCATAGAACTCGACTTTTCGGGTTTGATAGATCTCTTGATCAATCCAGGATTTTTGCTTCGTATAGCCCGAGTTTTCGTATCGCGGAAATCGCTCGATAACATCCGTCATCATGCCGTCGAGGTCTTCTTCGCCGATGTATTTGTATGTAAATTTGTTGAGCTCGGTGATTGTGAAATCCTCGAACGCGAATTCAGATCCAACAAAAGAACCGGACTTGTTGGCCGAAGAGATTCGCTTCACGCGCTTAAGGGCCGGCAGGTATAGCCATTGATCATCCGGATCGAGGATGTTGGCGTGGGACAGAAGGGCGGTTCCTTCCACGTCGCGGGGCGAGCCAAAAACGACAAGGGATTTGTCGCCGACACCTTCGTTCTCTTTCTCGAGCGTCGCAAATGAGAATTCGCGAACGGTTTCCTGTCCCGCCCGGTTCTTAAGCACCATGCGGGCGTCGACTCTGCTGTCGCTGAAACCATTGTCGCTGCGATCGCTGCGCGCTGAAATATCGTAGCCCTTCTGAGAGTCCGGCGTATCTCCGCGCGCGACGGCGTCGTCTTGCGCCGCGGCGGGAAAGATGGTCGCCAGCGTGAGAAATGCGACGCTTGCCGCCTTACCGAGCATATTGTTGAACATGGATGTCTCCTTGATCTTGATTGGTGACTGCGTCTTGGCCTTTGTCCTTGGCGACCAGGATCAGAAGGCCCGGAAGCAACAGGAAGTCGAGAATGAGCGCCAAGCTGATCGTGATTGTCGTGATCAAACCAAGCTCCGAGTTGATTTGAAAGGCGGAAAACGTCAGTACAGCAAACCCTGCGGCCAGGATGACGGTGTTGAATATGATGGCGGCGCCGACGGTTTCAAAAGCGTAGCGAATCGCGTCGGCGGCGACGAGGCGCTTCTCGCGTCGTGCGCGCATGTATTTTGTCAGGAAGTGCACGGTATCGTCGATCACAATGCCAAGCGACAGAGATGCGACCGCTGCGACCGAAAAGCCGACCTTGCCAACGACCAGCGCCCAAACGCCGAAACCCGCCAAGATTGGCAGCCCGTTGGGAACCATGCTGAGAAGCCCCATTGGAACGCTGCGCAGAGCCGCCATCATAATGAAGGCGATGGCGACAATCGCGATGCTCGTGCCGGTAATCATGCTTTCAATATTGCGTTGGGCGATGAAGGTGAACATGACCTGCGGCCCGGTCGCCGGCCCTTCGATGTCCGGTGCGTTTTCATCGAACCATGCATCGGAATCTTTGAGAAACTGACGAACCCGCTTGGTGTCGACATCGCCGTCCAACGTGGCGGTCACGCGGGTTGCTGATTTGTCGATGTTGATACGGTCATTCAGGTCGAGGCCGTAGGGCAATGATAGCTCGAATAACAAGAGGTATTGCGCCGCCAAGTCGGGATCATCCGGCAAACGATAATAGTTTGGGTCGTCGGCGTTCAGATTCTTGTTGAGCCGTTTCATGATATCGGCGACCGAATACACATGTGCGACATCCGGATGAGCGCGAAGCCAATCAGTGAACGCGTCGAGTTTTCTTAAATACGCCGGGTCGGTGACGCCGCTCGGCGCCCCGGCTTTCACAGAAAACTCCATTGGATAAAAACCAAAATACTCAACGACAGCATCTGTGTCGCTGCGAAACTCAATACGCGTGTCAAAGTACTTGCGGAACTCATCGGAAAGTTCAATTCGGGGAATCATTGCGATAAGGCCCACCGTCGCGAGTCCGGAGACAAGGAACAGCTTTCGATTGTGGGCGATCACGAAATCCGCAAACCCGCGCAACATGCTGACCTGACCTGCTTTGTCGACTGCTTTTACGCGCAGCGGAAGCAGGGACAGTACGGCCGGTAAAAAAGTCAACGACAACGCCCATGCCGCGAGAATGCCGACGGCGGATATGTTGCCGAAGTCTCGGAATGGAGGGGAATCGGAAAAGTTTAGCGCCATGAAGCCGACGATTGTCGTCAGCGACGTGATTGAAACAGCGAGGAAGTTTACGCGAACCGACTCGATAATCGCGTCACGTTTCGCAAGTCCTGCGCGCATCGCGTTGCGCATGGTGATTAGAATGTGCATGGCGTCGGCGATCGCCAGCGTGAGAATTACAATCGTGGCGCTGGGGCTTGGGCCAGCGAGCTTGATCCCGACGGCCCCCGCCCAGCCCATTGCGATCATGGTCGAGAGGATCACGAGCGTCACCGTCGCAAACGTCGCGGACACGGAGCGGATCGCGACGATGGTTGTGATAATGATGATCACAATCATCAGCGGTATCAGCGTTGTGAAGTCAGACTGAATCGCTTCGCCGAATGCGTTGTTCAACATCGATGTCCCGGTCAGATAAATGTCGAACTGCGGATGATCGTTGAGAATTTCCGCGCGAAGGGCGCGCGCTTGCGCCACAGCCTCCGGCACTTCGGCGAGAGAAACTTCAGGATAGGTAAGAACGACGTTAATGGCGGTCACCGCCGCGTCGCTGGAAATCAACTGTCCGTTAAGGAGGGGTTCAGCAAGCGCATTCGCCTTTTGTTTGGCGAGATCGTCATCAGCGCTCGCGCCTGGATCGGGCACCAGATCCTCAACGATCAGTTCGTCGCCGATCGCGTATGTGAATTGAAAGTTTGTTATTGAATCAACGCGCGTTGCATACGGAAGCTGCCACGCTTTTTCGGTGAAGTCCCCGATGGCGGCGAGGTTCTCGTTTGTAAAGATGTCAGATCCGTCTTTCGGCACGAAGACGAACAGAAAGTTGTCGCTTTTTGTGTAGGTTGCCTGAAACTCTTCAAAATTCTTGAGCTCGGGATTATCCTCGGAAAAAAAAGTGCGGTAATTGTTCGAATAGGCGAGGTGTTGCGCGCCTGTCGCAATGTATCCCGCGCCGACCAACGCCGCTACGATAACGAGCCAGCGTAAACGAATGACCAGAGATGCTAGGCCGACTGCAAACTTGTCGAGACCTTTGATACGTTCCGGCATCGCTTAACTCCTCATTTCACCAGGCTTTGACAGATGCTAACGCGCTTACGCAGTATCTTGGGCGATAGACGTGTCTGATTGATCAAATTCGACAACAATTCTTCAAACTCATTGGGCGCTCACGTTCTTCAATGCGCGCATCGTTGCTTCCAACGTGCTCAGCATGTCAGCGCTTGACGCTCCTCGTTGCGCATGCACGCCAAGCCCAATTTTTACAGCCATCAGCAGGGCGGCCCCGTCCGCTGGCGTTACATTCGGATTAAGTTCGCCCGCCGCTTCGGCGCGGGAAAGCGCTTCAATATGCGCGAGGCGGATTTCTTCCAGGTAAATTTCAATCCGTTCCGCAACCACGTCGTCGTGCGGAGCCACATCGGTCGCCACGTTGCACAGGAGGCACCCGGCGCCGCGCTCCGCCATTTCCGAAATGGCGAATTCGAAAACGCGCCGTATGGCGTCGAGCGGCGGTGCGTTGGGGTCGTTGAGACTGCGGAGAAAAACCGACTTGCGTTCGTGATAGTAGGTGTCGAGGGCGGCAAGAAAGAGGTCGCGCTTTCCTCCATATGCGCCGTAGAGCGCATATCGATTCATGCCGGTCGCTTTCACAACGTCTTCAATGGACGCGTTGTTGAATCCGCGACGCCAGAATAGCTCTTTGAGCGCCAGATCAGTTTCCGTTGGCTCTTTCAAGGGCAGCAGCGTCATCAGAACGGCCATTCCAGAATTGCTGTTCTGGCTTTAGAACAAGTATTCTGAACAAGCAATACCTAAATCGCCGTCGAATAAATGCGTGCAAAAACAGGTAGTTAAAGAATCTTCTCAGAACTCGACCTTGGCGCCGGCGAAATAGCGCCGCCCAATGGGGTCATAAAAAGCCGCAAGAAACCCGCCTTCTGCAAATGCGGCGATGGGCAAATCCTTGTCGAACAGGTTTTCCACGCCGGCGTACACGATGACGGCGTTGGACGGCCTGAATTGAAACCCGGCGTCCACATAGGTGGTGGGCGGCAGTCGCGCCTCGGGGATATCCAATCCAGCAACAGTTTCCGCAGCGCCGCGACGACGAATGGTCCATTGAGTCTTGAAGCGCTCGGTTTCGAGGCTTGCGGTTGAGTACACTTGGTGGCGCGGGAAATTCGCGAGGCCGGTTTGGTCAATTGGCTTGTCGTCGAAGAATCCCCTCCTGGTCGCCTTGTTTGTATAAGAATAAAGCACGTCTACTGACAAAGACGGTCCGAACGGAGCCCATGCGAGTTCAGATCGATAAGCAAGCGTCGCGTCGAGGCCGCTGTTCGTTATGACGCCGTTGTTGAGAAAAGTCGCTTCAAGCGGCAAAAGCGCCCCAGACGACGGGTCTCGCCGTATGAACGGATTGCCCGTGGCTGGATTGACGCCGCAAAAGCGGCTGGAAAGGTTGACGCTTTCATAACAGTCGAAAAGGGCGTCCGTCTGGTCGGCAAAACTGATTGCGTTGTCTATTCGATTGAAACGCCAGTCAGCGGTTATCCGTAACGCGTCGCCGCCAAGATTGATAAACTCTTGAAAATCAACTGCGACCCCAAAATGACGCGAATGGACGTTCTCCGCATCAAGCCGCGGGTTTCCGGTTGACTCGACCCGGATGAGCGGGGTCGCCTGCGTGAAGCCGGCGGGTGTCGACAATGGCCCTGGCGTTGAGCAATTCTCAGTGACAATTGCGGAAAAAACGATCGCACACGGATCAGCGAACGCATAGGCGACATTAGGCCCGTTAGAGAAGAGTTCAATGACGTTCGGGGCCCGGCCGCCTCTCAAGGCGTACGCGTACAGCTCTACGCCTCCCGTCGGTCGCCATGATACATCCCCCGCAAAATTAGCGATCAGTCCGCCTCCCGACCACCGGGTCAACCGGAAGTCGGCGCCGAAATCGAATGCCCCAAGCCAACTTCCAGGGGGCGTTACCGGCAAATCGACGACGCCGAAAAGCTCCGTGTAGTCGACTGCGCCGTCCGAGCCCGCTATTTCAAACTCTGCAAGAGCAAGCCTGTCGACATGGTTCGGCGGCGGACCGTCGGTTATTTTGTCGCGGCGATACTCCAAACCGACATCAAGGCGCGCTTCCCGCTCATCAAGCCGATACAGGGCGCCGGCCAATGCAAGACGAACAATGTGCTCGCTGGTCGTCAGGCGCCGCCGTCGCGCCGGGATGCGATAGTAGTCGGCTGTGGCGCGAGAGACAGATTCGCCGGCGAACACATTGAGCGGAACGCAGTCGGGATCTGATGCGCACAACGTCGGGTCCGCCGCAGTTGCAACCAGGCTGCCGTCAGCGATTCCGGTTGACGTATCATCGGTTTTATTCCGACCGAACTGGTATTCCGCGTCCAGACGCCAGTCCGAGCTGAGCTGAGCGCGAAGCCCTGTGACAAACTGAAAAGATTGCCGCCCAATCTCGCGTCGCCTCGGCCCCAGTTCGACAAACCGCCGCTGGATTAGAAAGCTCTCGATAGGACCGCCAACTTGCGTTTCGAGGGCGCTCCTCAAACCCGTCGGCGCGTCGGGATGGTCCGCCGGAACGACGATCGCATCACCATATAGCGGGCTTGCACCGCGTACGACGGAAATCGGCGCCGGCGCAACCTGGCTTATGGTTTCGGTGTCGGCGAACAGGAACTCGCCGAATACCGACAAGGTAGACGAAATTTCAAAGCTTGACTTGGCGAAGCCGTGGAGGCGTTCGATTTCCGGAAGCGCAGAAAAACCGGTAAGCCAGTTATAGGTTTGGTCTGGTCGTCCCTCAAAGCGCTCAAAGCCGCCTGGAGACAAGACGAATACGTCGGCGGTGTCGAAAAAAGGAACGACGCGACCGCCGGCCTCGATAATGCCGGCGACGTTTCCGGCAGGCGTCAGCGTACTGCCGCCAAATCCTGGCGCAAAAAATCCCACGCCCGCCGGCGTCCGTCTGCCGTCCATCCCAAATCCATAGGGTTCAGAAAGGTAGTCTCGGTCGGTAAAGAACAGCGACGGATCAGACGCAAAGGAAACGCCGCCCGACACTTTGCCCCGCGCGTCAGCGAACCCGGAGCCGGCGTAGACGGATACGGAGTATTCTCCCGCGTCTCCGCGTTCCGATACGCCGCCGTCGGCGCTAAGGGAAATCCCGTCGATATGATCGCGCAACACTATGTTGATTGCGCCAGCGACAGCGTCTGTGCCCAAAACCGGGCCGGCGCCCTGGTGGATAACTTCGACACGGTCAATGAAGGCGGTCGAGAAGTTGTTGAGGTCGACGCCGTAAATGCCGTTGCCGCCATTTGTGCGAACAAACCGACGGCCGTTGACCAGAACGAGAGACCGCTCCGGCCCAAATCCTCGCAGATCCGCCAAATTCAGTCCGCCAGCGGATATTTGAAGTTGCGTGTTGGCCGACGACACGGACGCTACGGTCGCGGGAAGGTCGTGAATGGGCTCTGCAACATTCTGTGAGCCGGACAATTCAAGAACTTCCTTGTCAAGCGCGTAGTCGATCCGCACGCCGGCGTGGATGCTTGGAGCGCGATAACTGGCTGTGACGATGATCTCGTCGACGCGTTGCCGCGGCGACGAGCTCAATAGGTCGAGCGCGGGAACGCTAGGGATCGCTTCGACGATGGGCTGCTGCCTAATGATCGCCAGCGTTCGGTCGTCAATCTCCAAATATTCGAGCGACGATCCTTTCAGCAGTGTGGACAGCGCGTCGCGCGGTCGGTGCTTTCCCGCTATAGCCGGCGCAGACTGCCCGCGTACGATCCGGTGATCGTAGATGACTGAAATGCCGGTTTGATCGGAGAACGACTTCAACGACTCATCAAGAGCGCCCGCTGACAATGATAGCGAGCGGGGACGATTCTCGGGAACGCTCGCCGACAGCGCAGTCTCCGTCGCCGCAACCAACAAAGCGATGACGGCAAGCGTAAGCCGCGGAAATAAAAGAATTTTCTTGCCCCTAATCATCCGACTTCAAAACAATGAAAGAATCATCGACTTCAGCTTGTAGCGAAAGCGCGACGCTGAGTGCGCGAACAGCGACCGCCTGGTCCGAAATTTCAATCCGCCCACTGACGGGGGCGTCGCCTAAAGCTGGATCGCCGAGCGTGATTTGCGTTTCAAAATACCGGTTGACCTCTTCGATCACATTCGACAATGGCGTTTGGTCGAACATCAAATAGCCGCGACGCCAGGTTGCAGCTTCGCTGGGTGCAAACTCCCGAATCTGGCTTGCTTCGCCGGAATCGTTGATGGCGACTTGTTCGCCGGCGCCAAGGCGCACGAGGCTGCCGCGTTTGGACAGCGCTTGCGGCTTCACCGCGACCGTTCCGTCGTGAACGCAAATGATCGCTCTGTCGATCGCCGAGCGCAACGTGAACGACGTTCCAAGCACGGTTACTTCCGCATTGTCCGCCTCAACGACGAAAGGCGCCGATTTGTCGTGTGCGACATCAAAAAAAGCTTCTCCGCGATCAAGAGACACAATTCTTCGGTCTGCTTCGAAAGAAACCGTAATCGCGGTATCTGTGTTGAGTGTGACGACGCTTCCGTCCGGGAGGTCAACGTTTAGCGTATCGCCCTTAGCGGTCGCATATTGTTCTGCTACAGGCGCGCCTCGATCGACGACGGACGATAAAACCAACGCTGCCGCCAACGACGCGGCGATGGCTGGTCCGGCGATGAGCCATCGACGACGCGAAAGCGGCCGACCTCGGTCCATGCTGTCATTTGCGGCTGATCGCTTGCCCGCGGCGGCCGCGGCAAGGGCGCTTTGGTCTGCGATCGCGAGATACTCTCGCACGGCCGGCGCATGTCTTGCGTCCGCGGCCAGCCATGCGTCGAATTCGACTTGATCGCGCTTCGTAAAATCGCCAGACAAGCGCCGCGCCGCCCATGCGGCTGCGGCGTCGTCAATTCTGGCGAGTTCGACGGCTGAGCTGTTGTTGGTTGTCATATGCGGCGCCCCGCGTCCTTTCATTACTGGCCGGCGGGAGTCCCTTACCGCCGGGTCTCTATACTGGGTTACTTCAACTGGATTGGTCTTCACTGAGCGCTTTGCGCAATTCTTTCAGCGCAAGGATCATGTATTTCTCAACGCTGCTTTCGGAAACTTTCATACGCTTGGCGATCTCCCGATAGCTGAGCCCATCGAACCGGCTCATTTGAAACGCTGTTCGAGCCGGCTCAGGCAGCGCGGCGATAGCATCCAGCGTTTTCTTTACGTCCTGGCGCAAGCTTGTTTGTTTTTCAGGATTGGGTCCCGCGGCCGCAATGTTCTTAATTGCGTCGTCGTCGTCGTTTTCGGATGGCATGATGTGTCTGCGATTGAAAGTGTTCCGACGCTTCATTTCGTTAACGGCGAGGTTTCCCGCCGTTTTGAAAAGCAGCGCCTTGGGATTCGTGACAATCGCTGTCTCAGCATAGCTCCAGACGCGCAGAAAGACCGATTGCGCGACGTCGCCCGCAGCGTCGGGGTCTCCGAGCCTGCGGGTAAGCCATTTCACGAGAACGCCTTCGTTTTCACGAATGGCGGTCTCAAGTTTTGCGGTTTGTTCTGGCGTCATGGCCAGTTCCCGCACAGTAGATGCGTCTTTGTCACAACCAAGCATCGCCTCCGGTTGACGGACGCTGGGTCCGTCCCGGCAAGGCGGCCGATATCCAGAAAACCGGATAAAAAGTCACCTTGCCCGCACTTTAACGATCAGTTCGCCGCCAGGGCGGCTCACAGCGTCGCAAAAATCTCGCCAAAGGATTGAGGAGTCTTCCGCGACGGTTGTCTACTGATCGAACAGCGGGCTCCCTCCGGTGCCTTATGTTCATCTTACCCGTGAGCTGGGAAGTAACGCCCAATTGCTTCCCGGCTCACACCAAGGATCGTAATCCGAAAATCCGCCGCCGAGCAAGCGGCAATTGCGGCGCGGGATTAACCGGTTAACCGCATTTCCTTGCCATATCGCGGATTCTCGTGTTGCGCTGATGCCACATTGTCCGTTTCCGTGCTAATTTGAAATGAGGTGGCGCGTGGGCGTGGATGTCTTACCCGCAAAGGCAAAAGCCGGGAGGGGCGCGCCTTTGGGTGCGGTGCATGCTGGCTTGTGAAGCTCTAATCCACGCCGCCTCGTTGTCGCGACGTGCGGCGGTGCTATTTATCTTTGGACACGATGAGCGTGATGTCGGGGCGGCGGGTCGCGCTCGCGCGGCGTTGCTCAGTGCAAGGGAATCAATATTGGAATGAGCTGGGACGAGATTTTTGCGGAGGAACAGGGCGCTCGGGACGCGGAAAGACTGGGCGGCAAGCGCACCATAACGGTCGGTTGGCTTGCGCGGACAACGCAGACATCCGTGTTGTTTTCCGCGCCCAAACTCTTTTCCCGGGACGACCCGAAAGCGGCCTCGTCAAAGTCGGTGCAACACTGTCCTGCAGCCGTTGATTTTGATCGCCGCCACTTCGTTATCCCGTCGCCTATCGACGTCGAACTGCATTTTGTGCGTCAAGCGAACGGCGGCATGTCGCTGCAGGACGCAAACGGCGACCAATCCGGCATCACCGCAAGCGGGCTGCAGGAATTGCTACGGCTGCATCCGCAGCAGGAATGGCGGCACCCCGATCGGCCGCTTATTCAATTTCTGTCTCCTTACATTTTCGTTGCTGACGATCCTTGCTTCATCGTACAGACCGCGCCCTATCTTCACTATTTCCCCGAGCCGCGGCCCGGCGTGCAGATGGGCGGGCGATTTCCCATCCACATCTGGCCGCGGCCTGTGAGCTGGGGTTTTGAGTGGTACGATGTGACGCGGCCGCTGAAACTGAAGCGCGGCGAACCGTGGTTTTATGTTCGCTTTGAAACCGAAAATCCGTCCGCTCGAGTACGCCTTGTGGAACAGGAAATCACGCCGGAACTCGAAAAGTATATTTCTGATATTTCCGATGTCTCAAAGTTTGTGAGCAGAACCTATTCGCTTTTTTCAGAGGCGCAGCGCCTGCGTCCGCCGACGCTTGTGCGTGCTAAAAAAGAGTAAAGCTGTCACTGTCCGAATCGGGCGCCGCGGAGAACCGGCTAATCATCATGACAGAGCCAATTGAGGCGATCGTTGGCAGAGCGCAAGCGCTCAAAAAGGCGGGCCGACTGGATGAAGCCATTGATGTCTGGCGCATCGCCGCAGCGCGGGCGCCCGACAATTTACTCTATCAGCATGACCTCGCGGCGACGCTAGGCGACGTCGGACAGAATGCGGAAGCTGCCGAAATCGCGGCGTGCGCCATATCCAAGGGCCTTGACCGATATGAAGCACACCTTGTGCACGCGCGCGCTCTTGCCGGGCTTCTCAACCTAGATGCAGCTGAGGCCGCCTACCGGCAGGTAATATCGAAGAATCCTTCCGAAGCGATGGCGCACCGCGAGTTAGCGCAACTTGTCTGGATGCGGACCGGCGATTCCGCAAAGTCCGAGGCCGCGCTCCTCGCCGCAATCCAGCAGCAGCCGGGCGACCTCAGCCTGCAGGTGATGCGGGCGGAAATCAGAGGACAGATGGGCGATCCTCAAACGCAGTTTGAGATTCTGGAGGGACTTGCGGCAAGCACCGGGCGTCACCCGCAAATATGTCATTACGCCGCTAGGGCGGCGCTCGCCTGTAAAGACTTCGCCCCGGCGCTTGAGTTTGCGGCGCTCGCGTACCGTGCAGCGCCGGACGAACATGATGTGGCCGCGGTCTATGTAACAGCCTTGCTCGCCAACGGCGCCGCCGACGCCGCGCTCGCGGTGATTGACAGGCTCAGGGCGGCGCAGCCTGACAATCAGTACTTTGTCGCTCTCCAGGCGACGGCTTGGAGAATGCGCGAGGATGAGCGCTACCACGCGGTGTTCGACTATGACTCGATGGTCTGGTCGGCGTATTTGGATACGCCCCCGGGATGGTCGACGTTGGACGCTTATTTGGACGAACTCGCCGGCGCGCTCACCGAAGCGCATTGTTTTCGACAGCACCCTTTCTTTCTATCAGTCCGGAACGGCAGTCAGATTGCGTCAATTACCAAGTCGGAGAATCCCGCCATGCGCGCCTTCGCCTGCGCCGTCGACGGGCCTCTGCATGAATATGCGGGCCGACTCGGGCCAGGTGAGGATCCCCTCAGACGCCGGCTAAGAGGCGGCTGCGCGCTTTTGGACGCATGGTCCGTACTGCTTCCGCCGAATGGCTTCCACGTCAATCACGTGCACCCGGAAGGGTGGCTCTCCTCTGCGTGTCATATTCATCCGCCCGCCGAGGACCCGGAACATCCGCATGCGGGCTGGCTGAAATTCGGCGAACCAGGCTGTGCGACCTCTCCCTCTCTCGGACCGGAACGGTTTGTCAGGCCCGAAGCGGGAAAACTGGTCGTGTTTCCTTCTTATATGTGGCACGGCACCGTTTCATTCTCAAAAGGCGCGCCGAGACTGACGGTGGCGGCGGACTTTGCGCCTTCTGAGGGCCGCGCCTGAATGCGCCAGCCGCGGCGCCGGTAAGTCTGATCTCGGCTATCGCAATTGCGAAATGAAGCCGTGCGCGCCGACGGGCTTAATACTTTGTTTACCGATCTTACCGGTTCCTAAATTTGACCGAAATACCTGTTGCCAAAAAGGAACGGTCAGAAAATGTCAGCTTTTTCACGGACATTCGCGGTTGACGGTTTTGTGCAGAAACCCCTAGCGTCCGCACCATAACGATCTGTATGGGCGCAGATCAGGTCCAAATTGCCCTTTCGTTTTTTCGACAATAGCGAGAGGCTACCGGAGGGGCCGGCGGCGAGAACAGCACTGCTGTCTTTGGTCGTCATATTGTCATCAAATTTGGTCTTCGCATATCGCTGATAGCGAGGGCCTCCGCATGGTTCGGCGATAGTGAGCAGTTTTGCTGGTCTCGATCGTCGCATTGATTTGATGGAGGGACGAGCATGAAAAGCTCACACTTTATGGCGCGCCTGTTGCGTACAACAGTGCTCACGGGGGCGGCTTTCGCTGCGACATCGCCTGTTTTGGCGCAAGACGACGATGATCTGGACGACATCGTTATCGTGACGGGTTCTCGTCTGAAGGACGCCAACCTTGAAGCAACCAGCCCGGTGTCGACGGTCGGGTCGGAAGCGTTTGATATCCGCGGTACAACAGACACGATCGACCTGTTGAATACGCTGCCGCAAATCTCGCCGGGACTGAATTCGCAAAATACGGGCTTTGCGAACGGCGCCAACGGCACATCGACAATCAACCTGCGCGGTCTTGGCGAAACCCGGACTCTTGTGCTCGTTGACGGCAAACGCCTGCCTTACGGTTCGCCCACCCAGGGCGGTTTCGCCTCTGACGTGAACCTGGTGCCGGCTCCGCTGATTGAGCGCGTTGAAATCGTTACCGGCGGCGCATCCGCGGTTTACGGTTCTGACGCTATCGCCGGCGTCGCCAACTTCATCATGAAAAAGGACTTCGAGGGCTTTGAACTCGACGGCCAGTTCGGGTTCAACCAGTCGGGCAACGGCACCGAGTTCGCGCAAGCGGCTCTGCTCGCTTCTGGCGAGACGCCGGTTACCGGAGCGACCACGGGCAACGAGACATGGGACATCAGCGGCTTGATGGGCGCCAACATTGATGGCGGTCGCGGCAATGTCACGGCGTATTTCCGTTATCTGAGAAACAACGGCCTGCAACAAGGCGAACGGGATTTCTCACAATGTGCGCTCATCGAGGCGCCGACCGCGGCGGGCCGGACCTGCCTCGGTTCTAACCAGGGTCCGTTCCCGACGACGTTCTTCATTCCGGCGTTGCTGGATGGGATGAACAACCCGATCCCGCTTGTTGACGCCATGGGGAACACGCTGCTCGACGCTATGGGCAACCCGGTCGTGTCGCAGGCCTTGTCGCTCGATGATACGGGCAACACCTTTACTGTCGGCTTTAACAACCCGTTCAACTTCAACCCGTTCAACCCGATCCTCCGGTCGGTTGAGCGCTTCAATGCCGGGTTCAACGCGAATTACGACATCAACGACAATATCAGCTCGTTCATGACGTTCGGGTTCACGCAGTCGCAATCGCCGCAAATCATTGCGCCGAGTGCTGCGTTTGGTTCTTCAACCACCATGCTGAACTGCGACAACCCGCTGTTTTCAGACGAAACGCGTGCGCGCATTTGCGGCACCGACCTTGGCGGCGGCGTCTTTTCGCGTGATGTCGCAGACGGCACCACCGACGGTTTCGCTCCGGCGCAGCTGCGCCGTCGCTTCGTTGAAGGCGGTACGCGGACAGATGATCGTACGTTGACGAACTTCCGCGTTGTCGGCGGTCTCACCGGTACGGTCTTCGATACGTGGGACTGGGAAGTCTTCGGCCAGTTCGCCAACACCAAGCTCGAGCGCTTGCAGTTCAATCAGGTCACGTCGACTCAATTGCTGCGCGCCATCGACATTGTTGATGACGGCTCGGGTAACCCGGTTTGTCGTTCGTTCCTGAACGGCACGGACCCGGCTTGTGTGCCGTTCCTGTCGGCATACCAAACTGATCTGCAGAACCCGCCGGGTCTCCAGGCCTATGTCGACACGCCGACCCTGACGCAGGGCAGCCTTCAGCAGACGGTTTTCGGCGGCACCATTCAGAGCAGCCTGGAACAGTACGGTGTCCAAAGCCCGTGGACTGAAGACGCCGCGAGCATCTTGTTCGGCGTTGAGTATCGCCGTGACCAGCTGCGCACTCAGGCTGACGCGACGAATGCGGGCGGCTTGCTGATCGGCGCCGGCGGCGCCGTTAATCCGACGAATGGCTCCACAGAAGTCTGGGAGTTGTTCATGGAAACGAGAATTCCGCTGATCGAGGGCGTGCAAGGGATCGAGTCATTGGCGATCAACGGCGCGTTCCGTTACTCTGACTACTCCTCGCAGGACATTCTCAACGGCATCAGCGGCGGCGACTTCACTGCGACCACCTTCGCTGCTGGCTTGACATGGACGCCGGTGCCGGATGTTCGTCTCCGCGGCCAGTATCAACGTGCGATCAGGGCGCCGAACATCGGCGAGTTGTTCCTGCCGCAGGTTGGCAACCTGACGTCGCTGTCTGACCCGTGCGCCAGCGCGACGCCGACAGCCACAGCAGCCCAGTGCGCCAACACCGGTTTGCCGGCTGCGCTCTTCGGCCTTGTTCCGCCTGACTCCGGTCAGCTGAACATTCTGCAGGGCGGTAACCCGGACCTGTCTCCGGAAGTCGCCAACACCTACACCATCGGCGCCATCTACACGCCGAGCCAGGTGCCGGGACTGACGGTCGCGGTCGACTATTTCAACATTTCGTTGAAAGACCGCATCACGGGCATCACGCCGTCGATCACGTTGAACACGTGTCTTCAAACGGGTGATCCGACTTTCTGTAGCCTGATCACTCGGGCGCCGGACGGTTCGTTGACGAACCTGCCGCGGACGTCGTTCAATATCGCTGCGACCAACACCAACATCGCCGCGAACGACGTGTCCGGTATCGACGGCCGCGTGTCTTATGGCTACGACTTCGGCGAGTGGGGTAGTTTCGATTGGGACTACAACGCGTCCTACTACCTCGAAAACTCCACCCTGCCGTTGCCGGGCTTCGGCCAATTCGACTGCGTCGGATTCTATGATGACAACTGTCAGAATCCGAATTTCGAATACAGCCATGTCTTTACGACCACTTACACGACCAACTTCGACCTGTCCGTATCCGCCGTGTGGCGGTTCGTTTCCGGCGTTGATCGTGTCGCGTCAATCGATGCGAATACGGGCGCCATCACGACGGTCGATCCTTCGACGTCGGCGTCTGCATCGCTTCCTGCGGTCAGCTATCTTGATCTCGCATTCTTCTATGATCTGCTTGACAATGTTCAGTTGCGAGCCGGCGTGAACAATGTGTTTGACGTTGATCCGCCGATTGTGCCGGGCTTTGGTCCGTCGCCGACCGGCAACAACTCGGCAAACAGCTATCCGGGTAACTATGACCTGGCCGGCCGTTTCATCTTCACCGGGATCAACATTCAGTTCTGATCCGGTCACGCTGGGCCGTCCCCGAGAGAGGGCGGCCCGGTTGCAAGCGTACAGACAGCGCCTGGCCGTCCTTCGGCCGGGCGCTGTTTCTTTTTTTGTCCTGCAGGCGAATAATACGTCTGCACCCTGTGCTTCTCGCGTAGGGCTATGCGTATATAGTGTGAACGCATCAACCGGAGCGTCGTCTCGACCATGAAAGTACTTGCTTTGTCAGCTGTGATTGTTTTCACCGGCCTAGCGTCGGGGCAGGCGGCGTTAGCGCTGCAACCGGCGGAGGACGACGGGTTGCGCGAGATCGCCTCCTGCCGACAAGTGACCAAGGCGCGCGACCGGCTGCGTTGCTTCGATCGTGCGACGGCGTTTCTGGAGCCGGAGGCGGTCGCTGCGTCGACGCCGGCCGGGGAAGATAACGTCGAGCCTCCGTCGTTCGCGTCTGTCAACGACGCCGAACCAGACGGAGCCGAAACATCGTCCGTATCGGCGGCGCCTGCGCCGGGTCAAGCGGCGCCGGCAGACGGCGACGCGATCGATCCGGTTGCGAGCTTCGGAGCGGAAGATCTGGTCCCGGAAGATCGCGAACAGCAGCTAAAAGAACTGCGCGCTGTGGCGACGTCAATTTCCACGGACAGACGCGGAAAGTTCATTATCGAACTCGACAACGGCCAGATCTGGCGCCAGTTGTCCGGCGATACGAAAACCTTGCGCGTTCGTCCTGACAAAGACGTACATGAAGTCATCATAAAGAAGCGCTCGCTCGGCGCTTACGCGCTGCGACTGACGTCCGCGAAACGGTCCATACTGGTTCGGCGGGTTAGGTAGCGCTTAATCGATCAGTCGGGATGGCAGCTTTTTTGTTCTGGCGGGCCACAAGGAAAGTTTGAAAGCCCAGTCCTCGATCAGGTCAAGCGCGTCGGAATGCTGCTCCATCAGCCTGCGTTCTTCTTCCTTGCGTTGCTCGGCGTCGTATCGCCTGGCGTCATCTTTCGCGTCGGTTTGAAACAACGCGCCCTCTGCGACGGCGCGGCACGTCTCAGCGTCATAGCCGGTGTTGAAGTGGCTGCTGGCCGCCTCCAGCGTTTGCGCCGGGCGCTCTAGCAACGTGCGAAAGTTCAAAGATCGTAGGGACGTCGCCTCGGGTGCGCCCAATACAGCATTGAACAGCTCAATCTGGTGACGCCAGACCAGCGCTGCAATCTGCAAGTCCGTCAGCGCCAACGCGTCCCGCTGAGGAATGGCGGCGACGCCAATGTTGTCCATCGCATAGACCCTGTAGATTTGGCGAACGAGGGTTTTGCACGGGTCTCCCTTCTTGATCACCGATGTCAGAAATTCTCTGAGGTCGCCGTAAAGCAGAACCGCCGGCGTCTTCAGGGCGGCAACGATGGGAACAATATTGTTCGCCGCATTTGTCGGCTTAATGAGAATGTTCTCATCGCCGACGTGAGGGCGGGCGGCAAAGGCAAACAAGGCGTCGCGTAATTTGTCTATATAGTCTACCTGCGCTCGATCCTGCGCCATGCGATAGGCGTTCGAAAGCCCCATGATGATTTCGGGTTCCTTGAGCACCATGGCGGATCCCGGCCGATCGAGCGCGCGCGACAGTAAAGTTGAACAACAATAAGATGTGTGGAACAGAAATCCCGGCTTTTTTGCAGGAAGCGCTGATGCCGCGGACAACAGCGCGTCATGCGTTACTTCTGTCCAGGCGAGGGCGGCGGGCTCTATTCGATAGTCAAGAAATGACGCTTTGCGCAGAGCGGCGTGATCGAAGCGACCGAACTGCACTGTTCGCTTCGCCATATCCAGTCGATGCGGCAGCCAACTCGCGTCTTTAGCGAGGTCTACGGCGGATATGGTTGTGTTTGCGGTCATCAGTATGCGGCCAGCCTGTCGGAGCGACCATATTTGACCGGTTTCGAGCGCGGCGCCAGCCGTAAATCAGTGGCCGGCGACATATTCGCGTTGAAGTTCCGCCGTTATAGCGGACGGCGCCCGCCCGGCGTCGTGTAGGCGATGGCGAGTTTTCCGTCGACTCGACTCACAGAAGCCTCAACGCCAAAAACGTCATAAATGCGCTCCGGCGTAACCGTCTCATGAGGCGTTCCGTCAGCAATGATTTCACCGCCCGACATCCAGACGATCCGGTCGGCGAAGGTCGCGGCGAGCGCAATATCGTGCAGGATAACCATCGCGCTGCGTCCGGCGTCCACATGGTCGCGAATAAGCGAAAGAACATCGACTTGCCCGGCCGGGTCGAGCGATGCTGTCGGTTCATCCGCCAGCAGGAGCGGGGCTTGCGCTGCGAATGCTCGGGCGCAGTGGGTCCGCGCAAGCTCGCCGCCGGACAACGTATCGGACGGACGGTCGGCGAGCGCCCTCAGGCCGCAAGCCTCTATGGCGGCGTCGATCGCCTGCTTGTCGTCTCCCGTCGGGGATTTGAGCCCCGTTCCGTATGCGAAGCGTCCGAGGGCGACGATGTCTATTACCCGAATCGGCCAGGCCGCGGACCGGATCTGGGGCAAATAAGAGATCAGCCGCGCCCGCTTCACCGGCGCCATTTCCGCCGCATCGTCGTCGCCGATGGTCGCCTTTCCGGCGTCCGGCCTGATCGCCCCGAGGGCGCATTTCATCAACGTCGATTTGCCTGCGCCGTTGGGACCGACAACTGCAACAAGCTCCTTTGCTGTCAACGTCAGATTTGCTTCACGCAGCAATGTTGCTTTCTTTCGGCCGACGGAGACGTTCGCGAGAATGAGGCTGGTCATGACCTTCGCCCTCTCATCGCGGCGATCCAGACAAAGATCGGCGCGCCAATGAGCGCCGCCATAACGCCCAGGCGCAGTTCCGAGGGCGTCGGAATAAGCCGGACGCCGATGTCGCCAAGAACGAGAATAACGCCGCCAAGCAGGGATGCAGGCAGCAGCGTTCGTCCGGGATCGTGTCCGACAAAGGGACGGACAAGATGCGGCGCAACAATGCCGACGAAACCAATAGCGCCCGCGATCGACACGGCGGCGCCGGTCGCCAGTCCCGCGCCGGCGACGACGAGCAATCGTGTTCGGCGGAGATCAACGCCCAAACCAAAAGCCGTTTCCTCACCGAGCGCGAGCGCGGACAACGATCGCGCCGCTACTGCAAAGCACAGGAGCCCGCCCGCCAGGAAGGGGGCGGCGAGGGCAAGATCGTTGACGCTGCGATTGGCGACGGAGCCTAAGGTCCAGTTCATGAGATCCGCCAGCGAAAACGGATTGGGCGCCAGATTGAGCAACAACGCCATGACGGCGCCGGCGAAACTGGAAAGACCAACGCCGATCAGGATCAGCGTAACCACAGAACTCGTTCTCACGGCAGCGATGGCAAGCAGCGCTGTCGCGGCGAGTGCGCCGGTCATGGCTGCAAGCGCAACCGTCAGTCCGGTCGCCGCGCCGTAAAACAGCACCAGGGTCGCGCCCAGGGCGGCGCAGGCGGAAACACCCAACACCCCCGGTTCCGCAAGCGGGTTGCGCAACAGTCCCTGCAACGCGGCGCCGCTGGCGCCCAAGGCGACGCCGACGGTGAACGCCGCGAGCGCGCGAGGGAGGCGGATTTCCCAAATCACAATCACGTCGCCGGGTGCGCCGGCCCCGGTCAACGCTGCGAAGACGCGCCCCATCGGTAATGGGGTCGAACCGATCAAACATGCTGCGACGACGGCGCCGACGGCGGCCACGACAAGGCCAACTACCAAACGCGCATCAGTCATGCCTCCTCCTCCGGCGCTGCGATCGCCTCGGCGGCGTCAAGGACGAACCAGGCGCTGCACGCGGTCCACGCGCCTGGAATGTTGACCACGCGCGCATTTTCCAATGCGCGTTTAGCAACGGGGTGACGCGTCGGCGACCATTTGTCGGTGGCGGCGTCGGGGCCGTCGAAAAAGCCCGCTGCAATGACGTCCGGCTTGCGGTAAGCCAACCGCTCAAGATCAAGGAAACCCCAGCCGTCCGTTTGCTGAAAATTACTCCGTCCGGCGCGTACGATGAGCTCGTCAATCACCCCGCCGCGCCCGGCAACGGCGCCTTTCGACGTCAAATAAAGCGTTTCTCCGCCGAGCGCTCCTGTAGCTTGCAACGCGGCGAGCCGTCGGTCCATCTCCGCCGCGATTGTCTCGCCGCGATTCGCCTGCCCAAGCGCCGCGGCGGTTGTTTGCGCATTCGCTTTCACGCTGGCGAGATCAACGGCATAGTCAATCTGAATAACACGAACGCCGACACGCTCCAGAAAACGCGTTATGTTCGGCCCCCCGCCATAGGTTCTGATGACCGCATCCGGTCGCGTCAGCAGAATATCTTCCGCGCGGGGGCGAATAGTCTCGAACGCGCCGGCTCTGTCGCGATAATACGAAAACGACTTGGCCGCGTCGGGAGACAGCCCCGCAATCTGCTCTGCGTCGGCGAGCCCGAGCAGGTATTGATCCGCACAAAAATCAAGGCTGACGATACGGCGCGTTTGCTCGGATTCATTGTTGTCAATGCGCGAACACGACGCGAGAAGAGCAATGGTAAGAATGGAAAGCAAACGCGCCGGTATCATTTAAAGCCTCACGCGAACGCCGCCATAAGCAGATAGTCCCGGCGTGCCGTATCCTGAAATTTGCTGATAGTCTTCATCCAGCAAATTCTCGACGCGACCGTATAATTCAATCGAGTCGTTGACCGCATACGAGCCTGACACATCGATTCTGATCCAGCTTTCTACATCTGAGCCAAAAAGACCTTCCGTCTCGTCGCCGTTATAGCGGAGCGTGACGGCGCCATTCGCCGGACCGTTGCGGTAAATGAGCGCCGCCTCGCCTGAATGCCGCGGCGTCCGGATCTGGCGGTCGCCGGTTGTAGCGTCTATTGCGTCGATATAGGCGTAGCCGGCGTTGAGACTGAGACTCTCATTGAACGCAAAGGCCGCCTCCGCTTCGACGCCTTGCGCCTCGGTTCTTTCAAGATTTTCGTATCGAAAATTTGGAGCGAAGATGATCAGGTTGTCCGTATCGCGATTGAAGTACGTTACCGACAGGTTTGCCCGGTCATCGAGCGTCCTGAAATCCAGTCCGACATCAAAGGCTTCGCTCGTTTCGGGCTGCAAATCGGCATTTGGCGGCAATACGCCAAAGCTCTGGGTGAGCTGGAAGATTGTCGGGGCCTTGAAGCCTTCGCCCCAGCTGCCGCGCAGCGCTAGATAATCGGTGATCGCGAAAGAAGCGGCGGCGCGGGCCGTGACTTCATCGCCGAAGGTGGAATGATCATCGTATCGAACGCCAGCGTTCAGTGTGAGCCGGTCTATTATCGGCTTCACTTCATACAGCGCAAATAAGGCATTGATGGAAGTTTCGTCGCCATTGGCTTCGGTTTCTTCGCGTTCAGCGCCGAAGGCCACGCGGTTGCGCGCGCCAAGTTCAGCAAGGCCTTGATAACGCAGGATCAACCGGTTTCCGGCGTCTTCCGCTAAGAAACCGCCGAATTCACCGGTGCGCTTCACGTCCGTATAGCCGACGAACGCTTCGTTCTGCAGCGTATCATCAAAGAGCGGCGCCAGCAGGCGTGTTGATGCGGTCCATTGCTCTGTCTCCGAAAAATCATCTGTATCAGCCAACGAGAAATTGGGGGGCGGGAAGCCGTCAATTTCGGTTTCCCCTTCCTGATATTGCGCGCGCGCTTCCAGACGAACGGCGCCAATGTTGACGCCGCCCCTGCCTGAAAACGTAAGCCCGTCATAACCGTCCCGTTCGGTGTTTCCATCCGCTTCGTCCGCCTTCGAAATCCCCTCGCTGGTGATTCCCGATGCATTCAGTACGAAGTCGCCGCCGTCGTCGCCGCCGTAAACGGTGGCGCCGCCGCGAAAGGTCGCGAAGGATCCGCCCTCGGCGAAAGCGCGCGCGCCCAAGCCGTTTTCGGCCCGTTTGGTGATGATGTTGACGACGCCGCCGATCGCGTCCGAACCCCAAAGGGTCGATTGGGGTCCTTTCAGGATTTCGATACGTTCGATATTGGCCGGGTCGAGCAGTGAAAAGTCATAGCCGCCCCCAACGGCGGTCGGATCGCCGAGCGGGACGCCGTCCAACAACACCAGCGTCTGGTCGCTGGAGGCGCCGCGAATCCGCACGGTGGCGAGGCCGCCGTATGAACCGTTTTGGTTCACTGTCACGCCCGGCGCGCTGGCGAGGGCGTCGACGGCAAACTGATAGGCGCGAAGCTCGATATCTTCGGCGGTAATGACCGAAACGCTGGTTCCCGTTTCTCCGATCGGCGTCGGCAGTCGCAGACCCTCCACGATGATTTCGTCGGCGGCTGACGCGCCGGACAAGGCGACCGCGGCGAAGGCTGCGGCGCGCAACAGAATTCTTGGTATTGGCGTCATGTTCATTCCTTTTCCGGCCGGCGAGGGCCGACCAAGCGACATAAGCGCAGGCAAAGGGCCGTGCGCGCGAATAGGCTGTCGCTTCAATGGAAAAAGATCCTGCCCCGCTGGCTGGTCCCGGCCTTGGGCGAGCGACGCGACGGCAGGTCTCCTGACTTCGCGGGTCAACGCCTCGGGCCTTCCTTCCCAGGACATGCGTCCCAGTGGATTTAGTGGCCGTCGGCTCGCCGCTAACAGTTGCGGGCACAGTTCCGGATTCGCACCGGATTCCCTATTAAGCCCCCTTAGAGGGCGCCGTCTGCAGTTTTCTGCGCATTTCTATTCCTGCATGTCAAGCGGACGCCGGAGTGATAGGCTTGGACGCATGAACACTGATCCTGCAGTCTCGACCCCAGCGAGCGTTGACGACGTGAGCCCTGCGCTGCGCGATCAGGACATTGATTGCTGGCTGTTTTCTTTGGACGCCGCCGCGACGCAGGAGACGTTGGATGCGGGCGAGCGCGCACGCGCAGAAAGGTTTCATTTTGACCGCGATCGGGTGCGTTTCATTGCCGGTCACGATCGAATAAGGCGCATACTCGGGCGCTATGTGGGCCTTGAGCCCGACGCGATCAGATTCGAGGTCGGCGACCACGGACGGCCTCGATTGGCCGCGCAAAACCTGAATTTCAACTATTCTCGTTCGGGCGGACACGCCCTGTTGGCGGTCTCGTTGGCTCCGGTTCTCGGCGCAGATCTGGAGGAAGTCAGGTTCAGCGACGATCTGAAAGACGTTGCAAACCAGTCGTTTGCGCCGGCCGAACAGCGCGCACTCGATGCGCTTAGCGCCGATGACTGGGCCTCAGGGTTTTTCGCCGCCTGGACCCGGAAAGAGGCGGTCCTCAAGGCCATCGGAACCGGGTTGGCGACGCCGCTTAACGCCTTCGAGGTAGCGATTTCCCCTCATGCGCCGCCGGCGATCGTCCGGGCGGAGGGCGCGGCGGCGATCGCGGCGGACTGGACCCTTTTATCATTCAATCCATTCGATGGTTACCAGGCAGCGATTGCGACAGATTTTGCGGCCCCGAAATTGCATTTCTATAGACTCTGCAGCTAGCGGCGCGGACAATTGCGGAAGGAACTGGAGCGGGCGGTGCAGCGTATCGACATCGTGGTGGGAGCAACGTTTACGGCGGATCCGCTGGGCGATTTCGCGCCGTTGTGGTCCGGCGTATTGGGTGTTGATGTCGGTTTTTCGTTCACCCCGTTTGGACAATTACACCAACAGTTGCTGTCCGCCGATAGCGTTTTGCGAAACAGCGCGGCGCACAAGTTCGTTTTCGTCCGGTGGAGCGATCTGGCGCAGGCCGGCGACATGGAGAGCGCCGCGTCCGAGCTGACGGCCCTGCTGAATGGATCAGGCGTCACCGCCTGGGTTGTTCTTTTCTCGGAGGAGGCGGACCCAAGCGATCAGGCAGCAAACAGGATTCTTCGAAGCGGGCTCGATCCGCGCTTCGGCGTCGTCGAAGGAAACGACATTTTCGCTTTGTACGGTGTTGCTTCGCCATTTGACGAAACCTTGGAGAAGACGGCCTCGATCCCCTTCAGCATGGAGGGTTACGGAGCGCTGTCCGCCGCCGTCGTGCGGCGGTCCTATGCAGCGATGCGGCCGCCAGTCAAAATGGTCGCTGTCGATTGCGATGACACTCTGTGGGACGGCGTTGTCGGCGAAGACGGCGTGGACGGTATTCGCATCGGCGCCGGTCGCCAGGCGCTGCAGCGCCGACTCTCTGAACAGGCAAGCCTTGGCCGTATTGTGGCGCTGCTCAGCAAAAACGACGCCCGCGATGTCGACGCGGTATTCTCTCATCGCGCCGACATGGCGCTAGCGTTGGACGATGTTCTGGCGAGAGAAGTCAATTGGCGTTCAAAGTCGGAAAACCTTAGTCGAATTACGGAGGAGTTTGGCGTCGGCGATGACAGTGTTGTTTTCATAGACGACAACTTACTGGAAATCGCTGAAGTCAACGCAGCGGCGCCGGCTGTGATTGCCGCCGCGGTTCCGAAAGGCGACGCTGCGTTGGTGCGTTTTGCAGATCACTTCTGGCCGTTCGACGGGGTGCCTGCCACGAAAGAGGATCTGACCCGAACTCGTATGTATCGGGAGGAGGCTAAGCGACGCGAGCAGGAAAAGTCCGCAACATCGTTACAGGCGTTTATCGACAGCCTCGATCTGGACATCGACATCGCGCCGGCGGAAGAGCAGGACGCGCCCCGCCTATCTCAGCTCACTCAGCGTACAAACCAGTTCAATCTCAATCTTCGGCGGCTAACGGAAGAACAACTGCGTGAATGGCGATCAGCACCGTACAATTCACTCTATCGCGTGTCGGTGCGCGATCGCTTCGGCGACTATGGGATTGTCGGCGCAATTGGCGTCAGCGTCAGCGGCGGCGACGCCGTCGTTGAGTTGTTTTTGCTCAGTTGCCGCGCCCTCGGCCGGGGCGTCGAACACCGGATGGCGGCGTTTGTCGGCGAGAATGCGCAAGCGCAGGGACTATCGTCTGTTACATTTGCGTACCAGGTTGGCCCCCGAAACAAACCGGCGAGAACCTTTCTGGACGCCTTGTCGGCGTCACCCAGCATTGCGCCGCAGCGACTTGCCTCCACGGTGTTTGCCCCTGAGGCGGGCAAACAAACGCTTGAGACAAAAGCAGCTAAATCCAGTTCCTCGAAGACGGTCCGCGCCGTCGATTGGTCGCGCATAACGGGCGACCTTGCAACGGGCGCCGGCATCGCATCAGCGCTCGCAGCGCGCCTGCAACGAAAACGACCGTCGGTGCCGTCGCCGTTCGTCGCGCCGTCCCCGGGCCTTGAACGGGATATCGCCGACATATGGGCGCAGGTGTTGGGCGTTTCGCCCATCGGCGTGCGCGACCCCTTTACGGCGCTTGGCGGCGCTTCTCTTCATCTTGTTCGCGTCCATTCCATGCTGAGCCGAATTCTTGGGCGGGACATTGAACTGACCATGCTTTTTGAATGCGCAACGATCGAGCAACTGGCGCTGCGTCTTCAAGCGGCGACGCAAGCGCCGGCGGCTGAGCGGGCGGCGTTTATGCGCGGCGCGCGATCTGCGCATGGACGCAGGCTTAAGGCTGCGCGGGAGGGGCTCTCATGAGTGAGACATCTCAAGGCGTGGCCATTGTCGGCATGGCCGGCCGATTTCCCGGTGCACGGAATGTGGATGACTTCTGGCGCAACATCAAAGACGGCGTCGATTCAATTTCGCGATTTTCGCCTGAAACACTCGAGACGTCTGGGCCAAAAGACGACGCCGGCAAGTTCGTTTGCGCCAAGGGGCTTCTGGACGACATCGACAAGTTTGACGCGCGCTTTTTCGGCTACCTGCCGAAAGAGGCGGAAGTCATGGATCCGCAGCATCGGATCTTTCTTGAAATCTGCTGGGAAGCGATGGAACACGCCGGCTATGATCCCGGGCGCGTTCCCGGCGCTGTCGGCGTTTTCGGCGGCTGCTATATGGACACCTACGTGTTCAATAATCTGTGCGCCAACGAAGAGTCGCTGCGCGATCTTGTTGAGTCCATGCAAGTCGGCTCGCTCCAGACCGAGCTAGGCAATGACAAGGACTACCTTGCAACGCGCGTTGCATTCAAGCTCGGCTTGCGCGGTCCGGCGATGACATTGCAAACGGCGTGTTCCACTTCGCTTGTTGCGATTGCTGCGGCTTGTCAGAACATCGAAACCTATCAGTGCGATATGGCGCTGGCGGGAGGCGTTACCATCGTTTTACCGCAGCGT
The DNA here is from genome assembly GCA_028289605.1 of Hyphococcus sp. GTDB lineage: Bacteria > Pseudomonadota > Alphaproteobacteria > Caulobacterales > Parvularculaceae > Hyphococcus. The sequence goes on along the minus strand of JANQON010000007.1, from coordinate 42,040 downwards.
AAGGGTTACGCTTACAAAGAAGGAGGCATGCTGTCGCCGGACGGGCGCTGCCGGCCTTTCGACGCAGACGCCGCCGGCACCGTTTTCTCCAACGGCGCCGCGGTGGTCCTGTTGAAGCGAGCCGAAGACGCCATTCGCGACGGCGACGTCATTTACGGCGTCATCAAGGGCTATGCGACCAACAACGACGGCGGAGACAAGCTTAGCTACACGGCGCCGAGCGTTGACGGACAGGCCGAAGTCATTTCACTGGCCCTGGGGATGGGCGGTGTCGATGCCCGTTCCATTGGCTATGTCGAAGCGCACGGGACAGCGACGCCCCTTGGCGATCCGATCGAAGCGGCGGGCCTCACAAAAGCATTTCGGTCGATGACTGATGATAGCGGGTACTGCGCGCTAGGCTCGGTAAAAGCTAATCTAGGCCATTTGGACTGCGCATCCGGCGCCGTCGGCCTAATAAAAACCGCGTTGTCGCTCCACGAGAAAACTCTGCCGCCGCTTTTGCACTTTAGGAGTCCCAACCCGAAAATTGATTTCGATGCGACGCCATTTTACGTCAACACCGAGCTTAAGCACTGGGACGCCGATGGACCGCGAAGAGCGGGCGTGTCTTCCTTCGGCGTTGGCGGCACAAATGCGCATATCGTCGTTGAAGAGGGCCCGCCCGCTTCTCTCGACCAGACCCGTCGTCCGTGCGAGTTGATCGTCTTGTCAGCGCGCTCCCACGCAGCGCTTAACCAGCAAACTGAAAATCTCGCCCAGTTCCTTGAGATGCAACGGGACGTCGACTTTGCGGATGCGGCGCACACCCTGCGCATAGGACGCCGCGCCTTTGAGCATCGCCGCTTCGTCGTCGCCGCCGACAAGGCGGAAGCAAAGAAGAAACTGCGCGCGGCAATGACGATCGGAGAAAGTGCGTCGCTTAGCGTTTCCTCTCCTGAAGTCGTTTTCATGTTTCCCGGTCAGGGGGCGCAGTTCCCGGGGATGGGTCGAGAACTTTATTTCAACGAGCCAATCTACCGGCAGACTGTCGATTGCATTGCTGAGGCGGTGCTGGCTGATGACGGCGCGCGCCGCGACATTCGCGATTTCCTGCTTTGGTCGGATGCGTTGGATGCTTCTTACGAGGCCGTCAGCGCCGATCTCGCCAACACGGAGAACGCCCAGGTCGCGCTCTATGCGATCGAGTGCGGTCTCTCAGCCTTATTGAGAAGCTGGGGCGTCGTCCCAGCCGGCGTCATCGGTCATTCAATCGGAGAATGTGCAGCGGCATGGACAGCCGGCGTGTTTTCACTGGAGGACGGCGCCCGGCTGGTCGCAGCCCGGGGACGCGCCATGCAGGCGCAACCTGCGGGCCAAATGCTTGCCGTCCTTGCCAGCGCAGACACGATTGTGTCGGCGCTCGCCCCGGACATCGTCGTATCAGCAGTGAACGCGCCGGGCGCTTGCGTTTTGAGCGGTCCTACAGCGGCGATTGGGCGTCTCGCCGAGAGATTGGAAAACGACGGAACGCCGGCGAAGATACTCAACACGTCTCATGCGTTTCATTCGCCGATGATGGCCGGCGCGAAAGACCCGCTGATCGCCGCCGCGCGCGATATCGCGTTGAGCCCTGCAACTCTTGACTGCTACTCAACCATGCTCGGCGCGCGCGCGCCCGCCGGCGCATTCGCCGACCCGACATATTGGGGCGAGGGGCTGATGGCGCCGGTGCGGTTCCGCGATGCGCTTGCCGCTGCTGCGGACGACGACAAGCCGCAGATATTCGTTGAGCTTGGTCCCGGCGGAACGCTGACGGGCTTCACGGCCCGGACGCTGCCGGGCGCAAACGCATTCGCCGCGCTGGGAGCACTGTCGTCAACAAGGACGGAATCCGCCTCGATGATGCAGCTCATGGGCGAGCTCTGGACGCATGGCGTTTCGCCAGACTGGGAAGCGTTCTCTGTCGGACGCCGTCGGCGCACGCCTCTGCCGACTTATCCGTTCGAGCGCAAACGGTATTGGATTGAACCCATCAGAAAACCCAAATCCGTTCCCATCGGCCTGGAGAATGGCGCCGATGAGCCACCGACCGAAGGCCGATCGACGGAAATCCAGGATGTTGATGGGCTCATTGATCGGCAACTCGACGTGATTGCTGATCAGCTCAAAATCCTCAAAGGATTGTAGGAAAGCGAACAGGAATATGGACGCCGCCACCGATAACACCGCCGCCATTCGCGCTCGACTGATCGCTGTCACAGCCGATCTTTCCGGCTATCCGGAGGGTGATCTTGATGCGGACAAAACATTTTTGCAGCTCGGGTTTGATTCCCTGTTTCTGACCCAGCTGGCGACTGCATTCCAAAGTGAATTCGGCGCGCCCGTGGCGTTTCGCCAACTTGTCGCCGACCAGCCGACGATTAATATCCTGGCGGCGCATCTGGCGCCGATGGTCACAAAACAACTCAAGGAAGAAGCATCGCCGCCCGCCGAAGACATCAACACCGCGACGCAAATGTCTGCACCGATTGTGAAAGATCAGCCGTCAATGAAAGCGTCGCCGCCGGGCGACGTTTCCGGATTGTCCGCTGTTTTCGCCCGTCAGCTTGACCTGATGCGCGATCAGATGGAGATCTTACGCGCTGTCAGACAGGGCGCGCCGAATCAGGAAACGCTGGATGCGTCCGAGCCGGCCCCAATCGCCAACCCGCCCGCAATGCCGCATGAGCCTCCAGCCGACGCCCCAGCGCTGCCGACAGGTTTCGGCCCGACGCTTGCTGATTCCGAAGGCGGCTCTTTGACTGCGATGCAGCGCGCGCATATCGACCGCTTGTCTGCGCGGTACAACGCTAAAACCTCCAGCTCAAAGATGCGCGCGCAGGAGGGCAGGGCGCGTCATGCGGATCCGCGCACCGCCGCCGGCTTCAACACGCTCTGGAAGGAAATGGTCTATCCAGTCGTCGTTAAGCGCTCAAAAGGCGCGTATCTGTGGGATATCGATGATAATCAGTATATCGACCTTTTGAATGGTTTTGGACCCAACTTTTTCGGTCATCGCGCACCGTTTGTGATGGACGCCTTGCGTGAACAATTGGGCGACGGGTTTGAAATTGGTCCCCAGACCCCGCTCGCTGCAGACGCGGCCACGCTCCTGTGCGAGCTGACGGGTATGGATCGGGCGAGCTGGGTGAACACCGGGTCTGAAGCGGTGCAGGCGGCGATCCGCATTGCGCGCACTGTCACCGGCCGCAACAAGATCGCTTTGTTCCGAGGGTCGTATCACGGCAATTTTGACGAGGTGCTGGTGCGGGCGGGGCCTGCGACTTCAGGCGCGGCGCCGGCCCGGCCGATGGCGCCGGGCGTGCCCGCGTCCGCGGTGGAGAATGTTCTTGTTCTCGATTACGGCGAAGAGTCCGCTCTTCACGCGATCGCCGAACACGCAGATGAACTCGCTGCTGTTCTGGTTGAGCCCGTGCAAAGCCGGCGCCCGGAATTCCTGCCGAAAGAGTTTCTGCACAAACTGCGCGCGATTACCGAACGCGAAGGCGTCGCCTTGGTGTTTGATGAAGTCGTAACGGGGTTTCGCGTGGCGCCCGGCGGCGCGCAGGAGGTCTTCGATATCAAGGCCGATCTCGCCACATTCGGGAAAATCATCGGCGGAGGCATGCCCATCGGCGCCGTTGCGGGACGCGCCAAGTTTATGGATACGTTTGACGGCGGACAGTGGCGTTTCGGCGATGCGTCGCAACCAACCGCCGGCGTAACATTTTTCGCTGGGACCTTTGTGCGCCACCCTCTGGCCATCGCCGCCGCTCATGCGTCCCTGGCGCATTTAAAAGACAAAGGACCGGCTCTTCAACAACATGCCGCCGCGTTGGCGGAACGCTTAGCAAACGAGCTTAACGCTTTTTTTGCAGAACGCGGCGTCGATTTTCACGTTGCGCAGTCAACGTCGCAAATGTTCATTCGCATTGAAGAAAAGGGTGAGTTGGCGCCGCTATTTTTCTACCACATGCGCGAGCGCGGCGTACACGTGCTTGAAGGCTTCCCATGTTACATGACGACGGCGCATAGCGACGAAGATGTCGACATGATTGTCGCCGCTGCGAAGGATTCAATTCTGGAGATGCAGGCGGACGGTCTGTTGCCAGGACCGAAACACGAAACCGAGCCCGGATTTCAGCGCAAGTTGCCGTTGACCTCCGGTCAACGCACAATATGGGCGACCTCGCAGCTCAGCGACATGGCGTCTTGCGCTTTTAACGAATCGGATTCCATTCACACAGAAGGCGATCTGGACATTGCGGCGTTCACGGCGGCGACGAACGCGGCGATCGTCGACCATGAGGCGTTTTCCCTGCGCTTCGACGGCGCTGGGGAATATCAATATGTCGCAGACGGACCAAATGCTCAACTTGAGTACCAAGACCTTCGAGATGCGCCTGAAAGCGATCGCCAGCGCGCATTGGATGAAGAAACAAAGCGCGATGCGTTAACGCCTTTCGATCTGGAGCGCGGGCCGTTGGTGCGCTTATCGCTTTACCAGATGGGCGAAAAATCCTTTGTCTTCGTCATCTACGCCCATCATCTGGTCTTCGATGGATATTCGTCTGACATCCTGATTCGCGATATTGTAGGCCGTTACCGCGCTTTGATCGCTGGGCAAACGCCGCGCGCGTCAGGCGCCGACCCCTTCAGCGCCTATATCGTGAAGTCGATTGGCGCGACGGCGACACCGGAATACTGGCGCGGCGTCTTCGCCGACGGCGCGCCGCCGACGTTGGACTTACCCACAGACCGTCGGCGTTCTCAACAAATGTCATATCAAGGCGCGACAGCGCGGCGCGTGCTCTCCGGACCGCTTTGCAAAGGGCTTCGCGACACTGCGCGCAGCCTCGGCGTTTCCATGGCGGCGCTAACAACGGCGGCGTTTGCGAGCCTGCTTGGGAAGCTGACAGGCCGCGAGGATCTCGTCGTGGGCGCGCCGATAGCCGGTCAGGCGCGTCACGGCGTCGACGCGATCGGCTATTGCGTCAATGTGGTTCCGGTCCGCATTCGGCCCTTCGGCGATCTTGCGTTTTCAGCATTTGCGAAGTCGGTACAATCGGACTTGCTCAACGCGTTTGAACACTCAGAGGTGTCGGTGAGCGAACTCATCAGCGCCATTGCCGCGCCGCGTTTGCCGGGCAGGCCCCAGCTTGTTGAAGCGGTCTTCAACTTCGCGGGATATTTCGCGGGACTGGATGCGCCCGGCGTCCGTTTCAATGCGCGCGAAAATCGCCGCTACGCCGTTTGCCAGGATGTTTTCATGAACCTGTCAGACGCAGGCGAATCGCTTGTCATCGATTTGGATTATGCGAGCGATCTCTTCAATCCCGACACGATTGAGAACTGGATCGATCAGTTCACGGCAATTCTCGCTGATATTGTCCGCAATCCGGAGACGCGGCTTGCGCAGATGGAGTCAAGAGAAAGAGACGAAACCGTTGTCGCCATCGCCGACCGGCAGACGTCAACGGTTGAAGCTCCCGTCGCGGCGCCGGCTGAATCGCCGACGGCGATGTCGGACACCGAGATATGCGTCGCGGAAGCGGCGGCGGCCGTCTTCGCGCGCGAATCCGTTTCGATCGACGACAATTTCTTCGACCTTGGCGGACACTCTATTCACGCGTCCCGACTCCTGACGCGCCTTCGTCGAGCGCAGGCGCCGAACCTGGGCGTACGCGCCATATTCGAAACGGAGAACTTGCGCGCGCTCGCGGCGCATATCGATGCGCTCGAAACGCCTGAACAAGGCGAGCGTGAGGAGTTTGTCTTTTGAGCCCTGAGAAACAAGATACATCGACTAGCGCCTTCGCACGCAGCCTTGAGGGCAGGGGCGTTACGTTTGCTCGCGACGGCGAGCAACTCCATGTCTCGGCGCCGAAAGGCGTTCTGTCTTCAACCGACATCGAGTTCATTCGCGATCGAAAAGAAGACTTGCTTGCGATGTTGGGCGCGGGCGCCTCACCGCACTCGCCAGACTCAGTCCCGGCGCCGCTCGGCTACCTGCAAGAGCGGATCTGGTCGCATCAGCAGATGTTCCCGGACCTTGCGCTCTATAATCTTGCGATCGCCTGGCGCTTGAGCGGGCCGTTGAAAACGGACGCGCTCGTGCGGGCGTTGAATGCGGTCATCAACCGCCACCAGAGTCTGCGCATGCGGTTCGATGTTGTCGACGGAGCGCCGGTTTCAACCTGCACGCCGTCCGCCGATCTGGAACTCACGGTCGAGCCGGCGCCGTCAGATGAGGCGAGCCTCTTGCAACGATTAGAAGACCTGCGCGACGCGCCGTTGGCGCTGCTGGACGGCGAAATTTTTCGCACCCGCCTATTTCGCGCTTCAGATACCGACCATGTGTTGTTTTTCATGCCGCATCATCTGATCTGGGATGGCATGTCATGGGACATTTTCTTGCGCGATCTCGCCGCGTTTTATGAGGCCGAGGTCGCCGGCGATCGCCTTGAGCTGGACTCACTCAGCGATGCCTACGCCGCCGCTGCGGAGTGGGATCGCCGGTTTCTTGCCGACGGCGCCATGGAGGAGGAGGCGGAATTCTGGAAAACCTACTATTCCAGCAAAACCCCGCCCATTGAACTGCCGGGCGAGACAAAGCGCCCGCAAATGTTCAGTTTCGAGGGCGACGCGGTGTGCTTCCGGTTCGACAAGGACGTTTTTGAAAGCGTGACGCGTTTGGCGCGCGAACACCGCTGCACGAAGTCAATTGTGTTGCTGGCGGCTTGGCAGGCGTTTCTGGCGCAAATCACAGGCAATGCCGACATCGTCGTCGGCACGCCGGTTAGCCTGCGTCGAAGCGAAGAGACGTTCGGCCTTATCGGCTGTTTTGTGGACGCCCTCGGCGTTCGACAGATCGTTGACGGGTCCGCGTCCTTTGCATCGCATTTGCGCGCGACGAATGACAACCTGCTCAGCGTTGCAGACCGACGCCCGGCGCCGCTCGGCTTGCTTGCTTCCAAAGTCGCTCTACCGCTCGATGCTTCCCGTACGCCATTGTATCAGGCGATGTTCGCCTATCAGGATGAACGGGAACGGAAAGCCAAGTTGGGCGAAATCGGGCTTGATATGATTGATATCCCTCCAGGCGGCGCCCCTACGGATATTCGCCTGGAAATTTGTGAGATGAGTGAGGAGGCGACCGGGGAAATCAACTATTCAAGCGACGTTATGACAGCGGCGAATGCGGAGTACTTCAAGGACTGCTTTCTCGCTTTTCTTGAGGCAGCGGTCGCCTCTCCGGAGCGCGCTGTCAATACGCTTCCTCTCATGAACGCAGCGCAGCGCGACGCCTTGCTTGTTGACTTGAACAGCACGCGCTCGGCCTACCGGCGCGACGCGCTCGCTTTTGACTACTTTGACGAGATGGTCGCGAAGCGCCCGGACGCCGCCGCTGTCAGTATGGGTGAGCAAACAGCGAGCTACGCCGATCTCCAGTCGCGCGCCAACAAGATCGCCCATGTGCTTCATGATTGGGGCGTTACGCAAGGCGACGTGGTCGGCGTATATTTCGACCGATCGGTTGAGATGGTCGCCGCCATCCTCGGTGTCTGGAAAACCGGCGCGGCCATGTTGCCGTTGGATCCGGAATTCCCCGAAAAGCGTCTCGCCTACATGGTCGAGGATGCGAAAACGAAGGCGATCGTGACCAACGGTCTTGGCGGAGACTGGGTTCCTGAAAGCGTCGACATGATTGACCTGGCGAAGATCGCCGATCGTGTCGATGACGCCCCGTCGGTCGCCCCGGTTTTGTCGCATCGCGATAGCCGCTCACGGGCTTATGTCATTTACACTTCCGGCTCGACCGGCAACCCGAAAGGCGTCGAGAACACGCATCAGGCGCTTTGCAATTTCCTGGAGACGATGATGCATCGCCCGGGCCTTTCCGCCGAGGACCGGTTGCTCGCCGTAACAACGCTTTCGTTCGATGTCGCCCTTTTGGAGCTGTTCGTGCCGCTCTCCGCCGGCGCCGAGGTGGTGCTGGCGAGCGACGACGACGCCATGGACGGGTTCGCCTTGGCTGACATCATCGAAGACAGGGACATCTCCGTCCTTCAGGGCACGCCTGCGACATGGCGCATTCTTCTCGACTCTGACTGGGATGGGGCTCGCGGACTGAAGGCGCTGTGCGGCGGAGAAGCGATGGCGCCGGCGCTCGCCGGCGCCTTGCTGGAGAAGGTGGGCGCGTTGTGGAACATGTATGGACCTACTGAAACAACGGTATGGTCTACATGTGCGCTCATTGAGAATGCGGACGATATCCATGTCGGCCGGCCGGTTGCAAATACGCAGGCCTATATTCTGGACGACGCCGGAAAGCCCGCGCCCGCGGGCGTCGCCGGCGATCTCTGGCTCGGCGGGGACGGCGTCGCACTGGGGTATCTCGGCAAGCCGGAACTGACCGCCAAGTCGTTTCGCGAAAACCCGTTCACCGGTGAAGGGCGCATTTACAACACCGGAGACCGAGCGCGGCGTCGACTTGACGGCGAGATCGATATTCTCGGCCGCCGAGACGAGCAAGTGAAGATCCGCGGCTATCGCATTGAGCTTGGGGATATCGAAACGGCGTTGTCGCGCCATCCTTCCATTCGGCAAGCTGCGGCCGCCGTTCGGGCCGACCAAACCGGCGAGCCGTCCCTCGTTGCTTATACCGTATTTCACGACGGCGAAACGGCGACGGGCAGTGAACTGCGCCGGTACATGCGTGAACACGTGCCGCACTACATGACGCCGCAATTCTTTATTGAGCTGCCGGAAATGCCGCTGACTCAAAACAACAAAGTTGACCGCAAGGCGCTGCCGCCGCCGGCCGGCGTTACCGGCTCGCCGACGCGCGTCGCGCCGCGGACAGAAGAGGAAAGAAAGCTGGCCGCAATCTGGACGGATATTCTCAACACCGATGATATCTCCGTTTCCGATAACTTCTTCGAACTTGGCGGTCATTCGCTTCAGGTGACGCGCATGGTGGCGCGAGCCCGGAAAACGGCCGGTCTTGCGATCGCGCCAAGGGCGGTGATTTTTGAAACGCTTGAGCAACTCGTCGCAGGCGCGTCGGCCGGCTCTGATCCAAACTCGCATGCTTAAGTGAAAGGGCGCTTGTCCAGCTTGCGGCGGGACGCAACGTCAGATTCGATCGATTGATATTTAGGGGAAACCGGTATGGCGGCGGCGCCGCTCTATTTTGGCGAAAGTAATCGGCGTCTGTATGGTGTTTATCACCATGCGGAAGCGCCGTCGTCCCGGGTTCCCGGCGTGCTATTGTTCAATCCATTTGGTGAAGAAGCCATTCGCGCTTACCGAATCTTCAAACTGCTGGCGGAACGACTAGCGAGAATCGGCGCCCCGGTATTGCGATTTGATTATTTTGGCGCGGGCGATTCGGCCGGCGACTGCGCAGACGTCACTTTCGGCGGCATGGTGCGGGATGCAGCGAGCGCGCAGGAAGAACTTCAAGCGATGAGCGCAAAACGTCGGTTTGCGTGGATCGGTCTCGGGCTTGGCGGAGCCGTCGCCGCCGCAGCCGCCAGAGAGAACGATGTAAGGCTTGAGCATCTGTTCCTTTGGGACGCGGTCGTCAATGGGACGCAATATTTACGCGAGCTTCACGCCGCTCACCTTGCGTTTCTCGCGCGCAACCTGGACCAGCCCGCGGGGGCGGTGGCCAAGCGGGTTGGTCCAGCGCCGGATACCATGGCCGAGGCGCTTGGCTTCGCCGTATCGCAGGCGTTGTCGCGCGAGGTCGGCGCCATCGATTTGTCCAAAACCGGCTTTCCGCGCGCGGCGAGGGTTCACTTCATGAGACCGGGCGCGCATGCGCCGGAATCATCCGTCGTCGCTACAGCGGAAAGCGCCGCCAAATCCGTCCACGTCTTCGAGGACGATTCCGATCCCTGGAACAGCGATGACGCACTGAATTCGTATTTCATTCCGACCGCCGCAATCGACTATATCGTGGATGCAATCGGATCGAACAGATGAGCGAACGCCTTGTCCAGATCGGCGAAAGCGGCGCGTTGCACGGTGTTCTTTGCACGCCGTCTGCGAATCGAGCCGGCGGCGCATCGCTGCTGCTATTCAACGCCGGCGTTGTTCACCGGATTGGTGCGCACCGCCTTAACGTCAAAATCGCCCGCGCAATGCAAAAAGAGGGGGCGCCGAGCCTGCGTTTCGATTTGTCCGGCCTAGGAGAGAGCCCTGCGAAGTCCGGCGGGGTCGGACACCAAGAGCAGGCGACTATTGATATTTCGGCTGCTGTCGACCTGTTGTCGTCGGAAGCGGAGGCGCAAGCGGTCGTGTCGCTCGGCATGTGTTCGGGCGCCGACAACGGCTACCGCGCCGCGCTCAATGATGAACGAATCAAGGGACTGATCCTCCTTGATCCATACGCCTATCCCAATCGCATGGCGGCCGCCGAGGATATGCTGGCGCGCGCCGCAAGTCCGGAACGCTGGATGCGCAAAGCGGCGTCGCTCATGTCGGCAAAATCTGACAACGGCGGGGCCGATGCAGTTGAAGACTTGGATCAGGCCAGGCCATTGCCGCCGAGAACGTCTTTCGGCGCAGATCTTAAACGGCTGACAGATGGCGGGGTGCGGATCCTTATCGTCTATACGGGATTTGTGCGCTCAATGATTTCGAGGCCGTCTCACTTCTTTTCGATATTTCCAGAATACGACTTCGGAAGTCGCATCGACGTTGTGACCATGCCGGAAATAGACCATACGTATACGGAGTTAAGTGCGCAGTCGGCCTTGATTGGTCATGTAGGTGATTGGCTGAAGCGTCATTTTCCGCTCGCGGGCGGGGCTGAATGATGTCGGCAGCGCCTTCGCCAGATCACGCTGACCGGCCGCGTTCGTTGACGGACCGGGTTGCATTCGGCGCCGCCTGGATTCTCGGCGGCCGCTTTGTCGTACGCACGCTGGGCCTCATCAACACGTTGATCCTTGCGCGGCTGCTTGCACCGGGAGACTTTGGCCTGGTCGCCATCGGCGTGACCGTCATGCAGCTTTTGGAAAATGTTTCCGACATCGGCGTCGCGACGACAGTGGTGAAATACCGCAATGCGGGCCGTTCAGAATACAATACGCTGTTTACAATCTCGCTTTTAAGGGGCCTAGCGGTCGCCGCCTTGCTGGTGATTGCTTCGCTGTTTGCGGACGAAGTCTATGACGACCAGCGGATGGCGGCTGTCTTTCTGGCGCTCAGCATCGTCCCGGTTTTCCATGGGCTAATGAATCCTCGGTTTTTCGAATATGAACGTGCGCTCGACTTTTCCAAGGAGTTTTGGCTCGCCGCCTCCAACAAGCTATTCGGCGTCGTCGTCTCCGTTTCTATCGCCCTGGCGTTCCACAGCTATTGGGCGATTGTACTCGGGCTCGTCGCTGGAGCGTTCCTTCAAACGCTGATGTCGTGGGTGCTGCGGCCGTATCGTCCAGGGATAAGCCTGTCGGCTTTAGGATCGATCGGCGGTTTCACCGGATGGCTGACCGGGGTGAGCTTCGTGGCCGCGCTTAACAACAAGCTCGATGTGCTCATTCTCGGCAGACTGGTCAGCCCGGCGGATGTGGGCGCGTTCTTCGTCGGCGGCTCGATTGCCTCCATGCCCAGCGGGGAACTGGCGACGCCTATGGCTCGCGCGATCTATCCGGGTCTCGCCGAACGCCAGGAGGAAGCGTCAAATATGCGCGAGGCGTATTTGCGCGGCGTCGAAGCCATCGCGTTTATCGCGATGCCGGCCTCTTTCGGCGTCGCCTTTCTTGCTACTGAACTCGTCGCACTGCTGCTTGGCGACCAGTGGGGCCGGGCGAGTGTTATGCTGTCTTACTTCGCTCCGGCGCTCGGCGTCATGACGATCTTGTCGGCGACGAACGCTTATGCGCTGGCCCAGGGCCGGGCGAAACTGGTGTTTCTGCGCGAGGTCGTCGTCTTTCTGTTTCGAACGCCGGTTTTTGTTGTAAGCGCCATGTTATACGGCCTGATGGGCGCGGCGCTCGCGTCGGCCGTCGGCGTGACGCTCATTACATTTCTCAACGCCGGTCTGTATGCGCGACTCAGTCGTCGCTCGCCGCTTGAACCCTTTTGGCGCGCGCGGCGGTCATTCCTTGGCGTCGCAGGCATGGCTGTCTACTTCCTTTTTCTGCGCGACCATCTTTCCCCGATCAGCGACGCGCCGTTGGCGCTAAGGGTCGCCGCTGAAGTGATCATCGGCGCGAGCATCCATTTCGCGGTCGTGCTGACGGCTTGGCGACTAGAAAGTGCCCCGCCGGGCGTCGAACGCTTGGCGTTGCAGCGTTTGTCAGCTCTACGGGCCCGTTTCGCGGGCGAAAAAAAAACCATTTCTTAACGACGCTCTTTTGCGCTTCCTTAAGCCTGTTATGGGAAAAGGCTAATGCTGGCTCCGGCATTTATTTGAAACCACTTGCACCGGTCTTCTAGGAGGCAGCATAAAACACCCCGGACGTGCTTGGCGCGCCGGGGTTTTTTATTGGCGACGCGCTAAAGACTGTCTTTCGCCGGACTATCGTCTGACGCGTATAGCGGGGGCGTCTCCTCCGGCGGACGGCGCATCGCGTCGATGCGGTCGCGCGTGAGCTTGAACCGGTCAAGCTCGGCGCCCTTCAGCTGTTTTCCCGTAGCGATTTTCAGCTTTTGCGGATTGACGGCCTTGCCGTTGAGGTGAACTTCGTAATGAAGGTGCGGGCCCGTGGAGCGGCCGGTGGTTCCCACATAGCCGATGATGTCGCCCTGGCGCACCCGTTTGCCTTTTCGAATGCCTTTGCGAAATCCCTTCAAGTGAGCGTAAGCCGTTTTGTATCCATTTGCATGCCGTATACGGACATAATTGCCGAAGCTGCCATATCGGTCGGCCCGTTCGATGACGCCGTCGCCGGCGGCCTTGATCGGCGTGCCGCGGGGCGCCGCGAAGTCGACGCCTTTGTGGGCGCGGGCGTATCCCAAAATGGGATGCCGGCGCGTTCCGAAGCGTGACGACAGACGGGCGCCGTCTATCGGCGTCTTCATGAGGAGGCGCTTGGCGCTTTGACCGGCGGCGTCATAGAAATCCGGACGGCCGTCCCTGTCGTCGAAGCGATAATAGCCCTTTTCTCGAGATTGACCGCGCCAATTCAATCGCGCAAAGACGATTTCGCCTCCAGACACCATCTTGCCAAGATCGTCATACTGGGCCTCAAAAATCATCTCGAATTCGTCGCCGCCGAATATCTCGCGCTGAAAGTCCACGTCGTAGGCGAATGCGTCGGCGAGGCCTGCGATGATATCGTCGGGCGTGCCGAGTTTCTTGGCTGAAAGATACAGGCTGCCTTCGATTCGGCCCTGTACGGCGTGAAGCTCTTTGGTCAGCGGGATTGGCTCGGCATGGCCGACAAACTCTCCCGACGTGTCTCGCGTGACCGTGATTTTTTGTTCGTACCCGTCCCGAAACTCCAGCGACAACAACCGGGCGTTCGGTTTCCCGACGCTTACAAGCTGAGACAAGGTTTGGTTTGGCCAGCCCAGAACGAGGTTGAACTCCTGGCCTGGTTTAAGCCGGCGCAGGTTGTAATGTTCGCCGAACGCGTATGCGGACAGATTGCGATCCTGTGAATCGACGCCAACCCGCTTCAGCGCATCAACGAATGTCTCGCCTCGCGTGATGGTGATTGTGGTTTTGAAAAGGTCGCGATCAATGTCGCGCGCATAAACAATCGCCGGGTTGTAAAATCGACCCTTCTCCGTCGAAGGAAGAAAAATCGGCGCGACGGCCAGCTCTGGGCGCGCATCGCGAGAAGCGCCGATGGGAATCGGCCGGATCACGTTGGCGGACGGCGTCGGCGCAGCCAGCGTCGCGGGTTTCAGGCTGGGCCGGAAATTGGCGCCGCGGGTGTCGTAGGCGCTCGCGGCCGGTTTCAGCGTCGGCGCCGTGAAGGCGAAGCCGCCGGCGGCGGCCGCTCGGGCCGCTCGCGATTCCGCCAGCGCTTCCGCAACCGACAAGTCTGTCGTCGCGGCCGGCGGCTGCGCCGCCGCGGGCGGTTTGGATTCAATCCCCGGGGCTGCCGCTTCGTCGCGCCGGGCGGTCAGCGTCGATTCTGTCGCATTGTTAACAATGTTTTTCGGCGCTGCAGCATTTTCGGCTATGGAATCGTTTTCCCGGGTGGGGAATCCCACGACGGCGTATGCCAAAAAAGCGGCGCCGCTGACGAGAACGAGGAGGGACGCGATAACGCCGAACGCGCCGCGTTCTTTGCGTTCGACAGGGCAGTAGGCCGCGCCGTCGGACGTAAAGGTTTGACCTGTTTCAACAAATTCATCCGACATGAAGCTGACGCAAAACCTTCGTCCGCCCGAGCGGGCTTTTTCCGTTACCGCAAAACAGTGGCGAATCGCCATGCCCGCGAAAAAAGTCAACCATGACACGGCTCGCCAAAACGAGCAATTTTCTGCATGCTTGGCGCCAGCGTCGAGGGGCATTGAAGCGCTCCGGCGTTAACCAAGAGCAAAGGGGGCCGCTCGGGTTTGAGCGAAGTCGGTAAGATGCGGGGCCTTAAGACGATTTTCTTGCTGGCGCTGACGCTGATCCTGATTGGCGTCGGTCTCTATTTTTTGCGCCTTCCCGCCGCGGGTTGGGCCGTCCGCGCGTCAATGTCTGCGGCCGGTCTTGACCGTCCGCAGGCTCGCGTGACCGCGCTTCAGTTCGATCACATCCGCATCGAGGATATGTCGGCGGGATCGCCCGGCGACGAAGACGTCGTCTTGGATGTGGTCGAAGCCGATTTTGAATGGCGCGAGGCGTTCCGCGATCGGCGCGTTCGGACCGTTCGCGTCGGTCCCGGCAAACTCAAGGCTTCGATCGGCGACGACGGATCCGTTTCAGCGGCCGGATTGACGGGCGGCGCCGGAGATCGAGAGGCGTCGTCGGGCGCCTGGCCGTTCGACCGCCTCGAAGTCGTAGACCTTGACCTGCTTCTCGACACGCCGGGCGGCGTCGCAATCGGCGTCATTGACGCCGAATACGATGCTGAAACCGGCGGCGCGGCTTCGTTGAGCGTTGAGGCGGCAAACGCCGGTTTCGGCGACTGGAGCTTTCAGCAAGCAACGCTTGGCGCCGCGATCGATCTGGACCCGGACGGGCGCGTTGCGCTCAGCGGCAATTTCGGCGGCGATATTCACTCTGGTTACGGAATAATTCGCGACATTGCGCTTGACGTCACGGGCGAGGGGTCTTCCTGGACTGATCTTGCAGCAGGCGCGCGCGAAGGGATCGCCGGCTTCGCCGTGATCAGTCTTGAGTCCGCGCACGTGGATTCAGACGATGTCGCTGCGATGGATTTACTGAACGAGCGGTTCAGCGCCGTGATCGGCGGACCGCTCAAAACACTGAAAATTTCCGGTGCGACGCGAGTGTCCTTTCAGGACGGCGCGCTGGCGGTGGATGCCGGCGATGCGCCGATCGCCGCTGAGGGAGACACCGGTTTCCGGATCAGTCTCGACGCGGCCATGGGCGCGCCGTTCTATTCCCGTCAAGAGGGGCGCAGCAGCGTCGCGGGTTTCGTTTCGATGCGCGGCGGCGCGTTTTCGGCCGTCGCCAACATCGACGCCAATGAAAGCGGCGACGGCTGGTATTTCAACATGCCGATTCGCATGGGCGCGTTATCGACGCCGGCGCTCGCCCTGAGCGAAATGTCGGCGGTGGTGCGCGGCACAGCGGCGGCTGAACGCGCCGATATCGAAGCTGTTGCGATGGGCGAGCTGACCAAGGCCGCCATCGGCCGGCTGACGATTTCTGATGCGCCGCTGCGCGCTGAGTTTCTTGCCACGATTGATCGATCCTCACAGACCGCAACATTGCGTTTGCCGGACGGCGCCTGCTCGCGCCTGGAGCGTCTTTCGCTGGCGATTGACGAGCAGAATATGGCGGCGTCGTTGAGCGATGCTCGGTTGTGCGGTAACGGGGCGCCTCTCGCCGTCATTCGTTTTGTGAACGATCCGGAGGCGGACTTTGCCGGAGATTTGAGTGCGGACCATGCCCGGTATCGCCTTGGCGAGACCCGGCTTGTCGGGCGCCCGCCCAACCTGAAGGTGACGGGTCGGTATGAACCGGTGCGAAACGTCACGACAGCCAAGATCGCTGCAAGAGGCGGATCGGCGCGTCTCAACGACCTCTTACGCATTGATCAAACAGATGCGGAAATCGACTTTACGTTGAGCGGCGACGGTATGACCATTGACGCTGAAGGCAAGCGTCTGCGTCTTACTGAATATGCTGACGCGCCGAAAATCGCGCCTATCATGGCGGCGGGGACGCTGACCCTCGCCGGTGATGAAGCGCGATTTGACTATCGGGCGGCAACAGAATCGGGCGCAACCCTCGGCGCCGGGAGCGGCGTCCACAACGTAGCCGACGGAAACGGCAACGCCGAATTCAGGCTGAACCGTCTCGTTTTTTCATCCGGCAGTCTGCAGCCGGACAGATTGGCGCCGGTGCTGAAAGGATTTATCGGCGATACTGTCGGCGCAGCTGACGGGCGCGCTTATTTTTCCTGGTCCAGAAACGACCTCCAGTCGAGCGCGATGTTTTCTTTTGACGATGTAACCTTCGGTGGCCCCGGCCTGACCGTCACAAAGACGATCGGCGTCAACGCCGACATTGCGTTTTCCAGCCTCTGGCCGATCGCGACCGACGGCGCTCAGTCGATGACGGTGCGCGGCGTCGATTTCGGCGCGCTTCAACTTCAGGACGGCGAAATCATATTCGACATGCCCGGGGATGAAACCCTGTTGGTGGAACAGGCGATTTTCCCGTGGTTCGGCGGCGAGATCGGCGTGCGTGACGCACGCGCGTCTTTTGCGGGCGGTGAGGCGCTTGCGCCCCTGCGCGTCGAATCGGTCGACCTCAAACAGATCCTCGACTATGTCGACGTCGAGGGATTGTCCGGGACCGGAACGCTGAACGGCGTGTTGCCGCTGATTGTGGAAGAGGGGCGCGCGCGTATCGAGGGCGGCCAGTTGACGGCGGAGGGCCCGGGTCGGATCCAGTATGTGGGGCAAGCCGCAAGCGAGGCGGCGGCGTCAGGCGGCGATGCGAAAATTGCTTTCGATGTCCTGCGCGACCTGCGTTATGAGCGGCTCGGCGTCATGGTGGACGGCCCGCTCGACGGCCGCCTGGACTTCAGAATAAATTTTGAGGGAACGGGCGAGGTCAACGTCAATAATCAGAATGTCCGCATGCCGGTGAAATATAATGTGACGCTGGACGCCGCTTTGTTGGAATTACTCAATCAGGCGAATTTGTCTCGCAATCTGGAAATGCAGATACAGCGCGCATTGGACGCCGAGCAATAGGGTTGCGGCCTCGAGTGCGGGAATCAGGGCCTGAAGGCGCCGTTTCCGCCTAGTTTTCGCCGAACGAGCAGGCTAGAATCATGCCCATTGCAGCGATGCGCGCAGAATAGGGGATGAGCGATGACGACAAGAATCAGAGCTGTGAGCGGTTCTTTGATGGCGGCTGCTGTGTGTGCGATTTGGTTGACCGCCTGTACAACCGTCAGGCTCGAAGGCGGGGACAAGCCAATCGAAGTCAATCTGAACGTAAAGATCGATCAGGAAGTGCGGGTCAAGCTCGACAGAGAGATTGAAGACCTGATCGCGAACAATCCGAACATTTTCTAAGGGGATTGGCATGACCAAACATCACGCATCATACATTGTCGGCGCGCTGATCGGCGTATTCGGATTTGCAGGAGCTGCATCTTCGGCGAACGAAATTATTGAAGACGCAAAAGATCGTTGCGTTGTCGGCGAACAGGCGGACGGCTACTTAGGCGTTGTCGGGGACGCGGAAGTGGATGACGCGTTGCGTCGGGAAATCCGCGACGTCAATCAACAGCGAAAAGCGTTCTATGCCGACCTCGCTCAGAAAAACGGCGTCTCCATTGAGGTCACGGCTGCATTGACGGCCGAAAAGCTTATTAACAGCGCTGAGGCGGGCGAATGCGTGCGCGGCTCAGACGGGGCCTGGCAGGAAGTCTGACCGCGCCTCCAAACCTGGGGCTGTGCTGCGTCCCGAGCGCGAATCGGCTTTATGATCGGCGTTTGAACAGTGAAGGAGTCGCCGGTCCCATGTCCGATCCAGTTGTCAATGAACAAGAAGATGATTCGCCCGATGCGATTTCGCTCTCGGCGTTATTGTCGTCGCGGGTTTGCCATGACTTGATCAATCCCGTCGGGGCGATCGGATCCGGCATAGACGTTCTTGACGACCCGGAGATGGATGAAACCATGCGCGCCGCCGCGCTCGACCTTGTGCGGTCGGGCGCGAAAAAAGCGCTGGCGCTCTTGTCGTACGCCCGCCTTGCCTACGGCGCCGCCGGAGGATTTGGCGCGCAAATCAGCATGGACGACGCCCGCGAAGCCATGACCGCGGTCTATGACACGCTGAAGCCCGACCTCGAATGGGACCTCGCCGGCGGTCTTGCCGCGAAAGAAAACGTTAAAGCCATATTGATCCTGGTGAACGCGGCGGCGGATTTTGTCGCAAAGGGGGGAACCGTTACGGTCAAGGGCGACGTTAATGCGTTCAAGATTACGGCTGTCGGCAAACGCGTCTTCAAGCAGGAAGGTCTCATACGCGCCCTCGCAGGGGATGCGAACGACATATCGCCCAAATTGACCCCCGCCCTCATCGCCGGGCAATTGATCAAGGCGTCAGGCGGGGCTGTTTCGGCCGCCGCAGATGAAGAGAAAGCTGTTATCACCGCCCATTTTGCCCCGTCGTCTGAAGCACATTCGCCTTCTACGTTAACGCATCCCTAAGGCTGCTGCGCCAAAGATGGCGCGCAGTTTCCATGGGCGTTGCTGGCCCAGCCGAGGAGCGACATGAGCGACAAAGAAATCTGCCTCATCATTGACGATTCAGAAGTGATTCGCGAAATCGCCGCGCGGATCGTCGCCGACTTAGGGCTTCGCGCGGCGCAGGCCGAAAACGCCGGCGAAGCTGTTGCGTTCTGTGCGGATAATAAAACCAGGGTCGTGCTTCTTGACTGGGATCTGCCGTCGATGGGCGCCCTCGATTTTCTTCGCGGGGCGAGTGAACTGCCGGAAGACAACAAACCCGTAATTATTCTGTGTGCGACGGAAAACGATCACCAGCAATTCACATTGGCGAAAGCCGCCGGAGCCGCTTATCATGTGTTAAAGCCCTATGATCGTACAGCGATTGAAGCGGCTTTCGCCGAGGCCGCTATTCTGGAGGCCGGCGCTGCGAAAGAGATTTCCAGCATTGCGAAGTCATAGAATTATGCAGGCGGTGTCATTGCGACGTCGCAATTTGGAATTAGCGCCAAGCTCATGACGCTCATCCAATTGATTGTATTGGCGATTATTCAGGGGATCACGGAGTTTCTGCCGATTTCATCCTCGGCCCATTTGATCTTAGCGCCGTTGGTTGTCGACGGTTGGGAGGATCAAGGCCCGTTGATCGACG
Source organism: Hyphococcus sp. (assembly GCA_028289605.1). GTDB lineage: Bacteria > Pseudomonadota > Alphaproteobacteria > Caulobacterales > Parvularculaceae > Hyphococcus. The sequence continues at coordinate 22,524 of JANQON010000007.1, read as the reverse complement.
TCGCCGCGCATGTGGGTTCGCTCATTGCTGTCCTGATCTACTTTCGCAGTGAGTCTGCGATGCTGTTTCGCGGCGGGATTCATACCGTTCTTATGAAGCCAAGCGATGAGCGCCGGCTATTTTTGTTTATCGCTGCGGCGACGATTCCGCTTCTGCTCGCCGCAGGCCTCATTGTCGCGACCGGCGCCTTAGCCTATTTGCGCACGCCTGAAGCGATCGGTCTCGCCAGCATCGTTTTCGGCGTTCTTCTTTGGCACGGCGACAGGCGTTCCTCGTCCCATGAGGGGCTCGACCGCATCACATGGCGGGAAACGCTGAGCATCGGCGCCGCCCAGGCGCTGGCGTTGATACCCGGCGCGTCCCGGTCGGGGGTGACGATGACGGCGGCGCGTTATCTTGGGTGGACCCGTGCGGAGGCGGCGCGATTCTCCATGCTGTTGGCGATCCCCGCAATCGGCGCACTCGGTTTGTTCGCCGGTATAGAGATCATCCGCTCCGGTGCGAATGCCACGATGGCGGCTGCCGCCATCGTGGCCGTCCTATCGTTTGTCACTGCGTTCGCGTCCATCGCCGCCTTGATGGCCTTGACCCGGCGAATAAGCTTCGCCCCTTTCGCGATTTACAGGATTTTGATGGGCGTAGCGTTGCTGGCGTTTGCAGCCGGCGCATTCGGCTGACAAAATCAGGCCCAAATCTCGCCCTGGCGTCACCGCGATGGGGTGGTGAAATTAGATACAAACGAACCGGAATTCGGACATGGCTACGAAGCTCAATATTGTCGGCGAAGAGGCGATCACCGCGGGGGGCGTGCACGCCGCAGCGCGCCGTCTTGCAGGTAAGACGGTGCGTACGCCGCTTCTGGAGAATCAACGGTTGAACGACCTGGCGGGCGGCCGCGTTTTGTTGAAGTGCGAGGCGCTGCAACGCGGCGGATCATTCAAATTGCGGGGCGCCTATAATCTCTTGTCTCGCTTGCCTGAAGAGGTTCGCGCGCGCGGCGTGGTCGCATGGTCTTCGGGTAATCACGCACAAGGCGTTGCGATTGCAGCGAGGGCCTTTGATTGCCCCGCTGTTATCGTCATGCCGGCCGATGCGCCGGCGATCAAGTCCGAGATGGTCCGGGCGCACGGCGCCGAAATTGTCCGGTATGATCGCTATACAGAGGACCGGGAAGCGATCGGCAAAGCGCTTTGCGAGGAGCGCGGCATGAGCCTCGCGCCGTCCTTCGACCATCCCGATATTATCGAAGGGCAGGGCACCGTGGCGCTCGAGGCGGTTGAGCAGGCCGGAGAAATGGGTGCGCGCGCCGATCAGTTTGTCATCTGTTGCGGCGGCGGCGGCCTCACCGCAGGATGCGCAACGATTCTGGAAGAGATTGCGCCCAAATCGGACATCTTTATCGCGGAGCCGGAAGGGTTTGATGAAGCACAGGCCTCGCTCAAGGCCGGTATGCGTCTCACGGCTGACGTTACCCAGAAGACGATCTGTGACGCCATTGCAACCCCGTCGCTGGGCCTTCTCACTTTTCCCATCATGCAGCGTCGGGTCACAGGCGGCGCATGCGTTACCGAGGAGGACGTGAAACAGGCGGTCGCATTCGCCTTTAAACACCTGAAGATCGTTACGGAGCCTGGCGGCGCCGCGGCGCTTGCTGCAGTTTTGTCGAAGAAAATTCCAACTTCGGGGAAAACGACCGTAGTCACCCTATCTGGGGGAAACATCGATCCCGCTCTCTTTTCTTCAATTTTACTTGAGATCGAGAACAAGGCTTAACCTTGGCGGCCATGCGGAAATGCGGCCATTTGGCGCCGTTGCGATTTTTGCATTGAACCGGCTTTTCGCGAAACTACCTATTAACCACCGGCAAACTGACCGCGAACATCAATGTCAGTTTTGTTTATCATTTGATAGCGAACATCGGACATGCTGGGTGCGGTGTTCCGATACGGAAAGGTGCTAAGGCGGCATGGAAAGCACGAACCAGTTGAGCGGGGGCGACAATGGGTTTGCGTCGTTGGAAGGACGCAAGCTTGTCTATATCCGACCGATTGCGGCTCGTGACGTGATGGACCACCTTCAAGACGAGTTTGGCGGTGCGGAAATTAACATCGATGACGACGCCATTCTCTATTCCGTACACGATGAAGACGGCGAGCGGCTGGCGCTGGTCGGCGACCGCGAACTCGCTTTCGCGGCCGCACGCCAATACGAAATGACGCCGCTAAGCGTGCACTAGGGGCTCGCGCCGCTCGGCCATCCTGACATGAAATCCCAGATTTAAGCAGCGTCCGGCTTTTCGGCGGATGTCGCCAATGCAAACAGCGATTCGGCGCTGTCAGCGCCGCGCAGGGCGGCTCTGGCGCCGGTGTCCCGCAAGAGGCGTGAAACGCGCGCCAAGGCCTTCAGATGAGCCGCTGTAGCGTTGGCGGGGGCGAGAAGCAAAAAAATCAGATCAACGGGTTGATCATCCAGGGCGTCGAAGCTGACCGGCTCTTTGAGCAGCGCCAAAACGCCCGTGATTTTATGAAGATTGTCGATTTTGCCGTGCGGTATGGCCACGCCGTCCCCAACGCCCGTAGAGCCAAGCTGTTCGCGCTCTAGAAGCACGTCAGTGATTTCGCTCGCCGGCCGGCCGACCTGCTTCGCGGCGGATTCCGCCATGACTTCAAGCGCCTCGCGCTTGCACCGAGCCTTAAGGTTAAAAATGACGCTTTCCGGCTTCAGAATGTCGTCAAATCCCATAACTGAACTCATACTCCGCCGATTGGGCTGTGCTATTTGGGAGATCGTGGTCTCAATCTTTGTACATTCGACCGGTTTGCAGATTTCTTACCGTTTTCGTCGATCGGCGAGGCGTCTGCCGGAAGGCAGCGTGTTTACTCTTTTAGGCGGCAGGGTCAACCCATCCAATGTGGCCGTCCCGGCGGCGATACACGACATTTATGCGCCCATGGGCGGCGTTGCGAAATACAACCGCAGGTTGTTCCGCGAGATCCAATTGCATCACCGCGGCGCCAACGGTCATCTCTCTTAGTTGGGTCTGGCTTTCCGCTACGATGACGGGATCAGGGTCGCCGACATCGGTTTCCTCGTCCTCCTCCTTGAGGGGCTCGAGCACGTAGAATGAGGCGGCTTGGGCGGGCAGAGGCGGTTTTCCGTTTGCGTGGTGATCCTTCAGCCGGCGCTTGTAGCGACGAATGCGCTTCTCCAGCTTTTCAAGGCTTTCCTCGAAGGCCCCGTAGGCGTCTCCAGCGCGCCCGTGAGCGGCGAGAAAGACGCCAGAGGCAAGATGGGCGGTGACGTCGCATTCGACTTCCCGCTTTTCTCTGGCGAAGGTAACGGAGGCTTCCGCGCCGCGATCGAAATATTTCCTAACGCCTTCGGAAAGCTTGTCGGTGACGTGGGACTGCAAGGCGTCGCCTAGTTCAATGTTTTTTCCGCTGACCTGGATGTCCATTGATGCTCCTTTTTTGGCCGCCAACGGCGCGCCGACAAGGTACCATATGGGCGCCGGCGCCGTTAATGAAAGGTCAAATCGCCGCTTGCAACATGGTGCGGCGACGTTGCACAGACGAGGGAATATTCAGCGTTTCTCGATACTTAGCAACGGTGCGGCGGGCGATATCAACGCCTTCGTCCTTGAGAATCTCAACGATCTTGTCGTCAGAAAGAACCGCGTCCGCCGTTTCCGCCTCGATAAGTTCCCGAATCCGGAAGCGGACAGCTTCGGCTGAGTGAGCCTCGCCGCCGCCGGTGGAGGCGATTGACGCGGTGAAGAAATATTTCAGCTCGAACAGGCCTCGCGGCGTCGCCATGTACTTGTTGGACGTGACCCGCGACACCGTCGATTCGTGCATTTCAATGGCGTCGGCGACGGTTTTGAGGTTGAGCGGGCGCAGATGCTTAATGCCGTATGCGAAAAACCCGTCCTGCTGGCGAACGATCTCGGAGGAAACCTTCAGAATCGTTCTCGCTCTTTGGTCGAGGCTTTTGGCGAGCCAGTTTGCGTTCGCGAATTGATCCGCCACATAGGTCTTGTCGTCCTCGCTTGACCGGGCGGCGGATATTTCCGCGAAATAGCGTCGGTTAACGAGCACGCGCGGCAAGGTGTCGTTGTTCAGTTCAACTTTCCAGGCGCCGTCGGCGCCCTGACGCACGAATACGTCCGGCGCCACGGCCTGCACGGCGCCGCCGCCATAAGCGTAACCCGGCTTGGGCGTTAAGGACCGTATTTCTGCGATCATGTCGCGAACATCTTCCTCGTCCGCCCCGGTCGCTTTGATCAGTCCCCTGAGGTCGCCCTTCGCCAGCAGTTCAATATTGGCGAGAAAAGCCTGCATCGCCGGATCAAGACGGTCGGCCTCTTTGAGCTGCAGGGAGAGACACTCCTTCAGATCGCGCGCACCGACGCCGCATGGATCGAACGTCGTGATCAACGCATGCGTCTCTTCAACATCGCTGAGATCGGCGCCCAGCCGCTCAGCGACGTCTTCCAGGGAATCGCGCAAGTAACCGGCCTCATCGATAAGGTCGACGAGATAAGCGCCGAGAAAAAGTTTCGCTGGATCGCGCGTGGCGACGTGAAGCTGTTCAGTCAAATGTTCGGCGAGGGAGATCTCTTTCGACAGCGTTGCGTCAAACTGTCGTTCGTCGTCCAGAGAAGCGCCGCCGGAGCCGGCGGTGGCCCAATCGTTCGTCTTGAAGTCCTGATTCGCCGCATCGCTGCCGGTTCCGGACGGATCGATGTCTTCATACTCAGCGTCAATCGCGTCGCTCGCCTTTTCCGGAGACTGGTCCGCCGCCAGGTCGATGTCGCCGGTGTCGCTTTCCCCGGGCTGCTGATCCGCGTCTTTGGCGCCGCGCCGCTCTTCCGGCGCGTCGGCGGGGGATTCGTCCTGTTCAAGAAACGGGTTCTCTTCCAGCTGCGAGGCGACAAATTCGGCGAGTTCGAGATTTGACAGCTGCAACAGCTTGATCGCCTGCTGCAACTGCGGCGTCATCACCAGTTGCTGCGACTGCCTGAACTCAAGTTTTGGAGCTAACGCCACACCGCCCCCTTCGCCTTTCTACATTTGAAACCGGTCGCCGAGATAAACCCGCCGAACGTCTTTGTCGCCGACGATGTCGCCCGGCGCGCCTTCGAGTAGAACTTCACCCTCATGAATGATGTAAGCCCGATCAATGATGTCGAGCGTCTCGCGGACATTGTGGTCGGTGATCAAAACGCCAAGACCGCGATCCTTCAGATGCGTCACAAGCTCGCGGATTTCCGCGATGGCGAGTGGGTCGATGCCCGCGAACGGTTCGTCAAGGAGCATGTATGACGGCGCCGTCGCCAAGGCGCGCGCAATCTCCACGCGCCGCCGCTCGCCGCCGGAAAGAGCCAGCGCCGGCGCGCCGCGCAAATGCGTCACGTGAAATTCGTTCAGGAGATCATCGATAATCGCCTGTTGGCGATCCTTGTTCTTTTCGACCAGTTCGACGACGGCGCGCAAATTTTGCTCGACCGTGAGACCGCGAAAGATCGACGCCTCCTGCGGCAGGTAGCCAAGCCCCAGCCGCGCGCGTTGATACATGGGCAGCGGCGTGACATCCGTCCCGTCGATCGAGATTGACCCCCGGTCGGACGGGATCAGTCCTGTGATCATATAGAAACAGGTGGTTTTGCCGGCGCCGTTTGGTCCCAGCAATCCAACCACTTCGCCGCGCTTGACGCTCATGGAAACGCCGCGGACGACCGGTCGGCGTTTAAACGACTTGCCAAGGTTTTCCGCAACAAGGGCGCCCCCGCCCTCAACGACGGTGGGCTGGCGCCGCGACGGGGCCGCATGATTGGTATTCGAAGGCGTCTGTTCCATTCCGGTGCTCATTAAGGAGGGTTCTCTTTAACTTTCTGTGAAATTCACATCTTAACGGTTAAGTCTGTTCTTCGTCCCCGGTGTAGAAGACGCCGCGAATGCGCTGACCCGGCGCCGGCTGGAATTTAACCATACCCGTATCGACCCAATATATCACGGCGCCGGCGGACATGATTTGTTTCCCCTGGGTGACGATGACGTCTTCTGTCATGGTAATCGTTCGTTGCGTGTTGTCGAAGACAGCGCGCTTGCCCGTAATCGCTTCGTTGCCATTGGAATATCGAACGGAGCCGGTAGCGGTGATGGTTTCAAAGTCGCCCTCATCATTGATGTCGGCCTCGAGCCGGTCGGCAATGAGAATGGAGTCTTCCTGCACCACTCGGACGTTGCCGGTCCAGATGGCGACATTGTCGCGAAATTCCGCGGCGTCGCCGGTAATATCGATCGGCGCATTGCTGTCTGCGGCAAGCTGCGCGGATGCGGTTGATGTAACCAGGCTACCGATTGCTATTGCTGATACAAGCTTTCTCATTCTTGTTCTTCCTCCCCAACCTTCCCATCGCGCAGCAATGGAACCTCGAGCTCCGAAGAGCTCGGATAGATACGCATACTGACGTTACCTTCAAATACGACGCGCCCGTCATTGCGGTACGCCTTCATGCGATCAGCCGTCAGCGTCGCGCCGTCGGGTCCTTCCGCGCCGACGCCGGCGGTGCTTGTGACAATCTGGTCCTTGATCGCGACGATCGCTTCGGGCGACCGCAGCACATAGGTGCTCGACCCCAGATCGTGTTCAAGCGTCACGGCGTCCGTCAGTTCCAGAATGTTTTCTTCAGAACGATAAAGGCCGCTGTTGGCGGTAACGACGGTCGCTTCGCTCTCATCGGCGTTTTGGACGGCGCGCGGCTGCTCAAGCTCGACGACGTCTTTCGCGTTTGGATCCTGCAACGCGGCCGACGCCGTAATCTCGAAGGGTTTGCCTTCATTGTCGACGCCGGCGAAGCGCGGGTTGGCCATGCGCAGCTCTTCCGTCGTTGCGGTGATGGACTTGAAATCCTCCAAAAACGCTTGGTCGACCGAATTGGACTGGGTGTTGAAAATGAAGGCGGCAATCAGAATGACGGCGAAAATCGGCAGCGCTATGCGGAGGCGGCGCACCAGCCTGGACCGGGCTACGGCTTGTGCGCCGGTGGTGCGAGAGCGAAAGTCGAGGCTTTCAAGCGCCTTGTCGCCTTTGACGGATTTGCCCCTCTGGGGAGCGGAAATGTCGTCGCGATGGCTTTCGCTCATGTGATTGTGGCCGTTCGGTCTGTTCGCTAGCTACCGTCCCGCAGGCCGGTTATCCCCACCAGTTGCGTATATAGTTGCGCCGGAGCGATTTGGAAGCAAGTAACCGCCGGAAAAACAGGTGAAATCGCCGATTCCGGACCGTTCAAGCGTGGGCGAAAATGTCGGTTTCCGGCCAGCCTGCCAGATCGAGCGCCGCCCGGGTGGGCAAAAAGTCGAAACAGGCGGCGGCGTAAGCGGTGCGTCCCTCTCTCGCGAGCATCTCATCGAGCTTGGCGCGGAGATCGTGCAGATAAAGGACGTCTGACGCCGCGTAATCGATTTGCGCCTCAGTCAGAGTCGCCGCGCCCCAGTCGGAAGACTGCTGCTGCTTGGACATATCAACGCCGAGCAGCTCTCTCGTAATGTCTTTGAGGCCGTGGCGGTCAGTGTAGGTTCGGGTGAGCTTTGATGCGATTTTGGTGCAATAGACCGGCTTCGTTTCGATCCCCAACCAGCGCTGGAACGCGGCAATATCGAAACGGGCGAAATGGAAAATCTTCAAAACGCCGGGATCGGAGAGCAGCGCTTTCAGGTTGGGAGCGTCATATAACTTGCGATCGAGCTGCACGAGGTGGGCGTCTCCGTCGCCCGCGGACAGCTGAACAACGCAAAGCGCATCCCGATGGGGGTTGAGCCCCATGGTTTCGCTGTCGACGGCGACCACCTGTCCGAGGCCGAGATTGTCGGGAAGGTCGCCCTGATGAAGATGATTGGTCATTGGGCCCCTATAGCGTCTTTTCGCCCGTTGACCATAGCCGGCGCCGGGTCAGCGCAGCGCCGAGCGGTCACGACGCTTTGCGCACGACCACGGAACCGGCGGAATAACCGGCGCCGAAAGCGCAAATGACGCCAATGTCGCCGACACTGAAACCGTCCCGGTGTTTGTGAAAGGCGATGATCGATCCGGCTGACGAGGTATTGGCGTATTCGTCCAGGACCACCGGCGCTTCTTCGCGGTTCGCGTCCCGGCCGAGCACTTTGCGCGCAATGAACTCGTTCATGGAGAGGTTCGCCTGATGCAGCCAGAACCGTTTCACGTCGTTTGCGCCGACGCCGATGTCGTTGAGATGGCTGTTGATCATCTCGCTCACCATGGGAACGACTTCTTTGAAGACTTTTCGTCCTTCTTGAATGAACAGTTTGTCGGTGTTGGGAGTATCTTGGGCGTCAGGTGCTTCGCCTGTTTCGCGCTCGCAGTGGTTCATGAAACCGAAATTGTTGCGAATATTGTTTGAGAATTTCGTGAGCAATCGCGTGCCGAGAATCTCCCAAGACTCCGTTTGCGCCGGATTATCGGCTCGCTCCAGAATAACCGCCGTGGCGACGTCTCCGAAGATAAAGTGACTGTCGCGGTCGCGAAAGTTGAGGTGCGCCGTGCAGATCTCAGGGTTCACCATGAGAATGCGCCTGGCGCCGGCCCGGATCAGCCCGAGCCCGGTTTCGATGCCGAAGGCCGCCGATGCGCAGGCGACATTCATATCGAACCCGAATCCCTCAATGCCGAGCGCGTCCTGGATTTCCACCGCCATGGCCGGATATCCGCGCTGCATATTCGACGCGGCGCAAACAACCCCGTCGATGTCGGCGGCTGTGAGGTCGGCGGCGCGCAGAGCCTCCCGCGCCGCGTTGACCGCGATCTCAGCCAAAACGGATATTTCCTCGTTGTCGCGCGCAGGAATGTGCGGCGCCATGCGGTTGATATCGAGGACCCCTTCGCGATCGACGGTGTAGCGCGCCTTGATACCGGAAGCCTTTTCGATGAAGTCGGCGGAGGATTTTTCCAGCGCCGCTATGCGCCCGGCGGCGATGTCGTCGGCGAAGCGATCGTTATACTGATCGACATAAGCGTTGAAACTCTCAACCAACTCTTCATTGGTGATGGCGCCAGGCGGCGTATAGAGTCCGGTTCCGATGATGCGGACGTCAGCAGATTGCTGTTCTGTCATGGAAGGCGTCTTTCACTCATTTGATTTACGGCCAATTTGCGCCGATCGCGGTCGCGGCGCAAGCGATCCGCCCGCTAGCGGGCGAGGTTTTGAACGGCTTTCCAGCGCGGGCAGGCGATTTCGTGATCATTGACCATGCCCACCGCCTGCATGAACGCATAGACGATCACCGGTCCGCAAAATTTGAACCCCTCCGCCTTCAGCACTTTCGACATCGCTTCGCTCTGTTGCGACTTCGTCGGGGCGTCGGTGTAGACTTTCAACCTGTTGACGATGGGCGCCCCGTCGACAAATTCCCACAGAAAGTCGGAAAATGAGCCGCCGCCCTGTTCCATGACGGCGAGCCAGCTTTGGGCGTTTCCGATGGTCGCTTCGATCTTTGATTTGGAGCGAATAATCCCTTCGTTCTGGAGAAGCCGATCAACCTTCTTCGGGGAATAGCGCGCAATCTTCTCCGGATTAAAGCCGTCGAAGGCCTTCCGAAAATTGTCGCGTTTGTAGAGGATCGTCCTCCATGACAGGCCGGCTTGAAACCCGTCCAGCATAAGCTTTTCGAACAACGCGCGGTCGTCATATTCGGGAACGCCCCATTCCTCGTCGTGGTAACGCCGATAGAGCTCGTCGTTTTCCGGCGCCCAAAGGCAGTGCAGCTTTTTCTTGCTCACAGTGCGCCGAAGAGCTTCAGCAACCACCAGATCAGAATAGCGAGCTGCACGCCGAAAAAGCCAAACCGGATGAGCACGAACGTACTGCTGGTCGAAATCAGGTGGGTGACCGATTGCGCGATCCGAGCGGCGAGAAAGAGGTAGGCGAGGGGATCGGTAATCGCAGTCTGGCCTGTGGCGATGGCGTACAGCATGACGACGCCGGCGAGCGGCAGGAATTCGTAGCAGTTTGCGTGCGCTCGCGTCAGTCGTTTGCCCAGGCCCTCAAGGTCTTCTCCGGATGCGGCGAACGAGTTGGCGGCCCGCTTGCCGCCCATCACCATGGCGCTGCGCAGCGTTCCAAGGCTCATGAGAAGGACTAATCCCCAGGCGACGAATCCCAAAAGTGTGACAGCTGTGGCGGACATGCGTTTCGCTCCCTATTGTTTTTGGACGCTGTTTTACGCCGTTTGCATGTAGTCAGGAAGTCTCATGCGCACAGCTCGCCCGCCGCAGGACGGCGCGGCCTCGGCGCTTCGCCAACGGTCCAGGCGAATCAGGGCCAGCGCCGCGCCGTCGACGCCGGACATGATATGGCCGAGGGTTGAGTCGCCGGCCGTGACGGCGGCCCCCTTCTCCGGGGGTGCGCCTTCGAACTCGGCAATCAGGGTTCGCTTTCGCGCATCGCCCTTCCGTTTCATGCGGCTCGCGACTTCCTGGCCGACAAAGCAGCCCTTTTTGTAATCGACGCCGCTCAAAAGGTCGAAGTTGACGTCCATCGGAAAGACCTCGTTCGACTCAAAATCAGCGCCCCATTCCGGGACGCCGGCGCGGATGCGGCGGGCGTGGTAATCGGTATCGAGGGCTGCGTCCTCCAACGCGTCCGCCTTTGCGAACATACGGCTGCGGACTTGATCGGCCGCGCTTTCAACGACCGCGTCGACTTCGGAACCAGGCGTCCCGGCGCACGCGCAGACGACGTGTCGATCGTCTTTCGTGATGTCTACCTTTGCGCGCAGTCGGTACAGCATCAACCGCTTGACGAGGGCGTCTGCGGCGTCTGCGGCGACATCGAGCAGATACCCGTCATCGGTCTTGGCGATGAAAAAGTCGAACAGCACTTTGCCTTGCGGGGTCAGCAATGCGGAAAAGGCGCCGCCTTCCGCCGGCGGCCCATTGGTGATCAGCCCCTGCAGCAGGCTTCCGGCGTCGGCGCCGGCGACCGCGACAACGGCGCGGTCGGGCAGTCTTTTGATCGTTGTCATGGCCGCCCATGTAGTCGGTCGTCGGCCGTTTGCAAAGCACGGCGGCTGCGGCGTAGAAAGCGCCTATGACGCAATTGAAAAACCAAGACGCCGCAATGGACCGGCTTGTTCTGCGCCGCCCCGATGATTGGCATGTTCACCTGCGCGACGGGGCGATGCTGACAGCCGTCGCGCCCTACACCGCGCGTCAGTTTGCTCGCGCGATCGTGATGCCCAACCTTGAAGAGCCGGTGACCACCGTGGACGCCGCCGCACGCTATCGCGAGCGCATCTTGCATGCGACCGGCGACGACTTTACGCCGCTGATGACCTGTTATCTCACCGACGACGGCGATCCGGAAGAAATCGAACGCGGGTTCTCGACGGGCGTTTTCACGGCCTGCAAACTCTATCCGGCGAATGCAACGACAAATTCCAGTCACGGCGTAACGGACATCAAAAACATCTATCGGATTCTGGAGACGATGCAGCGCATCGACATGCCGTTGCTCGTCCATGGCGAGGTCACCGACGCCGATATCGATGTTTTTGACAGGGAAGCGGTGTTTATAGAGCGCGTGCTCTCGCCGGTGATGCGGGACTTCCCGGCGCTACGGGTTGTGTTTGAGCACATTACAACCGCCGACGCCGTTGACTTCGTCAGTGCGGGCGACGCGCGCATCGGCGCAACGATCACGCCGCATCATCTGGAGTTCAATCGCAACGCAATGTTTGAGGGCGGGATCAGGCCGCACTATTACTGCCTGCCGGTCGCCAAGCGAGAACGGCATCGCCTTGCCTTGCGCCGCGCGGCGACATCGGGATCGGCAAAGTTCTTTCTGGGTACGGACTCTGCGCCTCACGCCGTTTCCGCCAAGGAATCGGCCTGCGGTTGCGCCGGCGTTTTCAATGCGCCGTTCGCGATGGAATCCTATGCAAAGACATTCGAAGAAGAAGGGGCGCTGGACAAGCTTGAGGGGTTCGCCGCGCTCAACGGTCCGGCGTTTTACGGATTGCCCGTCAACGAAGACAGCATTGTCCTCGTGCGCGACTCAATCGATGTGCCGGACGCGATCATTGCGGGCGGGGAGAGGGTTTCTCCGTTTCACGCGGGCGGCGCGCTCGACTGGCGATATGCGGGGCCGGGCGCCTGATCGAGTTTATTCTGTTTCCTGAGGAATGGTGAGCATCAGCGGACCGCCTGTTTCCGCTTCGGACTCTGCGATCGCCTCCAACGGTTCGGCGAGCCGACGCACGAGGCGCTGGGCATAAAGCGCGCGCGCCGCTGCGTGGTCTCTGGCGCGCCGGTCGCAACGTCCAAAGTGGTTTCCGGCGTTGCGGTAGCCTGCATTGAAGCGCTTCACCATCTCTTCGCGCGCCTCGAACTGCGGCTGTTCAAGGTCAACGAGCTTTTTCATGCGGTCGCGCCAAACATCGCCCTCAAAACGCGGCTCGCACATGCGCCGAATGTGATGAAGTTCGCCGAAGACGCTGGCGAGCTCCACCAGGTCCTGCTGGCGTTGGCGGTAGTCCTCGGCCGACTGCGACTGGGCGGCCGCGCCGCCCGCCGCAAACACGGCGATGAGGGCGACACTCATGAAACGTCGATACGGCATGCAGCTTCCCTGGCGCGGCTTTGTAGCGGGAATAGGGCGATATCGCGACATTACCGTTGCATAAGGCGCCCGCGCAACTGAAGCGCCATGGAGAGGGCTCTGCGCGTTTCGTCCCAGGCAAGGCGCCGCTGCGCTTCTTCGATCGGTACGAATTCGGCGGCGGCGGCGTCGTCGCCGGCCGCCGGCGTTCCTGACCTCCATTCCGCCCAGTAGTCGATCAGCACCATATGGCCGAGCTGGCCGGGCGCCTCCGGCATGGCTTCGAAGACGCCGACAAGCCCCTGAATGGAGATCTCCAGGCTGGTTTCTTCCCGCACCTCCCTGGCGACAGCGTCTTCCAGGCGTTCGCCATAGTCGGGTTTCCCGCCGGGGATCGACCAGTGGCCTGCGAACGGGGGCCTGCCGCGCTTGATGAGCAGGACGTCGTCTCCCCGAAACACCACGGCGCCCACGCCGACGCGAATCATATTCTCTTCAGTCAAAGACAATTTTCTCTCCAGGACCCATGTGCGGACGATACTACCTCAACGCCACCCCGGCTGACCTCGCAACGCATTTCGAGGTCGACGTGCGCGATAATTTCCCGCCGCGATACAACATCGCGCCGACGCAGCCAATCGCCGTCATTCACCGTAGCGAGCGCCGTGAGCGCGCCTACGCATTAATGCGATGGGGTTTCATTCCGTCTTGGGCCAGGGGCGAACACCTGGTGCGGTTCGGTTCAAAGCCCCTGATTAACGCCCGTAGCGAAACGGCGGCGGACAAGCCGGCCTTTCGCAATGCGTATCGGCGAAGGCGGTGTCTCGTCCCGGCCGACGGCTTTTATGAATGGTCCGGACGCGGCGCTGCGAAAAAACCCTATGCGGTTTCTTGCGGGCGTTTGTTCGCGTTCGCCGCTCTTTGGGAGACCGCGATCGGCCCTGACGGCGGCGAGGCGGACACGGTCGCCATTCTCACCTCGCCGGCCGGTCCTGACCTCAGTTCGTTACATCCTCGAGAACCGGTGGTCATTTCGCCGGAACACTATGAGGCCTGGGTTGACGGCGATGAAAGGGACGCCCCGGCGCTCGCCAGTTTGCTTCGTCCGCGAGCGGAAGGGAGCTGGACGTTTCACGCCGTTTCCGATGCCGTGGGAAACGTTCGTCACGACGGGCCCCAATTGTTGGCCCGGACGACGTTGTTTTAGGTTGCCGGCGTTTTGGCGATGCGGTCGTGCGTTGCCGACGTCACGCCGCCGCCCCGTTTCTGGAAATAGATCCACTGCGCCAGGGCCCGCATCGGCGGCGTGAAAAGCGTTGCATTGAGCAATGCGTTTGGCGGCGCGGCGGACCAGGCCCGGCGCATCCAGGTTTTAAGGCCGAATCCCGGATACTCCCGGGCCATCAGAACGCCGGGATCGGCGCCGCCGTCCTGTAGATACTCCGAAATGGCGGCGCCAGCGCGCCGGCCGAACTGAAAGGCGAGGCGAATGCCGCCGGCGGTGAGCGGCGAGACGAGGCCGGCGGCGTCGCCGGTCAGCAAAACCCGCCGGGTCGACAGGGGCGACACCAGCCCGCCGCAGGGAATAGGGCCGGAGCGCTTTGCTTTGACCTCGCAGTTCCACAGGGCGAAGCGATGATCGATGCGCCGCATAAACGCCTCGAAGTTCGGCTTTCTCCGCGCGCCGAAAGGGCCGTGGGATACGGCCAGACCAGCCTGCGTCAGGCCGACGCCCGGCACGACCCAGCCGAGATATCCGGGAGCGAGATCGGTATCCACAAAGCAGTGCAGAAAGTCAGGATCGACCGTCGGCGATTCTTCGTATTCGGTTTCCATACCGATTAGAAATTCGGTGTTGCGCCCGAGGTTAAACACTTGCGCGACCCGGGATTTGGCGCCGTCGGCGCCGAGCAAGTACCGCGCCTTGAGATCGGCGCCATGTATCCGGACCATGTCGTCGGCGAGCGTTGCGTCTTCGAACCGCGTTCCGAACAAAAGGTCCGCGCCTGCCCGCTGCGCTTCGCGGGCGAGCCAGCGCATGATCGCCGGCGTATCAGTGGCGAGGAAATAATAACCCGGCGCGAAAAGGTCCGTGTAGACATGGTTCGGCGCATAAAGCCTGACCCCGGGAATTTTTCGTGTCAGGCTCGCAGGAATGTCGCATTCCTCGACCGCCTCTTTTACGAGAATTCCGGTCGTGCGCACTCGTGCGCCGGGCTCGCGTTTGGCGTCCATCACTGCAACACGAAGACCGCGGTGGGCGGCGGCGCGGGCTGCGACCAGACCGGCAAAGCTCGCACCTACCACGACAAGGTCGTAGAGGCATGGGTCGTTCTTGTGGGCTGTGCGCATCGTCTTCTCCCGCCGGCTGCGGCGTTTCCCTTATCCGGAGAACGGGGCGAAAGAGAGGCCGGTCTGAGGAATTGACGCGGCGCCAAAAAAGATATGCCGCGCCGGACGTCGATGGTAGCCTCACGAGAGGCGCATTCAGGTCACGGAAAGGGAATTCCAAACATGGGGAATGACAATTTTGCCGATATGTTTAACGCCGGCAACGCGCCGTTCGCCAAAATGATCGGGGTTCATATGACGTTCGCCTCCAAGGACAGGCTTGAAGGGGAGATGACGGCGACGCCGGAACACTGCACCCTGCCGACCAACCTTCATGGCGGCGCGATCATGGCGTTTGCGGACAATATGGGCGGGTGCGGCGCGTTCTTGAACCTGCCTGAGGGCGCGACCACGGCGACCGTTGAAAGCAAAACCAATTTCCTGCGCCCGGTGCCCGTGGGCCAAAAAGCCAAAGCCGTGACAACGCCGGTGAACATCGGACGAACGCTGCAGCTCTGGAAAACCGAGATTTTTCGTGAAGACGGAAAACTGGCCGCCGTTGTTTTGCAGACGCAAATCGTGAAAATGGCGGACGGCTAGGGAGGCGCGAGCATGTACAATCTCGATCTAACGGAATCGCACTTTTCTGCGCAGGGCGGTCCTTTGCCCGCGCCGCTCACCATCGGCGACATGTTGCGGAACGCGGCGGCGGCGGCGCCGGATCGCCCCGCGCTAAAGGAACTCGGGTTCGACGGCGCTGTCGGTAGAACCTGGACCTATGCGGAACTGTTGCGGGATTCAGAGCGCCTTGCGCGCGCTTTGGCGGACCGTCACGCTGAAGGCGCGCGTATTGCCGTCTACGCCAACAATGTTCCTGAATGGGTGTTGCTCGAGCTCGCATGCGGGCTCGCCGGCGTCATTCTGGTGACGGTGAACCCCGCTTACCAAAAGCGCGAACTGAAATTCGTCCTGGAACAGTCGAAAGCCGAAGCCATCTATTATGTCGCTGATTTCCGCGGCAACCCTATGCAGGAAATCGCCGATTCTGTTTGCGACGACATTTCAGCGATCAAGCATCGCATCCTGCTTACCGATCATGATGCGCTTTTTGCGGGCGAGCACAGCGGCGCGTTGAGGGATCCGAAGCCGGCAGATCCGGTTCAGATTCAGTATACGTCCGGCACCACAGGCTTTCCCAAGGGAGCGCTTCTGCATCACAATGGCCTTGTCAGAAACGGCATCGAGGTGATGAACCGCGGCGGCGTCAGTCCCGGCGACGTTTTCGTGCATAACATGCCGCTGTTTCATACGACCGGTTGCGCCATACTGGTGCTTGGCGGTTTCGCGGTCGGCGCAACCATGCTGTTGGCGCCCGTTTTTGATCCGGCAATGATCGTGGGCGTCATCGAGCGCGAGAAATCAAAGTTCATTCTCGGCGTTCCCACCATGTTGGTTGCAATGATCGACGTGGTTGAGCAATCCGGCGCCGATATGAGTTCGGTTGAGCGCATCATGTCCGGCGGCGCCATGGTGGCGCCGGAGCTGTGCAGAAAGGCCAAAGAAGTATTCGGGGCGCCGGTCCAGATCGTCTATGGTCAGACAGAAACATCGCCGGTGATAACGCAGGCGTGGTTTGACGACACGCTTGAAGATCTCACCCAGACAATTGGTCAGCCTACGCCCTATACCGACGTTTCGATTCTCGATCCGCAGACAAATCAGCCGACGCCGATCGGCGTTCAAGGGGAAATTTGCTGCCGCGGATATCTCGTCATGAGCGGCTACAACGATAATCCGGACGCGACAGCCGCCGCCATCGATGCGGACGGCTGGTTGCACACCGGCGATCTCGGGACGATGGATGCGCGCGGCTATGTCAAAATCACCGGCCGGGTCAAAGAGATGATCATACGCGGCGGCGAGAACCTGTTTCCGGCCGAAATAGAAAACGCCATGCTTGAAAATGACGCTGTCGCGGAAGTGGCTGTCGTCGGCGTACCGGACGAAAAGTGGGGAGAGCAGGTCGCCTGTTTCATGCGCGCCGGAGGCGACGAGCGCCCCGATAACGCCGCGCTTAAGAACTTTATTCGCGACAGACTGAGCCCTCAGAAAACACCCGCATTCTGGATCTGGGTCGAGGATTGGCCGCTCACCGGATCAGGGAAGATTCAGAAGTTCAAATTGCGCGAAGCGTATGAACGCGGCGATTTTGACTGATCGTTGAAAACTGCGGCTAATGCATCATTAATCACTCATATTGGGAAATTGCCATCACGTCCGCCTGTGATAGGCTCACCTCCATTCCAGGGAGTTTGTTTATGCGAATCATCATCCCCGCTATTGTCGCTCTCTTACTATCCGCCTGCGCCGCAACCGGTCCGATTGAATATGGTCCTGCTGATGCAAAAGGCTTCGGCTATGAGGAACAGAAGATTGAGGACGGCCGCTATCGCATTACCTATCGCGGGTCCGGCGGTATGCCGCCTGAACTGGTCGAAGACTATGCGCTCCGCCGCGCAGCCGAGCTGACCCTTGACGGCGGTTTTGATTGGTTTCGCGTAATCGGCCGCAGCCTGGACGGCGAAGAGCGCGGCGGCGTTTCAGTGGGCACCGGCTTTGGCAGCGGGTCCTATGGGCGCCGGAGCGGCGTTTCCGTCGGCGTCGGCGCGGACCTCGGGCGGATCGGATCTCAGGATTTCTTCACCGCGCGGCTCGAGGTGCTGATGGGCGCCGGCGACGTCGCGGCGGATGGGGCTGACAGCATCGACGTCTTTGACGCGCGGTCAGTACTGCAGTCCTTGACTTTGCCGCAAGATGGTTCGTACGGGGACCAATAGACGTGGAATGGAATAGCCTGAGACGGATTATCACCGACAACGGAGCCGGCGAGCGATCACGCATTTTGATTGACGGCGAGGCGGCCAAACTGATCGCAGTGGAAGAGGCGGGACTTGCGGAAATCTGGACTGCCGATCTGTCGCCAGGTTCATTGCTCGATGCGACAGATAAGTTAAAGGACGAAGACCTGCGGCTCGAACCAGCAAAAGGCGCGGTCAAGGTCCGGTGGTTCACGACGCCGCCCGAAGACGAAACAAAAACGTCAGAGGAAAAGGAGGCGGCGGCCGCCTTTGCGTTCGCCGCCGTCGGCGCCGCGGAGGCGAGGGTGGACACGACCCGACATGCGATGATGCACAAGACGCATACGTTGGACGTCATCATTCTTGTGCGCGGAGAGGTCGATCTCCTCCTCGACGACGGGGAAGCAACGCGCCTTAAGCCAGGAGACGTCGTCATCCAGCGCGCGACCAACCACGCCTGGGTCAACCGCGGCAAGGAGACGGCGCTTCTCGTCGCAGTATTGATCGATGCCGGACAATAATTCGCCTGCGGACGACCCGATAGCGCTTTTCAATCGCGGAGCGTATGAAGCCGCTGCGGCGCAGCTCCTGCCGCTCTACCGGGATAACACTGGCAACAGCTTGCTGGCCCTCTTCGCCGGGGCGGCGCTTTCCGAGAGCGGCAGCAGGGACGAAGCGCTCGCCGTTTGGTCGCTCGGCGACGAAGCGGGCGCTGCGGTCCGCGGCGCGCGCAACGATCCCCAGGCCCCGCCGGACATCCGGGCGTTGTCTGCGGGCGCGGATCAGGCGTTGCGCGCCCATTTCACATCGCTTCACGCTTCGGCTTCTGCGCAGTGCGAGGGAGAGGGCGGGCGTATCCGAAACGCAATCTGGACGCAGACCCATGATCGGCCGTTTCGATTTAAGACCGAGGGGCAGGCGCCGACAATTTTTTATGTGCCGGATTTGCCGGCCGCGCCGGTGACGGCGACATCGGAGCTGCCCTGGGCGGCCGGACTTGAAGCGGCCGGTGCGGCGATCGCGAAGGAATACGCCGCCGCGATCGAACAGAACGTACAGCAAAAACCCTATGTCCCGGCTGAAACGATCCCGCCTGAATGGGCCGCATTAAGGGGCACTCTTGATTGGTCGGCCCTGCATCTTTTCGACAAAGCCAAGAGGACGGCTTTGGCGGACATCTTCCCGACAACGCTGAGGGCGCTGCAGGACGTTGATCTCGTGATGGTGGACGGCGCACCCGTGGAAGTGTTCTTCTCGCGGTTGCGGCCGGGCGCGCATATTCCGCCGCATTACGGCCTGACCAACGCGCGCCTCACGGTCCATCTGCCGCTGATCGTGCCGGACAATTGTGCGATCCGGGTGGTCGGCGCCGACTATCGCTGGCGCCCTCATGAACTTATCGCGTTCGACGACAGCTACCTTCATGAAGCATGGAACAGGTCGCCGTCCGATCGTGTCGTTCTTATTTTCGAATGCCACCATCCCGATTTGACGCCTGTGGAGCGCGCCGCCGTCGAACATACATGGTCTGCGCGCCAACAGTGGTTGGATGATCGATTACCCCTCATCGGGGCCGCCTAAAGCAGCTCCGCGAGCTTGAGAAACCGGTCGACGCTGACATCTTCGGCGCGCAGGGTCGGCGCGAGCCCGGCTTCATCCAACGCCGCTTCCAGTTTGGCGCCGAAGGCGGCCTTCAGCGAGGATCGGAGCATTTTTCGTCGTTGGCCGAACGCCGCGGCGGTAACTTTTTCCAACGCCTCCAGGCGACTGAAGGCTCTCAAGGGAGGGTCGAAAATCACAACGGTCGAATCAACTTTCGGCGGCGGCGTGAAAGCGCGCGCCGGCAAATCGAAGGCGCGACGCGGAACTGACGCTGCTTGGGTCAAGACGGAAAGCCGGCCGTAAGATTTCGACCCCGGCTCTGCGAGAATGCGGTCAGCGACTTCCTTCTGAAACATGAGCGTCATCCGCGACCAAAGCGCCGGTCCCGCTTTGAGCCATTTAATCAGGAGCTCCGTAGAAATATTGTAGGGAAGGTTCGCGGCAATCGCCACCGGGACCGATGAGCCGAGTATTTTGCGTTCATCAACGCCCAATGCGTCGCCTTCGACAACCGTCAGCTTTCCAGCATAGGCGGCGCGCACATCTTCAAGCGCGATGATGCAACGCGCATCCCGCTCGATCGCCGTTACTGTTGCGCCCGTTTCAAGCAGCGCACGGGTCAGCCCTCCCGGTCCCGGACCGACTTCAAGCACGTGGTCATCGGCGCCGATCTCCGCTTCGCGCGCAATCTTGGCCGTAATATTGAGATCGAGAAGAAAGTGCTGACCGAGAGATTTCTTGGCGCCGAGGCCGTGAGCCTTGATGACGTCTCGCAGCGGCGGCAACGCGCTCATGCGCGACGCCCGCGGCGTTCGGCCATACTCGCCGCCAGTCGCAGCGCCGCGATCAAGCTGTCCGCCCTGGCGACGTTCCGACCTGCGATATCGAGCGCGGCGCCGTGGTCCGGCGAGGTGCGTATGATGGGCAAGCCCAGCGTCACATTGACGGCCTCATGAAAAGCTAAGGTTTTCGCCGGAATCAGCGCCTGATCATGCAGCATGCAGATCGCTGCATCATATTTTTCCCGCGCTTCTGCGTGAAACATGGTGTCGGCGGGCAAGGGGCCTCGCGCATCGAGGCCCATTTCCCGGAGCGCCGTCACTGCGGGTGCGATAATCATTGCGTCTTCGACGCCCATTGCGCCCTGTTCGCCCGCATGCGGATTAAGAGCGGAAATCGCAATCCGTGGAGTCTCAATGCCGAAATCATCGCGTAGCGCTTCGGCCGTGATCAAGGATTTTCGGATGATGAGGTCCGCTCGCAGTTCCCGGACGGCGTCGGCGACGGAAACATGAACTGTCGCCGGAACAGTTTTGAGCTGCGGTCCCGCAAGCATCATGACGGCGCCGCGCGTGCGGCCGCCGGGCATAGGAGCGTCGGTGGTGAGCGCTTCCAAAAACTCCGTGTGCCCCGGGAAAGAAAAACCGGCGGCGTTCAGCGATGATTTCTGAATGGGGTTGGTGACAACGCCTGCAGCCTCGCCCGCGACCGCAAATGCGACCGCCCGTTCGATGCTTTCGGTGACGGCGGGAGCGTTGTCGGGACTGGCGACGCCGGGATCGGCGCTGACGACGTTCTTGACGGGCAGCACAGGAACGGCGTTTGAGAAAACCGATACCGCCGCCGACGGGTCGCTGATGATCTCCACTGGCGCCTCGACGGCCCGGATCAGATCCGGATCGGTTATCGTGAAGAACGCGAGATCGCCGCTGCGTAGGGCCTTCCAGGCCGCAGCAGTTATTTCAGCCCCAACGCCGCCGGGCTCTCCCATGGTGAGGGCGAGCGGCTGCCTTTCTCGCGTCACGCGTAATTCCTAGCCGTTCACGTCGATGGGCGATTCCAGACGAACATCAATCGCCGAACGGCGTTCGAGATCGCGGAGATACTGTTGGCTGATGCGAGAAAGCTGGCGTTGCATAATGCGGCTCTCAAGCATCTCTCGCGACGGAAGGCCGAGCCCTTCGTCTTTGTCGCAAACAAAGGCTGAATGGTAGTATCCATCCGCCTGGATGACCGGCATTGTCTCGCCGCGGCTGAGGCCGTCGACGAAATCCGAAAACCGGGGATCGAGCTTATCGAGGGTGACGTTTTCAAGCAGTGCGAAACCGATTTCCGGGCCTAAGTCGGTTCGCAGCGCACGCTGCGAACAAGCATCCGCATTTTCCAGTTTTTCAAAAGCAAAGCGCGCCGTGTTTTCACCAACCGACATTGGCGCGGACGCGTAGGCGAGAGTGAAGGTCGGCTCTCCGGCGACGACCGCCGCCCGTTTGTCGCGGACCGCGAGGATCATAAAGGCGCCTTCGGAGGGAATCGGATTGGTGACCGACCCCGTCGGCAGTTGCTTGATCGCCGTATCAAGTTCCGGCGAAAGTTCGCCGGACCGCACCCAGCCCACATCACCGCCCACCGCCGCGGTGGTGCATGCAGAATATTGCTGGGCGATAACAGCGAAGGGCACGCCGCGCCGCATCTGTTCAATCAGTTGAAGACCGCCCTGGTAGTATTGTTGTGCTCGCGCGGGGTCGTCGACGGGAATGCAGATTTCCGAAACCAGATACTGGTCCAGATTCGCATCCTCGCGCATCCGTTCCATCGTGTTTTCGATTTCGCTGTCGCTAACGCGAACGCGGTCGCGATACCGGCCCTGCACAAGCTCCGGCCACAAAACGCCCGCTTTGATCTGCTCTTTCAGACTGGCTTCCGACACGCCCTGCGCTTCTAATGCAGCCAACAGTCCTTGCGGGCTTAGATTGAATTGCGCCGCCATGCCGGAAAGCTCGTTCAAGAAATCCCGCTCCGAAAATTCCATTTCGAATTTATCGGTTTCCTGAAGCTTGAGTTTCTCCTGGACGAGCTCGCGCAGGGCCTGTTCTTGCAGCTGCGGAAGCGCTTCAGGCGGGATCCGGCCGCCGGCGGAAACGAGCGTCAGCAACATGCGCTGGCGAACGTCATAGGTCGTCACCACCTTGTCATTGACGACCGCCGCGACTGCTTCTCGGGGTACGCCGGAGCGCGCGATGACCTCTTCGCTGGTCGGCTGCGCGGCTTCAGGCGCCTGCGCGAAGCTGTTTCCAGCACTGAGAAGTGCGCCACACACAACTGAAATTATTGAAAAAA
>JANQON010000018.1 GCA_028289605.1 Hyphococcus sp. | reverse complement strand
CCGTGGAAGACCACCACGTTGATAGGATGGGTGTGGAAGCGCAGCAATGCGTGAAGCTTACCATTACTAATTGCTCGATTGGCTTGATCGTCCTCATGCTTTTCTTCGGAAGAGCCTGGGACTTAACTCATGCGCGGCGAACGGTTCGTCTAAGGATCGTTTGCGCCTTGTTAGACAAATTGTCTTGCTTCGCGTGTCTTCCCGGACGAGCGAAGCGAGGACTAGCGACCAAGCGGAAGCGCAGGCTGCGCACCGCTTGAGCGCAAATTAAAGCGGATTGGATCCCGGCTTCCGCCGGGACGCTTCGCGCTCTCGCATTTCGGATCATCTTTGCCGGCCCGGTGGTTATGGCGGGGAGCCTCCACCCGTTCCCATCCCGAACACGGTCGTTAAAGTCCCCAGCGCCGATGGTACTACGTCTTAAGGCGTGGGAGAGTAGGTCGCCGCCAGGCCTGCAAAGCTGATGTTGAAACCCTTCGATACGATTTACTCAAACCGCGCTTCGGCGCGGTTTTTTTGTGCGTGCTTTCAGCGCTTTGCAGGACCGATCAATGCAGAGAAGCGGCTCGCGCCGCACCGTTCGCACAGCGCGGTTTTATGCGCTCGCCGCCGAGGTGACGGAACAGAAGGGGTGCGGCGTAGATAGTCTAAGTCATTGATAATAAACAAATTTTTTAGTCAGTTTACTTCATTTTAACATCTGTTAATGTGATCGTCGGCGAGGAGAGCGCCGGACATCAGTCAGAGGGGGGAGAGCCCTATGTTTAAACAGCTATTGATCGCTGCATGCGCAGCGATGTTTAGCCTGCCCGCGGCGGCTTCGGCCATTATCGATAACGGCACCGTTCAGCTTGGCGTCGATGACTATGGCCAGTTGAATATTCCCGGAGGCGATCCGTCGCCGGTCACGGGGACGACAGCTGTCGGCCTGCGCTATCTGCCCACCGGCAATGAAGCGACGTCGCATGGCTGTCTGTGCGAGGGCTGGGGCGTCGGCATTGGCGAGACCGGCGTGAACGGATGGGCCAACAACGATTTCGGGATTACCAATCTGACCGCCATTTCATTCACCGATGACGGCGTCACGGCGCAGTCCGTAGTCGAATTAACGTCAGGCGAACTCCGCATCACGCATACGTTCGCGCCGGCGGCGGAAACGCCGGATCTCTATCGCGTGACGGTGACAATCGAAAACATTTCCGGCGCCGATATCGACGACCTTCGCTACACGCGCGCGATGGACTGGGATGTGGAGCCCGACACATTCAGCGAGTTTGTCACCATCAGCGGGACGGCGTCAGCAACGGCCGTGCTTCTTGCGCATGATGACGGATTTGAGTCCACCAACCCATTCGCCTCGCGCAGCCCCATCCTGGATTCCGGCGACTTTGTCGACTCCGGTCCTGAAGATCACGGCGCGCTCTTTGACTTCGGCTTCGGCGCCTTGGGCGCCGGCGAGTCGTTTACCTTTGATATCTTTTACGGCGGTTCCGCGACGGAGTTCGGCGCGCTGTCTGCGCTATCAGCGGTCGGCGCAGAGGTTTTTTCGCTTGGACAGTGCGAAAGCGATCCGGACGGATTGGGGCTGAGCGGCGCGGGCGGTCAAGCCTGCAACACCTTCATTTTCGGTTTCGCCGGCGTGGGCGGCACGCCGGTTCCGAACCCGGTCATTCCTGTTCCGGCGGCCTTGCCTATGTTCCTTACGGCGCTCGGCCTCGGGGCGCTGTTGCGGCGCCGGAAATTGAGAGCGGCCTGATTCAGCGAAAGCCAACAAGACTGGCAACCTTGAAGGGCGCGCCCGTTTCTGGCGGCGCGCTCTTTTAATGTTTAGGATAACAACGGGCGCCCTGCTGCGGCGCCGGCGCAGGTCGGTCGCAGTTAGTCCTGCGCCGCGAGAGACGAGGAACGAAACATGTTCTCAATGAGGAACGCCGCCTGGGTGGTCGCGCTCGCCGTCGCTATCGCTTCCGCGGATGCTGCGGCAAGTCAATCGGACGGCGACAAGCCGGTCACGGATGATACGGTCTTCGGCGCATGGAAGGTGACATGCGCTGAGGGCGGCGATTGTCAGGCCTTTCTCAGCCTGGTTGACAAAGACACCAATCAGCGCGCGCTGACGGCGTCATTTCATTTCATTGAAGGCTCTGCAACGCCGACCGGCGTCGTCGTATTGCCGCTCGGCGTCGCCCTACGCCCAGGCGTTCGCATCGCCTCCGATGAGAGCGGCGCCGGCGATCGCCCGATCGAGCTCACGCCCGAAGTGTGTTTTCCCGACGGATGCAGGGCGGTGTTCAATCTCAGCAGCGACAAGCTGGCCCAGATCCTGAGCGCTGACGCCTTCAGTGTCCGCTTTTTTCCCTATTCTGAGGGCGCTGAAAGGCCGATCCTCCTGTCGGTGCCGACCGATGGGCTAAGCAATGCGCTGGACTACATCGTGGTAAGACAGCAGTGACCCGCCGGATCGGCCGCCGCCCCTATCCGGGCTAACGGCGCGTTAACCATATCGTAAGGGCTGCAATTACCGCCCATTTTCAAGCAATTCTTTACGTCGTTCTCGCAACGTTGCCGCGAATTTTATCCGTTGGCTGTTTAGGACGGCGATGTCGTTGCTTGATCGCGTATCCCACTACGCCGCCGATGCGGCCGGACACGTTGCGGCGCTGTTTACCAGCCCGGGCAGCTTCCTTAGCCCCGCGCCGCTGGCGATGGCGCTCGTCCTCGGCGGCCTCATTGTTTTCGGCCGGTTGCGACGCTCGCGCAAAAGCGTCACGCTTCGCGCGTTTCTCGGCGCTCTGTTTCCGGCGCGCGTCTGGCGCAACAAATCTGCGCGCCATGATTTTGCGATTATTGTCATCAATAACGGGTTGTTGTTCTTTCTTCCTGCGATCGGTGCGCTGATCGTCTTTCCATTAACCGATCAGATTACCGCGCTAACGGAGCGACATCGCGAGGCGGGCGGCGCTTCAAGCGTTCCGACTATCCTGGCGTTCAGCTTGTTCGTCGGCCTCGTTTGGGACTTTGCAAACACTTTTTCCCATTACTTGAAACACAAAATCCCGTTTTTGTGGGAGTTTCACAAGGTCCACCATTGCGCGCCGGTCTTGACGCCGCTGACGGCCCTGAGGCGGCATCCGGTGGAAGTGTTGGCGGGCGCGATGATCTCCACAACGGTTTCGGCGGTCGCCATTCTGGCGTGGATTGCCTTGTTCGGCGTTCCCGGCGGCTCCATGGAAATCGGCGGCGCCATCGCGCTTGTCTATTTCTGGCGTTTGCTCGGTTACAATTTGCGTCACTCCCATGTCTGGATCAGCTATGGTCCGTTCTGGAACCGCTATCTGATTTCGCCCGCCCATCACCAACTCCATCACAGCCGTGATCCGCGTCATCATGACTGTAATTTCGGCCACATCTTCACATTCTGGGACCGCATGTTCGGCACGCATTACACGCCGGTGGAGGGCGAGGCCTTTGAATTAGGCATAGAGCGCGAGGAGAACGAAAAACTGGCGACCTTGCGCGCGCTATACCTGCGACCGATCGCGCAGGCGGCGCTGCGCTTCGCGCCGGACCGGGCCAAAGACGCCAACGGCGCTGCAGCGGCGGAGTAGGGCGATGCTTTTTTCATCGCTGCCGTTCTTATTCGGGTTTCTGCCGTTGACCATTGTCGCCGTCGCTCTTGCAGCGCGGGCTTACGGCGCGCAGGGCGCAAGCGTTGTTTTGCTCGTTGCGTCGCTGGTCTTTTATTCCTGGCAGACGCCGGCGTATTTCTTTCTCATCAGCGGTTCAATCGCGACAAACTTTTGGCTTGGCGGTCGCATCGCAGAAACGCGCTCTCGAAAATGGCTTGCGCTGGGCGTGGCGTTCAACCTCCTGTTGCTCGGGTGGTTCAAATATATCGGCCTCTTTTCAAATACGATCAGCGACTTGACCCAAGCGGATGTGACCATCGACGGCGTCATTCTGCCGTTGGCCATTTCGTTCTTCACCTTCCAACAGATTGCATTCCTCGCCGATTGCCTGAAGACGGAAAAGCGTTCCTACGCATTTCTGGACTACGCCTTGTTTGTTGCGTTCTTTCCGCAGCTTATCGCCGGTCCGATTGTTCACCATGCAGACGTTACCCCGCAATTCAAAGGGCCCCGGTTTGCGCGATTTTACGCGGACGACGTGGCGGCGGGCGTTTTCTTGTTCGCAATAGGGTTGACCAAGAAAGTACTGATCGCCGACGCCCTGGCTCCCCTTTCAGACGGCGTCTTCGACGCCGCCGCCGCTGGCCACGCCATTGGATTCGCCGATGCATGGATCGGGGTCCTCGCCTACAGCTTCCAGATCTATTTTGATTTTTCGGGGTATTCCGACATGTCGTTGGGGCTTGCCCTGCTTTTCGGCGTCAGGCTGCCGATGAATTTCAACTCGCCCTACAAGGCAGCGAGCATTGTCGATTTCTGGCGACGTTGGCATATCACGTTGTCTACCTTTTTGCGCGACTATCTCTACTTCCCGCTTGGCGGGAACCGCAAAGGCCCAATCCTGCGCTACCGCAACCTCTTCATCGTGATGCTGCTCGGCGGTCTGTGGCACGGCGCAGCTTGGACGTTCGTTGTTTGGGGCGGCCTGCACGGCGCTTATCTCTGCATAAATCACGCATGGGACCAGGCGTTTGGCGCAAAGATCAAACTCGGCGCCGTCGCCTCGACCGTTGTCACATTCGGCGCAGTGAGCTTTGCCTGGATTTTCTTCCGTGCAGAAAGTTTCGAGGCGGCCTACGCCGTCGCCGCCGGCGTCATGGGGATGACATCCGGCGCAGACCAGATCTTATCCGAAACCACCGCCTTTTCCTTGCCGGTGGTTGCAATCGCCGCGGTCGTCTCCTTCGCCGCGCCGAACGCTCTTGAAATGCTGGGCCGCCTCTATCCAGACTCGGTTTCCATTTCGCGGCCTGGACGATCGTCGCCGCTGTCCGGCGGCGCGCTCGCGCTTGACCGGCGCCGAACGGCGGTCATGGCCGGACTTGGGGCCATGGCGGCCTGGTCAGTATTCGTTTTAATGACATCGGGACCTTATGAGTTCATTTACTTCCAGTTCTAGGGCTCAGCTGGCGGCGTTTGCAGCGGCCTGCGCTTTCGTCTTCGCGTTGACGGCGGCGGCGAGCGAATGGCTGGTGCGCGCGCACGCGATCCCCCAAGACTCCATGACAAAGCATGTTGCGCTGTTCGAACAGACGCAAAGTCCGTATGTGGCGTTCGGCGATAGTCATGTGGCGCGTGGGTTCGATGCGCGGCCGCCGGTCGTCAATCTTGCCTACCCATCTGAAAACATTGAGAAAATGTTCTGGAAGGGGCGACGGTATCTGGCCCGGGGCGGTGCGCCGAAAACGGTTCTGCTCCAGGCTGATCCGCATCTGTTCGCCGCCTATCGGACGGATGCGGGACTTGGCGGGTATCCCGAACTCTTCGGCGATGCGCCCACGCGCGGTTTGCGCGCGTTCAATGCGTATTACCGGCCGCAACTGATCGCGCTATGGCAGTCCTATCTGAAAAACGGCGGCCGTCTGCGGTCGACGGTGGAGACGACCGCTCAGGGCGCGCTGCTGTCGCCGGGCGACCTGTCGGCGTGGGGCGACCTGCTCAAAGAACAATTCACGCGCAACCGCGTTACCCTGCACCGCCCGCGCGACGGATTCGAAAGTTCTTCCGCCGCGCAGACCTACCGTGACCTTGTCGACGCATTCGTTGCGCGCGGCGCCTCCGTCTGCCTGGTGTCTATGCCGCTGTCGCCCGTATATCGCCAGACGGTTGCAGCGCTGCCGGCGTCCGACAAGCGGCAGTGGGATGCGGCGGATCGGTTTTTCGAAGAGCTCGCAGAGGGAGCGCATGTAACCTATCACGATCATAGAGATCTTTATACAGATCTTAGTCTCTTCCGCGATCCTGACCACCTTAATAAGGCTGGCGCGCAACGTTATGGCGAGGTTCTGCAGAATGCATGCTTCGGCGATGCGGGGTCGCAAGGCAAGACGACGATCGCCGACCTATAACGAGTTTGCTGACGACGCGTTCGGGGCGCTTTCCGGTTCGCGCGCGGCCGCCAACGCCGTAAAGCTCGCCGAGAACGGTTCAAGATAAGCGTCTTTCAGTGTTGGATGGAGTTGTTTGATGCGGTTGCCGTCTGCGTCCGCGACGCCAAACTCCAGCGCCTCGAAACCCTTCGGATTGTACAGCGTTCCGAACATCCAGTCCCACAGAGCGAAGATCTCGCCATAGTTCGTGTCATGATGGCGCGCTGCGCAACTGTGGTGGATCTGATGCTGGGCGGGGCTGATGAATATGCGATTCAGGACCGGACCATAGGAGACCCAGACGTGTGAGTGCCGCAAATTGGCGCCGCTCCAGAAAAACACCGCCGTGACAATGTTGACGCCCAGGATGGTCACCGCATCGGAGACGCCAAACAGCCCGAAGACGAGGCCCTGAACGGGACCGACCACAGCGATGTTCGACAGCGCCCGGGTGAGGTCGTACACGGGATGCTTGCGCGCAAAGGTGAGCGGGGTCAGCGCTTCCGCGCTGTGGTGCAGACGGTGGAACGGCCAAAGCGCCGGAAGCTCATGGTGAAGGCGGTGCACCCAGTAGGTCGTGAAATCGCTGCTCAGCATAATGACGACTGTCAGCGCTGATAACAGCATCAGGCCATGGTCGGGCGACGGTTGCTCCACCGTCATATCCGTAAACAGCGAAGCGACCCAGTAAGCGGAAACAAAAATCGCGCCGCGCTGGAAGATCGCCAAAAAGGGTGCAAACAGCCTGTTGGCGAAGGTGACTTTCAAATCCACCAGCGACGACTGATTAAAATATACCCGCGGGTCGAAGAGATAGCGCAGCGTCGATTGTTTTCCGGCGTCGCCCATTTGCTTCCGATTCGCAGCGAAGACGATTGCCGCAATGACGAAGCCAACCAACAAATAGGGCAAGAAGAACCGCGATGACGGCGCAAACATGCCGCTGACGCCGCCAAATACAGCCTGGCCGCCGGAAGACGCCAGAAGCATAAGGCGCTCAAGAAGGGCTTGCATCAATTCCATGAGACCCTGACTACGAAAGCGTGCTGAAAAGACCGTAAAGGATGAGCGTTAACAAAGGGCGGTTTCAGGCTCAAAACACCCTGCGAATCGTGGAAAACCGCCGGATATGGGACTTTGGCGTCGTGCGGATGGGATGGGGCGGAAAAACAGATTGACCCGCCGGGTCTCTCCACTATTGATGGCGTCGGGCGCAGACGGGAAATCATAGGCGATGCGACGACTGACAATAGCGATATTGCTATGGGCTGCGGCCTGTTCCGGACCTGCCGAAGAGCGGCCGGCGCCCGATACGGCCACGCCCGAGCCGGCGGCTGAAGAGGAGCTCAATCTAGACGTTTGGCTTGAGCGCCTCGAGGTCGGCAGCCGCGAACTCTATTCCGCACGCGAAGCGGTCGTTGCAGCGACCAACCTGCAACCTGGCGACTGGGTAGCGGATGTCGGCTCCGGCACGGGACTCTATACGCTGTTGTTCGCCGAAAAGGTCGGCGCCGACGGACTCGTGTTCGCCGAGGACATTGAGCCGCTTTTTCTCGATCTCGTCACCCAACGCGCGGCGGATGCAGACATTAAAAACGTAACAGCAGTGCTGGGCCGAGAGGACGACGTCACGTTGCCCAAAGAGTCTTTAGACGTCGTTTTTATAGCTGACACCTATCATTATTTCGACGACCGCGAAGCCGTCATGCGTTCCGTTTTTAAAGCGCTCAAGCCCGGCGGCTCTCTGATCATGGTCGAATTCGATATTGCGCCGGGCGAAGAACGACCGGACTACAAGTCACATGTGCGATTCGGAAAAGACGCTGTCGTTTCAGAGATCGAGTTTGTCGGCTTCACATTCGTCGAGGAAAAAGACGTTGAAGGCCTCGATGAAAACTACTTTGTTCGATTCGAAAAACCGACGCAGAGCGAAGGTTAACGGGCGAGCGGGCAAACCATGATATGGCCGTCGAACACCGCGCCCACAATCAACATATCGTCATAGACGGCGCCGACCGATGAGGCGTTGATTTCGCCGTCGACGGAAATGAAAACGTCTTCGCGCGCGCCGGATTGCGGATCGATCCGCACAACATGGCTCGGGGCGGTCTTCTCTGCGTCCGCAGCATGCTCCAGAAAATCAAATATTTTTGGGTGTCCCGCCGTGTAGAGCATGCCGTCAGGGGCGACGTCGATATTGTCGGGCGCCGTTCCCGCGTTGTGGCGCCGCCGCAGTTTCAGCCTGCCTGAAAACGCGTTGCGTTCGTAAACGTTGATGCGACGTTTGAGAACTTCTGCGACATAGATTTCAGACCCATCCGCAGACGCAGCAATTCCGTTCGCGTAGACGAGGCCGGTCGCGGCGACGCGTCCGTCGACGCCGTCAAAATGGACAACGTCCGTGAGCGGCAAAGCGAGATAGCTTTCCAGCAGCGCTTTTGCACCCTCGTCATGACGGCGATCATTGGTGGCGTAGAACTGCCGGGGCCCGACCGCGACAACATCGTTTGGAGAATACATGGCGGCGAAGGAAACTGTTTCGGTGTGGTAGAGCTGGCCCTGGACGTCGACGTTGAAAAATTCCACGGCTTCGGTTCCGTCGGCGCGGTGATTGACCACAAATAGCCGGCGCGAACCGTCCGGATCCCGCCACAGACTGATGCCGTGAGGTGAAAAGTCTCGGGGCGCATTGTCGGACACCCTGCGCGGCGTTAAACCCCGGTCCTTCAGGTCAATGAGATAGATGGCGCCGCGGGGCCGGTTGTCGGCGTCGCCCGCATACCAGCCGCGCCGCTCAAAAGTTGAAATGAACACCTGGCCGGTGGCGTTATCGATCGCGACGTCTTCTGTACCCGGCGCAATGTCGACGCGCCGGCACTGATCGACCAGAAGCGGGTCAATCGTCGTCGACCACCCGGCCAGCGGCGCGAGGTGCAGCATTATCCAACCGCCGACGGTGGCGACAAACAGCACGGCGGCTGGAGCCAAAACTTTCACAAATGCCCCCTCAGGCAGAACTTACAGCGCCGCATAGTCACAAACACTGGGAGCGCCCGCAAGTGAGCAAGGGGTTGAAAATGGATTGGGGAACTCGCCTCATTATGCTGCATTGCACCGTAACCGGAGGAATTACTGCTCCGGCCGGTCCGTCGCCTGGGTCGCGCGCCCTGCCGGCAGGCGCCTCAGGAAAGCGCTGATTAAGACGCCCAATCGCGTTTTAGGCGCGGCGCCGTGACGATAAACAGGACCGCCGCCAGCACGTAGAATACGGTTCCCGACAGAATGGCGTAGCGAAGAGATTCGTCGGCGAACTGGGCCTTCAGGAGGTCGGAAATGGCGCCAATGGCGAGATTACCGAGGCCGATCCCGATCAGATTGTTAACGAAGAGGAAAATCGCGGACGCGGTGGCGCGCATATTCGGCTGAACAAGATGCTGAAAAGCCGACAGCACGGGGCCCAGCCAGACCAGGCTCAACGCCTGCAGGACAAGGAACGCGGGAAAGGCGATCCAAAGCGACGGCGCCAACACGCCGGCGATGAAGAACGGAATCGTCGTCAAAAACGCAATTGCCGGAACAATGGCGTATGCGGCCTTTCTGTCCGGGCCGTAACGGTCGGCCATGACGCCGCCGAGCCAGATCCCGGCGATGCCGCCCACAAGAAGGATCGTGGCGTAAAAGTAGGACGCGAAAAGCAGCGCGCTCGGATCAGCCGGAATTAAAAATCCCGGCATCCATGCAAAAAATCCGGGAAGAGCGTCGCCATAGCTTCTGACAAAGAAAGACGGCAGCCAAAAAATCAGTCCGTACCCCATCATGGACGAGCTCGCCGCGCCAAAAGACAACCCCCAAAAGCTTGGCTTACGGATCAGTGTGTTGGCGACGTCTCTGACTTTGGCGGGTTTTGTGACCGCCTGATCCCCATCCAAGCCCCCGCGTTTCGGCTCGCGCATGGTGAGGCGAAAGATAGGCACAATCGCAAGGCCCGCCAATCCGACGACGATGAACGCGGCGCGCCATCCGAGATAGCTCGTCAGGACGCCGCCCAGCAGGATGCCGAGCGCCGATCCGATCGGAATCCCGAAGGAGTAAATGGAAAGCGCCCGCGCGCGTTTGTCCGGCGGAAAGTAATCCGAGATGAGCGAATAGGCTGGAGCGACGCCGCCGGCTTCGCCGACGCCGACCCCAAGACGAGCGAGGAAGAGTTGAAGAAAGTTCTGCGCCAGTCCGCAAACCGCTGTCATGGCGCTCCAGGTCGCCAGCGCCACAGTCATAATCCAGGTGCGGCTCATCCGGTCGGCCAGCATGGCGATCGGAATGCCCAGAAACGTATAAAACAGGGCGAAGGCGAGACCGCCCATGAGGCTCAGCTGCGTATCGGACAGCGCCAGCTCCGCCTTTATCGGAACCGCCAGAATGCCGACGATCTGCCTGTCAATGAAGTTGAACGTATAAACGACGACCAGGATGAACAGGACGTACGCCCGATAGGCGGGAGAGGCCTGTTCAGCGTTCATCTGTTTTCGGTTGCGTCAGCGCCCGGCGCCTGCGCGTTCAAAAACTCGATCACATCCGCAACGGTGGTCTCAGGCGCTTCTTCCTGAGCAGCGTGGCCGACATCGGGATAGGAGATGAGGCGCGCATCCGGAATGATGGTTTCCATCTGGCGGCCCTGTTCGATGGAAATGAGGATGTCGCCTTCTCCCCATTGAATGAGGGTCGGCGCCGCGACGCGCGCCAGGGCGTCCGATGGATCGGGCAGCGTGAATTCTTCCAGCGACTGGATCAAGGCGCGCCCGTTTCCGGCGTGTCGGATCATGTCGCGCATCACGGTGACGCGTTCGTCGGTAATTTTTGAATCGTCGGCGTAAATCAGCTCCGCGCTTGCGCGGACGCCCGCCTCCGGCGCGGTGAGCAAATAGACCTTCATGGCGTTTGGAATGTCGGCAGGTTTGTCGCTGACGCCGTTAAGCGGGAACGCTCCCGGCGAGACCAAAATCAGGGCCCGGACGCGGTCCGGCTGCTCAGAAGCGAAGCGCCACGCTGCCAGGCCGCCGAGGGAGTTGCCCGCAATGACGGCTTGCTTGACGCGTAGCGCATCCAAGAGATCGCCGATAAAGGCGGCCCGTTCGCGGGGCGCATACCGCAGCTGGGCGTCAGGGCCGGTCAAACCGTGTCCCAACAAATCGTACCGAATGACGCGAAACTGCGACTTCAACGCGTCAGCCCACCCATCCCAGGTTTCCAGGCTGTGCGTAAATCCATGAATAAGCAAAATCGGGGGCGCGTCCGGCGCTCCTTCCTCGCGGACGCGCACGCGGGCGCCGGCGACATCGACGAAGCGGTCCGCGCTCGTCATGTATTTTTCCTGAAGCGCATCAGGGGGCGCGCCCTTGGTGGCTTGCCAGATCAGGAATCCGCCGCCGGCGACGGCGACTATTATCAAGCCCAAAAGGACGAGCAGGACTTTTTTCATCTTTGCGCCAATACTGTCGAACGGAAAACGGGCGGGGCGGCGATCTTAACGCGATTACCGCCCCGCGTTCCAGAAAAGGGCGGGCCGCCTAGAACTGCACCTCAATAGTGCCCATGACCCGGCGCGGATCACCGAAAAACGCCGTTTGAACGCCGGATAATCCCAGCGGATTGTTGCCCAGCTCCGGAACAGACGTGACAAAGTCATAACCGGCGACAATGTAGCGCTGATCAGTCAAGTTCGTACCGTGCACCGACAGTTTCAAACCGCCGTCGGATGACGTCCAGTATATGCCGGCGTTCAACAATGCGAACTGCTCTTGATCAAGGGCCGGAATTTCATAGCTGAACTGATGGGTCAGGCTTCGATATGAAACGGAGGTATAGGCGCCGAGATCGCCGTCTCGGCCGAGCAGCGACTTTGGCTTTGCGTAGGTAAACTGACTGAAAGCCGTGATCTTTGGCGTATTCTGAAACACGACAATCGAATCGGCGATGTTGGCGCCGGTCCGACCGATGAATTCGTCGAATTCCGGTTCGATATAGCCGAGCGAAAACTGATAATTCAGAGAATCGCCGGGCTGGGCCAGGTCTTCCGCGATCGTTGCAACGCCTTCGAATTCGAGCCCGTAAATTGTCGCGGCTGCGGCGTTCGTGGTCACGCCGGCGAAGGTTTCGGCGATGCCGTCTCCGTCCGCGTCGACGCCAACGGACCCAGGTACCTGCACGTCTTTGTAGTCGCTGTAGAACAGGGCGAGACTGGACCGAAAGCGCCCGTCAAAAAGATTGTTTTTCCAGCCGATTTCGTAAGTGTCGATTTCTTCCGGTTCAAAGCGGCAAAACGCGATCTGGTCATCGACGTCAACAGCGCCGGGCAATCCGTCGCCGTCAAGGTCGGGCGCCGCATTGGCGCCGCAGCGCGGATCGAAACTGCCGCCCTTAAAGCCCTGGGAATACGACGCGTAGAATGTATGTTCCGCCGACGGCTCAAACGAAATGCTCGCGCGCGGACTGAAATCGGTAAAGCTCGCTGTCGCATCAATATCGGCGTCGACAATGCTCGGCGGTCGATCGGGGCCGCCGAAGGCCGGCGTGAAGCCGGCGCTGAAATAGCGTTGGCGCAGGAGATCGATCGTGCGGTCGTCTTCGGTATATCGCCCGCCGAACGAAATGGAGAGATTGTCCGTAAGATCGTAGGTGAAATCACCGAATATCGACCAGGTTGAGGTGTCGACATCGCTTGAGGTAAACGCGTTCAGACCGGGCAGCAAAAGCAACGCCGCCAGGTCGTCCAACACCACATCGAAAACGTTCAATGCGTTTGCATCGAGATAGTAAAAACCGACAAGGCCGTTAAGCCGGTCGCTTTCGTACAGAATCTGGAATTCTTCGCTAAACTGACTGTTTTCGTAAATCACCGGTACGTCGAGATCGGCGATCGGCAGGCTGTCAAAGTCGATCGGCGACTCAGTGCGATCTTCGCGGTAGGAGATGATATTCTTCAACGTAAACTGATCGTTGACCTGCCATTCAGCGACCCCGGAAACGCCTTTGGCGACGACGCTTTGTTCGGGCGTATTGAGGCCGGCTCGCGTGTCGTAAACGTTATCCAGAACCGGGAACGGCCCGAACGGCAAGATGCGATGCCCTTGCTTGGGGCTTGAGTTATCGTCGGTCCAGTCGCCCGTGACGCGGAAAGAAATATTGCTGCTGGGGTTCCATTCCAGCGCCAATCGACCGGCAAGCATGTCCTTGTCGTAGTTGCCAAGATCATTGACAAGATTCTCGCCGAAGCCGTTGCGGCGCAGATACGCAATGGTGCCGCCCAGCAGCAATTCTCCCCCTGCGGAGTCGGTTGTCAGCGGTAAGTTGAACGACCCAATCGCGTCCAACTGGCCGAATGTGCCGCCGGTCAGTCTCAGCTTTGCAGACGGCTCGCTGCTCAGACGACGTGTTACGTACTTGACCGCGCCGCCGATCGTATTACGCCCGTAGAGCGTACCCTGCGGACCGCGCAACACTTCGATCCGTTCTACTTCGTAAATGTCGAGAAGCGCCGCCTGCGGACGGTTCAGATAGACGTCGTCGATATAGATCCCCACGCCGGCCTCAAAACCGGCCACCGGGTCCTGCTGACCGACGCCGCGGATAAAGGCCGTTAGGGTTGTGTTCGTGCTCCTTGATGTCTCCAGGGTCACGTTCGGGGTGATGGCCTCGATGTCGGTGAGATCGACCGCACCCAGATTATCCAGCTGCTCGCCGCTGAATGCGGACACGGCGATCGGCACGTCCTGCAGCGATTCTTCGCGCCGGCGCGAGGTGACGACAATAACGTCGCCGTTGTCCTCGGACGCGGCCTCGTCCTGTGCAACCGCCGCGCCGCCGCCGGCGACGAAAGGCAGTGTCGAGCAAAAGGCCAACAGTCCGGCCTTGCCGATGCCGCGCAAAAATTCCGTTTTCTTGGTGGTCGCCATAATCCGCCTCCCTACTTGGCAACAATTCGATTTTTCCGCTCAATCTAGGGGGCTCCCAAGTCTGACGATATGACCTGATGGCTCAATCGAAGTGTACAATTTCGCTCAAAAATGGCAAAATGAAGATCGAAATTGTTCCGGATAACGGCGCGCTATGATGGCTTGGACTGACTGACAAACGCGGTTGGGGTGACGCCGTTCCAGTCTTTGAAGGCGCGGCTGAACGCGCGAATTTCGGAAAATCCAAGGGTCTCAGAAATTTCGGCCATGGATCGCTCTTCGGCCAGCAATCGCTTTGCGGTTTCGTTCAGAACAGCGCGCCGTAATTCGCGAAAGCTGACGCCTTCCTGCGCCAGTCGGCGCCGCAAGGTCGCCACGCTGATCGCCATCTGCGCGGCGACGTCGGCTTGCTCAACAATCCCCCGCGCCAGCGCGTCCCGCACCCGCGAGGAAACGGAGTTTTGCCGTTCAATTTCTTCATGCTTGCCGGCGACCACGTCGACGATCTTCTGATAGACGGCGTTCGACGTCAGCGCTTCCGGCGGCGGCATCGCGATTCGAGACAGCGCCGCGTCGCGATTGAACAATACCTTATACGTTTCAGCGCCAAACTTGATGGGAGCGTTCCAATAGGCGAGGTGGGCGCAGTCTCCGCCCGGGGAGGGGCGGCGAATCTGCAGCGCCGTAATTGCATCCTCTGCTATTGGAGAAATTATAATCAGCATACAGTGTAAAAAAATCAATATGCTTTCAATGGAGAAGTATCGGTACTCGGTGTCCACATCAGGCGCGTAGGAAAAATTCCTGTCGTCGATAATGTATTCTACCGCGGCGCGGCGCTTGACGACGGCGTTAAACTGACCGCCATGCAGAATATTGTAAGACCGCGCGACAATGCGCATTGCGTCGTATAGCGTATCGCAATCTGCTACATGTTGTAGAACGAAGTCGGTGCTGCCGGGAAGCAGTTGCCGCGACGACAGATGCAGCGTTTCATCCCCAGATAAAATAGCGAGCCGGTTCTGGAACCGGTAATAGTCGGCCAGAGAGATCGTGCGCCCTTTTGCCGGGCGCGCAATCTCAGGATCCAGGTTGAGGGACTGCACCATTTCGTCGATGTCGACGTCAGCGGCGCGCGCCTGTTCCAGCAACGGCGCGATACGCTCCTGCGTGACCGACAACCTTCGTCCGGGATGATCGTTCATCGCAGTGATCTTGCAGAAATCCTGCGCGCCTGCAATTAGCCTGAGCCGGTATCGGAAATGCGCGGCGAAAGGAGCGCTTTGCGGCAAGCGGCCCATGCGGCGCTGTTGACGACGATGCGGTTAGTTGGTGATTCGCCACAGGCGCTCCAGTAGGACCGAGCTGGAAACTTCCAGGGTCGCCAGAATGCGCAAGAGCATCAGTCCGCTCAGGGCGTTTAATCCCATTTCATATTTCTGAATCTGGACCGGAGAGAGATCGAGCCGACGCGCCAGTTGTCGCTGGTCGAGACCGGCTTCTATTCGCAGGCGTCTTATCTCGGCGCCCAGCTGCTTATTCGTCCATCTTGCGCCGTACATTCTTGTTCTCGCGATAACGCAGCGATGGGTACATAGTATATCATTTATAAGTCTGCTTCGTCAAAGCATGTTACGGTTCGGAGCGATCGCTGTTCATGCGTACATAGCTGACCCCGGTGAGCCTCGACAAATCACGAAATGCGGACAGAATCATGGCGTCATTCTGGGAAAGATCAAGCTCGGCGTCCGCTCCCAGATTCCATCGCCAAATCGCCAGTTTGAGCAATATGTCGGTCTGGGATGCGGCTTTCTTCTGCGCCGCCGCCTGCAACATTTTGATCTGGCAATCGGACAGCAAATCCAGATCGTCCGCCGATAGCTCCCCGAAGTGACTCGAAATAAAATTTTCTAATTGAGAAAATATATCAAAATATAATTCAAATGACGGATCTTCCGATTCGGTGCTTTCATTGACCAGCTTTTGAAATTCAATTGTCTTCGCCCGCAATTGATCCTTGTTCACGGCTCCTCCCCGCAACCACCGGCTCCCTCTTCTCGGAGAAAGATTACACGCCGCGATTCGATCGCGCTATACAGAATTCCTATTATTTGTTCTGAACTAATTCTGTTTGCGACAGCGATAAAATATCGCGCCAACAGATAAAAACTGAACCGTATAGTATCACTAAAAGTGTGACGTGATAACACATCAACCCGAATGCTGGGCGCCGGCGTGGTTTTCGCTGGATGTGTTGTCTGTGCGGCCGGATTAAAGACCGCCGGTTACGGCGCGGCGCAATCAATGTCTTTGAGGACCGTTTGGTCCCCGAGGATGTTGGCCAGATCCAGAAAGGCTGAATAGGCGACCGCGTCGGTCAACGGCAATTCGTCTATCGGCGGATCAAGCTCCGCGGCGTGCCAGCGCCAAAGGGCCAGCTTCAGCAAGACGTCGCTGATCAGACGCGAGCGAACTTTTGTCGCCATCCTGAGGATATCCGCCTGCAGACGCAAAACGTCCTCAATTCGTTGCTGGTCGGCAGATTCCGGCTCGGATTCCGCCATTTCGGCCAGCATGTTTTCCGCTTCCGTAAACAGCGAAAAAAGCGTTTGATGACAATCGGTTGCTTTTAAATTGTCGTTCTCTTCGGGGGCGCAGACGTTCGCAAAACGTCTACGGAGCTGATCAATGTTCATCTGGGAAACCCGCCCAACTTACTCTGCGAAAGCGCCGGGTTATTACTTTTGTCCGGACATTTCTGTCCCGTGAACACGCGACAAACCAAAAAAACACGCAGTCGGGGATGGAAATTGGACTTCCGAACACAACATGATGAAAATTCATCGCGCGAAAAACGACGGGCGGAATTCAGCCGCGCAAGCGGAACTGGGCTCTTCCGGTCGTTCGGGGTCTGGATATGAGCGTCGACCGCTACATTGAGGCGATTTCAAACATCGACGATACGGACGCGTTAAGCGCGCGTCTGATTGATGAGTTTGACCGTTTCGGCGTAACCGCGCTGGTGGTTCAACCGTTGCCGTATGGCGGCGGCGGCGGCTCGAGCCCATGGAAACCCATTGTTTCCAGCTTTCCGCTCAAGGCGAAGACGGCGTATCAGAAATTTCACGACAGCGCTGATCCTTTCCTTGAGGCGTCGTTGTCCTTCGGCGGGCCGGTGCACTATCAGCGGCTCCGGGCCAGTATGACAATCAGCGACGCGCAACACGAGCTGTTCCGGGAATTCGCGAAAGCCGGGCTAATGGATGGGGTCGCCATGCCGGTGATTTCAAAGCCCGGCGTCGGGGCGTACTGCGCCGTCGCCTTTCCCGAAGCGCGCCGCGTTATTCCTCGCGCCGAACTGCGCAAGTACCACGTGATTTTCAGCGAATATTATTTGCGCTACCGCGAAATCTCCCGGTTGAAGACGGCGGTCCTTTCGGAGCGCGAACGACAAATCCTGGCCGGGATTATTCGCGGGCGGTCCAATGCTGCGATGAGCGAAGAGTTGGCTTTGTCGATGAGTTCGATCGACACGTATGTGCGGCGTTGTTTTGAGAAGCTGAATGTGCACAGCCGCACAGAAGCGGCGCTCAAATATTTCAGTCTCGGCGGAGAATTAAGGCATTAAACCAAACCCGGCGCGGCGACGCCGCGCTGACGCGATGCAGGCGGGTCTCGGCGCCCCGGCGCGTCAGGCGATGTCTGCGCCGGTTACAATCATGGATTACAAACGGTCGGCGGATATGATAACATCCGCCCGTGGTCCTCTGGGAATCGCATATGAAAGCGAGAGAGGGGTTTTCCGGATTGCCTCGGATTTCCCTGCTGGCTTGCTGCTTTGCTGCGGTTTTCATGGTCGTCGGCGCGACATATCTGGTCGCGCACGACCATGACGATCATGACGACCACGCGGTTGAATATGAAGGCGAATGCGTTGTTTGTTCGATCGCGGCGCTCAGCGCCGCTAAATCGTCGCCGGACGCATCATCGCCGTTTGCGTTTCCAAGCTCCCTGGTCGGGCCGCGCTCCGTTGACAGTTTTCATCACGCTGAGCGGTACAGCGCCCGGCCCAATCCCGCGCGAGGCCCGCCTCTCTTCGTTCCTTCAGTTTGAACGGAACCCCGCGCGCTCTTGGCGCGACAGGATAGGAGAGCATAATGGGAATCCAACTGGAGGCCCCGGCGCGAGTCGCGGGCAAGGTTGAGCCGGTTGCATCGCATGAGGAGGCGGTATTCAAATCGTTGAAGCGCAACGAACAGCTTGTCTACGAAGCGCTCAGCAAATCCGAAACCCCCCTGAAAGCCTACGAACTGCTGGATCATCTCCAGGAACATGGCCTGCGCGCCCCGATGACGATTTACCGGGCGTTGGAGGCCTTGATTGCAAAAGGTTGCGTCAGAAAAATCACGAGCCTCAATGCGTTTGTGGCCGTTCGCCCCAGTCGTACGGCGCAGGCGAGAGCCTTTCTGATCTGCAGAGAATGCATGCAGGCGAGAGAGATAACGCTGGACGAACGTCAGGTTACAGGGTTGTTTTCGCCAATGCAGGTTTCGGCGGGCCATGTGCTGATCGAGGCCTATGGCGATTGTCGCGATGTTTGCGGCAGCGACCTGCGCGTTTGTTGCAACGGCGCGGATGGGAAGGAATAACGCGTTTAAACAGGTAAGCGGCGCAACGCGTCCAAGCAGCCGGAATGCGGCTATGATGCCGCATTCGGTTGCTTGGCGCGGCCGGCGCCGCGCAACCGGTCAGGCGACAGATCGCCCGCCCAGCGCGCTAGTCAATCTTCAGTGTTTGAGATCCGCGTTCCAGGCGATCGGCCGTCTGACGCGTGTCGTCAAGAAACACCGCATCAACATTTTCGATCGTTGGAAAAGTCTCAAAGCCTGACACGGTGATTTCGCCGAGCCGGGCCGGGGAAGCGCAGTCGAATGCGTAGGTCACTTCCAAATTGTGCGTGTGAACGTCATGGTCGGCATGGTCAGCATGGTCGTCATGGTGTTTTTCGTGCTCATGCTCATGCTCATGCGCGGCATGGTCGTCATGATCGTCATGATCGTCGTGATCGCTATGGTCGTCATGATGATCATGGTCGTCGTGTTCGCCATGGTCGTGCGCGTCACTGCTCGCGCTTTCGCCGTCTTCGGTGGGAAAACCCGCAGGCAGAACGACAGCAGCGGGGGAGACCAGTTCGCAACGCGCGCGACCGTCAAGCGTCACCATCACCTCGGATGATTTCAGCTTTTCTCGGAGGTTTGCGACTGCGCCGCGCTCTTCATCGGAATCCGGAAATGTCTCGAAACCCAAGACGTCGACCAAGGGCCCTTTCAGGGTTACCGACAGCCGCGCGTCATCAAGGGCGGCGAACAATTCCCATGCGCCGTGAACATGCGCCTCATGCGCGCGGTGGTCATGATCATGCTGTTCCTCAGCATGCGCGGCGCCGGCCGCCAAAGCAAACGGCGAAGCAAACAAGAGCGCAATTCTGCGGTAGTCAACCATCATATTCCTCCCATCGTTGGATCTCGAGCGTATAGGCGGCGTCGCCCAATTCGTTCAGGTGTTTCTGCGTGCGCAACACGCCGATCGCCCAGATCGCATTCCATTGCTGGCCGAGATTGGCGGGCTTGTCCGCAGTGACGTAGACCATCTGATTGGGCGGCGGCGGCGGCGTGTGAATGCAAGCGCCGAAATAAGGCACCAGCAGAAACTCCGAAATCTTTCCCGACGCGGAGTATTCGAAGGGCAGCACGAAACCCGGTATGCGCACGAGCTTGCCGTCCAGCTCTTCAACGACGTTGAACGTGCCGATCTGCACCGGCGCGGCGCTCATCATCGGTTCGTCATAGGCTGAATGACCGAAGGCGAGACCAGGCTGCGACGCATAGAGTTCGTCAAGGCGCTCCAGCTCGCCTTCCGGAAGCAACTCCTCCCAGAAAAGCGTTTGCGGTTCCTTGGCGATCGCCGTCGTGGCGATCATCATGGCCAACGCTGCGAATATGCTTCTCATGTCGAACCTCAAATGCGAACGGTCAGCCCGTCGCTCAACGACTGGCGATAGGCGAGCCATCCTGGCAGAAACCCGAGCGCGAAGCCAATGAACACAATGCCCATTGCAATATAAATGTCGTAGAGGGACAAGCCGAATCCGCCGAGCGGGAAACCCGCCGCCGCCTCGATCTGATGGGCGAACAGGACAAGACCCAGATTGACCGCCGCGGCGCCGATGGTTGCGCCGATCGCCGCGAGGATGGTCGCTTCGCAAACCAGCAGAAAAAATACGTCGCGGCTCTTGGCGCCGACGGATCTTAAGACGGCGATTTCGCGCCTGCGCTCGTTGAGGCTGGTCAAAATTGTTGTCAAAAGGCCGGTTAGCCCTGCTGCGATGACAAAAAACGCCACGCCGCGCAGCGCCTGCTCCGCCGCGCCGACGACGCGCCACAATTGCGACAGGGCAACGCCAGGGATCACGGCGGACAAAGCCTCGGCGCGGTAGGTATTGACGTCGCGCTGAAAGCGAAGAACGGCGCTCTTGCTTTTCAGGCCTGTGAGAAAAGCCGTGATCGATTCCGTCTGCAGCGCGCTTTTGTCGATGTCGCTCACGTCGATTTGCGCGCTGCGTCTCGTCGGCGGGGCGCCGTTGTTCCAGCCGATGTGAACGGCTTCGATGCCTTCGAGGCTGACATGGATGGTTCGGTCAACCGGCGTGCCAGTGCGGTCGAGAACGCCGACGACTCTGAAAGGGCGGTCTTTGTGTTCTGCAAATGCGGCGCTCTTAAGCCCGTGTGAAATATCGAACTCGTCTCCGAGGACGTATCCCAGCTCGCGCGCCGTTTCCGCGCCAAGGACGGCGTCAAAAACATCAGCAAACGGTTCGCCTTCCACGAACGACAGTTGTCGCTTTTGGCCGTATCGATAGTACTCGAAATAGTCCGTCGTCGTGCCCAGGACGCGGAAACCGTTGTGCGAATCGCCGAGGGAAAGCGGCACTGTCCAGGCGACATCCGGCCGCTGTGCGAATGCTTGATAGGATTCCCAGGACACATTCGCCGTCGGGTCGCCAATTCGAAACACCGAATACAAAAGCAGATTGATCGGTCCGGACCGCGCGCCGACGATGAGATCGGTTCCGGAAACGGTTTGCTCAAAGCTTGAACGCGCACCGTCCCTGATCTTTTCCACGCCGAGCAGGAGGGCAGTGGATATCGCAATCGACAGGATGGTCAGCAAGGTGGTCGCGGCGCGGGCCCGTGCGCTTTTCCATGCGAGCACAGCGAGGTTCATTTACGCCTCCGCCGGAGACAGCGCGTCTTCCGGAATCGAAAGCACGTGCTGATCCTGGGTGAAGTTAATATTCTCCATCGCCACAAGGCGGTCGAAATGCCGCGACAGCGACGCGTCGTGACTAACAAACAAAACGGCGGCGTTGCGCGCTTCCGACAGAAGCGTTTCGATGAACGTGTCGCGCGTTTCAGCGTCGAGCGCCGAGGTCGGTTCGTCGGCGATGATGAGGGACGGCGATCCGATGAGCGCCCGCGCCGCGGCGACCCGCTGCTGCTGACCGACGGAGAGTTCAGCCGCCGGCCGATTGGCCTGCGCCTCATCGTCAAGGCCGAGGCGGCTCAACAACTCCTGCGCTTTATTGATCCGCGCCGACTCCGATGGTCCCACCCGTTCGGCGCGCCGGCGGGAAAAGCGGCATGGAAGAAGAACATTCTCAACAAGATTGAGATAGGGCACCAGGTTGAACTGCTGAAAGACAACGCCCATTGCGTCAGCGCGAACGCGATCGCGCGCGGCGGCGGGCATGGCGTGAAAAGGGTTGCCAAGGACTGTCGCCTCGCCCGACGTTGGCGCAAAGACCCCGGCGATGACGCCGAGAAGCGTCGACTTGCCGCTGCCGCTCGGGCCTTGCAGGAACAGCCTCTCGCCCTGCTGAATGGTGAAGTGGCGCACCGACAGGGCGCGCTCGCCGTTGGTCCATGCGTATTCGAGGTTTTGGATGTCGACGCAGAGGGCGGTCGTTTTTTCAGGTCTCACGGCGCGGTTTCATAAAACTCTACGAATTGACGAAAAGGTCTCTATCATGACCGGAATTGTGATTGTATCACGGTAATGACACAGATTTTAAGTACCATTGAGGCGTGCAGGCGCCGACAACGGGGATTTTCAAGGTGGATGACAGCGAAAACAAGACGACGAACCCACGCA
Organism: Hyphococcus sp.; assembly: GCA_028289605.1. Lineage (GTDB taxonomy): Bacteria > Pseudomonadota > Alphaproteobacteria > Caulobacterales > Parvularculaceae > Hyphococcus. The sequence continues at coordinate 29,994 of JANQON010000018.1, read as the reverse complement.
TTGCGGCTGGGGCGCAAACGATCGCCGACATCATCACAAATCGGTTATCGCGGCGCAGTTTTTTGGGCGGCGTCAGCGCCGCCGCAGCGACGGCCGGCCTGGGGTGCGCCACCGGGCCGCGCAGCGCGCCAAATGCGGCTGCGGACGTTACCTTCGCCGAGATAGCGCGCGGCGCTGGCGGCGACCACCACCTGCCGGACGGGTATGCGGCTGATCTGTTGCTGCGTTGGGGCGATGCGGTTTTCCCGGATTCGCCGGCGTTCGATCCATACAATCAAACCGCCGCGGCGCAGGAACGCCAGTTCGGGTACAACAACGACTTCATCGGGTATTACCCCTTGGGGGCCGCAGGCGCCGATAGCCGACGCGGCTTGTTGTGCGTGAATCACGAATACACTTCGACGCGGCTCATGTTCCCTGGACTGTCCGGCGGGCGCATTCCGTCGCGTGAGGAATGCGCGGTCGAGATGGCCGCCCATGGCGGCACAATTGTCGAGATTGAACGAACCCGAAACGGCGCCTGGCGGCCTGTGCTCGATTCGCGCTTCAATCGGCGCATCACATCCGGCGGGACGGCGATGACGCTGACCGGTCCCGCGGCGGGGTCTGATCGATTGAAAACAAGAGATGATCCCACTGGACGACAAGTCATCGGTACAATGAACAATTGCGCCGGCGGCGTGACGCCCTGGGGCACCTATCTCATGGCCGAGGAGAACTTCAACGGCAATTTTCTCGGCGCGCTCGCAGATGGTCATCCGGAAGCGGAAAATCACGCCCGTTACGGCGTTCCCGGCGGCTGGTATCAATGGGGACGCTATTTCGACCGTTTTGACGTCTCCAAAACGCCGAACGAGCCGAACCGTTTTGGCTGGGTTGTTGAAGTCGACATCCTCGACCCGACGTCCATGCCGAAAAAACGCACTACGATGGGACGTTTTAAACATGAAGGCGCCGAAAGCGTCATCGCGCCGGACGGACGGGTAGTCGTCTATATGGGCGACGACCAACGGTTCGATTATGTTTACAAGTTCGTCACGGCGCGCACTTTTGATCCGGTTGACCGCACGGCGAATCTCGACCTTCTTGATGAAGGAACGCTTTATGTCGCCAGGTTCGGCGAAGACGGCGGCCTGGACTGGATGGCCCTAAACTTCGGTGAGGGTCCGCTGACGCCGCAGAACGGGTTTTATTCCCAGGCGGATGTTTTGATTGAAACGCGCCGCGCCGCCGATCTCCTGGGCGCAACGCCCATGGATCGCCCGGAGGACGTTGAACCTGATCCCGCGTCAGGCCGCGTTTACCTGATGCTGACGAACAACACCCGGCGCACCGCGGAACAGGTGGACGCGGCGAACCCGCGCGCAAACAACGCGTTCGGCCACATTATCGAGATCGTCGAACCGGACGGCGACTTTACCGCGACGCGGTCGCGCTGGGACATTCTTGTCCGATGCGGCGACCCCGCGGATCCGCAAACGGGCTCCATGTGGAATCCCGCCACGAGCGAGAACGGTTGGTTCGGCTCGCCGGACAACTGTGCGGTCGACCCCTCGGGCCGATTGTGGATCGCCACAGACGGCAATGAAGCTACCGGCGCCAATGACGGCCTTTGGGCGCTTGCAACCGACGGCGACAAACGCGGGACAGGGCGCGCTTTTTTCCGCGCGCCCAACGGCGCTGAAGTGTGCGGGCCGCGGTTTACGCCCGACGGCAAAACGCTCTTCCTCGCCGTGCAGCATCCCGGCGACGGCCGGGGAACCAGTTTCGAAGCGCCGTCGACGCGCTGGCCCGATTTCGCCGAACGCATGCCGCCGCGTCCAAGCGTCGTCGCCATCCGTCGACAGGACGGCGCCGACATCGGCGTATAACACTTGCTCCGGAGGCGGCGCCCGGCGGGCCGTCAACGCTGCAAGGTTGAAAGTCGGCTTGGCGTCCCCGAGAGGATTCGAACCCCCGCCGCGCATTGCGCGGCATGATAAAAAAAGAGCAGGTTCGAAGTTTGGCCTGCAGCTATCGTTCAGCAGTGCGAATCTCTTTGGCGTCCCCGGCAGGATTCGAACCTGCGGCCCTCAGATTAGGAATCTGATGCTCTATCCTGCTGAGCTACGGGGACCCTGACGCCAAGCATATCTGATCTGGCGCCGCATCAAAACAGACGGGCGCGGTCGGGCTCCACCTTAATTTCCCGAAATGGTCGAAGAAATGTTTCTTCCCCGCTGTGGAACCGCCATAATTCTGGGCGACGCGGGAGACCTCGCGGCGGAGCGGGCGCGTCAGGGAAGGACATAACTCATGGTTCAACGCAGGCAGATTCTCGTTGCGGGCGGGATGATCGGCGCTTTTGCGCTTGGGCTGGTGCTGGGGCGCACGATCACGCCGGACTCAAGCTCGACTGACGCGCCCAACAGCCAGGCCGTCGTCGCTGCGGCGCCGCGCTCGGCGGATGATCGGCCTCGCCATGCGTTTCAAACGTTCCGCGACGATGACGCCCCGCGTCCAGCGCCGGAGATCTTTGACGGCTTCGTGTTCAAGCGGGTGATCCTCGACACCGGCGAAGACCTGCCGAAAGCCTGCTTCCAGTTCACATCCGATCTCGACGACAGCGGGAACACGAACTACGCCGATTTCGTTCGGGTCGAACCGGCCGCGCCGGGCGCATTTACGGTCAACGGCTCGTCCTTGTGCTTGACCGGGCTTGACTTCGACCGGGACTATTCCGCCACCCTGCGCCGCGGGCTGCCGTCGGCTGCGGGTGACGCGCTCGCCCGCGCGGAGCGGGTCGCGATCGCCTTCGGCGACAAGCCGGCCTTTGTCGGTTTCGCCGGCGACGGGGTCATTCTGCCGCGTCTTGAAGCGGATGGAATCGGCATCGAAACCGTCAATGTCGAAAAACTGAAGATCGAAGTCTACCGGGTTTCCGACCGGTCGCTGGCGCGCAAGAACATTGTCGAAGGCGATGCGACGGGCGAGAACCAGTATTCCTACGTGTGGGAACAAAACAACGGATCCGATATCGGCGTTAAAGTTTTTGACGGCTCTCTGGAAACGCCGGGCGACCGCAATGAAACGACGTCCACGGTCTTTGCGCTCGGCGCCGCGCTGGATGAACTAAAACCCGGCGCTTATTTCGTGCGGCTGAGAGACGCCTCGCCGGGCGCTGACGACTATCGCGCGGCGACCGCCTGGCGGTGGATCATGTTCACCGACACTGCGCTGACGAGTTTTTCCGGCGCCGACGGCGTTGACGTCTTCGCCCGTTCCATCTCCACGGCGAAACCGCTTTCGGGGGTGGAGCTGACATTGATCGCGGCTAACAATGACGTTCTCGCCAGCGTCGTCACCAATGCGGACGGCCGCGCGCGCTTTGAGCGGGCGGCGGTGAACGGCGACTATCCGCTGACGCCGAAAATGATCATGGCCTATGGGGCGCAGGGCGATTTCGCCGCGCTTGATCTGACGCGGGCGCCCCTTGATCTGTCGGACCGCGACGTCGCCGGGCGCGCGGCGCCGCCGCGTATCGACGGGTTCGTGTATTTCGATCGCGGGGTTTATCGTCCTGGGGAGACCGCGCATGTGTCGGGCCTGTTGCGCGACAGCGCCGGCGCGGCGATCGCGTCGCGGCCCGTAACGGCGGCGGTGCGACGCCCCAACGGCACCCTCGCTCATGAGCGCCGGATCGATGCGCTGAGCATTGGCGGATTTTCGTTCTCCTATGACATTCCGGCGTCGGCGGCGCGCGGCGTCTGGCGCGTTGAAGTCAAAGCCGACGGCGAAGAGCGCCCCGTCGCCTATGAGAGCTTCTCCGTTGAGGACTTCGTGCCGCAGCGGCTCGAAGTCGTCATCGACATGGACGAGCAAACGCCAATCCGGCCCGGCGATGAACGCAGCGTTTCCGTGAGCAGCCGCTATCTATATGGCGCGCCGGCGAGCGCCTTGCCGGTAGAAGCTGAAGCCCGCCTGCGGCTCGACCCCAATCCGTTCCCGGATTTTTCAGGGTTTCGGTTTGGTCCGACCGACGGTCGTTTCGAAGAACGTTTTCTAAAGCTCGCCAACACGACGACGGACGCTGAGGGCGCGGCTGAGATCGCGCTCAATGTTAATGATGCGCGCAAAGGCTACGGCGCGCCGATGCGGGCCGATCTTGTGGTCGGCGTGGTTGAGCCCGGCGGCCGGGTTGTGCGCGAGTCCGCCCGCATTCCCGTGCGTCCGGACGATTACTACGTCGGCCTGAAACTGCCGGAAGGAAAATACGGGTTCGGCCTGAACGATACCGTCGAGATCGAAACGGTGCTGATCGATTGGGAAGGCGCTGTTTCGGACGGCGAAATCGAATGGAAACTCTATGAACAGGACTATTGGTTCGACTGGTATCGCCAGGACGGTCAATGGCGATGGCGCCGCCAGTGGCGCGACATCCTCGTAGCCGAGGGGCGCGGCAAAACCGGCCCCGAAGCCCTCGGCAAGCTCGTCTCGCAGCGTCTTGACCGCGGGTCCTACCGGCTGACGGCGACCCGCGCCGGCGGCGAGGAGACCAGCGATATCAAATTCTATGTCGGCTGGCGGTCCTACGCGGCGGGCGTCGATACCCCCGATCAGGCGGCGTTGACGCTTCAGAACGAGCAACTTGCGCCGGGCGCAAGGGCCCGTTTCGTGCTCAACCCGCCCTATGCCGGCGAAGCGGTGATCGCGGTCGCAACCGACCGCGTCCATCAGGTGCAGCGCGTTCGGGTCGACGGCGACGCCAAAGAGATCAGTATAGACACCGATCCGTCCTGGGGCGGCGGCTTTTATGTTCTGGCGACGATCGTCACGGCGAGGGACGCGGGCGAGCGGCCGGTGCCCCGGCGCGCCATGGCTGTCGCTTATGCGCCGTTCGACATGACGTCGAAAACGCTGGACGTGTCGTTCGATGCGCCGGAGGTTTTCCGCCCGCGCCAGCAACTCGATCTTCCGGTGAAAGTCGACGGCGCCGCACCGGGTTCGGAAGTGATGTTGACCCTCGCTGCGGTCGATGAAGGCATATTGCGCCTGACGAAATTCGCGTCGCCCGACCCAAAGGCGCACTATTTCGGCAAGAAGCGCCTCGGCGTCGCCATTCGCGACGACTACGGGCGAATTCTCAATGCCAATCTCGGCGCGCCGGCGCGTTTCGGCGGCGACCAGCTCGGCGGGGAAGGATTAACCGTTGTGCCGACAAAATCCGTTGCGCTGTTTTCAGGCATGACAACGATCGGCGCCGACGGGAGCGCCGTCGTGCCCATCGACGTGCCGGACTTTAACGGCGAATTGCGGTTGATGGCGGTCGCCTGGACCGCGGACAAGGTGGGCGGCGCCTCCGAACCCTTGACCGTGCGTGACCCGGTGCCGGCGGAACTTGCGCTGCCGCGCTTCGTGGCGCCCGGCGATAAAGCGACGGCGACGTTGCTCATCGACAATGTTGAGGGCGAAGCGGGGGACTATCAGGTGTCGATCAGCGGCGAGGGACCCATCGCTTTTGACACTGCGGCAACCTACGCGTTGGCGGCGGGGCAGAAAGAAACGGCGTCATTCACATTTGAGGCCGGCGCCGTCGGCGTCGGCGCGGTCAAGATGGATGTGACGGGCCCCGGCGGTTTCGCTGTCTCGCGATCTTATCCCATCCAGTCGCGCACGCCTTATTTTCCAGTGACGGAGGTGAAGACCGAACCGCTCGATCCGGAAGAGAGTTTTCAGGTTTCTGACGCCGTGCTCGACGGATATGCGCCGGGTTCAGGCGACGTCGCCGTGTCGTTTTCGCGGATCCGCGGCGTTGAGCCGGGACCGCTGCTCGACTCGCTTTATCGATATCCTTGGGGGTGTACGGAGCAGTTGACCAGTTCGGCGATGCCGCTCTTATTCGTCGACGTGCTTGGCGGCGAGCTTGATCGAGGTCCGGAGCGGGCCGTTCGTCCGCGCGTCCAGAAAGCGGTCAACGGGCTTTTAAACCGGCAAGGCCCGGAAGGCGCGTTCGGCCTCTGGCGTGTCGGAGACGGCTACGCCACGGCCTGGCTCGCACCATACGTCACTGACTTCCTCTATCGCGCCAAGGCTGAAGGCTACGGCGTGCCGGACGAGGCGCTCAGCGCCGCCTATGGATCGCTGCGCCAGGTGGCGCGCTTGGACCGCTGGTACGCTGCCGGATATCAAACGCGTGCGGATGAAAGCGGCGGATCAAATGATACGACCGAACAACTGCGCCGGCGTTCGGCGGCCTACGCCATGTATGTATTGGCCCGCGCCGGCGAGGCGGACCTGTCCGACTTGCGATACTTCCACGACACGCTGCTTGCCGAAACAAAGAGCCCGCTTGCGCGCGCGCAAATCGGGGCGGCGCTCGCGATCATGGGCGACCGGGCGCGCGCTAACAACGCGTTCCAAAAAGCCTATGAGTCGCTCGGATGGGACAATCGCGGCGATTATTACCAGTCGCCGCTGCGGGACGCGGCCGGCGTCGCCGCGCTCGCCGCAGAAGCGGGACGGACCGAGCAACTGGAGGCGATCACCGATCGCTTCCTGACCTTCATGAAGGATCCGAACCGGATGCACACCCAGGAAAAAGCCTATGTCCTGCTGGCGGCCCAGGCGTTGTTGCGGGCCGGCGGCGAAATGGCCCTGTCGCGCAACGGCGAAACGTTAAGCGATCTGCCTGCGGCGCCGTCTTTCACGCCGACCATGGCGGCGCTCGCTGAAAGCGTTTCCTATCGCAATGAAGGCGAAGGGCGGATCTATCGGTCCCTGACGGTTTCGGGTTCGCCCTTGTCGGCGCCGCAGCCGGTCGCCCAGGGCTTTTCAATCACCAAGCGCATCGCGACCCGCGACGGGCGCGCGGTTGACTTAAATACCGTGCGTCAGAATGACCGGCTCGTCGTTGTCATCAGCGGCGTCGCTCAGGACAATAAGTTGCATCCGGCAATTGTCGCTGATCTTTTGCCCGCTGGTTTTGAGATAGAGACCATCCTGAAACCAAGCGACGCCAGCAACGGCCGCGTCGACGGCCCCTATAAGTGGGTCGGCGAACTCAGCCGTCCGCGAGTCGCCGAGGCGAGAGACGATCGCTTCGTTGCCGCGGTGGACGTGCGCGGCAAGAACCGCTTCACGCTTGCCTACGTCGCGCGCGCCGTCACGCCGGGCAGGTTCGCGGCGCCGGGCGTCGTTGTCGAAGACATGTACCGTCCCGGCGTGTTCGCCCGCACGGCGAACCGGACGGTGACCATCGGCGAGGCGCCATGAGGTCTGGTAAAGTTTTGATCCGCCGACTGATCGCTTGTGCGGCGGCGTTTGTCGCGTTGCCGGCGGTCCTGGATCTTGCCTTGCCGCCGCCGCTGCAAAGGGCGGCGAACGCGTCCCCGCTTGCGCTCGATCGAAACGGGACGTGGCTTCACGCGTTCACGACGGCGGAAGGGCGCTGGCGTTTCGCCGCTGATCTCGACGAGATTGACCCGGTCTTCATTGAACGTTTGATCGCAATCGAAGACGAGCGCTTTTACGCTCATCCGGGCGTTGATCCCCTGGCGATCATGCGCGCGATCGCGTCTTCGGCGAGGGCCGGCGAGATCGTTTCCGGCGCTTCAACCATCACCATGCAGACCGCGCGGCTATTGGAGCCGCGCCCGCGCACGCTTCGCGCCAAGGTCATTGAAATGATCCGGGCCGTGCAGATCGAGCGCCGTCTGACAAAACAGGAGATCCTGGAACTCTATCTTACCCTTGCGCCTTATGGCGGCAATATCGAGGGCGTGCGCGCCGCGAGCCTTGCCTATTTCGGCAAAGAGCCGTCGCATCTGACCGATGCGGAACAGGCCTTGCTGATTGCGTTGCCCCAGGCGCCTGAGGCGCGCCGGCCGGACCTGCGGCCTGAACACGCCCAAGAGGCGCGGACACGCATTTTAGACAAGCTGGCCAAAGCGGGCGCCGTTGCGCCAAACCGGGCGGCGGAAGCGGCCGATGCAATCTTGCCGCAAACACGCCGGTCTTTTGATCGACTGGCCTGGCACACGTCGCGGCGGCTCGCCCATGGCGAACACAAACCGGTTCGCACGACGATTGACGCGACGCTGCAGCGTCGCGCTGAAGCCTTGGTCGCGCGCTACGCCGAAAACCATCGGGACGGGGCGACGGCCTCGTTGTTGATCATTGAAAACGAAACGCGGGCCGTGCGCGCAAGCGTCGGATCCTCATCCCTTGACGCCGACGGCGGGTGGATCGATCTCACCGGCGCGGTCCGCTCTCCCGGGTCGACGTTGAAGCCGTTTATCTACGCACTCGCCATGGATGACGGCCGGCTCCGCGCGTCGAGTATCATCGAAGACATGCCGCGCGCTTTCGGCGATTACACGCCGGAGAATTTCGACCGCCGATTTCGCGGCGAGGTTCGGGTCACGGAAGCACTGCAACATTCGCTGAACCTGCCGGCGGTGGCGGCGCTTGAAGCGGTTGGCGCACGGCGGTTCTTCGCCGCGATCAACGCGGCCGGCGTCGACATTCGCGCCCCTGCGAGGACGGATGAAAAACCCGGTCTCGCGCTCGCTCTGGGCGGCGCGGGCGTGACGGCGCGCGATCTCGGCGTCCTCTATGCAGGCCTCGCCGAGGGCGGTGAAATGAAACCGCTAAAGTGGCTGGAGAACGACGAAACCTATGCGCCGACATACAGGCTGATGTCAGAGGATGCATCGAGGCGCATTAGCGCCATTCTCGCCGATGCGCCGTCGCTCGCCGGGCGCGCGCCTGCAGCGCTTTCCGCGTCAGCGCAGCGCGTCGCGTTCAAGACCGGCACGTCCTACGGGTTCCGCGACGCCTGGGCTGCAGGCCACGGAGGCGGGTATGCAATCGTCGCTTGGGTCGGCCGCGCGGACGGCGGGCCGCGTCCGGGCGAGACCGGCCGGCGCGCCGCAGCGCCGCTGCTTTTTGACGCGTTTGATCTCGTCGGCAATGTCCTTGAGACAAGAGATACAGAAATTGTTCCGCAGGCTGAGGAAATAGCGCCGCCATTGCTCGCCGACCCACTGCAGCGCCGAAACCCCCCGCGCATCGTCTTTCCGCAAGATGGGGTCGAGCTCTTCTTAAGCAACAAAGACAGAGCGTTCTTGCTGGCGGCTCGCGGCGGCGCCGGCGACTACACCTGGTTTGTGGACGGCGCTCGGGTAGAAGAGCATAACGGACGGGCCTTATGGGCGCCTGCGGCGCCCGGCTTTTTTGATGTCATCGTCGTTGACGGCGCCGGGAAGTCGGCGACGTCAAAGGTGCGCGTGCTTGCCGCAGCGCCGGCGTGATGGATCGTCGGCGCCTCATCGTCGCGGGCCTCGCGGCTGCGGCGGCGACGCCTTCAGCGGCGAAGACGGTTGTCAATGCACGCGCGCTGTCCGGCGACCGGTTTCGCGCCGGCGGCGCAGACTATCAGTTAGCAGATATTCTGGCGCCGTCGCCGCACCACCTGCACCGCGACGCCCAGCCATTCTACATCCAGGCGCGGAATATCCTGGCCGATCTGATTGACGAGCGACCGCTGCGCATCGCCAACGCCGGCGCGCCCAACCGTTGGGGCGAACACCCCGTCCAGGCGAGACTCGAAGGGGACGAGCGCGCGATCCAGGAACGCCTGGTGGAAGCCGGCGCAGCGCGGGTTGCGCCGGCAAGCGAGGATCATGGGCTGATCGATCGACTGCTCGCGGCGGAGGGAGCGGCGCGAGACCAAAAACGCGGCCTGTGGCGGCTGGACGCCTATAGCGTTGTTGACGCCGCCGCGGCGGACCGGGCCGTCGGCGCCTATCATCTCATTGAAGGGAGCGTCCTGCGCGCGGCGCTGGCGAAGAACCGTTTCTATCTCAATTTCGGCGACGACTACCGCAGCGATTTCACGGCGAGCGCTCCGTCGCGTTTATATCGCCGCTGGGCGAAGCAAGGCTTCGACCTCGCTGCATTGTCGGAGGCGCGGGTGCGAATTCGCGGCTTCGTTGAGCGCATCAACGGCGCGTCGATCGCTCTGGCGCACCGCCAACAGATTGAGATCGTCTCTTCGTCAGGCGGCGCGCGCCTTTAGCTTGAGAGACGCTTCCAACTCTTCAATCGCTTTTTCGAGGCCGGCTTTGCGAACGGCTGCAACCTCGCGCGCCATGCGGTCAAGGGCGGCTTCAAAGAGTTGGCGCTCCGAGTAGCTTTGCTCAGGCTGGTCGTCCGCGCGATAGAGATCGCGCACGACTTCCGCAACGAGCTTGATGTCGCCTGAATTGATCTTGGCGTCATATTCCTGAGCGCGCCGACTCCACATGGTGCGCTTGATGCGCGCCCGTCCTTTCAAGAGCTCGATGGCGTTCTTGACGGTTTTGTCGTCGGACAAGGGACGCATCCCGGCGGCTTTGGCTTTGCCGGTCGGAACCCGCAGCTTCATCTTCTCCTGGTCGAAATCGATCACAAAAAGTTCGATCGCAATACCGGCGACCTCCTGCTTCTCGAGCGCTACGATTTTGCCGACCCCGTGCGCCGGATAGACAATCTGGTCGTTCACTTTGAAGTCGAGCTTCGCCGCGCCGGAGGCCTCTTTGTCGACGGATGCTTTCGCGTCCGCTTGCGGGGCTTCTTTCGGCGGCAATTGCGAGGGCACGGGGATCGACGCGGCGAACGTCGTTTTCCGCGGGGCCTGGCCGACATTGATTTTAACCTTTTTCGCCGGCGCTTTGGCGGTTTCCGTCTTCACGGCCTTTGTCGCTGTCTTTTTGGCCGGCGCTTTTTTCTCCGCCGTTTTTTTCGGCGCCGCTTTCTTGACCGCCGTTTTCTTTGTCGCCGCCTTTTTGGCCGGCGCTTTCTTCGCCGCGGTTTTCCGCGCGGGCGCCTTCTTCACCGCCGGAGCTTTGGTTTTTCTGGCGGTCGTCTTTTTCGTTGCGGCCTTTTTGGCGGGCGCTTTCCGGGCGGCTGGTTTTTTTGCGGCCGTCTTTTTGGCCGGCGCTTTTTTGCGGGCGGGCGCTTTTTTGGCAGCCGTTTTGGCCGCCTTTTTCTTGGCGGTTTTTGTTGTTTTGGAGGTGGTTTTTTTCTTGGTCGCCATGACTGTTGATATTCTCTCAGCTTCGGCCGAGCGCGGGGTCAACGCGCCCGGCGTCGGTTGTTGGACTTAAGACGGATGTGGGCGTGCGCCCGAACGGACTTTCAAGACGATTTTCGCCGTGCCTGGAATGCGGCGCAGTCGCCGGCGGCGCAGGGCCGGAATGCTTTTTATTTCAATGGTTTATCGCTTCGCCCCGTGTCGGGAACGCAGCTTCGTCGCCTCCTGGACATCCGTCGATCTGCCAGCAGAGTAGCATAAAATTGCTGGATTTTCCATGACGGAATTTGGGTCGCCGCGCGGCCGAAGAGGCCGGACCGGCGCGCCCTAAGACCCTTCGCCGGGCTTGTCGGAGAAATATTTCTTATACTTTCCCTCTTCCTCGGCCAGTTTGTCGGCGTCGGGCAGGGGATCGATCTTCTGCGTGATATTCGGCCATTCGCCGGACATCTTGGTGTTCAATTCCAGCCATTTCTCGGCTTCCGGCTCGGTATCCGGGATAATGGCCTCGGCGGGGCATTCCGGCTCGCATACGCCGCAGTCGATGCATTCGTCGGGATGGATGACCAGCATATTCTCGCCTTCGTAGAAGCAGTCCACCGGACAGACCTCGACGCAATCGGTGTATTTGCATTTGATGCAGGCTTCAGTGACGACATACGTCATGACGATGCTGGCTCCTTGCCGCTACTCTCGATCTTTCTTTACCCGCTCCGGCGTCGGGCGCAATATCGGCGCTGCGCAGAAATCCTCATGATGGGCTCAATCGGGCTGCGACTCTGGCCCGCGCCGCGCCGCTTTCGCGATCGTCGACGTAAATCAGTCCGCAGATGCGGCGGATTAGCGCGTCTTCATACGGGTCGCGATCTCCGTCCGAAAGGACGATTTCCCATAGCTGCTCGACAAACGCTGTCTTTTCCTCCGCGGTCATCTGTTTTGCGACGCGGGTGAAACGATGGATGTCGAGGGCGCCCGACTGGGCTTTTTCGCCTTCTGCGCGCAGGGCGGCGGCGTCTTCAGCGGACAGGTCGAAACTGGCGGCGAGCGACTTGTCAATAATCTCGATCTCGCGCGGTGCGTAATGGTCGTCGGCGCGAGCGGCCTCGACCAGCAACGCCGCGACGGACGTGCGGAACGCACCCGCCGGGTCGTTGTCTTCGGCCGAAGAACGGTTAGGGGACGCAAAAATGCTTTTGAATATGCTCACGGGTTATGGATCCTGAGATTGAAGTTTCAGCGCCGCCAGGGCGCGCCGGTCTTTTTTGGTTGGTCGCCCTGCGCCTTTTTCGCGATGCATCGGCGCGTTTGTCCGCGCCGCTGCCGCCGCCGCCGGCGGCGATTGATCTGTGTAAAGCGTTGCTGCTTCGCTCGCCGGACCTCGTCGCTTGGCGATGTCGTTGACTTCAATGATGCGCAGGCGTTCGGCGCGCGAAAACACCAGCACGTCGCCGGGGGCGATGGCGTGGCTCGGTTTCTCAGCGCGCACGGTCTTGTCGCCGCGCGTAACGCGCACCTTGCCGTCGCCCACGAACTTGGAAGCGAGTGTCCGGGTTTTGAAAAACCGGGCGCGCCAGAGCCACTGGTCGAGCCGCTGAGTCAAGCCGTCCTGGGCCGTCCGTTGGCTCATTCAGCCTTCTCGGGCCGCTTGCCGTTATCATCGGGCGACGCGCTGTCGGAGAGTTCCGGCTTCAGGCTCGCGAGCACGGCGAACGGAGAGTTCGGGTCCGCCGTCTTGCGGTGACGCGGTTCGTGCATCATCGGCGATTCGTGACGCCGCGGACCGCGCCCGCCGTCGCGACCGTCTTTCCGGCCGCCTTTCTGAGGCTTGCCGCGTTTGCCCTTGCCGCGCTGCTTCTCGCCGGCGCCGCCGGCTTTGTGGTCGCGTCGGGGCTTTGAATGCGTTTTGCGCGGGGCCGGACGCCATAGAACGACGTCGACAAGGCCGTCGCTTTCCGCTTGCGCTTCGGCGCCGTCGGGGACGGACGCCGCAACCGGGGCGGCGTCAGACGCAGTCGCTTCGGCGTCGTCGTTCTTCGGCAGTGCTGCGTTCGCGGCGGCGGGCGGTGTTTGAGCGGTCTGATCCGCGGGCGGCTCGGGCATCGCGCTTTCAGCGCTCGGCGTCGCCTCTGAGGGCGCATCCGGCGTCGCATCCGGCGGTGCGCCGGCGGGCTGCGCATCGGCCGGCGGCGAATCGGGCGTGACGTTGACCGGCGCCGCCGTTGCGTCGGCGTTTTCGACTGGGTTCGCCGTTGGCGCGGCGGCGTCCTCTTTAGCTTGATCTTTGGGCGCAGGCTTTCGCGTGACGACATTCTTGCGGAAGCCAAGGGAGCGCATGATGCCTTCAAAGTCCTCGCCGGAGCAGCCGACGATCGACATCATAGACGGCCCGGCTTCAAATCCTTCACGCATGTCAGCTTCGCCGCGCGCAGTCCGGATCAGATTGGCGAGCCGTTCGAGCATGTCGATGCGTACGGCGCGTGTTCCGGACGGGCGATAGCCGGCGGCGTAATAATAAGCGTGCGGAAGGCTCTCGCTCATTTCCAGCGAAACGAGGCCTGGTTTAGGCGGCGGCGTTTCGCCCGGCGCGCGTTCGTTCCATAAAGCCCAAAGCAAAATCAAAAGCCGCGCTGGCGCAGGCTTCAACAGCGCCGGCAGGAACAGCGTGTATTCGCCGAAACGCATGCCCGCTTGCCGCAGTTTTGCGCGTTCGGTCTGGTCGATCTGTTTCAGGTCGTCGCCGAATTGCGCCCGCGACGTCGCGCCGAAATTTTCGACAAGGCGGTAGGCGACGCCCTTAGTAATCCCTTTCAGACCGTCATCGTCGGCCGCGTTCGCTGCGTTCTGCAGCGCGATCAACGGCGCGAGCAATCCTTCGATTTTGGCGGCGACAAACTCTTTCAGGCGATCTTCAACGCGGCCGCGCATGTTGGGCGATATCTGCTCCAGTCCGCGTATCGCGATCTCTGGGCGCAACGGCGCCGGGCCTTTGGAAAGCTGACCGACGATCGCCGAGCGCCAGACAATGGCGCCGTCGTCTTTGAGGGACAGTTCGTCCGCCCCGGCGTTGGCCAGCGCGGCCGCGCGGGCGGCCAGCACCGGGCGCAGCGCGCGCTCGCCGGCTGACCGCAGGGATTTCGCCTCGGCGCCGCTGGCGCGCGGATCGACGATAAAATCAAACCCCAAAAGGCGGCCGATGAATTGGCCTTCCACAATCACTTCTCCGTCGTCGGTGACGCCCGCCAACAGCGGCGCTTGATCCTTTAATCGCCGCATGAGCGTCGAGGTGCGCCGATCGACGAATCGCTGCGTCAGTTTCTCATGCAGCGCGTCTGAGAGCTTGTCTTCTATCGCGCGGGCGCGTTCTTGCCAATAACCCGCATGTTCAAGCCATTGCGGCCGATGGGACAGAAATGTCCATGTTCGGACATGCGCAATGCGCGCGGAAATCGCATCGATGTCGCCGTCGGTCCGGTCAAGACGATCGATGCGCGGGGCGAGCCAGTCATCGCCGACCCGGCCACGTTCCATGACATTTAGGTAAATATCGCCGAGCAGCCGCGCATGATTATCGAGAGCGACCTTGCGAAAGTCCGGGATCTGACAAACGTCCCACAGTGTTGCGAGGCCGGCGCCGCCGCCGGCGAAGGATCGAATGGTCTCGTCCTTTACCAGCCATCGAAAGGCGTCTTCATCGGCCTCATGGCGGGAGCGCACCAGTTCCGGCCGCGGCGCGGGCCGCTCAAGCGATCGTAGCAGCGCCGGTATTGAAGACAGATCAATAACTTCGGACCGCCATTGCAATGCGCGCACTGGATCAAACATGTGGTCTTCAATCGCCAGAACGTCTTCCTCTTCGAGCGCCGGACAATCAGATGTAACGCCGAAGCTGCCGTCGCGTATGTGACGGCCGGCGCGCCCGGCGATCTGCGCCATTTCCGCAGGGGTCAGGTAGCGCAAAACCCGGCCGTCGAATTTTCGTCGCGCGGCGAAGGCGACGTGGTCGATGTCCATGTTGAGGCCCATGCCGATCGCGTCGGTGGCGACGAGAAAATCGACTTCGCCGGATTGATAAAGTTCCGCCTGGGCGTTGCGCGTACGCGGCGAAAGGGCGCCCAGCACGACCGCCGCGCCGCCTCTCTGTCTGCGGATCAATTCGGCGATGGCGTAAACCGTATCCGATGAGAAACCGACCACCGCCGATCGTCGGGGCAGGCGGGATACTTTTTTAACGCCTGCGTAAGTGAGCTTCGACAGGCGTTCACGAGACAGAAACTGGATATTGCGAAACAGCCTTTCGAGGATCGGCCGCATCGTGTCCGAGCCGAGGAAAAGCGTTTCCGATCGCCCGCGCGCGTGCAACAGACGCGACGTAAAAATGCGCCCGCGCTCGCGGTCGGCGGCGAGTTGGATTTCGTCGATCGCCAGAAAGTCGACCTCGCGTTCGAGCGGCATTGCTTCAACCGTCGCAACCCAATAGCGGGCGTTGGGCGGGACGATCTTTTCCTCGCCGGTCACCAAAGCGACTTCCCGCGGCCCCCGCGCTTTGACAATCCGGTCGTAGATTTCACGGGCGAGCAGGCGCAGCGGCAGGCCGATCATGCCGGTCTGATGCGCGAGCATCCGCTCCAGCGCGTAATGGGTCTTGCCCGTGTTTGTGGGGCCCAGCACTGCCGTGACTGCGCCGCCGCCTGCGGGGGCGAAATCGTCAAAGGGTGAGGTTGGGGCCACTTGAGCGGCGATCCTGTTGCGGCGGGGCGGGGGCGACCATTTATATAGGGGGTCGTTTCGGGCCGCCAACTCACAGAGCGCCGCCTCATTGTTTCTGAGACTGGCGCCCGGCTATTTTTCTGTTTATAAACAACGATCAAAGAATCCACGGGGGGATTGTTTTGACCGATATCTTTATCAGCTATTCGCGAAATGATCGCGAACAGGTCCGTCACATCGCGGGCGCGCTGGAAGCGGAAGGATTTAACGTCTGGTGGGATCCGGACATCCCGCCGGGGGAATCCTTCTCCAATGTGATCGACCGGCAGCTCAAGGAAGCCGCCTGTATACTGGTGGTGTGGTCTACGTCCTCCATCGGCTCGAACTGGGTTCAGGAAGAGGCGGACGACGGCATGACTCGCAACACGCTGGTGCCGGTCATGATCGACGACATCGACCTGCCGCGCGGCTTTAAGCGGCTGCAAACTGCGGATCTGCGCGGGTGGCAAGGCGACACCGGAGATGCGAACTGGCAACTGATCATCGCCCAGGTGAAAAAGCTGGTGGCGGCGAAGTCGGCGACCCAGGCGGCCGAGCGCCAGGCCGAAGCGCGCTCGCGCGGCGCCGCCAAGCGCGCCTCGGCCCCGCCGCCGCGCGCGGCCGCGGCGCAGCGGCAAGACGCCAAAAAGGGCGGTTTCAGCCTGATGCCTGTCATCCTGGGGCTTTCGGTGCTGGGCGCTGCCGCCATCGGATACTTCTTTTACGCCAAGAGCCAGGAAGGCGCGCCCCTCGCCGTCGCCGCCGGCCCGGCCGCCACATCGGCGCCGAGCGACGACGCCGACGCGCCCGCGCCCGATGAGCCCGCGCCCGCAGAGAATGTCGAACTGGCGGCGGCTATCGGCGGCGCCGGTCCGGATACAGTTGATGCGGCTACGGATGAAATTGGTGAAGCGCCGCAGCTAGACGACGCAACAGACGTTCAGGCGGCGGCGCCGGTCGCCGACGCCGTCGAAACCCCGTCCGCCTACGCAGCGGGCGACAGCCTGCGCGATTGTGACGAATGCCCTGAGTTGATCGTCATTGCGTCTGGTGCGTTCGCCATGGGCGCCCCCGACGGCGAACGCAGCCGCGAAGCGTCGGAAACGCCGCAGGTCGATGTCGCCATCGCTGCGCCGTTCGCTATGGGCGCTTACGAAGTCACCTTCGATGAGTGGCGGGCCTGTGTCGACGACGGCGGCTGCTCGGCATACGAACCGCCGGCGATGGGCTGGGGCGAGGGCCGCCGACCTGTCGTGAATGTTTCTTTCGACGACGCGCAGCAATATGCGGACTGGCTTTCGCAAAAGACCGGCGAGACATATCGCCTGCCGAGCGAATCTGAATGGGAATACGCTGCGCGCGCCGGTTCGTCCGACCCGTTTTCCTTTGGGGCGAACCTGTCGACGTCTCAGGCGAATTACAACGGAACCTACCCTTACGCCGATGCGCCGGCGGGGCGCTATCGCTCGAAAACGACGGAGGTGGGCTCGTTCAGGGCCAACGCGTTCGGCCTCTACGACATGCACGGCAATGTCTGGGAGCTTGTCGCCGATTGCTGGCGCCCGAACCATAATAGCGCGCCCGCAGACGGAACGCCGGTCGGCGGCGCCTGTTCGTCCCGGGTTCTGAAAGGCGGCGCCTGGAACGCCGGCGGATGGAGACTGCGGGCGGCGCACCGCAAGGAAGTCGGCGACGCGGACCGCGACTACGACACGGGATTCCGACTGGTGCGGGAGCTTTAGGGCCAAAAATCGCCGGTTTTCGCCTTGACGGGTCCTGGCTGCGCCGCTAAACGACGCGGCTTCTTGGAACAAGAAGGTCCGGGCCGGCGCTGGTACGCCCAGCGCGTCCGCTTTTTGACGAATTTAGGGACGTGAATTATGGCGCGCCGCTGCGAATTGACGGGACTGGGTCCGCAGACAGGACACAATGTGTCTCACGCGAACAACAAGACAAAGCGGCGATTCCTGCCCAATCTGTGCAATGTGACGCTGCATTCCGACAAGCTCGGCCAGGGCTTCAAGTTCAAGGTCGCCGCGTCCACGCTGCGCACGCTTGATCATGTGGGCGGATTGGATGTTTTCCTCGCCAAGGCGGACGACGACAAGCTGTCGCCCAGCGCCCTGAAGCTCAAGAAAAAGCTCGCCAAAGCCTCTTAAGGCGCGAATCCCGCGGCCGATGGAGCGGGGCGGGGGACTCCGTCCAATTTGCAACTGGAGCCCGGAAGGACTCCGGCTATGATGACGCCCGGTTAAAGGGGCCCGTCAGTGGAAATCGCTACAGCGGTCGAAAAGCACAATCCGCGGGAAACCGCGTTGCAGCGTCTGTCGCGTCAGACGGCTGAGTTTTTCTCCGCCTTCGCGCGGGTGCTGGTCCTGGCGGGCATGCTCGCAATCCTGCTCTTATGGTCGTTTCTGACCGTCGACTTGCCGCTGCGCGTGTTCGACGGCTTTTTCGCCGGGGCGGAGGCCTTGCGCCCGTCAAACTGGCTGACCCATGGGGGCGCGGTCATGGCGCTGGGGCCCCTGCTCGCCATTCTCTTTGCGCGCAAATACGGCGGCGACGAAGCGAGCCGGGCGGTCACCGCAGCCTGGACCCTCGCGGCGATCGCGGTGTTCGCCGAGCTTTCCTATCTCGCGCCGGTCCTGGAAGAAGGCGACTTACCCACCGTCCGCTTCACGGTCGCTTTCGTCGCCAGCGCCATGGCGGCGCAATATATGGCGGCGAGCGTTTACGATGTCGCCCGCGGCGGCGGCGAGTGGTGGCGCGCGCCCATGTTCGGGGCGATCGGCGGCTATCTCGTCTACGGCTTGATCTATTTTCCGGCGGTCTATTGGGGCGTGGGCGTTCCCTGGGTGAACTGGATGATCACCGACTTCGCCATTCACATGTTGCTGGCGGTCGCGTTCCTGCCGGTCTATGCGGCGCTGCGCAAACGGTTGAAACCGAAGGGCGGTTTCGGCGGGAGATGACAGGTGAATAGTGAAGTGGTGAATGGTGCATAGAGGCGCTTTGAAAGTTTCTTCCGCCATTCACCACTTCACTATTCACGATTTCACCACTCACCCGCTTTGCAGCGCCTTCGCTGCCTCCATCCCGAAATAGGTGATCACCCCGTTCGCCCCGGCGCGTTTGAACGCCATGAGCGCTTCCAGCATGGCGCGGTCGCCGTCGAGCCAGCCGTTCTGGGCGGCGGCTTTGATCATCGCGTATTCGCCCGAGACCTGAAACACGAATGTCGGCGCCCCGAAGGCTTCTTTCACGCGCGCGACAATGTCGAGATAGGCGAGGCCGGGTTTGACCATAACGCTGTCGGCGCCTTCCGCGAGATCGAGTGCGACCTCGCGCAGGGCTTCGTCCGTATTCGCTGGATCCATCTGATAGGTGCGTTTGTCGCCTTTTAAGACGCCTGCGGACCCGATCGCCTCGCGATAGGGACCGTAGAATGCGGACGCGTATTTCGCCGCATAGGCCATGATCTGCACGTTTTCGCAGCCGGCCTCGTCAAGACCCTGCCGGATGGCGCCGACGCGCCCGTCCATCATGTCCGACGGCGCGATAATGTCGAACCCGGCTTCGGCTTCGGCGACGGCTTGTTTAACGAGCACTTCGACCGTTTCGTCATTGAGGATGACGCCGTCTCGCATCAGCCCGTCATGGCCATGGTCGGTGTAAGGATCGAGCGCCACATCCGCCATCAGGCCGATATCCGGAACCGCTTGCTTAATTGCCCGCGCCGCCCGGCACATGAGATTGTCGGGATTAAGGGCTTCTTCGCCGCCCGGCGTTCGCGCCTCGGCATCCGTATACGGAAAAAGCGCCAGGGCTGGTATGCCGAGGTCGCGCGCTTCCATAGCGAGCTCCACCGCCCGGTCGACGGAAAGCCGATGAACCCCCGGCATCGCATCAACAGGTTCGCGAACGCCTGTTCCCTCCTTCAGGACGACCGCGTGGATGAAGTCATTCGGGCTAAGGCTGGTTTCTGCTACAAGCCGGCGCGACCAGTCAGAGCTTCGCATCCTGCGCATACGCAATGCGGGGAAGCGGCCGAGAGGCAATTTGTTCATAATCTTTTCATAACTTCTTAACGGCACCGCGCGCCCGATTACTGCGCTTTTTACATTTTGATTTCAAATTGAACATTCGGACTTAACGGCGCCTTTAGACATCTCGGTTAGTTTGCATCAAACAAACAGTTTCAGGTGAGTAAAGATTATGGCGCTGAACGGGGCAATGCAAACGTCGGTGATCGGACAAGGTCAAAAATCGTCGGGCGCTGATCCGGAAGCGCTGGAGACGAGCTATCTCCAGCTTCTGCATCTGGTTGAGCGGCTTCACCGCCAGCTGCTGGACGTGATCAAGGACGAGCTGGAACGTCTCGGCCAGACGGATATCAATTCCGTCCAGGCGCTCCTTTTGTACAATATCGGCGATGCTGAACTGACGCCGGGCGAGCTTCGCTCGCGCGGTCACTATCTGGGATCGAACGTTTCCTACAATCTCAAGCAGCTTGTCGAGAAGGGCTACATCAAGGACGAACGCTCTTCGACCGACCGCCGCTCCAAGCGCGTGTCGTTGACCCAAAGCGGTCTTGATATTCGTGACAATCTGGCGAGCCTGTTTGAACGTCAGCTCGCTTCTGTCGAGCAGGTCGGCGGCGTTGACTACGGCCTGATGGAAAGCACGAACAAAGCCCTGCAGCGTCTGGAGCGTTTCTGGGCCGATCAGGTTCGCTTCCGTCTCTAAAATAAATTTGAGAGATCACCGCACAATGAAACGCCCTCTTTGAGGGCGTTTTTTTGGTGTATTCGGGTCGTTGCGTTTCGCGCAATAGGCGAAAATCGCCATGAATCCCATATTTGGTGCATAGTTATCGGCGCCCTTCGAAACTGTCGTATGATGTCCTCGGTTGAAATCGAAGACAGCGTTCGCCGCTGACAACCGTTTCCGGCGAACGCCTACAGAGAGACGACATGACGCGATCTTTAAATCCGGTGTTCGCTAATCGGCCTCAGTCGATCTTTCCAACGATGTCGCGGCTGGCGAGAGCCCATAATGCGATCAATCTGGGCCAAGGGTTTCCCGATGAAGACGGACCGCGCGCCATTCGCGATCTCGCCGCGAACGCGATCGCAGAAGGGCCGAACCAATATGCGCCGGTCGAAGGCGTGCCGGCGCTGCGCGCGGCGATCGCGGAGGACAACAAGCGCTTTTACGATCTCGACATCGATCCTGAGACGGAAACGCTGGTCGCGTCCGGCGCCACGGAAGCCTTGGCGGCGGCGTTTTTGGGCTATCTGGAGCCAGGCGACGAAGCGATCGTGCTGGCGCCCTTTTACGAATGCTATGCGCCGCAAATCGAGGCCGCCGGCGCAAAAGTCGTTCCGGTCAATCTCGCGCCGCCGTCTTGGCGCTTGTCGGAGGAGGCGTTGCGTGCGGCGGTCACCAGCCGGACCAAACTGATCGCCATCAACACGCCCCATAATCCGCTTGGCAAAGTGATGAGCGCGGAGGAACTGGAGATCGTCGCCTCCGCGGCGCGCGCGCATGACCTCATTGTCGTCTGCGACGAGGTATACGAGCATCTCATTTTCGACGGGCATGCCCATACGCCGCTAATGACGTTCCCGGACATGTTTGAGCGCACCGTGCGCATTGGTTCCGCCGGAAAAACATTTTCGCTCACGGGATTTCGCATAGGCTATGCGACCGGTCCGGAGCCGCTAATTACCGGCATGATGAAGGCGCACCAGCATCTGGCCTATACAAGCCCCGCGCCGCTGCAGATCGCTGTCGCAGAAGGCCTGCGGCTCGGCGACGACTACTACGCCGCGTTCCGCGCCGACATGCAGGAAAAACGCGATTGTCTCAGCAAAGGCCTGGCTGACGCCGGTTTTGACGTGATGGCGTGTGAAGGGACCTATTTCATCACCGTCGATATTCGTTCGGTCGGACGCGACGACGACGCCGCTTTCTGTCGCGAAATCACCGAGCGCGCCGGCGTCGCCGCCGTGCCCATTTCAGCCTTTTATCATGCGTCCCAGGAAGATCGCCCGCGCCAATACGCCCGGTTTTGCTTTTGCAAGCGGCTTGACGTCCTTGGAGACGCGGCGGGCCGGTTGAAGCGTTACTTCGCATGAGGCCTTGGATTTTTATTATCGCCGCGACGTGTTTCGCCGTGAGCGCGTGCTCGCAGACGAGTTCCGATAGTCTCGCTTCTGTCGTTGAACGCCATGATCTCGCCGGCGCCGCGCTTGCCGTCGCTGTCGGCGACGTCGTTATCTTCGCCGATGCCGCGGGCTGTGCGCTGTTTGATGAAGCTGACGGCGCAACCTGTCTGCGCCCGCTTTCGCCGGAAACCAAAATGCGCGTCGCCTCCATATCGAAAATGGCGGTTGCTTTCGCAGCGCAGGACATGGCGGCGGCGGGCGTGATCGATCTCGATAAGGATGCTTCGCATTATCTGGATACGCCTTTGCGACATCCCGCCTTTTCCGATCAGCCGATTACCTTGCGGATGCTGTTGTCGCACACCTCCGGCGTGCGCGATCCGCAAGCTTATTGGGTCGCGGCGCCGGGACGGTTCAGCGATCTTATCGCCCAAGAAGCAGTATTCGGCGCGGAAGCGCCCGGATATTTCAGCTACGCCAATATCAACTACGGGATTGCGGCGGCGGCGATGGAGCGTGCATCGAACGGGCGCTTCGATCGCATCATGACAGAACGCGTGTTTGCTCGCTTGGGACTGGACGCAGGGTTCAACTGGTCGGGCGTTTCTGCGGAATCTCGACGCAACGGCGCGGCGCTTTATCGCCGACAGGGCGGCGTTTGGACGACGCAGACCGATAACGTGACTATTTTGAACAGCGTCGATCCCGTTTTTCTGGCGGCTGACGGTCTCGACAAGGAAGAGTTTCTGTCCCGGTATCAAGCCGGCGACAATCCGACCCTGTTCTCGCCGCAAGGCGGCATGCGCGCCAGCGTCAACGATCTCGTCGCGTTGCTGCAACCGCTGCGCGAAGACGTGAGGCTTGCGGAGCCTGTCTGGCGTTACGATCCAGCCGCACGCAACGGTGACGCTGGCGGCGAGACGGGCGACGACGTCGTGACGGCCTTCGGCGCCGGCGTTCAGACGATCGAAGACGATCCTGTAACAGGAAGCGGGCGAACACTGGTTGGTCACGCCGGAGAGGCCTATGGTCTTTACAGCGGCGCGTGGTTGCTCCGTGCAGAGGACAATGACAGCATGAAACAGGACATTCGCATCGCCTTCGCAGTGACCGGAACAACGCGCGCTCCGCAGCGTGCGCCGGGTTCTTCGTTTTACGACGTTGAGGCGGCGCTCATGCGCATGGCGCTGGACAAGGCCGGCGTTTCAATTGAGGAATAACCTATGCTGAGAGTTGTTGTTTTCTTTGCATTGGCCGCGATGACGACAGGCTGCGTCGTCAAGACGGCAGGGTCGGTCGCGAAAACCGGCGCCGGCGTCGCTGTCGGCGCGGCGAAGACGGGCGGCAAAGCGGCTGGTGCAGCGGCGGGCGCGGTTACGCCGAACAAAAACGACGACCATGATGACGACCATCATCATGACGACGACCCGCGCCCGTTCGACGACAGCAGGAATGCAGCCGCTGACGTCGACGCCGCCTTTGGCGCGGCGCAGACCAGCGGGAAAAACGTGCTCATCGTCCTTGGCGGCAACTGGTGTCACGACAGCCGCGGCCTTGCGGGGAAGTTTGAGCGCGAGGAGCTCTCTCGCGTTGTCGCAGACGGCTACGAGTTGGTCTGGGTCGATGTGGGCTATCGCGACCGAAATCTGCACATTCCGGCGCGCTACGGCATTGCGGAACTGTTCGGCACCCCGACCGTGCTCATCCTGTCGGCGGAAGGCGCGCTTCTCAATCGCGACAGCGTCCATGACTGGAAAACAGCGGATTCCAAGCCATACGCGGAGACGCTGGACTATTTCCGGCGCTATGCGGCGGCGCCGGGCGGCGACGTCCAGCGCGACTGAGATTTAGGCCGACGGCTTCTTCTGCGAATCCGACCAGTAGGACACGCACGGAATCTTCGTTGTGTCGCAGCGATGGGCGTATTTGCGCGCGATTTCGGTAACTTCATCGAGCAGCCCCGCCTCGAGCGTGATCGGATCAAGTCCAAGGCCGAGGAGACGTTGGTTTTCGACGTCGAGATCGTTTTCCGCCGCTTCGTTGCGCGGGTTGTCGACATAAGCGATTTCCGCGCCGGTCTTGTCGGCGATCATTTTGGCGAGGTCGCGCACGCGGTGGGTTTCGGTCATTTGGTTCAGGATTTGAACGCGTTCGCCGTGTTGCGGCGGGTTGTCGATGGCGAGCTGAATGCATCGCACCGTATCTTGAATGTGAATGAAGGCGCGCGTCTGACCGCCTGTGCCGTGAACGGTGAGGGGATGACCCACAGCCGACTGCATCAAAAACCTGTTCAGAACGGTGCCGTAGTCGCCGTCGTAATCGAATCGATTAATCAAGCGCTCGTCTTTTCTGGTTTCTTCCGTCTGTGTGCCCCAGACGATGCCCTGGTGCAGGTCGGTAATCTTCAGGCCGTCATTCTTGTTGTAGAAGGCGAACAGAAGCTGGTCCTGTGTTTTCGTCATATGATAGACCGAACCCGGATTGGCCGGGTACAGAATTTCCTGGCGAATTTCGCGGCCGTCATCGGTTTCGATTTTAATGGGAAGATAGCCTTCCGGAATTTTCATTCCCGCGGTGCCGTAACCGTAAACGCCCATGGTGCCGAGGTGAACAAGATGCGGATCAAGTTCTGATTCAACAATTGCGGCGAGGATGTTGCTCGTCGCGTTGATATTGTTGTCGACCGTATACCGCTTGTGCCAGGACGATTTCATCGAATAGGGCGCGGCCCGTTGTTCGGCGAAGTGAACGATCGCCTCGGGTTGGAATTTCTCCATGATGTAGAGAAGGCGCATATAGTTGTGCGCGACGTCGCAGTTTTCGAATTGGATGTCGTTGCCGCTGACTTCTTTCCAAGCGGCGAGACGCCGAGTGATGGAACTGATGGGCGTCAGCGATTCGACTTCGAGTTCGACATCAATCTTGCGGCGCGAGAGATTGTCGATGATCATGATTTCGTGGCCTGCGTTTGACAAATGCAGGCAGGTTGGCCATCCGCAAAAACCGTCGCCGCCGACTACTAAGATCTTCATTACCGCTTCTCCGATACGCCCGCTGGAAAAGCGCGCTTCTAGCGGTCCTGACGGTGAAAATAAAGGCCGTCGCCGCCGGCGCGCGCAAGGCTTGGCTGTGTTCCCGGGGCGGGTTCAGGTTTGGGCGCTCTTCGATGGCCCTGGCGCCGGCGGTTCTATGGCGACAGGGCGGCAATGACCTGGCGCAGCCCGGCGCGCCAGTCCGGTTGCGCGATCCCGAAATTACGTTCAATTCGCGCGCAGTCGAGCACAGTGCGGAGCGGGCGTGTCGCCGGCGTCGGGTAGTCCGCGGTGGGTATCGTCTCCACGGATGTTTCAAGCCCGGCAATGTCGAATATTTTTTCAGCGAACGCCGCCCAACTGACCGGCGGGCCGCCCTGGAAATGGTATATCCCTTCGCCCGGCGCGCCGCGATGGAGTTTGCCGGCGATGGTCAGGACGGCGCGCGCGATGTCCCGCGCCGGGGTGGGACCGCCGACCTGATCGTCGACGATCGATAACGTCGCGCGTTCCGCGCCGAGGCGCAGCATGGTTTTCACAAAATTCGCGCCATATTCTGAAAAAACCCATGATGTGCGGATCACGACAGCCGTCGGCGCCGCCGCCAATACCGCCTCTTCCCCATCGAGCTTGGTCGCCCCATAGATCCCCAGCGGACGCGTGGGATCGGCTTCCGTATAGGGTCCTGCGCTGCGGCCGTCGAACACGTAGTCGGTCGACAGGTGAATGAAGCGAACGCCGGCGCGGGCGCAGGCCAACGCCATCTCCGCGGGCGCGTCGGCGTTGAGGCGGCGGGCTTCCGGTTCGTTTGTTTCGGCTTTGTCGACTGCGGTGAATGCGGCCGCGTTGACGACGACATCAGGCTTTTGCGCATCGATGGCCGTTGCGGCGGCGCCGTCTTGTCTCAGGTCGCATTCGCCCGACCCGAGCGCAGCAACGCGCACGGCGCCCGCCTCATCTTGGAGGCAGCGC
Source organism: Hyphococcus sp. (assembly GCA_028289605.1). Lineage (GTDB taxonomy): Bacteria > Pseudomonadota > Alphaproteobacteria > Caulobacterales > Parvularculaceae > Hyphococcus. The sequence continues at coordinate 4,021 of JANQON010000018.1, read as the reverse complement.
GCGACCTGGCCGTTTTTGCCGAAGAGCAGGATGCGCATGCTTCCTATTTAACATGCGTGCGGAGGCGAGGGGAGTGTTCGTTCGCCGACGCACAAGCGACGCGGCGGAAAGAGAAAATTGGTGGAGCTAGGCGGAATCGAACCGCCGACCTCTTGAATGCCATTCAAGCGCTCTCCCAACTGAGCTATAGCCCCGGTAGTTTCGCCGCCCGGATGGGGCCGGGCCGGCGGGCCTTAACGCGGCCCTGACGAAGCGCCGGAACCTAGCGGCCAGGCGCAGGCGGCGCAAGCCGGATTCGGCGCCGGTCGGCCTAATCGTCGTCGCCGCCGGTTTTCACGATCGACGAAACGTCGTCGTCCTCATCATCATCGTCGAGGAGCCCGCTGTCGTCCTCTTCATCATCGTCGTCAATGTCGACATCGAGGTCGCCGAGCGCGCCGAGTTCATCGTCGCTGTCCTCTTCGTTGTCTTCGTCCAGGGCCGCCGCCCGCTTCGAGGTTGCGGCCTTGTTTTCGTCGTCAGCGCTTTCCAGGGAGGTTTCCTGTTCAGGCTTTTCGGCCTCGTCGGTCTCTTTTTTGTCAGCTTCTTCCTCCGCGCGGGTTTTGCGCGGTTTCAACAAGGATTCCGGGATGAATTCGTGGTGACATTTCGGACAATGCGCCGGCTCCTTGTTGAGATCGTAAAAGCGCGCCCCGCATTCCGGGCAATCGCGTTTGACGCCGAGCTCTGGTTTGGTCATGAGAATCGCCGATTGTTGCCGTGGATAAGAAAAAGCGCGTGTTGCCACGCAGAAACGTCGCTGTCAAAAGGAATCGCCGCGCGACCCGAGGTCGCGCCAGGGACTGAAAGGAACTTGGATGTCATCGCCGTCAGGACGCATGCGGGCGCGTAGGAGCGCCGGACTGGCGGGCGAGGGGCGCGCGCCGGGGGATAAGTCGATCTCCCATCGCGCCTTGATTTTTGCTGCCCTTTCCAACGGGGATTGCGAAATTTCGGGCCTGCTGGAGGGGGACGATGTGCTCAGAACCGCCGCCGCCTTGCGCGCTTTGGGCGCGGAGGTGGAACGGCGCGGCCGCGACTGGCGGGTGTCGGGCGGTCCCTGGAAGACGCCAGGCCACGCCCTTTATTTCGGCAATTCCGGCACCGGCGCGCGCCTTTTGATGGGCGCAGTCGCCGGCGCCGGGGTCGCCGCCGTTTTCGACGGGGACGCGTCGTTGCGCGGCCGGCCCATGGGCCGGGTCCTGGAGCCTTTGCGTATGATGGGCGTTAACGCCGTCGACAATGACGGACGCCTGCCGGTTTCGATTGAGGGGGGCTCAGATCTGTCCGCCGTTACCTGCAAGCTCGCCAAGCCGTCTGCGCAGGTGAAATCGGCGATCCTGCTCGCCGCCCTGGGGGCGGAGGGACTGACGCGCGTTCATGAGCCGCAACGCTCGCGGGATCATACAGAGCGGATGCTGAATGCGTTCGGCGTGGAACTCGGGTTTGAAAGCGACGGCGGTCCGGGGCGCATCATTTCATTGCAAGGGATGCAGCAACTGCATGCGGCGAATGTTGTCGTGCCGGGCGATCCTTCCTCCGCAGCGTTCGCCGTCGCCGCCGCGGTCATTACGCCCGGATCCGACCTCACGATCAAGAATGTTCTGGTCAATCCGCTGCGGGCTGGATTCTACGAAACGCTGCGCGACATGGGCGCCGACATCGCCTTTGAAAACAAGCGGGAAGAAAGCGGCGAACCGGTCGCCGACATCCGCGCGCGCCATTCGATCCTGCACGGCGTTGAGGTGCCTGCGACCCGCGCGCCGGCGATGATTGACGAATATCCGGTGCTGGCGGTGGTCGCTTCCTACGCCATTGGCGAAACCATGATGCGGGGCGTTGAGGAACTGCGCGTGAAGGAAAGCGATCGCATCGCGGCGGCGGAAGCAGGCCTTGTCGCCTGCGGCGTTGATGTCAAAAGCGGCCCCGACTGGTTGCGCGTCAAAGGCGACGGCAAGGCGCCCCATGGCGGGGCGCTTGTGAAAACACATCACGATCATCGCATCGCCATGAGCTTTCTGGTGATGGGGCTCGCCGCCAAGGAGCCCGTCGAGATTGATGACGCCGCCATGATCGCGACCAGCTTCCCTGACTTCAGCGCGTTGATGGCGGGATTCGGCGCCGACATGGCTCCGGTGTCCTAATGACGATGACGCCGCAGAACATTGCTGCGCTGAAACAGCGCGCCGCGGAGGCTATGCGCAGAAAGGACGCGCGCAGCGCGGCGGAATTGTTCTCGCAGTTGATCAACGCGTCAGCCGCCGACGGCCAGGTCTGGTTCGGCATGTCGCTGGCGTCCAGGGCGCTCGGCGATTATGCGAAGGCCCATGCGGCGATCGATCAGATCCTGTCGCGCGACCGCCGCAATGCGCAAGCGCTCATCGCCAAAGCCGACGCCTATGCGGCCCAGGGAGACCCGCGCGCAGCATCCAGTTTTTACGATGAAGCCGTCGCCGCGGCGGGACCGATTGATCGTTTGCCGCCGCCGCTCGCCGCCGAGGTGCGCCGGGCGCAACAGGAAAGCGACAAAGCCGCTGCGGACATGCTGGCGCATCTGAAGGCGCAGCTGGATAATGCGGGTTTCGACGACGCGGCGACGAGTCGGCGCTTTCGCGATTCCGTCGAGATGCTGGCCGGGGTGAAGACCCGGTTCATCGAAGAGCCGAGAGTCTTTTATTTTGAGGGACTGGCGGCTCGCGGATTTTACGACCCTGCGGCGTTTGACTGGGTCGCGAAAATTGAGGACGCGGCGGAAGACATCGCCGCCGAGCTTGAAGCGGTCATTGGCGACGACCGCGCCTTTGAGCCTTACATAAAGCGCGACGCCGATCGTCCCGAACGCGCGCACCGTCTCCTCGATAACAAGGACTGGGGCGCGCTTTACCTGTGGCGCGAAGGCGTATGTGAAGCCGAGAACGCCGCGCGGTTTCCCAAAACCATGGCGGCGCTCGAACACGCGCCGCTGGACCGGGTCGACGGCAGAGGGCCGATGGCGCTTTTCTCCCGGCTGGCGCCGAAGACCAGGATCGATCCGCATACAGGATTTCTCAACACGCGCTTGATCTGTCATCTGCCGCTGATCACGCCTGGTCAATGCGGTTTGCGCGTGGGCAATGACGTTCACGAGTGGCGCAGGGGCGAACTCTGCGTGTTCAACGACTCAATGGAACACGAGGCCTGGAACGACAGTGACAAGGAGCGGGTTATCCTGCTGTTTTCGATCTGGCGGCCTGAACTAACCAGTGAGGAGCGGCGGTTGACCTCGGCGTTGCTCCAGGCGGTCGAAAGCTTTTCCGCCTCTGGCGCGTGAGGCGTCGCCTTGCAAGCCGAGCGCATCGCTGGTTAAGAAACCGTTCATGAGAGAATCGTTTGTCATCGCGTTGGACGGACCGGCGGCGTCGGGGAAAGGAACGCTCGCCCGGCTGATTTCGGAGTGCTTTTCCTTCGCCTATCTCGACACCGGCACGCTGTATCGCGGCGTCGCCTGGACAATGCTGAAGGACGGCCTCGACCCCGCCGACGAAGCGGCCGCCGCCGCCGCCGCGGCCCGATATGATCACGCCGAGATTGAGGGGGCCGATATTCGCACGCGCGAGGTGAGCGCCGCCTCCTCGGTCGTTGCCAAAAATCCGCAGGTGCGCGCCGCCCTGCTCGAATTCCAGCGACGCTTCGCACAGACGCCGCCGGGCCGCGTGCGAGGCGCCGTTCTGGACGGCCGCGACATCGGTACGGTTGTTTGTCCTGACGCCGACGTGAAGTTCTTTGTCACGGCCAGCGCCAAGGAGCGGGCGCGGCGGCGCTGGCTCGAATTGGTCGAGGACCGTCCGGACCTAGAGGAATCAATGGTTTACGCCGATTTACTGGAGCGGGACGCCCGTGACGCGGGCCGCGCCGACGCGCCGCTGGCGAGGGCTGAGGGCGCGGAGTTGCTTGACACCACTCATTTGTCTATAGACGCGGCCTTCGCGGCGGCGCGCCGCGT
>JANQON010000015.1 GCA_028289605.1 Hyphococcus sp. | reverse complement strand
GTTTGCCGCCAAACGGATATAAGCGACTATCTAGTGCTCGTGAAAGAACTTGATAATCGAATAACTATCGATTTTACGCCGCGCCTTGTGCCGGGCGAGCTGCCGCCATTGCCGCCGCCGGCGCCCGGATATGTGACTTATGAGTATGATCCGACACCGGGCGCCGTGCTGTTGACGGGCTGTGATATTGAGTTTTCGATCGATAAGCGAACAGACGAAATTACTGTTGTACGAGTGATTTGAATTTCGCCCTACGGCCGCCGAACCAAACTCACTCGCGACATCGGCGTCGTCACCGACTACGCCTTCGACGAGTTCATCGCCGCGATTACCTCCGGCGCCGTTGCCAACGTTAACACCTACACACCGGTAAGGATTAATCACATGAAAAACAAAATTCTCCTCGCCGCGTTTGCGATCCTGCCGTCAATATTGCTATTGGCGTGCTCGTCCTACGAAACTAGCAAACAAGGAAAAGGCGCAGAAATTGTTTACGACCTGAGGCAGTACAAAAGAACCTCCGATCTGTTACGCATGTCTCAGATGGAGCGAGATCTCTCAGGCAAAATTGATGCTTTTTTGTCGGGAACGGAAGAGCTTGAAGGCGGTGAAGAGGTCGTCAACGAGTTGGCCGATTTGCTGTCGAGTCTAGATCACGCCTATTTCGCCGCGACTGAAATTGGGAAATTTGGTTCTCTAGCTCGGCCGGTGTTGCCGAAGTTGGAAAAGGAAATACAAAGCGCCGTCGAGCGCGTAAATCAACGTCCATTTCCAGGGATTGCAAGATCAAAAGACCTAATAAGCGCATTGTGTGTGTCCTGGGAAAAGATCGCCCTTAAGCCAGCAGATGAACATGCAATGTGTGCGGAGTATTACGTCCCATTGCCTGAAGGCGCCTGGAGCGCAAATCAATAGAGCGCTTCACGCTGAGGGGCGAACCGCGCTGGCCAGATCACCCAGGCCATGCGGTCAAACGATCTGTTCGCTTATCTCGATCATTACAACATCGACGCGTCGGCGATCATGAACGGATTGAACCAGGCGACCAGCGTCGACGGGGCGTCGGTCTCCTACGACGACAACGGCAATTTGACCTCTTACGACGGCGTTTCCTACGGCTATGACGCGGAGAACTTCATGACGTCCGGCAATGGGGCGACCGTCGTCTATGACGCGGTCGGACGGCTGCGCCAGACAACGAAGACGGGCTTTACGTCGACCCGCTATCTCCACGCCGGCGCATCGCTGATCGCGGAATACGACTTCGCCGGCGACGTCCTGCGCCGCTATGTCCACGGGCCCGGCGTCGACGAACCCGTCGTCTGGTATGAGGGCGACGACACCACCGACCGCCGCTGGCTCACCGCCGACGAACGCGGCTCCATCATCGCCGTCGCCAACTCCTCGGGAACGTCACCAACGTCAACACCTACGACGCCGACGGAGTTAAATGGGGTTGGGGCCCCATTTAACCGGCGACGCCAATGTCGGACGCTTCCAGTATACGGGACAGGCCTGGATCGAAGAGGTTGAGCTCTATTACGACAAGGCCCGGCTCTACCCGGCGCTCGGACGGTTCATGCAGACCGATCCCATCGGCTATAACGACGGGATGACAGCATCCCTCGTATTCCGGTTCGTCACACGGCGAACCGGCGAATGCTGAATGGTATCTCGCTCAAACGCTGAAGCCGAAACCGGCGAGGCCCAGGCCTGCTGCGAGTGCGGCGCCGGCCAACCCGGTCAACGCAAGACCGAGAAGGGCGCCGATCGGCAGATACCGGGACATGCGCGTCCGCACCGTCAGGAGCAACGCGATCAAGCCTGTGAGGCCTGAGGCGTATCCGGCGATGACAGCCCATTGCGCCCAACCCAGGAGCCCGACGAAGACCAAAAGCTCGCTGGCTTCTATTGTTGCATAGGCGGCGTATCCGAGACCGGCGATCGATCCCGCGCCGAGGAGCGCCGTCAACCACGCCATGAAGCGAGCGCCGCCGCTGGGGTCGCCGCCATTGCGATTGATGAGGCGCGCTAGCGGCGCGACGGTGTAGATCAAAAAGGCGAAGGGCAGCGCGAATGCCGCAAACCCAAGCAAGGAAAGAGTCGCGGCTAGCGGTTTCGGATCGTCTTCTAACTGCGCCAGTATCCGCAGCAGGGCGTCATCGCGGTAAAGCGGACCCGCGAAGTTCGGCCGTTCCATGTCATCGGCGCAGGAAGTATCGAGGTCGCCGTTCGGGTCGTCGAAAAATGCGGTGAGGAAATCGCCGGCGCAGTCCATCGACCGGGTTGGTCCATGCCCGGCATAGGGCCACTCCACATAAGTTGCATTCGAGAAGTTGGGCAGGATCGCCTCGGCGAATGGCGGCGGCGTGATCGGATCCATGGCGCCTTCGGCGATGATGGTTCGAGTGTCGATCCGTCTCGGCGCATAATCAGCCGCGTCGCGCGGCGCCATGCCGTATTTTTCACACAAGGCGACGGTTTCATCGGCCGACCAGATCGGCCCGTTTATCAATGAGAGCACCGGGTGATCGGCCGCGTCCCGTTCAAAGCTGTCGCGATAGGTGGTCACCCAGCCGTCGTTGCAGGCGATCGCATTGTACATGCCAAGACTGATGCCGACAAAACCGCCGGTGGACTCGGCGCTGGTCAGGAGACGGAACCGCTCATGGTCGCGCTCCTCCACAATGCTGGCAAGCCCATCGATAAGGGCGGGCAACGTGGCGTAGTTGTCCTGCTCGTAGAACTGGATGAACGGCAGCCCGGCGATAATGTCGAGGAAGATTGTCGCTTCCCCGCTGGGAAACAATTCCTGGTCAAGCGCGTTCGCGACGCGGATCGGGTCGGCCTCGACTGTCGTAATCGCCTGTTTCAGCCGGCCTTCAAAATCCGGGAAATTCGCAGCGCAGGACGCATCTTCCGCGCATAAGTCGGACAAAATCGTCAGGACACGTTGATAGTAGCGGGCGATGCCCTGAAAATTGATGGCCGGGTCGATCGGCACAATGGCGTCAATGACAGCGGCGCGAATACCCTGCGGGTCTTCGTGCAAATAGGCTTGTCCGAGCACGGAGCCATAGGAGATGCCCCAAATGTTCCACTCGTCGTAGCCAAGCGCGCGCCTCAGGGCTTTCACGTCGCGCGCGTTTTCGATGGTGCTGTAGCCGGCGAGGTCGACCCCGGCGTCCTGCGCCCGTTGGAAACACGTTTCGAGCACTTCAAGACCCGCGCGCACGGCGTCATCGTATGTCGTGACATTCTGGCCCGCCGGATCAACGTTCGAATATTCCGGGCAAAAGTCGTCAGAGAATCCGATGCCGCGTTGCTCCAGAATGTAGAGATCGCGATGGTCGCGCGCGCCGTGATCTTTCAACCGTTCTACATAGCCTGAGGCGACGGCGCCCGGCCCGCCGGACAGATAGATGATCGGGTCGTCGCGCCGGCTCCAGTCGCCGTCTTCTTCCACATCCCAATCTTCCGGCTCACGCGCGGCGAGCTTCACGACGTTCAGCTGAATGGTGCGAGACAATTCGCGTTCGCGGTTTTCAGGCACGCCAATGCGGAAACAACTTGTGTGCTCGTCATCGTAGTCGACCGCGCCCTTAAACGGACAGACCATCGGCGTGATCTGGTACGTGTCCTGTGCGAACAGATCGGCGCTCATCGAGACGATCGCGTCAGCATCGCTCGCAGTTCCGTTGTCGTCGGCGGCCTCAACCGGCGTTTCGGCGGTTTGGTCGTCGTCCGGCGCCGGTTGCGCCAGCGCAGCGGCGCCGGAATGAGCAAGCCAGGCGGCGACAATCGCCGAGGCGACAGCCTTATTGAATACGGAACGCATCGCGAATCCCCTCAGATACCCCGTCCGAACCCTATCATCTCCGACGACCGGGTGGAAATGTCGTGCGGCGTCCAGCCCCGCAGCGGCGATAAACCGTTGCCGGAAAGACGCGTTTTCGCCCCGCGCGGGCGTCACCCCGCCGCTCGCGCCAAAGGGCCTATTCTTCGTCGCCGTCCGTCACCCGGTATTTCTCAAACCAGGCCAACGTGTATTCCGTTTTGGCGTTGAGGCGCGACGGCCGGCCGGCGATGCCGTGATGGGTCCCAGGAATCCGAACCATGACGCTTGGGACGCGTCGCAGCTGCAACGCCTGGTAGAATTGCTCGGTCTCCGAAATCGGCGTGCGATAGTCGACTTCGCCGGTGATCAGCATCGTGGGCGTCTCGACATTGCCCACAAGCGAGAGCGGCGAACGTTCCCAGTAGTGCTCAAGCTCCTCCCAGGGCGGTCCCGGAAATTGCGTGGCGATCTGATCGATGTAGCTGTCCGCTGTCAGGACCTTTGACACCCAGTTGATCACAGGCTTCGCCGCAACTGCAGCATTGAAACGATTCGTCAAACCGATGGCGTAGGCCGTAGCGATGCCGCCGGCCGAACCGCCAGCGATGAACAGGTTGTCAGCGTCGGCAAAACCGTTGTCGATGGCCCAGTCCACCGCCGACATATGATCGGCAAAGTCATCCGGGCTCGAATATTTGTACTTTAGGAGATTAGCGAATTCGCTGCCGTAGCCGATGGAGCCGCGATGGTTGTCGTAAATCACAACATACCCCGCCGCCGCCATGAGTTGGAGTTCTGCGGAAAAGTGAGGGCCGTAGGCGAGGTGCGGACCGCCATGGATTTCAATGATCAATGGATAGGTTTCGCCGTCTTCAAACCCCGGCGGCGTGATCATCCATCCCTGGATCTCAAGACCGTCAAGGGACGAGTCAAAGGTGAACGTGCGGATGTCGCCCAGATCGCGGTGCGCGAGAAGGTCTTCATTGAGGGTGGTGAGCCTTCTGATTCGGCCGTTGCTAAGTGCGTAAAGGTCCGCCGGACGCTGGGCGTTTCCCTTTGTATAGACCAACGCGCCGCCGCGCCCGGCATCGTAAGTCCCGCTCACGTAAGGCCTGCCGATGGTGGTGCCGCCAATGCCTTCAACAGCGACGCGCCGCCTTCCGTTCACGGTTACCGCGCCGATCATGTTCTCGCCGCGGTTCTGGTAGGTGAAGGCGACTTCGCTATTGGACAACCACTGGAGATTGCCGGCGCGGCGATCCAGGCTGTCAGTGAGGCTTTTGGCGTTGCTCCCATCACGGTCCATGACAAAGACCGTTGTGGCGACAAATGGCTCCGGCTCATTACGGGTCCGCAGATAAGCAACATAGCGCCCATTCGGAGAAACTTTAGGGCTCGCTTCAACGCCGGAAATGTCCGTAAGCTGAGTGAGTTCGCCAGAATTGACGCTTACGGAGAAAATATCGGCTTCGCGAACCTGAAGTTCCCAGTCGTCGCTACGGTTGGCGGAGAACAGGATCTCTCGCCCGTCGGGGGTGAAGGAGAGGGGACCGGTATGATGAAAATCCCCTGACGTCAGCTGACGTTCGGAGCCGCCGTCGGCAGGAATGATGAAGATGTGATTATAGGCCAGGTCCAGGAAACCGTCGCTGTTCGTTCGATAGCGCGCCCGATCAATAACCATAGGCGGCTCGGCCCACTCGGCGCCTTCGGGTTTTGTCGGCTTACTGACGAGGTCTTCGCCTTCTCCTTTCACCGCCATGGAAAAGGCGATCGCATCGCCGTCGGGAGACCAGGTAATCTCGCTTGGCTCCTCTTCGAACGAACCAAGAAGAGCTTCTCGGCCTGACTCCAGGTAGTGAACATACAGCGCCGTACGCTCTGATGCGCTTTTCATATAGGCGATGCGCGTTCCGTCGGGAGACCAGCGCGGAGAGCTGTAAGATCCGGCGTCCGCCAACAGCGGCTCGTGCAGGCTGCCGTCCAGAGCCGTGAGCCAAACATGCGACCCTGTCCGGTCAGTCATCACGTCGTTGAAGCGGCGTACATAAACGGCTTGTCGTCCATCAGGCGAGATCTGAGGTTCATCCGCCCACTCCAGTTCAAACACATCGTCCGTAGAAAACAGCCGAAGATCGTCATTCGCCAACGCCCCGAAGCTGATGCCTGCGGCCAAGACGGCCAGTGCTGTTACGCGTTTCATAGCGCCTCTCCAAAAATCACCGAACACCATATGAGCAGGGTTGCGAGATAGGGGATTGCTTGGCAAGCCAAAAAACGGTCAATTCCGGCCAACCGCCCGCATAGGTCGGGCGAATTGAAGAGGTGCACGAAAAAGACTGCTTCGAAACCGTCGGCGCATGGTCTCAAAGCCGGTCTGACAACGAGGAGGAATTTCACCGATGTTTCGCAGATTCAAGCCGTTCGCCGCGCTCCTGTCGGCGAGCGCCCTCAGCGGATTCGGCGTCGCCGCCGCACAGGGCCTGACTATTGAAACGCTTCACAGCCTCGATCGCGTCAGCAGCCCCGTGGCGAGCCCCAGCGGCGACAAGATCGCCTATGTGGTGCGCGAGGCCGACCTTGAGGCGAATCGCGGAGACGCCAACATCTACGTTCTCGACCTTGCCGACGGAGCAGAGCCGCTGCGGCTGACCGATGCGCCGGAAAGCGACGGCGCGCCGCAATGGAGCCCGGACGGCGAGACTGTTTTCTTTCTCTCTTCCCGCTCGGGCTCGAGTCAGGTCTGGCGCCAGCCGGCTGCGGGCGGCCGGGCGCGGCAGGTGACAGACTATCCGGTGGACGTTGCGGCCTTCAGGCTCGCGCCCGACGGCGAACGGATCGTTTTCGCCGCCGCCGTCTTTCCGGATTGCAACGCCCTTCAATGCACCGCCGATCGCCTTGAGGAGACGGAAGCGAGTCCCGAAACCGGCATGCTTTATGACAGCCTGTTCGTCCGGCATTGGGACCGCTTTAAGGATGGGCGCCGTTCGACGCTTTTTTCAGCGCCGATTGAGGGACGCCGCATGAGGGCGGGGATGCCTGCGCCCATCATGGGCAGCGTGGTTGGCGACGTGCCGAGCGTTCCTTTTGGCGGACGGGAATCGTTCGTCATCTCTCCGGACGGCGAGAGCGTTTATTTCTCCATGCGCAAGGCGGGACCGGAAGAGCCCCGTTCCGTCGATTTCGACATCTATAGCGTTTCGGCGACGGGCGGCGACGAACCGATCCTGCTAACCGAGAACATGGACGGCAAGGACCGCGCACCGGCGCTGTCGCCCGACGGCAAGATGATGGTCTTTACGTCCATGGCGCGGGCCGGATACGAATCCGACCAAACCAACCTTATGCTGATGAATCTTGCGAGCGGCGAGATGCGCAATCTGACCGAAGGCTTCGACCGCTCTGTCGGCGAGCCGGTCTTCACGCCGGACGGGGAGCGCGTGATCTTTTCGGCGGGCGATGTGGGAACCCACCCGATCTTCAGCGTGTCGGTCGCAGACGGCGAGGTCTCTCGCGTCACTGAGGGATTCAACGCAAACGCGCCGACGATCGCGGGGGACGACCTGGTCTTCGTGGAGAGGACGCTGGATCGGCCTGCGGATCTTTACGCAATTCCTCTTGGCGGCGGTGAGAAGCGCCAACTGACGGCGGCGAACGCCGATGCGCTCGCAAGTGTCGATATGGGCGCCTACGAACAATTTTCTTTCGAGGGCGCGGAGGGCGCGACCGTATACGGTTACGTTATGAAACCGGCCGGCTATGAAGAGGGCGAGCAATACCCTGTCGCCTTCATCATCCATGGCGGGCCGCAAGGCAGCTTCTCTGAAGGGTGGTCCTATCGCTGGAATCCGCAGGTCTATGCCGGCGCCGGCTATGGCGTTGTCTTCATCGACTTTCACGGATCGACCAGTTACGGGCAGGCGTTCACAGACTCAATCAACAACGATTGGGGCGGCAAACCCCTCATCGATCTCCAATTGGGTCTGGCTGCTTCGCTCGAACAATATGACTGGCTCAATGGCGACAAAGTCTGCGCGCTCGGCGCGTCCTATGGCGGCTATATGATCAACTGGATCGCGGGCAACTGGCCGGACCGCTTCGACTGTCTCGTCAATCACGACGGGCTCTTCGATCTGCGGTCGTTTTACTACTCGACCGAGGAACTCTGGTTCCCTGAGTGGGATTTTTCCGGTCCATACTATCAGAACCCGGAGAGTTATGAGCGCTGGAACCCGGTCGCTCATGTCGACAAATGGCAAACGCCCATGATGGTGATCCAGGGCCTCAAAGACTACCGCGTACCGCCGGAACAGAGCCTTTCGACCTTCACGGCGCTCCAGCGCCAGGGCATCGAAAGTCAGCTTCTCATCTTCCCGGACGAGAATCACTGGGTCCTGAAGCCGCAAAACTCGGTCCAGTGGCACCGCGAGGTGCTCGGCTGGATGGATCGCTATATCGGCGCCGGCGAATAAGGACCGCCGCAACATGAGCATGACGGAGAAAGGCATGATCCGATTGAGTTTGGCAGGAATGCTGGCGCTGTTGGCGGTAGCGTGCGCGCAACCGGTAACAGGGGCGGGAAGCGGCGCGGCGCTGCATGGTTCCCTTTTGACCCTCGACGCCCATCTCGATACGCCGGTGCTGTTCCATCGGGACTATTATGATTTTTCCGCATCAGGATCCTTTGCGGAAGACGGGACCAACGTCGATCTGCCCAGGTTGAGAGCAGGGCGTTTGGATGGCGGTTTTTGGGTCATCTACACAGCGCCGGGGCCGCTGGATGAGGCGTCCTACATCGCCGCGCGCAACTCTGCGGTATTGCGGCAAATGTCCATTCGGGAACTGGCGGCGAAATACGAAGACTCCGTGGAACTCGCCTTCGCGGCGGACGACGCTGAACGCATTCATGACGCTGGCAAAATTGTTGTCTTCCAGAGCATGGAAAACGCCTATCCCCTCGGCGACGATATCTCGCTCTTAGAAGCGTTCTATGTGGGCGGCTTGCGCATGCTCGGGCTCGTCCACTTCAAAAATAATCAGTTTGCAGACAGTTCTACAGGTGATGGAGTATTGCATGGCGGGCTCAGCCCGCTTGGCGAAAAGCTGGTGCGCGAAGCCAATCGCCTGGGTCTCATTGTCGACGCCTCGCATGCCTCAGATGACGCGTTGCGCGACATGATGGCGGTGTCTACGACCCCGGTTATTCTCTCCCATAGCGGGCCGGACGGCGTCTTCGAGCATGCGCGGAACGTGCCGGATGAGCTCCTGGTGGAGCTCGCCGCGAGCGGCGGCGTGATCCATGTGAACGCCTTCGGCGGGTATCTTGAAGCGCTGCCCGCCAATCCAGACCGGGATGCTGCGCTCAAGGCGTTAAACACCGATTATGGCGATGACATAGCGTCTTTGTCGTATGAAGAGTTCCGCGCTTACCGCAAAGCGCGGATCGAACTTGATCGGCAATTCCCGCCATCGCGCTCAACATTTGATAAATACCTCGAACATCTTTTCTACGTGCTCGATCTTGTCGGCGTTGATCACGTCGGCATCGGCGCGGATTGGGACGGCGGCGGCGGCGTCGACGGCATGGAAGACGTAACCGCCGCGCCGAAAATCACGCAGGCCTTGGTTGAGGCTGGATATAGTGAAGACGACATCGCAAAGATCTGGGGCGGCAACCTGCTGCGATTGATGCGCGAGGTCGAAGCAGCCAAAACAGCCGCTCTCGAATCGCCCGATATCCTCAAATAGCGCTCCGCGCCGGCCGTCGTTTTTTGCCAACCGGCCGGACAGACAGCTGCGGTTTCATCAAAAGCGCCGCATGACCAAATCATTCGATCAGCCTTTGCGTTCGGCGGTTCTCGCTTAGTCGAGGATGATCTGCGCCAAAAAAAAGCTGTGATAGTATCACAACTTGGTCTTTGTTGTTATTGCGCCGTCGAGGTTTGCGCTGTTCGCGCCATCACCAAGCAATAGGCGAGAAAGCGACCGGGCCAGATGCTTTCATTTCCAGCAATCATATGGCGGCGTTCTTAAACGCGATCAACGACATCGCGGCGCGGTGGCGTGCGCGTCATTGAAGGATGAGGTTTTTATGATTGAAGCAAAACAACTTACGAAAAAATTTGGCTCGTTGACCGCACTTGACCAACTCGACCTCAAAGCCCCGGCGGGTGAGGCGGTCTGCCTTCTCGGCGCCAACGGCGCTGGAAAGACGACCACGATTAATTTGTTTCTCGGCTTTCTGGAACCGTCATCAGGCGACGCCTTCGTGAACGGGTTGAACGTCGCCGAGGCCCCTTTTGAATCCAAAAAGCACCTTGCTTACATCCCAGAGCAAGTCGCGTTGTATCCGCAGCTTTCCGGCGCAGAAAACCTGGATTATTTTCTGCGTTTGTCCGGCGTGCGCAAATCGCGCGCGCAATTGATCTCAATTCTGAAAGACGCCGGCCTTGACGAAGGTGCGGCGGGCCGGCGGGCGTCCTCATATTCGAAAGGCATGCGGCAGAAGGTCGGCATCGCCATTGCGTTGGCGAAAGACGCGAAAGCGCTCTTGCTCGACGAGCCGCTTTCCGGTCTCGACCCTTCCGCCGCCAACGCGTTGAGCCATTCCTTGCGCCGTCTGCGCGATGAAGGACGTGCGATCCTTATGGCCACCCATGATGTCTTTCGCGCAAAAGAAATCGGCACCCGCATTGGGATTATGAAAGCAGGAAAACTGGTCGCGATGCTTGATGCTGCGTCGCTGGACGCGCGTGAGATCGAACGCATTTATTTGGCGCATATGCATGACGACGAGCCTGACGTTGCGGCGACCGGAGCAGCCGCATGATCGGCGCTGTCGTTGGAAAAGAACTGAAGACTTATCTGCGCAGCGGCGTTTTTATCTGCCTTGCAGTCGCGCTGGTTGCGCTCGCCGCCGCCGCCGCTGCATTGTCCGCACAACGAATAGCGGCATTTGAACGCGAGCGAAGCGCCGCGGAGGCCGTTGATCGCAGCGTCTGGGATAGTCAGGGCGAGCGTAATCCGCACGCAGCCGCGCATTTTGCGCGTTACGCTTTCAGGCCGGTTCCGCGGCTTGCCGCCTTTGATCCAGGCGTGACTGATCATGCCGGCATGGCGCTTTGGATGGAGGCGCATTATCAAAACCCTGCGGTGTTCAGGCGCGCCGAGGAGCTTGGAGATGCGGGCCGTATTGCGGCATTATCTCCAGCCTGGATACTCCAATACGCAGCGCCCCTTTTTATTTTTCTTATTCTATTTGCGGCGATTGCCGGTGAACGAGAGGCGGGAACGTTACGCCAAATGGCGACGACCGGCCTGCGACCAGAGGCTGTTTTCACCGGAAAACTACTCGGCGCTATTGCAGGATTGGCGATCATTCTGGTTCCCGCGCTCGCATTGTCCATGCTGTTGGTCAGCAACGCTCAGGCGGAACCGGTCTTGCCGGATGCGGGTTTTCGGGTCGCTGTTTTAGCGTTTGTCTATTTGGCTTTCGCCGCAGCCGTTGGCGCTTTCGCCGTTGGCGTGTCTGCTTTCTTTAAAGAAAGGCGCAGTGCGCTGATCGCTCTGGTGGGTGTTTGGGCGGTGAGCTTCATGATGGTTCCGCGCATTGCCGCCAGTATCGCTGCGGCCGCATACCCGCAACCAGACGCAAGTCTTTTGTCCAAGGAACTCGCCGAGGCCGCTTCCGCCGCTAGAGGCGATGAGGACTATCAGGATCAAATACGCCAGGCGATCCTAACCGAATACGGCGTTGCGACAGTCGGGGAACTGCCCATCAACTATGGCGGCTATACGCTGCAAAAAAGCGAAGAGTACGCCCATCCGCTTTTTGAAGCGATGTATGCGCGCCTTGACGCGCTGCATGACAGCCAGGAAGCAGTTTTGAAAGTGGCCTCATTGGTGTCTCCGGCGATGGCTGTGCAGAGCCTCTCTGCTGGTCTTGCAGGCGTTGATCGCATTCATCAGCAAGCCTTCACGAGAGCCGCGGAGGTCCATCGACGTGAAACCGTCAAGATACTCAATGATGATCTAAAACTGCGCGGCGGCGGCCAGCAGCGCTACGCCGCGGACGAAACCCTGTGGCGTCAGATAGAGGATTTTTCCTATGCGCCCCCGCGGTACGCCGCCATAGCGTCCAACTATGCATTTAGCGCCGGCGTGTTTGCTATCTATCTCGTTGGCAGCTTCGTCTTTGCCGGTTGGTCCGTAAGACGCGCACAACGGAGGATCGCGTTATGATCAGTGCGCCAACCTTCTCTCTTGAAAGAAAGCTTTTCGTTTTTTCGATTCCCGGACTCGCGATTGCTGTAACTGTAATTGTGCTAGGCGTCGTTGCCGCCGTTAACGGACAGTCTATCGTTACCGCATCTATCAATGCCCAAACACAGTTTGTCGACGCCGGCGAACAAGGCGTTAAGGAATGGCGTGACGCATTGGTTGAAATCGAGAAGACTGGCGCTGCAACATCCCCATTCGATGCGAGGCCGATGAACATCCGAATGCCTGCGGTCTTACCGCCGGCGCCGCTTGCCGACTTTGCCGTGAGCGGAAACGAGATACACCCGACGACCACAACGCTTATGGGGTGGGCGAATCCGGCGGATCTCTTTATCGAATACGAATTTTCCAATCCAACACTCTCCACCATTGGCGGGCTGGATTTTACCTTTCTGATTGTGATCTTAGCGCCCCTGTTGATGATCGGCGCTTGCTTCGATGTTTTGGCCGGAGATCGGGAGCGCGGACGCGCCCGGTTGATTGCCGCACAGGCGGGACATGTGGCGCCGTCGGTTTGGAAGCGGCTTGCGTTGCGAAATCTGACAATCTGGATCTGCTTCGGCGTGACTGCGGCGACAGCCGCGATAATAGCGCCGGCGGGCGTATCAATGCCCGATCGACTTGCCCATTTTTTGGCTTGGTTCGCCGTCGCCGCAATCTACGGGTTCTTTTGGTTTGCGCTGATCGCGTTTGCAGCAGCCTATATCAAACACAGCGAAACAGTTGCGGCGTCGTTATTCGCGATCTGGGCGGTGTTCGTCTTTGCGGTTCCCGCCATCGGCGGCGCGCTCGCCGAGACAGCGTATCCGCCGCCGTCAAAGTTGGTATTTTTGTCGGAAATGCGCGAAGGCGAGGTGAAGGCCATCCGTGAAACGGCTGAACTGACCGCTGGCTTCCTTGCGGACCATCCCGAGATGATCGAAAGCGACGAAGCGGTTCCGGGGTTTTACAGGTCGAACTTTCTAGCCAACCGAGAAGCGGCCAAACGCACCACGCCGGTGCTCGAAGAATTCCACCAGGCGCGCCGGCAACGCACGCAGCTCATATCGAAGCTGCAATTTCTGTCGCCGTCGATGATTGCAAACAATGCGCTCGTCACCATCGCTGGCGGCGACGTCACGCGCAATATGGCGTATCAGGATCAAGCCCGCGTAGCATTAAACGATTTGTTTGAGCGCATCGGGCCGGCTGTCGTCGCCAAACAACGGATATCCGTCGCTGAGTTCGACGCAATCCCCGACTTTGCGTTTCAAGACCGGTCGCTCAGCCAAAAAACGGCGTCGTGCGTTGCGCCGCTCGGATTTTTAATCCTGATAAGCGCAGCTTTGCTGTTTGCTGCTCGGCAAAGACTGCGTGCGCCCCTGGAAAAGCTGCTTTAGGTGCAGGCTCGCTGAATTGGCGGAGAGCCGGGGAGAAGCTTCGAACCCGAAGGGTTCGCAAGCACAACCGTGCGCCGCCCGGTCAGGGCGCCCCATCGGAGACGATCGCAAAGCGATCTGTCGCGAGACACTTAATGTGGCGGAGGGGGTGACCTTTTTTTGGCATCCAGTCCGGTCCCGTCAGATCCAGAAACGCAAGTAATTACAGTCGGTTACTTCACATCACCGTGCAATCAGGTTTATAGGATTCCAAGCCAATCCACTATTTGAAAGTGGAGCTCAAAGTGGGTTCTGAGTTTGGATGACGCGAGCGGTTTACAATCAGCTTTCTACGCGGCGCATTGCCAGTTTGACGGCGCCTGGGCGTTACACCGACGGCTTGGGCCTCATGCTGGTAATTGACAAGAAGGGAAATCGCCGATGGATCTTGCGCGTCACGGAGCGTGGCCGACGGCGCGACTACGGTCTCGGTTCGGCAAAAGAAGTCTCCTTAAAAGAGGCTCGCGAATACCGCGATGCGATCCGTCAGCGGATACGCCGGGCCCAACACTTTCCCGAAGCTGGCGCGGGTCTCGGAGTAGGGAAGACCTTTGAGTCTTTTGCCATTGAATTGCATGGAAATCTCAAGGTCCACTGGAAAAACAAAAAGCATGCCGAACAGTGGATTAGGACGTTACAAACTTACGCCTTCCCACGGCTAGGAAAGCTCCGCTTGGCGGACGTCAACGCTCTTGTCATCAAAGAAGCGCTGCAGCCAATTTGGTCGGTCAAGCCTGAGACTGCGCGGAGGGTCAAACAGCGCATTGCGCGTGTCATTAGCGCGGCTATCGCTGAGGGGCTGCGGGACGGCCCCAATCCCGCGCTGGATGCGACCGCGGGCCTCGGTTCTGCGAAGCCGAAGCCCAAGCACTTTGCGGCCATGCCCTATGTGGAGGTCCCTGGATTTATTCGGCGGCTCAGGCGCTCTGACATGGGCGCCTCGTCACGGCTCGGATTTGAATTTCTAATTCTCACGGCTACCCGGACCAGCGAAGTGTTGAACGCCCGCTGGACTGAATTGGACCGGGATAACGACGTTTGGACTATTCCGGCGGAGCGGATGAAGACGAATCAACCCCACACGGTTCCTCTCACGCCGCAAATGCTTGAGGTGCTCGATGAGGCTCAGATACAGGCGCGTGGCTCGCGGTACGTGTTTCCAGGCAAGAGTGAATCGGCCCCATTATCGAACATGGTGTTTATTCAGGCGTTGAAGCGTTTCGGCGAGCCCTTTACCGCTCACGGATTTCGGTCCTCGTTTCGGGATTGGGCCGAAGAGCAAACGTCCTATTCGCACGCTGTTAAAGAGGCCGCGCTCGCCCACACCACCAAAAGCAAGGTGGAGGCCGCGTATAGGCGCAGCACGCTTGTGGAGCAACGGCGCACACTAATGGACGATTGGTGCCTATTTTGTGGAGGTGGTCGAAATGAACCGACGACAACACAAGGATGAAGAGCAAACCGCCGAATTGTCGCGGGAGGATCAAAAGACGATCTGCCTTCTTAGACGCCTCAGCGGCTTGGTCGACGATGAACGCAAGCTTCACCACCAAGATACAATGGCTCAAGAAGCGGTCAGCAGAGCGACATTTGAAGTGATACAGTACATCCTCACTCAATTCTCAGCCCGAGAACTCGACCGATTGTTGCCCAACGAAGATGGGCTCAAACGAAATGTCCAGTCCGTCCTGGAGCGGTATATCTTTGCACATGAAGAATTTATCGACGGCCGAGCGTCGCAGCCAATGACTGAGTTTCTCCCGAGACACTCATCTCCCGGGCGACCGCCCGTTGAGCTCAATCGAGCAATGACACGGATTAAAGCGATAAAATACACTGAATACATACTCAAGCATCGTTCCAAGACAGACAAGCGTCGCGTCACTATGCAACAAGTCTTTGAAATCGCTTCCAAGACTCTTCAGTGTGGCGGGGATCATGTGAAGGCGGCAGGGCTCAAAACATTCTATAACTCCGCGATAGGCAAGCAACAAAAAGACAAGCTCAGGAATCGCGCTCAGGAGCAGGTTGCGGAGTTGATTCGCGCGATCGATACACTGGTTGAGGATCCAGACGTGGACATCTCCAAGTTCACTTATTGGCTCGATGAGATTTCGCAAGGGCGAAATCCACCGTGTCCGTAAATTGATTTTTTATTCGGGTTTTTAGGCGCAGGAACACCGTCCAAGTTGTTGCCATCCAAACGGGTCCGCGAGGACCGGAAGAGAACAAGGATGTGCATGGATGGACAACCAAAACGCCGAATCTGGAAATCAAACAAAGCTTCTTCGCCTTCCACAGGTGCTTGCGATTTTTCCCGTGAGCCGGTCCCGATGGTACGCCGGAGTCAAATCCGGCGAATTTCCTCAGGCGGTGAAGCTATCAACCAATATCGTGGCATGGCGAGAGTCGGACATCATGGCGTTGATCACGCGTCTCGATAACTGTGCGTAGTCGTTTTCCCTTAGAATCCAATGCTGCCGTCCGATTCGTGAGCGTTTCGTTTATGAGTGGTATCTTGTTGTGAGCATTCGTGCTCTTGGGCATGTTTTCCAGTGTGGGCCCACTTTTAAGGCCACAGACAAACTAGTCCTTCTCGCTCTCGCAAACTACGCCAACGGTGAAACCGGAAAGTGCTATCCGTCGATACGCGAGATAGCCTGGTGTACCGGATTGTCTGAAAGAACAGTGCATCGTGTGTTAAACCGGCTCGAGACCTGTGGAATAGCCACAATTCTCCGAGGAGGCGGTCGGCGCTCAAACGAGTACTTTCTAAATTTTGATTGGCTGCAATTTACTGCTGAAAGGCTGCAAGAGGTCAAAGCTGCTGCACGCATAGACGGCGCAGATAGATATGAAAGAATGGCTGTCGCTGCCTTGGAGTGTCGTCGCAAACTTGATGAAGTTGCCGAGCACCAAAACGCCGCCTGGGACAATGAAGAAGTGAGTTTGGGCGCCGGTGACGCTGGGCCAGGGGAGAGGGGGGACCCAGAGTCAGAACTAGACGCAGGGCTCGTAGCTCGCGACGCCTCGGTTGCCGCGGCAGCCTCGACAGCCTGTCCCGATGCGCGGACAGCTAGTCCGGGAAGCCCTGACGCCACGTCACCGGAACCAGTAATAGAATCTACTTATAAACCCTTAGTCCAACCGTCGCAGAACGAGAAACATTGCGTTCCCGTGCGAGAGACTGATGAACGTATGCGACCAGGCATTGAGGCTGCTTACTCTGCGCTGGCATATGTAGACAGGCTTTCAGATAAGCTTGGAATGAAGACACGGCAAATCTGTATGGGGCTTGGGTCACTTACGGAAGCGGAGGCGCTTGCGAAGAAGTGGATCAAGGGCGACGTCTCTATCGACGAGATTCGTCAACTCATGTCCGAGCCGCGGACATCCGCCCGGAAAGGATGTGGAGGCGGCGAGCCCTTAACGGGTCCTTCTGAACGCGCCGAATAGCGGGTAGTTCCATCCGCGACGGTTTTCCAGGTGCAGGTTTGCAATTTCGGTTAAGGGTTAAGTCAACTGGTTAAGTCTGCAAATTCGAGATTACGTTATGTCGTCACGCCCCACCCTCCACGTTCTACCAACAGATCTAGTTCAATGTTACCGCCGGGAGATAAACGAACGGGCGTGCCGCCAATCCCACTCGTTCGCCAGAGCTGTATGTCTCGCGCGTAGCGAACTCTTGTCTAAAGGGATGATGAATACTCGTTTGTTTGGCGGTTTCGCTTTATTTTCTGCGCCGGCGAAAACTTGCTCTTTCTCACTAATAGCTTGGTATTCAAAATCCAAAGAAATCATACCGATCATAAATACCTGTATTTTATATAAATAAACTACCTACGCGAGAAGTAGGTATTGAAGTCTATTTAGTATTTATACTAGTCATCCGCCTGTTTCCGGCGATCTACTGCCCGCTTGCGGGGGCGGACACTTCTAGGACGGCCGGTGCAATTGACCGAAAGGTTGCGTTTGTTACATCGGAATCGGAAGGGTATTAGTGGTGAGAGTAGTATTGGCGGGAGCGCTTTACGCTCTGGCGATTTCGTTTTTCCCGAATTTTAAAGCACTTGCGCAATCCGGCACCCCTGATGATGAGCCAAACCAGTACGAAGGTACTGAGCTGTACCGGATGACGGCCGAAAGGACGGCGAGCCTTCCGTCCGTAGAGTTCGGCGACAGTTGGAATCATGACACCGGCGAGGCGTCATTCAAGCAGATAGATGTCAGTATCCCAGGTAACAACGCGTTGCCTGTGGCGGTGACGAGGACGCGGTCGAGAAATCCGATCGCACTGTTTTCCAGCGGCATGTTCGGCGACTGGGAGCTGGCGCTTCCTCGGGTGGAATATACGTGGCGTAAGGGCTGGTCGAGTTCTTTTGAGCCGACGCGATGCCGAGCGCCCAAGCCCGCTATTAGGTATGGGTCGAATACCAATGGCATAACACCCGCGGCATTCTTCTTTGGCATGACCATTTATGGATATGACCAGGAAGGTCACGCCATTCTTCAACCGGACAGTCGGTGGCCCACGGCGGCGTTGGGGGCGGCGCCGGCTCTCACCACCAGATCGCTTTGGAAAATCTCGTGTCTGGCCAGCGCCGCAAGCGGACGAGACGGCTTTCTAGCCACGGCGCCGGACGGCACGACATATCGGTTTGATCGCGAAATCCATCGACGGCCAGTGAAGGTTGTAGGTTTGATTGAGGATCACAAGGTTTCAATCTACCCGAGCGTTGTGACCGACGCGCATGGCAATACCGTAACATACACCTACAATGCACATGGCCCGACACGCATTGAATCGAATGATGGGCGCGTAATAACAATATCCTACAATACGTCGGGTCAAATCAGCCAGATTCAGGCAAATGGGCGATCATGGACTTATAGCTATGCCAGCGAGAGCTTCGTTTATTCACCGCTGACGTCGCGGACGCTCTTGACGAAAGTGAAGCGTCCGGACAATCGCGAATGGCTGTTATCCGGTTTCAGAAATCTCGATTGGATGAACAAACCGGATCGGGACTATCTCGATTGCGCGGAGCTTTCGAGCGGTTTGGGCAGCTATCCTGCGCCGTTGCATGCGTTAGGCGACCTTGCCGTCACCCATCCAAACGGATCGCGCCTCGTTCTCAAATTCAAGACCATCAAAAATGGCAGAACCAAGGGGCCTATCAGAGTTGCAAATCAATACTGGTTTGCAAATCGATGCCGACAGTCTTCGGTGAGTATGGACAACTGGGTCGCTTCGCTGGCGGTACAAGAAAAGCGGCATGAACTCGCGAATGGTCCGGTGCACTCGTGGAAATATACTTACGAAGAGGACGCGGGCGCATACATCAACCAGTCAAGCAGTCTCGCCGACACAAAGACACGAACGGTTGTCGACCCCACCGGCGCGCGCACGGAATACGACGTCAATCGCCGCTACGATTTTATTGGCGAAGGCGACATTGAAGAAGAGCGGCGTTACGCAAACGCGACTTCAACCACTGTCTTGCAGAGAACGCGGACAGTTTTTGACAACACGACTTCATTTGTTCCCGGCGCGGCGCCGATGCCCTCGAGCTTTGGCGGCGCCCCCACGCTCGCGGTGCGCTTCGGCTCTTCCTTCCAAAGACAGTGGCTTCTTCGTCTGTTGAAAAGCAAGGAAATCGCGCGCGGCTCAGACACCTATACCACCAGCTATACGTATGATCTCGACGGCAGTGATTTTGCGCATGATAATCCGCGCACGGTCACGAAAACTTCCAATCTGGGCCATGGAACGCGCACGACCGAACGGACATACCAGAACAAGACCGGGAAGTGGATCCTTTTTCTGCCTTCTGTGGTGAAGCGGAACAATAAGGAGTTCCATCGATACGCCTTTTCAGATGCCGGTAACCTCACCGAATGGAAACGCTTCGGGTCCACATGGCGAACTTATGGCCATCACAACAGTGGAACCCAGGCCGGCGTGCTCGCCTGGGAGCAGGATGCGCTTTCGAATCGAATCTCATACGCCAGCTACAAAAGGGGGATACCTCAAAACGTCACGCTGCCTGACGATGCATCGCCGACGACGCCGACCATCACGCGCGTCGTCGACAACAATGGCTGGGTGACCAGCGAGACCGATCCGAATGGCAATACGACGGGCTATAGTTACAACACTGTCGGCTGGTTGACGAAGATCAATCGGCCGTCGACTTGGTCCGATACCTCCATCTCCTATAGCTGGCTCAGCAGCGGCATCACGCAGACTGCGACGCGGGGCTCGGAGCGCGTGATTACGACCCATGACGGTATGAACCGTCCCACTCTAGTCCGCCGTCAGGCGCTGTCCGGCGGCGGCGGGAACATTTATGTCAAAACGACATATGACGGTCTTGGCCGCGAGACATTCACGTCCTGGCCGTCGACGTCATCCGCACCGACCGCCGGCGTGACGACGACCTACGATGCGCTGGGCCGCGTGACGCAGACCCGCGAGACGGTCTCACCCAATGCGACCACCAGCTACGCCTATTTGACCGGAAACAAGACCCGCGTCACCGATCCGTCGAATTCGGCTACGACCACAACGTCGTCGGGCTACGGATCGCCCGACGACGGGGCCGTCGTTCAGATTGTCGACCCCATGAACGCGGTGACGACCTTCACGCGCGACATCTACGGCAATGTTACGCGGTTCAAGCAGTCGGGAACCCAGAATGGCTACACCGCCAGCATCGTGCGCGACTTCAAGTACAATTCCCGGCTGCTCCTGTGCCGGCATGCGACGCCGGAAATGGGGGACGAGCTCTTCACCTATGACGCCCTCGACCGGATTCAATACGCGTCGCGCGGGGAGACGTCGGGCACAACCTGCGCCACGCCGACGGCCGCGATCCGCACCGCCTATTCCTATGACGAGATGGGCCGGCAGGCATTGATTAACTTTCCAACGGGCACGAATGACGTCGCCACGACCTATGATGCGAAAGGCAACACGACGAAAATCACCCGCGGCGGCATTGTCTGGGATTACACGTGGAACGCGCTCGATCTGCTCGAAACGGAAAAGCTCTCTCTCGACAGCACGAGCTATCTCTATGACTACGGCTATACGGCCGAGGGCTTCATGTCCTCGATGCTGATGCCGAGCGGGAAGACGGTCAATTACGCCCCTGACGGGTTCGGACGGCCGACGGAAACCAAGATCGATGGGGCCGCCTATATCGACAGCGCCACCTATCACCCGAACGGCCAGCTTGCTTCGGCTACGCTCGCCAACGGCCACAACGTCACTCAGAGCCTTAATACGCGCCAGCTCGTCAGCGCGATCAAGTCGGTGAAGGGGACGACCAAGGGCGCGGATCTCTCTTATGTTTACGACGCGCGCGCCAAGGTGACGTCGATGACGAACCTCGCCGTGACGGGCGAGAACCGGGCCTTCACCTATGACGCCAAGGGCCGGCTGAAAACCGCGAGCGGGCCATGGGGAAGCGGGTCGTTCGCTTATGATGCGCTCGATAATATCCGGCAGAAAACTCTCGGATCCCGGACGGTCGCGCTCACCTATAACGCCGACAATCTGGTCAGCCAGGTCACCGACACGAACGCCGCGACCCGCGTCTTCACCTATGACGCAAGGGGCAACACGGTCGACGACGGCCGCTTCGACTTCGTCTACGACTTCGCCAACCAGCCGACCTCGGCGAGCGACGGGAGCGGGTCGGGGAGCGGCGCATCCGCCTGCACCAGCACTGAGACGCTTACCATTGCTAGCGCGACAGATGATGGTACGTACGTTAGGGGCTACAATGACTACAGCCCGGAGTTGACCATCGACGGTTCTACCCTCGTTAAGAGTCGTTGGATATCAGACGGTGTCGGCAAGTGGATCACGTACGACCTTGGCGCTGCGAAGACCGTGGAGGAAGTGCGAGTCGCCTGGGGGATGAGTCTTCGTAGATCTTATTTCTTTGACATAGAGGCGTCGCAGGACGGAGTAAACTACCAGAAAATCCTTTTCGGCGGGCAGTCCGCCAATAACAAGCGTACTGAATTTGAAACGCACGACGTTCCCGCCACAAGCGCCCGCTACATCCGAATTGTGGCGAACGGGCGCCAGGACGGCGGTACCCAGAACAGCATTATAGAAACAGAGATCGGCGGCTGCGCCGACACGTCAGGTTCCGGGGGCGGAACGGTCGCCTCGGCGACCTACGCCTATGACGGGCGTTTCAAGCGCGTCAAACGAGTGGAAGACAGCGAAACCGTGCACTCGATCTATTCGCTGCTCGGCGAATTGCGCAGTACAAAGAACGTCACGACCAGCAAGGCGTCCGAGTATTTCGGGATCGGCCCGGTCAGAGTGCGCCGCGTCGACGGGGTGATCTCGTACACGATCGGCGATCATCTGGGCTCAGCCAGCGTGGGCCTCGACGCCGCCGGCGCCGTCTCCTGGCGGGAGAGCTACACGCCGTTTGGGGAGAAGCGGTTGAACCCGGCTGCGAACGACAACGAACAGGGGTTCACGGGGCATCTCGAAGATAAGTCTACGGGCCTCACCTACATGCAGGCTCGGTTCTATGATCCTGTGATCGGGCGGTTTTTGTCGACCGACCCGATTGGGTATCAGGATCAATTTAACCTCTATGCGTATGTCCACAACGATCCCGTCAACGGAATAGACCCTGACGGACGTGAATGCGTTACGGCGGACACGACAACATGCGGGTCAGGTGCAAATCCAGGAATTACTGCGTTGCAATCTGCAACGACATTAGTTGCAAATGAAGGAATCGGGGCTGAGTCCGCGCGGAATTTCTACAATCAAAGTGTTTCGAATCTTGATCCTAATGATTCGGAAGGAAGGTCGGCAGCAAAAGCCGAAGCTCGGGGCAGAACACCCCCTATCACTCGCGCAGCTATCGAGGCAACGCGACCAGATCTCGGCCCTAAAGAGGGAACGGGAGGAACAGCCAATAGGACCAATGCTGGAGCCAACAAGCTCGCGAAGAACCTCGGCAAGGTCGGTAAAGCGAGTGCAGTAACCGGAGCTGTGATTGGAGCGGCGCGCGTCGCGACATCCGATACACCGGTACAAACTACTGCCGAGGTCGGCGGCGGTGTTGCAGGTGCTCTAGGCGGCGCCGGCTTCGGGGCCGCGGCTGGAAGCGCCGGCGGTCCTTATGGGGCTGCCGCTGGCGGCATCTTCGGCGGAATAGTCGGAGGCTTTGCCGGCGAGGGAGCCGTCAAGGGCGTGCTATCCTCCGGCCCGGGTTGTCCGCCGGACTCTTGTGGTGCACATAGAAATAGTTCAGGCGGTGGGTCACACAGGTGAAAGTGAACTAAATTGAGAAAAGAGAAACTCAGAAAAATAACACAAATTAAGGTGGCGAATGGTGAAATTCACCTACAGAAGCTTTTTCGGTCATGGAAGCTAAGACCAAACGAAATTACCACAATCAGACTGGAGCGTGTGCGATCATTAGTCGACGAGATTGGGGTGTTTTTAGATGCCGAGGAATTGTTCTTCTTCACGGATGCGATCCCCAATTTCCAAGAATTCGCTGATTTCCTAAAGTTCGATGATCTTTTCGGGGAAGACTGGTATCAGCGCGCGGAAAGCGGCGAAACATTGAATTGGCAGCGCATGTAACACTTGGTTTCGCAAACACTGCCCTGGCGCAAACCAATCGCCGATGGGCGGCGGTCGAAATGGCTGAGCAATTCGCAGACAGCGTGAATGAGGCAGAGATCCCGTACCGGCTCACATCTCAAAACTCGAATTCTTATGCGTCGACACAATATGAGCAACTGACCGGTGACGAAGCACCGCAGGATGAGGGTTTCCTGCCCGGATATGATAGAGACTTATGTTCATCAGGAGTGGAATGTGACTAAAAAACGTGCATTTTTTCCCCCGGTTTTTTGTTTTGCAGCGCTGTTCTTTTTGCTCGGCACCCCGGTTTCATGTGCCGCGCCGCAGGAGGACGATATGGGAACGTCATCGCCAACAAGTGAAATAGGTTTCCCGGATGGTTCGACGTTTTCCGTGGAATTGCCAATGCCAACACAAGAGTTCTTGGACGGGGTAAAACGGAAAGGCGCTAACTATCGGACGGTTTCTACTGCGCCTTCAGTTGAGGGACTAAGTGCTGATCAAGTTTACAAAGTTAGCACTGACTATGACCCGGAGGAAAAAGTACAGCGGCAGTATTTCGCCTATGAGAAGGACCGCATGATCGTGCATCTTGAAGCTCAGTTTAATCGGCCCAATCCCTATTAAACGCCCAGCGCTAGGGATCGTACCGATCACTGGAAACTGAAGGCGCCAGCGCCAAACGCGTAATCACCACTCGGGACACTGACTTTTCTTGCAGTACCGAGTTTTCTTGCAAAACCGGCGAGGAATCCGAGACTACAGTAGGAATTGTCCATCACAGCAAGAAAGGGGTTCGTATTGTTCTTGCGCGGCCGCGGCCCCCTAAAGATGACGATCCGATCGAGGATTCCTTCTAAATGAAGCAAGAAGATAAGGTTCCCACTTCTGCCACCCTGCGTTTGTCGTGCGTGCACGCATTCATTAGCCGCGTGCAGGCCAACGTCCGGCTCATTAAAATCACGGCTGTTGAAGCAAAAATATTAATCACGGTTGTTTTGGAAGATTCGCCAAGCCAAGAGCAACTTGAATCAATACAGGATGCGAGCACGGAGGTTATCGCTGATTTTCCGGGTTGCAATATATCGGAAGACATCAAAATAAGTCAGGATGATATTCCTTTCGAAAATGTTGTTGAGCAAGGGTGGATATTTCGACGTCACGAATAAATGGACGAAGGAACAAGTCGCTAAATACTGTTCTCCTCATATGGAGCTTTCGCATCAATGGTGAAACGACTGCCTTCATATTAATACCAACCGCCCTTTTTATGGAAATGGGTCGCCTGGCTGTCCGGAGCAATTGATGCCTATGTCATGGCTGTTCAGTCGCCGCCGCAAAGAAAGCTTTAGAAGAGCGCGACAAGGATGATTGATCTGGAGTATTCGATGAAAAACACGCTCACCGAATTCCACAAAACAGTGGTTGCTGCAATTCTTTGCTTGACGTCGCTGATGGCTCCAGCGTCTGATGCTAGCGCTGAATTTGCCTCATACTGCGGTCAGTTGTCGAAGCGACCGGAGGCCGATTCAATCGACGATCTGATAGCACAAGCTGAGTATATCGGACTTTACACCGTCACCGAAGCATCGGGGGATAATTTCGCGGTCAAGCCGGGTTCTCCCCTAAAAGTTCCGGTTGTCAGTTTTAAACTATCACGTTCAACGTCGATTTACGGAAATACGCCGAAGGCAATTACACTTAAAGGTGCGAAGCCGGCCCAGATTATTCCGGAAAGCTACTTCTTTCTTAGGGACCGCCATCAGGAGCTTGTAGATCGCGACTCACCGTTATTAGGATTGTCCTATTCGATCGAAACCGCCGAAGGAGTGTGCGAGTACGTACCCGATTTATTGATAGGCTATAGCTACTTGGTCTTCGGCGGAGCCAATAGCAGCGCAGCTTACGAGCCGATTCTGTCGACACGTTACGATCCGTTTTATCAAGCGGTTGTATCGAGAGTAAAGTTCCGCAAGTGACTGTGGTCTATGACACTAGTCACTTCCTCGAAAAGAAATTCATCGGCCGCGTGTCCATAATTCCGGCGGCACCTCTTCGTGGCTCCAATGCCGAAATGTCGGATCTAATTGCGACAGGACTTTGGTGACCTTTGGAAAATGCTTTGCATCTGCCGTCAATCAACCCGGAATTCGCCGCCAGCGCGGATACTCCACAACATGCCGCCCGTAAGGAATTACGCAGTTGAGCAGGACGGCCCAGAGTAGCCTCCAAATCACTCGTTCGGGAACAAGTGCAGATAAACTGCACGTCGACTGCGGGCGTGCACCGCGAGGACGTGTCGATTGATAACCAGTGGTAATAGAAACTCCGCATGATGCAGAACAGTATTGTGTGTTAGTTGCAGGGTTGAATCGATGGCGGAAAAAAGGGATGTGGCCGACGACATTCGGTCGCTACGTCAATTGGCCCGCATAAAGAGAATTGTCGTGACTGCGTTGCTGGAAAAAGCAGCGGAGGAGTGTAAGATGATTGACCGCATCCTGGAGGACGTCGACGCTTTGCAGGCCGACGGAAAACGACCCCTGAAACGTAGAAAAATCGGTTGAGTAACGGGCAACGGTGCCGGCTGATGAGGCGACGGCTGAGGCTTTAGGAGCGACGGAGTCAATCCTAACAAATGTAGGCGCCGTCGATTCAGTAGCGAAAATTCGCTGCCTGCGCCCCATTGTTTTTCACAGCGACAGTTTGACCCGAAATTGCTGTGCACTGCCCCCCATTTACGGGCAAGCACGTCTTATTTACGTATTTGTCTGTTTTAATATCGACGCCCGGATCCGTCGCAACACAAATCGTCACCAAAAACTCAAGGGATCCGGACCCACTCACGATGACGAAGTCTTCGCCTCCATTTATTGTCGCTGACGTGAATTGATTTGTCTTTGTAGAAGCTAAGGCTAGTTGCAATTGTGGATTTCCTTCCTCGTGGGTGTCACGTCAAAAAATCTCTATTCCTAGAAATCATGTTATCCTCGAACAGATCTCGATTTCGATGCTGATAGTATACCAAATAAGTGCGATAATGATGAGTCGATGAGAGCCGAGTAGACAAACGCTTTTATCAATAGCGTATTTCTATCCAAACATTTGTACGTAGTGTATGACTTGTGAGCAGAAGTCAGCTTGAAACGACCGCTTGATCCTCAAAGCAGACGTAACGAGTAGCGATTCCGATTTCTGTTATGGCGCAGTAGCGGTCATAACGTGATGACCAGAAGCCACGTTTCCGAATCGGCGCCGAGCAAAGGCAGCGCATATGACACTCAGACGAGTCAGACTTTGGCCCACTGCGGTGCCATGCGCTCTATACGCGCGGCAAACAGGCACAAATTCACTACGATTCAGCTTGAGAGAATCCACAAATTTCCATAGAAATCTCAAAAAACATGATTTGGGGAAGCGGGTCGCATGGCAGCTGACATCATGACCGTTGATGAGGTCGCCGACTATCTCAGGATCAACAAGAAAACCGCTTACCGCCTTGCCGCCGACGGGAAGCTTCCCGGCTTCAAGGTCGGCGGGACGTGGCGATTTCGACGCGTTGATATTGAGGACTGGATCGAACGCGAGGCCACTCCGAAGAAGGACGAGAACAAATGACGGGCGAGGAACAACGCGCTGCGCTTCAACGGAAAATCTGGGACATCGCCAATGATGTACGCGGCTCGGTCGATGGCTGGGACTTCAAACAGTATGTCCTCGGCACGCTCTTCTACCGCTTTATCAGCGAGAATTTCACCGCCTATATCGAGGCGGATGACGAGAGCATTACGTATGCTGAACTTTCTGACGATGTCGTTACTGATGAGATCAAGGATGACGCCATCAAAACCAAGGGCTATTTCATCTATCCTAGCCAACTGTTCGCCAATGTGGCGAGGGATGCCAACACGAATGACAGCCTGAACACCGACCTGGCCCAGATTTTCGCGGCGATTGAATCCGCGGCCAATGGCTACCCCTCAGAGCAGGATATCAGGGGGCTCTTCGCCGACTTCGACACGACCAGCACGCGCCTCGGCAATACGGTGACGGAGAAGAACAGCCGCCTCGCCAAGGTGCTGAATCGTGTTGCGGAACTCAATTTCGGGGACTTCCATAACAGTCAAATTGATCTGTTCGGCGACGCCTACGAGTTCCTGATCTCAAATTACGCGGCCAATGCGGGCAAGTCCGGCGGGGAGTTCTTCACGCCGCAGCATGTCTCGAAGCTCATCGCGCAGCTCGCCATGCATGGGCAGGGACACGTCAACAAGATTTATGACCCGGCCTGCGGTTCTGGCTCGCTTCTCCTGCAGGCGAAGAAGCACTTTGACGAACACGTCATCGAAGAGGGCTTCTTCGGGCAGGAAATCAATCACACGACTTACAATCTCGCCCGCATGAACATGTTCCTGCACAACATCAATTACGACAAGTTCAACATCCAGCGCGGCGATACGCTCAGGCAACCCCATTTTCAGAACGATAAGCCGTTCGACGCAATCGTCTCCAACCCGCCCTATTCGGTGAAGTGGATCGGCGCGGATGACCCGACGCTGATCAATGATGACCGCTTTGCCCCTGCCGGTGTGTTGGCGCCGAAATCCAAAGCCGACTTTGCCTTTGTGCTCCATGCGCTCAGCTATCTGTCATCGAAGGGGCGGGCAGCAATCGTCTGCTTTCCAGGGATTTTCTATCGAGACGGGGCTGAAAAGAAGATCAGGCAATATCTTGTCGATAACAACTATGTTGAGACCGTCATCGCGCTCGCCTCCAACCTCTTCTATGGCACCACCATCGCGGTGACGATTCTGGTGCTGGCCAAGAACAAGACCGACACGGCCACGCAGTTCATCGACGCAACCGGCGAAGAATTCTTCAAGAAAGCCACCAACACCAATCTGATGACGGACGATCACATCGCTCACGTGATGGAGATCTTCGACAGCAAGGAAGACGTCGATCACGTTGCGGCGTCTGTGCCTTATGAAACGATCGTGGAGGCGGGCTATAATCTCTCCGTCAACACCTATGTGGAGCCGAAGGATGATCGTGAGGTCATCGATATCGACGCGCTGAATGCTAAGATAAATACCACCGTCGCGAAGATTGACCTCTTGCGCGCGGACATCAACACCATCGTCGCGGAGATTGAGGCGTGAGCGACGTAACTACGTTTTTGAAACGGTTGCTGGGAGGAGCGGATGTTGAGTGGGTGCCGTTGGGGGATATCGGTGAATTTATACGTGGTAACGGTTTGCAAAAAAAAGACCTCGTTGATAGCGGCTTGCCAGCAATTCACTACGGTCAGATTTATACCCGGTACGGGTTGGAAGCTCATACGACCTTTTCGTATGTTTCCGAGAAGTTTGGTAGCAAGCTAAAAAAGGCCCATACGAACGATCTCCTTCTAGCGACAACGTCGGAAAACGATGAAGACGTTGTGAAGCCAGTGGCCTGGCTGGGGGGCACTGCGGCGATCTCAGGCGATATGATGCTTTTCCGGCATAAGCAAGATGCTAAGTACCTCGCGCACTTTATCCTTACGGATGCTTTCCAGAAACAGAAGCGCAAATACATAACCGGCGCTAAGGTCCGCAGGGTATCCAGTGGCGACCTTGCGAAAATCATCGTCCCCATCCCATGCCCGGATGATTCGGAGAAGTCGCTGGCCATACAAGGAGAGATTGTCCGGATACTGGACAAATTCACCGAGCTTACCGCTGAGCTTACCGCCGAGCTTACGCAGCGCAAAAAGCAATATAACCACTACCGAGACCAGCTCCTGACCTTTGATGAGGATGAAGTCGAGTGGAAGGCATTAGGTGAAGTCTTCAACCTCTTCGCGGGCGGTGATAAGCCCAAAGATGCATTTTCCGACTTCGAGACAGAAGAATTCAATGTTCCAGTTCTATCCAACGGAATAGGTGAAAAATCACTTTATGGCTGGACAAATGAGGCGAAAATCATAGAGCCCAGCCTGACAGTGTCGGCAAGAGGAACAATCGGTTGGACGAGCTACCGGGATCGCCCCATTTTTCCAATAATACGCTTGTTGGTTCTGACACCAAAAAGCGAACTCAATCTCCGATACGCTTACCACTACATGAAAACAGTTGAGACGAGTTACAAAGTCCCGGACTCTGGAATACCTCAACTAACAAAACCTATGATCCAAGATGTCCCGTTCCCCATACCTCACCCAAACGATCCTCAACGCTCCATCGAAGAGCAAGACAGAATCGCCGCCATTCTCGACAAGTTCGACACACTGACGACCTCCCTCACTGAAGGCCTCCCGCGCGAAATCGAACTGCGCGAAAAGCAATATGCCTATTACCGCGATCAGCTGCTGAATTTTCCCAAGCCTGACGCAGGGGCGGCTTAGATGGGAGAGACGCTGACACAAATCGCGGAGACGCTGCGAGACGCCAACAAGAAGGTGCAGCTGATCTATGCGTTCAATGCCTCCGGTAAGACGCGCCTTTCACGCAAATTCAGGGAACTGATCGACCCGAAGACCGAGGAACGGGACGACAATCACCGACCAAAGGTGCTATACTACAACGCCTTCACTGAAGACTTGTTCTATTGGGACAATGATCTGGACGGGGATATCGAGCGGAAGCTCCGTATCCAGCCGAACGCTTTCACCAAATCCGCCTTTGAAGATCTCGGGCTCGACATCAATGTCATCACGGTGTTTCAGCGCTATACCCAGCCGAACCTGACGCCCCGCTTCAACCAAGAATACAGAACTAAAGACAAGGACGACAAAGAGATCACCGTGCCAGCGTTTTCCGAAGTGATCTTCACACTGGGGCAGGACCCGGAGACCAACCCAGAGCGTCTCAAAATCTCGAAGGGCGAGGAGAGCAACTTCATCTGGAGCGTTTTCTACTGCCTGCTGGATCAGGTCATCAGTACCCGCAACGTTACTGAGGTCGAAGAGCGTGAAACGGATCAATTCAATGATCTCGATTATGTCTTTATCGATGATCCGGTCAGCTCGCTTGATGAGAACCATCTCATTCAGCTTGCCGTCGATGTCGCCGATCTGATCAAGAGAAGCGACAATGAGAATGGCCTGAAGTTCATCATCACAACGCACAGCCCGCTTTTCTTCAATGTGCTCTTCAATGAACTCAAGAACAAGACCTGCTATATGCTGAAACGGCTAGAGGATGGAACTTGTGAGTTGGAGGCGAAGAGCGGCGATTCAAATCAGAACTTTTCTTACCACCTTTACCTGAAGCAGACGCTGGAGCAGGCGATCGCCGCAGACAAGATTGAGCGTTATCACTTCACCCTGTTGCGCAATCTCTATGAGAAAACATCCAACTTTTTGGGCTATCCGCGATGGTCTGAGCTACTGCCGGGCGACCAGCAACTCTATTTCAATCGCATCATTCAGTTCACGAGCCATAGCACGCTTTCCAATGAAGCGGTCGCTGAGCCGTCTGCGCAAGAGAAGCAGACGGTGAAGCTGCTGCTGGAGCATCTGCGCAATAATTACAGTTATTGGCAGGAGGCGGCGCCGAATGGCTGAGCAGACAACACCCATCGCCGAGACCAACCGCTTCGTCGTGCTCGACAAATATGTACGCGCCTGGGAGGCGGCGGACAGCTATCAGTCCGAGGCGGATCTTGAACGCGAGCTGATCGATGACTTGCGCAATCAGGGCTATGAGTATCTGCCTAATCTGAAATCAACCGACGCGATGCTGGCGAATGTGCGTGTCCAGCTGGAAGCGCTTAATGATGTTCAATTTACAGATAAAGAGTGGGCGCGGTTCGTTGAGGACTATATGGACCCTGTGAGTGACAGCATCACAGACAAGGCCGACAAAATTCACCGAAACCATATCAAAGACTTCGTTTTCGACGATGGCCGCATCCAGAACATTGCGCTGGTGGATAAGACAAATGTCTGCCGTAACAAGGTCCAAGTCATCAAGCAGTTCGAGCAGGCAGGCACCCATGCCAACCGCTACGATGTGACGATCCTGGTGAACGGCCTGCCCCTAGTGCAGGTCGAACTGAAAAAGCGCGGCGTCGCCATCCGTGAAGCCTTCAATCAGATTCACCGCTATAGCAAAGAAAGTTTCAATTCGGACAGTTCGCTTTACAAATATCTGCAGGTGTTTGTGATTTCGAATGGTACGGACACGCGCTACTTCGCCAACACGACCAAGCGCGACAAGAACAGCTTCGATTTCACGATGAACTGGGCGCAGGCGGATAACAGCCTGATCAGAGACCTGAAGGACTTTACGGCGACCTTCTTCGAGAAGCGGACACTGCTGAAGGTTTTGCTGGATTACTCCGTCTTTGATGTCAGCGATACGCTTCTGGTGATGCGCCCCTATCAGATTGCGGCAACCGAACGCATCCTGAGGAAGATCAGAAGCTCATTCGAAGGCAAGACATCTCAAGGCAAGGTTTTGGGCAAGCCGGAAAGCGGCGGATATATCTGGCACACGACGGGCTCGGGCAAAACGTTGACCAGCTTTAAGGCGGCCCGCCTCGCCACCGGACTTGATTTCATCGACAAAGTCTTTTTCGTGGTCGACCGCAAGGACCTCGATTATCAGACGATGAAGGAATATCAGAGGTTCCAACAGGATAGCGTCAATGGATCCGACAGCACCGCCGCCTTGAAGCGCAATCTGTCAAGAGACGATAACAAGATCATCGTCACGACAATCCAAAAGCTCAACAACCTGATGAAAAGCGAAGGCGACCTGCCGGTCTATACTCAGCGCGTCGTCTTCATTTTCGATGAATGCCACCGCAGTCAATTTGGTGAGGCGCAGAAGAATCTTAAACGCAAATTCAAGCACTTCTGCCAGTTTGGCTTCACCGGCACTCCGATCTTCCCGGAAAATGCTTCGGGGGCGGAGACGACGGCCAGCGTGTTCGGGAGCGAGCTTCACTCCTACGTCATCACGGACGCCATCCGCGATGAAAAAGTGCTGAAGTTCAAGGTCGATTACAACGATGTGCGTCCGCAGTTTAAGGCCATCGAGACCGAACAGAACGAGAAAAAGCTGACTGCCGCCGAGAACAGACAGGCCCTTCAGCACCCTGAACGCATTTCCGAGATTTCTCAGTACGTCCTGGAAAACTTTCGCCGCAAAACTCATCGATTGTATGGGGACAATAAGGGCTTCAATGCCATGTTCGCCGTGAGCAGTGTCGAAGCGGCAAAGCTCTATTATGAAAGCCTGAACAAGCTGCAGGCAGGCAGCGACAAACCATTGAAGATCGCGACGATCTTTTCGTTCGCGGCGAATGAAGAGCAGGACGCAATTGGTGACATTCCCGACGAGAGCTTTGAAGTCTCTGCGCTCAACAGTAGCGCCAAGGAATTCCTGAGCACGGCGATCGCCGACTACAATGCCTATTTCCGAACGAATTTCAGCGTCGATAGCAAAGGTTTTCAGAACTACTATCGAGACTTGGCCAAGCGGGTAAAGGCCAAGGAAGTCGATCTGCTCATTGTTGTCGGGATGTTCCTCACTGGCTTTGATGCACCGACGCTGAACACGCTTTTCGTGGACAAGAATCTGCGTTTTCACGGTCTCATCCAAGCCTATTCCCGCACCAATCGCATTTATGATGCGACCAAATCGTTCGGGAATATCGTCACCTTCCGCGACTTGGAAGAGGCTACGGTCAAAGCGATAACGCTATTTGGCAACGCCAACACCAAGAACGTCGTTCTGGAAAAAAGCTACTCCGAATATATGGAGGGCTTCACAGACCAGACGACTGGTGAAGCACGACGCGGCTTTGTCGATGTGGTTCAGGAGCTTGAAGAACGCTTCCCTGACCCCGCTGCGATCGAAAAGGAGGTGGACAAAAAGGCCTTTGCGAAGCTGTTCGGTGAGTACCTCCGTGTTGAGAACATCCTTCAGAACTACGATGAGTTTTCCAGCCTCAGAGAGCTCCAGGAGATCGACGAGAGTGATAACGAAGCTCTGACAGCGTTCAAAGAGCGGCATAATATGAGCAATGATGAAATTGCGGAGCTCAAATCTGTTCAGATGCCCGCAGACCGGAAGATCCAAGACTACCGTTCGACCTACAACGACATCCGGGATTGGCTTCGGCGTGAAAAGGCGAGCGCAGAGCAGGTGGAGTCAACGATCGACTGGGATGATGTCGTATTTGAGGTCGATCTGCTGAAGTCCCAGGAAATCAATCTGGATTACATCCTTGAGCTGATCTTCGAGCATAACAAGAAAACGAAAAGCAAGTCGGAGCTCGTTGGCGAAATTTGCCGCGTCATCCGCGCGAGTATCTCCAACCGTGCGAAAGAAAGCCTTATCGTCGATTTCATAAATCAGACAAACCTCGACGAACTCGTAGACAAAGCTGGGGTGATTGAAGCCTTCTTTGCATTCGCACAAGCGGAAAAACGCCGAGAAGCGGAAGAGCTCATTGTCGGCGAAAAACTGAATGCGAATGAGGCTAAGCGCTATATCGCGGCATCAATTAAGCGCGAGTATGCGAGCGAGAACGGTACGGAGCTGAATTCCATCTTGCCAAAGATGAGTCCACTCAATCCGCAATATTTGACTAAAAAGCGGGACGTTTTCCAGCGCATCTCCGCGTTCGTTGAAAAATTTAAGGGTGTTGGCGGAAAAATTTAGACGCTTCGAACAGCCTTGTCCCGACCGAAAACATTCTGACGCACGCTTGTTCCAACTTCGATAGGTACACTTCCGTTCACCTCTTGGCGAGCCTAGGGGGAATAGCCTGTGACTATCGACACTCTATGCGCGCAAACCAGACATCGCAAAGGCGACGTACAAACGTTCGCTTTCGGCGAAAGGCGCCCAATAGACTAACGCTGCTGGACTCTTGTGATGGGTCCTTCCGCGGCGCTGTTACGCGGGTAATTCCGTCCCCGAGCGCTTTTCAGCAGCAGGAATTCAATTCCGGTTCAGAGTTCAGG
The DNA here is from genome assembly GCA_028289605.1 of Hyphococcus sp. GTDB lineage: Bacteria > Pseudomonadota > Alphaproteobacteria > Caulobacterales > Parvularculaceae > Hyphococcus. Next base: position 23,955 of record JANQON010000015.1, on the reverse strand, counting down.
GTATCGGCTCAGATACTAGACAAGACTACAACTGCAATCGAGATTCACCGCGCGCTTTTCTAGTTGGGCTAGTCCGCTCGCCTGTCTTGTTCGAATTAGAATTGCACCCATCAGGGCGGGCAGGGGCTCACATTCTCCCGCGAATGAAGCCGTTTGATTGGTGGGCTGAATAATCAGAGATCTTTCCGCCGACAACAACCACGTCATCATCAGCGCACCTGTCGCCGAAATCGCGCTCTTTCAGACCATATGGTTACCGAAAGGGAGGAGCGTTTGGATTCCGATCGCGAAGTTTCCGATGCGCAAATAGACGCCTTGGGAATCGGAATCTCGCGCATTCTGTCTTCTTGAACGGCTTCCACAACCCGCAAATGAACTGCGCATCTTAAGTGGTCTGGTAAGTGGGATGCGCAAAACGCCTTTCCGCCATTATCAAAAGAAAACAATATGTTACGGCAATGAGCTGGCGGAGGGGGTGGGATTCGAACCCACGGGACCCGCAAAGGCCCAACGGTTTTCAAGACCGCCGCATTCGACCACTCTGCCACCCCTCCGCTCGGGACCGGCGTGATCCGAAGGTGACGCTATGTAGCGAAATCGCCGAAAAACGGAAGAGCGAATCCGCAATCCCCCGCGGCCCGGCGAAATCGGCCGTATTCGCGAGGCCCTGGCGGGGCTTCTCACCCAGGGTTAACACAAGATTAAGCTTTGACCGGCTTTCTCAGCAGCGGTTTAATGGCGGCTTCTGTCACCCTTAGTTGAGATCTTGCTTATGCCGGCGCGCTTGAAATTTCGTCCGATTTCAATGGCGATCGCCGCATCGGCGCTTGTCGCCGCCGCAGGGTGCGCGACCGGCGGGCCGTCGCGTTCAGCGGGAGATCCGTCGCCCCACTACAAGATCGGCAAACCCTACAAAATCAACGGCGAATGGTACCGGCCGGCTGCGGATCCCGACTATGACCGCAAGGGCGTGGCGTCGTGGTACGGCGCAGATTTTCATGGACGCCCGACGGCCAACGGCGAGATTTTCGACATGCGCCAGATGACCGCCGCCCATACGACGCTGCCGCTGCCTTCCATGGTGGAGGTCACCAATCTCGACAATGGCCGCCGCGCCGTCGTTCGCGTTAATGACCGCGGACCGTTCGCCCATAACCGCATTATCGATCTTTCCCGCGCCGCAGCGCGCAAGCTTGGTTTTGAACATGCCGGGCTCGCCCGCGTACGGGTGAAGTTTTTGGGGCTGGCGCCCTTACCCGGGCAGGCGCCGCCTGCGCTCTACGCGGCGAATGACGACAGCGTCGACGCTGCGCCGGCGCAGCCTGCTGCGCCGATCGTCGCGCAGGCCCCTGTCGCTGAGGACGCCGCCGCGCCGGCGAACCCAGATCCGGTCGACGGGGAGACCAATCAGATCGATATTGCCGCACTGATTGTAGAGTCCGATCCGAACCCGGACGCGCCGCCGAAGGCGCCCAGCCTGGTGCCGGCCCCGCCGCTTGAGTTGCGCGAATACGTCATCCAGGTTGCGGTCATCGACGACATTGCAACGCTGCCCGGCATCCGCGCGCGCCTTGACGGGGAGGGGCCGCTGACCATCGCCCGCTTCGACGAAGGAGCGGAAACCGCCCGATATCGGATCAATTTAGGGCCGTTCGCATCAATTGACGCGGCTTCAGACGGGTTGGAGCGGGTTCGCGAAGCAGGTTATGGTTCCGCGGTCATTATCGCGCAAAGGCCCTCTTGAGGCCGAAAACCGCCGGCGCTGAAGGATCGGCGCTGATGGAAATGAGGAGTTACCGAGTCGTGCGCATTTTGAGTGTTGTTTTCGCCGTCTTTGGCGCCGCCATGGCGACGGCCGTCGCGCAAACGGTTGAGACGCCGGCTGAGTACGCCGTCATCATGGATTACAGGACCGGCGAGATCCTTTACGAAAAGAATGCGCGGGTTCCGACGGCGCCGGCGTCAATGTCAAAGCTCATGACCGCGGCCATCGTTTTTGAGAAGCTGAAGACCGGCGACCTCAAGCTAACGGATATGTTTGACGTTTCCGAAAAAGCCTGGCGCATGCGCGGCTCCAAAATGTGGGTGCGCGTCGACACCGAGATTTCGGTTGAAAATCTGTTGCGCGGCATCATCGTTCAATCGGGCAACGACGCTTGCATCGTCGTGGCCGAGAATATCGCCGGCTCAGAAGAGGCTTTCGCGGCGCTCATGAATCAAAAGGCGCGCGAATGGAAGCTCCTAGATTCGACCTTTTCCAACGCGTCCGGCTGGCCCGATGAAAACCAGAAAATGTCGATGCGGGATCTGGCGCTTCTGACGCGCAAGATCATTCGCGACTTTCCAGAATATTACGGCCTCTTCGCCGAACGCGAATTCACCTGGGAAAAAATCCGCCAGGAAAACAGGAACGCGCTGCTGGACACATTTAGCGGCGCCGACGGTCTGAAAACGGGTCATACGGAAGAGTCAGGCTATGGTCTTGTGGGCTCAGCCGTCAAAGACGACGAAAGACGGATTGTCGTCTTAAACGGTCTGGAATCAAACCGCGCCCGGACCGAAGAAGCCGCCAGAATGATGCGCATCGCGTTTAATGATTATTCTCGCGTGACGCTATACGAGCCGGGCGATCTCGTCGGCGAAGCCATGGTGTTTAAAGGCAAACAGAAAACGGCGCCGCTCATGGTCGCCGAGCCCGTGAACGCGATTGTCCATCGCCAACTTAAGGACAACACCAAAGCAACAGTTGTCTACAACGGCCCGGTTGCAGCCCCGATCGCCGCCAATCAGCAGATCGGTTATCTGCGCGTGGAGATCGACGGCGGCGCTACGAAGGAGTATCCGCTCTACGCGGCGCGCGGCGTTCGGGAAATGGGCGTATTCGGAAAAATCGGGCTGGGCGCAAAGACCCTTCTGGCGAAGCCGGACAAGTCGTCGGCGGAAACGGCAAGCGCGTTGCAGCCGTGACCGAACCAAAGTCCGGGGTATTCATCAGTTTCGAGGGCGGCGACGGCGTCGGCAAATCCACCCAGATCAAGCGTCTCGCCGAAAGGCTGAGCACCGTCGGATGGGACGTTGTCACCACGCGCGAGCCGGGCGGTTCGCCCGGGGCCGAAGCCATCCGCAAACTGCTTGTCGAAGGCGACAAGGACAAGTGGTCGCCCATGACCGAGGCGCTGTTGATGGTCGCCGCCCGGCGCGATCATCTGGAGCGTGTGATCGCGCCGGCCCTTGAACGAGGCGCTGTTGTCATCACCGATCGGTTTTCTGACTCAACGATGGCCTATCAGGGCATGGCCGGCGCGTTGGGAACCCACGCCGCGGCGACGCTTCACGCGTTGGTGGTCGGCGACAACAATCCCGATTTGACGATCATTCTTGACTTGCCCATTGAGGAAGGGCTGCGCCGGGCGAGCGATCGCGCTGGCGCGGAAACAAGGTTTGAGTCCAAGGGCGAGCAGTTCCAACAGGCCGTGCGGGAAGCATTTTTGACCATCGCGCGCAGCGATCCGGGACGATGCGTCGTTATCGACGCGGGCGGCGCTGTCGAAGAGACGGAACGGGCGGTGTGGCGCGCCGTCGAATCGCGGCTGCCCGCGATATCCGCGCCCGGCTGACGCCGCGGTTGTCCGATCCGCTGAATGCGGTAACAAAGGCGCATGACCGACCTTACTCAACCCCACGAACGCGACGCGCAGATCGGTCGCGACGACGTTGAGGCGTCTCTGCGGCGAACCATGTCCGCGGGCGCGCTGTCTCATGGTTGGATCATCGCCGGTCCGTCCGGCGCGGGAAAAGCGACGCTGGCTTACCGCATCGCTCGCGGGGTTCTGGCGCCGAATGCGCTTGACACTGATACGACGTTTGACGTTGCCAATGACACCCAGGTCTTCAAGCTGATCGCACAAAAAGCCCATCCCGACCTGTTCGTCGCCGAACGCCTGTGGAATGAGAAAACATCCAAATATCAATCTGAAATCACGGTAGAAACAGTAAGGCTCCTAACGCAGTTTCTAGGCCGCACGGCCGCATTCGGCGGCGCACGCGTCGCCATCATCGATACGGCAGACGATCTTAATCGCAACGCCGCCAATGCGCTGTTGAAGGCGCTGGAAGAGCCGCCGGCCAATACGCTGCTGTTGTTGCTAAGCGCAGCACCGGGCCGGCTGCTGCCCACGATACGGTCGCGATGCCGGCGCATTCATTTGCCGCCTGCGCCCAAAGTAGACATCGAAGCGCTGCTGGCCGCCGAAGGCCTGGCGAAAGGCGAGGAGGCGTCGCGGATCGCCGATCACGCTGAGGGCAGGCCGGGCTATGCATTACGCCTCGCGGCGGCGGGCGGCGCGAACGCGCTGTCTTTGGCGGACGCGTTTTTGCGCGCGGCGACAGGGAAGGGCGACACAGGAAAAGTCGCCGCTGCGTTCTCAGCTCGCACGACGTCGGAAGAGTGGGCGTTCTTTATCGAGTCCGTGACCGCCCAATTGTCCGGGGCCGCGCGCATGGCCGGTCGCGGGCGGTCTTTATCCGGTCCGCTGTCCGGACTGGCCCCGGACGCGCTCGCCGACGGATGGGAGCAGGTGACGTCGCTTGCCGCGCGCGGCGATGCTCTCAATCTTGATCGCAGCCATCTCGTTTCGGCCATGGCGTACGATCTCCGGCGCGTCTTCGGGAGCCGCTAAACCCGTCATGCTGGTCGATAGCCATGTTAATCTTCACTCGGATCAATATGCCGAAGACTGCGATGCCGTGATCGCCGCGGCGCGCGACGCCGGCGTCACGCATATGCTGACCATCTCGGACAAGCTGGCTTCGACCGAAGCCATCCGGAAGATTGCCGATAGCCACGATTTCATATGGCGCAGCGTCGGCGTGCATCCTCACTACGCCGCCGACTACAAGGCGCTTTCAGCCGAAACGCTTGTCGAGATGGCCGCCGACGAGAAGGTCATCGGCGTCGGCGAATGCGGTCTTGATTTTCATTACGAGTATTCAGGCCGCGACATGCAGCGTCCGGTGTTTCGCGCCCATATCGACGCCGCGCGCGAAACAGGACTGCCGCTCATCATTCATACGCGCGAAGCTGACGAGGAAATGCGCGAAACGCTTGAGACGGCGCACAGGGAAGGGGCCTTCACGCCGCTGCTCCATTGCTACACCGGCGGGCCTGCTCTCGCCGAAACCGCCCTCTCCCTTGGCGGCTATATCTCTTTTTCGGGCATCATCACCTTCAAGAACGCCGACGACATTCGCGCCATCGCCAAAGCCGCGCCGCTCGACCGTATCATTATCGAAACTGATTGCCCGTATCTTGCGCCGGTTCCGAAACGCGGACGACGCAACGAACCGGCCTACCTGGTGCATGTTGCAGAAAGACTTGCAGCGATCAAAGAACGAACGGTCGATGAAATCGCGGCCGCGACAACCGAGAACTTCTTTCGCCTCTTTTCTCGCGCCAAGCCGGGAAGCCGCGCATGAGCAGGGACGGCGTCGTCAAGGTCACCATTCTCGGCAGCGGCTCTTCCGGCGGCGTCCCGCGGTTCGGCGGCGCGGACGGAACCGGGGACTGGGGCTCATGTGATCCCAATGAGCCGAAAAACCGCCGCCTCAGATGCTCGATCCTTGTGCAGCGGGCGCACGCCGAACACGGGTTTGACCACGCGCACGCCACCAGCGTGCTTGTCGACACGTCGCCGGACATGCGCGCGCAATTGCTTGCCGCATGTTGCTCACGCCTTGACGCTGTTCTGTTCACGCACGCCCACGCCGACCAGACCCACGGCATTGACGATTTGCGCGTGTTCGCCATTGCGCAGCGCGCGCGCGTTCCGGTCTTTATCGACGATCACACCGCCGGGGTGCTGACGGACCGTTTTCGATACTGTTTTGAATCCCCGCCAGGCTCGCTCTATCCGGCGATCCTCGATAAGCGGGAGATGCCGCCATACGGCGCAGAATTCGCGATCGAGGGGCCGGGCGGCGCATTGCCGGCGCTTGCCTTTCTGCAGCATCACGGCGGCGTTGATTCACTCGGGTTTCGTTTCGGCGGCGTTGCGTATTCCAGCGACGTTGTCGGCCTGCCGGAGGAGAGCTTCGCCGCGCTGGAGGGCGTCGACACCTGGATCCTAGACGCCTTGCAGATGACGCCGCACAAAACCCATGCGCATCTGGACCTGGCGCTTGAATGGATTGAACGGGTGCGGCCGCGCAAAGCGATCCTAACAAACCTCCATGTGCATATGGACTATCAAACCCTGTGCGACATGCTGCCTGCCCATGTGCGTCCGGCGTTTGACGGCATGACGGTGACCGTCGACGCCTAGGGCGACGCGCGCTTCAGTCTCACAAATCTCGCAACGGCTTCTTACGTGCGGAGGCGTGCCGCTCGCGGCGATCGCTTTCGATATAGCGGTCCGTTGTCGCCATGGAGGCGTGGCCGGCGTCGTCGCGCACATGCTCGCGCGGTCGAATCTTGACGTCTTCAGAGATGCCCGTATGGCGCAGCCAGTGCACGGTGGCGGCGCGCAACTCCATCGCATCGTCGGCGAGCCCGTCGTCTTTCATGCGTTCGAACGCGGCGTCGAAGCAGTCCTGAACGATGCGCCGGATCTGGCGCGTCGACGTCACCGGACCGTAGCCGCGGGACTTGGCGATCAGCGGCTTCTGCTCATTGACCGTGGGCAGCGGCGACATGCCTTGCGCTGAACGATATCGCTTGAGCGCGTCAAGCATGGCGTCAGAAACCGTCACGGTACGGTCCTTGTTGCCTTTGCCGGTGACGTGAAACCACCAGTTTCCGTCCTGGTCCTTTCGAAAATCGCCCATCGCCGGCGCCGACCGTTCGTCGGCGACCAATTCGGAGATGCGCAAGTAAAGCGCGAACAGACAGTTCATGATAAACAACGTACGCTCATGGGCGTCCGGCGCCTGATCCGCCATGAGTTCAGCGGTTTCGATCACATAGTCCCATTGCAGATTGGAAATACGACGCACCACGGCCGCGTTCTGGTCGCGTTTCAGAAACTTGCTCTTTTGACGGATCAATGCGACCGGATTGGCGTCGATGACGCTTTCCTCTGTGAGATAGTCGTAGAACGACGACAGCGCCGTAAAGGTGGCGCGAACGGCCGACTGGCTCGGGTTATACTGCTTCGCATTCGGCTTGCGCCCGTTTTTCAGCTCCGTCTTGGGCAAAGCGGCCACATAAGGGCGCCATTTCGGGTTGGGCGCCGGCTCGCCGTCAACGATAAGAAATCGCGGCGCATGAACGTCGCCGATCCATGCCGGCGGCGGGCTCAGCCCGAAGCGGACGAAGTCTTCAATGTCTTCGCGTTTCAGCTTGTGCGCACAGCGCCGTTCGATCCGCCAGGACCATTGCAGCAGACGCTCCAGCTCACGCCGATACGCGTTGAACGTCGCCGTCGACCCATTGTAGCCAAAGAGAAACTTGAGCGCGTGTTCATAGTCGACGCCCGCGCCGTCAACGACCGCGCCATCGAAGAACGCGGAAGCATCAAACGCCTTGCGCCGATGCGGGTTATCCATGCCCTTGAGCGCGTCAAGGATGGGCGTCGGCGGTGTTTTCTCAGCAGATGAAGACATGTGGGCAACGGGTTGGAATGCTTTAATCTCAGCGGTTCTGACATGATTTGCCGGATATCACAATTATTCCGATATTGATAAATATCGGACATAATGACACAGCAAACCAACGCCCTGTCGCATGCGTCTTGCCTTGGCGGCGCCTGTCTGTGAGAACGCCCGCAGCGTCACTTGTCAGGGATCCGTTATGAGAATTGCTTTCTGCATCGCCGCCGCTGCCTGCATGGTTTCTACCGCCGACGCGCGGCCCATGAAAAACACCGATATTTTCCAACTCGAATACGCAACCGATCCGCAGGTGTCGCCGGACGGCGCCGTGATCGCATATGTTCGCCAGTCAAACGACATCATGTCGGACAGAGCCCGCGGTTCGATCTGGACAACGGCCGTGTCCGGAGACGCCGGTCATCGACCGCTCTTGTCCGGCGCCGACAGCTATTCCTCGCCGCGATGGTCGCCGTCGGGCGATCGTCTCGCCTATGTGACCGGCGCTGAAACCGGCAAGCCGCAAATCTATGTGCGCTGGATGGACACCGGGCAGACGGCGCTCATCACCAACCTCGCCGAAGCGCCGCGATCTATTGCATGGGCCCCGGACGGACGGTCCATCGCTTTTTCCATGTTCGTGGAAGACAAGCCGGAACCCCTGGCGCCGCCGCCGGCCGCGCCGGAAGGCGCTGAATGGGCCGCGCCCGCCAATGTTATCGACGATGTGCTTTACCGGGCGGACGGCGCCGGGTTTTCACGTTCCGGCGCGACACATATTTTTGTTGTCCCGGCCGACGGCGGCACGCCGCGGCAGCTTACTGAAGGCGATTTCAATCACGCCGGCCCGCTGAACTGGGCGACGGACGGCTCGGCGATCTTCTTTTCCGCCAATCGAAACGAGGATTGGGAACGCGACCTTGTTGAAAGCGATATCTGGCGCGTTAGCGTGTCCGACAAGGCAATGAGCCAGCTCACCACCCGCGACGGGCCGGATTTTGCGCCGACGGTCTCGCCGGATGGAACCAAGATCGCCTATCTCGGTAACGAAGACACCTTGATGGGCTATCAGACGACGCGCGTTTCGATCATGACCGCCGCCGGCGCCGACAAGCAGGTGCTGACCGACGATTTTGATCGATCGATCGACGCCGTCGCGTGGGACTCTGACGACTCGCTTATTATTCAGTATGATGATCGAGGGCGAACCTATCTGGCGCGCTTAGCCCTTGACGGATCGCGCGACGCCTTGATGCGCGATATCTCCGGCACGACTCTGGGCCGGCCTTACACCAGCGGAACCTTTGACACCAATGCATCCGGCGTCATTGCCTATACCTCCGGCCGCGCCGACCGTCCGGCCGATATCGCCGTGAAGTCCGGCGACAATCCTGCAACAAGACTGACGCGGCTCAACGACGACCTTCTCGCCGAAGTCGACCTTGGCGCAGTCGAACGCATCACCTGGTCCTCCTCCGCCGACGCAAGAGAAATTGAAGGCTGGATCGTCACTCCGCCAGACTTCGACGAAACGCAGCAATATCCGCTTGTTCTTGAGATCCACGGCGGCCCGTTCGCCGCCTACGGCCCCCACTTTTCAGCAGAAGCGCAGCTCTTCGCCGCCGCCGGCTACGTCGTTCTCTACGCCAATCCGCGCGGATCGACGAGCTACGGCGATGAGTTCGCCAACCTTATCCATCATAATTATCCGGGTCAGGACTATGATGATCTGATGTCCGGGGTGGACGCGGTTATTGCGCGAGGGTTTATCGACGAAAGCCAGCTCTTCGTCACCGGCGGTTCCGGCGGAGGCGTTCTGACCGCGTGGATCGTCGGCAAGACCGACCGTTTCGCCGCGGCGGTGGTCGCTAAGCCCGTCATCAACTGGACGAGTTTTGTGTTGACCTCAGACTTCTATCCGTTCTTCCAGAAATACTGGTTCGAAAAGTCGCCCTGGGAGGATCCGATGGCTTATTGGGAACGCTCTCCCCTTTCCCTGGTCGGTAATGTCGCGACGCCCACCATGCTGCTCACCGGCGAGGCGGACTACAGGACGCCGATGTCGGAAACCGAACAGTACTACCAAGCGCTGCAACTGCGCGATATTGACACCGCCATGGTGCGCATTCCCGACGCGCCCCACGGCATTGCCGCGCGGCCGTCCAACCTCATCGCCAAAGTCGACAATATTCTGGCCTGGTTTGAACGCTATCGATCAAGCGCGGATGACAGCTAATCAAACGGGCTGAGCGGTCGCCGCGACTACTCAGCCCCCGCCCCCACGCGATAATCGCGGGTGGCCTCGGCCAGCACCGCTTCAAGGCTCATGGGCGGGCGTTTCCAGCCGCCGTCGAGAAAGATCGGCGCCTGGTCGGCGTAATGCGGCGAGGTTTCATCAAGCGTCGCCGACCCGAACTGATGGATGGTGCGAATTTCCGGATCGCCGCCCTCCTTCGGCCAGTCTGCATACAGAATATAGGTGTCGCCGCCTGCAGCCGTTAACGGACCGTCGGCGATGTCGCCTGTGGGCCAAACGGCGCGCAAAGCGTCCGGGCCGCCCTCAACGTCGGCGTCGATATCGCCGCGGCGAAAGCGCATGACTTCGCGCCACTCCGGATCAAGCCGGCCAAAATGCATCTGCAAATGTTGCGCGACTTCTTTAAGCGCATCTTCATAAGAGCTGACGCGCTCACCCTGGTCATCGAGGAGATAGCCGCGCGCCTTTTGCGCCGTCAAAATCGCCAGCGCCGCGCCGCGGCTTTCCGGTTTGGCCGTCTGGTCCCACGCCTTTAGAACGTCGATGGCTTCGGAAAATTCCGAATCATTGCCTGGCGCGTTGGCGATCAGCGCGCGCGCTGTTTGCACCACGCGCGATTCATCCGCATAGCTCGCATCCATCTTGTAGTTGAGGAACTCACCCTCGGTGATGGACGGATCGGCGCCGTACAGCGCTTGAATGCGCCAGCCACGATTGGTTTCGCGCTCGACAACGCCATAATAGGCCGGAAACGAATCCGGGTCCGGATTGTCCTGCGCGCCTGAGGCTCGGAAGGGCGTATGGTTGGCATTGACGACATATCCGCTTTCCGGATTGACGACGCTCGGCGCCGACCCAAACGGCCTCGTCCCTTTCCACAAGGCGTCAGGCGACTCGCCCGGTAACACCTTCGACCAGTCGTACTCCGGAGAGCGAACGGGAATCGCAGCGTTATAATAGAACGCGATGTTCCCGTCGCGATCAGCATAGACGGTGTTGAAGCTCGGAATCGCCAGCATGGCCATCGCGTCGCGCCATTCCTTGAAATTGGTCGCCTTGTTCATGCGCTGCCATTGCTCCGCGACGCGGATTTCTCCCATGCCGCCATAGGAAACGGCGTAGACGCCGTTTTCGGTGACGAACACCGGTCCGTGAACGGAGCGATACGCTTTGCGAGATACCGGCAGGCTGAGCGGTCCAAAGAGTTTCACGCGAAACCTGACATCGCGGATTTCCAGATCGCGCCACTCACCGTCAAACATATATTTCGACGGATTTTTCTCGTCATCGACATTAAGGGCGTATGCGTCGAAAAGATCCGGTTTGTTGACTGTATGCGCCCAGCCGAGATTGGGGCCGGCGCCGTGGAGGATCACCGGCGAGCCCGGAAAAACGCCCCCGATCATATCCCACCCCTCCTCCGATTTGAGCCGCGCTTCATACCACGCAACCGGTCCTTCGTAGGGCTGATGAGAATTGACCATAAGGCGCGTATGACCGTCTTCGGACCGCGCGCCGGCGACAGCCATGGCGTTGGAACCGATATCGGCGTGCGGAGACGTGCGCATCAAGGCGTAACGCGCCGCATCAATGGCCGCCTGACGCTCCGGGTCGCCTTCGAAAAGCGACGTGAGATGATCCTCAAGGCCATAGAAAAACGGCGTGCGCGACACGAACCCCGCAATCACGTCATAACCGGACACGGGCGCGACGCCGGCGGCGCACCGACCTGCGCTCTCGGCGCAATAGAGATTGACGCCCGCCGCGTACGCCTCCGCGACGGCTCGGGTCTCCGCGGAGAGGTCGGATTGATACCTGGCGTCAATGTCGTCCCATACGCCCAGGGCGCCGATCAGGTAATCGGTGATTGCGCCGTTTTTGCCGTTGCGAGAGGCCAGGGCGCCGCGCGAGAACAAAATGACTTCTTCGATCGTAGGCCAGTCGTCTTCCGCATGCGCGTAAGCGAGCCCGAAGGCGACGTCGGCGTCTCGCACACCGTAGACATGCGGGACGCCGAAGCCGTCCCGGATGATTCGGGCGTCATAGGCTTCAGCCGCCGCCATCGCCGCCTTACGGTCAAAGGGCGCGGGCGAAGGGGTCCACAGCCAGGCCGCGCCGGCGATTCCGGCCAGCGCGGCAATCGCGACGATTGCAATAACGATTCTCTTCACGTTCCGTCCCCTTCCGTGACACCGGTATGACACGCCCGATTGTAGCATTTTGCGACAGTTTGCGCGAACAGCGCTACCTTGTAGAACAGCCCCACCCTATTCGCGACGCCATCAGAGGACCGCCGACCCGTGATTCAGAAAGCCCTATTCGTCCTCCTTTGCTGTGGTCTCGCGGGTTGCGAGTCGATCAGCGTGCTCGCGCCGCGCGCCGCCGAGCCCGTCGCGCCGCCGCAAGCGACCGGCGACGCCTGGTTTGACGCCGGTCAGAATGCGCTCTTCGCGCGCAAGATGCAGACCGCCCACTCCGGAAAAGCGAAAAACGTCATTCTTTTCATCGGCGACGGCATGGACATCAACACCGTGACGGCGGCGCGAATCTATGACGGGCAATCAAGGGGCGTCGGCGGCGAAGAAAACAACCTGTCGTTTGATACGTTCCCATACGTTGCTTTGTCTAAAACCTACACGACGAACTATCAGGTGTCGGATTCCGCGGGCACGGCGTCCGCCATGCTTACCGGCGTCAAAACCCGTTCGGGCGTGATTTCAATATTCGAGTCTGTGCGCCGGGGCGATTGCAATGCGGCGCTCGGGTCCGCCGCGACAACCTTGGCGGAAAAAGCAGAGGACGCCGGTCTCTCCACCGGCGTCGTCTCAACGGCGCGCATCACTCACGCGACGCCTGCAGCGGCGTACGCGCACAGCGCGGACCGGCACTGGGAAAACGACCAGGAACTGCCGTCGGAAGCGAAAGAGGCTGGCTGCATAGATATCGCACGACAGCTCGTTGAATTCGATCATGGCGACGGCATTGACATCGCCCTAGGCGGCGGCCGACAGAATTTTCTGCCCACGGACGTAGCTGATCCTGAATATCCGGAGATGCAAGGCGCGCGTACCGACGGCAGAAATCTCGCCGCTGAATGGGCGGCCAAGTCCGAGACACACGCCTATATCTGGAACAATGCAGATTTCAATGCAGCTCCAGCCGGTCAGAAATTGCTCGGTCTGTTCGAGCCCAGTCATATGCAGTATGAAGCGGATCGTCCCGATGACGGCGCAGGCGAGCCCTCTCTCGCCGCCATGACGGCCAAAGCGATCGAGGCGTTGTCCCAGAACGAAAGCGGATACTTCCTTGTCGTAGAAGCCGGACGCATTGATCACGCGCATCACGAAGGCAACGCCTATCGCTCCCTCAAGGACACGCAAGCCTATGCCGACGCTGTCCGTGTCGCACGCGAGGCAACGGACATTGACGACACGCTCATCATTGTCACGGCTGATCACGGCCACACCATGACCATTCAGGGATACCCCAAACGCGGCGCCGATATTCTCGGCCTTGTGGTCGTTGATGATGAGGAAGGCGAAGGTCCCCTACCCGCAGCGGGCGACGGCAAGCCCTACACGACGCTGAGTTACGCTAATGGTCCGGGGTCGATTTTCGCCGATGATGTTGACTTGTCGGCAGGCCGCCCGACGCCCACCGATGTTCTTGACAAGAACTATCGGCAACAGGCGCTCATTCCGACAGGCAGCGAGACCCATGGCGGACAGGACGTGCCGGTTTACGCGTCCGGTCCCGGAGCGCACCTCGTCAGCGGCGTGATGGAACAAAACGTCATCTATCACATTATGGCCGACGCTCTCGACCTGTAACGGCGCCGCCGCTCGCCTACTGCGCTTGATGGCTTTTCACATGAACAAGCCAGCGATCATTATCGCTCTTTATGTGTTCGTAGGCTTTGACATGCGGCTCCCCCAAAAACAGCAAATAGGACTTTCCGGGCGTAAAAGACGTTTCCACCCGGCAATCGCCTGTCAGACGCGAACGCCCAGCAGCCGCATCAGGCGATGGGATCGAGCCAGCCCCATTCATCTTCCGTTTCGCCGGAAAAGAGGCCGAAAAACGCGTTCTGGATTTGCCGCGTAATTGGAAAATCGGGTTGGTTTACCGTCAATTTGTCGACAGAGCGCACCGGCGTGACTTCCGCCGCGGTGCCGGTCATGAAGATTTCGTCGGCCGCATAAAGCGCTTCGCGCGGAATATTCTGTTCGACCACTTCAAACCCGAGTTTGTTCGCCAGCCTCACCACCGTGTCGCGCGTAATCCCATTCAGAATCGACGCCGCCGCCGGCGGCGTGACGATCCGTCCCTTGGTGATGACAAACAGGTTTTCCCCGGCGCCTTCAGACACCGTGCCGTCATGGGAAAGCCCCAGCCCCTCCGCATAGCCGTTGTCTTTGGCTTCCATGGAAACAAGACGGGAGGAAAGATAGTTGCCGCCTGCTTTTACGCCCGCCGGCACCGTTCCCGGCGCCATGCGCCGCCAGCTTGATACGGCGACGTCGACGCCGTTTTTCATGCCGTCCTCGCCAAGATAAGCGCCCCACGGAAAGGCGGCGATGGCGAGGTCTGTCTTGGCCGCGGTCGAGCTTGGGCCCATTTCGCCGTAGCCCAGAAAGGCGACCGGCCGGATATACGCCGATGTCAGGTTGTTTTCGCGGACTACGTCGCGGCAGGCCTGCATAATCTCGTCGACTGAATAGTCGAGATTGATGCGATACACACGGGCGGAATAGAATAGACGCTCGATATGTTCCCGGTTGCGAAAGACGCACACGCCCTTGTGCTTGGTCTGATAGGCGCGCATGCCTTCGAATACCGACGTGCCGTAGTGAATCGCATGGGTCAGCACATGGGTCGTCGCGCTCGCCCACGGGACCATCTCGCCATTACGCCAAATGAGGTCTACGTCTTGGATCGGCATGGTGTCTCCTTGCACGGGCGCCGCCGGCTGGAAAGTCTTGGCGGCGGCTGCGGCGGCGGGCAAAGATAGCAAAATTAGCGGAGCTTCCAAGGCGAAGGAGTGGCATGACCGGCGAAAAAGACAAAGCGGCGCGCGCGATTGTGGCGTTGGTGGACGTAATGGCGCGCCTGCGCAGCCCCGACGGCGGATGTCCTTGGGATCTGGAACAGGATTTCAGGACTATCGCGCCGTACACAATTGAAGAGGCCTATGAAGTCGCAGACGCCATCGAGCGTGACGATATGGCCGCTCTGAAAGACGAGTTGGGCGATCTCTTGTTCCAGGCCGTATTTCATGCGCGGATGGCGGAAGAGGAGGGCCTATTCGATTTTGCGGACGTGGCGCAGGCCATTGCCGACAAAATGGTTCGCCGCCACCCCCACGTCTTCGGCGATGCAGAGATGCGCGATGCGGGAGAACAGACCGCGGCCTGGGAAGAGCAAAAAGCACAAGAACGTGCGGCCAAAGGGCATCAGTCGCTGCTCGATGACGTTCCGACCGGCCTGCCCGGCATGGCGCGAGCGGTGAAACTGCAAAAACGAGCGGCCCGCGTCGGATTTGATTGGGCCGATGCAACAGACGTCCTGTCAAAGATTTCAGAAGAGGCCGCCGAACTCACCGAAGCGGCGAATACGACGAATTCCGAGCACATTGAGGAGGAGTTTGGCGATCTCATGTTCGTGCTCGCCAACCTGTCTCGTCATCTCAATGTCGATCCGGACGCTGCGCTGCGCCGGGCGAATGAAAAATTTATCCGGCGATTTCGCTATATCGAACGCAAGCTCGGCGATCGCATTGCCGATGCGAGCCTTGATGAAATGGAGCAGCTTTGGACCGAAGCAAAATCTTCGCCGCCGTCATCGGAGTAGCGCGCCCTCACCTAGACTGCGAAGAACCAAACGCCGCCGACGACAAGCGCCGCGAAAAGCGTGATCGCAAGCGCGCCGAACAACAATCGTGATAGCCGGATGAACAACGTGTCGACCGCGTCGCCGGCGACCGAAGCTGCGCCTTCCCACCACCATCGTCGCTGCCGGGGTCTACGCATTCGGAATTGGTCGAGCGGCATAGCGCCGACAACCTGTACGCCGCGGTCTTTCCATCTGGCGAAAGCGCGCTTCAATGCGCCGTTGGCGACGGATCCGCGAAGCCGGCGGGCGGGATTATAGGAGAAGTCCCGCGCGTCAAATTCAATATCAAGAATTCGCGGCGCCGGGGCGCCGGTGTTGTCGCGGTTCGGCAAGTCAAACACCGCATAGCGAACGCCATAGCGGCGCAAGAACGCTTCCACGTCGCTCGTTGCGGCGGCGGCGGCGCTGCGTTTAAACCGAAGGATAACGCCCAGTCCCTGTGGATGATGGCTCTCCGCGCGCAGACGCTTCATACGTCGATAAAAGTATCGCGTTCGCGCGTCAGTGGTTCTGTATTTATCGAAATAGACTGACTTGTCCGCGGCGCGTTGCAGAACCAGCAGGAAACGTCGGCAACGTCGCTCGGTTAGGTTATCGCGCAGGATCTCATAGCGAGAATTCTGGGCAACCAGGTGCTTGGGCATGATGGCCGCATGAAGGTCGCCGATCGCATTATTTGGGGAACGAGACCGGTCAATCGCGACAGTCGCAGCACCGGCTGCATGGGAGGATGTCACCAACGACACCGAAGCGCCGTTCGCCGCCAGGCCCTCGAGGGCGGACCGGCAAGCTTTTTCGCCGCGCTGCGTTGTAAATACGGCGCGGATCGGAGGCGTGGCCCCTGCTCTTTGATAGCGCACCGCGGCGACGTCGTCTTTTCGCGCCACGAGGCAATAGTCTTCTGTGATGTTGATAATGCCTGTCGCGACGATGTCGAACAAACTGTTGAGATCATGCAACGCCAATTCATCATAGGCGCCATTGTCCTGGATGAAGGGAAGCAATGCGAAATCGCTTTTCTTTTCGGACAGCGCGAGCATCGCCATAGCGTCGGTGTCGCATGGCGCTGGCGCGGCTTCAGCCCAGTCGAATGCCGTTCCGCGCGAACTGCTGTCAGCGGCCATAAGTATTTTCAAAGCGTCAAACGCCAGCGCCCCGCCCGATCGCTGATCGCCGCAGTAAGATATGCGCGGCGGATGCGGAGACTCATTCACGGAATCGTTCGTCCCCGACGTGTACGGACTTTTCGCGCCCGGGATGCGGCGTTAATGGTTTCAGAGGTGGCGACCCGCCCTGACAGCCGTGCGCCGACAGCCCCATCGTCGCGCTCGCTTGCGCGATAGAACAGAATGCGCGCCTCGCTGAGCGCCGCATAGGCGCGGCTGGCGAGCGCGACCGACACCAGTATCAACGCAAGCGCGATGAAGATGACGGCGAACTGAAACCATGCGAAATGCGTCTGCACGTCGTTCACCAGCAGCGCAGCGACTTGTTGTTCGTCCATTGGCCCCCTCAGCCATTGCCTGGAGCCGCGCTCTCAGCCGGCGGTCGCCGGGCGCCGAAACAGCGCAAGCGCAGCATCTCCTTACCCCAAAATTGACATAATATCGCGTCTTTGTGGAATATGTATGCCGTTTCCGCTGTACATAATTACTTCTGTAGCGGGATATTGCAACAAAAATTATTTCTATGTTGCGTTGCAAGAAAAAACTTGTCATCGTTCCGCTGACTTCATCCGGCGACGGACAAAAATAAATGAGCCGCGGACATTGAGCGCCGCGGTTGCAGCTGAACGAGGGGTCTATGAGACAAAGAATAACAAACGGCTTTCTAGCTTTGTTGACGGCGGGCGCGGCGGTGGCGGGAACGGCTTTCGCCCAGGACGCGGCGGCGGCGACAACGAGCCCGGCGCCCGATACGACGTTTGTGTTTAACACCATGCTTTTCCTGATTATGGGCATGGTTGTCATGTTCATGGCCGCCGGCTTTTGCATGCTGGAAGCCGGTCTTGTGCGTTCCAAAAACGCCGCCACGATTTGCCTGAAGAATATTACCCTCTTCTCAATTGCCACCGTGATGGTTTGGCTTATTGGCTACAACATCATCTATGGCGTTGAGGAAGGCGGCTGGATCGGCACGTTGAAAATGTGGTCGGCGGACGATTCCACCGCGCTTGAGACAGGGTATTCGGCTGCTTCGGACTGGTTTTTTCAGATGGTGTTTGTAGCGACGGCTGCGTCCATCGTGTCGGGAACGGTCGCCGAACGCGTTCGGTTGTGGCCGTTCTTTATCTTCACCGCACTCCTGACCGGCCTGATCTATCCCATTCAGGCGTCCTGGGAATGGGGCGGCGGCTGGCTCGACGCGCGATACGGGTTTTCTGATTTCGCCGGTTCAACGCTGGTCCACGCAACCGGCGGATGGGCAGCGCTCGCCGGCGCCATTGCGCTCGGGCCGCGCCGCGGCAAGTACGGTCCCGACGGCAAAATCAATCAACTTCGCGGCTCCAGCCTTCCGCTGGCGACGCTTGGCGTATTCATTCTCTGGCTTGGCTGGTTCGGTTTCAACGGCGGTTCACAGCTGGCGCTCGGTTCGCTCGACGACGCAATCTCGGTGTCGAACATTTTCGTCAATACCAACATGGCCGCCGCCATGGGCGTCATAACCGTTGTTGTTCTGTGCACGCTGCTCAAACGCAAGATCGATCTTTCAATGGCGCTCAACGGCGCCATCGGCGGCCTTGTGGCGATCACCGCTGAGCCCCTCACCCCCGCCGTCTGGCAGGCGGCGTTGATCGGCTCCGTCGGCGGCGTCATCATCTTCGTCACCATGCCGATGCTTGAGGCGCTGCGGATAGACGATGTCGTCGGCGCAATCCCTGCGCACCTCTTTTGCGGCATCTGGGGAACGATCGTCGTACCGGTGACCAATTCCGACGCCAGCTTCCTGGGTCAAGCGATCGGGATTGCGGCGAACGGCGTGTTCGTATTCTCCGCCAGCCTAGTCATCTGGTTCTTCCTCAAGATCGTTATCGGCATACGCGCCAGCGCCGACGATGAGGAAAAAGGCTTGGACGACTCTGAGGTCGGCGCGCCTGCCTGGCCGGATTTCAACGGCGGCGGCGCACTGCGTCCGGCCGAGTAAGGGCGCTGCAACACGGGTAAGAGCCTGGCCCCGGCGAGCGTTGCGCTTGCCGGGGCCATGTTGTTGGGGAACGCCGTCGACTGCGCGGGCAATTTGCCTGCATGATCGATTAGAAATTATGGGCCGTGATCGCATGTTTTTGACCTGAAAAGTCCTTCTGATCGCGCTAGGTAGGCGTCTGCTTTCCGCAACCGACGCCGGGCGTCGATGCGGGAAGCGGCGACGCCGATTCTTTCGCCCGCAGGAGGACAGACCAGGTGACCTATTCCGACAGCGCCATAGATCTCATTGGCGGCACGCCTCTGATCCGTCTGAAGCGCGCATCCGAAGAGACCGGCTGCACGATCCTCGGCAAAGCGGAATTCCTCAATCCCGGGCAATCGGTGAAAGACCGGGCCGCTCTCGGCATTATTCGCGACGCAGAGAAAAAAGGCGTCCTTCAGCCTGGCGGCACGATCGTCGAAGGCACGGCGGGAAACACTGGAATCGGCCTCGCCATGGTCGGAAAGATGCTTGGCTACGACGTCAAAATCGTCATTCCACGCACTCAAAGCGAGGAGAAAAAGACAGCGATTCGAATGTTGGGCGCCGAACTCGTAGAAGTCGACGCTGTCCCTTACGCCGACCCCGGAAATTACATCCACTTTTCGCGGCGGCTCGCTGAAGACCTCAACGAGAAAAACCCCGGCAGCGCTGTTTGGGCCAATCAATTCGACAATACCGCGAACCGCGACTTTCATATCCAAACGACCGGTCCGGAAATCTGGAAACAAACCGACGGAGCGGTCGACGGGTTTATCTGCGCCGTCGGCACGGGCGGCACCATCGCCGGCGTCACTGCGGCGCTGAAAGAGCGCAACAAATCGATCGTGAGCGCTGTCGCCGATCCTGGCGGCTCGAAAATATTTCAATGGATCAAGACCGGCGAACTCGAAACGGTCGGCGACTCCATCACCGAAGGGATCGGACAGGGGCGCGTCACCGCCAATTTGGAAGGCGCCGACATTGACGACGCATTTCGCATTCCGGACACGGAAATGCTGGATATTGTTTTCCGCCTGACGGTCGAGGAAGGACTGTGTCTGGGCGGGTCGTCGGGCGTTAATGTCGCAGGGGCCATGCGTCTTGCGAAACAGCTGGGCCCGGGACATACGATTGTGACGATCCTTTGCGACTACGGCAATCGATACGCATCAAAACTATTCAATCCCGCGTTCCTGCGCTCCAAAGACTTGCCGACGCCGCCCTGGATGGAGTAACCGGCAGGAGTGCTGCCAGCCTGCGCCTATGCTTGAAGAACGCCCCCTCGTCTCGCCCGAATGGCTTCGCAGTAGTTTCGGCTGCGTCAAGATCATCGATGCGTCTTGGCGCATGCCCGGCCAACCGCCGGCGAAACTGGATTACGCACAACGACACATTGAAGGCGCCGTTTTTTTCGATATTGATGAGATTGCGGATCGCGAAACCGATCTTCCGCATATGTTGCCTTCTGCGGCGGACTTCGAAAAAGCGGTCGGTGAGATGGGGATCAGCAACGCTGATCCGGTCGTCGTTTATGACGACGCCGGCATATTCTCCGCGCCGCGCGTCTGGTGGACGTTTCGCGCCATGGGGCACCGAAACGTAGCCGTTCTCGACGGCGGCCTGAAGGGCTGGATCGACGCCGGCGGCGACGTAACAGATGTCCCGCCGGATGTTCTCCCTACGGATTACCGCGCTGCGCCGGATCCGGATGCGGTATCAACCCATGAGGACATTCGGGCGGCCGCCACACGATCAGGACCAGCGATTGTGGATGCGCGACCGCCTGACCGGTTTTCCGGCGCCGCCGCGGAGCCGCGGCCCGGGCTTGTCGCCGGCGCCATGCCGGGGGCCAAAAACCTGCCTCAGGCGAGTTTGGTGACTGCAGACGGCGCCATGAAGACGGCGGAGGCGTTGCGCGCATTGTTCATCGCCGCCGGCGTGGATCCGGACCAGCCCCTCATAGCGACCTGCGGTTCAGGGGTCACGGCCGCGTCCATTGCCCTCGCCGCGGAAGCGCTTGGCCGCCAGCGTTGGAGCGTTTATGACGGGTCCTGGGCCGAATGGGGCAAGGAGACACATGACCGAGTCGCGTATCCAGTCGTCGTCAAATCACAATAGCGGCGAGCGCGTCTCCGTTACGATCACCTATCTGGAACAGACTGCCCGCCCGGTCCTGCCGACGCCGCTTCGGCCCGCGGGAAAAACAGCCATCATGAGGGCGGAAAATCCGCCAGTGCATTTTTATCGCTACCTCTACCGGCTGGTCGGAGATCAATGGAAATGGGTGAGCCGCCGCCGCCTGAATGATGCAGACCTCATGGCGATCATTCAGGACCCGTCCGTATACGTCTATGTGCTTTACGCTGACGGCGCGCCCGCAGGATTCGCAGAACTGGACAATCGCGACCCTGACTACGCCGAATTGAAGTTTTTCGGCCTGTCCCCTGATTTCATCGGCCGAGGGCTTGGCCGCTTCTTTTTGACCAACATAATCGATCTCGCCTGGACGCTCTCTCCCCAGGCGTTGCGGCTTGAAACGTGTTCGCTGGATCACCCCGGCGCGCTTCCGCTGTATCAGAAAATGGGCTTTCGCGTTTACGACCGAAAAGACGGCGTTGTGGAGCTGATGGATTAACACACAGAGACCCGTGGGGCCGCACAGTTGCAAAAGCTGGCGAGCCGTGATTGTCATGGTCGCTGTGGACCGCGAGCTAGAACCATGAAAGACAATACAAAACTAATCGCAGCCGGACGCCCGCACAAACGCAGCGCTCACCCTGTGAATACCCCGGTGGAGCGCGCCTCCACCATTCTCTTTCCCACGTATGACGATTATCTCGAAGGCGCACGGTCTATCAATTACGGCCGGCTCGGCACGTCGAGTCACCGGGCGCTTGAAGAAGCTGTCACGGTGCTCGAAGGCGGATTCGATACGCGTCTCGCCCCATCCGGTCTCGCCGCCTGCAACATGTCAATCCTGGCCTTTGTCGAGACCGGCGATCATATCCTTGTCGCGGACACCGTTTATGATCCCACGCGAAAATTCTGCGAGCGATTCCTCAAACGCTTCGGCGTTGAGACCACGTTTTATAATCCGACTGCGGACAAAGAAGACATCGCGGCGCTGATGCGTCCCGAAACGACAGTGATTTTTGCAGAATCGCCTGGGTCATTGACCTTTGACGTTCAGGATTTGCCGGCGCTCGCTGAAATCGCGCATGGCGGAGATGCTGTTCTCATCGCAGACAATACATGGGCCGCCGGCTATTTTTCAAAACCGATCGCGCTCGGCGCCGATGTCAGCGTTCAGGCCGCGACGAAATACATTGTCGGGCATGCCGACTGCCTTGTGGGAACGATCACTTCCGCACATGAAGAAGCGTCGCGGAAAATATATATGGCGTTATTGCAGCTCGGGTCGAACGTATCGGCCGATGACGCTTTCCTGGCGCTGCGCGGCATGCGCACCTTGTCTGCTCGGCTCGAACGCCATCAGGAAAACGCGCTCGACCTGGCGAAGTGGCTCGCGAAACGCAGCGAAGTGGCGCGAGTGATTCATCCGGCGATCAAGGGCTGTCCGGGCCATCCGATTTGGAAACGGGATTTTTCCGGCTCATCGGGCCTTTTCAGCGCGGTCTTGAAACCGATTGAGTTGAATGCGCTGAAGGCGTTTTTCAATGCGCTGAGGCTGTTCGGAATCGGATTTTCATGGGGCGGCTTTGAAAGCCTCGCGGTGCACGTCCACCCGGAACGCCATCGCACCGCGTCGCCATGGACCGAGGACGGCCCCGTTATCCGCTTCCACGCGGGTCTTGAAGATATTGACGACATGAAAGCGGATATCGACAATGCCTTTGCGGCGATGATGCAGGCGCAATAGTGAGGTTTTGCCAATGGGGCGGTTATCGGCAACAACAATCGGCGTTTTGGCGCTAGCAGGCTCAGGGTGCCTGGCGACCGGCGGGGAGACGCGCACCATAAAGTCGACCCCGACCGGCGCGCAGGTGCAAGTCGAGGGCTACGGCGACTGCGACACGCCCTGCACGGTGAAACTCGACGGAATGCGCGAAATCACCGTCGCAAAGGCCGGATTCAAGGCGCAACGGTTTCGGATTGCGCCCGGAGGCGGCGACGTGAACGTCGTTCTAGAGCTTGCCGCGCCCACATCGGATGTTGCGACGGAGGCGTTGCCGGAGCTGAATTAGGCTTCGACAGACCATTGCCGCAGGACCTGAGGCGTAAGCCTCCCGCGGCCTCCACGAACTCCAAGTAATAAATGATGGCGACCCCGGCAGGACTCGAACCTGCAACCCTCGGCTTCGAAGGCCGATGCTCTATCCAGTTGAGCTACGGAGCCGTCCCCTCTCAATAGCGATTTTCAGTTGTCTGATCGAGGACAAAATCCCGTCCGGCCAACGCCGGCGGCCGAGTTACTCCTGCGACAGAACAATCCCGAGACGGTCTTCACGAGTGACGAGATGGCGACCCCGGCAGGACTCGAACCTGCAACCATCGGCTTAGAAGGCCGGTGCTCTATCCGGTTGAGCTACGGGGCCGGTTTTACGAACGCCGTTGCGCTGACGATCTGAGTTTCCGCATTCTAGTCGGCCAATAGTCGAAATTCCCTATCCGCCCTTGATGCTTTTTTCGTCAGCGCAACGCACAATTAATGCGTCCAAGGCTTGCGGCGGTGAAATGCAAAATTGTCGGCGTAAGCCTTCGGGCGAATAGAGGGCGCGTGCTCTTCTTCGACGCGATAGGGGATGGCGTGCTTTTCCGCATAGGCGACCGCTTCGTCCTGGGTTTCAAAACTCAGGCGCACCTGGCCGGGCGCGGTTTCGTCAACGCTGGTCCAGCCCATCACCGGGTCGATCCGTCTGGCGGCTTCGGCCTCAAATTCCAGCACCCAGTCGCGGGTGTTGGCCTTGCCGGATTGCATGGCCGTTTTGGCCGGCCTGAAAATACGCGCAAACATGGGGCTTTTCCGTTTCCGTTCGGTCCTCGCATCCGCATAGGAGAAATTGGTCGGGGCGGCAAGATTCGAACTTGCGACC
>JANQON010000008.1 GCA_028289605.1 Hyphococcus sp. | reverse complement strand
CGTGACCGGCGGATCGGGCGCCGGCGCGGGCGTGCGCTTTACGGACGGGGCGACCAACCGGCTTGAGAACCGCGGAACGATCGCGGCGCTGTCGGGCGTTGCAGTGGAGGGTGCTGCGGGCGTCGAGACTGTAGTCAACTACGGCGTCCTTGAGGGCGCGGTTTCCCTGGCTGCGGGGGATGACGTATTCGAACTCTACGACGAAGGCGACGTCAGCGCGGCCGATCTTGACGGCGGCGAGGGGGTCGACACGTTCCGCCTTGCGGGAACCGGCGTCGGGGTCTTATCCGTCGGCGGACTTGAGAGCTTCGAGATCTTTGAGAAGACCGGGGCCGGGACCTGGGGTCTTGTCGACGACTACGTCTTTGCAACATCTGCCAGCCTTCTGGAGGGCGTCCTCGATCTGCAGGGGACGCTGACAAGCCCCATCGTGACCAACAGCGGCGGGTCGCTTGCGGTCGGCGGCGTCGGAATAGTCGGTACAGGGACGATCGACGGGAACTATGTGCAGGAAGCCGGCGGCGACTATCAGATCGACGTCGACTTCCAAAACGGCGCGGCGGATCTCCTGTCCGTCGCCGGGACGGCGGCGCTCGCCGGAACGGTGACGGCGAATGTGTCCAGTTTCGCGTCGGGCGAGCAGGACGTCACGATCCTGACCGCGGCCGGGGGCGCGACCGACAACGGTCTGGCGCTGAACGCTTTTTCACCAAGCCCGCTGGTCGATGCGTCTCTGGCGTTTCCGAACGACAACGACGTCGTCCTGTCGGTGATCATCGCCTTCGCGCCGGAAGGCGTTGATCTCAACGAAGATCAGGCGGTGCTGGCCGCCAGTCTCGAAACCGCGTTCAACGCCGGCGCGGCCGACGGAGGCCTTTCCGACGTATTTAGCGCGCTGTTGTTCGATATCGACAGCAACACGGCGTATCTCGAGGCCCTCAACGAGCTGACGCCGGATGTTGTCCTCAGTACACAGACGGTGAGCCTGTTCGCCGCCGAAGCGTTCTCCGACGGGCTGTTCAGTTGCGCCGACAAGGCGGACGTGCGGGCGGTGTCGCGCGAGGGCGAGTGTCTGTGGCTCAAGGTCAGCGGCGGCGTTCTCGACGTCGACGGCGAGGCGCGCTCGACCAGCTTTGACGATGAGACCGTCAGCGTCTCCGCCGGCTGGCAAGGCGCAGTCGCCGAGCACTGGCGGATCGGCGTCGCGGCGGGCTATGAGACCTCATCGCTTGAGAACGCCGTCGGCGCGACGAGTGACGGCGACCGTCTGATGGCCGGGGTCTCGGTCAAACACCTGCGCGGCCCGTTGCGCCTGTCGGCGGCGGTCTCCGGCGGCGTTGGGGATTACGATACGACGCGGCCCGTTTCCTTCGGCGGTTTCTCCGACACATTGCTGTCGGAGCAGGACGTCGCCCATGTGGCGGCGCAGGCCCGGCTCGCCTACCAAAAAGACTTTGCGGGCTGGTATGCGCAGCCCTTTGTCGACGTCAACTGGACCTGGGTCAGCCTCGGCGACGCGACGGAAAGCGGGGGCGCTGCGGCGCTCGCCATCGACGGGGAAGACGAGACGTTCTTCAGCGTTACGCCCGGACTTGAGTTGGGCGCCGATCTCGTTCTCAGCGAATCCTTCGCGCTGCGTCCGTTCCTGCGGGCCGGGGCGAGTTACTACACTGGTAACACCGAGTTCGGACTGAGCGCGCGTTTTGTGGGCGGCCCGTCGGGCGATGTCGGTTTCGCCAACGTCTCGGCGATCGACGACCTCTACGCCGACGTCCAGGCGGGCGTGACGCTGTTCAACATTCGGAGCAAGGCGTCGCAAGGCGGCGGGCGTTTCGGCGAACTCGGCAGCCGGGCCGCGATCTCCATCGTCTATGAGGGTCGCCACGGCGAGAACACGAAACAGAACAGCGCGTTCATCAAGGCCGCGTTCCCGTTTTAGGGGCGCGGCTGAAGTCGCATCGCGTCCGGTCAATCAAATGTGGCGCGATTGCATCGCGGCGGCGCTTTTCAATCGGCGTATCCGGGCGCGGTAGCTGTTGTTTTGTTGTTCTATCTGAGCCGCGCAAGACGCCGGACCGAACCTGAATTTCGGGTCGGGAGACACCGAGTGGGAGGTGTTCAACGACATTTGCGGGCCTGGTTTTGGCAGAGGCGCAATTTCACTCAAATATGCACGCAATCATCACGCTACCTGCAGTTTAAGGTTAGGAATTCCTCATCAACACCGGTTGGTTCTGGTGCACAAATCAACGTGCAACGTCTTGGTTAACGGGACGAAGCATTGGTTCGGGCTTGCCGTTTTTCCGGCTGATCAGGTGCGCGCGTTTCGCGCGCATTCGCGAGACGCAGTCGAACCCCCTGCTGTCGCACCCGGTCCTGTTTTGGCGGGGCGGGACATCGGCGCAGGACGGCGGGCGTGAGTACTGGAAGGGGATTTTGGGACTATGGACATGAGCCGCCGCGCCGCCGCTTCGAATCGTCGCGCTTCGAACACCGCAACCGCATCCGTTTTGGACCGTTCTCAAACCGGGGGGCGGAATGAGCCGGCGTCCGGCGCCTCGGACACTTTGCGCGAATCGAACCCATCGCGCGAAGAGGCGGCGATCTGTGTGATCGATCGCGCGACGGGCGCCGCGCCGATTTTGGCGTCACGCTGCGCGCACGTCGTTCCGTTCACGGAGAATGCCGACGGGCATACGAATAGCTTAGTTGTTCGGGACGCTTTACGGCCGGCGCTTCTCGCCGGCGCTGCCGCGTGCGCGTTGATCCTGGCGGCGGCGCCGTCGCCGGCGCAGGCGCAGCAAGTCATCGTCAACCCCCCGGGAACAGTGCCGGATGAATGCACATTCAACAGTACAGACGGCTTGTTGATTTGCGAAGGCGACCTCGGCGACGGAATCAACATCACAAGGAGCAATTCAGGGACATCGACACTTGACAATCTGACGGAGGCGATTGCGCCGGCGAGCGGCGTTGACGGCGTGCTTCTCGTCAAATCCTTCCTCGGCGGTCGTACAACGCTGACGGTAGACGCCGCCGACTACGGCATCACGACGATCAACGCCGCCGGCGTTCGCGGTAATCCGACGACCTCCGGTAGTTTTACGATCAACGTCACGGGCGACATTACCGTTACCGGGAGCGCGGATGCGGCGGGGATTATCGTCAGTCCCAATGAGGGCCATGCGGATATCACGTCTGTGGGCGCCATCACCGTTGCAACCGGGGACGGCATCACGGTGTCTACGCCATCCGGCGGCAATATAACGATTAACTCGACCGGAGATATCAGCGCCGGGGCAAACGGGATTCGCGCCGACGCCACGCGCCGGGGCCTTGCGGCGTCAGTTGTGTCGAATGGGAACATTACGGCGACAACGGGACATGCCATTGACGCCAGCGCCAATTACAACGCCACGGTCATTTCCACCGGGATCATCAACGGGGCGAACGGGCTCCGCGCTGTTTCGGCGTATTCACAGGGACAGTTTGCCAGATATGTGGCGTCGGTGACGTCCTACGCCGGCGACATCACGGTCGCGGGAACAGGCGTCTACGCGAAATCAGAGTCCGGCGATGCGACCGTCGACGTCAAAGAGGGAACCATCAGGGCGACGAACGGCGACGGGATTTTGGTGCTTTCCAACGAAGCCTCAGCGTTAGCGACGACCTATGGGAGCGTTTACTCGGGCGGCTACGGCATCGACGCCCATGGCCACAACGGCGCGTCCGTGAAGGCGTTCGGAGAGACGATTGACGCGGGCCTCAGCGGCATTGAGGCGAGCGCCACGCGCGCGGGCGTTACGGTTGAGTCGACCAGCAACATCATGGCGGCCGACGACGGCATCGCCGCGACCACATCAGCCGGCGATGCGATCGTGTACTCGACCGGAACGATCACGTCGGTCGCAAGCGGGATCCGCGCCGCGACTACCGAAGGTTCGGCGTCCGTGACGTCAAAAAACGACATTACGGTGTCGGACGTCACCGGCTACGCGATCGGGGCGCTGTCTCAGGGCTCGGGCGGCGTCACCATTGTGTCGGAAGGCGCGCTGAAAGCCGAGGGTTTCGACGCCGGCGGCATCCACGCGCAAACCACATCCCGTTATGGCGACATATCGATTAAATCCACTGGTCCTGTCACCGTTGGCGGCAGCGGCATTTTGGCGACAGCCTTCAATGAAACCTATTTCAGCGGAGGGCAGGCGCTCGACGCCGGCGGCGACATCGATATCACCTCTTACGGCACCGTAACCGCCGGCTCGAACGACGGTATCAGAGCGGGCGCGCAAAGGGGGAATGTCACGATCACGTCGGTCGGCGCCGTCTCCGGCGGCGATCATGCGATCGCGGCGCTGGCGGGAAATTTTCAATCCAGCAGCGGGACTCGCTATGGCGACGTCAGGATCACCTCAGACGGCGCTCTCTCCGCCGGGCAAAACGCCATCAACGCCTATGCTTACGGGCTCGTGTCGATTTCTTCCAAGGGCGACCTGACCGCCGGCGACAGCGGGATATACGCGGAGTCCTACGACGGTTCGGTGTCGGTCTATTCCAACGGCGCGATTGAGGCAAACGGCGAGGGCGCTTTCGGAATCAGGGCGTTCGCCAATTACAACGGCGCAAGCGTTGAGTCTATCGGATCGATCACCGCTGACGATGAGACCGCATTCGGCATTTACGCTGCGGGACGCACCGACGATGAGGTGAAGATTACCTCCAACGGCGCGGTGTTCGCCGGCCTGACGGGCCTGTCCGCAACCGTTCTTGAAGGGTCCGGGGAGGTCTTCATCGACTCGGTCGGCGCCGTCTCCGGCGTCTACGGTTACGGCATTATCGCAAGGGCGAATTCAGGCGCCGTGACGGTAAAATCGGACGGATATGTTTCAGGCGAGGAGGCCGGCGTTTTCGCTGTGTCCAACACCGGCTCTGTTTCAGTGACGTCGATCGGCAAGGTGACCGCAACCGGCGGGGGCGGGACAACGGGGATATTCGCCGCCGGCGTCGG
The DNA here is from genome assembly GCA_028289605.1 of Hyphococcus sp. GTDB lineage: Bacteria > Pseudomonadota > Alphaproteobacteria > Caulobacterales > Parvularculaceae > Hyphococcus. The sequence continues at coordinate 119,251 of JANQON010000008.1, read as the reverse complement.
AACCGTCAGCGTCAACTCAACCGGAAACATTGTCGCCGCCGCCGATACCGGCGTCGGCATTAAAGCGGAGGCGAATGACGACGCAACTGATGTTTCTGTCTTTTCCAACGGCGACGTGTCCGCCGGCGGCAACGGTATAGACGCGTTCATTGAATCGGGGTCCGGCGATATTGTCATCGACTCGGCCGGCGATGTCGTCGGCGCCCGCGTGGGCTACACCGACATCGGCTACGGCATTCGCGCCAGAGCGAATACGGGCGGCGTCAAGATCACGTCCGACGGCTCGGTGTCCGGCAAGGGCCGCTTCGCCATCTTCGCGGAGAATGTGGGGGCTGAAGGATCCGGCGACATTGCGGTGAACTCGACGGGCGCTTTGACGGGCGCCCAAGGCGGCGTCCGCGCGGTGTCGACATATGGCGATGTTTCGATTTTTTCGGAAGGCGCAGCCGATGCGACAGATGACGGTTCGATCGGGGTCTTTGGCAAAAGCACGCATGGCGACGTCGTTGTTCAATCCGACGGACGGATCACTCATGGCGGCCGCACCGGCGGCGGAATAGGCGGGGGTTCAGTTTACGGCAATGTCGAGGTCGTCTCGAGCAGCGACGTGACGTCCAAGAACGTCGCGATCTTCGGCTACTCGGTGTATGACGGCGATGTTTCAATCTCCTCCAGCGGCGCTGTTACGGTTTCTGGTTATGTACCAAGCGATATCTTTTCCGGAATTGGAATCCTTGGTTTCGGCCCCGGCAACGTCACTATCGAGTCCGCCGGACCCATCACGGCGGCGGTCGACGGGATCTTCGCCTCCGTTACCGGCGACGGCGACATTACAATCAATTCCACCGGCGACGTGACCGGCGGGAGCGGCGCGGGCGTACGTTTCGCCGGCGGCGCGAGCAACCGGCTTGAAAACCGCGGAACGATCAAAGCGCTGTCGGGCGTCGCGGTCGTTGGCGCTGCGGGCGTTGAGACGGTGCTCAATTTCGGAACGCTCGAGGGCGAGGTTTCCCTGGCTGCGGGGAACGACGTGTTCGAGCTTTACGACGAAGGCGACGTCAGCGCGGCGGATCTCGACGGCGGCGAGGGGGACGACACGTTCCGCCTTGCCGGAACCGGCGTTGGGGTCCTTGCCGTCGGCGGGCTTGAAAGCTTCGAGATCTTTGAGAAGACCGGAAGCGGGACCTGGAGCCTCGTCGACGACCTGGCGTTTGTAAAGTCGGCGGACATCCTCGGCGGCGTTCTCGATCTGCAGGGCGCGCTGACGAGCCCGATCGTCGCCAACACCGGCGGGTCGCTTGCGGTCGGCGGCGTCGGGATCGTCGGTGCGGGGACGATCGACGGGAACTATGTGCAGGAAGCCGGCGGCGACTATCATATCGACATCGATTTTGAAAACAGCGCGGTTGATCTCCTCTCGGTGACCGGGATTGCGGCGCTTGCCGGAACGGTGACGCCGAACGCGCTCAATATTGTGTCGGGAGAGTACGAGCTCACGATCCTGACGGCGGCGGGCGGCGTGACCGACAACGGTCTGACGCTCAATCCCTTCGCCAGCCCGCTGGTCGATGCGTCGCTCGTTTATCCCAACGCCAACGACGTCGTCCTGTCGGTGATCATCGCCTTCTCGCCGGAAGGCGTTGACTTCAACGACAACCAGACGACGCTGGTCGCCAATCTCGAAAGCCTGTTTGACGCCGGCGCCGCCGACGGCGCCCTTTCCGGCGTTTTTGACGCGCTGTTGTTCGATATCGACAGCAATACGGCGTATGTCGACGCCCTAAACGAGCTGACGCCGGGCATTTTCCTCAGTACACAGACGGCAAGCCTGTTCGCCGCCGAAGCGTTTTCCGATTCACTGTTCAGTTGCGCCGACAAGGCGGACGTGAGGGCGGCGTCGCGTGAAGGCGAGTGCCTGTGGCTCAAGGTCAGCGGCGGCGTCCTCGACGTTGACGGCGAGGCGCAGTCGATCAGCTTTGACGAAGAAAAGGTGAGCTTCTCCGCAGGCTGGCAGATTGAACTCGATGAGACATGGCGGGTCGGCGTTGCGGCGGGCTATGAAACCTCGTCGATCGACGACGCCGTTGGCGGGACCAGCGACGGCGAACGGCTGATGGCCGGGGTTTCGGTTAAACACCTGCGCGGACCGTGGCGCCTCTCCGCGGCGGTCTCCGGCGGTTTTGCGAATTACGAGACAATCCGCATACCGACGCTGGGCGGCTTTTCCGATTCGCTTCTTTCGGATCACGACGTCGACCACGCCGCGGCGGAGTTGCGATTCGCCTATCAACTTGACGTCGGTCGCTGGTTCGCAAAGCCCTTTGTGGAGGCGAACGGGACCTGGCTCAGCCTCAGCGACGCAACCGAAAACGGCGGCGGCGCGGCGCTCGCGATTGACGGAGAAGACGAAACGTTCTTTAGCGTGACGCCGGGGCTTGAGCTCGGGGGCGACTTGGTTCTCAGCGAAACCCTGGCGCTGCGGCCGTTCCTGCGGGCGGGCGCAAGCTTTTACGCTAACACCGAACTCGGGCTGAGCGCGCGGTTCGCCGGCGGTCTGTCGGGCGACAGCGGATTCGGCAACGTTTCGGCGATCGACGATCTCTACGCCGATGTCAAAGCCGGCGTTACGCTGTTTGAGTTCAAAGGCCGCCCGTCAAACAGGGACGGGCGCTTCAGCGAATATGGCAGCCGCGTCGCGGTCAGTCTCGTCTATGAAGGCCGCTTCGGCGAAAACACGAAACAGAACAGCGCCTTCATCAAGGCCGCGTTCCCTTTTTAGGGAAGGCGGATCGCAACTGGGGCGGGCGATGTCTCGATGTCCGCTCAATCCCCGCGCCTGTCACGGCGCCGCCCTCATTCAGCGTCGAACAGGGTTGCGCCCAATCGACCCTGAAGATGAGGCGCGGGGATCATTTTCTCGAAGCTCTCTGTGCTGATAGAATCTCGAAGCAACAAAAATATGCATTCAGTATTTATCACTTCTGCACGTTAAAACACCAAACTGCACACAATACCGTTTGGCGATGAATCTCAAATCAATCTTTTACTGTGACCGTCAGGATGTCCAAATTTTGATTCGGGCTTGCCTTTGGCTCGGCTGATTGGGTGTGCGCGCTACGCGCGGTTCAGGGGTCCAGCCGGGGTTTCCGCGGTCATCATCGACTCTCATTCATGAGGGGGTGAGCGCGGCGTTAGATGGCGAGCCTGAACGCAGTGAGAGGATGTTGATTATGCGCGAGAACCGCCGCCGCACCGCTTTGACCCGGGAGGGCGCCAAAAACGCGCTCAAGACTGTCCATGCTTGCGTTCCAGATAAAGACGGCGCATCGCCAGCTTGCTCGGCGGGATTTTCTTCACATCCATCGGTTTTGTACGGCGCGGGCCATGCCGCGCAGCGGATAAGGTCCGGGCGTTCGCGCGACAGCTTCGCGGTTGATAAATTAAAAGAGCTGAATAGCGGCGCCGGCGGCCGGCGGCGTTCGAGGATCGCGCTTCGGTCAACGCTTCTCGCCGGCGCGGCGGCGTGTGCGCTGAGCTTGGCGGCGCCGATGCAGCGGGCGCAGGCGCAAACCCTCATCGTCGTTCCGGGCGTCACAACGGGTTGCGTCTACGTCAACAATCCAACGCCTCCGGATCCGACGTCGTTGACCTGTCAGGGTGATCTCAGCGACGGGATTGATATTACCACGAACGTCACCGTCGACGCCACGACGATCAACAATCTGACCGCCGCGATTGCGCCCAGCGACGGCGTGACCGGCGTCAGCTTCGACAACACCTTTGGCGGCGATACAACGCTGACGGTGGATACGGGCGACTATGGCGTCACGACCATCAATGCGACGGGCGTCTATGGTCTCATGGAAAACAACGGAAAGCTGACGATTGACGTCGCGGGCGCCGTCACCGTCACGGGAACCGCGACGGCGTCGGGGATTGCCGGGCGTCAAACCAATGAAGGCGACGTGTCAATCAAATCCGTCGGCGCCGTTACCGCGCAGAACGGCCACGGCATTTACGCATACGGCCGCTCGGACGGCGTCGATATCAATTCAACCGGGACCGTCGTCGCAGCGAAGAACGGGTTATATGCCGTGAGCCAGAGCGGCCCGGTGACGGTGACCTCGTCCGGAAATATCGATGCGGGCGGCGTGGCGATCAATGTTTTCACCGGCGGCGCCGTAACGATAAACTCGAGCGGGGATCTTAACGGGCGGGGATCTGAAACGATTTACGGTCTTGGCTCCACGGTCGAGATCACCTCCGACGGGAACCTGTACGCGGACAGAATCGCTCTCTACGGCAACAGCGGGAGTTACACCAAGATAAAGTCGACCGGCAACATCCTCGCCAATCCCAACGGCGGCGCGCCGAATAACGAGGTCGGAATCCTCGCCAGGGCCGAAGGCGGCTCCTCGGTGGTGGACTCATACGGGAATATCGAGGCGGAAAACGGTTATGGGATCAGGGCCACGGGCCGTAACGATATCTCTGTGAAGTCAGACGGAAACATTAAGGCGCATGTCGGGATCATCGCAGATTCATCTGTGGGCGATGCAACCATACTCTCCTACGGAAACATCGTGGCGATGGACCCCGGCACCAAAACCGATGCTGCGGCGATCCACGGGATCTCCCGATATGACGGCGGCGTCACCATTGTTTCGGAAGGAAACATCTCGACGACGTATGATGATGTCGACGGGATTCGGGGGGAATTGTGGACTGACAATCCAGACCCGAACGACGACCTTGAAGACATATCGATTACTTCCACCGGCGATATCACCGTGAGCCGAAGCGGCGTCCATGCGTTCGCCGGTATTAAGCGCGGCCTCGCTGTAAGAACGCCGGGCGCCAGAACGGGCGACATCATCATCAGTTCCACCGGCAATGTGCGAGGCGATGACAAGGCCGGCTTTTACGCGTTGGCGCCGGGCGGCGGCGTCAAGATCACCTCAGACGGCAATGTATACAGCGATAACGGCGACGCGATCTGGGCCAAGACGGAAAGTACTGACGGCAGAACCGAAATCAACTCGGAGGGCAACCTCTACGCCGGAGATCGCGGCATCTACGCCTATTCCTATGCGGCGGTGATCATCGACTCCGACAACGCCGACGGCGTTATCGAAGCCGGAGGAACCGGCATCGACGCCGATTCCTATGAACATATTACGATTACCTCCAGAGGCGATATCGACGCAGGGGAAAGCGGGATCGATGCTGATAGCTACAGCGGAATCGTGTCGGTCAAATCTTACGGCGTTATCCAGGCGGCCGGCGACAACGGTTACGGGATCAGGGCCTACGGCGGCGGCGACAACAATGTCTACGTCAAATCCGTCGGATCGATCTCCGCCGCGGGCGCGAACGCAACCGGGATTTACGCGGTTTTGTCGGACTCGAGCAACGGTGACGACGAGGTCCGGGTGAATTCCAACGGCGCAGTCACCGCCGACGGGATCGCCATATCCGGGCGCGTGATTGAAGGCGACGGCGATGTCTTCATCGACTCGGTCGGCGCCGTTACCGGCGTCAACGACGCCAGCATCGGCATTTTTGGCTCGGCGTATGACGGCGATGTCACGATTACGTCCGAAGGGGACGCGTCAGCCGGCGCCGTCGGGATAATGGCGTTCTCAAGTTACGGCGGCGTTGCGATCGCCTCGACCGGCGGCGTCGCCGCCGGCGCCGCGGGGGTCGCCGCAAGATCGGAAGACGGCGTCGTATCCGTTGTCTCCAATGGCGACATTGCGGTTTCTGGCGACGTTGTCGCCAGTGCTGGCGTGCATGGCATTCGCGCCAGCAGCGTCCGCCGCGTTGCGGTCAGGTCGATCGGCGCCGTCACGGCGAACGGCGCTCCCTCCTTTGGCATCGAGGCGTATTCAAGCGCCGACGACGTTGACATCTATTCATACGGCGCGGTGTCCGCCGGCGGAACCGGTATCGCCGGCGCTGCGGGCACGGAGGGCGGCGGTAATCTGACGATCGAGTCGATCGGCGATGTTGCGGGCGCCGGCGGCTACGGCATTCGCGCGAAGGCGAAAGACGGCGACGTCGCCGTTTCCTCCGAGGGGAACGTGACGGGCGGCATTGCCGCCATCTACGCCTTGGTTGACGACGCGGGGGGACCAACCGGCAATATCACGATCGTCTCGGACGGCGACCTTAAGGCGACAGGCGCCGACGGCGACGGCGTTCGCGTGGTGTCAACATTCGACGATTCCCTCAACGTCGTGACGATCAGTACAGGGAGCGCCGTAACGGGCGGATCGGGCGCCGGGGCCGGCGTGCGGTTTGTCGGCGGCGGAACCAACCGGCTGGAAAACAGCGGGACAATCACGGCGGCGTCGGGCGTGGCGATTGCAGGCGGCGCCGGCGCCGAAGACATTATCAACTCGGGCACTCTTGCCGGCGCGGTGATGCTCGGCGCCGGCAATGATCGCGTCGAGATTTTCGCCGGCAGCGACATCAGCGACGCCTCGTTCGACGGCGGCGAGGACAGGGATGCGTTCCACCTGGCGGCGGCCGGCGACGGCGTGATCTCAAGCGGAACGATCAGCAATTTCGAAGTCTTTGAGATGGCCGGCGCGGGGACCTGGAGCCTCATGGGCGCCCAATCCTTTGCGATCTCGACGGATATCCTCAGCGGCGTCCTCGATCTTCAAGGGACGCTGTCGAGCGGATCCGTCGCCAATCGCGGCGGGTCCTTGGCCATCGGCGGCGTCAGCGCCGTGGGCGAAGCGATGATCGACGGCGACTATGTTCAGGAACCAGGCGGCGATCTGTTGATCGACGTTGATTTCGAAAACGCCGCCGCCGATCTCTTGTCCATTGCGGGAACCGCGGCCGTCGCGGGGACAGTGACGCCGACGGCGCGTAATCTCACCTCTGGCGACCAAACTATCACATTCCTGACGGCCGCCGGGGGCGTGACCGACAACGGCCTGACGCTCAACGATTTTGCGAACCCGCTGATCAGCGCGGAATTGATCTACCCCAGCGCCACAGACGTCGCGCTGGCTGTCAGCATCGGATTTGCTCCGTCGGGGATCGCGTATACGGATGATCAGGCGGCGCTTGCAGCGTTTCTGGACATAATTTACGACGCCGGCGGGGCCGACGGCGCCCTTGAGGGGGTTTTCGGCGCTCTCCTGCACGAAACCGACAGCGACGCAGCGTATACCGAGGCGCTCGATCAGCTCTCGGGGGATGTGTTCCTCAGTACGCAGACGGCAGCATACTATTCAGCCAGCGACTTTTCCAACGGGCTATTCAGTTGCGCTGACAAAACCGATGCGGCCACGATGGCGGGCGAGGGCGAATGTCTATGGCTGCGCGTGAGCGGCGGCGGCGTGAATGTTGAGACCCACGGCGCAACCATCGGGTTCGAGGAAGAGATCTTCGGCGTTGCGGCGGGTTGGCAATTCGAAGTCGCCGAAAGTCTACAGGTCGGCCTCGGCGCCGGTTTTGAAACTGTGACCATCGACACCGACGCCGGCGCTCGCAGCGAGGGTGATCGGTTTATGGGCGGGGTTTCCGTCAAACATCAACGCGGGCCGTTGCGCCTGTCAGCCGCCTTTTCCGGCGGCGTTGCGGAATTCGACACGACGCGAATGATATCTATTGGCGCGTTCTCCGAAACTGAGCTGTCGACGCAAGATGTCAGTCATTTCGCGACAGAGCTGCGGGTCGCTTATCGCTTCGACTTTGATCAGTGGTACGCGCAACCCTTTGTTCACGGCAATGCAACATGGGTTGATATCGGCGATGTCACGGAAAGCGGCGGCGGCGCCGCGCTGCTGGTTGAGGGGCGTAGCAAGAGCTTCCTAACGGTGACCCCAGGGGTTGAGCTTGGCGCCGAGTTTGCGCTCAGCAAAAAACTGGCGCTGAAGCCGTTTCTGAAGACCGGCGTCAGTTTTATCGACAATCCGGAACTTGGGCTGACCGCCGGGTTCCTTGAAGCGCCGTCGGGCGTCGGCGCCTTTACCGAGAGCGCCGACATTGACGACACATTCGCCGTGATCGAAGCCGGCGTGACGCTGTTCAAACTCGGCGACGGAACTTCGCGACGCGGCGGACGCTTCGGCGAACTGGGCAGCCGCGCGGCGGTCTCTCTGGTCTATGACGGCCGCTTCGGCGAGTACACGACGCAAAACCACGGCTTCATAAAAGTCGCGTTTCCCTTCTAAGGGGGGAGCGCGCTCGCGTTGCCGGCGGAGGAGCGCTTGTGAGGCGGGCGACACTGGGTCCTGCGCAAAAGGCGCGCAACCCATTTCGCCGCCCTTGCGTGCAGCCTTCCGTGTGAAACGGATGCTCTATCTAAATATGCAGGCAATAGTCATTGTATCTGCACGTAAAGAATAGCAATACCGGTTTAATGTCAGTTGGTTATCGGGTCCAAATCAATGTTCACAGTAATAGTTAAGACGTCGAAATATTGATTCGGGCTTGCCCTTGTTCCGGTTGATCGAGCGCGTGCAAACCGCACGTTTTTCAGCGGGTCATCTGGTTTTTTCGCAGTCATGAACGGTTCTCTGTCGATGAGGGCTGAGCGCGGTGCGGGGCGGCGGGCGCCGAGCGCAGCCAGAGGATATTTGACCATGGGCAAGAGCCGCCGCGCTCCCGCTTCGACCAGCGCCGCTTCCACAAATACAGAAAAGGTCGCCTCGGACCACGTTCAAAGCGGGGGCGGCAAAGACCCGACGCGCCGCGTCGCAGACCTGTTGCGCGAAGGGGCGGCAAAAGAGGCGGCCGTCGCTAAGGCGCCATCCTTCCGGCGTGCAAGGCTTAGTCCGCCGACGCAAAACGTCCGTCGACAGACGAATACCGCAGGCAGCGAACGGGTTCTGGAGATCGCGCTGCGCCCGGCGCTCCTCGCCGGCGTTGCGGCCTGCGCGCTGACCCTAGCCGCGCCGCCGCCGGCGCAGGCGCAAGTCGTCGTGACGCCGAGGAGTCCGGGCACCCAATGCACGTATGCGCCCAGCGACGATAAGTTAAGGTGCGACGGCAATCTGCGCGACGGCCTCACGATTAACGTGCCTGTCGCCACGCCGCCTGATCCTGTCGTAGAGGCGCTTATCGAGCAACTGACAGGGCCGATATCGACCTTCCCCGACGTCGATGCCGTGTTCTTCAACAATATCGCCGGCGGCGATTCCACACTGTCGGTCAACGCAGCCGGCACCGGGGTCGGCGGCGCCTTCGACATCACAGTCGGCAGCAGCGCCCATGGCGTCTACGGGTTGATGGGCGCCGCCGGCGATCTGGCGATATTTGTTAACGCCAGCATCCTTGTTCCGAGCAGTGAGAACGAATTCGCGATTTATGGCGTTCAAACCAATGAAGGCGACGTCTCGATTTCGTCCAGAGGCGCGATCGACGTCAGGCAATCCAGCGGCATTTTCGCCTATAGCAAATATGACACCGCGTCCGTGGGGTCGAGCGGGACCGTTTCAGCCGTCAAAGACGGCATTATCGCAAAAAGTAGATACGGTCTCGCTTCCGTGGATTCGAGCGGCGGCATCACAGCGCAGACCGGGATCCGCGCCTCGTCGTATACAGGCTCGATAAACGTTCGATCCACAGGCGACATTACGATTGCGGGCTCGTCCACCGGTGTCGGCATCGATGCGCAATCCGAGTCCCAGGGCGGCGTCACCATATTCTCCGCCGGAAACATCACGGGGATAAGCACAGGCAACCGCCGCGACATCGGCATCTTTGCGCGCGCACGGATCGGCGGCCCCCAGGGACAACAGATATACGGCGACATCGTGATCGAATCCCACGGCGAAATAGAGGTCGGCGGAACCGGCATCAACGCAGAGGCCTTGCAAAAACTCGTCACTATTGGGCCGGCGCGAGGCGGCGATATCTTCATCACGTCCACAGCCGACATCACAGCCGGCACGTTCGCCGGCCTCTCTAACGATCCACTAGACGGCATTCGCGCCAGGGCGCACGCGGGCTCCGTCACGATCACCTCGACCGCCACGGTTTCCAGCGCCAACGGCGACGCGATTTACGCTGTCACGGTAGGCTCAGACAGCGACCAGGTCAGGGTTACCTCGGAAGGCAACCTCTACGCCGGGTACCGCGGTATCTTCGCCGACGCTCACGAGGGGTTGCTAATCGACTCCGATAACGCCGGCGGCGTTATCGAAGCCGGGGAAACCGCGATCGACGCCAGTTCCGATAATGGATACGTTACGGTCACCTCCAGAGGCGACATCGACGCTGGTGGAAACGGGATCAATGCGTTTGGCGAGACCGCCGACGTGACCATTCAATCCTACGGCGTTATCCAGGCGGCGGGCGAGGACGGCTACGGGATAAACGCGTTCAGTGAAAGCGGGACGAATGTCTATGTAAAGTCCGACGGGGAAGTTCACGCCACCTACGCGAACTCAACCGGGATTTACGCGGGGTTGGCGGACACGAGCGGTGATGACGATGTCGTCGAGGTGATTTCGATCGGCAAGGTGACGGCCGGCGGAACCGCCATATACGCGCGCGTTGATGGGGGCGACGGCGACGTTATCGTCAACTCCGAGGGCGACGTATACGGCTCGCTCGGACTGCAGGGCGGCGGCCAGGGCGGCTACGGCATCCGGGCGACGGCGACTGACGGAGACGTTTCCATTATCTCCGGCGGCGCGGTCTCCAGCATCGACCGTTCCGCCATTTCCGCTTATTCCGAATCCGGCGCGGTGTCGGTCGAATCGACCGGCGACGTCGACAGTCGCGACGATATCGCGATTTCGGCTCGATCGTATAACGGCGGCGTCGGCGTAAAGTCGGACGGCGACGTTTCCGGCTACGGCGCCGGGATCGACGCCTACAGCAAATACGGCGACGTTTCCGTTGAGGCCGCAGGGTCGATTACAGTCTCCGGCGGCGAGAGCGCCGGGATCAGCGCGTTTTCATTTTACGCCGACGTTGAGGTCGTCTCGAACAGCGACGTGAGCGCCGCGGAAACCGGGATCGCCGGCCGGGCTTACGACAGCGGCGGCGTTTCCATCGACTCGCAAGGGGCGATCGTTGTTTCCGGCAGTGAAGCAAGCGGTATCAACGCCCGCGGCATCAGGAGCGTCACCGTTAACTCCGTCGGGTCGATCACGGCGAACGGCGCGGCTGCATACGGCATTTACGCATACTCAAGCGGCGAGGACTTGGACATTTATTCCAACGGCGCGGTGTCCGCCGGGGGAACCGGAATCCGCGGCGCTGCGGGGACGGAGAACGGCGGCGATCTGACGATCGACTCGGTCGGCGCCGTCACCGGCGTCGCCGGCTACGGCATTCTCGCAAAGGCGAAAGACGGCAACGTCACCGTCACCTCTGAGGGCGCCGTCACCGGCGGGATCGCCGCGATCTCCGCCTATGTCGAAAATACAAAAACTTACGGCGCTCTGTCCGGCGACATCACCATCAAATCCGTCGGCGACCTGAAGGCGACGGGTGCGGACGGCGACGCCGTCCGCGTGGTCTCCGGGTTCGACGACTCAAGCAACGTCGTGACCATCGGCGCCGGGAGCGCCGTGACCGGCGGGTCGGGCGTCGGCGCGGGCGTGAGCTTCACCGGCGGCGGAACCAATCGGCTGGAGAACAGCGGAACGATTACGGCGCTGTCGGGCATTGCGATCTCAGGCGGGGACGGCGCCGAAGCGATCATCAATACGGGAACGCTTGTCGGCGCCGTGAACCTCGCAGCGGGTAACGACCTTGTTGAGCTTTATACCGAAAGCGGTTTCAGCGATGCGATGTTCGACGGCGGCGAGGGTGACGATACGTTGCGCCTCGCCGGCGCCGGCGTCGACGTTCTGGCCGGCGGGATTTTAAGCAATTTTGAGATACTCGAGAAAACCGATTCCGGAACCTGGAGCCTTACGGGCGAGCATTCCTTTGCGACATCGGCGAGCCTTCTCGCGGGCGTTCTTGACCTTCAGGGGACGTTGACGGAGACCAGTCTTACCAACAGCGGCGGATCGCTTGCGGTCGGCGGCGTCGGGTTAATCGGTACAGGGACGATTGACGGCGACTATGTGCAAGAGGCCGGCGGCGACCTTGTGGTCGATCTCGATCTAGAGAGCGGGGAAAGCGATCTGTTGACTGTCTCCGGGGCCGCGGCGCTCGCCGGAACGGTGACGCCGAGCGACGTCAATGTGGCGTCGGACGACTTGACGTTCACGATCCTGACGGCGGAAGGCGGCGTGACCGATAACGGTTTGACGCTCAATGATTTTGCGAGCCCGCTGGTTAGCGGGGAGTTGATTTTCCCGAACGCCAACGACGTGGCGATTGCGATGACCATCGCGTTTACGCCGCCGGATGTCGCGCTCACCGATGATCAGGCGGCGCTCGCCGCCAATCTGGAACGCGCGCTCGACGCCGGCGGGGTCGACGGCGCCCTCGGAGAGTTGTTCGACGCCCTGTTCTTCAACATCGACGGCGCGCCGGCCTATGTTGACGCTCTCAACCAGCTTTCGCCGGAGCCCATGCTCAGTTCGCAGGCGGCAAGCTACTTCGCCGCGCAAGTTTTTAGCGACGGCCTTTTCAGCTGTTCCGACAAGATCGATGCGTCGACATTGTCGCGCGAGGGTGAATGCCTGTGGCTGCGCGTGAGCGGCGGCGCCCTTGACGTCGATAGCGACGGCGGGACCATCGGCTTTGAGGAAGACACGGTGGGCGTCACCGCTGGCTGGCAGGTCGAAGTTGCGGAGGGCTGGCAGGTCGGCGTGGCCGGCGGCTTTGAGAACGTGGAAATCGACACCGATATCGGCGCACGCAGCGAAGGCGACCGCTATATGGGCGGGATCTCGGTCAAGCATCAGCGCGGGCCGTTGCAGATGGCGGCGGCGCTGTCCGCGGGGACAGGGGAATACGAAACGACGCGGACGGTGTCCTTCGGCGATTTTTCCGACACATTGTTGTCGAGCCAGGACGTCACCCATGCGGCGGCGGAGCTGCGGGTCGCGTATCAGTTCGACTTCGATCGCTGGTACGCGAAACCGTTTGTCGACGGCGCCGCCACCTGGGTTGATCTCGACGACGTTTCGGAAAGCGGCGGGGCCGCGGCGCTCGCAATCGAAGGCAAGGATGCGAGATTCTACAGCGTCACGCCCGGGCTTGAGCTCGGCGCGGAACTCGCCATCAACAAGTCCTTTGCGCTGCAGCCGTTCCTGCGGGCCGGCGCAACGTTTGTGGACAATGCCGATCTCGCGTTGAACGCCGGTTTCGTCGAAGCGCCGGCGGGGGCCGGCGTCTTTGTCGAAAGCGTGACGATCGACGATCAATATCTCGACGTTGAAGCGGGCGCGACGCTGTTCAAGCTGGGCAGCGGTTCGCAACGGGGCGGGCGCTTCGGCGAGCTCGGCAGCCGGGCCGCGATTTCCGTCGTCTATGAAGGCCGCCACGGCGAGAACACGAAACAGCACAGCGCCTTCATCAAGGCGGCGTTTCCGTTCTAGAGACAGGCGCGCCCTGGCTGCGCCGTGCAGCGGCGCATCGTCCACCCACAAATGTTTTGTGCAACAAGCGCGTTGCGCAGTGCGTGAGCGGGCTGGGATAGCGTTCCGTAAAGCTTCGCGCCGAATTGTATGCCGCAGTTGGGACGAAAGCGAAGCATCATGTGAATATCATATAATATTCATTTCATCTGCACATAAAGCGCAGAAAAATACCAGCAATATCAGTTGGTTATCAAACCCAAATCAATGTTTCACGGGGAAGGTTAAGGCGTCGAATTATTGATTCGGGCTTGCCTTTGCTCCGGTAAATCGGGCGCGCGCAAAAAGCGGGCGACCCGGCGCGTCAGTCGGAGCGTCCGCGACCATGAACGGCTCTCTCGCGCTAAGGGCCGGGCGTGTTTCGGGGCGGCGAGCGCTGATCGCAGCGAGAGGATTATTGACTATGGCCAAGAGCCGCCGCGCCGTCGCGTCGCCCCGCCGTGCTTCGAAGGATGAGACAAAGGCTGTTTCGGATCGTCCTCAGACCGGCGGGCGCAAGAAACCGGCGTCTGGCGGCGCCGTGGCTTCGCTGGATGGGAGCACGCAACACGAAGGTGGAAAACCCCGTGTGTCCGTTAGAGCGAAAGCGCGCTCGCCCCGGCGCGCAGACGCTTCTGCGCTTTCCCGGGCAGGGCATGCTCAAACAGAAAAAATCAGTTTACTGACAAGTGATCCGAGCGGCCGGCGGCTTCCGCAGAACGCGCTTCGCCCGGCGCTCCTCGCCGGCGCTGCGGCGTGCGCGCTGACCCTGGCTGCGGCGCCGTCCCCGGCGCAGGCGCAAACTGCGACGCCCCGGGGGCTCTGCATGGTTTTTGCTACGGGTACGGTGGAATGTTCGGGCGACAGCACCAACGGCAACCTCAGCGGCGGCGTCTCGATCACCACCACCAATAAGAAGGTCGACGATGCGATTATCACAGATCCGAGGGCGGCGATTACGCCTTCCAGCGGCACTGACGGCGTGTTCTTCAGCAATGCCTTTGGCGGCAATTCCACGCTGAAGGTGGATGTGGACGGCGCCGGCGGGAATGGCTTCGACATCACCTCGAACAATGCGCACGGCGTCTACGGGGCGATGAGCGCCGACGGGAACCTGACGATCAACACCTATGGCGACATCCGTGTTCAAAGCGGCGCCGACAAATTCGCGATTACCGGGCGACAAACAACTGACGGCGACATCTCGATCACGTCAGAAGGCGCGATCCAATCTACCTATAGCGGCATTTACGCCTATAGCAGCGGTTATGGCGATGCCTCCATTAATTCCGACGGTGCCGTCACCGCGGCGGCGGATGGGCTCTACGCGAGAGTCAAATACGGCGTTGCGAGCGTTGTTTCAGAGGGAACTATCACGGCCCTGACCGGGATCCGCGCTTTCTCCGAGGAGGAACTCGGTCCGCCGGCGGATCCGCCGGGGGATCGGACCGTGGTGTCAGTGAGATCCAAGAGCGACATCACCGTGACGGGCACGTCGCAGGGCGTCGCCGGCTACGGCGTTCATGCGCAGTCCACAACCAGCGGCGACGTTTTTGTTTACTCCGATGGAGACATCACGGCGGTTGCCGGCTCCTTTGCCGTCGATGGCGTTTTCGCGCGTGCAGGGTCCAACCAAGAAGGCAATGACAAGTCCGTTGGAAACATAGAGATCATTTCGAAAGGCGACATCGACGTCACCCGAAACGGCATCGATGCGGAAGCGACTGTCCCCAGCGGTCAAACACCGGGCGCTGCGGGCGCCGTAAGCGGCGATGTTGACATCACCTCCGAAGGCGCCGTGTCGACCGATACCGGCGCCGCTATTCGCGGGTATGCGCAAGGGGGTGACGTTACGATCAAGTCGACCGGCGACGTCTCCAGCGTTTCGGGCCACGGGATCTGGGCCAAGGCGAACGGCGCCAGCGGCTTTGCAAGAGTCGAGTCGACCGCGAATATCTCAGGGCGGATAGGGATCCATGCCTATTCCGCGGCGAAACTCGGTCCGCCCGCCAATCCGCCCCTCGATCCGCCGGAGGATCGGAACGTGGTGTGGGTGAAGTCCACCGGCGCCGACATCACCGTGACGGGCACGACGCCGGCCCTGGACGGCTTTGGCGTCTATGCGCAATCCAAATACTCCGGCGACGTCTATATTTATTCCACCAGCGACATCACGGCGGTCGCCGGCTCCTATAACGTCGACGGCATTTTTGCGCGAGCAGGATCGCGAGACGACGCCGGCGCGACGGTCGGCGGCGCCACGGTCGTCGGCAACATAGAGATCATTTCGAAGGGTGACATCGACGTTACCCGAAACGGCATCGATGCGGAAACGACTATCCCAAGCGGCCGAACGGTTGGAGGCACTTCCGTCGTCAGCGGGGCCATCGACATTACCGTCACTGGCGACGTGTCGACGGATACCGGCGCCGCCATCCGCGCCTATGCGCAAGGGGGCGACGTCACAATTTATTCAGGCCAATCCACCAACGTCACCAGCGATTCCGGTGATACGATCTGGGCCAAAACGAACGGCGCCGGCGTCACTGATATTGACTCCTACGCCAACCTCTACGCCGGGAATCGCGGCATCTACGCCTCTTCCTATGACGTGGATATCATTTCCGACAGCAACATCGAGTCCGGCGGGACCGGGATCGAAGTCGATGCATATGAAGTAGTTAAAATCAACTCCGGGGGCGACATCGACGCCGGGGGCAGCGCCATCGACGCCTATTCCGAAACCGGCGACATTGAAATCTACTCCGGCGGCGTGCTCGAGTCGTCGGTCGAAGGCGGGGCCGCGATCAGGGCTTTCAGCAACGGCGGCTCTCTGGTCCAGGTTGAGTCCCGCGGTTCCGTCACCGCCGACAATACTAACGGGACCGGGATATACGCGGCGCTGGCTGGCACCAGCGACGGCAACGACGAGGTCCGCATCCTATCCTACGCCGCGGTGACCTCCGGCCGGACGGGCATATATGGGCGCGTCCTTGATGGCGACGGCGATGTTTACATTAAATCGACTGCAGCCGTTTCCGCCTCGAACGGCGTGACCAACGGCGGCGCCGGCGGCTACGCCATTCGGGGCGCGGCGGAGGACGGCGACGTTACGATTTACGCCACCGGCGCTGTTTCCAGCATCAGCAGCTACCACGCGATTTCCGGCTATTCCAAGACTGGCGACGTCACGATCGACGTTTCAGTCGACACGTCTGGAGAAGTCTACAGCCGAGGAAGCCACGGCGTATTCGCTCACGCCGCAGGATCCGGCCAAGCTTACGTCAATCTGGCCGCCGACGTCACCAGCCGCGACAGCGACGCGATTGTGGTCACATCGGAAACCGGCTTCGCCGACGCCAGCGTGACGGGCAATATCACCGCCTCCGGCGTCGGCGTCGACGTCGACGGTCAGCGCGCGAGGGTTTACGTCGACGGCGTCATTACGACGTCAAGCACAACCGCTGTATCGCACGGCATTACGGCGCGTTCGAGCAACGGCCCTGTCGACCTGTACTTCGAAGGGACAATCAGCGCCGAGGGCGCAGCGCCGACGATCGGGATCGAGGCGATATCGACCGAGGGCGGCAATGTCACCGTCGAATCCGAAGGCGCGGTATCCGGCAATCGGGCGGGGATTTACGCAGCGGTTGTTGAGGGTGACGGCGCGGTCACCATCACATCGATCGGCCAAGTGTCCAGCCTTGACAGCACCGTCTCCGGCGTCAATGGCGACCTATACGGAATTTTCGCGACAGCGTATAACGGCAACACGACGATTTCGTCCGAGGGGGTCGTATCCGGCGGCCGGGCGGGGATTTACGCCTACAGCGAATACGGCGTCGTTTCCGTTGAGTCTGACGGGACGGTAACGGCCTCAGGCTCGGAAGGCGTCGGGATAGAGGTCTATTCATATTACGGCGACGCCAAAGTCGTCTCGACCGGCGACGTAACCGGTGGCTGGTCTGCAGTTTTAGCCAAGACGAATGAAGGCGAAGTCTACGTCTCCTCAAGCGGCGCCGTTGTCGCGTCCGGCGACGGCGGGTACGGCGTTTTCGCTGCCGCTATCGAGCGCACCGTCGTCAAATCCATCGGGCCGATCACCGCGAACGGCGCGTCCGCCACGGGCATTATTGCGTACTCAACCACGAACGACGTCGAGATCGTTTCTTCAGGCGGGGTGTCCGCCGGCGGAACGGGGATCCGCGGAAACGCGGGGACGGAGAGCGGCGGCGATCTGACGATCAACTCGACCGGCAATGTCACCGGCGCCGCGGGCTACGGCATTGATGCGGAGGCGAAGAGGGGCGACGTCACCGTTACGTCTGAGGGAGATGTGACCGGCGGGATCGTCGCCATTTTCGCCCATGTCCACGAAGGCGTCGGCTACGGCGGAGAGCCCGGCGACATTGTCATCAATTCAATCGGCGACCTGACGATGACGGGCGCGCCGGCCGACGACGACGCGCCCGTCAGCGCCGCGATCAACGCCGCCAATACGACGACAGGCGCCGTCTCAATCGAATCGAACGGCGCCATTGTCGCATCCGGCGCCGATGCGCGGGGCGTTATCGCTCGCGGCCTCGGGCAGGTCACCGTCAAAACCACCGGATCGATCACCGCGAGCGACGCCGGCGCAGGCGGCATTGACGCAACTTCAACAGGCGGCGACGTGGAGATCGTTTCCAACGGCGCCGTGTCCGCCGGCGAAACCGGCGTCAGCGGCGTCGCCGGGTCGGCGAGCGGCGGCAATCTGACGATCAATTCGACCGGCGCCGTGACCGGCGTCGCCGGCTACGGCATCTTTGCGAAGGCGACGGACGGCGACGTCGCCGTAACGTCCGCGGGCGTTGTGACCGGCGCGAAGGCCGCCATCGCCGCTATTGTCGACAGCGGCGGCGGCGATACCGGTGACATCTCCATTGTCTCCAACGGCGACCTTACGTCGACGGGGGCGGACGGCGACGGCGTGCGCGTGCGCTCGGCGTTTGCGGACTCCAGCAACCTCATTGTGATCAGTACAGGGAATACCGTCACCGGCGGTTCGGGCGACGGCGCCGGCGTCAGGTTCACCGGCGGCGGAACCAACCGGCTTGAGAATAGCGGTGCGATTTCCGCCGCGTCCGGCGTCGCGGTCGTCGGCGGCGACGGCGACGAGGAAATCATCAACACGGGAACGCTTACAGGCGCAGTAATGCTTGGCGCTGGCAACGACCGTGTAGAGATTTCCGGGCCAAGCGACATCAGCGACGCGTCGTTCGATGGCGGCGAGGGATCGGCGGACGTCTTCCGCCTGGCGGTGGACAGCGACGGAGCACTCACTGATGATGTGATCAGCAATTTCGAAGTTTTCGAGAAAACCGGTTCCGGAACCTGGAGCTTCACTGGCGAGCACGTTTTTGCAACGTCGGTCAGCCTTGCGGGCGGCGTCCTCGATCTCCAGGGGACCTTGTCGAGCCCGATTGTCACCAATAGCGGCGGATCACTGACGGTCGGCGGCGTCGGCGTGATCGGCGCCGGGACGATTGACGGCGACTATGTGCAGGAAGCTGGCGGCGACCTTCTGTTTGATCTGGATTTCGCCAGCGGCGAAAGCGATCTCCTGACGATCACCGGAGAAGCGGCGCTCGCCGGAACGATAACGCCGGCCGACGTCAATGTGACATCGCAAAATCAGGTGATCACCTTCCTGACGGCGACCGGGGGCGTGACGAATAACGGCTTTACGCTCAACGATTTCTCGAGTCCGGTGATCGGCGCGGAGTTGATCTTCCCGAACGCCAACGACATTGCGATCTCCGTCAATATTGGCTTCACGCCGCCGAACGTTACGCTCACCGGCGATCAAGCGGCGCTTGCGACGGTTCTCGAAGGCGTGTTTAACGCTGGCGGAGCCGACGGCGCCCTTAGCGACGTCTTTGACGCGTTGTTCTTTAACGTTGACGGCGAGGCGGCGTATGTGGACGCCCTCAACCAGCTTTCGCCGGAGCCTTTCCTCAGTGCGCAGACGGCGAGCGTCAACAACGCTGTGAGTTTCTCAAACGAAATGTTCAGCTGCGCCGACAAGACCGATGCGTCGACGCGGTCGCGCGAAGGCGAATGCCTGTGGTTGCGCGTCAGCGGCGGCGCCCTTGACGTCGACAGCGACGGGGGGACCATCGGCTTTGAAGAAAACACGGTTGGCGTCACGGCGGGCTGGCAGTTCGAAGTCGCAGAGGATCTGCAAATTGGCCTCGCCGGCGGCTTTGAAAAAGTGGAAATCGATACTGACGCCGGCGCGCGCAGCGAGGGCGACCGGCTGATGGGCGGGATCTCGGTCAAGCACCAACGCGGGCCGTTGCAGATCGCTGCGGCGCTCTCCGGCGGCGTTGCGGATTACGAAACGACGCGGACCATCTCCTTCGGCGGTTTTTCCGACACATTGCTGTCGAGCCAGGACGTCGCCCATGCGGCGGCGGAATTGCGGGTCGCCTATCAGTTCGACTTCGATCGCTGGTATGCGAAACCGTTTGTCGACGGCAACGCCACCTGGGTCGATCTCGGCGATGTGACCGAAAGCGGCGGCGCGGCGGCGCTGGTCGTTGAGGGCAAGGATGCGCGGTTCTACAGCGTGACGCCCGGGCTCGAGCTCGGCGCGGAACTCGACCTCACTGAGTCGTTAGCGCTGAAGCCGTACCTGCGGGCCGGACCGACTTTTGTGGACAATCCGGCGCTGGCGCTGAATGCTGGTTTTGTCGAAGCGCCGGCGGGGGCCGGGGCCTTTGTCGAAAGCGTGACGATCGACGATCAATATCTCGACGTTGAAGCGGGCGTGACGCTGTTCAAGCTGGGCGGCGGATCGCAACGGGCCGGTCGCTTCGGCGAGCTCGGCAGCCGGGCCGCAATCTCCTTCGTCTATGAGGGCAGACACGGCGAGAACACGAAACAGAACAGCGCCTTCATCAAGGCGGCGTTCCCCTTTTAGGGAAGCGTCCGCCGTGGCGGCGGCGGGCGCACTTAGACACAAAGAAAAAATTTGTGCACGCAATAATTAGCGCATCTGCATATATATAACATGGACGAGAAACAAATGACCATTGGTCGTTAAGCGCTGATCAATATGCGAGGCTTTGAATAGAGCGACGGTAAATTGACTTGGGCTCGCCTTTCTTTGGTTCGGCATGATGAAGCATGCGCATTCCATTTACTATTCGGGAATTCGACTGGGGTTTCCGCAATCATGAATGGTTTCCTTTCATCAGGGGCCGGGCGCAGAGCGGCGTGCGCAATAAGAGGATTCTTTGACTTATGAGCAGGAGCCGACGGGTCGCCGCTTCGAGCCGCCGCGCTTTGACAGACGCGACGAAGAGTGTCTTGAACGCTTCTCAGGCGAAAGGCCGCATGAAATCGGCGTCCGTTGCGGCGCATGGGAAATTGTTCCGATGTTCAAAAAATAGCCCGCTTGAAGAAAACATCGGTCCCCTGACAAATGGCGCGCGCCTGGAACAGGCGTCGCGCCCGCTGTTTCGCCCGGCGCTCCTCGCTGGCGTTGCGGCGGGCGCGCTTAGCCTGTCAGCGCCGCCGACGCGGGCGCAACTCATCGTGGAGCCGCCGGGGGCGGTTCCGGACCCGCCATGCACGCTGTTGGCTTCCCTGGACTGCGAAGGCGATCTCAGCGGCGGCGTCGAGATCGCCTCGGACGGCGCTGATCTCGAGGAAGTCAATATCGATAACCTGACGGCGGCGATTGCGCCGGCCGACGGCGTCGTCGGCGTCTATTTCCACAATCACGACGGCGATACAGCGCTGACGGTGGACGCTGCGGGTTATGGCGTTACGACGACCGACGCCCACGGCGTTTACGTCAGGATGGTGTCGAATAACGGTAACTTGACGATTGATGTCGCGGGCGACGTTGCCGTCACGTCCGACAGCGACAGCCATTTTGGTATCGCCGGTCGTCAGCCCGGCGACGGCGACGTGTCGATCACATCCGACGGCGACGTTCGCGTTGGCGGAAGCCACGGCGTTTTCGCAGACAGCGGCGGCGGCAACGCGTCGGTGACCTCCGACGGGCGTGTCCAGGCCGGCAAAAGCGGCATTGTCGCGTTTGGTCAGGGCGGCGCCGCAACGGTGAAGTCGACCGGAAACGTCTATGCGGGGGAAGACGGCCTCCACGCCGAAGCCTTCTCCGGAAAAGCGTCGGTGACATCAAACGGCGCCATTACGGCAACCGCGGGCGACGGAATCGACGTCCGCGGCAGCGCCGGGGTTTCGGTGACCTCGAACGGGGACATCGAGGCGGGCGGCGCCGCCATTCGCGCATACTCCAGAAACCAACAAGTACTGTATCTGGGGGCGTCGGGACCTGCGGTCGCAACGGTGACGTCGACAGGGAATCTTACCGCGGAGGGCGGCTACGCGATCCACGCCTATGGCGCGAGCTATGTCTCGATCACCTCTAACGGGACGGTGAACTCTGAGGGCGTCGGTCTTTACGCCTCGGGCGTTTACGGCGCGTCAGTGAAGTCGACCGGGACCATTACGGTCGATCCCGCCAGCGGCGACGTACAGTTCGAAGCCGCAATCATCGCCCAGTCCGAAAGCGGCGACACGACGGTGGACTCGTTCGGGAATCTCGAGGCGGAGAACGGCTACGGGATCAAGGCCACGGGCCTGAAAGATATCGATGTGAAGTCAGTCGGAAACATCAAGGCGAAGGCCGGGATCCGCGCAGCTTCCCAAAACGGCGGCGCGGCCATTCGTTCCGACGGCGACATCGTGGTGACAGCCGCCGGCGTCTTCCCGGCCGCCGCGGCGCTCACTGCGGAGGCCTTGCATAATGGCGGCGTCACCATCGTGTCTGAAGGAAAGCTCTCGACCGCTTTCGAAAATGTCGACGGCATTCAAGCGAAGGTACAGACGTACGAGCCATCTCCCGACGCCGTCCTGGGCAACATATCGATTACCTCCACGGGCGATATCGCTGTCAGCCGACACGGTATTTATGCGGTCGCCAACATAAAAAAAGACCTTGCCGCAAGGACGCCGGGCGCAAGGACCGGCGACATTGTCATCACTTCCACCGGCAATGTGAGCGGCGATGACAAAGCCGGCATTTACGCCTACGCGCCGGGCGGCGGCGTCAGGGTCACTTCAAACGGCGCCGTCTCCAGCAAAAACGGCGACGCGATCTGGGCCAGTGCGAAAAGCGTCGGCGGCAGAACCGAGATCAATTCGACCGGCGACCTGTATGGAGGGAACCGCGCCATCTACGCTTATTCCTATGCGGCGGTGGACATCACATCCAACGGCGCAGTAACCGCCGGCGAAACAGCCATAACCGCGCGCGTTATTGAGGGCGACGGCGATGTCTTCGTCGACTTGACCGGCGACGTCGCCGGCGCCGCCGGCTATGGCGTATACGCAAGGGCGAATGCGGGCGACGTGGCGGTCACGGCGAACGGCGATGTCAGCGGCGGCAGCGACGCCGTCTCCGCCTCTGTTGATGGCGCTAGCGACATTACGATCAAGATTAGCGGCGACGTGACAGGCGGGAGCGGCGCCGGCGTGCGCTTTACAGGCGGCGGAACCAACCGGCTTGAGATTAACGGCGCGGTCTCATCCCTTTCAGGTCTTGCAATTGCCGGCGACGCCGGCGCAGAACAGATCGTCAGTACAGGAAATCTTACGGGCGCGGTATCGCTTGCAGCAGGGAACGACCGCGTCGAGATTTTCGGCGCCAGCGACATTAGCAAAGCATCTTTCGACGGCGGCGAGGGCGAGGACGTGTTCCGACTCTCGGCGACCAGCGACGGCGTCTTTGTCGGCGGCGCGATTAGAAATTTCGAAGTCTTTGAAAAGGCCGGGGCCGGGACCTGGAGCTTCGCCGGCGAGCACGCCTTTGCAACGTCGGTCAGCCTTCTTGGCGGCGTCCTCGACCTGCAGGGAACGCTGGCGAGTCCGATCATGACCAACAGCGGCGGGTCGCTTGCCGTCGGAGGCGTCGGTGCGATCGGCGCAGGGACGATCGACGGCGATTACGCGCAGGCGGCGGGCGGCGGTCTCCTGGTCGATGTCGACTTTGCCAGCGGGGAAAGCGATCTCCTGTCGGTCTCCGGGACCGCATCGCTCGCCGGCGCGGTCACGCCGACGGCGCTCAACCTTAACGCCGGCGAACAGACCTTTACGATTCTGACCGCGGCTGGCGGCGTGACCGACAACGGACTAACGCTCAGCCCCTTCGCCAGCCCGCTGGTCGACGCGGAGTTGGTATTCCCGAACGCGAATAACGTTGCGATCGCTGTCAGCGTCGCCTTCGTTCCGGCCGACGTCGCGCTTGATGAGGATCAGGTCGCGCTCGCCGGCAATCTTGAAGCCGTTTTCGCAGCGGGCGGGGCGACCAGGGACCTTGCGGAGATGTACGCGGCCCTGTTCTTCGACATCGACGATGATGCGGCCTATCGCGCCGCTCTCGACGAGCTCTCGCCGGAGGTTTTCCTTGGGACACAGGCGGCGAGTCTCTTCGGGGCCGAAGGTTTCTCCGATCGTTTGTTCAGTTGCGCCGACAAGACTGATGCAGACACCCTGTCGCGCGAGGGCGAGTGCATCTGGCTGCGCGGCGGCGGCGGCGCGCTCGACGTCGACGGCGATGGGCGGACGATTGGGTTTGAGGAAGAGTCGTTCAGCGCTACAGCGGGCTGGCAGATTGAAGTCGCCGAGTATTGGCGGATCGGCGTCGCAGCGGGCTACGAGGCGCTGTCGCTCGACACCGACAACGGCGCCGACAGCGAAGGCGACCGCTTCATGGTTGGGGTTGCGGCTAAACATCAGCGCGGGCCGTGGCGGTTGGCGGCGGCGCTGTCCGGCGGCTTGGGCGCGTTCGAAACCACGCGGACGGTGTCCTTCGGCGATTTCGCCGACACATTGCTGTCGACCCAGGATGTCACGCACGCGGCGGCGGAGATGCGCGTGGGTCATCAGTTCGACTTCGATGGCTGGTACGCACGACCATTTGTCATTGGCAACGCGACTTGGATCGATCTCGCTGACGCTACGGAAACCGGCGGCGGCGCTGCGCTGGAGATCCAGGGCGGCGCACAGACCTTTCTGAGCGTGACGCCGGGTGTTGAGGTCGCCGTCGAGTTCGCGCTCAGTAAGGCGTTTTCGCTCAAGCCTTTTCTGCGGGCCGGGGCGCGTTTTGTAGATAACCCGGAGCTAACGCTGTACGCCCGTTTTGTCGGTGCGCCGGCGGGAACGGGCGCTTTTCTCAATACTTTGAGTTTTGACTCCCGCTACGCCGAAATTGATGCGGGCGCGACGCTGTTCAAACTTGGCGGCGAGTCGAAAAGCGGCGGGCGGTTTGACGAACTCGGGACCCGAGCTGCGATTTCCCTCGTCTATGAGAGCCGCAATGGCGAAAACACGAAACAAAGTAGCGCCTTTCTCAAGGCGGCGTTTCCCTTCTAAGAGAAGGGCGCGCCCTGATTGCGCCTGCTTCAACCGTCGGCGTTTTTGTTGCGGATCGCACGAAAGCTGACATTGAAACTCAACGAAACCCGGAATTCATCACTCTGGTTCGGCTGAACGGCGTGCTGGAGCCATGATGGAAAGATCACCAATAAGCCTTCGCGCGCTCTGTATTCAGCCGCTTGTGCGTTGATACGCTTCTGCGCTTTGACCGGATACACATTCATCAGGCGCGCCGGCACCGGATCGTAAAACTCGATATTACCGCTGTTCTCGGGCGTTCGAATATAGTAGGCGCCGGATAAAATGGCGTTTGGGTGGATATGCGCCTTGTTGAAATCGCCGGGTCCGTTCTTGTTGAGCCACATTTCTTTGATGACGAGTTCGAAGTGGTCGAAATCGAACTCCATGAACGCTGCGCAGCCGACGCAGCTTTTGCCGATGATGCGGCGGATTTCCGCCATATCGTCGCGACGATGTATCTGATCGTGGCTGTGCCAGCCGCCGACATTGGAACGCGTGATAGATTCCGTGTCGCGTTCCAGCCTTTCGACCACATCGAGAAGGTCTTTGTTGATGCGTTCGTATTCCACAATCCGCCGCGACCAGACCGGCGTGTGAAACCATACCTCCGGCGTGAAGCCGGCGTTCTCAATCTCAGCCGGTTCCGAAGTCGCTTCTTCCGCCATTGCTTGCGTCAGCCTCAACATGTTGGCGCGGAGCAGGCGCTGCGGTCGGGGTTGGAGCCGACGACTCCTTAACCGATGAGCGCAAAGACGGCGCCGCGGGATCTATTAGGTTCACAGTTACAGACTCCCGGACGGGAGTTTTGTTTCACCAATTTCCGGATTCTTTCGCAAAGTTCATGGTCCGCGGTTGTCATTGGCGCGCGTACGGCGGCGGGGAAGGTCGGCGGCCGGCCTTTTGACGACGGCCGCGTATGCGTTGACAAAAAGACAGGAAGAACAACGCGGCGCGAGTGCGTCGATTGTGTGTCGTCCCGTTCCTTGATCAGGGCCGCCGGCGCCTCTTACGGACGATTTTGAAGATCTCCCATAGCGCCAGAACGCCCAACAAAGCGGCGACAATGATAATGAGGCGCGGCAGAACATAAGCTGCGATCGACACGATCAATAAAAGAGGCAGCCAGAGGCCCTTAAGGCCGGTCCATGCAACCGGCGCCACTTTCATGTCTTCGACTTTTTTGAGTTTTTTCTGATCGATGTTTGCGGCCTCAGAAAGCTGTTTCTTCATCAACTTTCGCCCGTGGAAGGCTGTGTCGTAGAGCACCAAATATCCAAAGATCAGCGGCGTGAGAAACGCCATCGGAACCACCATGACAGCGAAAATCGTCTGGCGCGTTTTCAGCAGATTGCCCCTTTCCAGAGACCACGTCTCAGCAAGGTCTTCTCCAAAAAACGCAAACACCTCTTTGATGTTTGTCAGGGCGTTGATCTGGGAGAGGCCGTAAAACTCAAAAATGTTCCTGGCCTCCGGCACGCGCCAATAAATGTTCTGGACGTGGCCCAAAAACAAAATGATCACCACAAACACAGCGCTCCAGAAGATGTAGGAAAAAGTCTTCAAGAACAGCTCAAAGCCAAGCCGCGAATCCTGTGAATCAAGATTGGGCGTGATCACGATCCCCATGCCGTCGAGCGACGCCCGAGAATAGAACGACCCGAAAAATGCGAACTGAGCGAAGGAGAAAAACGTAATAAAGGCGCCTGTTATCGGCGCGAGAAGGTACACAAGCGCGGCGAAAAACAAATTTCCGGCTTTACTGGACATTCCACCCGGGTAGAGAGACGCGATAGACCAATCGAGATCAATGCTGGTGTTGAAGAGGTTGCAAGGATAGTCATCGGCCAGTTTCAGGCCTGGGCAAATCTCATAGATCGGCTGCTCGGCCATGAGCGGGCGCCAAATTACATCGTATAAGTCATAAATCATGAGTGTAATGGGCCCGAGACTAAAGAAGATACCGAAGACGGCGCCGACGCTCATGTGTTTCCGCCAGGCCGCCAAAAACTCGTCCCGGTCGCACGGTTCAAAAGGCGCGGTCTTTTTGCGCACCATGCCGCTGTCAATCAGTTTTTCCGCGAGGATTTCCATCGTCGCGCGCGCACGTAGCAGCACGAACAGAAGCGGCGGCACCAAAAGGATGGGAACAACGGAGACGTTGAGCGCCAGCGCATACCCAACGTCCTTCGGCCCGGTAAAGCCTGCGATTTGGGATCCGTCCGTCAGCCGTCCGTCAAAGGAGATGAGGTGAATACCGAGCGCGACGCTGAACGCCAACTGCGCGAGACCGAGCAAAATATAAACCAAAGTGATGGTGACAGCGCGCTTCTCCAAATACAGCAGGCTGCGGTCAATCTGCGCAAGTAACGACAGGAAACGCTCTGGATTTCCACTATTCATGAACAGTATATAGAATCAATTTGCGGTCCTATGGGAAACATTTTGTCTCTATCCAGACGTTCACAAAGTCGCAGGTCGCTCATAGGCGGGCCCGTCCCGAGCGTATGTTTTACTTATGCGACTCTTAGTTGAGCTGCGTCGTTTCTTTATACCATTTTCGGTATATCATTTGAGATCAGTTGCTTGAGTGCGGCGATCACGGTTGAATCGACCACAAGGTTTATGACCAGTCCGGAACCAGCTTTCTCGCCGCTTGAAACGCCGTCGCCGCAGGCCGACCCTCCGGATCGCAGTGGGCTTTAGAGTTTGCCGCAGCCGCCTTCTTGGCCGGGTTGATCTTAATACAGACGATCAGCGTCCGGTGCGTCTAACGGGGAGTGTCGCCAAGGTCGGCGGGTCCCGAAAACGTCGCGATCAGCGCGTCGTCATATTCGCGCCGCCGGCGACCGCGGAGGCGGCGTTGCGAAAGCTCATTGGGCCCGCCGTTTGGCGGTCGGCGCAAATTGCCGGTCGCCGCGGCGCACGCCGCCGAATCCGCGTCGCTGCGCCGCGAAGCCGGTCCCGCCGACGCGTCGCATGAAAGTCCACACAGTACAGCGGTCGCCCTTGGGATTAAATTCACAATATGCACAGAATTGCAGCGGCGCTCGATGTTGGCGGAGTAGGGTGATCGAGGCTTTCCCCAAGCGTATTACTGAGATCCAGGTGCGCGCGGAACAATATTGTAACGGGCGCAAAATTTGCATATTCTTTTTTTGCGCGCAATGTTCAAAGCATAGATGAGCGCATGTGTATGAAAAGTAATTGTTATCTGTATTTTGGGCTGAAAAGAGGAGCGCGCGGCTGGCGATCGCTCAATGAATCTTCTATGCGGGGAAGGCTAAGCAGCTCTAAATTTTCGAAATTGCATCGGACGTGACGGCGTTGGGGAGACAAGCAGCGTCCCGCATAGAGGGGTGGATTCTGTTGTGACTTGGCGCATCTGGCTGTTTCTTGCCTTTGTATTCGGCGTTATTCTGATCCAGCCTGGAAGCGTCTATGGCGACCATAGCTGGCATTCAAAAGCAAATATCGGGGAAAATCCGCTAGTCGATGTCTGTCCGGCGGTCGGAGACAGCGCAACCCCGCCTGACTTCTCGTCTGCGGGTTGTTACGCCGTTTCGATGCGGTCCGTTGAGCCTTCCGCGGGCATGTTCTGGGTCCGCTTGATGCTTCCCGGCGCAGAAACGCTTCGTCAGTCTGTCGAGCATCCCGGTATGCTGGTGGCGGGACATTCGGCGAGGCGGTACTTCTTGAATGGGCGATCGATTGGGGAAACCGGCGCGCCGGGGCAAACGAAGGCCGGCGAGGACCCGGGCGTTCTTGACCATCTGTTTTATCTGCCCGGTGGAAGTCTGCGCCAGGACGCTCAGGAACTCGCGATATTGGTGTCCTGTCACCACAAACAGCAAAGTCAGGCGGCGTTATGTTTGGATGAGGCCTTTGTCGTGGATTATGCGCTTTTTCGATCGCAAGCGGCTTGGCGGCATCTGCCCGCTCTCTTAACGTCCAGTATCGTGCTCCTGGGCTGTTTCTTCTTTGCGGCCATGGCGATCAGAGGGTTTGACACGGTCGGATCGACGCTGTTGAGCCTGGCGTGCGGGACCATCTTTCTCTTTTGCGCCCTGAAGTGCGTGCGATGTTTAGTCGAATATCCCTATCCGTTGCAGGAGGCGCGCGTCATGTTGATCACGCTCCTGTCGTTTTTATTTGGCGTCTCTCTGGCGAGTTTTGTCATGTACAGAATCGTTGGGGAAAGGGCTTTTGCAATTGTGGCGATCGCCAGCGCGTTTGCTTTAATCCCGCTGGCGACGACGGCGGAGCCTGAATTTGCGGCGCGGATCGGTATGACCATCCCCCTTGTGACAGCGGCTTTTTTCGTCTCATGGTGGGCGTTCGTCGGGCGGCCAAGCGCGCTGCCTTTTTCATTGTTGTTATGGGCGTTTGTTTTGGCCCTCGAAATTCAGCGGGGCGGTTTCCTTAGCGCCGCTGTCTTTTACGCCAGCATGAGCGTCGTCGCTTTCCTGTTTGTGCGGCAAACGGGCATTCTCGACAGGAAGCAGGAATTCCAGGAAAGGACGGCGAAGCTGGAAAAAGCGCTCCAGCATGCGCAGCACGAGCTTGCCGAGGCGACCGCGGACCGGGAACAGGCCGCCGCCGCTTTTGATGAGCGGATACCGCTAAAGGAGTCGGATCGAACCCAGTTTGTCAGCTTGAGCTCTATATCGCACTGCAATGGCGCGCGGGACTATGTGGAAGTCTGCTTTGTCGACGGCGCCACGCTGTTGCATACGGGAAGCCTGCACGAACTGGAAAGCACCCTGCCAGATGATTTTATTCGGGTTCATCGGTCTCATATCGTCAATACGCAACAGGTTCGGTCCCTTATTCGGCAGGGCAGCGGGAGAGGAGCGCTGAAGATGATCAACGGCGAAGAAGTGCCGGTCAGCCGGCGTGTGATGCCGAAAGTGAAGGACGTGCTGGACAGCAATCCCTTGGTTTTGGGAGGAATGACCAGCGCTTGAGCCTGCGCGGCGGCGTCCGGAACGGGCGGGCGCCGGCGTCTTGTGACCGGCCGGGGATTTGCGCCGGCGACGGTCAGCGCGAGAATCAGCAAATGCCCGGCGGGCCTATTACGCACTAAGTGCGCTCCGCGCGGCCGCAAGTCGGCGATTGCGGTTTTCTGCAGATCCGGTTTTTCGTTTTTGCGACGAAAAAGCGCCTTAATGGCCGCGAACGTTCAAGCACGGTCGTCGGTTTCTGCAGAAAGACGAATCCACATGTCCGCTTCGAAAGCGGACGCCCAAAGCATCGACGACAAGTCATGTAGAAATTGCGCGCATCACGTGAGCGTCCCGGAACCGGCAACGGTGTAGATAGCCCTTGTTGTGCGTTCAGGTTGATTCCTCGCCGCGCGATTCACGTACGGTCTGCGCCGCATTCAACGCGGCCTCCCAGTCAGTCCGTCTACCGGTTGTGCCAGTCGCAGACGCAAACCAGCCGTCTGCAGAAAAGGTGCAACCGCTAGCAGATTGGGCCGCGCGCCTTATGACGCTTTTGAGCAAAGCGTCATAGATGAAACTGCCGGTTTTCTTTGAGTTTATCCCTGTTTCCGACCGGGCGGATTAGCGGCGACGGCGAGAGCGCAGCGCGCCGCGAGCTGATTCAGCTGAATGGTCGGGGGTCCGGGGAAGAGTTCAGGTTCCGGTGCGAAATGAAGCGTTGACCACGGCAAGAATGCAGGCGCCATCTCATGAAAAACACTCAACACGAACCGTGCTACGCCCTTCCAGGAGGGGGCACAGGACAGAGCCCGGCGGCCCGGGCTCGGTTTATCGACGCGTTGTATCGCGATCATAGAGCGGAATTGTGCGTTTTCCTCCAGAAGATCTGCGCGCCGGGGCAGCTGGAGCCCGAGGATCTGGTGCAAGCCGTTTTTGTCCGGATCGCCAAATTCGAACGCATTGACAGCATCCAGAACCCGCGAGCGTATCTCTTCAAAATCGCGATGAATCTGGCGATGACCTCGCTCAAGAGCCGCACCCGACGGATCCGCTTTTTGGCCAAACTGGAAAACGACGCAGAGATGGCGATGGCGGAAACCAATTCCCATTCCATCAATGAGACCAGAGACCGGTTTGAGCGCCTGGAGCACGGCATTTCGCTGCTTTCCCAAAAGCAGCGCGAGTTAATCATTCGTAGCCGCATCCGGGGCGAGACCTACAGCGAGATTTCGGACGACACCGGATGGAGCGCCGCCGACATCTCTCGTACGCTCAATAACGCGTTGACCATTCTCGACGGCGCAGTGAGCGAGCCATAAGGCGATGACCGCGGTTCCGAAAAACACGCGCGACAGTGTTGTGAGCATGCTCCGCCCGCACTGCGGCGAAAAAGAAACTGCCGCGTCATACGATCGATATATCGGGGGGAGACTCCGGTTTGCCCGCCAGATCTCGGGCCTGTCTCAAGCCGCACTGGGAAAGCAAACAGGGTTGTCGTTTCAGCAAGTGCAAAAGCATGAGAACGGATCGGTCAGGATCAGCGCCGGTCGCCTGTTGACTTTCGCCAACGCTTTGAGCCTTCCCGTTTCCTTTTTCTTCGACGGCATCGAACAGGACGATATTTCGGGAGGTTTTCTCGAGCAGAGATTTGTCGACCTGTCCGACTTTAGCGAGGATCGACGCGCCTGCATCCACATCATCGCTCGTGCGGAAGAAAGCGATATCACGGAACTCGTCAGTTTTCTGGAGCACTTTATCGTTAGCGCGCCCAGGCCCCGCCGGGTTCTGTGACGAAGACAGAAGACCGGCATCGATTTCTGACGGCGCATCGTGCTCTCACCGTGAACTGGCGCGAGGAACGGCGGCGCGGCGCTTTAAGCGCCTGTGTAGAGCAAACGTTGGCACGGCGCCGTCGACGGTGAGCATAGGAAGACGGTCTTTACGTGTCCGTCGCCGCCGCTGCTTCAGCCGCGCAGAGTGTTGAGTCGCTTGGTCGACAACACGCCCGGTCAGCCGGCGAACGCCTTTTCGTGGTTTGTCGATTCCCTCTCTGCCTGTCGACGGCCGGGCTTTTCAAATGTGATGGCGAAACCGTCCTTGGTAATGCGGCAGACGCGTCCTCGAATGGCGCCGATCTTTATTTCGGCAAACAGTTTTGGACGACGATTCGACTGGATGCTCGCGCCCATCCTCGAAATCTCGGTAATTCTGCATACGAATTCGCGACCGCTCGGAACGATCCGCGCCGTCGCCTCAATGCTGATCGGCATACGCACATATTTGCGCCGATCAGCTATGCTCAAATAGGGCTGGCCTTTAACGGCGGCGTTGACGCGTTTTTTAAGCAGGGCGCGATCATGGTCCGAAATATCAAATTGGACTGCGAATCCGTCGTTTGACACCCGTATGATCTTCCCGGAGACACGGCCGAGATCGTCGGGATAGGCGATGATGTCTCGATCAACGTCAATCGGGGCCTTGGTTTCTACGAACATGCCGTCTTCGGAAATGTTCTTTACGACCCCGCACGATTCCTTCTGAACGCCGGCAGCGAATTTGACCTTCTTTCGAAGGAGTTTTCGCAGGAATTTGCGTCTTTCCAATCTGTTTTTCATTCGCGCGTTCCATTGTGTTGCGCATCAACGCTAACAATCCGGCGCAAGCTTATGTATCCGCGTTTTGGGGGGGGCAGGCTGGCGCAACGACCGCTCGGGCCTGCCGAATAATAAAAGTCAGTTTAAAGACATATTTCAGAGCGGCTGCTGGTTTCGACGTCGCTTGAGCAATAAGCAAACGCCCGTCATTTCAATAGCTTG
Organism: Hyphococcus sp.; assembly: GCA_028289605.1. GTDB lineage: Bacteria > Pseudomonadota > Alphaproteobacteria > Caulobacterales > Parvularculaceae > Hyphococcus. The sequence goes on along the minus strand of JANQON010000008.1, from coordinate 86,527 downwards.
AAGCGCCAGCGCAACGGTCATGTATTAATTCTGAAAATTTGGCGCGCCGCTTGGGTGTGCATGCATTTTTACTGCAAAATTGCCCATCGGCGATATGAGAAGATCAATCAGTCCCTATATCGCCGCGATGGAGCGGTCGAATGGGACGGGCAGGCGCCCGCGGAACGATTGCGCGCTGTGCTTTCCTGGAACTGGCGACACGCAGAAGACGCGTTCGACATGGAAGGTTGGCGACGCCGCTCCCGACATTGATCTTCGCGACGCAGAATGCGACCGGGGCCGGCCGCTTGCGACGGCGCCGACGGCAAGCGCTGCGACGGCGATTTTTGAAGACGATAGACAAGGTGCATAACGCCAATATTTCCGAACAGCAATTGCATGCATACTGCAGCGACCCTTCAGGTGAAATTCAAGCGCCGGTGTCGTTGCGTCGCTAATCTAGCGGACACGGAACAATCCGTGTTCAGTATCAGGGGGCATGGAAATTGATTTAGGCGGCATCCGCGGACATTTGGTGCGTTGCCGGATTGAGCGTCCTGACGGCGGAAGTGATCTTGGATCCAACTGCGCCGGATCATTGGAGGCAACGAGCGTTGATTGACCTGATTTACATCGCGTTCGCATCAAGGCGACTGCGGTCCATTGAATGAGGAGATCACTTAGCGATCGGTTACAGGATGGTCTTTGGGCGAAAGTCTCGTTTGCCTGCGCAGGCGATTAATGTCGTCTGCTGAGAATTCTTGTTCAGGAGGATCAACCGCCGAGCGCAGATGCTGATGTCCGCCTTTGCCGCTGAAATGCCGCAAACATCTTCGTCCTGTTGTAGTTACCTCTCCCCCCAAAGACTACAACGGGTGAAGCGGAGCCGTAGTCGCTGCCGCGACTACGGCTCCATTTTTGTTTATTGCGTGCGGCGGCCGGCCTCCGTTAGTCACGCTGGAATCGACGCGTTCATAAACAGCGCGTCCTCAAAAAAGGCGTCAATGACAATCTGAAACGACCGTATACGGACTGGCGCGGCATGCTTACGGAGGAAACGGCGAAGAGAGATCCGATCAGCTGTCTCCGGTTGTCAGTCGCAGTCTGGAAAAATGCGGGATCCCTGCGGCGAATCGACGGGCGCTGTTCAGTATAGCTGCGTTCCCGTTATGGAAATCGGTTGCGCCGCCGCTAAACTCGCTATGGAGTCTTATTCCGGAGTTTAGAATTCGCCTCGATGGGCGCGGAACCATTCGATGAACTTGGGGATGCCCTCTTCAAGAGTCGTTGTCGGCGCAAAGCCGTAGTCGGCGCTAATGGCGTCAATATCGGCGAATGTGGCGTAGACGTCGCCGGGCTGCATGGGTTCGAAAGTTTTTTCTGCGGTCTTGCCGATCGCTTCCTCCAGAACCTCGATGAACCGCATGAGTTTTACCGGTCGGTTGTTGCCGATGTTATAGACGCGGTGTTGAACGTCGCCCTGCGGCTTGAACGGGTCCAGCGCTGTTGCGATAACGCCGGAGACGATGTCATCAATATAGGTGAAGTCGCGTTCAAGATCGCCGTTGTTGAAAACGCGAATGGGTCGGCCGCCGAAAATATTGTCCGCAAACGACCAATAGGCCATGTCGGGCCGACCCCAAGGACCATAGACCGTGAAAAAGCGCAGACCGATCATCTGGAGGCCATAAAGGCGCGAATAGGCCTCTGACATCAACTCATCGGCTCGTTTCGTCGCCGCGTACAATGAAACAGGCGCCGTGACAGGATCGCTTTCACTGAACGGCACTTTGGTGTTGGCGCCGTAGACGGAACTGGACGATGCGTAGACGAGGCGCGGCCGGCGCGGCGCGTGTCGCACCAATTCCAGAATCGAAAGATGCCCGACCAGATTAGACGCGGCGTAAGCGAACGGATTTTCCAGGGAGTAGCGGACGCCGGCCTGCGCCGCGAGGTGTATGACCGCATCAGCCTGGTCGACATCCGCAACGGCGCCGAGCGCTTCATGGTCAGCGATATCGACGGTATGAAACGAAAAATCGGCGTGTTTCTGAAGTTGGTTGAGCCGAGCCTGTTTCAACGCGGGCGGATAGTAATCGTTAAGATTGTCGACGCCGATGACCCTTACGCCTCGTTCGAGCAGCGCATTCGCGACATGAAAGCCGATAAAACCTGCAGCGCCCGTCAAAAATACGCATTGTGTCGTCATCATTACCGGCCAATCTTAACCATATCGATCTGCATTCAAATTATCCGGACGCAGGGGCGCCGGCGGCGCGAACACGCAAACTTCATCCCCTGACCGCGGAAGCTCCCCCATCATCGAATCGCCCGTCATATGGAAGGGCGCTCAACCTGACCGGAAACTGCCGGAATTGGCGCGATATATCAAGCGTTAGGCGGCGACGGGGCGCCGTTCGGCGGCGTCGCCGAACGCGCCAATTCAACCTTGAGGTGAAACTGTTAGACAAAGCTTCGTTTGACGGACAAAAGGCGGGAAACTACCATTAAATCGCCCGATTAATTTACATAGAAGCGAGAATTGTCGCGTGTAATCATCGGGAAAGAGGCAGGCGGGGAAATCATGAGAGCGGCGACGCCTTATTACGGACAGAACGCGGCGGCCAGACGGCCGGTCGGCGTGCAGGCGTCGTATTTTCTCATCTTGGCGGCGACGTTCCTCGCGAGTTTCCAGGAGTTCCGACCTACCGAGCTGCTTTTCACCTATTCCGACCTCGTCTATGTGGCGGCCGCCGTTTTAGTCGTTTTCGCAAGGGGACTGCCCCTCAACTATTTCGGCTCGCTGACGCCGGCTTGGCACTTGTCTTTCGCCGTCATGATTGGGGCCCTGTTTGTGAGTTCGCTGCTCAACGGCGCAGAGTCGGCGTGGTGGCAAGCAACGCTGCAATTCGCCGCCTGCTACATTCTTTTGCCAATGCTGCTGTTTGTCCGGTCCCCCGCGCGATGGCGAATGCTGGCCATCGCTTTTGTCGCCGGCGTCGTCTTCATGGAAGTGATCGCCTATGGGATTTTCCTTTATTACGGCGGCGATTATGAGCGGCTGCTGTTTTTGGGTACGAAATTCTACTCCGGCGGGGGTCGCTGGGGCGCATTTGTCGGCAATCCGAACCGACACGCCGCCGTGATCTGTATGACGCTGCCGATCCTTTACTATCTCCGGTCGGCGAGACTGATACCGGCGCTGGCGTTTTATCCGGCGGCGGGGGTTTTGTTCGCCGCTCTTATCTTTACCGCGTCCAACACCGGCTTGGCGACGGCGATCGTGAGCGCCGGCGCCTTCATTATGCTCGGCGGCATGCGCGTCAAACTGCGCCATGTGGGCGCGGCCCTGATCGCGGTCGCGATGGTCCTTATTCTGGAGCCGCCGCTGCCGCGCGCCTTTGAAAATCGCGTCGCATCCGCAATCGAAGTACAGGACATTGAAAGCGCCGGCACCTTTTCGAGCCGGTTCGAGTTGATCAAGGAATCGTGGCAGTTTGCTCGGGAGAATACTTTTATCGGTATTGGCGTCGATCGGTACCGGGAAATCAGCGTGCATGGAGCGCCGGTGCATAACAGCCACTTGTTATTGTGGGTGGAGGGCGGTTTTTTGGCGCTGGCGGGCTGGCTGGGCATGATCGCCGTCATGTTCCTCGTTGCGTTTGCAGGCAAATCGCGGTTCCGGCTAGAGCGCGCGCTCGCTCTGTCTGTCTTGGCGGCGTTTCTGGTGTTTTCCATTGCATCGTCGCATATGTACGCCCGAATCTGGATGATCCCGCCCTTTTTGGCGCTTATGCCCACCTTGCTAGCCATGCGGAAACAGTCCTAAAGGCGGTCATGCGGAAGATACTGGCGACGCTGCAATGCGCGGGCGGGTGCGGCCCGCTGTCGGGGGACGCTTAGATGGCGCGTAATGTACTCTTATTGTCGGCCGGCCGACGGGTTTCGCTGCTGCGCGGGTTCCAGGAAGCGGCGTCGAAACGCAACGGCGTGCGTGTCTTTGCAGCCGATCTGCGTCCGGATCTCAGCGCCGCCTGTCACAGCACAGAAGCGGCGTTTCCATTGCCGCGCGTCGATGGACCTGAATATAAGGACGCGCTTCTGCGGCTTTGTCGCGAACAGGATATCGGCCTGGTTGTCCCGACGATTGACACCGAATTGCCTGTCCTCGCCGCGCTCAAGGACGAGTTCGCCAGCGAAGGCGTTCACCTGGTCGTCAGCACCGGGGCATTGATCGATACATTTGCCGACAAGCGAACAACCGCGGACTTTTTTAATGGGTATGACCTCAAAACGCCCGCGCTCATGCCGCGCGACGCACTGACCTATCCGGTTTTTGTGAAGCCCTATGACGGATCGCTCAGCGCCGGGGCCATGCTGGCGCGAACGGCCGACGACCTGCCGCCGGCCGTTTTCGCCAATGAACGGAATATCTTCTGCGAGTATATCGATCACGACGCATATGATGAGTTCACATGCGATCTCTATTATGATCGGAACGGCGCTTTAAAATGCGTCGTGCCGCGCAAACGCATCGAAGTCCGCGGCGGCGAAGTGGCCAAGGCGCAGACCTGCAAGAACGATATCGTGCCGCTCCTGTTCGAAAAGCTTGGCGCGCTCGACGGCGCCCGCGGAACGCTGACCTTGCAGCTCTTTCGGCCCCGCGGCGGCGGCGACATGATCTTCAATGAAATCAACGCGCGCTTTGGCGGCGGGTACCCGCTGAGCCGCTGCGCCGGCGCCGATTTCCAGGACTGGTTGATCACGGAATACATCGAGGGCGGCGATGCGCCGCTGTTCCATGAGTGGCGGGACGGCGCCTTGATGCTGCGCTACGATGATGAAGTCATCGTTTTGCCCGAATGACGAAACCCGTCGCGTTCGCATTCGACCTTGATGATACGCTGTATCTTGAACGGGACTATGTAAGTTCCTGTTTCGCGTGGGTGGCGGCGGCGCTGGGGCGCCCAAGCGCAAAAGACGCTCTGGAGACCTCGTTCGACAAAGGCGAGCGCGACCCCATCGGCGTTTTGTGCCGGCAAGTCGGAATCGGCGACCACGACAAACAAAAGATGATTGAAGACATGCGTGCGCATGCGCCGACCATCTCGCTGTTGCCCGATGCGGCGGTATTGTTGAGCCAAATACGCGAACGCGGTCTGGCGTTTTCTATCGTCACCAATGGGCGGAGCGTGACGCAGCGGTGCAAGATTAAGGCGTTGTCGCTGACGGATGCGACGGTGATCGCTGTCTCCGAAGAAGTCGGAGCTGCGAAGCCCGACGAAGCCATTTATCGGCCGGTAATCGAAGCGTTTCCCGGCGCGCGCTGCGTCTATGTGGGCGACAATCCCAGCAAGGACTTCGCCACGCCCAATCGGCTGGGATGGCTCAGCGTCATGCGCCTTCACAACGGCCGCGGCATTCATGCTCAGTCGATCGAAACGCCTGCTGAATGGCGCCCGCAACGCACTGTTGCTGCGTTAGATGAACTGGCTGATTTGATTTCCGGCGTCGCGTCCGATCGCTGAAACGCGCTAGAGCTCGTTCTTTCGAACGATGACGAAAGCCTCGGCTGCAGCGACGCCGACCTGAGAGCCGCGCAGCCTGGCAAGCGCCTCGATGGCGACCGGCGACCGCGGCAGCGGCGCCGCCTGCGCCTGGCTTTCATAACACTTCAGCGCCTTGAGTTTCGTATCGAGGAAACCGGAAATGTCGACATACGCGTTGGGCGTGAAAGCGGGCTCCAGATACGGCGCGGACAAGTGTGTTTCGGAGGGTGTTTCGTAGCAATAGATCTCTTTGATGTTTTGGCCGAGCGTCAGATAGGCGCGGGCGTGGACGCTGAAGGAATAAAACAACTGGCGATGATCGCGATGGAGATCAAAGGGAAACGGAAGATAAAGCCGTTCCGGCTGGACCTGCTCGACGACTTTCTTGGTGATGTCATTGACGACGTGAATAGGCTCCTTTTCAACGAGCACAGCCGGCAAGTCGCAGACAATCTTTTCGGCAACGCCGAGAACATCAAGCGCTTTGCTGAACTCGGCGCGGACTTCCTTAAACCCGTCTGCGGGGAGGAAGGGGTGTTCGCCGCTTTCGCCGGGACCGGTCATGAGCGCGACGCGCACATCGTGCCCTTCCGTTGCAAGACGGGCGATCGTGCCCCCCATGCCGAGGGTTTCGTCGTCTGCGTGAGGAGCGACTACGAGTACGCGCATTGTTCTTCGCCTCTGCTTTCTTGTCGTTATACGCCGTTAGGATGAAAAAATAATGTGCGCTCTTAGTTTTGCGTCTTCAGGCGCGGACCAGTCGTCGATCCACACCGCGCCGTCGCCGCATTGCACGGCGAAGCCTTCGTCATTGATTACGATGACTTGCCCGGGAATGGCCGCGTGACGGGGCGCTTCGGGCCACAGGTTCGCATTCCAGAGGACGATTTGGGAGTCTTTATGCTTCGTTCTGGCGCCGGGATAAGGCCGCGTCGTGGCGCGTATCAGGCGCTCGACGTCAGCCGCCGGAGCGCGCCAGTCGATCTCGCCGTCGGTGGGAACGCGTTTCGCGCACCACGTGGCGCACCGTTCGTCCTGAACGATGCGCGGCGGCGTGTCGCTGGCGATTTTGGGAAGGCTCTCGTCCAGGGCGCCGCGCAGCGCCGTCATGTGCTTGGCGTAGAGGGTTGTGGCGGTTTCGGCGGGATCGACATGAAAGTAGCGTTGGGCGATCAACGGGCCGGAATCCACGCCCGCGTTGATCCAGAACAGGCTCGCCGCGGTAATGGGCTCGTCCAACAGGATCGTCCACGGAATAACGGCGCGTCCGCGCAGCCGCGGTAACGGCGCCGGATGATATCCGACAATCTCCCCGCCGAGCGCCGCGCGCATGGGTTCGCGACAGATTTGCGACCACCCGATAACAAAACCAATATCGGGCGCATGGGCGCTGATGGCGTCAACGACCTCAGGCGCGTTGCCGTTCGGCGCCTCGATGACGGCGGCCCCCGCCGCCCCCGCCGCGGGTCGCAGATCAACGAAATCCGAGTGCCGACCGGCGAGATCGAGGGGCAGCGTCACGACCGCCGTCAGTTCAAAGTCCGGCGATGCGGCGACAGCTTCGATCGCAATTCGGGTGCTTTCAACAGCTCCGACGATGATTGCTTTCATATGCCGCCTTGATGTTTGCCGTGTTGATTTTCTCGCCTTCGAATACGACCCGAATGGTGCGCAAGACAATATAAGCGTCGAGCTTTAGCGACCGGTTTCGCACATACCAGAGATCGAGTTGAAGTTTGTCTTCGTCGCTGAGCGAGGCGTTGCCGTTGACCTGCGCCCAACCGGTTAATCCCGGCCGCGCGCTTAGGCGTTCCGCGCCGGCGGCGCCCTGATTGGGCGGCGCGTCCGGCAACAGCGGCCGCGGGCCGACCACCGCCATTTCTCCCACAAGAATGTTCCACAATTCGGGCAATTCATCGAGGCGCAGGCGGCGCAGCAACCGACCGAAACCGGACAGACGCTGATCATCGGGCAAAAGTGCGCCGTCCGCATCGCGCTCGTTGGACATGGTGCGGAATTTCACCAGTTTAAAAGTGCGACCATCGCGCCCTGCGCGTTTTTGATGAAAGAGCACCGGACGGCCCAGGGTGAAGAAGACGGCGATCGCGACAAGCGCAATCAGCGGCGCTGCAGCGACGAGACCGATCCCGCCGATGAGGACGTCGAAGACGCGCTCGGCGAGCGAGACGCGACGGCGAGCCGGCGCCGGCGGGGCGTCGCCGCTAAGGCCCATGGCGCCCAGGATTTTGTCGTTGACGAGACGAACGTCGAAAGTGTCTTCCACCCGTCGGCGCGACCGGGCCCCGAGCTTGGCGGCGAGCTCCGGCTCGTCGACAAACCGTTTCATCGCTTTTGCAAGCGCGTCAGCGTCTTGAGGCGGCACGATGAACCCGTTCTCGCCTTCTATCACGGTCTCCCGGCAGCCCGGCATGTCAGTTGTCACGATGGCGCGGCCGGTCGACATCGCCTCCAGGATCGATCGGGGCAGACCTTCGCGGTGGTATGAGGGAAGGACAAACACTGTTGATTGCGCCAGGAAAGGCCGCACGTCTTTCGTCTCGCCGAGATAGTCGATGACCCCCTCCGACGTCCATTTCTCGATATCGGCCGGCTGCACGCCAGCAGGGTTCGCGTCGTAGGGACCGAGAATTTGAAACTGTGCGTGAGGCGCCGTGGACTTAACCTGGCGCGCCGCCTCGGCGAATTCGAAGAGGCCCTTGTCCTTCATCATCCGTGCGACCAACAGAAAGGTTGGCGCACCCTCTGGAACGGCGACCGCCTCGTAGCGTTGGGGATCGACGCCGGAGCCCGCGACCTGAATGACCTTATGACGCGACGTGATGATGCCGTGGGTTAGCATGTCCGCGTGATCGGCGCCGTTGAAAACGAAGACAGCCTCCGCCTTTGCAAGTGCTAGTCTGTACAGAAATGAAACAAACCGACGCAGGGCCGAGTTGGTGTTTTCCGCGCTGTAAACAAAGCCGAGGCCGCTCTGCAACGCGAAAAACCGGGCCCGGCCGAAAATACGGGCGGCGAGGCCGCCATAGATGATCGGCTTTTGCGTATAGGCGATAATGATATCCGGTCTCTCGGTGCGGATTGCGCCCGCCAGCGCTGCAAACGTCCGCAGATCGCCAATCGGATTGGTCGACGCGCGCGCCATCGGAATCTGCTGAAATCTGACGCCCATTGCGGAGAGTTCCGCGCAAGTCGCGTCATCGCGTTCCGGCGCCAGGGCGACCACTTCCGCGCCGGGAACAGCGACGAAGTCTTCCAACAGGGTTCTGCGGAAGTTCAATAGAGACGTCGTCAGGCTCGCGACTACCAGAATCTTCACACCGACGCTCCTGCGGCGACGCGCGGCGACTTTCTCCTGCTGTCCTTTCTGGCGAGAATGTCCCGATAGAGTTCGGAATAGCGTTCAACGACCCTGTCGATCGCGTATTCCTGCAACACCCGGTCGCGGCCGATTCTCCCCAGCGTGCGTCTCTCGGCCGGGGACATGGCGGCGATCTCGGATATGGCGTTGGCGAAGGCGTCGGGATCGCCCGGCTGCGCGATCCGTCCGGCGGCGCCGATAATGGCCGCGCTGTCGCCGACGTCGGTGGCGACGCAAGGCGTTCCACAAGCCAGGGCTTCGCCCAGAACATTGGGAAAGCCTTCGCCCCAGGCTGATGACAGCGCAAAGACGTCAACGCCTCCCATCCAGTCTGAAAGGTCGCTGCGGTGCCCGCTCAAAATCGCGGCGTCGCGGGGAAGGGCGGCGTTGATCGCCTCCTGAATATCCGCAGGCGGATTTTCGTAGCCGTCGCCGATAAGAAGAAGGCGCGTATTTGGGTTATTGCGCGCTACCTTCCCAACCGCCTCAATGAGGGTTTTCGGATCCTTCATCGGATGGCATCGCGCGACTGACGCCACCACAAACGCATCTGAAGACAGGCCAAACGCCTCTTCGAGTTTGGTGCGGGCGTTGGGCTTCGGCTGGAAGCGGTCAGCATCGAAACCGTTCTCAATAACTTTCATATGTGGGTTGTGAAACCCGAATTCATCATATTGCGTTCTCGCCGCGGCGGCGTTGAAGACGATCGCCGCGGGAGCGCCGGACAGCTTGGCGCACAGATTGAGCACCACCCGCGTCAGCGGTTTTTCCTGTTTTATGTCATGCAGGGAGTGGCGCACGTTCCAGACCACCGGCGGCCCGTCGCGGCCAAGTCCGGCCAAGGTGGCGGCCAGAAACGCATGGTGCATCCAGCCGACGACGATGTCCGGATTGAGGCTGTCTATCAGTCTTCGCAACCGCAGAAGCGCGCTTGGAGACGGGATTCCAGCTTGCATGTCGAGCGTGTGAAGGCGAGCGCCGGCCGCCTGCATTTCACGCCCGACGCATCCCGGCGGCAGCAACGAAACGATGTCCTGGCGCAGCGGCGTCGAGGACGCCTGTTCATTGTCGACAAGCTTGAAGAGCATTCTTTCGGCGCCGCCGACATTCACGCCGGTGATGACGTGGAGCACGGCGATGGGGTCAGCCGAAGGGTCGGCCGCAACAAAATCCTCGACGTCGCGAACGTCGGGTATGGACGGCGGCGCGTTCATTTTCGTTCCCCCTGTGGCGCATGCCATTAATAAGCTCGGCGTCCCGTGACAATACCGGCTGCACGAAATCTCCAGCTTTCGGGCCGATGCAAGTTTCAAGCTACGCCGCAGCGGCCGCACAAATTGCGGCAACCAGTCGTAATCCTCCCACAAAAACAACATAAAGGCGAAATACCGAAACAAACACACTTTTAGAGGGAATTATGCATGCGGGCATGCTTTTTGCTGCAGTGTTTTTACAAGTTTGGCTATGCCCATTGCGCGTCTCAAAACAAAGCGACTGGGAGCCTGTGGACTCGTTGACACCCGACTAGGGCGCTCCTAGATTGCAGAAATAATAATAATAATCGTGGTGGAGGACACGGGAGCCAGTCGTTGGGAGAGACGTCTGGGCATAGTGAGTCGCCCGGACGGCTGGAGTTGCGGGAAGGATTTTGGGGGGAGCATTGTCTACCAATCGGGGTAATCCGGTCCTTCAAAGGACCATGGCGCAGGGATTTCTGCTGGCGCTTGACGTGTGCGCGGCAGTTGTCGCGCTCGTTGTCAGTTGTTTCCTGGTGCTGCCGGGAGCGCTGCTCTCATATGAACAGCTCATAAACAAGTTGCCGGTGTTGCTGGTGGCGACCATCGTCACATCGGCGGCGGTGTTTTACGTTGCGGGGTTGAGCCGGCGGTTCTGGCGCTTTGTCTCCATCGTCGATCTCACGCTTATTGTCCTCGCGGCGGGCGCGGCGACAATCATCGCCGGCATTGCGGCGGCGCTGGTGCTTCCGGGCGCTACTTTATCGCCGGCCCTCTTTTTGTTGCATTGGCTTTTGTCGGTCGCGGCAATGAGCGGCATGCGGGTGATCAGCCGCTTCGGTCCCAATGCGTTGCTTGCGGCGCAGCGTTTCGCGCGACCGGCGGTGAACAAGGACGCGCCCCGCGCGCTCCTGGCCGGAACCCCGGCGGCCGTGGATTCCATCCTGCGCGACGTCGAGACCGGCGTGATTACCGAATTCACCCCTGTCGGCATTCTTGATGAAACCGATGCAGACGTTTCGCGCATCCTGCGCGGCGTTCCCATTCTCGGCCGGCTGCAAGGCGTCACGCGTGTCGTTAACGATCTCCGCGCGAAGGGCCTCGGCCCAGACAAAATTGTCGTTGCATCCAACAGTCAGGCGCTGTCGGATCCGCGCTACATTTCTCTCGCGAGCGCTGCTGCGAAACTGGAAATTCCCGTTTCTCACGCCGTTCAAGGCGCAGGCGCAAACGCCGATGGACCAGTTCTGAGAGAGTTCGACATGTCCGAACTCCTCGGCCGACCGCCGGCGCATCTGGACGCCGCGGCGATCGGCCGGGCGTTGCGGGGCAAGCGCATTCTCGTCACCGGCGCGGGCGGATCAATCGGCGGCGAACTCGTCCGTCAGATCGCCGGTTTCGAGCCGGAAAAGCTCGTCATCATCGATGCCTCCGAATACAACCTGTACAAAATCGATCAAGAGCTGCGCGAGAGCTTCGAACACGTCCATGTGGAAGCCCACCTATGCGATATTCGCGATCGTCGGGGCGTGTTCAAAACGGTTGAGACGCATCAGCCGGAGCTCGTGTTTCACGCCGCAGCCCTGAAGCACGTTCCCCTTGTCGAACTCAACGCATCCATCGGCGCCGCCACGAATATCATCGGCACTAAGAACGTCGCCGATGCGGTAAAAGCGTTCGGCGTAAAGGCCATGATCCAGGTGTCGACGGACAAGGCGGTCAACCCGATCGGGATGATGGGCGCCACAAAACGCGTTGGTGAAATCTATTGCCAGTCCCTGGATATGGAAGGCGCCGAAGAGCCGACGGCGCCGCGTTTCATGACGGTTCGATTCGGCAATGTGCTCGGGTCTAGCGGTTCCGTCGTTCCGTTGTTCCGGCGGCAATTGAAAGAACGCGTGCCCCTCACCGTCACCCACAAGGAGATGACGCGATACTTCATGACGATCCATGAAGCCGTGTCTCTGGTGCTTCAGAGCACGCAGTACGCTTTTGAAAAGAACGTCGAGCGCGGGCTTGTCTTTGTGCTGGATATGGGCGACCCGATTCGCATTGTCGATATGGCGCATCGGATGATTCGTCTCTCCGGGCTTACGCCTGGCGGCGATGTGAAAGTCGAGTTTATCGGCGTTCGTCCTGGCGAAAAGCTGCACGAAACGCTTTTCGACGAGAACGAAGAGATCCTTCCGTCACGGGTGCCGGGCGTCTTTGAAGCGCGCTCGACCATCGTCGAACCGGGCGCATTCCACGCGGCGATCGAGCAGCTGGAAGAAGCCGCCTCCGAACATAGCGACGACAAAGTCCGCGACCTCGTCATGGCGATGGTTGAAGGACGCGACGTCAGACAGCCCGCGGCGATTGCAGCCGGCGCAAACATCAAACCGTTCAACGGCGGTCTAAAAATCGCCGCGAATGAGGAAGATCAACGTGGGCGCGCGCCTGTCAGCGCCGCCGACAAAGGCCAGGTTGTGACTCTTGGGGGGAGTTAAGAATTAGATGAGCATTTTCACCAACCTTGTTTCTGGGCTCAACAAGTCAATTGCCGGCGCGCCGAAAGCGTCGGTTGTGAAAGAGATCACGCCGACCACGGAGCAAATCCGATCCCGGTGGCCCGTATACGAAGACGATGAGGTCGAAATGGCCGCGGGCGTTTTGCGTTCCGGCCGGGTGAACAGTCTCGCCCACGGCGACTACACGCGCCAGTTTGAGAATGAGTTCGCCAAGATGGTGGACATGCCCTACGGCATGGCTGTGACCAACGGCACCGCGGCGCTGGAGCTGGCGTTGCGGGCGCTTGGCGTCGGCGCCGGGGATGAGGTTATCGTCACGTCTCGCAGCTTCATTGCTTCGGCGAGCTGCGTCGTGAATTGCGGAGCGGAACCGGTCTTCGCCGATGTCGATCCCGTGACGCAGAATATTTCGGCGGAGACGGTTCGCGCCGTACTGACGCCGCGCACGCGAGCCGTGATTGCCGTTCATCTGGCTGGCCTTCCTTGCGAAATGGACGATCTGTGCGCGCTCGTAGAGGAAAAGCGGCTGGTTCTTATTGAAGACTGCGCGCAAGCCCACGGGGCGACGTATAAGGGCCGCAAGGTTGGTTCATTCGGTCACGCCAGCACGTTTTCTTTCTGTACTGATAAAATCATGTCCACCGGCGGCGAGGGCGGCATGCTGTTGCTGCGCAATGAAGCCCACTGGCAGCGCGCCTGGTCCTATCGGGATCACGGGAAGGATTACGAGCTCTTCAACAAGAAATCGACGGGCGTCCGGTTCCGCTGGATCCACAATTCCATCGGAACGAACTTCCGGCTGACGGAGTTCCAGTCCGCGATCGGGTTGCAGCAGCTCGCAAAGCTCGACAAATGGCTGGAGGAACGACGGATTCGCGCCGGTATTCTGGACGAATTGTTCGAAGACCTGCCCGCGCTGCAAACGACGCCGCGCTACAACCATGTCGGCCACGCGAACTACAAGTATTATGTATTCGTGCGTCCTGAATTGTTGAAGCCCGATTGGGATCGCGACCGGATCCTCGTTGAGGCGGCGGCGCTCGGGGCGCCGTGCCAGTCGGGCAGCTGCCCGGAGATCTATCGCGAAGACGCCTTCGCAGACGGCGCTTCGGCCGACCAACTCGATATTTGTCTTCCGAACGCCGAGCGCCTTGGACAAACGAGTATTCTTCTCCCTGTCGACCAAACGCTTACGACGGCCGAGGTCCGCCGAATGGGTGAAATTCTGCGCGATATTGTAAAGTTGGCCACGATCTCGGAATGATCGAGCCATGCAGGAAAAGCGACTTCCAGAGTTCATCATAATCGGCGCGGTCAAAGCGGCGACAACCTGGACGTCAACAAATCTTGCACGAAACCCTCGGCTTTTCGTCCCCGGTCCGGAACCTCACTTTTTCAGTTCAGAATACCATCGCGGAAGCGATTGGTACTCGGAGTTTTTCGAGGAAGCCGAAGAGGGAGCCGTTATCGGGGAAAAGTCGGCGGACTACCTGGCGCATGCAGAGGCGGCGCGACGGATTTCGGCGATGCTTCCCGACGTGCGGTTAGTGGCGCAACTCCGCAACCCGATCGACAGGGCGTATTCTGATTACTGTATGCTTTACCGTCGCGGCACGGTGACCGATTCTCCAGAAGCTTATTTTTCCGCTACGTCCGACATCGGCCGGCGCTTCCTTGAAGGCGGTCTTTACGCAACGCACTTGTCGCGCTTCTTCGATCGGTTCCCGCGGGAAAACATCATGATTTTTCCGTTTGAAGACGTATCCGCGCGTCCGCGCGACGTTCTTGTAAACGTGTCCGAGTTTATCGGCGTCGAACCGTATGTCGAAGACCAGATGCTGCAGTCGTCGGAGAACGACAGCGCCACCCCGATATTGCCGCTTCCGATGCGCAAGGCGCTGAAGCCGTTCAAAGCGGCTGTCGCGGGGCTTCGCGGCAAGGCCTGGTTTGAGACCGCGCGCGGAGTGTTCGCCCGGCCGGTTCGATATCCCGCCCTGAGCGCCGAGGCCCATCAACGCTTGGTGGCTTTTTACGAGGACGACATCCAGAAATTGGGCGGATTAACTGGGCGGGACTTCAGCAAATGGCTCGAATCCGGCCATTCAGCAGATGCGTCGCCGCCGCCTGCGGTCGCTTTTGCAGGGAGTAGAGCCTAAAAAGGGCCCCTTGTCGGCTGAATGTGGTATCGTTTTTTAACTGGAGTCTCAGCGGCGGAGGGACTTGCTTCCTCCACAGTGGGATTTGCGGGCCGGGGGCTTGCAATCGAGAATAAGAAAGGACGTCGGATATGAGGAAAGTCATCCTCTTCATTGCAGCGTTTTTTGTTCTGGCCGGCTGCGCGTCGAAACTTCCGCCGCTGCCGGAGGCGCAGGCGGGGCCGTACAAGCTTGGGCCGGGCGACGAGGTCAGGATTGAGTTCTTTCGGCTTACGGAACTCTCCAACACCTATATCGTCAGCGATACGGGGGTAATCTCTGTTCCGCTCATTGATCCCATTGCTGCAGGCGGCAAAACAATCGTTGAGCTGGAACAAGATCTCGAACGAGAAATCAAAGCCAACAATCTGCTTCGCAATCCGGACGTGAGCGCGCAAGTGTCCAAATACCGACCATTCTATATTGTCGGCGAGGTGCAGCGCCCCGGCCAATATGATTATCAACCCAATATGTCGGTCTTGGTGGCGCTTTCCGTCGCCGGCGGCCCAACGTTCCGCGCGAACACGGACGATATCGTCATCACGCGAATGACCGAAGGCGAATTGTTAAAGGGCCGCGCGCGCCCTGAAAGCCTGGTCATGCCTGGCGACACGATAGAAGTGAAAGAAGGATGGTTCTAGGGACGCATTTTCGGTGCGGGCGCGCAAGCGCTTGGCGGTCTGTCACGGCGTCGACCGTGCGTTCGCGTATGACGCTCCCCGTTGCGGTCATGGCCGCGGCGGGCGTCGTCTCGGGGCCGGCCTTCGCCCAGGATGATGCGAATGGATGGGTGCTGGATCTCCCCCGTCCAGGATATGAGCCGCGTCAGATTAGCGCTGGGCCGGCGACTATAGATGCGTCGCTAACGGTCGAAACAGTCTTCAACTCCAATATCTTTGCAACGCCTACTGACGAAGAAGAAGATGTTATTTTCCTTGTAAGTCCGTTCGTTTCGGCGGAGGCGCCGTGGCGAAATACGGTCTTTAACGCCGTCGCATACGCCAATCTGCGTCGGTTCGCTGAGAACACTCAGGAAAACGTCAACACCTTCGGCGTCAGCACGTCTGTTGGCGCAAAAATGGGGGGCAGTCAGACGGCTTCAGTTGAAGCGCGCTATGACCGAACTTTTGAACGTCGTGACGATCCCGACGCCAACACCACATCGGCTGATCCGCTGACGACAATCGACAATGTCGGGGCGGAGTTTCAGCATACATATCGTCCGGGCCGTTTCGGCGTGTCCAGTGCGTTTGGCGTGACGAAATCCGATTATCGCAGCATCGTCGATGACGATCGCGACATGACCACTTATCAAATCTCCAGCCGGGGACTGATTGGCGTATCCAGTCAGATTGACGCATTCGTGCAGGGATTTGCGACCTTTCGGGACGCGCGACTGGCCGTGGACCGAACCGGCGTCAATCGGGACTCGGCAACGTTTGGCGCATTGACGGGGGTCGCGCTTGACGTCACTGAAAAACTGGACGGCGAAATCGGCGTCGGCGTTTTTCGCGCCGACCTTGACGATCCAACGCTCGATGACTTCACCGGCGTCAGTGTTCTGGGCAATCTTCGCTGGAGCCCGCGGCCGCGCACCGGCGTAATCTTGAATGTCTTCCGCGGCGATGTCGCCACAATACGCAGCGGCGCCAGCGGCCGGGTCGATTTTCGGGCCGGCGTTGAAGTCATTCAGGAAGTTCGCCACAACATCAGGGGGCGAGCGAGCGTCAGATATCGCAACGGCCGCTTTCGGACGACGAATCCGGAAACCGAAAAGGACGTCATTGTGCGGGCGGGCGGCGAGTACCTCCTGAATCGCAATGTGGCGCTAACAGCGGATTATGAGCTCAGGAATCGCGATAGTACCCGAATCGGCGATGACTTCACCGCCCACTCATTTGGCGTGGCGCTCGAGCTGTCTTACTGACGTCTTCGGTTTTTGAGAAAGCGGACCGCGGATGCTTCGCAAAAAATGGGATGAAGTTCGCAGCCTGTTCGGCGGAGGCGCTCCAGATGAAATAGGCCGTCTGTCGACCCAGCTTAGCAATATCGGGCACCTTCTGACCGGTAATTTTGTCAGTGCAGCGCTTGCCGTGGCGGCCATGGCGTTCGCCGCCCGAGCGATTGGCCCGGCGAATTTCGGGATACTGGCCCTGGGGATGGCGTTGACGCAGGCGATAGAGCGGCTTGTCGCCTTTCAAACCTGGCAACCGCTTATTCGATATGGCGCGGATCTGAGCGACCAGGGCAGGACCGACGACTATAAACAGCTCGTGAAAGTGGCGGTGCTGCTCGACATGTCGACCGCTTTTATCGGTTGGTTGCTGGCGGTGAGTATCATCTTAATCGGCGGAAGCCAGTTCGGCTGGACCGAAGAGTCAATGACGAGCGGACTGATTTACGCTTGTGTTTTGTTGACCGCGGTAAATGGGTCGCCCGTTGGCGTTCTTCGTCTCGCCGGGCGGTTTCGGGATGTCGCCTACAGGCAGGCCGTGGCGATGTCCGTTCGACTCATATTGTCAGTAATCGGATTTGTAGAAGGGTGGGGCCTGATTGCATTCACGCTTATTTGGGCGGGCACGACGATGCTTAGTGCGCTGCTCCTGCTCTCTGCGGCTGCGTCTTCACTGAAGCGCGACGGATCGCTCGACTTTTTCCAAGCCTCCGTCGCCGGCGTCGGAAGGAAATTTCCCGGTTTCTGGAAATTTACCGTCGGGGCGAACGTTTCATTGATGGTTAGATCGGCGCCGCAGCAGTTTGATACATTGTTGGTGGGCGCGCTAACCGGTCCGGCGGGCGCAGGCTTTTATCACATCGCCAAACGCTTCGGAAAGTTTGCTGAACAGGCGGGCCTTCAGGTTCAGGCTGTGGTTTATCCGGATATTGCGAAACTCTGGTCGCGCGGAGACCACAGACAGGTTCGCCGCGTCTTTCTGCGGACTGAGCTGTCGATGATTGCGCTCTGCGCCGTCGGCGTCGGGCTGACCGTCCTTGTTGCGCCTACGGCGGTGCGCTTGATGGTCGGTTCTGAGTTTGCGGCCGCCAGCGATCTGGTGGTTCTTCAGATCGCAGCCGTGGCGCTGATGTTGATCGGATCGACGGCGCGATCGGGCGTTTTGGCGGCGGGACGCACCAACGCATTGCTCGGATTGTCGTCGATCGCCTCGGTCTCTTTCTTCTCTTTGGCGGCATTCCTTATTCCCGCATTGGGGCCGAAAGGCGCAAATATTGCGCATATCGTACAACAGGGAATCTTTTTGGTCGGCGTCACGATCCTGTTTCGCCAGGCGTCCAAAACGCTGGCGGCGTCATCATCTCTCCCGGCTGGCGCAGCGGCAAACGATTGAACCGCAATCGGACGGAAAAAGTCTCACCGCGCAGGCCTGCTGCTTACAAAAAAGTAATGAATTATTTGAAATTGCAACGGCGGTCTTGAAACAATTTTCCGACATATTTGCTAGAGAAAATTTGATCGCACTCCTTATAGAGCTTGTGGGCAGTACTGAGTATTAAGCACCAATGTTGAAGTTCATAGACCTGTTTCAGTCAGCCGTCGCCAAATGTTCCGCACTCGTGCGCGCGCCGGTGCTGCCATTCGCAATGATCACCATTTTAGCGTCGTGCAGCGAGTCCGGTTCTCCCGCGCCGGGATCGCCTCCTCCGCCGCCGCCGCCGCCCTCGTCTTCGACGCCGACCATGTCCATTGCGGCGGCTAACGCGGACAGGGCCGAAGGCAACAGCGGAACCGTCGCATTCACGTTTACGGTGCAACGAACCGGCGATCTGTCCGGTACGTCCAGCGCAAGCTTTGCCGTGACCGGCTCAGCGAACGCCGCCGATTTTGGCGGGTCTTTGCCGTCCGGCAACGTGAATTTCGCCGCTAACGACGGCGTGGAGACAATCACGATAAATGTTTCCGGGGATGGCGGAATTGAGACCGACGAAGCGTTTACGGTTACGTTGTCAAACCTTTCCAATGCGGTCGCTGGAACGTTGTCCGCCAGCGGCGTCATCAGAAACGACGACTTCGGCCCCGTCGCTGCGGCTCCCGCCAATTTTGGAGAGTCGGTGCGGTTCCTGAACCGCGCCACGTTCGGCGCGACAGAAGCCGCCGCAGACGAACTTATCACGCTGGGTTATTCGAATTGGATTCAACGAGAATTCTCGATTTCCATTGACGAGCAACTGCCGCGACTGCTTGCGGACGGTGTTGTTCAGGGTGCTCAACTAACAAGTCCCAATGAAACGGTCATAACCTGGGAAGACTTTGTTGAAGGTGACGATCAGCTGCGCCAGCGGATGATGTTTGCGCTGTCAGAGATATTTGTCGTTGGCGACGACACGACAGGCAACCTGATCGGACGCCCGTTCGCCCTTGGCTTTTTCCGCGATGTTTTACTGCGCAATGCATTTGGAAACTATCGGGACATTCTTGAGGAAGTCACTTACTCGCCCGCAATGGGGATCTACCTCACCTATCTGTTTAACCAGAAGGGCGACCCGTCCATCAATCGATTACCGGATGAGAACTATGCACGCGAGGTGATGCAGCTGTTCACGATTGGCGTGGACGAGCTCAATCTCGACGGAACGAGAAGGTTGGACGGCGGCGGCCAACCGATTCCGACCTACGACAATGACGACGTACAAGGCCTGGCCCGCGTTTTCACGGGCTTGGGGCTCAAAGGCACCGCCTTCGGATTCAGCGGCCGTGACGACGACGCTTTCTACAGCCCCATGGAATTCTTCCCGAGTTTTCATGAGACTGGTGAGAAACAGTTCCTGGGGACGACCATTTCCGCCGGCACTAACGGTCCTAACAGCGTCGACGCCGCCCTCGATACGCTATTCAATCATCCAAATCTGGCGCCCTTCGTGTCGCGCCAGTTAATCCAGCGGTTTGTCACGAGCGCGCCGAGCCCGGGGTACACGTCCCGCGTCGCCAATGTTTTTGAAAGCGGCACCTTTACGCTTCCCAACGGTAATGTGGTGGGTACTGGCCAGCGCGGTGATCTCGCCGCCACGCTCGCTGCGGTTTTGCTTGATCCGGAAGCGCTTCAAGACCGTGACGCCGCGCCCGCGACGTTCGGCAAGGTAAAAGAGCCGGTTATGCGGTTTGTTCAGTGGGCCCGCGCTTTCAAGGTCAACTCGGGGAACGCCGAACGGGAAGACATCCTGGAAGACACGAGCGATCCGGACACGTTGAACCAACATCCGTCTCGCTCCCCGAGCGTTTTCAATTTCTTTCGGCCCGGGTTTATCGCTCCAGGCACGCAGACGGGTGCGGCGGGTTTGACCGCGCCGGAGCTGCAGATCACAACGGCGCCTTCGCTGACCGGTTACGCTGCAACGATCAGTCCGTATATCCGTGATACAAGGTCACGCAACAGCGACACCTCCAACCCCGCTTATATACCGGATTATTCAGCCGAATTGGCGCTCGCCAATGATCCTGACGCTCTCGTCGATCATCTCGACGACCTGCTGACGGGCGGCGCCCTGCAACCTGAAACGCGCGATCGCATTGTCCAGATGATGAACTTCATGGCTGGTACGTCGAGCGCAAACCAGCTGGCTCGCGTACGGATCGCGATTTGGATGGTGATGACGTCCCCTGAATATATTGTGCAGCGTTGAGGCGGCCAGTGTTAAAAAAAACCAGCATGACCATTCGAACACGGCGCGACATTTTGAGAGCCGCCGCAGCGTCGCCGCTTGTTGCGGGGACGGGCCTGGCGACAGCGCTAACCAGCTTCGGCGCCCAGGCGGCAGTGGACACCAGCGGCTACAAGGCGCTCGTTTGCGTGTTTCTGCGCGGCGGTTTGGACGCTCACGACGTTCTTATTCCGACGAGCGTCTCTGAATATAATGAGTACGCGAGCATACGCGCGTCGCTGTTGCCCACCTATGGCTCGGCGCGCGATCGCACCCAATTATTGTCCCTGACGGGAACGTCTCATGGACTACCCCCGGATCTTCCGCTCTTACACAATCTGTACGAGTCGGGGTCTCTCGCGATCCTCAGTAATGTGGGTCCGCTGATACAACCCACGAATCGCGACGCATTTCTGAATAACACTGTGCCGCTGCCGCGTGCGCTCTTCTCCCACAACGATCAGCAGTCAACGTGGTCGTCGTTCCAACCCGAGGGCTCGCAATTCGGCTGGGGCGGTTTTTTGGGCGACGCGGTGCTGGGCGCCGGCGCGAATACGCTGCCGAGTTTCACAGCGATCTCGCTCGCCGGCAATGACGTATTTCTGTCCGGGCAACAGACCTTTCAGTATCCAATACGAGCGTCGGGCGGCGTTCAGCAGATCAACGAGATCTCGAACCCGAGTTTCCTCGGCTCGGCCAGCGGCAATGCGGCGGCGCAAGACTTGATCGTGGAACACCTTCGGGCAGGCGGGTTTGATTCCTCTAATCTGTTTGAAAGCGATGTGGCTGTCGCGACCCGCAACGCTGTTGATACCAACGAAGCCTACGCTGCTGCGTTTTCCGGCGCTCCGTCGCTCAACACGTTCCCGGCGAACTCCCTAGGCATACAACTGCGGACAATCGCCCGCACCATTGCGATCCGCGGCGCGCTCGGCGCCGATCGTCAGATATTCCTGGCTTCCATCGGCGGCTTTGACACCCATTCCGGTCAAGCGAACACGCTGACCAGTCTTTACAATCAGCTCGACGGCGCGATCAGTGCGTTTCACGACAGCATGCAGTCGCTGGGCGTGTCGAATGACGTCACGCTTTTCACCGTTTCCGACTTCGGTCGAACGCTTGCGCCGAACGGAGACGGCACCGACCACGGTTGGGGCGGGCATCAGTTCGTCGTTGGCGGCGCTGTGAATGGCGGTCAGGTCTACGGCGCTATTCCGCCGCCCGAGGTAGAACACAGTCAGGGCGTCCGCGACGGACGGCTTATCCCCGTAACGTCAGTCGATCAGTATGCTGCGGGCCTTGGAGCCTGGTTTGGCCTTGATGCTCCGGCGCTGGACACCGCAATTCCGGGACTCAGCAACTTTGCGGCGCCTCCGGCATTTATTTAATCAGCGTGCGCAGTAAGCCGCCGCCGAGATTAAGTCGCGGCAAAAAGGCGAAGCCCAGCCCTAGCGTTGAGCCTACTGCGCGCCTTTATAATAAGCGATGATGTCGTCAGGACCCAGTTGGGTCGTCGACTTCCGGCCGTAGAAAAACACCCCGCTTGCGCCATCAGACGCGTATGCCTCCGGGATGACATAATCAAGATAATTAGCCCAGAAGAATGCTAGTTTCGCAACTTTTCCAGCCAAACGGGATCGAAACAATCCGCGCGCCAAATAGTCAACCGACCACATAAGCTGTCTTCCCGGACCGCTGCTGACGCCGGATGAAATGGAACTGAAGTTTCGGAATAGATATCGATGGCCGCTCTCGGAAAACCGCGTAAAATCGTATGCTCCTTCATGGACTTGTTGCATGAACGGCGTTTCTGCGTAGACGAGACCATCGTCCTTTAGAACGCGCCAGATTTCGGCCACCACTTCGGCCGGTTGCAACGTGTGCTCCAGAACCGCTTGTATCACCACGGCGTCAAACGATTTATCAGCAAGCGGAATCTGGTGCCCATCTGCGACAAGCTGCACTGTAGGCGAAGCATAAATATCGAATGCAAAGACTTTTATGGTCGGGTGGTCGTAGAGCGGTCCCATTCCTTGCCCGATGCTGCCGCCGCCGATTACCAGCACATTTGCTTGTGAATTCCGCTCGCAAAGATCCCCAATAAGCGCGGCGACATTCTTGCGGGTGGCTTTTTTGGGCGGCGAGAGCAGATGCTTTATGACTTTTCGGGGACCGCTATAGACTCTGCGGACAACGACGCTCTTGGCGGCCTGCGCGAGAGTTTTTTCTTCTGATAGTACGGAATTGTCGAAATCAATAACGAGGGGAACGCCATTGACGACGTCGTACGAGCGGCTCTCGCCTTCAGCGCGAAGCCGGTCGCCGTCAACTCGCAAAGGTGCGCCGGATTTTGGACACTGCAAAAGCGGCAAAATATCTTCACGACTTGCAAGCATTCATCGGCATCCTGGCTCGTTGGTCGCCTGGAATGGCGCACAAAGCGAAAACTGTCGAAATATGTGGGCCCACCCGCGCGGATGTATAGCCACTGGTGCGTGGAGCCGCAACCGAGCTGGCCAAATCACTAACAAAAACAAGATGCTGGAGAGTTAAGCGGTAACCGCGAAGCGACATGGCGGATGCGCGGCCCACCGCCTGCCGCGGCGCGGACGACCAATGTGAGCCTGATGCAACTTTCTGGGGCGGCGCAGCGGCTCCACAAGAAATTCGCCCCGCGTTGCGGGAACAACGCGGGGCGAACTCGACTTGCGCGTCAGCGGCGTTAGCGCAGCGTCAGGAAGTCTTCCCGCACCCAGCCGTCCGGGCCAGTCCCGAAGTCCACGCGCCAATATACGCGGTTGTGTCCGGCCGGAATTGGCCCGTCGGAGATGACGCCCAGGGCGCCGCGGTATTGATCGCCGCGTAGCGGACCTTGCCACGGATCATGAATCCGAAGCCGACGCTGGTTCACCTCCACTGATACGCCGATGGCGTAATCCGCGCCGGGGACAGGCGCCGGCGGTGGAGGCGGCGGCGGCGGCGGAGACGGCGTTGGTGTCGGCGCCGGCGTTGGTGTTGGCGTTGGGGTGGGCGTCGGTGTCGGCGTTGGTGCGGGTGAGGACGTGTCTTCCGCCAGCCAGCCGGCCGGCGCCCATCCGTCGGCTCCGGATGCAAAGTCCACTTTCCACCAGGTCATGCCGTCATCCCGGCCGGGACCCTCGATTATCACGCCCTTCGACCCGCTTCGCTGATAGCCGACCCGGGATCCGCCGGGATTCTTTCGGATACCGCCGCGCACACGCTCCATCGTGACCGCGTCGCCGACCTGAAGGCCGGGCGTGGCGGATGGCGGCGGCGGTGTCGGCGAAGGTGTTGGCGTCGGGGTCGGCGCCGGGGTGGGAGAGGGCGTTGGCGCTTGGTCGTCATTAACGATCGTGCTTACCGCGCTTGCAGTGGCGAGCGTTGCTCCAACCGGCGAAGACAAAGACACGACAAAGGACTCATCCGCCTCCACGTCGGTGTCGCCTTCCACATTGATCGCGATGGTTTGACGCTCTTCGTTGGCGGCGAACGTGACAATGCCGGAGGGGATCCGCCCGCCAAAGTCTGCGGCGTTGGTCGAGCCGGAAAGGTCGTAGGACGCGCTTGAGTTATTGGACAGGTTGCCGTTTCTGTTCACCGTGAACAGGAATTGCGTGACGCCGCCATTGCCTTCCGGCGCAGCGCTCCGGTTTGCAGAAATATTGAGCGTCGGCAGTTGCGGCGCCGGATTTGGCGTCGGCGTCGGGCTTGGCGTTGGCGCAGGGGGCGGCGCCGGCGGCGGCGGCGCGACGCCGCCGACTGTAACGGTGACGCGGGCTTGATCTGAACCGCCAGGGCCGCTGCAGGTCAGGATATACTCGCCCGACACGGTGGCCTTGACCTTTTCAAGACCGATGACGCTGCGAAATCCATCCCAGAGGCCCGATGCAACACACTCTGCGGCTTTGGTGTCGCGCGGCTCTCCTACAACCCAGGAAAGCTCGATTTCGTCGCCGGCGTTGACCGAGGTGCGGTTGGCGCTAAGGCTGACGTCGGGAACCGGCACTTCGCCGTCGGGCGTCGCGAACGCGACCAGATTAATCCAGTCGTCAAATTTGCCTTTCGTGCATTGCAGGTCGAGCGACGTGGTTCCATCGATGACCAGCGTGTCGGTTCCGCTGAACTTCGTTGAACTGAGTCCTCGGTTCCAGGAAAACTTACAACTGCTTGCGCCGGACGTCGCCCAGGAAATCGTTACCGGCTGGCCGGGCCTGACCGCTTTGGGCGTTACTGTGAAGTTGTCAATGGAGACGTTGTCCGCCGCAAGGATGCTGCGCCCGCAACGCGGATCGGCGTCGCTGCCTGTTCCCGTTCCTTGCTTGAATCCGGAATTGTCTCCAGCGAGGTGCGAAAGGTACTCCTCCAGATTGGTATAGCCGTCGCCGTCATCGTCCGCATTGCGGTCGGCGGGGTTGGCGGGGTTGAGGCCGTTGCTGCGTTCCCAGTCGTCGGCCATGCCGTCGCGGTCCGCATCGGCAGGCGCGGCGGATGACGACAGCAGCGGCCATCCCCCGACTTCGGAAGGGTCGTCGATGATGCGTCCGCGGCAGCTGCGAACATCCTGAACGACTCGCGCATCCGCCGCATCCCGCGGCGACGCGCCAGCGAAACTTAACACGTCCCGCCAGGCCTGTTGCGGTCCGGTTACTGACGAGTTCGCCAAAGACAGACTTCCATATCCGACAGGAGAAGACCTCAAATACTGAATGTCCTTGGGGTCGATTGCGAGCGTGTCGGCGAAACTGTTGGACGTCCGATTAACGTCGAGGTTGTCCTTAAGATAAACCTCGAACGTGGCCAGCCCTTCGTTCTTGAACAGGTTTAGGCCGTGCATGGTGCGCCGCGCCGGCGTGTCGGGACCCGCCACGGCGACATTGCCCACCCAATTCAGATGTGTCGTGCCGTGTCGGTTGAAGACTTCGCCGTTGTACTGCTCTGAGTTGTAAATGACGTTGTTGATGAAATCGATCTGCCCAATTCCGCCAATATTCGGGTTACGACGTTGATTGCTGGCGATGAGATTGTGGTGGAACGAGATGTCGCGGGCCGCGTAGCCGATGTAGGTTGATCGACTATGATTTGAGCTAGTGTGCGTTGAATTGCGCAACGTCTCGTTGATCATCGACCATTGCACAGTGATGTTGTGAGAGTTTTCTTGGATGCCGCCGCCGCTTGTGCCGCCGTTGCCGCCGATATCCAATGTTTCGTCGGTGGCCCAGGACATGGATACGTTATCGATGATGATGTCATGTCCGGTGATGTGAAGGCTGTCGACGTTGCTCGATTTTTGTTGGGACGGTCCCGGGCGAAGGCGAATGTGCCGAAAGATAACGTCATGAGTCTGGATCAGTATCGGACTATTGAGATTAGACCCTCCCCGGTTCGTCACGACGATACCGTCGCCAGGCGCTGTCTGACCGGCAATGGTAAGATAGGGACTGCGAATCCGGATGCGGCTTTGCGTGCGAATTTCACCGGAGACTCTAAAGATGCACGTACGCGGCCCTGTCGCTTCCGCGCACGCTCGGAGCGATCCCGCCCCGGAATCATTCAAATTTTCGACAAAATAAACGTCGCCGCCGCGGCCGCCTTCCGCAAAGCGCCCAAATCCTTCAGCCGTTGGAAATGCAAGCTGCTGCGCCGAAGCCGGCGATGATGCGACAGCTATCGCCAAGACAGCGGCGCTGGTCAGCAGACGTTGATTTCTTACGTTGAAGTGAGGGGAGGAAATACTCATTGCTTGTTCCTAAGCTAATCACTGGGGCTCGGCCTGCTACTCAAGGCGTAGTCGTCGCGGATGTTTTCTAGCGAATGGTTTTCGACGAATTCTGCTTCCGCTCTTGGTCAAAATGAGAGAGGGACGACGCATTCAGAATCGCGCTCAGACTTTTAATTCCGCGTTAAGTCGGATTGAAACTTTCAAACTCTTCATGAATAATCAGCTCCCGTCCTTTTGCCGGATAAGCAGACTTTTTGATGTGAATGTGATGGAAAACGCGCCGAAAATTTTCAGCGAAAACCGGTCAAATTCGACAAGAAACCGCTATGTGGCCGTTTTTATTATATTTTGTACGCGGACAGTTCAGTTTATCGCTAAACTCCCATTGCAGCTACCACTCGAAAGCGGCTTACCTATATTCCCGTTCGCCAAATCGCGTCTCCTTACCAAATCGCAAGGCGCGTCGATTGCGGATTAAAAGTTGGAAATAGCGGTCGCGTCTGAGGCGGCTTTAGATTGGCCTGCGGAAAAGCCCGAAGCGGTCGGGCCTCTAACACCTTCCGATCAATGCATATTTCGCGGTATCGTGGCGCTGCGCCGTCAGCGCCGCGGAAACCTACCTGTTCGTCACGGCCGGCGAGCCTAGCGATTCTCGCCGGCATGGCTCCGTCACCGCCGCGACATTCGCGCCAATGATCGCTGCGGGCAAATAATCAAAATTATGTAGGCCCAAAAACTAATTGATTCGCCTCGCGAATCTTATGTCGCCAGTCAGATACTCAGTTTACGTTACTCCGCCGCCGCTACGCCGGAAGACTGACCCACCATCCATCGTTCACGCCAAAGGCAGAACATGATGAGAGTCCACAGGTGGGCTCCCCAGTTATGCTCTCCAGACAGGTGCTCCTTCCATCGTCGGCTGATCAAAGACGAATCAAACAAGCCTACGTCTTTGGTATAGGAAGGAGACAAATACCGCTCGGCCCGCTCCTTGAGCGGACCCCGGAGCCAATCGTTGATCGGTATGCCAAATCCGCGTTTGGGTCTGTCAAACAACGCCAGGGGCATTCTCTTCTCAAGCAAGCGTTTCAAGAGGATCTTTCCCGACTGTCCTTGCATACGCAGCGACGCCGGCGCTCTCCACGCCGCTTCGATGACCCGGTGATCAAGAAGAGGCGAACGCATTTCAAGGCCGACCGCCATGGACGCCCGATCAACTTTGACAAGGACGTCGTCAGGCAGATAGATCGATGTGTCGAGATACATCATCTGCTGAATCGCATCGAGGCCTTCCGGCATCTTGGCTTCAATGAACGGACGCGGCGCTTTTTCAAGACCGGGTATCAACTGCGCGGAGTCCCATTGCGAAACAAACGCATCGTATCGTTTTCGAAAACTTGGCTGTGCGAGAATGTGGGTCAAAAACTTTAATCGGTAGGGCAGCGCTTCCTCGCGAAGCGACTTCGGCAATAACGGTTTGCCAACGGCTAGCCCGGCGCTGAAGGCGGAAATGGGCATGTGCTGCAGCCCGCCAAAAACCGGCGTCGGTAGCTTGTTGGAAATTTTTTCGAACAGCATCATGTTGTGGTAGCGCCGATATCCAGCGAAGGACTCATCGCCGCCGTCCCCTGACAACGCAACAGTGACGTGTTCGCGTGTCAGTTTTGAAAGCAATAAAGTCGGGATTTGAGACGGGTCTGCGAAAGGCTCGTCAAATACGTCGGCCATGCATCCAAACATGTCTAGCGCTGTTTGCGGAGTTGCGGTTATCTCCGTATGGTGAGTACCCAGATGTTCTGCAACCGCTTTGGCGAAGTCGGCCTCGTTCTTTTCTTCTTCGTCAAATCTAATTGTAAATGTTCGCGCTTTCTCTGAGGACACCTCCTGCATAATCGCCGTCACAAGTGTTGAGTCGATGCCTCCCGAAAGAAACGCGCCAACGGGAACGTCTGAAACGAGCCTTTCCGCAGTTGCTATGCGCAGACGTTCGTCAATGAAGTCGATAGCGGCTTCTTCTTCGAGCTGATTGCGTACGCCAGCGGCCGCGACCTCTGACGCACGCCAGAAAAAGGAGGCGGAATTGATAACGGCGTCGATCGAGACAGGCGGGGCGTCTAAAGACAACTCTACCCAAGAGCCGGCGGGTAACTTGGCAACGCCCTCGTAAATGGTTTGCGGCGCCGGCACATATCCGTACTGAACGAAAGCGCCGGCGGCGCGCAAATCGATCGAAGGAGAAAACTGTGACGGATGCGCGCGGAGCGCCTTCAACTCGGATCCAAACGTCAAAACGCCGTTATTGAATCCGACATACAGCGGCTTTTTTCCGATGCGGTCCCGAGCAAGTATCATCCGGTTTTCTTGTCGGTCGACCATGGCGAAAGCGAACATGCCGCCAATCTTCTGCAGTCCTTCGGCGACGCCCCATTGTTCGATGGCGGCTAACAGCACCTCCGTGTCGGACGAGCCGCGAAAAGAAACGCCGACTGCCAGCAACTCGTCGCGAAGGTTCTGAAATCCATAAATTTCCCCATTAAAGACAATCTCGTAGCGCCCGCCCGGGGAGGTCATTGGCTGCCGGCCGGTCTCGGTCAGGTCTATAATGGCCAATCGTCGCTGTGCGATGGCGACGTTTCCGGTTTCGCTCACCCAGAACCCGTCCCCATCGGGTCCGCGATGAGCAATAGTCTGGTTCATGACGCGAATGCGCCGTTCGCTAACGGCGGCGTCAGCGCCGCTATAGTCGATAAACCCAGCAATTCCGCACATTAATATTTCAACTCCAACAGTGTATTAGGTCGAAACGCCATTCGACCGGCCGCCGGCTCAGAGACGCCACTCTCGGGTGAACTCCAGCCTATGTAAATGCAGACGACTATGGCTGCGCATCGTCTCCAATAAGCAGTCTGTGGCGGTAATCGAGATACTCTTCGATATTCGCCCAACCATTCTCATCGAAATCGGCCCACGGATTAAAAACCTGCGGGTCGATGCCGCGACTAATTTCCCATTCGTCCGACATGCCGTCGCCGTCCTCGTCCGAGGGCGCCGTCGCCTCGGCGATCGGAATGATATCTCCCGGCTGATCGACAATGGCGCCAGTGCGAGTTTGGACCTCTTCGATGATCCGAAGATCGACGCCGTCGCGCGGATGCGCTCCCGAGCTGCGCAGCACTTCCGGCAGAACATCGTCTGCAGGGAGCGGGTCGATCGTAAGGGGGCAGGCGGGTTCGTCGACCAACGACGACTGTGCGTTGAGAGAGACGAGCGTCAGATCGCCGTCCAGCAAATTGTCCTGCTGGTAAATCTCCGATGGACCCTTGGAGCCGATGCGCCCTCTGCGAATGGCGGCGGTGCCGGCCGGCGTGTTTGGGCCTGAGCGGAAGTGATTTCCGACAATACTGACTGGCCCGCCTCCATTTGATTCCCAAACCTCCGCGAACTCCGTCGACGCATTGTAAAAAACGTTATTGACTACCTCGACGCACGAGCCCGGCGGCGCGTTTATATCTGGATTTCGGTCTCCATTGTGCGCACACAGATTTTGCAGGAAGCTGATTCTTTGGGGTCCCCTGGGATCACTGTTGAGCAATGCGCACTTGTCGTGATTTTTGAGGCCCTCTGCAAATATTGAGCGTGAAACAGTGATGAGCGTGTTGTCGCCATGCCCGTCATAGAGTTCATCCTGCGCCCAGGAACCGCTGACATGGTCCAGAATAACACGTGCGCTGTTTTCGATGGTAAACGCGTCATTGCTGCCGCGCTGTTCGCTGAGGCGATCCGGGCGCACGCGGATATGACGAATGACGACGTCATGGGTGTCCTTGATCACGAGCGGCGTCAGTCCGTCTTTTCCACCGCTGTGAGTCACTATTATGCCGCCGCCCGGCGCGGTTTCTCCTGCGATCGTAATGTAGGGATTGTAGATCACGGGCCGCTTTTTTTCGAAGCGGATCACGCCGGCAACGCGAAAAACGCAAATTCGCGGCCCCTTGAATTCGATGCAGTTACGAAGTGAGCCAGGACCGGAGTCCGCCAGGGTCGTGACGGCCATAATTCGGCCCCCGCGACCACCTTGCGCAAATCGGCCATAACCTTCCGCACCCGGAAAAGCGATTTGCAGAGGCTCTGCCTGGGCGGCGCTTTCGCCGCGCAAAGTCGGCGACAAAAAGAATGCGCCGATGACGGCAAAAACCGCCAAAATGCGCAATAATCCACCTGCCGGAATCATCCGAAGATTATGCGTGCGTTGCATCATGCCCCTCCCACCAGATTGTCATACACTTGCATAACCGCTTCTGCATGCACGTTAATTCCAAACCGCCGTTTAGCGTCCGTGCGCGCGGCGCCTGCAAGGGCCTTCGCATAGTCTGGAGAGGATATGACGGACCAGATTCCCTCCGCAAGCGCCTGCGCGTTTTCCGGAGCAACAATGACGCCGGTTTCGCGATCTGTGATCGCCTCGGGATTCCCGCCAGAGCGGGTGGCGATCACGGGCGTGCCCGTCAACATAGCTTCAATGAGGGTTCTGCCGAAAGGCTCTTCGACGGCCGGTACGGCCAGCGCGTCGCATCCCGCAATCCATGCGGCGCCCGGTTTTCGGAACCCCATTAACGCAACGTTATCGCTGACGCCGCGCTCCTCTATCCGGGCCTTCACCCGCTCCATCATTTCCGGTTCAGCTTCGCCAAACATGAGACCGCGCGTGTCTTGGTCAGGATGCTGACGCTTTAGTTCTGCGATTGCGTCAACAAAAAGCAGCGGTCGCTTTCGGTCGATCATCCACCCGAAATATCCTACAAATTTTGTGTCTTCGGGCGCTTTTAATTCCTCGATGATGGAGGCGCGCGCTTTGCCCCTGTCGATGTCGAGATCTGTGTCAAAAGGACTGTAGACAACTTTGTTTTTAGAAGCTGCGGAGAGCGGACCGGGGGCGGGTGACGCGAAATGGGAAACAGAAAGAACCTGATCGGCGATCAGCGGCGCCCCAAGACGAAGTCCTTTGGCTCTGGGGTTGCCGCGATTGTGCCAGACCAGTTTAAGACCCGCCAATTTTGCAGGAGCGCCCCAAAACGCATTTGTCCGGCCGTCGTTTCCATGAACGATTTTCGCACCGGACGTCTTAAGAAATCGCGTCAAACCCGGCAACGCGCGGACAGCTTTCAGAAACATCGAAACGGGCGGTTCCGCGCCAGGCGGGGGCAAATCCGAGATTGGCGGGCTTACGATCGGCTGCAGGCCTTCGTCGCGAAACAAGTCGTACATCGGACCGTTTCCGTACTGCAGGACGATGATTGGCTTGTACCGCCCGGGGTCGAGGTTTTTGATGAGACCAAGCGACGATATGTGACTTCCGCCAACTTCCCGACCGACATAGGGATAACAAATTGTGGGTACGGCGTTCACAACTACCATTTTCCTTTCGGGGCGCCGGCCGGCGCGTATTCAACCATCGCATTCCGATAGAACGATTGCTTTAGTCTTCGTTTTGGGCCTCATTCGGACCGATATCAGCCCTCGAGAATGCGAATAATCCTGACTGCGGTTCCTTTTTCATGGACGTTGCGTTGGCGGGCGCCGTCGCGGACTGAACGCCCATAGCCGAAGGCCCAGATAGGTCCACAACACGATAATAGGAATTGAAATCGCCTTCGCCGCCGGAGCGGCCATGGACTGCGCCAGCAAACTCACGATGACGGTGGATAAAGTCAGGCTGACCGCGTGTACAATGAGGAAGCGGAAGACTAGCGAAGCGATGCGTGCGTCGCCGGCTGTCTTCGCAAAAGTCCAAGAATGATTGAGGCCGAAATTGATCGCGAGACTAATAAGATAGGCGGCGATGTTAGCGGCAATGACAGCGACGCCGAAAAAAGACAATGCTGTAAAAATGCTGAAGTCAACCAACGTTGATATAACGCCGACAACGGCGAAACGCAGGAATGCGGCATTGCGCGCCTGGTTCATCAGCGCCTTGGCCGTCGCCCGATCGGGCCAAGATATTCGCCGCTGGATCATGCAGCATCGATCTTGGGTTTGTCGCCAACAGCATACTCGTTCGCGGTCGCGTCAGTTGGCTTGTCGAGATTGAGTGTCGCTTCGACGATGGGCAGCGGCCGACGCTTTGTCTGCATGAAGATGCGGCCAAGATATTCGCCAATCACGCCGAGGAACATCGCGTTGAGCATGATCGACATCAACAGCAGTACCGTTGTCGTCGCAAAACCTGCGGGCCAGTCCTGGCCGAAAAAGATGCGCCCAATTAAGTATCCGAAGAATACAAGAAACGTCAGCGCGCCAATCAGCATGCTGACCATAGATGCGATTCGCAGCGGAATAAGAGATTGATTCAGGACACCGTCCATGGCGAGACCGAGCATGGCGCGAAAAGGAAACTTACTTTCGCCCGCAACGCGGGCCTGTCGGTCATATTCGAACCCGACCTGAGAAAAGCCCATGGAACTGATCAGGCCGCGCAGATAAGGAGACGTATCCTCAATCGCGCGCAGCTGGTCGAGGATCACGCGATCGACAAGGCGGAATTCTCCAGCGTCAATCGGCAAGTCATATTCGCTGATGGCGCTAATGAGTCGGTAAAAGACGCGCCGCGCGCCCGCCGTTATCGGTCCGTCTTTGAGCGACCGTCTGACGCCGTAGACGACCTGGTGGCCCTCTTCCCAACGCGCCACCATCTGCGGAATGAGAGACGGGGGATCCTGCAGGTCGCAGTCGATCTGAACGGAACAGTCTCCGGTCGCCGTCTGGTAGGCCACGAGCAGAGAGCGCTGATAGCCAAAATTTCGGGAAAAGCGGACGACGCGAACACGTTGATCAGCATCGGCGATCTGTTTCAACAGAAAAAACGTCCGGTCGGTGGAGTGATTGTCGGTGAAAATGATTTCAAGATCAAAGTTGGGCAGCTGTTCGAACGTTTCCAGGACGGCTTTGTAGGCGCGTTCAACATTGTCCTCTTCATTGAATGCGGGAATGAGGACCGAGATCTTTTTCTTTTTTGGTTCTGTCATGAATTGCGTGCCTTCCAGAACGAAACGGTGCGGCGGATACCCGATTCCAGGTCCGTTTTTGGACCCCATCCGGTTAACGAATTGGCAAGCGCCGGCGACGCGGCAAACTGGAAAGCGCCGCTTTGTGCGCGGTTTTCGCCGTAAGAAACGAGTTTCGGGTCCGCGCCCATCGCCTCTATCACGATTTGGGCGACCTGGCGCATGTTCGGGGCGACGCCCGTCGAAATGTTAACGCAGTCGGGATGATCCTTTGTCGGCATTGCAAACGCTTCAAATCCATCCACGACGTCGTCGATATAGATGAGATCGCGGGCCGATTCCGGATTTTCGATATGGACGGGCTCGCCGCGGCCCAGCCGTTCAATCAGACTGGGGATGAGAAACGACGTCGCCTGCATCGGTCCGTAGGTGAGCGCCAGCCGCAACGAGATCGCGGCGAAGGGCAGATCGCTCCGCAGCGCGTTGAGGAGGGCGGTTCCTGCGGAAAGGGCGGCGCCGTAAAGCGTCAGCGGACGATCGCGCGCGGTTTCGTGATAGGGCGACGGCGCTTCGCCATATTCGGCGAGGGAGCCGGCGCGAACAAAGTATTTGGGCGGTCGCGGCGCTTCCGCCGCAGCGCCGACAAACGTAAACAGGATCGACAGGTCTTCGTCGATGAGCCGCTTGGTTTCGGCTATCGGCGAACCCATGACTGCGCGGGTACGCGTGGCGAGAAAATAGACTTGGCCGGGTTCTGATTGTCTGATGCACGCCGCCGCCGCGGCCTGATCGCGAAAGTCAAATCGATGAACGTCAATTTGTTCTATGACGTCTTGAAGCCGCCAAAGATCGGTATCCGGACCGACGACGATATGCGGACGCTCTCCGCGGCCTATGGCGCGCCGGGCGAGGGTTGCGCCGATAAACCCGGCGCCGCCGATAATGAGCATGTTACCCATGGCGCCTCGAGCGCCGCCTCCTGCTAGCCCTCGACAATACGGGGTGTCGGCAACGGAACAACGAACTTGCCGCCGCGCGCCAGAAAGTCAGCTTGCTGCTCTTTGATTTCGTCGAAGAAGTTCCAAGCCAGAACGAAAAGGACATCGGGTTTTTCCGTTTCAAGCGCTTCGACCGGTTTGATCGGGATCCGCGTATTCGGCGAAAAAAGGCCGTGCTTGAGCGGGTTTTTATCGACCAGAAAATCGAGATAATTCTTGCCGATCCCGTAATAGGTGATCAGGGTGTTGCCGCGCGCCGATGCGCCATAGCCGGCGATTTTCAGGCCTTGTTCTTTGAACGTATCGAGCATTCCTCGGATGGCTTCGCCATTGGCTTCAACCCGTTTGACGAGTTCCTTGTAGCTATTGGCGTCCAGCATGCCGGCGTCGGCCTCTTCTTTCAGCATTTCCTCGACGATGGGTTGGGGCGTATCGCCGGCGCTCTTGCGCTTCAGGAAGACCCGCATCGAGCCCCCGTGAATGTGCGGCAAGCGATGTACGTCTACAACGTGAAGGTCGAAGAACTCGCCCAGTTTCACCAGCGACAAAAGGCTGAATTCAGAAACATGTTCGTGATAGATGTTTTCAAATTCATTGTGTTCCAGGAGCTCCTTCGCGCGGGGCACTTCGATGACGAAGGCGCCGTCGTCGGCAAGCAACGTCGTGACGCCCTTCATAAAGGTGTGAAGGTCGCCGATGTGATTGAACGTATTGGTGGTCACGATCGCTTTGGCGGGGCCGTGCGCTTCACGCAAACCGGTAGCCTCATCAGGCGTGAAATAGCTGACATGTACGTCGACGCCTTTTTCGCGTGCAAGTTCAGCAATGTTCTCTGCCGGATCAACGCCGAGGGTCTTGGCGCCCATCTCGTTACATTTTGCGAGCAGCAATCCGTCATTGCAGCCGATGTCGACGATGAGACCGCCGTCCGCGAAATCGCTGAGCACTTTCGCCAAGCCGTCGAAGTGAGTGTGCATCGTCGCGGCGCCGGACGGAATGTAGAGATAGTGCTTGAAGAATCCCTCCGGAATCTGATCGGCGATTTCGATGAGGCCGCAATTCAGGCAAACTTGCGTATTCAACGGAAAAGCAGGCTGCTCCTTATCGATGTCTTCGGGTCGGATCAGCATTTGCGCCGGCGCATGATCGCCGAGCGGAAGGAACAAATACGGATCCGGCGCCAAACACGCTCTGCATTCAGTCAGTCTATCCATGTCAAATACCTTTCTGGAAAAGCGGGAACGGCGCAGACGCGCCGGCGCTTTAGAATTTCGTTGCGAAAGAACGGAAGCTATCGTGCATGTAGTCGATTTGTTCGGACGTCAGGCCGTGATGGCAGGCCAACAGAACGCCGCCGCGCATGACGTCGTCCGCATTCGGATATCCGTCCTTCTCGGTGCGCGCGTCGACATTCTGCATAGCCGGTTGGCGGAGGATGTTGCCTGTAAACACAACGCGGGTCTGGATGTCGCAGCCTTCCAGATGGGTTTGCATCTCGCGGCGCGAGAAAGGCGCATCGGGGCGAATGGTCAGCGGAAACGCTAGCCAGCCGGTGCGAGAATTCGGCAGTTGTTCCGGCAGAATGAACCAGTCTTCGTATTCCTTAAAGAACTTGAGCTGCCGTTCGAAATTGTCCTCTCGCGCCGTGATGTTGCGGTCGAGTTTGTCGAGTTGGACCAGTCCGAATGCGGCGCCCATTTCCGACGGCTCAACGTTGTAGCCCAGATCCTCAAAGACGAACTTTCGATCATACTCATAGCCGCCGACAATGATATCGAAGCGATTATTGATATCTTCCGAAGTCTTCGCCTCTTGAAAAAGCGATGAGGAGCGGCCCCAGGAGCGCAGCAACAGCGCTTCGCGTGCGTAATCCTCGTCGTTGACGCACAGCATACCGCCATTGCCGGCGCAGTTGATGACATGCGATCCGTAAAAGCTTGTCGTGCTGATGTGCGACCGCGTACCAGTGCTGGTCCCATTGATGGTTGCGCCCAGCGTATCGGCGCTGTCTTCGACGACGATCAGATCGTGCGCCGCGGCGATTTCCGCTATGCGGTCCCAATCGGCGAGATTGCCGATAAGGGAAGGGATCATCATCGCTTTTGTTTTATCGGTGATCATGCGTTCGATCGCATTCGGATCAATGTTGTATGTGCCCGGTTCCACGTCGACGAAAGACGGAATGAGTTTGTTGCGCACGACCGGGGCGACGGTCGTCGCAAAAGTCAGCGCCGGCGTGATGACTTCCGATCCTTCCGGAAGCTTCAAGATCTCGATCGCCAGATAGTTGGCCGACGACCCGGAATTCACCATGATGCCGTGCTTTTTGTCGAACAGTTTGGACACGCGATCTTGCATCTCTCGCACGTGGCCGCCCATTTGCGTTGATGTCCGTAACACGTGTGTGACGGCCGCAATCTCTTCTTCGCCGTGTACAGTCTGGCCGTAATTTACGCGCATGTGTTTTCCCCGAGTAATGCGTTAAAGCCGCGCCGGTTTACGTTCCGGCATGGTTCTGAATCAAGTCGACGTAACGTTCGATCTGAGCCGCGCTCAGCTCGGCCATATCGACGTCGCCCGCGGCTTTGGCTTTATACCATTCAACTGTCAATGCGACGGCGTCGCCCACCGACAACAATGGATTCCAGCCAAGCCTTGTTTTCGCTTTGGTGCTGTCGAGACGCAGGACTTCCGCTTCATGCGGGCCGCGCTTGGCCTCGCCAAAGACAAATTCCGGCTTGCCGCCCCACGCCGTCTTAACATGGCCCGCCAGCGTTCCCACGTCGGCGACCCCGTCCGGGTCAGGTCCAAAGTTCCAGCCCTCGGCGAACCGTTCCTCGCCCTCCAGCAATTTTGAAGCGAGAAGAAGGTATCCCCAAACCGGTTCCAGCACGTGCTGCCAAGGGCGAATGCTCGCCGGATTTCGAATGGTCACCGACTCATCGGCGATCGCCGCTTTCATGATATCCGGGATCAGTCGATCTGCTGACCAGTCCCCGCCGCCGAATACATTGCCGGCGCGCACGCTGGCGAGGCGCGGGCCGCCGGGTTCTGAGAAAAAAGACCGGCGATAGGCGCTGGCGACCAACTCAGTGCAGCCTTTTGAAGAACTATAGGGATCGGCGCCGCCCATGGGATCGGATTCCCGATACCCCCAAACCCATTCGTTGTTTTCGTAGCATTTGTCGCTCGTTACGACGATCGCCGCTTTGAGCGATTTCATTTTCCTCGCCGCTTCGAGGACAACCGCGGTGCCAACGACATTGGTGAGATAGGTGTCGACCGGCGTCTCGTAAGAGAGGCGCACGAGCGGCTGCGCCGCCATATGAATCAGGAGATCCGCGTCAACGTCGTCGACAATTTTGGCGAATTCGTCGGGGCGCCTGATATCGCCGATCCTGTGATCGACGAAAGTATCGACACCAACGGCGTTAAAGAAATCCCGATCGTCCTTGGGCGGAAGGGCGACACCCACAATCTCCGCGCCGAGCTGCTTTAACCACAAGCAGGTCCACCCGCCTTTGAAACCGGTATGCCCGGTCACGACGACGCGCCGTCCTTCCAGTGCCTTGAGGGAGGTTATCGGGCTATTCATGTTGGTCCGCTTACTGAATGGGTTTGCGGCTCACGCCGGACGTCCGTCAAATCGCCGCCAGGGGGCGTCGCCCGAGTCATGAAGGTCGTTCAGGTGATCGCGATCGCGCACCGTGTCCATCGGATGCCAGAAACCGTGATGCTTGAACGCCATCAACTGCCCGTCGCGAGCAATCTTGGTCAGCGGAGCGCGCTCCAGCGGCTCTTCATCGCCGTCAATGTAATCGAGCACGCCCGGTTCGAAGACGAAGAAACCGCCGTTGATCCAGGTTTCGTGTTTTTGCACCTTCTCGGCGAACTCAACGACGTTGTCGCCGTCCAGCTCCAGGCTGCCGAACCGCGCCGGCGGCTGGACCGCAGTAACCGTAGCGAGCTTGCCGTGGGATCGATGGAATTCGACCAACGCTTTGATATCGATATTTCCGACGCCGTCCGAATAGGTCGCCATAAAGGGTTCGTTGCGGAGCCATTTTTTCAGTCGCAGGATGCGTCCGCCGGTCATGGTCAGCTCGCCGGTGTCGACGATGGAGACTTTGAAATCGAGCGGAGCACGCGACGCGACGTCGATATCGCCGGTGGTGAGGTCAACGGTGAAGTCGTGGTTCATCAAGTGCAGGTTTTTGAAAAACTGCTTGATGAGGGGGGATTTGTACCCGGCTGCGACGACGAATTCCCGAAATCCCCAATGTCGATAAATGTCCATGACATGGAGCATGATGGGACGGCCGCCCACCTCAACCATGGGTTTTGGAATTCTAACGGTTTCTTCTGCGAGACGAGACCCAAGGCCGCCTGCTAACAGCACCACTTGCATGTTGCTCCCCCCATGCTGCAACGCATCATCGACAATTTCATCCTGACAGATCGATCTGATTTACACAAGTTTTTCACGGATTTTGCATTTTTCATGCCGCAATTGCATCACTGGGACGACTATTGCAATACGCGCGTCTCTATGGAAAAAACGTGATCGCCGGCCATCGCAATCTCTATTTGTTGCGGCGCCGGCATGGGGGAGTATCTGAGCGGTAACCGTACATATGTAGCGATCGTCTTTGCTGCGGCGCTGGCGGTTCTGGCGGCCGGCCTGTTTACGCGTGTCATGAACTACGACATGCGTAATGACGAGCAGCTGTATGCTGCTCCCACCGTTTTGCTGGACAATTCAAGGTTGTATGAGGATGTGTTCTACAACCACGTTCCCGGTTCGGCCTGGATGTTTGACGCAGTCCAGGACATTACCGGTTCCGATCATATGCTGTTTACGGCCCGTCTGACGGTTTTCCTCGCGTGGGTGTTCTTCGGCGGGGTCATCATCTGGTCCACATTGACGCTGACGGGTTCGCTTCCGCTGACGATCCTCATGTCGGTGCTGCTGCTGAGCAATCAGTACCTGCTCGGCCCAACCGGCGTCGCCGCCACCAACAACTTCTTGCCGTTGCCGCTCATTTATCTGGGACTCGTCCTTTTTGTCCTGGGCGTTCAGCGGGCGGCGGGGGAAGCGGTTCGCACGCGCGCGCCGGCGGCCGCGTTCACATTCGCCGCCGGCGTGTGCATTTCCCTTGCGACGGCGATCAAAATCAGCGCCGGCGTGTTCGTCATCGCGGTGGCGGCAGGCGCCTTTTTGGCTGGCAGAATTGACGGGTGGAGCAAGCGCATCAAGGATGTCATCGGTCCTTTGGCAGCCGGCGGCCTGCTCGCGGCGGCGCCGGTCATCTTGGTCGCTTTGCG
The DNA here is from genome assembly GCA_028289605.1 of Hyphococcus sp. Lineage (GTDB taxonomy): Bacteria > Pseudomonadota > Alphaproteobacteria > Caulobacterales > Parvularculaceae > Hyphococcus. The sequence goes on along the minus strand of JANQON010000008.1, from coordinate 46,961 downwards.
CGACGTTGAGCGCTTTTTCGCCCACGTCCTGCACTACAATACGGGACCGCATCGGGCGTATTGGCGCCAGGCCGTCGAGTTCGAACCCGGGGTTGCGATGTCGCTGCCGGGCAAAGCCATCCTGGCGCATCAGATTTTCTTTACCGGCGCAAATCTGGTGCTGATCGCCGCCCTGGCGATCGTGGTCATCGCCCAGATCGCACAACGCGGCGTGCTTGGCGCAATCCAGAAATGGGATTGGACCGTCTACTTCGTCGGCGCAACGGCGGCCCTGGCGATGGCGTTCTCGTTCATGCCCACGCCGAGCTTTCCCCAATACTTCTCGCCGCCGTTAATCACCGGCGCATTGCTCCTGGTGGTCCTATTTCGTTTTCTGGACGCCGATCAGACGACGTTTGCCCGGTCGACCGTATTGGGACTGGCGTTCGCCGGGGCGGTCGTCGGCGCTCCCCGAATAGCGCAGGATCTGCCGTCGCTCGTCCGTCCAGCCTCGTGGACAGTCAATGTGGTGCACCGGGACGGCGACATGATCGCGTCGGCGCTTCAAGAGCGAGGACTGGACGGGCCGGTAGCGGCGATCTTCCCGATTTATGCTCTGGAGGGCGGCCTGACGGTTTATCCGGAACTCGCGACCGGTCCGTTCGCATACCGCGTAGGCGATATCGCTGACCCGGAACTGTTGAAACACTATGTCACGACCAGCCCTGCGCGAATCGGCGACAGGATGCGCGAGGAGCCTCCAGCGGCCATTTTGCTTGGCTTCTCCCCGATCCTGGAACAGCCCCTGTTGGAGTTCGCTCGGGCGGAAGGCTATCGAAAAGCTGAATTTACGATCAACAACCGTTACGGGAGCGGGGAACTTTACCTGCGGCCCGGCGGATCCGAACAACCGCAAAGGTGACGAAATGGTCGCGGATTTTCCCGTTTTTGCACACAATTCTGGAATAAGGATTGCGAATGTCGCAAAAGCGGGGCGGGGTCATAAAATTTCATTGCGACCTCGTAATGTTCCGCGAAATTGTATAGAATTTCTTTAGTTTTGGCTTTGGGTGGTAGCAGTGATGATGGATGAGCATCGGAATGGAGCCGAGCTTTATGCTCGAGGAGAGGATTATCCTTCCGACGACTACGTAAATGTCGATGAACTTGGTCGGATCATCGGCCGGCGCAAATACACGTTTTTCGGCGTTCTCGCCGCGGGGCTGGTGATGCTCGGCATCCTGCTGGCGGCCCAATCGGAGTCCTATCGCGCGAGAACCACCCTGGTCGTCAATCCCACTGTGGCCGAAGACGAGACTGCAGCGTCGGCCGCTACGCCGCTTACGGCCTATGAAGAAATCCGCGTTGCAACAGTGCTCGAAATTCTGCGGGCGCGTGAAACGCAGGAAGCTCTTGCCATAAAATACCGTCCAGAAATCGATTTGGTAGACGAAGCGCCTGTGGGCTTGGTCGACGTTGTCAAAAACGTATTCGGATGGTCGCGTCCAAATGCGAGCTCACGCCAGTCCGCGTCGTTCACCAGCGCAGACAGTGGGCTGCCGATCAACGAACAGACGACTGCGGTCCGAAAGATGGTTGCCGTTGAGCGGGCGGGTGAGTCGCGATTAATCCACATTAACGTTCACGCGCAGTCTCCCGAAGCGGCTGTTTCGCTGGCGAACGGACTGCCGCAAGTTTACTTGGATATGCGGCGGAGCGACCGAGAGCACAAAATGAGTCGGCGCGTTGATCGTCTCCGCGATCAATTTGCAGCCGCCGGCACCGAACTTTACGAAGCTGAGTTGGCGGTAGCGCGTTATATGCGCGACAACGATCTTTTGGTTCCCCAAGCGACGTCGGCCATAGAAGCGCGAATCTCGTCCGTCGAATCCGCTCTCTCGAATGCAAAAAACGAAAGCGTTACTCGTCGGTTATCGCAATTGCGGGACGAATTGGACGAGTTGCAGGACAAACTTGCGTCGCTGTCACTGGTGTACGGCGAAGGGTATCCGGAAATCATCGAAACCAAATCAAAGATTGAAGAGGTTGAAGCCGAGATCGCGTTTGAGGAATCGAATGTCAAAACCACGATGCAAGCGCGTCGAAGCGATCTTGACGCCAGCGCGGCGGCCCTGTCGTCCGAATTGCGCTCCATCCGCGGGCGACATTTCCAAGCGCTCGAAGCGGGCGCGGGATTGCGCGAGCTAGAACGTCAGGTCGAGGCGAGGTCGGCTGCTTTCAGCTCGCTTTCTGATCGCCTTCGGCAAGCGGAATACATGAGCCGCGCCGACGATGAAGAGATTTCAGTGTTCTCTCACGCCGACGTCGGTCTAGTGGCCCGAGACAACGGAACCGGTCGGTTAGTCGCCGTTGGGGTGTTTGGCATCGTGATGTTGGCAGGCCTGACGTCGTTCATTGTGGAAGGATTCGACCAATCTGTTCGCACGCGGCGGCAAGTTTCCAAACTGCTCAATGCTCCTACGGTGGCGATGATTCCGGACACGCGCCGGATATTTGCGCGCGGTCAGGACGTTGAGAAATTCCTTTCCCGCAGGCCGGCGAACCGTTTTGCGCTGTCAATTCGCAATCTTTTCCTGGAGATCATGTCGAAGAGTTGGGATGGGCATCCGCGTATTGTGGTGATCAGCTCTCTTGGGAATTCAAAGGAGCCAGGCGTACTCACGACTGCGCTGGCGCATGTCTCAAAAGAATTCGAGTGCGAACCGAGAGTCTTGAAAATCGGAGGTCCGTCCAACGAGGGATCCGAATCCAGCGTCGAGTTGGTGCACACCGGGCTGCAGTGGAATCGCACTGGCGAAACCGAAAAGGAAGCCAGCGCAACCCTGCCTACGTCGCTGGTGGTGCGCAGCGACATGAGCGATCAAGAGGTCGCCGATCCAAAACGGGCGCAGGAATTCGAAGATCTCGTCAACGGCGCCGATTTGGTCATCATCGAAACGCCGTCAGTTTTTGAAACCCGAGACGCCAAAGCTTTGGCGGCCTATGCAAGCGATGTAATCCTCGTTGTGGAATGGGGAAAAACATCTCCTTCGGCGCTGCGGGCGGCGCGCGAGTTGTTCCGGAATCAGACCAATCTGTCGGCTGTCATATCTCGAGTGAACTGGCGCGCGCACGCCCGGCGGAACTACGGAGATGAAATTGAATTCTCGTTGCGCTAGCGAAGCTTGCCGCGTGAGATAGACGCCCTACGCCTTCAGCTTTCAGAGACGGCTTTGTCAATGACGGCGTTCCACTGAGCGGCGACGTTTTCCACGGTATACTGAGCAGCCTTTTCTGCGGCGTTTTGCGCCAATCGGTTGCGAAGCGATTCGTCAGCCAAGACGGATCGAAGCGCGTCTGCTAGGGCGGTGACGTCCTCCATCGGGGCAAGCATGCCCGTGCGTCCATGTTCAATCATGTCTTTGACCCCGAATTCGCAATCGGTGGAAACGATCGGCAGCGCCGCCGTCATCGCCTCGGCTATAACGTTCGGCCATCCTTCGTAGTCTGATGAAAGAACGAAGACGTCGGTGGTTTCGATCCATGAGCCGGGCGAGGGGGTGACGCCCGGCAGGGAGATTTGCGTTTGAACGGACGGGGCCAGGTTCCGCACCTGCGCTTCGAGCGCTTGGCGCAGTTCGCCTTCTCCCCAAATAACCAGGTTCCAGTCGGGGAACTCGCCGGCGACGGAGGCGAACGCCTCGATGAGCCGGTCAAATCGTTTTTGCGCCGTAAGCCGGCCGACGGCGGCGACGGTCTTTCCGCCGCGCTTGTTGGTCCAGCCCGCCGGCAATGTTACCGGGTTGGGGATCAACTGCGTGCGGGGGCGTTGCTTTGCAGGATAAAACTCAGCGGCGCCCTCGGTCATGGTCACAAATGAATAGGCGCGCGGATAAGCAAGGCCCCGCGCGGTGGCCCACAGGCGGTCAAACTGTTGCAGTTTGGGATTGTTGCGTTCGGAAATGACCACTGGAATGCCCAGCCCCTGGGCCGCCAGGACGCTCATCACATTCATTTTCGTCAGAAAACTGATGATCACGTCGGGCGACTCGCGGCGAAACAATCGCCTCAAGGCGCCAATCCGCTCAGCGGTGCGATGAAGGGCGCGCCATTTCGGTTTCGAGATCGGCGGCAGATCAAGGCGGTGCAACCCGATGGCGGGATCGAGGGAGTAGTAGGGCGGCTTGCTCCCGGGTTCAAACGTTGTGATGGAAACATCGCGTCTCGATTCGGCCCAGTGATTTGCGAGCGCGGTCACCACGCGTTCGCTGCCGCCGGCGCCGAGGGCGGGGAGGGCGAACAATATTTTCGGGCGCCGATCGACGGGCGCGTCAGCGGACAAGGTGGTCGCTCCCGTCCGCACAGCGGAAATGATGTCGATCACGGCAAATGCGCCAGGTCATGTCTCTTGCAGTCCCCCGCCAGGTCTCGCGCCGGCAGCGTTTGAATCGCTTCGTTGAGGCGCGTCGGAGCCTTAGCTTAATTGCGCCCGCCGCTCAATGTGTCGGGTCGCCGTGCGGCAAGCGAAAAGGGCCAACAGCAAAAAAACGCCGCCGCGCCACTGTGGGCGGGCGGCGCTTTTTTGCAGCGGCGGGAAGGTCTTTAGAACTTGTACTTCAGTCCGCCGTAAACGCTTGCGCGGGCGCCTGGCGTGAAGATGCGGTTGGCGTCAGGGTCAAGCGTTAATACTGGCGCGACGCCGGCCACATAGGCGGTGTCGAACAAGTTCTCGCCCGATGCGAACACTTCGATTTGATCGCTCAGACGATAGCCGGCTGAGAAGCCCACAACAGGGTCTGTGGGTACGGACGCCGTATTTTCATGATCGGCGAAGTATGAACCTCCGGCCAGGCTGACATTCGCCGCCAGGAACCACGCGTTATTGACGTCGTAGCGGATTTCGCCCCGATATCGATGCACCGGCACGCCGCCGATGCGGTTTCCGTCGACGTCGCCCACATCGCCCCCTTCGACAAATCGATGATTTGAGTGGGTATAAACATTGCGGAGCGTCAGCGCCGCGCCTCGGGACGCAAGAGAGGACGCAAACAAATGAATGTCGACGCCGGCTTCTATTCCCTTGTGTGTTGTCTTGTCAGCATTCTCAAAAACATCGCCCACGACAAAACTTGATGGGTCGCCGACGTTTATGATCTCGTTTTCGACGTCCGTGTCATAATACGTAACGTTGTAGCCCAGCCAGTTGCCGACACGCCCGCGGACGCCGCCTTCCAGCCCAAACGAATCCTGTTCGTCAAGATCAATAAAAGTCGTGGGGTCGCCGGAGGTGAGTTCGTCGGTGGTTGGCGGCTCCCATGCTCGAGACGCGCTGACGTAAACCTGTAGCGCTTCTGAGACTTCGAATTGAACGCCGGCGCGCGCCGATACGCCGGTGTAATCGCGAAGTTCGACGTCATCGTCGGACAAATCGGTGAGATTGCGGTCAACCGTGGTGAACTTGGCGCCTACGTCCACCGCAAGACGGCGCAACGGTTCGTACACGCCCTCAACAAATCCGTTGATGATTTTGGAATCATGGTTGGTTTGCGACAACAACGCGCCGGGTTCGCCGTTTAGATTTTCGTATCGAAAAGAATCGCGATCGCCTGTCGTATAGTCGCCTCCCAGCCTGTAGGTGGCTTTGCGCCCAAACAGTCCGACCGATCGCTCAAGCTGAAGGCGAGCTCCCCATTCGCTTCCTTCTTCCTCGATGAAGCCGACAAAATCGATCTGCGGGCTGTCCACTTCGCGGCGCGTATAGTGTCCGCCGATTTCTACGTCGTGCCAAAGCAGTGGAAATTTGGTGGTGTTTGCGATCCGCCCTTCGCGAATATCCCGGGCGAAGTCATCCTGACGGGCGCCGTCGACCAAGTTAATGATTGGGCCGCCGGGAAAAAGCGGGCCAAGCGTGATCGGCGGGGTCGGATCCTGAGCGTTGTTCTCGAGATCAGCCAGAGTCAGACCGCCGGCAAGCTCCGTATCTGAATTGGCGATGTCGGCGTAGAAACGCGTTTCGGCGCGATCTCCGAGGCGAAATCCGATATTGCCGTGGAACTGCTGACTGGTTCGCCGGTTGTTGTCGCGCCATCCGTTTTCGTAAACGCCGGTAACGCCGGCGTAGTAATCCATTCCGGCGTTGCGGCCGGCGAAAGCGACCTGGGCCTGGCCGCCGGCCTTGCCGTCGATTGTGGAACCGCCCTCTGCGCGCGCAGACAGTCCCGGCCTGGCGGTTTTCCCCGTGCGGGAGACAAGGTTCACGACGCCGCCCAACTCGCCTCCTTCGCGCAAGTTAGCGACGCCGCGAATGACCTTAATTTTGTCCGTCGACAGAAGGTCTATCTCAGTCGAATTTGTCGTACCATGGACATCTGTGAGCGGCGCCCCGTCCCGAAGAACACGAACCGTGGAGCGATGCTGTCCGTTGCCGATAGCAAATCCGCGGATTGACAATCGGGGCTCCTGAATGTCGAGGGCGTTGATCTCGACGCCGGGCGCAAAGAAAAAGCCGTCGCCCAGGTCGTCGGCATAGTTATCTTCGTAGTCGGTGCTGTCTCTAACGTCTACGGCGCCGGCGACGCTTAAGATGTCGGCAAGCGACCGATCTCGCAACGTGATGGTTTGAAAACCGCTGGTCTCCTCGTCGATGTCGTCCGGCGAAACGACGGCGGCTTCGGACACCGCTATAAGCGCAACAGTGCTGGCGAGTGCGACGATGCTTTGTTTTTTATACGTCATGACTTTCCAATTTCAGATTTGGTCAGAGAAACAGGGGACGCCGCCGCAATCGCGACGCGTATTGGTCCCGCGATCCAATGAGTTCCGAAAATCCCCTCTGCGTGTTCTCCGTTAAAACAATCCGATGTCTCGCTGCGAGAAGTTCGACAAGCCCGGCAAGGCGGTATCGAGTTCCCCGTCGTCTAGGCCGAACCAGCGCCCTAAGGTCGCAGCGAACTGATCAACGGACGTGGTCGGAATCAACCGTCCGTTGTTGCTGTCTTGATCGTGTCCGACCACCGGTTCGGGAAACTGGCCCAACAACCGAGAACCGTTGACGCCGCCGCCGATTACGAAATGGTGGCCGCCCCAACCGTGGTCGGTGCCGTCTCTGTTAATGGTCAGCGTACGTCCGAAATCCGAAGAGCTGAACGACGTGACTTCCTGATCGACGCCCATTTCAACAGTGGCGTCGTAAAATGCGCGCATGCCTTCGGCCAGGGTGGTGTGAAGATTCGGGATGCTGGTCGCCTGATTCGAATGGGTGTCGTAGCCGCCTGTGGACACAAAGAAGACCTGACGGCTCACGCCAAGCGTGCCGCGCAGCGCGATGATCCGCGCGACAACCTGCAATTGACGGCCAAGGCGTGATTGCGGAAAGACGGTTGAGAACGGCGCTGCCGCCCCGAACGACTGCCGCAGGGTGCGGTTTGCGTCGATGGAGCGGTCCATAATGTTGACGAAGTCGCGCTTGAACACATTGTCGAGCGTCTGCCCCTGGGCTTTTAGCGTTTCCTCGTACAATCCGGGCAGCGACGCCGAACCGTAAAGGTCATCGTCGCTCACGCCGCGGATTTCCTGAGGTCCGTTGGAGCCGACCTGATACTGGCCCACGGTTTCGCCCTGCAGAAACACCGTGTTGCCGGATGCGGAAACCGCGGTGAAGGTGGCGTCGGGATTGGCGGACGCCGCTGCGGCCATGTCGGCGATTCTGCCGCCCCAGCCGAACCGCGCGCCTTCCGGCTCGGACGACATCCAAACCGATTGTTGGTCGTTGTGGGAGAAGAGCCGCGGCGGTCGGAGCGATCGGCGGTTCCGGAAATCGTCGCGGTTCATCGGCGTGAGAAGAGGGCCGACATTGGAAACGATGGCGCCGTCGCCGGCCTGAACCAGATCGTGAATTGGCGCGAGTTCCGGCGGCAGTGCAAACTGACGTCCGCCGAAGTCGGCGGCGTTTGACAACGTCAACGGCAGCAACGCGGCTCTGTCCCTTGTCGATCCGCCCATATTGTTTGCGTATCGGTTTAACAGTTCCCGGCGGATGTCAGCGAACTGATTATAGTTGGCTGTATCGTAGGGGATTACCGTGTCGTGTCCGTCCATGCCGCCGAACAAGAAAACACACACCAACGCGCGATATCCGCTTGTGTCTGCGGCAAACGCATTAAACCGCATTAGATCATTGGCGAACCCGGTCGCAGCGCCAAGGGAAAGAGCCGTGCCGGTCTTCAGGAAGTTTCGTCGTGAAAAGCTCATGAGACGCGCCTATCGTGCAACAATGTAATCGGAAGAGTTCATAATGAAGAGGACCGCGACGCGAACGCGTAGCTCGTCGCGCGAGAACGGCCCGTCGCCGGAGGAGATCGATGTGACGGCCTGTTCAATTCGAGAGCGCGTGTCTGCGCTCAACTGTCCGGAGGTCAAAAGCATGTCCAGACGATCGACAAGCGCAGCAGGATCGCCGGCGAGCGCAATTTCCTGGGTGTAGTCGGGGGCGAAATCGGTTCGGCCCTCTTCATTGAAAATGAACTCTTCCATGAAGTTGGCGTAGCCGGTGACGCTCGCCGCCGTCGTGATCTGAAGTTCCGGCGCCACAAGGCCCGTCGCCGCGCTTTCCGTACCCGGAGCGACATATCCCGGACGATAAAAGTTGAACACTGAGGGCGAGCGGTAAGCCTGCTGATTCAACCGGTTGGGCGCGCGCGTATCGCGCACCAGTTCTTCATTGTCCACATCGGTGCTCGTGACGCCGAACGCGCGGGCCCAATGAGTAAAGCGGATGACCGGCTCGCGCAGTTTGCCATAGTTGGGATCCGACGAAAACGACGGATCGCGGGCCTCGGCGTCGAGCAGTACTGCAGCCACGACGGCGCGCATATCGCCGCGTCCGCCGCCGCCGGCGACGGCCCCGCTCGGCATCGTGAAGCGTCCGGTGCGGAACGCATCGGCGACTCTGTTGACGTAAGCCGGCGAAGGGTTGCTAGTGACAAGACGCTGGATCAACTGTTTGGAGATGAACGGCGGCGTGTTCGGATGATTGAACAATGCATCCAGCGCGAGCGAAATACTCTGATCGCCCGGCGTATTGGCGGGAATCGTAGTTCCGAGAAACGACTTTGATTCCTCAGAATGCTGGTCGTCATACATGATCAGCGGCAGATACTCAGACCGGATATTGTCCGGTCGCTGGAAAAAGTTATCCGTCTCCGCCCAGCTGAGCCCCGTGAACACCTTGGCGAGTTCCGTCACGTCGACATTGTCGTAGGTTTCAATCGGATTGCTGGAACCGTCTAGCTGCAACTCGCCGTTTGGCTGCAGTTCCAGCGTGCCGATGGTGAAAAGCTGCATTATTTCACGGGCGTAGTTTTCGTCCGGAACCACCTCGCGGTCAGCGTCAGCTCTCTGGTTTTGCAGGTAAGTCAGCCAGATCGCCATGGCGGGGCTGTAGGTGATGTTTTCGAGCGTCTGGCGGAAGTTGCCGAAGGCGCCGGCAGACATGATGTCCATATAGTTGGCCATCGCAACGGGTCGATCTTCGATGGCGCCGTCGCTGTAGGAAACAACCAGTATTTGCGACAATGCATATCCGACGCGCTGGCGCAGCTGATCATCGCCCACGATCGCCCGTGTCCAGAAGGTTTCCGTTAGCTCGTCGCGGCCGGCGTCGGCGCCGGACGCCTCCACCAAAAGCACAGCCTGCAGAAGGGATTCCTGCGGTTTGGAGAATTCATTAAGAATCCAGCCTTCGTACCCAAGCGCTTGTACGTCGTCGATATCCGACGTGGTGGCGCCGAAGCTCGCCTGATTGAGAAATTTCGACGCCGCCTGATCCGTGACGGGCGCTGACGACACCGGCGGCGGCGGCGCTGACGACGCCGGAGCGCCGCTTCCTGAATCAGAACATGCGGCGATTGTTAAAGCGGCGGCGCCGACACAACCTGCGCGGGAAAAACACTTACTAAAATTAGAACGAAACATTCGCTCCGACTCCTCACTGTTTGAGGGTTTTTAGCCGGAGCTGGTAAAGACGTGTGAAAATCGGAGATGAAATTTGTTTAAACTGTTTACGATTAGGGCCGCGCTCCCCAGCATTTATGCGAAGCATACAGATTGATTATTAGACAGGTGGGCGAAAATGTGGCGGAGATTGTTACGCGAACGCGCGAAACGAATCCTATGACGCGCCGGCGCGTTTGGCGAAACTCCAGGCGAGAGCGGCGAGCGGCTGCACCTGATCGCCCATTTTCTTTGCTTCCGGCGAAGATGCGTTTCCTTGCAACGAGCGAGCGTAAACGCCTTGAATGATCGCAGCGATCCTGAACATGTTGTAGGAAATGCAATAGTCGAGAGCCGGCACGCCGTCGCGACCTGTTCGCGCGCAATAGTGACGAACGATGTCATCAAGGCCCGGAATCCCTTGGGACTCAAGGTCCAGCCCCGCCAGCCCGCCGCGAACGTCCCGGGGAAAGAAGTAAACCATGAGGAAATAGGTGAAGTCCGCGAGCGGATGGCCCAGGGTCGACAGCTCCCAGTCCAGCACCGCCAGGGTCTTCGCCTCGGTAGGGTGCATTATCGTGTTGTCGAAGCGATAGTCGCCGTGAACGATAGACGTGGCGTCGTCCTTCGGCGTCGCCGTCGGAAGCCACGCCATCAGCCTATCCATCTCGTCAATCTTGTTGGTTTCCGCGCCCTTGTATTGCTTTGACCAGCGAGCCACCTGTCGCTCGAAATAGTTGCCCGGTTTGCCGTAGTCCGACAGGCCGGCCGCGTTGTAATCGACCTGATGCAGTTCCGCTAATGTGTCGATCAACGCATAAAAGAGCGGTTTTCGTTCTTCTTTTTCAACGTCCGGCAGCGCAGAATCCCAGAATATTCTGCCGTCGACAAAATCCATGATGAAAAATGCGGTTCCGACAACGGACTCATCTTCGCACAGAGCATGTGTTTTCGGCGCAGGAAATCCCTGCGCATGGAGCGCGGTCATCACCCGGTATTCGCGATCGATAGCGTGCGCCGACGGCAAGAGTTTGCCTGGCGGCTTGCGCCGCAACACATATTTCTTTTGCGGCGTTGTCAAAAGATAGGTCGGATTGGACTGGCCGCCCTTGAACTTCGCGACCGTCAGCGGACCCGCGAACCCATCCACATGCAACCGCATATAGTCGCTGAGCGCTGCTTCGTTGATGGCGAGATGTTCCGGCGTTTCTCCGACGCCGCTGAAATCAGGTTGTTCAGTCTTCGACATGTCTTTTGTTGTCCCTTCAGGCGCGAAACTGTCCAATGATCATCGACGCCCCGATTATGATGAAACCCCCGCCAGCGACGAGCTTCAGTGGAATGGCGGATAAATGTTTTTCCGCGGCGGCGCCTAGCAGGACCGCGAACGCACTGGAAACAACAAGAGCGAGGGACGCCGCGACAAACACAACCGATTTCGGGCGCTCGCCTTCCGCAGAGAAGAGAAACGTCGCTATTTGCGTCTTATCGCCCAGTTCGGCGAGAAATACTGCAGCGAATACGGTCAAGAATGCAGTCATTAATCAATCGTCCCGATCTTTTGATGAAACTCTAGAAAGAGCCGCGCGACATCAGTGGGGTCTTCTGTTTGCGGATAATGGCCGATGTTCGCCAGCAATGAGGCGTCGGGGTTTGGCACATTCTCGCGGTAATAGTCGTAAAGATGCGCGCCGGAAACAGGATCGGCGCCGCCGTCGATGAGCTTGAGGGGGATCATAGCGCTCGACAATCCGCCGACCCATCGGTCCCGATGCATTCGCCGTTCGGGGATATAGTGCAGGAGTTTGTGGAAGATTTTCTCTCCTCCGGATTCCGATAGGAGCGACCAATGTCCGTCAATCTCCGTATCGCTCGCCTTTGTTTCCGGGCCGAATATTTCGTCAAATCCTTTTCGCAACGAGTTTCGCGACAACACAAACCCGAGTGCGCCGCCTAAAGGCGAAAGTCCGATTTTCTGAATTGGCCGGGCGCGATGCTGTTCGGGAAAGAGCCCGCCATTGAGGAAACAAACCGATTTCAATGAAAAGCTGAGGGCTCCTTCATTGTGGCGCGCCAACAACTCCTGCGCGACGGTGTCCCCGTAGTCGTGAGCGAGAACGTGCGCTTCGCCGACGCCCAGTTTTTCGAGCAGGACCTCCTGCAAATCCGCTTGATCGAAGATTCGATATTTGATGCGCCTCGGCTTTTCCGAGAGCCCGAAACCGAGCATATCGATGGCGGCAAGGTTGAAGGTTTCAGCAAGGGTCGGCCAAACCGCGGTCCAGTCCCAGGACGACGTCGGAAAACCGTGGATCAACAACAGCCATGGCTTTTCCGCGGTTTCATCAAAATCGGTCCAAGCCGCAATTTTCCATCCGTGAACGGAGAAAAAAGTCGCCGCGTCGCGCCATTCGTCTATCGGCCTCATGTTTGCCCGCCTATTGCGCGCCAGCCGATATCGCGGCGGCAAAAACCTTCCGGCCATGAGATGGCGTCAACGCCGGCGTAGGCGCGGGCGACGGCTTCGCGCACATCAGCGCCCGTCGCAGTTATATTGAGCACCCTGCCGCCATTGGCGCGCAACGTTCCTGAAGCGTCCAATTGGGTGCCTGCGTGGAACACGCGCACGCCGGGAAGGTCATCGGCGGCGTCAACGCCGATGATGGCGGACCCCTTCTCATAGGCGCCGGGATATCCCTTTGTCGCCATGACGACGAGCGCCGCTGCGTCGTTCGACCAGGCGAGGCGGTGTTCGTTCAACGTTCCAACGGCTGCAGCATGCAGGATCGGAAGCAAATCGCTCTCAAGCGTGCGCATCAGGATCTGGCATTCAGGATCGCCAAATCGCGCATTGATTTCAACAAGGCGCGGCTGCTCGTCCTTAATCATCAGGCCGGCGTAGATCACGCCGACATACGGAGCGCCGCGTCGCGCCATTTCCTGCACAATGGGCCTGACGATTTGATCGATCGTCCGCTGGCGCACGGCCTCGGTGAAAACCGGCGCCGGCGAGTAGGCGCCCATGCCGCCGGTGTTCGGGCCGCGGTCGCCGTCAAAGGCGCGCTTGTGATCCTGGGCCGCGATCATCGGCAATATTGATTCGCCGTCCGTAATGGCGAAGAAGCTCGCTTCCTCGCCTTCCATGAATTCTTCGATCACAATCTCGGCGCCGGCGTCGCCGAACGCGCCGCCCAGCATGGCGTCGACAGCCGCCTCCGCTTCGGTGAGCGATTCGGCGATAATCACGCCCTTGCCGGCGGCCAAGCCATCCGCTTTGACCACATACGGAGGCGATTGGCCGCGCAAGAAGCGCTTCGCGGCGGCGCTCTCGGTGAATTTGCCGTAGGCTGCAGTCGGCGCGTCGACGCTGGCGCATACGTCCTTCATGAAGGCTTTTGACGTTTCCAGGCGCGCAGCGGCCCGGTCGGGGCCGAAACAGGCGATGTTTGCGGCCCGAAGGGCGTCTCCGAGCCCGGCGGCGAGCGGCGCTTCCGGGCCGACGACCACAAGATCGACATCTTTTTCCTGTGCGAAGGAGACAACGGCGTCCTGTCGCCCCATATCTATGGCCACGGGCGCGCCGATGTGTTTAAGACCGGGGTTCGACGGATCTACGTACAGCTTGGAAAGTTGCGGGCTTTGCGCAAGTTTCCAGCCAAGAGCGTGCTCCCGTCCGCCGCCGCCGATCAACAGGACTTTCACTTGAAGCGTCTCCGAGTCTTAGCTTTCGCGTTTAAGGCGCTGTCGCGCCGGGATCAATGCCGGGCCGCATGAACGAGACGTCGCCAGCAGAACCGGTTGCGGTTAAACGACGCCGGCGTCGGCGCGCGCGGGGGCTGAAAGGGCTCGTGCGGCGCGGCGAATGGATTTTGGACAGGATCCTGTCCCGTTGGGTCGACCCCTGGTCGGCGAACGCCCGGCGCCGTCGGACCGCTGCTCTCGCCGCGGCTTTTATGATCAATCTGGTCGTGATTTCGATGTTGTCGATCTTCGCGCGGGTGCGCATCTACGTGCCGAACGCCCCGACAGATACGATCAACGTGACCCTGGTCGAATGGGAACGGCCCGAATTCCCCAGTTTGCGCGACCCCTTTATCGAATCTGATCCCGAACCGGAACCCGAGCCTGAGCCCGAACCCGAACCTGAGCCCGAGCCGGAGCCTGAAATCGTCGAAGAGCCGGAACCGGATCCTGTGCCTGAGCCGGAGCCCCCTGTGGAGCCGGAGCCGGAGCCGGAGCCCGAACCAGAACCTGAGCCTGAACCCGAGCCGGAGCCTGAGCCGGACCTGACGGGTCTCGATCTGACGCCCGACCCCGCCCCAGCGCCTGAGGAGCTGGCGCCCGAGCCCTTGATCCTGGACCCCGCGCCCGCCGCTGAAGACGATCTGAACCAGCCTGCGCCGGAGGACGAGCCGTTTGAACAGACGCCGGCGGAAGACGATCCCGATCCGCTCATCTCTGTCGAACCGGAGCAGTTCGAGCAGCCAGGCCTTGAAGATGTCGTTGCCCCCGATGACGCCGACGGTCAGGATCCCGCCGGCGCGGAAGCGGATGATGACGCGACCGAGGAAGATGAGAACGCAGACGAGGAAACCCCTCCCGAGCAGGAACTTATCGCCGAAGAAGAACCGCTGACGGGCGATGACATGTTCGATGAGGAACCTGTGTTTGGCTCGAGACGCTTTACCGCCCCGCGGGTGCAGCTGCCGCTGGGCGATGCCCCCGTTGCGCCCAGTTCGTCGGGCGTGGTCGCGATATTCTGTCCGGAGGAGTTCGACGATCAGGACAAGGCGGCGGAATGCGCGGGCCGACGCGAGATTCTTTCCGGATGGCGGCCGGGCAAGGGCAGTGAGGATTTTACGCGCGCACAGGAACTGTTGAAACAAAACCGCACGGCGGGCCGCACCGGACCGGATCTCGACAAGTTGATCGGCGTTCGATCGGCCCGGCGGTTCGACGATCGAGAGCGCATTCGCGATCTTTCGGACTTTCGCCGCGATGTTGGCGACGCCAGCGGCATCGCTGAGGGATCAGGCGATAATCTCTCTGGGGGCGCGGTGCTGCCCGAGGTCGGATTGCCCGATATCCAACCGAGTTGGACGCTGCGCGAGGACGGCGATCTCACTGAAGAAGAGATTGAAGAGCTTCGAAAGGCGCTCGAAGAAGCTGAAGAAAACAAGTAGGCGGGTTAGGGGCGCCGACGTCCGGGTCGGTATCGTCCTTCAATATCCAAATTCATCCGCTCATCCCCGCGAAAGCGGGGATCCATGGGCAAGACAGTGTGGATTCCCGCTTTCGCGGGAATGAGCGGACGTAGAGCATCGCGCGAACGATACGTCACGCCAGGCGCCGACAAGCGGTCGCCCGGCGCAACCGCTCGTCCCTACAAACTGTTCAGCGAGGGCGCCGTTTTCTTGCCGCCCATCCAGGCGTCCTTGAACAAACCGGCGGCGTATTTAGCCCCGTTCTTGTTGCCGCGTTCCTTGTAGTTTTCCGAAAGGCCGTAGAGCACCCAGGCGTTGTTGGGCGATTCTGTCAGCGCTTCCAAAAAGAGCTGTTCCGCACGCTGATTGTCGCCTTGTTGAGCGACCATGGCGGCGAGCGTTTGCTTGGCCGGATAGTACCAGTAGGGGGGCTCGGTGTAGAAAATCTGGTCCTGAATCGCGACTGCTTCCTCCATCGCTTCGATGGCGGTTCCCAGTTTGTCTTCGGCCGCCGCGGCGCGGGCGGTTGCGGTGAGCCGGGCGATATTAAGAATATCGAGGGCGGGCACATTGTTACTCGTCAGCGACGACAGGTCCGCTTCAGCGACGATACTGGCGATAGCTTCGGCTTCGCGATGCGCCGCCGCTGCGTCGCCCTTCTTGGCGAAGGCTTCGCCGCGCGCATAATGCCATGCGCCCTGAAGAAACGGGAAATCGTCGATCGGCTTGTCGAGCGCCAGAATGTCGTCAGGATCGCCGAACATCACCATGGCGTAATAGGGCGCGGCCTTGATCGGCTGCACAAAGGGCGCCGCGCTCGCCATCTCAATCGGCAGCTTTTCGTCGAGCAGCGTCGCCATCGACAGCGCCGTTTCGGCATCGCCCGCCATCAGCGCGGAGGTCATCGCAAAATGAATATTGTGCGTGTAGTAACCAAATTCATAAAGAATGCTGGGCTCGGCGTTGTCGATGTAAGCCTGATCAACGTCGACAGCGACGATATTGTGTTCAAGCGAATCCTTGAACCGACCGATCCTGTAATAGGTATGGGACGGCATGTGGATGAGATGGCCGAGGCCCGGCGTCAGCGCAGCGAGACGGTCCGCATGCTCAGCGGCGCGATACGGATTCTGCGACGCCTCAGTAATGTGAATATACAAATGAATTGACGCCGTATGCAGCGGATTGCGCGCGAGCACGCCTTCCAGCAAAGATACGGTGCGCGCCGTTCTGCCTTTCGGCGTGCGTCCGCCATTATCCCAGTAATCCCAGGGTTGGGTGTCCATGTTCGCTTCTGCGGCGAGCGCCGCAATGAAGTCGTCGTCGGGGAACTGCATCGCGACGGCGTCCATGGCGTCAGCGAAGGCGTTATCAAGCGCTGAACGGTCGTTTACCGGCGCGGCCGCATAACGCGCGGCCAGCGCATCGATGAGCGCTTTTTCTTTGTCGCTGGCGCCGTCTTTCGCCGCTTGCGCTTTTTCCAGCGCCGCATAAGCGGGGGCGACCGCGTCATCGACCATCGGCATGTTGATGTTGGGGCCATAGGCGAACGCCTCGCCCCAGTAGCACATGGCGCAATCAGGATCGCTTTCCTGTGCGCGTTTAAACGCCTTGATCGCTTCACCGTGATTAAAGTTATAGGTGAGCGCAACGCCCTGATTGAACCACGCCTGCGCTTCGTCGCTCGCCGTTGTCACGCCGTAACTGATCTGGCCCAGTCCGGGGTTCAGGATATCCGCGCGCGCCAGTGTTTGCGCGTCCTGTTCGTTGGCGTACGCTGTCGCCGCTCGAACAAAAAACTGCCGTCGTTTGGCGAGGTCGTCCCCGTCCTGACCGCACATGGAGCGGGCCATGATAAGAGGGTGCAGAAACGGCGCTTCCTGCGCTGATGTCCCGTTGGAGGTCTCAAGCGTCGTCAGGCCAAAGCCCGCGAGTACAATCGCGCCCGCCGCGGCGCTTGTTAGATATTTCAATTTCATGCGTCTTCTCCCACCGAATGCGCCCTCTCTATAACGAATTGCAGGGCGTGGCCATATTGACGCGTCGGTTAGACAAACGCGTTCGTCGCGACCACTGACCATGGTTAGGGTGCGCTGCGCAAAAATTTTTCAGGGTCGGCCCTGTAAGGCTCTCAAGGGCGGCAAAACGTGCTTTAAGTGTCGGCATGAAGCGCGAATCTATTGGAAACATTCACGAATACACAGTCTCGGAGCTTTCCGGCGCCGTCAAAAAGACCATTGAGGAAAATTTCGGTCTTGTGCGCGTGCGAGGAGAATTGGGCCGCGTCACGCGGGCGGCGTCCGGTCATGTCTATCTCGATCTCAAAGACGAAAAGGCCGTCTTGTCGAGCGTCATGTGGAAGGGCATGGCGGCGCGTCTTTCCATTAATCCGGAACAGGGCATGGAGGTCGTCGCGACCGGGCGCATGTCGTCCTTTCCGGGACAGTCGCGCTATCAGCTGATTATTGACTCGCTGGAGCCCGCCGGCGTCGGCGCCCTGATGGCGTTGTTCGAAGAGCGCAAAAAGAAACTCGCCGCAGAAGGGCTCTTTGCGCCGGAACGAAAGCAACCCATTCCCTTTCTCCCTGACGTGATCGGCGTGGTGACGTCGCCTTCCGGCGCGGTTATTCGGGATATTCTGCATCGATTGCGTGAACGGTTTCCGCGCCGGGTCATCGTCTGGCCGACGCTGGTGCAAGGGCGCGGCGCCGAAAAAAGCATCGCTGCGGCGATTGATGGTTTCAACGCGCTCGGCGACGGCGACGATGTTCCGCGACCCGACATCCTGATTGTTGCGCGGGGCGGCGGCTCGCTGGAGGATCTCTGGTGTTTCAACGAAGAAGTCGTTGCTCGGGCCGCGGCGGCGAGTCGGATTCCGCTGATCTCCGCCGTGGGCCACGAAACGGATACGACGCTTATCGACTATGTCGCTGACCGGCGCGCGCCGACGCCGACCGCCGCGGCGGAATTCGCCGTTCCGGTCCGCAGCGAGCTGATGTCCGAACTGCGCAACAAAGAGCGGCGCATGAGCGGCGCAGCGATTGGCCTCATGGACGCGCGACGTAACGCGCTGAAATCAGCCGAGCGCGGTCTCGGCCGACCCGAAGACATTCTCGGCGCCGCGCAACAGCTGTTGGATCGGCGCGGCGATCAGTTGCGCGCCGCATTGCAGGGACGCGCCGGCGCAGCCCGCAATACGCTTAGCGAAAAAGCCGGTCGACTATCGCCGCACATCCTGACGTCTTTAGCGACGACGGGACGGCGCAACGCGGCCTCTCTCGCCGACCGCCTGCGTCCGGCCGCGATCCGCGCATTGCATCAGCGTAAAGACAAAACCGAGGCGCTGGCGCGGCTGTTGGAGAGCTTCTCGTTTCAAAATGTGCTTGAACGGGGCTTTGCGTTGGTTCGCGACGACGGGGACCGGCTTGTGCGCCGCGCAAAAGACGCGCCGGCGGCGGGCGCCGGAACCATTCAATTCGCCGACGGGACGACCGCTGTCGAATTTATCGAGAGCGACGGCAAGCCCAAGACCGGTAAGAAGAAATCTTCAAGGAAGCCCAGCCAACCGCGCTTGTTCGATTAGTGTGTCCTGCAAGTTGGATGGTTGGAAATGATTTCCCCGCTCATCCCGGCGCAAGCCGGGACCTCCAACGGCATATCCCCCGCAAAATATCATGAGATCCGGGCTTGCGCCGGGATGAGCGGGGAATGGACTTTTCTCGGCGTTTCGGGTTGAGCTCTTCATACTGAACGTGGCCGAGTTCGATCATACCCACACGCGCCTGCGTTATGTGATTTGCCTTCCGCACGCTGACAGGCATAGCTTCGCGCCATGATTTCTGAACCGCTCATCGTCATCGCGATTTGCATCGTGCTCTACGCCGTCTGTTCAGAGAGGCTCTCCAACTCGTTCGTTTCAGCGCCGATGGTGTTCATGTTTGCGGGGCTTTTGGCGGGACCGGCCGCCTTTGGGTTCTTTGACCTGTCGATCGACAGCCATGTGCTGGAGGGTTTCGGCGAGCTTACGCTCGGGTTCATTCTGTTCGCCGACGCAGCGGCGACCAACAGCCGTCGACTGGCGATGGATTACGCGTTGCCGCGCCGTTTGCTCCTCGTCGGCTTGCCGCTCACAATCGCCCTCGGCGCCGGCGTCGCATTTTTCATGTTTCCGGATTTGTCGTGGATGGAAGCAGCGCTGATTGCTGCGATCCTCGCGCCGACCGATGCGGCGCTGGGCTACGCCGTCGTCACCAGCAAAGCGGTGCCGGCGCGAATCCGCCAGGCGATCCTTGTGGAATCCGGGGTGAATGACGGCCTTGCACTGCCGGCAGTTCTGCTTTTTGCGGCGCTGGCCTTTTCCGCGGAGGCCGGCGAAACGCAGGGCGCCGGCTACTGGATCGGGTTTACAATCAAACAGATTGCAATTGGCGCCGTCGTCGGCGTTATTCTTGGCGGCGGTCTAGGCAAACTCATTCACGAAGCAGACGGCAGGGGTTGGATTGCGCACTCCTTCCGAAACTTATCCTGCGTCGGTGTCGCAATACTGACGCTGCTCGGCGCGCACCTTGTGGACGGCAACGGGTTCATCGCCGCGTTTGTGGGCGGTCTTGCGTTCGGCAGCTTTTGCAAAAAACGTTCGGGCGCCTTGACTGAATTTGTCGAGGAGGAAGGACAACTCTTCAGCCTCGTGATCTTCTTTCTTTTCGGCGCGGTACTGCTTCCGGACGCCACGGAGCACTTCACGTTCTTCTGCGTCTTCTACGCGGTGCTAAGCCTGACCGTGATTCGGATGGCGCCGATTGCAGCGTCTCTGATTGGATCCGGCGTCAAACCGCCGACCATGGCGTTCATCGGCTGGTTCGGGCCGCGCGGCCTTGCATCCATTCTGTTTTTATTTATCGCGGTCGAGCACCAGGAAATGGAAGCGCTCTCTCAGATTGAGGCGATCGTCTACATCACGGTGGCCTTGAGCGTGATTGTGCACGGGATAAGCGCAGCGCCGCTGTCCAGGATGTACGGGGCCGGCGCGGCCGCCAAAGCGGACGGCGCAACAGCCTCCTGAGGCTGTGCGAAATGCACGGTTGCATAGGGGGGCAAGCCTTGCTACATCCCGCGTTGTCCGACAATCGGATAATAAATCAACACTCGATAAAGCGTTGAAATTTAATAAAAAAGAGGATACGACTCATGCGCTCCAACAGCCATGCGTTCATGAAATTCGACCTCGATCCCATGATCGAGGAAATGCGCGACATGGTCGCGCGATGGGCGGCCGACCGGTTAGCGCCGCGGGCGGCTGAGATCGACGAAAGCAATAAGTTCCCGCGCGATCTCTGGCCGGAGCTCGGCGAGCTTGGACTGCTCGGCATCACCGTGGAAGAAGAGTATGGCGGCGCCGGTCTCGGCTATGTGGCCCATTGCGTCGTGATGGAAGAGATCTCGCGCGCTTCGGGCGCAGTCGGACTGTCTTACGGCGCGCACTCCAACCTCTGCGTCAACCAGCTCAAGATCAACGCGTCCAAGGAACAGAAACAGAAATATCTGCCCAAGCTTATCAGCGGCGAACATCTTGGCGCGCTCGCCATGTCGGAGCCGGGCTCCGGCTCCGACGTCGTCAGTATGAAGACGAAAGCGGAGAAAAAGGGCGATCGCTATATCCTCAACGGCAACAAAATGTGGATCACCAATGGTCCGGGCGCCGATACGCTTGTGGTTTACGCAAAGACGGAGCCGGAAGCGGGGTCCCGCGGGATCACCGCGTTTATCATCGAAAAAGACTTTAAGGGTTTTTCGACGGCGCAGAAACTCGACAAGCTCGGCATGCGCGGCTCCGACACATGCGAGCTTGTATTTGAAGACTGCGAAGTGCCGGAAGAAAACGTACTCGGTGAAGTCAACAACGGCGTTCGCGTCTTGATGTCCGGTCTTGATTACGAACGCGCCGTTTTGTCCGCCGGCTCCCTCGGGATCATGCAGGCGTGTCTCGATGTCGTTATCCCTTACGTTCATGATCGCCAGCAATTCGGTAAACCCATTGGCTCCTTCCAGCTGGTGCAGGGTAAGCTCGCCGACATGTATGTGACGACGAATGCGGCGAAATCTTATGTCTACGAGGTTGCAAAAGCCTGCGATCGGGGTGAGACAACGCGTCAAGATGCAGCCGGGTGCATTTTGTTCGCCGCCGAAAAAGCAACGCAGGTCGCACTCGACGCCATCCAGTTGCTCGGCGGCAATGGCTACATCAACGAGTACCCGACAGGCCGCCTATTGCGCGACGCGAAGCTTTATGAAATCGGCGCCGGCACGTCGGAAATACGCCGTATGCTGATCGGTCGCGAGCTTTTTGAAAAGACAGGCTGAGCGGATGGACGGAGACTTCAAACCGCTCACCCGCGAACCGGCGTATCTGAAGGTCTGTCGCGCGATTGAGGAAAAGATCGTGTCCGGCGATCTCGCCGACGGCGCAAGCCTGCCGACGGAGGCGGAACTGTGCGACCAGTTCGCCGTCACCCGATCGACGGTGCGCGAAGGCATCCGCATGCTGGAGCAAACCGGACTGATTATTCGCGGTCCTGCAAAACGGTTGTTCGTTCGGCGTCCGGGCGCCCACGATGTCGCCGCCGCCGCCAGTCGCGGCCTTTTCCTGGGCGGGTCAACTTTCCGCGAAGTCTGGGAAAGCCTGACGACCATCTATCCGCCTTCGGCCCGTCTCGCGGCGCAACGTCTTGACCGGACGACGATCGACAAGCTGCACGCCATCAACGCCGAACTTGCCGGGCGCAGCGATCGCGATACCCAGGCCGTGGTAATCGGCGCGGTAGAGTTTTTCCATGAGATTGCGAGCGGGCTCAATAACCGGGTCATGCTGGCGATGCTGGATTCGCTCAACATGACGATCGAAGCCAGCCTGCGCCGCGTCATTGAAAAGGCGCCGAATGCGCGCCCGCGCATCGTAGAGGCGCAACAGCACATCATTGCCGCGCTGGAAGCGAAAGACGGCGCCGAAACGGAAAAATGGATGCGCCGCCACACCGACGACATTGCGCGGGGCTGCAAGGTCGCCGGGCTCGATCTCGATGCGCCGGTGGTTTAGGTATTGGGGTCAGTTTTAAAACCGCTCATCCCCGCTGTAACGGCGATTCATTCTCACCAAGAACAAACCAGCTAGCCCAACACACGGAAGCAGCTGGATCCCCGCTTCCGCGGGGATGAGCGGGAGAGGTTAGAAATGAACAAAACTCTTAAATCCCCTCGCGACGACGCAAGAGCAATTTTGGAAGAGCTTGGCGTTGTGGCCTCTCTCGACGGCGGAACCCTCCAGGTCGCGTCGCCAATTGACGGCGTCGCCATCGCCAGCATTGAGGAATCCGCTTCGAGCGCCGTCAGCGATGCGGTCGCCCGCGCCCATGAAGCCTATTTGGCATGGCGGACAACGCCGCCGCCGGTGCGCGGCGAGTTTGTCCGCAGGCTCGGTCTGGCGCTGCGCGAGCACAAAAAAACGCTCGGCCGGTTGGTTACCATTGAGTGCGGCAAGCCGATTTCCGAAGGCCTCGGCGAAGTCCAGGAGATGATCGACATCTGCGATTTCGCGGTGGGCCTGTCGCGCCAGTTGCATGGGCTCACCATCGCCAGTGAACGCCCCGGCCACCGCCTGATGGAGACCTGGCATCCGCTGGGTGTTGTCGGGGTCATTTCCGCATTCAACTTTCCCGTCGCCGTATGGTCGTGGAACGCGGCGCTCGCCTTTGTCTGCGGCAATGCCGTTGTCTGGAAGCCGTCCGAAAAAACGCCGCTGACGGCGCTCGCGGTGCAGGCGATCGTGGACCGCGTCGGCGGCGATTTCGCAGACGCTCCGGACGGCCTGTCCGCCGTTATTGTCGGCGGCAGTGAAACAGGCGAAGCGCTTGTCGGTGATCGGCGCGTCGCACTCATATCGGCGACGGGCTCCACCGCGATGGGCCGCGCCGTCGGCGAGCGCGCCGCGCGCCGCTTCGCCAAGACTATCCTTGAATTGGGCGGCAACAATGCGGCCATTGTGGCGCCGTCGGCTGATCAGGGTCTCGCCCTGAGGGGGGTCTTGTTCTCCGCCGCCGGCACAACCGGTCAGCGATGCACCTCGCTCCGCCGTTTGTTTCTGCATGCTGACATTTACGACGCGTTCTTTTCCCGTTTGAACAGCGCAATGGCGTCAATCGCGATCGGCGATCCGCGCGATCCGAAAAACCTGATTGGTCCGTTGATCGATGAGGCGGCCTTTGGCGGCATGCGTGCGGCGATCGATCGCGCAGCCGACCTGGGCGGCGTCATTCACGGGGGCGAGCGTCTCGAAGCGGATGGCGGCGTCTATGTGCGCCCGGCGATCGTGGAAATGGCGGCGCATGAGGGTCCGGCGCTCGAGGAGACATTCGCCCCGATCCTCTATGTCTTTCGATATGAGGACTTTGAAGACGCGGTCGCGATGCAGAACGCTGTCGGCGCAGGATTGTCGTCGGCGTTGTTCACGACGGATATGCGCGAGGAGGGGGCGTTTTTGTCGGCGGCCGGATCGGACTGCGGCATCGCCAATGTCAATCTCGGCACCTCGGGCGCGGAAATCGGCGGCGCCTTCGGCGGCGAAAAAGAAACCGGCGGCGGCCGCGAGTCGGGCTCCGACGCGTGGAAGTCCTATATGCGTCGGCAGACCAACACGGTGAATTATTCGTCTGAACTGCCTTTAGCGCAGGGGGTCGAGTTCGATATCGACTGAGACTTGCGTTCAGTCGCCGAATTCCGCCGCAAGATAGGCGACCATCTCCTCGCGGTGTTGATCCGGCGGCGGCGCCATGCCCTGCTTTTCAACCATCCATGTCATGAGTTCACGCCACCGCGACTCGGACGCGCGTTGCTGCATCACGATGCGCAGGGAGTGGCAGGCGCCGCAATACCCCGCCACCAGGTCATAGGCGCCCTGCCGCGGCAGCCCCCAATAATCATCAGACGGATTAAACATCGCCGCCGCGGTCATTGTCTTGGACATGCCCGGGTCGAGGGCGTTAAAGCTCCAGGCGTAATCTGGCGCGACAACCGCGATCGTCTCGCCGTCCTTTGCTGTCGACGCCGTTTCAGCGAGCGGACCCGAAGGACGCGAACCGTCGGGCGTGCGTGTCGCTGTAATCCCCCAGAGGAACATGCCCATCGCGAGCGCGAAGAAGGCGAGGGACGCTTTCGGCGGCTGATCCATATCAGACCGCAAAGAGGGCGATGCGATGCTGCATGTTGTTGAGATACCCTTTTGGGTTCCATCCCGGAGGCAAGGGCGGCTGCATCCTGCCTTCGGTATCCCGGGCGCGCGCCCAAACCTCGTAATAGCCGGGTTCCGGGAGCGCGATCTCGGCGCGCCAGCGGCGCCAGGCGTATGGATTGGCGAGCGATCCCAATGTCGCTGCGGTCCAAGTGGCGCCGAAATCGGTGGATATGTCGACCGCCTCGACATCGAGATCGCCGGCCCAGGCATGCCCTCTTATCTCCGCTTGATCGTCCACGGCGATGCGGGCGCCTGTCTGCGGAAAGGTGATGAGGGATTTCACGGGTAAGGACTTGATGATCGCCATGTCTTCGTCGGCCACAGCGGCCCCCGGCGTAACGGGGCGTTTCGGCATACGATAGGCGTCGCCCATCATTTTTGCGCCGTCATGGACGCGATCGCGCAGCGTGATCTGTGTCAGCCATTTCTGGGAGCACGAGCCCGGCCAGCCCGGCACGACAAGCCTCAGCGGATGACCGTTCAGGACGGGCATGTCCTCGCCATTCATCGCCCAAGCGATGAGGTTGTGCGGATCCATCGCCTTGTCGACCGGCACGCCTCGTGACAACGGTCTCTTGTCGGGATCGCCGGAAAGGTGGGCGTCGGCGCCGATGTGAGCGGTGTAGACCGCGCTGTCTTTGACGCCCGCGGCGTTGAGAGCGTCACGCAAGCGCACGCCGGTCCATTCGGGACATCCGACGGCGCCGAACGTCCACTGGTTGCCGGACGCGCCCGGGCTAAAAAACTTTCGTCCGTTCCCGGCGCATTCGAGCTGCAGCTGCAGCGTGACGGTTTCAAACTGCGACTTAAGGTCGGCGATTGAGAGGCGTAGCGGTTCATCGACCTCGCCGTCGATGGTCACCGTCCAACCATCGTCCTCAACGCCTTCAACGTCCGGCGGCAGACCATTATTGCGAACGAACAGCCGAATCGCTGGGGTGATCTCGTCATCGAGCAGGTGCGGCGGCGTTTCCAGGTTGATGGGGCGGTCGCCGAGCACGGTGAGGCCGTCCTTGCCCACGTCCGCGGCGGAAAAAGGAGACTGCGCCAGCGCGACGGGAAGAAGGCCTTCGGGAAGAAATCTTGAGAAGGGAATAGGCGCGCCGAGCGCCGCGGCAAAGCTTGCGCTGCGCAAGACGGCGCGTCGGCTCAGTCCGGTGTTGACCTTCCCGTCGATCTCGAGCCCCTTCGAAATTTCGCCCCGACATAAAACCGTCGGCGCCCGAAGGCAATACGGTCGGGCAGGGCGCGGCGCGTCGAACTAGTCGGTTTTCTTGGCGTCTTTGAGCGCCTGCAAGCGCTGTTTCAGGACACGGCCGCGACGCCAAATGACATAGGTCAGAACGCCCAGGACCAGAACGCTGATCAGGTAGGCTGGCCAGACAAACGCTGCATAGCCGCCCATGGCGAGAAATTCAGACAAGGCGTTGCATTCCTTTGCGCGCGACTATCTGTGGAGGTCCTAGCACCCTCTATGCACCCGCGAAAGCGGGAGTGTGGTCACGCTGGCCGAACGGCAATCCGCTCCGCCGTGTTTATCTGTCGGATCCCGGTTTTTCAGGAAAGAGCGCCGTTTCGATCAGAGATGACAAAAATCCGCAGTGCGCCGGACCGCCAAGCACGCTATGGAGTCGGTATGTTCGTCGAAGTCGGCAATTTTGCGTTGATCCTCGCCTTTCTGGCGGCGATTTATCAGGGAACGCTCCCCCTCGCGGGGGCGCTGAAAGGCGATGTTGCCGTGCGGTCTACGGCCCACGCAGCAGCGATAGCGCAGGGACTGCTCATCGTTCTGGCGTTTGCATGCCTGACCCAGGCCCATGCGGTTTCGGATTTCTCGGTCGCAAACGTGGTCCAGAATTCCCATTCGGCCAAGCCGTTTATCTACAAACTCACCGGCGTCTGGGGGAATCACGAAGGATCCATGCTGTTATGGGCGCTGATCCTCGCCGCCTTCGGCGCCGCCGTCGCTGCGACGAAGGACTCAGCGCTAACAGCGATGACCGTGAGCGTCCAGGGACTGGTCGCTGCGGCGTTTCTCGCCTTTATCATCTTCACGTCTAATCCGTTTGCACGAGTGCTGCCGGCGCCGGTCGACGGCATGGATCTCAATCCCCTGTTGCAGGACCCGGGGCTGATCATCCACCCGCCGTTTTTGTATCTCGGCTATGTCGGGTTTTCGATCACCTTCGCCTACGCGGTGGCCGGCCTTATTCAAGGGCGCATAGACGCCGAATGGGCGCGGGCGGTCAGGCCGTTTGCGCTGGCGGCATGGGTGTTCCTGACGATCGGCATCGCACTTGGGAGTTGGTGGGCCTATTACGAGCTTGGCTGGGGCGGTTTCTGGGCGTGGGATCCGGTAGAAAACGCCAGCTTCATGCCCTGGCTCGCCGGCACGGCGCTGCTGCATTCGATCCGGGTGGTGGAAAAGCGCGGCGCGTTGAAAGTCTGGACCGTGTTGCTTGCGATTCTCGCCTTCTCCTTGAGCCTCGTCGGCACGTTCCTTGTGCGCTCAGGGATACTGACGTCCGTTCACGCCTTCGCCGTCGATCCCCAGCGCGGCGTTTTCATCCTCGCCATATTGGCCTTCGCCATCGGCGGATCATTGACATTGTTCGCCCTGCGCGCCGGGAAGTTGCAAAGCGAAGGATCGTTTGAACCGGTGAGTCGCGAAGGCGCGTTGGTCGTCAACAACGTGATCTTGTGCACCATGACGGCGACGGTGTTCATCGGAACGTTTTACCCATTGTTCGTCGATATTCTCTCCGGCGAACGACTGTCCGTGGGTGCGCCGTATTTTAACGCGGTCTTTGCGCCGCTTTCCGCCTTGATGCTGTTCGCCATGGCGCCCGGCGCCATGCTCGCCTGGAAGAAGGGCCGCCTCGTGGAGGCGCTGCGCGCAGCCGCGCCGGCGGCAGGCGCCGCATTCGTTGTTGTCGTGCTTGCAGCGTGGCTGGCCTGGCCGAAAACCATCGTCGCCGCCTTCGGCGCCGGACTCGCGGTCTGGGCCGGCGGCGGCGCGCTGATCGATCTTGGCAAACGCATCAGATTGACGGCTGAACCGAAGCGGGCCTGGAGCAGGTTGGGCGGACTACCGCGGCCGTATTTAGGCATGACGGTAGCCCATGTCGGCGTCGCGGTGATTGTTATCGGCGTTATGGGCGCGGGCGTCTGGCGCGTGGAAACCGTCCGTCTCATGAATGTCGGGGACGTCATCAGCGTTGGCGGTTTTGACGCAACGCTGACGTCGGTCGAGAATCTGGAGGGTCCGAATTTCCTTTCAGAGTCCGCACGATTCTCTATCGTGAAAAGCGGAAAAGACGTTACGGAACTTGTTGCGGAACGGCGTTTTTATCCGGTGCGTCAGATGCAGACGACGGAAGCGGCTATCCGCACCACGGCGATGGGCGATCTTTATGTTGTGCTTGGCGAGCGCCGCAGCGCGGCGGGCTGGGCGGTCAAGGCGTATTATAATCCCTTTGTTTTTTGGATGTGGTTCGGCAGCGGCATGCTTGCGGTCGGCGGCGTCATCGCCGGCCTGCCGAAGCGGGCGGCGCATCGTGCGAGCGCGCCGGACGCTGCGCTTGGATCTGTCTCATGACGCGTGCGCTTTTGTTTGCGCCGCTGATTGCGTTCGCGGCTATCGCCGCATGGTTCGCCGTCGGGCTGCGTCAGGATCCGTCGCGCATTCCGTCGGTTCTGATCGATCAGCCGCTGCCGACATTCACGTTGCCGGCGATCGAAGGACGCGACAACCCGCTGTCTTCTGAATACGTCAAAGGCGAAGTCGCGTTGATCAATGTTTTCGCCAGTTGGTGCATCCCTTGTGCGATTGAGCATCCGGTCCTGATGCAGATCGCTGAGGACGAAGACATTCTTATCGCCGGCATCAACTGGAAGGAGAAACCGGGGGACGGCGCCGCCTGGCTGGCGCGGCTCGGCGATCCTTATGACTTTATCGGCGATGATGCGGACGGTCGCGTCGCGATTGATTTCGGCGTGACCGGCGCGCCGGAAACATTCGTCGTTGATCGCAAGGGCCGCATTCGCCTTAAACAGGTCGGGCCGATTACGGAACAGATCTGGGAGCAGGACATTCGGCCGGTGGTGCGCAGACTTCAGGCTGAAGAATAATGATGCGGCTGTTGATTATCATCGTTGCTCTGTTCGCAAGTTCTGCATTCGCCGTCGAACCAGACGAGGTGCTGGACGATCCCGCGCTCGAACAACGCGCGCTCGATATCAGCCGTAATCTGCGTTGCGTGGTCTGCCAGAGCCAGTCGATCGACGACTCCGATGCGCCGCTGGCGCGAGACATGCGCCTCATCGTTCGCGAGCGGCTGGTTGCCGGCGACACCGATACGGAAGTCTACGCCTATCTCGTTGCACGATACGGCGACTACGTGCTGCTCAAGCCGCCCGTACAGCCAAACACGTATTTTCTTTGGGCGGCGCCGGCGCTTATACTGCTGGCGGCGGGCGGCGGCGCGTGGGTATTTCTCAAGCAGGTCAGAAAGTCCGCGTCCGGCGATGACGACGGCGAAGAGGTCGAGCCGAGCTCGTGATCTTTTTCGTCGCCACGATCATTGCGCTTGTCGTCGCTGTTCTCGTCGCCATCGCGGCGCCGATCATTCGCGGCCGCGGCTCGGGCTCGCCGTCACTACAGCTCGCCGCCATGGCGGTTCTCGGCGTCGCGCCGATTGTCGCCGTTGTTATCTATATGCAAGTGGGCGCGCCGCATGCGCTTGATCCGGACGTCCGCGCCGCAGCGTCGGCGGCCCCTGACAATATCGAAGACATGGCGCCGGAAGAGCGCGCGGCGATGATCGAAAACATGGTTCAGGGGCTCGCGGCGCGGCTTGAGGCCGATCCGCAAGATCTCCAGGGCTGGCGGATGCTGGCGCGTTCTTATGGCGTGCTAGGCCGTAACCAGGAAGCGGTGGACGCCTGGCGCGAGGCGCTCGTCTTATCGGAAGGCGCTGTCGATGACTGGCGCGGCCTTGCGCTGGCGCTTGTCGAACTAAAGGACCCGGCCCATGGGCCGGCTGTCAAAGAAGCATTCGAAGAGGTTTTGCTGCAGGCGCCGGATGATCCGCTCGCGCTCTATTTTGTCGGATACGCGGCGCAAGCAGACGGCGATAGCGCGCGCGCGGCGGAATTGTTCAGGCGGCTGCGTGGGCAAACGCCGGACGATGCGCCGCTGGCGATGGAAATTGATCAGATGTTGGAACGGATCGGGGAACCGAACGAGAAAACCGCTCCCGAGGCGGATGACCAGCCTTAACTCCCAACCTCATCGTGCTGCCAAAGTCCCTGTTCTTTCAAAGCGTCAGCAACTTCTTTTGGCATGTAGCTTTCATCATGCTTGGCGAGGACATTGTCCGCCGCCATCACATTGGCGTCCGTCATCCGCCCCTGGACGACGACGCCCTGACCGACGCGGAACAGATCCGGGAGAACGCCGGCGTAGGATACGGCCACCTCGGCGCCGCCGTCGGTGACCGTGAAATGGGCGATATCGCCAGTGTTCGCCTGCTCGTAGCGCACGCTGCCTTCCGCCACGAGTCCGCCGAGGCGGATCGGCCGGTCGGGCGTCGCATCAAGCTTGGCGAGTTCAGACGGGGTGTAGAAATAGGTGATGGATCCGGACAGGGCGGTCAGCGTCAGCCCTACGGCGAGCGCCGCCGCGGCGAATACGCCGCCAAAGACAAAAAGACGTTGCCGTTTTTTTTTCGTCATCGTTCCACAAGCCCTGCCGGCTTGGTTGTTTCGAGTTGTTCCATCCGCGCGAGCCGTCGCGCCGCGAGTTCGTTTTTCATCGACGCCAACAGCATCGCGACATAACCGGCCATATAGGCGCCGATCATCAGGAATAAAGGCGTCAGCATCGAGCCGTGGATGGTTGGCCCGTCGGCGCGGATGATGCTGGCCGGCTGATGCAGACTGTTCCACCAGTCGACGGAGAATTTAATAATGGGCACATTGACGAACCCCACGATCGCCAGAATCGCGGCGAGCTTAGCGGCGCGGGTCTTGTCTGGGATCGCCCGCCACAACGTCATGTAACCGATATAGAGAAAGAACAGGATCAGGACGCTCGTCAGCCGCGCGTCCCACGCCCACCAGGCGCCCCACATGGGCTTACCCCACAGCGACCCTGTGACGAGGGCGAGAAAGGTGAAGCCGGCGCCGATTGGCGCGGTCTCCTTCGCCGCCACATCGGCAAGCGGGTGCTTCCAGATAAATCCCGCGGCGGAAGCCGCCGCCATGGCGCTGTAACAGAACATCGCCATCCACGCGGCCGGCACATGGACATACATAATGCGCACGGTTTCGCCCTGCTGGTAATCCGCCGGCGAATTGAAGAGCGCGAAATACAATCCGAAGGCGCCCAGAACAAGCGCCGCGATCAGCGCGAGCGTGAAGGCGCGGTCGGCGACGCGCTCAAATTGCGCGGGATTGGCGTATTCGTAGATGCTGGTCGCAGACATAACTCAGTCGAGGTTGAAGCGGAGCGCCGCGGCGCTGGCAAGGGGTGAAATGATCGCAGCAAAGAGGCTGGAAGCGGCGAGCAGCATCAAATTCGCCCCATATTGCGGGTCCCCGGCGGCCCCGGCGCTGGCGGCGCCGGACCCGAAAATCAGGATCGGCGCATAGAGCGGGCTGACAATGACGGCGATCAATACGCCGGCCCGGGGCAGGGCCGCGGCGAGGGCGCCGGCGAAAGCGCCGATCAGCGATAGGCCAACCGTCCCAATCAGCAGCGAAATCACCAAGGGCGCTAGCGCCGATCCTTCGAGGTTTAGCAGAAGCGCCAGGAGCGGGGCCGCCGCCACGAGCAAAAGGCCCGTTGAAATCCAGTGGGCGAGAGCTTTCGCCAGGGCGATGAAAACGAGGGAGTCTCCGCATTCCACCAGCGCATCCAAGGATCCGTCTTCCCGGTCCGGCCGGTAGATCTGTTCCAGGGAGATCATGGTTGCAAGGAGAGCGCCGGCCCAAAGCACCGGCGAAGCGATGTCGGACATCAAACTAAGGTCAGGCCCGACAGCGAGCGCAAAAAGAACAATTGTCAGTGCAAAGAACGAAACCGCCTGTAAGGCGCCGCCGCCGGCTCGAAAGGCGAGGGTTACATCCCTGACAATGACGGCTGCGAATGCGCTCAATGGGAAATCTCCATCATGCGCGCGTTCGGGATGTCAATCGCCTCATGGGTAGCGACAATGACGCCGCCGCCCTTTTCGCGATGTTGATTGAGAATGGCTTCAAACGTCTTTACCGACCCAGCATCCAGTCCTGCTATTGGTTCGTCTACGAACCATAGGGGGCGGTTTGCGATCAAGAGGCGCGCCAGGCCAAGCCGCCTGGCGTAGCCTGTCGACAATTGTCCCGCGGGACGCGCAGCGAAGGCGTCAAGACCGAGGGCGCTGCGGGCGCTGACGGCGGCGCCCGACGGCGCGTCGTATAGCGCCGTCCAAAACTGGAGATTTTCGTCAACGCTCAACGCCGCCTTCGAAGCGTTCAACGTACCGCAGAACACGCGGGCGTCTTCATCGCTGAGTGTGATCTCGCCGGCGGCCGGAGGCAAAAGCCCGGCGAGGGCGCGCAAGAGGGTCGTCTTGCCCGCGCCGTTGGCGCCTTTGAGCACGATGGCGTCGCCGGGCTTCAGATCGAGCGACACGTTTTCCACAATAATTCGCCCGCCGCGCGCGACGGCGAGATCGCGGGCGCTCAAGGAAACGGCGAAGGCGGACGCGTCTGACATGGCGGCGGACCATACGGGCGCCCGTTCCCATCGCCAACGGTCGCTGCTAACCATGGGGCAAAAGGTCCTTGAATCACAAAAGGGGAGAGCAACCCATGAAAACGAGAGCCGCTATCGCTGTGGAACCCAACAAGCCGCTGGTGATCGAGGAGGTCGACCTTCAAGGGCCGAAGGCCGGCGAGGTGCTGGTGGAGATTATGGCGACGGGCATATGCCACACCGACGCCTATACGCTGGAGGGCAAGGATTCAGAGGGGATCTTTCCCTCGATCCTCGGACATGAGGGCGCCGGGATCGTGCGCGAGGTCGGCGCCGGCGTCACCAGCGTAGAGCCTGGCGATCATGTCATTCCGCTCTACACCGCCGAATGCCGGCAATGCAAAACCTGCCTGTCGCGGAAAAGCAATCTGTGCACGTCGGTGCGCGCGACCCAGGGGCAGGGCGTCATGCCCGACGGGACGAGCCGCTTTTCATGGAAGGGCCAGATGCTGGCGCACTATATGGGCTGTTCGACTTTCTCGAATTTCACTGTGCTGTCGGAGTATTCGGTCGCGAAAATCCGCAAGGACGCGCCCTTCGACAAGGCCTGTTACATCGGTTGCGGCGTCACCACCGGCGTCGGCGCCGTGGTCTGGACCGCAGGCGTCGAGCCGGGGGCGAATGTCGCGGTCTTCGGACTCGGCGGAATCGGGCTCAATGTCATTCAGGGCGCTGAAATGGTGGGCGCCAACAAAATTATTGGCGTCGACATCAATCCGGCGCGCGAAAAAATCGGCCGCGATTTCGGCATGACCGATTTCGTCAACGTCAATGAGGTCGGCGCCGACAATGTCGTCGATAAAGTCATCGAACTCACCGGCGGCGGCGCGGACTATTCCTTCGACTGCACCGGCAACACCGACGTCATGCGCCAGGCGCTCGAATGCTGTCACCGCGGCTGGGGCGAGTCGATCATCATCGGCGTCGCCGAGGCGGGCAAGGAAATCTCAACCCGGCCGTTCCAGCTGGTGACGGGACGGGTCTGGAAAGGCACCGCCTTCGGCGGTGCAAGAGGCCGCACCGACACGCCGAAAGTCGTCGACTGGTATATGGACAAGAAAATCCAGATCGATCCGTTGATCACGCATACGATGCCGCTGGAGGACGTCAACAAGGCGTTTGATCTGATGCATGCGGGTGAGAGTATTCGGAGCGTGGTTATTTATTGATTGTTCCCTTGTCCGTGAGCCGAATAAATCATTCTGGCGCCTGTGGCGGCGGCCTCGCACACTTGCGAACGCTGAACCTTGTCGAGTGTTTTCTTATCTTTGTGGTTTTGTCGCTGTCTGGATGCGCTCAGTGGATCAACAACTACGAGTCATCGGCATCCGTAACCGAGAAGTTCAATATTGATCCGGAAAAACACGCGGATATTCGTTCCAGCATCAAGGCGCATGCAAAAATAGAAGGGTTCCGCACTTACGACTGGTATGTCCGTGATCATGATGATCAAGCCATGTCGGTCTATTTTCGAAAGCGAGAAGTCTTAATCTGGGCGACGAATCTTGGCGAAACCTCCGCTTTGAAGCTCTTCTTGTATCGGGCGAAACAAAGCGAGCTGAGGCTAACCGACGATGAGCTTGAAAGCATTGCATCTGGTTTCGCCAGGGCGGCGTTGGACCAGTGATCGATTAGAGATACACATGAAACAAACCTCCTCCTCCAAAACCTTCGGCGGCGTGCAGTCGGTCTACGCTCACGAAAGCGTTTCAACGAAAACCGAAATGAAATTCTCGGTCTTCACCCCGCCTGAGGAGCTGCACGGCAAAGGGCCGTATCCGACGCTCTATTGGTTGTCGGGACTAACCTGCACGGAAGAAAATTTCATCATCAAATCGGGGTTTCAGCGCTATGCGGCGGAGCTCGGGCTCATGGTGATCGGGCCGGACACGAGCCCGCGGGGGGAGGACGTCCCGGACGATCCGAACGGCGACTATGATTTCGGTCTCGCCGCCGGTTTTTATCTCAACGCAACGCAAAATCCGTGGGCGATCCATTATCACATGTATGATTACGTGACGGAGGAACTGCCGGCGCTCGTGAATGACGAGTTTCCGGCTGATCCCGCGCGCACGGGCGTTTTCGGTCATTCCATGGGCGGGCATGGGGCGCTCACCGTGCATCTGAAGAACCCGGAGCGGTTCAAAACCTGTTCCGCCTTCGCGCCGATCGTCGCGCCGAGCCAGGTTCCGTGGGGGCAGAAAGCGTTTTTGAATTACCTCGGCCCCAAAATGGAGGACTGGGCGATTTATGATGCAACTGCGCTTGTCGCGGAACGCCCGAGCCAGGCGGACATCCTGATCGATCAGGGGACGGAGGACGACTTCCTGAAGGAACAGCTAAGGCCGGAATTGTTCGCGGAAGCGGCGCGCCAGTCCGGACAGAGCCTCACCCTGCGCATGCAGGAAGGCTATGACCATTCCTTCTATTTTGTTGCAACATTTCTTGAAGACCATCTTCGTTGGCATAAAGAACGGTTTTGATTAGAAAGGAAATCTGCGGGCGGGCGTTTGATGTGAGGACGCTATGAAGCGATGGGCTTTCGTCGCCGCCATCTCTCTTTTCCTACAATCCTGCAGTTCCGGCGTTTGGGACGCCGCATTCACCGGCATGTGCATCGCCGCGGACGCCAGTTGCCAAAAAGACTGCCGCAACAGCTATCGTTCCGGCGACAGCTCCGGTTTCGGCTATGACGCCTGCGTGTCGAGCTGTTCCAGCGGGTGCGCGTTCACGGGTGACTAAAGCATTTTGCTGGTTTGATGGTTCAACAAAGCCTTCATCCTGAGGAGCAGTTTCGCCTTCGTCCTTCGTGACGGCCTGTCGGCCTCCTCAGGATGAAGGCGAAATTGCGTCTCGAAGGATTGGTGGAGTGGAACCCACCCGGATCAACGCGTTCTAAAGCCCGAACGGGTCAACCGGCTCTAATCCAAAAGATCCGGCGTTGGTGTTGATGTCGCCGGTCAGCACTTCGTAGTGCAGGTGCACGATGCTGGAGGCGCCGGTCATGCCAATCGGGCCGAGCACCTGGCCCATCTTCACGGTCGCGCCTTGGCGCGCTACCGGCGCGAAGCGGGCGAGGTGGGCGTAACGGGTGTAAACGCCGGACCCGTGGTCGATGACGACCATGTTGCCATAGTCGCTGCGCGTCACTCTCTCTACGATCGTTCCGGCGCCGGCGGCCAACGCATCGCCGCCCATATCGGAGAAATAATCGACGCCCTTATGAAGCCTGCCTTTGCGAAATCCGTAGCCTGACGAAAGGCAGGATTTTGTCGCCGGTTTCAGCATCAATCTGACGCCGTTGATGGTTGCGGTCTCGTCGCTCCGGCCGATCGATTCCGCCGGGTCGCCGCCGCGTGGGGGATTGCTGATCCGCATTTGACACAGAACGATGTCGCCGTTCAGCGCCGTCGTCGGCAAAGGGCCGCGACGGGGCGCCGGCCCGACGGCGCCGCTTGCGTCCGCCGCGCTGTCCTCCCCAGCGCCTTCCTCCGCCTCGTCCACATTGGCGAGCGCCTCAAGGGAGTCTTCAACTGTGCCGACGACATAGTCGCCGGCGGCTGCGCCAGCCTCTGACAGTTTTTCGCCGCCCCGGCGGGCGGCTTCGCCTGCGATCCGTCCGCCTTCTTCGGCGCCGCGGGAAAGGATTGGCGACAAGAGCCGTTCGCCGCGAACCAGAACGCCGTCAATCGCGTTGATGAGGACATCCGGCGCGCCGTATTTGGCGCCGCCATACCAGCCCGCGCCGAGAAACAGCGCGGGCACAACAAGATGCAGCAACGTCCGCCTGATCAGACGCGCGATGAAACGCATGACGACCCCTCACACAACCCCAGCTTGTAATATTATCACAAAGGCTGTGGAAAGTCATCCGATCTTGCGCGAGCATCACCGCACCAGGAAGAAGTCGACATACTCCATGGTTTCCTGCGCCGCGCTCTTGTGCGTTTGCACCGCGTGGGCGGCGATGGGCTCCGGGCTCTGCAGCGTGCACCAGAATTTGTAGTCCTTTTCGCAGGCGCAGGGCGGCGTCCACTCACCATAATCGAGGGGCGGCACGGAAATGTTTGCCGTAATGATTTCGCCGCGGTCGCGGATCCGGCATTCGATAGCGACCGTCGTTTCATTGCGTCCGCTGAGATTGATGAAGTAAAGCGTATTTTCAACTTTCAGCGCGCTGACGGCGGCGACCCGCGCGGTTTCACGCCGCCTGACGCTGGAGCGGCATTCCTCCGTATACTTCGCGCCGAACCATCCGCCGATTCGCTCAAAAACATTTCGCGGCTCTCGCCGGCAGACCTGTTTCTCCTTGGCTTGCATTTGTTCGATGGACTGCAGCTTGTCAGAGTCCTGCGCGGATTGTTGTTGTTGCACAGCGTTCATCAGGGAAGAAGCGCTCATGGCCTGCTGTGAAGACCCGACGTCATCGGCGCCGCCGTCGTCTTTCACCTGCTGTTGCTGCTGCTGTCGTTGACGCAGAATTTCCCGAATCTGTTGTTCGTCGCCCGGATCCTTGGCGTCTTCAAGGTTCCTGACGTCTTCGTCCTTCCCGTTCCGTACCGACACTCTGGCGCCCGTCACCGCGCCGCCCGGCGCGCGGACCTGAACTGCGCCGCCGCCCTTTTTCTGGATCAACACCGGCGTCACCCATACGCGACCCACATGCATGGACCCGGCGGGAACGGACGCGGCGTTGGGTGTTATAGACCGCGTGTTCAGCGCGCTGGGATCAATTGCGGCGCTGAGATTGAGATCGGGCTGCGGCGCCTGGATGTCAGCGACAGCGCCGTCCTGAACCGATTGCGCGCCGGCGGACGCGGCCAACAGGCCGGCGATCATGACCGAAATAGCCAATGTCCATGATTTCACGATGCTTCCCCCATCATTCTTCTCCAACAGAAGATGTATAGCAAAAAACCGCGACGACGGGAGGGGGAATGCGCAATCAGAAGGGATTGTAATGGTAAGGCGCCGGCCTTGCGCGCCTCATGATGGATGGGGCGCGCCTCGCCGGCGCCCCGCCGTTCTCATCGATTTATCCTTGACGGACGTTTCCTCCGTGAACGGCGGTTTTCTCCCCGCGCGCCGACCATAGGCCAGAAACAGTCGCGCGTCACCTTGCGGGTGCGAGATAGCGCCATCTATCGGCTTTGCGATGCGAAATAGTCACGCAAAAGCTCCGCAAACGCCGTTTTTCCGTCGGTGAAATAGGGAGCGATCTGCATCATGATGGCGTAGACGCCGTCATTGATGACGTCGCGCGCGCCCCGATCGCCCTGGCGGAGGGCCTCAAATTGCAACCAGAAGGTTAGATGCGCGGCGATCCGGGCGGCGAGGCCGTCGCGTTCACCGGCCGCAAATGTCAGATAACCCTCTTGTTCCAATGACGAGAGAATGGCGTTCGCGGTCTCTTCTTTAAGCCGCAAGAGCCGGGCGAAGCGCGGGCGCAGTTCCGGGCACCGTTCCAGAATGCCCGTGAGGTTGTAGTAAAAAAATCGGAAGTCGTTGATCTCTTCAAAGACGATATAGACGAACACCCAGTTGTCATCGATCTGCAGCGGGCGTTGAATCGGCGCCGACAAGACCTGTCTTAGCTCTTCTTCGAACTCGGCGAACAGGGCGACGATAATCGCTTCCTTGCCCTTGAAATGATAATAGAGATTGCCCGGGCTGATATCGAGGACGCCGGCGATTTCGACGGTCGAAACCTGGGCTTCGCCTTCCTGATTGAACAGCGCCAGCGACGTTTTGAGAATTCGGTCCCTGGTCTTAACTTTCGCCATTCAGAATTATCAGCTTGCAGACTTTTTGGATGTTTTTCTCTTGGCCGGGCTTTTGCGCGCGCCGCCCGCAGCGAGGAGCTGATCGAGCTTGTCTTCGATCCTGGCAAGGCGCTCTTCGACGTCTGAGAGGCGCCTATCGTCCTCACCGCCGACGTTGAGGTGGAGCCGTTCGCGCATTTCCTTTATGCGGTCTTCCATAGAGAACGCCGGAGACCTGACGCGTTTGGCCAATTCGCGCCCCTTTGATTCAACGGTGTCTTCGATTTCTTCGCCGCGCGCGACGAGGTCTTCGAATACCTTGGTCGTGTCTTCGCTGACTTTCGCCAGCGATTCTTGCGCTTCGGAGAACGCGCGCCCATAGGCGCCGATGCCGGCCAACCAGATTTTGCGGGCCATGTCCGGTCCGGATGGTTGTGTCGTCAGTCCCTTTTTCTTGGCCATCGTCAAAATCCTCGCTGCGGCCGCCGCCGCCAGTATGGCGGTATTTGGCGCGGCGGCCAATGATTACCCGATACGCAAACGGGACGCAGGCCAATGGGCCGACGTCCCGTCCGTTACGCAACTCTAAGTTCGGACCAAAACCTTATGCGGCTTTGCGCGCGCGTTTGGCGGTTTTCTTTTTGCTCAGCGCGGCGACTTTTTTGTTCAGCGCTTCAATTTCAGCTTCGAGCTCTTCGACGCGGCCTTTGCGGGCGCTCGGGAAGAGGTTGCGGATGCCGTCAAAGCGGTCGCCGTATACATTCTGAGCCCGTTCGCGCATGTCGGCGATGGCGTCTTGCGCCTGGGTTTCGACTTTTTCGCCTTTGGCGACGAAGTCTTCGAACATATCCGCGCCTTTGCCGGTGAGGATTTCGTTCGCGCGCTCGTAAGCAGCGCCGTAAACGCCGAGATAGGCAAGCCATCCCTTGCGGATCGCTTCACGCGGGGTCAGTTGGATCGTTTCAGTTTTCTTGGCCATGGGATGCTCCTTTCCTGTGCTGGGCTCGCCGGGACCGCGTCGGGCCGCCGGCAAGGCGATGTTCCTTGGCTGTGTGCACTAGATAGGACGGCAAATTAGAATGTTCGCCCAAATTTTTGCGCCGCACAAAATAAGATTTGGGCGGGAGAACAAAACAAAAACAGGTCTGGCCTGGCATTGCTCCATTGACGAACACCGCAGACCGGGCCAAGTCGTCACCATGACATCGATGGAAGAGAAGAAAAGCGCCGCCAAAGCATGGTTCGAAGCGCTGCGCGACGACCTGGTGAAAGCCTTCGAAGACGTGGAAGACGGCGCAGGCGGTCTATACGCCGACGCACCCGCCGGTCGATTTGAACGCACCCCCTGGCGCCGCGGCGACGGCGACAAAGACCAGGGCGGCGGCGTCATGTCGATGCTCAATGGACGGGTCTTTGAGAAAGCGGGGATCCATACGTCGACCGTTTACGGCGAATTCTCCGAGGAATTCCGCCGCCAGATTCCCGGAGCCGAGGAAGATCCGCGTTTCTGGGCCAGCGGCGTTTCGCTGATTGCTCATCCCAAAAACCCTCATGCGCCTGCTGGGCACATGAACACGCGCATGATCGTCACCACGAAGTGCTGGTTTGGCGGCGGCGGCGATCTGAACCCGATGCATCCGGCCTATAGAACGGCCGATCATGAAGACGCGAAAACGTTCCAGTCCGCCATGCAGTCGGCTTGCGATAAGCATGACCCGGGGTTTTTCGCGAGGTTCAAAGAGTGGTGCGATGAATATTTCTGGCTGCCGCACCGCAACGAGCCGCGCGGGGTTGGCGGGATTTTTTACGACCGGCACGACACCGGCGACTGGGACGCCGATTTCGCATTTACCAAAGACGTCGGTCGCGCGTTTCTTGAAATTTATCCTCAGCTCGTGGACAAACGAGCGTCGACGCCGTGGACGGATGACGATCGCGAGGAGCAGCTGGTGCAGCGGGGTCGCTACGCCGAATTCAATCTGCTCTATGATCGGGGTACGACATTCGGACTGAAAACGGGCGGCAATGTAGCGTCCATTCTGTCTTCGCTGCCGCCTGAAGCGAAGTGGCCTTAGAGAACAGTTTTTCCTGCGCGTCCGACGATTCCCCTTGGGTGCGGTTGCCCGTAAAACCTTGTTCGTGAATCAACAGAAACAAAGACCATGACCGAATTTGAATCGCCCTTCATTCTCGCCATCGACCAAGGCACGACCTCGAGCCGCGCCATCGTTTTTGATCGCGCGGGGCGCATTATCGTTTCTGCGCAGCAGGAGTTTCCGCAACACTATCCGGCGGAGGGCCAGGTCGAACACGACCCGGAGGACATCTGGCGCACGACGCTGGACACCGCCCGCGAGGCTTTCGCCAAAGCAGAAGAAATTGGAGAAATCGCCGCTATCGGCGTCACCAACCAGCGAGAAACAACGCTCATCTGGGATCGCGCGGACGGCAAGCCGATTTACAACGCTATCGTTTGGCAGGATCGCCGTACCGCCGACCGGTGCGCCGCGCTCAAATCAGAAGGCCAAGAAGCCCATGTAACGGCGCGGACGGGCCTTTTGCTCGATCCCTATTTTTCCGCGACCAAGGCGGCCTGGATTCTGGATGAGGTCGACGGCGCCCGCGCGCGCGCGGAGCAGGGTGATCTCGCCTTCGGCACGGTCGACAGTTTCGTGATCTGGCGGCTCACCGGCGGAAACGCCCACGTCACTGACGTCACCAACGCCAGCCGAACGAGCCTTTACAACATTCACGACAATGAATGGGACGACGCGTTGTTGACCAT
The DNA here is from genome assembly GCA_028289605.1 of Hyphococcus sp. GTDB lineage: Bacteria > Pseudomonadota > Alphaproteobacteria > Caulobacterales > Parvularculaceae > Hyphococcus. The sequence continues at coordinate 6,160 of JANQON010000008.1, read as the reverse complement.
GTTCAACGTACCGTCGGCGGTCTTGCCGGAAGTCCGCGACAGCGCGGCCGATTTCGGAACAACGGATCCGGAGTTGTTCGGCCGTCCGGTGCCCATTTACGGCGTCGCCGGCGATCAGCAAGCGGCGGCGTTCGGACAGGCGTGTTTTGAGAAGGGCGATATCAAGAGCACCTACGGCACGGGGTGTTTCGTGCTGGTGAACACCGGCGGGATGCCGGTTGCGTCTGGCAACAAATTGCTGTCGACAATCGCATGGCGTTTGAACGGCGAGACGACATACGCGCTGGAGGGGTCGATCTTCGTCGCCGGGGCCGCGGTTCAGTGGCTGCGCGACGAACTCGGGATCATCAAAGACGCCGCTGAGACGGCGGCGCTTGCAGAGAGCCTGGATTCAAACAACGGCGTTTATCTGGTGCCCGCGTTCACCGGGCTTGGGGCGCCGCATTGGGCGCCCGAAGCGCGCGGGGCCATTTATGGGCTTACCCGCGGCGCGGGCAGGGCGGCGCTGGCGCGCGCCGCGCTTGAATCCGTCGTATACCAGACGGCGGATCTCATGACCGCGATCGCCGCCGACGGCGTCAGCGCCCAGTCCCTTCGGGTCGACGGGGGCATGGTCGCAAACGACTGGGTCATGCAGTTCCTGGCGGACATTCTTGATATCTCTGTCGAGCGGCCGAAAGTTCTGGAGACTACGGCGCTGGGTGCGGCCGCGCTCGCGGGCCTGCAAGCCGGCGTCTACCAGGACTTGTCCGACATCGCCGACCACCGCCAGCTGGATGCGCGGTTTCAGCCGGCGATGGCGCCGGAAACGCGCAACGCCGCGCTCAGCGGATGGAAAAAGGCGCTCGCCCGCACCCTGGCGCCGGCGTAACCGCAAGCGGGTAGCAGTCACATGCAAACTACGAAACGCGTTCTCGGCGTTATTGGCGGGTCCGGCGTGTACAAGGCCGAGGCCCTGCAGGACGCAGAAGACCTCCATACTAAAACGCCATGGGGCGCGCCGTCGGACGTCCTGAAGCGCGGCGTCATGAACGGCGTTGAGGTTGTTTTTCTCTCACGTCACGGGCCGGGTCATCGCATTCCCCCCAGCGACGTAAATTACCGCGCCAACATTGACGCCTTGAAGCGAGTCGGCGTCACCGACGTCATTTCGCTCTCAGCCTGCGGATCGTTCCGCGAAGACTTAAGCCCAGGAACATTTGTCCTTGTCGATCAGTTTATCGATCGCACAAATGGCCGAGAGAGCAGCTTTTTCGGCCCCGGCTTCGTCGCCCATGTTTCGATGGCGCATCCGGTTTGTCCGGCGCTTCAGGAAGCGGCGGCGTCCGTTTGCGGCGAATTGAAAATCCCGCACACCCTTGGCGGAACCTACATCGCCATCAACGGCCCGCAGTTTTCTTCCCTGGCTGAGTCCCGGCTTTATCAGTCATGGGGCTGCGACGTGATCGGCATGACCAATATGCCGGAAGCGAAGCTCGCGCGCGAAGCGGAGCTGCCTTACGCAAGCGTCGCCATGGTCACGGACTATGATTGTTGGCGCGAGCATGAAGGCCCGGTGGAAGTCGCAAAAGTGCTCGAGGTCATGAAATCCAACTCAGGGAACGCCGCGCGTTTGATACCGGCGCTGGCGGGGCGCCTGGGGCCGGTCCGGACGCCGTCTCCCCTTGGCGTTGAAACCATGCTCGACTTTGCCGTGATCACATCTCCGGAAGCGCGCGATCCTGCGATGGCGGCGCGCTTGGACGCTGTCGCCGGGCGATTTTTGTCGCGCTGAGACGCCGCTGCGGCGGGATCGGTCCAAGGACGTAAGAAAGCGTTAAGCGTATCGCTGCTAGGCCGGTTCAGATGAGGACCGGCCTGTTATGAACGTGCTAATCGCCATCGCCGCCGGCGTTGTCGCCTACGGCGCGCCAGATCACCGCGATGCGCTGGACGCGGTGCAGCAGCGGATGATCGATTATTGGTCCTATAACGGCAAGCAGGTTGACGCCTATGCGCACCGTCCGGAGGCGGAGTATCCAGCTGACGTAACGCTCGAACAGTGTCAGCGTCGCACGAATTGGCGGGTCAGAATGGTCAACGGCGCGGAGAGCTATCGCAATGGCTATGAGTGCCTGCTTGAAATCTGGCCGAACGGTTTTCCCGCGTTCCGCGTCGATGGCTTCTTTTATTTCAATGGGGAGGGGTGGACATATTTCGGGCCGCTTCATCCCTTGTCGGCGCCGCCGCGGATCAGCGACTTTGATCCATCAAATGACGAAGGCGATCTAATCCTGAAAGACGGCGCGCAGACTTACGACGGATTTCCGTCAAGCCCGTATTATGACAATTATGATCCGTATCAGGAACTGTTTGACCTGAACCGCGCGCTGTCTGATCAAAACTAGGTATTAAACCGGAAATGCATGACGTCGCCGTCGGCGACGACGTAATCCTTGCCTTCCAGGCGCATTTTTCCCGCCTCCTTGGCGCCCTGTTCGCCGCCGCAGGCGATGTAGTCGTCATAGGAAATCGTCTCGGCGCGAATGAAGCCGGTTTCGAAATCTGTATGAATGACGCCGGCGGCCTGCGGCGCCGTCGCGCCGCGGGGAATAGTCCACGCCCGCGACTCCTTCGGTCCGGCCGTGAAATAGGTTTGCAGATCGAGCAGGCGATAGCCGGTGTGAATGAGGCGATTTAAGCCTGGCTCCTCAAGGCCCAGGGTCTCGAGATACTCAGCCTGTTCGTCGTCGCTGAGCTGCGCGAGCTCCGATTCGATTTTCGCGGAGATCACAACGGCGGCGGCGCCCTCTTCGGCGGCTTTTTCCTCCACTCGTGTTGAATGGGCGTTGCCGTCGGCGGCTGAGTCCTCGTCGACATTGGCGACAAAAAGCACCGGTTTCGCCGTCAAGAGCTGCAGCGCTTTCCAGTCTTTGCGCTGATCGTCGTCGATGTCGACGCTGCGCGCGGGGCGGCCCTCGCGCAGCACTTCGAGCGCCACGTCCACGAGCACCAACGCCGCCTTGGCCTCCTTGTCCTGGCCCTTTGCCTTCTTTTCGAGGTTGGCGCGCCGTTTCTCCAGGCTTTCCAGGTCGGCGAGCATCAACTCCGTTTCGACAATGTCGAAATCCGCGATTGGGTCGATTTTGTTGGAAACATGGGTGACATCGTCGTCCTCAAAACACCGCAGCACGTATGCGACGGCGTCCACCTCGCGGATATTCGCCAGAAACTGATTGCCGAGACCTTCACCCTGAGAAGCGCCTTTGACGAGGCCGGCGATGTCGACAAACTGCATGCGGGCGGGAATGATTTCCGCTGACTTCGCAATGTCCGCCAGTTTCGCAATGCGCGGTTCCGGCACGGCGACATCGCCGACATTCGGCTCGATCGTGCAAAACGGATAGTTCGCCGCTTGCGCCGCCGCTGTCTTGGTCAGCGCGTTGAAAAGCGTCGATTTGCCGACATTTGGCAAGCCGACGATGCCGCATTTAAAGCCCATTAGTCCTGATCCCGATTCTTTTTGCCTAGCAGTTTTTGAAAGGCGTCAGCAAATGGATTGGCCGCGCTTTCGCCGTCTGTTTCGGCCGCGTCTCGTTTCACCGTCTCGGCGCTTTCCGAGCGCGCCGGCTTTTTGGCGCGCGCCGGCGCCAGGCGTTGCGCAACGTCGCTGGCGAAGCGTTGGTCTTCGCCGTCGGCGAGGAATGGAGCGGCCTTCGCAACAGCGTCGAGCAACGGCTCCAGCCAATCTGCGTCCGCTTTCGCGAAATTGCCGAGCACATGCCCGCTCACCCTCGCTTTATCGCCCGGATGACCAATGCCGATGCGGGCGCGGCGGAAACTATTGCCGAGATGGGCGTCTATCGACCGAATGCCGTTGTGACCGGCCGCGCCGCCGCCGGTTTTCAGCCTGATTTTGCCCGGGGCGAGATCGAGCTCGTCGTAGAAAACCACAAAGTCTTCCGGCGTCAGCTTGTAGAAATCGGCTGCCGCCCGCACCGCCTGACCAGACTCGTTCATATAGGTGAGGGGCTTGAGCGTGATCGCCTTTTTCCGACCGCCGGAGCCGGACAGGAATCCTTCCCGGACGAGGCCGTTGAATTTCTTGCGTTCGGGCCCGAAGTCGTGCGCGTCGGCGATGGCGTCCGCCGCCATGAAGCCGACATTGTGACGGTGCCGGGCGTATTTCTCGCCCGGATTGCCGAGGCCGACGATGACAATCATCCGTCGCGCTCCAATAAATCAGCGCCGCCGCAGCGAATTCGGCGCGCCCTAAGCGCTATTCCTTGTCGCCGCCGTCGCCGTTTTCAGCATCGGCCTTGGCTTCTTCTTCGCCTTCACCTTCAGCTGCTTCGCCGGCGGCTTCTTCCTCCTCGCCGTCATCGGCGGAGCGCACCGCGGACGGCGCGGCGATGGTGGCGATGGTGAAGTCCCGGTCCGTGGTCACGAGCGCCACGCCGTCGGGCAGGTCGATGACGGATGCGTGCGCCGCATCACCGATATCGAGCGCGCCTACGTCAACGTCAAAGTGATTGGGAATGGCCGTCGCCGGCGCGTAAATCTCTACGGCGTGGCGAACAACGTTCAAAACGCCGCCGCGCTTCAAGCCTGGCGAAACCTCTTCGTTCAGGAACCGGACTGGAACCTCGACATTGATGCGGGTTTTTTCGTCGACGCGCATGAAGTCGACATGGACCGGCATGCCTTTTACGGGATGAAGCTGTACGTCGCGGGGAATCACCGGCTGCTGCCCGTCCTCGCCCGGGACGTCGATTTTCGCCAGCTGCGGGCGCAGACGGCCGCGCTTGTAGGCGTTGTTGATTTCGTTGGCTTTGAGCCGGATGGCGACCGGATCCTCGCCGCCGCCGTAAAGAACCCCGGGAATCCAGCCCTCGCGCCGCGTCTTGCGTGCTCCGCCGTCGCCGGTGTCGGCCCGAGGCTCGCAATAGTAAACGTCTACATCGGCCATCTCGAAATCGCGTCCCTTACGCAAAAAGGACCGGTCCGGCGGACGATTTGAACGCCCCGGAACAGCCCGGAATTAGTGAATAAGCGCGGGTCTATAGAGGAAAGCCCGCCCTGCGGCAAGCCGCTTTCGCCAAAGAAAACGTCCGGAATCCCCGGCTTGTCGGCCAAACGCCGGCCGCCGGCGGGCTTAGCCGGATTTTCAGGCTGGGAGCCAGCCCTCAACCGTCGGTCACGGAAGAGGCGCAAATGTCGTCGAATTCTTTCCGCGGTGTGTATTTTTTATGACATTTTGCGGAAACAAATCCGCACTGCGGATGGTTTCGGCTTAGCTGCAATCCTGATTTTTCATTCCACATCAAATGAATGCGGCAGTCCGTGCGCAAGCATTGCGCCCTCAGTACCCTGATCATTGTCATACAACTGAAAAATTTCCGTCATTCAGAGTTCACACGCCAGACTTAATGCACGCCGCAGCGTCCGGCGCGGGGCCGTCGGCGCACGTGTTCTTTTTTTGCGCCAGCAACTTTACTGGGGATTATCTTCATGGGAATGGCATCTAAATTTCGCTCACTTCTTCTAGCCAGCGGAACCGCGATCCTGCTCGCCGCTTGTACGCAGGGCGAGGACATCGCGTCTCCGGGCGCGACGTCTCCGGGCACGCCTCCGGGCGGCGGCGGAACCGGCGGCGGCGGCGGCGGCGCAGTTTCGGGCGACACTTGCCCGTCAGGCCTTGCGACCGGAACAACGCTTACCCTGGCGGGAACGGACCAGGTGGTGTGCGATATTGCCGGAACTCTTCTCTCCAACACCACACTCTCTTTCAAAGACGATGACGGCGACGGCATTCCGGTGGCCTACCGTATCGCCGGCCGGGTGAATGTCGGCGTTGACGTCGGCGCCGACGGCGCCGCCGCAGGCGGCGACCCCGCGGATCTGACCATCGAAGAAGGCGTGACGCTCTTCGGCGAAAGCGGCGATGACTTCATTGTCGTCAACCGCGGCTCGCGTATCATCGCGGACGGCGAAGAAGACGCGCCGATCGTTTTCACCAGCCGCGCCGACCTCGAAGGCACCCAGGCTGATCCCGTCAACGCCATCGGCGAGTGGGGCGGCTTGGTCATCCTCGGCCGCGCGCCGATCAACCGCTGCGACGGCGGCGGCACGCCGGGCGGCGCCGACTGCGAAAACGTCATCGAAGGCGTGACCGCGCCGG
>JANQON010000002.1 GCA_028289605.1 Hyphococcus sp. | reverse complement strand
ACTGTTCAGCAGCACCGTGTCGCCGTTGAGCAGGCCGGACAGCGTATAGTTCGTCGACCCAAGCGTCGCCCCCGTCGACCCGTCATAGATCTTCGACACGGTTCCCTGCAAACCTACGGTCAACGTCGCCTTGTTGACCGTCAGCTTGCCGGAATCGACGAAGGTGAAACCGTAGCGTCCGCCAGACGCCAAGGAAGACCCCAGCGCCCCCGAAATTGTGTAGCTGCCGACATCGGCCGTCGTCGGCGTTCCCAGCGACGTGACGGAAGGCGCGCCTGTTACATCGACGCTCTCTTCGGTATCGGCCAGGAAAGCGTTCGCGACGCCGGCTTCGTACGTGGTGGAGATGGCGTAGTTGCCGGAGACGTCGCCGAGGGCGCCGTAGGTCTTGCTGCCATTGGTGGTCGTCACCGTCAGCATGGGCTGTTTGGCGAAGAGGTAGCGGTCGCCGGTCTGAGTGACCGAACCGGGCGCAAGGCTCGCGAAGGTCGCGTTCCAGACCGCAAAGTTCTCGCTGTCGAGCCCGCCGAAGGTGTTGTCCGCCGGCGCATCGGAGTAAACAAGCCAGCGCCCGTTCGTCGCCGACAGCGCCGAGGCGCCGCTGTTGTTGATGAAGTCACCGATGGCCGAAAGGACGATGCTGTCGCCGGTCGCCGTGGTCGTGATCAATGCGCCCGAATTGATAGTGAGGTCATCCTCGCCGAGAATCCAGATCGCGCCGGTAGTGGAAAGCGCCGTATCGATCGCGAAGCTCGCATTAGCGGCGTCGAGGTGGAAATCGACGCCGGTATCGATGGTCAGCGCCGAATTGACCGTATAGAGAATTTCGGAATCGGTAAGCGAACCCTTGGCGGCAGCCATGAGATCGGTCTGGACGCCGCTAAAGGTTGCGAGATCGCTGGCGACGCGAATCCAGCCGGCGTTGATATCGAGGCCGGCGGCGTGGCCGCTGCTCGTCATGGCGAGCGCATTACCGTATTCGCTCGTGTCCGTTGCGGCGTGCCGTGCGCCGTCGAGCCAGGAGAGGATCGGCGTATCGCCAAGCGGATCGACGGCGAGATAGTAGTAGCCGTCAGCGCCGGTATGAATAGATCCGATGATCTCGCCGGCCGCCGCAACGTTGACCCCGAGCGCCTTAACGCCGCCGGTGACGCCCGAAACCACGCCGGAGATGACGCTCGGCCCATCGGGGAAACGCCACTTGAAATAGGGGTATGCGACGCCGGCGGTTACGCCCCACACCGACGAATCGAATCCGGTCTGCAGCGCCGCCTGCAGCTGGGCCGTGGTCAGGCCGCTGCCGCCGCCTGCACTGGTCGACTGGCCGGTGGTTCCGGTATCCCAGTGGGAGTCAGAGACAATGTCGCGGTTACTCGACCCGACGAGGCCGCCGACATTGGAGGTGGATGTTCCGGTCACCGACCCGGTGGCGAAGGCCTGTGTGATCGCTCCATCATCTGGGATCGAGCTGCTGCTGACGCTCTGCCCAACCAGCCCGCCGACATGGGAGGTCCCCGTCACTGCGCCGGCAGCGTAGGCTTGTGTGATTGTGCCGCCGCCACTGTAGCCGACCAGCCCGCCGACACGAGAGCTTGTTCCGCTAACGGCGCCAGTCGCGTAAGACTGCTCAATTGCGGTGTTGCTGCTCCGCCCGACAAGGCCGCCGACATGCTGCGTCCCACTGACGGCGCCGGCAGCGTAAGACTGCAAGATTATGCTTTTGTTCGTGCTAGACCCGACCAGTCCGCCGACACGAGAACCTGTTCCGCTGACGGCGCCAGTCGCGTAAGACTGCGTGATTGTGCTGTTGTTTTTCCACCCGACCAGCCCGCCGACTCCGCTATCGCCACTGACGGCGCCAGTGGCGTAGGCCTGGGTGATCGTGCTTGCGGTCCCGTTATATCCGACCAGCCCGCCGACTTCGTCGCCTCCACTGACGTCGCCGGTGGCGTAGGCGTCTGTGATCGTGCTCCCGGTACTGTAGCCGACCAGCGCGCCGACGCCGTCCTCGCCGGTGACCGAACCGCCGATCAGGCCGACATGGCTGATATTCCCGTTTTGAACGCGGCCGAACAGGCCGACATGGTCGGTGGTCGACCGATCGATGAACAGGTTCGAGATTGTGTGGCCGCCGCCATCGAAACTGCCGGTGAACGCGTTCGTGAAGTCGCCGATCGGGTTGAAACCGTCCGTGGTCCACATATCGGATGAATTTGCCTCGGCGGTCCGCCCGGCATCGATGTCCATCATGACCGCATAATCAGCATCGAGATCAAAGGTCATCAGCTGGAGCTGATGCAGGTTGATGATTTCGGTGGAATATTCCCAGGCGCCGAAGGGCCGCGTCTCGCCGTCGATCATCAGCCAGTTGCCGGTGGGAACCGTGGAGCCCGGCGTCGTGCCGATCGACCAGCCGGAATAGCTCGACGCCGTGCGCGCCTCAGCCGTCGTCAGGCCGGCGCCGCCGCCCGCGCTGCTGGTTTGGCCGGTCGTCCCTTTATCCCAGTACGAGCTGGAGACTGTTAGGAAGTCGCTCGAGCCGACCAGCCCGCCGACATTGGAGGAGCCTGTCACCGCGCCGGCGGCGTATGAGTTGGTAACTGCAGCGTTGCTGCCGTTGCTCCCGACAAGCCCGCCGACATGGGACGAGCCATCCACCGCGCCGAGCGCGTAGGCTTTGGCGATCGTGCCGAGGCCATTGAGCCCGACCAGTCCGCCGACATAGGTGCCGCCGCTAACCGGACCGATGGCGTACGCCTTTGAGATCGCGCCATTGCTCACATTGCGTCCGACGAGCCCGCCGACACTGCTGCCACTGCTGTGTCCGCTGACCGCGGTGGTTGCGTAGACCTGCGAAATCACGCCGTTATGGTTGTTCCCGACAAGCGCGCCGACATATTCGTAGCCGCTGACCGAGCCGCCGACCAGGCCGACATTGCTGATCGTCCCGCCGTTCACATTGCCGAACAGGCCGATATACAAATCGGATGACAAGCGATCGATGAACAGGTTCGAGATTGTGTGGCCGCCGCCATCGAAACTGCCGGTGAACGCGTTCGTGAAGTCGCCGATCGGGTCGAAGCCGGCGGTTGTCCACATGCCGGACGGATTTGCACCGGCGGTCTGCCTGGCGTCGATATGGGCGCCGAGCGTGTAGCTGGCGTCGAGGTCGAAATTCATCAATTGGAGTTGGTGGACGTTGGTGATTGTCGTCGAAAACTCCCAGGCGCCGAAGGGCCGCGTCTCGCCGTTGATCATCAGCCAGTCGGCCGTCGCCGACACGCTGTCGCCCGGCGTGGTGTCGATCGACCAGTTGGAAAAGTTCGACGCCGTTCGCGCCTCGGCCGTCGTCAGGCCGACGCCAGCCGCACTGACCGTTTGACCGGTGGTTCCTTTATCCCAGTAAGAATTGGTGGTTGTGGCGCCCACGGCGCTTCCGATCAGCCCGCCGACAAAAGTCGAACCCGTCACCAGGCCCGATGCGTACGCGTCGGAGATGGCGCCGTAGCCGTGCGACCCGACGAGCCCGCCCACATTGGAAGAGCCTGTCACTGCACCGGTGGCGTAGGCTTTTGTGATTGAGCCGCTCTCTCCATTCGCCCCGACCAAACCGCCCACATATTGCGTTCCGCTGACCGCGCCGGTCGCGTAGGCCTCAGAGATAATGCCGTAGTAGTAGTTGTTCCCGACGAGCCCGCCGACATTGGTGGAACCCATCACCGCGCCGGTCGCATAGGATTGTGTGACAGCGCCGCTGCTGGAGAGGTATCCGACCAGCCCGCCGACGCTGTCGTCGCCGTTGATCGTCGCCGTCGCATAGGACTGCGTGACTCCGCCGCCGCTGCCGATGAGATACCCGACCAGCCCGCCGACATAGTCGTCGCCGCGTATTGACCCGCCGATCAGACCGACATTGCTGACGGCCCCGCCGAAAGCGGCGCCGAACAGGCCGACATCGTCGGTCAACGGACGGTTGATGAACAGGTCTGAGATCACGTGGCCGGCGCCGTCGAAATCGCCCTCGAAGGCGCCGGAGACTAAGCCGACGAAGCTGGAGTCGCCGATCGGATCAAAGCCCGCCCCGTCGTTCCAGCCGGCCGTGCCGGACGCGTCGATGTCGTTGGCAAGCTGCCACTCGGCGGCGCGGAAGGCGCTCGACGTGCCGACCCCCTGCAGGCCGTAGACGTCCGTGACCAGATAGGGCGACGCCGACGTGCCGGCGCCGCCGGCGACCCGAAGGAAGCTGCCGCCAGTGATGTAGAAGTCGCCGGCATGAAAATCCGGCAGCGTGGTCACTGTGGCGCTGGTCGTCTGCGACCAGTCGCCGTCCAGCAGACTGAACGAGCCGACATCGATCGCAGCGGTCGCGGTCGCCGTCCCGGCCGCATCGACGACCAGGCCGCCATTCGTTGCGGTGACGGCCCCGTTGATGAAGACGTCGCCGAGCGCCGTTAACGTCAGCGTCGTCGGGTCCGTCCAGGTGATCGCATCGACCACCGTGATGTCGCCGTCCTGGGAGCCGGCGCCGGTGGTGACGATCTCGACATTGGCGCTCCCCAGCGCCGTCACCAGATCGGAGATCTTGAAGACCGAGTCGTCGCCGCTCGGCGTAAAGACGCCATTGGAGAGGCTGCCGTTCGACGTCGTGTCGTTCTTCAGAAAGACATTGTACGGATCAAGCAGCAGCGTGCCGAAGGCGCCGTTTGCTGCGCTCAGGTCGGCGAGGCCCGTATAGGAGAGGACGCCCTTCGACGACACTTCGGCGAAGCCGCCGTCGCCGCCCGCCGGTCCGCCGCGGGCGGTGATCATGCCGGCGAAGTCCGTACGCGCATCAGACCACACGACGACATCGCCGCCGTTCCCGCCATCGGCGCCGTCGGCGCTCAGCGTCGCGCCGTCCGCGACCGAGACCACCTCGGCGTTGACGATCGGCGCGGCGTGGAAATTGTTCTCGGGGTTCACCCCGCCCTGATAGTCGCCGCCGACAAGGATCGTCCCGCCCGAGGCGCCCGACGCATCGATCACCGAGCCTGAGGCGAGGTCGATGTCGCGGCCTTCTATGACCGCGAGGCCGCCCTGCCCGCCACGGTCGCCGGCGACATCGATCGCGCCGGCATGGGCAACGACGTCGGCGCTGATATACACCTCGCCGCCGGCGGCCCCATCGTCCGAGGCAGGTCCCTTGGCGAACACGTCGCCGCCGACCGCAACCTTACCGTCCGGCGCCGTCAGAAAGATGCGGCCGCCATGGGCGGCGACCCCGGCGGCGCGGATGACGCCGTCGGTGTTGCCGGCGAGCGCCAGGACGTCGCCCCCATTGGCGCGCAGCTCCGCCTCCGCCGCGCGGATCGCGCCGGCGTTCGTTGCTGACGTGTCGGGGCCGCCGACTTTGACGACGAACTTGCCGTCGGCGAGCGCGGCGTCGCGCATCAACACTTCATAGCCCGCCGCCAGCGCCGCGGCGCCGTTCGGCGCATCGATCGCGCCATGGTTTTCCACCCGCGCCGCGATCAACGCGACGTCGCCGCCGAGCGCGCCGATTTTGCCATAGTTGATGACGAGTGCGTCGCTGGCGCCGGCGAAGGTCGTGTCGCCGCCGTTCAGAAAATCGGCGTCGGTCAAGTCGAGGGTCGAAGCGACGAACGAGCCGCCAACATCGACCACGCCGTTCTCGCCGATGATGACGCCGTTGTTGTTGATCAGATAGACCGACCCGGTCGCCGACAGGCGCCCGTCGATCGCCGAGACCGAAGTCCCGGTCACGCGGTTGAGCGTCGCTCCGCCGCCATTGGCGAAGTCAACCGAATTGCCGGAGCCAATCGAGAAGGACGACCAGTCGATGATCGCATGGCTCGACGATTGGTCGATCGCCAGGCCGGCGCCGCCGACGGTCGAGATGTCAGCAGACCCCGCGACGACCGAGCCGCCGCTGGGCAGGGCGTCCTGCGCCGCCGCGGGAGCTGCGAGGCCGACCGACACTGCTAATGAAGCTGCAGCAAAAAGGAAAGCGACCGCTCTGACGGACGCGCCAACGACGCGGACCCCAAACGCGGTTGGCGATCGATCGCCGTACGGCCGTTTTTTTGCGTTTGGCTGGCGTGTCAACAGAACGTCTCTGTAGTGTTACGTGATTATCGATCAGCACTACTACGTTCCAAATTCCTAACCATTGTCTAACAATCCGCATACGGTGGATTGTCTTTCGCTTCTATCGAACGAATATTGGGTGTATTAATTCTGCAGATTACATGTCTATCTTTAAATCGGCGCTCGGCGTTCTCCGTTTTCGCTAACTGAGAAATGGTTTGCCGCCCGCTCCTGCGCGCCGTGAAGGGCGCTGAAGTTCATATCCGAACAGTCCGGCAGGCTTGTGCTTTCAGCGGCGCCAACCGAACCCTGGCGACAAAGCAACAAACACGTTGCCCGCGGGACGAGCCATGTCTATGCGCCTTGGTATTCAGCGCGCGGCCCGAGGCATGTTCACTCGCGCTTTCGTTTCAGGAAAGGCTGTCGGCCTGACGCTTCGCGCATCCTCGCCGACGGCGGTTCAGAACCTTTTCTGCACTCTCAGACTGCCGCCATAGAGGTCGAGGTCGCCGAATTCGCCGAAGGCGCCGACCGACACCATAAAGCCGGAATGGTGCGCATAGGCGAGCGCGGCGTCGAGCTGGACCTGCCGGTCGACCTCGCGGCCTGTCGTTCGGAACGCGGGCGACCCCGCCGGGGCCGCCGCAAAGCGACTGGAAAAGATGTTTTCGGTATCGTCGAAATACTGAACGCCCGCCGCCCGCGCGCTCACCGACAGTCTGTCGGCGATCCGTCGGTCATACGTTGCGCCGACGCCGATCTGCCAGCGGGTGTTGTTGAGTTTCTCAACCGCCAGCGCCGTGACCCCCGTCGCGCCGAGGCCGGCCGCATCCTGACGATAGACGGTGACGCCGGTCTGCACATAAGGTTTCAGCGCCCATTCCCTGTCATGGGCCCCGTTAATGGAAAACCGCGTCAGCCAATCGATGCTGGACATATCGGCGTCGCCGCGCTGGGAAACGGGTGCGTCCGTGGACGGATCTACCAGGTTCATCGCGAGCTCATTGTCGCCGGTTACGTAACCGACGACCGTGTCGAGGCGGGCGTCAAGATCGCTGAAGCCGAAGCGGGCGCTCGCGGTCGCGGCGATATGAAAAAGGTTCGCATCGGCCGCGTCGCCAAGGGCGCCGTCCGTGTCGCCGTCGAAACTGGAGTAGCCTCCGGCGAACCCGAACGACACCGGTCCGGCCGCGATTCCCGAAACGCCGGCCGCGAAGGAGAAGGCGGTTCCGTCGAAATCGATATGGTCGGCGGCGCCGTCCTGGCTGAGGCCGTAGACCTCCAACGCACCCCAGGCGACGCCGACGCCGTCGGAGGGCGCGGCGACCGGGCCGCCGTTCAACGCGGCGAGTTTCGTAGAGCCGGGCTCGTCGCCCGCTATCGACGCCTGGCCCAGCGCCAGGTCGATAAAGCGCGACTGCGACGTCGTCAGGAATTTGAGCCCGGGATCGAGGCCCTCCGGCGTGAACTCGCCGAGCGTTGTTCCCAGTGCGTCAGCGTCTTCAATGGCGCCCACCGCAGCAATCACGCCAAGAAGCGCCGGATCGAGAGACGGGTCGCTCAAGAGACTGATGAGACTGTCCCCCGCCGCCGCCTGATTGTTCGTTAGTCCGCCTACGAATGACGCCGGAATGATCGTGGTTGTCAACAGCAGGTCGGAACTGGCCGTATCGACCCCGACCGCCTGGCGGATGAGCAAGCCGTCCCCGCCGAGGATTATGTCGAACGCACCGCTCAGGCCCGTCCCGCCGTCAATGATCGTTCGCGTCGAAACGCCGAACGGCGTGCCCGGCAGGATGATGACGTCAAGCGCTCCCCCGAGGGTCACATCGCCCGTGACGACAATCAGATCGCTCGTCGCGCCGATCTCGATCGGCAGAACGCTGCTCGCGCCCAGGACAAGATCGCCGTCGACGGTGAGCGTTCCCGGCGAATCCCCGACATTGAGCGTGCCGTTATTGGTCAGCACGCCAATAATCTGAGAACCGTCCGCTGCGTTCAGCGTCGCGCCCGAGGCGATGAGCGCCGTCGTCGCTTCAAGGGAGCCGGTCAGCGTATTGGCGCCGGCGAGGAAGTTCGCCTCGTCCAGCCCCAAATGGGTCCCGGCGAGCACCAAACCGTCGCTGCTGATATTGAAGACCTCAAACTGTTGCAGGCTGTCGCCCGCCGCCCCGGAGCCCGTCACGGTGCGCGCCCCGCCGGAGAAATTGACCGTATCAAGACCATCGCCGCCGAAGACGGTTGTGAACAAACCGCTCGCGTCGTTGAAGACGTCCTCGCCCGCGAGTAGCAGGACGTCGCCGGTGACCGAGCCGCCCGTATTGAGGGTGAGCGTGTCGTCGACCGCCTCGCCCGGCGCGGCGGTGCTGTCGGTAACAATCGCCGCCGTCGCGCCGGTCACTGAACCGCCATTCTCGATGGTGACGCGCGCGCCGTTCGCTGTGACGGCGCGAAGGCCCTCTTCCGTTTCGCCCTCAGCAGCGCCGGCGATCCTGATCACCGTCGACCCGGAACCGTAATTGTAAGCCGTGATCGCGCTGTCAAAGCCCGTGACCGAACCGCCGTCCACCGAGATGGAAAGATCCGTCCCGTAATTTACCGCATCGATGCCGTCGCCGCCGGCTGAGGCGATGACGCCGCCGGTTGTAATCGTCAGCGATGTTCCGTTGTCGGAGTTATAAGCGTCAACCGCGTCGTCGCCGCCCGCAAGCGCTGTGACGTCCTTAACCGTGATCGACAGCGCGCCGACGCCTCCATGGTGAGCGTAGAGGCCATTATCGCCGCCGGTCACGGCGCCCGCGCGCGTATCGATGGTCAGATCAGTGGTGTTAGCGGACGTCACAACTTCAATGCCGTCATCGATGGCGCCGGTCACGTCAGCCGTCGTGATCGTGGTTGCGCTGTCGCCTGCGAAACCAGCGTTGCTGGCGCGGATCCCGAAACTGCCGCCTTCGACGGCGCCCGCGCTTGTGTCGACGACCAGATCGCCGCCGCCGATATTTAACGCAATGACGCCGACGCCGGATGTTCCGGTGACGTCGGCGGTCGTAACCGAGGTTCCGCCGCCGCCGTAACTATACGCAACGATCCCGCGATAAACGCCTGACACCGCCCCGGACGCCGAAATCGAAAGCGCGCCGCCGCCCTTGTTGCGGGCGTCGATTCCGTCATCGACTCCGGACACGGCGCCGGTCGATACGATCGTTAAATCCGTACCGTAATTAACGGCGTCGACGCCGTCGGCGGCGCCGGCGAGGCCGGTAAGCACCGTAACATCGGCCGCCGTGATCGACAGGGCGCCGGAGCCCTCATTGCGCGCAAGGATTCCATCATAGTCCCCGCTCGTCACCGCGCCGCGGCTTGTATCGATCATCATATCGGTCGCGGTCGCGCCATTATAGGCATAGACGCCGCGCCGATCGGCGCCGGTCACGCCGGCCGTCGTGATGCTTATGGCGCCGGAGCCGTAGTTGCCGGCGCTGATCCCGGTGCTGGCGCCCTCAACGGCGCCGGCCGACGTATTGATCGTCAGGTCGCCGCCGCCCGTACCGACGGCGACGTCAACGCCGTTGTAGCTGCCTTTGACATTGCCGATCGCGCCGTCAGCATCGCCGCCGATATTGACGCTCCCGGCCCCGGCGCGGGCGTAGATGCCGGCGCCGTCCTTGCCTTCGACCAGACCGTCGACGCCGAGACGCTGAATGGAGATGTCGCCGCCCGCTGAGATCGCGAAGACGCCGTGGCCGTCGTCGCCGGTGGTCGCGTCATCGCCATAACCGGTGATGGTCGTCACGTCGCTGATCGTGATGGCGCCCCCGTTCGAGCTGACGTCAAGCCCGTCGCCGCCCTGGCCGGTGACGGAGTCCAGCGTCTGCACCGTGATGTTCGCGCCGGTGGAATGGGTAAGAATCCCGTCGGTCGCGCCGATGACGTCGCCGGACGAGCCCTGCACCGAGATATGCGCGTTCGATCCCGTGGTGGTGACGCGAATGCCCTCTGCGCCGTACCCCCTCACATAGTTCACGGTGAGAAACGTGGGGCTGGTGTTGTCGTCGTAGGCCGCATGGATCCCCCGGGCGCCGCCCCTGACCGCGCCCTTGCTTGTATCGATGGTCAGGTCGTCTTTGTAGTGATCCACGACACGAATGCCGTCGCCGGTTGTACCGGTGACATTGGCGGTCGTAATGTTGGTCCGGGCATCGCCGTAATTTCCTTGATATTCACTGTTAGTGACCACGATTCCATGGACGCCGCCGGTGACGGTTCCGCCGGAGCTGTCGATGACCGCGCCGCCATAAAAGGTGTTTGAGTAGATGCCGATTACGCCGCCCGTGACGTCGCCAACCGGGACTTCGCCGCCGATATTGATGCTGCGGTTGCCGATGCTAGTCACGTTAATCCCGTTGCCGTCCCGACCTGTCACGCCGCCGGCGAGGCCGACGCCCTGGATTGAGATACCGGCAAATTTGCCGGCGGCGGTGCGGACAATGCCGTTGGCCGTGCCGTAAACGGCGCCGATTGAGGTGATCGTGGTGAACGTGGCGTGAACTTTGATCCCATCGCCGCCCAGGCCGGTGATGGAGTCAAGATATCCGATGCTGAGGGAGTCTTGATTGTACAGATCAACCCCGTGGGTCGCGCCGGTGATCCGGCCGCCCGACAGGCCCTTCAGCGAAATAAGCCCGTCTTCAAAGCCGCCGGCTCTAGCGAAGACGCCCGGGCCCGAAAGGCCCTGAATGTGCGCTGTCGACGCGATTGTGATGTCTACATCCGCTCGGAGGCCCGACACGGCGCTGATGCCGTAGCGGCTGCCTGTGACATTGCCGATGCCCGTGACCGCGCCGGTCGCGCTGTCAACCTCGCCGCCGATCTTGATGTCTCCGGCGACGTTGACGAAGTTGCTTTCCGCGGAACGGGCATAGATCCCGTGGCCGTCCTTGCCTTCAACCAGATTGCCGTCGCCCAGGCCGACGCGCTGAATGGAAATGTCGCCGCCAAAGGTGACCGCTTTGACGCCATGGCCCTGATCGCCGGTTGACTGATCGCCATCGCCGTAGCCGACAATGGTCGTTATGTCGCTGATCGTGATGTCGCCGCCGCTTGCATCCACGTCGAGGCCGTGGCCGCCCTGGCCGGTGACGGAGTCAAGCGTCCGCACCGTGATGTTCGGGCCGACGGTTCTTGCAAAAATCCCGTCGGTCGCGCCGATGATATCGCCAGACGATCCCTGAATGGTGATTTGGCCGGCCGTCCGACTGGAGGTTGCGCGAATGCCCGCCCCGCCATAGCCCCTTACGTCATTGACCGTCATTACAATGGGGGCGGCGCCGGCGCCTGTAATTTCCGCCCGGATCCCGTTGGCGCCGCCCTTGACGACGCCGTCGCTGCTGTCGAGGGTCAGTCCTTTGATGGATTTAACCACGGCAATGCCGTCGCCGCCTGTCCCAGCGGTCACATCCCCACCGGTCACATCGGCCGTCGTGATGGTGACCAATGGAGAGTAATAACCATCGACCAAAATGCCCGTGGCGCCGCCTTCGACGAACCCGCCCGCGCTGTCAATTGTTACGCTAGTCGCTTTATTGGCGTCGACGTAGATGCCGTGAATCGCCCCCCTGACATTGCCGACGGCCTCGTCGCCGCCGATATTTATAGAACCGGATCTCGTAAGCTCGGCCCGTATCCCATGGCCGACGGCCCCTTCGACCAGATTCCCGGTCCCGCCGACGCCCTGGATCGAGACGCCCAGCGCTCCAAGCGCGTTTATGCCGCTGGCGCTGCCGTAAATGTTGTCGACCCCGGTGATTGTGACGGCGCCGGCGGAGACGTTAATCCCGCTTCCCACGTAGCCTTTGGCGGAAACGATACTGCTTATCGTGGTCTTGTTTAGGGATGAAATTCCTTTCCACTGCAATGATATCCCGTCGGTCGCGCCGGCGACGGTCGCGCCCGACTGTCCGTCGAGGGTTACATCGCCTCCGTATGTCGTAGTCTTCCCGCTCCGCACGCTGACGCCCGCGCCGGTCGTGCCGACAATATTCGCCGTCGACGCCAGCGTGATCTCCGTTTTGCCGAGCTCCGCGTCCACGCTCACGCCGACGCCGGCGGTGACGTCGTCCACCGATATGCTGAGAAGTTCGTCGCTGTCTTGATCCGCCTTGACGCCGACGCCGGCGGCGGTGACGGCGCCGGTCGTTGTAATCGAGAGCGCGCTGTTGGCGGCGCGCGCATCGATCCCGTCCTGGGCGCCCGACACGGTCCCGGTCGTCAGGATCGTTAACGTGCGGTCGCTGTCGCCGAAATGGTTCACATTGACGGCGTCTTCGCCCCCGGCAAGGGAGGCGACATCATACGCCGTAATCGACACCGAGCCCGATCCATAATTACCGACCTTGATCCCGTTTAGGCCGCCGGTCACCCCGCCCTTGCTCGTATTGATGATTATGTCGCTGCTGCCAGTGTCAGCATACGCATAAATCCCGTTGCGGCTGCCTTTCACATTGCCGATGGCGCCGATGACCTCGCCGGTCGCGCTGTCAACTTCGCCGCCGATGTTGATGCCGTAGCCTCCGGCGATGTCCAGGCGGGCGTAAATGCCGTCGCCGTCCCTGCCTTCGACCAGACCGCCGACGCCGAGATTCTGAATGGAGATGTCCAGGCCGCCGGAAATGGCTTTGACGCCGTGGCCCTGGTCGTCCGTTGTCGGATCGCCGTCGCCGTAGCCGACGATGTTCGTGATGCCGGAAATCGTGACGTCGCCGCCGCCCGAGAGCGTGACGCCGCCGCCGCTCTGCGCGCTGAGAAGCCTCGCATCCGCATCGACGCCGTGGCCGCCCAAGCCCTTGACGGTGTCCAGGTTTCGCACCGTGAGCGCCGCGCCTTTAGAACGCAGGTAAACCCCGTCGGTCGCGCCGGTGATGATCGCGCCCGACAGGCCTGTGTTCGGATCCGACAACCCGGTTACCGAGATGGTTCCGCCCTCCGACTGCGCATCGACGCCCGCGCCGGTCGCGCCGACGACGTTCGCTGTGGAGATCAGCGTAATCTCCGTCGCGCCGCCCTTCGCATTGGCGTCGACGCCGACATTGCCGGAAACGGCGCCCACTTTTATGCTGAGGAGCGCATCGCTGTTTTGCGTCGCGTCCACGCCCGCCCTCCCGCCGGACACCGTCCCGGCGGACGTATCGATGGTCGTCGCCCCGCCGCTGGTCCCGGAAACGGTGCGGACCCCGGTTTCGTTGGTCGACGAGACGTTCGCGGTCGTGACGGTTAATTTACCCGAGCCTTTGTTGTTGGCGTAGACGGCGTCGAGGCCGGCGCTGACAACCCCGTTGTTCGCCGCCCCGCCGGAGGTGTCGATCGTGAAGTCGCCGCCCCCGACGTCCACCCAAATGCCTGTCCCGTTAGCCCCTAGACCTCTGACAGCGCCGCCGTCGCTTATGGTGAGAGTCCCGCCTGAACCGCCGGTCTTTAGATAAATCCCCTCATTGGCGGACACGTCGCTGACGGTGATCGTGGAGCCGCCGCCGCCGTAATTGCGCGCATTGATCCCCCACCCCGAGCCGCCGTCAATGTCCCCTTCGCTGACGACGGTGAGGTCATCGACGCTGGTCGCGGAAACCGCGATATAGACGCCGTCGTCAATTCCGCTCACGGACGAGCCGGCGTTGACGGTCAGGGTCTGCGCGCCGCCGCCGGACATGGCGATCCCGTCGCCGGACCCGCTGGTTACGGTCGTGGGGGTCGACGCGTCGCCGATGACGACCGTGAGATCATCGACGCCGGTCGTGTCGATCGCGCCGATTGTGGTAGGCGATGCGACGACGCAGGTGATTGTCTCGCCGTCTTCCGCGACGCCGTCATTGTCGTTCGGCGTGCCGGTGGTGATCGCGTCCGCGCACCCTGGCGGTAGTGTCTGCGCCCGGGCCCGGCCGCCGTAAAAACCCATATAGCCGGGCGTCGCCGCGGCGATCGCGCCGGCCGAGGCGGCAACCAGCCAACGACGCCTTATTAATCGCGCGCGCTTGGTTTTCGGCGATCCCGATTGGCGGTTCGCGCCTTCAACGACCAGCATATTCATAGGTTGGCGGCTGTTCCGAATTTTGGCTGTTGGCTGTTCCGGTTTTTTGAAGTGACCGTCGACGCCCCCTTTATGGTAAATTTCGACTGAAACCTCCGCTCGTGCGAGGCCCGATCTGCGAACGGTCGAATTTGGCCGGCAAACGGCGCGCGGAATAATGGCTTATCCAGAAACAGAGATGATCTTCAGAATTACGAATGACGACGAACCGGTTCACGGCGACTGACGACAATTTGCGCGCCTGTTGATTCGCGCAGCCGCCGAACGCTGTTTTTGGTGAATTTATTCTGCAGGAAGTGTGATTTATCTTACATCGACGTTTCGCTTCATAGCTTTATCACTCCCCGCAAACTCTGTTTCGCCGCGGCAAGTTCCAGCGCCGCTGCAATGTCATGCGCAACTGATTGGCTTTAAGGACGGCGTCGATGGCGCGCTCAACGACAAGATGGTGCGAGTCTCATTCTTTGCGCCGGGATGGCGACCGCTCCCGTGAGCGTCCGCGATTTCAGCGCGCTCTTGCAGGCAGGGACCGCATACGCGATCGGAGACAACGAATGCGCGATGAACCGGCGCCCCGGATACGGAATAGACATGCCGCCAAACGGGGATACCGCCAGTCGGGCGAAAACAAGATTCAAGCGCCGTTCCGCGCGAGAAAGGCCCCGCCCCGCCATGCTCGCCGGCGCCCGCCCAGATCAGCCTTCAAGGGCGCGACAAACAATAGGTTGTTTGCGAACATGGGAAAGGCGAAAATCGAGCCATGTAGATGCAGCCAGCGCTGCGCGACGATCAACGTCCGCACGCGCTTGGCGGAATACGTTCAGCACTTTGAAAGCATCACCCATTGCTCGCTTCATGACAGCGCGATGCCCCGCCGAGTGGCGAAACGCCAGATATGTCTGCGCCGCCAGATGCGTCGCCATCATCGGCGCCAACAAAAACCACGGCGCATTCTTGAGAATCATCCAGACAGTATTGCGCACCGTGTGATAGGTACGAAAGTCGGAGTCGTCAGCTGTGCTGATCGACCCCACATGCCGACATATGGCGCGACGCGCCTGAACGCACCGCTCGCCGAGAAGACGCGCGCGCCAGGCAAGGTCGACATCTTCGAGATAGCAGAAAAATCGCGCATCTAGCCCGCCTAACGCCTTGAACAAATCACTCCGATAAAACGCCGCCGCGCCGCATGGTCCGAACACCTCCACATCGCCAGCCGGCAAACTCGCCGCGGATTGTAAGTGGCCGCCGCGCCACGACAGCCCGAAGAAAGACAGCACGTCGCCAAAGCCGTCGACGATAGCCTCGTCTTCTGCGCTGATGAGAGTGGTGCTCAGCATTCCGGCAAACGGCGCACGCGCGGCGGTTTCGCGAATTTCCGCAAGCCAGTCGGCGTCCGGCGCCGCATCAGGATTCAGCGTTGCGATCCACTCCGCTCCGCAGCCGTTCGCTCCAAGATTACTGCCGCCGGCGAAGCCAATATTCTCAGGCGACGTGATGACTCGGAAACGCTCATCCGGCAATCGCAAACGCCGCGCCGCGCCCTCCGGACAGGCATTATCAACAATCACTGCTTCAAAATCGGGAAAGGTCTGCAACGCCAGCGCATCAACCGTTTTTTGAAGATAGTCGCCGCTCTTATAATCGACCAGAATGATCCGCGCCCAAGACTTAGTCATCATTCTCAACAACACGCGCCGGCGCACCGAACACGGTCGCGGCCGCAGGCACATCTTTCGTCACGAGCGCGCCGGCGCCGATGCGCGCGCCCGCTCCAATGGCGACGCCGGGCATCAATGTCGCGTTAGCGCCGATCATCGCCCATTCTTCAATCCGGGCGCCGCCGCATAAGACAGCGCCGGGGCCGACAAAGGCCCCCTCGCCAATGAAACTGTCATGCTCAACGACGGCGCCCGTGTTGATAACAGCGTGGGCGTGAATTTGAGCATTGACATTGATGATGGCGCCGGGCGCAACGAGCACCCCCTCGCCGATTTCGCTCCCCAAACTTTGAACCGCGGACGGCGCCACTAAAGTTGCGCAGGAACGGTTTCGGGTCTCGATCATGGCGGCGATTTTTCGACGCAACGCTAGATTACCCACAGCGATGAAGAATAACGCGCTTGGCGGTGTCGCATCGATGAATGGTTCATCCGGCCCCTGAAAAATTTCAGCGCCTTCCATGGCGGGTAACGATGAGGCGTCGGGCGCGTTGATACGGCTAACCGTTGCGCCGACTGCGTTGGCGACATCAATGCAGACTTTTGCATGACCGCCAGCGCCCAAGAGCGCAATTTCATCCATTCGTCGTCTCGTTTGGCTCGAGTATTGTTGTCGGCATAATGTTCGGGGGCAGCGAAATCAAGCCATCAGGCTGGTCCCCGCCGTGATAGCGCCAACGAATCGCGGCGGCGGCAAGGTCGCCAGCGCGCCCGGACCATGGCGTTCCTACATTCGAAAAATAGCGCGAAGCGGCTTCCTGAAAATTGATTGTTTCATCCGTCACGAGCGCACGGGTCAGCATTGCTGCAAAACCGCGATGATCCGTTGTCCAGTCCTTGAAAACGGGATCACCGCCGATTCCGTATTGGTCGCGCAGCGCTCCCGCGAAACTCATGCGGACGACGCGCACGCCAAAGACCAGCGCTTCAATCGCAATGTTGCTGTCGTCGGCGACAAGGACCGCGCAACGGTGAAGGAAACCCGCAACAGTTTCCGTCGCCGGGTTGGATTCTTCCACGCCGTCGGGAAGATAAATGCGCGCATCAGAACGCGGATGAAGGCGCAAGATTAACGGTCGGTCCGGCGCCGTTCGACGCGCCTTGTCGAGTATTTCCATTATTGCCTGCGCCGATGCATTAACAGCAGGGCAAACGCCAATCGCATCGCCGCATTTCTCACCATTCCCAGCAGTAGCAGCGTCAAGCTTGGGCGCGCCGACAAAAAAAACCGACTTTGCCAGCGGACCGGCCTGAACGTACCGTTCGCAAGCATGTTGGCCATGGAGAAGCGCCATATCGAAATTGGCAAGCGCGGGTTCTTCACCGCCAACCGCTGCATGCTGAATATACGTGATCGGGACATCGGTGCGCCAAGCCGCCAACATCAGTCCCATATGGCGCGGACTGTGATCATTGGACGTGACCACAGCGCGGGGCCGCGCGCGCCGAAAGGCCCTTTCCAAAAGCTCGGCCTCTGCGAGTGCAAGGTGGTACAGGTCTTTCAGTTCAGGCGGATAGTCAAGATACGCCGCACGCGCGCGCAATAACGCCTTGTCGAGCGAGGCGCCCCAAGCCGCGAATGGGTCGGCGAGATCAGCCCAAATCGCACCTTCACCCATTTTCCGCCAAACCGGCGCGAGACTTTCGCGTTGGTTGTGCGTCGTCGAATGAAACCAGATCTTGTCGGCGCCTTGTAAAGGATTAAATTCGCCCGCACGCCGCGACAGCGCGCGCGCAGCAATGCGCAGCAGGCCGGGCGTTTGACGGTCATGGGGCGGCGTTGAGACCATGCTCGAAAGAAATTCGTACAAAACGAAGGAAGCGGCTTCCGAAGGCCGCAGCACCGTCATACGTCTTCGCCGCGCCGCGCCAACAGGAGTTCTGCGAACGCAAAATCGAGTTCCGTATCGATGTCGACCGAGCGCTCTGTCGGCATCAGCGCCATGCCAGACCGGCCTGGCAGCCAGTTTGTCGATTCATCAGCGAAAAAAGGCTTAGCGCGCACGGCGTATACTGCTCCGTTCAACACATACGCTTCAGGATGATCCTGTCGGCGCGCCCATGGGTCATAATTTTTGTGCAGGGGTTTCATTCCCGCATCTGTCGGCCGCCAGCACCGGAAAACGTCACCCGGCGCTTCAACAAAAGTCGCGCACGAATCAAAGCCGTCATCGCGCACCGACGAAACGCACGCGGATATGTCATCAACAGCTCGAAGCGGCGATGTCGGTTGCAGGAGGACAATTATGTCCGGGCGTTCTGACGCACTCATTTTGCTGACATGGAATCGCACCGCATCTTTCGGGGGCGCCGTGTCGCTGGCAAGCTCGGGCGGACGCATCATAACGCGAGCGCCTGCGGCGGAGCCGGCCTCGGCAATGTCATCACCGTCCGTAGAAACGATCACTTCGTCGATGTCGGGACAGGCATGCGCTGCTGCAATGCTCCAGGCGAGCAACGGCTTTCCCGCAAGCGGGCGGATGTTTTTGCCTGGCAACCCTTTAGAACCGGCTCGCGCAAGAACAAAAGCGACTGTCCGATTCATGCGGCCGCTCCGTCAAGAATGCGCAAAACCTCTTCGATAACGCGCGCCTGTTCAGACTCTGTCAGGTTGGTCGAGCATGGCAGGGTGACGATCCTCCGCCAGATGCTTTCGGTCAGCTGCTGATCCTCGCAGCGCGCGTCGGAAAACGGCGCCTGCATGTGCACAGGAATCCAGAACGGCCGCGCTTCAATCCGTCGCGCCTGCAATGCGCTGCATATCTCTTCCACCGAAACGCACGCATTGTTCGACAGCACGAAACCGGAAAACCAATTCGTCGACTCGCGATCAGATGGAGACGGGAAAGCGCTTATGTCGTCCCGTCCCGAAAAAGCGGCGTCATAGGCGCGGCGAGCACGCTCCTTTGCAGCCAAAAAAGTTGGGAGTTTTTCCACCTGGGCGCAACCGACAGCCGCCTGAAGGTTGGTCATGCGGTAGTTGTAGCCAACTTCGTCATGTTCATAGTTCGACGAAACCCGCGCCGTTGTCGAGACATGGCGGATACGCCTTAATAGCGCATCGTCGTCGCCAACAACCATGCCGCCGCCGCCGCAGGTGATTGTCTTGTTGCCGTTGAAAGAGTAACAGGTCAGCGTTGCGAGTTCGCCTAGCTTTCTGTCGCGATAGATGAGCCCAATCGCGGCGGCGGCATCAGCAACGATGGGCAGGTCGTATTCGCGCGCGATCGCACCGATCGCATCCATGTCGGCCGGCGTTCCCAGTGTATAGACAGGCATGATGGCGGCGACCCGTTCGCCTCCGTCTTTGAGGAATGTCTGGCCGTCGCGTCGCTCTGCTTTTTCGCGAAGCGCCTCTGCCAGCTGTCCGGCGTGCATTGTCCAGCTTTCGGCATCGATGTCGAACAGCCAAGGCCGCGCGCCGGTATGCGCGATGGCGTTTGCGCTGGCGATGAAGGTGAAACTTGGCAAAGCGACGACATCGCCGCGCCCAACGCCAAGACAGTGCAGCGCAAGGTGCAACGCCTGCGTGCCCGATCCCATGGCGACCCCATGCGCGGCGCCGGAAAGCGCAGAGATCCTCGTCTCGAAATCCGTCACAAAAGGGCCGACGGACGATACAAAATTGTCGTCAATGCACTTTTGTAAGTTGGCCGCCTCTTCCTTGCCGACAACTGGGATGGCCAATGGTATGCGCGCCGGCTCACTCAAGAGTCAGACCCTTTCGTCAAGATTGCGGGCAGACTCAATATGAGACGAGAGAAACCGCGGTTCTATCTTTCCGATCAATTGCTTCAACGCGATCTTTTCGAAATCGACCTCGCACCGCCCCTCAACAATATCGGCTATCTCTTCCACGACAGCAGCAAACGGCGTTTCTCCCGACAGGTCGGAATACTTCACCGCAAGCATTGCGGACAGATCGATTTCGACGGTTTCCTCGCCTTCGCCGACAAATTCCTCAAAAGGTTTCTCCCCCGCCGTATCAGCCGGCGTCAGCAATATTGGGTAACGCCCTTCGTTGTGTAGGCGCGGCGCCGCTTCGCATGCAGCGCGCTCATCGGAGAATTCAACTGGCTCAAGGCCGTTCTCTTTCAGGAAAGCGCGGGCAACATCTTCCAGAAGCACAAGATTTGCTTCCGGATCGAGCCGGGGAATGGCGATATGGGCGTGCGGTGCAAGCACGCTCGCCAGCGCGCAGATGTGTCCAGACTCCTCGAGCGACACGAAATAGCGGCGAATGTTTCTTGGGCAGGCGACGGGCTCGCGCCGGGCAAGCCGCTCTGCGAAAGCCTGAAGCAGCGAACCATTCGAAAAGGCGACATTTGCGAATCGCGCAGTGGTCACGTTGCCGGCAAGGCCCTCTTCGCGCACATGATCGAACAGGGCATGTTCCATTGCGCGCTTTGTCGCGCCCATAAAGGAAACGGGATTGGCGGCTTTGTCGGTGGACACCGAAAAATAGTCGGCTTTCGGCGCGGTTTCGGCGATCCACCGCCGAAACCGAGCCTGTTTTACAATATTGGTGTCGAACATCTGCAGGATCGAGAAGGCGTCCTTTTCAGAGCGCACATGCTTGATCGCAGCAAAATTGAGAATGCGGTCATAGGGCCCTTCGCGGGCCATTAGCGCCCGCGTTACCGGCGCGCCATAATCAAGCGGAAGTGTGCGAAAGTCTTCTACCGGAAGAGGCTTCGGCGACGAACGCAGCTGACGAACAAGCTCGGCCAACGCGTTCTCGTTCTGATCGATAATATGGAGTGATTTGGGCTTGTACTGCGCCAAGACATGCACGGTGCTGGAGCCGATCGACCCCGCGGCGCCCACTGCCAGAACGCGCGCCCCTTCAATCGCGGCGCGCAACTCTTTATCTCTCGCCGCCAGGTCCTCGGCGAAAACTGACGATGCGCGATTGGTTGCTATTTGTGCTGACTGTTTCACGCTACCATTCCAGCGCTGTCACTTGCTTTTCTTACTATAAACGAGGCCATTGGAGGCGCCCATCTCCTTTTGCCCTAAGCCGGCGCAAGACCATAAGGTCGCGTCATCAGTCTGTACCAATGTGGTTCGTCGTTGGCCCGATAGCCCATCCAACGGGCGCTTGCCGCGCCTCTTCAGCCGAGCCAACAACATTAAGAAAACGCGAATCAAGGGCGCCGCCATCGTCGATTGTCATCGCAAAATACGGCGTTTGCCGCGCCAAAACGCTTATCGCGCTTGCTTCCTTGCGGGTCAATAGCCAGACGAAGCCGCCTCGATCCCCTCGGCGGTGCAAGTCGGGGACATCGGCCGGCTCAATAAAAGCAACGGAAATGTCCAGCGCGCGCAGCGCGTCCTCATCGCCGGCAAGCGCCGCCTGCGACCCGGCGACAGCGCGGGGCGCAAGACCGGCAGCCACAAGCTCCGCAATATGATTCTGCCTGACCTGCCTCAGGGACGGGCCCGCCGGAATCCGCACCGAAATCCTATCCGCGCCGATCGCTCGTTCCACGCTTTCCTGATCCGCCACCGCCGGCGCTGTCACGCGACCGTAACGCATCACAAGATCCCAGTCCTGAAAACGGGCGAGACGTTCATCAAAACCGCCATAGGCCTGATAAAGGCTGCGGTGATGAAGGAAAGTGTTCAGATCAATGTAGTTGGCCTCTAGTAATCGACGTCTGTCATAACACTGCGCCTCATGACGGACGCCGCCGGGCTCGCGCCAGCCGCTATAGACCATCAACGCTTTCGCTTCTTTCACGGCGGACAGAAGCGTCTCCACATGGTAGTTGTCGAGCGCATTGTCACTGTCGAGGTAAGCGACCCAAGCGCCGACTCCGCTTGCGATCCCGGTGTTGCGCGCCGCCGGCGCGCCCGCATTCCGCTGACGCAAGACCGCAAGGCGCCCGCTTTCTATTTCAGTGTGGAACTCTTTTTTCAGTACTTCGCCGCCGCCGTCGGCGCTGCCGTCATCGACGGCAATGACGCGCAGTTCCTGATGGGTTTGATCGATGGCGCTTTTCGCGGCGCGCAAGACAAGATCGCGCCGGTTGTAAAACGGAATAATCAGGTCAACAGAATTGTCTGTTTCGCCTATCCGCGAATCGGGCGCTGCGGCCTTGGGAACGACAGCCGCCGCGGCCAGCGCATCGGATAAACGCCCCTTCCAGGGGCGGTTCGGCGGCGCCGGCCAAGAACTGACTGCGCCTGAAAAAACCCTGCCCTCAAACTGCCCCGTCGCGGCGTAGTGCGCATATGGATGCAAGGTCCCGACATCGGGGTAGCGATTCTGATAAGAATACAAATCCGAACCCTTGCGAAATAGCGACCAAACCGTCCGCCAGCGGTTGAACGCACCGCGCCAGCCATGTTGCAGCGGCCATCGTAACATCGCCGCCAGCGTTGTTGCTCTTGCTTGCCAGACATCTGCGGAAGCCATCGCATGCAGCCTAAATCGCCATGAAGCGCCTTAGCACGCGCTGGCCGATCTCGCCGCTCCGCTCAGGGTGAAATTGCGTCCCGACAAAGTTATCCGCTTGCACCGCTGCGGTGAGCCGGTGACCGCCATATTCGGTCTCCGCCAGAATTGTCGATGCGTCTTTTGGAACGCAATGAAAGGAGTGAACGAAATAAGCAGAAGCGCCGCCGCTGAGAAAATCGCCGAAAATGCTTTCGCGCCAACGCTCTTCAGCACCCGACGCGGCATAGAGCGGTCCCCATGAAATATGGGGAACACAAAGCGGCGATCCGTCATCGGCGTCGCCTGGAATGCGAACGACATCGCCGTCGATATAGCCAAGACCGTCGAAGTCGCCGAACTCAGTTCCTCTCGCCAACGCCATCTGCAAACCGACGCAAATGCCCATGAACGGGCGGCCGGTTTCGCGATACCGTTTCAGGACTTCATCGAGTCCGCGCGACTTCAAGGCGTCGACGGCCTTCCCGAATGCGCCGACGCCCGGCAGAATGATGCGGTCGGCAGATTCGATTTCAGCCGCTTTATCCGTCAACAGAGGTTCTTCGCCGATTTTGCGAAGCGCATTGCAGACAGAAAAAACGTTGCCAATTCCGTAATCGATGACCGCGACCTTGGTCGTCATGATTGCAGCCCCCGTTCAAGCTCAGCGCCAATGTCGCGCACGTTGACGCCGGCTGCGGCGCAGGCCGCGCGGACCTCCTCAAGGCTCGCCTGGTCATAATGCAGCGCACGCGCCATGGCGACGGCGCTGAGCCTTTCATTTCGCGTAAGAATGTCTGTCACATGCGCGGATTTTGAAACGCCGCCGCAAGCGATCACTGGAATGTTGACGACATTTGTTACAGCGTCGATCAATTCCGCGTCCATACCGAGACCGGTCCCGTCCTGATCAATCGATGTCACAAACAGCTCTCCGGCGCCGCGCGCCTCAGCCTCTTTCGCCCATTCGACAACATCGCGGTTTGTATGATTTCGTCCGTTGTCCGTCATCGCCTCCCAGCCGCCGGTCGGAAGCTTTTTGGCTTCAATGGAAACAACCGTCGCCTGCGCGCCATAGGTGTTGGCGATATCGGAAATGAGTTCGGGATTCTTGGTCGCAGCGGTATTGATTGCCACCTTGTCTGCCCCGACGGCAAGCAGGTCTTTCACCGCGGAAAGCGAAGAAACGCCGCCGCCGACAGTAATTGGGATGAAGACTTGCGAGGCGACGCGCTCCACAATCCCGGCAAGGTTGTTGCGCTCATAAAGACTCGCGACAACGTCCATATAAATAAGCTCGTCGACGCCCTCAGCGTAATATTTCAGCGCGCGCTGCTCCGGGTCGCCGATTTTGCGCCATCCTTCAAGACGCACTCCCTTAATCAGGTGCTGCATCTTTACGTCAAGACGCGCTATGATTCGCCTTCGCATTGTTTCGAACTCTCCGGGCCTCGCCGATCCCGTCTAATTGGCGTCGAAGACGCGCCTACGAAGCCGCCACTCGCCGTTTTCATGCGCCCAGAGGTGCGGCGAGCGAAACCGGTTGGCGAGCGCATCGTAGTAATCCCTGTCCATCACGGGGCTCTCAAAATGCTTTGATGCTTCCGGGAATTCCTCCGGCGGCAGACTAAGATATTTAAAACACTCCTCGGAGAATCGCTCTGGAAACTCGCCGTCATAGCGCTTAACGAGCGCGACGCCCTCTTCTCGTTCGATATCCTCTGATCGAATCTCCTGCGCGGCATCATACGTCGTTCGTCCGATACCGAATTTGATAAACGTCGTGTGGTAGTGAAAATCGTCGATCTTGTCGTCGATCGAATTGTATTTCGAATAGGTCCCGGCAGTGCGTTCCGGCGACGCTTCGAACCCGCCATGCTCAACCGCGTGGTAATAGGCCGCCTGCGGATGCCATTTGAGGTAGTAACCAAGATAATGCACCTCGATGCTGTGCTTTTCGAGATCCTGCGGATTTGACGGCATATAGACTTCAAGATCGGCGCGCCTTACGCCGAATTTGTGCACGAGATCATGCACAGAAGTCCCGCCAAAGTATATTTCGCTCTCGTCCGAAGCGGAAAAGTAGTCAAAAGTGCGCTGGGCGGAGGTATTGTCCGCAATCGGATTGCCATATTCCGCCTCATTCTCTCCATAAAAAATCAGCGGAATGCCCATGCGCTGGGCGAAGCGCGGCGCAAAGCCCTTCTGGCCGATAATGAACGGCTGGAAGGGGTGGAAAATGTTCTCAACGGCGAGGCGCGTCATCAAACGCTTCACACGGCCATTGCCGGTCATGAGATAGTTGTCAAAGCCGGCATGAATCCAGCGTTGAAAATTCCGCCACCCCCAATCGGTGTAAATATTCGGAGCCCAGGTGCAGGTGAGCGGGTTCATGCCGAATTCGTATTTCAGCATCCAGGACTGGTAAAAGGAATCCTTGCCGCCGGAGCCAGGCACGAGGCAGTCATGGGCGCCCGTGCGCGAGCGATATTTGTCGCAAAGCGTCTGCAGCTCAGCGCGGCGGCGATCCCAATCAATGATCTCCTCTTTTTTCTCCGCCTGCCGACAGGCGTCGCAGATGCCTTCTTCGTCGAATGAAATCACCTTCTTCTTCGAAGTTGCCGTGTGTTTGTATTCGACGGTCGAATTCGGACGCTGATTCGAGATGACGCACCGGGCGCAAAACTCAATGTCTTGCGGCAGACCGTAGAATGTCTCCGGATTACTTTGAGCGGGCGCGTATTTCGCCTCGTCAATCCTGTCCTTTCGAGGGTCGGTATAAAACTCAGCCATGGGCTCTTTTTACTCTCGCAGATCCTTGTTTCGCCGCCGGTTTTTCATCCATCTGGCCGCGCCTCCTACTACACTGACCCCTCCGGCTAGGCAACCAAAATGGGCGCCGAGCAGCGGGATGGCGGTTGAAGCTCAGCTTTCTCGGAATCGCTGTTTTGCGATCTCATATTCTCCGGGCGACCCGATGTCGAACCATGCGTCATGAATGACGTGCACGGAGCATAAATGATCTTGCTTGTGTAAATCGTCAAACAAAGACGGCATGTCGTAAAATTTATTTTCTGGTATGCCGTTGCGCGCCTCTTTAGAAATGCAATATATGCCTGCGTTGATATGGTGTTTTAAAGTCGGTTTCTCATCTGTGTACTGATAAGTAGAGCCGCCAAAACGCACCACGCCGAACGGTATTGAGGTCAGGTGCTCGCGTACGCACATCGTCGCGGCGGCTCCTGCTTCCTCATGATTGCGCAGCAGCGCGCGAAAATCGATCTGGGTGATGACATCACCATTCATGACAATAAACGGATAATCCATATTCTGCGGCAAGAGATGTAGCGCGCCGGCTGTGCCAAGGCGTTTTTCCTCACGCAGGTAAGAAATCTCGATCCCGCGGTCTTGGCCCGTGCCAAAATATTGCTCGATCATGTGACCTAGGTAATTCACCGAGATATAAAAGCGCCGAAATCCCTGCGCTACGAAACCATCGATGATGTGGCCAAGGATCGGCTTATCACCAAGCGGCAGCAAAGGCTTCGGGCATGTTTCGGTCAGCGGGCGAAGGCGTTGCCCGAGGCCGCCCGCCATCAACACAACCGGCGTGTTAGTCGTTCCATCGTCGCTTACGGCGTCCGCCGTAACAATCCCCTTGACGCCGCCGTCCGCGCCGACAACCGGCAGCACCATGACGTCATGCTTGCGCAACAGTTCAGCGGCGTCGCCGGGATTGAACCCTTCTTCCAGCCGCACTGGCGTCCTGTTCATGACGCCCTCAATCGCGTCGGTCATGCCGCCGCCGCGGAGCATGGCGCGACGGATATCACCGTCCGTGCAGGCGCCGACCAGCTTGCCGGCGTCATCGACGACAAAGAGGGTTTTTACCTCTGACCGCTCTAGAGCAGCCAAAGCATCCATCAGGGGCGCATCGGCCTGGACAATAAGCCGGTCGGCGGATTTCAGCATCGAGCGAATATGTCTTTCATAGCGCTGCGGCGTCAAGCCAAGGGAGCCCAACGCACAAAATCAGCGTGAATAAATATGATCGCCCTGTTGTCAACATATCGGGATTTCCCGAGTCGGGGCTTCGTACAGGCTGTTCCAGGATCGGTGAACGCCATGGCCGGAAAGCGCGAATCGCCGGCCTGCTAGCCAACTGAAATTTTGGACGAAAATCAGCGAGCGTTAATCCTCCACGTCGCCAATCATGGATCCGGGCACCCTATGAGCCCAAAAACCGCAGGTTTTCCAATGCCTGCGAAGTCGTATATGCATGCGCGCGCTCCAGGCGGCGGCTTGGAAACACCTGATTGAAGGCGACTGTGGCTCGTAATAACCCTGAACAGACAGAAATGAACTCCAAGCAATCCACCTCATCGCTCGATGAGGTGGCCGAGTTGGTCCGGTGGATCCTGCGCGACCCGGAGCGCCCGCCGATTCGCCGCGCGATTCGCCCCATTGCAAGTCAGTTTTTGTCGGCGCTTTTTCAAGGCGTCGCATTCGCGGTTGTCATCGGCTACCTGTCACTATCCGCCAACGATTGGAAATTTGAGGCGGGCGACTTATTGAAATCCGCACCGTCCTTTATCGTGACGCCGTTAGGCTTCGCCGAAGGCGCAGTATTTGATCTCACCCCTACTCCAGTTGTGGTGCTTAGCGTAATCGTCCTGTTTGCAGCGCTGTACATCACGCATATTGCGTTGTCCGCTTCAGGAGCGTCGCGCCTTATCGATCTTGGATATGAGTATCAGTCCGCATCCGCCCGGCGGCTTGTGAACCGCTACAAGGAAAACATCACGCAAAGCGGCGGATCAGCCATCGACGCGAAGCAGCTGATTTCCATTATTAATTCCGAAGCCCGCTATCTCGGCCGGGGGCTGACAATTCTCTACACCAGCCTAAACGCACTGTTGACGCTGACAATCGGGCTGAGCTTGCTGACGCGAACCGCCCCTTTGATCGTGCTTGGCGGCGTCATCTTTGTCGTCACGGCGTTTCTTGCCCAGACCCTCGTCATGTCATTCGCCATCAAAGCAAGCCGGGCTCTGATGGCCGGCTCTGGTCCCAATGCCTCTGCGCTGGCGAAAATCGTTCAATCGGTCACCGTAAGCCCCGCCGCCTTTACCGTCACGTCCCAGAACGTTGACCGCTGGTTCACGGGCAACGCGTCCATTCGCGATTACGATATGGCTTATCAGCGACGTCTCAAGGTCGGCGTGCTGAGTCAGCTTGTGACCAATCTCGCTTTCGTCTGTGCGCTTATCATTATTTTCTTCTACCTCATAGGCGGCGTCGGCGCGGGCCAAATATCTTCAACAAACGCTTTTGCCGATATCGTCATTTTCCGATTTGTTTTTGGCGGCGCCGTCGGTCTTTTGGGCGGCTTTGTTTCTTTCGTTTCGTTGAAGCCTTATTTTGATAACTATCTGTCTTACATCGATCATGTGGAAGTCTCGGGCGTCGCCCCCGATGCAAGTCCCGAACGCCCGTCCGCGATTGAAATCGTTGGGGCGAACGGCGAGGCCGCGAAAGCCAACCCTGGCGAGATCATTTCCATTTGCATGAACGGCGCCGCCTTTTCCTGGTCGGCCGCCGTCACGGCTCTCGACATATGTCTGACAGACGCCACGAGACGCGGCATCGACCCGAAACGCGATATCGCGCTCGTCACAAACGAGTTCCCATTGATTGAAAACGATCCGTTTCGATCGGCGGACCTGCCGCGCGACCTCGACTGGGACCATGCCAAAACTGCGCTGAATCTTCTTTCTGAGGACATCGAGGGGCTGCGCCGGGCCTTTACCCCCGACATGAACGAAGCCTCCCCTGACCAGCGATGGAACGAGTTAACACCGCGGCATTTTGTGGCGTTGAGCCTGCTTAGCGCATGGGCGCGAAAAACACCCATCATCTACGCAGCCGAAGGAGCGTTGCGGGCATTGCCGGAGCGCGAACGAATCGCGCTTGTCGCGCTGTTCCCGGATGCTGTTATTTTCTCCCATTATTCAATCCTGCCCGCTTTCAGCATGCGTCCCTTTGCCAAGCGATTCCTGATTTTGTCGCCCACCGCCGTCGTCGCCGAGCTTGACCCAACGCAAGTCGAACATGCGCCGCGGGAAACTGTCGCCATTTTCAACGCCACTGCGGCAACACCCGCCCTGATGCTGCAGGACGAGACAGTTTAGAGGCTTTCATCCACTAACATCGCCAGTCTGCACAACCTACGCCCCGCGCCACAGGCTCTAAAGACGCCCATAGTCCGGCTGTTCGCCGAGGATATCGAACAGAACCTGCTGCAGATCCCTGAGCGATAACGCGCCAGGGGTTGGCTCCGCCGTCGGGTTTTCGAAGTGGGCTGACAGCGCAGCGACGATAGCGTCGGCGTCGTCCTCGACTGTTGTAACGCTCGGGTATTTGTCCTGCGGATAAAACCAACTTGCGCTTTGTGAGAAGCAAATGGACGGCACGCCATATGCGAGCGCATCCAGAACCGTCGATGAATACTTTGTGAGATGGGCGTTCATGTGCGGCATGATTTCTGGGATCGTCGCCGATGTCGCCGCCGCAACTTCCGCATTCAGCCCTGCAAACGCCGCCTCGCGCGCCGCAATCGCACCCTCGCGTTTCGCTTCTCCCGGATGCAGACGAATGTGAAAACGCCATTCCTGGGGCGACGCTTCTATTACCGCGCGCAACCAATCGACAGGCTGATCGGAAAAGAGCGAGACAATTATGTTGCGCTTGGCGTCGCTACCTGTCGATAGGTGATTCTTGATCCGCTTGGCGCTTTCACCGTAAGACTTCTTCACCGAATTAAAACGGGATTTGTTGAAAGCGATCGGCGCAGGATCAAGCCCGAGCATCTGCTCTGCGAGACGCCAGGCGTGCCCAACCATGAGCGCTTGCGGTCCGTCCGTGTCAGAATGTTCAGTGATTGATTCTCTTTCTGCTTCGCCCCAAGTCAGAAAGTGCGTCGGCAGAGTATTGTATCCGCCCGCTGGACTGTTGGGCCAATGATAGGACTCATGGCCGCGTCCTGCAACGCCATGTTGGATATCGATGCAGGGTATCCCGATGTCGCGGCAGGCGGCCGCGCTGGCGTGGCCGATAAGGCCGTAAAACGCAAACAATGCAACGCCCTTTAGCGCCTGCGCACGATAATAATCGAGCAGGATTTGATAGCATGACTGAGTTTGTTTGATCACTGCGGTCATCTGCGCTCTGCTGTGGAGCCTCGCAACCGGCCAAACGGCGTCCATTTCGGCGAACCACTCCGCAAAACCGTCAAACGCATCGAAATTGATCAGTTCATCATCAGCGTATGTGGTGCGGAGTTTGCCGAACTCCTCACGAAACCCATAGGCGCCGCCGGCAAGCGCTTGCTTCAAGACAGGGTCATTTCTGTCGATATCGACAACCAGCGCGGCGGTGCGGATCTGTGCTTCCTCCAGCACCGCGCGGAACGGATCAATCAACGGCGCAAAGCCGAATTCGCCGATATCAATACGCGCAATGTCGGCGCTCCAGAACACAACATCGCAAGCCAGCGGACGAAACGACTTCGCGACACGACCGAGCCCTGCTGGAACCGCGTTTTTTGGCGACGCAGCCGGGCGCGCCGCCCGCGCGCGCCGAACATCAGCCGGGCTTGCGCCTGTCGAGAAGCGATTCTCCTCTCTCCCAATGTCTTCAGCGGAAATCAAGAATTGCGATTTTCCCGCGTGAAAAAGATTGCAGGCGCGCAGCATAAATTGGGTTTTCAGGATCGGCCAAATGTCCAGCGCCTCGTAGCGCCAGCTGGCGACAGGATAGCGCTCAGGGGACGTATTAAATGCTTCGAACAGCCGCGCCCAGGCCTGCATGGAAAGGTCTAAATCAATTGTTGTATCAGTCATCTGATGTGTTCGAGTATTGGTTGCGGATTTAGCGAAAGCGAGACCGGCGTCAAACCGCGTCGCGGTGATGAGCAACCTGAACGCCGATCGTGCGGAGGATTTGGCGAACGGGGTCGTCAATTCCGGATTTCAGCTTTTCGCGGATTGCGTTTTCGGCGAAAAGCGTTTCGGCCGCGCGGGCCGGGTCGAGATGAGCTGTCAGCGCCGCCTCCGTCTTGGCGCCCAGGCAAACGCCGGAACCGATGAAGTCGATGGAGGTCGGGTCTTCCGACAGGTTTACTGCAATGGGTGCTGCAAAGTCGTTGCGCGCGTCATAGAGCACCGTTGAAAAGCGACTAATGACAAAACGCGCCTCGGCGACGGCGCCCATAAATGTTTTGGCTTCGCACAGCCTCACATCGGACCGCCCAGCGGCGGCGGCAAGGGAAAGATAGCTCGCGCGCCGCGCTTCTGACTCACTAGGGTGCGGGCGAATTACAAACTCCGCCCCATCCAATGCCGAAAAGCCGGATGCGTCAAATGCGGAAATCGACGCCTCGACAAGACGCAGGTTTTTGTCAAGATTGTCGCTCTGCGTGCAGAGCAGCACGCGCCGGCGCGCATTGAATATCTCTTCCGGAATGCGCCCCTTCGGCATATGGCCGCGTGCGAAATCATGAACTGGGCCGGCTACCGATATCTTGTTGCGCGCGACGCTGTGAAACCGCCGGAGGTTCTCTTTCTGATACGGGTCGACAACAAAGTGACGATGCGCGAGAAAATTCCCCAACACGGGTTCATCGCCGAATATCGAGGATTCAACATTCACGCAGAACACTCCAGCCGTTTCAAACGCACTAAGCGCAAGCTTCATAATTCCCGGACGTTCCGGGAGAAACAGGGCATGTGATATTTCACGCTGCCGCACGAAGGTAACAAGATTTTCTGCAAGCCGTGAGAAATTTCTTCCATTTGCGCGAACGTTTTCGTTCAGAAGGAATTCATCCAGAGATTTATGCTTGGTCAGTTGCGCGTAAAATTCCTCAGCTTCCTCGATTACATTTCCGTCAAGAGGATCGGCAATTGAATCAAGCGGCGTCATCGTGATCCCGCCCATGCGTTTCGCCTCCAGATCGGTTAACGGCCGCGATGAGAGTAGAACGCGCTGGTCAGCAGGAAGAACTGCAGCCATCGCTCGGGCGGCAAAACAATATTGCGCGTCATTGGGATGAAACAGAATTGCGATGCATTGAGATTTGTGCGCATCGGGAACAATCAAATCTGGCGGGACAGATTTCGCAGGCGCTTGCTTTTTGGTTGCGACGGCCGCTGTGTTGTCGCGACTATTTCGGAATTTCTTGTACTTTCGCATGTTTTGGACGTTCGTTCCGTTGGCGGCCGACGGCGCTGCACCAAGAAATAGGACGCCGTTTGGCGTATCCGTTGCTCGACTGCGGCGCCTGCCGCCGCCAGTGACTTTTTCAACGAAATTGCTTGCTTTCTCAAAGTCCATGAAAATCAGTTGTTGGGGTAGCGTGTTTGCCGCTATGATCGCACGCCAGATCGCAAGGGCGCCGGCGTAAGACCAAAAAAGCGCATAGGTCGCGTTATACGAAAAATAGGCGGTTGTCGCCCTGCTTTCTAACCGAACACTCTTCAACGCTTCGGCAACATGCGCGCAGATCCCATCGTTGTCTTCGTCGAACTTCCGCCTAATCCTAGGGTCTTCAAGGTACCAGTTAACATCTGCGATGCACGGAATTACTTGCGCAAACGCATCCGAAGCGCGCGCTCGATGCGCCTCAGTAAGCCAATCCTCTCCTAGCACGATCAGGGAGCCGGTTTTGCCTTCTGCTTGTCGCGAGGTCGCAAAATCCATTGCGCGAAGAAGTTCTTCGGCAGTCGACACTACGATGAAGTAACCGTCTTTTGTGACCTCCGGCCGCCCTGTCACGACGTCAAACGGCCGTGCGAAGAACAGGCTTTCAAGACCTTCAGGCATGGAAGTTTCTTGCTCTAAATCCGCCGGAAACAAAGCACCGTTTTCTGGAACCGCGAAGTCGCGAATTGCGCGACTGGCCTCTTCGGAAAGATCAGCAAAAGCGACAATGATATCACGCGCCAAAGATGGGCGAAGGGCGGCGCCCTTCCGAAAGCACGCATTGATCATAGACAACGCCTGCCGGTTCTTATCGCTTGAAAGCGGCAAGCCTTGGAACCTGATGACCGATGTTACGCCTTCCAGAATTGCGTGAAACACCTCATCGTTTGTATTTTTGATCAACTCTCCGACGCGAGCCGCCTGCTCGCGCCGGGGAGCCTCAGGCCAAAGCGCACCTCGCAGCTTTTGAAGCCAATCAAGATCGATTTCGTCGTTTGGGAGCCGAAGCGCTTTTTCTACAGAAAAGGGGTCGTCCGGGGCCGCCCATGTCAGAAAGACGAGTTGTTCGACCCGATTGAGTCTTGCAAACCGGCAAGCGGCGGCGACAAAGTCTCGATGATACGAGCTAGCCTGTTCTGGCAATGACGACTCTATGGCTTCTTTGAGTTTTCCGTATTTCAAGCTGAGCGACGACGAACCCGCGAATCTGATTCCGTGCTTTGCGCCCGCCAGGATCGCCGCCTCAACATCGTTCGCCGGCTCTTCTTCGGACAGAGACTTCGCAATCGCTAACTCCCCGCCATGCGACAGCGTGCGGGCGGCAAGGCCTTCCAGATAAGACTCACTGGCAGGCTCCTGCGAAATCTGGACGTTTCTGCTCGATGGCATGCTTGCTTCCCTTGCACAATACGGGGGACCTGTCACATGTCTCAGGCCACTCAGGCGGAAGGATTCTTACGCCAGTCGCATCATATCCGTAAACACTCTCGCTGCGGCTCACAAAAGCCGAAAATTGACGCGCCTCCGGGTTGAGAGGGTCGTGTGGCTGCGCTATGACGCGTCGCCAAGGGGAGTCGGCGAGCTGGCGCGGGTTGCATTGCCGTCGAATCGCGACTCGCGTTCCAAGCAGCGTTGATTAAGCAGCTTCGCTTTGGGGCGGGCACGGAGTTGTAAGCAGATGTCCAAAAATGCCGTAATGCTTGTTGTGAACGATGGAAACGACGTTCGCGCACACAAAGAGGCCATCGCACTGGTTGAGGCCGGCTATCGGGTGACAATGATCGGCCGCTCTCCCGCGCACGTCCAAACCGAACAACAGCTGCTTGACGGCGTCGAAATTCTTATTACCCCGCAAATCAAGGACGCCAAAGAGCTTCGGGCGTTTGCCGCTGACGCAGTTGAGCTTTCACTGCGCGACAGACTCCACGCGGTTGCACTTGCCGCCCTTTGGGACGCGGCTGACTTGAAATTCGCCGCCGCGCCGCCGGCGCCGAAAATTTTAAAAGCAGAAAGCGCCGTATTTACGGGTCCCGTCCCGATTGCACAGACAAAAAGAAACAAGTGGGCTGCTCGGCTTCATCGATTTGGCTTGCGCGCCGACGGTAACCGCGCACTGATGGGGCGCAACCAGCCCGATAGGATGATACGGACGTTGAAGTGGGTTGGCTGGTCAGTTTTGTTCAGGGCGCTCTGGGTCGTATCGAAAGCGGCGCTATTCAGGATCGACTTTTCCAAACTGGCGGCCGCGCCCGTTCGCCTTTACCGCATTTTCCGGCGGCTTTTGCCGGCGCCGCTTCGCGCGCGGCTTCAGGCCAAAGTGGTCGGCATGGCGAATCGACGCCGAGCGAAAGCGAATTTTTTCTTATATTACCTCGAGAGCCGGGACGCGGTCCGCGCCGCTAAACCCGATATTGTCCACGCCCATGACCTTTACATGCTGCGGGCCGCGGTGAAGACCGCGAAAGAAAACAGTGCGAAAGCGATTTATGACGCTCATGAATTTGAACGTCATCGCAGCCATCGCCTCACTGACGAGCAGCGTTCAGTCATCATCGACGAAGAAGAACGATTTATCAAAGACGTGGACGGCGTCATCACGGTGAGCGATTCCATCGCAGCGGAAATGTCGCGGCTGCTAAATCTGCGCCATGTTGAACTGATTTATAACTCTCCGGTCACGGAGGGCTTCTATCAGCCGCCTTTTCGCAATGTCAGGGTGGCCGCCGGCGTCGGTCCGGCGACGCCGCTCGCCCTGTTTGTCGGCAAGGTCTATGATATTCACAGGCACGACCATCGGGTTGATCATCTAATCCAAGCGCTGGCGCAAACTCCGGACATGCATCTCGCGCTCTTGTCGATCACGACGCCTGCATCGCGCGATCAAATTACGAACTGGGCTCAAAAATATCACGTGGCGGATCGTGTTCATATTCTCGACCCCGTACCGTACAAAGAACTCTTAAGCTACATCCACGCCGCCGACATCGGCGTCTATTCAATGCCCGCGCGCTGCCTCAACATTGAGTATTCCATGCCCAACAAGCTTTTTGAATATGCGCTGGCGGGCGTGCCGCTGGCGGTGTCGAACCTCACCGACGCGACGCGCTTTGTCACCGAGCTCGGTTGCGGAGAGCCATTCGATTCCTGGAGCGTGCGCGCCACAGCTGATGCACTCATGCGCGTCTACGAAAATTGCGATCGCTATACGATGGACGGAGAACGGTTAAGAGCGGCCCAGGCGGCGTATGGGTGGGAGGCGCAGGGAGCAAAACTACGCAGACTCTACGCTGCCGTTCTCGCCGGCGAGCGTCCTGCGCACAATGGACTCGATGAAAAACGCTATCCGGTCGTTCCGCCTGGCGGCGGCGAACGGGAAGATCTCGCCATTCAAGCAGCTGAATAAAACGCGTCCGCCTCAAGCGACAGAGTTTAAGAGTGCGCCGGCGCGCGATAACGAATCGGCGATATTTTTAAACTTTCCTAGCTCAGGCAACGCAACAGAGCCGCCAAGGGGGTAATGTCTCCCAATAAGCTGAACCGCGAGTCCGATATGCCAGCGCAGCGCGTCTTCTGCACGCGGGCCTTGCGCCGACGCATCCGCGCCGTAGCCCAACGCCAGCGCTTTAACGGCGTCTTCTCCCCATGCGTCGCCATTTTGTACAGCTTCGGGCAAAATAAGACGTTCCGCGACCTTCGCCAGATCAAGACCGCGCCAGACATCAAAACGAAGCGCATCTTCGAGATCCAAAAAAGTCAGACGCCCTTCATCATCGACCAACAGATTCCCGGGATTAAGATCGCCATGGCACGGCCCGGCTCCCACCGCCATGGACGGGGTCAACGATACAAACCACTCCGTGGCAAGCGCCGCAAAATCCGCATACGGATCCTTAGCCCACCGCAAGCGCGCGCGATCGCTTGCGGCGAACCCGAGCAACGAACGCAGCCGCGCGGCGGTCGCACCGGCTATGTCAAAGTCGTCTCTGACCGTTGCGAGGGCCCGCTGGAGGGACGCGACGCCCGCGCCGAGCCGCTCAAAATCGGCGTTCTGGGCGGTCGGATGAGTCCCGTCGATCCAGTCATAAACGGCCGCAATGATCTGATTGTCGAGCGCGATGACCTTTCGGACTCGCGGCGCTCGCAGGCCTTTCGAATGCAGGTGTTCAGCAAGGCGCCCCTCGCGAACAAACGTCGCTTTCAGGGAAGCCGGCGCAGTCTTCACAAACGCCGAAGGGACGCCGTCGTCATCAAGCACGCGCAAATACGCCGGCAGGTCGCCGGATTCGTTCCGCGAAGATTTTTCGATAGACGCACGCGCACCTGTGACGAGCGGCGCAAACTGCGCCCGCTGGCGATCGTTGAGCGGCGCCCAGGCAAAACGCCCAGGCGAAATCCCTGTATGCGCCGGCGCCCTCATTGACTAACGTCGCCCGCCAGATCGCGCTCGGAAATGGGCTCTCCGGCTTTTAAATCAGTCTGCAGCGGCGCTCCGATCAGATCCTCGATCCGTTCAGCGCCAACCCCTTTCGCGGGAAACGCGAAGGAAATGTCATCGCGAGCGAGCTTCGTTCCGGCGGAAAGAGCGCGAGCTGCAATACAACCCATGCGATCCACGCCGCCGCTTTCAACACGCGGCGCATTGCCGAGGGATTCCCAGGCATCGTGCAATTTGCGCAGCGCATCGCCGGCGGCCTCGACAGGCAAGGCATGAGCGATATCGAGCCCTGCTTCGCACTTCGAAGCCACGACGCCCTTTTCAAAGACACACGCCCCCAGGGCAACGCCCACCGCCGCCATGTCGAGACCCGCATGGTGATCTGAAAGACCGACAGGACAGCCATACGATTCGGTAAATCGCCTGAGATACCCCATGCGAAACTCACGCGCCGGCGCCGGCGGTCCGGGCGGGGAGTGCTGAACCAACAGCTTCCCTTCTGCGCCCGACGCTTTCGCCCAAGCGACCGCGCGATCGATTTCTTCAAAGGTGCTGCGGCCGGTGTCCAGCACAAGCGCCGGCGCCGTCCGCGCGGCGGATTTAATGAGCGAATGATGGGTTATGTTCGACGACGGAATTTTGATCGCGGCGGCGCCCTCATCTATCGCAAAGGCGAGACCTTCCGCATCATAAACGCTGAGCACGATACTCATGCCGCGATTACGCGCTGCAACCAGCAACCGCCTCATCGCGGGCAAAGGAACGCAGTGCGATTCAATAATCGAGCGGTAATCCCGCGAAACAGTCTTTCCCGCAAGATGGTCGTAGAACTCAATATCGCCTGCTTCCGGCAGACAAAGGTCCGGTCGTTGCAGCACCGCGGCCTTGAGGAAAGCGCATCCGGCGTCAGCGAGCTGGTCTATCAACGACAACGCAAGCTTTTCATCGCGGCGGAAATAAATATCAATATCCGGCCAGAAAAGCGGCGGATGGCGATGGCCCGCCTGTCGGCCGGCAATCGATATCTCGTACTCAATCCGATCGCTCATCACCGCTCACCTTTCCCCGCCGTTGGTGATTTCAAGCAGTGTTTCCGGCAAGAGCAGACACAGGCCATTGATCGTCCGGCGCGTACCGTCTGCAAGGTCGACCGTATGCGCGCGGTGGGGAA
Organism: Hyphococcus sp.; assembly: GCA_028289605.1. GTDB lineage: Bacteria > Pseudomonadota > Alphaproteobacteria > Caulobacterales > Parvularculaceae > Hyphococcus. The sequence continues at coordinate 98,602 of JANQON010000002.1, read as the reverse complement.
GATTGGGCCGCTTCGCAAGCTCGCTGGTCATACGAAAATCGTAGAAAGCCACCGAAACGCCCCGCCGTCGCGCCCAATTCGATATCTGCGAACGCGAAAAGATGTTGAATCCACGCATCCAGTCGAGCGCATTAGCGTTGTCGCGGTAAAGAATGCGCACATCGATGTCATCAGGATTGAGCAGCGCCTGCACGTAAACTTTTCCGCCCGCACGCGTATTGGCGACAAGATTTGTCAGCAACGGCGCAAAATCATCGAAGATGCCGAGTACGCCGAAACAAGTCACAACATCAAACGCGCCTGCTTTCGCCGACAAAACATCGTCGACCTTAAGGGACGCGCGCTTCAATTCTTCGCGGTCTTTTGCAGAAGCGATCAGCGCCGGTTCGATATCGACGCCTGTGAGCGAAGCCTCAGGAAAAACGCCCCCCAGAAAAGCGAGCAGGTCGCCGGAGGCGCAGCCCATGTCGCAGATTGAGTTCGGCGCCGCATCGCCTGCTGCCTCCATCCGCGCCAGAAGAAATCGATAAACGTCCTTAACGGCCGTTGCTCTGTCCGGACCTAGATAGGTTTCCAGACGCTGCCGGAAGGGATAACCTGGCGTCTTCCCGGTTTCAGTCACCGCTACTATCCTCGCCGAAACACAGATCAATAATACGTTCCACGGCTGCGCCGTCGAGTTCGCCCCAGCGGCACGCATCGGCACGCGCAGCCTCCGCCGCCTCGTTCCACACTGCGTCAGCGGCAAGCGCATCGAGCGCGCGTCCATACTCTTCCGGGCTGCGCGGACTGAATACCTGCGGCAAGTCCAGATAATCGGGATAGTTGTACCCGTAGCAGTCGAAATCCACGACCGGCATCGCGCAAGCGAGCGCCCACTTTATCGTCGAGGAAACGCACCCGACATATCCATCGGCGAGCGGCAGCAATTCCGCGACGGACGCCTGTTCGACGCCGGCGCCCAGCGCCTTAATCTTCGCAATTACATCCGCGGGCGCATTTGGATGCGGCGAGACGATAACGTTGGCCTTCAGCCTGTCGCGCGGCTCACTTACGAATGCGGCGATAATGTCATCATAGGAGGAGAACATGTTTGGCCGTTTCGCCGTCATGTCTGGTGTCAGAGCGACAGCGATGAGTCTGCGATCATCGGTCATGCCGTGCTTGGCAAGAAGCTCTGCGCGAAGGCGCGGCCTGCAAGCGCGCAATTCGGACATTCGATCAAACAGGGGGTGGCCCGTTGCGACAACCTGACTTTCGGGAAAGCCATGATCGAGATAAACAGACTTCATCCGTTCGCTTTCAACAGCAATAATGTCTGCGTTACCGGAATTGATCGCCCACGGATTATGGGCGTTCAGACCAAAAAGTTCAGCACCGAGCGCCTGACGCCACGGCAATCGCGTTATCACCTTGCCCTCAACGTCGGCGGTCCATTTCGCAAGATGCGTCTTGAATGACGCGCAAAGCGCTTCAGGCACCTGATAAGATTCCAGATTGCGAAACGCCATAACGAATTCACTGGGGGTCATCGCGCCGTAACTGACCACGGCTGAGCGGGCGCCGCGGCGCGCCGCAGCGCGAATCCACGGCAGGCTGTCGCGGCTGAGATTGTCTTCGGAAAACGCGACGGCATCGACGCCGAGGCGCACAATCCAGTCTTCGCAAAATGCGGCGCGCCGTTCGAGGCGGTCGTGTTCGCGCAGCACGGCCATCCGGTCTTCGTCGTCAAGGCTGCCGACAACCGCTCGAGCGCCTCGGATCCGGGGCGATTTCCGCAAAAATGAAAAAATAGAAGACTGCGCGGCGTCGGCGCTGGCGCATTGTCGCGCCTCCGCAGAAACCGGAATCCGCAGCGGCTTGGCGGTCGACCACCCGCTCAGCGCCTCATGAATATTGAGAGGGCGCGCGCCGGGCGCGTGTTCAACGACATATGTCGACCCCGCCGCTCGCGCCCGCTCGCGCAGCGCGTCAACGCCCGGCAAGGCGTAGGGCGACCAAAGGATAGCGTCAAAGCGGCCGGTGTCGCGGCCGAAACGCGCGAGCGCCTCGCCTACCGCAAAATTCCCAAGCTCGTAAACGATAAAGAGAAGGCGAGGTTTAATGGCGCACGGTCCTTTGTTGATCTGGCTGCATGGCGCTCACGGAATCGGAGATTTCCATATCTATCACCGCCGCTGCACGGTTGGCGGCGCCTGTTGCGTCAGGCAGACGGTCGAGAATCGCCGCTTCAATCCTGGCGCGGACTGTCTGATCGAAAGCAGCGGCGATGTTTTCGCCGAGCGCTGTTTTATCACGGGCCGATAGCGCATACCCCGCGGCAGCCAGCGGAAAATCATCCGCCATCGGCAAGCTGCACTGTTCACGCCAGAACGCAGCAATTTCATTGGGGTAATCCGCGTAGACAACGACATTGCGCAACGCGCCCGCCTGTTTCGACTGATAAACGGCGTCGAGACCGATCGTTGAAAATGCTGAAACGACAATATCGGCGGCGGCGACCGCCGTATCGACGCTTGTCCGCGGCAAGTTTTCGATCTCCACCCCTGCTGAGCAAAGCAATTCAATGGAATTCGACGCCGACGCTTCGTTCTCTCGCGGATGGGGCCGAAACATGATGCGCGCCGATGGAGCGGCTAGACGGGCGCATTCGGCGAAATCGCAAAGTAAACGCCGATACCCTTCCATATCGAGGAGGTTCTGGCCGAAAAACGCAATTACCGGTTCGCCGCCGCGAGCGCCGGCTGCCGCTCGCAAACAAGCAACCCGCGAAGGGTCGATGGCGCGTTTAGCGGCGTGACGACACGAGCCCACCACATGCACCGCGCCGTCGACTCTTGGCCTTGTCAGCGCCGCAGCAAAATCATCGAGAACGAAAATGTGGTCTGCGGTCGCTCCGTCAACTCGCTCCGCGTCCCCCCAGAAATCCTGCGCCGCAAATGTTGGCAACCCCATTCTTTTGGCGGCGAGGAATACTGTCTCGTCAACGCCGAAGCATCCGAATGTAGACATGCCGTTGACGACCGCCGCCGCATTGATTTCCTGCAAAAATTCCGCCGTCTTACGCAATAACGAAGCGTCCGGTAATTCGGCCTCAGCTATTTCTCCAATCACGTCGGTCGAATCGCGACAACGCGCGTCACCCTTTAACGCTTCCAGCGCCTGATCCTGGGCCAGGATGCAGACTGGTCGGCCGCGCGCCGCCACCGCATTCGCGATCGCCGCAATATGCCCCGCCGCCCCTGCATCGCGCGCTGTGAATAGAACGGTTTCCATCGCCTCGAGAATCATTACCCACGATGAGTATCAAACACGCGCGGTCATTGCCATATAGCGACGCGCCGGGCCGCCCCAGGCGAGGATTGTCAATACCGTCATGGACGCCTAAACCGCTCGCAGCGCAAATTGCGGAGCGGAAACCGGAATGACACAGAGCATCGCGGAGTGGTTCCAGCCCACGAGGGCGTGCGTGCTGATTGCGGAAATAGGCGTCAATCACAATGGGGATCTCGACATGGCGCGGCGCCTGATCGATGTGGCTGTCGAAGCTGGCGCGGATGCTGTCAAATTCCAAACATTTTCGGCCGAGAACCTTGTGACGGGGCACGCGGAAAAAGCGCAATACCAGCAAGACAACGACCCGCGCGCTGAAACTCAGGGCGAAATGCTGAGACGGCTCGAATTTGCCGCCGACAAGCTCGTGATTTGCCGGGACCATTGCCGCGAACGCGACATTGTTTTCCTGTCGACGCCATTTGATGAAGCCGCGACCGACTTGCTGATGGAAGTGGGCGTGGAGGGCTTCAAGGTGTCTTCCGGGGATCTGACTAATCTTCCCCTTCTCGCGCATATGGCCGCAAAAGAGCTCCCGATGATTATCTCGACCGGCATGGCCGATCTTGGCGAGATCGAAGAGGCGGTTGACGCCATCCAACGCTCCGGCGACCCGCCGCTCGGTATTTTGCATTGCGTTAGCGATTATCCGGCGAAACCGGAAGAGGCCAATCTGAAAGCCATGCAAACAATTGCATCCGCCTTTGGCAAACCTGTCGGCTGGTCGGATCATACGCTGGGTGACGCCGTCACTCTCGCTGCTGTCGCGCTTGGCGCGCGCTTTATTGAAAAACACTTCACACTCGATCGCACATTGCCGGGACCGGATCATGCTGCTTCGTTGGAGCCCGACGAGTTGAAAGCAATGATTGAAAAAGTTCGTATTGTTGAGGCGTCGCTGGGAGAACCGATCAAACGCCCGCAGCCTTCTGAACTCGAAACGGCGAAGGTTGCGCGCAAGTCGATTGTCGCCGCGCGTGACCTGAAAAAGGGCGAGACGATCAAGGCGGACGCGCTGGTTTGCAAAAGGCCGGGCACGGGCCTTGCTCCTCGGTTTCTCCCGCTGATTATTGGTCGGCGCGCCGCCCGCTCCATAAGCGCCGACACGTTAATCGACTTGGAGGACATAAATTGAAGGCACGCGCGCCATACAAAATCCTTGTACTGACGACAAGCCGGGCGGACTTTGGCACTTATGCGTCTGTTCTTGACGCCATGAAATCTCATCCTCGCCTCGCACCCTCTCTCGCAGTGACCGGAATGCATCTTTCTCCTGAATTCGGCGAGACCATTCGCGAAGTCGCAGCAAGCGGATTTCCAATCGCAGCGCAATTCCCTTGTCTTGCCGACGGCGATGATGCGAAGGCTGTCGCCGAGGGCATGGGAACCGCCACCCTAGGGATGGCGCTTGCGCTAGACGGGCTTGACGTCGATCTTTTGCTGACGCTCGGCGATCGTTACGAAATGCTCGCGGCCGCCATTGCGGCGGCGCCCTACAACATTCCTATTGCACATATTCACGGCGGCGAAGAAACCGAAGGCGCTATGGACAACGCTTTCCGTCACATGCTGACAAAGCTTTCCCACCTCCATTTCTGCGCCACGGAGCGAAGCGCACAGCGCATCCGGCAAATGGGCGAGTCGGATAACCGGATTTTTGTCAGCGGGGCGCCAGCGCTGGATTCGGTCCGTAAACTAACTCTATTGTCACGGGAAGAACTAGCAGAGAAGTTTGACTTTCCGACGGACAGTGATTTCGTTCTCGCAACCTATCATCCCGTTACGCTTGACTTGAAGGCTACCGAACGCGAGATCGCCGCCATATTCGCCGCACTGGATGAGATCGCTATGCCAACGGTTTTTACCGCCGCAAACGCCGATACCGCCGGGCGCAGCCTCAACGAAAAAATTGCCGAGTTCGCTTCCGCCAGAAAGGAAATGCATCTCGTCGATCATATGGGGCCTGTGGGTTACTTTTCCGCCATGTCTCACGCGGCGGTGATGATCGGCAATTCGTCCAGCGGCATTCTCGAAGCGGCAAGTTTCGGTCTCGCGGTCGTAAATGTCGGCGACCGCCAGAAGGGACGCGAACGATCGCCCAATGTCATCGATGTTTCGGGCGTCGCCGAATCCATTATTGATGCGGTTGGCGAAGCGCGCGGCGCAGGCTTTCAAGCTGTCTGCGCCAGGAAAGAAAATGTCTACGGCAGAGGCGACGCCGGCCCGGTCATCGCCGACACAATCGCAAATGCGCTGGACGAGGGATTGAGCGTGCGTAAGACATTCGCCTGGATCGATGCGCCGAACGCCTAGCTGATAGGCTGACCGGGCGATTGGCGATGCATCACGGTTCCACAGACAAGCCGGCAATACTTCGGCCGGACGCTCGCTTCCCGATCTTGAAGAAGTTTGCGCCGGAACACTTCGTCGCAAAATTGTCCTTAAAGAAAGCGAGAAACGGTTTCACTGTCAAAATCGAGTGGAAAGCGAGCGCCACAAGAGATCGTGTCTGCAAACCGCGGCCGCCGAATTCGCCCCGCGACGTGACTCGCCTCAAACTGTGGTCAGTGCTTTTCGCGAGCAATCGCTCAAGAGCGCGTTTTACGGCGATAACCGGTTACGCATAGGTGCTTTGAAAACGCGTCCTCGTCGGCTCTTTCAAGCTGAATTTACTCTGTGAAAATGTTGGATATTTTTTGCGTACCGCGCGTTGTCCGCAAAACAAACTCAATTAGGGCTTTTGTGCGACTTGGTTTCCAACAGCGCGAAAAAGAGTGTTGCGCATCGCAACGATTCGAATTTCCCGAAGAAGATGGCGCGAGTGACGCGGCGCCGACTGCGCACAAGTGCAAATGAAAAACAGAGGTATCAGGTAGCCTCGTATTCACACCGTAACGCCTGCCGCACGGCCGACTGGGACCCAATAGTGTTGCGGCCAAGAGCCCCATGTTTGGTTTTCCGACGCAAAAAAAGGACAACCGGATTAGTCCGCACGTCGATCCGGAAAACAGCACAGTGAAACCACCGCAAAAGTGGGCTCTGCGCCTTATAAAGCGTGAAGTGAGACCTCATCCGAATTATCCAAGGAGTCTCCAAGTTCAGCGCGGTCCAACCAACCATTGTTGGCTTCAAACCAAAAGACGATCTGTCACGGTGAAAACGCGTCTAACGCGTACGTCGGCATGCTCACCACGATACCGGGAGGTCGCCCACCGCCAAGCTAGAAAGCTGGATAGAATTCTTCATTCTGCCACTCAACTGCAAATACTTTCCGCAGCTTGATCCTTTTTTTGGCGCGCCATCAAAAAATATGGCTTTGTTTCGCTCTTTCATGCAACGCCAGCCTTACAGTTTTTCCGCCGCGCCGATGCATCTCCTGCATTTCTCTTTTCCGATTTACTTTCAGTGGTCTGAACGCATCGCACCCTGTTCCCCGTGTCAATACCTCAGTGTCATGACGAAATCTATTCTCAAGTCGCCGGCATCCGTCGTCGGCGCATCTGTGAGCGCGGCGGCGACAGCGAGGTTGGCGCTCAGAAAGGTTCCGACCGCGCCTCTTGCGCCAATGCCGGCGGAGACGGCGGTTTCGCCATCGGCGCCATGGTTGGCCGCAAATCCAAGATCGGAGAAAAAGAAAGGCGCAAACGTCAACGTCCCGTTACCGGACGCCGGGGCTGTTCGGATCGGCGGCAAGCGAAATTCGTTCCTCGACACAATGAACATGTCATAATTGCCGTCATCGGACGTGTATCCTCGGACTGCGCCGCCGCCGTCGAGCGCCGCCTGCTCCGTCATCGGAAGCGGCCCCGTGCTGACTTGGCCCTTAAGCTGCGTGAACAAGCCGAGCTCCTGACCGGTTGTTCGCAGCGCTTGAAGATCAATATGCGCGTAACCGTAGGTCGCGTTGGTGACCCGACCGAACGTGTAATTGGAGAACGCCGTATCGGAATTTGCGTTTCCGACACCACCCGGGCTAACCCGGGCGACGAGGTCGGACGACAGCGATGTGTCGCCGCGTCTCCAATTCCGGTTCCAGCCGACAAACATCTGATAGATCCTGATTTCGGCCTCGTCGAGTTCAAGTTCGCCAAAGAACCGGTCTCGTTCCTGGCCTCGCGCCTCAACCCCGACAACGACATCGCCGGGGATCGACAGAAGATCGTAAGCGGACAAACGCAGGCCGACCGTTCCCTCGACTGTTGTGGTCTTGATGCTGAAGTCGCCGACAGTCTGATTGGTTTTGATACCGTTCGCGACGAGTTCGAGCTGCGCCCGCGGCCGCAAAGGCGTCACCGATTGAAGCGCGGCGCTCACATAGTCAGCGTCGCCGACATTCCCAAACGGACCTCCGCCGTCAAACCAGAAGTCCGGGCTGCCGGTGAACTGCACCGCCGCGACAGATCCCGGTATCAGGACATCGCCGATCGTCGCTCCGACGAAGTATCTGTCTGTGCCGCTTTCGGTATTGCCCAGATTCGAGTAGCCGCTGAAAATGTTCCACGGTTTGCGTTCCTCGACTTGCAAAGCGAGATTGGTCGCCCCCAGGGCGTCGCCCGGAGAAAACTGCGCCGTGACGCGCCGAAACGGCGAGCGGTTCAGCCAGTCAAGGTCTTGCGACAAAGTCTCGCTTGCAACCCTGTCGCCCGATTGCAGCGTGATCCGGTCCAGCACCCATTCGTCCGTCACCCGGCTGTTTCCTGCGACCGAGATTGTCCCCGTACGGAATTCTACGACGCGAATGCGCAGCTGACCCGCGGTGATCTCCTGAGGCGGCGTCGAGACCGCAACGAACGGCAAGCCCTTCCTGCGAAAGAAAAGCGCAACCTCGGCCTCGATATCGGCGATCAGCCGTTGCGACAGCGGCTGTCCGATGAAGCGGGCGACGCGGGCGGTAAAGTCCGGATTGTCGAGCAGCGGGACCCGGCTTGCATCCAAGGACACGCCGGGCCCCGCCGCAACAACGGCGTCGGTCGGGCCCAGGAAAACGACGGCGGACAGGTTTTGCCCCAATGGTTCGTCGCTGACCTCCTCAGGGACGGCGGCCGGCGGCGCGATTTCCGGCGCGGCGACGGAATCAATCGGCGGGATGTTCCGTTCCGTCGCAGAGGACGTCGTCTGCGCCGCCGCCGGCGCGGCGAAGCCGATAACCGACGCCACAAAGAAGAAAGCGATCGCCAATGTTGACGCGCGAACAACGCAGGCTTCCGACTGGGGCGCCGGTCCGTCGCGATGCCGTGAATTTTCGGCGATGGACTGACGTTGCAACAGTATACTCCGACAATGCTATGCTCTTCGTCAGCAGCGCTGCATTTTGAAAAGAATCTAGTATTTGTAACTTGCTCACACTACGGATTGATTCGCGCTTGAACTGCATAATGCCGGGCTGAATAAACTCTGCAGATATAGTGTTGTTTTGAGTGTGCGGGGCGCGGTCTCATTTTAACTGGCCGCGGTGTTGCGTCTTCCAACCCTGCCAAGGCGCGGCGGCAGCTCAACGGGAAGATGCGTGGCTTAAGGAGCAACGAAACCGTCGGCGTTGCGAGCGGCTACAGCGAACTCGTGACAAACCTGATCGAACCGGTGTTAGCCGCAGTCCTTTTGCAGCGCGGCCATGTCAGAGTCTGTCGCATTGACTGGCAGTTGCGCGACGTTCTCGATGGCGCTGCAAACAGGGAACAGCGCCGCGGCCCATTGAGCAGAAATACGCCGTCTTTGATTGCTTTCATACGCGCCGTCTAGAACAAGAGACGCGAACGCCCCCCTCATCCAAAAAAAGCGCCGGGCGCACGACGGCTTTGCATCGACTAGCGGCGCGTGGAAGCGGCGACCTCTTGAATACCAAGCATGCGTCTCCCGGCCCCGACGAGGGCGCGGGCGGTTTTCGTCCAACATTCTGTGAGACAACGGGTGAAATTAACGAAAAAAATGGCGCGAGTGACGGGACTCGAACCCGCGACCTCCGGCGTGACAGGCCGGCGCTCTAACCAACTGAGCTACACCCGCTTGAACGGCCGAATTGGGTCGCTGAGACCCGCGCCGCCAAGGACGCGGGGGATACGCCAAGGGATTTCGCCCGTCAAGGGAATTCACCCCCGCCGGGGCGTTTACCCTTTGTCGTCCGAGCCAGCATTCGTTGTGGAGAACGCGTTTGCGGCCGCGGCGGCCGCATCCGGGATTGACCAGACGGGTCCGAAAGGAGTTTGATAGCGCTGATGCCACAATGCCCTCCTCTCGAGGGCCATATAAAGACGAGGCGAATCGGCGCCGCCCCTCCCGTCAGGCACCGCATGGCGGGCGTTCCTGACCGAACGGATGCGTCAAAAGGCGGCGAACATCTCCGAACCCAGGCGGGTCAAGCGCCTCGCCATAGGAAGGAGATTTGCCCTCATGGATACCCCCAAAGACACTGCGCGCTGCGCCGCCATTGTCGGCCCCCAAGGGTCCGGCAAAACAACCCTGTTGAAAGCGTTGATAGCGCGCGCCGGGGCGGCCGCGCCGAACCTCGACGCTTCGACCGAGGCGAAAGCCTTCAACATGTCCACGGAGCCGAATATCGCCGCCTGCGATTTCCTTAGCGAGCCCTGGACATTCATTGACTGCCCAGGCTCTGCGGAGCTGTTTCCGGCGAGCCTGCCTGCCATGGCCGCGGCGGACATTGTCATCGTGGTCGCCGAACCCAACGCGGAAAGGGCGGCGAGCCTCGGCGGTTACTTCCGCTATCTTGACGATCACAACATACCCCACGTGCTGTTCGTCAATCGCATCGATGAGGCGCAAACGCGCGTTCGCGACGTGCTGGAAGCGCTGCAAGGCTTTTCCGACCGGCCGCTAGTCCTGCGCCAGGCGCCGATCCGCGACGGCGACAAGATTGTCGGGGCCGTGGATCTCGTATCCGAACGGGCGTGGCGCTATCGCGAGGGCGAGCAGTCTGAATTGATCGAGATCCCCGACGGCGCGCGCGAACGCGAATCCGAAGCGCGCGAGGTGATGCTCGACGCGGTCGCCGACTTTGACGACAATCTCATGGAGCAGATTCTCGAAGACAAAACGCCGCCGAGTTCGGAAATCTACGATCTCATGGCGCAGGAACTGCGCGAAGATGTTGTCGTGCCGGTGCTGCTGGGCTCAGCCGCCCATGGCAACGGCGTCACCCGCCTTTTCAAGTTGCTTCGCCACGAATCGCCGTTCGTGGCGGCGACAGCGAAACGCCGCGGGCTCAATGGAGCGGGGACGAGCGCTTCCGTCATTCGCACCATCCACGCCCCGCATACAGGCAAAATCTCCGTGATGCGCGTATGGCAAGGCGGCGTCAAAAACGGCGATGCGATCGACGGTTCGCGGATCAACGGTCTGTTGGCCCTTAACGGCGACAAGCGTGAAAAGGTCGACGCGGCCGCCCCAGGCGCCGTCGCCGGGGTCGCACGCATGGACAACCTGAACGCCGGCGACTTTGTCATCGACGGCAAGGTCAATCCCGGCGACGCCAACGCCGGCGCCGCGGCGCCCGTATTCTCGCTCGCAATACGGCCCAAGAATGAAAAAGACGATGTGAAGCTGTCGACGGCATTGCAAAAACTCGCCGAAGAGGACCCGTCGCTGATCGCCGAACGTCGCCAGGAGACAGGCGAGCTTCTGCTCCGCGGACAGGGCGACGTTCATCTGCGGCTTGCTTCGGCGAAACTCAAAAATCAGTACAATGTGGAAATCGATGCGTCGACGCCGCGCCCCTCCTACCGTGAGACTATCCGCGCCGCCGTCGATCATCACGCCCGCCACAAAAAGCAAAGCGGCGGACACGGACAGTTCGCTGACATCAAAGTCAAAATTAAGCCGATCAGCCGCGGCGCGGGTTTCGACTTTGACGAAGCCATTCATGGCGGCTCGGTGCCGAAGCAGTTTATTCCCGCCGTCGAGTCCGGCGTCAAAGACGGATTGACGGAAGGGCCGCTTGGCTTTCCCGTCGTTGACGTCGCCGTTACGCTTTATGACGGTCAGCACCACCCGGTGGATTCTAATGAAATGTCGTTCAAGCTCGCCGGACGCCAGGCCATGCGCGAGGCGCTTCCCGAATGCGATCCGGTATTGCTTGAGCCGATTTACAAGACGGAAATCCATACGCCGAGCGAGCATACGAGCAAGGTCCATGGCGTTGTCAGCGCCCGGCGCGGCCAGATTTTGGGATTTGACGCTCGCGAGGGCTGGCCCGGCTGGGACACCGTCAGCGCGATGATGCCCGAACAGGGGCTGAGCGATCTTATCATTGAGTTGCGCTCGCTCAGCCAGGGCGCGGCGACGTTTGATTCCGGTTTTGATCACTATCAGGAGCTCTTCGGCAAAGACGCGGACAAGATTGTGAACGCGCGTAAAGCGGAGAAGCAGGCCGGGTAGACCGGCGGCGGGGCCTTAACAAGGGGACCGAGGCGGCGGGCAAGCGGGCCAAACGTCTTGCCGCCGTCCTTGCTTTCGCTGCCCGGTCATCGCCGGAGAGGCGTCAGGCGCCGGCTGCACGAGACAGCCCGGCGACAATCGGTTACGCTGTCCAGCTTGGGATGAACCGGCTTCCAACAGCCGGATTGGGCGAAACACGACGGACATACATGACAGCGATCAGTAAACCCTGGGTTCTGGGGCTCAGCGCGTCGCACAACGGCGCCGCCTGCCTGCTCCATGGCGACCGCATCGTCGCGGCCGTGCAGGAAGAGCGCCTGACCGGCAAAAAGCGCGCGCGCCTTTATGCGTCGCGCCCCTCGCTCGCGATCTCGTATTGCCTTGATCGCGGCGGAATCACGGCGGCCGATCTCGATCTTGTCGTCCTTTGCGCGCAAACGGATGCGACGCTGCCGGAAAACGACCTGGCGCGTAATCCGATGCTGCAGATAGACGCAAATCGAACGCGGACCATGACGCTCTCCCATCACGCCGGTCACGCGGTCAGCGCATTCGCCACCAGCGGCTACGACGAAGCGGCGGTCCTGATTGTGGACGGCATGGGCTCGCCGACAAGCGATCTCTCAGATGATGAGAAACAGGCGGTCATCGGAACCGGCGTCATCGGCGGCGAAACGCACTCCATCTATCACGCGAACAGCGTTAATCTCCGTGCGCTCGAAAAACACATGGTCGATCAAGGCCGCTGGCTTGACGCGCCGCCGGCGGGCGCCTCGATGCGCAGATTCGGCAGCCTGGGCGGGATTTTCTCCGCCGCGGCGGAACAGATCTTCGGCGATGCGATGGACGCCGGCAAAGTCATGGGACTTGCTCCCTACGGCAAACCGACCATCGAGCCCGAAGCGTTTTTCCAAATTCGCGAAGAACGGTTCGCGTTTTCCGACGACGTCCCGAAGATGTTTGCAACAACCGAACGCTGGCCAAACAACCAAATCGAATATGAAAATCTCGCGGCCTCGGTTCAAAATGCGCTAGAGCATGCTTTGTTGTATCTCGTCCGGCGCGTCCGGGAACGCTGCCGGAGCCGTAATCTCGTCTACGCCGGCGGCGTGGCGCTCAATAGCGTTGCAAATGAGCGCATCGTCCGGGAGACTGATTTTGACCAAGTCTACTTCATGCCCGCCGCCGAAGACTCAGGCCCCGCAATCGGCGCCGCCTATCACGGCCTTTGGCGCCTGACCGAGCGATATACGCCGCAGGCGCTGACCCGCGACGGGTTCGGCGCGGTGTACAACGGTCAGGACGTGACCGAGGCCATTGACCGGACCCCGGCCCTCGTCGCCGAAAAAACGGGCGACGCGATCGCAAGCGCCGCGCGCCTTTTAGAGGAAGGCAAAATTATCGCCTGGTTTACAGGCCCGTCGGAACTCGGTCCGCGCGCGCTCGGCCAGCGGAGCATACTGTGCGATCCGCGCCAACCCGGCGCTAAAGAGAGACTCAACGCGCGGGTAAAGCATCGCGAAAGCTTTCGCCCTTTCGCGCCCGTCGTGCCGCTGGAGGATGCGAGAGACTGGTTTGAAACAGACGGTTTCGATCCCGACAGCCCGTTTATGCTGCGCGTAATGCGTTTCAAAGACAAAAAACGCGACCTCGTTCCCGCGGTCGTTCATGTCGACGGCACAGGCCGCGTTCAGACCGTTACGCGAGAAAACAACGGCGCCTATTACGACCTTGTGCGCGCGTTCGGCGACCGAACCGGCGTACCCGTTCTACTCAACACATCACTGAACGTCATGGGCGAACCCATCGTGGAAACGCCGGAAGACGCGCTTTGGTGCCTGTTGCTCACCCAGCTCGACGCATGCGTCTTCGACGGCGCGGTAGTGACCAAAAAACCCGACTACGAGTCGTTGCTAGACCTTTGTCCGACTCTTCTCGTCGCGCCGGAGAATGTGCGGCGGCCGCCGACCGGCGACGGTTTGGTCTTTGACGTATCGACGCCGTGGGGTCCCCACTTGTTTGGTCTGCGCGATAAAACGACCCTCGCCGTAATAAACGCCTTGTTTCGCATGCCTCATCACCAGGTTGCGACCGCCTATGACGTGTTTGCTCGGATTGGCGAAGAGGTGGGCCCGATTCCGGAAACGGACTTGATCCGGCTGTTCGCGCAACTGCGCCGCTGGCGTCTGATTTCTTTTCGAGAAAAGCCGGCGTGACCGGCGCTGACGCGGAGATATGTATGTCCGGACCGTTAGACGAAAAGTCCCGATGGAAACGCACCCGATATGACACGCACCGGCGGCGATGAGCCTTGCCCCTGCGGCAGCGGCAGAAAGCGCAAGCATTGTTGCGGCGGGCGCGAAGCGTCGCCCGCCGGCGACAGTCATGCGGGACCGGCGCCGACCCAAGGCGATGCGCCGTCTTCGCCGCAAGACGCCGCTCGCTTAGGTGCGCGTTACCTGACGGGCGAGTTGAAAGCGCCCTATCCAGGGTACGGCGTATCGCTCATCGAACAGGCCGCAGCCGCAGGCGACGCAGAGGCGCTCGACCTCGCCGCCACCATCTCGAGCTGTTCGCTGTTTGGTCCGCGAAACTGGGACCAGGCGTTCGACTTTCTGGCGCGCGCAGCGCAGGCGGGACATGAGCCGGCGCAAACAGCGTTACGAGCGCTCGCCGTCGGGCCCACCGGCGCGCCCGCCGAGAGCGCGGACTGGAACGGCCTGCGCAAGGCCGTCAGGCTGGAGCACTGGTTCGCGCCGGCTACCGCAACGACTCTGCGCACGTCGCCGCGGATTCAGATCGTGGAAAATTTCGTTTCAAAAGGCGTCTGCGACTGGATCATCGATCGCGCGCGCGGGCGGTTATCGCGAGCCACCATCTACGACAAGGACACGGGCGGCGTCACTGAAGACGGACGACGCACCAATTCTCAATGCGATCTCGACCTCGCCCATTGCGGCGTTCTAACCTTTATGCTTCGCGGCCGGATTGCTGCGCTGACGCAGCGCCCCGACCCGGCGATGGAGATTGCGAAAGTCCTTCACTATCAGCCGGGCGAGACATTTGCGGTTCACTACGATTATCTCGATCCGAACGAACCGTCCTATCAAGCTGAACTGTCAATGCGAGGCCAACGCACGGACACGTTCCTCATCTATTTGAATGACGATTTTGAAGGCGGCGAAACTCACTTTCCCAATATCGACGTTTCCTATCGGGGGAAAACGGGCGACGCGATCTGGTTCGCCAACGTCACCCCGCGCGGGGAACCGGACGAAGACACCATCCACGCCGGATTGCCGCCCACCGCCGGCGAGAAGTGGCTTTTTTCGCAATGGATCCGTCAGTATCCGGCTCGATGACGCTGACACGTCAATCCATTCGGATGCGCGCTAAACAAGTCTCATGCGGAGCGATTGTTCTACCGACGATAGTCAAGCGGCGGTTTGCGATCGCCGAGCAGTGATTTGTACTGGTAGTCTGCCCCTCGCGCCTCTTCAAATTCCGCCTTCGCGGCCGCTCGCAACGGCTCGTTGGAGTAAAGCTCGATCGCTGCAAGGGTCAACGCTTTCGCCGCCTGCTGTGCGCCTTTAAAGCCGATCGACATGCCGCTCGCCGCAGACGCTTGCCAGCTGTGCGCCGCGGTTCCCGGAACCCATGTGGCGGTGCGCACGCCGACGGTCGGGGCGGCGAAAGAGACGTCGCCGACATCCGTCGAGCCGTATCCGAGAGAGGTTTCGTAAGGCTGAACGTCAGTTTCACTGCCGAGCGCATTGTCGGGATTCTGAAACGTCGCGTGAATCCTTTCGGCGAACTTGCGTTCTTTCTCCGAATACTCGACGCCGCCGACGAAACGCAGCTTATCATCCATCATCTTGGCGAGCGTCTCGTTGACCAGCAATGGGTTGTTTCCGTGAATGACCTCCCATTCGACTTCCGTGCCGGTCCCAAGCGCGGCCCCGCGCGCTGCGTCCTCAACGCGCGCCCAGATCGCTTCAACGCCTTCGGGTTCTGGGTGGCGCACATAATAAAACACCTCCGCAAAATCAGGCACGACATTCGGCGCATTGCCGCCGGCGGTGATGACATAGTGAATTCGTGAATCCTGCGGCACATGCTCGCGCATCATGTTGACCATGATATTGAACGCCTCCACGCCGTCGAGCGCCGATCGAGCCCGCTCCGGCGCGCCGGCGGCGTGGGCGGAGACCCCTGAAAACCGAAACTTGGCGGAACGATTGGCGAGGCTGGTGCGCGCCGCAGCGGAATTTTCATCGTCCGCATGCCAATGAAGCGCTATATCGACATCGTCGAACAGCCCTTCCCGAACCATATACACTTTGCCCGATCCGCCTTCCTCCGCCGGCGTTCCGTAAAGACGGACACGACCGGGCGTTCCGGTGTCTTCCAGCCACTCGCGCACCGCAATCGCCGCTTGCACCGAACCGGCGCCGAACAGATTGTGTCCGCAGGCGTGAGAAGCGAATTTTCCAGGAATGGGGCGGCGCGTTGGCGCTGCGTCCTGATTAATGCCGGGCAATGCATCGTATTCCGCCAGAATTGCGATGACCGGCCCGCCTCGGCCATATTCGGCGACAAACGCAGTTGGAATCCCCGCGACGCCGTTGCGAACCCTGAAGCCGTTGTCCTGGAGCGTTGTCTGCAACAGCGCAGTCGACTTGTCTTCCTGATAGCCGACCTCGGCCCATTCCCACAGCTTGAGCGCGATTTCGGCGGTCTGGTCGTAGCGCCCGTCTATTCGCGACATGATCTCTTCGTGTTGAGCGTTTGCTTGAAGGGGCAGGCTTGCCGCGATTGCAGCCAAGATCAGGCGATTCATGAATTGTCCTCTTGTTCGCCAAAGGGTTCGGCGTTTCTCGCACGGATTTGCAGGAAATTGCTAGGCGGATCACCGAACGCGCCTTCAAGGAATTGATTTCAAAAGAAAACCTCGCTTAGTTGTGACTAGAGCGATGCGGCAGGAAAGACAGGATTTATGGCGACGGCAGCGACATCCGAACAAAAAGGCGTTCTCGGCTGGATCGAGAAAACCGGCAATCAACTTCCGGATCCGGTCTTCATTTTCTTCTATTTGATCCTTGCTCTGATCGTTGTCTCTGTAGTCGCGGCGCTGACCGGGTACGCCGCACCCCACCCGACCCAAGTCGACGCCGACGGCAATCCGATCCTGATCACCGCCGTCAGTTTGTTGTCGGCTGACAATATCAGCCGCTTATGGGTGGATATGCCGAAAACGTTCACCCACTTCCATCCGCTGGGGTACGTCCTAGTCGTCATGCTGGGCGCAGGAATCGCAGAACGCACGGGATTGTTCGCAACGGCCATGCGCGCCGGCGTTCGCAACGCGCCGAAATTTTTATTGACGCCGATGGTTGCGTTGGTCGCAATGATCGGAAACCTCGCCGCCGACGCCGCCTATGTTGTTCTCATTCCGTTGGCGGGGGTTTTGTTCGCCGCCGCGGGCAGACATCCGATTGCAGGCATCGCGGCAGCCTTCGCCGGCGTATCCGGCGGGTTCTCAGCGAACCTCTTACCGGGACAGCTCGACGCGCTTCTGTTCGGGATCACCGAGGCGGCTGCGGAAGCCATTGTTCCGGCCTGGGACGCAAACATCGCCGGCAACTGGTTTTTCATCGCCGGCATGACATTCGTCTTTTTGCCAGTGATCTGGTTCGTCACTGACCGGATCATTGAGCCGCGCATGGGCGCCTACGTTCCCGCAGGATCATCCGGCAAAATGATTGAGGACGAAGACAAACCGCTCTCACCGGAACAAAGAAAAGGGTTGTGGTACGCGCTTTTTGCAGCCCTCGCAGTGTGTGCGCTGTGGGTCTGGTTCACCGTTGGGCCGGGCACTCCTCTTATCGACGAAGACGCACAACCCGAAGCGCGGCTGTCGCCATTCTACCGGTCGCTTGTCGCCGCGTTTTTTGTTTTGTTCCTCGCTTGCGGGTGGGCCTACGGCGCCGCGGCCGGAACAGTGAAAAGCCACCGCGACATCGTAGAAATGATGACCGGCGCAATGTCGGATCTCGCCTATTATCTCGTGCTTGCCTTCGCCGCCGCCCACTTTGTGGCGATGTTCGCCTGGTCTAATCTCGGCCTCATCTTCGCCGTTCAGGGAGCCGCCGCCATTGAGGCGTCGCAGCTGCCGATGCCCATAACGCTCGGGCTGCTTGTTCTGTTGACGGGCGTCGTCAATCTGTTCGTCGGTTCCGCAAGTGCGAAATGGGCTTTGTTGGCGCCTGTTCTGGTGCCGATGCTGATGTTGCTCGGCGTTTCCCCGGAAATGACCACCGCGGCGTATCGGGTCGGCGATTCAGCAACCAACATCATTACCCCGCTGATGGTCTACTTTCCGTTGATCCTGACCTTCTGCCAGCGATGGAAACCCGACTTCGGCCTTGGCAGCCTAACGGCGACGATGATCCCCTATTCGTTGTTTTTGCTGGCGACCGGGCTAATTATGGTCGTTTTTTGGGTTGCTGTCGGACTGCCGCTGGGACCAGGGGCCGACATCAGCTACACGCTCCCGAGTCAGTAGCGATCACGCGGCGATCCTGTTGAAAACTTGGGGAGTTTTTCGCCGCTGCGAGTGTGGCCTTCGCGCGACGCTGGGCTGGCGTCGCATGAAAACGCTCAGAATCTGGGCGTCCGCAACCCGAGACAAACTTGTCAGAACGGCAGGTTACATGTTTAGTTAACGCTATCGGGGGGTCCGCGATACGTCGCGTTTAAGGGGGGTAGCCTTGGGGTTGTTTACAAGGGGTAACAACGTTCGTCGGAAATTCGACTCGGTGAACGCCCCGGACGTCCAGATAGTCCATCCGCCGAGACGACGACCGAGCTTCGTCGCCGCCATTTTGTGGCTGGCGCTGTTTCTCATCGTTATCCTGTTCGCCGTCGTCGTAACACTCGCCGCATTCAGATTCGGCGCCGACTACGGCGCCAATCCCCGCGGTTTGAAACACAGCTCGATCGCTGCAAACGAAAGCGTATTCGAGGCATGGACGCGCGCAGTTAAAAAGCGCCATGTTGTTGAACGCAAGATCAAATCCATATCGCTTTCCGACTCGTTGATCGGCGATCCGTCCGATCACATTTATCTAGGCGTCTTTGAACGCGACGAACTGAATCGAAAGAGCGAAGCGGCGCTGCATTTCTACTTGGCGCTTGCAAACGGCCACCCCAACGCATTTCGACTTTACACCTCGTTGAATGTCCCGTCGGCGGATTATGAGGCGTTGTATCAGCGCTTCATCGCTTTGCACGAAATCAACGGCGATGAAGGTCTTGAACGGCTGGGTCAGTACTATCTTGGAAAAGACGCGTTCAGGATCGCCAAAAAGATGCGCACTGAACTGCGCTTCAAAAAGCCCAAGAACTACGTTTGGCCGCGCCAGGAGGAGGCGGAAAACCTCGCTTACATTCACTTCCAAATGGCGTCGATCTGCGGCCTTCCATCAGCCTATGAATGGCGCGAGGAAACCGCGAACCACTATAGCTTCACCGCGGACCGGGAAAAGACACTCAAGGTGCGCGCCAACGCCCAACTGAAGGAATTGTCCGAGCGCTACACCAAGCGCCGCGGCTACGCCAGCCAGGACGCCTATTGCAATCGCGAGCATCTGGAGAATGTGTTCGACGACCTGACAGATCTTTATACGAATTTGTCGTCGATCCAATATGAGGAGGAACTCGAGGTCTGGGACGGCGGTCATCCCTGCGACGAAGAAGGACATGACTATAACGACGCCGACTGCGACGAATTTGACTATTACGTCGACGAAAGCGGCGCCTTTTCACTTTCTATTCAAGTGCCGACGTTTCGAGATCTGATCGACGAAATCGGCGCCAAGTCCTCAACCGGCCGCTCGCGACGGTCGGCGCTGGACCGGTTGTTCCCAGATCGGGCGGGTTTCGGGCGAGGCGGCAGGAGGAGCGCGTCGCCGGCCTATCGCAATAATCCCGGCGGTTCGGTGCCCGAAGGAACCCGAACCACGCCCGGCGCCTTCGAACATGACTGCGGCGTCCCGGGAGATGACAACTACGAAGAATGCATCGACCGCTGGAATGATGACGCGGAAGACCGCCGCTACAGCGTCATCGCCTGTAATGATGAAGCGAAACGCCAATTCAATCTCGGCGAAGCCGACATGGCGGTGGGGCGCACCGTAAACGCGCGCAACCGGCTTGAACGGGCGATACAGATCGGCCGCGAATGCCAGTCGGAATACGCTGTGCTCGCAGGAAAGCGCTTGGCGGTGCTGAACCTGACCTGTGAGTACACGCCGACATCTCTCGCCCGAATCTCGCGCGGCTACTACAACAATCCGGAAGGCGGCGAGATCATCGACTTGCCCTCAAGACAGCGGGCGCTGCGCGCAAAGGGACATTATTCCGGCGCGATTGACGGTCGCTATGGTCCTTCGACGCGCGAAGCAGTGCGCCGATTCCAACGCGAACTCGGGTTTAACGAAACCGGCGACTTAACGCCGATTGAAACTGTGTATCTCATTTGCAGCGCCGCAGAGACCCACTCCGATCTGAAATCGACAAACACGCTGGGAATTATGTATTTGGCCGGCCTCGGTGTTGTTCAGAATACGGATCGCGGCATCAACTGGCTGTCGAAAGCAGCTGATCGCGGCAACGAAGACGCGATGTATAATCTCTCGCTGGTATACGGCACCGGAACCATCGTCGCGAGCTACAGGCTTTGCGGCAATGTCGAGAATATCGCTCGGGCCGACTCCTGGCTCGAAGAGGCGGCGAATCGCCGCCATCCGCCTGCTGTAAGGCTGGTTGAGCTTTATGGTTCTCTATCGCCGAGCGAGCGCTGGATAAGGATCCGCGAAGAACTCCAGCTAAACGACTTTTATCTCGACCGGCTTGAGCCGGTTGGAGAAGCATGCACGCCGAATCTGTGACGAATTCGACGACGAACCCTGAAGGGAGATTTAATATGCGTCGGTTAATCTTGATAACTGTATTGATGGCGATCGCCGCCGGCTGCACGAAAAAGGTTCCGGTTTATATCGGCCGGTTAGGCGGTGAATCTCCCGCGGGAATGAATGCCGCCAATCTGGCTGCGCCGGCGTCGCCGGAAGTCAACGATATTTGTGACGTCGACTCCCTTGCCACGCAAACGGATGACTTGCGCGTTCGAATTGACCGGCTTCGGCAGGAATTATTCGCCGATGTCGACAAGCGACACGACGAGTATCAGTCAAACGGCGGCAATTCCAGATACTATGTGTCGCGCGTTAATCGCTTTGATGGCGAAATTGACGCCGCTTACCGAAACGTAACTTCAAGCTGCCGCGCCTATTCGCGCTGCATGCAAAACAACTTTTACAGCGAGGGCGAATGCCGCTCGACACTCTCGAGCTGGGAACGCTCGCGCGATGATTTTGCGGATCTCGCTCGCGAGCTTCGTGAGATCGAAGCGGAGGTGAAACGCGATTTGATCAATCGCACCGGCCGCTATAGCCGCCGGGGTGCGTACCTCAACAAAAAAGAACGCTGTGATTGCTCACAATCCGTAGGCGGGGTTTTCGCCAACTGTTGCGATCGCGATAGCGACAGCGCGTATCATCGCAAAAAGGTTCAATAGGCAAGCAAAGACGCGCCTTTACACTATCCTAGGAAACCCCGCATCACCGATGCGGGGTTTTTCTTAGGCCACGCTCACTTCCGGCGCGGCTTCGGGGAGGTCTTCGCCAAATGCGCGTTGATAAAACTCAGCGACAGTGGGCCGCTCCAGCTCATCGCACTTGTTCAGGAACGTTACCCGGAACGCATAGCCGATGTTCTGAAAGATTTCCGCGTTTTGCGCCCAGGTGATGACCGTTCGCGGGCTCATCACCGTGGAGATATCGCCGGCGATAAAAGCGTTGCGGGTCATATCGGCGACGCGCACCATAGCGTCAATCGCCTGCCGTCCCTCCTCAGAATCATAAACGGGCGCTTTCGCAATCACGATTTTCGCTTCTTCGTCGTGGTCCAGGTAGTTCAGCGTCGTGACAATCGACCATCGGTCCATCTGACCCTGATTGATCTGTTGCGTACCGTGATAAAGACCGGTCGTATCGCCGAGGCCAATCGTATTTGTCGTTGCAAAAAGCCGGAACCACGGGTTCGGCGTCAGCACCTTGTTCTGGTCGAGCAGCGTAAGGCGGCCCTCAGCTTCAAGCACGCGCTGGATGACGAACATGACATCGGGACGCCCTGCGTCATACTCGTCAAAAACAAGCGCGACCGGACGCTGAAAGGCCCACGGCAGCATGCCCTCTTTGAATGCTGTGACCTGAACGCCGTTCTCGACAACGATCGCATCTTTGCCGATGAGGTCGATCCGGCTGACATGGCTGTCGAGATTGATGCGAATGCACGGCCAGTTGAGACGCGCGGCCACCTGTTCAATGTGGGTGGACTTTCCGGTGCCGTGAAACCCCTGGACCATGACCCGGCGATTGAACGTAAAACCGGCGAGGATGGACAGCGTCGTGTCCGGATCAAACCGATAGGCCGGATCGACCGGCGGCACGTACTCATTGGGTTCGCTGAAGGCCGGCACGTCAAACTCGGCGTCCACCCCGAACAGATCGCTCGCGGCGACCATTTTTCCGGGCTTTTCAGGGAATTTTTCGTCGGAAATTACAGGCATCGGGCCCTGGCTTCTCTCTTTGGATATCGAACAAATGGCGGCGGACAGTCGCGCGAATGGTCGCTTCTTTCAAGCTTTTCCGGCGCCCGATCTCCAGCGCCCGCGAAAGAAGCCGATCCGGCCGGGATAAGGCTACAAATGACCGGCTTTCTTGAGGATCGTGTGCGCCTTCACGACTTCGGCGAGTTGCGCCTCCGCCCCGCGATCGCCATCATTGGAATCCGGGTGGAAGCGTCGCACCAGCTCAGCGTAGCGGCGGCGGATCTCGCCCGCCGACGCCGTGTGGGGCAGCGCCAGGGTCTCATAGGCCTTTTCCTGCAACTTCGACAGGCGCTTGCCGTTCCGGTAGGCGCCGCGAGCCTGGGCCCTGGCTTTCGCCTCTTCGGAGATGACGCCGAAGGCGTCTTCCATGTCAGCGGGACCGCGGGTTTTCGCCGCCGCCCGAGCCCGGTCGTTTTTGCCCATCGACCAGGTTGGGCGGTCGCCGTAAATGTTGGCTTCGCGGGCGGCCTTGGCTTCGGCATCGCTCATGCCGTCAAAATAGTTCCAGTTTTTGTTGTGCTCGCGCGCATGGGCGAGGCAATACCACACCCGCTCGCGCGGGTTTCGGGGGCTCTTGGGCAGACTGCAGGCGGCGGGCTCGTTGCAGCCCTCCCATTCGCAGCGTCGGTCGCCGGGATCCGCGTTGGCGGGGGCCGCCTTCTTCTTGCTCTGTTTCCCGGGCGGCTTGACGCGGATGTCAAATCCGAGGCGCGGTTTGTAACTCTCTTTAGACATGCCGGCTAATATGGTGCGACGCGAAAACCGATACAATCTTGACAGACAGCCGGAATATGCGATGTCCTCGGTCGCTTATGTCCGGCTCTCACTCTCCCGTCGCAGACGCGATCAAACAGAAGCTTGAAAAGGCGCTCAAGCCCGCTCGGCTCGACATAGCCGATGAGTCGCATCTGCATGCCGGCCACGCCGGGTCGCCCGGGGGGGGCGAGTCGCATTTCCGGTTGTTCATTGTAGCGGCGGTTTTCGAGGGCAAGCCGAGGGTCGCACGGCAACGTCTCGTTAACGACATTCTGCGCGAAGAACTCGCCGGACCGGTTCATGCGCTCGCCATGAAGACGCTCAGCCCTGCGGAAGCCGAAACCGCTTAGCCGATAAGGCCCGAGGATCAGTGTCATGGACATGCCGACGGCCCCAGCAACATACGCGCTCATTGTCGCAAACGTTATCGCCAGTCTTTACGCTCTGAATGTTGACCGCAGTTTCGCGGCGAATTTTGCGTTTAACGTGGAGTCGGTGATGCGCCACAAACAGCATTACCGGGTTTTCACATCGTCCTTCCTGCATGGCGGGTATTTTCACCTGATCTTCAACATGCTGACGCTCCTGTTTTTCGGCCCGGTCGTTGAACGGATCCTCGGCGTCGACGGTTTTCTCGTCATTTATTTTGGCGCGGTGATGGCGAGCGGTATCGTCTCGTTCTACGTCAATCGGCGAAATCTCGCCTACACCTCGCTCGGCGCTTCCGACGGCGTCGCTGGAATCGTCCTCGCCTTCTGCGTCTTCTTCCCGTTCGAGCCGATCTACATATTGTTCTTGCCTATTCCAATTCCGGCAGTCCTTTACGGCGTGTTTTTCATCGCCGTTTCCGCCGGCATGATGAATCGCACCGGATCTCGCATCGCGCACGAAAGTCATCTGGCGGGGGCGCTCGCCGGCGTCGTTCTGACGCTCGCCATGCGCCCGGACGTGATCGCCCGGGCATTCAGCTGAGCAAACCCATCCCGCGCGTCTTGAATTGACGGTGCAAACTTGCCAGACATTGAAAAACAAGCGCGGAATGAGGAATTCACGCACGTGAACCAGGCTGAGACCATCGATGGCAAGGCGATAGCCGCACGCATCACCGACGCGTTGGTCGGAAAGTGCGCGGCTTACAAGAACGCCGTCGGCGCCCCGCCCTGCTTGGCGGTCGTACTTGTCGGCGACGACCCGGCAAGCGCGGTCTATGTGCGCAACAAGGGAAAGACGGCTAAGAAAATCGGGTTTCAGTCTATTCAAGAAACACTGCCCGGCGACGCATCGGAGCGCGACGTTGTCGACATCGTCGATAAGCTCAATGCGGACAAGACCGTCAACGGCATTCTCGTCCAACTGCCGTTGCCGCAACAGGTCGATGAAGACAAAATTATCGAACTCGTTGACCCGGAAAAAGACGTGGACGGATTTCATCCAATCAATGTGGGCCGTCTCGGCGCCGGCGCTTTGGAAAAAGCGCTGATCCCTTGCACCCCAGCCGGCTCTGTTCTGCTGGCGAAAGAGGCGTTGGGCGATCTGACTGGCAGGCACGCTGTCATCATCGGTCGATCCAACATAGTCGGCAAGCCCGCGGCGCAATTGTTCCTTGCGGAAAACTGCACCGTCACGATCGCCCATAGCCGGACGCGCGACCTGCCGGCGCTCGCCCGAGATGCGGACATTCTTGTCGCCGCGGTCGGCCGGCCGGAGATGGTCAAGGGCGATTGGGTGAAACCCGGCGCCTGTGTCATTGACGTCGGCATCAATCGCGTCGACGCACCGGAAAAGGGCGCCGGCAAAACGAAACTCGTCGGCGATGTCGACTTTGCGGCAGCCAGTAAAATCGCCGGCTTCATCACGCCGGTGCCCGGCGGCGTCGGTCCGATGACCATCGCCATGCTGATGCAAAACACGCTGACAGCGGCGATGCGGCAAAACGGCGTGACGCTTGACTGACGCCTAAAATAACAACTCCGCCAGCCGTTTCTTGTGCCAGGCCTCATCGCCGAACTGGGACGCGTGAAACGCGGCCCGGCGGCGGTAAAGCTGCGCGTGGCAATCCCAGGTAAAACCGAACCCGCCGTGAAACTGGATCGATCGATCGGCCGCGAAGGTGAGCGCTTTCAGCGTCTCGACCTTCGCCATACGGGTTGCGATCTCTCCCGCTCCTTGATCACCGAATGAGTGTGCGGCGGCGTAGAGATGGCTGCGCGCCTGTTCATAGGCGGTATACGCATTAACCGTCGGATGCTTCAGCGCCTGAAACGAGCCGATGGTGCGGCCGAACTGTTTCCGCGTCTGCAGATAATCAATCGTGTAATCGATACATGCGGCGGCTGCGCCCGCCATCTCCGCGCTGGCGAGAAGATTGGCGGCGAGATCGATATGGACAAGTGCGGCGGGCGTTTTGTCCTGATCAAGCAACGCGGTCGCCGGTATGCGCATCCCGTCGAGCGTCAGTTCATACGTCCGCTTGGTTTCGTCGATGATCTTTTCGCGTCGGCAGTTTTCATCCGTCAGGTGCGCACCCGACAACAACGCCAACGCCGGTTTGCCGTTGTGAACGACGGAAACGACGACCCAGCGGGCGGCGCGCGCATCCGATACAAATCGTTTGACGCCCGACAGGACGAGATTGTCTCCGTCACGCTCCGCGCGTGCGTCAATCCGATCGAGCCGCCAGTCGCCGGAGGCCTCTGTCAACGCCAGGGAGGCGACCTCGCCTTCGACGATCTTCGGTAAGAGTTCTTTTTTCTGGTCTTCAGTTCCGGCAGAGAGAATGGCCTGGGACGCCAACGTCGTCGCCAGGAACGGGCCAGCCATCATGGACCGGCCCATGGCCTCCGCCAGGGGCGCAACCTCCGCCAGCGATAACCCGACGCCGCCATAGTCTTCAGGAATCGCAACCCCGAGCCAGCCAAGGCCCGCAATCTCGTCCCAGACGGATTCGTCAAACCCCGATTCCGTTTCCATCAGGCTTCGGACTTTGTCCATGGGCGATTTTTCGCGGCAGAAGCGCGTTGCAGCCTCCATGAGGTCCGCCTGCTCTTCTGAAAAGCCGATTGTTCCGAGATTTTCCATGGACCCTACTTCTTGGGCAGGCCGAGCACATGCTCGCCGACAATGTTTCGTTGGACCTCGGACGTGCCGCCGCCGATCGTCGCGGAGAACGCATTAAGATAGCCCCGCGCCCATAGTCCTTCGTCAACAGCATTGGCGTCGCCGGCGTAATAACCGCCGGCGGCGCCGGTCAGCGTCATCGCAAATTCGTTGAGGCGACGGATGAATTCCGTCCACATGACCTTGTTGGAGAGCGCCAGGCCCATGGGCCGTTCTTGGTTAAGCGGCGCGATTGCACCGCGCTGTTTGCAGAGCTTTAGTCCCTGAGCCTCAATGACAAAGTCGACAAGTCTGTCGCGCAACACCGGGTCTTCAATCGCCGGCGCGCCCGCCCGCGTCGCCCGCCGCGCCAGATCGACGATCTGAAATGCGTCAAACTCCGTCATGATGTAGCCGCCGGCCTGTCCGGCCCGGGCGCCGCGTTCATATTCAAGGGTGCGCATGGCGACGAGCCAGCCCTGCCCCTCCTCGCCCATGAGACAGGATGCGGGTATGCGCGCGTCTGTAAAAAACGTCTGTGTGAAGCCGAATTCGCCTGTAAGCTTTCGGATCGGGCGGGTTTCGACGCCCGGAATATTCATCGGCGCCAGAAAGAATGAGAGGCCCGCGTATTTGTTGGGCGCGTCCGGGTTCGTCCGCGCCAGCAGGATCATGTATTTCGCGTAGTTGCCTTGCGTCGTCCAAATCTTGGAACCATTGAGCACGTATTCGTCGCCTTCGCGCACGGCCTTCAACTGCGCGTTGCCGAGGTCGGACCCGTTCTCAGGCTCGGAGAATCCCTGACACCAGATGTCTTCCGCGCTCAAAATACCTTTGATGTATTTATGGCGGTCCTCTTCCGTCCCCATGTCCAGCAGCAACGGACCGGTCCAGTTGATGCCGATGGCGTTGAGCATGATCGGACATTTGTGTTTCCGCATCGCCGCCGTCGCGGCGTCCTGAAAGGCCTGCGGCAGACCCCCGCCGCCATATTCCGACGGCCAAGCGGCGCCCAGATAGCCCGCCTCATAGACTTTGCGCTGCCACGCACGCAGGAAATCGAACTGTTCGTCCGTGCCAACTTCCATAAATGTCAGCGGCAGCATGAAACCCGGATCGCGCGGATTGTTCTCCGCAAACCAGGCGTCGGCATCCGCGGCGAATTCCGATAGTTCTCTGTCGCTCACGGCAGCCATTACTGCCCTTGCGCTTTCTTCATGAAGTTCTGCATGGGGCCGGACGAATTTTCATAGAAGTTGATTTCATCGCGCGCCGAAATCGCTTCCCAATTGTCGGCGATCTCTTCCGGGGATTGCTTGTCCGGCGGCAGGAATACCCCGCCCGTCTCAATGATATGGGCCGCCGCGTAGCCGCCGCCGGCGCAGGAAATGATCTGCCGCGACGGCGCGTCCTCGGACACGAGGAACAGCGCGGCCGCGGTGATCGCCTCGGGCGTCAACATGTTCAGCAAATCTTCCGGAAATCCGAGATCCTCTGTCATGCGGGTTTTCGCTGACGGTGAGACGAGATTGGTGCGGATGTCGTATTTGCCGCCCTCCAGATGCAGCGCATTCATCATGCCGATCATGCCGGCTTTGGCGGCCCCGTAGTTCGCCTGACCGAAAATGCCGTGAAGCCCCGACGGGGATGACGTAAACAGCACGCGGCCGTAGGCCTGCTCGCGCATAATCGGCCACACCGTGTGCGTGCACAGCGCCGAGCCGATAAGGTGAACATCGATAACCGTGCGGAAGTCGTCCATCTCCATCTTGTGGAATGTCTTGTCGCGAAGAATGCCGGCGTTGTTGATCAGAATGTCGACCCGGCCCCACTTGTCCATAGCCGCGCCGACCATCGCCTTGACCTCATCGTCCTTGGTGACGTTGGCGCTGTCGGCGATCGCCTCGCCGCCCGAAGCGTTGATATGATCGGCGACTTCCTGCGCCGCGGACGCCGAGCCGCCGGTGCCGTCCCGTGCGCCGCCAAGATCGTTGACGACGACTTTGGCGCCGCGTTTGGCGAGCTCCAGCACATGGGCGCGGCCCAGACCGCCGCCGGAACCGGTGACGATGGCGACGCGGTCTTTGAAATCAATGTTGGTCATTTCCAGCTAATTCCCTGCTTTACTCTATCCGTCATCCCGGATGCATTGCAGCATCTATGATGATGCAATGCTGATCCGGGACCTGTCTCATCCGATCCCGTGTCTGCAAAGCGATGCTGCGCATCGCATTGCGCACGGGATGACGTGAAGGTCACGCCACCTCAAACAATCCGGCAGCACCCATGCCGCCGCCGACGCACATGGTGCAGACCACGTATTTCACGCCGCGGCGTTTGCCCTCGATCAGCGCGTGGCCGACCATACGCGCGCCCGACATGCCGTAGGGATGGCCGATGGAAATCGCCCCGCCGTTGACGTTGAGGTTTTCGTTGGGAATGCCCAGCTTGTCGCGGCAATAGATCACCTGAACCGCGAACGCCTCGTTCAACTCCCAAAGACCAATGTCGTCCATCTTCAGGCCGGTCTTTTCGAGAAGCCGCGGCACCGCATAGACGGGGCCGATGCCCATTTCGTCAGGATGCGTGCCCGCGACCGCCATGCCGCGATAGACGCCGAGCGGGGTCAGCCCTCGTTTTTCCGCTTCCTTGGCTTCCATCACTACCGCGGCGCTGGCCCCGTCTGAAAGTTGCGAGGCATTGCCGGCGGTGATGTTCTTTCCTTCCTGCACTTTTTGACCGCCCTTGAAGACTGGTTTCAGCCCGGACAGTCCCTCAAGGGTTGTTTCCGGACGGTTGCCTTCGTCTTTTTCGAGATTTGTCTCGACGTCGGACGTCTCGCCGGTCTCTTTGTTCAGGAACTTCATCGTCGACGGGAGCGGGACAATTTCGTCATCGAACTTGCCGGCTTGTTGCGCTTCATGGGTGCGCTGTTGCGACTGCAGCGCGTAAGCGTCCTGCGCCTCTCTGGAGATGTCGTACCGATCCGCGACAATCTCAGCGGTCTCGATCATCTGCATATAGGTTTCCGGCAGATTCTGGAGCAGCCAGGGATCCGGCCTGACGAACATGTCGTTCGTCTGGTTGGTCGAGATTGAATCCAGTCCGCCGCCTATGGCGACCGTCATATTATCGACGATCACCTGTTTCGCCGCCGTCGCGATCGCCATCATGCCGGAAGCGCATTGCCGGTCGAGGGACATGCCGGAAACGCCGATAGGAAAGCCGGCGCGCAACGCGGATTGCCGGGCGACATTCTGGAACGCCGTGCCCTGCTGCAGCGCGCAGCCCATCACCACGTCTTCGATCTCCTCAAAGTCAACCTTGGCGCGCTCCGCGGCGTGCTTGACGGCGTGGGCGCCCAGGGCCTGGGCCGTCGTGGCGTTAAAGGCGCCGCGATAGGCCTTGCCAATCGGCGTTCTGGCGGTGGATACGATGACGGCTTCTCTCATGGACGTTCCTCCTGGCTGCCGAAACCGGCGCGGCTCCGGCCCTTTAAGGGCCTTTTAGACCACTGATGGGTCGCGGGCCAAAATACAAAAAGCAGTTGCGGGGCGGGCCCGCCCCGGCGAACGGGCCGCAGCGACAGGCGGGTCCGCGAGCGCTATAATACGGCCAAACCAGAGCGCGAGCATAAAATTTAATGAAAAAAATTATTGTCGGCATCAGCGGCGCGTCCGGCGCGATTTACGGGGTGCGGATCCTCGAAAAACTGCGCAGCGCCGTGGGCGTCGAAACCCATCTGGTAATGAGCCAGACGGCGATCATGAATCTCGGCCTAGAAACCGAATGGAAGCCGGCGGACGTCGCCGCGCTGGCGGATGTTCACTACAAGAACACCGACATCGCCGCTTCCATTGCCTCAGGGTCCTTCAAAACCGACGGCATGATCGTCGCCGCCTGCTCAATGAAAACGCTTTCCGCTATCGCCAACGCTTATGCGGACAACCTGATTGTCCGGGCTGCCGACGTCTGCCTCAAGGACCGTCGCCGTCTCATCCTCATGCCAAGAGAGACGCCGCTGCACGCTGGTCACTGCGAGTTATTTTTGAAGGCGGCGCAGCTGGGCGCGATTGTCGCGCCGCCCATGCCGGCGATGTATTCCAAGCCCGCAAGCGTCGACGACATTGTTGATCACACCGTCGGGCGCGTCCTGGACCTGCTCGACATCGACAGCGATTTCGTCAAGCGCTGGCGCGGCGCGGCCTCCGCCGGCAAAGTCACTGACTAGGCTTTCAGGCTCGCGGCGCGCTTGGCGTTGGCGGCGATCGCGTCCCAGTCGCCGTCGGCGATCAGTTTTTTGGTCGCGATCCATGATCCGCCGACGCAGGCGACATTGGGCAGCGCCAGATAGTCCGGCGCGCGCTCCGCGCTGATGCCGCCGGTGGGACAAAAAACGATGTCGGGCAACGGACCGTGCAAGGACTTGAGATACGCGATCCCGCCCGCCGGTTCGGCCGGAAAAAATTTCATGGCCTTTAGGCCCGCGTCGCAAACGGTCATCGCTTCCGAAGCGGTTGCAACCCCGGGCAAGGAGGGCGCTCCTGACGCAGCCATCGCGTCAAGCAAGACGGGCCCGGCGCCGGGACTGACGAGAAATTCGGCGCCCGCTTCCACGGACTGGCGCACGTCATCGGGCGTTCGAACGGTGCCCATGCCGACGATGAGGCTGGGCGCCGCTTCTTTCATGACGCCAACGGCCTCCAGCGCGCAATCCGTTCGCATGGTCAATTCGATGACTCTTAGGCCGCCGGACGCCAGCGCTTCCGCCAACGGCGCCGCCGCGTCGAGGGCGGCGACTTCCAACACGGGAATAACGCTGGCGGCGTCCAGGATTGCGTCGATCTTCATGATTCCTCCAGGGACGCGGCCGCGCCGTAAAGAGCGGCGCCGTCCGCCACGATGAGCTTCACCGGCACCGGCGCCACATAGCTTTCCATGCGCCCTTTGTTGAGGAACTTCTCGACAAAGTCGCTGCCCAAAAAGACGTCTCGAATCTTCGGCAAAATACCGCCGCCGAGAACGACGCCGCCCCGGGCGCCGGCCCCGAGGACCGCATCGCCGGCGACGCGGCCGAGAACGCCGCAAAACATGTCCACCGCTTTGACGGCGATCGGATACGTTCCCTCGGTCGCCGCCTTGGTGATCTCGTTGGCCTGAAGCGACACGCGCTGTTCGCCTTCGATGGCGCAAAGGGCGCGGTGAATATTGACGAGACCGCGGCCGGACAACAGGCGCTCGACCGAAACCCTTGGATGTTCGCGTGCAATAAACTGCATCACCGCCATCTCAACGTCGTCGCGCGGCGCGAACGTCACATGCCCGCCCTCGGTCGGCACGATGACGCGCCCTCCGCCCGCAACGGGCACGATCAAGGCTTGTCCGAGACCGGTGCCGGGCCCGATGACAAGGACGGGCGCCGTTCTGTCGGCTTCGCCGGGCTTTACGGCGACAAACGCGTCATCCGGCAAAAAGTCGACGCCCGCGGCGAGCGCATAGAAATCGTTGACCACGCGAAAAGCCTCAACGCCCAAGGCTTCCTCGACCTCCGCCGGACGAAACCGCCAGGGAGAATTGGTGAAAACAATTTCTTCCCGCTCGACCGGCCCAGCGACCGCGAAACAGGCCCGCTTCGGGCGCACCGCGACAGATTCCAGAAAGGCGTCGGCCGCATCGCGGATGGTCTCAAAATCCACCGCGCGGAAATTCTGGGCGTCACGAACCTTAATACCGCCGTCATGCTCGGCGAGGGCGAAGCGGGCGTTGGTGCCGCCGATATCGGCAACGAGAGAGAGGTCAGCCATGGCCCCGTTCCTCAAGGTCGAAGGTCATGGCGCCGTCTTCGGCGCCGCCAACTAATGACCGCATGCCCGCAAACAGCTCGCGGCCCGTCTCCCAGCGGTCGCCCGCAAGGTCGCGGGACGGCGTTTCGCGTGTCTCGAGATCCGCTACGCCGACGACTTCCAATGTTCCTTCTTCCGCATCAAGACGAACGATATCGCCGTCCTGGACTTTCCCGATTGCGCCGCCGTCCAGCGCTTCCGGAGTCACATGAATCGCCGCGGGCACTTTGCCCGACGCGCCGGACATGCGTCCGTCGGTCACCAGCGCAACCTTGAAGCCTTTGTCCTGCAGCACCCCAAGAGGCGGCGTCAATTTGTGAAGTTCGGGCATGCCGTTCGCCTTGGGGCCCTGAAACGGCACGACGGCGACAAAATCCTTGTTCAACGCCCCGGCCTTGAACCGGTCCATGAGTTCCGCCTGCGATGAAAACACAATCGCCGGCGCCTCCACGACACGCCGCTCGGGCTTGACGGCGGACACTTTGATAACGGCGCGCCCGACATTTCCCTTCAGCAACTGCAGACCGCCGGTCTCGGAAACCGGATCGCTCGCCGGCCGCAGAATGTCTTCGTTGCCGCTTTCAGCGGGCGCCGCCCGCCAGGCCAGTGTTTCACCGTCGAGATAGGGCGACGTCGCGTAAGCGCCCAGCCCCTCGCCCATCGCCGTCGTGACGTCGCCATGCATGACGCCGGCGTCAATCAGCTCACGGATGACAAAGGCGAGACCGCCGGCGGCGTGGAAGTGATTTACGTCAGCGGAACCATTGGGATAGATCCGCGCCAAGAGCGGCGTCACAGCGGACAACTCGCTAAAGTCGTCCCAATTGATGAGAACGCCTGCCGCCCGCGCCATGGCGACAAGGTGAATGAGGTGGTTGGTCGACCCGCCGGTCGCATGCAGGCCGACAATGGCGTTCACGACAGCGCGTTCATCGATCACATCGCAGAACGGTATGTATTCATCGCCCAGCGCCGTCGTCGCCGCGACCCGTCTGGCGGTTTCTTCAACAATCGCGTGACGCAAGGGCGTGCCGGGATTGACGAACGCCGAACCCGGCAGGTGAAGACCCATGGCCTCCATCATCATCTGGTTGGAATTCGCCGTTCCGTAAAACGTGCAAGTGCCAGGAGAATGATAGCTTTCGCTTTCAGCGCGCAACAGTTCATCCTTGCCGACTTTGCCCTCCGCATAGAGCTGGCGCACGCGCGCCTTTTCGTCGTTGGACAGCCCTGATCCCATCGGTCCCGCCGGCAGGAACATGATCGGCAGATGGCCGAAGCGCGCTGCGCCGATAAACAGACCCGGAACGATCTTGTCGCAGACGCCGAGCATCAACGCGCCGTCAAAAACGTTATGCGACAACGAGACGGCCGTCGCCATGGCGATGACGTCTCTCGAGAATAGCGACAGGTCCATGCCGGGCTGGCCTTGGGTGACGCCGTCGCACATGGCCGGAACGCCGCCGGCGATCTGCGCCGTCGCGCCTTCATTGCTCAGGGTGTTCTTGATGATTTCCGGATAGGCGCCCAAAGGTTGGTGGGCGGACAGCATGTCGTTATAGGCCGTGACGATCCCAATGTTGGGCCCGTCGCCCTTCGCCAGCGCTTTCTTGTCGCCAGCAGAACACGCCGCCGCCGCATGAGCAAGATTACCGCAGGACACAGACGACCGATGCGGGCCCTCGGACACAGCCGCACGCATTTGCTGCAGATACGCGTTGCGCGTTTCGGCGCTGCGCTCAGCAATACGGTCGGTCACCCGTTTCAGCGTATCATTCAGCATCGCCACGTTGTTTCTCCTTCAGGGCGCCCAGGCGACCCATATGTCCGGCCGGCGCTTCAGGATCGCGCGCACGGGCATGTCTTCCGCTTTTCCGCGCTTCAGCGCCGTTTCAAAGGTTTGGCGTTTTTCATCGCCTGAGAGCAAGAGACAGATAAACTTCGCCTCCGCCATAGCTGACAGCGTCAACGTCATGCGATGCAGGTGGTCGCCGGTGACTTCGCTCGCCTTCGCCTTGACGGCGCAGGCGCGCTTCGCCGAGCGCAGCGCCGCTTCCAGACCGTCAGCATGCGGAAACCACGACGCTGTGTGGCCGTCATTGCCCATGCCGAGAACAACCGCGTCGTAAGGGCCGACGTCTTCATTCAGGGCGGCGTTGACGTCTTCTTCCGCGTCCGCTGGGCTTGGCGCATCACGCCAGAGGCCGGTAACGCTCGCCGTCGCGGCGCGATTCTGTTGGAGCGTCTTTTTGATGAACGTCTCGTTGGAGCCCTCCTCGCCGGGCGCCACCCACCGCTCGTCAACCAGCGTCGCGCTGACGGACGCCCAGTCGAGATCTCTCATGGACAGCGCCTGATAAAGCCCAGCCGGCGTGGAGCCCCCGGAAAGGGCGAGGCGGCCCTGCCCGCGTTCGCAGAAGGCCAGCGTCAGACGCGCCTCTATCATGTCGGCGATATGCGCCGCCATGGCGTCGCGACTGTCGAAAGACATGATGGAGGGTTTGCGTTGCGGAACGGTCACGGAAGCTTTTCTCCAAGCGCGGCTTGAAGCACGTCGTACCACTCCTTTCGCTCCATGCGAACGCCCAGCGCCGTCGCCGCCTCCCGAACGCGGTCAGGGTTCTTCGTACCCAAAATGGGACTCGGCGCGGACGGGTGCGCCATGACAAAGGCGAAAGCAGCTGCGGTCAGGCTGACGCCGTGGTTCTCGGCGACTGTCTGTAACGCGGGGCGGACCCGGGACGCGGCGGTTCCTTCTCCCGTCGCCAGCGCGCCGCCCCCGAGGGGCGACCATGCATAAACCGGCACGCGGAGGGCCATGGCCTGATCAAACACCCCGTCGAATACCGGCTCCACGCAGAGTGCGGAGAATTCAACCTGATGAGCGCGCAGCGGCGCTTTGAGATAGGCCCGCAGCGCATCAACCTGCGCCGGTGAATGGTTGGAGACGCCGACCGCCGCCGTCTTGCCGGCCGCAATGAGCCCGTCCAGCGCTTCGGCTACTTCCTGCGGATGGGCCAGCACATCCGGCCGGTGAATATAAAAGAGATCCACCTGTTCAACCCCCAACCGCTGCAGAGATGCGTCGAGCGCCTCCGCCAGATACGCTTTCGAGGTTCGATACGGCGTTCCGAATTCGACGCCGGCCTTGGTGGCCAGCGCAGCGCCGTCAAAAAGCGACGGCGCATCGCGGCGGATTTCACCCAACAGGCGCTCAGCGTCGCCGAATTCGTCCGTTCCGTAGCAATCGGCCGTGTCGAAATGGTCTATGCCGACGTCGCGCGCCGCTTCCATGGCGACGACGGCGGCGTCGTGGTCTTCCCGCGAGAAGCGCCAGAATCCGTAGGCCAGACGCGCGCTATTGCCCATCGTACCATTCGCGGCCGTCGCGATCGAGAAGCATGGCGGACTGCGCGGGGCCGTCGGAACCGGCGGGGTAGGAATAGGCAGGGGTCTCGTCGGCTTTCCACGCGGCGAGAATGCCGTCCACCCAACGCCACGCCGCTTCCACTTCGTCACGGCGCATAAACAAGCCGAGGTCGCCGCGCACGACCGCCATCAACAGGCGCTCATAGGCGTCCGGATATCGCGCCTCAAAATGCTCTGCATACGCAAGATTTAACGGGACATATCGAAGGCGCATTCCGCCAGGCCCGGGATCTTTCGTGACCAGCAGCAGCTTGACGCTCTCATCCGGCTGAAGTCGGATCACCATGCGCGTCGGCGGCAAGCCTCCTTTGCCGGTCTTGACCAGCGAATGAGCGATGTCCTTAAACTGTATGATTATCTCGGAATAGCGCGCGCGCATGCGCTTTCCTGTCCGCAGATAAAACGGCGCTCCTTTCCAGCGCCAATTATCAATACTGGCCTTGATCGCCACAAAGGTTTCCGTCTCGCTTGCCCGACCAAGCTCGTCGGCATAGCCCGGCGCCGGTTCGCCCGAAACAGCGCCCTCGCCATATTGTCCGCGCACTGTAACGTTTCGAACATTTTGCTCCGTAATTGGACGCAACGCGCGAAGGACCTTTATTTTCTCGTCGCGGACGGTGTCAGGCTCCAGATCAAAAGGCGGCTCCATCGCAACCAGACACAACAGCTGCAGCATGTGGTTCTGCACCATATCGCGCAAGGCGCCGGATGTATCGTAATAGTCAGCACGATTGCCGGCGCCGATCGATTCAGCAACCGTAATCTCAACATGGTCGATCGCGTTGGCGTTCCAGACCGGTTCGAACAGAGAATTCATAAACCGCAAGACGGTCAGGTTCTGCACCGTCTCTTTGCCGAGATAGTGATCGATCCGGAAGATTGCCTCTTCTTCAAACACTGATCCGACGGCGTCGTTGATATCGCGCGCGGACGCGAGGTCTTTGCCGATCGGTTTTTCAAGGACGATCCTGGAGCCGGGCGTTTTCAATCCGGCGCGATCGATATTGGCGCTGACGGCGCCATAGAGACCGGGCGCCAGGGCGAGATAAAAAACGCGCTGTTTGTCCTGGCGACCGCTGAGATGCGCGGCCAGCCCGGACCAATCCGCATCCGCGGAGACCGCATCCAACTCCACATAAAAGAGTTGTGACGCAAACGCCGACCACTCGCTATCGTCGACGGTTTCTCCGGGCCGAAACTTGTGAAAGCTTTCCAGCGCCAGCGTGCGGAACGCCTCGTCGCTCATTTCACTGCGCGAAACCCCGACAATTTTTGATTCCGCCGGAATCTGACCGTCGCGCCAGCGATGAAACAGCGACGGGATGAGTTTGCGTAGAGAAAGGTCGCCGGCGGCGCCGAACACAACGAGATCGAACGCGGAAACCGGAATGAATTGCGGCGCGGAAGCAGCATCGGTCATGAAAACGTTCCTTCAAAGTCGGGCCGCACAAGCATTGTTCCTTCAGTCGCAGCTTCAATTGCGGGCGAAATCCTCCGATTTCGGCAAGCAGTCTCGGACGAATTCGTGGTTCGCCGCAACTTCGCCAGTTTGAACAAAAATGGCAACTGATTTGGTTTCCCTGCCTGGCCTTACGCGCCGCACGATTCGCGCACAATAAGATCCGTGGGCACGCGCTCGGAGCGAATGTCCTGATTGCTTTTGGAATTCATGAGCTTTGACACGAGCAGCCGGCCAGCCTTCGCCATATCCTGAGAAATGGTAGTCAACGCCGGGTGACTGTAGCGGGCGATCATGATGTCGTCATAACCGACGATCGAGACGTCTTCCGGAACGCTGAGCCCGTGTCGGCGCAGCGCGCGAATGGCGCCGAGCGCAATGAGGTCGCTTGAAGCGAAGATTGCGTCGAACGTCACCCCTTCCGCCATCAGTCTTTCAACGCCTTCTTCAGCGGACTCAACAGCGAAATGGACCGGCAAAACCAGCCGCGAATCCACGGACGCGCCGACCTCTTCAAGAGCGGTCGCATAGCCCGTGTAGCGCTGCATGATTTCCGGCGCCTCGGTGTCCCCAAAAAAGGCGATATGCTTGCGACCGAGCCTTGCCAGATGCAACGTCGCTCGTCGGCCGCCTTTCAGGTTGTCGCTGCCGATGGAACAGTATCGTTGACCGGAGAGTTCTGCGCCCCAAACGACAAACCGGCTCTGCGTTTCCGAAAGACGATTGAATCGCTCGTGGAGAAAACTCTGACCGAGAAAAATTACCCCTTCCGCCCGCGTGGCGGCGACGAGCTCCGAAAGATCGTCAAAATTCCGCGGCGCTACGTGGGAAACAAAAATATCGCATTCCGCCTCGCGCGCCGCCTCGCCGACGCCGCCGATCAGTTCCATGTAGAACGGGTCCGCAAGACTGCCGGCCTTGCCGAGCGGGGTCGGGATCGCGATGGCGATGGTCGACGAGGCGCCGGTGAGCATCGCGGGCATTTGCGGCTTGAACGGATAATGATGCTCGCGCGCCAGCTTCCAGATCCGACGCTTGGTTTCGTCGCGCACCAACGGGCTGTCATTTAACGCACGCGATACTGTCGCCGTTGACACGCGCGCCAGGCTCGCCAGGTCTTCTAGGCGCACGCCGCGCTTTGCGCCGCCGACGTCTGTCATCAGTGGCCCGCCGGCATGGGTGCGCCGGCTCCCTTTTCAAGCCGATCGCCCACCACGTCGCTGACAAAAAAGGTCGCAACCGCGGCGAGCAACAAGCTTACGCCGCCGGCGGCCAGGGCGTAGATCGCTTCACCGCCGAACACGCCTCTCACCAACACGCCCAGAATACTGGCGGCGGTCAATTGCGGAATGACGATGAAGAAATTGAAGATGCCCATATAGACGCCCATTTTGTGGCCCGGCAGCGCACCGGATAGAATCGCATAGGGAATCGACAATATCGCCGCCCAAGCGATGCCGACGCCGACCATTGATATCCAAAGCAAGTTTGGATCAGAGATCAGTAGTATAGAACCAAGACCCGCGCCGCCACACAAAAGGCAAACAATGTGCGCCGCTTTCCGGCTGGTCGCGTTGGCGAGCGCGGCGATGCCGAACGCGGCGAGCGCGGCCACGCCGTTGTAGACGCCGAACAACACCCCGACCCAATCCGCGCCCTTGTTGTAGAGGACAGACGTGGGGTCGTCCGTGCCGTAATGGTGGCCGGTAACGGCCGCCGTCGTGTAGATCCACATGGAAAAAAGAGCGAACCATGAGAAGAACTGGACGACAGCCAACTGTTTCATCGTCCGCGGCATGTCGAACAGATCAGTGATGATTTCCGAAAAGGCGTTGTCGGTGGCGCCGCGTTGCTGCAGCAAGCCGGCGCCGATCTGCATCAGGCCGAACACGACCCCGCCGACGCTGAGGATGAACAACTCTTTCTCCAGCGCGAATTGCGCAATGATAATGGTCGCTACACCGCTGACGAGCAGCCATAGGCCGCCATTCATGAAAAAACGCCCGGACCGTTTCGTTTCTTCGGGCGCGGACGCCGCCGGTGCGTCTTGCACAGCGCCGTCTTCGCCTTCCTCAAACGCCTTAAGTTGTTCGGGGCTGTATTCACGCGTCGAGAAAACGGTCCACATCACTGATGCGAACAGGAAAACCGCGCCAATGTAAAAGGCGTACTTGACCGAAGGCGGAACAACGCCTGCTTCTGCGATATTGCTGACGTCAAACCCGTTCGTCAGGATCCAGGGCGCCATCGAGGCGAGGACGGCGCCGACGCCGATGAAAAAGCTCTGCATCGCAAAACCCGTCGTACGCTGACGGTGCGGCAGCATATCGCCGACAAAGGCGCGAAACGGCTCCATGGTCACATTGATCGACGCATCCATGATCCAGAGCATGCCCGCGGCGATCCACAGATATGGGGAGTTCGGCATGACGACGAGCGCCGCCGTGGTCGCGATGGCGCCGTAGAAAAAATACGGGCGTCGCCGCCCGAGACGGCCCCATGTGCGATCGCTCATATAGCCGATGATCGGCTGCACCAGGAGGCCGGTGATCGGCGCGGCGATCCACAGAATGGGAATGGCGTCGATGTCCGCCCCGAGCGTCTGGAAGATGCGGCTGACATTGGCGTTTTGGAGACCGAAGCCGATCTGAATGCCAAAAAAGCCGAAACACATGTTCCAGATCTGCCAGAAACTCAGCGTCGGTTTTTGCACGGCGCGCCTCCCTTGATGTAATTTTTTGAAAAATATTGCCCATTTTTGCAAACCTGTCGAGCGTGGATCTTGGCCCAGGCTGGGAGACCCCTAGGGAACTCCGGTAATTTATTGTAACATATATGTTTTTCTGACTTCGCACCTCGCCGGCAGCGTCGCCTCGCCGGTGTCAACAACGCCTCTCTTTGCAATCAAATGCGCAAACGCTGGCGCAGCCGCCCGGCGTGGGCGGAAATCACGGCGGCGGCGCGGCGCTTTGCGAACAATTCGGCGAACGACCGCCGCATCGTTTTGGCGGCCCGCCGTTCTCCAAGTCGGCGAAGGCGAGGCCGTTGCGGCAAGGCGTTCAGTGAAGGAATGGACGACGTCCACTATCGGGCTCACGCCAAACTGCGCCTGCCTCGGGGCGCTCATTCCCTGTCACGCGCCGGCCGCGCCGACAGCTTGACTAGCCAAAGAGCCAGGATGACATTGCGGTCGCACGTCTTCGTGTTTCGGCTTCGAACGGGATCACTACGCTGTCCAAATGAAATTTGACGTCATCATCGTCGGCGCAGGACATGGCGGCGCTCAAACGGCGGCGACGCTGCGACAACTGAAGTTCGACGGCGCCGTCGCCCTGATCGGGGAGGAGCCGGAACTTCCCTACGAGCGGCCGCCCCTGTCAAAGGAATACTTTGCCGGAGACAAGTCTTTCGAACGTATTCTCTTGCGGCCGCCGCAATTCTGGGACGAGCAGAACATCGCCATGTTCCTCGGCGAGCGGGTGACGAAAATCGATCCCGCTTCAAAGGAAGTGCGCACCAGCGCCGGCCGACGACTGGCGTATCATCACCTCGTTTGGGCTGCGGGGGGCGAGCCCAGAATGCTTCCGCTGAAGGGATGCGAAGCGCCGAACGTCTTTGGCGTGCGCACCAAGGCGGACGCGGACGCAATGAAGCGCGAAGCCGACAAATCGCAGAAAGCCGTGATCATCGGCGGCGGCTATATCGGCCTTGAGGCGGCCGCCGTATTGGCCGGCTTCGGAAAAGACGTCACCGTAATCGAGGTCTGCGACCGCGTCCTCGCGCGAGTCGCCGGCGAGCCTCTGTCGCGCTTTTACGAAAAAGAGCATCGCGCCCGCGGCGTCGACATACGGCTTGAGGCGAAGGTCGACGCCATCATCGGCGATATGCGCGCCGAGGGGGTTCGGCTGAACGACGATACCGAGATCGACGCCGATTTTATTGTCATCGGCGTCGGCATCGAACCGGCGACTGCGCCGCTGAAAGCCGCCGGGGCCGAAGGCGACAATGGCGTGCTGGTGGACGCGTTTTGCCGCACCAACCTGCCTGACGTTTACGCCGTCGGCGACTGCGCTGCGCACGCCAATCGGTTTGCGGACGGCGCCGTCATTCGCCTGGAGTCCGTTCAAAACGCCAATGATCAGGCGCGAACGGCCGCAAGATCGATATGCGGTAAACCGGCGCCCTACAACGCCGTTCCATGGTTCTGGTCGAACCAGTACGACCTGCGCTTACAGACAATCGGCTTGTGTCACGGATATGATCAAACGTTGGTGCGCGGCGAGCCCGATGATCGCAGCTTTGCAGTTATCTATCTGAAAGAAGGTCGCGTCCTTGCGCTTGATTGCGTCAATGCTCCGCAGGACTACGCCGCCGGGCGCCTGCTGGTTATGAAAGGCGCGACGCCGTCGCCGGACGATCTTGTCAATCCAGACGTCGCGCTCAAGGACCTCGCGCTCGGGTAAACTACGTCGCGTTTCACGCTTCTTGGAAACCGTCCGTTAACTATCCCGCGACACGAATTCTCAAATAATCGGCCATAGGCTTGGGGCAGCGAGGGCGGATGTCAGAACAATTCTCCATATTCGATAAACTGGCGTGCGCCGTAGTCGCCGTTTCGGCGGACAAGACCGCACTCTATGTCAACGAAGCCTTCTGCACGCTTTTCAGCGGCGGCCATGAAGACTGGGTCGGCAAGGAATTTCAGCTCAAAGGACTTCCGGACGCCGGTTGCGGCGTCGTTCGCGATGAAACAACCGGCTTTTCCTATGAGTGGCTCGCGAACACGATCGCGGACGATGTAACCCTGTTTTTCGGCCGCACCATATGCGGCGATGACTCGCGCGATCGCAAGTCTCATGCGGCGGCGGACGAGATGCGGTTTTTTGCGTCCATGAGCCACGAGATGCGCACGCCGCTGAACGGCATTCTCGGCATGAGCGGACTGCTGCTCGACACCCGTCTGGAAGCGTCGCAACGAACTTATGTCGACGCCATTCACGATTCCGGGTCGACTCTGTTGACGCTCGTTAACGATATTCTCGACTATTCCAAGTTCGCCGCCGGAGAAATGGAATTAGAAAATGCACCCGTGGACCTGCGAGCGGTAGTGCAGAGCGTTACCGAACTCCTGTCCCCGCGCGCCGCGCACAAGAATATTGAGATCGCGGCGTTCATCGACCCCAAGACGCCCAAACTGCTGCGGGGAGACGAATTGCGGCTAAAGCAGCTTCTGTTCAATCTCGCCGGCAACGCGGTGAAGTTCACCGAACATGGCGGCTTGACGATTGAAATTCATGTCCGGAAGACGCAACCGAAAGATGCTTGCGCGTTGCGTATTGACGTTCGCGACACCGGCGTCGGTCTCGCAGATGACGACAAAAACCGGATTTTCGAGGAATTCGCCCAGGCTGATTCCGGTCGCGCGCGGCGCAGCGAGGGCACCGGTCTCGGCCTTGCGATCGTCAAGAAGATTGTTGACGCGATGAACGGCGAGATTCGCGTCGAGAGCGCGCTCGGCGCCGGAAGCGTCTTCTCCGTTTATCTTTCCCTGGAGGTGGAAGACGCGCACTGCGAAGACCAGCCGCGCCTCGATAATCCCACCGCGCCCTATATTATTGCGTCACGTTCGCCCATCGTCAGCCGCTATCTGAACATGCAGCTCAAAGCCGCCGGGGCGGACAATGTAGTGCTTTGCAAATCGGCCTCCCAGGCCATCAGCGCGCTGGAGAACGCATTCTCCCCGGTTCTTATGTGCGATTATGACCTGGCGTTTGAAGCTGGGCCGAAAATCACCCGGGACGCCTATGCGGCCTACGTGATGCTGACGCCCGCGACGCGCGGACGCATCGAGAGCTTCCGGCGCATCGGGTTTGACGGCTATCTCATCAAACCGATCCGCACGGGCACGCTCGTCAGCATCCTAAACAACTCCTCCCCGTCCCAGCCCCGCCGGCGATCGGGCGACCGCGACGTGACGCAATCAACACCCGAGGCAGATGAGGGCTCGCATTCTCTGCGCGTGTTGCTGGCGGAAGATGACAAAGTCAACGCGCTGCTTTCGAGGACGCTGCTTGAACGCGCCGGTCACAGCGTGATCGTCGCCGAGAACGGCGCTGAGGTGATCAAGGCGATATCCGACAACGCATTCGATCTGATCCTCATGGATATGAATATGCCCACGATGGACGGCCTTGAGGCGACGACAAAAATCCGTCAGCTGCGCGGTCCGGTGTCGATGACGCCCATCATCGCACTGACGGCGAACCACGATCTCAGTCATCGCCAAAAGTGCATTGAGGCCGGCATGGACGACTTCATGACGAAACCGTTTTCTCAGGACGAAATTGAGGAGATGGTCAGGAAGTGGCGAGGCGGGCGAAATCTTTCCCAAATTGCGTCCTGACGACTGCAACCGCCTTGTGATTTCAACAGGTTGCCTGGTTAATAGATCGTAAACTGAACACCTTAAATCGGTTATTCTTAAACCGGTTTTAACGTCGCGCCCTTTAAATCATTAACGGATTAACAGGTGGGCGCATGCTTTCCATTGCCCTTAAGATTTTGTGGGCCGACGCAGGCAAATCTGCGGCGATGGTCCTTGGCGTCGCCTTCTCAACGCTCCTGATGGCGCAGCAGGCTGCGATATTCGTTTGCCTGATGGCAAACTCTGCGTCGCATATCGCAGCGGCGCAGGACGTTGATATCTGGGTCGCCGACATGCGTGCCGATTACTTCGACGATCCCGGCGCGCTTCCCGAAGCATTGGTGGAAAGAGTGAAGAGCGTCCCCGGCGTCGCCGCGGCGGCGCCCTATATGCGCTCAAGCGTCGTCATCGATTCAACAACAATGGTTGAGCAGGGAATCCTGATTGGACTCGATCCCTATTCATTGATGGGCGCCCCTCAGAAACTGGTCGCCGGATCGTTCCGGTCGCTGCGGGCGAGCGACGCATTCATCGTCGACCGGCGCGGCTATAACGACATATGGCCAGGAGACGACATCGAACTCGGCCGCAGATTGGAAGTCGACGGCAGACTGCTTCACCTGGTTGGAATCGCGGATCCGCCGTCGCCATTCATTTCGATGCCCCTCATCTATACCAGTACGGAAACCGCGAAACTCATTCGGCCGTCAATTGCGCCGGGATTCATCCTGGCGCGCGCGAACGACCCGGCAGCCGCCGCAGACGTCGCCGCGGCGATCGCGGAACGCACCGGATACGGCGCGTTTGAAAAAGAAGCGTTCAGTGAAATCACCATCGATTACTACCTTACGAATACCGGCATCCCGATTAATTTTGCGATCACCATCACGCTCGGCTTTATCGTCGGAACGGCCATTGTGGCTCAGACGTTCTATTTATTTGTGTCGGAGAACCTTCGGTATCTCGCTGTGTTCAAAGCGATGGGAGCCAAGGCCGGTCAACTCATTTCGATGACAGCCGCTCAGTGCATCGTCATCGCCGCCATCGGCTTCAGCCTCGGAATCGCCGGCGCCGCCTGGTTTTTCGAAACCGTTCCCGACAAAGTCGCAGCGTTCAAAGGGTTTTATTTGCCGTCCGGCGTTTTCCTGAAAACTGCGCTCGCCGTCTTCGCGATTTCGTTAGCGTCTGGATTACTCAGTATACAACGCGCTGTTCGATACGCACCCGCAAGAGTTCTTCAAGGGTGACCGCTATGGACTATGCTGTCGAATGTCGGGATATCCAGATGCGTTTTCGCGAAGGCGAAGGGTGGCGCAACGTATTG
The DNA here is from genome assembly GCA_028289605.1 of Hyphococcus sp. GTDB lineage: Bacteria > Pseudomonadota > Alphaproteobacteria > Caulobacterales > Parvularculaceae > Hyphococcus. The sequence goes on along the minus strand of JANQON010000002.1, from coordinate 53,818 downwards.
CGCGGCGTAAACCTTCAAATCCGAAGCGGCGAGCTGACTATCATTGCCGGGCCGAGCGGTTGCGGAAAGACGACGCTCCTGTCCATTCTGGGCGGCGCCCTGGCGCATACCGGTGGTACGCTCGACGTTTTTGGGCGACGACTGTCGTCCATGCGCCCCTCGCAAATGGCCGGATTTCGCCGACGCCATATCGGTTTCATTTTTCAGCACTATCACTTGGTGCCGGCGCTCACCGCGGTTGAAAATGCCGCCATGCCGCTAATCATTGCCGGGACGCCGGCGGCGAAAGCCTGCGCCGCCGCGCGCCGCGAGTTCGAACGCCTGGATATTGGCCACATCGCGGACCGACTACCCAAGCGGCTGTCCGGCGGGCAACAGCAGCGCGTCGCCATCGCCCGGGCGCTCGTCCACAGGCCTGAGCTTATTCTTTGCGATGAGCCGACGGCCGCTCTCGACTCGCGAGCGGGCGAAACGGTCATGGAGATTCTGAAGGAGATCGCCGCGCAGGAAAGTCGCGCTGTCATCGTCGTCACCCACGACCAACGGGTTTTTTCGTTCGCAGACAGGCTCATCGAGCTGGAAGACGGACTTGTCATCGCGGACCATAACTTAACCCGCAACAAGGGCGCCGATTCGGCGGGGCAGAGGGCCGCCTGATGAAGGTCCGGTTTCGCATAGAGTGGTTTTACTATAGCGCAGCAGCTGCGGCGCTGACATTCTCAGTGGCGGCGGTAACGCAGTCTCAGCCTCAGAACGAACGCCGCACGCCGCCCGGCGACATGGTGGTTTCGCCATACGATTCCGCTATCGCCGCCTCCGGCGTCATAGAACCGTCGTCCCGAACGCTGACGATTACACCAGACACGGACGGGATAATTAACGCCATCATGGTGGAGCCCGGCCAGAAAGTGACAGCCGGCGCAGCGCTTTTCTCGCTCGACGACCGGCTCCATCGCGCCGCCGTAGAGCAGGCCATGGCTGCGGCGGCCAGAGCGCTCGCAGAGATTGACGTGCGCCAGGCCGATGCGCGCGCCGCCGCGGCCGCGGCGGAAGCGGCGCGCAGCCGGGCTTCTCATTTGCAGACGACCGTAGAGCGCTATCGACCGATTGCATCGGAAGCCATGAGCGCGGAGGATTTCGACAAGCTTGTTTCCGATGCGGAGGCTGCGGCGTTCGCCTTTCGCCAGGCGCTTCACGCCGCGGATGCGGCGGACGCCGCCGCGGCGGCGGCTAAGGAAGACGCGGCGCTGGCGCAGGCGGCGCTGGCGGCGGCTCAGGTTGACTTGGAACGAACGGTCATGCGAGCGCCCATTGATGCGACCGTATTAGGCGTCGACGCCAGAATCGGCGAAGCCGTTCGGCCGGCGGATCGCGCGGTCCCATTTGTTTCCATCGGCGATATCGATACGCTTCATGCGCGCGTCGAAATCGATGAGACGCAAACCCATCGCTTCCATCCGAACGCAAGCGCCTCAGCCTATCTGCGCGGCGGAAACGGCGAAGCGATCCCGCTTGTCTTTGTTTCCATGGAGCCGCAGTTAAAGCCGAAGTCCGCATTTCGGGACGGCGCCGTTGAGTACGCCGACGCAAGGGTGCTTGAAGCGCGATATCGCATCGACCGAACGGGAAACAGACAGCCGCTCTATGTGGGGCAGATGCTCGACATTTTCATTACCGACCCTACCGCCGGTCAATCAAATCAAAAAAGCGACTGGAAACTGCGGTCACGACGCGATCCGCCGCGCCTGAGCGCCCAAGGCGTCGCAGCGCAGACGCCCGCACAACGCGAACCCCTCGATATCAGGCCTTAGGCTGACAATTCGGCGCAACCCGTTCCCTGTTCTACAGAACGGGCGTTGTCTCAGTCCGGAAACACCATCGGGTGCACGTCCGGACGGTCGCGGCGCATATCCGATTCGATGCGCGCCAGACTCGCGTAACAGGGTTGGCGCAATCCGTGATACTCTTTTGGCTCGCCAAGCGGATCAAAGCGTATGCCCATTCGTCCGAGATGGAGAATCAGCGACGGCTCCATCGTCGCGCATAGATACTCTATGTTGTTTGCCCGCGCCATCAGCACAATCGCACGCATGAGAAAGATCGAAAAAATCGACGATCGCGGTACGGACGATGACCGATCGGCGCCGTTCATGTAGGCCGCTGCCGGCATCCAGTTGCGCGCTTCGCGCGTCACTGCAAACCGGGACACCTCCGCAACGCGGTTCCAGTCGAGAGGCTCTTTGATCAGGGTCAGCGGATCTGGGGTGATCTCCTGGATCGGCAGATCCGGACCATCGTCGTCGCGGCTTGGAATAACCAAGCGAACCACGCCGATCCCCTCGCCATTGTCATTTCGAATGAGAAGCGCATGGTGGGCGCGATTGTCGTATGCGTCGAGCTCATGGCCTTTTGAGATCCGAACCTCATCATACCAGCCGCGCTCGACGCAGTAGACTTTGTAGCGGAGCCGCTGACAACGGCCCACATGATCCGGACTTCGGGAGATTTGAAGCGAGAGGTTCTTGTCCTCGAACGATTCAATACTGGGGGCTGCATTCGTCATTGCGAGCGCCCCGTCGTTTCGACAATTTCGGCAAGGCTCAGCACGCCGGCGCCGAGCGCCAGATCCGCCGACAGCAATTCCTGCAAATTTACTTTGAAGCGAAGCCTGCGATTTGCGATATACAGTTCGATATGCCCGCCATAGTCGCTGAAGCCGTTAATATTGGACACCAGCAAGGTCGAGTGTGACTGGGCGCTGTACAGAAGCCGAGAAAGATCGACGTCCTGCATCGATTTTCCGATGAACATGATCGAACAGTCCGCTTGTTGCACGTCGTTCGCTTCACCGAAGAAGATGACGCGCACGGGTCTGTTTTGAACACGCTTGTTGCCCCACCCCGCGAATACTTCCGGATCAATCGTTCCGCTTTGGATACAGAATGTGATTGAGGTATCGAGGTCATTAATGGTGGGCCAGGTTGTGAACTTCGCGAAATTGAACAGGAACGCCGCTTCTACGGCGCCCGGATTATCCGCGGCATTCGTCTGCGCGTGCGAAACGGGCGATCCAAGCGCAAGGGCTGCGCCGGCCAACGGCGCCAAGGCGCGCCAGGCCGATCGGACGCTTCGCAGCAGTGATGCTACTCTTATCTGCGGCATTCGCCCCATCCTTAGAACTTCGCGCTAATGGTTGCGAATACGCTGCGTTCGATGGCGGTCGGCACCGTCGCAAAAGACTGGTCGACGCCAAATTCGAAGTGATCGTTGTTGGTCAGGTTTCGACCGGTAACGGAAATTTCCAATGTCTCCGTCGCGCGCCATGCAAGACGCGCATCAAAGGCGACATAGGAGTCGATGCCGGCGCCGTCCAGGTCATCCACAAACCGCGCCGTCGTGTCGAAACGCACGCGTTTGTTCAACTCCAACAGCGACCGAAGCGTCGCGGAATGAGTCGGATCAGACCCGCCCGGCGCCGACGCCGATATATCCGGCGCGACCGGAACGTCGCCGTCTACGCCCAGGTAAGAGTATGTCGCCTGAAGCCGCCATTGCGGTTTTACCTGCCAGTCCAGCACCGTCTCAACGCCGTGGGTGTTCGCCTCGACCAATTCGTCGACGGTCAGCGGCAAGATCGCAAACGGGGGCGTTGTCGGAGAAATCGTCACAGCGCCTATGCGAGAACCGCGGAGGTTGTCGTAGTCGTTGTAGAAGGCGGCGATGTCCAGTGACACGTTTGGCTGCAGCCGCAACCGCGCCCCGGCTTCATAAGAGATCAACGACTCCGACTCGATGGTCGGATCTCCGGTGAACTCAATCGCCAAGGGAAGCGGGCTGGGATTGCCCGGAACGCCCGGAGGCACAACCGATGCGATGGTGCGAACGCCGTCTTCCGCACGGGAGGGTATCCGCACCGAGCGCGAAACAGCGCCCCACAGCGTTACGTTCTTTTCCGGCCGCCAAAGGAACCGCGCCGACGGCTGAATTTCAAACCCAGTGTAGTCATTGTGCTCAAACTTGGCGCCCAGCGTCACATCGAGATTGTCTGCGACGCTGATCGTGTCCTGAACGAAACCATTGTAGATTTGGACAGACAGCGACGAGTCCGGAAAACTGACGAGTTCGCTGTCTGTGATATCATCGCTGATATTGCGGAACCCCGCTCCCCAAAGGAAATCGTGGTTATCGCCGATGGGAAACGAGTGCTGAACCGCCAGATCGAATGTAAGCCGCTTTTCCTCGCCCTGCGGGATCTCGATCTGGGAGTAGTCAATGTAGCCCTGTACGGACAGTTCGGACTGTGCGTCGATGGCCCTGGTCCACCGGCCGAGAATATGGGCGCCAACGCGTTCAATATCCTCATCGCGGCGTTCCAGGAACGGCGCTGTAAATAACGGCGTATCGACCGTTTCGCCGGAATCGATGAAGGACACTTCGCTGGTGACAATAAGCGAGTCGCGCTCGCTCAGCTGATGATCGGTTCGAAATCCGCCGCGGAAATTGCGCCAGTCGTCGTTTGCCTGCGCTCCAAGCGCCGTTTCACCTTCATCAAACGCTTCGTATTTTCCAAAAATTCTGAAGGCGCCGTTGTCGCCCATCTCGCCGCCATAGCGAAACACCGCCTGCGACTGAAACTCATTGCCGCCAGACGCCTGCAGCAGCAGGCCTTTGGTGTCTTCGCTGGAACGGGTGATGATGTTGATAACGCCGTTGACGGCGTTGGCGCCCCAAAGCGTGCCGCCCGGACCGCGCACCACTTCTATGCGTTCGATATCTTCAAGGATAACATTGTGCTGATCCCAGAAGACGCCCGAAAACAGCGGCGTAAACACAGTCCGCCCGTCGATCATCACCAGCAGCTTGTTGGCGAAGCGACTGTTGAATCCCCTTACCGTGACCGCGTAGGAATTCGAGTTGATGCGGGCGACATTGACGCCGGGCACCAGCCTGAGCGCGTCGGCGATGGTCACCGCACCGGACCGGGAGATATCTTCCCGGGTCAGAACGAAAACAGCCGCCGCTGCTTCGCTCGCCAGCTCTGGCCGCTTGGACGCCGTTGTCACTTCGACCGCCATCAGATCCTCAAGCGACATGCTTGTGAAGTCTTTTTCGTCGGTCTGCGCGCTGGCCGCTCCGGACAACAGGCAGCCGATCGCAATCAGCGACCCGCCGCACATCCAATGATTCAGTTTTGTTTCGTTACGCATTGCTTTTTCCCCTTTGACGGAGACCTTGCTGGCAGGCTTCATCCTGCGGCTTGTTGAACATGTGAACGACCGACAGAAAGCGTTCTGTAGGCCGGAAAGGCGAGCGTGACTTCGGTGCCGACGCCCGGTTTGCTGGTGAACTTCATTGTGGCGCCGTGCTTCTCCAGAACGGCTTTGGCTAACGGAAGACCGACGCCGATGCCTTGATGCCGGCGATCCAGACCGCTCGACGACTGTCGAAACGGTTTGAGAAGGTCATCTATCTTGTCTGTATCGAAGCCGACCCCTTGGTCGCGGACGACCAGCGACACGCCGCCGTCGCCCCGCACGCTCGCCGAGACTTGGCAAACCGCGCCTTTGTGCGAAAACTTAATGGCGTTGGAGACGATCCCGGTTACGCCGCGCAATAGCAAAACGCGGTCGCCCAGAAGTTCGACTCCCGGCTCGCAATCGACCTCCACTTTTACGCCCGCATCCGGCTGAATTTCAGATGCGCCGTCAACGGCCTGTTCCAGCAATGTTGAAAGCGCGATTTCCGCTTCGCTGATGTTCAGCTTGCCAACGTCATGTCGCGCGAGTGTCAGCATGTCCTTCATTGTCGCCAGCAGCTGACGCATGCTGGAGGAGATATGACGCGCATATTCCTGGCTTTGCTCGAGTGAGACCGGGTCGTTGGCGTCGGATCCAATCAGATCTGCGAAGCCCAAGGCCACATGAAGCGGCGTGATGAGTTCGTGACTCAGCAGGGCGAGGAATTCTGACTTTGCGCGGTTCTCGCCTTCGACCAGCCGTTTGGCTTCCCGCAATTCCTCTTCGGTCGTCATCCGCAATGTCACTTCACGGACGAGGTCCTCATTGCGTTTTTGGATATCGAGTTCCCGATCTGCGATCAGGCGCTCCGCGCCCTCTGCAAACTCTCGATTCTGGCGGTTTGCAATGCTCAGATAAAGATGCGCTTCGAGACGGGCGCGCAGTGTGCGCGATTCGATCGGCTTGGTGACATAGTCATTGGCGCCGAGCTCAAACGCTTCGACAACCGAATCCGGATCGGAGTCCGCCGTCACCATCAGAATCGGAAAGTCCGTCTTAGGGCCCAGCTCCCGCGCTTTTTCCAACACCTCCAGCCCGTTCATGCCGGGCATATGAATGTCAAGCAACATCAGGTCGGGAATACGCTCAGACAGCGCGTCAACAACAGCCGCCCCGCTTTCGAACTCCTTGGTTCGCATTCCAAGCTTGCTCACATACCGTGCGGCGATGTCGCGATTGTAGGCTTCGTCGTCGACAATAAAGACTGTCGGCGGATCGACATCCTTTTTGTTGTTCAGCGGCATCAGGAGTCCCCCCCGGCTGTGGATTGGCGGCCTGACTCCTGGCCAATCACTCGTTCAATGAGCGCGTTCAGCTCAGCGAAGCGAATGGGCTTCGTAGCGAACGCATTGCATCCTGCGGCGAGACACTTGGCTTCGTCGCCTTCCATCGCATGCGCCGTCAGCGCAATAATCGGCTTTTTGCAGACATCGTCGATCTGCCGGATTTCCTGGGTGGCCTCGAGACCGGACAAAATAGGCATACTGACATCCATGAGGACGAGCGCAGGATCTTGCGATTGAGCCATCTCAACCGCTTCACGTCCGTTTGCGGCGATCACGACTTCATGACCGGCGCGCTCAAGGCGACGTCGTATGATTTCCTGGTTTTCCGGATTGTCTTCGGCGACTAGGATGCGCATCGTTCCTCCCCTTCCTCAGCGTCATCGGGCCGTGCGGCCGTCGAAACTGCGGATTTACTCATCAGTTCGGAAATCACCTTGCGCGGCGACGTCATGGATTTGACGTGATAGCCTTGGGCTTTTTGCTCAATTGATGCGAGCTCGTCGGCCGTCAGTTCCTGTGCGGAGAAAACGATGACAGGAATGTCTTTTCGTTGCTCAATCGCACGCAGGTTATCGAGTAATTCAAAGCCGCTCATGCCGGGAAGGCCGAGGTCGAGGATGATGCCTACAACTTTCGATTCGTTGAGCAGCGAGAGCGCTTCCTCGGCGTTTTTCGCTATGACCGGCTCGAAACCGACATTTTTTGCGGCGCGCGCGACCAGGTCAGCAGCCGCTTCATTGTCTTCAACGATCAAAATATCGCCGCTGGCGAGCTTGCTGTAAGAAAGCAGCGCCCGCTCAAGCTCGACCCGGTTGACCGGTTTCGTCAGATAGTCTTCGGCTCCCAGCCGATAACAGGCTTGGGCGTCGTCATCGACACTCACGACAATCGTTGGGATTGACCGCAGTTCCGGGTCGGCGCGCATGCGCTGCAGCACCGTCCAACCGTCGACAACCGGCATGTGCAGATCCAAAAGAACGACGGACGGTTTTTCGCTGCGCGCAAGACGCAAAGCCTGCTCGCCGTCTTCGGCGAGCACCGTCGAATAATTCAGACGGGACGCCAGGCGTCCCATTAATTCCCGCGCACTCGGATCATCGTCGACAATGAGCGCAGTGCGGCCCGCGCCCGCGGGCTGCTGAAGCGTTGCAGAGCTTTCACGGGGCGCCGCCTGATCGTTTTCTGACGAGGAAAACTCACGTGGGACGATCAGCGTAAAGCAGCTTCCCTCGCCCATTGTGCTTGTGACCTCAATGCGCCCGCCGAGAAGCGATATCAGTCGTTGCGTGATGGTAAGGCCGAGGCCGGTCCCGCCGTATTTTCGCGTTGTAGAGGTGTCCGCCTGAACGAACGCCTGAAACAATGACTTCATTTGGGAATCGTTCATGCCAATTCCCGTGTCTGAGACGGCAATGACGATCGAGTCCGTTGCTTCGTCCAATCGCAGTGCAAGCTTTACGTCGCCATTGCTGGTGAACTTGCATGCGTTGCTCAGAATGTTCAGCACGCATTGACGCAGCTTGAACGAGTCCGTAACGGCGGCGCCGACGTCTGGCGCGATTTCAACAACAAGCTGGTTGCCGTTGCGTTCAGCAGCGGGACGAACGGTATCCGCCGCTTCGCGGATGATGGATCCGACGTCGAATGGATGCGCTTCGACGTCCATTTTGCCGGCTTCGATCTTGGAAAGGTCCAGAATGCCGTTGATCAGTTCCAGAAGGTGGAGGCCGGCGCCCTGTATCTTTGAAACATCCGAAAGCGTTTGCTCGTCGCCGCCTTCTTCCAGATCTTCCTGGATGATCTCAGCATAATTGATAATCGCGTTTAACGGGGTGCGCAGTTCATGGCTCATATTGGCCAAGAACTGTGATTTAGCCGTGTTGGCGGACTGCGCTGCGTCCCGCGCCGTGATGAGGTCGCCAACCAGGGACTCCAGTCTTTCGTCGCGGCTTTCAATCTCAACGAGCATGGCATTGAAACTGTCGATGAGGCGGCCGAAATCCCGGTCCAGGGACGGCGGAACGCGGGAAGAGTAATCTCGGGTGCCGCGAATAGCCTGAATTGTCCGCCGCAACTGCAACATCGGCGTCGTCATCGCTCTGGATTCCCAACGCGCAAACAGGATTGCGAATAAGGTGGAGCCCAGGAAAACGAAGAACGCGATCAGGCTGTAGCGCCAGATCGTTTTTTCGAGATCGCTCAAATTGGTGAACAGTATGAGGTGACCGATGACCTCGTTGTCGATGTCGATTGCGCTGACATAGACCGGACCGTTGTGGGGCGTGACCTGGCTGTACCGTCCTTCCGCGCCGACTTGTATCGATCCAAGATCGCCGTAAGACGCAAAGACTTCTCCGTCGGGCGTATTCACCACGACAGCGTCGACCTGAGGCGTCAACCTCGTGGCGCTAAGGATGTCCGTTGCGGAAACATTGTCCCCGAATAAAACAGCCGCGGTTACATTCGCGGCCAACAACTCAGAAAGCGTTTCCTGTTCACGGTCAAACCGAAGACGATAGGTCAGCGACTCGTTTATGATGAAAGCGATACAGGCGATCAGCGCCGTCGCCGCGCAGGCGGCGATTGTCGCGAGTCCGATCTTGGTGCGGAACGAGAGTCGCTCAATGCGTTCGGATATTTTCCGCGCCCAGTTCATCGCTGTTGTTCGGCCCCCTACGGAACAAACCGCGCGCCTTCCATCGCCCGCGACACACAACATGGATAAAATGAAAGTCTGAACTGTTGATAAAGAAGCGCCCAAATTCCGCCAAATTTTACAATGTCTTATCGCGCCATTGGTTAGGTTCGTTACGGTTAATGGGGGTTGAACCCAAAAGATAAAAACTCAGCATCTGGCTTTGCGAGATGAGGCGGCAAATGCGGTCAGCCTTAAAGCCAAACGCGCCTGCGGTTCACGTCAGCGCATTGTAAGTACACGGTATTGTTGCTCTCTCAAAAATCCGGCGCGCTTTTGCGCCGTGTGCGCCGTCCGCAAATCGTGTTAGGCGTCAAGGTAAACATCGCGCTCAGGCGACGCACCGATCGAAAACGGCGCGTTACCGAATTGTGTTGCATTTTCTTCAAATCGGCGCCGGCCGCGAAAGACGCGCCTAACCATGAGGTCCGTTGAAGCGCCACACAGGCTCAAGGCTTACGAAAGCGCCTTGGCAGAGTCTCCCAGCACTTTTCGTAGTCCTGGTCGATGATTCCGCGGTCGGATGCAAAAGCCGTCGGGTTTTGCACAAAGCGAGTCTCGAGCATAAACGCCATTGTGCCGGAAAGCTTTTCGGGCGTGAGCTGCTTTTCGCTGGCGTCCCGAAACGCCTCTGAGTCGGGACCGTGGGGCAACATGGCGTTGTGCAGGCTCATCGCGCCGGGTGCAAATCCGCCTGGCTTGGCGTCGTAAACGCCGTAAATCAGGCCCATGAATTCGCTCATGATGTTCATGTGATACCATGGCGGGCGAAACGTATCTTCCATTACCAACCAGCGTTCGGGGAAGATCACGAAGTCCACATTCGCGACGCCTTGCGTGTCGGATTGAGACGTCAGCACCGTGAAAATCGACGGGTCGGGGTGGTCGAAACTGATAGACCCGATTGTTGCAAAACGCCGGAGGTCGTATTTGTACGGCGCATAGTTGCCGCGCCAGGCGACGACATCGAGCGGCGAATGATCAAGTTCGGTCTTGCCGAAGGCGCCGAGCGATTTGCGGTGCAACTCGCACGGGCCTTCAAAGTCTTCATAGGCGGCAGGAGGAAACAAAAAATCGCGCGATTCGGCGAGGCTGTTGGCGCCAATTGGGCCGCGCTCGGGAAGCGATAAAATACTGCCGTAATTCTCACAGATGTATCCGCGGACCGGACCGTCGACAAGTTCAACGCGAAATTTGACGCCGCGCGGGATGACAACGGCCTCCCCCGGTTCAGCGATAATCAAGCCGAGCTCGGTGATAAAACGAACAGCGCCTTGTTGCGGCAAGACGAGCATTTCGCCGTCGGCGTTAAAAAAGTAACGGCGCTCCATCGACTTGTTGGCGACATATACGTGCGATGCGATTCCGGCTTGCGACCAGGCGTCGCCGCAAGTGGTCATGGTGCGTACGCCGTCGATAAAGTCAGTCGGATCACTTGGAATGTCGACCGGCGCCCAACGCAGTTGCGTTTCAGGCAGATTGCTTTCATCGCGGCAAGGCGCGGTGCGCCAAAACGGGTGCGTCGTGGGCTCGAAGCTTGTCCCATGCTTGACCGAGGGCAGAATGCGGTAGAGCCATGAGCGCTTGTTCGAAGCACGCGGCGCCGTAAAAGCCGTGCCGCTCAACTGTTCGGCGTAAAGACCCAGCGGGGGATTCTGCGGCGAGTTTCGGCCGATGGGCAGCGCGCCCTGTTCCGCTTCCGTAGAATGCGTGTTTTCAAATCCCGGCATGTAGCCGAAATCGGTATCGCACGTTTCAACCCGTCCTCCCGGGACAAAGCGTTCTTCGATTTTCATAGGATCTGTCTCCTCTTTAGCGCTTCAATGACGCAAAAGTGGAGTCAATTTCAAGGGGGCTGCGGACGGCCCGGCGAACCGTTGGAAATTCAGCCGCCGGGGCCCGCTCGTCCTGCGCCTAGATCAGCTCGGCGTCGGTGAGGACTTCGACCAAGGCCGGGCCGTCATGGGCGATTGCGCGCGCGATCTCACGCTCAAGATCAGCCGCTTTTTCAACGCGGATCCCAAGACCGCCGCAGCTTTCCGCGAAAGCGGCGAAACTCGGATTGGTGAGATCCGTTTGCCATACCCGCCATTCGCCTGAGCGCTGTTCCTTGGAGATTTTTCCCAGTTCGCCGTTGTTCATCAGAATATGCGTGATATCCATGTTGTAGTGCACGGCGGTCGTAAATTCCATCGCATACTGACCAAACCCGCCGTCCCCGGAAATGGAAACAACCTTGCGGCCGCGATACTCCGGAAAGTCCTGCGTCGCCGCCCAGGCGCCCATCGCGGCCGGGAAGCCGAAGCCAATAGACCCCAGATACCCGGACATGAGCACCGATTGTCCGCAGGGCTCAAAGTAACGACCGAAAGAATACGTGTTGTTGCCCACATCGACCGGCATCACCGCATTCCCCGGCACAATTTTCGTCATCGCCGAGAAAAGCGAGGCCGCAGAAACGCCGTGGCCCCGGTCGTCGCTCAACCGACTTTCCTTTTCCCGCCGCCAGATCGCCCAACGGTCTTTGATTTCTTCCATTTGGTTTTCGGCGGCGACGCCGCGACTAAGGTCGCGCATCATCGCCTCCAGCGTCACGCTGAGTTCGCCCCATACCGGAACGGCGACGGGATGACCCTTGCCCAGATGCATCCGATCGAAATCGACCTGGACGATTTTCTTTTTCGGCTCGATGCCCGTGTGATGGGAGAACGACGCGCCGAGAGCGATGATAAGGTCGCATTCATTCATAAACCAGCTGGCGATGGGCGTGCCGGACCGACCCAAAACGCCGCCCGCGTTTGGATGCGTGTCAGGGATCTGTCCCTTGCCCTTGAAGGTCGTCACCACCGGACACCTCAGCGTCTCCGCCAGAGCAATAACCTGCGGCATCGACTGGCGCGCTCCATAGCCAACAATGATCAGCGGCCGCCGCGCGCTTGCTATTTCCTTGACGGCTTCAGCGACGCTTGACGGGTCAGGCGCCATTTTCACGCTGCCGATGCGCCCTTCCGGCGAGCCCGGTTTCGCATCCGGTTTTTTGATGGTCTGGACGTCATCAGGGAACACGAGATGGGCGACGTCGCGCTCTACAAGCGCGGTTTTCATGGCGAGGGTAGCGAGCTCGCCGGGGTTGGAATCCGGCAACGCCATGTGGCTGAACGCGGCGACAGGCTTGAACGCTGCAAGAAGGTCAATGTCCTGGAAAGCAAAGGGCGAGAACACCTGCGTTTGCACTTGCCCGGTGCAGGCGATCACCGGCGCCCGGTCAACCTTTGCATCCCACAACCCGGTCAGGAGATTGGTTGCGCCGGGACCGGCGATGGACAGACACGCCGCCGGCCGCCCCGACAATTTTGCGTAACCTGAACACGCGAAAGACGCCGCGCCCTCGTGGCGAATGCCGACATAGCTGATGTCGCCCTGCGCTTCGCGCTTCCTGAACGCCTCCGCGAGCCCGAGGTTGGAGTGCCCAACCATCCCAAAGACACGCTTTAGGCCCCAATTGACCATGGTTCCGACCATGACGTCGGACACGTCCTGAATATGGGCGGGCTGCGGCGGGACGCCGACATAAATCCCATCATCGCGCAACTCAACTGGATAAGTCTCCTGGCCGCTGTCCTCGTGTCCGCCAGGCGGTTTACCGGTCAGCGGATCGAAGTCCCAGCCGTGCCACGGACATCGAAGCCAGCATTTGCCGTCGACGCCCTTCTCAATCGAGCCCTCGCCCAACGGGCCGCCCTGATGCGGGCAGCGGTTGTCCATCGCAGCATATTGGTTGTCGAAATGAACAAGCGCCAATGTCTTCGTTCCGGCCGTGACCGAAATCACCCGGCCCTCGGGAAGCTGATCCCGGTCTGCGACCCGATGCCATTCCAGATCGGCGTCGCCCGGCTGCGCTTGATTATTCATCAGACTGCTTTCTCCCGTTGCATCCCGGCGTTCGACCGCACCGCCGCGCTCGCCCGAAAATAGGCTCAAAAACCGCTTCAACATAAGGTATTTTCCCGCCGAATCGAAATGTGATCGCATCGTGTTTTGCAATTTGCGAGAAGGCAAATCACAATCCAAAACTCGGGCGAACGGAGGGGCGACGTGACGATTGATCTGGCTCAGGCGATTTGGACAGGGGTTGGGGCGTATCTCGCCATCGGCGTTCTTGTCGGGCTTGCTTATGCGTTTTTTGCTGTCGCGCGCATTGACCATGCCGCCGAGGGCGCATCCTGGCGCTTCCGACTTATTATTCTGCCGGGCGTGATCGGGCTGTGGCCGATCATGCTGATCCGGTTCTTGTCCTTCCGCAAAATCAATGCGCCGATCGAGTCCAACAGTGGAGACGCCGCATGAGACGCGCTCACAGACGCACGCATCTGTTGCTTTGGTTCTTGTTGGCGCCGCTCACTGCAGCCGCCGCAATCTACGCACTGAGTCTTGCGCCGCAGGACCAATCGACAACGTTTCCGGACTTCATTGAACAGGGCGAGTAATGGGACATCAATATCAGGCCATCCAGTGGAACGGGAACAAGGTCGTATACGATCTTTATATCCTGGCCGCGCTCGCTGTATTCCTTGTCGTTTTTATGGTTGTCGGCCTCATGCCGACAGATGCTGGTCACACGGCGGACCCGGTCGTGTTGATGATCCGGGCGCTCGGCGTCGCCGCCTTTACGATGCTGACGATTATTTTGATGATCGGGCCCCTCGCCCGGATGTCGAAACGGTTTAACCCGCTGCTCTATAACCGTCGCCATCTGGGCGTGATCACGTTTTTTGTTGCGACGGCGCATTTCGGTCTTGCGCTCCTTTGGTATCACGGCGGCGGCCCGATCAATCCGCTCGTCTCTCTCTTCGTCAGCAACGCTGAATACGACTCCATTCCAGGCTTTCCATTTGAGATTTTTGGCCTCGTTGCGTTTGTTGTTCTCTTTCTGATGGCGGCGACAAGTCATGATTTCTGGCTGAACAACCTTTCCGCGCCGGTTTGGAAGGCGCTGCACATGATGGTCTACCCGGCTTATGCGCTGCTCGTGCTGCATATCGTGCTGGGCGCCCTATATACGGAAAAAGCAGCGCTCTATCCGGTGATGACCTTTGGCGCCTTTGCGCTTGTGTCGGGGCTTCATCTGTATACGGGATTGCGCGAATGGGCCGCCGACAGCGGCATGCGCCGCCTGAAGAAACAAGGGTGGATTGCGGTCGCGGCGCCGGGCGACATTCCGCTCGACCGGGCCGTGATTGCGCCCTTGCCCAATGGCGAGCGGGTGGCGGTGTTTCGTTACGACAACAAGATTTCCGCGATCACCAATGTCTGCCGACATCAGAACGGGCCGCTCGGCGAAGGCCGCATCGTCGACGGTTGCGTGACCTGCCCGTGGCACGGCTGGCAATATCGGCCTGAGGACGGGGTCTCGCCGCCGCCATTCACGGAAAAAGTCGCTACGTACAATGCCCGTTTAGAAAATGGGATGGTCATGGTCGATCCGCGCGCGAACAAGCCCGGAGAGCGCGCCGAACCCATTCTGCTGCCGGAAGGAGGCGCCTCATGACCTTGGAAAAAGGCGTGCTCAATCCCGCCGCGAAAGACAAGGAAGACATGTTCATCGGCTGGGCCGGCGCGCCCGCCGTCGATCGCCGTTTTTTGCTCGTCGCGCTGCCGGCATCGCTGGCCGTAACGACAGGCGCGGCCTACGCCGTCGCCTCGAACCTCTCCGACCCCGGGGCCGGCGCCTGGCTCACGAATGCAACGCACAGCGTTACGGGCGTCTTGGTGAACCGGCCCTATCCCATGATCTATACGGCCGACCCGGCCGCGCCTGACGGCGTCAGAACAGTACTCGTTGTCGCGCAAGGCAAATGCACCAGCGGGCTCGACCTCGCCGGCGCGACCGGGCGCCCCGTACGCGCCGAAGGGGTGCTTATTCAGCGTAAAGAGCGTCAGATGCTGGAAGTGCCGTTGTTCGTGGATGAATGGCTGTTTGACGCAGATGGCGCCGCCGGAGAGACAGCCGTCGCCATTCCGCAGGAGGAACCTCTCGGGACGGCGCGCCTCGCCGGCAACATCATGGACTCAAAGTGCTTTTTTGGCGTCATGCGCCCGGGGCGCGGCAAGACGCACAAAGCCTGCGCAAGTCTGTGCATTCGCGGCGGGATTCCCCCGAGCTTCTGGGCGCGCACCGATTCCGGCCGCGAAGTCGTCATGCTGATGACGGACGCGGACGGCAACGCGTTTGGCGAAGATATCCTGCCGTTCGTCGCCGATCCCGTCGAAGCTGAAGGCGCCATTGTTCGCGTCGGCGACATTCTGCAGTTTAGAGCCGACGTCAGCGATATCAGACGCACATAGCCTTCATAACGCCCAGCCTGGCGCTCGCCTCCGTCGCGCTGCCCGCTGCGCAGCTAGCCGTCAAGCGCGCGTTCAATGGCGCGGTTGAACTGATGGAGCGCCCCTTCGAAACGACCGAACAGCATATGGGTATTGGCGCCGGACGACGCGCTCGCTTGAACGCTTTCGCCAATGGCGAAATCTTCATCGAGCGTCATGGTCGTGATCTGATGATTGCGTTTCCAATGGGCCTGATCTTTACCCTCGGCGTCCGCCCCTGATGCGGGCGCCAGGGTGACGAGACGGATTTCCGTCTCGCCGGCGGACAAGGGCTCGGACCTGATCCAGACAATGTGGTCCTGCATCACGAGCAATTGGCAACTCGGAAACAACGTATAAAGAACATTAGCGTGGTCCCTTAGACGCCAGCTGTCGCGCGCCTGTTCCGTCAGCGTCTGCATGCTCGTACGCGGCAGCACGGCGCGCATATGCGTTCCGAATGTGCGATAGCTGGAGAGATTATCCTCAAAATGCGGACCGATGGTGCTGCGATGGGCGATGCGGAAATGGTAAGCCTCAATTCCGCCCTCAACGAGGGTTTTCCAGTTGGCGCGGCGCACGTCGGAATTCTCCGCAGCGATAGACATCTCAGCGACTCCCAGCGCTTCGAGATCGCTCGCCAAACCGTCGAAGTAAGCGCCGAAGTCTGTCTCACTGTCAGCGCCGTGATCATATGCCGGCCACACCCAGACAAAGCCGAACCGCTCTTCGCAGTTGAGGCGCGTCAGCGCGAGGTCCGACTTGTCCAGGCCGGGAAATCCTTCATCGAAATGCGGCGCGCCGATGAGCTCGCCGGTGCTCGCATACGTCCAGGCATGATAGGGACAGGAAAAGCGATGCTTACAGCCGCGCTCATCATCGACAAGACGCGTCCCGCGATGTCGGCACACATTTAAAAACGCATTGACGCCGCCGCTCTTGTCGCGCGTGATTAGAATGGGACGGCCGCCGATGTCTCGTCGCAAAAAAGATCCGTTTTCGGGCAGCTCGCTCACATGGGCCGCAGCGTTCGGCAGACTGCGAAAGAGCTTCGCCTGCTCCAGCGCGAACCGCTCCGAGCTGGTGTAATGCTCAACGGGATTTTTCGAAACCGCGTCGTCCAGAAAGGCCGATTTCGTCGATTTCAGCGCCAACAGCTCGTCGATCAGCGCAAGTTCAGTCTCTCGATCCATTTGCGACCCTCCCTCGTCGGCATGGCCCGGCCCTTACCGGTCGGTAGGGAATTTGACTTACCAAGCGGTAAGTGTCAAGTCTTTTCTTCAAGAGGGACGTTAGGAAGAATGGCGCGATCAACACGCGATCAACTGTTGGAAACGGCGAGAAATCTCTTCGCCGAACGCGGATTTTACGGCGTGAGCATCGCCAATATCGCCGACGAACACGGCCTAACGAAGCAGGCGCTGCTGCATCATTTTTCCAGTAAGGAGAAACTGTACGGGGAAGTCCTGCGGCGCATTTCGGAAGAGTTCGACGGTATGCGGACGGCGGCGGCGTCTTCCGGCGCAGAGCCGATCGCGCAACTCAAAACGGCTTTGGTGGGCATGATCCCGACCAAGCCGGCGGACTATGTTCGCACGCGCCTTTTGATGCGCGAACTGCTGGACAATCCGAACCGCGCTGAGAAAGCGAGCGCATGGTATTTGAAGCCGTTGCTTCAAGACCTGATCGATATGGCGAAAAACCTTCCGGGCTGGGCCGGCGCGAGCGACGCAGAAGCGTTGGCGCTGATCTACCAGCTCCTTGGCGCTGTCAATTATTACGCCGTTTCCGAGCCAACCTTGCACGGTATCTTCGGCGAAAAGCGCGTTGCAGCGTTAAAGCGATCATTCTCCCCCCGGCTTGACGCAATGATCGAAGGAGCGTGTGCGAACCCGCCCGCCTCTTCGGCCTGAGTCGGCGATTACGGTGTCAGGGCGCGTGCGCGCCCGCCTGGTAGTCCCCGCGCGGTCGATCGATCAGGCCGGAGAAGAAGATGGCGTTCATGAGTAGCTTCTCAGTACCCGGATAGGTGCCGCGGAAGACTGGGTTGTCGGCCATGAGGATCACCGCGCCGCCGCCCATGCGCTGAGCGACTACCGAAGGGGTTCCTTCGATCTCCCCCAACCGTCGTTCGGAAGCATATCCGGTGAGTAGTGGATCATCGGTATACTGAACGGGGACTGCGAAAGGGTTTTCCTCCGGGCGCGTCAGCGTGAAGCTCACATTGCGATGGACCGGCAGATCGCGATCGGCGAAGCCGAAGCCCAGCGGGTGGGTGATGTCCACATCCGCCGCGAAGATCGCCCCGCCGATCACGTGTTCGGCGTCGCGCAGGCTCATCTCGCCGAAGTCAAGCCGCTCCAGCTCAGGCTCGGGCTCTGGGTCAGCCACCGCCTGCGCTTCATCTTCCGGCGCCTCGTCTTTCTGCGCCCCGTCTTTCTGCTCCTCGACTTCCGCCCGGCGTCGGATCTCGTCCTGCGCCCACAAGGCCGCGTCACGGGTGGCGACCAACGTACCGCCGCCCTCGACCCATCCGAGCACGGCGTCCGTCAGTTCCTCATCCAACACCGCTTCCTGCGCCTCGCCCGGCGCCGCCAGCCCGCCAACCAGAACCAAATGGGTGTAGTCGTCCCAGTCGAGGGAACCCAGATTGTCCTTGCGCACCAAAGTGACGGGCATGCGGTGACGATAGTCCAGCGTCCACCAGACCTCGCCCACGTCATAGCGAGACAGCCCGCCGTCATAGGCAAGCACCACGTGCGGCTCTTCCAATGCGCGGAAGATGCTCGAGGCGCCCAGATCGCGACCCGTCACAGGGGTCAGGCCAGAAGTCGCCGCGAAAACCGGCACGCCGTCCTCGGCTGCGATGGTCTCCATGATCGCGTGAATGTCATCGCGTGAGACTTCCTGGCGGTCGAGCGGCACGAAGATCGCCCCGCGGCCCAGCTCTACATCCCCGGAGGTTGTCCTCACCGCTGTCTCTTCCATGGCCGCGCGGACCATCAGGTCCTCGGCGAGGATCCGGTTCAGCGCGCGCGGCGCATAGGTATGCGACCAGTCGAACACGTAGCCGTAAGGCGCGCGGTCCGGCGCCGGCGCAGACTGGAACGCGCCGTCGACCAATTCACCAGCCGGCTTCGGAAAGAACGGGATACTGCGCACCGGCGCGTATTCCAGGTCATAGGCCAGCGGCAGGGTCCAGCCCGACACGTCATAAAAGATGTTCTCCTCAAACTCGGTGAAGCGCTCGAAAACGCCGCGGATCATGCGGCTATTAGTCTGGGCAACGGGCACGTAGTAACTCGCGCCGGCCGGATAGGTGCGCCCGTCCGCCGTCACATCGTCGCTCAGGCGGCTCACGTCGATGTCATGCAAGCGCAGCAGGCGTACGAAACGTGCGGCGCGTTCAGGGTCGCCTTTTGCTGTGAACACCCAGCCGGACCGGCCGCTGCGCTCAGCCTGGCGCGCGTTCTCGACGAAGAATTCGCGCTGATAGGCCGTGATCTCGGCGCGCAGGTCCAGCGAACCCTGGATTGTGGTCAGTGCGGTGCGAAATTGGGTGCGAACGTTGTCGGCGGTCTCTACAAGACCGCGCTCGGTCTCCACCGCGCCGCCGCGCGCGGCGCCGGCCTCGAACAGAATGCCGAGTGCGCCATTGATCTGAGGATAGGTCGAGCCCTTGCCGATGTAGAAATTGTCGAAGCCCTCTTCCGTCCAATAGAGCCGCGCTTCGCTGTCCAGGAAGGCCGCGTGGCGCTCGGCGATGCCCAGCGTCAGCTCTCGGGCGCGTGCAGGGATCAGGGGATTGCGGCGCAGCTCTTCGCCGGGGTGGAAATAGTACGGGCTGTCCGAGCCCATCTCGTGATAGTCAGCAGAGACCATGGGCTTCCACTCATGCCACTTGGCGATCCACGCCTGACTCTCCGGCTGGGTAAGCAACAGCCATTGCCGGTTGAGGTCGAACCAGTAATGGTTGGTGCGCGCTTCGATCCACATGTTGTGGGCGGCGTCATTGATGTCGGTGTTGTCGCCATAGGACCAGAACGTTTCCACATGGTCGATGCGCCTTGCGTGGCCGTCGGGATTGAACACCACGGTGAAGATCATGACCGCATTGTCCAGCTGGTTTTCGACGTCGGCGCCCTCAGCGGCTGCGTAATGATAAAGCAGCGGTATCGCAGCATCCATGGACGACGTCTCCGCGCCATGCACGCCGAAGTTGATCCACAACACCATTGGCGCGGCGTCCGGCGCCGCGCGACCTTCCAGGCGCTCCAAATGGGTTTCGCGGATGGCTTCGAGATTCGCGTGATTGTTCGGGCTGGTGACCGTGAAGGTCAGGATC
Source organism: Hyphococcus sp. (assembly GCA_028289605.1). Taxonomy (GTDB): domain Bacteria; phylum Pseudomonadota; class Alphaproteobacteria; order Caulobacterales; family Parvularculaceae; genus Hyphococcus. The sequence goes on along the minus strand of JANQON010000002.1, from coordinate 33,832 downwards.
GGTCGGCGCTCATGGGAGTAGCCGATGGTCTCTACGCTGATCCGGTCTGAGCGTTCCGCGAGGTCGCGCAGATAGGCGATCATATCGCTGAAGCGCACCGGACGTTCGCCGATTTCGTAGCCGGCATGGTCCTCGAAGACCGGAACGTTTTCGTCATAGGTCACGTCCTCAACTTGGAAGTACGCCGCCGGTTCGGCGACGGCAGGCGCCGCGACAGCGGACAACGACAAGGCGACAAGAGTGGTTAAAGCGCGGCGCAGCATGAAGGCTCCTCGGGGTTTGGACTTATCCCGGAACTTAGACGAGGCGCGCGCGCGCTTCCAGCGCCGGCCGAACGGGCTCGCGATTTTGTCAAGGGAACCAAATTTAGTACCTAGAGGAACGATTCTTGGCCCTGTGACCGCGCGAAAAAATGAAAGAGTCACAGAGGCTAATTGCATCTTCGTTGCGCGAGTTGAGATTGTGCGACGCAACCGGCGGACGTCTGCTTTCGGCGCGCGCTTGCCTTCCGACCAATCTGGATCGACGTCCTGATTCCTGTGTGCACAAAATTGATGGAATTACAGCACGTCGCCGCAGCGAAATAGAAAGACGCGCTGATCTGGACTTCAATTTCCATAGGGCGAATGGTGGAGGGGGTTGGATTCGAACCAACGTACGCGTAAGCGGCCAGATTTACAGTCTGGTGGATTTAACCACTCTCCCACCCCTCCACGGGGAGCCGGGCGCATAGTCGTTAGTCGCGCCGGCGCATGGACGAGGTCGCCTGGAAGACGCCCCGCCCTTTTTTGGGAACGGCGTCTATAGCGGCGAGACTGCATCTTCGCAAGCGCTTAAACCTGCCAAACAGAGGCCTGACCTAGTCGCGCGAGCCGATACCCGCTAGGTCGTCCTGATGGCGACAAAACGCCCGGATCGCGGCGACACATCTTCTAAATCATCTGGCCGACGCGGGAGCGCTCCAGATCGGCTCTGGCTATACGGGCGCCATGCGGTGGCTGCGGCCCTGGCCAATCCGGACCGTCGCGTCAGGCGGGTTGTCGCCACCAAGAATGCGGCTGACTGGCTGACGCCGCGGACGAATCTCGCCGATCTCGGCAAGACCTACCAACCGGCCAAACCCGACGACATCGACAAGCTGCTGCCGCCGGGCGCCGTGCATCAGGGTCTCGCCGCAGAGGTCTTCGACTTGCCTCGCGACCGCCTGAAAGAGGCCTGCGCGCCCGCCGACGCGGGGCGGCCCGTGGTGGTTCTCGACCAGATCTCCGATCCGCAGAACATCGGCGCCGTATTCCGCAACGCCGCCGCTTTCAACGCCAAGTCCATCGTTGTGCAAGAGCGGCGTACGCCTCCGCTCGCCGGCGCCCTCGCCAAAGCCGCCGCCGGCGCGATCGAGACCGTTCCTTGCGTTAAAGTGGTGAACATCGCCCGCAGCCTCGAGGCTCTCGCCAGTCTTGGTTATGAAACCGTCGGGCTCGCCGGAGAAGCGCCGGAATCGATCAGCTCCCTACCCCGCGATTTGCCGATCGCGTTGGTGATGGGCGCTGAGGGCGCCGGTCTTCGACCGCTTGTCGCTGAAACCTGTGCGCGCCTCGCCCGAATTCCGATTGCCTCGCAAATGGAAAGCCTCAATGTCTCAGCCGCGGCGGCGGTTGCGCTTTATGCGCTCAGCGCTCAAGACTGACCCACACGCCCAAAGGGAGATCCACCATGGCTGAACGACCAGTTCTCTATCACTGCCCGCAAACACGCGGCGGCACCACATTCTGGATGAACGAAGAACTGGGCGACGTTTGTGAGATCAACATCGTCGACATCCGGAAGGGCGCCCAGAAACAAGCGGACTATCTCGCCGTCAACCCGATGGGAAAAGTGCCCGCGCTGGTCCATGGCGGCGTCGCGGTGACAGAGGCGGCGGCCATCTGCGCCTATCTCGCTGACGCCTTTGCAGAGAAAGGGCTGGCGCCGGCGCCGTCGGATCCAAAACGCGGCGCCTATTTTCGCTGGATGTTCTTTGCGCCAAGCTGCGTGGAACCGGCGATGATCGATATCTTTAACAAACGAAAAAATGAAAATCCCGCTTCAATCGGCTACGGCAACGCCGATCAGGTGATCGCAACGGCCAAAACGGCGCTGGCCGCCGGCGACTTTATTTTGGGCGATCAGTTTTCTGCAGCTGACGTCGTTTTCGGGTCGACGCTCAATTTCGCGATGATGTTCGGCGCGATTGAAAAGCAGGAACCGTTCACATCTTATGTTGACCGATTGATGGCGCGACCAGCGGTCGCCCGATGCAATGAGAAAAACGCAGCCTTTATGAAAGAATTGGGATGGGAATGACCGCGCCCGTGAGGAGCGGCGGTTGCCAGTGCGGCGCTGTACGATTCAGTGCAAAGGGAACGCCGAAATTTATCGGCAACTGTCATTGCGCAGACTGCCGGCGAGCGACGGGCGCGCCTTTTTCAACATTTGTCGGGTTTCTTGATGAACAGGTTTCATGGACGGGCGAAGCGCGAAAGCTCAGAGAAAGCTCACCCGGCGTTTTCAGGTCCTTTTGCTGCGAATGCGGCTCGCCCCTCTCCTATCAAGGCGCCAAATGGGCCGGCGAAACGCATCTTTATGTCGGCGGATTTGATGATCAAGGTGATCTGGCGCCCACCAGCGACGTATTTGTCGAGGAGGCCCTTCCCTGGGCCCACAGCCGCAGCAGGAATTCGTAAATGACCGCATTGGTAGAAAAAAGCGCCGTCATCACCGGCGCATCAACCGGCATTGGCCGCGCCATCGCAGACAAACTCGTTGTCGAGGGATGGCGCGTCTTTGGCAGCGTCAGAAAGGAAAAGGACGCGGCGGAACTGCAGTCGGCGCTGGGAGAAAAGTTCAGCCCCCTGATTTTTGACGTTACAGAACCTGAAGCTGTGAAAGCAGCGGCCAATGACGTACGCGACGCGATTGACGGGCATACATTGTCTGCGCTTATCAACAACGCAGGGGTCGCTGTCGGCGGACCGCTCCTTTACATAGATCCGGACGAGTTGCGCCGCCAACTTGAAATCAATGTTCTCGGCCCGCTGCATGTTACGCAGGCCTTTGGCCCTTTGCTCGGCGCAGATCGCTCCTTGCGCGGCGCCCCCGGCCGCATCGTCAATATGAGCTCCATCGCAGGCAAGATCGCCTCGCCCATTCTCGGCCCTTACGCCATGTCGAAACATGCGCTGGAAGCCTTTTCCGATAGCCTCCGACGCGAACTGATGCTGCATGGCGTAGACGTTGTCACGGTCGGCCCCGGCGCCATTAAAACGCCGATCTGGGCGAAGGCCGATGACATCGATGCGGAGGAATATAAGGGTACGGAATACTACGATATCCTGATTGGCATGCGCGACAAGTTCAAAGAAGTCGGCGAAGCCGGTTTGCCGCCGGAAGATGTGGGGGACCTCGTCCATCAAATCCTGACCGTGCGCAAGCCGGCGACGCGATACGCCATCGTACGCAACAAATTCTTCATGTGGACGCTGCCGAGATTGTTGCCGAAGCGGATGATCGACAACGTCCTCGCCAAACGCTTTGAGATTCCGGTTCGGAAGAAGCGTTCATGACGTTTCAGGCGGTCATTTTCGATTTCGGCGGCGTGTTCACGACATCGCCGGTGCAGAACTTCGCCGTCTATGAAGCGGCGAACAATCTTCCGGAAAAGTTCATCGGCGGGGTCATCAAAGCGAAACTCCATGACGGCGCCTTTTCGCAATATGAGCGCTCGGAGATTTCGCGCGAAGAATTCGACAATCTGTTCGCTGCGGAAACGCGGGACGCCGGCTTTGAAATTCGCGGCGACACGCTTTTGTCGTTGCTTAGCCTTGACCTCTATCCGGACATGGTCAGCGCCCTGAAGCGCGTCAAACAGGCGGGATACAAAACCGGTTGCATCACCAACAATATGGAGAGCCACGATTCGACCTCCATGGCGGCGGATCCGGCAGCCGCCGCCGAAATCGCCGACGTGTTTCAGTTTTTCGATCATGTAATCGAATCCTCAAAAGTCGGCGTCAGAAAACCGGAGCCGCGCATCTATCAAATGATGTGCGAAGCGCTGGACGTCGCGCCGACCGCCTGCATTTTCATCGATGACCTCGGCGTTAACCTGAAACCCGCGCGGGATATGGGAATGACCACCATCAAAGCGCCGATCGGCGATGTCGCGCCGGCGATCCGAGAATTGCAGGCCCTGCTTAGCTTGTAGGCGCGGCGTTGCTGATTTCAGCATTGCGCATATGGGACGATTGGCTTTGATTTTGCTTGGCGAAAACATGGCCATCCACCCCCCCTATTGCGCGCAATTTTGAGATTAGAATTTTGAGGTTCGACTTATTCTCTCCGAAAGAGTTGCGAGATGCGATGTTGCATGCGTTCACGCATTCAGAACGCGCCAGACAATTGTCGTATTTGCAGAGCCTCGCCGTTTGGATAGCCCCTCCCTTAATCGTAATGCTGGTCGGCGCCGCACAAGATATTGTTCCGTTGGGCGAGTTGACGCGCGATCCCATCATCGTTGCTCGATCGGTCGACGACTGCTGCTTTGTGCTGACAGGCGCGATATCGAATATGAGCGCATCGATGTGGATTATTGCCGCATCCATACTTTTCTTTTCGTCACTCATACTGAAGACGCGCCGCGAAAACCGCAAAGCGTCATTCTTGTTTTCCGCCGGCGCCATTTCCGCAATGCTTGGAGCAGACGACCTGTTTCTCATTCACGACGAGATTCTGATTGCGCTCGGCGCGCCAGAAAAGGGCGTTTTTCTTTTTTACGTAATGACATTGACCGGTTTTGTGTTGATCTTCGCGCGGGAATGCCTGGAAAACCGGTATATCGCGTTGCTGGCCGCCTTCTTACTGTTTTCGATTGCGATGGCGGAAGACGTGCTGACGATGATTCCCGATCGCAATCTTCATTTCTTTGTTGAAGACGGCTTCAAATTCATCGGAGTGACGTGTTGGGTTTACTTTTTTGCACATGCCAGCAGACGGTGCATTGTTGATACGGACTAAGCGAAAACAGGGAATACGTTTAAAAAAAAACGCCGCCCCAGAGGGCGGCGCTTTGCCATTGACATGCGGACAGCGATTAGCGCTTGGAGAACTGGAAGCTCCGGCGCGCCTTCTTGCGTCCGTATTTTTTACGTTCCACCACGCGGCTGTCGCGCGTGAGAAAGCCGCCTTTCTTCAGCACCGAGCGCAGTTCCGGCTCGAAATAGGTCAGCGCGCGGGCAATGCCGTGACGCACGGCGCCGGCTTGACCCGACGGACCGGACCCTTTCACCGAGCAGAACACGTCATACTGATCGTTGCGCTCCGCAGCGGCGAGCGGCTGCTTGATGATCATTTGCAGAACCGCACGGCCAAAATACTCCGTATGGTCCTTGTCATTGACGACAATCCGACCGGCGCCTGGCTTGATCCAAACCCGCGCCACTGCGGTCTTGCGTTTGCCGGTGGCGTAGGCGCGTCCTTGCGCGTCGATCTTCGGCTCAGGAAGCGCTGCTTCTTCGGCGGGCGCGTCCACGACGCCGGCTTCGGCGGCGACGTCTTTCAGGTCCTCTAGGGAAGTTGTGCTCATCGGTTAGCTGTCCCGTTTGTTCTTGGAGTTCATGGCGGCGACATCCAGCTTCTGCGGCTGTTGCGCTTCGTGGGGGTGTTCCGGCCCGGCGTAAATCTTCAGACCCGTCATCTGCTTGCGCGCAAGCGGAGAGTCCTTCGGCATCATGCGCTCAACGGCTTTCATCAAGACGCGTTCCGGATGGGCGCCGCCGATGATTTTCTCCATCGTGCGCTCTTTGATTCCGCCCGGATAGCCGGTGTGCCAATAGAACTTTTTGTCTGACATTTTCCGGCCGGTGAAGACCACCTTGTCGGCGTTGACGACCACCACGTTGTCGCCCATGTCGACATGCGGCGTGTAACTTGGAAGATGCTTGCCGCGCAGGCGCGTTGCGATGACCGAGGCGAGACGACCGACAACGAGGCCTTCGGCATCGATCAGCGTCCAGGCCTTGTCCGCGTCCGCCGGTTTCATGGCGTAGGTTTTCATGACTTCGTATTCCTGGCTTCAAAGCGGGCTGCGCCCGCAAATTCCGTTACCGCAGCGCAAACGCGCCGCGGGAAAGGCCGGCGGAATACCGCCCTGTTTCGTTCTCGTCAACATATTCCGAGAAACTATTTGAAAACAGAGCCGTATTTATGTGGTAAAATAATACCGCCCAATATCAACCCCCTTCCCTCGCGGATGCGCGCGGGGCGCCGCCGTCCCCGTGACGGCGCTGGCGAATACCGCAAACGGCGGATATAGAAGCCGGACAAAGCACGCCGCAGCCTGCGGGACGGAACCGACAACCCGAGAATCAAACGGAGCTTTTTCATGCGTATGACCGGCCAGGCCATCGTCGCCCTCGGCGTTTTCTTGCTTGCGACCGCCTGCGGCGAGCGCGCCGACCCGCAGCCTGAGCCCGAACCCGTCGCCCCCGTCGGCGTTCCAGCGAGCGATGCGGTGCCTGACCTCGTCGCCGTCCCGACTGGCGTTGACTTTTGGACCCATCCGAATGTGGCGTTCAACTCGCTGGTCCTCGTGGCGGGGCCGCAGGGGCTCATTTCGTACAATATTGAGGATGGGGCCGAAGTCAGCCGGATTCCCGGGGTGGATTCATTCGGTGTTGCGGTCAGCTATATCGGCTTCGGTCCAGCGGCGGCCGGTTTAACAGCGACATTCGACAGGACCGACGGCGCCTTTCGTTTTTATGGAATCGACAACGGATCGCGGTTGTTCATCACGCTGTCCGGCGGGCCGGAGATCCGCGGCGCCCTTCGCGACTTTTGCATGGGCCGCGCCATCGGCGTCGTCGACCCCACGCTGTTCGCCGTGCAAAAAGGCGAACTGCACATTTTCAATATAACGCCAAACATGAATGGCGGCGTAGCGGGTTTGTCCGTTAATGGGCGAACGACAATTGATATTCCCGACGACATCGCGACCTGCGCAGTCGACGTTGACGGCGTTGTCATCCTCGGCGCGGAGACTGGAGAAATCTACCGCTTCGATTCAGAAGACGGTCTGGCGTCTCCATTCTCACGAGCTGTATCCGGCGGCGCGGATAGCCTGGCCGTACTCGCAACGGCGCCGCAAGCTAATGAAACATCCGTACAAGGATTTATTGCAGCAGCCGACTATGAGACGGGCGTCGTCACGATCGTGGACCGACAGGACGGCCAGAGGCTGGGCGCGGTGACGATTGTCCCCTCGGCGGAAGTTGACGGGGTTTCGTCCGCGGCGGCGTTCGGGGCGTCCGGCGCCAATTTGGGCGGATTATACCGAAACGGCGCCGTCGCGCTTGGCGTCGATGGCGATACGCCGGCGATCCGGCTCATTCCCGCAAACGGGGTTGCCAACGGACTTGATCTGCCGCCCTTGCCGCCGGCCAACCCGAGGGGCGCCGCCGCCACGCCGGAAAGCGATGGTCCTGATCTTATCATCGATCCAATCGCGCCGAATCTCGAGGCTGAGGACGGTTAGCAGCGAACTCGCCTGCAAAATCAATTCGGACCCGAAACGTCCTCCGGGGCGCAATTATTTGCTACTGGGATAGCCGCAAACAACAAAGTTAACGGATTGCGTTGCTTTCCGGTAATCTTTTGATAGCGTCGTACACGGAGAGAGCAGACAAAAGGGGGGAGGGAATGATCCTCAAAAAAGCCTTGGCCGGGCTGACCGGCCTATTGTTCGCATTTGCGGCCGCCCCAAGCATGGCAGTGCCGGTCGATCTGGAACTTCAGTTGCTAATTGACACTTCGGGCTCGGTTGACAACGCCGAATATGCTTTGCAGGTCGAAGGGTATGAAGATGCTTTTCGCGACGCAGATATTATCGCCGCTATTGAAGCGGGCGATATTGGATCGATCGCCGTCCAGCTGATTTTCTGGTCAGGGTCGACCTCGCAGGCGATCGGCGTCGACTGGACGTTGATCACCGATGCGGCTTCGGCGAACGCGTTTGCAGACTTGATCGCCGCTACGGTGCGTCCGTTCGGCGACCTCACCGCTCCAGGTTCCGCTTTGGATTTTGGCGCGCCTCTTTTTAACGACAATGGATTTGAAGGCACGCGCACCGTCATCGACGTATCCGGCGACGGCGCTCAAAACGACGGTTCGCTCACGTCCACCGCTCGCGACGCGGCGCTTGCCGGGGGCGTGGACGTCATCAACGGCCTAGCGATCCTGACAGACGACCCGAACTTGGACGACTGGTACATGGCGAACGTTATCGGCGGAACCGGCGCCTTCGTCGTCGCCGCGAGCGACTTTGCCGATTTCGCGGACGCTGTGCGCGAGAAAATCGGTCGCGAAATCACGGGGGTTATCCCGGTCCCAGGCGCTCTGCCGTTGATGGTGACGGGGATCGCGCTTCTGTGGGCGCGGCGACGGAAAAAGAAGGCGGCTTGACCAACTGAACAGCCGCGCTTCGGCTAAACGAAAAGCCCGCCCAAAAGGCGGGCTTTTTTATGCCTTGCCGGCGCCCGCCCCGTGGGCGGCGTATAGCGCTGAGAGAAACAGAACGATGGCGCCGCCCTGATGCAGCAGGCCGAGACCGATCGGCGTCGCCGCCATGACGGTCCATATGCCGAGAAGGATCTGCGCCGCAGTCGCCGCCAACACGACGCTTGCACGCTCCGACAACGCCGTTTTTCGCGCCGCCAGCCAAAACCACACAACGCCGGCCGCCAGAAGATACGCGCCGATGCGATGGTTGAACTGCACCGCTGCGGCCGTTTCAAAAAGGTCATTAAAACCTGGCGCGCCTGCGAAATAGCCGTCGGGAAAGAGCTTTCCATCCATCAACGGCCAGGTATTGAACACCGAGCCTGCGCGCAGTCCGGCGACAAACGCGCCCAGCGTCATCTGGGCGTAGACGGCGGCGGTGAGGATGAGCGCAGGGGCAAGGAGACGACGAGGGCCGCCGGGGTTTTCTTCAGGCCAAAGATCAAGCGCCAACCACCACATGGCCCCGAGCAGCAAAACGGCCAGTCCCAGATGCGCCGCCAGCCGGTACTGACTGACATCGACGCGGTCGACCAGTCCCGACGACACCATCCACCAGCCGAGGGCGCCCTGCAATCCGCCGAGCACGAACAGTCCGCCGAGCTTCGCGGCCAATGCGCCGCGAGCGCGCCCTGTCGCCACGAAGAAGACAAAGGGGACAAAGAACGCCACGCCGATCAAGCGGCCCAGAAAACGGTGTCCCCATTCCCACCAGTAAATCTCCTTGAACTGATCAAGGCTCATGCCCTTGTTGACCTGGGCGTATTCGGGAATGGTTTTGTATTTCTCGAATTCCTCCAGCCAGGCCTCTTCGCTCAGGGGCGGAACCGCGCCCGTCACCGGCCGCCATTCAATAATCGAAAGCCCGGAATCGGTGAGCCGCGTTGCGCCGCCGACCAAGATCATCACAGCGACAAGCCCGCACATGAAGAAAAGCCAAATGGCCACAGGCCGCGATGATCGGGCGGACCGGTTTTGCGATGGGGCGAGAGTGCTGGTAGTAGCCATATCGACATCGTCATAGACGATCCCCCGCCCCGGCGCCCTTGCGACCCCGCGTCGCGCCATCGCTTCCTGGAGGAACAGTTTGCCGCCGCGTGTGAAAAAGTTGATTGCGCTGCTTGTGCTCTTACCCGGCCTTCTGGCCTATCTCTTCGCCGCGGCCGCACTCGGCGAACGGGTGCCCGATCATCAGGCGCTCAAGGTTCTTTACTATATCGCGGCCGGTCTGGCCTGGGCCTTGCCAGTTCGGTACCTGATCATGTGGGCGAACGCCGAAAACGGCCCGAAACAGGACAACGGCGCAAATCGGCGCTAGCGACAGGTTACGGATCGACGAGGTTGGCCTTCGCGCCGGACAATGACGGGGAATGGTAGCGTGTATTCACAAGGCGCCGCGCAGATGCGCCACAAGGATCAGCTGAGCGTCATCATGCGCCTCACGGGCGGGGAGCCCGTCGAAGCCATGGTCTTTGTGGCGCTGGGGGAACGGCTGATGGACCTGTTGAACGACGAACGCGGGTTCATTCCTGCGAAAATAAAGGACAGCGGCGAGATCATTGTCGTCGCAAAGTCGCAGATTATCTCCATCATCGAAACAAAGGCCGATGACGGAGACGGGAAAGCGCACTCATCGGAACGCGCTCATTCGGACGCCGATGCAGCGGCTAGCAAAGTGATTGATCCCTATGCGGTGCTTCGCGTTGCGAGCGACGCCACGACAGACGACATTCGCGCCGCGTACAAGCAGCGTATCAAGGCGGTGCACCCCGACACCATTGCTTCTCTCGGATTGGACGAAGATCTTTCGCGCGCCGCGGTCAGAACCACGCAAAAACTCAATTACGCCTATCGCAAAATCATGCGCGAACGGGAAGGCCAGTCAGAGGCGGCGTCCGCTTAGGCGCAACGCCTAACCCGACCGGCAGTTATACTGGTTCCATTCCGGCTGCTCGGAACAGGGCGGCATGGTTTCTTTAGGATTGTAGACCCGAAACACCGCCGCCAGCGCCATGGCGAGCGCAACGATGGCGATCAGGATCGTGAGGTTCTGCTTGTCCCGGGAAAGAGGGTCGCGCCGTCCCGAAGACTGTTGCAACGGATCCGCCGGAGCGGCGCCGGCCGGCGGCAGCGGCCGCGTCTTGGACCCTGCGAAATTCGGCGTCGCGGTGTCCGGCGCGCTGAAATCCGCATTGTCGCCCGTCGCCCCCGGGCCGTCCGAATTGTCGGTCGGCACCGCGGCGGGAAGCGCAGAGAGGCTCGGCTCTTTCTTCATGACCCCAAAAACAGCGGTTGCTGCGTCAGTTTTAGGGGAAAACGCTCCCGCCGGCAAATCCTGGCCACTGAATGCACTCAATATTGTTTGAAAATCAGCGACTTAGCTTGAAGGCGCACAACTTATGCGCGGCTGACGAAAAAGACGCTCAACCTGTGGCGCAGCCGCTTTGCTCGGCGCGTCCGGACCGACCACCCTGAGGCGCCGACCGTCCCAACAGAACCGGATGTAAATGGTCGGAGCGGCGAGATTCGAACTCACGACCCCTTCACCCCCAGTGAAGTGCGCTACCAGGCTGCGCTACGCTCCGACCCAGACTTCCAACAGATCGCTCCAAGGCGGTCTGCGTGAAGGCGGCGGACTATACTCGCATCGCCTTCGGCATCAAGCGGCCTGGGGCGGTTAACCCCCTTTTTCAAGGCTTAAATCATTAGAAAATCACGCCATATAGGTGAAACGGCGTGCGTTGGCGTGCGTTGAAGGGAGGGGCTCAACCTTGGATTTCTTGCTTATTTTGCTTGCCGTCGCCGGCGCCGGCGTGATCGGCGGCGTTGTCGCCTACAACATTCTCGTCGGTCGCCGCCAGCTTGTGAACAACGGTTGGGCCGACATCGACGTTCAGCTCAAGCGGCGCGCGGACCTAATCCCGCCGTTGGTTGAATCCGTAAAGGGCTACGCCGCGCACGAGCGCAGTCTATTCGAAGAGGTCGCTGAGCGCCGCACTCTGGCGATGTCCGCCGGCGATGATCCGCGCACGCGGGGCGACGCAGAGAGCGCACTCTCCGCCCCGTTGTCGAAACTGATCGCCGTCGCAGAGGACTATCCTGATCTCAAAGCCAACGAGAATTTTTTAGAGTTGCAGCGCCAGCTCGCGGAGACGGAAGACAAGATTGAAATGGCGCGCCGCTTCTACAACGGCGCCGTGCGGGAGCTCAACACGCTCGCCGCCAGCGTTCCGATTAACCTCGTCGCCGGCGCCTTCGGTTTCAGCAAGCGCGCATATTTCGAAATTGAAACCGCTGACAAGGCCGCGCCTCACGTTTCCATCGGGACGTCAGCGTGATGCGCCGGCTTGCGCTCGCCTTGCTGATTTCGCTTCTGGCGCCGCTTACAGCGGCCGCGAAAGAGCAGATCAACGCTTATCAGGTCGCTATCGACGTCGCCGCAGACGGCGATATTCTCGTGACGGAAACCATCGACGTCACGGCGGAGGGAAATCAAATCCGGCGCGGCATCTTTCGCGATTTACCGCGGTTCTATTTGAGTGATGGCGCGCGCCTGCCTTTTCGGTACGATGTGATTTCGATCAAACGCGATGGGCGCAAGGAGCCGTTTGACACCTCACGCGAGAACAATGCCGTCCGGTGGCGCATCGGCGACGCCGACGTTCTCCTTCCCCATGGACGCCACGTCTACGAGATCGTTTACGAGGTCAAGAATCAGATCCGGCATTTTGAATCCCATGATGAACTTTATTGGAATGCGATTGGGCAGTACTGGGCGTTTCCCATCGAACGAGCGCGCGTCGTTGTCGCCCTTCCCGACGGCGCGGCCGTCACCAGCGTGTCCGCCTATACTGGCGGCTATGGCGAGCGCGGCGGCGCGTATCGGTACGCGGTCGACGGCGATGACCATGTTTTCACCGCAAGCCGGCCGTTCCGGAGCCGCGAGGGTCTGACGATTTCCTTAAGCCTTGAGAAAGGCGTGATCGACCCGCCTTCCGCCGCGGACAAACGCGCAGACTGGTGGACGCTGAACGGCGCCCTCGTCGTATTGGGCGGAGGCCTGATCGGCCTTTTCGGGTTCTACGGCGCCGCCTTTAATACGGTCGGACGCGACCCGCTAAAGGGCCCCGTATTCCCGCGCTACGAACCGCCGGAGGGCTTTTCGCCGGCCGGCGTGCACCATGTCTATCATCGACGCCTCGCCGGGCATCAGGCGTTGATTTCTTCACTGATAAATCTTGCAGTCAACGATCATCTTCGTATCGAAACGCCTGAAAAGAAGAAAACGAAGCTGACGCGACTCGCCAGCGCCGACGCCAAACAAGAGCCCTTTCCCATCGAACGGGAATTGTTGCGGGATCTCCTGGCGGAAGGTTCGTCGCGAACGCTCGGCGGCAAAGTCGATACGACATTTGTGAAGGCCTATGGAGATTTTCGAAAATTCGCGACGAAGAAATTTGGCGCTCCATATTTCAAATGGAACGGCGGGTACCTTGCTGTCGCGTTCGCCTTGTCGATTGTTATCGTCCTTATCGCGGCGCAATTCAGCGCACAGTGGTCGATATGGCACTTTGCGGCGCTCGGCGCGCTCTTTTCCGTCAATCTGATCTTTTCCTATTTGATGCCGGCGCCGACATCCGTTGGACAAGAGACGCGATCAGCCATTGAGGGATTTCGCCTCTATCTCAAGACAGCTGAAAAACTCCAGCTTAATGCGGCGAAGGCCGATTTCGATGCGCCGCCGTTCATGACGGTCGAGCGATATGAGAAGTTTTTGCCCTATGCGATCGCTCTCGGCGTGGAAAAGCCGTGGACGTCCCATTTCGAGCGACTGATGCCAAAAGAAGCCGCCGCTTATCGCCCGCATTGGTACGGCGCCCGCGGCAACGGACATCATTCTTTGCACGGATTAAACAACGCTCTCGTGTCCTCAATGGCGTCAGGCGTCTCGTCGGCCATGCCGCAAAGCTCCGGCTCAAGCGGCGCCGGGGGCGGCGGGTTCTCCGGCGGCGGCGGAGGCGGCGGCGGCGGCGGCGGGTGGTAAGACTTAGTCGCGGGCGCTATCGATGGCTTCAAGCGCCAGAAGCGCTTCGTCCAGCGCATCCTGCACGACCTCCAGGCGCGCCATCAGCGTTCTCAGCCTCTTTTCCACATCGGCCGGCAGTTGGACGTCGGCGCGCGCCTCGCTGGTAAGCTCAAGCAGGTCTTCATCCGAGCCTTTCCCATTGGCGTGTTCGCCGTCCTGGGCGCCGTCCTCAGGAATAACGGGACGCATATCAACCTGTTCGCCGGCCGCGACCCGGCGGCCGAGCTCGGACACGTAACGCACGCCTTCGTCCTTAAAGATCTTCTGCACGCCTTTGGTGGTATAGCGTTGATCGTACAGAAGAACGCGAATCCCGCGCAACAAATCAATGTCGAGAGGCCGGTAGTATCGCCGCCCGCCCGCCCGGCGCATGGGGCGAACCTGACCAAAAACTTCTTCCCAATGGCGCAGGACGTGCTGCGGCACGTCAAGCTCTTTGGCGGCTTCGGAAATGGTTCGAAATGCGTCGGCGGATTTGTTCGCCACGTGAAATGCCCGTTCTCTCGCCTATGCGTTATTCTGCGGCGTCGCGGTTTTGGCGGTGACCGGCGTTAATGCGGTCTTTCAATACATGCGAAGCGCGGAAGGTCACAACGCGACGCGGTGCAATGGGAACTTCCTCGCCGGTTTTTGGATTACGGCCCATGCGTAGTTTTTTGTCCCGAACGGAAAAGGTCCCGAAAGAAGAGATCTTCACTGTCTCCCCTTTCTCAAGAGAAGATGCGACTTCTTCCAGTATGCGTTCGACAAATGCGGCGGACTCGTTGCGGGAAATCCCAACAGCGCGATAAACCGCATCGGTCAGGTCCGCTCTCGTGATTGTCGTCCCTGTCATCGCCCGCTCCCCTTGAGGTTGTGCATCGATGGCGATCGTCGCCTTCCCTGCGTGACGCTCCCTAGCCGGGCACTAACTAATATTAACGACCCGCTCCGGTCAATAAGGCATTGAAATATATTGCGGCTTTTTCAGGCGCGGAGAAGCGCGGCGCCCCAGGTCAGGCCGCCGCCCATGCCCTCGATCAGGACGAGGTCCCCGTTCTTGATTCGTCCATCCGCAACCCCGGCGCAGTAAGCGAGCGGAATGGACGCGGCCGACGTGTTGCCCTGTCCGGCAATCGTCGAGATCACCTGATCGGGACGCAAATCCAGCTTTTTCACGACGCCGTTGATGATCCGCTCATTCGCCTGATGCGGCACAAACCAGTCAATATCCCCAACATCGATCCCGGCTTCATCAACGACATGCTCCATCGCCTGTGAAATTCGGTTAACCGCTTCGCGGAACACTTTGTTGCCTTGCATCCGGACGTGGCCTGTCGACTGCGTCGACGAAACGCCGCCGTCCACATAAAGCAAATCAACAAGACGTCCGTCGCATCGCAGATAGCTGTTCATGACGCCGCGCCCGTTCGCTTCGGATTCGTCCTGCGCTTCCAGCACGAACGCGCCGGCGCCGTCGCCGAAGAGAACGCAAGTCGTCCGGTCTTCCCAATTCAGAATGCGCGAAAAGGTCTCTGCGCCGATAACAAGCGCACGTTTGTGCTGGCCGCTGGATAAGAACTTTTCCGCCGTAGACAGGGCGTAAATGAACCCGGTGCACACGGCCTGAATATCAAACGCGGCGCCGCTCTCAATGCCGAGCTTGGCCTGCACGATCGCCGCCGTTGACGGAAACGTCAGATCCGGCGTGGTGGTGGCGACAACAATGAGATCGATATCGTTTGCATCCATGCCCGCCGCTGCAAGCGCCGCGCGCGCCGCCGCCGCGGCAAGATCGGATGTCTTCTCATCGTCGCCGGCGATGTGGCGTTCTCTGATCCCGGTGCGCTCGCGAATCCACTCGTCGCTAGTGTCGACCATTGTCGCCAGCTCAGCATTCGTCATCACCTTTTCGGGCAGAAAAGAACCGCATCCGCGAACCACCGCTTTTTGAGCCATCACATTAATCTTTACTGAGCAGCTATAGGAATATCAGTGTTGTTGTCGCGGCTTTCAGCGAGATCGCTGGATCGCGCCATGACGGCGGCGACGGTCTGAGCCACCTCGTCGTGAAACGGCGCGCGCGCAAGATCAGCCGCCATTTGGATAGCGCTGGCGACGCCCCGTGCGTCGGACCCGCCGTGACTTTTCACGACAAGGCCGTTGAGGCCTAGAAGAACGCCGCCGTTCACCGACGACGGATCGATTCGATCCTTCAACTTGCGCAAGCCCGGAGCCATCAACAGCGCGCCGAGTTTCGCATTCAACGTACCTGTCAGCGTTTCTCTCACCCATCCGCCGACAAGACGCGCCGCCCCCTCGGCGGACTTGAGCGCCACATTGCCGGTAAAACCGTCAGTCACCACAACGTCGACCACGCCGGCGGATATGTCATTTCCTTCGACAAATCCCTTAAACGCCATGGCCGGATCCGCCTCACGCAAAATCCCGGCCGCGGTCCGAATAAGCTCGTGCCCCTTCAAATCCTCCGCACCGACATTCAACAGTCCCACTGTCGGCTTTTCGACATTCATGAGCGACCGGAAAAACGCCTCTCCCATAATCGCAAACTGGACCAGCTGATTGGCGTCGGCTTCCACATTCGCGCCGACGTCAAGCACGACCGTCCGTCCGCGATTGGTGGGCCAAAGGGCTGTCGCGGCGGGCCGGTCGACGCCCTTGATTTTCTTGAGTTGCGCCAATCCCACCGCCATCAAAGCGCCGGTATTGCCGCAGGAGACGACCGCGTCGGCGTCGCCTTCGGCCGCCGCCGCGATGGACCGCCACATCGACGTGTCCTGGCCGCGCCTGAGGATGTGCATCGGCTTGTCGGTCATGGAGACGACGCTGTCGGCGTGGCGAATGTCGGCGTGAGCCAGCGCGTCATGGCGCGCGATGGCGGGTTCCAGCACAGCGCGATCGCCGACAAACATCAGCTTCGCCTTCAGGCCGCGAGCGACCGCAACGGCTGCGCCGGCGGCGACCGTTTCCGGACCGTTGTCGCCGCCCATAGCGTCAACAGCGAGGGTGACGTCCGATGCTGGTTTCCTGCGGATCACGCGTTCTGGCGCTCCTCATAATGCGACGCGGAGAATACAGCGCTCAAATCTGCACGCAACGCATCGCGATCACATATCGCCGGGCTGAAGAAAACTACTGGATCTCATTGATTTTCTTCTGTTTTGATAGCTTTCGCAAGAACCGATGCGAATGATGTCTGCTCTTCTTCAGAGCCGAATTGATCGGCGAGGCTTGCAGCGCCCTCCTTGCGGGGAAATGGATCCATCGCCAAGGAGACTTGTTGAACAAGCAGTTCGCCGACATCCAGCTGCTCGTGTTCCCAAACCTCCGGCGCGTCCAGCCAGGCGTCATCGTCGGCATCGGGAGCCGCCTCCGGTTCGCGGCGCAAAAACTCGACCTTGAACGCGTCTGCGACGGTTTCTTCGACATGCTCGAGGCTCGCGACGCATTCGCGAACGAGGGTCGCGTCGATCCGCCCCTCAACGTCAATACGAGACCGTGTCGCCGCAACCCTCGCCTCGCCGCGCAGCGCCGCCACTGCAGGAACGCCCAGACGCCGCGCCACAGCGGCTCGCTCTTCTTTGGTCGCTTCGAAGGAAAACCGCTTGCCGCTTTCAGGAAGCGCGCCCAGGTCAATCTCGCGTGAGAATTCAGACGTTCCTTCGCCGCTCATGGCTCTACCGCCGCCGGAAACTCTACGATCCCTCCGGCGATGCGAGACGACGGCTGGTCCTCCAGACGCGCCGCAGCCCGTCTGACATAGCCAGCCAGATCGGCCGCCACGTCCTCATTCTCGGATTCATAGACGTTCCGCGCCAAAGCCTCCGGCAGGTCGCGCCCGTCTCCGGCAATAGCAGCGTCATAGGCCCGCGCGCGGCCGTAGAAGTTTTCGGCGAGCTTTCTGATCTTCTTGCCGACCACCAGATCGCCAACGCCAAGTTCGCGCAGCGCCGCGTCGAAATTCGAAAAGGTCGCGTCGAAAAGCTTTTGCGAGATTTTGCGCGCCTCGGGCTGATCGCTTTTCAGCCGCCGCAGGATCAACCAAACATGCAGCGTCACCATCTCAAACCGGCCCTCGACCGTGTCGGGCACGCCGAGACGGGCGTAAAACGGGACCGCACGGGCCTGCTCCGCGGCCGCGGCGTACAACGCGTCGGCCGCCTCCACGGAAGAGTCCTTTTTGAACAACGACCTAAACATCAATGCGCAAAGCTTGCCTTATTCTATCACGGGGCGACGCGACGCTGCGGCCGCGATATTTGCGGGCGCGGGAAATCGCTGGTATCCATACGCCTTTCATGGCTCCGGCGGACCTAGGCGCAAGGACGCGCCGGATCAAGTCCCGGCCCGC
This sequence comes from Hyphococcus sp., assembly GCA_028289605.1. GTDB lineage: Bacteria > Pseudomonadota > Alphaproteobacteria > Caulobacterales > Parvularculaceae > Hyphococcus. Next base: position 15,809 of record JANQON010000002.1, on the reverse strand, counting down.
GCAGCATCGGGCGAAAACTGGCGTTGGCGCAGATTTGGCGTAAGGAATACGAGTGATGATCAGACTGTTTCTTTTGGCGACGGCCCTGTTGGCGACGCAGGCCTGCGTTTCGGTCCGCACCAATCACGGCTATGTGCTGGAGCGCGGCCAAACGGAGCTTACCGGAGAGCCGGGCCTTGATTCAAAAGAGTCGATCCTCGCCAAGTACGGTGAGCCGTCAATGATCGGCACATTCGATACCAACGCCTGGTACTACTTGAATTCCTACGACACGACGCGCGCCTTCTTCCACACCAAGACCAAGAACCGGACTGTCGTCGCCTTTCACTTTGATCAGGAAGGCCTGGTCGATAACGTGGAATCCTTCAGCCTCGCCGACGGCACGAAAGTAAATCTGGTTTCGCGCGTGACGCCGACCCGCGGCAAAGAGCTCAACTTCTGGGAGCAACTGCTCGGGAATGTCGGCCAACTGCCGGCCGGTATCGGACAGGAAGGACCGACGCCGGGCCAGTAAGCCTCGCAACGGCGAATTGCTCAGCTTAGATCGAATGCGGATCTTCGCCGGCGAGGATATTGGCGATAATGCGCCATGCCTTTGGATCGACTCCAAGACGGAAGTGAGAACTCTGCACTTCAATATTCTGCGCGTGAGCATTGTACGTATCGACCGACGCGCGCCAGTCAACAACGCCGTCCGACTTGCTGTAAATTGACGACAGCGGCTGGCGCAGCCCGACGCTATTGCGCGCATGGACTTCAAGCTCGAATTCATTGAGATCGATGCCCCGGCGCCAAGCGAAAAACTTACCGACCGAGGTGTATTTGGGGCCGCCGACAATGGGCGTGCCCAGCGTGATCACCTCACGCACGGAATCTGAGAACAAGCGCGCCGCTTCACGGGCGACCACGCCGCCGAGACTCCACCCCACAAGGGTCACGGGCTCTCGCAATTCTTCCGCCACCGCTTCAACACGCGCGCCAAAAGTCTGCACCAACGGGTCAACGTCTCCGCCGTTTCGGCCAAGGCCCCATGTTCTGGCGTCGTATCCGAGCCGCTCCAAAAACAGCGCCAGCGGCTTCATGGACAAATCGCCGGCGAGATAGCCCGGCGCAAGCAGAATGGGACGGCCGTCGCCCTGCGGCGCTCGCGCCAATTCCGATGCGCCGAACAGGAGTTTCGGCCAGGTCAGCGCTGTCCGCGCTTCCGACAGGAGCGCAATCGGCCCCGGCGGAGCAAAATTGTCCGGATAAGAAGCCTGTCCCATATCGTGAAATCCCTCATTCATGGTGAAGGATACGCATATTGTCTCCACATAGATCGCCGTCAACGACGTTCGTCAGTCGGCGGGCGCGTCCTGCGGCGCCAGCCAGGGTTCATTTTGAACCCGTAGCATCGCCTCCATCCGGTTGGAGACATTGAGTTTGGTCAGTATGGACGAAACGTGATGCTCGACGGTTCTGGGCGAGCGCGACAGCGCATTCGCAATTTCCGCATTGCTGGCCCCGCTTACAATCAGCGCCAGGATGGTCTGTTCGCGTTTGGTGAGTCCCAAAGGGTGGTTGCGCGCCGCCTTGTAGGGACCGCGCCGCGCCCGCGGCGTTTCAAGCGCGACGCCGGCCTCGCGCGCCCTGCTCGTGACTTTCTTTACCGCCAGATTGGCCTCAATGCGGTGAAAGATCGTTTGCGCCTTCTCAAAATCGCCTGCCGCGTTGTCTCCCCGGGACTGCAGCAACGCCATCGCTTCTTCAAAGGGCGCGCCGATACGGCGCCATGCCGCCGCTGCACCGTTGATGTCGCCGGCGATCTCGGTTGCGTATGGTTCGGGCAGATGCGCAAGGAACGTGTTCGGCGTTTTCAGAGCGAAACGGCGAGCCCAGGCTGCAACCTCGCCGACACGCCAGGAATGCATTGCATCAGTTCCCAACGCGAATAGCGTCTCCAGTTCGTCCGCCGCCCGGTCATAGTCGTTTTTGAGATACGCGGCTTCAATCAGCGCGAGGCGCATGGGCACGATATACTGCAGCTCTTCCGTCGCCATCGCGTTGTCAAACGCTTGCGCTAGCAGGCCGTCAGCGTCTGGAGCGCCTATCCGCAATCTCGTCTTCGCCAAAGTGATGAGCGAAGGCAGTTTTATCAGCAAGGTCAAAGACGTTTTCTTCAAGACGCCCTGTGCAATTGTTTCTGCATCCCTCAGGCGGCCCTGATCCATGCGCAACTGGGCCTGGCGGCCGACGAGATAATGCGTCCACGTATCAAGGTCGAACTGCGTGTCAAACGCGACGCCGTCGGAGAGAACGCGCTCAGCGAGGTCAAAGTCCCGAAACTCAACGGCGTATTCCGCCAGATTCGTGTAGACGCGAGCGGCGTGTTCGTGAAAGCCGTTTTTCAGCGCCAAATCGAGGCTTTCTTCCAGTTCCGGTATCCCGTCCTTATTGTTGCGGAAAACCCTCGCCGTCCCGATGTTGTTCAGAGCATGGATTTTGACTTCTACTTCGTCGAACTCTTCGGCAAGCTTTAATGCGCGCGTGCCCCAGTCAATTGATTCCTCCATTTGGTCGTTGAGCATGTGAAGCTGTGAACGAAGGCTGTACGCCATAGCGCGTTCCGGCGACGCCGGTATTGATTCCAGCGTTTTAACGGCCTCTTCGGCAAAGCGCGTCGCCTCCGCGGACTCGCCCCGATACCAGTGCAACCTTGAAAGCCAACGCAGATTCTCCCCGACCTTTTCCATCCGGCCAAGCGCCCGCCAAAGGGTAATGGCGTGCCGGCGCGCGTCGAGGACGTTGTCATCGATACTGAGCGCAAGACTCGCTTCGTAGGCCCAGTTTTCGTAAATGCTTGCGGCGAGTTCCGGTTCAGCGTCGTCGATAAAGCGCAAGGCGGTTGCAAGATGGGCCGCCGCTTCACGGTGCGCGCCGAGCGACGCCGCTGTCGCGGCGGCTTTCGGCGCAAGCTGCAACACTTTCTTGCTGTCGCTGGCGCCGGCCGCATGGTGGACTAGCTGGTCGTAGCTCGGATTGAATTCCGCTCTTTCAAACGCCGTCAAAACGCGCGCATGAAGTTCCTTTTGACGGGTTGCGGGCAGTCGCGATAGGGTTGCCAGGCGGGCCAATTCATGTCGGAACCGCAACACCGCTTTTGCATCTCGCACCAGCAGGTTTCTGCCGACCGCCGCCATCGCGAGGGTTTCGCCCTCCGGTCCAAAAAGCGGCGTTAGAATTTCCGGCGGTATCGGTCCCGGCGCGACGCTGATCGTTTCAAGGAAGTCGCGCTCAGTCGGCGCGAGACGGGTCAGCCGCGCCGAAACTGCGTCCTTGATGGAAGCGGGTATCGAACCGGCGCCGCTGCCGTCATTCGCCAAAAGTTCGGAGACAAAGAACGGATTGCCGCCGGTGATCTCAAAAAGGTCATCGGGAGCGAGCGCGCTGTTGGACCGCGTCGCCAACTCAGCAACGCCATCCGCAGACAGAGGATTTAGGTGAACTCTGGTCGTGTACGCTGACGGGAGGTCGCCCAACACTTGCGTAAACGGATGATCCTGCTGGATCTCGTCGTCGCGGTAGGTCATCGCCAGCAATACGCGCAGCATTGATATCCGCCGACCCAGAAACTTCAGGAAGTCGAGCGTTGCGTGGTCGGCCCAGTGCGTATCTTCGACAACAAGCACAACCGGTTGGCGCATCTGCTCAAGACGGGCGACAACCGCTGTGAACAGCTCCGTTGACCGCGCGCCGTCGGAAAGAAGCGCGCGCACGTCCCGGCCTAGCGCTCCAGCCATATCGTGAATCGGTCCCAACGGCCGCGGCGTAAAAAGCGCGTCGCATCCGCCCCAAAGCACGTCGAAGTCAGGCCGCACATGCTCGCGCAGTGCAGCCATCAGCGATGTCTTGCCGACCCCCGCTTCTCCGCTTACCAGCGCCACGGCGCCGCGTCCGCCAGCAGCGCCGGCGGCCAGACCGGCAAGTCGCTTTAGGGGATCCTCTCGCTCGATTAGCAAATCAGCCCTCTCCGGACGGCATAAAAGCGCGCCAAACCATCGCTCGCAAGCTAAACGCCCACGATAAAACCGCGTGATCCGTTGAAACAGACGATTTCCAAAAAATAGGTACCGATTTTCGCAAAAATGGGCGCCGTCACGGACGTGAAAACCAAAGACGCTCGGTTAAGTTGGCGGCGCAATATAGCCTGGGGGAGAGGCTGTGATGCAGGCGCGGGCCCGGTTGAGCTGTTTCTGAACGGCGATGGGCCCCGCCTGCGGCGGCCCCGCCGAACACTATCTCAGATGATCAAAACCTGATGCGCGGATCGCGATCTCGCGTCCGTTTTCATCGAGCAACGCCGAGCCTTTGCCGCGAACAAGCGAACCAATACGCGAAACTTGCGTGCGGGCGGCGTTCGCCGCCACCGTCACCGAACGGCGCATTGTGGGCGGCGCTGAAAAGAGAATCTCGTAGTCATCGCCGAATGTTGCGATCGCCGCGAGCGCGTTCCACCGATTGGTTTGGCGGGCGACCCAAGTGCCCGCAGCGGCGGAACGAGGAATGGACACCGCGTCGATTTCAGCGCGCAGTCCGGACGCTGACGCCAAGTGACCGGCGTCCGCCATGAGACCGTCTGAGACATCGATCGCCGCAGTCGCGAGGCCCGTTATGGCCGCGCCCATGGAAAGCCGCGGCTCGGGCGTATGGTAGCGCGATGCCAGCGACGCTTTGTCAACCGTGGTGAATTTCTCTTCGCGCTGCAGGGCTTTCAATCCCAGTCCCGCATCTCCGATCGCGCCGGTCACGTAGAGATCGTCGCCGACGCCGGCGCCGGACCGGCGGGTCACCCCGGCGCGGGGCGGACGACCGAAAAATGTGGCGGACAAGGTCAACGGTCCTGACTTCAAACGATGCGCCGTTGTGTCGCCTCCATAAAGCGAAACGCGGAATGTCTCCTGGTCTTCTTTCAATCCGCGCGCAAACAATTCGATCTTCTCGCGCGTAACGCCCGCAGGCCACAAGCAGCCGAGAAAATAACCAACGGGCTTTGCGCCTTTCGCGGCCAGATCCGAAAGATTGACCCGCATAAGCTTCTTGGCGACAAGATCGAGCGGGTCCTTTGGGAGAAAGTGGACGCCGGCCACCATCATGTCCTTTGTGAATACGTAAGGTCCGTCCTCCAGGAGCGCCGCATCGTCCGACAATGAAAACGCGCCTTCGGCGTCCGCGCTCAGCGGCGCAAAAACGTCGCGGATGATGTCAAACTCGTTCATGAACCGGATCGTTCGTCCGCGCGCGCTTTTTCAGCGGCGGCGTCCAGAACGGCGTTAATGAATTTCGGCTCGTCGCCCTCGAAAAACGCGTTCGCGACGTCAAGATACTCATCGATCACGACGCGATAAGGAATGTCCGGCCGGCGAATAAGTTCATACAGCGCAGCGCGCAGTATCGCCCGAGCAATTGAATCGATCCGCTTGAGCGTCCAACCTTCGGCCAGTTGCGTCTGCAAGTACGGATCAAGCCGATCCTGGGATTCCACGGTCCCGCGCAAAACGTCGGCGAACAGTTTTCTATCCGCCGCATGGAGTTTGACGCCGTCGACTTCACCGCCGAGACGAAACTGTTCGAACTCGCGGATTGTCGCTTCAACGCCCTGACCCGTCGTTTCCATCTGATATAACGCCTGCACCGCAGCCAACCGCGCGGCTGACCGGGCCGGAGCGCCGGCGGCGCCTGGAGTGCTGAGGTCATTCTTGGCCGTCATCATCGCCGTCGTCTAACCCGCCAAGAAACTTTTCAAAGTCCTTAGCCTCACGAAAATCCTTGTACACCGACGCATAGCGGACATAGGCCACATCATCGAGGTGAGCGAGACCTTCCATGACCAGCTCTCCGATGGTTTTGGATTCGATTTCAGCTTCGCCCATGGCTTCCAGGCGCCGAACGATGCCGGAAATCATCTGTTCTATTCTGTCCGGGTCCACATTCCGCTTACGCGTCGCGATCAAAACGGAGCGTGCAAGCTTGTCGCGGTCGAACGGCGCTTTTTTTCCGGCGCTCTTAATGACCGTCAGCTCTCGCAGCTGAACGCGCTCGAATGTTGTGAAGCGTCCGCCGCATGCTGAACACTCCCGGCGGCGACGTACGGACGCGCCGTCTTCGGCCGATCGTGAGTCCTTCACTTGCGTGTCTTCACTAGTGCAGAAAGGACATCGCATTGCGCGCTCCGGTCGGCTCTGTTCTGATGCTAACGGTAAATCGGAAAACGCGCGGTCAACTCGCTGACCCTCTTGCGTACGCTGGTTTCGGCTTCGGCGTTATCCGGACCGCCCTTGGCGAGGCCGTCGAGCACTTCAGCCATCATAACGCCAATGTCGCGGAATTCAGCAGCGCCGAACCCTCGTGTCGTTCCCGCCGGCGAACCGACCCGCACGCCCGACGTCACCGTGAATTTCTCCGTGTCAAAAGGAATGCCGTTTTTGTTGCAGGTGATTCCCGCACGCTCCAGGCTTTCTTCCGCAGCATTGCCTTTAACGCCTTTCGGGCGCATGTCGATGAGCGCCAGATGGGTATCGGTGCCGCCGGAAACCACCGCATAGCCCGCCTCGACGAGCGCGCCGGCGAGCGCCCGCGCGTTTTCGACGACGGCGCTGGCGTAGGATCGAAACTCCGGCCGCAACGCTTCGCCGAACGCAACGGCCTTCGCTGCGATGACATGCATCAGCGGTCCGCCCTGAAGACCCGGGAAAACCGCCGAGCGGACCTTCTTCGCCAAGTCCGCGTCGTTCGTCAACACCAACCCGCCGCGGGGGCCCCGCAGGGTCTTGTGCGTCGTCGTGGTCGCCACGTCGGCGACATCGAGCGGGTTGGGATGAACGCCGCCGGCGACAAGGCCGGCGAAATGGGCCATGTCGACCATGAGCTTGGCCCCGACGCCGTCGGCGATGCTGCGAAATTTTGCAAAGTCGATCACGCGGGAATAGGCGCTGCCGCCGGCGACAATGATTTTCGGCTTGTGCTCGTCAGCAAGGCGGGCGACCGCATCATAATCGATCAGGCAATCGTCCTCGCGAACGCCGTAGTGAACGGCGTTGAACCACTTGCCGGACTGATTCGCCGGCGAGCCATGGGTAAGGTGGCCGCCCGCCGCGAGATCCATCCCGAGAAACGTGTCTCCCGGCTTCATCACGGCCATGAAAACGGCTTGATTGGCCTGGCTGCCCGAATGCGGCTGAACGATCGCTTCGCTGCAGTGAAAAAGACGCTTGGCGCGTTCAATCGCCAGAACCTCAACTTCGTCGACAAATTCACAACCGCCGTAGTAGCGCCTTCCGGGATATCCTTCGGCGTATTTGTTGGTGAGCACCGATCCCTGCGCTTCCAGCACCGCCCGCGAAACGATATTTTCCGAGGCGATCAGCTCAATCTGATCCTGCTGGCGGACGCGTTCGCGGCTAACCGCTGCAGCGACTTCGCTGTCGGCCTCGGCGAGCGTATCGCCAAAAAACCCGTCAGGAATCACATAACTCTCGCTGGCGCTCATCTCTTCGTTTCTCCTTTTGCGGTCGGACCGTTCCACTCCGATTCGGGACGCCTGGGCGTTAGCCCGGGGCCGGTCAATACCGGTTTTTCAGTACTAGCGCCATAGCGTCGCCGAAAGGCGAAATCAGGCGAAAACCAAGACGCTGCTCCCATACTCTTGATAACAGTTCAGCGGTTGTTTCTTGAAATGTCCGCCCAATATTGGGGAAAGAAAAAAACTATGACCCGACAATTGAGAAAAACGCGCCCTTCCTGCGTCCGGTAGTTGATTTTACTTGGTCGCATCGCTACCGCCAATCAGTCCAATGGATGGGGAGTGTTCGAACCCGGTTGAACTAGCTTAATGCTACTGAACAAAAAATCGATACTTGGGGTTTTGCAAGGAGAGAGAGACAGAATGTCAGAGCGCAAAGATGGCGGAGACCGCAGCGAAGCGATCGCCCTCGCTAGCGAAATTGTCGCAGCCTATGTCAGCAATAATAAAGTCAGCGCCGACGAACTGCCGAGTCTGTTAAATGAAATGTACGGCGCGGTCGCCGGCCTCGCCGAAGAAGGCGCCGCATACGCGCACTCGCGCGAACCGGCTGTGCCCATCAACAAATCCGTCACGCCAGATTTCGTCATCTGTCTTGAGGACGGCAAGAAGCTGAAAATGCTCAAGCGCTATCTGCGCACCCATTACGACCTTTCACCGGAAGAGTATCGCCGCAAATGGGGCCTGCCCGCCGATTATCCGATGACGGCTCCTAACTACGCCAAGCACCGTTCCAAAGTTGCAAAACAGATTGGCCTCGGAACGGCGAGCACGAAGCGCAAGTCGACGAAAAAGCGCAAAACAGCCAAGAAAAGCGCCTCACGGCGGCGTTAAGGCCTAGGTCTGCTTTTCCCACTTTCCCTGTGCTGACTGTTTCCAGTAGGTTGTAGCGAGGCCGGCGGTGTTCGCCGCCTTCCAAAAGGCGCGCGCATCCGTCACGGCCTCGTCATCGCGCCCGTCGAAAATGAGGACGCACCGTTCGAAGTCTTTAACCGCGGCAGCGTCTCGCCGCGCGCCGTCGATAAGGAACAAAACCTGTGGATCATTCGGCGCTTCCTCGTTGTCAGTGATCCATATCGGTTGGTCCGGACCGTCATCTCTGGCTCCGGCCGCGTGCGGTAGAAAGCTCTCATCCCGATAGGTCCACAAATGGGCGTCAAGGCGCTCAACCCGCTCTCGGGAAACCGACTGCACGCAGGCGCGCCACTTTCGCGCCAACGTTTTTTCCAGAAGGCCGGGCAGCACGTCTTCGACGGACGCGCGTTCCAGGTGGTAAAACAGAACCTCACTCATCCTTCTGACGAACGGTCGAGCAACGATCGCAGCTGCTCAACCCGCGCCCTGTTAACGCCGCCGTCTGAATATCCAACACGCGACGCAGATCGAATATGCACCGCGTTGTCCGCTTTGCGAAGCTCAACATCATCAACAAAACCCATCGCTTTCGATGCGAAAGTTGCTGCAATATAGCCTTCGTCTCGTACGACCACGACACCGCCCATGGCTTCGATAACGCCCGGCGCTTCGCCCCAGGCCTTGAGAGGCAACGGTGCGACCCGGTGTTTGTCGTCGGCGTGGGTCTCGCTGACGACGCAGTTTGGCGAAGACGGACAAGGACTAAGCACGCCATCCGCCAGACCGGGCGCGTTTCCGGTTTTCGATTTCTGAGCGAGATAGAAAAAGCCGCCCGCGCCGAGCACGGCAAGAAGGACAAGGGCGCTGAGAATTAAGGTCACAGTCTTCATTTTCTATTCGTAGTTCGCTCGGACGAACTCATCCAACAATGCGACGCCAAAGCCGGCGCCGCCTTTCGGGCAAACCGGCTTGTCCTTGGTGTTCCAGGCCATGCCCGCAATATCCAAATGCGCCCAGGCGACGCCGTCCTTGATAAACCTGCCAAGAAACGCGGCGGCGGTCGACGATCCGGCGCCGGGGCCGCCGATATTCTGCATATCGGCGATGTCGGACTTGATCATGTCGTCATGCGCCTTGGTCAACGGCATCCGCCACAATTTGTCGCCCGACGCTTCTGCGGCGGCGTTCAGTTGTTTCGCCAGCTTATCGTCGGGAGTGAACATGCCGCCGAACTCATGCGCCAGAGAAATGATGATGGCGCCGGTCAGAGTCGCAAGGTCGATAACCGTTTTGGGTTTGTAGGTTTCTTGCGTCCACCACAAGGCGTCGGCAAGCACCAGCCGACCCTCGGCGTCCGTGTTCAGGACCTCAATCGTTTGACCGGACATTGACGTCACCACGTCGCCCGGTCGTTGGGCGTTGCCGTCCGGCATGTTTTCCACCAGGCCGACGACGCCGACCACATTGGCCTTCGCCTTGCGGCCTGCAAGTGCGGCCATTGCGCCGGTTACAGCGCCGGCGCCGCCCATGTCCCATTTCATGTCTTCCATGCCCTTGGGCGGCTTCAGCGATATCCCGCCTGTATCGAACGTGACGCCCTTTCCCACAAGCGCGATGGTGGGGTCGGATTTTTTCGCGCCCATCCATTCCATTGCGACGAGTTTCGATTCCCGCACGGAACCCTGACCGACGCCGAGCAGCGAGCCCATGCCGAGCTTCGTCATTTCGGCCTCGCCCAGCACCTTTACTTTCAGGCCCAGCTCGGCGAGTTTCTTGCAGCGGCTGGCGAATTCCTCTGGATACAGAATGTTTGCCGGTTCCGAAACAAGATCGCGGGTCAGGAAAACACCGTCGCCAAGCTTCTCACGCGACGCAAACTCAGACTTAGCGTCCTTCGCCGGCGTGTTGACCACAATCTTTCCGACGGTCGGCTTGTCGTCCTTTTCTTCCTTCGTGCGATACTTGTCGAAGCGGTAAGCCCGCAGCCGCGCGCCGTGGGCGATTTCGGCCGCCATTGCCCCGCCGGTAATCTTGCCGCCGGCAAATCCGTCCAGCGCGAAAACAACGGCTTTTTCTTTCGTCGCCAGCACGCGCGCCATCCCGGCGCCGCCAAGGGCCTGCGCGGCGAGACTGTTGAAGTCCTTTTTCGCACCGGCGCCCACCACGAAAACATACCCGTTGGACAATCCGCCGGGAGACACAATTTCAAGTACTTTGCCTGTTTTCGCCGAGAAAGACGCGGCCTTTACAGCACGCGACAGCGCTCCGTCGGTCGCCTTGTCGACGGCGTTAAACGCGGCCGTAGCCTTGCCGTCTTCGAATAACGGCAGAACGATGGCGCCTGTTTTGGGCAGCGCAGCGGAAGAGAACGTGATTTGCATGAATCCCTCTGTTGTTCTTTGCGGTCGGTCCGACGGGTCAAAGACCACTCATTTCTTGTACCGGCGATCTGTGCTACGGCGGGACCGGAGTTGCGCCGCACTCTAGCGTCGCCGCGCTATAAGGAAAGACCCTGCGCTGCAGTGATCAACAGCCTCGATAAGTACATCCTGCGCCAATGCCTGACGCCGCTGATACTCATCCTGGCGTCGGTGACATTGATTGTCTGGATGACCCAGACCCTTCAGCGCATCGATATTGTCGTCGAAAACGGAGCCGGGCTGGCGGCTTTCGCCTTACTCTCGTTCCTGATCATCCCGAGCCTGCTCGCCATCATCATCCCGTTCGCCTTGTTTGGCGCCGCCGTCTATGCGCTGTATCGACTGCACTCAGACAGCGAAATTGCCGTTTTGTTCGCCGCCGGCGTCAGCCGATGGCGCCTTTCAACGCCAATTCTGGCGCTCACCGCCGTCGGCGCCCTGGCCACCCTCTATGTCAATGTCGATCTCATGCCGCGCAGCTACCGCGTTCTGAAGGAGATGGTCGCCGACATCCGCGCCGATATTGCAAGTTCAATTTTGCGCAGCGGGGAGTTTACGACGTTGGTCGACGGCTTCACCATATACATCGACGAAGCGCGGCCAGGCAGCCAGTTCAGCGGCTTGCTCGTCAACGACTATCGCAATCCAGACGACCCCAAAACCTATATGGCGGAGCGCGCAATTCTTCGCGAAACGGACAATGGGCCCATGCTGTTTCTACGCAAGGGAAACATCCAGCGTCGCTCGGGCGATACCGGCGAGGTCGACATGGTCAGGTTCGAAGAATTGGCCCTGAACGTCGCCGCCTATCAGAGCGGACGTCAGGAACTGGTGCTTGAGCTTACCGAACGCTATCCGCACGAGCTTCTGAACCCTGACATGACTAAACCCTATGACCGCGCGAACGCCGGCAAGCTCATTGCCGAGGGGCATGCGCGCTACGCCGGGCCGCTGTATGCTTTCGCGTATGTCCTGATCGGGCTCTACGCCATGATCGGCGGGCCTTACAGCCGCCGCGGCTATCTCTTGCGGATGGCCGCTGCGGGCGGCGTGATTTTCTTGCTCCGGGTCGGCGGGTTCCTGGCGCAGGGGCTTGTCGCGGAACACGGCGGATACTGGCTTGTATACGCCATTCCGCTGGAGGCCATCATTATACTGACTGTCATGCTGTACGCTCCGCCGCTCCAGATTGGACGTTTGTCGCGTCGGCGTCGAAAGGCGATCGCATGACCCCGCCTGCAACCTTGTTTCGATACATAGCGCTTCGCGCCGTATTCGCGGTGGGAGGGCTGTTGCTGATCCTGGCCTGCCTTATCCTGCTGATCGATTTGATTGAAAATCTCAGATTTGTCGGCAAGACGGAAAATGCCGGGTTCGGCCTTGCAGTGACGCTTACCGTGCTCCGAGCGCCGGCGCTGGCGCAGGCGCTGTTTCCGTTTGTGTTTCTCTTCGGCTCAATCTGGATGTTCCATCAGCTCAACAAGCGTTCGGAGCTGTCTGTTATGCGCTCCGCGGGTTTATCCGTGTGGCGCCTGATTGGGCCTCCGACATTGTTCGCCGCCGTCGCCGGCGTCTTCATCATCACTGTGATTGACCCGGTTTCGTCGCGGATGCTCGCCTTTGCTGAGGCGCTTCAGGCGCAGCAGGAAGGCAAGTCCAGCAACCTGGTCAAAGTCTTCGAGGACGGCATTTGGTTGAGGCAGCGCAGCGAACAGTCGCATATCATTATCAACGCCAAAGTTCATGACCGCAGTCGTGGGGCCCTGGAAACTGTCGCTGTTTGGCGTTTCACGCCGGAAAACGTTTTCATCGAACGCATCGACGCCGCTGCGGCCATACTCGCCGGCCAGACCATGGAACTCCATGATGCGCAAGTCACGTCCGTCGGCGACAATGAACCGCGCGCGGCGCCGGTCTATGCAATCCCGACAGAGCTCTCTTCAGACGACCTTAAGGAGCGTGTGCAGGCGCCTGAAACGGTTTCGCTGTGGCGCCTGCCCAAGTTTATTCGACTCGCCGAAACGGCCGGGCTGCCCACCGTGAGATATCAGATCCGGTTTCACGACCTCTGCGCGACGCCGCTCAAACTCCTTGCCATGGTGCTGATCGCCGCCGCGTTCTCCATGCGGCCCGTCCGCATGGGCGGGCAGATGCGCCTTGTTCTCTATTCCATCGCCGCCGGCTTCGCCCTCTACATTCTGGCGGAAATCTCCACAGCGCTGGGCGAATCGGAGATCGCTCCGGTTACGCTCGCGGCCTGGGCGCCGGCTGTTATCGCCTGTCTCGCCGCCCTTTCGGCGCTGCTGCACCTTGAAGACGGATAAGCCGGCGGTCGCCGGCCAAGCCGCTGGACCTGACGGGCGATGCCATTTATCGAGGAAGGTTAACGCGCCCCGGCGATGCCCGCCGAGGCCATTTTCGCTCGGTATTCAGGAGTACGTTTGGCCCGCCCCGCCCGCATCGCGCGCTTCGCTCTGAACACAGCGCTCGCCGGCGCGGCGGCGTCTCTCGCCCCTGCCCACGCGTTTCAGGCCGCGGATGCAGACGCTTCAGAAGAAGAAACCATCGATCAAGTTCTTTTCGAAGCGGACAACGTCTATCGCGACGAGGAAAACGGCCCGATTATCGCCGAAGGAGACGTTCGCGCGTTTTTCGGGGAACGATACCTGCGCGCAGACCGACTAACTTACGATCCGAAAACGGACGTCGTCACAGCCGAGGGTAATGTCTCAATAACCGACGAGGACTTGGAAACCGTCTTTGCGGGACGGGTCATCCTGTCGGGAGACTTGCGTGACGGAATCGCGGAAAACTTTTCTGCGCTCCTGGTCGACAACGCCCGCCTGGCGGCCGCCAGCGCTGTTCAGGAACAGGGCGCTCGGACGAAACTCAATCGCGCCGTATACACCGCATGCAATGTCTGCGACAGGGACGGGGACGCCAAAATCCCGACCTGGCGCATCAAGTCTTTACGCGTGACGCGCGATTTGGAGCGCAAGGTCGTGCGCTTCCATCACGCGTTTTTCGAACTTAAGGGCGTTCCGATCCTGTATACGCCTTTTCTCCAGGGGCCTGATCCGTCCGTTGAACGCCAGTCCGGCTTCTTGACGCCAAGCGTCGGGGCGTCCAGCCGCCTTGGTTTCAACTTTGAGCTTCCCTACTACTTCGCCCTGTCCAATTCCGAAGACGCGACCTTCAATCCAAAATACACCGCCGAAGACGGCGTCTTGTGGCAGGGCGAGTATCGGCGCCGATTCAAGCGCGGCTATCATGTCTTTCAGGGCGGTCTGATCGACTTCGACAACGCCCAGCTTGACGACGGGGGCAATCCGTTCAACGAACAGGACATTCCCGGCGTGCGTTGGCACTATTTCGGGCGCGGCTATCAGGAATTCGGCGATAAGTGGCGCGCAAGCTACGATATCGAACGCGTGTCCGACGACACGTATTTGAGACGATACAATGTGCAGCGGAGAGGCGATATCCGACAGCGCCTCGACCGGGGCGCCACCAATCAGCTTCGCTCTAATGCGCGACTCGCCCGGAACGGCGAGAACTCTCGGCTGACCATCGACACCTACGTTTTTCAGGGATTGCGCGCGCAAGACGATTCCCAGACAACGCCGTATATTCTGCCGTTGATCGATTACTCGCACGATTTCGGAAAGATTGTCGCCGGCGGCGACGTGTCCGTCGGCGCCAATATCGCATCGATTTATCGCACAACGGGCACGGACTCCCAACGCTTTACCGCCGCCGCTAATTGGGACCGCGACGTCATCACGCCGGGCGGTCATCGTTTTCACTTTTTCGCCGAAGCGCGGGGCGACGTTTACTATTATCAGGACCTCAACGAAGGCACCGAGATCTGTAACGATCCCCTGGCGTCCTGCGCTGCGGATTTCCCCGGCCTCGCCAGCGGAGACGATGTGGAGTTCGAAGCGCGTTTCGCCCCTACTGTCGGCGCCGAATGGTCCTACCCGCTGGCGCGGCGCGCAGGAAATGCGCGCTTTGTGCTGGAGCCCCGCGTGCAGCTTGTCGCAAGCCCCGCGGACATCAACGACGATACGATCGTGAATGAGGACTCTCAGAGTATCGAGTTCGACTTCGCCGGGCTGTTTGACTACAACAAAGCAACCGGCTTCGATGCGTTCGAAGACGGCCAGCGCGCGAATATCGGCCTCTCCGCGTCAGCAACGTGGGACAATGGCGTTGTGCTTGAAGGCGCTGTCGGAAGGCAATTCAGGATTCAACCAACCGACGCATTCGACCTTTCCACCGGCCTTGGCGACGAAGCGTCGGACTACGTTGGAAACCTGAATTTTCGTTACAAGGGTCTTTTTGGTTTTGAGAACCGCTTTCGCTTTGACGGCGACGGCAGTTTCGACCGCGCCGAATCATTTGGCTATTTCAACGCCGGTCCGGTCAACGGACGGGTCTCCTATGTTCGACTCAATGAAGAGAATGTGAACGCCAATCTCGTTCGCCGCGAAGAACTGACCGCGAGCGGGAGCGTCAAGCTGACGCGGAATTGGCGGCTCGGCGCGGCCTGGCGGCTGGACCTGGAGAGCGACAGCACGATCCGACAGGACTTTTCTCTCGGATACGAAGACGAATGCACCACTTTCGGGATCACCTATCGGCGCGACCGAACGCGAACCACCAACCTCGCGCCGGACGAGGCGTTCCTGATCACGTTCACGCTGAAATCCCTGGTCAGCCAATAGCGGGCGGAGGCGTCCGCGGCGACGCTTGCAAGCGGTGCAAATTCGCCTATTTTTCGACATCCTTTTCGCCTACAAGCTCGTCTTCCGGCGTCTAGGCTAAACAGGGTGCCCAACAGACTAAGCAACAAGGCGGCGTTACGTTGAATCGTATTTTTTCAATAATTTCAGTTGTGTGTGGCGCACTTCTCAGTGCTGGAAACAGCTTCGCGCAGGCGCCTGAAGCCGCGCAGCCGACCAGCGAAGAGGTCA
>JANQON010000014.1 GCA_028289605.1 Hyphococcus sp. | reverse complement strand
GTGTGTCCGACTTGATACACGCTGGCGACCCCGGCAGGACTTGAACCTGCAACCATCGGCTTAGAAGGCCGGTGCTCTATCCAGTTGAGCTACGGGGCCGGCGGCGCACAGCTCTAGTGCGTCCAGGGTTTCCGACGCTTATAGGCGAAATTGTCTGAATATGCCTTTGGATGAACGTCGGACTTTCGCGGCTCTTCAAGGCGATAGGGTATGGAGTGCTTCTTGGCAAAAGCGATCGCCTCATCCTGCGTTTCAAAGGTTAGCCGAACCTGGCTGGCGGTCATGTCGTCGGCGCTTGTCCAGCCCATCAGCGGATCGATGCGGCGCGCCGTTTCCGCATCAAAGTCCATAAGCCAGCTTTTGGTATTGGCTTTCCCGGACTGCATGGCGGTCTTCGCCGGCTGATAAATGCGCGCGTACATCCGTCTATCGCCTCTTTTCTGTGCACTTTCGGCCGTTTCAGCTGCGGCATGGTCGGGGCGGCAAGATTCGAACTTGCGACCCTCTGGTCCCAAACCAGAAAACCTACCAACAAATTCAATAGGTTAGCCCAGCGTTAGGACGCCGCCCGGACGCAATTACACTGCATTTGTCGCACATTCAAGCTCTGGCATCTGCCGCCGTTGACATCCCGGCGTCCGAGGGCTTCCCTGCGCGGCGAGGCGGTCCTTTTTAGAGAGAGAGAGGATCGAAATGTCCACAGATGACTCAGCCCCATGCAAGCGCACGATTCGAGCCGGCCGTGAGGCCTGGCATAAGCGAGCGGGAATGGAAATCGACGCCGCCCTTGTCGCAGAATATGGAAAGCCCAACAAGAAGGTTCGCCGACGGCTCGAATATAGCCTGCTTGAAATATTCACAGGCCTGACGGCCCAAGAAATGCCGCCCCCGCCCTCGGACAAGCCAAAATTTTGACGGACGGGGAAATCTTTTTTGACAACAAGATATTGACGAATCGCGCGAGTCGACAACTGATTCGTTTTTGATGAAGTTGCGGCCCGAAGGTTGCCGCCTCCGGGCCGCGGCGATCCGCGAATTCTGTGTGCCGCTGCGGATCAGAGCGTTTTTCGTGCGGGCGTTCGGTGCCCGAGTCAACTCTCCCAGTCAAGCGGTGCATGCAGTGCCATAAGGAGGAATTATGGCCTCTTCTGCGCGCTTGGCGCAACTCCAAGCAAAAATCCGCATGCAGCAAATGCGGGCCAGGTCTGCACAACGCAGGCTTGAGAGTCAGCTTCGGCAAGCCGAGGCCCAGCGGCGGATGGCGTTACAGCGCCTTCAGTCGCAACTCAATCGTTGTCGATAATGACAAACGATCAGTTGATCCGGTTGGCCGTAATTGCCGGCCTGATCTATCTCAATCGCAGAGCGTGTGGCGATTTGGCCTGCATTATTAGCAGGTCAATGATGTCAATTCGTACTCTGCCTTAAGGACGGCGGCAGGCGTACGCGCCTGTCGCCACCGTCAGGAAGCCCCATGTGCAATCTCCAGAAATTGAAATCGCCGCCGATCGCGATCCGAAAACACTTCGGCGTGCAAAAGCAATTCGATTTCACGGGAAACATGGGCCCCATCGACAATTATCCCCGGCGTTCCGGCCCGGTTATCCGTTCCCGAAAAGACGGCAAACGCGAAATGGTGATGATGGAATGGGGACACCCCTACTATCGTCGCGAAAAAGTGGACGGTGAATGGCGCCTGGCGCTGAAAAAGAATGGCGAGCCCTACGCACCGAAACCGACCACCAACATTCGTCATCCGCACTACCCGATGTTTCGCGATTACCTGGCTCCGGCGTTCCGTCGCCTGGTTCCGTCCAACCGATTCGCCGAACCAAACCCAAATGCAAAAAAGCCTCGCCAACCGGCGAACACCTGGTTCGGTCTGAAAGAAGAAGACGCGCTCTACGCATTCGCCGGGATTTGGAGGCCGTGGGATGGCGATTGGGACAAGGGCCGCGGAGCGCCCACCTCGGAGGTCTATGCGTTCCTGACGACAGAACCCAATTCACTGGTCCGGAAGCACCACCCAAAAGCGATGCCAGTTATTCTGCATCCGGATGATTATGATGCTTGGCTGACTGCAGATTGGAAGGTCGCGAAAAAGCTGCAGGCGGCGTTCCCGGCTGAAGAAATGCGGGTAATAAAAGAACGGATGGGCGATGAGTGAACGATGAAAAATCATCGGACAAAGCGCTTGATTTGGATGGAGTAAATCAATGACGAACAACACTGACAAACCAAATTATCAGGTTTTTCGCAATTCGCTGCCGTTTCGTTTCGCAGTAGTGATGACAGTGTTTGCGGGCGCGGTCGGGCTGGCAATGGGCCAGGGATTATCGCCTGCTTTGTACACGGCATTGGTCTTCAGCGCTGTGTGGGTGGCGATAAATATCGTGCTCAACACTGTGGTCTATCTCAAGCGAGGCGGAGAAATCGACAGAGAACAGGGCCGAAATTGGTTTACTGAGTAATCGCCCACTAGGAAAACACCGACGATGAAAGACAAAGTTCTTCGCCTTCCCATTATTGAGAATGTTCAATTTGCGAACGTCACCAACAAAGCTCTCGAGCCAGAGTCTACCGTAGCGGTCACGATACAGCTCGATGCAAATAGCGGGCAAGTGATCCAGATCCCTCTGACGCAACACGCCTACAAGGGACTGCTCGAAATGCTGGCTCTACTCCCTTTGGCGCAAGAGGTGTTGAATACCGGCGAAATCGACGAAGATGAGCCCACGCGGCATTAATCGACTAATTGGGGATTTTACCTATGGGCATTTTTCGAGGCAGAATGATCACTGACGATACGGGGCGGAGAATCTATGAGGAGGCCCGGTTTCCAAATTTTTTTAAGATGCCCTTGGGTTGGCCCGTTATCCTGTTCGCGACGGTTTTGGCAACAGCCGGAGTTACTCTCGTAATCCATGAAGAAGCTGGTATCAGGACCGCTATGAGCGAAGACGCTTCGCGTTTCTTCGCCAACTTCATACAGCTTTTTCTCCTTGCTGGAGGTGTTGGTGGTGCCGGATTGTTCTTTGGTCGCTTCTGGTTGACGCGAGAACTCGCCAACAAGGATACCCGCATCGAATTGCTGGAAGAGTCGATCCGAAACCTGGATCGGAAAGTGGTCGACCGAGACCAAACAATTTCAAATTTGCGGGTCAAGCACACAGGTGAGGCGGACAATCCGGAAGATTTTTTGGCAACAGGCCAACGCCTTGATAGAATCGAAATGGAACTAAACTCCCGCAAAAACAAACAGTTTCTCGCTCAACTTCATACCCTGATGAGCCTCCGCGGTATTGAAAATTCGCATATCTCCAAAGGCGCGGACATGGAACTGGAAATAATCGAAGAATGGCTTGATCGGATCCAAAAATTTCCGGAAAACGAATGGGAATCCGAGAAGCGTATTATTTATCGCGGATTACAGTACGCATTGAAGGGCTATAACAAGAGCGACAATGCATTGACGGCGTTGCGACAATACATTTGAGTTTTCAGGAGGAATGAGCTCCCGCTAAGCCGCATCCTCCCCCCCTTCTCGGCGCGCGAAATGCCGCCGCCGCCGAGCGACAAGCCCAAATTCTGAACGCGCTTCACGTGAAACCGACCGCCGGGCGATTCTGATCGCCTGGCTTCGGCCGCTACGCGGTGCCTTGTCGCGTCTCGGGCCGCGGCGCGTCGGCCTGCAGCTCTTTGACGTTCTCCGCCATCCGATCGGACAGTTGCGCCTCCCAGGCCGCCCGCTGAAGCAGCCCTTCGATGACGCGTCGCTTTTTCCGAATTGAGTCTTGAAGCGACAGGATCGCTTCTTCTGCATCGTCTGGTGTCATTGGCGACAATACTCCACGCAAAGGCCACAATACTGCCGGGTATTGGGCGCCGGCTCGGTTACCATTGGGTGTTGATTCGGGGACCGCGCACGCGGCGGCCGCGCTTTCGGCGTGCAATTATTCTGCATTTTGAATCAGCGCAGTAGACGGCGGCGCGCGCTGTTCGATGATGAGACAGCGCAGCGGCGCGGTTTTGGTCTCTTTTGTTGTTGCTTAATCGCCTGACTTTGCGTCCGCCCCGGCGCTTTTCAGCCGCTCCAGCTCGCGACGCGCCGCAGCCTTATCCGCATCATCGCAATCAGACTTCGCCCGCCACGCGGCCTCTACGGCCTTTGTATTGCGCCCCTGGAAGTTAAGCGGGCACGGCTGGAGATAGTTAGCGCTGATCGTCTCCAGTTGGAGGGCCACAGTCGGATCCCCGCCCTTCGCACACGCTGTCAAAATAGCCGTCAGGCCAATCAGCCCGCATCGCTTGATCGAATTCCGGTTGATCATGTTGCGCCCTCCTCAGCGCTTCTTCGGCGTTTTCCGCCCGCTCTGTTGCGCGCTGGACTTCCGCAACGCGTTCGCGGCGCCCCTCTTCGCGGGCGTCCCTGATGACCGCCATGGCCGATGCGCGCTGCGCCGCGAGCTCCGCTTTCCACTTGGCGCGTTCGGCCGCCGCGCCTTCGTCGTAGACGCCCCGCACCTGGACAACGAGAAACGCCGCGGCGGCCGCCAGCGCGGCCAGGCCGCCGACGGACGCGGCGATCGGTTTCCACATGGAACCGCCGATCATTTCCAGATCCCGCGAAGGCGTTTGACGATCGACACGATTTGATCGGCGGCCTGGACCGGATTCCGAAAGGCGTTCAAGACGAATGCTGAAAGCAAGCGTGCGCAGCCCAAGATTGTTGTGGAGAACAACCCGATGGTCAGCCCAATCGCCATCGCAACGATGACTTGCCCCGGCGCCAGCCAGTCCTTTGCGTAATCCGTGGCCGAGAGCAATCGCGAGAATGTCGGTCCGCCAGGCGCTGCCATACAAGCGCCGCATATGATTACGAACGCCGCTTCCCGATCCGCCTTGAACCCAGCTGGCTCGCGGAACATCCAGGCGCCAACGACGCCAGCAAGCGCGGATCCGCAGATCTCCCATACCGAAAAAGGCGTAGGATCTGCAGCCGCGGCGCCAGGCGTCACGGCCGCCAACGTCGGATAGGCGAACATAGCGCCTGTCGCGAGATACTTCATTGGAATAGTTACTGCCTCGCTGTTCATGCCGCCCTCCTCCTGACGAGCTCGTCGATGTCCGCGGTTGCGCCTGGCGCATCGACGACGCCGTCATCCGATCGCTCATAGTCTCCATACAGATAGACTTCCGCTTCATCCGCACGCCGGCGGACCAACCCCTCAACGATCTCGAGCTGGTTGTTGACCCGCGCTTTATTCCACCAGGTGATCGCGACGGCCGCGCCGGCGTCGTCGCCCAGGTTGAAGCGCCGAAACGCCGTCGACCCGAGAAACTTCGGCGCGCCGATATTGAAACAGAGAGAGGCAAAAGCATCGAACTGTTGCTGCGTCATCTGCCGCGTCGCACTTTTCACGATCGGCGCGGTGTGCGAAGCAAGATCCTTGCGCAAAAGCCTCTCGGCCTCTTTTTCAGTGATGCGTTGACCTGGATAAACGTCTGGACCGGTATGGCCATAGCCAACCGTCCAGATGCCGGCGATGTCCTGGTACGCTTCAAGTCGCCGCCCCTCATACAACTTGATCAGGTCGACGCCTTTTTTTGACACTTGCATAGAAACTCCCTTGTTAGACTTCTTCGACAATCTGCATGGCATCTCGCGACCCCTCCGTACACGAACTGCTAAACCTGCTCTGTTCCTTGAATAGCAATGATGCCGGCGACGTTTCGATCGTCCGAACTCGCGTCGGCGGAATAATCAAACGCGCTCGGATCTTCCGTCGCCGTGATTGCGCGCCGTTGCGCAACTGTCAGGGTCGAGGCGTCGACGTCGAGCGAATGCTCGTCCCCAAGCAACGAATAGCCGGCAGGCAAGATCGGCGTTTGGCGATTGGCGCCCATGATTGAAGAAACCGCAAGAAACAGCGTTTTTTTGGCGCCCCAGCTTGGCGTGATCGATGGCGGGTTCGGGGTGTCGTTGTCGATTGCGCCAGGCAAGGTCGCTGATTGGAGGCCGACTAGTGAGGGATTGACGGAAACGCCGTGATTCCTGATGACAAGGACCGCGTACGCAGCGCGCGCAGTCCCGTTGCCTTCCCACAACATGAATTCGCCGCCACTCTCCAAACCGTCAGCGATTTTATAAATCACGGATTGCTGCAATACGGCTCCCGACAAGCTGTCTGAGACAGCGTGAAGCAATGCGTAGTCCGCGTCCGGGACGTTGGGATGAGTTGGGGCGTCCGTGACAGACGCTACAACGATCATCAAATCGCCAGCCTGAATTCCGGGTGGGTAGATTGGTACAAATCCACCGGTAACATCTACGTAACTCACGTTTTGCGCAGCGATGTATGGAAACGCTTCTTTCGGGACGCTCGTCCGTCCACTGATTGAAAAGACATTATTACCCTTGTGAAAGAGACGCATCGTAGCGTGCTGCTCGGAGAGCGCCGTTTCGCCGCCGGCCGCTTCAAATGAAACACCGGGTCCCGCTATCGGCTCCACGTCGTTTGCGCTGGCGTCCATCTTCTGGATATCAATACCGCGGCCGGCCGCAATTCCGTGCCCGGTGGTGATCCAGTATCTCAGCGGGCCCGTGGCGGCGCTCGCCTGCAGGAAGGCGCCCTGGTCCGTCGCATTGATATCTCGGCTCGCGCCCTCCGGGGCCTTAATGGTCTGCCCCGCTCCGGGAGGAGTCTTCCAAAACCCGGTTCCATTTGTTTGATCCGTTGGCGCGTAATCGCCGCTGGTCGCTTCCGCGTCATAGAAGACATCGCCGCCGAGCGCGGCGACATAGCGGCGCTCATTGTCGCTCAGCGAAGCTTCTGTGAGCGCCTGCAGCGCAGCCACCGTCGCGACCGGCGGCCCGTAGTGATCAGCATCAAGACGGTCTAGCTTACCTTTCGCGGCGTCATTGAAGACGTTGGTGTCGGACTCGGCCTCATAGGCCTGTTTGATCTGCGCGCCGTCCAGGGCGTCGGCGCGGGTCTTGTACCAGTTGCCGGCATAGGTCGTCGTCGACGCGCCGTCGATCAGCGCGATGATGCGGCCGTCAACCGGAAAGGAAACGCCATCGACCGTGCCCGCGGCCGAAACAATAAAGCTGTCGCCGGCCTGCGCATTGGACGGAAAGACGCCTGTCGACGCGTTCCAGTTGCCGCGCACGACGACCGCCTTATCAAGATCCAGCACGCGCAGCCGTAGCGCGTCGATATCGGCGGCGCCCGTGACCGTCAACAGATCGACTTTGTCGAGCTGCGCCGGACTGGCGAATTTTCGCGCCGCCGTTTCCGTGACCTGGTCGGCGTCGTAGTCGCCCGACGCCGGCGTTACGGCGCCGGTGCGGGTGGCGAAACTGTCGACGCTGCCGCCAGGTCCTACCGGTCCTTCCGGCCCTCTTAACGAATCAAGAAAATCCTGTTGGGTGCCGACGTTGCCGAGACCAAGCCAAGTCTCGTAAGCCGAAAGGCCCGCCGCGCCGGCAGTGCCTTTTTTAGATGCGATGTATTCCGCCTCAGTGCCGGAATTCCCGGCCGCCAACCACACCTGATAGGCCGACAAACCGTCGTCGCCCGTGTCTCCTTTCGGCCCCGTCAGGTTCCCGCCTGTAGCGCTCCAGGCGCCGTCGACTTTGAGGTAGGTCTCGCCGCTTTGATGATCGAGATAGGTAAAGCCATCCGCGCCGATCGTGTCGGCCGGCGGCCCGTTGCCGGAAATCATGGAAACGCCGTCTGGGCCAGCGGGACCCATAATGTTTGATCCGGTGTCCGCCCAAACGCCGGCCGCTTTGGCGTAGAGGTCGCCGGTCTGTCGATCGAGATAGGTCCAGCCGTCCTTGCCGACCGCGGCCGCCGGCGCGCCGTTGCCGGAGAGGAATCCAAAACCGTCAGCGCCAGCGTCGCCCTTCGGGCCCACGAACGGAACGGCCGCGGACCAGTCCCCGGAAACCGCACTCTTTTTGAAGTAAAGGCTGGCGTCGCTGGTGGTCGTTCCACCGTCGCCGTCGATCGACAAAAACGAGAACCACTGCGCCTCACCGTCATGGGTGGAGCGATCGACAAAGTAACCCGTCGCGTCCGGCGCAAAGTTCGTACCCGGATCGCCTGTGTCGCCTTTCAGGTTTTCAAGCCCGTCGATCAGCTGTTGCGTCTTGGCGGCCGTGCGCGAGAGATCCGCTTGATAGCGCAGCCGATAGGGTTGATCGGCGACCGTTGGCCCCTCCCAGTCGTCGACAAGCGTGATGGTGTCTTCGGTGTCGACCGTATCGATCAGCCCGGTAAAGCCTGAGAGAAACAGGACGTCGCCTTCCTGGAACTCCGCGCTCAACCAGGCCGTGCCCGCCCCCTGCAGCGTCTTTGACCCGTTGGCGATGGTGACCGCGCCGACATCATAATCAGAAAGAGCCATAGTCTATCCGCCTATTGGAAACTTGTGGGGTTGATGTTCCAGTTGCCGCCGCCGGAGCCGGATCCGCCGCCGGCGTCCGAGGACGAGCCGTTGAGGCCTGAAAAGGTCGCGCCTTTGAAAAAGAGAATGAGCATTGATCGCGGGCCGGCGATCGCGGAGCCCTTGTCCTTGTACCATTGGAAATTGAACGTATGCGTTCCGGAGGAGCACTTGATCGCCGATACATAAATCGGCGACAGGTTCACCCCGGAGTCGTTGTTGTTCCAAAGGAGCGTCGGCTTAACGTTGCGCGATCCATTTGGGCCGGTGTTATTGATTTGTCCGTAGACGAACGCACCCGAGTTGGTGTTGCGAATACTCATGGTGACAAAGACAATCGCAACGCCGTCTTCGTCGAACACACGCGTCAGACCGTTAAGCCCCGCCATGTTCACCATTTGCCCGTTCGGGCCCGGATGCGTGGCGCTTACATTCGTGCTGGTGACGCCAACGGAAACGCCGGAGTTGAACGCAAAGTTCGACGCGTCAAGATCGCCAATGCGTAAATTGTTGACCGTCAGGCCGCCGGAGTCGAACAGGGCGACAGTCGACGCCCCCGAACGGATCAACGTTTTGTCCGCATCGAGAACGATCCGGGAGCCGCCGCCGGTCAGGGCGTCGAGAAAGAGGCCCGCTTCCGCAAAAGAGTTTGCGCTCGACGCACGCACCTGCAGGCCGATACGCGCATCGACGCCCGACGGCGCGCTTGACGCGACGGCGCGAAACCGTGCGTTGGCGACGCTGCCGCCGGTTGCGGCCGTGGCGCTGATCAACGCATTGGCGACGGCCGTAACCTCGCCATCAAGGGCGGAAATCTGCGAGGTGTGCCCGGAAATTGTTGTTGCGTTGGCGGCGATATTGTTTTCCGCGGTCGTCAGCGAGGCCTGCGTGCTGGAAAGGTTCGTCGACAGGACGCTTATGTTGCCCTGCGCATTGAGAACGCTCGTTTCCAGGAGATCGATCGCGTTGCCGACGGCGGTAAGCCCCGTCGAGGGATCATTGACGGCGCCTTCGACAATTTCAACCCGGCCGGCGAGCGCCGAGCCTGGTCCGGTCTCGGCGATAATCGCTTCCAGATAGGCGGCGCGCGTCGCCGCTTCCGTCTCGACCACAAAGCGGCGCAGGGTGGCGCGCGAAAACCAGTCGCCGTATTGCATCTGCGTCAGGGTGTTTTGGAGATTGGCGACTTCCGCCAGGAGCTCGCGCACGCGACCGGCAAGCCACCTTTCAAGCAACGTAACAGCTTGTCCGCCGGATCCAGCTCCGCCGCCGACGCCGTCAACGGTGATGATCGCCCGTCCGTCGTCGCCGGCAATGACGCTGGCCCCGCCGCGGAAATCAAGGTCATTGACCCCGTCCCGGATAATGTCGCCATTCTGACGAACGCGCAGATCGATGTCGGCGTCAAACAACGCCGGCATCCCGTCATCGTCGAAGCCCAGGCGCTTCTGGACGCGCGCCGCGGCGTGGGGAAGCAAGGCCCGTGTCGTCGGATAGTCCGTGACCGGAAGACGGATCGACAACCCCACTTGCCAGTCAAGATCCTGGCCCGCCCATGCGGCGCGATCGCCCATGCGCGCAACGCTGCCGGCGGGAAACTTCACCTGGTCGTTGAACGGGATGGTCTGGCGCGCGCTTTGCCGCCGCGCGACAATCAAGCGCCCACCCGCCTCCGGCGCTCCATAGCGGCCGTCGAGATCCACATAGACGCCGGATTCAATGTCGCCGACGACAGCGTAGTCGCGGTCGATGATGAGATCGATGGGCTCCGCGCCGTCGGGATGATGCACGACGTAGAGGTCTTCGGGATTGTCGAATTCCCAGGGCACGACGAAGGCGACAGACTGGCCGTCAGTCTGGTAGGCCTGGGGCTTGGCGACGACGTCGACCGCCATGGGCGTCCTCTCCAGCGTCTCGCCGGCGGCGAGCAAACATGCGAATGCGAACTGCCCGCCCCCATTGTAACGCTGCGCGCCGACCTGCGCAGGTTGCGGCGTGGAGAGAACGTTATTATTGGGTTTTTATTGATCAGCGGCAGTATTGATGTCCCGCCGAGCGGGACAGGAGGCGCATCAGATGAAAATTCTTGCCCCAAAATCTCCAACGCCGGAGACAATCGAAGAAATCAATCAATACATGATCAGCCAGGAAACACGCGATATCATTGGTGGACGTGGAGACTATTGGGGCCACCATCGCGCCTACTGGCGCATGGTCAATAAGTTTGGGCGGGACGGCGTTCATTGGCTGGAGGCGAGTGCGATGACAAACCCAATCGTCGGGGTAAAAAAGGAAGCCGCCGAATTAGTCGCATCCGAATGGCGAGATCGCCACTCTGCTAGAGCCAACATGTTATTGACCGCAACTGCTCTTGCAGCTGCGGTCGCATCCGTCTTCAGCGCGATAGCGGCGTGGTCTGCAGGTTAATACGCCTGCGCCACCCCCGCCTACCCCGCCGGCGCCGTCGCAGCGGCAAACAACAGTCTTTGGCGCTAGAAGGGCGCTTCCCATGACCTCAGGAGTTAGAAGATGATGAAGCGCGCCATCAACGCATTAACAATCGCCATCGGCGTCTTTGTCGGCCTCGCCGGCTGGTCCCTGACCTTCGGTCAACGAGATGCGGCATACATCGAGACGATCACCTGCGGCGACATGGGAAATCCCTGCTGGGTTTACATCAAGTAAGAGGCGAGACAGGGTTTAGGGTCAATGATCGATCACGTAAAACGCGCTGCGGAAAAACTCTCGGAAGGATTCGTTCTTCTGTACAAGGACTGGAACGTAGCGAGATCGATTCTCAATTTTGTGCCGCAATCTGTAGCTCTTTTCATCCCGTTGCTCGGGTACGCGATACTCTTCAATGACACCGTTCTTAAGATTTTTAGTTTTGATCGGATTACTGGTTCGGAGGATGGCCTGAACCTGACGAACATCCAGATGACCTATTTCGGCCTAATTCTGGTTGCTTTGGCCCGGCTGATCTATTCAGCGAGGTGTCACGTCATTGTGCGGAGACATGCGACTGCAGCGGACTATCACAGAGATGAACTAAGGTACGTACATGGACCACAAGCCGAGAGTCTGCTCTATGACTGCGTGCCGTTCGAAACAGCCCGAGATTTGCTTAAAGCGGAACGTGATGCCGAAAGAGAAGGCACGCCCTTCGACGTGATTGCAAGCACTTTGTATTTCGAGCTCGCGAGAGAAAAACCTGTATCAAGGTTTTTCTGCATTAACATTGCAATTGCTGGAATAGTGCTTCTAGTGATTCCATCAGCACACTTATTTATCCGCGTTTTGCAATCTCTGTTCTAAGCGCAACTCTATCGCTCCCCGCCGCCGGCATTCTCCAAATCCGGCGCCCGCGACGGCGTCGTCTCCCCCGGCGCCCAAAAATAGCTGTTGCCGTAGTCGCGTTCCCGCGATCTCGCCCGCCGGCGGAAATATTCATCCGCATCAGGATCGACGACCCGCTGCAGGTTATCCAGGATGAGGCGGTGATACGCCATTTCCGCATACCAGATATTGCCGCCCGGCGTGTAGCGACGAAGGAATAGTACGCCGTCCCGGCCGAGGCGCGGATCGTCGCCTTCGATCAAGGCGGCGTCTAGATTGCCGATCGTCAGCTCGCGCGCGTCGTCAGCAAGTCCGACGACAGGGCCGGCGGCCGTCGACGGCAGACCTCCGCCATATCGATTGACGTCGGCGAAAAGGAAATCCCCGAAAATGCCGACCCCGCCGCCCTGCATCATCGCCGCCATCCAAAAGCGGGGCTCATCCATCGGCCGCGGATCTCTCCCGGCCTTCAATTCACGAAGCTGCAAAACAATTCCAGCGCCCAATGTCAGGCCGATCGTCAGCGGCGCGATGTAAGCGATGCCGCCGGCGACGTTGGTGCGAGCGATCTCCGCCATGACCCGGCTGATCTGCAGATAGGAAACGGTCGAGGCAAAGCTCTTATACATCAAGCCGGACGCAACAATCTCGCCGAAGAAGGATCCGCGCTTCATTCCCAATGACATGCCAGCTCGCGACCTCAAGGACGCACTCGGCACCGCGAACTCCATTTCGGTACGGACCATTTCAAGGACGCGATTGGCGAGCCAGTCGGCGCGCGCCGGCGGCAGATCCGTGCGCGCCGCGATATCTTCCGGGCGGATGAACTTTGCGCCCTTATCAGGCTCATAGGCGCGCGTCGTTCGGATCTCGTCCCATGCCCCGGCGAGACCGTAGCGATCGAGCATCCTGGCGAAAGCGCGGTCATCCGCGGCGCCGCCCTTTAGGCTGTCGATCGACCGGCCGGCGCGCGCCGCCAATGCGCCAAGGGTGTCCATTTGAAAGGAGAGCTGGCCGGCCCGCGTCCACGGCTCCAGGAGCGACAGGCGCAGCGTGGCTTCCGCCATCCGGCCGGAGATCCCGTTGACATTGAGCTCATTGAGATAGCGCGCCTGGTCAAGCGTCGCCCGCATGGCGCCCTCTGAGACGACGCCGGCGCGGGCGAGCTCGGTTCGGGTTGCTTTCGACGCCATCAACTGGATCGTATCGCTGAGCTGACGCGACGCCGGCAGGCCGTTAAAGCCCCGCGTGAATGCGCCGAAGGCCTGGTCCGTTAGCGAAGAGAACCATGCGGTGCCGAGCTGGGCGGAGGTCAGGACGTTTCTCGTCGTCGATAACGACCGCGCCGCAAAGCCGTTCACCGGCGCCAGCGCCGCACCCGTAAAATGATCCCACATGTTCCAGGCTTCGGCGATCTTGCGCCGCGTGCCGCCAAGCGGCGTCGCTAGTGTCTGTCCGGTCTCGCCGGCGACGCCGGCAGCCTTGCGCGCCGATTGTTCCAGGAGGCGCAGGGTCGCCGTCGGATTCGGCCCCAGGATCTCCATGGCGGCGACGTCGCGGGACATCGCGTCGAGATGCGCCATCATTGCGGCGAAGGCGTCCCCCTCCCCGTATTTTTCTTGCATGCGCAGCCAGGCCTCGCCGTCCTTGAAGATCAGGAAGCGATGATCAGCGCGGCGATTGGCCAGGGCCCGGCCGCCAGCGGCGCCCGACGGCGTCACTTTGTTGGCGCCCTCCGTCGAAATCGTTTCATAGGCCTCGCGCAAGGCGAGCTCCAGTTTTTGGTCTGTAAACGGACGGCCGGTCGCATTGTCGATCATGCGGCCGCGGTCGAGCTCATTGAGGAGATCCGCGCGAAACGCTTCATAGCCGGCGCGCCGGACAGCAACGCCGTCCCATTGCTGCGGCATGCCCCAATTTTCAAGCTTGCCGATATGGCCGCCAGCGGCGTTGAAGCGCCGGCGCAGGAAGTCGGCCGCCTCGTCCCAGGCGTTAGCGAAGCGTCGCGCTTCTGCGCTCACGTCTTTTGCGCCGAACGCGGCGCGCACCGTCTCTCGCTGCAGCGGTTTGTTGCGCGAGCGCGTGAGCGCATCTCGCTCAAAGGCTGAAATCGCTTCGCCCATGCGCCCCGTGGCGCGCTGGCGGATGGCGAAATAGCGCCGCAGCACCGACGATTGATCGCCAAGTTTCCCCGTTTCGTCGGCGACCAGGTTGACCATAAACTCGCCGCGATCGGGATTGCCGAGAAAGTTGCGAAACTCAGTTTGACGCTTCGCCAGGGCGCCGCCGATTTTCGCCTGCAGGAGTTTTCGTCGCCGGCGCTCTGTCGCCTCAAACTTCGCTTCGTCGAAGGTTCGCCGCGCGGCCTCTGCTTCCGCGTCGGCGCCATATTCAAACTCTAGCTGTTCGCGCCAGCGGTCATATGCCGCCCGCAGTCGATCGGCGCGGTCCTTGTCGATCGCGCCTTCTTTCTCCGCATTGTCGATGCAGTTCTTGAAGCTCATACCGCTTCCCCAAACACGAACCGCTTATAAAGATACTCCATGACGCATTTCGGCGGGTAGTCCGGGTGTGACCAACCACGGCATGTAAATTTATACTGATACTGTAGAATTTGTCCTTTTTCATAGCGGTATTGTGCGATTCTAAAAGCGTTCGCGTCGCACATTAACTCGGTACGCCAACCAATTGCTTTTAGAACAGCATCTTTTGTTTCGGCCACTATGCGCTGCATGATATTGTCATGATCAAGACGTCGCCCCGCCTGCGCATCGAGGAAACCGATCCGAAACGCTGGATGTGAAACAATGAAAAGTCCGTGCTCCAGTTTTGTCGGCACGAAGTCTTCGACGGGTTTCTGTCGCGCGACATCGCTCATCGCCTGACACACCCTTCCAGTCGATCAAGCATTTGCTCGTCCGCCCGAAACTCTGCTTCGAGATCCGCGCGACTTTGCATCCGGGGTTCAACGCCGTCGTCGCCGAGGGCTTCGCCGGTCAACAGCATTTCGTCCGGGTCAAGATCATTCGACGTCGCCGGCGACGCTTCCCCCTCGCCAGCGTCGCCGGCGGCCCTGGTCGCAGGATCCGGCTCAATATCGTCGCCCAGGAGTTCGGCGGTCAGCCCGTCCCGCTGCGCCGCGACCCCATCGGCCGGATTGTCGAAATTGTCTAGATCAGTTGCCGCGCCCTGAGACCGTCCGCCCTGGCTTTGAGGCGCCACGCCTCTTCCCGCTCCGCGAGCCTGACGCCCTCCAGCATCAAGTCCTCTAAGCGCCTCGGGTCCGATGTCTCGGAGCTCGCCGATGAATTGCCGGACGGCGACGCTGCGCCGGCCGCCGGCGGCGACGGCTTCTGCGGCGCGCTTGAGGGCGTCGGAGACCCGCCCGGTGAGGTGCGCCGTTTTGAGGACGATTTGCGAGATTTCGGCGGCATTCCTGGCAAGCTCCTCATTGCGATCGGCGGCGAGACGATTGCCGGCCGCTTCAATTGCGTCGGCTTCGTCAGTCAATGTTGCGAATATACGCTTGTCGCGCCGTAATTGCGAGACGGCGTCGGACAGAACGGCCGCGCGATACGCAAGCATGGATTCCGCAGACGCCAAATCGCCGAATAGCCCTGTCTGCACTTCGCGCACAAAGCCGGCGGACGCCGCCTGTCTGATTAACGCTTCCGCTTCGGTGACGTTCGCCGGAGACTGTCGCGCAAGCACGCCCATGACGGCGACCTGTTCGGCGGGGTCGTCGACTAGACGCCCCACAATGGCGCCGTAGTGGTCGGGGACGACTTCATTCACGATCATGCCGAATGCGTCGTCGCCAAGCCGCATCAGCCCCTGTGCGTTGCGTACAAGCCCTGAGCGCGGATTAATCGTGCCGTCGAGCAATTCCGGGCGCACCTTTAACACCTTCGCGGCGTCGATCGCTGTTCCCGTGCCTTGTGCGATGTTCTTTGCAGCGGCGATCGCGCGCACATCGGCCGCCGAAAAACCGTCGGCCTCGCGCAATACATCGGCGCGCAGCTTCGGGCTTTGGCCCTGGGCTTTCAGGCGCCGCGCCAGGCCGGTGCGCTGATGGCCGTCAGCGACAAAAAAGCGGCCGTCATTCGCTTCCCAAACAATCGCAGCGCCCGCCTTGATCGGATCCCATTTTTCAACGCCGCGCAACGCATCGGTCACGCCCTCGACGTCTCCGCCCGCTTTGAATTGAAACCGCTCAGCGTCCACGACCAGCTGGTCAGGATCGAACTCCAGGTAGACCCCCGCGTTGTCCGGCAGAGTCTCCCGGGCGATCCCCGGCGCCTCGACCGTCTGCGGCGGTTGCCCGTCGCCGGCGGCCTCGTCCGCCGCGGCGAGGGCTTCGCGATGCGCGCCGGCGATCTCCGGATCCGGATGATCCACAAGCCCGGCGCACTCGTCGGCGAGAATTTCCTTTTCCAGCGCGTTGCGCGCAGCAACGATCTCCGGCGTTTGTTGTTCCGCCGGCAGGGCGTCGGCGGCCGCCACGACCTGGCGCCGTGTCATTTTGCCGAAGGCGATTTCGCCGCCCTTAACGCCGGCGCCCAATGTCAGGCCGAACGCGCCGGCGAGCGCGATATTCAAAGCCGCCTGGCCGACGCCCGTCTCCAGGCCGAGCTGACGGCGCTGGACCTGGTCAAACGGGGTCACGGCCGCCTCGATCGCCATGTTGGCGCCGGCGGTTTTCATAGCGGCCCCGAGAACCGTTTTCGCCGAGCCGCCGATCGGCGCCGTCGCGATGTTGACCGGATCGGTGAACCCTGCGCCGACGGCTCCGACGAACCCGCCCAGTCCGGCCTCGCTCAGTTGAATTTCAAAGTCCTGGGCCCGCGCCCGGATGGCGGCGTCCGCTTCCTCGCGCCCGATGACGCCGGCGTCGGGAAACTTTTCCTTCAGCGCCTCGATCTGCGCCTCGAAGGATCTGCGGCGCTGAATAACGATTGCAGCATACGCCTCAGACGGCGATAACCCGTCGAGGCGAAACCGACGTCGAATAGCATCTTCGTCGACTTCGGCGAAGCGCTCTTTATACGGATTGGCGAGGCGCTGACCCGTTGCAGCCTCGATCTCGACAATACGGCGTTCGGTTTCTTCGCGTTCCAAGACTTCCGTCTTGTTGAGATTGACGACGCGTCGCGCCGCTTCATAACCTGCAGCAATCTCCTCGCCGAGCCCTCGCGGCGCAGCGGCCGGCAGGGACCGAATGGTCCCCGTGTCACGGGGCTCGGCGAGAAAGATCGACATCGGCTCAGCCAGGCTCGTTATCTTTGAGGAAGAGCGCGTGGTTCATCGCAGCATTGCGCACGCCCTGGCTCATTTCTTTCATGTAATCGGCGGCTGAAGCGTAAACTTCGGCCGCGCCCGACGGCGTTCCAGCGGTCGCCGCCCGCAGATGCGCGAGGGCTTCGACATATTGCCGTTCGGAGTTGTTGATGAGGCGCAAGAATTTGTTGACGCCCTCGTCGATTTTCGCCGAACCGACCGGCGGCTGTGACGCATCCGGCACCGGCGTCGGGACGTCGGCCGTAACGGTTTCTTGCTCCGCCGGCGGATCTTTTTGCTGGTGATCTGGATCCGGCTGCGGCGCTTGTTGCTCCGGCTTGGGTTCAGCGTCCTTTGCAGCAACACTCGCTCCCGTCGCCGGCGGATCTTGCGGCGCCGTCTTCGGATCCGGCTGCGGCTCTTGTTGTTCCGTCTTCGGATCAGCCGCTTTTGCAGCAGCACCCGTTGTTGCCGGGGCCTTCTTCGCTCGTGTGGTGGTCGACATGTCAGTTTCCTTTCTCTGGGTTGCGAAGCTTGTTGAAGTCGAGGCGATAAGGTTCGCCGTTTTCCGCCGCGGCCCATTCAGGCGCGGCCGGATCATTGCCGAGATCGATGCGATAGACGCCGGCGCTTTCCGCGACGGGCGTTCCCTTTTTGAGTTCGCGGACAGCGATGGGTCGGCCGTCGGCGTCAAAGGCGTCGCCGCCGGCGGCCGCGAAATCGTCTTGCGTTAGCGCGCGCCACACATTGTCGAATTGATTGCGTCGGATCCATGAGGGAACCCAGACTGTTCGCCTTGGCGAGCTTCCCCTTTTTCCTTGAAAGACCGCCACGCCGCCGTGCGCATGCGCCCCCTCGCCGCTGCCGCCGGCCGATTCCTGCAGCGCCTGCTCATAGGCGTTGCCGTCGAATTCATCAGCGGTTCGCGAAAGGCGCGCCGACCTGGCGTCATAGGCGAGCCTTGCGGCCGCGATCGCCTGGCGCGCAGCATCGGGATGCAACAGGAACGCGGAACCGTATACGTCCGCGTCGACCCCATCGGCGAAACCGCCGCCGCGCTTCACTGTCGTTGGAAAATCGCCCTTGCGCCGCAGGTCGCCACCGTCGAGGGCGTCTCTGACAAACGTTCGATCGCCGCCGAGCGCAGTGACGCCGGCGAGATGGGCGATTTGCGGCGCTTTCGGCGCCAGCTCTGCGAGCATGTCCGGCGCCCCTGCGGCGGCGGCGGCCTCCACAAACAAAGCGCGTGCGTTCCGATTGGTTTCTAAGGCGCCCTGCAGGCCGTCCAGCTCGTCGTTGGTGAAGTATCGAACGCCGACGCCGTAATATTCAGCGGCCTCTCTCGCCGCTGCAGCGCGCTTTTTGAGCCCGTCGATAGGATTGGACAGATCCAGCGGCTCAATCCCGCCGCGATGATCGGCGGCGAACCCAAGCGCGTCCGACGCCAGGCGGCGGCGCATCCCGTCCAGCGCGTCTTGCGCCGCTTCCAGGGCGACCGCGTCAGCGCGGGCGACGTCGCCGGCGGCCGCCAATTGCGCGCGCATATTTGAAATAGCGCTGACAGCCTGCGCTAACGGCAGGCGCGCAACTTCTTCGCCGGTCCGATTGGCCAGGCGCGCAAGATCGACTTTTTCACGCGTGTCGTCGCCGGCGGCGTCGGCCCATTCCGAGACCAGGTCATAGCGCTCGTCGGAGACGACGAAACCGAGTTTGCGGAGGCGCTCAATATCGTCGAGCTCCTCTTTAACGGTTTCAGTGGCAACCCGCTGACGCTTTGTAGCCTGACGGTCAGCCTCGCGCTGGCGACGATCGATTTCGGTCTGCAGGCGGCCGCGCCAGGCGGCCTGCTGTTCCGCTGTCAGATAGGCGTCAAGATCTCCCGCTTGCAGCGCCTCCAGTCCTTCGGCCGGCGCATTTTCGAGGCGACCGGAGAGAAAAGCCTGCCCGAGCCGTGACGCCGCCTCGCGCTTCAATTCCGCCTGCAGCGCCTCCGGCGCGGCGGCGACAGCGTCGTCGATGTTTAAGCTCGCCAAAGACAAGGCGGCGCCCCGTTGCACAGCAAGGGCCTCGGCGTCGATATTCTCATTGACGCCGCGCAGGATAAATTCATCGCGGCGCGAGTCTTCCAGCGACACCGCCGCCAACCCGAAATTGTCTACAACGCCGGAAAGGCGAATGCGCGCCTGCTCCTCAAAGCGAGGGTGCATGCCGCTGACTTCGTTATCAAGCGCCTGTTCAAACTCTTGGCGTACGGACGATGCAAAGCCGGGCTCGGATCCGTCATAGCCGTCGCCCAGCTCGTCAAACCGGGCGGTCAACTGTTCCCGGAAGCGCGCCGATGTCCGAGAGAGGATAACGCGGTCGGCGGCTTCCTCCCGCTCCGCTTCGCGCTCCGCCGCCTGGCGCTCGCGAACAGCCAGCGCATCGGCGACGGCGGCGACACCCTCTATCACGGCCGCCGCCGCTGGCGCCCCCGCGCGCGCAACCCGCCCCGAACTTACGCCGCGCATCCTTCCTCGACTGGCGTCAATCCGCATCGCTAACCCCCTGCGACGAACGCGGCGCCGGTTTTAAACACGCTGGACACCAGCCCGAAAACGCCGGCGCGTTTGGTTTGACGCGCTTCGAAACGCAGGCGCTCGGCTTCGCGATCAGCGGACCATCGCGCGCGCGCGGCGCTGGTCTCCGCCTCAGCGGCGAGGTCCGCAAGAACGTCGCTCGCGGATCCGTCGACGGTGAAGCCGGACGCGCCCGCGATCGCCACGCCGCGGCCGACAGCGAACCGCCCTTGCCTGCCGATCGTGTTCGCTTCCGCGATGCCGGCGTTTTCGACTTGTCGCGCCGTAACGCGCAACGCGCGCGCCTGGCTGACCGCGGCGCTTAGTCCGAATATCCCGCCCAGAAGCGGAACGCCGCTCTGCGCGATCTGCGCCGTGGAGATATTGGGCCCGGAGATCCTGGCGCCGCTTGTTTGCCCTAACAACAAACCGCCTTGAGGAATGGCGAGTAACGGTGTCATTTCAACATCACATACGGCCGCAAGAACGGACCGTTGTCGCATGCGTAAAACCCAACACGCTCAAGACACTCGCCTTGCTGCTCATCAGCGGCGGTCGCATAGATTTTGCTGGCCGGAGATCCGCCGAGGATGTGTCGGGCGATTATGAAGAGTTCGCCCCATGCGCCGAGCGACAGCCCGTGCGACGCAATCGCCCAGGCGCGAAAATCCCCGCCCGGCTTTTCCTGAAAAATCCCCATGCACGCGACAGGCTCGCCGGTCTCACGCCGACGGGCGGTCCAGGCGTCCCCTTGCGGTTTCATCGTGGCGTATTGACGTTGCCTGTCCAGCGTCAACCGTTCCTGATCCACGGCTTCAAACGCGGCCGCATCTCCGACCTGATACTTATCGATGAAAAACCGTCTAAGTTTCATACTCGACTCCCATGGCGAGAATGGTGAAAGGACCAAGCCCGTCGCCCTCGATCTCCAGTTCGATGGTCTTGGCCTTGCCGCCGGCGAGCGGTTGCGCGATTTGACCGCTGCGAAGACCTGCAGCGAGGGTGACGAGATCGTCGCTGTTGCGCGGGACCATTTTTTCCGAATTCTGCTTCTCATTGTCCGTAACAAGACGA
Source organism: Hyphococcus sp. (assembly GCA_028289605.1). GTDB lineage: Bacteria > Pseudomonadota > Alphaproteobacteria > Caulobacterales > Parvularculaceae > Hyphococcus. The sequence continues at coordinate 52,762 of JANQON010000014.1, read as the reverse complement.
ACGTCCGCGCCCTCGACGGCGCAATCGAGAAGGTCGGCGTAAACCCGGCTCGCCCGCGTCGTTTTGCCCTTGGTCACGCCGTCTCGGCGCATGCCGACAATCGGCAGCGACTTAAGGCGAAACTTTTTGCGCAAGCCGACAGACGCTCGCGCGACGCTTTCATCCAGTTCGATCGCGCCGCCGGCGACGTCAAAGTCGCCCATGTCCGCGCCATCGCCCCAAACGCCGACCGTTTCCCCTTCCAGATGGTCAAGGCCCGAGATCGATGTTTCGGCCATCGCGAATTGATAAAGGGCGACGTCGTGTAGGCCCTCCGCCACGTCGGTTAAGAGGCGCGCCTGGGCGACCGCACTCTGCGGCGCCAGGACCTGGGCGGCGACCTCGCCGACAACATCCCCTTCACGTTCCGGCGCATGTCGCCGGCGCAAGCGGATTTCGCGACCGGCCCAGCTCGCGTCAAAACTATGGCCGACGGCGTGGAGCGTCACGACCTGACCGCGCTTGGCGCTCGATTGACCCTGAGCATGAACGACCCGAACGGTTTTCGCTTCATCAGCGTTCCAATTGTCGAACCGAATGGCGGCGTCGGCGAACACCGCTTCGTCCGGCAATCGCTCTTCCGCGTCGTAGTCGATTTCCAGGACTTCGATCGTTCGGCGCGTCACGCCGTTGATGGTGCGGGCGACCACATACCAAAGGCGATCCCGGCCGGTTTCATCCGCCGCAACGGCGATGGAGTCCAGGCGCGCCCCGTCTCCGTTGAGATGGCCGGCCGGGAAGAGCGTCGACCAGGCGACAACCCCCTGCTCACGATCAAAGGCGCAGGCGAAGACCCGACCGTCTTCCCTAAGCGCGTAGATCCGATAGTCGATTTCGCCGGCATAGGCGAACTCAATAAAACGCCTGGCGCCTTTGTTGCGCGCTCTGGCGGTCAATGTCTGATACGAGAAATCTATCGGATTAAGCGCGATGACCTTTCGGCCCGACGTTGATGCGTACACGATCGAATCGCCGGCGCGAACGGCGCGTGCTTTGAAATAGGTGCCCGGCGGCGGATCCTCCAGCGCGGCGGAAGCGCCCGCCGGCGTGATGGGTTCGTTGAGGGACGGCCCCCCGACGGCAACAATTCCGCCGGCGTGACCAAGCACCACCTGTTTGCCGGCGATTACCCAGGAGATGCGTTTCACTTCGCCGTCGGCAAGCGTGCGCACTACGGCATGATCATCGTTGACCTCGCCGCCGCCTGCCGACTGCTTAAAGTCGGCATACGCCTCATTGTAGCCATTGACCCGGGACAGCCAGAGCGTGTCGGGATAGAGCGGGCCGCCGGCGAAGATCTGTCGCTCCTGGAAAATGCCGCCTACAAACGGCCAGCCGCGGGCGTCGGAGAAATATCCTTCGGCCCAGCGCGTTGTTTCTATCGGATTATCCGGCAGGCGCGATTCGACGACGGCTTGCGCCTGCCCGACTCCCTGCACATTCGTGATACGGACGACGCCGGCGAGGTCGTGAAGATATGTCCAGGAGATGTTGCCGCCGCCATCGGAGACGGTTTGCTCTTCATGAACCGGCGGCGAATTTGACGCCGTTCCGGATCCGACAACAGCGTAAACGCGCCCTTGATAGACGCGCTGATCAAGGGCTTTCAGACCTTCTTCTTCCGACTCCCATTGCTGGAATGGAACGCCCTGATACGCCGTAAACAGACGAAACCGCGCGCCGACGTGCTTCGGCGTAAAGCCGTCCGCGAGATCGACTGTTACGCTCCCAACTGAATTATTGGCTTTCATCACGCGGGCGTCGAGGTTTGGCGGGAGAAACGGGCCTTCGCGGATGTCGTAGTCGGAGAGTTGCCAGTCGTCGTCGGCGAAACGCACCAGGGCTTTCGGCTGCATGTCGCCGTTCTTGGACGTGAAATACATGACGTCAGCCGACTGAAACCAATAGAGTTTCGGCAACGTCGCGGCGTCAAAGCCTGCAATCTCGATCGGCCCGTTTGGGTCCTCCAGGCGTTGATGGGTGAAGGCGTCCCAAAAACGCAAATAGTCCGCTCCAGCCTCGATCATGACGACGCCTTCATCGGACTTCACAAAGCGGATCATGCGCGTGTAGGCGTCGTCGTCTTTCGCGCCGCCCACATGAAGGCCGCCCGGCGCCCGGGTTGCGCCCCCCTCGATCATGACGAACATATTCTCGATTGCCGCCGCGCCGGCGCCGTAGAAATCGCGATCGAACCGGGCGGAGGCCTGCCGGCTGATCTCGCCGGCGGTGAGATTGGTTTGATAAGGCCGCGCCACCTAGGCCGAGCCCCCGCGTTGCGGACAGACGCCGTGGAAAGCGTCGAGATAACGGGACTCAAATGGTTGATCGTCCCCGCCCTCTGTGCCGCAAATGTCGACGGCGTTGTCCTCGCGTTCGTCGGCGATCTGACGGATGGTGTCGCGTTTCGCTTTACTCAGTTCGATGCCGCCGCCGGTCGACGCCATCCAGGCGAGTTCGGCCCCGATATAGAGCGCGATCTCCACAGGGATGCGCTCGGCCGCCAGGCGTTTGCCGTAGAGCAGCGTAACTGGCGCTTCGTGATTGGAAGCGACGTAGCCGGCCCCAGGACCTTCAAGACGGGTATGGCCGCGCTGACGACCGCCAAGGGTCCAGATCAACAGACAATCGTCCGGGAGCTGAAAAACAGTGGAGTATTGCGGGTCCGCCACGTTATCAACGGCGACAAGCTGATCAACGCTCCGCGCATGAGACCACCAGTGCTTCTTCAAAACGAGATCGCGCGCTGGCTCATAGAGCCGCGCAATCCGTCGTTCGACAACGCCGTTGGGATTGCCGATATCGGTCATCGGCGTTTCCGATAGGAGATCCATCGCGAAGTTGGCGATATCGGTGTCTGTCTGTTCGGGCATGACGGGCCTCGCGGGCGTAGAGGGTGTTGAGGGCGCCGCCGGCGATCCGCGAAACCGCTCAGGAAACGCGGCCGCCGGCGGCCGTCACCGGGGGACCTGGGCAGTCGCTATCCGGTGACGTAGTTTTGTTCGATCGCGATCGAACCAGACGAAGGAATGCCGCCTTTCAGCGTTGCGATCACTTTCAGCGGAATTTTCTTGTCTTCAGTCGCGCCAGCGAGTTCCCACGCCTCTTTGTCCAGGTCCGAAATGCCAAGCGCGGCCGTTAGTTTTTTAACGCCTGCGGCCGCGACATCGAGATCGGCCGCAAGGGCGGCCGTTTGACCCGAGACGCCTGCGCGGTCGTTATCGGCAAAGCCAATATCGGCGGTGACGCCGGCCCCGAAGGCTTCATGGCGAAACTCCGAAACGACTGTTGACAGAACCGCGTGAGAGGGAATGACGCCAAGATCAATGGTATCATCCTGGGCGGCGTCCACAGTGATTTTTTCGCGCCACGTCAGCACCCGTCCGTGCAGATGTTGCGCCTTCACGTCCAACGACCGGGCGTCATCCCGGCGGTTTGCGATATTCTCGCCTTTGTGTTCAGTCATATTTAGTGTCCTCTAATAAATGGTCCGTACACCCACGACAAAGCGAGCGGTGCGGAACCGCTCGCTTCCTTGTTGATTAGATGGCGCGCTCTATTTCGATCCAAACGAAAGCGCTGTCGCGCCGGCGCAGGACGAAGTCCTGAGCGCGGTAGTAGGCGTACCAGTTGAAGGACTTGTCCGCGCGCTCAACAATTCGCGTCGTTACGAGCGGTCGATCTTTGTACGCAAGGTAAGGCGGCAAAAACATCGCCGTATAAAAGCGATTGGTCTGGCCTGGTACGCGTGGGAGACTGCCAGGGTCGACTTTTACCCAGGTGCAGCCCATCCAGTGATTGATTTCGCCGTTCTCCAGGCGCTTGACCATGGTAAGGTCGCCATCGGTCAATTCCTCAGAAGTGAGAAGACCATTGAGATCGTCTACTTCGTAGAGAATGACCGGCGAAAAGCCGAATGTCTCATCCTCGCCCTTGGCAAGTACTGAATTCGCCGCCCGAACTTTCGCCGGCGACAACAGCCGCAGGCCGTCGCCGGCAAGCGGCGTCGTCGGCTTGGCAACGCCGTCTGCACGACCCCGATAGAACCTGATATCGTCTACAGGGACAGTGTTCGCCGAAGGAAAGACCGTCGTTTGGTAGTCGCCGTCTTGCGTGATTTCGAGCATCGACGGCGCAAAAATCCCACGCTGCATGATGACTTTGTCGCGATGCCGTTCACGGCCGAAGCCCATCGCCTGCGTTACCGGCGCTTTGGGTGAAATCAGCTTTTCGGCATTGTCGCGAGCGCCGACATACTTGCCGTCGTGGTACATCTTTCCGAAGGCGACCCGTCGGTATTGGTCGACTGTGCCTTCCGGCGAGTCCGCCCAATCGGTAAGGGCCTCGACGGGTTCAGAGAGCCCGAATGTTTCGTCCGTAAATCGATCACCTTTCTCGGAGAATGCGAGGTCAGCGTCGACATAAGGGACGAGGCGATTTTTCTTTTGTTGGCCTACATGCTGGATGTTCTGCGCGAACATCGCAACCTTGCCCGGCTCCAGGCGTTCTTCACCAGCCATGAATGGCCTCCTTGGGGTTCAACGTTTCCTGAGATCGGCTGAATTCCCCGGCAGAGGCCGGACCCGCGCCTGGACCTTAACGCCGGTCCTTGGCGGTCCCGCCAGCGGACCCTTTCGGATTCCCCGCCGGCGTAAGACGCGAAGCGCAAATCGGGACTCCGATTTGCGTTAGCCTGTCAACCCTGCGCAGCGACCGCTGCGGTGTTCAGATCAAGCATTTGCTGGATGGCGGCGGCGTCGCCGTCGACGAGGTAGCGTTTCATGAAGCCCGGATCGGCTTCGAGTTCGGCGATTTGCGCGCGCGCCTGCTCAGGCGTTAGCTTAGCCGATTGTGTAGTTGCCCCCTCGCCGGTCGGCGGCGGGCCGGCTTCCGACCGCAACTCGGCGATCGCCGCCTTGATGCGCGTCAATGCGGGATGTTTATCGAGGCCAAATTGCGTCAACACCTCGCCAAGTTCTTTTTCACCGTCGAGTCCATTAAGCGCGGTTGCAGCGGATCGCTCTTTCTCGGCGTAAGCGACACCCCACTGGCGTTGCAGCTCCTGAGAAGCCTGCGCCATGGTCTCGGTGATCTCGTTTTGATATGCGGCGCGCACTTCGTCATTGATTTTGTGGAAGACATCGAGGGCGGCGTTGCGCACAGCTTTGGTGGCGCCCGCTTGCGCCATCGCCGCATCAAACGCTTTCAGGTGTTCTTGCGTCGCCTGCATTTCACCTTGACTCGGCTTGTACTCGCCGTAATTGCCATCGCTCGGCACTCCAAGCGCCGCATCCACATCGCGCCACGCGGCCGGGCTTTCGGCCCGGCCCTCATTTGGGATCCGAAGGATCGTTGCCCTGTCAGCGCCCAGTGTTTTTTCAAGGCTGATCGCGTGGCTCAACAATCCGCCGACATCTTTAAATCCGACCCGTTGCAGATAGGATTTTCCTTCCTCACTGGCTCCAGCGTGGATCTGCGCCAATAGATCGGGTTTTTCAGTCGTCCCCGAGGGGGGTGTCGAAGATTGGTTTTGGGGCGGGGTCGCCCCTGGTGTTGCCATGTCGCCCATCATTTTTCTCCTTTCGAGCGGTTTTCAGATTGTCCGTTATCAGAGCAAACGGAATGCGGTCGGACACAAACCCAGCCCGTTCGGCGATCGACAGTGCCAGCTCTCGCTTTCCATCGATCATGTCGCGATTGACGCGATCGGTTGACAACGTCGAATTGAATATTCCGGCGTCAATCATGATTTGCGCCAGAACCCGGGCGCCTTGATCCGATTGAAACACTGTCGCAAAGTCGGCGCCGGTCGCCGCATCGACTTTGTCTTCATCCGTATCCGGATAGCGTCTAAATATCGGCCAACGACCATCGGAACTCATGCCGCTGCTCCCGTTGCACCGACGCTAGCCGCCGCCTGCCCCGCGTCCCGCGCGGCGCCCGCCGCCGCCTGCGCCAGCGCCGCCGCCCGTTCTTCTTCGGCCGCGCGCGCGCGTAACTGCCGCGTCTGCTCAATCTGCGTGGCTTGGCGCAGATCTTTAACCGGCCACCCTGCAGCGCGCGCTGTTTCCCGGGCCTGGTTGTCAATATCAAAATTGTCGGCCACATCGGGGTTGTGCATCGCCGCCGCATCAATAATTCCCATGACGCGCTGAAAAGTTTCGAGCGCTCCCTGTTGCTGTGCTTGCGCTAGTGGCGAGAAATATTCCCAGCCTAGCTCCTCGCCGTCGAGAGTCGACGGCGGCGGGTCAAAATCATCTTGCTCCAGCTCGTAGCGTCGTTCAGCGATTGCGGTGAGTTTTTCCGCTTCACCGCGACTGACGATTGGTGTCATGCTCCGTAAACGGATGTCGCGACGCTCGTTGATTTCTGTCGCCGTGGGATTTGACCCGACGGCAAGGGACATCCAGTCAATGAAGTATAGAAACTGGATCCTCTCGCGGATGTCACGCACCAGCTCAACCGACATGTTAGGATTGCCGCTCTCGTAGAGACGCTGCAGCACCGCCCGGGGATCGTCAAATCGGCGGATCTGCGACGCGGTCAGATTCGTCAAACCGCCAGGGCGGCGATCCAGCTTCGGAATGCGCCCCACCATCGAAACCATGGGCGGATCGCATTCCAGCTCCGCCGCCCGTAAGATCGTTTCTTCCATTTCATTGAGAAGACGCGCCAGCGGCACTGCATCAAGACCCGGCCCCTCGCCATAAGGATCGCCGGAGCGCTTAGAGAACCGAGTGACGGCATAAGGAAATGTTTCGTAGCCGCTTTGCCTGGCCACTTCCATGGTGGTGAGGCACAACACATCGGAACGAAAGGGTTTACGGAATGACGGACCGCCGACAACTCCATCTTCCCGGGGATCGACGGGGTGCAGAAAATCGATAAGCTCCGATGACTGAGGGTCTTTCTGGAATTTCTCTACAAGTTTCGGCGTTGGATACCTCGCGACGGAGCTCCGCAGTTTCAGCTTAAATTTTCGGTATAACGTGTTGACCTGTCCGTCGGCGTCCTCATCCCAATAACACTCCATAAGCGGACGAGCGATGTGAATAACAGGCCCTCCAGGACGCGACCGTCCCGTCCACAGCACCGAATTTCCGAACGCGACGTCGTCTTGGAGACTTTCGTGGCTTGAAGATGTGAAGAGCGACCGTGGGCTCTGCAGATCGTCAAACATGCCCCTTTGGCGCGCTTCAAACCAACGCGATTCACTGAAGCTCGGATCTCGCCCTCGCACCGTGGGACGCACCCAGGGCCGATAAGGCGGCATCATGTAACCGAATAGGAGCGCCGCAAGGCGGTCATTCGATGTTTTCGCCGTCGTATCAAGCAATCGACGCTGGCGAATTGACGGCGTTCCGTACCGGATCTCGAAATCGCGCCGCGGCAGGACGTATTCGGCGATCTCGCGCCAGGATTGTTCGTGCGGTTGACGCGCAGCGTCGAGGTCCTGAAAGCGTTCCTCCGCCTTCCGACAAATCGTTTTCTGTTCTTCCTTGTCGAGCCGCGTCATAATCCGCCTACCGAAGATTGATGCCTGGGAAAACGCCGAGGCCCGCGCCGAACGCACCGCCGAAACGCTGCCCGGGCGTTTCCGCCGGTTGCGGCCCGCCGGGCTTCTCCCGCGAAGGCCTGACGGTAGTTGCGCGGCCGCCGCGTTGGCGCCGCCGGCGTTCCGCGTCTGCGCGACGCCGCGCGGTCTCGTCGGTCGGTTCCGGCGCTGGCGGCGGCGGCGGGGGGGCGTCTGCTCCAAACATGGTTTCCTCCTCAGAACAGGATTTCGGTTGGTTTGTCGTCGTCCCAGGACGGCCCTTGCGGCTCCAGGGCGGCGGCGCGCATGGCGGCGTGCGGATCCGTCGAGTTCATTTCCTCGCCGGCGAGCTCGGGCACGATTTCAAGCGCGAGGCACTGCAGGGCGTCATGAGGGTTGGAGAAATAGTTTTTGTCCGGAATCGAATTATATTCGCCTGGCTTTCCCTGTTTCCCAGCGTAACGGTAACCGCCTGCGAAGCCGCGTAAGGTCACTTTGCAGTCGGGGTGAACCTGCATTCCCTCGTTTGCATTTTCCGCGCGATAGGCGAGCAGTTTCTTTACAGCCCCGATCCGTTTCTTGATCGCATTCGTCGGCGCGATGTCCCAATCGAGTTGGTTTTCGTCAAGGCCGGTTTCGGCGACAAGGCCGTCGATGAAATCAAGAGCCCAAGTCCGCGGGTCATCTTCTTTCGTTGCCGAATGGCGTTGCTTCGCCGCCGGATCCAAACGGAGTTTGAGTCCGCCGGACCGCAGGAAATGACGAAATTCGTCGAGCATGACCCGACCCAGCAAGCGCCCAAACTCTTCTCCGCCGTAGAATGCTCCACGTTCAAGAACAACTTCGCGAAGGATCGCGGCCGTGCGGTGCTTTGTACGCTGACCAATGATTGCCGCAGCCTGGCCGCCCTGGTCTACACCGATCACGAGCTGGCGCAACGGATCCGGCTTCAACGTGTCGCGCGCGACATGGATCTCCGATGCAAACCCGGGATAAACCGGCTTGCCGGTCGGCGTGTATCCAGGCTTGTTTGCAATAAAGCGTTGAACCGAGGCCTCGTCCCCTTCCGAACGAAACCGCGCCGCCATACTTTCGTAGTAATTGGCATCGATGAGGCGCAGGTTTTCTAAATTCTCCGCATCAGGAGAAAATCCGGAGGGCTGCAGCCACATCTCAATGCCGAGCTCGGGCTGGCCCAGCAAGACCTCATGCACCCAGCTATCGAGATCCGGCATGTTGCAGTCGCCGAATACAGGACAGTAGTCCGCCGGCGGCAGATCCTTGGGCCGTTCGTCCAGGTAAGCCCGACCGGCGCGTGACGCCATTTTCGAGATTGCGCCCTTCGGCAATTCATCAAATTCGTTGACCCACCACGCAGTGGGCTGGAAGCCGCGGACAAAACTTTCGATCGACTCGTCGCCGAATGCGCGAAATAGGATCGTGAGCTCGCAACGCTCGACTTGACCGTTGATAACTTCGTCCCAGGCGATGAAAAACGTCTGGGGGCCGTTTTTCGGTCCGTCCCAACTGCCGTCCTTGCCGAAAAAGGTCTGTACGGATGGAATGAGCGTGTCATGCATCCGCCGATAGTTGGGCCGCACAGCCGGAATTATCGCTCGCCTGACCCCGTCTTTGGTGCTAGGGTGCTGCTGGGCAGTCACACGCATGCACTTCATCGATCCAGTTGTCGTTTTCGCAGAACCGTACGGGCCAATGATCCCGGCGAAGGTTGATGCGTTCGAAAACAGCCATCCCTTTGCCTTCGGACCAGGCGGCGTATAGCTGCGCCACAAGCCGCTCACGACCCAGACCCCCGACCCGAGAAAATTGATCGAAGGTTTTCGCAGCCTTCTCGAAAAAATCCGGGTCCGGACAAATGCTCACTGACAGGGGCAATGAGAGAGACGGGGCCGGCCGGATCGGCGGGGTGGGTCGGCGAGCCCCCCGGGTGGGGTCCGCCGCGTGAGGATTGAGGCGCGGCGAGCGGGCCGCCCTCTGGTATCGCAGCAGAGGCGCAAACCGTCAAAGCGGACGCAAAAACAATGGGATAGCCAAACCGTGCGATCCTGCAACCGTGCGACCTAGCCATCCTCGCCCTCGCTAAGTCGTTGATTTTCCTTGGTTTCGACCGGACGGCGGAGATCCGGGATTTCCTCGGCCTGACCGCCCTGGATATCCGGCGCAGCGGCGCCCTGGTCGCCCGGCTTGGCGGCCGCCAGCGCCATGAATCCGACGACCTGCAGCGCGCCGTCATCACCCATGGCGGCCTTCAGCAGGTCGGCGATGGTCGAGCCCGGATACATCACCCGCAGGAACTCGACCATGCATTTGCGCTTGAACTCGGCCGCCTGCCCGGACTTGAACGGACCAAACTCTTTGTTGATCTGCTTCATGTCCATTCTGGCGACGCTGTTGAACCACATCAGCGGATCGACACCCGTCCGGCGGATGAACTCGACAAGGTCGCGCGTCGTTCGGTTCTTGGCGCCAGGCTTGCGGCCGCCGCGCACGACCGGCCGACGCTTCTGAAACACCTTGAATTGACCGTCGACCTCGGTTTGCGCGGCAACCAGATCGTCAAACAGGTCTTCCTGTTCATCGTCCGCAAGCACCTCGCGAACGCCATCGCCTGGCGAAAGCCCGGCTTCCTTGCATCCATCAATGACGGCGTTCGTTGACAACGCTAAACCCGACCAGTTTAGAAAATCTGGCGTCCCAGTATACGGGTGCGCGTCGAACCGCGCAGATAACCGCTACCGTTCGGCTATTTTCCGCCAATCATGGTTTCCATGCTGTCCCATGCCGCGCGCAGCGCTCAATCGCCTCGGACGTGACGGACCGTTCGCGGTTTGCTGATCGGTCCGTATACCTCTCTGTTTTCATTCAGAAATATATCTATGGACCGTATGGGCGGTATGGACGGACACTTTTCCCACGCGCGCGCGCGCGTATACCCGCGCATAGCGCGAGGCCGGTCCATACGGTCCGTTGCGTCCATTGCTGCTAATGGATTGAGAGCGTTTGCATTTTGTGGACCGCGCTACGGTCCGCCCAGCGGCCAATGAGGACCATCCCCCCATACCCAGGTGCTGGCAATCTTTAAGCACCATAATTCGAGGGTCCGGGCAATAGGTCTTGACGAATCACCTCTGTCGCTGCGCGATCACAGCCGCCACCCTATGGGTCTGGGTGAGCTGCTTTGCTCGTCCACTCTGTGTACGGATTAGTGAGTAGGTGCGCCCCGATTGCATTTCAATTGACGTCGCCGAAAGAAATTTACATCGGGTTCCTTTTCCGCTCATTCCTGCTATTTTGACTAAATGACTGTTTCGCATCGCGGGGACCAAATCATGGGATCATTTGAAGATGCGTTGTCCGCGGCGCAAAGGCTGCAAGGCCTCGAACATTTCAATGGCCAAGAGCAGGAACTCATCGAAGAAATTGTTGCGGGCATTCAGAGCGTAATTGACTACACTCCGCCGCCTGAACTTCGGAAATCCCCGCCTGTTCGGCACACAAGTCCTGATAGTCTGGGTCAAAACCATGACACTATTGACCCTCACCGCGACCAAACTGGCGTACAGCAAGCCATCAACAAATTTGAGATTAAGACCGCCAGACTTACACTAAAAATTGAACAGTATGCGAACAAAACGGTCGAGAAAGCGCATCAAATACCGGAAGTTTCTTCTTCGAAGACAGTACCATTCATGTGTCTCGATGATTATGAAGCCTGCAAAAAGAAAAACACCGAAACAAATGGGTTTTTGTGCGCTTTCGCGCTAATTGCATGCTTGGGTACTTCTCTGGTTCCCTTCGCCAATGCCTTGAATCCTAAAGAGTGAGTTCGACTCGATCGCTTGAGCACCCTGGTCTCTCTTCCCTTCCAGTTGAGCAAGATTCCTAGCGTCGGACTAGGAATCGTGTTGCTCCCATTGCGCCTCCCTCTGATCTCACCCCCCCCCTTCTACTGAGCCGCGTTAACCATTCCAAATCCCCGTTTCGGCGCTCAAACCCTTAGATTCTCCAGAAAAAATCAGTTTTCTTCTAAATAATTCAATTTTCTATTGAAAAATTTACGCGATAGCGTATATGGAGGCGCATGAAGGAATACGGCAATGCGTATCGATATGACGAGATCAGCCATCAAAGAAACTCGGAAAGTCCCAGAGGAAATCTTATGGCAGATTGCGGAGAAGCTTGGACGATATGCAGAAAACCAGGACGCAGCAGTGGATGTGACAGCTATAAAAGGCGAGAAAGACACCTTCCGCTTGCGTCATGGAGGCTATCGAGCGGTGTTTGTCATCGAAGATGACGTAATCAAGGTTACAGCAGTTCGTCCGCGTGGAGCGGCATACAAGTAGGAGGCAAGAATGTCTGAAGCAGTTAAATTTTTGGAGACTCCCGGCGGTGAAGATCTCGCTGTGCTGCCTCGCAAAGAGTACGAGGAACTGCTTGACGCTGCTGAAGATGCAGAAGATGCGGCTCTTACTCGTGAACGGCGCGACGAGCCGACCCTGCCTTTGGAAGTTGTCCTCGAAATTCGCAGCGGCAACCTTCACCCACTCACTGCATGGCGCAAAGCGACCGGCATGACCCAAGCTCAGCTTGCGGAGAAAGTCGACGTTCGAGCCGCAACCATCAGTGACATTGAGCAGAACAAATCACCCGGGGTCTCCTTGGCGGTCATGCATAACATCGCCCGCGCTCTTGGCCTTCGTATAGACGATTTGGTGACTGGAGACCCCGATTGATTCCACACACCGACGGCGCCGCCGACGATTACAACAGGCTTTCACCTGACTAGTTTGTGGCGCCGTTCGAATTTGTGGGCGGCTCTATTGCAACGCTCTTATGGGGTTGGGGCGTCTACCTTGTCTTCCCGTTCCTATTCTTACTCGGCGCAGTCTTGGCCTGGCGCCGCTTCGATTCCTGGCGCGATCGTCCGCTCGACCGCGGCGGTTGATCACCAGGGCTCTCACCGAAAAGCCAGACAGCAATGAAGATGATCGGCAGCATCACCGCCGCCCAAACAAGTGTGTTAACCGGATCCGCATCCATGGGCGCCAGAGAACCCCACATCAGCTAAATGGTCGGGGCGGCAAGATTCGAACTTGCGGCCCCCTGGTCCCAAACCAGGTGCGCTACCAGACTGCGCCACGCCCCGACTCTTCGGAAGGCGTTGCTTGGGCCATCTAACCGAGATTGTAAAGCCTGAAACGACCCTATTCTGAGGGGCCTCTGTACGCCACGCACCAGAGCGATTTGAATTTCTCGCTGTCACCGCCATAGTCCGGGCTCGGTCTAGTGAATCACAGTATTAGCCGTTCCCCTAGCTGATCCAAGGGCGGCACATGTTTTCGAATCCTAAGGTTTACGTTGACCACATCGCCGCACTAGCGCTCATGGGCGGATTAATCGTAGTCCCCAACATAACCGGCGACTTATTGTATTGCCAGGGAGACGAGACAGCACCCGGAAAATCCTACCTTGTGCAGCTTCCGGGAATTTTTGGTTACGCATGGGTGACATGCTACGCCGTAGGTCGGATTTGGCGCAAGTCTATAGAATACATACAAGAAACGTGGCCTGAATCCTGGACACAGCTGCCGGCCGCAGCGGCCGCATGCGCATTGTACCTATTTGTACATTACTACGTTGCCTTGAATCTATTTCTAATGACTATCCAGCTAGACGGGCCAGATTTCTTAACAGAGTGCGCCGACATACCCGACGACTAAACACTAGTAGAATCGTTATGCCGAGACACTCCTAAACGATCTCCATTCAACTTCTGTGATGACCTCAAAACGACGAAGGGCTTCGCTCACTTGTCGCCCGCGTCTTCTTTGCAGCACCTTTGCAAGCTTTCACGTTTCCTTCCGTATCCACTTCCTCAGTAAGCGCCCTTTTCAATGCGGTTCGAAAACCGCTCTCGGCCAGAAGGGCGCGCGCCTGGTCGAGAGATACTTGGTTGACGCCGAAATCGAGCGCCTGGCGACGGATGAGATCCGCGAGGAGGACGCCGGCGTCGCCGGCGTTGGTGAGCCGGATAATTTTTGACGTTACGGCGTTGATAGTTACGCCGAGAGCAATGGCGATCGCCGGCGGCTCCCAACACGCCGCCCATAGTTTCAGCAGCATGCGAGTGCGTCCCGGGGTCCACGCCATTAGTCAATAGACCCGCAACGCACGTCATCATCATGACGATGGGGAGGGTGGCGCCGATGATGATGGTGATGATGATCACCATGAGCATGGGGGCCCACACTAGTCATGCTGCACCGGAGCATTCACAAGGTCGCGCTCGATCAGTTCGCACTCATCGAACGCCATGCAAAGTGTCGCGGCGCCGTCACGGTCGTGAGCCTTGAGGCCTCCCAGGCGCTGCAGCTCGCGCACGGCGGTGAGCAGGACAACCGCCGTGGTGTCGGATATCACCACCGGCCGGACCGAGCCTGGCATTCGGCAATCAATCGGCGGCGCCTCGCTTCGGATCGTATGAGCCGGCGGATTATTGCAAGGGCCAACCGTTCCATACTGATCGGCCGTGACCTGAACATACTGGTTTATACGCCGCACATTGTTGCCGGGATCGTCATCCTGCATTGCTGCCGTCCTCCTTCTCATCGTCGAAATACCGCTCAAACAGCGGCGCCAGCTTGATCGCCATGCCGTGCAGCTTCGCCGCTCCGACATGGGCCCGCCGGGATAGGTAGAGATCTGTGTCCATCTGCCGGAGCACGTTGATCCAGGTCCCATCGGCCCCGCCATGGGCCGCCCAATCCGTGGTCTGATAGAGTTTGGAAAGTTCCGGATGCGATCGCGGCACGAACAGCTGCACATTCGCCCAGCTCATGCCGATCGGCTTTTTCGTGACGGGATCCGTCGGCGTCGTTAGCGCCAGGCCAATCCGCTCAAGTGATTTCTTGGCGCCCTTGATGTCGAGGGTATCACCGTCTTCGTCCTTGAGTTGATTGAAATGATTGCGCAGGCCCCGCAAAATCGCGCCGACCGACGGCGCAGACTTCGTTTTGAGCGCTTCGGCCTGCACCCCTAGAAGGTGATTAAACGCGCGCCGCCATGTCGGGATTGCGGCTTCAGTTTCAAACATCGCGCCCGGCTCCAGAGGCTTGCACCACAACGCAATGTCGTTGACGTCCTCGCCGTCCTCGGTTTGCCGTATCGCTTCGGTTTCGGGCATCTCATCGTTGCAGGCGGCCCAGGCGAAGGCAAGCAACGTGCCGAACTGTTGCGACGCGCGGTGCTTGTGCCCCTGCGCGGCGAGCTGGCTTTGAAAGGCGACGATCAGATCCTCCAAAGCGCGGCCATCCTCGCCATCTTCATTCGCCCAGTGCGTTAGCCTGGCGAGATAGTCCGCCCCCAGAAGACCGAGCCGCTGCAAATTCGTCGCCGGCGATATGCCCGCCTTGTCGATCGGCGTCATCTCCAGAATGGTCAGGCGCGAGAGATCCTGGCCGCGCATCGAGGGCGGCGCGATCGCCGAGAACAAAAAACAGGACTGGATGATAAAATCCTGCCCCTTGTGATTGGCGCCGCCCCGGAAAATGCGCCCGCCCGAGCTCGCCCGGCGCGCCAGTTGAATGACGGCTTCGGTTTTCTTCGAACCGACCTCGCCTTCCATCTCGTCGACGCCGCAGGCCACGCTGTCGTAACCGAGATACTGATGCAGACCGGCCGCGGTCGCGTCCTGGGACTCAATGAAGAAATCGCCGAGGACGCCCTTGACGAATTTCAGGAGCTCCGACTTGCCGCAGGACAGATCCCCGGTAACGAACACGTTCGGCCGCCAGGACAGCCAGCCGCCGAGCATGGCGGCGCCCATCCAGCCGAGCATTAGCCGCGCGTCCGTCTCGCCGCGGCGCCAGTTCCAGGTCATGAGATCGTGGAACAGCGCGTCACCCGGCGGGATCTCATCGGTCTCGTCCGCCGGCGCCGGCAACGCCGGCCGCCAGACATAGACGTGACGGCCGTGCTCGCCCGGTCCGGAGTTGAAGGCGCCGCCCTTCTTCGACAAGGCGCGCACCTGGTCGCCGAGATGCAAGACCAGGCTTCCGTCATCGGCCCGCCAAGCCCCGCGGCCGCGAACGCGCTCTGCGCCGTTCCAGGCGCCCTTGTTATGGGCGGCCGTGAACAGCAGCGCCATTGCGCTTTCGTTGGCCCAATTGTCCGGCGTGTGTTTGCCTGCTCTGTCGAAGCGCGGAAACGCCCAGGTCAAAAACCCGGTGGCGCCGGCGAACAGCGACGTCATGCGCCCCTTGCCGCATTTGTCCGCGTGCAGTGTAGAAATGCCGCCGCCGACATTCAAAAAATAGTAGGTGTCGTCGTCGCGGCCCAGCGGCGTTACCGGACAACCAGGCGGAAGCCCGTCTTTCCCAAGCTCGAATTCTCCAGGCTGCAGGTGCGCTCCGCCGATCGTCACGTGACCGGTTTTGTAGTGTTTCCAGATCCGCGACGCGTCGATCGTTTTCGCCGACGCAAGGTTTTTCCGCGCCTTGTCGGATTTCGCCTTTTTGAGGTCGACGACTTTGTTTGTGTCGTTGTCGCTCATGACGCCGCCTCATGAACAGCGTTCCAGTCCTTGCACCCGTCCGGCGGCATGGCGATTTTGACGAGGCGGCCGCCGGCGCAATTGACCAGTTTCGTTTTCACGCGGTCCAGGACGTTGCGGGCGCCCTGGCTCTCGTCGTTCTCGCCGCAGATGACGACCTCGCCGGCGCACTCGGGCAGCTCGGCATTGGCGATGTTGTCCAGGGAGTAAGCCGCCCATACGCGCCAGTCCGGCATAAGCGTTGCGACCGACAACCCGTCTTCCAGGCCTTCGGTCAATGCTAATACGTCGTCCATGCCGAATTTATCGAACGCCTGGCGCGGCGGCAGGCCTGACCAACCCCGCGACAAGTGCATCGACGCACCGCGCGGGGATCCAAGCACGATGCGCCCCTTCTGACCAACCCGGCGATCGCAATTGGATCCGTCCGCTTTCAGAAAGGTGAGATGGGTTGCGGTGATGTTGCCGCCCCGGGTCATGGCGGTGCAGATCACCGGAAACTCTCGCCAGTCCGGTTCATCCGTTTCGCTGATGTTCCAGCGAAAGTCGTCCATCACGCGGATTGCGTTCGGCCAATGAGGCAATGCGCCGAGATCCACGCCGCGGCGATCGGCGAGATACGCGAAATGAATATCGCGCGTGTCGATCGGCCGCGCCCTCAGCCAACGGGCCTTCGCCTTTTCCTCTTTGGCGCGGCGTTCATTCTCAATCAGCTTTTCCTGTTCTCGCCGGCGTTCGGCGATCCGCTGCTTCGCCGCTGCAGAGGCTTCCGGATCCTCGACAGGCCCGACGCCGGCGATCTCGGCCCCTTCCCGCAACACTTTTGGAAAGTCTCGGTTCGCCATCCAGCCGTTGAATTCCTGGATCAGCCGCAACGGGTCGCCGCCGCGGCCGCAACCGTAGCAGTAGAAATGATTTGTGCGCGGATAGATGGTGAAACTAGGCGTCTTCTCCACATGGTCCGGCAATATGCAGCACGACTTCAACGCGGATCCTTCTTTGACGAACGTTGCGCCATAACGCTCGGCAAGCTTCCTGATGTCGAGCGCGTCATTGATGATCGCAGGATCGAAGCACGGCCGTTCCGAACGCTTTTTCGACCGCGCGGCCTTTTTGGCCGCCGGCGCTTTCCTGGTCGGCGTCTCCGCCTTGGGCGGTTCCCCGTTGCTAAACGCAGCCGTCATCCAGTCTTGGGGCTTCTCGGTCATACCGTTTGCCCCTTGAGCGCCCGCTCCATTTCCGAAAGCCAGTTATCCAGGGCCTGGTCGGTCTCCCGCGCGTCCTCAATGCGGCGGTTCGCCCGGCTCACCGCGCGCCGATCGCCGGCGCAATAAAGCTTCGCCACGTCCTCAACCGACAGGTTGAGCTCAACCCGCATCAGGTAGATCGCGGCCGCTCGCGCACGGGCCGCCGGCTTCGGCCAGGGCTGTTCGTCAAACAGATCGCGAGCGGCAACCCCTTCCCGCGCCGCGCAGGATCGCCCGACAACGCCGGCGAGCGCCCGCACAAAACGGTCCATGCGCGCCGTCGTCTCGTCGAGGCGGGATATGACGGCGAGGTTGGCCACGTCAGTGCGGTTCGCCCGAGCTGCGCTTGGCGTCGTCGCGAAACTGCATGACCCGCTCGGCAAAATTACAAAGCGAGTCGACCACGGCCGGATCCCTGTCATTGAGAGTGATGTCGTCGAAGATCCAGGCGAGCGCATCCATAATAGCATCGACGATCTTGTCGCAGTCGATCTCGTCGCCTTCTTCGAGATCGAACACGTCCATGACGGCCGTCCTGATTTTGAGGATCAACTGGTCGCGGGCGCTTTCCGCTTCATCGTCGGTTACGATACTCAGCATATCAGTCGTCCTTGTACTGTCGGATTGGAGCCGCCGGCGTCGTCGGCGCTTTCTCATCAGCCGCAAAACTGGCGCCGGCTGCCGCGAGCGCGTCAGCGATCGACGACAAATGCGCGACTTTGCGAGCGTCCTTGCGGTCGGTTCGAAGAATCCGGCGGACCAACAACCCCATGGAGACCACCGTCGGCCAGCCGCATTCCTGGACACGCCCGCTGCCGAAGTCGGGAACGGCAAGCAATCGGTCAATATTCTTCTTGGACGGATCGTGACCGAAGCGCGCAAGCGCATTGAGGAAACGGCGTTCCATGTCGCTCACTGTTCTGCCTCGCACCGCTTGAAGAAGTCTTCGTTCAGCTCAATTATCTTTCGCACCCCGTCGACGGTTGTTCCCCCAAACAATCCTCCAACGATGTGGCAGCAGTGTTTCATTTTGCCGTTGACTAATTTGCGGTGAAGGAGGCACTCGTAGCCGTTCTCTTGTCGCTTTATGTAAATCGCCTCACAGCGCGACCGCGCTTCGTCAAGCAATGCGGCAATGGCGTCTGAGCGCTTAGTCGTCATCGCCTTCGTCCGCCTCGACCTCGCGCAGCATTTCCGGCCAGTTCGGCATTTGGACGATGACGACGTCATCATCTCTTTCGAAGGCGCAGTCTGTCGCGAGATGCGTGACGCCAGGCTCAAACGGGTGGCTCTTTACACTCATGCCCATGGAACCCCCTGTCTTCGGGCCGACCCTTGTCAGCGCGACGCTCCCTGCAGAAGAGCCAACCCGCGCCGCATCTTTGCCGCGCGGACCGCACGGCCGTAAACGGAGATAGCAGCGCCCCTCGCGCATCGCCGATTCAACAATTATCGGTCCATCCGGCGCCGGCCACGCCTCCATGAAGGCGCGATTGAAGGTCATGCGAATGGTTTTGATATTATTGACGCTCACCTTAACAACCGGCTCAGCCTGAGTGCCGGCGGTCTTTCCCACGACGAGCGTGAAGTCTTTATCCTCGAAATCTGGCAGCAACCGCATCCTCGTTTCCTTTCGTCTCAGTGAGTTTGTCCGCGACATGGCAAAGCCCCAGGAGAAGCAAGCACCCGCCTGTCGCGAAATTCAGTATCAAGATGATGAGCGCCCAATTCATCAGGGCGTCTCGGCCGTATTCTCCGGCGAAATGATGATTGGCCGCTTTGATTCGTGCTCGGCCGTCTTGATATCGGCGCTGCACCGCGCCATCGACCAGACGCAGAGCACAATAGCGCCCCAAACCATGATCGTTCGCAGCAGGTTGAAGATTTCAGTCGTAAACCACTTCATCTCCCGGCCGCCTCATCAACGACCGCGTCGCCCTTCGGCGTCCGCTGCCAGGTGAAGTAGAATTCGTCGGCCTCGTCGTCAGACACCCATAGGGTCCTTACCAACCCTTCATTTTTCAGACGCCGGCGAACATACGCCGTGCGGTTTCCTGGCTCTGGCGCCATATCCAAACTCGCCGGACACTGGCGAAGGCTTTCAAGTTCTTCTTTGGTTAGATCCATGTCGGTCCTCACTGTGCTGAAATTCGACCGAACCAATTCCGCAGGGCGGCGGCGGTCGTGATGATGTGATGCTTTGCTTTCGGGATGTCGCCGGCCTGCGCTGACGCCGCCGCCTTTTGCGCCAGGAAGCCGAGCAACCAGAACCAATCAAAGGCGTCTTTTCGCTCAACGTGGTCGTCGCCCCAGCGATAACGTTGATGTGCTGCTTCGAGCGGTACGCCTTTGTCGAAATCCTCCGTCTCCGGCGTATTCAACAATGCCCCGAGTTCGGCCAGACTCTTTTCAAGCTTTGCGACCTCCTCTTCGAGCGCATCGATTTTACTTCGCTGCGCAGAGGCCTCCATGGCCGGACCTAGCTCGGCTGTTTCCATGACCTCCCCCTAAAGCTTCGACGGGCGCGCCCGTTCCCGCTGCTCGCGCCTCAACCGCGCGAGCTCACGCACGTTTGCGGCGCGCTCCAAAATTTTGTCGTCGTCATAATCGCTTAGGAAATCGTCGATCGCGTCTTCGTCATCCTGCATGCGCTTCGCCTGGATTTCGGAGCGCATCGCGTCGAGCGTATAGTTTGTCTTCGACATGCTGTTGGTCACGTCGTCGAGAACGCACGAAAATCGATGTTCGACATCGGCGACCCACGGCGAGATCCGGCAGGCGAGCCAGTAGCGGAATCCAGCAATTCTCTCAGCAATGGTGGTTTTCATGCGGCGCTCCTCTTCGGTGCGCCGATCTGCTTCAGCCGCTCCGCCCGGGAGACCTGCTCGCGCTCGATCGCCTCCAGGGCGTCGACGAGGCTATCGATGGTGTCGTCGGTCGGGCTGTTCCCCCCATCACGCCCCTTGATGTAGGTGCTGGGGTGAATTCCGGCCTTTTTGCTGACCGCAGCGACGGTGCAGCCGAGACGCCGCCTTGCTTTTTCGATGTCTTCCATCACACTCATAACCTGACCCTTTGGTGAATAGGTGCTGATTATGGAGAGCATGAGTACTGATTTGTCAGTAGTCGCAAGCGATAATTTCAAGATGTTGTGTTTGAACAATCATGTCATACGCAACATCATGATTGCGTCACGATCCGATCAACTGGAGTTTATTGAGCAAGCCCTTAAGAAGACAGGGCTTTCCCCCAATGCGCTGGCTGAGAAGGCAAAGATCAATCCATCAACGCTCTATCGGTTCATTAACGGCCAGAATGACAAGACGCTGCGCGCCGTTACGCTCAATCGGATCGCTCGCGCGGCGCAGATGCCGGCGCCGGCCACCGATCTCGAAGACGCCGAGACCAGGATCTTCGATATTGCCGATATGCCCGATTTATCGCTGTCGAAAGGCGAATCCAGCATTGGCGCGATTGAGGTGTTGAACGACGCTATGGCGCCCGCCGAGATTAATCCGGGCGACATTCTTCTTTATGACAGCGACAGAAAGCCGGTCACCAACGATCTTGTCATCGCGCAGATCTACAATGCCCGGCTCGGCGATGCCGAGACGGTCGTTCGCTATTACCAGCCGCCTTATCTGATCGCGGCCGCAACGTCAGATCCCGCCCATCGGAAACCTTTGGTGATTGACGGCGAGAATGTTGTCCTGACGGGCGTTGTGGTGCGTCAAATTCGAGTCAAGGATCTGTACGAGCTGACTGCTTGATGATCCGGAGTTGATTATTTTTTGATTATGTCTTGCTTTTATGGGCCGCGTCGCAATAAAAGCAAGACGCCATGCACGACGACGGCGCGAGACTAGGGTTTGAGGACGTGGGAGACGATGACTTGCTCACAACGCAAGACGTCGCGTCTAGAATGGGCTACTCCCGCGCCTCATCCCTACGCCGGTGGCTCAAAGCGGCCGAACGCGAACTACCCCCATGCGTTCGGCGGGGCCGCTACCGTGGGGCCGTCGTCAAAGCCTGGTATGCGGGGCTCTCGCCCCGCGCGATAAGCGCCGACGAACGCGCGGGCTGGCCGTCTAATTCCGAGGACGACAGCCCGCGCGTTCTATCTCTTCAAGCTCAGCGCGAGATGATCCGGTCGCGCATCGGCAGGACATGAAGGCGCCCAAATCCCGCATAGACAATCTGACCGCGCGCCTGGTCGGCCGCGGCGACAAGAAAGTGCTGTGGCGATGGAACCCCGGCCCCTGGCTCCGCAAGCGAGGGTTCAAGGGAATTGATCTTTGGGCCGATGGGCCGATTATGACGGCGGACGAATTATCCGCTTACGGATTTACGCCGCCGGTCAATCTTCGGCTGAAAGGCCTGCAGCCGATGAGCAAAAGCGCTGCAGAGGAAACGGCGCGTCGGCTCAACGCGTTTACCACGCCGGCCGGCGCGGCGAAACCGCCGGCGCGGCCGCGGCCGCCCAAGTCAATCAACAAGGTATTTGACGAGTATCTTGAGAGCAGCGACGCCAAAAGGATCAGCCCAAAACACCTACAAACCACAACGTCGCACCTAAAGTTTCTGAGAGCGACGTTTGGTCCGTTCGAGCCGCGCGCCCTGACCACCGAGCTCATATTGGCGCATGTGGAAGACGCTGAAACGGCCCGCGGCGAACATGCCGCCTACAAGGACGCGCAACACCTGCGAACGGCTTTGAATTGGGCGCAGAAGCAAGAGCGCTGGCGCGGCCATCTGCCGGAGCGTGAAGTCTACAGCGAGCTAGGCCTGCAAAAGCCGGGCGCCCGTTTGCGCGTCGACTTCCCAGGCGAGATTGACGCCATGATGCTTGCGTTTGACGACCCGCATAAGATCTACGATCAGATCGGTGTTCCGCAGGCGGATCGCGTATTGTTGCCGCGTCCATCTGGCGGCGACGCCATGATCGCCCAACTGTGGACAGCGGCGCGCGTCCAGGACGCCCTGCGATTGATTGAGCACGCGCTTTACGGTGAAAAGGTCGTATACAGACCAAAGAAGACGCAAAAGAAGAAACTCGGCCGAGAGCAAGCGCCTTTGACCATACCGGCGCTGCCTATTCTAAAAGCGCGGCTTGAAGATGCGATCAGACGCAAGCGCGCAATCTTCAACGGCCCGAGCAATCACCTTGAAATCATCATCAACGAAGTCGAGCGCGCGCCCTACTGGTCTGTCAGCGAAAAGACAGGGGTCGCCTCGCATAAGCCGTATAACGACCTTTGGCGCGAGCGCCGCGCCCTGGCGGCGAGCATTGTTCCCTCCCTTGGCGGCGGCGAGCTGGATCGCACCGGCTTACCGATACCCGCCCTGAACGCCCAGGACTGCCGCGACATCGCCGTATCGCGCCTGGCCGCCGCCGGTTGCACCCTGTGGGAGCTTTGCGCCTGGCACGGTTCAGATCCGCAGCACATGCTGAAACTCGCCAAACATTACATAGAAATCGGCGGCGGACTCGCGGCCGACGGCGGCGAAAAGCTAATGAAAATGTGCAGAAATAAGGGTATCAGCGCATAAGTCTGCATAAGCACTTCTAGTTAATTGCCATACACCTATTTTTAGCAATGATGAGTTTTATACTCGGTAAAGGTGTATGGAGGTAACGTGAAGAAGTGGGAAGAAATCCCTGCAGCGCGAGCTGCGGCAATTATTCCGGAAGACCTTGTTCAACATTTTGATGACTGGCGGCTCATCGATCCCTTCGCCGCCGCTCTCCTCGCAGCAAAAATACGATCCGCCAACCAGGGCCGCAGCGAGCCGCCCGAGTGGATTAATCAGATTGCGGACATTATCGAAAGAGAGCGCAAAAAACTGCTCTCGACAGCGGAAGCGGATCTCCGAATCAGTCAGGCCAACGCATTTCAGGAAACACAAAAGTCGGCGGGATAATTCGGAACAAAACGGGAAGTGGTCGCACAATAATCAAACCGTGCGACCGTCGCACGGTAGGCAAAAATAGTCGCATAGTTCCCGGTACGTTCCACAGCTCTAAGTGAAATGTTCCACGTGAAACAATGGCTTAGGGTAATTGAAGCGGCGTCGTTCGCCACCTTAGTCCTCTGGTCCCAAACCAGATGCGCTACCAGACTGCGCTACGCCCCGATGCGCCGCGTGAGGGGGTCCATTGGGCTATCTCGATGTAGATGTAAAGACTTTGCGGGGGCCGGGATCAGTTTTCGGGATCGGGTCGCAATTCGATGGCGAGCAGTCCCTTTGCGCCCTCGCCGAACGAGACCTGGACGCGCTGTCCGGGCTGCAGTTCGCCGACGCCGCTTGATCGAACTGTTTCCATGTGGACGAAAATGTCAGGCGTCCCTTCGCCGCGGGTAAGGAACCCATAGCCCTTGGCGCGATTGAACCATTTGACTTGCGCGCGTACGAATTCTCCGGCGGGCGCCTGGCTCACCGGCGTCGCATGAGGCGTCAGCGCCGTCGCTGTTGATTCATCAATCTCCAAAAGGCGGAGCGCCTGGAGACCTTTGCTTCGACGGACCACTTCACAGGCGACGGTGGCGCCTTCTCGAGCGGACTCCCGGCCCGCCGCCTTTAAGCAGGATGAGTGAATAAGAACGTCGCCGTCAGCGTCTTCGGGAACGATGAATCCGTAGCCTTTGGTTGTATCGAACCACTTTACGACGCCTTTTAGCGTAAAGCTTTCTTCGTCCGCGCCGTCTTCATCATGCGCATTGGGTTCTGGCGATGATGGAACGCGGTCAACCATGGTCGTCATACGCCCCCCGAGCGGTGGATCGGCTTTTTATTATCTACTTTGTTGTCTTAACTATAATCCAGATCGCCGGTTTCGTCATGCCCTCTAGCGCAAGCAATGCACGTTTTTCGGTTAAGGATCAGCCCTTTTCCCGAAAAAGTTGCAGTGATTGGATAACATTACGCCGAGTTTTTTCGCTCGGCGCGACCCAAATTTGTTATGCGATCGCCTGCGATTCTAAATCAGTCAGGAACTTTTGAATGAGCAGCAGGAACACGTCAAAGTCGGATTCGATATTCTCGGCCGATACGCCGCCTGCGGAATTTCTATCCATCTGGATGGCGACGTCGCCGTCGCGATCAATATATGCGCGTCCAAACTTCACTTCATTATTGAATTTGTTGAGGAAGTTAAGACCGATATCGTCGGCCTGAATCCCCGGCCAGACGAGAAAAGAAACGTCGCCGTCCGCCCCGTCGATGGCCACCACAATCCGGTACTGCGCGACATCGACAAAGACTTTCGTAGCGTCGTAATCCTGAACATTATACCCCTGTTCTGTCAGGATTTTGGTAATTTCGGACTTGCTGACCCCGCCGGCGTTTGCCGCCGTGAATGGCGCTAACGCCAGAAAGGCTGCAGCTGCGACCGCTCCAATTTTCATCACACACCCCTCAAGATACATCGCGCTGTTAACTATGTAGTAATAAACGGCATCGACGCCGAAAAATCAATCGACGCAGCCAAATTCGCCGCCCCTTGTAAAATGCAAAAGGTCTAAAGAAAAGAAGGAGTTGGCAGGCCCTAGGGGAATCGAACCCCTCTTTCCAGGTTGAAAACCTGGCGTCCTAACCGATAGACGAAGGGCCCGCACGGCGCCGCTGGAAACGGCAAGCGCGCTGTATAGGCGAGCTGGATACGGATTTGCAAGCCCGATTCGGCTGAATCTGTTCGAAGTCTCACGCGACCGGCGCGGCATCCGAAATCTGCAGCTGACCGGCGTCTCCGCCGCGCCAATCGTCCGGCCGGATCTTGCCGGCGACATGCATGCGTTCCCCGGACTGAAGGAGATCGCCGAGCGGCTCTCCGGCGGCGCGAAAGGCAATGGCGCGCACTTCCTCTCCCGAATCACTTCGAAGCGTCGCCGCGATGTGGTTTTCGCCGACCAGCCGCGTATTCGCGGCGCGCATATTGCTCAGCGCAAATACGGGTTCAGGGTTTCCCGGACCGAATGGGCCAGCTTGCCCGATAGTGTCATGAAATGTTCGCGTCACGGCGGATGCGCCGACAACGGCGTCGATCAGCAAAACACGTTTACTCCGAGCGCTGACAACATCTTCGGCGAGCTGTTCATTGAGCCATGTACGAAACGACGCGATCTGATCTTTCGCAATCGTAAGGCCCGCGGCCATCGCGTGGCCGCCGCCGGCGATCAGCGCGCCTTTCCTATAGGCTTCGCCCACGGCGCTTCCAAGATCCACGCCGCCGATCGATCGGCCTGATCCCTTGCCGACGCCGTCCTGCAATCCGATGACGATGACGGGCTTGTCGAATTTTTCTTTAAGCCGGCCGGCGACGATACCGATCACGCCGGGATGCCATCCCTCACCGTCAACAACGAGAACCTCATCAGTATTCAGATGATGGAGCTCTATGCTTTGCAGCGCCGCCTGTTGGACGTCCGCCTCGATCGCCTGGCGCTCGGCATTCATGACGTGCAGTTTCTCGACCAGCCCCTTGCGCTGGTTGAGATCATCGGTGGTCAGAAGATCGAAGGCCAGCCGCGCATGACCGATGCGGCCGGCGGCATTAATACGCGGGCCAATCAGAAAGCCGAGATGATAGACCGACGGCGCGCCCTTCGCGCCGGCTCGGTCAGCAAGCATCGACAGCCCGGATCGCTGTTCCCCCGCCAACGCTTTTAGTCCCTGCGCCACCAGAATGCGCGTCAGGCCGGTCATGTCCATCACGTCGCAGACAAGGCCAAGCGCAGCCAGGCTGAGAAGACCAGTCAGCGCCGGTTCATCGCGGTTTTCAAAAAATCCCAACTGACGGAGGCGCCGGTTGACGGCGACCGCAAACAGAAAGGCGACGCCAGCCGCTGAAAGATTATTCAGACCGGAGATGTCGTCGGGACGGTTGGGGTTGACCGTCGCGATTGCGCCTTCCGGCGGCGGGCCCGACATCAGATGGTGGTCAAGAACCACAACGTTCAATCCGTCGGCGGCGGCGGCGTTTACGGCGTCATGGGCCGCGGCGCCGCAATCGACGGTAATAATCGTCTCAGCGCCCTGCCCGCGAAGAGATCGAAAGGCGTCGATGGACGGTCCGTATCCTTCGGAAATGCGATCAGGCAGATAAACCGGCAACGTGACGCCGACGGCGCGAAAATACGTCTTCAGCAACGCAGCGGCGGAGGTTCCGTCGACGTCATAGTCGCCGAAAACGCCAATTCCGCGCCCGGCGATAACCGCGTCGGCGACGTGATCGGCCGCCGGCTCCATGTCTTTCAGAACAAAGGGATCAGGCAGGGAGTCGCGCAGTTTCGGGTTCAAATACCGCGCGGCTTGTTCGACGCCAACGCCCCGCGCGGCAAGCACGCGCGCCAGCATCGGATTGAGATTGAGCTTTTGCTCAATGGCCCCGACGATGCGCGGCTCCGCCTCCGTAAGAGACCAGGTCCGCCCCGAGGCGGCGGCGCTGACATGAGGGAGCGGGGTGTCCTCAAAGAAAGACGGGCCGCCAAGCGCCTCTGCCGCTGCGCTACTCATAAATCTGCTGGCGCGACCGGGCCCGAATATAGCGCACGGTGCCGGTCTTGGATCGCATCACCACCGTGTGCGTATTCACGTGTTCGCGTTCCCACTTCACGCCGTCGAGCATTGTGCCGTTCGTCACGCCGGTGGCCGCGAAGATGACGTCGCCGGACGCCAAGTCCTTCAGGTGGTATTTTCGATCAAGATCGGCAATGCCGGCGCGCTCCGCGCGGGCGCGCTCATCGTCATTGCGAAAGAGAAGACGGCCCTGCATCTGACCGCCGACGCAGCGCAGCGCCGCGGCCGCAAGCACGCCTTCGGGCGCCCCGCCCTGCCCTACATAAAGGTCGATGCCGGTGGACGCCTCCGTCGTATGGAAAACGCCGGCGACGTCGCCGTCAGGAATGAGAAAGACCCGGGCGCCCAGCTTCCGGGCGCCAGATATCAGCCGCTCATGGCGTTCCCGGTCGAGAACGCAGAGCGTGATCTCCGAGGCCGGCGCGCCTTTCGCGCGGGCGAGAGACTGGATGTTGTCTTCAACCGACGCATCGAGATCGATCACGCCGTCGGGGAAGCCCGGGCCGCAGGCAATCTTGTCCATGTAAACGTCAGGGGAATGCAGCAGCGTGCCGCCCTGCGCCATTGCGACGACCGCCAGCGCGTTCGCCATCGCTTTCGCCGTCAGTGTCGTGCCTTCCAGCGGATCGAGCGCAATATCGATCTTGGGCCCGTTGCCGGTCCCGACTTTTTCACCGATATAAAGCATCGGCGCTTCGTCGCGCTCCCCTTCACCGATGACTACCGTTCCGTCCATTTCCAGTTTGTTGAACGCCGTCCGTAGCGCTGAGACCGCAGCCTGGTCGGCGCCTTCCTTATCGCCGCGCCCAATCATCGTAGACGCCGCGACGGCCGCCGCTTCGGTGCACCGGCCGACCTCCATGGTCAGAACCCGATCAAGATAATTTTCTTCCGGCGCCATCCGCCTACCCCACTGTTTCTACGCCGGCGCTGGCCGGCAACCTACTCTTCCGATGATTCCTGTTCGCGGCGGCGAAGGCGCTCCTCTCGTTCGGCCGCAGCCTTCGCTTCATCAATGCTTTGCGACAGCGCGGCGGCGAATTGATCGATTTCGCGCCGCCGCTCTTCATCAGCCTGGCGCTGGGACAGGCTCTCATCAATTGACAACTCAAGGTTTTCGCGCGCCGCCTCAAGATCAGCCACCGCGTCGTCGACGCCGCTATTGGGAATTCCGGTCATCTCCGCGCTGCCGGCCGCGGTCTCGCCCAACTTTGGAAACCGCGCCTTGCGGTCTTGCTGGTACTCAGCAATACGGTCCTCAATCTCAGGATTGGGTTCTTTTTCGTCGGCAATCCGCTCATATCGAACGATGCCGGGAGGCGCGAGGCGCTTCAGATCAAATCCCGAGCAGCCGGCGGTCAGCACCGCCAAACCGATGAATAGCGTACCTCTCAACATCAACAGTTTTGCACCTTGGCTGGCCCAATCGTATAAGCGTACAGCATTCCCGCTTTAAACCCTTAATCGGCGCTCGGAAGCAACAATTGGTCATGGCAAAATCCGCTAAAAACACAACAAAGATGAAAAAGTCGACGCCCGCCAAGAAGATGGCTGCGAAAAAGACGTCAGGCTCCCGGAAAAAAAAGCAGACCGCCCCGGCGGCCGAGAACGGAGCGGCGGCGAAGACCCCGAATGGGGCGGGATCGGCGTCGATTTTCCAGGATTATGACGCCCTGACGGAGTATCTGACCAACGTCTCCGGCAAAAGCCGCGACGTTATCTCCGAATATTTCACCAACAATCCTGACCTGACCCAGATGACCGGCCAATTGCCGACCGATCCGCTGAATGTGGGAGACGCCTTTCAGGAGGTGATGAAAGGGCTCGCCACCGATCCCGGCACCGTCATGCAACGCCAGTTCAATCTTTGGGGCGATTACGCGAAATTAATGGCGACCATGTCGCGCCGTATGGCCGGGGAAGACGTCAAGCCGGCGATCGAACCGGAAAAAGGGGATCGGCGGTTTTCGCACGCGGCCTGGCAGGAAAATCCAATGCTGGATTTCGTCAAGCAATCCTATCTCATTGGATCGAAATGGCTGGAACAAACCGTCAGCGAACTGGACGGCATGGACGAGCACGAAAAAGCCAAGGCGGAGTTTTACACCAAACAATTCGTCGACGCCTGCGCCCCGTCGAATTTCGCCATGCTCAATCCTGAAGTCATAGAAACAACGATTGAGAGCAAGGGCGAGAACCTGTTCAAAGGATTTAAAAATCTGATCGACGACATTGATCGCGGCCACGGCAAGCTGGCGATCCGTCAGGCCGATCTCGATTACTTCAAGCTGGGTGAAAATATTGCAACAACACCCGGCAAGGTGATCTACCAGAACGACATTATGCAGCTCATTCAGTACGAGCCGACAACGGAAGCTGTGGCAAAGACGCCGATGCTGATTGTCCCGCCCTGGATCAATAAGTTCTATATCCTCGATCTTCAGCCTGCGAATAGTTTCATTAAATGGCTTGTCGATCAGGGACGCACCGTTTTCGTCATATCCTGGGTCAATCCGGAACCGGTCCTGAAAGACAAAACCTTTGAAGATTACATCCGAGAAGGACTTTTCGAGGCGCTTTCTTCCGTCAGCCTGGCGACCGGCGAAGACAAAACCGACGTTATCGGTTACTGCATAGGCGGCACCATGCTTTCTATGGCCCTCGCCTATATGGCGAAAACCGGCGACAACCGCATTAACTCAGCCACGTTCTTTACCGCCCAGGCCGACTTTACCGAAGCAGGCGATCTGTTGCTCTTTGTGGACGATGAACAGCTCGACGCCATTGAAAAACAAATGGACGCGGCCGGCGGCGTGCTCGAAGGGCGCGCCATGGCAACGACGTTCAACATGCTGCGGTCGAATGACTTGATCTGGTCATTTGTCATCGACAATTACATGAAGGGCAAGGATCCAGCGAAGTTCGACCTCTTGTTCTGGAATTCCGATGCGACGCGCATGCCGAAAAACGTGCACATCTTTTACCTGCGGGAGTTTTACCAGAAAAACCGGTTAGCGCGAAAAGAGATGGTCATGGACGGCGTGCGCCTTGATCTCGGCGATGTCGATATCCCGATCTTTATGCAGGCGGGCGAGACAGATCACATTGCGCCGCATAACTCCGTATACAACACAGCACGCCTTTTCGCGTCAAACGGCAACGACAAGGTCACCTATATGCTTGCGGGATCGGGTCATATCGCCGGCGTGGTCAACCATCCGGACAAGAAAAAATACCATCATTCCGTGAACCAGGCGCTGCCGGGCTCCCTGGACGAGTGGAAGGCCGGCGCCGAACGCTTTCCGGGATCGTGGTGGCCGTATTGGATCAAGTGGCTTGACAGCGTCAGCGACGGCGAAGTCCCGGCCCGCATGCCCGGCGCCGGACAGCTTTCCGTCATCGAGGACGCGCCGGGCAGCTACGTCAACGTCAAAGCTTAGGCCGCTTCGGCGACGTCCTTATCCAAGTCCGACGCTTTGGAGAACCGAAGGATCCCGTCATCCAACCGGTCGCGACGCAAGCTCTTGATATCGTGGAAGTAGTCTTGCGGGTGGCGCCACGGCGAACGCGCGCCCTGCTTCGGCAGCCGCGCTGCAGCGCGGGTAACGTAACCAGACGAAAAGTCCAGAAACGCTTCGCGCCCCATCGCCGGATCCTCATTGATCGGCGTCACCGACGCGTAGGCGTGCTCATTCATGTAATTGATGAGCCGGCAGGCATAGGCGTTGACGAGATCGGCGCGCAGCGTCCAGGACGCATTGGTGTAGCCGAACACCGCCATGAAATTCGGCACGTTTTCGAACAGAGCCCCCTTGTAGGTCAGGATTTCGCCAGGTTCGATTTTTTCGCCGTCCACAAACAAATCGGCGCCGCCGAATGTCTGGAGCGACAATCCGGTCGCTGTCACGATAACGTCCGCCGCAAGTTCTTCGCCTGAGTGTAGCAAAACGCCGTTACGGGTAAACCGGTCGATCGTATCGGTGACGACCGATGCCGATCCGTTCCTGATCGCTTCAAACAGGTCTTCGTCGGGCACGACGCACAGGCGCTGGTCCCACGGATCGTAGCGCGGCGTGAAATGCTTACGGATATCATAGCCCTGCGGCAGGCTGTCCTTGACGAACTTGATCAGGTTTTTCGCCGTTCGCTTCGGATAGGCCCGCGCGAATTTAAAGAACATCTGCTGCATCAACACCCGCTGCCACCGCATAACGGCGTGCGCAGCGCCGCCGGGCAGTATCCGATAGAGCAGTTTCGCCAAGCCGCTCACGCCCGGCATGGAGAGTAAATACGACGGCGATCGCTGCAGCATGGTGACGTGCGCGGCCTTCTCTGCGAGCGCGGGAACAAGCGTCACCGCCGTCGCGCCGGAGCCGATCACGACAATGCGCTTGTCTGCATAGTCGAAATCTTCCGGCCAGTGTTGAGGATGAATGACGGAGCCGGCGAAATCATCCACGCCCTGGAACTCGGGCGTGTGTCCCGACGAATATCGGTAGTAGCCCGCGCAGGAGAGGACAAACCTGCAGCGGTATGTCTCTTCCTCGTTCCCATGTTGAACGCGCAGCGTCCACATCGCGTCGGTGGAAGACCAGTGCGCCGAGACGACATGACGCCCGAAACGGACTTTCTTTTGTATGCCGTATTCTTCAGCGGTCTCTTCGACATATGACTTGATCGAGGGCCCGTCGGCGATAGCGCGGGCGTTAGGCCATGGCCGGAACCCGTAACCGAGGGTGAACATGTCGCTGTCCGAGCGAATGCCGGGATAACGAAAGAGGTCCCAAGTGCCGCCCATGGCGTCCCGGGCCTCGAGAATTACAAAGCGTTGGTCGGGGCAGTATTTCTGGAGATGATAAGCCGCGCTGACCCCCGAAATGCCCGCGCCGACGACAATGACGTCAAATTCGTTTTGCGCCTGGTCCATAAGTAAACCTCTTAGTGTACCGACCATAGCCGCTTCCGGGACCCGCGTCGATTGCGCTGCGCAGAGGCCTCAAGCCTTAACCTTAACGCATCGTTAACCCATTCGAATCAAGATGGATGCTTGATCAGCCGGGGTGGGCGATGAGTAAGCTGGATGTGACTACGCAGGATCTGTTTCTGCGGCTTGGGACAACGTCCCGGACGCGCAGCGCCAAGGCTGACGCGCTCTTCCGCCGTTTGCGCATGGAGGAAGCAGGTCAGATCGCCGAGAAACTGGCCGGCGCCCCGCGTAAAATCGACGGCGCCAAATTGGCGCGCTCCAAACAGGCCGGTTCACGCAAAGCCAAATAAACCCTCAGGCGTCGGCTTTGAGGCTCACGCCCTTTTCTTCGAGAAACGCGCGCAGTTCGCCGTTTTCGAACATCTCACGGATAATATCGCAGCCGCCGACAAATTCCCCTTTTACGTAGAGTTGGGGGATAGTCGGCCAGTCCGAGAAATCTTTGATGCCTTGCCGAATGTGGTCTGACTCAAGGACGTTCTCAGAACCGAATTCAGCGCCGAGATAGTCAAGGATCTGAACCACAACCGATGAGAATCCGCACTGCGGAAACTGCGGCGTGCCCTTCATGAAAAGCATGACGGGATTGGCGTCGATCTTCGCCTTGATGGCGTCAAACGCAGCATTTTCACTCATGGGGTCGGTCTCCTTGTCGCGATGTTGAGCTAGGGTCCGGAACGCGCCTCGTCAAGGGCGCCCGCCAACGCTTTAAGGCCGTCTTCCAACGACGTTCCGGCGAGGAGCGGCCGGTCGCCGCGCGGGGTCTTATCTGCATTCGCCCGGGCCAGCTGTGCGCTGCTGAGCGGGGCGCTCAATCCGATTTTCTCCGCAGCGGCGCACAGCTGCGCCAACGGCGCTGATGGGAACGACGCTGTCAGGGTTTTCGCGTTCGCGGCGCGCGCCGCGGCGCGATATACCTCTTTCAGCGTCGTGGGCGCCGGCCCGGCGACTGGACGCACGCCAGGACGCCATTCATCACCCAACAAGAGGTCTGCAACAATGCCCCCGAAATCGCGAAAAAAAACCGGCTGTTGCAATGCCTCGCCCGCACCCATCATCGGCGTGATCGGCGTTCGGCGCATCATCTTCATCAGCCGACTGAGATTTCCGTCGCCCGGAAACCCGTAGATCATGGTAGGCCGCAAGATCATCGCGTTCGGCGCGGATTGACGAACATGCGTTTCCGCTTCCAACAAGCGGGCGTAAACAGGCGCGGACGGATCGATCGCCACATTGTTGCTGGAGAAAAAAACCGACCGCGCCGTCGCCGGCGCTAAGCCGGCCGCAAGACGCGCGACCGTGAGGATGGGCGTGAAGGCCGCTCCCTCGACGTCCGCCAGCAAGCGCGCACCGGTTTCGCGGTCATTGAGGTCCCACTGAACCGGGTCGCCGCCGGCCGCCTCTATGGCGCCCGGCGCCGTTTTGCGCGCGGTGCGATAGGTGGCGACAGGGCGAACACCGCGCGCCGCCAGAGATTTTACGATCTCCAGGCCGACAGCGCCGCCGGCCCCGCATACCAGGATGCGCGGCGACGTCATCTGTCAGCGCGAGCGTTGCTTGTCGTCACCTGAAACGGCTACCGCGCTGCGGCTTTCTTTTTCAAGCGGTATTCATGGAGCAAAGGCTCCGTGTACCCGCTGGGCGAGGACTCGCCTTCGAAAACCAGCGCCCGCGCCGCCTGAAAGGCGATGCTGGCGTCCGGGTTCGTCGCCATAGGCTCATAGAGAGGATCGCCGGCGTTCTGGGCGTCGACTTTCGCCGCCATTTTGCGAAACACGGCCTCGACGTCGTCGGCGGTGCAAATACCCCAGCGCAGCCAGTTGGCCACATGCTGGGAGGAAATCCGCAGCGTCGCCCTGTCCTCCATCAGGCCAATGTCGTTGATGTCGGGCACTTTCGAGCACCCCACCCCCTGATCGATCCATCGCACCACATAGCCGAGAATGCCCTGGATGTTGTTCTCAAGTTCCGCAGCCACGTCTTCGGTTGAAAAATTACGGCCGACCGCAAGCGGCAGCGTAAGCAGCGTCTCCAGCCCCGGCGTTGGCGTATCTATGAGCTCTTCCTGACGCTGAAACACATCCAGACGGTGATAGTGTGTCGCGTGCAGCGTCGCGGCGGTCGGGCTTGGCGTCCACGCCGTGTTGGCGCCGCTTTTCGGATGTCCGATTTTTTGCTCGAGCATATCGGCCATCCGGTCCGGCGCCGCCCACATGCCTTTGCCGATCTGCGCGCGGCCCGACAATCCGCACGCAAGGCCGATCATCACGTTGCGGTCTTCATAGGCGGCGATCCAGTCGGAGTTTTTCATTTCCGCCTTCGGGATCATAGGTCCGGCGCGCATGGACGTATGGATCTCGTCGCCAGTGCGATCGAGAAAGCCGGTATTGATAAAGAAGATCCGATCGGCGACGGCTTTGATGCAGGCTGCAAGGTTTGCAGACGTGCGCCGCTCTTCGTCCATGACGCCAACCTTGAGCGAATTGTCCTGAAGGCCAAGAAGTTTTTCTATCGCCGCAAACAAACGATTGGTGAAGTCCGCCTCTTTGGCGCCATGCATTTTCGGTTTGACGATATAGATCGAGCCGGCGCGGCTGTTGGCGAAAGCGCTCTCCCCGCGCAGATCTTTGCTAGCGATCAGACTGGTGATGACGCCGTCCATGATCCCTTCAAAAATCTCAGAACCGTCCTGCAGTTTTATCGCCGGGTTGGTCATCAAGTGACCGACGTTTCGTACAAGCAGCAAACTGCGGCCGTGCAAGCTGAGCGCCGCCCCGTCCGGGGCGAGATAGTCCCGGTCGGCGTTCATGGTCCGGGTCATCGCAGCCCCGCCCTTTTCAAACGTCGCCGTCAGGTCGCCGCGAATAAGGCCGAGCCAGTTGCCATAGCCTTCGACTTTGTCGTCGACGTCTACCGCCGCGACTGAGTCCTCCATGTCGATAATTGTCGACAACGCCGATTCCAGCACCACGTCCGCAACGCCCGCAGCATCGCCCTTACCGATCGGATGATCGCGGTCGATGACAATCTCGACGTGAAGGCCGTTATTGCGCAACAGGATCGCCGACGGCGCGGCCGGATCGCCGCGATAGCCGGCAAACTGCGCCGGGTCTTTCAACGCTGGCGTCAACGCCCCATCGACAACCGAATATGCGCTCGCGGCGGCGTGGCTTTCGCCCGCAAGCGGAACAACGTCATCAAGAAATTTTCTAGTCCATGCGATGACATGATCGCCGCGCGTCTTGTCATAGCCGCCCGGCGCCGGTTTTCCCGGCAGCGCATCAGTGCCGTATAGCGCATCGTAGAGGCTGCCCCAGCGTGCGTTCGCCGCATTCAACACAAACCGCGCGTTGCGCGCCGGCACGACCAGCTGCGGTCCGGCAAGGGATGCGATTTCCGCGTCGATGTTGGTTGAACCGACCGTGAACGGCGCCGGTTCAGCGTCAAGATAACCGATCTCTTTCAAGAAGCGGACGTAATCGCCGCTTTCGAAGGTTCCGCCGCGTTCGTCGTGCCAGGCGTCGATCTTTGTCTGGATTTCATCGCGCGACTGCAGAAGCGCTCGATTCTCCGGCGTGAAGATTTCGACAATGTCGGCGAAGCCCGACCAGAATGCGTCCGGCGAAATCCCGGACGCCGGCAGACACTCCGATTCCACAAACGCCGCCAGTTTCTCGTGAACCTCAAGGCCGGATTTCGCAACGTACCCCATGTCTTCTCCTCGCTTGTTGCGATGCAAAATGTAGCGATAGAGCCCTTGCCGCGGTCTTGTCAAAGACGCCGCGCAGCGCTCATGACACCAGCGTGCGGCGCATGATAGACACCGGTTTCCTCAGCCCTTGCGAGCGACGCGCTTTGATTTTCGCTATGTGGACCGCAGCCCTTGTCGCCAGCGCCCTTGTCGGCAGTTTCCTCAATGTGGTGATTTATCGGGGCCCGGTGATGTGGGGCCTCGTCGACGACCAAGACGGCACGCGCGGCAATTTACTGGGTCCTCGATCCTATTGCCCGAGCTGCAAGCAACCGATCAAGTATTATTTCTTGATTCCGATCCTTGGCTATGCCGCGCTCAGGGGCAAATGCGCCGCCTGCAAAGCCCCGATTTCGCCGCGATATCCCCTTGTCGAGTTGGCGGCCGTCGCTATTGCGGGTGTGTCCATCCTCCTGTTTGGATTTGCAACGCCGGCGCTGCTGTCGACGCTTCTCGGTTGGACGCTGCTTGTCCTGGCGGTGATCGATCTGGAAACGGGCTACCTACCCGACTGGCTGACACTGCCCCTCATCGCTTTTGGCCTCGCCGCAAACGCCTCATCAATGTTCGTTTCATGGCAACAGGCGATAATCGGATCGATCGCCGGCGCCGCGGCGTTCTGGGCGCTGGGCGCCCTGTGGCGCCGATGGCGCGGCGTTGATGCGCTCGGATTGGGCGACGCGAAACTGATGGCGGCCCTCGGCGCATGGGCGGGCGCAACAGCGCTGCCGGCGATCGTATTTGTCGCATCCGTCGCGAGCCTTGTCGTCGTTTTCATCATCAGTCGGCTGCGCGGCGTTAGCGTCGGGGCGACAGACCCACTGCCGTTCGGACCGGGCCTGTGCGTAGGCGGTTATGGCGTCTTCCTGCTCATGCAGGCGGGCGTCGCCGCTTAAAAAAAACGCGGCGTTTCCGCCGCGTCTTCCAGGCTCCGGGCCGTGAGGCGACCGCGCCAAAAAGGTGAACCAGGCCCTTAGCGCCTTGAGGCGTATCGGGACGAACCGGCAACCTCCACGCCGCCGATATCCTGCTCGAATGCGACGGGCTCTCCGTCGACGAAGATCACGGTGTAATGCATGTAACCGTCATAGCCGCGGCCGCGAACGCTGGTGCGAACGCTGATGTCAACGGCCCAGGCCGCGTACTCTCCTCTGCGGCCGAAATCGGCGAAGACCGGATATGGCTCGCCATCGAAAGAAATCCGAGCGCCGCGCGCGTTGTACAGGCGGCTCTCAACGTAATCCTGGGTTGAGTATCGATAATCGGACGGCGCCGGGCCGAACTCCTGCGCCGCAGCGCTTGCAACCATCAGGACAGCGAACACCGCACCGGTGAGGCTTTTTGTTATCATTTTCATTTTTACCTCCGTTTTTTTGAACCGCTGCTTCGACGCAACGGGCGTCACAAATGTGATATGTAAGTGTCATATATCCGTCATATTTGAACATTGTGTCAATCACAAAACGCACTTTTTGCGCATTTTGCGCAACTAGTGCGTCTATTGGTAAAGATCCCTTTCCTACAGGTAGTTACTCGGATTTTTTGAGAAAAAATCTGAAGTAGGATTGGTGTTTCGCGGAGATAGAAAGGGCGACTTTTTGGTTCCCGCGCCGATCAGGCGAAAGAACTTGGGCGTCGCTACTTGCTGCGGCAGCCAGCGATTCCCGCCGCCGGCGCAACCACTTCCCAGCCTGTCGAAGACGTGACTTTCACCAAGCCGCGCTCCAGATAAGAACCGCCGTCAAAGCCGAGGCCGAAATGCACGTCAACGACGGCGTCATAGCCGGCGCCGCCCACGAAAACCTGCTTTTCTGCGACCCCGAAGTTTCCACCGCCCCCGGTCTCAGCAAGGCTGAGGTCCACCGGAACCCCATTGACAGCGATGCTGGCGCTTTCCCCTGACACGTAACGCATAATCGGCGTTGGCGTGTTGGCGTCGAGCGTCCACAGAATCATGCCGCATTTGCCGGGCGGCAAAGCCGCGTCGGCAAGGGCCGTCAGGGCGAACGACCCGTCTTCAGCGCCGATCACGGGCACAGGCGCGTCTTCACCCCCCGTTGCGCACCCGACAACAAGGACAGCCAACAGGGCGCTTGCGATGCGCATCATGACCCGGCTCCCTTTAACTCGCCGACCGCATCATAGATGAGTGCGCCGCCGCTGTCTTCGAATCCGATGGCGCGCAGGTTGGTTTTCAGCTCAGCGCGGTCCGGCATCACGCTGGCCGTAAGCTGATAGGTGAGCCTCGGCGTGACGGAGACGGCGATGTTCGTAACGCCTTCCCGATTGGCGCCGCTCAGGTTCAGGCGGAGCCTGTCGTCGGCGCAGGAAGCCGGGCCCGAAAGCACGAGCCCGTCCCCGACGAACCGCCTTGCCGATGCGTTAAGAACGTCGGTCCAGACATCTCCTTGCGCTTCCAGGCACCCGGCGTTCAGCGACCAGGACAGCCTTGCAATCTTCGCTCTGGCGCGGCCCTCATAGGGAATGCCGAAGATGGTGTAACGCCGGACCGATCCAAGATCGAATTCAAGCGACGCATCGCGGAGCCACACGCGTCGCAACAGCGCGTTAGCGCCGATTTCGCCTTCCCCGACTGCGGCGCCGCCCGCCACGGAAACATCCGACGAGATTGTACCGGTCAGCAACGGCAAGGCGTGAAGGCGAAATGACACGTCTCCCAAATACTGATCGCCGACAGTCAGCCCCCTCAACTCACCGTCCCAGATACGGCCCGCTAATTCGCGGTACTGAACATTCGCTCCAGACTGTTGCAACGCCGGGGCCACAAGACTCGCCGGCGCCTGCCACAATGCGGCGGCGACGAAGACAGCGGCGCCAAGCACTCCAAGCAGTCGACCGCTAGGACGAAACCGAGGCGGCGACGCCGTCACGGTCCGCCCCGCCGTGAGAACGACAACTGCGCCCGCACCACTTCGGGGTTGCCGGTTTCCCGTGCGATGTCGGCGGTCTCGATTGTGACGCCGTAGTCATTTCTGACGAGTTGGATCCAATCATACAGGGCGCCCGGCGGCGCCGATGCGACATTGGCGTCGACCACCCCGTCGGCGCGCACATTGACATAGACGATGGATACGCCCGCCGCGTTAGCGGACTGCGTCACGGCGTTGCGCACCGGCGTCGCATTGGCGCCGGCGCCCGCGGCCATGGCGCGACCGCGCGGCGCCGCTTCGGCGACAATCTCGTACAGCGCTTTGGCTTCGTTCAGTCGCTGGCGCTGGTCGTCGCGCCAATCGAGTATCGGGGCGATGACAAACTGCAAAACGATGAACAGGCCCGCTAAAGCGCCGCCGACGGCGATTAGCAGCCTTTCCCGGTCGGAGAGGTTTTGCCAAAACGCAGCCATTACAAAGTCACCGTCATTTCGCCGATCCAGTATTGGCCGGAACGGCGATAGCCGCCGGTTTCTGCCGACGCGGCGCCGAGACCGGACAACGACTCCCGAAATGCGGCGATTTCGGAGTCCGACAGGCTGCGGATCGAAAATACATACGTGCCGCGCGCTTGATCGTATCGTACGCGGTCTACGGCGACGTTTTCATGATCTTCCAGCGCGCGGCCGATAACGTCCGACAATGCGAGAAAAGAAGCGCCCTGACCGCCGGCGCCGAGAACGCTTCGGGCATGGGAGCGAATATCCACGCCGGTCGCGGTCGGAAAAGCTTCGTTGTGAATGCGTTGAGCTTCGCCGGCGTATCTGTCCGCAATGCGCCCGGCGCGCCAGCCGTCGGCAAACGCTCCGCCCAGCAACAAAACAGCCAGGCCCGCAGCGATCAGCCCGGGACGGCGCCAGTGGCTCGCTTCAACAATCTTTTTCCGCGGCGGACGAAATTCCCCTTGCAGAAGATTGACGGCGTCGTCGGCGTCGATAGCGCTCGCGCCGAGGATCAACAGATCGTCGTCGCCCGCTTCGCCCAGACGCTCAAAGCGCGGATTATCGGCGAAGATCGCGCTTTCTTTGGTGCTGTAAACGCCGAAGGTCGCGTCGGGTCGCTGCGCGAGATGATCGGCAATCACCAGTTTGGCGATGTCCGGCTCGGCGGCGAAACCCTGTCCGCCGAAATTGCCGACCAGTCTGTTTTTATCAATAAAGAGCGCCCCATCAGCCGGGCCGCCGCTCAAACATGCATAGTCAGGGGTAAGAACCGATAGAGCGAGCCCCGCTTCAGCAAACCCGTCTCGCCAATACTGAATAACGCCGCGATCGATCGCAGCGATTTGGGCGGCTTCATCGGTTCGCAATACAGCGACATGCTGATCTTCAATCGCGACGGCGAGCTCGTCCTCGAGCAGGAGGCGCGCGGCGGAGTCCAGTTTCGAGTTTTGGCGCGGCGGCGCCGGCAGCGTGCGCAGGGCGACCTGTTCGCCCGGCAACAACGCGGCGAGGCGGACATTCTCATCAAAGCCGCCGAGCGCTTCTTTTAGGGCGTCAATCGAAGCGACGCCGCCCGATTGCGAAAACTCGCCGTCGACGAACGTCGCCCAACGCATCGGCGCGTCGAGATCGCGCCCCAACCTGACGACCACCATTTCGCTCATCGGTCCGTTCCCAATTCGCGCCTGATCAGCGCCACGTCGGTCCCCCCCGACGCAGCGGAAAACAATAACCGCACATTCATGTCAATCTCATTAACTGTAGCGCCTGCAATCGCTTCTATATAGCGCGGCGAAACGTCAATACGGCCGCCCAGCGCATTACTGTCGATTTCGTCATCCTGGAAGGCCGGCAGCGCCAAAAACTGCTCTTTTGAGGTCCAGCCGCCAGGCGGACGTTCGCGCAATATGTCCTCTGCCGTTCTCACCGGCAGGCGGCCCTCCGTCAGGCCGCTCAGAAGGACCGCCTGATCCGGCGAAAGGGCGTTGACGTTGATCACCGATCCCTCGCTCGTCGGCAAGGCGCAAACCAGGGGACTGACGGCCGCATAGAGTTCCGGCGTCACGCCCTGCATCGCGCGCAGTTCGGAGACGGAGGCGATGGGACCGCCGCCGGTTCGGTAGGGCGTCGGCAGGCTGGTGTAAAAGCTGTCCTCGGCCCCGCCAATGCTTTGAATGTCATCTGCGTCGATCCAGTCTTTGACGACATTCGCGAGGTTTGACGCTTCGGTATCGCTCAAGCCGACGGCTTTCAACAGCTCCGCCAGTTCGGTCTCCGGGCCGACCTCGTCAGCATCTTGCCCGCCGGCGCCGCTTGCGAGACTATTGAGGTTGAAGCACCGCGTGGCGTCGGCGAAGATGATGGCGCCGGCGCCGTCCGTAAACGGAATGAACAGCTGCTCGGAAAAAAGCGGGTGGTCCGGCGTCAAGGCCGGCCCGCCCGACTGGGCTGCGTTCAGCGCCTCTGTTATGGCTTCCTTGGCGATGGTTTCAGCGCTCACAGCGCGCCAAAGGATCTCGCCGCGCAGTGCGGCTCCGCCCGTGCGTTGCGCAGACAGACTGATCGCCGTCACCAGAGCGAGCACAATAAAGGACAACGTCGCTGCAAGCAGCAGCACGATAATCAGTGCGGCGCCGCGCTCGTTGCGAGATCGAATGACGCTCATGACTGGATCACGCCTGTGATGTCGCCGATCCAGAACAATTGCTCGACCGGTCCGTAGTGCTCGCTCGTAAAATTGATCCGTATGGCGCGCGGCGGCGCAGACGGCGCACCTGTCGCGGGCCAATTTTCGCCCCATTCCAGCCCGCGTGTTGTTTCTCCAAGCAGGAATTCCAGTTTCACCTCGCCGACATTCTCGAACAGAACGCGATCGCGCGCCGGCTGATCGCGCGCATCGTCGAGATAGGTTCGGGTCCGCCGCACGAAATCGTCTTCGACCAGTACATATTCGACATATTGCAGCGTGGACCTCGGCGTCGTTGCGTCGATATTGCTCCAGCCGCCGCGCACAAAGGCCAGCAGCGGGGTTTCGCCGGAGATCGGCGTACGACCGGAAAACCCGAAGCCGCCGATGAACGGTCCCGCCTGGAAGGCCCCGAATTCATCCCGCACGGGCCGCATCGCCACCTGCGCCAGATCCTGTCTGATTATCAAGCGCGCGAGCTGCCACTCTCTGAGACGCTCATCGGTCGTCAGAAGCTGTTCGCGCCCGTCGATTCCAAGGCGAAGCGCATAAACGCCGACGCTGGAAATCATGGCGAATATCAAGAGCGCCACAAGCAACTCAGGCAGCGTCACGCCGCGTTGACTGATGCGCCGCGCGCTCATTGGCGCGCCTTCAGTGCTGTCGCGCGCGCCAGGGTTTGCTCACCGCCTTCGCGCTGGACCCGATATTCTATCAGCACGGCGCGCTCGCCCACTTCCACGACGGTCCGGGTGTATGCGAATTGGCGTCCCGCTACAACGGCGGCGCCGACTTCCTCGCCGGCTCGCGGGGACTCCAGCCGCGCCAATTCCTCAGTAACAAGATTGTCCGTAGCAATCGACGCCAACAAGCGCTCCTCGGCGGACAGCATGTACTGCGCATTTTGGCCCACGAGGGTCAGCACGCTCAACAAAATGCCGGCAAGGATCGCAAAGGAGACAAGCACCTCGATCAACGTCATTCCTTTTTGAGAAACGGCGTTCTTCATTCCTGCGCCACCTCTATCGTTCCATCATCGGCGCTACGGACAATCCAGACGTCGCGATTGTACTGAAAGGACAACGCAAACGAATATGTGTCGCCAAAGGGATCGATCGGAACCAGAACAGGTTCGTCGCGGCCGCGACGGTCCGGCCGCTTCCCGTACAAACCCAGCGCATTGGACTGAGCCGCATCTTCAACGTCGATTCGGAGCAGCACCTCGCCGACATCGTCCTCTGGCGTCGCCGCAACCGAAGACCACACGCCGTCGGTCAATTTCGCCAGCGTCCACGCCCCAGGAAGAACCTCAATTCGATAATTCTCGCCATTGATAATCGCCAGGTCGACAGCGCCGCGCAAGGTTTGCGCAAACTCATCAGCGGCGGTCCGCGACGGGCTGCGCGTCGGCGGCGCATTGACGATGACGATCGTCGCAGCGAGCGCGAGGATCGTCATCACAACCAGAAGCTCGATCAGCGTCAGCCCGCGCTGACCACTTCGATTGGACGCGCAATCAAGCGTTATCTGTTTTGATCCGGCCAATTGCCGATATCCATATTCAGGCCTTCACCGCCCGGCTCCCCGTCGGCGCCCAGCGAATAAATATCAACGACGCCGAACTCGCCGGGAAAACGATACTGATACGGATTACCCCAGGGATCGAGCGGCGCCCCGCCGCGCAGATATCCGCCGGGGCGATAGTCGCTCTGGCGCTGAACGTCGTCCGGCACCGACACCAGCGCCTGCAGACCCTGTTGTTGGGTGGGATAGTTGAACATGTCGAGCCGGTATTGATCGAGCGCGGTTTCGATCGTTTTGATATCGATCTCCGCCTTCCGCACCGCGGCCCGGTCGCGCTCCGGCAAGATGTTGATCACAACGATGGCCGAAATCAGCGCGAGAATCGCCAACACGACCAAAAGCTCGATGAGCGTTACGCCGCGTTGGCCCCGACGACGGCGAAGGCGGTTTTTCAGCGGTTTCATAATCATAACTTCGTTCCGTTGTTTATCCGGCCGCAAGCCTGTTGAGCTGCAGCATCGGCAGCATAATGGAGACGACAATCGCTGCGACAACGCCGCCCATAAAGAAGATAATGGTAGGCTCTAGCAGGCGCAGCGTCACTGTCGAGGCCGTGTCGAACTCTTCCTCCAGCTGCTCTGCGGACTTATCTAGCAAAAGCGGCAATTCTCCGGCGCGTTCGCCTGCCGCGACCATATGCACCATCATCGGCGGCAGCACATTGGCGCGCTTAAACGCCGCCGCTAGGGACGCGCCCTCGCGCACCTGCGTGACCGCTCCGTCCAGGCGATCGCTCATAAAGGCGTTCATGACCGTACGCCGCGCGCCGGAAAGGCTGTCGAGGAGCGGCGCCCCGCCGGCGACGAGCGTCGACAACGTCCGCGCAAACCGGGCGCCGTCAAGACCGCGGAGCAATTTGCCTATCACGGGCGCGCCGAGGGCGCGTTTGTCAAACTCGCGCTTGAACGCCGGGTTGCGCATGCCCTGCCAGAAGCCGACGCCGGCCAGCAAAAAGCCCAACAAAATGAACAGCCCATATGCGCCAATGAATTCCGAAACGCCGATGACGATCTGCGTGATCAACGGCAATTCCGCATTGAAGGCCTCAAACTGAGCGACAATCCGGGGCACGACCATGGTCATCAGCGCTGTGACGACTCCGCCTGCGAAAACCACCAACGCCATCGGATAGATCAACGAACCGACGGCTTTGGATCGCATTGAGCGGTTCTTCTCCAGCATGGTCGCCAGCCGATCCAGCACAGGTCCAAGATCCCCCGATCGCTCTCCGGCGGCGGCGACGGCGCGATAGAGTTCAGGAAACGACTTAGGATCTTCCGACAGAGCGTCGGCAAAGCGGCGCCCCTCGGTCACGCGTTCACGCACGCCCAGAAGGCGCGCGCGCACTTGGGGTTTTTCCGCCTGCAAGGCGATGGCGCCCAGCGCCTCTTCGAGGGGCGTGCCGGCTTTGAGCAACACTGACAGCTGACGCGTAACCGCCGGCAGCTGGCCGGACGGCACCCGCGGTTCCTTGGTCTTTCCGCCGGCGCCGAGCTTGCCTTCGCTCGCGGCCGTAATCGCAATGGGAGTCAGCTTGAGCCGCCGCAGCTCCATTCGCGCGCGCCGGGCGGAGTCCGCTGTGACGACGCCGCGTTTTGAGCGCCCCGTCCCGTCAAGCGCTTCATACTGGAATGTCGGCATCTTCGTCGTCCTGCCTGACTACGCGCAATACCTCCTCGATGGAGGTTACGCCGGCCATGACATGTCGGAAACCGCATCGCGCCAGCGTATCGCCCTTCTTGAAGGCGTGATCGGCGAGCGCGTGCTCGCTTGCGTCGTCGTGGATCATGCGCCGCATGGCCTCATCGATCAGGATGAGCTCATAAACGCCGAGGCGGCCTTCATATCCTGAGCCGGCGCAGCGCCCGCAGCCCTTCGCCCGATAAATCGTATCGTCGTCATACGGCCCGATGCCGAGGAGGCGGCGCTCCGCGTCATCCGGCTTATAAGGCTCCTTGCAGGCGGGGCACAACCGCCGCACGAGACGCTGAGCGATGACGGCGGCGATGGTCGAGGATAACAGAAACGGCTCCGCGCCCATGTCCCGCAGCCGGGTGACAGCGCCCACAGCGGAGTTTGTGTGAACCGTTGAGAGCACCAAATGACCGGTGAGCG
The DNA here is from genome assembly GCA_028289605.1 of Hyphococcus sp. Taxonomy (GTDB): domain Bacteria; phylum Pseudomonadota; class Alphaproteobacteria; order Caulobacterales; family Parvularculaceae; genus Hyphococcus. Next base: position 7,775 of record JANQON010000014.1, on the reverse strand, counting down.
CCGCTTGGATGGCGATTTCAGCGGTCTCGACATCGCGAATCTCGCCGACCATCACCACGTCGGGGTCCTGGCGCAAAATAGCGCGCAGCCCGGTCGCAAACGTCATGCCGACCTTGGGATTGATCTGGGTCTGACCGACGCCGTCGATGGCGTATTCGACCGGGTCTTCGACGGTCAGGATGTTCCGGCTCGGGTCGTTGAGTTCCGTTAGAGCGCCGTAGAGCGTCGTCGTTTTGCCGGAGCCGGTCGGGCCGGTCACAAGTATGATGCCGTTGGGGCGGTCGAGCGCGGTGCGAAACCGCGTCAGCATATCCTGCGGCATGCCGAGTGCGTCGAGGTCGAGGCGCGCTTCTTCCTTGTCGAGAATCCGCATGACCACGCGCTCGCCGAACCGGGCCGGCAGCGTGGAAACGCGCACATCGACGGTTTTGCCCCCCAGCGCGAGCGAAATGCGGCCGTCCTGGGGCACGCGTCGCTCGGCGATGTCGAGCCGCGCCATCACTTTGATGCGGCTGACGAGGGCCGCGGTCACCCGCGCAGGCAGCGACAACACCTCGCGTAGGACGCCGTCGATGCGCAGCCGTATGGAAAGGTTGGCTTCATAAGGCTCGACGTGAATATCGGAGGCCTTGAGCTTGACCGCTTCGGCGATGACGCGGTTGATCAACAAGATCATCGGCGCGTCGTCCTGGGCGTCGAGAAGGTCCGCCGTCGCCGGCAAGCCCTCAGCGAGGGCCGCCAGATCCCCCTCCTCGTCCCCGAGCACGAGGCTGTCGGCGTCAATGCCGCTTGCCGAATAGATCTCCGATAGTCGTCGCTCGAAAGCTTCCGCTGGCATGGTTTCGATGGTGATGGGTCGGTTGACGACCCGGCGCGCCTCGATCAGCGCCCAGGGGTCCGGCTTGCCGCGCGCGCCGATCACCGCCGGCGCCGCGTCCGCGTCAAGCACGACGATGCCGCGCTCCTTCGCAAAAGCGTAGGAAAAACGAATGTCGGAAGTCGCTTCGTTCTCGCTCATGGGCCTCTGGCGCGCCGCCTGGCGGACTATTCTTCGATGACGCCGGTCGTCTGTTCGATTAGCCGGTCCAGCTCCGATTTGGGACCATCCGAACTCAACAAGTCCTGGGCGCGAATATAGTCAAGTTTTTTCCGAGTTGCAGAGGCTGCTCTATCGCGGTCTCGAATGATCGTCGGCTTAATAAAAACCATCAGATTGCGGCGATCGTCGGATTGGCTCTTCACTTTGAAGAGATTGCCGAAAACGGGAATGTCTCCGAGCAGGGGCACCTGGGAGTCCAGATACTCCTGCGTCTGGTCGATCAACCCGCCCAACACCAGAATGTCGCCGTCGTCGACCAGCGCCGTGGTCTCAATGACGCTTTTGTTGGTGATCAGATCGGTGGACGTCGACAAAATCTGCCCCGCGACCGAGGAAGACTCCTGGATGATTTCCAGCGTCACCGTGTCTCCGTCGGTGATGCGCGGCGTCACTTCCAGAATGACGCCAACTTCTTCCCGCGACACCTGCCTGAATGCGCCGCCGCTGAAATTGTCGCCGACCGCTTCGCCGGTGGTGATGGGAATCTCCTGGCCCACAGAAAGTTTCGCCGGCTGATTGTCCAGGGTCATCACTGAGGGCAACGACAAAACGCGGCTTTCGGTGTCTTCCTGCAGCGCCGTCAAAATGGCGCCGAACACTGAACCGTCGCTCAGCGCCCCTGCGCCGCCAAGCAAGAGCCCGTTCGTGCTCAGCAGTGAACTGATGGCGGCTTCCTGCAAACCGCTTCCAGCGCCGTCGTCGCCGAATAACGGACTATCGTCGAGCAGAAAAGCGCCAGCGGACGCCAGTACGTTGGGACTGGCGCTTTGAAAATTCGTCGCCGTGAACGGCACGCGCCCGTTTTCTGAACCGTCGCCGGACAGGAAGTACTGCAGTCCCAGTTCGCGCGCGGTGTCGTCGTTGACCTCCACAATGATCGCCTCGACCAAGACCTGCGCGCGGCGTCGATCGAGCTGCGTGATGACGTCGGATAACGTCTGCTGCAAAGCGGCGTCGCCGGAAATGATAATCGAATTCGTTGGCGGATCGACGGTGATCGATGTTCGCGGTCCGAGCGAAACGGTCGCGCCGTTGCCGCCGCCGCTCCCGTTGGTGCTGGCGGTCGGCTGCGACCCGGCGATCTCACGTAACAAATCGACCATATCTTCGGCGTTGGCGTGGTTGAGGGTAATCACCGACAGCCCCGGATTGGAAGCGCCGCTCTGATCGAGTTCGGATATCACGCGCGTTACGCGTGCGAGCACCTGCGGTTCGGCGCGGACCAGAATGCTGTTGGAAGCTTCGACAGGCAGGACCTGAACCGCCGAACGCTGACCGCCATTGTCTTCGGACAATTCGCGGGCCAGATCGTTGACGATCCGCGCGGCCTCGACGGCCGACATGTTTTCAAGCGCGATGGTGCGATAAATGGTGGTGTCCTGATCGATTTCGCGCAGCACCTTCGTCAGCCGTTCGATGTTGTCCGAAACGTCGACAAGGATAACCGCGTTTCCCGTCCGCACCGGCGAGACCACGCCCCGCTCAGACACAATCTGAGCCAGCGTCGCCGCCGCCTCGCGGGCGTCGACAAATTTCAGGCGAACGATCTGTGTAACGTAATCGCCTGCTCTCGCATCGCCCACGGGTCCGGCGGCGCGGGCGCCGTCCTGGATCGGAATGATCTTGTATTTGTCGCCGTTGATCGGCGCGGCGGTGAAGCCGCTGACGCGCAGCGCCGCCTGAAAGAGCTCCCACGCCTCATCGGGACACAGGCCGCCATTGGGTCCGGACTTGATCGTGATTGTCCCGTTGACCCGCGGATCGACCACATAGCTATGGCCCGTTCGCGAGGCGAAATCGGTGATGACCGTGCGAATGTCGGCTTCTTCGAAATTGACGGAACCGGCGCACACTTCCGGCTGCTGCTGGGCGAAGGCGAGCCCGATCTGCAAAAACGCTGCAGCAGCAGCGGCGAAGACGCCTTTCGAGACTTTGCTAATCATCAATTCGCCCGCCACCCGGGGCCCCTCTCGAAAGCTTCAATTGCACTGGCACGGATACGCCGTCCCGCTCTACTGTGAGGGCGACCGAACCCCTCGATTTCAATTCCGCGACGCGGCGGGCTTCGGCGACGATGTCCCCGCCGATCCGCCGGTTGTCGATGGCGACAATGACGTCTCCAGGCCGCAGGCCGGATGCGTCGAAAGCGCTGCGATTGGGTCCCGGTTGAACCACGAGTCGCAAGCCCGCCCCAGACGCTGAGGGGGTAATACGGGCGATGTCGTCCAGAATAAAGCCGCCGGCTGCCGGCGTCAGCCGGCCCGGAGACCCCTGAGCCGCCGTCGGAGGCTGTTCTTCAGGCGGCGCAGTCGCCGCAGCGCGGGCTTTTTCCGGGTCTCTGTTGATAAGAGTTAATGTTTCCCGGACCCCTGACGCCAGAATCACGACCTGTTCGGAAGAGAGAACCTGCTGCAATGTCACCCCGTTCCAGATGTCCTCGCCGACGCGGAATTGACCCTGTTTCTGGTCCGGGGTCGAAATGATCGCAGATGAGACCCCTCCCAGCGTGAAGACGCCATGCAATTGCAGGTCCAGACGGGTTTCTTCATATTCCGCGGGCGCTGGCGCGGCCGGCGCCGCCGCTTCTATGGCGGCGGACCGGAACGGGTTTTGGGAGATCACGGCCGGCCCCTGGGCCTGGACCGGCGCGACGCCGGCCGGAAGCTGCTGCGGCGTCGGCAACGGGGCGAACAGCGCATAGAACAGCGACAATAAGGCTAGGCCGGCCCCGATCGCGAGCCCGATCTCGATAAAGCCCGGCGCCGCGGCCAGCGCGCTGCGGCTGCGTTTGCCGCCGAGCCGCTGCCCCAGCGCGCGCAGGAACGCTTCCGCCGCCGCGGCGGCGTCCGATCGAGAATGTTGTGTTGTTACAGCCATTTAATGTTGCGCTCGCCTTATGCTGCTGAGCCGATTTTGAGGGCAGCACAACAACCCTTAACAAAATGACTTGCGGCCGCCTACCACAATGGCGGCGGCCGCAAGCCTTAATTTGTCGGAAAAAGCTGAATATTCCCGATGAAAATCGCGAAACCTAGAATTTCGCCGTCAGGCTGGCGCTCAGGGAACGCCCGCGATCATAGGTGTTGAAGTTGGTGAAACCCTCCGGCGCGCGGATCGGATCGTTCACGCCGCGCTGCTGCTCGATATGGCGTGTGCCAAGCAGATTGCGGGCCGCAAGACCGATCGTGAAGTCAGTGCCCGCGATTTCCACGTCCTGACGGAAAACGGCGTCCAGTTGAACGCCCGGCTTCTCGATAACGTCGAGAAGACGGTTGGATTTGTTCAGGCTTTCGCCGCGGGCCAACAGGCGCTCGTCAACCCAGCCGAGAAGGAGCGTAAACTGCGTGTTTTCGCCTTCCCAACCAAACTGGCTGTTTACGATATGCTTCGGCGTGCCGACCAGGGGCGAGCCGTCGAGACCGAAGCTTGACGCCGCCACCACGTCGCCGTCGCGATCGATGACGGTGTCGCCGGCGTCGACGACAATCTCAGACTCCGTGAGCGTATAGTTCACAGAGAAAAGCCAATTCTGGTCCGCCCACCAACCGTCGCCAGGCATGTTGAACTGGGTACGGTATTCAAATTCGGCCCCATAGAGTTCGGCTTTCGGCGAGTTGATGAAGCTTGTCTGGAACGAGAAATCGGTAGTTGTGAACTGAATTTCCTCGATCGGCCGTTCAATTTCCTTGAAGAAACCGGCGATGGTGATGAACTGGTTGCGACCCAGGTAGAATTCGTATCTGGCGTCGTAATTCCGGAATTCACTATCTTGCAGGTTGCTGTTGCCGAAGAAAACGCGGTCGGTTGTCGGATCGAAGAATTGCGACGCGGCGAGCTCGCGGAATTGCGGTCGCGCAATCGTATGCGAGTAACCGAGACGGAACTGCATATCGTCCGTGAAGTTCCACGTGATCGTCGCCGACGGCAGCCAGTAGTCATTCTCCAGACCGGGAACATCGAATGAGTCTGGGTTGCTGAAGCGATCGAAAACGTCAACGCTTTGATCACCGTTTTCATAACGCACGCCGACAGTGGTCCGCAGCGTCGGGATGAGTTCCGCGTCAAGCTGTGCGTACACGCCGTACACCGTCAATTCGCCAAGATAGGAATTGACGCCCTGGGTGTTGGTGTCGATCAGCTGAAAACGCGCCGGATCAATGTTGTCCGGCGAGTATGCAAAATCGACGCGCGCTTGAGCGACGTCAAGCGGAAGCGACGTGTTCAGCGTGAAGTTAAACGGATCGGAAATGAACTCACGATCGTTGTCGAGATATTCAGCGCCGACGGACAATGTCGCGTCGCGCGCGCCTGAAACAGGAATAAACCAGAAAAGGTCCACGCCGCCGCTCCAGGTATCGTCGGTCAACTCTGAAAAATCGATGTTGTGACGCGTGTTGAACACGATCGTCGGCGGCCCGATGATCGAATCGTCCCCGCCGGCTTCCGCCGAATTGATCGGCGCGGACCGGTTTTCCAGCGACCGCTGATACGGTGCGTCACGGGTCGAACGCGCAAAGGCGCCGCGCCAGTTAACGGCGAACTGATCGCCAAGGTCGTGTTCACCAGCCAATTGCGCCATCCATAATGCGCGCTCAAGCCAGGTGTTCGCCTCGGTGACGAAACCGCCGTCGCCTTGGGCGTTGAAGTTGAAGCCTTCCTGAATCTGGGCTTCCTTAGTCGTCGAGTGGATGTAAAGACCGGTGAGCGTCACCGCGTTGCTGTCCCATTCAACCGCGCCGGAAAGAAGACCGTTGACGGTAACGTCAAGGCTGGTCTCAGTCTGAGTGGAGTTGACCCCGACCCTTTCCTGTGAGGAGAGCTGTCGAATAGCCTCTTCCGTGGTCCAGTCCTGCTTGTATCCGAGAACGCCGGTCAAACCGAAGCTGACGCCGTTGTCGAAATCCCAAACGGCGCCGCCGTCGAGCGAAGCGTCGAAGTTTGGTCCGACATTGCCCTGTTGAATGACAGAGAGCGGCGAGTTGACGAGGCTTTCGCCGATCAGTTCCTGTTGCGCGGGATCCAGATCCGTCAACTGGGTCGACGTATTGAGAACGGCTTGAAGCGGTCCCGGAACACTGCGCAGGCCATCGTCATAACCGAGGAAATCGAGGTCGCCGCCATTGACGAACAGACCGTTCGACGCGGTGGTGACCAGATTGGCGCCGATACCGATTTTGGCGTTGAGAAAGTTCTCGTCCGGCGTGCGAAGGGTTTCAAGATCGATGATGCCGCCGCCGAATTCGCCCGGATAGTTGGGTGAAAATGTTTTCTGGACCGTCGCGCCTTGCAGGATGTTCGACGGGAACAGGTCAAGCGGAACGGTTCTCTTGAGCGGTTCCGGGCTCGGCAGCGGCGAGCCGTTAAGACGCGCGGACGAGTAGCGGTCGCCCAAGCCGCGGACAAACGCAAATTTGCCGCTGACAATGCTGAGACCGCTAAGGCGCGTCAGTGCGAGCGCCGCGTTGTCGTCGCCGGTTCGAGCAAGGTCCTCGGCGTTAAGAAACGTCGCGACTTGCGACGTCGCCCGTTGCGGATCGGGGATATTCACGCCGCGAACAATAATCTCGTCTGTGATTTCGAAGTTCGGACCAGGCAGCGACGTCCCCTGGGCGAGAGCGCCCGAAATAGGAGCAAGCATCGTTGCCGCAAACAGCGCGCCCCTCAATGAACGATGGAGTTTCATAATGTGATCAACCTTAATCTGTGAATGCAGTGCGGAGGGAAAGTGGGCGGCGCGTCCCCTCGAGAGCGCCGCCCGGCTCGCAATTAGCAGTCGTCGGCAGCCAGACCACAGCTCCAGTCAGCCCACCAGTCGTCGCTGGAGTTCTCAACGGCGCCGATATAGTCGACGTTCTCAAAGAACGTATCCACCGTGCCGTTGAGGTCAGTGAAGGCCGGACGTCCGTCCACAGCCGCATCGTTGATAAAGCCGTTGATCAGGCTGACCGACGTCGTCGTCGTGTTGTCGGCGCCCGCAGCGATTGAAGCCAACGCCGCCGGGGTGTCCGGCGTGTCGATGGTCAATCCGCCTGCGCAATCGAACAGCGAATTGTCGAAGCTCGGGTCAACGCCGACGCCATCGAACGTGTCGTTGTCGTTGCCGGCGTCCTGCCACCGGAAGCACTCGTCAACATCGGTGACCACGCCGTTGATAAAGCGGCCGACGTGACCGGAGTTGATTCGCAGACCGTTGCCCGGATCCACATTGGTCGTACCGACAATTGTGAAGTTGGCGATGGTCGGGTCCGTAGCAGGAGACGTGGTGACGCCGGCGCTCGACATCTCAAAGCCGTTGTCGCCGCGCCCGTCGCGCTGACTGACGATCAGGAACTGCACATTGCCGTTCCAACCGTTGTCCGTGTCGAGCGAGTCGTCGTCGTTGCCGGTCAAGACAATGTGGCGAAGGTTCGCCGTACCGCCGAACATTTCGATGCCGTCGTCGGAGTTGTTGTGCACCTGAACGAAGTTAACGATCGTGTCGGAGCCGACGCCGCCGAACGAAATCCCGTTCAGTTCGTTGCCCGAAGAGAGCGGGAAGCCCGCAAACTTAACCAACGTGTACAACAAGCGACCGCTGTTGTCGGTGTCTTCGCCGCCGCCATATTGCGCTTCCGGCGCGGTCACGCCTTCGATGACGTTTTCGCAGTCGGCGCCGCCCGGCGTGCCGCCGCCGTCG
>JANQON010000011.1 GCA_028289605.1 Hyphococcus sp. | reverse complement strand
GGCGCTGGCTGCGGCAAGCAAGCGGGTCATGAACGTCTCCTGGAAATGGGTCGCCGCGACCGGATGGGTCGGGGACTCGGTCGAAAAGCGTTGGTCCTTACGAGCATATAGCGAATTGGGTTTTTGGTCATCAACCGCCCTTAAGACGGCCGGCTGCCGAAACCTGCCCTGTTCCACTGACAAAGCCAACCAGCGGCTAATATTGCTCTGCGATATTCAACAGGAAGGAATCAATCTGATGCATCGCAGAAGATGTTTCCAACGGCCGGTCGTTCACAATAACAGAAAAAACCAAAGTCTTCCCGCTGCGCGCCTGCATGTAGCCGGACAAAGCGTCTACGTGGTTCAATGTTCCCGTCTTTGCAAAGATTCTACCCTCCAGCGCTGAACCGCGAAATCTATGCTTCAGCGTTCCAACCGAGGCGCCGCCGATTGGCAGGCTCGCACGATAGGCTTCCCCCCATGGCGCAGCGGCTGCGTGGCGTAAGAGGGCCGTTATGGTCGCGGGAGTCGCGCGGTTGTAGCTAGAAAGGCCCGAACCGTCGGCAAAGTCATAGGATGCGCGCGGAACCCCGACGTCATTCAAAAATTGCTGGATCTGCAATAATCCGCAAAAGGAAGAGCCCGTCCCCGCAGCGCGGCCCAATTGACGAAGCAGAACCTCAGCATACAGATTTTGACTCTCGCGATTGATCTCGTCGACGATATCACGGATCGGAGCGGGCTGAAGCGACGCGATGACAGTTTGATTGGATTCAACTTGAGTGCGGTGGGCGCACCGCGATTGGGCAGTCGGGTCGTCTGGATCGGCTGGTATCGGTTCGTCAGCATACTCGAGAGGCCGACGCCGGGTCCGCAGCTTCCCTGAAACCGACACCCCCTCAGCTTCCAACGCCCTCTTGAAGTACCACGCGGCTAGATGCGCCGGATTGTCGACTCCCAGATCGAGCGTCACCGATTTCGATCCAATGGGCAGTTCCCCGTAGAGCCGCGCCGTCCGATCTCCGATACGCCGCTCCAACCGCAGCGCCCTTTCTCCCGTTGCGTCGCTTGTCTTCGCCTCGTTTTTGAGATGGAAAAAGCTTGGCCCGTCGTCGACCCAAAACGCCTGCGGGCTCGTCCCGACGTCATCTGACGGCGACACCATTAGAGAGACAATGCTGTCGTTTACGGCGATCGCCGAGATCGACGTTCCGTGGCCGAATTTCAGATCGTCCCAGCTCCATCCCAGAGGCCTTCGCTCGTCGGCGAACCATCGGTCATCGCCTACAATGTCACCAACATTGGTGATGCCCGCATCCGCCACGGCCTCCGCCAGGGATTCGACGCATCTGACGTCGCAATTCTCACCGAACCCAACGGTCGGGTCGCCGCGCCCCACTAACGCCAGGGTGGGCGGCCCTGACCCCGTCGGTTCCGATACAACCCGCAGCGCAGGATCTAAATCGGACAACGCCTCCTCCGCCGCGAGAGCCGCCGCCGTTACAAACAATTTGACGTTCGAGGCTGGCGCAAATCGTTCGTCCGCCCGATGCGATACGATGACGTTGCCGTCCAGGTCGGTCACCGAGATCCCATATCGAATCCCTGCGAGGTCTGGATAAGCTTCAACCTTATCGGAATCTTGACTGTGAACCGGGACCGTTGTGAGGGCCATAACAGCGGCTGCTGCGACGCATATCCGCCAACGACGAAACACAGTGCGCCAGGAACCGGCATGATTCTTCGCTGTCCGTATCGTCGATGAGAGGAGTTCCTCCATTCGCCCAGCCCTTTTTGACTTTGTTGATCCGTCTGATTTCCGATGATGCTGTTAGGCTAAAGCGAACCCGTCTGCGGTTCCAGCAGGCGAGCGTCGTCTGCTCTGAGGGGTCCTCATAAAGGCGTTTTCGCGCCCTGCTGCAGACATTCGTCAGTGTCCGTTTTGGCGAGAGCGTACATTGAATCCCAGGTGGTCCAAAAACCACGTTATGTTTGCTCATGAAGCAGCCTACTTCGCAACACGCGCAGGCGCGAGTACGACCGCATTGGCTAGCAGCAAGTTCAAGCCGTTCAGATAGGCGCGGGTGGTCGGGCTTTGCGTGAACCCGATGACCAATCCGTCGCCATGCTGTTCGGCCATCACGAACGGTTTGTAGGCCAACTGCGCCCGGTTTTCTTCCCAAAGATAACCGCTGAGCAACAGGTCGTCAGCGTTCGCGAAGCGGAACACGTTCACGCCGTCGCCGGTGTTCAACGGGCGAAAAATGTTATCGCCTGTCACCAGCACATTGGCTTCGTCATAACCTGACGCGAGCCAGTGATCGGTATTGGCGATCGCGCTCAGCAAAACGCCTGGAACGTCCTCTGGGGCCGCGCGGCGATTTTTGGTCTGTGCTTTGTACTCAGCGTCGGAGTTCAGAATCGTTCCTGGCGCGCGGTCGTCTTCCTCATCACCGGTTTCGCCGTCACTATCCAGGGTCTCCGTGATAGCCGCATACTCAAGTTGAGTTGATAGGAGGCCGAATGCCTCGTCCGCAATCATGTTTACGCTTCGTGAGAAGGCGACAAGGACGCCCCCATTGCGGACGAATTCCTGAATGGGCGCCGCGGCGCCGATTTTGTCAGCGAGGCCGTTATCACTATCTGGAAGGATCAATACATCGTATCGCGAGAGATCAGCGCGGGCGATTGTGGACGCTCGTATCGGCGTTACCGGAAGACCCAAAACGCGTTCAACAACAAACCGCGTATTACCTGCGGACGTAGCGACGGTTCCTTCGCCCCAAGCCATTGCGACCCGCGGCGCCTTCATGGCGGCGAAGGATGCGCTTCCGATGTTCGGCCCTTCTTCGACCCAACTGTTTTCCATCGGCGCCAGTTCAGCGCCAATCTGATCTGCAAGATTGCGAAGACGCGCATTCATATCGTCCGGATTGTCCGCCGCGGGGAATACGACGCTGCCCGCAGGATAGGTGCGCCCGCCCTGCATGAAGGGTTCATCAGTAGTTTTACCGCGTAATCCCGCCCGGAGCGCCGCCACAACGAGTTTCGCTTGACCGCCGTCAGTCCAGGGCGCGATTTGTCCATAGGCGCCGCCGGCCGCTGTCAATGATGGTATCGGATCGTCAGCCGATACTTCGACGGCTGACCGCAGATCAACGCGGCTGCATTGCCGGATGTTGACGCCGTCCATGAGCGGTAAAGACCAGGCTGTGACATCGTAGAGTTCGTGATTCAAACCTCGATCGCGCCTGTTCTCTTGCGCGGCGATATAGTCAGCGGGCAGATCAGTCGAGGGGCTGAGCAGTGTGCGAATAAGACGACTCTGCGGTTGAGCGCTGTCGACGATCAGCGCGCCATCGCTATAGGCGGCGCCGCAATGGCGACTTCCGGCGGGAGTTCTTTGGACCACAACGCCCTGAGAAGACAAACGCCGAGCAAGACTTTCGGCTTCGTATCGACCAGTTGACAGATCGAATACAACGAACCGATCGCTTGCTCTTGCAGCTACGTTAATCGCAGAACGACGGTAAGCGCCATAGTCTCTGAGAAAATCGTCCTTGTTTCGCGCCACTGTCTCGAGCGTCGCAAGAGACGCGAGAACAGTGTTCCGCACGCCCTCATTGTAGGTTAGTTGGGTTCCGTCTTTTCGATCGAATACAAGGCCGCGAGGCGATCCTTGTTCGAACGTCATGGCGATTGCGCCGTTGAGCGTCGGCCACATGTCTCCATACCCTGGATAAAACGCATCAAAGATCTCGCGGGTAAAATAGGGGACGCCGAAGCGATCGAAATATTGCGCCATGTTTCGGCCGAGAAGAACCTGTTTTTCGCGCTGGTTGCTTGTGATGTTGGGATTAAACGGAGGCGCCGACGGCGGAAAGAAATAGGTTTGATCCCCGCCCATTTCGTGACTGTCGACGAAGACGACGGGGTGCCAATCGAGCATGGCTTTTACTTTGCCCTCTGTCTCCGGCTGGGTGAGCGCAAACCAATCGCGGTTGAGGTCGAATACATAGTGATTAAATCGGCCGCGCGGCCACAACTGATCATGTTCCGCCGCGTATCGGTCGCCTTGCGGTTCGAGACCAAGGGCGGAAGTGAAACCATGGAGAAACCGCTCGCGTCCATCAGGGTTCTGGTTGGGGTCGATGATTACGATCGTATTGTCGAGGATCGTGTCGACCACTTCATTGTTTTCCGCGGCGAGCAGGTGATAAGCCATAAATACGGCGCTGTCTGAGGGCGTAATCTCGTCGCCGTGCACTCCGTACGACAACCACACGACAGCGGGATGTTGCGTCAGTCTTTCATTGGGCAGTTCTTGACCCGAACCTAGCGCCGAAAGGTCTGTTTGAATCTCACTAAGCCGTCGCATGTTGTCAGGTGATGTGATCACTGCGTAAATCAATTCTCGCCCCTGCCAAGTCTCCCCATACGAACGAATTTGGATACGCGATGGGTCTGCAGCGGCCAGGGCTCGAAAGTACTCAATAATGTCACGAGATGAAGTCAGATCCGCGCCATGGTTATGGCCGACGACGTCATTCAGCGTGGGAACGCGATCTTGATAGTCGGCAGGCGGATAAGCTTGACCAGCTGCTTGGGATACTAAGCCGGCCGCCAATACAAGGCCGAGGACAAACTTCACAAGACGCATATCAGTGCTCCATCATGATCCGCCGGCGTACAACGCGGCGCATCGCTTCCAGCCAGTTACTACCTTAACGTGCGCCGTCAGCGGAGCGCGTCAGTTCTTATGGGGACTTTTTTGGAAACGATAAAGCAAAACTTCGCCTCGTAGCGGGGTAAGGCTGCGATCATCGAGGCGTTCCAATAAGCGGGCCGCGCCGATTTGGATTAATTGGCGCTTAGGGCGCATAGCCGACCCATCCACGCCAGGTGAACGCCGCGTAAAACATCGTGACGTTTTGAAGGCCTGCCGCTCGGAAAATTGCTTCATCAATATCTGGATCGAGCAGCGGAATCGTCTCGGCGACCGCGTTGCGTGCATTGTCCGCCATGTCGGGATCGGCCCCTGACGCCACAGCAAACTCTCTGTATCGCCGCAACCAGGCGTCGCGCTCGTTTTCGTCTTGCGGAAAACTGGAATGTGCGGCGATGAACGGCGCGCCTGGTTTCAACCTGCGAACAATCTCTGACACCGTGGTTTGGCGCGCATCAGCCGCGAGGAAGTGAAGCGTTAGAAGACTTGTGGCGGCGTCGAACGGGCCTTCGGGAGCGGTTTCAATGAAGCCGTGGTGCAGGTTCACGCGGCTATTCTGGACGCCCAGTCTCCGTTGCGCTTCGTCAAGCATGGCCTTTGCGGGATCGACGCCCAGGAATGTCCATTGAGGGTTCTTTGCGGCAAGCGCTTCCAGTTCCAAACCGCCGCCTGCTCCGTGCACCAATATGTGCGCATTGCTTGGCGCGCGCTCACGGATCAACACATTTGCCATGATGTGTAGATCGAAGAATCCAGGCATAAACTTCGCGGGCCCGTCCGCATACTTGGCGGCCTGTTCAGGATCGTTGAAGATTTCGATGAATGGGTTTGTTTCTTCAGGCATGAGCGAGTAGTTCACCGTCTTCCGGTGCAGCTTCATTGAGAACGATCACCAACCGCGATATGCCTGCTCCCTCGATCGGGGGCGACCGGTGCAGGACCGATTGATGGAAGAAACCTGGCCAGAGTTTGCCCTTCAGTAGCGTGGGGCTGCCCGTCGGAACGGTGTGGATTTCATTGGGTTGGTCGCGTTCGTCAACAATTCCATATTCCGTCCCCGGACCGCTATAAGTGCAGATGAGGCGGGCTCTGACTGTATCGCAATGAAACTTTCGGCAGGCGTCGTCGCGCACCAACTCGACACGCAGGAGGAGTTGGGAAACCGACAAAACACTCGCCATCTGCGCCGCGAGAGCCTCGACGTCGTCTGCTATCCAGCGCCTGGCGTCGCCGGCGCACCATCCCCACTTGTCGAAAAGGCCCATTATACGGCTTCGGACTTCGCTTACAGCGACGCAGAAGCGTCCGTTCTCAACGTCGTGGGTCGGCAATGCTCTTAGTGCTGATGAAATAGATGGAGGCGTCGGGCGTTTCCAGATTACGGCCTCTACCTCTTCATCGAATATATCCTTGAAACCTTCCTGGCGGTTGACTGTCCGCACCGGGTCATTTTGTTTGCTTTGATTGATTGTTTGGGTTCGCACGCCCTGATCTTTCTACGACACAGTGTTCCAGTTTATCCAACGCCACTCATGCGATGCAGCGAGAAGCAGGGGCGCCGATTGTTGTCTGCGTTGTCTCAAATTCCTCAAGCCATCAAATCAAGCAAAAAGCCGATTTGCGTCAAAGCTGCGTCGGGTTTGGCGCGTCGCCATAGACATCTTTTGGATCGAAGGACTTCTGTGATTCGGTGAATACAAGGCGAGCAGGTCCGGCGGACGGCTCGCCGAGTTCAACCGCTCGGTAGAAGCAAGATCGGTAACCGACATGACAACTGGCTCCGGAACCAGCAACCCGAACGCGCAGCCAGACAGCGTCCTGGTCGTCGTCGATGCGCATCTCGACGACCTTTTGCGTAAGGCCGCTGGTTTTTCCCTTTCGCCAAAGGCGTTGGCGACTTCGGCTCCAATAGTGCGCCTCGCCGGTCGACATCGTCCGATGCAATGCTTCACAATTCATGTAACCCAGCATCAGCACTTCGTGCGTATCAGCTGCGGTGGTGACGCAAGGGATCAGTCCGTCGGCATCGAACTTCGGGGTTAGGGCGAAGCCTTCTTCGACTTGCTCGACTGACAAACGTTCGCCAAAGGCGTTTGAAGTTGAGGGATCGCCGCCTTCAGCTCTCATGGGGATTGCTCCTTGGACTTGCGATCATCGCAAGAAACTCACGGCGGGTGTCCGGATCATCGCGAAATGATCCTAGCATGCGGCTCGTCGCCATGCTGACGCCGGGCTTGCGAATGCCGCGCGTGGTCATGCATTGATGCGCCGCTTCGATGACGACGCCGACGCCGCGCGGGTTCAAGACGTCCTGGATCGTGTCGGCAATCTGCGCCGTCAACGTTTCCTGGATCTGCATGCGCTTGGCGAACGCCTCAACAACACGCGCCAGCTTCGAAATCCCGACAACGCGGCCTGCTGGCAAATAGCCGACATGCACTCTGCCCAAGATAGGAACGAGATGGTGCTCGCAATGGGATTCGAGGCGAATGTCGCGCAAAACGATCATCTCGTCATAGGCGGCGGTTTCCTCAAACGTCGTGGCAAGCAGCGCGACCGGATCTTCATTGTAACCGGCGAAAAACTCCTCGTACGCGCGCGCAACCCGCGCCGGCGTACCGGAGAGGCCTTCGCGGTCAGGGTCGTCGCCGGCCCATTCGATCAGCGTCCGCACGGCCGTTTCCGCTTCCGCCCGGCTGGGCCGTTTGCGGCCGCTTGAAGTGTTTCGAGATGATTCTGCGGGCCGGCTGGCAACCACTGCGGTGTCCATTTCAAACCTTTTCCTTCGGCCTTCATCCGCCCGACCGGGCGGCGATAGGTCCTTGCATTCAACGAACGCAACATTATAACGTTGCGCATCCTGAGCGCAACAAAGGACAAGATTATGGCGCTGTCGCCGATCCAGCCTCGACCCTGCACGGATCCCGATTGCCGCGGCCAGCATGCGCCGGATGAACGGGTGGCGCTGGCAGGGTCTCTTTGCAACGCGCGTGGCGCGCAACTTACGAAGCTGCGGCGCCAGATTCTGGAGTTGCTCTGGGAGAGCGGACGGCCAACAGGCGCCTATGAACTTGTCGAGGCGCTCAAGCTCAAGACCTCCCGACCTGTTGCGCCTCCGACCGTTTACCGCACGCTTGAATTTCTCATGTCCCAAAGTCTCGTTTCGAAGATCGAAAGCCGGAACGCGTACGTGCCGTGCGTCCATCCGGAGCGACAGAACGATTGTCTGTTCTTCATTTGCAGCGATTGCGGAACGTCGGTCGAATTAGAGGATCCGCGGATTGAACGTCTGATTTCCGAGAACGCCGCCATTATCGGATACCGCCCAACACGGCGGGTGGTGGAGGTCGAAGGGGTTTGCAGGAGTTGCCGTGCGGCTGGCGCTGCCGGAAAGTGACCGGCGGTCGCGCCATGGAGACCTGGAGTCTGGAACGAACGTCGCAAAAGCTGACAACCGCAGCATATTGCTTTTGTCCAATCCCTTTAGAACGCGGAGCGGATGCGGTCGCCAACTGAGGGACGTTTCGCCGAAGAATGAACTCTGTGAGGAGGTTGAGGAGCGCTACTTGCGCACCGGTTGACAAGTAATGATGAGGAGTCCGGAAAATCGCTGATCGTGACGTGGACCGACTATTGGACCTCTTTGATTTCGAGGAGGCGGATGAACCGCTCCTCTTCAAACCGTATTTAGCGGATGTCATTCGGCTCGATGGAGCCGGACATTTTCTTTCGCCAACGTGCCGCACCTTACGCATCCCGGCGAGGACAAGAAACAGCTTGCAGACGCAACGAAAGGAAAACCGCGATGCGATCTCTAGGCGCCTATGACGATTGGAAGCATTGCATCACCGTGTTGTGCGGAATCCCGCTCACCCAGGCTTATGTCAATGAGCGCCTTGCAGCGCTTCGCAACCCCGCTGATTACAAAACGCAAAAGTTTCTCGAGGCCTGGGGCGAGGCGCATCTTGAGCGCGTCATCGGCTGGTTTGAACAGGCTGAACAGGAACTTCGATGATCCTCAAATCGCACGGGCGATACGAATACAGTCCTATCTCTCACCGCCCGCATTACGAATGGCCGGGCGGTAAGCAGCTTGCCTTTTACATCGCCGTCAATGTGGAGCACTTTCATTTCGGCGAGGGGCTTGGGCACACGCCGTCCTATACAACGCCGCAGCCCGATGTGAGGAATTTTGCCTGGCGCGATTATGGCCTTCGTGTCGGCGTCTGGAGACTCTTTGATCTCTTTGACGAATTAGAAATTCCGGCCTGCATTCTGGTCAATTCCGCAGTCTATGACTATGCGCCGCAAATTTTTGAACGCGCCCGTGCGCGCGGCGACGAGATTATTGCGCATGGCCGGACAAACTCTGAACGCCAGGGCGACCTCGACGAAGCAGCCGAGCGCGCGCTGATCACCGAAGCGACCGAAACAATCATCCGACATGAAGGCTCTCCGCCACGGGGATGGCTTGGTCCGTGGATCTCGGAAACGGCGGTCACCCCCGATCTGCTGAAAGAAGCGGGCTATTCCTACGTGCTCGATTGGCCCCAAGACGACCAACCGGTTTGGCTCAAGACGCGTGCCGGTCCGCTTTTGGCGATGCCTTATCCGGTTGAAATCAATGACGCGCCGGCCATGCTTACCCGCCGCCACACAGCGGGCGACTTTGCCGACATGATTGTCGACCAGTTCGACGAAATGCTGCGTCAGTCGGCGGATCAGCCGCTTGTTTGCGCAATCTCCCTGCATACCCCGATTGTAGGACAGCCGTTTAGACTCGCCCGGCTCCGGCGCGCGCTCCAGCATATTCGAACGCACGCTGATCATGCGCAGGTTTGGTTCACGCGGCCAGGCGAAATAGTGGACCATGTTGTAAGTTTGCCGCGTGGCGTCGTGCCGGGTTCAGAGGTATGAGCAGCAAACAGCCCGTAAATGCGTATACCAAATATGCGCAATTGACCTATGTCTAAGGCGCTTATGAGACTGTTTTTGTTTATCGCTGCGTTTCTGGCGTCCGCCTGCTCGGGACCCGCAGAGACAAGCCGCCCCGAGTCGGTCGTTGAAAAGCCGCTGACGATCAATTGGGAAACACTGCTGCCCGAAGGCGAGGTTGAAGAAATCGATCGGCTGTTCGCCGAATACTTTGCGGAACTCGACAAAAAGCTCCAAACCCAACAGTCGCAAAGTCTGTTCGATGTGGCGGAAGAGGACAAGTACGCCACCATTCCGGAAGGCTCGGAGTTGGATTTGATGCCGCAAATCGGCACGTTTAACGTTGTCGAGGAACTCGATGGCGCGCGTGTGCGCATTCCCGGCTATGTGCTTCCGTTCGAGTATGTCGAATCCGGGAAGATCTCGGAGTTTTTGCTGGTGCCTTATTTCGGCGCATGCATTCACACGCCGCCGCCGCCGCCAAACCAGATAGTGTATGTGGTTGCAGAGACTCCAGTGGCGCTCGGCAAGCAGTGGGATGCAATATGGGCTGTTGGCGTTCTGCGGGCGAGACGCAACATCAACGACCTTGGCGATGCGGCATATACGCTGGAGATTGAATCTTGGGAAACTTACGACGGCTGAAATTCGGTTTGGGCGAGCAGGCGTCTCGCCAATTTGGAAAAAGCTGACGCCTACATAACCACTACTTCGCTCGCACAGTCCAGAGTAACAAGGGTTGTGCGAATTCAGTCGAACGCAGCAAGTCGGAACAAAAGCAAACGTTCGTTTTAGGTTGAAATCGGTGGATCAAAATCTTGGCCGCGCATGCAGGGTTTGGAAGCGGTCGATCTGAGAGGGGTTGGATGTCGCCAACACCCTGCTGACGGGGGTGAGATTGACTTTGCAGAACGATACGAGTTGTCCTATCGGAAAATCCGGCTCTAACCTTAACTATGGCGGCTGAGGAACATCCGCTTCCAAATAAAAAGGAGTCCTCTGATGAAGGCTTTGTTTGCCTCTGGCGCGCTTACACTTGCTGTTTTCGCCGCAACTGCATCGGCGGAGACGTTGCTTCTGGGCGATCCTGCCATCAGCAGCGATCGTATTGCATTCACCTACGCAGGCGACATCTGGACGGCGGCGCGTGACGGGTCTGATACGAGGCGACTGACGTCGCATCCGGGAACGGAGATGACGCCGTACTTCTCGCCCGACGGTTCGCAAATTGCCTTTACCGGATCGTATGGCGGCAACCTCGATGTCTTTGTCGTGCCAGCCGCGGGCGGCGTTCCGCAACGCCTGACATGGCATCCGCGTTCGGACTTTGTAAGAGGGTGGAGCGCCGACGGAGCCAGCGTCGCTTTTGCGTCAGATCGTGAAACCAACCATGGTCGGTCTGATCAACTCTACCACGTTAGCCTAAGCGGCGGGATGCCAGAGAAGCAGATGCTCGCGCGTTACTTCCAGGGCGACTGGCATGAGACCGGCGAGCGCCTTGCGTATATCAGCCACGGACCAGCATACAATGGCTTATTTGGCGGTTCCTCAGGCTGGGCCGGCTATCGCGGCGGCGCGTCGCCAAGCGTTACTATTCTTGATCCGGTGAACAGTGAGGCGACCGAGATTCCAGGCGAGAGGGTCAACGACATTTATCCCATGTTTTACGGGAATGACGTTATCTTCCTCTCAGATCGGGGGGCGAACAAGCGGTTCAACGTATATCGTTATAACGCCGGAAGCGAAGAGATCAGTCAGCTTTCGAGTGAATCCGAATGGGACGTTATCGCCGCAGACCTTCATGGCGATACTCTGATTTACGAGGCAGGCGGACGGCTCAAAACGCTAAATCTCGCTCAGAACGGTCCAGCCCAGGCTCTCTCTATCTCGTTGGCGTCCGACCTGCCGCAGCTCCAGCCGGGGTTCAAAGATGCGAAGCGCAGTATTGATTCCATCAGTCTTTCGACAACAGGCAAGAGAGCCCTTGTGACGGCGCGCGGCGATGTCTTCACATTGCCGACGGACGAAGGATCTGTGCGCAATTTGACGGCTCAAGGCGGCGACCGCGCGTATACGGCCCTTTGGTCGCCAGACGGACAACGCGTTGCATATGTTCATGACGATGGCGACGTGCAAAGCTTAGTCGTGCGAAGTCAGGTCTATGACGGTGAAGCTAAGCGCTTAGGTCTTGTTGACGGCATAGCCTTTATCCGAAGTTTGATCGATGGCGACCCGGCTGACGAGAAGAGGATCGCGCTAGGTGACGGTTTCCATCGCCTCCTGGCGTTCACACCCAACGGCAAGAAAATTGTTTTTGAAGATGATGAACTCCGCCTGCGACTCATCGATTTGGATAGTGGAAATACAAGAACGCTCGCCACCCATGTGCGTCGTGTTTCGCACTCCGTTTCAGTTTCGCCGGATGGCGGCTGGCTCGCCGCAACGATTGAAGGCGCCAATTTCATGCAGGACCTAGTCCTGTTCGACCTCAAAGCACTCATAGGCAATCGCCAGATAAAGATTTCCGACGGCATGGCCGATATCGGAGACCCCGCGTTCAGTCCCGACGGCAAGTACCTTTATTTTGCGGCCTCGACGAATTCGGGCCCTACGCAAGTCGGCTTAGATCTTTCGACACAGGAAAAACCTTATCGCGCCGGTCTTTATGTAGCGGTCCTCTCCGATGAAGGCGCTTCTCCCATTGCGGCGGGCAAAGGCGATGAAGATGAAAGTCAGGAGAGTTCAGAAGCTGAAGAGGAAGGTGAAGA
Source organism: Hyphococcus sp. (assembly GCA_028289605.1). Taxonomy (GTDB): domain Bacteria; phylum Pseudomonadota; class Alphaproteobacteria; order Caulobacterales; family Parvularculaceae; genus Hyphococcus. The sequence goes on along the minus strand of JANQON010000011.1, from coordinate 163,286 downwards.
AGCGTCAGGTGAAAAGGAAACTAACGTCGATCTTGATGCTGACTACCTAGTGGATCGTATCGTAGCCCTGCCAGTCGCCGAAGACGCCTATTACGGCCTTGAAGTCGCTGCAAATGGCGACCTGCTTTACCTGAAAGCGGAGCAGCCTGGCGTTTCGAATGCGCCGCCGGGCACGCCGTTTGGCGCCAACTTCGCGTTGATGCGATGGTCGGCGGACAAAAAAGAAACCTCCGAGGTCGCAAGGGGCGTTACCGGGTTTACACTTTCCGGCGACGGCAAAAAGATGCTCGCGCTGAAGCCCGATGGGCAGATGCTGTTCGGCGACGCTTCAGGCGACGAGGTCGAGCCATTGGACACGTCAGGCCTTAGGATAGTGGTCGATCCGAAGGAAGAATGGAGGCAGATATTCCGCGACGTTGTGCGGATGGAGGCGAAGTACTTCTACGATCCAAATATGCACGGCCTCAATTGGCAGGCTGTGGCAGACAAGTATGAGCCATTACTCGATCATGTCGGGCGACGAGAGGACCTGAATACGGTCCTTGTCCAGATGATTGCGGAAATGCAAGTTGGTCACAATCGGGTCGGCGGCGGAGACACCTATTCTGGCGACAATCCCGGTGTTGGACTGCTCGGCGCTGATCTTGGCGTCGACAGCGGCGCTATCCGCATCAATCGCATTTACACTGGCGAGCTTTGGAATCCTTTTATCAAAGCCCCGCTGGCCCAGCCTGGTATTGACGTTAGCGAAGGCGACTACATCTTAACCGTCAATGGAATTCCTCTTGGTGAAAACGACAACATTTTTCGTTTTCTGCAGGGCGCCGTCGGGTCGCAAGTGGTCCTTGGCATTGCGGATGACGCCACAGGTCGCGGTCTTCGTCCGATAACCATAGAACCGATTGGCGATGAGTCTCAAATGCGACTTTGGGCCTGGGTAGAGGGCAACCGCGCCCTGGTCACGGAAGAGACGGGCGGCCGCGTTGGATATGTCTATCTCCCGAATACGGCGGGCGCAGGGTTTACTTTTTTCAATCGGATGTTCTTTCCGCAGACGAACAAAGAAGCGCTGATTATTGATGAACGATCCAATGGCGGCGGCCAAGCGGCTAATTACATAACCGATGTTCTTGGCCGTTCCTATCTTTCGGGCTGGAAGGATCGGCACGGCGCAACGTTCAACACGCCCGGCGGCGCTCATTATGGTCCGAAGGTGATGCTCATTGATCAGGACGCAGGCTCAGGCGGTGATTTCCTGCCTTACTCTTTCCGCGTTGAGAAGCTTGGCACACTGATGGGAACAAGAACATGGGGCGGCCTGATCGGAATCGCCGCAAATCCTTCGCTCATCGATGGCGGCTTTCTCACCGTACCGTTTTTCCGCTTCTACGACGTTGATTACAATTGGTCGGTCGAAAATGAAGGGGTTGCGCCCGATATTGAGGTAAAGCTCGATCCGGTTGCAGCCAATAATGGACAGGACAGCCAGCTAGCGGCGGCGATCCAAAAAACGCTTTCGGACCTTCAAGATTTCGATAATCCAGTCCCAACCGATGCGCCGCCCTATCCGACGGAGCTTGGGCAATAGCTGGAGACTAACACTGCTTCCGTCCAACGCTGCGGCAATGAACAAACGTGTTCCATTTTTGTTGCCGCAGTTCAAACCCCTAAACGTTGGCGACCGCACGTTCGCCAAGCCTTCGATCGCTAGTCCTGGAGTTGAGATCTCATGAAGGCGATCATTTCGTCGCGGGCTGGGCTTTCCTCGGCGCTCAACATTGCCAGAAGAGACGCGTGGGTTTCTTCGTTGAAGTAGCGGAATGAAATTAAGTCAGTCTTGCCTGAGGCCGCGACGGCCTCTTCAAAAACACGCGTGTAGTCCGCGGTCTGGCCTTCTGTCAGGACAAGCATCGGAACCGTTGCATTTTCAAGATATGTTATCGGTGATGCGTCTGCGAGTGACTCCCGTGGTCCGAATACGCCGAGAACGTGACCAATCGCAGTGTCTTCACCCATACCTTCTTCGATAGCTGTGTAATAGTCGTTCAAATCGTAACCGCCAGCGACAGGAAGCGCGGCGAGCATATCGGCGGGGTCAAGCCCGAACGTCTCCAAATAACGCGGATCCATTGCAAGGAGCGCAGACAGGTGGCCGCCGGCGGAGAAGCCGCTTACAAACAGCCTGTCATCGTCCAAACCGTAGCTGTCAGCATTCGCGTGCAACCACGCAAAGGCGCGTGCAACGTCTTTGACATGTTCTGGATGTTGTACGCCCGTCGCGGGAAACTCTTCGCCGCGCCAAGAGCCGGGACTGAGTCGGTAGGACATCACCGCAACGGCGACGCCTTCACGCGCAAAAGCGCGTGCAAGTTCCAGGTCATCTTTCCTGTCGCCAAACGCCCATGCGCCGCCGTGAATCCACAACATCGTTGCAGCCGCCGATCCATCGCTGGGCGCGACCAGATCAAGCCGGTGCTTTTCGTCATCGAATTCTGGCCCGTCAAAATAGGCGAGGTCAGGTGACTCTGTAAGCGCGCCCGCCCAAGACGCGGTTGGAAAGGCGTTCGAGAAAAATGTGAACACAAGTAAGGCAATAAAGGCGCTCGGCGACCCTGGTCGATTGACGGAAGCTTGCGAAGACCTTCGGTGAATTGACCTCATGTTCGGCTCCTCTCGAATAATCAAGTCAGCATAATGCATTACAGCGCGCCAGTCGCCAATAACTCTGCTGGTTGAAGGCTATTGCAGGCAAGGCGCTCGCGATTGGTCGTATCGGCAGACTGCGGGGCGGGAACGAGCGAACGATTAACGCCCCGGCATTGGAGTTGCGCAACGACGCCGGCTGTTGATATCTGATGTGTGCTCGGCGGCGAATTGGGTCAATGCGGTCGAACCGCTGATTCTAGAATGCGGCACAGCCGTGTTTTACATGGAGACGAACAGCGTGGGCAAACAGAAGATTGGCCAATCGGACCACGGCGCAACCCTTCTTCGCGAGAGCGCCCCGAAACCCTGGAGTCGTCGCAGCATACTCGCAGGCGCGGTCGGCGCGTCGGCGTTTTCGCTTTTGTCAGTTGGGTCTGCCAGGCCGGTCGAGCGCAATTCCGACGACGATACGTTTGCCGCTCTCGAGGACCGCGTCGGCGGTCGACTGGGCGTTTGCGTACTGAACACCGGAAGCGAAGCGTTGGTTGGGGTTCGCCTCGACGAGCGGTTTGGAATGTGCTCGACGTTCAAGGCGCTCCTAGCGGCAATGATCCTACAGGAAATTGATCAAGGAGCGCTAAACGCAGAACAAGTAGTTCCTTTTACAGAAAGGGACATGGTGTTCTATGCGCCTGTTACGTCGGCAAATCTCGCTGCCGGCGGAATGACAGTCGAGGCGCTGGCGCGCGCAGCCCAAACTACCAGCGACAATGTCGCCGCCAACCTGTTGCTGGACCTGATCGGCGGGCCCGATGGCTTTACGCGGCGCATGCGGCAGGCCGGTGATCAAATCACGCGCCTGGACCGATACGAACCCGAGATGAATCTGGCGCCCAGGGGTGAGGTACGCGATACAACCACCCCGCGCGCCATGGCTTTCTCGTTGCGTCACTTCCTACTGGGCGACGGTCTCTCCGACGCTGCGCAAGGACGACTCATCGGTTGGATGCAAGAGACGCGCACGGGTCGGCGACGTCTACGCGCCGGTTTGCCGTCGGAATGGATCGCCGGAAACAAAACGGGATCCGGCGTCGCGCCATCGATGGTCAACAAGTACAACGACGTGGCTATCGTGTGGCCGCCGGGTCGCGCGCCGGTAATCATCGCTTGTTATTACGACGCTCCGGCCGCTTACAACTCGATCCGCAAAGAGGATGAGGCCGTACTCGCTGAAGTGGGCCGGCTCGCCGCCAAGTGGATTGAAGCATGACAACCGCGTCTTCCTGGGCCCGGTCACCTCTCGACATCGGATTCGTTCGCATCGTTTCCGTCAGCGCCCGGAACTGTTGCGCAACAATTCGTCAACCTGGCGCAAGGCTGTCATTCGCTCCGGCTACGGGGCTCGCCAATACCGAAGCGGTGCTTGCAACCTTTGCCAAGCGAAACTCTTCACAGGCAAGAGCGAACTTGTCATCGCCGATGCGCTTGAGAAGGAAGATATCGCGAGCGGCGTCATATTGACGTGCCAGTATTTTCCGTGAGGGGCTGCAGGGTTTCCGGATTCTCTGGGTAGCTATGGGTTTTCCGCTGGAGACCCGTTCGATCGCGGTCGCTTGCACCGCCAGCTGCTTTGTGGAAATCCGCATTTTGTCGCCTTGTCGACGACAGCGCTTGGGGTCGCGGGTAGTGACAAGGGCGGGGGAGGACGAGAGAGAAAACGCCTTAGCCCGACAGAGCGAACGCCTTTTATTCAGCCCGTCCAATCCAGCCTCGCCAGGTGAAAGCTGAGTAGAACAGTGTGACGTCCGATAGACCCGCATCACGCAGGATTTTTTCGTCGATCTCGGGGTCAAAGACTTCGATGCTATCAGAAATTGTTTTTCGTCCGTGTTCAGCTACTTCTGCGTCGATACCCGAGGCAATGGCGAACGCCCGATGCCTCGTGAGCCAAGCATCTCGGCGTTTCGTGTCTTGAGGAAAACTGCAATGCGCAGTCACGAATGGAGCGCCGGGCTTTAGCCGTCGAACAATTTCAGACACCGTTTCTCGGCGCTCGGCGGCGTTCAGGAAGTGGAGCGTTAGAAAGCTGGTGGCGGCGTCGAAGGGGCCCGCAGGCGCATCGTCAACATATCCATGGTGAAGCGAGACTCGCTCGTTGAGGTCGCCCAGTCGCGTCCTCGCTTCATCAAGCATGGGCTTCGCCGGATCGACGCCCAGAAAGGTCCACCCGGGATTTTCCGCAGCAAAAGCTTCAAGTTCCAACCCTCCGCCTGCACCGTGCACCAGAACATGGGCGTTTGAGGGCGCATGCTCACGGATAAGAACACCGGCCATACGGTGCAGGTCATGAAAGCCCGGTACGAATTTCGACGGGCCGTCAGCATATTGGGCGGCGTGCTCAGGATCGTTGAATATTTCTACGAAGGAATTTGATTTCTCAGTCATGCTGTTCGGGTCTCGCCAGATTTAAGTGTTCTTCCAGTCGGTTGTGGGGTTCGGCGCCAAGGCTGGCAAGGCTCATGCTTTGGATCGGGCTGAATTAGATGTCCGGCGTCGCTACAAGAGCCGGAAGGAATCGGTGACTCCTGCAGCGTCCCGCGCTCGTGCCGGTGCGTCACTTTGACTGCGAACCAATGCAATTGGTCAAACCGTACTCTCTGTGTCGTTCCGGACAAATTCTGTTGGAGAAAATCGGTGAGTACGTTTGTGTTCTTTCTCATACCCATTGGCCTTATTGCGACGCTGGTTGCTTTGGGGTTCGGCATCTATTCCCTCGCAAAGGGTGGTTCGTTCAACAAAAGAAACGGCAATCGGCTCATGCGCCTCAGGGTCGAATTTCAGGCCGTCACCATCGCCATCCTGATGCTATTCACCTGGCTTATCAGTCGTGGCGGCGCGTAAAGCGGCGACGTTATAGTGATGCTGATCACACCATACCAAGCTGGTTGATGATGAACGGGATCTTTTTCTTCAGCGCAAAGAACCCCTTGGAAGCGTGCGGCCAAACCATGTGGTCGTAGTCGCGCGAAAGTCTTACGAGCGTAACGCCCGCAGCATTCAGCCTGTCCGCCGTCGATGTGATTAAGTCCTGAACTGGTCCGACAGGCGACGCCGCCGTGACAACAGTCGTCAGCGCCGCGGATTGAGCCCATTGGCTGATCTGCTCGGCGGCGTTTTGAGGATCAACGCGGCGCGCTTCAACGCCAAACGACTCAACTAGCGCTTTCTCACCGGCATCAAGAGCGCCACTCACGAAAGCCTTTGCTTTCTCGCCAAGAGGCGCCGGCGACCCCCTATCCAAAGGCCCAATCACAAGCACTGCTGAAGGAGGGTGTTCCGGCAGCAGGGCCATGTCGCCGCAGCAGTCTTCCTCCGTAACAATGACGCCGTAGTCTCCGGAAACGACATGTGTTCGAGGTGTTTTTAACGCCTGCCTTACAGCAATGCTTGCGTCTTCCTGCAGCGGCGCCGGTTCAAGAGCGAGCCCTGCATTCACGTCAAACCGGTGATTGGCGTAGCGCCTGATGTTATCGCGGCGGGCGACGTAGTTTTTTCCTTTGGTGTGCAGACCCGCCACCCACCGCCATGACAGCGTATTCGACGCCGGATCGCCATCCATCAAATGCCTGATCAAAAAGTCGGCGCCGAGGCGCCAGGGCAGCTTCAGGGTAAAGATCCAAATGCTGGCGAACCACATGCGCGCATGATTGTGGAGATACCCGAATTCACGAAGCTCTCGCGCCCAGGCGTCGAAACAATCGATACCTGTATCGCCCTGTGTCGCCGCTTGATACGCCGACAGCAATGAGTGATCGTCTCTCAAAGCTCTGAGGTCATCGCGCAAACCGTCTCGGTAGTCGACCCACACGCCCGGGTGTTGCTCGAGCCACCCTTTGAAATAACCGCGCCAGAAGACTTCCTGGACAAATTTTTCAGCATCGTGAAAGCGATGCGCGCCAAGAGCGGCGGACAATACCTCTGATTCCGATATCAAGCGATGTCGGATCCAAGGCGATAACGCGGAGATGTTTGATCGGTCGTGTGGTCCGAGATCGAAGTTGCGTTGCGCCGCGTAAGCGCGGCCCATCTTCGGCGTGAACGCTTCAAGCCGCGCGAGGCCTGCTTCGCGGGTGGGTGTCCAATCAACAGTTTTCCCGGGATCATTCATCGGCGCCGCGATGGTTGGCTGTTTTTGGCAAAGTGCGACGGTTTTTGCAGCGCTCGGAGCAGTATCGCACGCTGTCCCAGTCCCGAGCCCACTTCTTCCGCCAACTGAACGCCCGGCCGCAAACGGGGCAGGTTTTGGCGGGCAGGTCGCTTTTCTTTCTCATCTTCATGCCGTTGCGCGCCGTTAAATGTCGAACGACAATTGCGGTGATCGTGGCGATCGCTTCCTGCGTCGACCAGTCATTTTCATGCCGCTTCTTCTGCTGCCGTGTTTTTGTTGGATGTCGCGGGCAATAGTACGGTATTCGGGCTGGCTGCGAACGGCCCAGACTTTCTGGCGTGCTGATTTTGCCGCGGTGAGATGGTCGACGATGGGAAAGGGATAGGATTTCCCGAGCAGGGAAGGGGCGCCTTCCCAGCGCCAGGGTTCGTGGACGAGGTCTGACGGAACGCGGCGCAATTCGGGAACCCATCTGCGGACGAAGACGCCGTCCGGATCCTGGTCTTTTCCTTGTTTGACCGGGTTATAGATGCGCACGGTGTTGATGCCGGTGGTTCCCGACTGCATCTGCGCCTGGGGCCAATGGATCCCCGGTTCGTAATCCGTAAACAGGCGCGCCAACACCGCGCCGGGCGCGCGCCAGTCGAGCCAGAGATGATAACTGGCGACCGCCATCAACATGGCGCGCATGCGGAAATTCATCCAGCCAGTCGCCGTCAATGCGCGCATGCACGCGTCGACAAAGGGAAGCCCGGTTTCTCCATTGGACCAGGCATTAAGTCGGTCGACATCCGGTTCGGCGGGGCGCAGCCGGTCGTAGGCGCGATGCAGGTTTTCAAACTCTATTTGCGGCTCGTCTTCCAGTTTCTGGGTGAAATGATCTCGCCAATGAAGTCGGCCTTCAAACGATGCGATTGCGCCGCGCCACGGTTTTGCTGTTGCGCAAGTGCTTTGTTTTAGGTCCGCCCGGCGCACCCATGTCGCTTGTGCAGTCTCGCGCATGGAAACGGCCCCCCATGCCAGATAGGGCGAGAGCCGCGAGCATTCTCCGAATGCGGTCACTGGGCTGGACATCGCCCGACGATAGTTTCGTCCGCGTTGCTGGAGGAACGAGTCCAACACGCGCAATCCTTCACGCCTCCCGCCCGCTTGCCGATCCGGACAAGGATCGGCCGCCAGCCCGAGCTCGGACGCAGTCGGGATTGATCCTGATGCGATGTCCTCCAAAGGCGCCAGGGCGACGGGCGCCGCAGTTGTGGTTTCCGCCATAAATCGGTCCCAACGTCGCGCCCAGCCCGTCCGCGATTTCAGACCACGGATGACGCCGCTTTGCCGCGCCTCCGTCCATGGAACGCCGTTACATCGACACCAAGACTTCACATCGCGATCTCGCCCGAACGTCCAGGCGTTTCCTGTTTCCTCATGAGACCAAAGACCAGCCACACCAAATTGTTGATGAATGTTAGAAAGGACTTGAACGACATCGCCAACGCGAACGATGAGCGGCTGGCCCAATTCGGCAAGCTCGGCGCGAAGCTCATGCAAACACTCCGATACGAACCCCCATTGGCGCGCCGACATGTCCTTTTGTCGCCACAACTCCGGTTCTGCGACAAAAAGCGGTAAGATGCGACCGCGCTGAGCGGCGTCGGAGAGTGCGCGATGGTCGGCAAGCCGCAAGTCTCGCTTGAACCAAACGACGTGAAGGTTGCGGGACATGTAACTCCTAGAACAGTCGCGTTAGGCTGAACGAACCAACTTAGACCATAAGAATGCAAAGTGAAAAAATCAGGCCGCGTCGGAAAGGTCCTGGATCGGCTTTCCGGTTACGAGTGCGACAATTCCCGGCTGTAATTCGCCGGAGGCGGTAACGAGGCTACTATAGTGGTGATCCGCCTCATGACCGTCTTGTCCGGACGTCAATTCGCCGGGAATCATGACTGTCGTGATCCCTGCGCGTTTTGCGGATAGAACGCTGAGCATTGTGTCTTCAACTGCGAGCGCCGCACTCCGGGCGACGCCCGTCTTGTCCATTGCGAATCGATAGGCGTCCGGCGCAGGTTTTCCTTTTCCAACGCATTCGCGCGTCACAACGGCCGCGAACCTGTCGATGGGCAAAGTCGTCCCCATTGCGTCGATAATGGCGTCGATATTTGGCTGGTATGTGGTGGTGACCCACGCAAGGGTCAAACCGCTATCGAGGGCTAGATCGACGAGTTCCCTGACGCCGGGACGCAGCGCGACGCCGTCTTTCCGGATGCGCTCGCAAGCCAGTTCCGTCTTGCGCGCATGGATGCGTCCTATGTCCTTATCGGAGAGACCGATGTCTGCCGCGTCGCTAATCAGGCGCAATCGGTCTTTTCCGCCATTTATCTCAAGAAGCGATGCATATGTGTCGCGGTCCCAAGTCCAGTTTAGCCCGGCTTCGCGTAGCGCCTGATTGTACGCCCGGCGCTGGATGTCTGAAGTCTCCGCCAAAACGCCAATTGAACCCAGAAACAATGCTGACAACGCCATCGCGACCCTCTTTCGTGTTGAAGCAATTACTTAGGGTATACGGGAGACGATCCAAGGTGGTTTTCCCAGCAGGAAAGCGCTTCGGAAACTGTCGAATCAAGCAATTGAGCCCGGCGAGCCTCGGAAAAAACGCCAGGTCGCCGAGCTGCCCGACCGTCTCGATAGATATAGGCGCTACCGCAGCGCTGTTAGCGGGCGCGAAAGCGGGAATCTTGGGTGTCCGCAAGCACCCGTTACGCGTCTTTCGCAACTAACTCTCTGCTGCACGTCGAACACAATACGTACGTACCCTGACGATGATTAGGGGCATCAAGATTTGCGAATGCTTATCATTACTACGTATCGGGCAGCATAAATATCGTAAGCACATCTTCGACACGCCCGCCCCTGGCTCCCTCGTTGCGTGTGCATAACTCGGCGGCGCTGTCGCACTTTGTCACACGTGCGACGCCCTGCCACGCTACAAAGAAAAAGCCCCGCAAATACGGGCCTTTCACCCGCCTTACTGATAATCCGCATGCCAACTTTTAGCTGCATCGCTGTATACGTCGCATTGCACCATGATCTGCGAAAAAATTTGGATCGTAGCCCGGCCGACTACATCGAGTACAAACATCGGAGACAAAAATGGAAAAACTGATGCTCGATCCGGCCGATTTTGTCGGCGTATCGTTCTGGATTATTTCCGCCGCGATGGTCGCGGCGACCTTCTTCTTTTTCGTCGAGCGCGATCGCGCGACAGGGAAATGGAAAACCTCTTTGACCGTCGCGGCGATGGTCACCGGCATTGCTGCGATTCACTACTTTTACATGCGGGAAGTCTGGGCCGTCACCGGCGAAAGTCCAACAGTATTTCGGTACGTGGACTGGCTTCTCACCGTGCCGCTGCAGATTATCGAGTTTTATCTGATCCTCGCCGCGATTGCCGTTGTTAAGGCTTCGCTTTTCTGGCGGTTGCTAGTTGCTTCAGTTGTAATGTTGGTCGCTGGATATCTTGGCGAGGTCAACGCAGGCAACGCCGGCGCCCTTTGGGGATTGTTTATTCTAGGAACGCTCGCTTGGTTTTACATCATCTATGAGATCTTCCTCGGCGAGGCGAGCAAGATCAACGCGAGCCAAGGAACGGTAGCGTCGAAGAAGGCTTTTTCGGCGCTGCGTTTGATCGTGACAGTTGGGTGGGCGATTTATCCGATCGGCTACATCTATGGTTACGCCGGCGGCGGCGATACCGCAGCACTCAATATCATCTACAATCTCGCTGATTTTGTGAACAAAATCGCTTTCGGTGTCGTCATCTGGGCCGCTGCTACGGCTGATGATGCGAACACCAAAGCGGCATGATAAATTCGACGCAGGTTAATAACTGTTGAAACAGGGCGGCGCCGCTGGCGCCGCCCAACTACGCAAACTGACACATGGCACACGCAGCGCGACTCCAAGCACCTTTAACGGCGATCAATGTTGTTTCGCCTCTGTCCGGCGCAAAAAAACACATGATTGCGTTTGTCGCGCTGACGATATCTCTCACGCTGGCGACGGCGCTATTTGGTCCCGCTCCACTGTCATTACAGGGACAAACCTATCTGCTTGCTTTTGCGGTTTTGTTTGTCGGCCTGCCTCATGGAGCGTTTGACGCCATGCTCGCGCGCCGTATTGGCGCCTGGCGTGGCCCGCGCAGCTTCTTCTTTTTTCACGTCGTGTACATCGCCATTGCCGCTTTTGTCGGGTTGGCCTGGGTTTTGTTTCCGGGGCCGGCGCTGGCGCTGTTTCTGTGTTTTTCGGCGTTTCATTTCGGCGGCGACTGGCGAAACCGGATCAACTTGCCTGAACGCATGATCGTTGGATTCGCCCTTCTCACCACAACGGCGTTCTTTCACGTCTCCGGCGTTGCAGCAATTTTCGAGGCGATTGCGGGACCGGCGGGACCGATAATCGCCGGATGGATGAGCGAAGCAGGAAAGTATTTGCTGCCTGTCGCGGCGCTTGTCGCGATCAGGAGTCTTTTTAATGACATATCAGCGTCAGTGGAAATTCTCGCCGTTCTCACACTGGCGATCGCATTACCGCCTTTGCTGTTTTTTGTCGTGTATTTTTGCGGATTTCACAGCCCGAAGCATGTTCTCGATGGGTTGGCGGGAGACATCGCGCCCAAGCTGCGCAAAACGGGATGGCTGGTTGCCGCATATGTTGCCGGGTCCGCACTTCTCACCGTGCCGCTGGGCTTGTTGGCGTCATCTGCTGGACTCACTCAATACCTAACAGCGCATGTGTTTATCGGACTCGCCGCACTTTCCGTACCGCATATGCTTTTGGTTGAATACTCAAGCGCCACTAGATTGCCGCGGGGTAAAGGCTAGACACGCTTCGAAACAGGCGTTCGGGTGGTCGTGATAAGTAATGCGTGAACAGTTTTTGCGTTGGGTCATACGCAGCCGTAGCCGCACAAACTGCGCGTTGCGCTAGCTTATTGACGGAGGCGGGCGCTCCAGGCGAGACAACGTCGCCCGGACATGACCGTTCGGCCCTGTTAGCACGCCTCCTCTCGCGATAGGGCAATGAGGACAAGTGAGAAGACTATACTGATTACCGGCTGATCGTCCGGCATCAGCGCCGCCTGCGCGCGCGCATCCGTCAAAACCAGCAACAGGGTGGCCCTCGCGGTGCGGTCGCAATGTCCTCGGGGCGCTAATCCCAGTCCAGAGCCAAGGCCACGTCGTTTGGACTAGGACCCCGCTGCGCCGAACCGTTCGAAAACGACCAGGAACGCAATCGTCAATAGAAAGAAGACGGGAAGCCCCCAGCAAATGGCGTCCACCTTGCCCGGCGCCATGAACCATCCGTCTTTCTTCTCCGGTATGCCCTGGTCTCTGAATTTTTTCAGTTGCCCGGGAACAGTTTGTTCGTGCCATTCGCTCTTGAAACCGTCGAGCAAGACGCTTGCGCCCCAGGACACGACAATATTTACCGCGCCGCCAATGACGACATACCACGGCCATGCGACGCTAATGGGTGGAATACCGGCGAACGGAAGTCCGTTCACCACGACAAACAACGAAAAGAATCCGGCGGCGACGCCGATCAATAAACCGCGTTCCGACGTATGTTTGGAAAAGAAGCCGAGCCCGAACATCGCAAGCTTGGCGCCGACGAAATAGGAACTGACTTTCGTCAGCTGCTCCAGGATCGAACCGCCGCTGTTGATAAAGCCGAAAGCGATGGGGATCGCGACCAGCCCCCAGAACACAGTAAAGATCCTCGCGACAATGAGGTTGTGTCCAGGCGGCGCGGAGCGGCGAACAAAGCGCTGATAAAAGTCGGAAACAGACGCCGTCGCCAACGAGTTGAATGCAGATGAAAGGCTCGACATGGACGCCGACAAAACAGCGGCGGCGAGCACGCCAAGCAGTCCCGGAATTGCAAGGCTCTGGGCGAATAAGAGAATGATGGCGTTGGGCTGGTCAAACGGTCTGCCGTCAAAATGAACGTACAAGAGCGCACCGATAAAGAAGAACAGGAAGTAGATAAAAAATGCGGCGTAGCCCATCATCAGATAGGACTTCTTAGCGTCGCCAATAGTCCTGGCGGCGAGCGCGCGCTGCACCATCATCTGGTTCGCGCCATAGACCGTGATGTGATAGAGCGTCATGGCGAAAACGCCGGCCCAAACCGTTGGCGCAATCGAAAAATCCAAGGACGTGTCGATCGGATTGAGTTTTCCTTCCGCTGCTAGTGCGCCGAGAGCGGACTGAAGCGGCGCCGTCGCATCGAGAACATTCCAGAGAACGATGCCGGCGCCGACAAAGAGAATGATCCCTTGCAGAACATCGGTCCAGATCACCGCATTCATGCCGCCCAGCATGGTGTAGCCCAGAACAACGACCGTCATCAGGACAATGCTGAAGCGAACGTCCATGCCGGTGGCGAACGTAATGACGATCGCTGTGGCGGTCAGGATGGAAGCAGAAGTAATCGTTTGCGTCAGCAGGAAGAGAGCGGAAATAACTGTACGTGACGCTACGCCAAACCGGCGCTCAAGATAGTCATAGATCGACGCAACGCCGCTATTGTAGAAAAACGGGAGGAATACGACGACGACGACAAAAATAACAAGCGGGTAATTAATATGAATGGCGAGCGCCGCCATGCCGTCGCCATAGGCCCAGGCGGGGCCGCCCAGAAAAGACAGCGCACTGACATAAGTGGCGATCACTGAAATGCCGATGGCCCACCAGGGGGTCATCCGTGTGCCGAGTTGGTAATCTTCGGCCGATTTTATGCGCCGTGACAACGCGAATCCGAGGGCGAGATTGCCAGCGAGATAAATTGCTACGATCGACCAGTTGAGCGCCCCGAAATTCCCCATAAACACCTTCCCGCGCTTTCAGCGCAAGTTTGTTTTCTGCTTAGGTAGTGAGCTTTTCAAAGACATCGACGCCGCATTGGCGAAAGACGTCGGGGATATCAATGAACACCCAGTTTTCCATGAGTTTATCGTTCTTGCGACGCCAGAAATCCATAACGCGCATGGTTATGGGTATGCCCGACGGCAGCGCCGTTGAGATCCACGAGGCGCCGCTGGTTGTGGCGCGTATGCTCGGCCAACCGCATGAGGCCGCATAGGCGCCGTCCGCAAATCGCGCGCAGTGATCGCCGCCAATACGATCAGGCACGAAATCCAAAAATGGCTGTTGATGGTAGGCTTCAAATCCGTTCAGCCCGCGCGTGGCGCCGATGCCGCTTGGCCCGAACCACAAAAAGTTTGGATGCCAGAACGCGTCTTGCCCCATGCTTTCAAGGCTCTTGCGGTCATAACGCATGAGCCCGGCGATCATTGCTTCCAACAGCGTGAGCGTTCTGTTTGTTTCAGTTGGATCAGGTGAGAATAGCTGCACTCCGTCCTGCGATGCAGGGGCCGGGGCGATGATCTCCGCGCCGAGGCCAGGCGGCAAGAGATCAATCCCGGCTTGTCGCGCAACGCCGATAATGTCGATGATCAAGCGCGCACTGACGATTTTGTGTCCCTCAATTTCCAGAAATTCGGAAAACCGGATGAATGTCAGTTGATCGCTAGGAGAAATATTGAGCCATGGGTTACGAAACGTACCGACAAAGTGGCCCGTTGATGCAACCCATTTGGTTTTTTTAAAGTCGCCTGCGATGAAAATATCGTCGCGTCTTTCGAGGTCTGGGAAAGCGTTGAGCAGCGGTTCCCACAGCTTTTCGATAACGGCGTCACGCGAGACAAGTTCGTTGAGGGGGTGTGATACATGCCAGACGGCCTTATCCGCGACGCAGTTTTCCAAAGCGCTGATCAAGGCCGTTGTCGATGCGGCGCGTTGCGCTGACGCATATCGCCAGGCCGTCATCCTGCCGTCATCGTCTCCGTTACGCGCCATGAAGCGGGTCTTTGCCGTGAGAATGGGGGCTGTTCGCCGCCCGCATTTGGTGTACTTCGAATGCAATAAAATGGTGCATTTCCATCCAGACGTGCCCTTAGAGCAACAGTGTTTCTCTGCTTGATACTAACCGAAAATGACCTGAGCGCAATTCGAAATCCTCGTGACTGGCTATAACAATATGTTTTAGTTGAAGTTTTAGCGCGACCAGAATTCGCGCCATCGGCATGCAGGTCGACGAGGCTCGCTGCATGCGAAGTCAAATTAGGCTTGCCGGCGTTTTGCATTCGAAGTAGCGTTAATGCGACGATTCTTTGACAGGCTATTGGCGAACGAGGGAGGGGTCCACATGGTCCGCACGAGACGAAGGCTTTCAGGAATTCTGATGAGCGGCGCAGGGCTAGGCGCGCTCTCGATGTTGGCGGCCCCGGCGGCGCTTGCACAGGTCGACACGATTGTCGTGACGGCCGAAAAAAAGGAAGAAAACGTTCAGGACGTTAGTTTGTCGATCCAGGCGTTCGACGAAAACGGTTTGGCGCGGGCCGGCATTGATGATGTCTCGCGGCTTGAGTTTCTGGTTTCGGGCGTCAATTTCGCGTTTGCGGGCAATGACGCAAAGATCAATGTTCGCGGCGCCAATTCGACGAACACCTTCGCCGATAACTCGTCTATCGTCGGCACCTTCGTTGACGGCGTGTATAAGCTGCGCGCCTCGCAGCAGACGCGTTCATTCTTTGATGTTGAGCGGGTCGAGTTTTTGAAGGGACCGCAAGGCACGCTTTATGGCCGGAATACGTTTGCCGGCGCCATTAACTTATACACCAACGCGCCCGATCTCGATGACTTCTCCGCCGGCATCAGCGGCAGCTATGAGCGGTTTAATCGAACACGGTTCGAAGGCTATGCGAACCTCCCTGTATCGGAAACGTTTGGACTTCGTGTTGCGGCGTTTTATGATAGAGGCGATGGTTTCGTAGAGAACCGGGCTGGACCAAATCTCGGAGCGCCGAACGACAAAGGCGTTCGGATTAGCGCGCTTTGGGCGCCGAACGATCAGGTAGATTTCCTGCTTCGATATCACAACATTCAGGAGGACGGCCGAGAAGCGGGCTTGTTCGGATACACCCACCTTTGCCGCAACGTCACGCCGTCGGGACACACCGATCCGTTCGGCTCGGTACAAGACTGCGCCAATCCGCAGCCGGGCTCCGGTGGAGCGCCCAACGCGCTCGATATCGGTCCCTATACGGTGGAGCAAGATTTTGTGCCGGAGGGCGATCTTTCCGAACAAGTTGTTTCGCTGGAAGCCAACTTCGATCTCGGGCCGATCCTCGCCAAATCGATTACATCGTACACCGACTTTGAAAACAATCTCGGTTTCGATTTCGACTTTAGCCCGACGCCGTTCCAGGCGGGCGGCTTTAACGAGGTTGCAGAATCCTTCACGCAAGAGCTTCAGTTCAACTCCAATTACGACAGCCGGCTGCAGTGGACTGCGGGCGCTTTCTATTCTTACGATGAAACAAATTTCAATTTCTTCATCTACAACCAGCGCGCTGCGGCGCCGCGCGGGCCGGACCAACCTGTCCTGGACAACAATGGCAATCCCGTTCTTGACAGTATGGGCATGCCCCTTGTGCTTCCCGTCTTGGTCGGCACGCCGCTGGTCAACAATGACCAGGTCATCGGCGGTTTCTTTGCCGACAACCAGCCGCTCGAAGTTAGTTACTTCGGCATTTACGGGCAGTTTGAATTCTCCCTGTCTGACGTCCTGCGCGTCATTGGCGGCGTGCGGTACAACAACGAGGATAAAGAGCTTGTCGGCGGCGGCAGTAACTTCACCGGTGACAATGACGGGGACGGAACGGCGGAGCCGCCGGTTGTGGCGAATGTGCCTGGCGGACCGTTCCCGGGTCAGTTCCCAACGGAAATTGACGACGTTCTCGGCGTATTCAGCTTCAACAACAATGCGGATGATGCGGTCCGCGCCGATCCGGACGCGGCGACCAACGTATCCTGGCGCGCCGGTCTTGAATATGATCTTTCGGACAGTGCGCTACTGTACTTCACCGCGAGCACGGGTTTCCTTTCCGGCGCCTTGAACAACAACGGCTCAACGACCGAGAATCAGAAATCCCGCGTTTTTGAAGCCGGCGTGAAGAGCCAGCTTTTCGACAATACGCTGTTGTTCAATTTGGCGGGACACTACACCGAATACACAAACCTGCTGGCGCAGCGCCAAGTGCAGATCACGGTCGGAGGCAATCCGGTTGTGATTACCGAGAGCGACAACGGAGGGGAGATCACGGCGTGGGGCATCGAGCTTGAAACGCTCTGGGCGCCGACGGAGGAGTTTCAGTTTGGGGTCAACGCCTCATACTTGAATTCTGAATTCGACGTCTTCGGTCAGACAAATCCTTATCAGTTGTATAACGGACAAGTCGTTGGATTCGTCGATTTGGCTGGAAGGCAAACGCCATGGTCGCCGGAATTCACGGCTGCCGTCTACTCGTCCTACACGTTCGATATGGCCGAGTTGGGTTCGTTAACGCCCTATGTTCAGTTCTATTACAGTGACGGATACAACACGTCGAACCTGTTCTCGATCGATCCGCTTCAACAGCAAGGCAGCTTTACCAAAACTGACCTGCGCCTGATCTGGGATTCGCCAGAGGAAAACTACTCATTTGAGGCGTTTGTCGAGAATATCGAAGACGAAGCCGTGCTGGCTCGCGGCAACAACAACGGGAACGATATCGTTCAGCATTCGTTCAATTACCCGCGTAACTACGGGATTCGTTTCCGGGCGAATTTTTAAGCGCCACTGCCCTCCCAAAAACCGGTGCTTATGTGTAAAGAAGAAGAGGCCTTTGGGCCTCTTCTTTTTATTGCGCCGTCCATCCGCCGTCGACGAGAAGGCTGTGCCCCGTAACCATTGCAGATAAAGGGGACGCCAGATAAAGCGCCGCATTGGCGACGTCTTCAGGCTTGCCAGTCTTCTGCATCGGGATCATTCGATGGACGAACTCATTGAATTCGGGATCGTCGAGCATTGGCTTTGTCATCGGTGTTTCGATGAAAGTCGGTGCGACGCTGTTCACCCGAATATTTTCCGGCGCGAGTTCAACGGCCATCGCTTTGGTAAGTCCCTCTATGGCGTGCTTAGTCATGCAATAGACGGAACGGTTAGGCGAGCCCACATGACCCATTTGCGAGGACATATGGACAATCGCACCGCCGCCTGACTGTTTCATTACGCGCGCCGCCGCTTGCGCTGTCAGAAACATCGAACGAACATTCACCGTCAGAATGAAATCGAGATTCTCCTGCGAGACATCGACAAATGGTTCCGGGCGGTTTGATCCGGCGTTGTTGATGAGAATGTCCAGGGACGGCAGCGCAGCGACCGCACCCAAAAAGCTGTCGGCGGTGACGTCATGCGCCCAGCTCTCAACCCCCGTTCCCAGTTCCGATTGCAGGGTGTTCAGGTCTTCCTGCGTTCTGGCGACGGCGATGATTTCCGCGCCGGCCTTGTGGAGCGCTGTCGCTATCGCCCGGCCGAGGCCGCGCCCGGCGCCAGTGACGAGGGCGGTTTTTCCGCTCAGCATTTGGTCGTTCATAAACTGACCCAATTCCTGTTGCATCCATCCTGGATTCATCTTGCATTCGAATGCAATCTATGTGAAGGGTCCGATATTGCAATGATTTTTGAGGGCGCGCCAGCGAGCGGATACGCCGCGGGGGCCTCCGATTGGTTCGTGGGAGCGCAGCAATGATTCAATATTTGAAAGAGGGCATTTCCGAAGAGAAAGCGGCGACGGACGACGCCAAAGTGCGCGCGACGGTTGAAGATATTCTTGGCGGCATTGAAAAGCGCGGCGACGTCGCCGTGCGCGAGCTGTCGGAGAAGTTCGACAAATGGTCGCCGCCGTCTTTTCGTTTGTCCAAAGACGAAATTCAGGCTTGCTATGAAGAGCTCGATGCGCAGGCCATCGATGACATTCGCTTCGCGCAGGAACAGGTCCGGAATTTCGCGCAACATCAGCGTGACGCGCTTCAGGATGTTGAGGTGGAGACGCTGCCTGGGGTCGTCTTAGGCCACAAGAACATTCCTATGAATTCAGTCGGTTGTTACGTGCCCGGCGGGAAATACCCGTTAGTGGCGAGCGCTCATATGAGCGTTGTGACTGCGAAAGTGGCCGGCGTACCCCGCGTGATCGCTGCAGCGCCGCCTTTCAACGGCAAGCCGGCGCCGGCCATTGTCGTTGCGATGGACATGGCGGGAGCCGATGAGATTTATGTTATGGGCGGCGTGCAGGCCGTCGGCGCCATGGCGCTTGGCACCGAGACGATTGATCCGGTCGACATGATCGTCGGGCCGGGTAATGCGTTTGTCGCCGAGGCCAAGCGTCAACTCTTCGGACGCGTGGGCATTGATCTCTTCGCCGGGCCGACTGAGACGCTGGTCATCGCCGACGAAACGGTGGATGGCGAGCTGTGCGCTGCGGATCTGTTGGGTCAGGCCGAACATGGACCCAACTCCCCGGCGGTGCTTTTAACCAATTCCGAAAAACTTGCGAAGGAAACCATGGTCGAAGTCGAGCGCCAGTTGAAAGTGCTGTCGACCGGCGAGGTCGCAGGCGCGGCCTGGCGCGATTATGGCCAGGTAATCGTTTGCGACACATATGACGAAATGGTTCAGGTCGCCGATGAAATTGCGTCCGAGCATGTGCAGGTCATGACCAAGGATCCCAACTATTTTCTCGACAATATGACGAATTACGGGGCTCTTTTTCTTGGTGAGGAGACCAACGTGTCCTACGGCGACAAGGTGATTGGCACCAACCACACGCTGCCGACCAAAAAGGCGGCGCGCTATACTGGCGGACTCTGGGTTGGCAAGTTCATCAAAACCTGCACATATCAGCGCGTTACGAAAGAAGCGTCGGTTCATGTCGGTGAATATTGTTCACGGCTTTGCGCCCTGGAAGGTTTCGCCGGACACAAGGAGCAGGCGGATATCCGGTTGAGACGATATGGCGGAAAAAACGCGGTCTAAAATCGTATCCATCAAGGGCGCCAGGCAGCCGGTGACGTCATACGACGTTGCGCGGCACGCTGGCGTTTCCCAGTCCGCCGTATCACGCTGTTTCAAGCCAGGCGCGAGCGTATCAAAGAAGATGCGCGACCGCGTCATGAAAGCAGCCGAAGAGCTGGGTTATGAGCCCAATGCGATTGCGCGCAGCTTGATCAGCGGACGTTCCAACCTTGTCGCAATTATGATCTCCAACCTGACAAACCTCTACTACCCTGAGGTGCTCGCAGAGCTGACGCAGCGATTCTCAGAGCATGGCGTGCGCGTGTTGCTTTTTGCGCTCAGAAGCGAAGCCGACGCAAATGAAACTTTGCAGCAGATCTGGCCCTATCGTGTTGACGGCGTCATAGCAGCGGCGGAACTGTCGCCGGAGCAAGTTGGCGAATTTGAAAAGCGCGACGTCCCGCTTGTCTTCTATAACCGCCACCTCACCGGGTCGCCGGTGAGCTCGGTGTGCTGCGATCAGGAAGACGGCGCGCGGCAATTGGTGGATGGCCTCTTCAAGGCCGGACACCGCAGGTTCGCCATCATCGCCGGGCCGCCGGAATCTGTTGTCGGCGTCGAACGAAAGACAGCCGCGATTGAACGGATCGAAGAGTTGGGTGCTGATGATCCGCCGATTTTGGAGGGGGACTACTCTTACGAAAGCGGATTTGCGCTTGCCGAAGAGCTGATGAAACACAAAAAAAAGCGTCCCGATGCGGTGATCTGCGCAAATGATGTCATGGCGATAGGCGCGCTTGATGCGTTTCGGGTTAATCACGGATTGAATGCGCCGGAAGACATTTCGGTCGTCGGATTTGACGGCGTCGGACCGTCTCACTGGAAGAGCTACAATCTGACGACGATTCGCCAGCCGGTGCGCCGCATGACGGAAGCGGCCGTCACCATGCTCATGGCCATGATTGAAGAGCCGGGACTGCCGAATGAGAAGCGTGTGTTTTCTGGCATATTCCAAGCTGGCGGTTCCGCGCAGTTTGAAACCGGCAATTAGGAAGGTCCAACGTCCGCGTTAGAGCGACGCGAGTATTTCGGTTGCGCCTTTTTCAGCGATCATCATGGTGGGAGCATTCGTATTGCCGGCGACCACTTCCGGCATGACGGATGCGTCGATGACGCGAATATTGGCTGCTTTCTTCAAACGAAGTCTTGGATCAACGACAGTGTCTTCCGACTGCAGATCACCAATTTTGCATGTGCCAACGGGATGGTACGCCGTGCCGAGCCGAGACTGGATGTAGCCGCGCAATTGTTCGTCGGTTTGAACTGATGGACCGGGCGCTAATTCAGGACTTCGAACAGCGTCAAAGGCGGGCGCCGCCATGATGGCGCGCAACAGCTTAAGACCCTCCAGCAATTCATCATAGTCACGGTCGTCCGATAGTAAGTTGAGATCAATTGTCGGCGGCGTCGTCGGATCAGGCGACGCAAGCTTTAGCGCGCCTCGGGAGCGCGGTTTCAAAAGGCAGACGTCGCAGTAGTAGCCGCGGCCATAAACGATCATCTTGTCTTCGTGACCCAGTCGCGCCGGGATGAAATGAAATTGAACGTTTGGTTCGGCAAGCGTTGCGTCAGTCTTTGCAAAGCCGCCGGCTTCCACCGTGTTGCTGGCGAACATTCCTCGTCGCCCGAAAAGATACTGAAATGGCGCAGCGATCAGTTGCGGCAGCGCTGACAGCGCCATCCCGTATCCCGTCGGTCCGTTTCCGTGAAAGACCGCGACCGCTGGGTGATCATGAAGATTTGCGCCGACCCCGGGCAAGTCGATGTTTGTCTCGATGCCCAGCTTCTGCAAATCCGCGCCGGGACCGATGCCCGAGCGCAAGAGAAGCGCAGGCGAATCGATGGCGCCTGCGGCGAGAATAAGTTCGCCTCGCACGTCGATCCGCCCCTTGGCGCCGGATCGATTCACGATCACCGCGCGAGCACAATTGCCCTCTACTTCGATCGTCTCAGCTGCGGTGTTGGTGAACACCTCGACGTTTTTTCGCGTGAGGGCGGTGCGCAGAAAAGCGTCCGCGGCGCTCCACCGTCTGCTGTTCTTCATATTCGTCTGATAAACGCCAAGACCTTCCTGGGATGGACCGTTAAAGTCTTTGTTCCGCGGAATTTGCATCTGTTCGCCGGCTTCGGCGAAGACTTCGGTTAAGGGGTGCGGCGAGGGAGGGTCCTGGATATGCAAAGGGCCGTCGCCGCCGTGTAAAGCGTCTGCGCCCCGCAAGTTTTGTTCCTGCGCCTTAAACAACGGCAGCACGTCGTCCCACGCCCAGCCATGCGCGCCGAGCGCCGCCCATTGATCGTAGTCTGACGAGCGGCCGCGGATATAGAGCATCGAGTTGATGGACCCGGATCCGCCAAGCGTCTTGCCGCGCGGCACCGAGACCGTCTTGCCGTCAAGATGGGCGTGTGCGGCCGAACGGTATCGCCAGTCATATCGCGGATTGTTCATTAGTCCGATCAAGCCGAATGGAATTTTGATCCGAGGGTCGCGATCCGACGGACCGGCTTCAATAATGCATAGGGAATGCTTCCCAGACGCGCTCAAGCGATCGGCGAGAACGCAGCCGGCGGAGCCGCCGCCGACAATGACGAAATCATACGCGCCGAAACTCTCTGTCATGTTCAGCAAGCGCCTTTGGAGACGTCAGCGGGATTTAGGCCCAGCCGAGTTGTTGAAGGGCAATGCCGGAATGCCAGATCTTTGTCATGTGCGAAATCCTGTCTCCGTCAAACTCTATCGCATACACATAGTCTGACGCCGCACTCTTTCCGGTCGCGGGCACGGGGCCGCCATCGCCTGTATGCGTTCCCCTAAAGACCGCAAATACGCAGACACTGTTGCGCTCTTTATCGACGGCGAACGACTTCAGTTCATAATGGCCGTCAGGGATTGGCCCCAATATACCCTTCATCCATTCAGTGTAGTCAGCCAACGAAGTTACTTCCATCAGCGGTTCGGCCTGTGCTGAAAACGTCGCGTCGGCTTTGCAGTATTGTGCGCAACTGTCCCAACCCTTACCGGTTTCGCACGCGTCGAAGAAGGCGCGCGCCGTATCTGTCATTGCAGTCATAGGTGACCTTTCTGAAAGCTGTCTGCTACAATGCCCTTGCCTTGTTGAACTCCTTCATGCGCGCAAAGACGTCTATTCCAATCTGGTCGTAAACGGACAAGAGATCGACCAGCACCCAGTTCTCGCGGATCTTGCCGCTCTCAACCCGCCAAAAGTCGAGGCTGCGAAGGGTGATCTCTTGACTGGCCGGCGCAATTCCCATCCACCCGTCACCGGTGATGGTCGCTTGCATGTTGGGCCATCCGGTAACGCCGACAAAGTCTCCTTCAGCGAAGAATGCCCCATACCCGCCGGTTCCTTGTCTGTTTGGCATTCCATTTAGGAAGGGGATCTGGTGCCAATTGCGGAAGCCTTGAATTCCGCGCGCCGTTCCAATCCCAAAAGGTCCGTACCATGAGCATCTGGGATGCCAGTATTTGTCCAGGCGCATGGCGTCAACGCCGCCTTCGGCGAAATTGCCAAGGTCGGCGCACATGTCGGTCACGATGCGAAGGCTTTTGTCAGCGTGCGCATCGGATTCGTTCAATATAGAGAGCCCGTCTTGTGTCGCAGGGCCTGCAGCGTACCAATCGCGGCCCAATTGCGGCGCCATCGGCCAGACGCCGGCCTGGTGCATCAGCTCGGGAATATCCCACAGGCCTTGAAATTCAGCGATGCGGCCTTCGACGACCCGAAAGAACTCGTGAAAACGCATTGTGGCGAAATGTCCCGTGGGCGGAATGTCAAGGAAAGGCGCGGCAAAAGTCCCGGTGTAATATCCGCAGCATCCGACCCATGTCGCCCCGTCTTCTGCTATTCCCGCCATGACGATCGTGTCGCGCCGCTCAAGGTCGGGAATCGCCGTCGCTAAGGGTTCAATTGCTCGGCCGAAAAAGCCGCGCGCGCCGTCGAGATCCTCGAACGGGAAGGCGAGGCGCACGGGCGCGTCGGGCGCAAATGCGTTTTCGAGCGCAGATTTCACAGCGCCTCGTTCGAAATCATAAAGCGCCTGTCTAATGGGCTCCACAACTGCTTTCGCTGCGTTCCGGGCGGCATCACCGTCCGGTCCCCGCGATGTCATGCCCGCCGCCCAAAATTTTGAAAAAACAGAGGCTTAGTGTTCATGACGTAAGATTCCTAGTGATTTTGACTTCGAAGTACATTATTATCGCAGGCATGGCAAAACTCCCAATAGTTTTTGCGCCGGGTCTGATGTGCGACGCCCGATTGTTCGAAGCGCAGGCCGCTGCGCTGAGCGGCGACCGACAGACCCTGGTTGCCGATTTTGCCCAAGACGATTCCATTCTGGGCATGGCTGCGCGACTTCTCAAAGACGCCCCAACCCGATTCTATCTTGCAGGACTGTCCATGGGCGCCATTGTTGCGTTCGACGTTTGGCGACAGGCCGGACACCGATTAGCCGGATTGGCGCTATTGAATTCAACGCCATTTGCGGATTCTCCGGCGCGGCGCGCTGTTCGGATCTCTCAGATTGATCGGGTCCGCAAGGGCAGCCTCAAAACTGTCGTCATGGAAGAACTGAAGCCCAACTATCTCGCCGCCGCGCACAAAAAAGACCAGGCGCTGATGAACGAGATTTACGGGATGGCGGAGCGTCTCGGCCCCGACGTCTTCGTCGATCAATCCCGGGCGCTTATGAATAGACAGGACAGTTCCGATACCCTTGGACGAATTACATGTCCGACGCTGATTATCGCCGGCGAAGATGATGAAGTTTGTCCGCCCGAGCTTCACGAGATCATGCGCAACGCGATTCGCGGTTCGTCGATCCATGTGATCCCTGAGTGCGGACATTTGTCGACGATGGAGTCGCCGGACGCCGTAACGCAGCTTTTAAAGATCCACATCGCCAATACCGAAAGGACGCTTGCAGCGTAATGAAAACAAGCACGGATAGAATTTTGACCACCCATGTCGGCAGCTTGCCCAGATCGAAAGCGGTGACAGACGGTGTTTTTGCGCACGAAAAGGGCGCGCTTGACGACGCCGAGGGCTTCAAGAAAACCATCGCCGGTTCGGTGATGGACGTCGTCGCGAGGCAAGTTGACGTCGGCGTTGACATCGTCAGCGACGGCGAAATGAGCAAAATTTCCTACGCAACGTACATCAAAGATCGTATCTCCGGTTTCGATGGAGACAGTCCGCGCAATGCGCCGAAGGACTTGGAAGAGTTCCCGGGTTTCCTTGAGCGGCAAGCGAAAGGCGGCGGCACGCCGTCCTACCGTCGACCGAAATGCGTGGGTGAGATAAAGGTCAAAGACACCGGCCCTCTTGAAGATGACTTATCGAACTTCAAGAGCGCTGTGGCGGAAGCGTCGCCGGTTGAAGGATTCATGAACGCTGCGTCCCCCGGCGTCATCGCCTTGTTCCAGCCTAATGAGTATTATTCGTCGCAATCTGCGTATTTGGAAGCGCTCGCTGAGGCGATGCGCCATGAATACGAATCGATCGTCGAGGCGGGTTTTATTCTTCAACTGGACTCGCCTGATCTAGGGCTCGGCCGGCACATGATTTTCAAAGATCAGGACGATGCGGCGTATGAACGACTTGCAATGACGCATGTTGACGCCCTCAATCACGCAACGCGCAACATTCCCGCCGAAAAGATGAGGCTTCACGTATGTTGGGGCAATTATGAAGGGCCGCATCACTGCGACGCGCCGATGGAAATGGTGTTGCCGATCGCGTTGAGGGCCAAACCTCAGGCCTTGTTGTTCGAAAGCGCCAATCCGCGCCACGCCCATGAATGGCAAGTCTTTCGAGACGCAGCTCTTCCCGAGGACAAGATTCTTGTTCCTGGCGTCATCGATTCCACGACGAACTTTGTGGAGCATCCCCGGCTCGTTGCAGAACGTATCGAGCGCTTTGCCGACATTGTTGGGCGAGAGCGCGTGATCGCCGGCACAGACTGCGGATTTTCGACCTTCGCCGGTTTCGGCGCCGTTGACGAGGACATTGTCTATGCAAAGCTCGGCGCGCTGGCTGAGGGGGCCGAGCTTGCCAGCGACAAGCTGTGGTCGAAGGCGGCCTGATGCGCGCCGACTTCAGAAGTCGCTTGTTGGCGGGCGAGCCGCTGATCGGCGCCTGGGTGAAAACGCCGTCCCATATTGTTGCTGAGGTTTTGGGGCTGACAGCGCTCGATTGCGTTTGTCTTGATGCGGAGCACGCGCCTTTTGATCGAGCCGCAATTGATACATCTTTGGCGGCGCTGCGCGCGGCGTCGATGCCGGGACTTGTCCGGCTTCCGCACGCATCTTCCGAACACGTTTTGAATGCGCTGGACTGTGGAGCGACCGGTGTTGTGGCCCCGCATATCCGCTCCGTCGATGAAGCGCGGGCGCTTGCCCAAATGAGCCGCTATGGGCCGGGCGGACGAGGCTACGCCGGGTCGTCGCGCGCTGCCGGATACACAACCACGTCTATGTCGGAAAACCTGCAGCGCGGGAACGACAATACCGCAGTGATCGCTCAGATCGAAGATCTTGAGGCGCTGGACGCAATTCATGATATTGCCGCTGTCGAAGGGATCGATTGCTTGTTTATCGGTCGAATTGACCTAACGGTCGCGCTCGGGGCGTCGACGCCGACGCAAGACGCGGTCGTAGAAGCCGTCGAACGCATTTGCGCTGCTGCAAGCCAGGCCCACAGGCGGATCGGCATGTTCGTCAGCGATCTTGCTGAGATTCCAAAATGGCGCGCATTGGGCGCAAGCTTGTTTATTCTGAAGTCCGATCACACGTTCATTCTTGAAGGCGCGAAGGTGCTGCGCAGCGCCTTTGATCAGCTCTCGGGCAAAACGGCGTAATAGTCAGACGCGTTTGTCATCGTGATTTTTTTAAGGACAGTTTCGCTCGGGGCCCACTTTTCAAGGGCGCGCCAGATGCGGTTGTAGTCGCCATAAAGCTTGTCGACAGGGAAGTTCGACCCCGCCATGCAGCGGTCCTCACCGAACACTGTTATCGCCGTGTCGAGATACGGCGTGATATGATCTAGGGTCCAGTTTGGCTCAAACATGCCGAAGCCTGAAAACTTCATGTGGCAATGAGGCATGTCCGCAAACGCTCTCATGGCGCGGCGCCAGTTTTCAAACCCATCCCTCGATCGATCCCACGGGCTGGCAAAGTGACAAATCGCAATCTTTAAGTCCGGCAGCTGACGAAACAGGCGGATGGCGCCGTCATACTGCGCCGCCGTCAACTGCAGGTCGAATGACAGCCCGTTCAGCGCTAACCGCCTTAACCCGTGCAAAAACCGGGGACTGTCGAGCAACGCGCCGGTTCCGGTCGCCGCATCCTCGCTGGGATGGCGCCCGACAATCTGGCGGATCCCGCGAAAGTTCTTTGACTGCGCGTGGGCCGAGAGTATTTCGTCGATGTTGTCGCTGGTCAGGTCAGCAAACGCGACGATGGCGTTCGGCAATCCTGTCTTATTGGCGGTCGATTGCAGCCACTGTGTCTCTTTGACTGCGTCGTCCTTGTCAACTCCGACTTGAATATGGGTTGAGCCAACCACATCGTACTCAGACGCGTCATCAAGGAAGTTCCGGAGAAGATAGTCTTTCTGGATCGGGGCGGGGTCGCCGAAGAAACGCTTCACGCCTTTGGCCATCAACCAGGGATAGCGACATTCATCGAGCTTCCAGAGATGATGATGGGCGTCGAAAATTTTTCGCTTCGCGGACATTTATGACATTAGCCGATGCGTTTCGATCTGCCGCAACACCGCAAGCTCGTCGAACACGGTCCATTCTTCTCGTATCCGCCCATTGATGACGCGCCAGTGAGAGGCGCCGAGAATGTATACCGGCGCGCCGGAAGCCGGCCCGAACATGCCGTCGCCTTGGTGAGCGCCGGTCATCGACCAGCGCACGGCGATGTCTTTGGCGTCGCCCAGATAGGGAATGCAGGCGACGTGATTGACGGTCGCTGCAAGATCAGGAAGAGCAGCGAACAAGGTCGATAGATAGTCTTTGTATTCCGTCGTTCCGTAAAGATCGCGATTTGCAGTGAGGTGCGCGCCAATCCTGAAATCGAAAATACCAGGCAACACATCCATCGCCTTTTTGTTCCACAGCTCCTGGAAAACAAAGCGTGCGAAGTCTTCGGGAGTCGCTTCCGGCG
This sequence comes from Hyphococcus sp., assembly GCA_028289605.1. GTDB lineage: Bacteria > Pseudomonadota > Alphaproteobacteria > Caulobacterales > Parvularculaceae > Hyphococcus. Next base: position 135,273 of record JANQON010000011.1, on the reverse strand, counting down.
AGGTGGGTCGCGAAACGCTTTCCTCTATTTTGGTTTGCCGAAGTGACGCATCGCGCCACGGCGCCAATATTTCGATCAAGTTTTTGCCGTTGGCGACATCGTCCGCCGCCTGGGCCTGTGCGATTTCAAACTTGTCAAAGCCAAGCTGCATAGCCAGCGCGGCATTGTCTCGGACAAGCCACTCCTCGACGACTTGATTTTCTTTGCACAGACAGTCCGCGATAGTGCGAATGCGCGCCAGCTTTCCCGTTGGCGGCCCAAATTCCGACGCTCCAAGATTGGTCATCCGGCTGGTGATCAAATGAGATGAGTAAAACCCCTCATCTTCATCTCCCGACCAGATGACGTTGTCGCCATCCAGCGTGCGGTCAGGGAAAGCGGCGAGGGTGGCGTGCGTATTGGCCTCTACCGTGGCTGATCCCACGATGTCGCCCGTGAGGGTATGGATCACGCTGTCTTCTGAATAATACTTCCGGCAAAGGTCGACCTTGCGCTCATGCCAAATGCGGTCCGTGATCCGGATAATGTAATCGGCGATATCAACGAATTCGTCGTCAAAGCCGCGCATTGGCATTCGCCGGCCGGGCGCCGGCGAGAGCATCTCGGCGATGTCTGTTGTCGCGACGCGGGTCACGGGTTGGCTCGCTGGGCTGTCTGTCTTCATTCGAATCCCACTCGATCTAAAACGCACATCTCGGCGATTGAAATTGCATGCGAATGCAAAAAAGTCTACTGACAGCCGATAAGGACTTACCATCGCCCAATTGAGCAATAGGACCAAGCATGAGCGGCAAAGGATATAAAGAGCGCATCATCGCCATGAATGACGCGTTAAACGACCATATTATCGAGGGAATCGACGCCCATTTTTCGAAGAATTTTGTCTGGCGCGGCGGCGCCGGCCCGGGCACCAAAACCTCGCTCAAGGAATTTCAGGACGGCTGGCAGCGGCCGTTTCTCAACGCCTTCAAGGACAAGTACACCACGATCGACCTCATTCTGGAGGACGGCGACCTGGTTGCGGCCTATGGGACGGTTGAAGCGACCCATTCCGGCGAGTTTCTTGGGATGGAACCGACGGGAAAGCGCATCTATCTGAAATATATGGACTTTTGGAGATTTGATGAGAGCGGGTCGTGCGTCGAGAACTGGGTTCATCTCGATCTGATCGATGTCTTTCGTCAGATGGGTCGCGATCTTTTGGATGGAAAGGGCTGGGACGATCGCCGCTGAGTCGGCAGCGCCATCGTTTCGCTTGCCTAAAAATTGCATTCGAAGTACATTTTTCGACGACAATGGTGCATCCGTAATTCAATCGGAGACGGCGCGCAGTGACGTATTCAACCGAAGACATGGAACGCCGCACCGTTCGATATCGAGACCTTATTCCCTGCACAACGGCGTTCATCGACGCGAAAACGCCGGGAAGCGACAAAAAAGAGAACTTTTGCATCATCGGCCCGGGCGTGTCGGAAAGCCCGGGGCAGCATGTCCATGTGAAAATACCTCACGGATTTAACATTGGCGGCGCCAGGCAGCCCAAAGGATGCGTGAATTCCCAGCACAGCCATGAAACTGCGGAAGTCTTCCTCGTGCATTCCGGCGCCTGGGCTTTTCGGTGGGGGCATGACGGCGCGGATGGTGAGGTCGTGCTGCGGCCCGGCGACGTCATTTCAATTCCGGTCAATGTCTTCAGGGGCTTTGAATGCGTATCCGATGAGGAGAGCTTCCTGTTCGCCATTCTTGGCGGCGACGACCCGGGGCATGTGACCTGGGCGCCATATGTTTTCGAACAGGCGAAGGAACACGGGCTCGTCCTGACGAAGGCCGGTCTTCTGATCGACACCACGCGGGGCGAAACAATTCCGGCAGACGACCAGCCTTGCACGCCAACATCGAAAGACGATCTAGCTTCGTTCCGAACCATGTCCCATGCGGAAATGTCTGCATGCGTTGTTTCAAACGGCGACATCCGTCTCGCTAGCGATACTGACTTGGCGGTTCACGCCACCGGCGTCTCTGAGGCTCCGATCCTGGGGCCGGAGAGCGCCGCAGAAAGAGTTGCGGCGGCCAAAGTGTCCCACCCTCATGGATTTCATTTTCGAAAGATTCAGTTTGATGCGAACGGTCGAATTCCTCCGCATTCTAGAGGCGAAGAGGAGGTCGTTTTCGTTCAGTCTGGGTTCGTGACGCTGTTCTGGAGCGATCGATACATTGAACTAGGACCTGGCGATACAATCACCGTACCAAAGAGTCTCGTGCGCAGTTGGTGGTCGACGGGCCCCGCCGGCGCCGCCGTCTTCGTCGTGCGCGGAGGCGATTCGCCAAGCGCAGCGACTTGGGTCGCGGACAAACTGATCGAAGAAAAACAGTCAGCGCTCCATCTCGTTTCCTGAGGTTAACGCCTCCTATCAGTCTCACAGTGCGATGCGCCGCGTTCGGAAGAGGGGCGAAAGAGACGCTGTCGATTCTTTTGCGCTGCTGGAGCGGGCGCCCACGCTTTGCTGCAAATCGTCGCCGGACTGATGGGTGTTTTCCATCGCGGTGTTGCACTGCGTCTTGCGCCATTTGTGGATAGTAGCCAGTCTGTTTGGCCGAAAGGGGAGACGCAATGGTGAAAAAAACTTCGATATCTGTGTTGCTCGTGCTCGTGCTCGTGCTCGCTGCCGGTTGCGGCGGCGGGGCGGGCGATCCCTCCGAGCGCGAGGCGCTGAGCAAGCTGAATCAAAACGAAGGCTATCGCGAAGTTGTCAGGAAAGACCATGAAGAAGAATGGGCCGGCCTTTCTGATGTAGAGGCGTATTCGAATGCAGAAGAAATCGGTTTGCACCCCGGTTTCCTGGCCTTTGTACAAATATATCCGGACTCGCCATTGGCGAAAAAGGCTGAGGACCGGCTCAACAACGGATTCCGCGCAATGATTGCAGAAGAGGCGCAAGTCATTACCGCGGACAAGATGAAAGACATGTGTTGGGGCTCAAAGGGGCAGATGTTCCGTTGGTCCAAACGGGTTGCCGGCGGCATGCAAATGCGCGGCGGCGGCGCAATGCAATTCGGCGCATTGGCGTTCGATACCGAAGATGGGCTAATCCAACTCGTCACCGGAGGGTATCGTCACGTTTCCAGCGGCGTCGAAGTTACGGCGGGCACGTCGTTCATCTATCCTGCCAAATGCCGGTGAACGCATCCGGTTAGTACGCCAAAAACAGGGGTAAGACCGCGGTCCCTTAACCGGTATGCCGTCTTTCTCTTTGGTTTGATCGCGGAATGTCCGCCCTGCGCGCAAAGGCGGACGTTCGCACGCTAGCTTCGCCCATCACAAATCCCTTTTGTATTGGGCTTTTGCCTTTCGCAATTCTCTACGTCGCATCTAACTTGACAAATTCAGCCGGGTTAAGATGGCGGAGAAGCGAGGATCGCTACGGATTGGGTCGTAAAGAGGGTTGATTTTTAGAAAAACAACGCCGCGTGCGCTGTCTTCTATTCCTTTTTCAATCCACAGAAACGCCGCGTCCGCATCACCGAGATTGGCGTAAATCTGCGCAACAAGCGGCGCCGGCACATACTCGTCGGTATTCTCCAGCTCGCGCAAGATGTTTTTCGCATCATCGCTTCGCCCCGTACGCGCCAAAGCGACGGCGAGGTCAGACCTGGCGATCGGCGCATTGTTCATGAGTTTAGCAGCAATAGAGAATGTTTTTACCGCCTCGTCATGAAGTCCCAGTTGTAACTGGGCTCTACCGAGAACACGATACCCGTCGGCGAAAGCGTCGTCGGCGGAAATTACGGTGTTAGCGGTGCGCTGCGCCTCTTCATAGCGCCGCGCATTGAAATACGCCCAAGCCAGATTGTTGCGGATGCCAACATCATCGTTGATGTTCATCTCATCGGGCCCGCCATCAAGCAGCATCCGAAAAATCTCGATAGCGGCATCGTGCTCGCCAATAATTGAGTTCGTCAAACCGTACCCGAGCGCTGGCGTGCCTGATAACTCATAAGAACGCTGATAGGCGGCGATGGCGCCGTTCCAATCTTTGTCGCTCCAGGCCAATACGTCCGCGTAAATAGAAAGCGCCGCAGCGCGCGTCACTGGGTTGGGCGCCGAGACGCCGTAAACCAATGACGCCTTGACTTTCGGTATGGCCTCGCTGGGATTCATCCAGCCGTAATGCGTGCCGGCAAAATAATAGGCCTTGCCCAGGGCCAACCGCGCCTCGGCGAATTCCGGATCGAAAGAAACGGCGCGCTCAAGCGCGTCAACAGCCCGACGGTTCCCGTCCGGCGTCCATTTGCGCATTTCATATTTTCCAATGAGATAGTTTTCATAGGCCTCAAAGCTGGCTGTCGGCATTGTCGTCAGCAAAGTGCGCTCGCTGCCGCTCATTTCTTCAACAAGCGCATTCGCTATGTTGACAGCGATATCCTGTTGAATAGCCAAGATGTCTTCGGCCCGCCGATCATATGTTGAAGACCATAGGTGAGCATTATTCTCTGCAGATATTAGTTGCACCGTGACCCGCAACATGTCGTCGCTTCGACGAACGCTGCCTTCAAGAACATTGGCGACGCCTAGTCGTTGCGCGATTTCCGCAATTGGCGTTTCTGAGGCGCGAAATTGAAACGAGTCTGTTCTCGAGGCGACTTTCAACGTCTCAATCTGCGATAGGGCGTGGAGAATTTCTTCAGCGAGACCATCCGCGAAATATGCGTTCTCAGTATCCATACTGAAGTTTTCAAACGGCAAAACGGCGATAGATAACGGGTCGACTGGAAGAGTTGCACCTGCCGCTGTCGTCGTCGACGCTTGCTGCTGGGATGAAGGCCGTATTTGTAGGACAAAAACAGCTGCAGCAAGAAAGGCGACGATTCCCAGGGCGGCGATAACGGTGCGAAAACGGTATCTCCCCATATCATTGGATGGGGCCGCCTGAACCGGAGAGGGTTCATCCGGTAGCGTTTTTGGTTGCCCGTCTTGAAATTGAACGCTTGCGCACAACTGATAGCCTTGTTTTGGCACCGTCGTGATCAAGCGTTTGCCGGTGTCAGAGTCTTTCAAAGCGCGTCTCAGCAATGAGATCGCATTATTGAGCGACTGGTCGGCGCCGGGCGCGCCGCTCCACACACGGTCAATCAACTCCTGGCGCCGAACAGTTTCGCCCGCCCGCTCAGCGAGCGCTATCAAAACAGCCATTACCCGTGGTTCGATTTCAACTGAATCGCCGTCAATCCGGATCCGCCGCGAGGAAGGATCGACGACCCTGCCGTCTAGGTGAAAGGGCTGATCCCAATTCTCTTTCCAGAGTCGAACATTGGACATCCGCGTTTTCCTACGTTTCGGCTCAACGCGGCCCTCCGGCATTTCCGCGAGAGACAGACTGTTCGCGCCGTTGGCGGAGTTTTCCGGCCAATCACGTGGGCGAGACGATTATATTCTTGATGCGCTGCAACACAATGGGCGGATTAGAACCCAGTTAGGCGGCCTTAAGCTTTTCTTCAGGTTTCTTACGAGAAAAATTCTCTTTCTTTCAGGACTTTACCTTAGCGACCGCGAGAAGTTGCTCATCACGAAATAGCGCCTGACGCCTGCTCCGATCAGCACGAAATGGGAGACAGCGTCATTTCGGGAGGGCAATGATGACGAGACGAACTGGAATTCTTTCTTTTGTCGCCGCGGTTGCCGCGTTGGTTACGTCGGCCCTGTTGCCGCTGCCAAGCGCGCACGCCAACGCTCAGTCGATTCTGGCTGGCGATGGACAGCTTGAATCCTGGATTGCTGAGATGCAGGCGGAGATCCTGTTCGACGTGTATCTCACGCGGGCTGAACAGCTCGGCGATAAGGGGATTGAGAGAGCCGATGCGTTATGGGGCGATCAGGCGGACGCGAATTCCTATCGCCGAAACTATGTCATTCTTCACACTCTTTTGTCCGCCATCAACAACAATCGCGAGCGTCCTGATCTTGACCGCGCCGCGTTAAACACCGTTTTCACCTCTGCGATGGAATCAAGATCGATCCTCCACGCGGCTGAAGTCATGACTGATGACGAAGGGCGCATGGTGGACTTGTTGGTAGATCTCACGCGCGCGCGCATCGAATGCCGGTTCGGCAGCAAAAGAGTGAAAAGCAGAGCTTACAAAGCTGCGCTTACCAGCCTGGAAAAGACCGATCCCAAGCTGATCGAACGGAGCATGGCGTTGGTTGAGGCCTATGGCAGCGATCCGGCGCGTTACGAAGGTCGGTCCGCGGACGAACGATCGATGATGTCTCTTGAGGACGAAATCGCACATGCGTCTTTCCAACAAGTCCGTCAGGAAGGCTTTGCCGCCAGAATTGAGGGCGAGCGCGATTATTGCGGCTTTGCGCCCTGACTGCAGAAACGCCGTCCATACAGCTTTGGAGAGGTTATCATGAAAAAAGTATTGTCAGAAAATGTAATGGCAGGATTTGCGGCCGTGCTGTTGCTACTGCTCGGGTTCATCCCCGCAACCCGAGCCGCAGAAGGCTCCGTTCTTGCGGGCGATGAAGAGATCGAGCGCTGGGTGCGAGAAATGCAGGCGGAGATACTGTTCTTCGCGTCGCCGTTCAGAGCTCGCGAACTTGGCGACATGGCCCTATCAAAGGCCAACGAAACCTGGGGCAACGATCGAAAATGGTCGCAGCGCTATGTTCTCGTTCACAGTCAACTGGCGCTGAATAACCTTGCGTTCGACAGTCTAGTCGACGTCAACGGTCAGCCAGCTGACTTTCCGGACAAAGACAAGATCTTTGACAAATTCTTTAAAGCGACAATGGCGGGCATGGATCAGATTGGCTCTATGCTCGCGTCTATTGAAGAGACCCCGTCGTTGTCTAGGGACGAAAAGGAAATGGTTGAAATACTCGCCCTGGCGTCCGAAGCGCGCGTCTATTGCTACATATCGGAGGCATTCTCAAACGCGCCTGAGGACTTATCCGACAGCGGCAGGAAATCCTATAAACAGGCCATCAAATCGCTCAAGAAAACGAGTCCGGAAAACATCGCCAACCTCATTGAGGGCGTAAAACTGGCGGGCATTAATGAAGGGGAGACTCCGCCAACGAAGGACAACCTCGTCGAAAAACTTGAAGAGCAACGCGATCTCATTTGTGGAAAGTAAACTCGGCGATGTGTCTCTCAAATTTAATGCAGGCGCCCAAAGTGCGCATGAGACGACGACAATTGGCGACCCTTCTTGCGGCGATAATCGCACTGTCATATGCCGCGCCTGCATTCTCCGCCCAAGAAGCGAACGACTTCGCCCATGATAGTTCGATCATGCGGTTCGCCTATCATCGTGACGAAAAGATCGGGCGATGGATGGATGAATTGCAGTCGCACATTATCTTTCACTATCTTGAACGTGAAACGCTTATAGAGCGCGGCTATACAACCGCCGGCCCTACCGACTCCTTGAATTACTACAAGTTCTCCTCGCTCGCCAAAAAGATGGTCAAGCGAGCACGTAAGAAGTGGGGCGATAGTGACCGCGACACCATCTATGTCATGAACGTGGCGTTGCTGGTTTTTATCAATTACCGCGTTAAAACGCAGGATATTTCAATGACGAAAGCGCGCGAGCTGGTTGGCGAGGCTCTGATCGCACCGCCGCGTGAAGTTTTTTACGATCAACCGCATGCTGAGTACCTGGCGTGGAAGCTGTCAGCGCTTCATGACTTGACCGCTGCGCGCATTGAGCGGTTTGCTCACAACAACGCCGGCGCGCGTGACTATTACAACAAGGCGATCGAAAAATTTCAACGGCTCGGGAGCATGGGCCTTGGTCATAGTCTTGAGATCATCGATGTCATTCTGACCGAAATGAACAACGACATGGAATCGGGAAAGTACTTTTACGAATGACGCGGAACCGCAGGTCAAGCAACCAGGCAACACACACTGCGCACGCCAAGAATGGAATTGATAATGCCATCGTACAAAAACAACGCTAGACTCTTTTCGATGATACTTGCCGTATTCCTTGGAATGTCGGCCGCAGCGGCAGCAAACGATGCGCCAGACCGATGGTCGAAAGGCGATATCGCCGGACTGTTCCCGCCTAAACCAGACGGCTGGCGCGCGTCGTCTATTAATCTGGAAAGAATGGACACCCCCACAAGCGAGTTGGAAAGATTCACCAACGCTTTCAACGAAGACTTCCATGCGAAGACGAGCATTAGATTAAAAGCGATTCGCGACTACATTTCAAATGGTCAGAAGGTAACGGTTACAATCGATACGGACGATATCGATTCGGCAATCAATATTGACGCGATGCTGGCGGCCTTTCAATCGGGTGATCATGCGACGCGCGCGCATCTGGAAAAAGAGGGCTTTTCAACGAAGAATTACGACGGACGCACTGCTGTCGCATTTCACGCGACGGACAAGGTCGGACGCGCCTTCAAGATCAATTCTACCGGCGTCGTTGCGCTGGAGTGTTCCTACTTCGAATGCGCCGACATTCTTGACTCAATGATTGCGCAATTCGACTTCAGCGCCGTGGCCGAGTTTGTGTCCGCCAATCATTGGTACAGGCTCGATGACGGCAATTGAACATATAGAGGAAAGAATCCTATGAATTTGAAAAGGCACATCGCAACAGTTTTTGTTCTGACGCCGGCTCTTTCCTCCTGCGGGTCTTTGTTTGAATGCAACGGCTACACGGAAACAGTATACGTACAAACACAAAGATGTACGGCCGGCTATTCCAGCACAGGTCATTGCAACGGTTGGACGTACGGGCAAAAACCCGTGGAGCGTTGCGTGCGCACGCCGGACTACTCCTCTACGTCCGCTTCAAAAAATAGGAAAAGCGCTGGTAAGCAGAAAACTTCAATCGTCGCAAAAGAAAATTTGAGCGGCGACCTTCTTTTGAAGGGAACGGCGGCGCTCGATAAGGGCGACGACAAAATGGCTGTGGCGTTCTGGCGACAAGCTGCCGACAAAGGAAATATGATCGCCCAAAACAATCTTGGGTGGGCCTATAAAGAAGGCCGCGGCGTTGAGCCGAACGACGTAGAGGCCGTGCGCTGGTATCGGCTGTCCGCCGCGCAGAAATATGCTGACGCTCAATTCACGCTCGGATGGATGTACTATCAGGGTCGCGGCGTCGCTCAAAGTAACGCCGAAGCGTTGGGCCTTTTTCAACTGGCGGCGGACCAGAATGACGCCGAGGCGCAGTATTTTGTCGGGTGGATGTTTGAAAACGGTTTTGGAACCGAAAAGGATATTGCTTCGGCTGTTCGCTGGTACCGCAAAGCGCTCGCAGGCGGTCAGGAGCGAGCGAGAGACGGGCTAGGCCGTCTCGGGGCGTCGTCATGACGTACGCGGCTACGGCGGAAAACAAAAGGTTACGGCAAACTCTTTTCAATGTCGCCTTCGCTATTGTTGCAATGACCACCATCGCCGCCTGCAACGGCGAGTCGGCGCCGAGCGCGATTGAGCTTTCCGTGCGGCCGGGGGCCGTCATTCTCGTGCCGTTTGATCAACCGGTGAAAGGCAAACGCCAGCGCGCCCTGGGTTTTGTGCCTGCAACATCGAGCATTGATCCTCGGCCGTTGCCGCAAGGCGCGCGCATTGTTCATGAGCGCATCGCGCTGCACGGCAGCGGTGATGTCACCGGAGATTTGCTCGTCAAAGTGCCGGATGACGCCGAAGGTGAAATTCAATTCTCATTGTCGGCCTATGGCGAAGGCAGTCGAGCGCTGGGCGGTTCTGCGGCATTCTTTTCAACGAACGATGTTGCCGTGAATATAAACATCGTCGGAGATGCGATTAACAACAATCCGCCGTCTCTCGCAGGCGATTGGAGCAATGGCGAAGAAACCTGGACCATCCGCCAGGGACACGCTGTGACCATTGAGAAGCGTTACGCCAACGGTGAGAAAAGCTCAGCCAAGCATAGCGTTTATCCCGACGGGAACGGGCGGTGGTTTCTTGTCGAATTTGGTCTGCGAGGATCTGGCTATTGGTTGGAAATCGTCGAGCCCGGAACGTTGCTTGTTTCGCATGTCGATGAAGAGTTTGAACCGGTTTATAAATTTGCGCGCCTAGAGTCGAAGTGACGTCGCCCGTTCCGCGCTAAATGCAAATTTGCAAAACACAGACATCACCAACAAGCACGCAACGTGGTTAGCATTCATGCTCGCTTCGGATCGGTTATGATCAAAAGGGCCGGTAGCACCAGCAAGTCTATGAAGAGCGCTGACGCAATAATCGTCATCATCAGAACGCCAATTGTGAAATTGATCAAAAATCCTGAGAACGCCAAAATAAAAAAGCCGATGAACAGAATAATCGACGTTTGAATGATTGCCGTGCCCGCGTTTTCAAATACGTACAACAATGGTGAACGCGCTGTGCGGCCTTCGGTGTATCGCGTTAGAAAGTGAACCGTGTCATCGACTATCAGCCCAAGACTGAGCGCCGCTATGATCGCGGCGGCCATGCCAATGTTGCCGATCAGCAACCCCCATAGCGCGAATCCAACGATGATTGGGAGCACATTTGCCGCAAGGCCCGCCATCGAGAAGCGAAAATCTCGGAAACAGGCGAAAAGTATGACGGCGATGATGACGACTATCGCAAGCGTTCCAGCGAACATGCTTTCAATGTTCCGTTGCGACATAAACGCTGTCATGACGCCGATGCCAACTGCAGAAACGTCAATTGAGAGAGCCCCGTCAGTCGCCCAACGCTCCGCCATATTTTTCAACTGTCTTATGTCGACAGCTGAGGCTTCCGGGGTTGTAGCCGTAATTCTCACAGTTGATCGATCAAGATTTACGGTGTCGTTCAAGTCAACGCCGTCCGGCAATGACATGCTATACGCAAGAAAGTACTGCGCGGCTTCTTCCTGTGTTGCCGGCAAACGATATTGGGCAGGGTCATCTGCGTGAAAATTCTTGTTCAACTTCTTCAGGATATGCGTATATGAGGATACATGTGCGACTCTCGGCTGATTGACGAGCCAGTTTGTGAAGCGGTCGATTTCCTCAAGATTCGGTATTTCGAATATGCCGTTCTCTGCTCCTGTGCTTACCAAAAAATCCACGGAGTATACGCCGATTAGGTTTTCGCGAGCCTTCTCCATATCGCGCCGAGCTTCAAAAGACGCATCGAAGTAATTGTCGAAACGATCGTCCAATGTAATTTGGGGTATCCCGATCGACGCGATCGCAATGATTGTTGAAAGCCCGGCGGTCAAAATAACGAGCGGTCGGCGCTCAATGAAATCGCACCAGTTGCCCCAAATACGAAGATTGGGGATGCCTCGCCTGATCGACGTTTTACATGCTTTCAAGACAGGCGCGTATCCGAGCAACGCAATCAGCATTGTCATTGAAACGCCAAATGTTGCTACGACGCCGAACTGCCGCAGTGGCGGCGAGTCCGCAAATACAAATGAGAAGAAGCCGAGCGCTGTGGAAAGCGTCGTGATGAGGATGGGCCGCATGTTGTGTTCGTAGGACCGCGTAACGGCTTCTTCGAGCGGCATCGATTCAGCAAAACGGACAAAACCATTATTTAGGTGGACCAGATCCGCAACGCCAATCGTAAGCAGGAGCACGGGCACAATTGCGAGTAGCGGCGTGACAGGTATCGCGAGCCATCCGGCGAAACCCATTGTCGACGCGCTTGCGGCGACAACGATTAAAATCGGCGCTAGAGCGGCGCCGGCGGAACGCCAAGTGACATAGAAACCGACCATGATAATAATGATCGTCATCGGAAACAGCACGGCCGCGTCTTTCTCGCTTGCCTCCTGAAAGGCGTTGCTAATAGGAGCCGTGCCCGTCAATACAATTTCGATGTCCGGGTTTTGTGCAAGGATTTCCTGCCTTAGCAGGTTGGAATACTGCATGATTTGCGGCACGGCGTCGGGGTCGTCCGGCGCGTAGTCTAATGTCACGACGATTGCGGCTGCGTTTTGATTGCGAGACAAAAGTAGGCCGTTTATCATTGGGTCGGCCGACGCAATTGCGCTGATCTCAGATGCCGTGTCGGCATTGATCGCCGCAGAGGCATCGATCAATGGGCCGACAAAAATATCGTCTTCTGTCGCATGGCTATGTTGGAAGTTCGCGATTGAAGTCACTTTGCGCGAATTCGGGATCTGCCAAGCGCGTTGTGTCAAATCACGAATAGCAGCGAGGTTCTCAGCGGAAAGTATTGGTTCGTTTTTCGCAATGACGACGAAGATTATTGACTCATCTGAGCCGAATGTTTCTTCGAGATACTTATATTCAAGATACTCAGGGTTGTTTTCACCAAAGAAAATGTTTTGGTCTGTAGAGACTGCAAGCCGTGTGAGTCCCATAGAAGCGGGAACGACGAGGAAAAACAGAAGCGGCCACCTTACCGCCGGCCTGCCAATGAGAGACAATACAAATTTCTGCACTGTTTCCATAATACTGGCGCTTTCCATGTTCGAAAAACGGATATCACGACCAAATTAGATAGAGATACTGTCGAGGCCGAACAGTTGGGGATTTCGCAAGGCAGACACCTGGCGCGGTGTTATCTTGAAGCGCTACGGACCGCCAATAGTCGTTCGGTGAAGCAGTCGATCAAATCCGTCATACCCACCGGTGGCCATATGAAGGACGGAGCGATTATCCCACATAAGCAGCATGTTCTCTTCCCATTGATGCCGATACTGAAATTCTTCTCGCGTTTGCCAAGTGTAAAGCTCGCTTAGCAGCGGCAAGCTCTCTTCCTTGGTTTTTCCCTCAATGCCAATAATGTACCCAACGCAGCCGAAGATAGCCTCATGCTTCGTCTCCGGATGCGGACGAATGAGAGGGTGAGTTTGTTCGTTTAACGCCTCATCTGACGGGTGAATATCCATTGAGCGCGTGGCGACGTCGTGCTCGCCAAAAACGCCGTTTTTGGCGTAAGCGCCGCGCGCAGAGTGAATTGCGTTCAAACCCTCCACGCGCTGTTTTAGATCCGAAGGCATTTTTTCAAACGCTAAATGTTGGTTTGCAAACAAAGTATCGCCGCCATGCGGGGGTATTGTAATGGAGTACAGACACGTGCCCGCCGGCGGCGTCGCTTGAAAGCTCCAATCTGTATGCCATCCCTCGGCAAACACCGGGCCCGTTTCATCGGCGCGCCGCTCAACGGCAATGATATTGTGGTGGTCGTCGATCGGGCCGATAAACGGATCATCTCCGAAGGGTCCAAAGGCAAGGGTAAATCGTTCCAGGTCTCCAGCGCTCATGCGTTGACCTGGAAAGGCCAGCACTAAATGTTCGAGCCAGGCGTCTCGTATCGCGGCGACAACGTCCGTATCCAGCGGCCGACTTAGGTCGACGCCTCGGACAGCGGCGCCGCATGCGCCGCCCGAAGGAATGACCTCAATCTCGATTCCAGCCATTACTCTCCCTCCCTCGGTAGCAGTATGCGAACGCATGATAGCGCTCGCGCTTTTCGACGCCTAGGGCGAATTCAATCAGAAAGACGCATGTATGTAGGTATCGGGACGCACGACGACCATGCGTCCCAGACGGAGCAAACCGGGAGAAATGTTTAAAGTGCCTGACGTTTGTGAACAAAACTCGTGAACCTCATTTTGAGAAGTTCGAACGTCGACGGAGCGATTGGCGCGCCGGGTATTGGTTTTTGACCGTGAAGCTCGAAGATGCGCAGGCGCCGCAATTGATGCATAGGTTGTTGTTGCAGTATCCTCGAAAAGTCCCGAAATGTTCAAAGGGAGAATTCTGGTGAATTCGTCACTTGTAGACAGTCTTGCGGAGGCGATTAAGGCGAATACGCCGTTGCCGGAGTTCAACGAAGACCTAAGCCTGGAGGAGGCATACGAGATTCAGCGCGCCGTCACGGCGGCCGTCTCGCCAGCTGGCGCCGGTGGAATAAAAGCCGGCGTTACGTCAAAAATCGCTCAGACGCTTTTCAAGCTCGATCATGCGCTCATTGGCGCCCTGTATGCCGACGCGCAACACAAGTCGGGTTGTTCGATTCCGTTTCTGGAACGCCGGTCGATTGAGTGTGAAGTTGCGGTTCTCGCCGACGATGACGGCAACCCCTCTCATGTCGCGCCAGCGATCGAGATGGTTTACGTCAGGTACAGCCGTCAATCAGATATGTCCGCAGCGAGCTTGATCACCTGTAATCTTGGTGCAGATCTTTATATCGTTGGCGATTTTCAGCCTTGGAACGAAAGATTTAGCGACACGCAAATCACGCTGCATCGCGATGGAAGTGTTCTCAATGAAGCGACAATCGACGAGCCTCTAGGCGGGCCAATCAAATCAACGAACTGGATTTGGGACGAAGCAAATAGGAGAGGCTTTGCCCCGTCGGCGGGCGTAATGTTTTTAACAGGCGCCTGCGGAAACGTCATTCCAGCAGAAATTGGCGAATATACCGCCGAATTTGGCGATTTGGGCGCCGTCACATGGCGGATTGAATAAGAATTCTGTGCGGCGAAGTCTTCATAAGGGTGAGACGCCGTAGCGACATCATGGCGGCCGATAGGTTCATTTTGTGTTTGGCGTTATAGCAGTCCATCGTGGCGACCTGACCGGGCGACGCACATCCGCCCATGCCAAGCCAACGAATCCGACCCTTCTTCCAGTATCTCCGCCATTGGCGTTCTGACCTTGTTCACCGGCAAATTTGCAATTGCATTTCCGTCGAATACAAGCAATTGTGTAGATATACATACCAAGACGTCGAAAAAATATACGGAGGCCGGCCTTGCTGCAGGACATTTCCCGATCAACAGTAATTTCGTGTCTGGCGGCGTCGCTGGCGTTGCTGGTTGCATCTTGCGCCGACCAGCAGGCTGACGGAGAGGAGGCGGCGCCTTCTGAACCGATGATTGAGCGCACTGAAGGAAATGATGCGTTGGAAGAGTTCTTGGAGCCGCTGGACACCGCTTCATTCTCGGAGGCGGGTCTGGCCGCCCTTGAGGCGCGCGTTCAAGGATTTGTGGATAACGGCGAAGCAGGCGGCGTTTCGACGTTGCTCGTAAAGGACGGCAAGATCGTTCAACACGTTGAGGCTGGACTGCAAAACGTCGATACAGGCGCGCCCATCGCCCAGGACACAATATTCCGCATTTACTCCATGACCAAGCCGATTATCGGCGCCGCGATTATGATGTTGTATGAGGAAGGCGCCTTTTCGCTCGACGACCCAATCTCAAAATTCGTCCCTGAATTCGCCGATCTTGAAGTCGTCGGTCCTGAATTGACCGACGGGTCTCGCAGCCGCGTTCCTCTTGAGCGCGCGCCAACCATGCGCGATCTGCTGTCGCATACGGCGGGGTTCTCTTACGGATTTCTCGACACAGATCCGCTGGCGCCGATTTATCGGGAAAAACAAGTCCTCGCCTCTCCAGATCTCGATGCCTTTGTCGAACGGCTTGCGGACGCGCCGTTGCTGCATCAGCCCGGCGCCCAATGGAACTACAGCGTCGCCGTCGATGTTCAGGGCGCAATCATCGAACGAATTACGGGCAAAAGCCTTGGCGAGTATCTTCAAGAAGCGTTGTTTGATCCGCTCGGCATGGAGGACACGGGTTTTCGAATTCCCGACAACGATTTTTCACGGCTGGCGGACGGTTTCATGGTTGACCCGGAAACCGGCGCCCTCGTGAAACTCTCCGAAGAACAGATCAACGGGTTTGGCGTCGTCTATCGTGAAGGAGCGCCGCTATTCGAAGCTGGCGGATATGGATTGGCGTCGACGCTAATCGACTATGCGCGCTTTTGTCAGATGCTGGCGAATGGCGGTGAATTGGGCGGCGCAAGGTACCTGAAGAAAGAATCCATCGATCTGATGCGGACCAACATTCTTCCGGAAGATCAGCCGTTGGAGACGCCCGGATTGATGGGCGACAGCGGCAAGCCAGGCACTGGATTTGGTTTGAATTTCGGCGTCGTCTACAACGCGGAAACTTCTCCCACGCCGTTTGGCCAAGGGACCTATTTCTGGGGCGGGCTCGCATCGACGTGGTTCTGGATCGATCCGGAATACGATCTCTTCTTTATCGGCATGGTTCAGGTCTACCCGGCAGCAGGTCCGGTTGCGGATTTTCGTCGCGAAACGGCGGATATCGTATATGCGGCGCTCGACAAATAACTTGCCAGCGCCGCGTCTCAGCCGCTCGTTGCGATTCCGTTGAATAGAAAGTTGCAGATTTCATCGGCGATGCTGATTGCCGTACGCGAATCTTCCGGCTCCAACCATTTCGGAATCCATCCGAAGGCGCCGGCGCAAATGTGGGTGACCAGCGCCGCCTCACATTCTCGTCCGACGCCCTCTTGCACGCCTTGTTGCAGAAACTGAGCAATGGTTTTGTTCTGACGCCCCGCGATACGTCGGAACCGGATTTGATCGGCTTCGGGCAGTGAGCCAAATCCCGGTTGCGGCATCAAGGGAGAAACGCGCCCGGCCTTCGCCTGGATATTGAGATGTGCGTTTAATAGCGCGGCCTCCAGGCCATTTTTGCCATGGTCGTGCGCGTACTCGATGAACTTTTCCTGCAGTGCGAACGCTCGCTCGTAACAACGGATGATGAGGTCATCCTTGTCATCGAGGTAATGATAAAGAACGCCCTTGGTCACGCCCATGGCGAGCGCAATCTCGTCCAACGATGTCGCTTCAACGCCGTTGCGATTGAACAAATAGGACGCTGTCGCCAACACGCGGTCGACCTTGATTTCCGAAGATTTTGCTCGGTCGAAGACATCGCTCAATGTCGGTTGAAAAATGTCGACGGACGTCTTGAAAGAGAATTCTGTAGGCTTTTCCCGGGCGAGACCGTTGGATAACAAATCGATCAAGGCGTGCGCGGTGCGTGCCCGCAGATCAGCGTCTTTTGTTTTGCTGGACCATTGCGACAACAGCTGCGACCAGGAAATCGTGCCGACAACCGCTTGGGCGACAACCTCTTGATCGCAGGGCCGAATGGAGCCGTCGTCGATGCCCGTGTCAATAAAGCGACGCAGCGCTCTCAGATTTCGCTCATGCGCCTGACTGACAACTTCCGCAATGCTTGAATCGAGCGAGTTGATTTCACTCAAAACCGCAACCGGTGTGCGATCGGGCGTGAGCGCAAGAGAAATAAAACGTGTCAGGCGCTCAAATCCGTTCGGCGCCGTTGCAGCTTCCAACAGGTCGTCCGCAGTTTGCTCGCAGGATCGCATGTAGCACTGGTAAACAAGATCGGCGCGATCCCGGACATAGTGATAGACCGAAGCGCGGGCGAGCTGCAGCTCGCTTGCGACCTCGCCGACGCTGATCGCGGAAATCCCGCGCGAGTTAAACAGCACTGTCGCGCCCTCAATCAGCTGATCGCGTTTTCGCAATCGCGTCGAGGGGCGTCCGCGCGGCCGCTTCGCCGGGCGCGCAGCGGTCGATTTCGCACTAGCGCTCATAGCCATATCGCTTAGCCAAATTCACCGGCGGCGGCAATTTCCGCGCTGTCAGACCGGAATGAACGGGCGTTCGCTGGACTATCGCCGGTCTCAGGGTAAAAAATCAACAATAAAAACAAAAAATATACGAGAGTGTCGAAAAATTATTGACAGAATGATCAAAGGCCGTAGTTTGTTGGAAAAATGACGGAAACACTGTCCGTTTGAGGAGAAACCGGCCGCTCAAGCGCTTTTTCGGATTTCTCCCGCCGACTTCGCTCTAGGGAGGGGCATTGTTATGACACTCGCGTCAGAACACCGATCGAACAGACGACACCTCGGGACTCGCTCATGCGCCAGAAAATGTGCTTTGGGCGGCGCCTCAGCGATAGCGCTGGCCGTTGTTCCGTGCGCCGCCGCCCTGGCGCAAGACGTTATCGTCGTTACCGCACAGAAGCGGGAACAGTCCATCAACGAAGTGCCGATGTCGATTACGGCGCTAAGCGGTGACGACCTCTTAGAGCGCGGCGTGACGCAAGTCGCCGACTTTGCGCGCACCGTTCCTGCGTTTACATATTCCGAATCACGCGTCGGTACGCCGATTTATACGCTGCGCGGCGTAGGTTTTAACGACATTGCGCTCGGCGGTCGGCCTACGGTGAGCGTCTATGTCGACGAAGTGCCGATCCCGTTCGCAATCGAAACGCGCGGCGGATTTCTTGATCTGGAGCGCGCCGAGATATTAAAGGGGCCGCAAGGAACACTGTTCGGTCAAAATGCAACCGGCGGCGCCATCAACCTGATCGCGGCAAAGCCGACGGACGTTTATGCGGCGGGCATTAAGCTTGAATATGGTCGTTTCGACGCGATCACTGCGGGCGGTTATGTGAGCGGCCCGCTTTCGGAAACCCTGCGATTTCGGATTGCGGTCGAACACGAAAACAGCGACGCTTGGCAGCGTGGTTATCTGACGGACCGGGAAAACGGCGATCAGAATTTGACCACCGGCAGGCTGCTGCTTGAATGGACGCCGACGGATCGGTTGACCGTTGGTTTGAACGCAAACGGATACATAGATCGATCGCAAAGCCAGGCGCCGCAGCTGTCGGGGATCTTTCCCGGCATTCCTCCGGCGGCGCCGTTCATTCCCGGCTTGCTGGGCGTTCCGCTGCCCGAAGAAGATAATCGCCTGGCGGAGTGGACGCCGGACGACTACAATCGCAACAACGAATTCGGTCAGATCAATCTTCGGCTTGATTATGATTTAAGCGACAATCTTACGCTGACGTCGCTGACCTCCTACAGCGCTTATGATCAGGATCAGACCGTTGATGTCGACGCGCAGTCCATCATTGGTCTGCAACAGCGCACGATCGGCAGTATCGAGTCATTCTTCCAGGAGGTTCGCCTCGGGGGGACCATCTTAGAGCGCGCTTATCTGACGCTTGGTTTCAACTACGCGTATGACGAAACGCGCGAGTTCAACTTCGATGATATCAGCCAGAGCACGCTTGGCGTCGGCACCGGGCTGTTGACCTTCAATCTTCAGAATGATCAGGACATTACGACGCTCGCGGGATTTGCTAATCTCGAATATGATTTGACGGACTCGCTGTCTGTTCATGGCGGCGTGCGATACACCAACTCCGATAACGAATTTACCGGATGTTCGCGCGACTCAGGCGACGGCACGGCGTCGTCGTTCTTCGTCAACGTTCTCATGCTCCCGCCGCCGGGCGCCGGCAATTGCTTTTCATTCGACTTGGCGACGTTCAGCTTCCCGCTCATCATGACCACGTTGGAAGAAGACAACGTGTCGTGGAGGTTCGGCCTTGATTGGGACGCGACCGATTCGCTGAAGCTCTACGGCAATGTCAGCCGCGGCTTCAAAGCGGGCGGTTTCCCGACACTCGCAGCGACCGCGGCGGTTCAATATGATCCAACGGTACAAGAACAGCTGACAGCCTATGAAGTCGGCTTCAAAGCGAGCCCGATGGATCAATTGCAGATCAATGGCGCGGTCTATTTCTACGATTACATCGATAAGCAGGTTCTTGGGTTCACGGTCGACCCTGTCTTCGGTCCTTTGCTTCGGTTGAACAATGTTCCTGAGAGTGAAGTCATTGGTGCGGAGCTACAGGTTCAATGGTCGCCGGTAGAAGGGCTGAATTTCAATGGCGCGGCGAGCTATGTCGACTCCGAAGTCACCAGCGATTTTCTGAGCCAGAACGCCTTCGGCGTCGACGCCAACTTCCGTGGAGAACCGTTTCCGAATGCGCCGAAGTGGCAATTGGCCGGCGATGCAAGCTATCAATGGCCTGTATCACAAGGGCTTGACGCATTTGTCGGCGTTAGCGCCAATTACCAGAGCGAAACCAACTCCGAATTCGGCGAGTCGCCTGAGCTTGCGATTGACGAATACGCCCTTGTCGATTTGCGCGCAGGCGTTGAAGGCGGCGACGGCCGCTGGCGCCTAAGCGGCTGGGTTCGCAATGTCGGCGACCAGTATTACTGGACCTTCGCCAGCAAAACTAACGACACCTTCATTCGATACACCGGTTTTCCGCGGACTTATGGAGCGACGCTTACCGTAAATCTCGGTGGAGAATAATCCTCGAAAGAGGCCATTGCGGAAAGCGAAAATGGCCGCGCCTCCCTGAGGCCATTTTCGCTTTCCATCTCATTTGTGTGGAGAAGGCATGTTCGAGAAAGTCGCCGCGTCTGTCCTCATCGTCAGCTTGTGCTTTCTGACGTCGGCTTGCGGCGGGGGAGACGAGGGCGCTGATCAGTCCCAAGAGCTATCGACTTCAACGCCGTCTTCGTCAGAGGCGAGCGCGCCGATTGATCGGCGCCGCGCTGCGATGATTGAAGCGGACAGGAACGCCGAAGCGTGGTTTACGACAGGCGGACAGTTCGGTGAAAAACACTACTCGACGCTTGATCAAATCAACAAAGAAACGGTTGGCGCTCTAGGCTTTGCTTGGGACTACGACCTCTTTACGCGTCGCGGCATCGAATCGACTCCCGTCATTGTCGACGGGGTTGTCTACGGAACCGGAACGTGGGGCGCCGTTTACGCCGTTGATGGAAAATCCGGCGAGGAGGTTTGGCGCTTTCAGCCCGAAGTCGAGGGACAGGTCGCCAAAGACGCATGCTGCGACATCGTCAATCGCGGCGTCGCTGTGTGGGAAGGATTGTTATACGTCGCCGCCCTGGACGGCGTTCTCTACGCGCTCGACAAGGAGACCGGAGAGGAAATCTGGCGCGCCGATACTTTCGCCAGCGAGCCGGGACGGAAAACCTCGACCGGCGCGCCTCGCGTCGCCGGTAATGTCGTTGTCATTGGTTTCGGCGGCGCGGAGATGGACGCGCGCGGGTACGTCACCGCCTATGATCTCGAAACAGGGGAACGGGCCTGGCGGTTTTACACCGTGCCGGGCTCGCCCGAAAAACCTTACGAGCACGAAGAGCTCGCATGGGCCGCCGACACGTGGGATCCGGACAGTCTCTGGAAAGCAGGGCTCGGCGGCACAGTCTGGGACAATATGGTCTATGACCCTGTTCTGAACCTTCTTTACGTCGGAACCGGGAATTCGGCCGTATACGCACAGGATTTTCGAAGCCCCGCAGGCGGCGACAATCTCTTTGTGTCATCTATTCTTGCGATCAATCCGGATACGGGGCGCCTTGTCTGGCACTACCAGACGACGCCCGGTGATCAATGGGACTACACGGCCACGCAGAACATGATCCTGACCGAACTCGAATGGAAAGGTGAGCGCCGGGACGTCCTTATGCAGGCGCCGAAGAACGGTTTCTTTTATATTCTTGACCGGGCCACCGGCGAGCTTCTTTCCGCTGAAAACTTCGCGCCGGTTAATTGGGCCAGCCATGTGGATATGGAAACCGGCAAGCCGGTGCTGACAGACGCGGCCGATTTTGTTTCAAAGCCGTCAGTGATTTGGCCCAGCACCCGCGGCGCGCATAACTGGCGGCCGATGTCTTACAGCGAGGACACCGGGCTCGTTTACATACCCGCCTATGAAGCGGTGGATTTAAAGGTCAACCTCTTTCCAAGCGGATATGAATATGTGCCGCATCACTGGACGGCTGGGGTTTTGCCGCTGCCTTTGATTGAGGCGGCCGTTGACGCGGTCGACGGATTTTATCCCGAAGACGGATCCGTTGATAAAGACGCCCTGAAACAGACGATCCGCGATTACAAAGAATTTGCGCCGCCCAACCGCACAATTTTGCGCGCGTGGAATCCGGTGAAAGAGGAGATTGCGTGGGATATTGAAATCGACGAGTTCGGCAATAGCGGGTCCGTGTTATCGACCGCCGGCGGGCTTTTGTTCCACACGAAACCGGACGGCAATCTCAATGTGTATGATGATGAAACCGGCGCGCTGCTAAAAGCCATCGACACCGGCAGCGGCATGATGGCGGCGCCGGCGACCTATATGATCGATGGCGAGCAATATGTCGTCGTCATGGCGGGGCTTGG
The DNA here is from genome assembly GCA_028289605.1 of Hyphococcus sp. Lineage (GTDB taxonomy): Bacteria > Pseudomonadota > Alphaproteobacteria > Caulobacterales > Parvularculaceae > Hyphococcus. The sequence goes on along the minus strand of JANQON010000011.1, from coordinate 113,359 downwards.
GGGCGGCGGCTTCTTCAGCTATCCGCCATATTCCGCCGCGTACAAATACGGCAATGGCGGACGCATGATGGCGTTCAAACTCGGCGGCGGCGAAACGCCGAAGCCCGATCCTGTTGAATGGCCTGTACAACCTGAACCGCCGGCGCGGATCGGCGACGCTGCGATGATTGAAAAAGGCAAGCGTCGCTTCGCTTGGAATTGTTCCGTATGTCACGTCAATTCAGGCGTCGGCGCCATTCCAAACCTGAAGCGCATGCAGCCGTACATCCACGATGTATTCGGCGAGATCGTGCTTGAAGGGCTTCTGGTCGGAAACGGCATGCCGAGGTTTGATGACGTTTTAACGCACGACGACGTCGAGGCGATCCACGCCTATCTCATCGATGCGGCCTGGACCGAGTATGAAGCTGGTTCGGGGTCAGCAACAAATCCGGAAGACGAAATAGGAGGACTAAGTCAACACTGAAAAGGTCGCCCTCTACCGATCAATTCGCGTGACGTGCATGAACCGCCCGCCATTGTCTTCGAGAGTGAGTTTGATCGGAAGCGTTACGGAAATGCGGTCGCCCTCAATGGGCTGCGCCTCAACATCGATAATCGTCGCGGCTTCGTAGCGATTGTCGCCAAGGGAAGTTAATTCGATGGACGTCAACTGGTGCCCGACCCACTGCATTCGGTCTTGCCGATCGGCAAGCCACCGGGCGATTTCCGCGCGGCCCGCCAAAACGCCGTCGCCGCGGTCGCTATACGCGTTGTCATCGGGGGCAATCATACCGTGAATTGTCGCATGGTCAGCCAACACGTCGTCGAGTCGCGCATAGTCGCTCTTCAGGAGGTCGGTGACCCCAAGATACTGGACAATCGTACCCCGCGCGCGATTGCGGGCGTAGCTGGGTTCGAACGCGGCATCGGCAATCTGTTCGCCAAGGTTAGACGTCATCTTGACAAGGCGAAATGTTCCATCCGCTTGCTTGGCCGCCTCGAAGGAATACGCCGAGTTTCCCGTGATTACCGCCCCATCGGGCTGCAGAATTTGGTAGATAAATGCCGCGTCAAGCTGATAACGCCCGCCGCTGAGAGGGGTTACGCTTACCTCTTTCAGGTGGTGCGCATGCGGATTTTGCGGCAACGAGGCGAAGGTCGTTCTAATCGCGTCGCGTCCGTCAAGTTTAACCTCTTCCATCCGCAAGATGACGTCGTCAGCAAAAATATTTTCAAAGAATGGCAAGACGGCGCTGCGGTCTGGTCCTTCAAACAGTCCCCACCATTGATACAACAGCGACTCCACAAGGTTCGCATCGCTGCTTTCAAACGTTTTCGAAGGACTGGCCTCGCTGATGCCTTGGTCCGCGGAACTGGTTTGGTTTTCAGGCGCGCTGCAGCCCGCGATGATGGCAATTGCGGCGACCGCCAAATACTTGGTCGATCCATGACGATGCAATGCGGATTTCGTTTTGCGGCGCCCGAAAAGCATAAAGACTCTCCCTTGGGATTGAATATAGCCTTGTTGCGGCAGCCTATAGCGGAGGGTGCGCATTGACAAGAAGTAAAACGTATACGGATGAAAAAGTTAAAATTCCAGATGGCGCTATGGACCGGCGCGCGGCCAAGAATGAAGGCGGAAACTGATGACAACTCTTGAAGCGCTTAGAGATGAAAGCGGAAAAACTGACGAAGAGGTCATTCGCAATGCGGTGCAAGAAGCCAATGTGGGCGTATTGCGCGTGGCGCTCTATCACGAAACCAAAGATCCACGGCTCGCCGCTATCCCGTCCATCGAATGGCCGATCCGCGGCGGCGCGCTCATGGCGTTTAGCATTCCAAAGGAAGACCATGACTTTGTGCGCGAACGCGCCGTGGAATATCTCTTAAGCGGACAGCCGCCCGCGCCGCCGCCGACTAAGGAGGAAGCGGCGGGCCTGATGAAAATGTTCACGGGCAAAGAGCAGTCTCCCGCCGCGATCGACTATGGCTACGAAGAGCTCGCCTATGAGGATATTCCCCGCGATGTCCAATGGCGAAAAAAGCCCGATCAATCTGTGCTCGACGCTTTCAACGTGACCATTGTCGGCGCCGGTTTCAGCGCTATCGCCGCGGCGATCCAACTCGATCGCCTCGGAATCAAGTGGAGGATCATTGAGCGGCATCCGGATCTCGGCGGCACGTGGCACATAAACAACTATCCGGAAGCGCGCGTCGACGTTTCGACCTTCCTTTATCAGTACAAATTCGAAAAGAATTATCCATGGGAAAGTTTCTACGCGCCGCGCGATGAGCTGCAGAAATACGCCAACTATATCGTCGACAAATACGGTTTGCGCGACCGTATGCGATTCAACACGAAACTGACCGCGGCCAAGTGGGACGAGACCGACCGGCGCTGGGAGATCATCGTTGAGAATGCGGAAGGCGGAGAAGAACGCCTGACAAGCAACGCGATTATCAGCGCGAGCGGCCTCTTCAACACGCCGAAACTACCGGATATTCCCGGCATCGACTCCTATCGCGGCAAGATGTTTCACACAACAGCGTGGGACCACAGCTTTGATTATTCAGGAAAGCGGGTCGCACTGATTGGAACAGGGTCAACCGGCCTGCAACTTGCCCGCGGCGTTGCGGAGAAAGCGAGCCACCTCACAGTCTTCCAACGCACCGCGAGTTGGGTAACGCCTGTAAAAGGATATCGCTCAAAGATTTCGCCAGGCAAACGCTGGTTGCTCGATAATATGCCTGGCTACAACAGTTGGTTTGTCTATCTCAACTACTACGCGGAACTGCAGATGCAGGATTTTCAGGACATCGATCCTGACTGGGTGGCGAAGGGCGGACGCGTCAGCAAAAAGAATGCGATATTTGCAGAAGCGCTCAAGAAGCTGATCCGTCAGAAAGTCGGCGACCGCGACGATCTCTATGAGAAGCTGGCGCCAAGCGTCGTTCCGATGGCGCGCCGGCTCGTCATTGATAATGACTGGTATGAGACCGTTTTGCGCGACAATGTCACCCTGGAAACCGGCGGCATTGAGGAAATTACGGAAAAAGGCATTCGCACCAAAGACGGCGTAGAACACGAGTATGATCTCATCGTGCTGAGCGCGGGCTTTGATGTGTCGCGCTATCTGTTGCCCGCGGATTACACGGGCGTCGATGGCGTAACACTCGGCGATTTGTGGGACAAAGACGGCGCCCGCGCCTTCAAGGGAATGGCGCTGCCGGGGTTTCCGAACTTTTTTATGATGTACGGACCGAATGGGCAGGCGCGCATTGGCTCGTTTCATTCCTGGGCGGAGAATTTTTCGCGCTATATTGCAGGGCTGCTGGCTTACGCGTTGGAGGAGGGGGGCGAGGCCATCGTTGTCTCGCGCAAGGCGTATGATGACTACAATGCGGCGATGGACGAAGCGATGAAGGGTTTGCTCTGGGAAACGGAAACCGGCAACGGGTACTATGTCAACAAACATGGTCGTTCCGGGGTCAACATGCCTTGGTCTGTTCACGAATTCTATTCGATGATCAAAGACATCGACCCAAATCACTACGAAATCATCAGGTAGGATGGCCGGAATGTCACCAGCGAAAACAGAATTCGACATTCGCCGCGGACATCATCCTTCTATCCACGCCGCGAAGACCCCGGTCCAGGCCGCCTGTATTGCTGCGGCGTCGGCCGACATTCTCACCTATGCGGAGCTTGAGGCTGCGAGCAACCAGACAGCGCATCTCTTTCGCAAAAGCGGGCTCGCAGTCGGAGACAGTGTTGTCGTCTTCTGTCAGAATGATCCGCGCTATTACGAGATCGTTTGGGGAGCGCATCGGGCAGGGCTTTATTATACGCCGGTGAGCTGGCATTCCACGCCGGAAGAAATCCAATACACTATTGAAAACGCCGGCGCGAAGGCGTTTATCGCCTCGACGCGATTTGCCGATACGGCGAAAGAGGCGCTGCGTCTTGTCGGCGATGGTCTCGCTGCGTTTTCAGTTTTTGGCGATATTGAGGGATTTGCGCCTTACGAAAAAGCGCGCGCAGGATTGCCGAAAACGCCGCTCGACGATGAAACGTCAGGACGCGAGATGCTGTATACGTCCGGCACGACGGGCCGGCCGAAAGGCGTCAAGTTTCCGCTGACCGGCGAGCCGATCGAAAATGCGCAAGCCGGCGATCTTTTCTACAAAGCTGAAGGTTATGGCCTAGGCGCTGTCGTATTGGCGCCGGGGCCTTCCTATCATGCATCGCCGCTGCTCGCGACTCTTGCGGCGCATCGTTTCGGCGCGACAGTTCTCGTCATCGATAAGTTCGATGCGGAGGAAATGCTTCAATACATTGAGAAGTATCGCGTAACTCATATTGCCTGCGTCCCGACACATTTTGTTCGCCTGTTAAAGCTGCCGGACGAGGTGAAGAGAAAGTACGACGTTTCATCGGTTCAATGGATTGTGCATACGGCGGCGCCGTGTCCGGTAGACGTTAAGCATCAAATGATCGACTGGTTCGGGCCGATAATATTGGAAGTCTACAGCGGGACCGAGCGTGTAGGCGGGTCGTTGATACGCTGTGAAGAATGGCTCGCACATCCCGGTTCCATCGGCAAGGCGCCCAAGGGCGCGGCGCATGTTGTTGACGAGACGACCTGGGAAGAACTTCCGCCTGACGAGATCGGCGTCATCTATTTCGAGAGCGGCGAAGACTTCGCCTATCACGGCGATGATGAGAAAACGAAGTCGATGCTGTCGCCGCAAGGCTGGCGGACGCTCGGCGATATCGGCCGGATAGACGAAGACGGATATATTTATCTGACAGACCGCAAGTCGAACATGATCATTTCCGGCGGCGTGAACGTTTATCCGCAGGAATCGGAAAATCGCCTGATCACCCACCCGAAGGTTGCCGACGTTGCCGTATTCGGCATTCCGAATAAGGACTTTGGCGAAGAGGTGAAGGCGGTGGTGCAGCCGGCGCCGGGCGTCACGCCCGACGATACGCTTGAGGCGGAACTGATCGATTACTGCAAGGCGGCGCTGGCGTCGCTGAAATGCCCGCGGTCAGTTGATTTTCTCGAATCGCTGCCGCGGGAAGATAACGGAAAACTCTATAAGAAGAAGCTGCTGGAGCGTTACTCTTAAGCGCACCAATTTGTATACGAATAAAAAAGTCGAGCCCAATCACAAGGCGCCAGGTTATGAAGAGAATTGAAAAAATCGATCCCGATACGTTGACTGGGGAGCCGCGGCAAATTTTCGAGCAATGGAGCCCCGGAGGCAAGCCGCTCAATATTGTACTGATCTATTTTCGCAATATCGAACTCAATCGCAATTGGTCATACATGGCGACGCACCTGTTCTGGAAGAACAGCATGTCAGATCGTCAACGTGAAATTGTGGTGTTGCGGACGAGCTGGCAGTGCGCATCCGACTACGAGTTTATTCAACATGTTAGAATCGCCCGCGAAGGGCGTTTGCTCAACGACGAGGAAATGCGCGACCTAACAAATAAGACGCCGCAACAGAGCTGGCCGGAACATGAGCGCGCGCTGATCAGCGCTTCGGACGAACTTGTCGCCAGTCACGGGATCAGTGATGGGACATGGACAATTCTCGCACGACATTTTGACGACAAACAATTGATGGACATCGTCGCGACCGCCGGCGGATACACGCTCAATTCGATGGCGACAAGCAGCTTCGGCGTTGACATTGAAGATACGATGAAACGAGAGGACGGGTTATCGCCTAGCCAGAACGGGCCGGCCTTTCGATTTGCGGAGCCGGACTATTCAATTGCAGCGCCGCGTGCAGCTCGCATTTCTCGAGGGAACTTGGCCGATCTAAAAGATAAGGCGGCGGCGCAAGTGGCTGCGTATCGGGGCGGGGACGATCGCGCCGCCCTCCTTGAGACTCTCGCTCGATATCCAAGTATCGTGAAAAATTGGATGCCGGTAGTGAGTTACATTGACCATCACAACACGCTGGATCCGAAAGAGCGCCTGATCATTAGCTTGCGGACGGCGGTGCAGTGTCATTCGGAAGCGGAGTTTACAGACCGCGCACGTGTCGCGCGTGAACGCGGCCTGTCCGATGTTGACATTGACGGTCTCTCGAAAGCGTCGCCTCAGCTTAGTGGATCTGATCGACATGCGCTTCTCATTGAGGCTGTTGACGAACTTGTTGATGAAAAAGTCGTCGGCGACGACTTATGGGCGCGAATGCGCAACCATTTTTCCGACGAAGAGCTCATGGATGTCGTGTTCGCTGTCGCGACCCAGTTGATGATTTCGTGGATGCAAAACGCTCTTGGCGTGCAACCAGGCCAAGAGACGCTTCCAAAAGCTCGATTGGCCTGAGATTTAAGGGGCGCGCTTATGAAACAGATGCAAGGCCTGGACGCCGCGTTCGTTGCGCTGGAACAAGATCATACGCCTGTTCATGTGGGAAGTATTCTCATTTACGACCCATCAACGGCGCCGGGAAAATTTGTCCGGCATAGGGATATATTAGAGTTCATTGAACGGCGCCTTTATCTCGCGCCGATCATGCGACAACGGATGGTCAAGGCGCCGTTCAACATCGATTATCCCTACTGGATCAACGATCCCAAGTTCGACCTCGAGTACCATGTACGTCATGTGGCGTTGCCGCATCCCCATGACTGGCGACAACTTTGTATTCTCGCCGCGCGGAACTTTTCACGACCGCTCGATCTGAACCGCCCCCTATGGGAATTTCTCATTGTTGAAGGGTTGAACAATGTCGAAGGGGCGCCGAAAGGGTCTTACGCCATTCTCACAAAAATTCATCACGCGGCGATAGACGGCGCCTCAGGCGTCGACATCATGCATGCGTTGCACAAACTTGATCCAACTGTCGAGGAAACGCCGAACGCCGATCCATGGAAACCGGAACGAATACCTGGGCAGGTCGGCATGTTTGCGCGCGGCTATGTGAACGCGTTCAGGAAACCCTTGGACCAATTCGCGGCGACGTTGCGTTCAGCGCCCGGCGTGGTGAAAACAGCGAAAGGTGTTCTAGATGGTGATTTCGATATTCTTGGCGCATTAAAGACGCCTCGCACGCGTTTCAATGGAACGGTGTCGCCGCATCGCGTGATCGATGCGATTACGATGTCGCTGTCTGACATCAAAAAGCTGCGCAAAGTGATCGACGGCGCCACTGTCAATGACGTGGTTCTCTCAATCGTGGGCGGCGCCATGCGCGCGTATCTTATGGACAAGGACGAATTGCCCGAAGACAGCATGTCCGCCATGGCGCCGATATCCGTGCGTAGCGAAGAAGAAAAGAACACGATGGGCAACCAGGTGTCGGCCATGCGTGTCCTTCTCGGCACGCAGATTGAAGATCCGCTTGAGCGCCTGCAGTTCGTCCATGACGAAGTTCAAAAATCGAAAGCAATGACCAAGGCCATGGGCGCGCGCCAAATGACGGAAATGTCAAAGCACTCGCCAGCCCTACTTATCGGTCTTGGCGCGCGCGCCTACAGCCGTTGGGGGCTCGCCAATCGCGTGCGCCCCGTCTTCAACACCGTCGTCACAAATGTGCCGGGCCCGCCGGTGCCCCTCTATTCAGCCGGGGCGAAACTTGTAGCGATGTATGGCGCTTTGCCGGTGCTGGACGGCGTCAGCGTCGGCCATGTGGTTCATAGCTATGTGGATGACATCACCATCGGCGTGACGGCCTGCCGGGAGTCAATGCCTGATCCGGCGTTTTACGTCGATTGTCTTCGCGAGGCTTATGCGGCGCACGAGTCGCTCCTGGGTCCTTGCGACGACAATGTTCGTCCACTGCGAAAAAAGAAAAAGAGCGCAACATGACGGTGGTTGACATGGACGCAGCTGACAATCGACCAACGCCGCCGCACCCCTTTTGGACTTTTTCCGAGGGTCGATCGGTTTTCGAGCTGGGCGCGTTGCTCGCGACGCTGCCGGCATTGCCCTTGTTGCGCGGCGGCGACGGCCATCCGGTCTTGGTGTTTCCCGGTTTGCTCGCCACCGACGCATCCACGCGCCCGTTGCGCTCCGTGCTGCGAAGTTTGGGGTACGCGCCTTACGGCTGGGGGCTCGGGCGGAATATGAATTTTACCGATGCGCTGGAACGCGCCATGCTTGGGTTGTTGGACAAGACATATGCCGAACATGCCCGGAAAGTGTCCATTGTCGGCTGGAGCCTTGGTGGAACGTTCGCCCGGGAGATCGCTAAGGCGGCGCCGGAAAAAGTGCGCTGCGTTATCACAATGGGCAGCCCGATTTCGCCTGACCGACGGAACATGAGTTGGCTCACCCGTTCCGTCTCCGACCAAGTGACCGGGCCCGCCGCGGATGTTCATTCGGCGCGCATGAAGCAGATCAATACGCCTCCGCCGGTGCCAACCACGGCAATTTTTTCCCGAACTGATGGCGTGGTCGGCTGGCGCGGCGCTGTTCAGCACGATCATCACGAGAACCGTGAAACTGAAAACGTTCAGATTCCCGCCAGCCATTCTGGATTCGGATTTAACCCGTTGGCCATCTATGTCCTCGCGGATCGACTAAAACAACGAGAAGGGGCGTGGCGTCCATTCGACATCAAAGGAGCCAGGCGGCTCTTCTATCGCGGCGCGCCGCCTGGCGGGCGGACCTAGGCTGGAAACGGGCGGCATGAAAGACGCAGCGCCAATTGAACGGCTTAAGGCAGCGCTCGCCCGCGCACCAAATCCGGCGTCATTGACCGTTGAGCAGCATCGGGCGGCGACGGATCAGCTTACCGTCACCAATCCGCCGGCGCCTGATATCGTTGTGCATGAAGCCGAGGTCGGCGGTGTCAAAGGGGCATGGATTGAAACGCCGCAGTCGCGGCGGCGACACGTCATATTCTATATTCACGGCGGCGCGTTTGTCGCCGGGTCGATTCGATCGCATCAGTCGATCGCAGGGGAACTGGCGAGGCATGCAAGAGCGCGGGTATTTTCTGTCGAGTATCGCCTTGCGCCGGAAGCGCCGTTTCCGGCGCCGCTGGAGGATTGCATTACCGCTTACCGCTCGGTGATCAATAGGTCGGAGATCAAGAAGCTCGCCGTCGCAGGCGATTCCGCCGGCGGCGGTCTTGCTCTATCGACAATGATGGATGCCCGCAATCGCGGGATGCGACAGGCAGATGCTGCGTATCTTATCAGTCCGTGGGCGGATTTAAGGTGCGGCGCGGCGAGCTACCAAGATCTTCGTGATTCCGATCCCATTATCAGCCGCGAATTGCTGCAGAAAACGGCGGGTCTGTACCTTTCAGGCGGAGATCCGCGCGACAAGCGCGCGTCTCCCATATTCGGAGAATTTCACGACCTTCCACCTATTTTGATTCAGGTTGGAGCGTGCGAAGTCTTGCTGAATGATTCAAAAGAGATTGCGCGCAAAGCTGTTGATTCCGGCGTCCACGCAACGCTCGATGTCTGGCCGGACATGATCCATGTCTGGCATGCGTTCACCAGTTTTCTGCCGCAGGCCAACGAAGCGTTGCAGCGAGCTGGAGACTATCTGAATTCATCCTGGGAAAGATAACGACGTCGGCGAACCTGAGGCCGGAAAGGACACCTATGGACAGTCGATCTTCGCAGCTGAAGTCCAGAAAACTCTATAGTTGGTACGTCGTTTTTCTTCTCGCATTGTTATCGATAATTTCCTATGCGGATCGACTAATCTTGGGGATTCTCGTTGATCCCGTTAAGGCGGAACTCGACGTCAATGACACCCAGATGGGCTTTTTGCTGGGCCTGTCGTTTTCTTTCGTCTATGCAACGCTTGCGTTGTTTCTGGCAAATGTTGCGGACCGCCATAACCGGCGCAATCTCATCGTTGCAGGCGTCTTGATATGGAGCGTCATGACGTCTGCTTCAGCGTTCTCAAGTGGTTTTTGGCAGCTTGCATTCTGTCGTCTCGGGGTCGGTCTGGGCGAGGCGGCGCTTGGTCCTGCCGCGCTGTCGATTATCGCCGATTTGTTTGAGAAGCAGCGCAGACACACGCCGGTCAGCGTATTTCTGTCAGCTGGCGTGATCGGCGGCACGGGCGCGTTCATCATTGGCGGCGCCGCCGTTCTTTTCGTCTCGCAAATGTCGAATGTCGCGATTCCGATCATAGGAGACCTCTCGCCGTGGAGGCTCGTTTTCCTTTGCATGGGGCTGCCCGGCATATTGCTTGGATTTGTCATGCTGGCCAGCGTCCGCGAACCAGCGCGCCGGATTGACGAGCAGGCTGATGGGCCCGGCGCAGCGGCGACGGCGCAGGTCGTTGCCCACCTCAAAGAGCGGCGAGGCGAGTACTTGCCGATCTTTGGCGGTATGCTCTTTGTGCAGATGATGGTCTACGCTGTGGCAAGCTGGTATGCTTCCGTGCTGATCCGCAACTATGGTCTCAGCATATCGTCGGCGGGTTTTTCGTTCGGAACGGTCGGACTAATTTTTGGAACGGCCGGCGCGATATTGGGGCCGTTCTTCGCGGGTCAGCTTGAGCGGCGCGGACGCCGCGACGCCATTTTGATCGTCGGGCTTTTCGCTGTCGGCATCGCGGCGCCGGCGACAACCTGGGCGCCGATTGCGCCGAACGTATCGTTGTCGTTGGCGGCGATGGCGGTCGTGATGCTCTGCCTCTCTGCAGCGAGCGCGCTCGCTCCTTTGTTGCCGCAGCTAATCGCGCCGAACGCCATGCGCGCGCGCGTGACAGCGCTTTATTTCTTTATCGCCAATATTATCGGGTTGGGCGTTACGCCGATTATTGTCGGTTTCATAAATGATGCGGGGCTTTTCGGAGTTTCCGGCATCAATGAGGCCGTGTCGGTAACCGCGGCGGTGCTGTTGCCCACCTCTTTCATCATTCTGTTCGTTGGCCGACGCGCTTTGACCAGATATCAGTCTGACGCGATGGCGAGATCGACTTGATGTAGATTGCCCGGGCGATCAAGCGGCGCGCCAAACCCTCAAAAACGCGCTCGAATCGATAATGCGCCCCCGGAGGCTCGTTCGACCGTGGTCGCTTCCGCCGCATTTGAGATTGGCTAGCCGGTTGATGAAGCGCTCTTTTTCGCCTGCCGCCATCACCCCATATCACGCACATGCCAATTAAATATACCAATATGTAGAAAATGGAATAATTATCATGTTGACAGATTGTCTCTGATTGGTCGATGGTATCGGCAATAACAACAGCCGACGCCATGGGAGGGGTCACATGAAACTGTCGCGAACCAACGCCAATACGGGTTTTGCTCGATGCGGCAAACGAAATCTCAAAGCACTGCTTCTTTCATCCGTCATCGCGCCGACGGCGGCGCTGACCGGCGCAGCGGCGCAGGATGACCAAGACGATGATGTCATTGTCGTTCAGGGCATCCGGGCTTCGCTTGCAAGCGCGCTCGATGAAAAGCGCCAGGCGCCGAACCTGGTTGAGGTCATTCAAGCCGAAGACATTGGCAAACTGCCGGACCAGAACCTGGCTGAAGTTCTGGAGAACATCACCGGCATTCAAATTACCCGTACGGCCGGCGTGGGCACTGGGGTGCAAATCCGCGGCACCAATGCAAACCGCACCGAAATCAACGGCGTTTCCACCGTGGGATCCGGGTCGGGCCGTTCCGGCATCAGCTTTGAGGACGTTTCCGCGGCGATCATCTCCGCTGTCGAGGTGACGAAAGCGTCTGAAGCAAAGACAATCGAAGGGTCGGTGGGCGGCACCGTCAACCTCCGAACCATACGTCCGCTTGATCTGAATGGTCTTCTGGCGAATGTGCGTCTTCAAGGAGAAGACAGCAGCCTTTCGACCGACGGCATTAAGCCCAGAGTGTCCGGCGCCCTCGGCCATAGTTGGGACACCGGCGCGGGCGAGTTCGGGGCGGTGGTCAGCGCAAGCTGGTCGCGACAGGATGTTACCGCTTTCCGTCCGCGCGCTGATCGCGACAACCTTGTTGCATCAGACAGCGGATTCGCCAGCGCCCAATCGTTCGATTTTCTGCCTATCCAGTTTCTCAACCAGGACTACGACAACTTTGAATATGAAACGCTGAACATTTCAGGCACGTTGGAGTGGGCGCCGAACGAAAACCTGAAGCTCTACTTCGACACGATCATCAATGATCAAGAGCGCAGGCAGGAAAGCTCAAGGGTCCAGGCGTCGGGCGTCAGCAACCTAAGAGACATTTCTGTCCCGACGTCATTCGAAACCATCGACTTTGGTATTCTGCAGGGTGAAAACGGACCACAGGACCTTGGCTCCATCGAAGCGGCGCTCACGGGCGTCATTCCTGTGGATCTGGCGGATGATGATGACGACCCGAACCTGCGATTCTCGAGCGACACGAACTCGCGAATCACGGACAGCAGAATATTCAGTCTGGGAACTGAATTCAATTTCGGGAACTTGTCAGGGCGCGTAGAGGGGTCAATATCGACGTCAGACTCTACGACTCCGAGTTTCAATACCACGCTTAACTTCATCAACCCCAACGCCCCGTTGGATCCGGGCGGCGCCAACGACAACAGCGTGCCGTTCATTTATGATTTGACCGGCGGAAGCTTGACGTTCGCCGTCGCGCAAAATGAACCGTTTGGGCCGACCACTCAGCAATTGCTGGATCCTGCGAATGTGGTGTTGCGCGACGTAAACATCGGCCAAGACATCGCCGAAAACGAAGAAATCGCGTTTCGCGCCGATTTCACTTACGATCTGGTCGACAGCGCTATCGGCGACTTCATTCCGTCCGTTGACGCCGGGTATCGGTACAACAAGAGTAGCGCTCTCAGAGACCAAATTCGTTCAAATGTCGGGTTAAGGCAGCTGTCAGACAGCCCATCGGGCGATCTGTTTGCGGATCTCCTTGTGCCGGGTCCGGATAACTTTGGCGACGCGGATGGAAGAGCGCTTTTTGTGAGTGATTTTCTGCTCATTGACCCGGAGCTCGCGGCTTCTGACCCAGATGCGGTGTTGGCGGCGCTGAATGACGCCATCGCAGCTCACGGCGGCTCTCGATCGATCGACGATCCGACGTCGACCCAAAGCGGGTTTTTCGACATTGAAGAAAAATCTCACGCGATTTATGGGCAGGTCAATTTTGATCATGGGATTTTCCGCGGCAATGCGGGCGTACGCTACATCACAACTGATGTTGCTTCGACCGGCAATACGATCATCAATGGCGTAGCAACACCTTCTACGACTGAAGGCAGCTATGATTTTTTGCTGCCGCGCTTCAATCTGGTGGCCAGCCCTCTTGAAGATATTCAAGTGCGTTTTAGTTGGGGCAAAGACATCCGCCGCCCGGACTTCGATGATCTGTCAACGTCGTTTACGTTTAGCACAAGCCCGAATCCCCCTGTCAGGTTAGGCAATCCCGGACTGGAGCCGGAACAGGTTAACTCGCTTGACGTATCGGTTGAATGGTACTTTGCGCCGAGAGCCGTCGTCAGTGTTGGGTATTTCCGCAAGAAACGCACGGACTTGTTTGTGACTCAGCAGGAAGATCCGTTCGAAGATCCGGTCACGGGTTTCCGCGACCTCACCGATCCTTGCGAAGCCGGCGGCATTTTCAACCCGATTGCGGATCCCAACGTCTTCGCGCCGACGGGTACGCCGCCAGGCATATGCGTGCCGGTGTCGACAACGATTAACGACCCCGGTGAGACCGTGCAGAAAGGCTTCGAGGTTGCGTTCCAGTATGATCTTTCGGAGTTCGAGGATTCGATTGGATTTGCATCGGGCTTTGGCGTTCTCGCCAACTACACCCACCAGGAGTTTTCCGGCGGCGATACGGTGAACACCGCCACGAGCCGCGCAAACCAGGTATTTGACGCTCTTGGAAACGTTACGCCTGTTACGTTCCAGCAGCCGTTAATCGATCTCTCTGAAGACGCATACAACGTCACTCTGTACTACGAGAAATACGGCCTTTCAGCGAGAGCGCGGTATACGTGGCGTAGCGCCTACCGTTCGACCGATTTCGGCAGCACGTCCAGCTTCCCATGGGGTTTCCCTGTCGTGCAAGACGCCCGGGGGCAGCTCAACGCCAGCGTTCAGTATGCGGTGACCGATAATTTAAGCGTCGGCGTCGAGGGCGTTAATCTCACCAAGTCTGACGTCACGCAGTTCTGCGTCAATGGCGGGGCCCTGGTTTGCTTCCAAGGCCTTACTGATCGAAGGCTGACGTTCGGCGCCAGCTACAACTTCTAAAGTGCGTTGAGTAGACAGGTCAGCCCTTGCGTAAGAGATCTGGGATTGACCATCTTTGCGGCCCGCCAGCTGTTCCTCCCGAGAGCAGGCGGGCCGTTTATTGTTTGCGGAAACGCGGCGCAAGATTGATCCAATTCAACTGGAAATTGGTATGCGAAATTGATATGGTTTTTTGAGATCATGCGGCGATAGCCGCGATAGAGGTTTTGCGACGATGGCTGAAAAGCGACTTTATCATTCCGTAGCGGAGCGCATTAAAGAACTTGTCCGGCAAGGCGCTTATCCGCCGGGCAGTCGCTTGCCGGGAGAGCGCGATCTTGCAGAAGAGCTGGGCGTCAGCCGCGTCACGGTGCGAGAGGCGCAAATCGCGCTTGAAGCGATCGGCATGCTGGATATCCGCGTCGGCTCCGGCGTTTATGTATTGCGGAAATCGAGCGAACTTGCGGACGCCATGCCCGATGTGGGCGCGTTCGAACTCACCGAGGCGCGCTCGGCGATCGAATCAGAAGCGGCGGCGCTCGCCGCCGCGACGATAACAGACGAGGAGCTCGATCGGCTTGATGCCATTGTCGAGCGGATGGCTTCGGCTTCAGATCCCAACAGTCCGCTGGAGGCGGATGCGGATCGTGAGTTCCATCTTACGATCGCGCGCGCGACGAAAAACAACGCCATGCTCGAAACCATCGAGCGCCTCTGGCGGATCCGGAATGAAAAGCCCGACGTCAAAGAGGCCTATGATTCAATCTGCGAAGTGAATCCGAAGAACCGCCTTAAAGAGCATAAGGACATTGCCGTTGCGCTGCGCAAACGAGACCCGGAACAGGCGCGGAAAGCCATGCGCACGCATTTTAAGTGCATTATTGAGGCGATGCTGAGCGCGACAGAGGCGCAGGCGATCGAGGAGGCGCGCCGTCGGACCCAGGAAAGCCGTGAGCGGTTTCTCAATGGGGCGCCCGCACTGTCGTGAGGCTGTTCCTTGAGCCTCCTGTGCATACCAAATAATTTGACCTATTTTGAATAATTGGACTGTAATAATTATTGTCCAATCCAAATTTTTCCCGTAAGGTTCTCGGTAACAGCCGCTAAAGCGGCGGCGAAAATCATAAGGGAGCGATGATGGGCGGCGGAATTTCAGAACCATATGCGCGTTGCCCGATGTCGCTTTCCGGGTTGCTCGCCGCCGCCGCGCTCTTTGGCGCGAGCCCGGCGCTTGCGGAAACCTTTTTCGTCAAAGATCAGACCGAATATCGCGATGCGCTCAAACAGCTGGAGCCCGGCGATACCGTGGTCCTCGCTGACGGCGCCTGGCGCGACTTTGAAATCGTCTTTCAGGGAACGGGCGAAGAAGGCGCCCCGATTTCCCTGACTGCGGAAACGCCCGGAAAAGTAATCATCAGTGGACAATCCAATTTGCGGCTCGCCGGCGAGTTTCTCAAAGTTTCTGGGCTTGTCTTCAAAGATGGTTTCACCCCGACAAGCGAAGTCATTTCCTTTCGTGTTGACGCGGACAACGTCGCAAACAACTCCCGCGTCACGCAGGTTGTGATTGACAACTACAATCAACCCGAACGACAGGAAGTCGATTTCTGGGTCATGATGTACGGGAAAAACAATCGTTTTGATCACAACCATATTGCCGGGAAGCGCAACAAGGGCGTGACCATGGCGGTTCGGTTGAACACCGAACAAAGTCAGGAGAACTATCACCGCATCGACCACAATTACTTTGGTCCGCGTCAAATCTTAGGATCGAATGGCGGGGAAACGCTGCGGATCGGCACAAGTCACTACTCGCTGACCGATTCCTTCACCGTTGTTGAAAATAACTACTTTGATCGCGCTGACGGCGAACTCGAGATCATTTCCAACAAGTCCGGAAACAATGTGTTCCGAAACAACACGTTCTACCAATCCCGCGGCACCCTGACGATGCGTCATGGGAACAACAATCTGGTTGAAGGAAATGTTTTCTTCGGCAATGGGGCCGATCACACCGGCGGCATTCGCGTTATCAATGCGGGCCAGACAATCCGTAACAACTACATGGAGGGTTTAAAAGGCACGCGGTTTGGCGGCGCGCTCGTGGTGATGAACGGCGTGCCAAACTCGCCGATCAACCGGTATCACCAGGTCAAAGATGCGAAGATTACGAACAACAGCCTGATCAACAGCGACAACATTCAACTGGCTGCAGGAAGCGACGCAGAGCGAAGCGCTGTTCCTATCGACAGCGAATTTTCTCAGAACCTGATTTTCCATGATGACGGGCGTGACGTCTTCACCGTCTATGATGACGTTTCGGGCGTCGCCTTCGCTAAAAACCTGATTTCGCCAATGGCTCCGCCGGATTTCGCCGAAGGCTTTCGCAGTGAAGCGATCGCCCTTGAGCGCGCGCAAAACGGCTTGCTCTACCCGGAAAGCGATGTCGGCGCCGGCGCGCTCCGCGATCTTGACGTCACGACGAAAGAGGAAACGGGCGTAGCGTGGTATCCAAAGCTAGAACCGATCATTGCCTTCGGTTCCGGCGAAACAATCAAAGTGTCAGCGGAGCCGAACGCGCTTTTCGATGCGGTTGGCCAAGCGAACGCTGGCGATACGCTTGTCCTTAAGTCAGGCGACTACGTCGTCAGCAAATTCCTCAAGATCAAAAAACCGCTCACCATAAAGGGGAAGGGCAAGGTCAACATTACCTTCGAGCGTTCGGCGCTTTTTGAAATTCTTGACGGCGGCAGCCTTCGGTTAACAGGCGTGAGCATCTCCGGAAGAGACGCGCCGGATAATGCGGGCAACGCTGTTATCCGCACCAGCCCTTATTCGATGCTGGAAAACTACCGGCTGGAAATTGTCGACGTTCACTTCAGCGATATGGACGTCAACCATTCCTTCAACGTCATATCCGCCGCCAAAGGTACGTTTGCGGACAGCATTCTGATCAAAGACTCAAGCTTTCGAGATGTGACCGGCGCTGTTTTGAAACTCGATAAGGAAAGCGACGACTACGGCATCTACAACGCCGAATATCTGACAATTTCCGACTCGATATTTGAAAACGTTCAGGGCGCATTGGTCGATTTCTATCGCGGCGGGACGGATGAGAGCACCTTCGGGCCGCATTTCAAACTCACGGGTTCGACCCTAACGAATGTTGGCGGCGGGAAGCGCAATAAGTCTAAGGCCGCCATTCATCTTCACGGCGTTCAAGTCACGAATATCTCCGGTAACGTGATTAAAAACAGCGAACCAATCCTCATCAATCATACCGTGGGCGAGCCCAAATCCCGCATCGTGAACAACACATTCATCAATACGCCGCTTCCGAACAATTTCGAGCTTAACAGCGGTCTCGAACCCACAGCGGTGATCGAAAACAATGAGGTCAAGACCCGGTGATTCGCACCGCCTTGATATCACTTTGCGGATTGGCCATGGCGGCGGCGTCATGCGACCGAACGGAACAATCGGCCTCCAGCGGAGACGCCGTCGCTAGGCATGCTGCGGCGGGTGAAGCGATCGAGTTTGCGGATACGCTAAGCGCATTGGCGGCAAAGATCGACGCGCAATTCAATGAGCCGATTGTCGTCCCTGCGCCAAAAGACGCCGGCGGCGGTTACACACACGAACAACACAAACGAAACGCCAAGACAATTTATGAGGCCGGACAGCTTTATGCGTTTACCGGCGATGAACGTTACGCGGACTTTGCCGAGAAGCTCTTGCTCGCCTACGCGGACATGTATCCGGATCTCCCTCTGCATCCGGAGCAAAAGGAGCAGTCGCCTGGCCGCCTGTTCTGGCAGAACCTCAACGAAAGCTGGTGGCTCGTCTACGCCATTCAGGGTTACGCCAGCATAAGGGGCGGGCTGTCGTCCGAATCTCTTGAAGCAATCGAAACTAGTCTCCTGACAGAGATGACGACTTTTCTCTCAGAAGGCTCGCCGGAGACATTCAACAAGATCCACAATCACGGAACCTGGGCGACAGCGGCCGTCGGAATGACGGGGTATGTGATCGGCGACCAGGATCTCGTGGAGAAGGCGTTGCTGGGATTGGACAAGTCCGGCGACTACGGCTTTCTGAAACAGCTCGATGAATTGTTTTCGCCTGACGGCTACTACAATGAAGGTCCCTATTACCAGCGTTATGCGTTGATGCCGTTCGTTCTTTTCGGCCAAGCGATTGAAAAGAACGAGCCGGATCGAAAAATTTTCGAACATCGAGACGGAATTCTAAAAAAAGCGATCTACGCGACGATCCAGCAAAACTACGGCGGCCTATTTTTCCCGATCAACGATGCGATCAAAGACAAAGATATTGCAACCACGGAATTGCAATACGGGGTCGCTATCGCCTACGAACTCACCGGCGATCCGGGCCTATTGTCCATTGCTCAAGCGCAGGGCCAAGTCGTCCCCACCGAAGGCGGAAAGAAACTCGCTGACGCAATTGCGCGTGGTGGGGCGAAACCTTTCGACTATGCGTCAATGCGGCTGCGCGACGGCGCGAACGGCGATGAAGGCGCGCTTGATATCCTCCGTGCGTCAAGGGATCCCGATGATTTGGCGGTTGTCGTCAAGAATACGTCGCAAGGTTTGGGGCACGGGCATTTCGACAAGCTCGGACTGCTTGTTTTCGACTCTGGCCACGAGATCATTCGCGACTACGGCGCAGCGCGATTTCTCAATATCGAAGCGAAGTTCGGCGGGCACTATCTTCCCGAGAACAACAGTTTCGCCAAGCAGACAATCGCCCACAATGCGTTGGTGGTGGATGAAACAAGCCATTTCAACGGAAGCACCGAGACCGGCAACACATTCGCGCCGGAAGCCGGGCCGTTTTTTGTTTCGGAGAAACTGCAGGCGACAAGCGCTGAGATCGACACTGCTTATGAAAACGTGCGTCTTGGTCGCACGGTGGCGATGATAAAGGACGCGGCATTTCCACACCCCATTATTATTGATGTGGTTAAAGCGCACGCGGAAGATCCACGCCAGTACGATCTTCCGTTCTACTACAACGGCCAATTGGTCGAGACGAACTTTGAAATCGCCGCCGATCCGCTGACCAGAAGCCCTTTGGGGTCCCGCAATGGATATCAGTATCTATGGCGCGTCGGTGAGAGTGATTTCTTGGACGGGGTCACGCAAATTACCTGGTTGCTTGATCGGCGCTTTTATTCCGTTACGTCGTCGGTGCCCGACAATACGAAAGTGGTTGTCGCGGAAATCGGCGCGAACGATCCGACTTTCAACTTGCGCCGCGAACCCGCCTTCATTTTCAGGGCCCGAGCGGCGGACGGCGTATCATTCGTTTCCGTCATCGAGCCGCACGGCGAGTACAACCCGACGGCGGAATACACGTTGGACAGTCATTCCATTGTAAAATCCGTCACTCCATATGCCGCGGGGGCCGCTGGTCTTGTTCTCATTGAAACCAAAGACGGCGAGCGCGTCGGCCTCGGCATCGCCGGCGAAAGCGAAGAAGACGCAGTCCATAGCGTCTCAGTAGACGGCCAAGAGTTCTCTTGGACTGGTCCCTATGAACTTTTCCACTCTCAGAAACACATTGATGAAGGGGAGTAACGGTGCAAAACGCAAAAACGACAAAAATGGAATGCGAAGCCGTTCGAGAAAGCCCTGCTTTTGTGCTGAAAGCGCAAACGCCAGTGGAAGACATTGGGCCCGGGCTTAAGCGTCAGCTGCTTGGATACAATGACGGGCTGATGGCGGTTCGCGTCTGGTTTGAAGAAGGCGCCGTCGGTGAGCTTCACAAACACCCGCACAGCCAAGTTGCGTATGTTGAATCTGGACGGTTTGAAGTCACCGTCGGAACCGAGACAAAAACACTCGTTCCTGGCGACAGCTTTTATGTTGCGCCGGAAACGATGCACGGCGCCGTTTGCAAGGAGGCGGGCGTGCTTATCGACATGTTCTCGCCGGTCCGGGAAGATTTTCTCCCCAAAGGCGATCCGTCATGATGAAAGGTCGTCTGAGATGGGTTGTCGTCAGCCTCGTCGCGCTGGCGACCATCATCAACTACATTGATCGGCAGACAATCAATGTGTTGTGGCCGCAGCACATCGCGCCGGAGTTGTTCCCTGATCTGGGGGCGGACGGCCACAAACAGATTTTGGGCGTTATCTCGGTCGCCTTTATCTTCTCTTACGCCTTCGGGCAGGCGATCTTCGGGAAGATATTCGACTGGATCGGCACCCGGCTAGGGTTTGTGTTGTCGATCGGCGTTTGGTCGCTTGCAACGGCGGCGCACGCTTTCGCGCAGGGCGTGTTGAGCTTCAGCATTTTCCGATCGATTCTGGGCGTCGCTGAAGCGGGAAACTGGCCGGGCGCGACGAAAGCCAATGCCGAGTGGTTTCCGATCAAAGAGCGCGCCTTAGCGCAGGGTATTTTCAATTCCGGCGCCGCAATCGGCGGGATCATTTCCATTCCGCTGATCAGCTATTTGGCGATTTTTCTGGATTGGAAACTCATCTTCATTTTGGTGGGCGTTGTGGGGCTGGTGTGGCTGATTCCGTGGTGGATCATCGTCAAAGCGCCTCCCAAATATCATTCCTGGCTGTCAGACGAAGAGCGCGACTACATCCTGAGCGGTCAGGCGAATGAGGACCTGAATGAGGACGGAAGTCCGGACGGAGGATACAATCCGCCGACCGGCGAACTTCTGAGCCGCAAGGAGAGCTGGGGCGTCATTATCGCTTCCGCCGCCATCGATCCAATCTGGTGGTTGTTCATAATCTGGATACCGACGTATTTATTTGAGGTTCACGGATTCAACATCAAAGAGCTTGCGGCGTCAGGCTGGCTTCCCTTTGTGGGCGCCATGTTCGGGGCCTGGTTCGGGGGATTGCTCGCCCAGAACCGTTTGAGAGCCGGATGGAGCGTCGACAGGACACGCAAGGTCACAATCACATTGGGTTGTTTGATCATGCTTCCCGCATTGCTGGCGATGGCGGTCGCCGCAACGCCGGCTTTGGCGCTGGCGCTAATGTTTATCATTTTGTTCGGCTTTCAGACCGCTATCGGCAACGTTCAAACCTTGCCTAGCGACTTTTACGGCGGCAAGACCGTCGGAACGTTATCCGGGTTCGCCGGCATGGCGGCGAAACTTACTGCGGCGGGGCTTACGTATCTTGTTCCCTGGCTGACGACGGGGGCCAATTACACGCCCGTGTTCATCGTCGGCGCCGCGCTCGCGCTAACCGCGATTTTCAGCGTCTGGGTCTTATGCGGCCATATCCGACCACTCAAACCACGCACCGCAGCTTCTGCGTAGCGCATCAGACAAGGATGACATTATGACAAAACCTGTCATCGGTTTCATCGGCCTCGGCCTTATGGGCGGCAACATGGTCGAGTGTTTACAAAAGAACGGCTTTGAGCCGATCGTGATGGACCTCAACAAGGACGCAGTTGCTACCGTCGTTGCACGGGGCGCCAGGGAGGCGAAGTCCGCCAAGGAACTTGCTGCGGCGAGCGACATCGTGATGTTGGCGCTCACAACCTCCGCCGTCGTTGAGAAGCTTGTCTACGCCGATGAGGGTATTCTCGCCGGCATCAAAGAAGGCGCCGTATTGATCGATTTCGGAACGTCGATCCCCGCGTCGACGCGCAAGATCGGCGCAGACCTTGCAAAGAAAGGCGCAGGCATGATCGACGCGCCGCTCGGGCGCACGCCGGCGCACGCCAAAGACGGCCTGCTCAACATTATGGCCGCCGGCGAAGAGGAGACCTTCAATCGCGTGAAGCCGGTTCTCGACGTGCTCGGTGAGAACGTCTTTTATCTTGGCGCGCTCGGCGCAGGCCACACGACGAAGCTGATCAACAACTTCATGGGCATGACCACCGTCTGCACAATGTCGCAGGCCTTCGCCGTCGCGGATCGCGCCGGCGTTGACCGCCAGCAGCTGTTCGACATTATGTCGAGCGGGCCATCGAATTCACCGTTCATGCAGTTCTGCAAGAATTACGCGGTGGACGGCGTCAGCGACCTTGGGTTTTCCATCGCCAACGCCAACAAGGACTTGGGCTATTTTGTCAAAATGGTCGAAGATCTGGGGACGCGCTCCCAAATTGCCGAGGGTACGTCGTCCAATCTCCAGGCCGCGTTCGACGCCGGCATGGGCGCCGGCAATGTTCCGGAAATCTTCGATTATTTCCGGAAGCTCGAGAAGTGAGCCTCGGCGAATTCCCGGTTCTTGCTTGATCAGGACTGGAAGCAAAGAAATGGTCGTTGAATTCAGCAAAACAGGACGGATCATCGTCTTCGGTGAAGCAATGATTGAACTTTCCGATGTGTCCGATCGTCAAGCGACCTTGGGCGTTGCGGGAGACACTTTGAATACGGCGGTCTACCTCGCTCGGTCTGGAGAAAACGTCAGCTATGCGACTGCGCTCGGCTCTGACAGCTTCAGCGAACGGATCACCAAGTTTCTGAAAAAAGAACGAATTGATACGAATCTGGCGTTGACCATTCCAAGAAAAATCCCCGGTCTGTATGCGATTGAAACCGACAACACGGGTGAAAGATCCTTTTCCTACTGGCGCTCCGACAGTTCGGCGCGATATTTTTTCAACGCCTCGGACATCGACGCTGCGCTTGCGGAAATGTCGACGGCGCAGCTGTTTTATTTTTCAGGGATAACGGTCTCGATCTTCAGTCCTACAGACCGCTTAAAAATCATCGCCTTGCTCAAAGCCATACGCGACAATGGCGGGGTTGTGGCGTTCGACACCAATTACCGGCCGCATGGTTGGGCGTCGCCCAATGCGGCGCGCACGGCCATAGAAAGCGTCATGCCTTATGTATCAATCGCCATGCCCACGCTTGAAGATGAAATGGCGCTGTTTGGTCATCGCTCTGAAATCGACTGTGCAAATTTTTGGACGGAAGCAGGCGCAGATGAAATTGTCGTGAAAGCCGGGCCGAAAGGGGCATTTGTCCCGGGCGCCGGATGGATCTCGCCGCCAAGCGTAGTGCGTCCGCTCGACACAACCGGCGCCGGCGACAGCTTCAACGGCGCGTATCTCGCTGCGCGCTTAAAGGGACTGGCGCCGGAACAAGCCGTCGGCGACGCCCACGCTTTGTCGGCGAAAGTATTGATGACGCCGGGGGCGATCCTGCCGAGGCTTTGAGCGCGCAATCGCGCATTCTGGTGCGCCCTTCAGATAAATCCCAAGATTGAAGAGTTCGCCTGATTGACTGGGCGTGACCGGAATGCCCGAAACGCCAAATTCCCCATAACATTTTCTTATCGGGAAAATCTTTCTAGAGACCTGTTCGATCAGGGTCGCTTGCACCGCCATGACGTTTAGCCGTGGGCGTTGCGTCGATGCCTGCAAAAGCACTCCACGGGCCGCAGGCGGCGTTTTTTGCCGGAAGAGCAATTGCGTATGGCGACGCTAACGGTTCATTTGAGGGCCTAGTGCTCGTCATACTTTCGCCGCCGCGCATTTCCGATGTGTGTTGAAACTGGAGACAGAGCAAGTGTCGCCGAGTCACCGAAAGCGGAAATTTGCAATTTGCGGGATGCAGCAGAACTGCTCAAAGCGCGCGCTTTAAGAACCACCTACAATGCTGCGGCGGGACGTGCCCCGCATCATTTTTGATCTTGGCGAATACGCTATAGCCAAGATGCTCATAAAAATTTCGGGCGTCGCTATCGGATGTGTCCAGCCATGCCGCATGACAGCCAAGGCGCCGGGCTTTTTCCTCGGCGTGTTCAATCAATTTTCGGCCGAGGCCGCAGCCGCGTACATTTTCGCTGACCCATATGGAATTGATGAGCAGCCACCCGTAAGCGGTGGAGGCGTTTACGCCTCCTGCGAGCTCTCCGTTTTTGTGCTTTGCAGAATAGCAAAACGACGTGTTGGTCGCCTGCGGATTTTTCGACTGCAGCGACAAGAGCAGATTGTCTTTGATGGATCCGGCGTCAGAGCTGTCGCCCGTAACAATTTCAAATTTGGCGCTCATCGGCGTTTCGCCCGTAGCTGAGCGGTCTTCGTATCGGCTCCCCAGCGGCAACCCGAACCATGAACATGCGTCCCTCGGCTGCTCCTCGTAGGGCGCCGTATTTGCTGCAGCTGCGAAGGCAATATCATAATTTTCCCAATCTATATAAGCGTTTAAATAAAACCTAACATAAGTTGTATTGTGGGTGAAAATCATTTACCACTGACGGTGCGCGCTCACACGCGCGCGCAAACGCCGACAATGCGGTGATATAGGGAGGCATAAATGACAGTCAAAAAATGGAAGCTTTTGTTATTCGCTACGACGGCGTCGATGGCGATTCCGGTCGGCGCTGCGGCCCAAGGCGACGATGAGGATGCAAATATCGAAACGAACGATCTCATCATCGTCACCGGTACGGCGAAAGGACGGACCGGTTTTGATACGCCGCAATCAGTGAACGCGTTTCCCGAAGAAGACTTGCGCAAGTTCACCGCGGCGAACCAGGCGGACATTCTGACTCAGCTTCCAGGCGTCAGCGCAGAAGGCGGCGGCGGCGAAGTGGCGACAAACTTTTTCGTCCGCGGCCTTCCCTCAGGCGGTCAATTTCAGTTCACGCCGCTTCTCTATGACGGCATTCCCGCCTTCTCGACATTCGGGCTGAATTCATCCGCGTTCGACGTTTATTACAGGAATGATCTTGGCATCGAGCGTCTTGAATATGTGACCGGCGGTGTCTCGAACCTTTTCGGTCCTGGTTCAGTGGCCGGTATCATCAACTACATCTCAAAGACCGGCGGCCCGGAAAGCGAAGGAACGGCGCAGATTGAATGGGCTAATCGCGGTCGCTTCCGAGGCGACATCTATCACAGCGGTCCAATCGGCGGCGCAGATAGCGACACGTTTTACGCGATTTCCGCATACTACCGTCATGACGAGGGAACACTCGTTTCCGGTCTCGACACGGAAGGGTTCCAGCTGAGAGGCAACATCAAACACGAGTTCGACGACGGCTCCGGCGCGTTTACGGTTTATGGTCAGTATATTGATGACCAGGTTCAATTCTTCCTGCCATTACCGCTCGATGGAGCGACTCGCGAACGGGCCATCGGCAATGACGGCCGCGAGGTCTTTACGCTCAACACGGCGCAGGCGGGCCAACTGTCTTATCTGACGCCCGATGGCCGCTTTGAGACGCCGATTGAAGACGGCGTCGTCACCGAAGGCGGCTCGCTCGCTTTTGTTTTCGACAAGGAATTCGGGGACGGCTGGAACATAAACGCCAAAGGCAAATATGCCGAATACGACCATCAGTTCAATTTGTTCCTGGATGGCGACGGCGTCACCAACCTACCGTTTACAACGTCGGACTATGTCGACGAACTTGGCTTTGGCGGCGTCGGCGCCGCAAGCGCTGTTTTCCTCGACGACGGAAGCGCCGTTCCCGATAATTTTCTCCTGTTCGGCAACCGCACCCTGGATCGCGTGCGCGACGCAACCGATTTCTCCGGCGAAGTGAACATCTCCAAGTCTGTGGACTGGGGCGGCGCAGAACACACCTTTACGCTTGGCGGCTTCTTTGCAAATACGGAAGCCAAGGATCTGAACTTCATCACGACCTATGTCACCGATTTCAGAAGCGAACCGCGTCTGGTCGACATTGTCATTGACGGCGCGACGGAAGCGCCGGACGGCACGCTGGTTGCTGCGGCGCCGGGGACGGTGTTCCAGGTTACGCAAAACGGGTTATTGAACGCCAATGGCGTGGTCGGCGATCGTGATCGTGAAGCCCAGCGCTACGCAGTATATCTTGCGGACCAGATCGAGGCTGGCAGGCTTTCGATCGATGTTGGTTTCCGCATCGAAAGGATCGAAGGCGAAGTCCTTCAACGGGAATTGTCGCAGTTCCAGGTCTCCGATGACCCTCAGGTCAATAACTCGATTGAGAATGTCGGCTTCCAAAACGGCGACTCGCGCATTGGCGAAGTTTCAGATACCGAATGGGCGGCGTCCGGCAGCATCCTCTATAACGTGTCGGATAACATTAACCTGTTCGGCAACTTCTCGAGAGGATTCTTCTTCCCGGAAGTGCGCAGCGCGCAATTCATTTTCGACACCAGTCAAACCGGTCCCTATGAAGGCGAGATCATCAAGACCGCCGAAGCGGGTGTCAAGTTTGATACGGACCGAGTGTCCGGTTATGTCACCGGTTTCTGGACAACACTCGATGGCCGGCAGTCTGTCGATTTTGTCAATGACGGCATGGGCGGCATCATCAATCAGGTTGCCGTGCAGTCAACGCGCGCGATCGGCGTTGAGGCGGGCGCAGTTTTTCGCGCAACCGATTTTCTGACGTTCAACGGTAACCTGACTTGGCGCGACCATGAGTTCACCGACTTTACAGATAATCTGGGCAATCAGGTTAATCAGGGTAACGAACTTCGTCGCCAGCCCAACCTAACCTTCAATACGGGCGCCACTTATGATGACGGGCGTTTCGATTTCAGCATTTTCCATAATTATCATGGCGAAAACTTCGCCAATGACGGCAATACGGTTATGCTGGACTCCTACAACCTCGTCCGGATTGAGGGCGGCTACACCCATGAGGTTGGCGACAATCAAGCTGTTCGGCTGAGCGTCAATGTCTTCAATCTGTTCGACGCCGACACCGCGACAGAAGGTTCTCCGCGGCAGGGCGATGCTCAGACCGGCGGACAGGCCTTCTTTGTCGGGCGGCCGATCCTGCCCCGACGAATCACGGTGAGGGCGACCTACGACTTCTAACTGGCGTCGCCGAGTCTTGGACGAGATTTATTTCGTCCAAGCTCGCGCCGGGCGGCTTGCTGTTCGAGTGGGGTTAAGTGCATTCCTCGTCTTGTTAGCGCGGGGGCATGGGCGCAGCGCCGGACTTCTCTCCCTCCCGAGGAAACCCCGACGCTGCGCCTTTCACAATCTGATCCATGTAATATGAAGGCCTCGAATCGGCGGCGATACACGACGGAGAAGCAGCGAACATGAACGCGCTAGATTACACCGTTATTGCAGGCTATCTGGGCGCGTTGCTCTTTTTTGGGTACTTGCTTCGCAACCAATCAGACGAGGGCGATTATTTTCTCGGCGGACGAAGTCTAGGATGGTTTCCGCTCACGCTGTCTACGATGGCGACGCAGTTGTC
The DNA here is from genome assembly GCA_028289605.1 of Hyphococcus sp. Lineage (GTDB taxonomy): Bacteria > Pseudomonadota > Alphaproteobacteria > Caulobacterales > Parvularculaceae > Hyphococcus. The sequence continues at coordinate 86,029 of JANQON010000011.1, read as the reverse complement.
GGCGATTAGTTTCATCTCAGCGCCTGCTTTTGTCGGATTGCGCGAAGGCGGCGGACTCAAATGGCTGACGTACGAGTTTTCGGTTCCGCTGGCGATGATACTCGTGATGTTCGTCATCGCGCCGGCGCTCTATCGCGCTGGGATTGTCAGCATCTATGAATATCTCGACCAAAAGTTCGGCCGTTCGACGCGCATTCTCATTAGTTTTTCATTTCAAATTGTTCGCTCATTCGCCACTGGAATCATGGTGTATGCTGTTGGCCTCATTCTCGATGCAGCGCTCGGCATTCCATTCTGGCAATCGATCGCCGTTGTAGGACTCATAACGCTGATTTATTCGACATCGGGGGGCATGAAAGCGGTCGTCTATGGCGACGCTGTTCAAATGGTGTTGATCTTCGGAGGGCTACTCCTTGTTGCGTGGTACGCCCTCGTTGACATTGGCGGATTCGGGAATTTCTGGCGGGAGGTCGATCCGACAAGACTGACAGCGGTTGATTTCAGCTCCCTTGGGCTTTCGGGCGATGAGTTCGGCTTCCTTCCGATGGTTTTTGGCGGATTTGTTCTTTACGCCTCATATTACGGTTGTGATCAAACCCAAGCCCAACGGATTCTCTCAGCGAAAGGCTTGCCGGACGCGCGGCGCTTGTTGCTGGCGAACGGTCTCCTTCGGTTCCCGCTTGTGGTGCTCTACTGTTTTGCGGGGCTGATCATTGGCGTTTCCGTCGCCAACGATGCATCGCTCATGGCGCAGATTCCCGCAGACAAGCCCGACTACATGATGCCGGTGTTCATCCTGGAAAATCTCCCTCACGGTCTGATCGGATTGTTGCTGGTGGCCATTATGGCTGCGGCCATGTCATCGCTAAGTTCAGCGGTCAACTCGCTTGCGGCGGTGACGCTTGAAGATCTGTCGGTGTTAGGCGTCAAAACAAAAGACGGAAAAAACGAGGTGGCTTGGGCGCGCGGCGTTTCGATTTTCTGGGGGATTGTGATTCTTGTTTTGTCCGCATTCGCAGGATCAATCGCACCGACAGTCATCGAGGCGATCAACAAAGTCGGTTCTGCGCTGTACGGACCAATTTTGGGTGTGTTCTTGATCGGTATGCTGTCGAAGCGCGTCAGCGCCGTCGGGGCGAATGCCGGTTTGCTTTTGGGACTGGCGGTCAACCTCTATCTCTGGCGATATCAACCCCAAATTTTCTGGATGTGGTGGAATTTGATTGGTCTCCTCATCACTGTCGGCGTGGCCTCGGCCGTTTCCGTGGGGGCAAAAGAACAACCGGCGCCGTCGAGCGATGGCGTGGTCTTGGAGGGCGCGCCCTCTCATTCAACGCGCCGTTTGATGATTGTCCTTCTGGTCGGATTTTTCGTCTTTATGGTCGCTTTCAGCGTTTGGATGGGAGTCATCGGCAGTGGATTGGCCTCATGAGCGCGCCTAGCCAAAAAGACTTTCTAACGTCCTTGTTCCTGGCGGGCGTTGCGAGATGCTCGCCGAAAAACGTGCTCCCGCCCTATTTGCCGGCTGAGGCGCCGTCCGGCCGGACTATCATTCTCGGGGCCGGGAAGGCGGCGGCGGAAATGGCTGCTGTAGCGTTCGAGCACTTGGAAGGAGAGGTGTCGGGTTGCGTCGTTACGCGGTACGGTCACGGAGCGAAAACTAAAACGGGGTCCGTTGAGGTTTTCGAAGCCGGTCATCCGACGCCCGATCAAAACGGTATTGCGGCGACAAGAAAAATCATGGCGGCCGTCGCGGCCGCCGGCCCAGATGATCGTGTGCTGTTTTTTATTTCCGGCGGCGGCTCCGCCTTGCTCGCGTGCCCGATCGAAGGATTGGACTTTGAAGAAAAACGAGCGATTTCAAAATCGCTTATCCTCTCCGGCGCGCCAATCGAGGACATTAACTTCATCCGCAAGCACCTTTCGCGCGTAAAGGGCGGCGGACTTTCTGCAATGGCGGCGCCCGCAGAGCAGATCACCTACATTATTTCAGATGTCGTGGGAGATAATCCCGCCGATGTGGCGTCAGGCCCAACGGTCTTTTCAAAGAGGGACCCGGAGAGGGCAATAAGGTTATTGCGCCACTACGGATGTGTTGTCTCGAATGCCCTTGAACGAGCCATAAGGACAGCCTCTTTAGCACCGCCGCCGTCGCACGAAACGCATATTCTCGCAACTAACGCTGATGCACTCAACGAAGTTTCCGCTCGCCTAAAAGATGATGGTTGGCGCGTCAACAATCTCGGCGCTGACATTACCGGAGACGCCGGCGCGATCGGCTTGCGACATGCTGAGCTGGCGACGGAAGCTTCATGGGAAAAATTGCCGACCGCATTTGTCTCTGGAGGGGAACTGACGGTTCAAGTGCAACACGCCGAAGGCTGCGGCGGTCCAAATCTCGAGTATCTGGCGGCGTTTGCCGAGCACCTTCCCGAAGGCGCCCCAATCGCCGCTGTGGCCTGCGATAGCGACGGCGTTGACGGCACGGAGGATAGTGCCGGCGCCTATGTCGACGGCGGATCGGTCGGGCGTTTCACCGCCGCCGGCGTCAGCATCGATCGGTTACGCGCCGCCAATCAGACTTATCGATTATTTGAAGCCGCCGGAGACCTTATCGTCACGGGGCCAACGCGAACCAACGTCAACGATATACGAATCACACTGGTGAACGGCCATGCCTGATGCGCTCGATGAAAAAGCGATAGAGATTCTAAAAGACAATGACCGTGGCGGCTATACAGTGCCAACCGCCGGTCTTTACCCCTATCAGTGGAATTGGGATTCCGCATTTGTGGCTCTGGGATTTGCGACATTCGATCGGGATCGGGCATGGCGAGAAATCGAAACGCTTTTTGATGCGCAATGGACAGATGGGTTTTTGCCGCACATTGTGTTTCGAGTAGATGACCCTAGCTACTTTCCGGGCCCGTCTGTCTGGCGCACCGGTAAGTCGCCGGAGACATCCGGGATAACGCAACCCCCCGTCGCCGCGAGCATCACGCGTTGGATGTGGGAAAGCGCAGACCATGATGAGGCGCGCGTCGCCGCGCTATACCCCAAATTACTTGCATGGCACCGATGGTTCCACAGATATCGCGACCCATTGAACAAGGGATTGGTTCTTTGCACGCATCCATGGGAGAGCGGTCGCGACAATTCTCCGGAGTGGGACGAGCCCGCGAACGCCGTCGACACCACAAAGGTTGAACCCTACCAGCGGCGCGACCTGGCGCTCATTGATCACGACATGCGTCCAAGTACGGACGACTATGATCGCTACATCGCGATTCTTCAAAGCGGTCGCGATAACGATTGGGAGCACGCGGCGATCGCCAAAAACGGACCGTTTCGTGTCTTCGATATCGGCATGACAATGATTTTGCTACGCGCCAACCGCGACCTCTTGCGACTTGCAGAATTCTTCGGAACCAGTGATGAGTGTGACGAGCTTTCAAGTCGCATAAAACTCACCGAAGAGAGCGTCGATTATTTATGGGATGAGGAATCAAGGGCGTTTTGCTCTCGGGACGCGATAACAGGCAAGTCGTCATCCATGGTTACCAGCGCCTCGTTTTTGTCATTCTATGCCGGTGTGGGAACACCGTCGCAAAAAGAGCATCTCCTCGAAAACTTTGATCGGATCTCGAAGCGCGTTCGCTACATGCTTCCGAGTCACGATCCGGACCACGACAAATTCAATTCCATTTTGTATTGGCGCGGGCCGGTTTGGGCAATCGTCAACACGATGGTTGCCCTCGGTCTGGCTGAAGCGGGCTTAGAAAAAGCGGCGGCGAGGATTTACGGTGACACGCGGAAACTGATCGAGAAAACCGGCTTCTATGAAGCTTACTGTCCCATCACGGGGGAAGGTACGGGCGGCGCCGACTTTTCCTGGACCGCCGCGATGTGGCTTCATCTCGCGAAGGCGGGCGGCCAGCCACAGTCAATGAAAGGCGCCGCCTGAAGTTTGGCGAGGCGATAATGACGGACGCAATGCTACTTGGCGGCGTTGAGGCGGGCGGCACAAAGTTTATTTGCGCTGTGGGCAAGCATCCCGCCGAAATCATCGAAAGAGCCAGTATCGCGACAACGACTCCGGACGAGACGCTAGGCGCTGTTTGCGATTTTTTCAGCAGCATGTCTGAAACTCATGGACCATTGAAGGCGATCGGCGTTGGCGCGTTTGGGCCCGTCGATTTGTCTCAGAGATCCAAGACATACGGACAGATCCTATCTACGCCGAAGGCCAAATGGCGTAACGCGGACATCCTCACGCCGTTACGGTTACGCATGGGCGGCTCGTTGTCGCTGGACACTGACGTCAACTGCGCCTTACTCGGCGAGGCGCGGTACGGCGCAGGCGAGGGCGAAAAGAATATCGCCTACGTCACTATCGGAACTGGCGTCGGAGCCGGCCTGATGATTAACGGCGATATTGTCCATGGTGAGTCGCATCCGGAGTTAGGGCACATGTTCGTCCCGAAACATCCGATCGATGCGGATTTTGCGGGCGTATGTGACTATCACCGGGATCGGTGCGTCGAAGGATTGGCGTCGGGTCCAGCGATCATGGCCCGACACGGCGTCAAAGCCGATGAAATCCCGGAGGAAGACCCCGTTTGGAGGGCGGTCGCCTATTACATTTCCATTTTGTGTATGAACGTCTTCCTGTGTGTTTCTCCGGCCAAGATCATTCTTGGCGGCGGCGTTATGCAACGCAGCCATCTATTCGACATGATCCGCCACGCTTTTGCCGAAAGTCTCAATGATTACTACGGCGCGCGCTCCTTTCGCTCATTGGATGAGTTCATTGTTCCGGCGCGATTGGGCGGAAACGCCGGCGTCGTCGGCGCAATGACAATGGCGGCGGAGCGGACGTCGTTGTAACGCCCGGTGTTCGAACGCGACAAGTTCTGCCCAGCGCATGTGTCAGCAGGGTCAATGGGCGCCTAAATCCGAAGCGCTGAAAGTCCCTGCAATTCTAGCCCAGGCTCTACAGCGCCTTGAAGTATCGCTTGTTGAAGGAAAGCGCGGCCGCACCAATTGCGCAGGCGTCGCCGTTCGTTTCGGAAACCATCAGGCGCGGCACCTGCCGCGGCTCCGCCCGCCTCGCGTCGTCGAATATCTCGATATGCGGAATCGTCTTGCGGGCGAGGGACTTAGGTATTCTTCCGCCGAATACGATCGCCTCGGGATCAAGAATCGCCGCCAGAGAAGACGCGATCAAAGACAGTGAATCGCGGGTGCGCGCGATCCATTCGTCGACCGCCGGCCAATCCGGGTCAAACTTCGCAAGCATATCGGAAATGCCGGTTACTTGGACTCCTTGCTGCGCAACCATCTGACGCAAGAGCTCAAGATTTGGATGCGGATAAACGGCGCGCGGCAACAAAAGGCCTATCTCGCCGCCATTGCCGTTCACGCCGCGCATCAACTCGTGATCGATGATAATCCCTCCGCCGATGCCGGTGGAAAAGAACAGATAGGCGAAGTTGTCATATGTTCGTCCGGCCCCGACAAGGCTTTCGCCGATTGCCGCTGCGTTACCGTCATTTTCAACCCAAACAGGGAGACCAAGTTGCTCCTGCAACAATTCCTCGATATCGACGAGCGCCCAGTCATCAAGCGTACGCGGTGTGTTGTAGCGGCCATGGCCTCCAAGACTGTATCCCGATATACCGACGCCGACGCCGAGGATCTTTGCTCGAGATAGGCGTCGTTTTCTGATGAATTTGTCGAATGTGTTGTTCAGTGTTTCGATGACGGCGGCGCGAGTCATGGCCGGCATGTCGTTTTCCGCCTGTTCAAGCACGACTCCGGAAAAGTCCATGAGCGCGATCGACAGTGCGTCGGTCATGATAGCGACGCCAAAGGTGTAGGCGAAATCCGGCGCGATCTCGACAGCCATTGAGGGCTGGCCCCGGCGCCCGTCAGATTTTCGTTCTCCTTCGCACAGCGCTCCGTTTTCGATCAGCCCGTTGACGAGGCGGGATACGCTTTGTTGTGCGAGAGCGGTCTGACGAGAAATCTCCGGCTGTGTAAGCCCGCTTCCGCGCAATACGGCGCTCAGGATTTTCTTTTCGCTGTCAGACGGCTCAAAAAACGACGTAGACGTTTTTTTTGCCCGTTTCGGGGTGCGATTCTTTTTGGTCTTTGGGCTCTTCATTTCGATCGCCTAGGCATCAAAGCGACATAATAATACCATTACGTAGAATCGTAACCTGCCAATTACCGCGGCAGTTGGATCTGGTCCAAAATCCTGTGCGAAGCGAATTCGTTCGGCTGCAACGGGAATCACAAGCGTTTTGGCGGGAATCAAGGACATGAATGCGTTTTTAGGGGACGACGCGCTGGATACGGTGGACGCTGTAAAGGCGCCGCGTCATGTGGCGGCGCTGGGCGGACCAGCATAAGTCTCGCTCTCTTTCAGTTGCTCGATTGGCGTCGGTCAATGACATGCAGGATTGTGTGCCTACGCCGCGTTGTACCCGCCGGGCACAATAGCGAGCGTCTGCAAATCCAGTATATCCGGCCAATCGCTGACGGACTGAGCGACAAATTTTTGCCCGTCGCCGGTCCAAATGCGCCTGCGCGGTCCATTGGCGATATGGCGGTTGCGCGCCCTGTCCGGCCTTCGCTTACAGGGCGCGGACAATGGGTCTGCGACCGGCCGCTGGCTGTGTGCGGTCTTCGCGGCCGCCAAGTGCAGCTGAAGGCGCCTGGCGTTTTTCGCCGGGGTCTTGTCGGCTCAACATCAATTCTTGCCAGGCTCGTCGGGATCAATGCTCAAAAGTAGCTTTCTCAAAAGTATTTTTAAAAGCTCTTGTTCCTCGGGCGTCAGGCCGCGAAGCATCCTGTGTTCGGCCGAATTCTCTTCGGTGACGGCTGTGTTGAAGCGCTCTCGACCATAGTCCGTAATGCTGACGAGGACGCCGCGGCCGTCTTCGGGGTCGCCGCGCCTCACAATCAACTCCTCTCGCTCCATGCGAGACAGCAAATTCGCCATGCCGCCGGACGTCAGAAGATTGAAGCGCGCGATTTGGCTGGGGCTGCCCTCAAATGGCGGCCCATTCAGCAAAAGCGCGCCAAGTGTTTGAAATTCTGAGTAGGTTAGGTCGAACGTGCGCAGCAGCTTGCCGATTTCTCCGCGAAAGATCTCGGTGATGCGGGTTGTCCTGCCCCATACGCCCCATGGAGAAATGTCGAGATCAGGCCGGACTTCAGTCCAGTTCTCGGTCAGGAAATCAAGACGGTCTTTAGTCGGCATCGCTTGCGTCTCCACATCAGAATCAGCGCTTTCGCCATTTTAGCCCAGGGCGGGCCCGATTGCTTATCAATAATCCTAAAATACCTTGACAAAAAGGTAAAAAATGCCTCAGCTTATGGTCCTCTGGTCCAGCAAGGCCCGCCGGGAGGGAACAATGCACCAAGATTTCATCATGCGTTTCAGCAAGTTTTCGCTTCTGTCTGGGGCGGCGGCCGTCGCGTTGACGACGGCGGCGGCGGCGCAACAAGATCAGATAATCGTCACAGGCACGAAGCGCGATCAGTCGCTGCAGGACGTGCCGGCGGCCATCACCGTCTATGACGCCGAAACGATCGAACAGATGAATATTCGGCGTCCAAACGACTTTCTTCAGTTCACGCCGAATGTTCAGCTGATTGACAGCAACAACGCCGGTGAAAGCCTGATCACCATTCGCGGCGACGTACAGACGCGAAACACAGAAGCGCCCGTCGCTATCGTGATCGACGGCGTCGTCATGACCGGCCGCAACGGTTTCACCGGAGAATTGTTCGACATCGAACAAATTGAGGTGCTCAAAGGCCCGCAAGGCTACCTTTACGGTCGAAACGCGATCGCTGGCGCAATCGTCATCAATACGAAGACGCCGACAAATGAATTCGAAGCGTTCGCCACCGCCGGATATGGCAATGGCGAATCCATGCGCGCGACTCTGGGTGTCAACATTCCTCTGGTTGAAGATACCTTATTCTTGCGGGTTTCGGGCGCGCTAACTGATCGACGGGGTTTTTTTCAGAACATTACCAACGGCGTTTACGAGGACCGCTTCAATGAAAAGGTCGGCCGCATTCGGTTGCTCTGGACGCCGACAGAAGCCCTAAGCGTCGACGCCCGCGTTAATCTCGCCACCGTAAACGGGGGCGCGACGCAGTTTTCTCCTCAAACGTCGTGGCCTGTGCTGCAGACGACTCCCGAGACAGCGATCTTGAACATCAATCGCGTCCATGAAATTCCCTTTGTGCGGAATGTTCTGGGCTTTAATGATCAAGACAAACAGGGATATGCGCTCAAGGTTGACTATGAAACGGATCTTGGAACGCTGACCAGCGTGTCGACTTACGACGATATCCTGGACGTTTTCGGCAGCGACGATTTTCCGTATTTCCCCTTTCCCAGCGGCACGCAATTCAACGTAGTTTCGCATGAAGCGTTTGCGCAGGAGTTGAGGTTTACGTCACGCTCCGATCAGCCATTCCGGTATATGGTCGGCGGCTATTACACTGACATCGACAATACGCCGAATATCCATGCGGCCATCGGCGTGGACGATGTTCCCGGTTTCGTGCTTCCGGCCTTCACGCCGCGACCGGCGGGCGAATTGAACGAAACGACCGGGCTCATATCGGATAATGTGTTCACAGAAGCCTGGGCTTTGTTCGCAAGTCTGGAATATGATTTAACGAGCGATCTGACAATCCTGCTGGCCGGACGGTACGACAATGAGGACAAGCGATCTGTCGACGCCTCTTCACTATCGCCGACATTTGGTGAAGAACGCGAGCTGTCTTTCGATCAGTTTCAGCCAAAAGCGACGCTAACATACCAAGCGCTCGACAATCTCACCATCTTTGGCGGTTATGCGCGCGGCTTCCAGGCGGGCGGCTTTAACGGCGCGCAGACATTTACGCGCACCGGCGGCGCCGTCCCGAATGAGTTTGGTGAATCGACGGCGGATAGTTTTGAGCTTGGCTTCAAAACGACGTTGGCGGATGGCGCGTTTTTTCTTAGCGGCGCTGCATTCCACAATACGAAATCCAATGCACAGCAGTTCATCTTTGTTCCGGCGGGAACATTGAACGCCGTTGAAACGATTGACGAGGTCCGACTTATCGGCTTCGAACTCGAAGCCAATGCGGAACTGGGCGACAACCTAACCATTGCGGCGGGCATTGGTTACATTGACGCGGAGATCACGGAATTCGCGGCAAAGCCTGAACAAGTCGGCAATACAGCGCCGTTTACGCCGGATTTCACCGGCAACATTTCCGTAACGCATATTGCCGATCTCAGCGGCGCATCTTCGATCGACGGCCTGCAAATGGTATCCAACATCGGTTACGAGTATCGCGGAGAAACCGAGTTTAACTCCGCGAATTTCGCGCCCACGCAGCGCGAGGCGTTGAACTTGGTGAATGGCCGCGTTTCTTTTGAGACGGAACGTTGGGGGCTGGCGTTCTGGGCCAAGAACATCACCAACCAACTCTACGCTGAGGATGTCGTCACCGTCGATACCGATGACTTAGACCCAATAACAATGATTGATCCTGGCTTTCCCGGTACGACGCATGTCACGTTCCGCGCACAGCCGCGGACATGGGGCGCCGAGGTTTCGGTTCGATTCTAGCGTCGTCGACTAGGCTCGCTCTCGTTGCGCGACAGAGTTTCATTTTAGCGTGAGCCCGCCGACGCGGCGCTTATTTGTGTACGACGAAAAACGCTGTAGTTTGGAACGCGCCCGCCGTTTTGAGTTTAGAGCGAACGAACACATTGCGCAGCTGGAGCAAGCCGTTTTTGCAAATGCAGTTCCATTACGTCTCACGTTTGTTGGTTACAGTGCCGTGGATTGCCATTTCCGTTGCGTGCGGCCCTATTGCTCCCGACCGGCCAAGTGAAGCTACGCTGATCTATCTCGCCGAAGACGTACCGGCTGGTCTTGACTATGACGGACCTGCAGCGGCTTTGCCGACAAGTCAGACTGGCATGGTCAATCTGATGGAACCGCTGATCGGTTACGCTTATGGCGACGAGAATGAAGATGGCGTGGCGTTGCCCGACTTTGAGACATTCGCGCCGCGTCTGTCGGAGAGTTGGCGCTATAACGAGGCTCGGCGGTCATGGGTCTTTAAGCTGCGCGAGGGCGTTTTCAGCTGCGCCGGCAACGAGCTTACCGCCGACGATGTCGTCTATACGTTTGCACGGGGAAAGTCGGTCTCCGGCGCGATTCCGGTGGGCTGGTTTCTGGCTTCAACCGCCGGCGTTTCCGGTTTCGACGCTTCTGTGTTCGAAGATGAAGCGGCGCGCGTAATTGGCGATGCGGTCAGACGCGTTGATCGCTACACGGTTGAAATCAGGGTGAGTGGTCGCAACGCACTGTTCTTACCAATCATGACCACCTACGGCATGCTCATATTCGACAGCAAGGAAACACAGAAACACGCAACGGACGACGACCCCTGGGCGCATGATTATGTCAATAACGTCACAGCGCCGGGTTTCGGGCCTTACTGCCTGGAGCGTTGGGCCAAAAACGACATGTTCGTGATGCGCGCCAACGAAAACTACTATCGCGGCGCGCCGGCGCTGAAGCGCGTCGTCATCAAACGCATTCCGCAAAGTTCGAACAGGTTCATTCTGGTCAAAAGCGGCGAGGCGGATATGGCCGAGCGCCTAACGCCGCGCGAATTTTCAGCACTCGCAGACGTCGACGGCGCGCGGGTCGCCGGCGTCGTCGGCAATGAAACGCTGTTCCTGCACATGAATTTCAAAACGCCGCCTTTCGACAATCTGAAATTCCGCGAAGCCATTGCGCGCGCGCTGCCGACAGAAAAAATAATCCGCAACGGATATTTCGGAGAGGCGCGGGCCTGGCGCGGCGTCACGCCGTCGACATATCCCGGTTTTGTCGACGCGCTCGACGAAGACTACTACGATCCCGACGCAGCGCGCCGTCTTCTTGCGGAAGCCGGCTTTCCTGAGGGTGAAGGGCTGAGAGGCTTCCAGGAGAGCCTTCGTCTTGCCTATGTGGCGGAAAAGGAGGCAACTCTCGGTCCGATCGCCACAATGCTGCAGACCGCCTTGCGCGAAATCGGCGTACCGGTTGAACTCGATCCCATTCCATTGACGCAGTATGGCGACCGTCAGCTTGTCAAAAAGGATTTACCGTTCGCGCTGAACGACCAGGAAAAGCCTGTCGTTGTCGACGCAGGTTATGCGCTGTCTCTCTTTTTCGCCTCGCCGGACGCCGGGGGGATCAACAATATGGTCAACGTCGCGGACCCGTCGGTTGACGCCGCTGCGCTGGCGGCTGCAAGCCTGCCGGCGGGAGAGGAACGCGCAGCCAGGATCGCCGATGGGCAGCGCCGCCTTGCAGAGATCGTCGCCTGGGCGCCGGTCGTTGAATACCGAACGCAATGGGCCGTGCGCGATCATGTTTCCGGTCTCACCTGGCATCCGGACAACGCCGTGCGCTTCGCGGATCTTGAGATTGCGCGATGATGGGCCGGTTCATTATCAGGCGACTGGCTGTAGGAGGCATTCAGCTTTTTGTACTGATTATCGCAGTTTTTCTGCTGATTCGCCTGTTGCCCGCCGATCCGGTTGCGCGTTTCGTCGGCCTCAATGCAAGCCCTGAAGCTTATGCCGCGGCGAAATCTAATCTCGGCCTCGATCAGTCAATCCCGAAACAGCTTGGCGATTTTCTGGGTGTAACGGGCGGCGACGGCTTACTTCAGGGGTCGCTCGGGCGTTCGTGGGTCACAGGTGACGCCGTCGCGGCCGAAGTCGCGCGCGCCTTGCCGGTGACGCTAGAGCTTTTAACGTACTCCTTTCTGCTCGCCTGCATCATCGGTGTGCCGCTCGGCGTTCTGGGCGCCGTCCGCCCAGGGGGCGCTGCGGACAAGGGCACGCTCGTCTTCGGCCTCTTTGCTGGATCTCAACCGGAATTTTCATGGGCGATCATGTTCATTTTCGTCTTCTTTGTTGTGCTGGGGATCGCGCCCGGCCCGCTCGGGCGGCTGTCGCCGCTCACCGACCCGCCCACAGCCATTACCGGTTTCATGACCATCGACGGCCTCCTTGCGGGACGCCCCGGTGTGACGGCGGAGGCGGTCCGGTATCTCTCCCTGCCGGTGCTGACGCAGGCGTTCATACTTTCAGGTCCGATCATCAAGATGGTGCGCCAGAACATGGCCGAAGCGCTCCAGGCGGATTTTGTTCTTTATGCGCGCGCCGCGGGTCTGCCCGAACGCCAGGTTGCGCTCTCCGCCCTCCACGCGGCTTTTGCGCCATCGATGACTCTCATCGGCGTGCTTTACGGGTTCATGCTCGGCGGCGCTGTGTTGATTGAGTCCGTCTTTTCTCTAGGCGGTATTGGTCAGTATGCGATCCGTTCAATTCTCGCCTTCGATTATCCGGCGATCCAGGGCGTCGTTCTCATCATTTCGGCGATTTCGCTGATCGTCTATCTCTTGATCGACATTCTGCATGCAGCGCTCGATCCGCGAGCGGCGCTATGAGTGTCGCGGTTCACGACGCGCCCGCCGCTGGCGACGGTCTGCTGAAGATCGGCGCGATTATTGTCGGTCTCATGACATTTCTTGCGATTTTTGGCCCCGTTATCGCGCCATATGATCCGACGGCGGCGACAGACACGGTATCGACGCCGCCGCCGCCATTGATAGACTGGCCCCGGCTTTTCATCGCGCAATTCGATCCCGAAATCCCGGCGCCGCACTGGTTCGGGGTGGACGCCGCGGGCCTCGACGTTTTCAGCCGCACCATTTCCGCGCCCCGCACCGATCTGCTTATCGCGCTGACGGCGACTGCTTTTAGTTTTGTCATCGGTGTGACCCTAGGCGCGCTTGCCGGTTTCTTCCGTCACTGGTCGACTGAACTGCTGATGCGCGCCTCCGACATATTGCAGTCCTTTCCGGTCTTCATTTCCGCGATGATCCTGGTGGCCCTCGCCGGACGCAGCGGTGTCAATATCGTGCTCGCCATGACATTGCTGTACAGCCCGATCTTCATTCGCCTGACCCGCGCCGAAGTGATGTCGTTGCGCAATCGAGGGTTCGTCGAAGCAGCGCGAGCGACGGGCGTCAGCGAGCGCAACATTGTGTTTCGATACGTTCTGCCAAACGCGCTGGGCCCCGCCGCGGCGCAGGCGTCGGTGACGATTGGATTTGCGATATTGTTGACGGCGGGACTTTCGTTCGTCGGCGCCGGCGTGCGTCCGCCAACGCCGGAGTGGGGACTGATGATCGCCAATGGCGCGTCGCAGATTGTGCTCGGTGACTGGTGGCCGAGCCTTTTCCCGGGCGCGGCTATTTCGATTACCGTGTTCGGATTTGCCTCGCTCGGCCATGCACTGGAGCGGCGCTATGGACGCTAGGCCCGCCATCGCCGCTGACAACATCCATGTTGCTTTTCCACGAGCGGAGGTCTTGCGCGGCGCCAGCCTCGCAATGCCGAGGGGCGCCGTTGTCGGCCTCACCGGCGCTTCCGGTTCGGGAAAGTCGACATTCGCTGCGGCCATGCTGGGACTTGTAAGACCGCCGGGCCGTATCACCGGCGGCAAGGTCATGCTTGGCGACGAAGACTTGTTGGCGCTGACCGGAAGCCGGCTCAGGGAAATTCGCGGGTCGAAAATATCGCTTATCGTGCAAAACCCGCGCGCCGCGCTGCATCCGATGCGCACCATCGCACGTCAGATCGGCGCTGTCTCGTCGGCGCATGAAAGAGCGGCGCCGAAAAACGCCGACGCCTTGCGTCGACAAGCTGTAGACCTTCTCGAACTTGTCGGCGTCAACGACGCCGCGCGCCGCGCCGACGCTTTCGCGCATGAGCTGTCCGGCGGGATGGCGCAGCGTGCGCTGATCGCCATGGCGCTCGCCGCCAAGCCGGAAATCCTAATTGCTGATGAACCGACAAGCGGTCTTGACGTTACCGTCGCCGCGCAGTTTCTCGACATGATGGCGGCGACGGTGAAGGATCGCGGCGTCTCAATGTTGCTTGTGACGCAGGAAGCCGGCGTTCTCGCGACCTATTGCGACTTTGTTGCGGAAATGGCGGATGGGCGCGTTGGACCGTTGCAGGAAACGACGACGTATTTCAAACAAGGCGCGTCGCGTCCGCGCCGAAAACCGCCGCCGGCCGCCGAAGATGCGGAAATCCTTGTTCGCGTCGACGGGTTACGGAAACAGTTCGTCACTCGCGGTGCGACGTTGACGGCTGTCAATGATGTTAGCCTCGCCATTCGCGCCGGTGAAACGCTTGGCCTTGTCGGCGAGTCGGGTTCGGGAAAAACGACAGTCGGACGCTGTATTGTCGCCCTCGAAACGCCGACATCCGGCGAGGTTTCATTTGCGGGCGAACCATTGAGCGCATTGAAAGCGCCGGACCTGCGCCGATTGCGCGCAAAGGTGCAATTTGTCCGGCAAGATCCCTTCGATAGTTTTAATCCGCGTTGGACCATCGGCCGCTCGCTTGCGGAACCCTTCAGGATACATTTGGGCTCCGGCGGCGAGGAGGCGGCGGCGAAAGCGCGAGACTTGTTGAAAGAGGTCGGTTGCGACGCGGACTCTGCAGATGCGCGGCCGCGAGCGCTCAGCGCCGGCGTATTGCAGCGCGCCAACATCGCCCGCGCCATGGCGACGGCGCCGGAATTTGTCGTACTGGACGAGCCGACCTCGGCGCTGGCGCCGTCGGCGCGGGGCGATATTATCGCGCTTCTCGCGCGATTACAGCAAACCCGCGGGACCGCGTTTCTTTTTATCTCTCACGACCTGACGACCATCGCCGCCGCGTGTCACCGCATAGCGGTTATGTATCTCGGCGAAATCGTAGAGTTCGGAACGCGCGAACAGATCTTCGAGACCCCGGCGCACCCATATACTAAAGCGCTGATTGCCGCGCATCTCTCGGACGATCCCGGCGAGCGCGAACGACACGCCGCGCGGCTGCGGCTTGAAGGCGAGATTCCAAGTCCTATTGACCTGCCGCCGGGATGTGTTCTCGCATCGCGTTGTCCTTACGCGGAGAACCGGTGTGCCAAGGAGCATCCGCAGCTGGATGCATTCGCCGACGGAAGGCGCGTGCGTTGCCTGCGCGCCGAAGACATCAATGCGCAACATGAAACGATACCGACACCTTCAAACGCAACGGAAGCACAGCCACATGTCGATTGATGCGGACTACATCATCATAGGCGGCGGGGCCGCCGGCGCGCTTCTCGCTAATCGTCTGTCGGCGGCGGCAGAGAACAATGTGCTCCTCTTGGAGGCGGGAGGACGTCCCGTCAATCCGCTGATCAAGATTCCGCTTGTCGCCGGTCTTTTATATCACTGGCCGGGCCTCAACTGGGGCTACGAAACGACTCCGCAGAATCACATGGACGACCGCGCCATTGTATGGCCGCGCGGCAAAGTGCTCGGCGGATCGACCGCCATAAATGGCATGATGTATATGCGCGGGCATCGCGCTGATTACGACCAGTGGGCGCAATTTGGACTTTCGGGGTGGTCATATGACGACGTCTTGCCGCTTTTCCGGGCGTTCGAACGCAATGTGAGCCACGGAGACGGCGATCAGTATCATGGTCGAAACGGCGAGCTGCACACAGAAAAGGCAAAAGGCGATCACCCGCTTTATCGCGCCTGGCTCGAAGCCGGCGCCGCCGCCGGTTTTCCGAAGAACGACGATTTTAACGGCGCAAAACAAGAAGGGTTGGGTCTATACGATTTCAATATCAAGGACGGCCGGCGTGTTACGGCGGCGTCAGCATTTCTCGAACCTGTCCGGCATCGCCGAAATCTCCGCATCCGTACTGGTCATCAGGCGATGCGGTTGATGTTTGAGGGCAGGCGCTGCACGGGCGTCGACGTCGCCCATGGTGGCGTGACGGAGACGTTTACGGCCTCCCGCGCCGTCATTCTTTCCGCCGGCGCCATCAACTCCGCGCAGTTGCTTCAGGTTTCCGGCGTCGGCGACGGCGCGCTCCTGCAAAGTCTCGGCGTCGAGGTTGTTGTCGACCGTCCCGATGTCGGCCGCAATCTGCAAGACCATCTCGGCGTTTATGTGCAGAACAAGTGCAAGGACCCAATCACCCTTTACAGCCTGATGCGGCCCGACCGCGCGGTCTGGGCGGGCGCGCGCGCTTACCTGTTCGGCAAGGGCCCGGGGGCTTCCGTGCCGCTAGAAGCCGGCGGATTTCTTAAAACGCGCGATGAATTGGAGATTCCGGATATCCATATCACGATGGTGCCCGGCCTGTCGCTGGCGACAACGCAACTCGGCCAGATGGAGCATGGATTTACGACCAACTTCTATCAGCTGCGTCCGGAAAGCCGCGGCTCCATTCGTATACGGAGTGCAGATTCCCGTGAAAAGCCGCTCATCGACCCGAACTACCTCGCGACGGAAACCGACCGCGCCTGCCTCCGCGACGGCGTTATGCTGGCGCGCCGCCTGGTCGCGCAGGCACCGCTCGACCGGTATCGCGGCGATGAAATTGCGCCGGGCGCAGATGCTGTGAAGGATGATGAAATTGACGCTTGGGTGCGCGAGACGGCGAACACTATTTTTCATCCTGTTGGGACTTGCCGCATGGGCGCTGATGAAAACGCCGTGCTTGACGGCGAGCTCAACGTTCGCGGCGTCGACAATCTCAAAGTGATTGACGCGTCGATCATGCCCGCCATTGTTGGCGGCAACACCGCGATTCCGACGATGATGATCGCCGAAAAGGCGGCGCGCATGCTCCTGTCTTCTGGTCAGTCGGCGTCGGATATTTTGGCGCAAGCAGCGGAGTAGGGCGGACTGCCGTCATCAGACCGGGCGCGGTCATTTCCGCCGGGGTTTGCGAGAAGAATGCTAGTCCGCGACGGAACAGCCATAATGAATGCTCGCTCGAAAAACGCACTAGCAAAGTGTTTTGCTATTGAACGTCCGCTTTCGCCGAGAAGCGGACGTTTAAAAAAACATCGAGGGGTGTTCTTCTCTCAGTCAAGCCCCGCTCGTAGAAATGGAAGTCATTGGCGGCCCGTCAGCGCTATGCTCGTCGTCAAGAGTATCCGAGAAGTTCGGTTGTTTCCGTCCGGTGAACATGTAAACGAAAAACCTGCGAATATCGGCGCCGATCGCGTAGAGCGTCGGCACGAAGAACAGTGTCACCAATAACGCAAACAAAACGCCGAATGAGAGACCGACGCCGACAGGCACGAGAAATTTCGCCTGAATGGAGCGCTCCATCATCAACGGTAACAATCCTACAAACGTTGTGACAGATGTTAGAAGAATTGGGCGGAACCTTTTCGTTCCCGCTTCAATGAGTGCTTCAGCGCCCTCCATGCCATTGCGGCGCAGACGGTTGATGTAGTCGATCAATACAAGGTTGTCGTTTACCGCCACGCCAGCCGCCGCCATTATGCCGAGATAAGAAAAAATGGAAATCGACAGCCCCATAATCAAATGCCCGATCATTGCGCCGGTAAAGCAAAACGGGATTGCCGCTAACAATATGAGCATGGGCTCGAAGTAAGACTTAAACGCGACAGCGATGAGAAAGTACGCAACAAGAATCGCCGTTAATCCCAATACGGCGATTTCCGATACAAATTCCTGCTCTCCTTGCGCGCGGCCGATGTTGCCGCGGCTAATCGTTGGATGCCGCGCGTCAAACTCGTCAAAAAAGTTGTCCTTTAAGTCTGTTCGAATTTCATTGATCCGCTCAGAAATAACCTCAGCGCTGACGACAATCGCGCGTTGACGTTCGCGGCGAAGTATTCGGTTGATCCCTTTTTCGAACTTGATATCGGCAACGGCATAGAGCGGCAGTTCGCGACCGTCATTTGTGCGAATGCGCATATTTTTCAAGTGATCGAGCGACTCGCGGTCTGTACGCGGATACCGCACGAATACGCGGACATCTTGCCCATCTCGCGGCAAGCGTTGCACCTCTTCGCCGTAAAACCCCTGACGAACTTGCCGGGCGACTTCCTCGACCGTCACGCCAAGCGCTTCCGCGCCGGGTTTCAGATCGAAGCGAACTTCATCGGCGGAAGATTGGGAGTCGTTGACGACATTGTAAACGCCCTCATAGCTTCTTAGCTGATCCATGAGGTCTTCCGCGGCGAGGTTCAGATCTTCAAGGCTGGTCGAGTTCAGAACGTATTGAATGGGCGGGCCTTGATTATTGGCTTGATAGTCAACGCGGATGGATTCCGCGTCGGGCACTTCGCCGATTAAGGCCCGAAGCCGTTCCGCGGCTTCTTTTGCAGTCAGCGTGCGCGTCTCCGGCGGCACCAGTTTCACCAGCGCGAGTACTTCATTGTCCCGTGAGCGCGTGTACCAGTTTTCGATAAGGGCGCCTTCGCCGGCTGTAGATTGATTGACTTCCTCCACGAGTGCTTTTTCGGCCACCTGAATCTGTTTCAGAACTTCGAGCGTACGCGAGTAAGGCGTGCCTTCCGGCAGGTCGACGTCAATAACGATCTGATCGGATTCGATCTCCGGCATGAATGCAACTTTGACATAGCCATTGGACAATAGCCCGATGGACAAGATCATGGCGGCAAGAAACAACGATGCTGTTAAATAGCGCCGACGCACTGACGCCGTCATAATCGGGCGATAGATTTTTCGCGCGATCCAGACGATCGAATCAGCGATTTTCTTTTGCAGCCGGATGAGGCGGTTTTTGGGATTGGCAGGCTTCAATTGCGAAAGGTGCGCCGGCAGAATCAATAGCGATTCAACCAGCGAAAAGAACAGCGCCAGGATCACAACCAGCGAAATCGCTCGCGTGAACTCAGACGTTCCCCCTGAGAGGAACATCCAGGGCGCGAAGAATATCATGGTTGTGAATACCGCAAACACTACCGGCATAATGACCATGCGCGCGCCGCCCACGGCCGCTTGCAAGTCGGTCTCGCCTTCCTCTGTTTTTGCGTGAATGGCTTCGCCGACAATTATCGCATCGTCGACTATGACGCCGATCACCAGCAAAAACGCAAAAGTTGAAATCATATTCAGCGAAACGCCGAAGATCGGAAGGAAGGCTAACCCGCCCGCGAACGCAACGGCGATACCGACGGCGACCCAAAATGCAACCGTTGGTCTAAGAAACAAAAACAGGGTGATCAACACCAAAACAAGCCCGACCAGGAAGTTGGAGTAGATCGTATTCATCCGGCCGGAAAAGGTTTCCGACTGATCGTCCCAAAGCGTTAGCGTTATGCCCGGCGGGGCCTCATCCCTTGCTTCTTCCAGGTACGACTTTACGTCGTTTGAAAGTTTCACGATGTCCATTTCCGGACCGCTCATGACTTGAACAAGGATCGTATGTTCGCCGTTGACGGTCGCCAGAATGTCGACCTCTTCAAATCCGTCCTTAACAGTCGCAACGTCACGGACGCGGACGACGGCGCCGTTTGCTTCTTGACGGATGACGATGTTTTCAAATTCACTCTTTGAGTCCGCCAGGTTTCGCGTGCGCAACTGAACATTGCCGATTTCCGTGCGCACGTTCCCGGCGGAAATGTTGACCGACGATCCTCGAACCGCCGTTGCGACCTCGCCCAGGGTAAGGCCAAAGCGGCGTAACGCCTCTTCGGACACTTCAATTGAAACTTCCTCGTTGCGAACGCCAAATAGTTCGACCGACGGGACGCTATTATACAAAGCGAGATCACGGCGAACTTTTTCCGCGTAGCGTTTGAGGATGCGCTCATCGACGTCGCCGCGGACAGCGACGCGCATAATTTCGCTCTGACTTCTAAACAGGCTCAATTGCGCCGGTTCCGCGGCGTTGGGGAACGTGCTGATCGAGTCGATTTCCCGTTTCAGGTCTTGCAGGAATTTCGCCTCATCGAGGTCTTCGTCGCCCTCAACCCATACAAAGCCGGCGCCTTCGTTGGCCGCGGACCATAGAGATTTTATGCCGCGCACGCGGCTGACGGCCTCTTCCAGGCGAACGACGATTTGTTCTTCGATATCTTGCGGCGAAGCGCCCGGCCACGACACGGAGATTTGCGCCCCGGGAAATTCTACCGAGGGCTCCAACTCGCGATTGATTTGCGTCAACGATAAAGCGCCGGCGATCAAAATGCCGATCATGAGGAGATTGGCGGCGACTTTATTGCTGGCCCACCACGCAACGATCCCTTTTGACTCGAATCCGTCCGGCGTTGTGCTGCTCATGACGGTCTCCTAGTTCTGCGTGGCGGTTCGGTCGGCGACCTTCGTTTTGTCATCGTCGTCGCCGTCGCCGCCCGCAACGGCGACTTTCATGCCGGTCGCGGCGCCGCGCACCGGTGATGTGATGACACGCTCGGAAGGTTCCAAACCGGCAGTGACAATGACGTGGTTCCTGTCGGATTTCGCGACAACGACATCCCGGATTTCCAACGTGTTGTCGTCACGGACCACGAATACCTGACCGTCCCCGCGCATAGCTGAACGCGGAACCGTGACGGCGTCGTCAATCGCGCGGCCATCTATCGTCGCCGTCACGAAAAGCCCGGCCGCAAGCGGCGTCCCCGCATCTGAACCCTCGCCATAGGGATCCTCAACTTCCGCATAGACCGACAGGGTCCGGGTTGTTTTGTCGAAACTGTTGTCGGTTCTGACGACCCGACCGGACCAGACCCGTGGGGCGCCCGCCACAATTGCGTTCAGCGTCACGTTCGGCCCGAGATTGTCCGCGTCTTCGCGAAAGCCAATAGAGAGCCCCAATTGCCCGAGCTCTTCATCGGTGAGCGGCAGTTCGATCTCCATGACGTCGGTCGAAAATATGTCGCCGAGTGCCGCGCCGGGCGATACAAATTCACCCAGATCTGCAAGTTTTCGGGAAACCCGTCCATTGAACGGCGCCACGATTTTTGTCCGCGAAAGCTGCAGCTCGGCTTCGCCTAGAGACGCCTTTGCGGACGCCAGCATGGCGGCGGCCTCAGCCAGCTGGGGTTTGCGCAGGGCGAGATCCGATCCTTCGCCAATTTTTAATTCGTCGAAGTCACGTTGCGCCGCCTCTGCCTCTGCTTTTTCCGTCGCGTATCGACTCTTCGCCTGCGCGACGGCCGAGCGCGCCTGTGTGACGCGATATTTGTATTCATCGTCCTTGATACGGATTAATACGTCGCCTTCGGCGAATGCGCCGCCTTCGATAAAATCCGGAGAAACAAACTCGATTTGGCCGCCGACATAGGGCGCCAGATTGATCTGCGTTCTTGGATTGGCTTCCCCTTGCGTCGTCACGCTTAAACGCACGTCGTCATTTTGCGCCTCGACGACGACAACGGGCGTTGCCTTGACGACATCTTCTTTCGTTTCCGGCTTTTCCTTAAGAGCGCCCAGGACCAGGTTTCCGCCGACCGCGCCAACAATTACGATCGCGGGCAGCGCGAATACGACAAGCCGACGCACTAAAAGCCCAATATCGCGCGCTCGATTTTTCCTAAATGGGAGCCCGTCGCCCATAGCTCGATACCTTTCATGGGACTTTTGGCGCAACCATATCTCGTGAAACGAAAGACCGCGCCGCCCATTGTTCCTACTGATTTTACAACTGTAACATGTCGGGCGGTCGAAAGGCTTTAATGGTCGCCGCGCTTCGCCGAGTTTGAGCCACGGCCCGTCCGAAAAACCGTGAAATGAGGGGCGTTCCATGGCCGCGCGAAGCAGCAGCGGACCGCACTATGGGATACTTGTTCCCAGGCGATTTTCGAAAGATTGACCCAATCGGCGGCGCCCATTTGAGCGTTTTTGTGCGGCCGCATGCCGGTTGCGCCGTATGTTCGATAAACGCTGGCTCGAAGGCTGATGGAATGGGTGTCCTTCGCCAATAACTGTGAGTCGGCCGCCTTGGGTCGGTCTTAACATTTCGATGCGCGCTTACGGCGATAGTTCCGAACTACAGAACTCACGCGACCTCATCATTCCCGATGAGCCCTTGCGTCCGGTTTGCCTGACCGGCTAATATTGCGCCGGAGGCGGCAATGAACGCCATAATTGACGACCTGATCGCAGATCATCAGCGGTTCCGAAAATTCCTGACACATTACGAACGCGAACTTGACGCGTTGCGCACTGGCGGCGAGCCGGATTATGGGTTGTTGAACGACCTCGCCGAGTACTTTTCTCAGTTCCCCGACGAACTGCACCATAAAAAAGAAGACATCATCTATGAGTTTCTAATCGCCTCGGATGATGAACGCGCTTCCAGTCCCTCTCAAGGAAATGAGCGTCTTTTTGACCTGAAATCCGAACACGATACGATTTCCCGCGACGCAAGTACTTTTCGTGAAGGTGTCAAGCAAGTGCTCGCGGGAGAGCAGTTGCCGCGCGACCAGTTATCGCATTTCGGAACCGATTACGTCCTTAGCTTGCGCCGGCACATGCAGGGTGAGGAGACTTCTTTCTTTCCGCGCGCACTTGCTTCCATTAGCGACGAAGACTGGGGCGTCATCAGTGCTCGCATCTCTGACTTGTCGGCTGATAAGGTTGATTATGAAAAAACCCGTGAGATTTTAGAAATCGAGAAAGACATACTCAGGCAGATTTCCTGATTCAATCCGCAAAACTTGTTCGCCAATGAATGGCTTGCCGCTCGTTTCGCTCGCTTAGCCATGAAGCGCTACTTTTGGACGCGCGCTTCAAGATTGTCGATCAAAGGCGCGTGGCGCGCTACTTCGATCAACTCGTCCGCAGATTCGATCGTTATCTCTGGTCCCTTCACGGCAACACCATTGCGACGCAGCATTGAAAACGCGCGAGACAGATTTTCCGGCGTCATACCTAACATCGAGGCCAGCGTTTTCTTGTCGATTGGCAACGCCAGTTTGCCGTTCGCGCCTTGACGGACGTGCTGGTGCGCCAAGTAACTCGCCAGCCTCTCCACACCCGTCCTGAGTTTGATGTTTTTCTGATTACGAACAACGCCGCGGTAGCATGACGCAAGCTCTTGCACGATGGACCGCGCGAACGCGTCATCATCTTCCATAGCGCCGCGAACGTTCTGCGCCGGTATCATCAAAATCCTGGCAGGAGCCTTTGTCCTTGCCGACATGAGATAGACGGCGTCTTTGAGCACCGCGGCCAATATAAATGTCGAAACAGGCGCAAGCACAGTCATGGTGCTTTCGCGCCCATCCAGACACGCAAAAAGTTCAACAAAACCATCGATGACGACGTGAAGGAAATCGGCTCGCCCGCCCTCCTCAATCAGCGTGACCCGCTCGGGGAATTGCTGGAGAAACGCGGCGTTCAGAAGGCCGTCGAACCGCATTTCGTCCATGTCGCGAAAGAGATCGAGGTCGCGAACAATCTGCCGGTCTTCGTCGCGCAATGATGCCCCCTAAAAGAATAGGATAAGCAATGTTGTTGATATTTTTGCCTTCACGTCTTGATATATGTCAAGGCTTGAACTGAAAATCTGCACAGTCTTTAGGGTTATTCTCAATTGCCGGATGCGTTTCGGCATATTGCGGAAATCGAAACGCCAACTCGGTTATCCGTGACGAGACGCCGGATTTAACACTCGCGCGTTCTATCCCACACATGCGCCAACTCAGTCAGCGCATGAGGTGGAACGATGCATACACTTGACGGCGTAACACCGGGTCAACAAACCAAAGCGCTTGGCGCAAGCACCCTCGCATTTACGGTTTGCTTCGCGGTCTGGACGATTTTTTCGATCATTGGCGTCAAGATCAAACAGGATCTGGGTCTTTCCGACACGCAGTTCGGCATTCTCGTTGCGACGCCGGTGCTCACCGGGTCGCTGAGTCGAATTTTCCTCGGTATCTGGACAGATCAGTTCGGCGGACGACGGGTGTTTACCGTCGTGATGTTGTTGACATCTATCGCTGTCTTCCTGCTTTCGACGGTTTCAACATATCCAATGTTCTTGCTCGCCGCTCTCGGCGTCGGACTCGCAGGCGGTTCCTTTGCGGTGGGCATCGCATACACATCCAAGTGGTACGAAAAGGAGCGGCAGGGCACTGCGCTTGGAATTTTCGGTATGGGCAATGTCGGCGCAGCGGTGACGAATTTCGGCGCGCCGTTTCTGTTGGTTGCGCTCGGATGGGAAAGAACAGCGCAAGTGTACGCGTTGATCTTGTTCGTTACTGCGATCTGTTTCTTTCTGGTCACGAAGGAAGATCCCGCGACAGTTTTGCGAAAGGCCAACGGGGAGAAACCCCGCGGTGCGCTGATGCAGCTGGAGCCACTGAAGAAACTGCAGGTCTGGCGATTCTCGCTGTATTACTTCTTCGTTTTCGGCGCCTTTGTCGCGCTCGCCCTATGGCTGCCGCGATACTATGTGGGCGTATACGGGCTCGACATTACCACGGCTGGGATGCTCGCTGCGGCTTACGCGCTGCCGGGCAGCATCTTCCGCGCCCTTGGCGGGTGGATGTCGGATAAATTCGGCGCGCGGTCGGTAATGTACTGGACGTTCACGGCCTGCGTCGCCGTCTGCTTTTTCCTGAGCTATCCGTCAACGGATTATACGGTGCAGGGCATTGAAGGGCCAATCGCCTTCAACATCACCATTAGCCTTCCGGTGTTTGTCGCACTCACGATTGTCCTCGGATTTTTCATGTCCCTCGGAAAAGCTGCTGTCTACAAGCACATCCCGGTCTACTATCCGGATCATGTCGGTGCGGTCGGCGGTCTGGTCGGCATGATCGGAGGGCTTGGAGGGTTCATTCTGCCGATCTGCTTTGGCGTCATGAATGACGTCATTGGCGTGTGGACGAGTTGTTTCATGCTGCTGTTTGGACTGGTCGCCGTCGCGCTCGCTTGGATGCACTTCGCAATCAAACGCATGGAAGCAAGGCTGCTCGGCGAGCGGCAGGTGCCGGAACTCCCGGAAATGGAAGAGTTGCACCCGCCGCTGGTCGGCGCGCCCATCGCGGCGGGTTCGAGGACCGCGAGAGACGGTCAGGTCGCGCCCGGCGCCGCGCCGGCGACACCTTAGGGAGAATAAGGTCATGGGAAAAGACCTTCGCGGATGGAACCCGGAAGATGCCGAGCAGTGGGAAGCGACAGGCAAAGCAATCGCTGCTCGCAATTTGTGGATTTCCATTCCGGCGCTTCTTTGCGGTTTCGCCGTGTGGCTCTATTGGGGGATCATCACGGTCCAGATGATCAATCTGGGCTTTGACTTCACGCAGGCGGAGCTTTTCACCCTCGCATCGATCGCAGGACTCACCGGCGCCACGCTACGTATTCCATCGACCTTCTTCATTCGCATGGCGGGCGGACGAAACACCATTTTCTTGACTACGGCGCTCCTCATCATTCCGGCGGCGGGAACCGGCGTACTTTTGCAAAACCCGGAAACGCCGCTTTGGCAGTTTCAGGCAATGGCGCTCTTGTCCGGATTCGGCGGCGGCAATTTCGCTTCGTCCATGTCAAATATCAGCTTTTTCTTCCCGAAAAAGATGGCGGGTTATTCCCTCGGTATGAACGCCGGCCTCGGCAATTTCGGCGTCACGACCATGCAAATCCTCATTCCGCTGGTCATGACGGCGGCGGTGTTCGGCGGAACGCCGATGGTGCTTGAACAAACCTCCGGCACCCTTATCGGCAAAATACCCGCCGGCACGGACACCTATCTACACAACGCTGGCTTCATTTGGGTCGCGATTCTGGTTCCCATCGTGATTGCCGCCTGGTTCGGCATGAACAACATCGTCGACGACCATGTCTCACCGGATATCGGCTCGCCTGTGGCGGCATTCGCAAAAATCCTTGGGATGCTGGCGATCGGACTGATAACAGCGTCCGCCGGCCTATGGCTGATGTTGCCAGCGGACGCAGGCGGTTCTGGTTGGAATATCTCCAAATGGATCGTCTTGCCGCTCGTCATCGCCGCGACCGTCTTTGCGTTGAAGTTGATCCCGGGCGCCATCCGCAAAAGCCTAGACCGTCAGTACAAGATCTTTAACAACAAGCATACTTGGGCGATGACAATCATCTACACGATGACCTTTGGATCGTTCATCGGCTATGCGGCGGCGTTTGGCCTGGCGATCAAAGTCATTTTCGGCTTCCAGCACATTGTCGTTGACGGCGTCATGACCCATGACACCGCGAATCCGAACGGGCCGAGCGCATTGATGTTCGCCTGGACGGGTCCATTCATCGGCGCGCTGATCCGACCTATCGGCGGGATGATTTCCGACAAGATCGGCGGCGCAAAAGTCACGCAGATCATTTCCGTCATCATGGTCGCAAGCGCGCTCGGCGTCGCTTACTTCATGAAGCAGGCCTATGGGTCGGAAACGCCGGAACAGTATTTCACGCCATTTCTGATCCTGTTCCTTATTCTCTTTGCGGCAACCGGAATCGGCAACGGCTCCACATTTCGCACCATCGCAATCGTCTTCGATAAAGAGCAGGCCGGACCTGTTCTTGGTTGGACGTCGGCGGTCGCCGCCTACGGCGCGTTCATTATCCCCAAAGTGTTCGGCGAACAGATCAAGGCGACGACGCCGGAATACGCGCTTTACGGATTCGCTGTCTTTTATACGATCTGTATCGTGATCAACTGGTGGTTTTATCTGCGTAAAGACGCCTATGTGAAGAACCCGTGACCTCCGTGTGCGCGAACAGGAAAGCTGATAACGGAAAATCGAAATGAGCCATCTTCTCGATCGCCTGACATATTTCAAAAATCGCGTCAGCGACTTCTCGGACGGGCACGGTGTCGTTACGCAGGAAGACCGGACTTGGGAAGATGCGTATCGTAAGCGCTGGCAACATGACAAGGTTGTGCGCTCGACGCATGGGGCGAATTGCACCGGATCGTGCAGCTGGAAAATCTATGTGAAGGGCGGCATTGTCACTTGGGAAACACAACAAACAGACTACCCGAGAACCCGGCCCGATCTTCCCAATCATGAACCGCGCGGTTGTTCGCGCGGCGCATCCTATAGCTGGTATCTTTACAGCGGCAATCGGCTGAAGCATCCGTTGATCCGCAGCCGGCTGTTGAAGGCGTGGCGGGCGGCGCGCGCGACGCGCACGCCGGTCGCCGCCTGGGCGTCGATTGTAGAAGATCCAACGACGCGCGCGTCTTATGTCAAACAACGCGGTCTCGGCGGGTTCGTGCGCGGCGACTGGCGAGAGATTAACGAGATTATCGCGTCGGCCAACGCCTATACGGCGAAAAAGCATGGTCCGGATCGGGTCATTGGATTCTCGCCGATCCCGGCGATGTCCATGGTCTCCTATGCGGCGGGTTCGCGCTATCTGTCTCTGCTCGGCGGCGTCTGCATGAGTTTCTATGATTGGTATTGCGATCTGCCGCCGGCTTCGCCGATGACGTGGGGCGAACAGACCGATGTTCCCGAAAGCGCGGACTGGTACAATTCCGGCTTTTTGATGCTCTGGGGCTCAAACGTTCCGCAAACACGGACCCCCGACGCGCATTTCTATACAGAAGTCCGATACAAGGGCGCGAAAAGCGTCGTCATTTGCCCTGATTATTCAGAAGCGTCGAAATTCGGTGATATGTGGCTTTCGCCGAAGCAGGGAACCGACGCGGCGCTCGCGATGGCGTTCGGTCACGTCATCCTGCGTGAATTCTATCTTGATCGACAAGCGCCGTATTTCGAAGAATACGCTCGGAAATACACTGATTTTCCGATGCTGGTGCGCCTCGTGAAGAAAGACGGACGGCTCGTACCGGACCGGCTGTTACGCGCCTCCGACTTTGACGCCGGGTTGAGCGAAGAAAACAACCCGGAATGGAAGACCGTCGCCTTCGATCAGGCGTCCGGCAACATGGTGACGCCAAATGGATCGATTGGTTTCCGGTGGGGCGAGCAGGGCAAATGGAACCTCGAAGATAAGGCGCGCGGCGCCGATACCGATCTTGCGCTCACTTTCGCCGACGCCTTCGACGCAATTGAAGAAGTTGCGTTTCCGTATTTCGGCAACCGTCAACACGACTTCTTCCATGGCACCGATCACCCGGACATTCTGGAGCGACGCATTCCCGTTAAGCACGTGAAGCTAAGGGGCGGCGACGCCGCCGTCGCCACCGTATTCGACCTTTTCTGCGCCAATTACGGCCTTGATCGCGGTTTCGGCGGCGACCACGTCGCAAAGTCTTTTGAAGAGGATGTTCCGTATACGCCGGCGTGGCAGGAAGCGATTACAGGCGTGCCGCAAGCAAACGTCATCGCCGTAGCGCGCGCCTTCGCTGACAATGCGGAAAAGACTCGCGGCAAATCCATGGTCATTCTCGGCGCCGGCCTCAACCATTGGTACCACATGGACATGAACTATCGCGGCATCATCAATTTGCTGGTGATGTGCGGTTGCATTGGCCAGTCCGGCGGCGGCTGGTGCCACTATGTGGGGCAAGAGAAGCTTCGGCCGCAAACCGGCTGGCTGCCGCTCGCCTTCGGCCTCGATTGGGGCCGTCCGCCGCGCCACATGAATTCAACGTCCTTTTGGTATGCGCATACGGATCAATGGCGCTATGAGACGCTGGGCGTAGACGAAATCCTGTCGCCTCTCGCGCCGGACGGCCATTGGAGCGGCAGCCTCATTGATTTCAATGCGCGCGCTGAGCGTATGGGCTGGCTGCCTTCCGCGCCGCAACTACAGCGCAATCCGCTGGAAGTCTCCAAAGACGCGGCGGCGGCGGGCCTCGCCGCCAAAGACTATGTTGCGCGAGAGTTGAAGTCCGGCGCCCTCAAGATGTCATGTGAGGACCCTGATGATCCGGCCAATTGGCCGCGCAATCTCTTTGTCTGGAGATCAAATCTGTTGGGCTCTTCCGGTAAAGGTCACGAGTACTTTTTGAAACATCTGCTTGGCACGAGTCATGGGGTGCAGGGAAAGGATCTCGGAGAGGAGGGCGGTGAAAAACCGGAGGACGTTGCGTGGAGAGACGCCGCGCCGGAAGGCAAGCTCGATCTTCTGGTCACAATCGATTTTCGCATGTCGACAACGTGCGTTTACTCGGACATCGCGCTGCCGACGGCGACCTGGTACGAGAAAAACGACCTCAATACATCCGACATGCACCCCTTTATTCACCCGTTAACGGGCGCCGTCGATCCGTTGTGGGATTGCAAGAGTGACTGGGAGATTTTCAAGGGAATCGCCCAATCGTTCTCCGACGTAGCGCCGGAAGTCTTGGGCGTCGAAAAAGATGTCGTCTTAACACCCATTCTTCATGACACTCCCGGGGAGCTCGCCCAACCAATTGACGTGAAAGACTGGAAGAGGGGCGAGGTCGAACCGGTCCCGGGCAAGACCATGCCGACGGTCGCAGTTGTCGAGCGCGATTATCCAAACCTCTACAAACGGTTCACCGCGCTTGGGCCGCTAATGACGAAAATCGGCAACGGCGGCAAGGGCATTACGTGGAATACCGAACACGAAGTCGAAAACCTCAAGGCCTTGAACGGCGTTGTTACCGAAGACGGTCCGACCAAAGGCATGGCGCGCATTGAGTCCGACATCGATGCGACGGAAGTCATTTTGATGTTGGCGCCGGAAACCAATGGCGAAGTCGCCGTCAAGGCCTGGGAATCTCTTGGCAAAGCAACCGGGCGGGACCACGAACACCTCGCGATTCCGAAAGAGGACGAGAAGATTCGTTTTCGCGACGTGGTCTCACAGCCGCGCAAAATTATCTCATCGCCCACCTGGTCCGGTCTTGAATCCGAAAAGGTCTGCTACAATGCAGGCTATACCAATGTGCACGAGTTGATCCCATGGCGCACGCTCACCGGTCGCCAGCAGCTCTATCAGGATCATCTCTGGATGCGCGCTTTCGGCGAGACGCTCTGCGTCTACCGGCCGCCCATCGATACTAAAACGATCACCCCCATCATCAACGCCAAGTCAAATGGCGAAAAGCAAATCGTTTTAAACTTTATCACACCGCACCAAAAATGGGGAATTCACTCCACTTACACTGATAACCTCTTGATGCTGACTTTATCGCGCGGCGGGCCAATCGTCTGGCTATCTGAAGACGACGCAAGAGAAGCGGGCATCGTCGATAATGACTGGGTTGAGGCTTACAACACCAATGGCGCGCTAACGGCCCGCGCAGTTGTGTCCCAGCGCGTTAAGCCGGGCATGATCATGATGTATCACGCCCAGGAGAAAATCGTAAACGTCCCTGGATCGGAGGTCACAGGTCAGCGCGGCGGTATCCACAATTCCGTCACACGCGCAGTTCTGAAGCCCACCCACATGATCGGCGGATACGCGCAACAGGCCTACGGGTTCAACTATTACGGCACAGTTGGATCCAACCGCGACGAATTCGTCATTGTTCGGAAAATGAGCAACATTGATTGGCTTGACAAGCCTGCGAGAGAACGGGAGGCCGCCCGATGAAAATACGCGCCCAAATCGCAATGGTTCTCAACCTCGACAAGTGCATCGGCTGTCACACCTGCTCTGTAACCTGCAAAAACGTATGGACCAGCCGTGAGGGTGTCGAATACGCCTGGTTCAACAATGTCGAAACCAAGCCCGGCATCGGTTATCCGGATGACTGGGAAGACCAGGCCAAATGGAACGGCGGCTGGGAGCGAAAGAAGAACGGCAAGCTGCAGCCGAAAATGGGCGGCAAGCTCGGCGTGCTCGCAAAAATTTTCGCCAATCCCGATCTGCCGGAAATCGACGACTACTACGAGCCGTTTACGTTTGACTATCAGCACCTTCAAAAGGCGCCGGAGCTTAAAGCGTCGCCGACGGCACGGCCGCGATCGCTCGTTACAGGCGAGCGCATGGAAAAGATCGAGAAAGGCCCGAACTGGGAAGAGATTCTCGGCGGTGAGTTTTCGAAGCGCTCCGCAGACTACAACTTCGAGAACGTCCAAAAGGAAATCTACGGTCAGTTCGAAAATACATTCATGATGTATCTGCCGCGGCTGTGCGAGCACTGTCTCAACCCGGCCTGCGTTGCAGTATGTCCTTCGGGCGCCATTTACAAGCGCGCGGAAGACGGCGTCGTTCTGATTGACCAGAACAAGTGCCGCGGCTGGCGAATGTGCGTATCCGGCTGCCCATACAAGAAGATTTATTATAACTGGAGCACCGGCAAATCGGAAAAATGCATTCTTTGCTATCCCAGGCTCGAAGCTGGACAACCGACAATTTGTTCGGAAACGTGCGTTGGGCGCATACGCTATCTTGGTGTTGTTCTCTATGACGCCGATCGCATTGAGCAGGCTGCGAGCGTCGAAAAAGAAACCGACCTCTATCAGAGCCACCTCGACATCTTCCTCGATCCCAATGATCCACATGTTCTGAAACAGGCGCGCGCGGACGGCGTACCCGACGCTTGGCTCGAGGCGGCGAAGAAATCGCCAATCTGGAAAATGGCGATGGATTGGAAGATCGCCTTTCCGCTGCATCCGGAATACCGCACGCTGCCCATGGTCTGGTACGTGCCGCCCTTATCGCCGATCCAGTCCATGGCGGAAGCCGGCGCCTTCGGCGAGAAGGGCGCAATGCCGAATGTGCGCAACTTGCGCATTCCGCTCAAATATCTGGCGAACCTTTTGACGGCCGGCGACGAAGAGCCGGTGGCGCTTGCGCTTGAGAAGCTGATCGCCATGCGCGCGTTCATGCGCTCGAGACATTACGAAGGAACCGAAGACGCGTCTTTACCTAAAAAGGTCGGCATGACGAGCGGCGACATCGAAGAGATGTATCGGCTGATGGCCATCGCCAACTATGAAGACCGGTTCGTGATTCCCACCACGCAGCGGGAATACGCCGAAGACGCATATGACCTCAAAGGCGGATGCGGCTTTTCCTTCGGCGAAGGCTGCGGCGAACCGCGGAACGCGCCGCAATGGACCGGATTGTTCGCCAAGCCGCAGTCGAAAGAGAAGGTGTGAGGGAATTCGCCATGACAAAACACTTCAAAGCGCTCAGCCTCTTGTTGTCGTATCCGACGTTGGAATTGCAGACCGCGGCCGACGATATTCGCAAGGCCGTACACAACGGCGTCGCCGGACCCATTTGGGCGCTTCATAAGCTGGACCGACTGATCGATGATCTGAAAACGCTCGACCTTTACGAGCTGCAAGAGCGCTACGTATTCTTATTCGACCGCACGCGGTCTTTGTCATTGCACTTGTTTGAACACGTGCATGGCGAATCCCGGGATCGGGGCCAGGCAATGGTAGATCTGCAGTCACTCTACGGCAGATCCGGTTTCGAAATTGACGCCCGAGAGCTCCCCGACTTCCTGCCGCTGTTTCTTGAATACCTTTCAACGCAGCCTGAAGAGCAGGCGCGAGCGCTTCTTGCTGAACCCATTGCTGTCATTGTCGCGCTTAAGGAAAGGCTTCAGAAACGAAAATCCGTATATGCGCCAGTGTTCGCCTTGCTGGAAGCAATGGCGCGCGCGGCGCCGAAGCTGAGCGATTTAAATGAGCTGCGGTCGGCGCCAGACGACGACCCGGATGATTTCGAAGCGCTTGACAGGGCCTGGGAGGATGCGCCCGTCACATTTGGCCCGGATGATCAGGGATGTCCGAAAGCGACGGAAATTCTGCGTCGTATGGACGATGTTGCTGCTGATCCGGGCGAGGCAGGGAGCGCATCGCCATGACGGAATATCTCAATCAGTTTCTCTACGGTTTTTATCCCTATCTTTGCCTCGCTGTTTTCGTGATCGGCACGGCGTTGCGATTTGAACATGGTCAATATTCCTGGCGCTCGGGCTCAAGCCAGTTGTTGCGGCGTAAGCAGCTGTTCTGGGGGAGCGTGCTCTTTCATATCGGCATTCTCATTATCTTCGTCGGTCATTTCGTAGGCCTATTGACGCCGATCTGGGTTTTTGACGCCCTAGGTATTAGCCATGGCGCCAAGCAAATTCTGGCGATCGTGGTCGGCGGCGCCGCCGGGCTTGTCTGTCTTGTTGGAATTGCCTTGCTGACGCATCGCCGCCTCTTTGACGCGCGGATACGTGCGACCTCTTCCTTTGGCGATACCGCCATTTTGCTGATTCTATTTGCCCAGCTCTTGCTTGGCCTAGTGACGATTCCCGTATCGATGGGTCACCTGGACGGCCACGAGATGGTGAAGTTCATGGAGTGGGCGCAACGCATACTGACCTTCCGCGGCGGTGCGGCGGAACTCGTCGCTGACGCACACCCGATCTTCAAGGCTCATCTATTCCTGGGGCTGACGATATTCTTGGTATTCCCGTTCACGCGTCTTGTCCACATGCTGTCGGCTCCCGTCTGGTACATGGGCCGGCGAGGGTACCAGCTGGTCAGAACGCGCAAGGCGCCGACAGCGCCGGCCGAATAAAGAATTTGTATTGAATGGAGGCTTGCACAGTCATGTTAAAGTTTGTTGCAACCCTGTTGGTGTTTTCGATAATGGCTGCGCCTGTTTTGGCCGCAGAAGGGGCGCCTGTCGACGATGATGGATCGCTTATCGAAGCGATCAAGGACGGCCGGCTACTACTCGACGTACGCTACCGCTTCGAAAACAAACAACAGGCGGGCTTTGCGGAAGACGCAATCGCCAATACGGTGCGCACGCGGCTCGGCTTTGAGACCGGCGAGGTCCACCATTTCAAAGTACTGGTCGAGTTCGAGAACGTTTTTTCCATCGGCGAGGATCAGTTCAATTCAACAACAAACGGCAACGGGCAGTTTCCAATCGTGGCCGATCCCGACGCCACGGAAATCAATCGCGCGCAGGTGACATTCACCGGAATAGAGAAAACGCCGATCACAATCGGACGTCAGCGCTTCAACCTCAATAACCATCGGTTTGTCGGCGCGGTCGACTTTCGCCAAAACCAGCAGACTTTTGACGCGGCGCGCGTATCGTCGACCTTTGTCGATAACGTGACCGTGGACTACCTGTATATCAGCCGCGTGCATCGAATTTTTGGCGATGATAATCCGCTTGGCGAATTTGACAGCGACAGCCATATCGTCGCCGCGGCATATGATGCGGGAAGTCTCGGCGTCATCAAAGGTTACGGCGTCCTGTTGGATTTTGAAGAGGCGCCCGCTTTGTCGTCGAACACCTGGGGCGTCCGGTATGAAAATGGACTGTCCTTAGTCAAGGACGCAGGCGTCAAGATCGGCGTTGTCGCTGAATTCGCATCTCAACGCGATGCGGCGAACAATCCATTCGATTACCAAGAAGCCTATGTGCATGGCGAAGCGT
Organism: Hyphococcus sp.; assembly: GCA_028289605.1. GTDB lineage: Bacteria > Pseudomonadota > Alphaproteobacteria > Caulobacterales > Parvularculaceae > Hyphococcus. Next base: position 51,822 of record JANQON010000011.1, on the reverse strand, counting down.
CGGTATCAATTGCGCCTGTGACCGGAAGAGTCGGCTATGAACGGCTGGGCGGGAACGGAACCATCGGCTTTTCAACACCGCTCGCAACGCTGCATAAGTTTCAAGGTTTCGCCGACGTATTCCTCGCGACGCCGGCGGCGGGCGTCGAGGATATCTACGGCGCGCTCAGCTATGCATGCGATAATCCGCCCTTTGGATCAGGGCTTACGCTCTACGCAACGTATCACACGTTTGAAAGCGAAAGTGGCTCGACCGATTTCGGTGAAGAATTCGACGCAGGCGTCAAGGTGAAGTTTAAGAAGCACTGGTCTGCTGACATTAAGGGTGCCGTCTACAATGGAGCCGGCGCCTTCGCCGACCGCAGCGTCATCTGGGCGGCGCTGAGGTTTCAGTACTGAAAGGCGGGCGACCATGATGAGTGCAGAGACGACATGCGCTTCGAATGGCAAGGAGGGCGACAACAACGGGGCTCAGTTTTCCTGGGAAATCGAAAAGCTGCCCGTCGGATTGCTGAGCGATCCGCTCGATTACTTCTTCGCTGACCATCATCGGCAGCGCCAGGCCGCGCTGATCATAGCAAAAATCGCAGATGGTCATTTCAACAAAGACGGCGTGAGGGCGCTTATCCGGTTTCTTGAAATAGACTTTGCGCGGCATGTTGCAGATGAAGAGATCAGCTTCTTTCCGCTGTTGCGCGAACAGTGTCTGCCCGAGGATGGGATGGACGCCCTTCTCGAGAAGCTGATCGAGGAGCACAAAGCAGACGAAAGCATCTGTGTTGACGTCCTGGAAATACTGAAGCGCCGCATGCACGGACGCATGCTACAAGGCAATGACGTGGAGAAACTCAATAGCTTCGCCGACCACTTGAAGTCGCATCTTGCGCTGGAGAACGGCGCCTTGCTTCCGATCGCGCGACTTCGTTTTGATTCCAAAGCGTTGGATGTGCTCTCCGAATTGCTGAAAGAACGGCGCAAGGAAGAAGCCGGACTTCAAAAGTGATATCCCGCCCGATCAAAGTAGCTACCTCAAACCGATCACACATGGAGGATTGGCGCCATGGGTGTTTCGTTGACCAAACACCGGAATTTGAATGTACGCTGTTAGTCGCGAAACGCAATTGTCAACGACCGAGGGCGTTCGGCGCGCTGCAGGCCAAATACCTCCTTTGTACGCAGCACCAAACATGAGGCAGGCGCCGCTGAGAGCTTAAACAGTGTAAAGAGCATCATTTGTCTTCCCCATTTATCGGCAATTCATGTTTTTCATCTGACTCCAATCCAAGCCGAAACGTCCGAATGCCTCGGCCAAGATCTCCCATTAGCGCCGAAATCTTTCCTTTCCCGCCAAACAATATGAGAATAGCAACTCCGACGACTACGATTTGTTGCCAACCAATGGCCATAACGTATACCCCTAATTTCTAGAAGCGCATCGTGCTTAGCGCGCTCAGTCAAGTTGATAGAGATGCATTTTCGTTTAGGAAGATTTGCAATGCGACGGCGTTGTTCCTGTTCAAATCCTTGGCGCCAAATAGCAACGTGACGCGCTTTTGCGCTGAAACTATGCGTATAAGCGTCGTGAATGCGTGGCGACTTTCCGAATCCGCTTTCAGTTCTATTCTGTACCTGCGCAGAAAGTGTGGCCAGCGCTCGGCGCGATGAGCATACCATGCCCGCAGTTGGGTGCTCGGCGCGACATCTTTTAACCAAAGGTCGACGTTTGCCGCTTCTTTGGAAAGTCCGCGAGGCCAGAGCCGGTCGACCAAAACGCGATAGCCGTCGCCGTCGTCCGAAGCCCCATAGACGCGCTTTACGGACACGCTGTTGTCACCACCGTACGCCGGCATAGTTTTCTCGCATTTACTTACTTCCGGCCTGCCAATGTAATGGCGGTTCAGACGCGATCCACGGTCGATGGGTGTCTCATCGTGCGGATAAATGATCCAATCGTTCGCAGGCGCTTCCGATCACGGACTCTAGGAAGTAGGATGTTTTCAACGGCTTGGAGACTGAGAAATGGATGTGCTCAGCGATATTTTGAACATCGTAACCCTCAAGGGCAGCCTGTATTTCAGGACCCATTTCGCCCCGCCATGGGGAGTCAATGTCCCGAAATTTTCCAATGTGGCGCGTTTTCATCTCGTCACCCGCGGGCAATGCTGGGTTCGGGTGGCGGGAGAACCGGATCGTCTCTCTTTGAACGCTGGCGACCTGATTGTGATTCCCCACGGCGCGGAGCATGATCTCAGCGATGCTCCACATACGCCGATCGAGTCCCTTGATCACGTGGTTGACGCTTCCGGGTTTCAGGGAACGGGGGCGCTTGTTTACGGAGGCGAAGATGACAGCGTTCCCGCCTGTCTCGTGTGCGGCCATTTCGCATTCGATCCCAATGTTGGGCGCATTCTTCTCGACAACTTGCCGCCCTATATAGTGATCCAAGGGTTTCAGTCCGCCGATATCGGATGGATCGACGACGCCATGAAGTTCATCACACAAGAGGTCCATGACGAGGCCCCAGGCGCCGACGCCATTGTTAATCGCCTGTCTGAGATTCTCTTTATCCAAACAATCCGGCATTTTGCGAAAGATGCGAAGACCGGGCTCATGGCGAGCTTGCGCGATCCCCAATTGGGGCGCGCGCTTTCCGCCATCCATGCCGAGCCCTCTCGTGACTGGAGCGTCGATTCTCTCGCTCAGGCGGCAGGGCTGTCCCGAACCGTTTTTTCCGAGCGCATGAAGGAAAAAATCGGTTTGTCTCCGATGCAGTATCTGACGCAATGGCGGATGGAGCTCGCCTCGCGAATGCTGATGAAGAAAACTGCAAACCTGGGCCGAGTGGCGCCGGAGGTTGGGTATCAATCCGTTGGCGCGTTCATCAAGGCCTTTAAGAAGCACTATGGCGTCGGCCCGGGACGCTACCAAAAAACCATGCTCGCCCAAGCAGCGTAAAATTGGCGCAGAATGCCAATTGCAGGCGTACCTGTTCTGGTGTTCGGCGGCTTAACGGCGTTGCTCTTTAGTCTTTCTGAACCCATAGAGCCGGAGTTTTCCATTACGGGTTCTTGTATCGCTGATGTTGACAATGGCGAGAATATGACGGCGGCCGCCGGCTGTGTTTCCTGTCACGCATTGCAAAACTCCAATCCGCCTGCGCTTGGTGGAAGCGTTGAGATTGCTTCGGTCCTTGGAACGAAAGCGACGCCAAACATATCTCGCCGCCTGAGGGCGGGTATCGGCGAACGGACTTGGATAGACTTCCTCAATGCCGTCAAAAACGGCGCGCTCGTTTACCGCCTTAGGCTAGAGGGCTCATCCATGGCAGATCGAGAAGTGATCGATCTGCTTGATCAAACGCGGCGCCTTTCGATCGAAGACTACAATGCGATATTCGAATACCTGATTTCAATCGAATGATGAAGCAGCCGCTCTTTGCGGCGGAATGGCCAATATCGTCTACGCAGATTGCTCGATCGTTCGGGTTAATGAGCGGCCCGTCCGAAAGAACGTTCAACCTATAGAACGTCTGGGAGGCGCATGATTATTCTCTTCTTCGCGGAGGGCGTTTCGTCCTTTTGCGGACTAAATGAACACTTTGCGAATTGGAGACAACCATGGAAAACGGAATCAATGCTGCGGCTGTTCCGACAGAAAATGAAACAATGAGCCGCCGGGGTATCTTGAGCGCAGGCGGCGCGGCGTTGTCGGCCGCGGGCGCTCTGGCGCTGGCGGGCGCGGCGGCGCCGGCGATGGCGCAAGCGGCGCGCGGCGATGCGGCAAACGACGTAAACCTCTTGAATGCTGCGCGCGCCCTGGAATTCGAGGGTATCGCCGCCTATCAGATCGCCCTGGATAGCGGGCTGCTGCCGCCGAACGCCGTCGGCTTCGCGACGCTGTATCAAAGTCATCATGAGCAGCACAACGAAGAGCTCGAAAAAGCCATCAAGCGGCTCGGGGGCGAGGCCGTCGGCCCGAAGACGTCAGCGCAATATGTTCAGCAGCTAGAAGCCGATAAACTCAAAACTTTCGAAGATATTCTTCGCCTGGCATTGCGATTGGAGCGCGGTGCGGCGAGCGCTTATCTTGGTTTGATCGAGCCCCTCAAAAACACCGACCTCCACTTGCTGGTCGCGCGACTCGCCGCCGACGAGGCAGCCCACGCCGCCACATTCATGATCGATCTGGCGTCTCCAATTTCAGCGAAGACCCCGCTCTTTTAAAAAAACTGGAGCAGATCGCCATGAAGTTCCCTCGTCGTCGCACTCTCCCCCTCGTGCTAGCGCACGCCGCGGCGGCGGGGGTCCTGGCCGCGACATCTTGCGATAGTTCGGTCGCTTCTTTCGCCGTACAGCGCACAACAGAAACCGAACAAGACGCGCAGCAACTGGACAAGCCGGTATTGCCTAACGGTGACGCGATGCGCGGAGAAACACTATACGCCGCCAAATGCGGGGCATGTCATTCAATCGACCAGAACCGTATTGGGCCAAAACATCGAGGCGTCTTCGGTCGAAACGTCGGCGGCGTCGACGATTACGAATACTCCGCCGCACTCAGCGACGCTGACCTCGTTTGGGACGACGCATCGCTCGACGAATGGCTGCGGGCGCCGACAAAGATGTTTCCGGGCACACGCATGGGCTTCGCCGTCGGCGACGACCAGGAACGGGCGGACATTATCGCTTATCTCCAGTCCGTTTCGGATTGAAAGGACGCCGTTGTATTTGGCGTTTTAATGTTAAAACAAACAAAGGAACCAAGACAGATGAATATCATCGATCACCTTAGTGTCGGCGTCGCCGATCTACAGGCCGCAAAGGAATTCTATACGCCTACGTTGGATACGATCGGCGTATCCATGCTCGCTGAAACGAAGCACTTTCTCGCCTATGGAAAGAATGCAATTCAGTTCCTGGCAATGCCGCCCTATGACCAAAAGTCGGCGACCGCTGGAAATGGAGCGCATATCTGCTTCACGGCGCAAAGCCAGGAAGCCGTTCGCGCGTTTCATGTCGCTGCACTGAAAGCCGGCGGCGTCTGCGAAGGCGAACCGGGGCCGCGTCCCGCATACCCAACTGAGAATGCGTTTGCGGCGTACATACGCGATCCCTTCGGCAACAAGCTCGAAGTGATCCATGGCGGATTTTTCGGGTAGGAGGGGCGTTGTGGATACGACTTATACCTATCTTGCACTGAGTTCAGCGCTGACCCTCCTTCTGTGGACGCCATATATTATTGCGCGTGTTTTCGTGTGGGGGTTGCCGACATTCTTGACCAACTACCCCAAGAACTTTCCGGCTGAGCAGCCCGCGCCGCCCCTATGGGCGCAACGCGCACAGCGGGCGCATCTCAACATGGTCGAAACGATGCCCGCATTCGTAGGCTCCGTCGCAGCAGCGGGATACTTCGCCGCCAATGATCCGAGCCTCGCTCAGTCCGCCGCAACATGGAGCGCCGTGTTCTTCTATGCGCGGATTGCTCATGCGATTGTTTATACGCTTGGCGTGCCGGGGCTGCGGACGCCGGTCTATCTTGTGTCGTGGGCCGCCATCCTCATGATTGTCAAAAGCGTACTCTCATAAATGTATGGAAGCAAAGAGAGTTCAAAAACACGCACAACAAAATGAAGCCAAATGTCACGGGCGCTTGACTTAGGTTTTGTGGATCGGTCCCTGATAACAATAGTCGAGCCGGCCACTCGCTGCGCCGCCAAGTCGCTTCAAATGGCGGCGCAGAGACAAGTCCGGGGGCGGTTTTTCAACCCCGCGACGCCGGCCCTTGCTTCAGCGATCTGTGAAAATCCAAAGCGCAAGCCAAATGAGCGGGTTTGGCTGCGCGTGCTTTTTTCGTGTTCGCCTCTTTTTTTTGGCCGCCGGGCATCTCGCCGGCGTCCTCGGCCGTAAATCCAATGAGAGGTCACCCGGGGAGAGCGATGCAGCTGGAGCCTGAGCCCACAGTTACCCCAATTACGCAACGCGCTGCGAACAGGTTGCATCGGCGCGATCAGCATTCTGTTCGCCTGGAGGCGGTCCGCAAGGACCGCTGCGAAGCATCATTTCGGCAGCTTTATGACTATTATGCGCCGAGGGTCGCATCGTTTTTGCGCCAAAAGGGGGTCGAGGACCGTATATCCCATGAGATTATGCAAGAAACGATGACCCGAGTGTGGCTGAAAGCGAGCCAGTTCGATGCGCGAAAGGCGAGTGCTTCAACATGGGTGTTCACGATCGCCCGCAATCTGTTTGTCGACTATGTAAGACGGAGGAAGCGAGCTGAGGTGGACTTCAATGACCCGATGCTTGTGAGAGATGACGTCGCCGGTCCGGACGTGAGGCTGGACGCCACTGAACGTGATGACGCTCTAAAGGCCGCCATTGGCAAACTGCCGCCGGAACAATCCGAAGTCCTGCGACTCATTTACTTGCATGGCATGAAGCAGCAGGCCGTCGCCGAAAGGCTATCTATCCCGTTGAACACCGTAAAGTCACGTTTGCGCCTCGCCCTTGAAAAACTGCGTAGACTTATGGAGCATGCATAGATGGCGCAGTATCATCCAAGTGAAGATTTGTTAGCGGGCTACGCAAGCGGCGCTGTGGACGAACAGACCGAAGCGCTAATAGCCGCGCACTTGACCTTTTGCCCTGCGTGCCGACGCATGGTGACTGAACATGAAGCGATCGCCGGAGCGCTGCTCGAACGTGAATCCGCCCCAAGCGCCAGCGTCGCCGGCGTTGCGGCGATCTTGAATGCGTCGCCTTCGCGCGCGCCATCGACATTCAACGAGCCGCCGCTTGGCACGCTCAGCAAGATCGCACCGCAGCCGCTCGCCAGATACGTCTATGAAAAAACCGGTGAGGCCGATACTGAGGGGTTGAATTGGACTTTCTATGGACCGGGCATAAAGCGCGCCATTCTCGTCGGCGATGAAAAAGGCGCGCTCGTGCGGCTCATAAAGGCGGAACCGGGCGCGGTATTTCCGGATCACGGTCATGGTTCCGACGAATTGACGTTGGTGCTAACCGGCGCCTACCGAGACCAAACCGGCAGGTATGCTACCGGCGATGTACAGTGCGCGCCCGCTGAGCTTTCGCATCAGCCTATTGTCGAGGATGACGGCGTTTGCTTTGCGTTCGTGGTGTCAGAAAAGCCAGCTAATCCGAAAAACATCACCGCGAAAATCGTGCAGCGCCTTATCGGAAGATAGGTCTGCTTTCTTTAAGCGAACATGTCGCCGTAACAGCGTTATTCAGATTGTGCGCGGAGATAGGCGATGATCGCGTTGCGCTCGGCGCCGTTTGAGATGCGAAAGCCCATTTTTTGACCGGGAACGAGCGCCTCAGGGTTCGACAACCATTGATCAAGTTGTTGCTCGTTCCAAACAAATTCCGCATTTCGCAATGCAGGCGAATACTCATAGTCGGCGAGGCTCCCTGCTTCCCGCCCGACAACCCCGCGATGGCGCGGGCCGATCCGATGGGCGTCAAGAGAATGACAGGCGCCGCAGCGGCGCAGATACAACTTCTCCGCCTCCGCAATGTCGATGACCACTGCTGAATTTTCTTGAGAGTCCGATTGAGCGATGGCGGCCTCGACCGGCTTTGTCGCAAGTTTGACGAACCCAAATCCGAAAAAGGACGCGCCGCCTATAAGCCAAAGGTGAATGTTGCCTCGATTAAACATGTTGTCTCCGTGCGGCCTCCGCAAGCTTGGGGGCGGGCTTGCAGAGGCCGGCCGTAAACGGCGCCAGGGGGAGGTCAGGCGCCGAAGGTGAGGGCGTTTTTGGGAAGCGGCGCGCCAAGGACCGATGATAACGCCGTCCAATGCATGGTTTCGTCCGCTGCGAGGCGGGCGGAGACCTGCGCCAGGTCTTGGCTTTGAAACGACGGGATGACGCCAAGATAGGCGTTCGCTGCGCCGAGCTCGAGACGCGCCGCCAGCTTCAGGACGTCGGTTTGCGATGAAAGCGACGCCGCGTTCAGGGCGCTCGCATATTCCGACAAGTCTTTGGCGTCAACGGCGTCGCCGCCCATAGCTCTAATTGCGTCGGCGAGGGCGTCCCGATGCGCTTTGTGATGGGACTGGAACTGGACGGCAACACCCAGCACGTCTTTTGCGAGAAGACCGCTTTCCGCACCCAGTTGATAGGCGCCGATCGCTTCATGTTCCAGGGCCAAGGCGACATTCAGTATAGCGACGTCTTGCGACGCATCCCCAGATGATGCGTATGCGTGCGATAATGCCCCGCCTGCTCCGGAAAGCGCCAGAACGGCCGACGCTGATAGAACGGCCTTCCCGCCGTTCAGCATGAGATTCCGACGAGATGGTCTCGACAAATGGTCAACTTGACTGTTTTTCACAAGAGTTCCTTTCGCTAGCGCCCGCACTGAAAGCGGCCGGCAATGGGTTACGAAAAGAAATACGAGTGATCTGCGCCGAAAGTTGCGCGGCTTAAGGGATCTATGCGGCGGCCTTTATAAAAAGGCGGCACCCGCTTTCGGAACGACAAGCAGCATGGCGTGAGGCAGTGAATGCGGCGTGAAAATCCCCTGCTTTCAGGCGTAGGTCGCCAATCGAAAAATCACCAGAAATGACCAGGCAGTCTTCCGTTCCCTCATGTCCATGTTCGGGGAGACGCGCGCCGGGATCGAGGTCAATTAGAAACGCCTCCGAACGCGACTTATCATCATAATACAGATGTTTTTTGCGTGCGCCCGGCGCAATCTCCACCCATCTTCCTTCAGTTTCGCGAATTGTAGTTGATCCGCCCCCGCCCGCAGCATGCTGCCGATCAAGCCTCTCTTCAATCTTCGAAAGCAAGTCATCAGGCGGATCAATATCTTCGCCTGCAAGTGACAAGGGCGAGAAGCAATTCGTCCACCAGGCTATCCGCGCAGCCAATTCTGGATCGCGAATCGCTTGTTCTTCAATGCGCATTCGCTCGCCCTCGCTTAGTATTCCCAGCGCATATTCAGATGCGAGCGTATCGGTCGACTCTGTCAATGTTATTGCTCCATGCACGTTCGCAAGCTTTGGAGGCCGCGGCGAACTCGGCTCTTGATTGTCCCCACCGGGATTTGGTGCCGGGCGGCGAACTCTTCTCCTGTGTATCCGTTGAAGTGAACTTCCAATAGCGCGCGCCTCTGATCGCCTCCAATCCGCTCCAAGCAGTCGCGAAGAGCGATCATCGTTTCGGGAGTACCGTCGGCATTTGCCGGCATGGACACAGTCTCGAGTTCTTCCACGAAATTACCTTCAATGTACTCCGATTGCGTCCGCTCGCGTCGCGCAATGTCAATGGCCCTAAACCTTACGATACTGACCATCCATGCCTCAACGGCGCCCTTTTCAACGTCATACTGAGCGGCCCGCCGCCAAATCTGCAGATAGGCGTCCTGGACCGCGTCGGCCGATTTTTGCGTATCTTTGAGTATACGCATGGCGACCGCAAAAAGTTTCGGCGCAGTAGCCTCATACAGCGTACGGAACGCCGCCCGATCGCCTGCGGCGATTTCGCCAAGTAACGTCGCCGTTTCACCGCTGGTTTTCACCCCATACTCCCCGTTATTCGTTGCTCTGAAGGCGGCAAGACTATATCGCTTCAGCGCTTGCCTGTCTTCGGCGCGGCGACGGAAATTTGGGCTTTAATCGGAAAACCGGTTTCACCGCGCTACTCCGAATTCGGCTTCTGCGCGCAGGCCGCCAATGGCGACCGCAACTTTTTGGGCAATAGTCACGTTTATGGACCTGTCGGCGCATCGCGTCGCGCAGGCCGCATCCCGGCCGCATAACCCAAACGGAGACTTGTATGAAGACGAAGACTTTGCTGGCCGCAGCCGCGGTCGGGCTGGCTGCAGTCGCGCAAAATTCTGCGCTTGCATCGAGCCATATGGACGCGCCGCTGATCACTTTTGATGACGCGGCGAACACGACCGATGTTTACGCCTTTCTCAGCGAAGACTCGAAAGGCCAACTCTATCTCACGACTGCGTTGTCGGTATTCCCGTTTGAGGAGCCCGGCATCGGTCCCAACGCTTATCGCTTTGACGACCGCGTTCGCTACTCGATCCACGTTGCGCTTGATGAGAACGCAACGAACGGAAAAACTAACTTAACGTACAACTTTGACTTTTCGACTCAGTACGACAATCAGAATACGATCCTACAAGCGTTTCAGGGCGTAGTATCCCCCGGAGGCGGCAACCAGAATCTTCAACAAACCTACCGCGTGACAAAAGTTACGAGTGGTGAACGGTCCCGCAAACGACGCGAGGGTCGTCGTCGCGAAGGCGGCGTTGAAGTTCTTGGTTCCGGAATACGGGATGGCTTGATTGTGCCGCCGAACAATCAGGGCCTGCTGACGCCGCTTTACAACACTAACGATGACGGCGACATGCGCGCCAAGGAAGGCGTATCGTCGATTGACGCGCTCGATCCTTATACAAAATCGGGAATCGCTGAACTGAAGAAGGGATACATCGCGTTCGCCGGTCAGCGTGATGACGGGTTCTACGCGGATATTCAATCCATCTTCGACCTTGACCTCAGCTTTGGCCGGAACACGGGCACGCCGACAAAACCGTTCGATAGCCAAGGCGGATTCAATGTGCATACGATCGTCTTAAATATTCCAATCGAAGAATTGAAAGGCGCCAAAATCGCTGGAGTCTATGCGACAACCAGCCGGCGAAAATTCGAAAACTTCAAGAGGAATGACGGCCCGAAATCATTCGAGACTTTCGGACCGCAATTCGGCGCCTTCGATCAGGTGGGCCGCCAAGGCAACCCTCTTTTTGTCGAGGCGCTGCTGCCCATCAACAAGAAAGACGCTTACAACCAAGGCTCGCCTAAAGGCGACTTCGAACTCGCCGAGATCGCGGCCAATCCGGAGTTGGCCGGATTCGGCCCGGGCCCCCTGATCCCTGGACTTCTTGAACAGATCTATATTCCCGACCTCATCAAAGTCGATTTGACGACGGGACCGGCGAAGCTTGCCGGTGAGGACGGCTTCAATCGTCTGGGCGTGTTCGGCGGGGACATTCTCAAAAGCGAAGTCCAAGACCCGTTCGGTAACGGCGGCTTTATTCCGGGCGGTTGGCCAAATGGTCGACGGTTCGGCGATGATGTAGTCGACATCGCCGTTATTGCGCTGGGGTTGACCGGCATCACTCCCGGCCCGAATGATGACATCACGCAGGTATTCTCCGGCGTCAATGTCGATCGCGTCGATCGCAATGACATCACCTACAATGACGTCTTTCCCTACGCGGCAACGCCGCTCAACGGGCGAAACCACGGGCATCATGACGAAAGCGACGACGAGTAACGCATTATAATGCGACGGGCGGGAACAAACCCGCCCGTTTTCGTCAGTTGAGCAATTGAATAGTTCAAGAAGATCGGAAATCGGCCTGGCGCAATGACGGCGGCGTCGCTCGAAGGCGAGACGATGAAGCCCTCACTACAAGGCTGGCGGCGCAGCGCGGAACCAAAAAAGTGCGCTGCGCCAGTCTCACGCAGCCGTGAAGACCTTCGTTGATCGCTCGTGAACTTTTCTGTGCGCTCGTCGTAAACACGCCCGATCCACAACAGGAAGCAAGGCGGAGCGGGCAGTGGAAAATTCGGCTAACGGCATGGCGCTCAATGCGCTTTTGCTGAAAACAGCGACAGGCGATCGGCATGCCTTCAGGGCGCTCTACGCAGCGACATCGGGAAAACTGTTCGCCGTATTGATCAGAATTCTGGGCGATCAGACCGAAGCCGGCGACGTGTTGCAAGAGGTTTACATCGCCGTCTGGAACAGAGCAGACCGTTTTGATCCCAAGCGGGGCGGCGCCATTGCCTGGCTTTCGGTTATAACGAGAAACGCCGGCATCGATGCGCTCCGGCGCCGGCGACCGGGGCATGTCGGGCAAGAGTTTTGCGACCGGTACGTTGCCGACGAGAAAAGCCCGTTCGATCGCACGCTGGCGGGCAATGTCTCCAGTGAGCTCGCTAAGCGCTTGGATCGTTTACCAGACTCCCAACGAAACGCTGTCCGTCTTTTCTATTTGGAAGAGAACTCGATTGCTGAAATTTCAGACAAAATGGAAGCGCCGGCTAACACGGTGAAGTCATGGGTGCGTCGGGGCGTCGCCAAGCTTCGAGCCGAGTTTGAGGGCGATTCGATACATGAATTCATGTAGCGACACCGCCGGCAATCGTTCCATCGACGCCTGTCCAATGCGGTGTCCGCCATCGAATAGTTCGTGTTGAGTATTATTGCGTTGACTCAGTTCACGCCGACACGTAGGAGGGCCCTCGGGTGAAGGCCCCTGCCGCTCGCAAGCCTTATGCTTTGGTGAAGTCCTTCAAAAGTGATCCAATGAGCTGTTTTCGACGGCGTGCGGACCAATGGCAATGCGAGCTCCATTTAATAGCGCACGTTGTTTTGCAGGAGGCCATTGGCATGTCTGGTAAAGAGACTGTTCCACCGATTAATCAATTGAAACGTCAGGCGAAGCGCCTGCGCGAAGGCTTGGCGCGTGATGGCGACTTCATTAGTCACAGTGAGTCCCTGGAACTTGTCGCCGAACAGTTTGGCTTCAAAGACTGGAACACGATCTATGCAGCTGCCAGCAGTCGCGCCGCAGCGTCCGTCTTTGTCATCGGCGCGCGCGTTTCCGGGCGATATCTAAACCAGTCCTTCACCGGAGAGGTCGTCGGGATCGTTCGCCTGTCTCCGGACCGGCTTCGGCTGACCATCGATTTTGACCAGCCGGTTGATGTTGTCAGCTTCGAGAGCTTTTCGGCCTTGCGACGAAGAGTGACATGCGTCGTCAATCAAAACGGCGAGGCCTACGACAGAACATCCGATGGAATTGCGCATCTGAATGTCAGGGCAGCCTGACGGAAAGATGCGCAACCGCCAAAACCGGCAGGCGTATGTTGATTTTCGCAGAAGCCGTCGCCAGTGCGCAGGTCGAGGTCGATGATGGTCGCAGACCGAATCGGGGCGCTTTGACACAGAAAGCCGCCTGGCCGCCAAGGGCGCGTTGGATCGCAGCAGAAAGGGCCTCGTCTGAGCCCGGCCTGCGGTTTTGCGCTTCCATGGCGGATCCTCGGCCACAAGAGCAGCGATTGAACGGATCACATGCGTTTTGTCGATTATTCGGCGCACAGGGTGAACGCTGACGGCGACGCGTTCAATCGTGATCGCTTCCATCGCCGCCAGGCAGCGGTTCCATGTGGGCGCTGACGTCGATCGCTTTGGGATACGCGTTCGGTAAAGATGGAGTCCATTGAACTTGGATTGCTAAATCAACAATGAGCAGAGACTGCGAAAACGCGTCCGCCGTTGAAAACTAAGCCCAAATCAAGTCACGATGGGTAAACCGATACGTCCAGTCCCCCAATGCGCAGCCGATCGCCGATCGAAAACCGATACTGCGTATGCGGTTTCAGCCTCATTTGGTTGATAAATGTTCCATTGGTAGACCCCAGATCGGTGATCCTGATTCCGCGTGAAGTTGAAATCATCTCAAGATGCCTGCGCGAAATCGTTGGGTGATTGATCTGGTACTGCCCGGCGTCATCGCCGCGCCCAAGCGTGACGCCGCGTTCTATATCGCTCCGTTCAATTTTTAAGCCGCGAAACGAAAAGCGTGTGTCATGAGGCAAGAACGCCAAAGCTTGAAAACGCACATCGCGACGTCCGAATAGTTTTGCTGCGAATTCTAGATCGGCAAAGCGATTTAAAGCGCGTCGCGCTTGACCCAATCTCCATTTCAACATGGACGGGAATGAGTGGACGCTCTTTGCCGTGGGATGAACTGACCGACTCGCATCAGCGGATAGATGAGACGGACCGCCGCCGGCGGCGCGTACGGCGCGAACAATGTCGTAGCGTCCTCTATCGTCAACCGGACCGAAAGCGTCGATCCAGTGGGTCGTTGACAGAAACAATTCCAGCGCGCGCGCTGGCATTACGTTGGACAGCCGCACGCAAATGATTGGCTTGCGCCAATTCGCGGCGCGCTCCACTTCACGTTTCACAAATTCTGATTCGTTCGCCGACTCTGACAGGGTCACAACAAAAGCCGCCGCGTTCTCGATGCCATCGAGGATTTCGATTGCATAGTCGCGCCCAGGCCGCACATCGCGCGGGGCTATCCAGCAAGACAGGCCCTTCTTTTCCAACAGCGCGCAGATTGTCTGCGCGCGTCGCTGATCACGGCTGGAATGACTAATGAAAGCGTCTGTATACATGATGTGTTCAGTGCGCCGTCAGTCGCGCTTGCGCGCGCCGAGCAGGACAAACAGGTACGCCAAGAACAGAAAAAAGAGACTGTGTACGCCAATAATGATTCCGCCTGCCAGCGCGGGTTCAGCTTCCATGGCGACGATTGCGTTCGCCATCGGATCAAAAATCTCTATCGGGCCCTCTGCTTCGATCAGATTTGATTTCATTCCTTCCGTCAGCCAAAAGCCGCTGACGCCCACTTTAGCGATTGCAGTCGCAAATTCCGGCAGTTTTGGAACAAGCACCCCGGCCAGAATAAGCTGCGGCACCAATGCAAGCGGCACAATCGTGGTCGCCTGCTCATTGGTGTCAGCCAGGGAAGAAATCAGCAGGCCAATGCTGGTGCCGGCGAGAGCGCCAATCAGAAGGAGCGTCAACTGCGCTATGGGCTCGCCCGGCACCGAATCAGCGAACATGGCGACTAAACCGAACACTACGGCAAGTTGCAGCATGGTGAATGCGCCGCTGACAACAAACTTTGAAACCACGAAGGCGCCGGCGGACAGGTTTACGTCGTTCTCTCTGCGGAATATCGGCAACTCGCCGACAATGTCCTGAGAAGCGGAATTGCACCCGAGCCAGATGGCGCAAAGACCGAGAAGAAGCAATAGCGCGTTCTTTGAGGTAATCTCCACCTGTGGGGGAGGGCCGAAATCATTGAACGCATACCCAATCAGGACGCCAATTAATATGGATTGCGCCGCGGCCATAATCAGCGCTCGCCGATCCGCTAGAAGTAAATCGATGTTGCGCCGGGTCAGAATACTGAACTGCCGCAGCAGTGTCGCCGGAGATACGCGCGGTTTGGCGCTTTCGGACTGCGGCCCGCCGGCGCCGGTTGCCGAGAAGCTTTGCGAAGGGCCGAGTTGCGCACGCCAATATGTCGCCGGTTGTTCCTGCAAACGATCAAAGATTTCACCAAGACGCGACACGCCGAAGTGCCGGAATGCGTCTTGCGGCGGACCGACAAAGCTCAAAACTCCGCCTTCGCCCATGACAATAAGCTTGTGGCAAAACTCTTCTACATTTGCGAGGGTATGCGTCACGCAAATGACCGTCATTCCGTTGTCGGCCTTGCGGCGCAACAGGCGCATGATTTCACGGTCAGTCGCCTCATCAAGGCCGCTTGTGACTTCATCCAGAAATAAAAGACTCGGCCCGCTGAGCGTCTCGCTGGCGAGGCTTGCACGCTTTTTTTGGCCGCCGCTCAGATTGCCGATGCGCGTGTCAAGACGATGTTGGAGATCAACATCTGCGGCGGCTCTTTCAACTGCTTGCGCGCGTACAGCGGCTGACGTGTCCTCCGGCAGGCGTAGCATCGCCGTATAATTCAACGCCCTGCGAAGTTTAAGGTTTTCATGCAACACATCATGTTGCGGCACCATCGCCATATCTTGTTTCAGGCTCTGGAAGTTTGTACGGAGGTCGACGTCGTTGAGCGTCACTGCGCCTCCGGTCGGAGTCGCACGACCCGCAAGGATTTTCATCAAGGTTGTCTTGCCTGATCCGCTTGGGCCGACAATACAAACAAACTCCTTAGGCTGAATCTCGACGCTGACATCATCGAGAATGCGCAGACGTGAAGACCCTGAGGCAACCTCGAGACTGAGGCCGGATGCGTACAATGCGGCCGCCCCGGTCCGGCCGCGCGATTTGAGGCGCAATCCCTCCAGCACAAATGAAAAGGGGCCGATCTCGACTCGATCGCCGGAACTTAGCTGCTGCGCGCCGCCAACCCGCGCGCCGTTCACAAACGTGCCGTTAGTGCTGCCAAGATCTCGAATCGCAACGCCATTGGAAAGACTAATCTGAGAATGACGACGTGAAACGGTCGGATGGTCGAGCTCGACGTCTGCTCCGGAGCCGGCGCGTCCGATGATCAGGCGATCATGTAACGCAATGTCGTCGGCGTGCTCCTGCGGCGCATTGGCGGCGCTTCTCCCGCCGGCAAAAACGGTTGCATCTGGGGGCGCAGCGGCAGGACCGCGCATGGCTGAAGCGCTGTCCCGCAGGGTCATGCGTTGCGCGCCGAAGGTGATCTCGGAACCAGGCTCCACAGCGACCGGTCCGCCCAGAGGCGTTCCATTTACGAGCACCGGAACATTCTCTGACAGCGGATGAATGATGACGCCGCGGTCATCGACAGTAATTATCGCTTGCCGGCGCGAGCACGTCATGTCGTCTGGAAACGCGATATCGGCTTCAGCGCTTCTGCCCAACAGTGTTTCGCCGCCGAGCGCAATCGGCTCCTCGCGACCGTCAATCACAAGACAAGGATCTGTCATTCGCCGCGCCGCCTATTCAGCGGTCCGTCGCCGCATCAATTTCGACCGATCTTACGTTCAGCCACCCCCCGTTCGGCGTCACGGCCGCTGCAAACAAGAGTTCGCCGTCAGCGTATCCGGCGAAGGTGACCTTGCGAATCCGAACCTGCTGCGCAGCGCATTCTTCACCGATTACGTAGGCGACCCCGCTCATAACATTGCGTACGTCATTGCGGCGCGGTTCGGTGAAAATGGCTCGGTCTTCCGCGATGAGATCGACATCCGCGGAGCCGGCGACGCATGGATTCTGTATCGCATACGCTTTCACGCCGTGCGCTTCGCTACCGCCGATGTAACGCGGCTTGGAGCTCTGCGCGGAGGCGGGCGCGGCCAGACCGAAAAGGGCCAGCGCCGCGAAAAAAGCGGCGGCGCTGGAAGCCGCGAACAACGTCGTCATACAGTTTCGAATTCCCAGGAGCCGTCTTTCTGCTGGCACATTTTCATTGTTTTGCTGACATTCTCACCGGTTTTGGTGGTGACGTCCTGTTGCACGGTTTTGCAGGAGAGATTTGCAGAAACTTGAGCCGTCTGCAGTTCTCCGGTCGTTGAAAGAACAGGCGGTTCCTTGTCCGTCGGCTTCAAAAGGTTGGCGTAAACATAGCCCGACCCGGCGCCGCCCTCGTCGATGAGATACCAGTTCTTCGTCTGAACTTTTCCGATCACTTTGCGCACATCGCCGTCGGCAAGCCGGCCAACGTTCTTATAGTCTGTACCCGGGCCTCCGCGGACATTCGCTGACGAATTTGCTTCGTAGTTTGCATTGATCAACTCTAGCGGCGGAGTTTGTTCTACGCGGTCCTTGAGGACGACGACATCGGTGCTGATCGTCTCTGTAGGCTCGACATTGACGACTCTCACTTTGCCTTGAACCCCGTTTTCGGGATTAGAAAAAGTCGATTCTTCATTTGTCGAGGCCGCCTCAATAGAAGCCTGCGCCAAACGTTCTCGATCTTGTTCATCCAGATGATCGGCCCACGCGTCAGCAATCACGCCGCAAAGAACAGCCGTACCCAGACCGCCGGCGACCCGTGCGCCGGTTGAACTGTTCCGCATCAGAACGCCGCCAACCAGCGCCCCTGCCGCGCTACAGCCCACTAACGAGCCAGTGCGCACTTGGTCGCCTGTCGCCATGCACGAACTCAGCATAAGCGCAGCGCCTGTCGTCAAAACCAGTTTTTTCATCACGCGTTCCTTCCTTGCTCCATCAATCGTTAAGAGTGCCGCCTACCGCACCGAAATCACGACGCCGCCAAGCTTGATTTCATCGCCTGCGCGAATCGCCTCTGGCGCGTGTTCCTTGAGTTTGCGTCCGTTTACATATGTTCCGTTGGTCGACCCGAGATCCTTTATCGTCAGTTTTTCGCCATCAAGACCGAATTGCGCATGGGCGCGCGACACGCTGTCGTCCGGAATGTCGAAGGCCCGGTCCGATGTCGCTCGACCAACAACGACTCCGCGGCGCAGTCGCGAGTCATCCATGTCCATGCGCACTTCGCCGCCCTTGCTGTCGCGACCGATCAACCGCACCGGCGCGCGCGTCTGTTGGCCTTGTTGCGGACGACCTTGTTCGGCGGGCCGCATCGTCGACCGTTCGCCTTGGCCTGATCGGCGCAATGCGTGGGAATAGGATTCAACCACTTGCACAACCCGCTCGCGCGGACGGCGCAACAGCATCACGCCAGCGAAGAGGAGCGCGCCAAGCGCCGCAGCGCCGGACACCAGGGTCCATCGGAGGGTGCGTTGAATGCTGACAAGATCTTCCGCGCTTTGATCGGCTGTCGAAAGGCAAGGGATGTCCAGAGCGGAATACTCGATCCCGTGGACGTCCAGAATTTTGAACAACTCGGAAATGTTCGAAGCGAAATTCACGCCTGGCACGACCGTCATGTTGTTGCCGATCGCCTTCAGTGAAATCTCGGTGTTGATGCCGATAACGCGGCCGCATTCATCCTTCAACGGCCCGCCGCTGTTGCCCCAACTGACATCCGCGCTATGTTGAAGTTGCTCGAGAGGTTTTCCGCTGTTGGTCCAAGGCCCATAGGATTTCCGGCTCAACACGCCAGTCGTAATCGTTGCGTCAACGCGCAAGATCGGCGTCGCCAGATCCCGGGCCTCAGCGCTGCCTGGAAAACCAACAGCATACACTTGCTTGCCTTTTTCCGGCAAAACAGACGCAAGAGTCGCCGGCTTGAAAGCGGACGGATCATTGACGCGTAGGATAGCGATGTCGAGCTCTTCATCTGCGTCGATAACTGTTGCGTTCGATTGACCATAGGCGACGGCGCCGCTGACGCTTCCGCCGTCCGGCACGACATAAATTGTCGTCCGGCCGTTGACGACATGATGGTTGGTCGCGATGTAACCGCGGTCGTTGATAACGAAACCGGAACCAGAACCGGCGCCCTTGTTCCGCCCGCGTCGGTCATAGGTGGCGCTGAAAATCTTTACGACTCCGATTTCGGCTTCGTCTGGCTCGTCTTGCGCCGCCGCGCCAGGGCCGCCGAGCGCAAACGCGGTCGATGCAAGGATGATGATCGCCTGCTTCATGCCGGCCTAATCCTCCAATACCTCAAAGTTCAGCTTTGCTCCGCCGAGCTCGATAAAGTCGCCGGATTGCAGCGGCGCCGGGGTTCGCGGCGCAAGCATCTGGCCATTCACTTTGGTTCCGCCGGTCGAATCCAGATCTTCGATATGAAGAACGCCGTCTATCAGGGATATCCGCGCATGGCGTCGGGACACCGTATCGTCGCCGACAACAAATTGCGCCTGACCCGGATTGCGGCCAAGCACAACACCATCGGCTTCGTGCTGAAGGTCTCCGCCTGAAAGCTTGATGGCGATAGGCTCTCCATTCGCTGTTTCACCCTTCAAAAGGCAGTCATTGTATCGCGCGGTTGCGTCGGCGAGCGCCGCTTCCGCGATCTGTTTGTCCACCTTGCGCCGGCGCATCAGCCAAACAGCCAAGCCGGCGGCGATGACCAGACCCGCGCCCGCCGCGGCGGCCGCACGAAGAAAAAGCCCTCGTTCCTTTTCCGCTTCCTTTATTTTGATGCGGTTTTCTTCCGCTTCTTCGGCGAACGCGTCGGCGGCCTCGCGCGTTTCTTCCGCCTCTGACGCCGCTTCGTCGGCGCGTTGTTTTTCCGCTTCTTTTTCCCTTTCGGCTTCCTCGCGCTTTTTGCGTTCTTCATCCGCGCGCTTTTCAGCGTCTTCAGCTTCCAATCGAGCCGCTTCTTTTTCCGCTTGTGCGGCTCGGAGCGCGGCCTCGGTTGCCGGCGTGCAAGGCTCGTCGGCGAGATTGAGCGACAATGACGCCGTCTCCGCGAGTGCGGCGACCGCAGTTACGCTCACAACGGTCAGCTGAGAAGAGGGCGTGTGATGCGACCATAAATCATCTATGTCGGCGCCTGGCTGTGCAACAACGACGCCGCTGACGCCGCCGCAATCGTCTATAACCGGTGCTCCATAGCCGCCGCGTCCGACGGCCGACGCCCGGGCTGTCAAAAAACTTGCATCTTCTGAATAAACAATGGCGCTGGCGTTGTTCTGGCTGGCGTGAACCTGCGGCTGGAAGCGCGGGCGTTTCTTGCCGAAAAGTCTGGGCGACTGGCGTTCTTCATCCGCCGCCCAGAACCCGCGGATCACGACAGTGTCGTTGACCGGCGGCGGGGAAACCGCAAGCAGCGCCGGTTCGCCGGCGAGACCCGAAACACGGAGCAGCAAGAGGTCCTTATCCCGATCGGCGACGATGACGCTTGCGGTTTGTTCAACCCCGCCGCCGACGGCCACGACTAGGGCGTCTGCATCGTAGTCGAGGTGCGCTGCGGTAACGATGACGTCTTCGCCGATCCGCGCGCCTGAGCCCTGGGTGAGCAGCTTCCCGTCGCGGTATGAGAGGATCTGGACGGCGGCGTTTGTCGTTTCGTCTTGCGCTGACGCCGATACGTTGAAGCAGACTAAAACCGCCTGGCTACAGACGGCCGCTATCATGGCAATGCGGCACAGTCTCTTCATTTTACCCCCTTGTCTTGGCGAAGAGCGCGCGATTCAGGCTGGCGCATGCGGCGCCGAAAATTGCTGAAAACAGCCCCTTATTGTCTGAAATCGTCTGGTTCCCCGCCGGTCCGTAAATTCCGCAGCACTACACTTTCGCATACTCGAAACTGGACAAATTTATTACCAATCATTTACCATCCGGTCCAGACATCAATCGGATCAATGCGCTAGATCGGTATGAGGACCCGCGCCGGGCCGCGACGCCAAGCGTGAGGAAACAGCAAATGCAAGGGGAACCCGGGGGTCACGCAGAGACAGACGCAGCCGGCCAAATGTTGCCGCACGGCTATCGGCTGGACGACTATGAAATCGACAAGTGCATCGGTTCCGGCGGGTTCGGCATCACCTATCTAGGGACTGACGTCCATCTCGACAAAAAGGTGGCGGTTAAGGAGTATTTTCCTTCTCACCTGGCTTTTCGCAGCCCAGACAGCACCGTCGCTCCGCGAACGCATGCACAGTCTGATCTTGACGAATACGCTTGGGGTCTTGAACGATTTGTCGACGAAGCCCGCACGCTCGCAAAGTTCGAGCACCCCAACGTAATCCGGGTGTTGCGGTACATTGAGCGAAACAAGACCGCCTATATCGTGATGGACTTCGCCCAGGGCGATCCGCTGAACGAGATTCTGAAATCGCGCGGCCCGCTTTCTGGTCAAGAAACGTCACGTCTTATTTTGCCTCTCATGGACGGACTCGCAGCCGTCCATGGAAAGGACATGCTACATCGTGACGTGAAACCGCAGAACATAATTATACGATCTGACGGCGCGCCAGTGTTGATCGACTTTGGCGCGGCGCGGAACGCAATCGGCTCTAGGAGCAAATCGCTCTCTGCGATCTTGACGCCGCACTTCGCACCCATTGAACAATACTCGACTCATGGTCATCAGGGTCCGTGGACGGACATATATTCATTAGGCGCAGTCGCCTATCAGTGCCTTTGCGGCGAAAAGCCTCCCGAGGCTACGGAGCGCGTTCGAAAAGATCCGATGGTTCCGATCACTGAACGCGCCAACGGGCGCGCTGACGCGAATTTCCTCGCGGCGATAGACTGGGCGCTGTCACCGGACGAAGAAGACCGCCCGCAGTCCGTCGGCGAATGGCGGGCGCGCATATCTGCCGGCGCATCTCAAGACAGTCGAGCGCCGGCTGCTGCTTTTCGCGATGTCGATAAAACCATCATTGCACAGAGTATGCCTGCAGGTGCAGCGCCCAGCTCTTCCGCGGACAACACGGCATTAGCGGATATCGCCGGCGAAAGCGACGCAAAAAGCCGTCAGAGACCAGCGTCGTTAGTGATCGCCGCAGTCGGCGTCGCGTCGGTGGCGGGGCTTCTGTTCCTTGCTTTTGGGCTTGGCGGAGAGAGCGAAGAGGCTGAAAATCCGTCGGCGGTGACAGCAACGCCTCAGCCGATTCAACCTGCCGCCGCCATTCCTGATCGTGAGCCCGAAGCCCAAACCGTCGATCCACGGGAACGAGAAGCGTTCGACAACGCTCGCGAGATCAACACGGCAGCGGCGATGGAAGTGTATCTGAAACTATATCCGGACGGGCCGAACGCGCCTGCGGCGCGCGAGCGCTTAAGCGCTTTGCGCGGAGAGTGAAGCCATACAACATCCGGCCGCACGGCGCCGGAGGGAGAGGGTATTGAAATGAGCGGCGATGATGAAACAAAAAAAAGCGATTTCTTCAAAAATACGACGCGCCGGATTGACAATGCGGATCTGGAAACGCGCAGGCTAGACCAAAGCGCTGACAAAACAACCGAACGCATGGACCGGAATCCGTCTGCCGGCGGAGCGACGCAACCCGTTGACAATCCGGCAGACGATGGAAAAACACGACTTTACAGACCCGCGAAGGCAACAGGTGCAAAGACGCCCGCCGAGACGACCGACAGTCCTTTTGTCGTGGGGTGGCTCGTGGTGTTGAAAGGCCCCGGAAGGGGAGCCAGCCTCCCGATTGGATACGGAGTCAACAGCGTTGGGCGAGGCGCCGGGCAACGGGTGTCGCTTGCATTTGGCGATGAAGAGATCAGCCGCGAAAACCACTGTTCCATAATCTTCGACGACAAAAATGTGAGGTTTTTTATCAATCACGGCGGCAGCCAGAACCTTACCTATCTAAACGATAATCCCGTGCTCGCGCCCGCTGAAATCGAAGACGGCGCAAAGATTACTATCGGTGACACTGAATTGCTGTTTAAACCTCTTTGCGGACCGAATTTCAGTTGGAGCACAGTGATAGAGAACGACGCACCAAAATGAGGTTTTCGGTCGCGGCGCAACAAAGTGTTGGCGCCCGTAAACGCCAAGAAGACGCCGTTCGGATCGTCGAACTACAAGGCGACGGCGCAGTCCTTTGCCTCTTGAGCGACGGTATGGGCGGTCATATGGGCGGAGACGTAGCGAGCGCTACCGCTATTGAGAAATTCGCAACAGTATTCTCCGCTGCGCGCGGGACAATTAAGCATCGCCTTAAGCGGTCGCTGGAGGCGGCGAATGACGCTATCGCAGAGGCGGCGGCGCATGACTCCAACCTTGCGGGCATGGGCGCGACATTCATCGGCGCATACTTTGCAGGCGACGATGTGCACTGGATCAGCGTCGGGGATTCGCACCTTTATCACTGCGGCGACAGCGAGCTCGAAAAGCTTAATGAAGACCACTCAATGGCGCCCGTGCTGGATTCAATGGCGGCGCAAGGCCGTATCACCGTTCAGGAAGCCATGGATGATCCGCAGCGAAACGCATTGCGCAGCGCCTTATCTGGTAGCGACATCGACTTAATTGATCATGGACAGGTCAAAGCCGCTCGGGGCGCATATATTCTCGCTTCGGATGGTCTCGACACGCTAAGTCAGAGCGAAATAACATCGCTCACAAGGAATGAAGGCGACACCAACGCCGAGGCGCTCGCACAAGCACTATTGCAGTCGGTGGATGAAAAGCGGCGCGAGCGACAAGATAACACAAGTCTGATCGTTGTCTTCACGGATCCGCAGAACAAAAAGAAAAGGTTCTTCGGACTCTTTTGAGATCATTTTCCATCAGCAGGCGAAGTGCTGTTGATCCACCGGGGCCGCCGAGGCCAGCGCTCACCAGTCTGTAATGTATACGGAACGGCCGCGGACTTCTTCGTGGCGGCGATTGAGCCGGCTTTCGTCAACACCAGCGATGACCCGGTCGACCAACGCCGCGTCGCATTCGGCATCCGCGCCGGCGCCGGATTCAGCGCATGCAATGGCAGCTTCTTCTTGCAGTCTCTCGTAAAGGCGCCGTGTTCCGCCGAGAGAATCAAGCTCCTGATCATCGAAAACGAAATAGAATTGCTGACCCGAAGGTGAAACATCGCCGCCCGACTCGCCGTCATGGACGCGGCGAAGTCGATCGCTGTCGATGCCGGTCATAACGCGCGCGACAACCTCGCTCTCACATGCGGCGCGGGCGCTTTCTTCCATTGGGCTGCAGGCGTCAGCCGCTTCGCGCTGTAGTCTTTTATAAAGCCGTTTCGCTTCGGACGGACTATTCAAGCTTTCCGCCTCATAGTTGAAAAAGAAATCCGGGGATTGCGCCAAGGCGCCTCCGACAGCCAAGCAGACAGCTGAAATCGCGATGAATACTCCAACGCAGCGTCGACCTTGCATTCGCGCCTCCTCCGATTGTTGGTCAGAAAAATCCTAGTCAGTGCGCGGCGGTGCGAAATTGATAGAAATCAATTCGCAGAAATCCGCTTCGAGCTGCAATGCTCTTTGCAAGGTAAATCCATCGAGACTCCTGAATTCTACGCCTTGGCTTGTCGCAACATGATCGGAGAATGAGATAATGGCGCCATAACGCTGCGTATTCGGACGAAGCAAGATGCAACATTGAACGGTTGGAATCAGCATGCTCAAGGTCAAAAAGGTTGCGGTAGACACAACACCGGAAAACACAGTTTTTCTTGACAGAAATTGTGTTTTTTATCGAGCGGAGGAATTCACCGCACTCAAGAAAATAGAAGTCATCGGCGTAACAAAAACTATTCTTGCAACACTTATTATTGCTGATGACGAAGCGATCGTTGGCGCTGATGAATTAGGGCTCGCCGCACCGGCCTTCCGCCGGCTGAATAATAGGGAAGGCGCTCCGGTTAGGATTGCACAGGCGCCGCCGCGTCCAAGCCTCGAGGCGGTCCGAAAAAAAATTGATGGCGCGGAGATGACGGAGTCCGAAATTGCCGCCATCATTACGGACATTGCCGCTTATCGCTACTCCCCAATGGAAATCGCTGCGTTTCTGATTTCGTCAGCGAGCTTTATGACCACGCGCGAGGTGCTGGGACTCACGCGCGCGATGAAGAATGCGGGGACGACGTTGGATTGGAAATGGCCTATTATCGTTGACAAGCATTGCGTCGGCGGCGTTCCCGGGAACCGAACGTCAATGATCGTCGCACCTATTGTCGCCTCTCACGGACTATACATGCCGAAGACGTCGTCGCGGGCGATTACGTCTCCAGCCGGGACGGCGGATACAATGGAAGTTCTCGCGCGCGTGGACCTTTCAACGGAGGAAATGCGCTCGGTCGTCGACAAAGAAAAGGCCTGTCTCGCATGGGGCGGCAGGGTCAATCTCTCACCGGCCGACGATGTGCTCATCTCAGTAGAGCGCCCGCTCAGAATCGATACTCGAGAACAAATGGTCGCCTCCATACTCTCCAAAAAAGCCGCCGCCGGTTCGACCCACTTGTTGATCGATATCCCGGTGGGGCCGAGCGCCAAAATACGATCGCGCGCCGACGCAATTCAGCTGCGCAAGTTGTTTGAGTTTGTCGCTGACCAACTGGGGTTGACGCTTGAGGTTGTAACAACTGACGGCAGCCAGCCGATCGGACGAGGCGTCGGGCCTGTGCTCGAATCGAGAGACGTCATGGCCGTCCTGCGAAACGAGCCTGACGCGCCGGAGGATCTGCGCGAAAGAGCGCTGACGCTGGCCGGCAAAGTGTTGGAGTTCGATCCCAAGCTCCGAGGCGGCGCGGGGCGGGCCCGCGCTGAAGACCTATTGGACTCCGGCGCGGCCTTGGCGTCGATGGAAGGGATAATCGCCGCGCAAGGGCCGTCGCCAACGCGATACGCGCTCGGCGAGATTACACTCGACGTTATCGCGCCGCGATCCGGCGTCGTGAGTGCAATGGACTGTCAACGTCTGGGCCGAATTGCGCGGCTCGCCGGCGCGCCGATGGACAAGGGAGCCGGGCTCGACTTTTTTAAAAAGATTGGGGACCCGGTCGAAAAAGGAGAAGCGCTTTATCGCATCTATTCTTGTTATCCTTCCGATTTCGAATTCGCGTCAACATGTGCGGCCGAGGAATCAGGAATGACCATTTCCGAGACCCATCTTGAGAGGCCGAAGGCATGAGCGGCGCGCTTTCTATAGCGTCGATGCCGGACAATGAAGCGCCGGCGGATCGCCTTGCGGGCATTCTTGGCGCGGTCCATACGCAAGTTGACGTGACGACTTTTCCAGACGGCGAAACAAAAGTGCGTATCGCGGCGCCGACTCCGCGCTCAATCCTGTATTGCACGCTGGATCATCCAAACGACAAGCTAGCCCCGCTCATCCTTGCCGCATCGGCGTTGCGCGAAGGCGGCGCCGCGGAGATCACCCTGGTCGCTCCTTATCTTTGCTATATGCGCCAGGACTGCGCCTTCCATCAGGGTGAAGCCGTTTCTCAGAAGGTCATCGCCAAGGTGCTGTCACCGTGGTTCGATCGCATCGTCACGATCGAACCCCACCTACACCGCACGCGGCGACTTGAACTCTTGTTTCCCGGAATTCGTGCGCAAGCGCTTTCGGCCGCGTCGTTGTTGGCCGAACTCATATCCGGAGACGACGCTGGCGATAGCGCCATTTTGGCCGGGCCGGATGTAGAGGCGCGCGCCTGGACGAAGGCGGTTGCGGAAAAAACTCGTTTGCCTTTCCTCACATTGGCAAAAAGCCGCCATGGGAGCCGCAATGTGCAAGTCCAGTTGGAAAACGAGCGGCGATTTGACAGTATGAACATCTATGTCATTGACGATGTGATTTCGACGGGCGGAACCGTCATCGCCGCCGCGGAACTCTTCAGGGCGAGGGGCGCAGAGTCTGTTGAAGCCATCGCGGTTCATGCGCTTTGCCGCGATGCGGATTTGGATCGGATAGCCGCGGCGGGCGTCAGGCGCATAAGGAGCACCGATAGCATTGCACACAAAACCAACGCGATTGCCGTAGCGCCGCTTCTGGGAGATGCGCTTTCACGGGAACTCGACCTGTGAAGGCGTCGGTCAAGTTCTGCGGCGCGGCGGGAACGGTAACGGGTTCATGTTACTGGATACGCCACAACGGCCTGAATATCCTGATTGATTGCGGAATGTTCCAAGGGTCGAAGACGTTGAAGGCGCTGAATTACGGGGCGTTTCCGTTTGATCCGGCAGAGATAGACTATGTTCTCCTAACCCACGCCCACATTGATCACAGCGGTTTGATCCCAAAACTGATAAAGCAGGGTTTTCAAGGGCGCATTTACGCAACGGAAGGCACGCGCGACCTCTTGTCGTTTATGTTGCCCGACAGCGGCTATATTCAAGAAACGGAAGTCCGCGTGCTCAACCGGCGCAACGAACAGCGCGGTAAGCCGACAGTCACGCCGATCTACACTCAGTCAGATGGTGAAAAAGCAATCGGCCGGTTCGAGGTTGTTGATTATGAGTACTGGAGAAGCTTCGGCAGCGGCGTGCGCGCCCGGTTTTGGAACGCTGGACATATTCTCGGCGCTGCATCAATTGAGCTGGAGCTCGCGTCTGCAGAACAGAGCAATGATCCGATAAGGTTGCTATTCTCGGGCGATATCGGGCCCGACTACAAACTGTTCCATCCCGATCCGGCCGGTCCGAACAGTCTTGATTACGTCTTTTGTGAAGCTACCTATGGCGATCGTCTGCGGGAGGAATTCACGCCCGCCCAACGTCGGCAACTCCTCGCTTCCGCCGTGAACAAAGCATTGGCGCGGCAAAACGGCGTTCTGGTCATACCAGCCTTCAGTGTGGAGCGTACGCAGGAACTGCTCGTCGATCTCAGCATCTTGATGCAGCGTCGGTCGATTGATGAGTCGCTCGTATTTCTCGATTCTCCCATGGCCATTCGCGCTACGCGCACATTCGCTCAACATGCAGGCGACCTCGAAGATGTCGATGCGAACGGTGAGTACTTCGAAAACGAAAACTTTGTTTTCACGAAATCTGTCGAGGAAAGCAAAAAGATCAATCAGTACGAGTCAGGCGCCATCATTATCGCTGCAAGCGGCATGTGTGAGGCGGGGCGCATCCGGCATCATCTGAAAAGGCGACTCTGGGACCCGGCGGCGACGGTGTTGATCATTGGGTTTCAGGCGCCTGGCACACTGGGCTCTCTTTTGCTGGATGGAAAAAAGGCGGTTCGCATCCAAGGCGAAGACGTCAAAGTTCGGGCGAAAATTGAGAAACTGGACGTCTATTCAGGGCATGCTGATGCGGCGGGATTGGCGGAATGGGTGCTGGAGCGCATGCCGGTCCGGCGGGGTATCTTCTTGACTCACGGCGATGAAAGCGCGCTGATCGGATTTCGCGACCGATTGCGTAGCGCCGGTGTTGCGGACGACCGAATTATCATACCGCGGTTGGACGAGGAGTTCGAGTTGGGCGCCGGCGCGCTGCAGCCAGGCAGATCCGATGAAAAACCGCGGTTGGATCCGCTTTCCGTTGCGCGTCTAGACTGGCACAATGATTTGGCGCAACTCATGCTCGACATTCGAGATGAACTCGACGAAGCCGCCGACGAAAAATCACGTCAGAGAGTCATCCGGCGCTTACGTCGCGCACTCGAAGAGTAGGCTTGCGCGCACCACCAAAAGACGCTCGGAATCCTACGCCGATGAGCGAACCGGGCAGGTAACGCCGCCCCGGCGCGCATGACCATTGCGACTGCGTAGGCTTACGCGATTTGGCTCGCGCCGCCTTCGTAGATGCGGATCAGTTTCTTCGCGTCGTTCTTTTCAATAACAGCGATTGCAAACCCTGAATGGACGAGTACGAAGTTTCCGGGCGCCGCTTCCGGCGTAAAGGCAAGGCAAATTTCCTTTTTGACGCCTGCAATGGAAACGACGCCGGTCAGCAAGTCTCCGCTTGTGTCGATGTTCAACAGCTCGCCGGGAATCGCTAGGCACATGACGCCCTCACCGAATTAGTTTTCCACGCCAATCCGTTCGACTGTAAGTGAATTACCCGGAGGTGGACGGAGGCTTCTTTTTTTATTTTGTATAGGGACGTTACTTCCATCACGTGGGTCCTATGCATGAGTGGTTCGCTTGCGCGCGATAGCTTGGGTGCAGTCGGTAATTGCTTGAACAAAATTGGAAATCGCTGCGGCGACATGTTGCGACAGGCCCTCACCGTAACCGAAATCTTCGCCCTCTATCGTTAAGACGATTGTGGTGGCTGGCGCTTCTCCCAATGCGTTCGCGAGTTCAAGCGCACTCGCGAGCCCGAAGGCGTGCGTAGACGCTGCGGAGGTTTCTTTGGGGAGCGGGTCCTGACCTACCACGATACTCCGTATGCGCCCGGGCTTGCCGGCCGGCGCAGACGCGTCGAGAATGATAACCGTGTCAACGTCGCCCCATGCGGTCAGCAAAGACGCCGGCTCCGCGATTGATTCAACAACATCGATATCGCCTTTAAAGGATCTGCGGAACGCGCGCGCCGCGAGTATGCCGGCGCCGTCGTCGCGCCTGTTCAGGTTGCCGACGGCAATGATCCTGAGCGTCATTGCACCGCCTCGTTTGGTCCGCGATCCACGTCCAGTTTCAGAAAGTGAGCTGAACAGGAGATGCACGGATCGTAGTTCCGGATTGTTTGCTCGCATCGCCACTGCAGTTCTTCGTCGGGAAGAGAAACGTATTGTTGGGCGACTCCTCGCAGGTCCTCCTCGATTGTTTTTTGATTTTGCGATGTCGGCGGCACAATCTTCGCCAACGTGATTTGGCCGTTCTCTCCAATGTCGTAGCGCTGGTAGAGGAGACCGCGCGGGGCTTCGGTAGCGGCGACGCCGGTCGCGGACCTCGGCTCGACGCGGATAGCGGGCGCGTCCGGTTCCTCAAAACTTTCAATTAAACGCAGCGCCTCCTCGAAGGCGAACAGAATTTCAATCAGGCGCACCAGAATGCTTTTAAACGGATTGGCGCAGCCATGCTCGATGTCGAGTTGTGTTGCAGCCTCTTTCGCCAGCGGCGTCAGCAAATCCTTGTTAATCGCAAAACGGGCCATGGGACCGACAAGATAGGCGCCGCGTCCGTTGACAATAGAGTGCAACGCTGTCGAATGTGGCTCCTGGCGCTCAGTGAAAGCGGATTCGTAATTCGCGGCGTCGGCATCAAGTCCCTTGGTCGACGCAATACGGCCTTCGTTGAAGGGGTATTCCGCACCGTGGCGAAGAGCGACCATTTCGTAGTCCGCTTCGAACTCGGGAAAGGGCAGCGCTTTGGCCCAGGTCAGCACAGAAAGCACATGGTCTCTCGCAGGCGCCAAAGATTCGGAGAGTTTTTTCAATGACGCCTTGGAGGGCGTTTTGTAAAATCCCCCAACGCGAACATTGATAGGGTGGATTTCACGCCCGCCCACCAGCGTCACAATGGCGTTGCCGGCTTTCTTGATCGCAAGTCCCGTTCTGACAATATCGCCATGATCGCGCGCCATCGCGACGGCGTCTTCGAAACCCAGAAAATCCGGCGCATGCAACATGAATACGTGGAGTGCGTGACTCTCGATCCACTCGCCGCAGTAAAGGAGACGTCGAAGATCGCGCAACGGCCCTGTAACGCGGACGCCAGCCGCATTTTCCATCGCGTGAACAGCGCTCATCTGGTAAGCGACAGGGCAGATGCCGCATATGCGCGCAGTGATATCGGGCGCCTCAGCAAAGTCGCGATCGCGTAAAAAGGCTTCAAAGAACCTCGGCGGCTCGAATATTTTTAGCTTTGCGTCCTGAACAATCCCGTCTCGGATCTTCAAGCTCAGCGCGCCTTCGCCTTCGACCCGGGCAAGATAGTCGACCTTAATTGTCTTTGTCGGCATGCGCCCTCGCAGTTTTTTCGAACGCCGGCGCTGCAACATTAAACGTTGAGAAGGCGCGAGCAATCTGGTCGCGCGGTGCGCCAAGCGCCGACCATTGCTTCGCCAGCGACGTCGTATTGGGAGATTCCATTGGGCCGAAACAACCGTAACAGGCTCGATCATACGCGGGACATATCGCGCCGCACCCAGCGTGCGTGACCGGACCAAGACATGGCGCGCCCTTCGCCGTCATGATGCAGACAGTTCCCCTGGCCTTGCATTCCGTGCAGACGCTTGTTGTTGAAATCGAAGGTCGCCTGCCGTGAAGGAACGCCAGAATGGTTTCGAGAAGCTGAGCTTTGTCGATGGGGCAACCGCGCAACTCGAAATCGACCTTGACGTGATCGCTAATCGGCGTCGATGTCGCCAGTGCGTCGATATATTCGGGGTGCGCGTATACCACCGAAATAAATTCCGTCAGGTTGCGTCCGTTTCTGAGCGCCTGGATACCTCCGGCGGTAGCGCATGCGCCGATCGTCACTAGCTTTTTCGAGCGTCGGCGAATGTCCTGAATACGTGTGCGATCATGCGTCGTCGTGATGGACCCTTCCACCAGAGACAAATCATAGCGACCGCGCGTCACACGTCGTGAAAACTCTGGAAAATGCGCAATGTCTATTGTATCGGCTAGCGCCAGAATTTCATCTTCACAGTCGAGCAAGCTGAGTTGGCAGCCGTCGCATGATGCGAATTTCCAGACCGCGAGCTTGGGTTTCCGCAAAGGCGCCATTCTATAGCTCCCTTACCAACAGTGTATCGCGGATGCGGTCATACGAAAAGATCGGGCCGTTCTTGCAAATGAAGTAAGAGCCAAATTGGCAATGTCCGCAAAATCCGACGGCGCATTTCATATTGCGTTCCATCGACAGCCAAATTGCCTTCTGCGGAAGGCCTGCGTCTTCCATGGCTTCGGCGGCGAACCGCATCATGATTTCCGGTCCGCAAATCAATGCAACCGAATTCTTTGGCCGAAACTCGATTTCAGGGATCAATGTCGTGACGAGGCCCACATCGCCTCTCCACGCAGATGCGGCCGCATCGACCGTAACGCGAACGTTCATTCCTGCGTCGTTGCGCCAGCGCGAAAGATCCCTTTCAAACAGGATGGCGTCAGGGGACCGCGCGCCGTAGAGAACACTGACTGAGTTCGCCACACCTCGATCGTGCGCAAGGTATTCGATTATGGGCCGTAACGGCGCCAGGCCCAGGCCGCCAGCGACAACCACGACGTCTTTGTTTTTGACGCTGTCCAGCGGCCACCCGACCCCAAACGGCCCGCGAAGACCGAGGCCGTCGCCGCGCTTTAGTCGGGTCAATGCGTCTGATATCGCGCCGGCGCGCCGGACAGTGACAACGTAGCGTCCGGGCGTCTCCGGCAATCCGCTGAAACTGATCGCCGCTTCGCCGACGCCGAGCGCATAGAGCATCGCAAATTGGCCGGGAGCCGCGGGCGACCAACTGTCCTTTTCGCACGCCCTTGCCAGGTGAAGCGTCGCCGTACCGTTGAACTCCCACCTCTTGTTAACAACGGTGTAAGAAGCGGGCGTCGTCGCGGTTGCGCCAACAATGTCTGGGGAGGCGTCCACACTTACTCCGCGCTTTCCAAAACGCCGCCGTCCGTTGGCCCGCCGTAAACATCCATCATCTGAATTCGGGCGGCTTTCAACCGACGCATCAGTGCAGGAACGAAGCGTTTCATCAGCTCATACCCTATTGCCGGATTTGCTTCGCACTTGCCGCGCAGGCATTTGGCGTCAAATGCGACAGCGTGCACGGACTCTTTAGCGCGCCCGTCAAATTGCCAACGATAGGGCGGCGTGAGCCAGGATACGCCCAGAAAGTCGTTTTCCTTCACGGTGCCGAAGACGAGGGCGCCGCGTCCTGGCGCGTAGCTCTCTAACGCGACCGACCCGTTTCGTATTAGGAAGAATTGATCTGCATCCTGGCTTTCGCGAATAAGATAGGTGTCCTCGTCAAAAGCGGCGTTTCGGGCGCACCCCGCCATTTCCTTGAGAAAGGCGTCGTTCACGCCCTCCAGAAACGGGTGATTGGCGATGAGTTCCTCGATCGATTTCATGCTTCTTTCTTTGGTTTGGCCCGCAATGACGTCACTTCAGCGGTGATGTCGATGCCAACGGGGCACCAGGCGATGCATCGTCCGCAGCCGACGCAGCCTGATGCGCCAAACTGATCGATCCAGGTGCTGAGCTTGTGAGTCATCCACTGACGATAGCGCGACTTTGTGGATTGGCGTACGGATCCCCCGCTCAATTCGGAAAAAGCGCCTGAGAAGCAGGAATCCCAAGTTTGTAAGCGCCGGCTTTCCTCACCGGAAAGCCCGGTATGGTCTGCCACCGTCGTGCAAAAGCAAGTCGGACAAACGGCCGTACAATTCGTACAGGAAAGGCACCGCGAAGCCACGTCGTCCCATTGCGGATGTTCCGGATTTTCCTGCAGGAGTTCTCTCAAACCCTCCGTGTCCATTGTTCGTGATATGGCTTGTTCTGCGCCTCGGATGACGGCCCGCGAAGACGCCACGTCCGCCGGCGACGCCGTCTTAAGCGGGAGTTGCGCCAATACCGCCTGTCCGGCGTTGCTCGCTGCCTTCATGACAAAGACATGCGCGTTTTCTTCAACAACCTCTGTTATGAGGAGGTCGTAGCCGCCCGACACCGCCGGGCCGGTATCCATTGACGTGCAAAAGCACGTTTCGGCCGGCGAGCTGCAGTTGACCGCGATAACCATCGTGTTCCGGCGCCGCGTCTCGTAGCTTTCATCACTATAGAGATCATCTACAAATACGCGCGACTGGATGTCGATGGCGGCAATCTCGCAGGCGCGTACGCCAAGGAAAGCGCGTTTTTGTTTGTCAGGCGGCTTGGTTTTGAACGTGACCGCGTTACCGTTCCGTTTCGCGCGCCACAACTCTCGCTCAGGCGGATGAAGGTACTTCTTCCAGGAATGTGGACCGACCGCATATCCGAACAAGGCACCGTCAAGACGCTTGCTGAGGCGGTAACGCCCCGGGCCTTGGTCGTCGGTCCATCCTATCGGCAGCTCTTCGACTGCGCGGATGGCCCCGTAAACAATGGCGCCGTCCTTCATGGTCGGCGCTATTATGTCATATCCCAGTTTTGAAAGCGCATCGAGGAGAGCTTGAAAATCGGCGCGCTGCAACGTGAACGCGCCCCCAAAGTCGTCAATGTCTGCTTCGGTTCCGCCCATCCCGACTGCCCTTGTCCCTGATCGTAACAGCAACAAATTGTCGCCCACCCTAAAGGCGCGACGCATTGATTTCGCTCAAGCCCGCCGACGCCGTCACTGACGAGCAAATATTTTCCGCGAGGGTCCGCGATTCCTCCTGGGCATAGCCCATGATGACAAAGATCAGATGACCGCATTGAGGCGGCGTCAGGAACAAGGCGCCGCGCGGACGGGAAAAAGAAGGCGCCTCCAGTTGCAGCCGGTTGACGAGGCCTTCCACGTTCAGATTCTTCAGGTTGCCGCAGGTGTGTTGTCCGATAAGGATACCGTCCTTCATAACGTCGCAATGAAATCGGTGGGCGACCGTCATCGGAATAGAAACCCCTCCCCAGCGGGCGTTCGCTTCAATCCAACGTATCGATTTGCAGCCCTGATCGTCCTCCACGAGAACCGCGTCAAGGCTGAGTCGCCCGAAGTAGCCGAGCCGCTGCAGCACCAGCGCAATGCGTTGGGCGTCCCTAACGAGGTCGCATTGGGTTGATGCGCCCAGATTGGCCGGTTCCGCGCCGACGAACGATTCGGTTTGTGCAGACAGGGCTTGCATGAAGAGCCCTTCAATGATGGGCGCACCCGTCGAGGCCAAGGGGATCCAGAGCTGAACAGACGGGCTTGCAACCACGCGCTCTTCCCAAACGCCCAGCAGCAGCGGAAACTCTCGGCGCCATCCAACGGCGTGTAGTTTTTTCAGGATGAGTTCCCGGATGCCGCCAAGCGAATGCCGCGCGAGGGCTCTAGAGTCGAAAACCATATTGCCGACAGAGCCGGCGCTCGCCGGCACCTTGATAATGACTTGCTTCGAACGTTTTGAAAGCGCGCGCAATCTGGCGCTCACCTGGGTGAGATTGAACGCTCGCTCGGTAAGCGGAAGGGCGTGCAAGCCAAAAAGGTTTCTAACAAGCCCGGCAAACCAGAGTTTGTCATTCGCACAAGCCGTCAGTCGGGGAGATGAGCCGGCTATTCGCACCGGAGCGCCGGACCGTCGTGCAATGCTGCGACCAAGCGCCCACACATCGCCCGTGGGGATAAAAGGGATCAGGTTGAGCCCGCCAAAGCGGTTTGCTGCAGCGGCGAGTCGTTCCATCACCGGTGCGCAAAATTGCACGGCTTTGGCGAGGCGGCGCGTCCTGAGAATCAGTTCTTGGGGAAGCGCTAACACAATCGGTGCGCCAAGCCCTACATCGCGACGCAGGTATTGTTCAAACTCCTGATTGCGTTCCTGCGAGACGATAAAAAAATCGCGATCCCCCGCAAGCGCGAGCGACCTGTACTCAAATGACTTGGCGTCTTTCTCTGTCGACAGTGCAATACTGCGGTGGTCTTCAAGGTAAACACTTGGGCCCGGCGCCCAGCCCGGCGAGACGTTTTCAAGCTTGAACCATTCGCCGCCAAGTGTGTTGTCTTTTTTCAGGATGGCGTCGGCGACAGCGCATGTATGTTCGCAATCGTACGCGGTTGGCTCAGGCTTTTCGATGCTGTGAATCGGCCATGGAGCGAGAGATCCGGCCTTGAGCCATGTCCTGTCATTCTTCACAAGGCGGGAATCGGAGTCGGCCCCGCAAAGTCGCGCCAACTCGGCGCCTTGCGCCGCCAGAATTGCAGCCGTCGCCATAAATGGCGCAACTCATCTTCGTTGAGACCGCCCATGGCGCCAAATAACTCTCCGCATTCGGCGACATGTTCTTCGAGCGCGTCAACCCGCCCAATCAATTCCATCGTATCTGGAAGAGGCGCGCCCTCAGGGCTGCTGAGGATCTCGTTGATCAGCAAAAGACCGTCGGCGTGTTTCTGATACATGGCGCCGACTTCTACTTTGGACAGAAACGGTTCGAGCGCCGGGTAAAACTCTGATTCCTCGAATGCGATATGCGCTCCAGCAGTCCGATCCAGTTGCGATGCGGCGCCGCGCGCGCCGTCAACATCGCCGGCCGCAAGCTTGGTCCTCAAGTCATAGAGCCCACGGCCTAGCTGAGCGTGATCTTCCCTGAAGGCTTCAAAGAGCTTTTCCTTGATCTGCATCATATGCTCCGCGGACTACCATGCGGAATGATTGGAAATCCAACACGCCAACACCATGATCTGAATCAATCATGTGCCGTCTTTATGGATTCTGCGCGACCGAACCAACTAAGGTGGAGTGCACATTGGTTCATGCGCAAAACGCGTTGATGACCCAGTCAAAGCGGGACCTAACCGGAATGGCCCATGGTCACGGCTGGGGCGTTGCGACCTATGAAAACGAAACGCCGCATGTGGAACGCCAGGCCTGGGCGGCGCATCATGGCGAGCACTTCGAACGCGCTGCTGCGCGCATCTATACCGATGTCGTCCTCGCGCATGTGCGTCGGGCGACAGTGGGCGGCGCGCATATCAAAAATACACATCCGTTTTCCTTTGGAGATTGGGCCTTCGCTCACAACGGAACTGCGCCCCATTTCGCTATCGTCAAGGAAAAACTGCTTGCGGAAATTGATGAAACGCACCGTAAAGAGATCAAAGGCGAAACCGACAGTGAGCACCTTTTTTACTATTGGCTTTCGGTGTATGAGCGCGCCGGCGACGATGACATGGATCGTGCGCTGCGTACGGTCATTGCGAATACGCGCGATTGGGTTCGTGAAATCGACGAACGTGTTGAAATCGGACTCAATCTGATCGTGACCGACGGCAGGAGAATGGTTGGGTCGCGGTTGGGGCGGACGCTCTACTACATTGAGAGAAGCGGCGTATATGATTGCGAAATTTGCGGCTTTCCGCACGTACATCATGACAAAAAGAAATCATATCGCGCCGTGGTCGTAGCGTCAGAACCGATCACGCATGAAAACTGGAATGAGATACCGGAAGGATCGATCTGGCGCACGTCCGGCGACACGGGCAGGATCAAGATTGCGGCGCTCTGAATGTGAGACCAGGCGCCGGGCCCCTGTCATGCATGCGACACCTATTGATCGGCGCATTGCTCAATAAGCGCCTTCAAGGCGCTTCGTGGAACAGCTTCGCCCGGAAAGACTTTGACATGACGGCCGGCTTTCCCCTTTCCTTCGAGCATGTGATTGGGATCATCCAGGTCGATCCCTTGGATGAATCCGATGTTTGCATGATCTTTGCCGCCATAAAGGTAGATTACCGGATGTCCTTGCGCGCTGATGAACACGGGGGCGCCCCATTTAATCTCTGATCGCGCTGTGGGAAGCGCTTTTTGGACAATCCCTTTTAGATCTTTCAGCAAGGCCGCAACCGCCGGCGATCTAGCTGCGATATAGTTGTCAACGGTTGGCGTTGGCTGCCTCATCTCAGGCTCCGCAATGCCGTGCGGCTGTTACGCCGCTGCGAAACACTTGTCGCCGAATTCAAAATGCGTCGAAATTTCAGTCTCTGAACCAAAACTGTTTTTGATAGGGCAGGTGTTCGCCGCCGTTGTCAGGCGTCCCATTTCATCATCAGTAAAGCTTCTCGGCACCCGAACGGTAATATCGAATTTTGTGATCCGCATGCCAGGCTTGCCCCCGAGCGACGCGGCGACATCGGTTTGCGCGCCTGTAACGTCCAAACCGTGCCGCTCTGCATAAGACGACATGGTGATTAACATACATGACCCGAGTCCGGCCGCGACGAGGCTCTCCGGGCCGAATTCCTTTCCTTTCGTCATCGAACAGTCGGACACAATTTGCTTTCCCGATTTCGCGTCCCGGGCCAAACAGGTTTTATCGCCCGAGTAGCTGACACGCACCGCGCTCATGATCTCCTCCAAAAAAAACCTCGCCAACAATCTGAACCTGCGTCCCAAAACGCGCATTGATCGGCGTCAAACCGCTTGACCCGCGTCAATGCGCGACGTCTAGCCTCTGAGCAATATTTGCGGCGATCGGCGAGGCGGCGTCGCATCAGCCGTCGCCGGTTCAACATTAAATGGGAGCGCCCGCGGCTGAGGACGTATCAATGACGGATATTGCAGATCAACTCGGATTGAAAAACCACTCGCCCGGCGAAACGCCTGGCGATCGATCGTCGGTTGCGGCCGACACGGTCGCGATCGAAGAGGTCGCCCGCGATCTGCCTGGCGACTTGATTATTGTATTGCCTGTACGACGCATGGTGCTCTTTCCCGGGGTCACCGCGCCGATCGTGGTCGGGCGGCCGGAAAGCATCGCCGCAGCAAAGGCGGCCGCAAGCGCCAAACGCCCGCTGGCGGTGGTCATGCAGCGTGAAGCGGATACCGACGCGCCGTCGCCGGAAGACTTGTTTGAAATGGGCGCGATCGCCGAGATCCAACAATATGTCGTCTCGGAGGAAGGCGCCCACCACGTCGTGTGCGCGGGACGTGACCGCGTTGTGCTCAAAGACTATGCGCCGGATTACCCATTCCTGGCCGCCCGCTTTGAAATCGTCAAAGAAACGCCCGAAAAATCGCCGGAAATCGATGCGCGTTTCGCAACGCTGAAAGAGCGGGCGTTGACGGTGCTCAAATATGTCGCCGGTGCGCCGGAGGCGCTCGTCATGACAGTGATGAACATGGAATCGCCCGGACAACTGGCCGATCTGGTCGCTTATCTCACCGACCTTGAATCTGGCGAAAAGCAGGATGTCCTCGAGACGGTCGATCTCAAAGCGCGGTTGGACCGGGTATTGAAATTCGTCAACTACCGCATCGAGGTCCTTAAGCTGACCCATGACATCGGTAAGCAGACCCAGGAGACGCTATCGAAACAGCAACGTGATCACGTTCTTCGTCAGCAGCTGCGCGCGATTCAACAAGAGCTCGGGGAAGAGAACGGCGCGGCTGAAGAAATCGCCGCGCTCAAAGAACGGATCGAGGCTGCTGACATGCCCGAGGAGACCTCAAAAAAAGCCAGTAAAGATCTTGCGCGGCTGCAACGCCTTCCGGACATTTCGTCAGAGTACGGTATGCTGCGAACATATTTGGAGACGCTGACAGAACTGCCCTGGGCGCCGCCTGAAGACAAACCGATTGCGATCGAAAAAGCGCGCCAAATCCTCGACGAGGACCATTTCGGGCTTGAAAAAGTCAAAAAACGCATACTCGAGTTTCTCGCCGTTCGAAAGCTCAAACCAGACGGAAAGAGTCCGATCCTGTGCCTTTCAGGGCCGCCAGGCGTCGGCAAGACGTCTCTCGGCCGCAGCATCGCGCGCGCTATGGGACGGGAATTCGCCCGCCTCAGTCTTGGCGGCGTCCATGACGAAGCGGAGATTCGGGGTCATCGCATGACCTATGTCGGCGCCTTGCCGGGCAATATAATCGAAACGATCCGCAGAACCGGCGCGCGCGATTGCGTGATGATGCTGGATGAAGTGGACAAACTCAGCGCCAGCGTCCGGGGTGACCCTGCTTCAGCGCTGCTCGAAGTTTTGGATCCCGAGCAAAATGCAATATTCAGAGATAATTATCTTGCCGTACCGTTCGATCTAAGCAGAGTTGTCTTCATTGCTACGGCGAATGTTCTGGAAGCCATCCCCGGACCGCTTCGCGATCGCATGGAAGTCATCGAGTTGCCGGGATACACCGATGACGAAAAACTGCAGATTGCGAAACGGTATCTAATTGAACGTCAGCTCGACGCCAACGGACTGACCGATGCGCAATGCCGACTGACCGACGATGCAATTATGGGCGTCATCCGCGATTATACGCGGGAAGCGGGCGTCAGGAATTTGGAGCGCGTGATCGGGGCGGTGATGCGCCATGTCGCCGTCCAAGCCGCGGAAAAGGGCGAGACGCGTCTCACAGTAGACCGAAATGATCTCGCCGAAATTCTCGGGCCAGCAAGGTTCGAAGACGAAATCGCCTTACGCACCAGTCTCGCCGGCGTTGCGACAGGACTCGCCTGGACGCCTGTAGGCGGCGATGTTCTGTTCATAGAGGCGGCCCGGTCGCGCGGGAGCGGGAAGCTAGTATTGACCGGTCAACTCGGCGAGGTGATGAAGGAAAGCGTTCGGGCGGCGCTAACGCTTTTGAAAAGTCGCGCGGGCGCGCTCGACATCGACGCCGACCTGTTTGAGCGCAGCGATATTCATGTGCATGTGCCCGCCGGCGCCATCCCAAAAGACGGACCCAGCGCGGGCGTCGCCATGTTTGTCGCGCTCGCTTCGCTTTTGACAAACCGATGCGTGCGGAGCGATACGGCGATGACCGGCGAGATCAGTCTTCGCGGACTCGTCCTGCCGGTCGGCGGCGTCAAGGAAAAAGTCACAGCCGCGGCGCGCGCCGGCGTCAAAACCGTTTTACTCCCCGCAAAGAACAGAAAAGACTTCGAGGACATTCCAGAGAGCGCGCGCAACGAACTCGCGTTTGAATGGCTTGACACCGTCGATGATGCGCTGGAAGCGGCGCTCAAAGACTGTTGAAGGCCTCCGTTCCTTGATGCGTTGCGGCGCAAGGGCGTCAAAAGCGTCGTCTTTGGAGATTAATGGGAGAGGAGAAAGGGATGGACGAACGCTTTCAAAACCTGCGCGAAAGGTTTGATAGGATCGAGGATGAGGTCGAGCGCGCGCTGGAAAAACGACGTGCGGCGTTGCGCTACCGCCTGCAAAAGGGCAAAGCGATTTTCGAGCGAGAGGCGTTGGAAGCCCATCGCGCGATAAAAAAAAGCGCGCTTCGGTCGCTCGCAGACGCCTATTTGCGCAACCTTATCGCAGCGCCGTTCATTTACGCGGTTGTGTTGCCGCTAGCAGCGCTGGATATCGTCGCCACGCTTTATCAGAATGTCGCTTTCCGGCTATGGCGCATCCCGGTTGTGTCACGAAAAGCGTATGTCGTGATCGACCGCCATCGTCTCGCTTATCTAAACTGGATCCAAAAACTGAATTGCGTCTACTGCGGATACGCCAATGGCGTACTTGGGTATGTCAGTGAAATAGCAAGCCGGACAGAGCGATATTGGTGCCCAATCAAGCACGCTGTGCGAGTTAAAAATGCGCATAGCCGGTATCTAGAGTTTTCCGACTATGGCGAGGCAGATAACGTGGATGCGATGTATAAGCGCCATCGTGAATCGTTGCGCGAAGAGAGCGCCGACCGCGATGATCAACACTAACGCGCATTAAGGGTTAACTCGTTCCTTTCTTTGCGCTCGAGTGATCCTGAACAATTCCGACAACATAGTTTTTGCCGTAGTGTCTCGCGCATTTTGGGCACGTCGTATAGAAGAAATAGACGTCGGGCGGATTGTCTTGATCGGCGCTAACGCTTTCCAACAGTTGTTTGCGCCACTCGCCGGCTTGCTTATAGGGTCCCTCAAAGACTTTTGTTCGAAAATCACCGGACAAGAGCACCATATCTTCACCGGGCACGTCCTTCGCGACGGCAAATAGGTGTTCTCCTCTCCAGGGTGAGGCATCGCGGCTCATGACCAATACGTTTTCAGGGTCGTCGGCGCCGGCGTCGGTAATCGCGAGGAAGGTCTTGCTGAAGACTGCGCCCATGTTAAGGGGAACATGCATCACGCTTTTCGTCGTGGCCTTGACGAACCGCTTATCTCGAAAATGCAGTTCCCGATCATCCCAGACCTTCGGTTGAAAGCGCGGGCAACAGTTCGTTGGGTTATCGCTCGCATCATACTGTGGGACTTCATTGACGTGCATGGCGCTCGGACTTTCAAATACGTCAAACGTCAGTGGTGAGCGGAGACCGCTCGCAACAGTTCGCCGGACTTTGTTTGGCTCGCAGCGTGAGAAATGTCGCCAAGGCTCAAGATCCCGACAAGGCGCTTTTTCTCATTAATGACAGGCAACCGACGGAGCTGCCTTTCTTCCATCAGCTGGACGGCGTCGTCGACGTCGTCGCCTTCTCGGCAGAAAGTCACGCCTTTCGACATAACGTCTTTTGCGGTTTTTTGGGAAATATCGCCGCTATCCGTAAACGCGCGGATGGCGATGTCGCGATCTGTCACCATTCCCACAAGCTTGTCATTCTCCCCTATGGGAACGGAACCGATGTCTTCGCTCCGCATCAGATCTGCAATTTCTGAAAGCGGCGTCGATGGTTCGCGCCATTCCGCTTTTTTGTGCATGGCATCTTTCACCTTCATTGCTTCTCTCCTTTGGAATGCTCATGACTGCAATCATCCTTAGCCGCCATGGTTTGAGATCTTGGGGGCTGAGGTTTGACCGATTGAACAGATGCAATATACGGAGCGAACAACAGTTTCACGTTGATCTCTGTCAACAGCAAAGACGTTGAACAAGAGAAGAGTTTGACTGAGGCTTTTTCCGTCAGCCCGAGTCCTGTCGTTGATTTTCGTCAATGATCCGTAGCGACCGTCGACTTATGCGTTTTGTTAAGTGGGCAAAAGGCTTGGAGGGCGCCATGAAGAAACTTATTGTCATCTGTGTTGCAGTTGGCGGTATCGCAAGCGCGGCTTTTGCAGATGAGTCGCAGCTTTATGAAAGTTTCGAAACGCTCGGGGCGCTCGACTGCGAAATTGCCGGCGATATTCGCCTTATTGCGGGAACGGATCGCTTTCTTCGCTGTGATTATACGCCGCGCGATGTTCCAGACGGGCTCAAGAGGTATGCTGGGTATGTACGCGAAGTGCAGGAGGGCCGCGGAACGACGTCAGATGATTTTGCGTGTTGGACAGTGCTGCACCTGAAAAGTGAGGAATCTGCGGAGCCTGCGCGCGGCGCGGTAAAGGGCGTGTATTCGTCAGCGACCGCTGCAGCGATTGA
This sequence comes from Hyphococcus sp., assembly GCA_028289605.1. Taxonomy (GTDB): domain Bacteria; phylum Pseudomonadota; class Alphaproteobacteria; order Caulobacterales; family Parvularculaceae; genus Hyphococcus. Next base: position 9,051 of record JANQON010000011.1, on the reverse strand, counting down.
ACAGTATGGATTGAAGGATGGAGCGCTAGTCGGAGGGCGGAAGCAACAATTCGCTTTGGAGCCGCGATGCGTGGCGCCGCGATCCGGCGACAATGTTGCTCATGTGATTTTAAGATTCGAGATTGGCGACTAGGATAATCGCCCGGCCGTCCCTGTCCGCGCCAAGTTCAAACGGGTTATTCCGGCGCTGTACGGTGAATTGATTGTGTCCGTCCTTCTCGTGGGCCATCCGTCCTTTGCCGACGCAGGGTCGATCGACGCCTTGGTCGGCCTCAACTCAGATACATGCCGCCATTGACTGACAATGTCGCGCCGGTGATGAAGTCGGCGTTGTCGCTCGCCAGAAAAGTCACCACGCGTCCAATATCGCCGGGGCGTCCGAGCCGACCGGCCGGGATGGTTGTGACAATTTGTTGAAGGATGTCGTTAGGGACTGCGGCGACCATGGGCGTGTCGCAGTATCCTGGGGCAATGGCGTTCACCGTGATTCCCTTCGCGGCGTTTTCCAGCGCCAGCGCTTTGGTAAAGCCGATAACCCCGGCTTTTGCAGCGCAGTAGTTTGTTTGCCCCGCCTGACCCTTCAGGCCATTGACGGAAGAGATGTTTATGATCCGTCCAAATCCGCGATGTCGCATGCCGGAAATGACCGGTCTGCACATATTGAACATGGAATCGAGATCGACGCAGATGACCGCCCGCCACTCGTCATAAGTCATCTTATGAAACATGGCGTCGCGGGTGACGCCGGCGTTGTTGACCAATATGTCGAGCGGACCAAGCTTCGCCTCAACGTCCGCGACTCCTTTTTCGCAAGCTGCGTTATCGCTGACATCCCACGAAAAATATGCAAAGCCGTTCTGTTCGGAAAAGGCTGCAGCCTCATCTTTTCTAACGCGGCTGCTCACCGCCACGGTGACGCCGCGTTTTGACAAAGCCTGCGCCGCCGCCGCGCCTAGCCCTTGAACGCCGCCGGTGACGAGAGCGGTTCGAGTTTGAGCCACAAAACGGCTCCGTCAATTAACAAGGTTAAACGCGCCGATTATGCCGTTGTGATCGCAAACTCGAATTGATCCCCGTCAAACCGAACAAGGTGCAGTCTGGCAAAATGGAAGGGCAGCAAATGGTCAGGAAAAATGACTGAACCTCCAAGCCCCGCAGAAACGATCGAGCATTGGGCCAAGCGAGTGATGGAGAACGATCAAAGCCGCAAACTCATCGGCGAGCAAACTGAGCGATTCTGGAAGGCTGAAGACAGCCTTGTAAGCGATTTCCATGAATACCTTGATGGTTGGTTCAAAAGACGACATGACGCAGCTCGATCCGCGATTGAATTTGGCCAGCTTATGGGTGAACAAGCCGAAGGCGCCGTCCTTATCAAGGCATGGACTGAATTATGGTCAAAGGCCATGCAGCGCTTCAACGAAGATGCGCAAGCCCAGGCAGAGTTCATCCGTAAACTTGCAGCGAACGCGGCGCCGAATGAATTTGCGATGGAATTTCCGCTTGGGCCCATGCGTTTTGTCGGAAACGAGCGCAATTCCGAGAAAGAAGCTCAACTGCATGACCGCGCGGGCGAGTAGGAACGTCAAAGTGGTTCCGTCGCAAGAAAGGCGAGACAATGGGCTATGTCAAAAACACGCTTGCGCCAGTGGAAGAGTATCTCTATCGCGCGAAGTTTAACTGGACCTATGATTTCGGAAGTTGGTTTTGGTTCGCTCTAGGATGCGTTCCGGTGGCGTTCTGGTTGTACCTGCTATTTCAAAACTATCTGCAGTTCCCGCCGGAAGAAAGAATGTTCACAATACTGACGTTCGCTGCGTTAGCTTTTGGGGGCATAGTCCTGCTGCGGCGGTATGTGCACAAATGGACGACGGTGATTGCGGTTACATCTATGCGTCTGATTCTAAAAACCGGTCTTGTTGGTCGCGACTCTCATGAGGTCAATCTTGATAAAATCGAAGAAGTGCTTGTGCACCAGTCTTTCCTGGGCCGCATACTCGGTTTTGGCGTTTTGACAATTCGGGGCACCGGAATCGCAGTCATCAAATTCCCAGTGCTCGCACGTCCGATGGAAATCAGGCGTGAAATCGAAACTGCGGTGGCAGCAGCGAAAAACGGACCGAAAACAAATTCGAGTAGAGATAGCATTTAGCAGGCTTAAGACGTTGATCCGAAGGCTGCGCCGTCGACCATCGCGTGGGACTTCTGAAGTGTCCTCTAAGGTCCATAATCGACCTAAGATCCGCATCGAAAATCGTTGGTGCGGCCCGCCATGTGATTTTTCGGACCTGCCCCAGAATATCTTTGTCGCCCTAAGAAGAGCGCGTCGCAAATTCGGTCGAAATATGCCGATTGTGCAAGGCCGGGAGGGGGAGGCGTTTACATATGGCGCACTTGTTCGGTCGGCCTACGCGCTGGGCGGCAAGATTGCAGACCTGTCCGCACGCGGCGAAAACGTCGGCATCATGTTGCCGACCACGCCAGCAGGCGTCGTCGCCGTCTTTGCTCTTTACGCGTTTGGCCGCGTTCCGGCATTCATCAACTATCTTGCCGGGACTCAACGAATAGGTGAGGCTTGCAGGATCGCCGATCTTAGCATCGTGCTTACATCCCGGCGTTTCATTGACATCGCCAAGCTGCATGCAACCGTCGCATCGCTTAAAATAGTCGTAACCGTAATTTATCTGGAGGACCTCAAGCGATCGCTCACTTTTTTTGATAAATTGCGGGCGCTAGTTCGAAGCATACAACCCGCAATATCCAGTAAACAGAAGAATAGCGACGCGCCGGCGGCAATTCTTTTTACATCCGGCACGACGGGATCTCCCAAGGGGGTTGTGCTTAGCCACAGAAATATTCTCGCAAATATCGCACAATGTCGCGCGCACGTTCCTTTTCGGCGCGACTGGGTGTTCTTTAACGTGCTTCCGATTTTTCACGCTTTTGGGCTCACAGGCGGCACGTTTTTGCCAATCCTCGGTGGTATGAAAACGGTGCTCTATCCATCCCCGTTAGATCGGGAAAAGATTCCGGAAGAGATTAAACGTAGCGCAGCAACAGTGCTGGTGGCGACAGACACTTTCGCGAAGCTTTACGCCCGAAGCGCCGATAAGAGCGCACTTCAAGGTCTTCACTATGTTGTTCTCGGCGGCGAGGCCGTCAACGACGCTACCGTGATTTCATTCGCGGAAAAGTCGGGGGCGGTGATTTTGGAAGGCTATGGGGCGACAGAATGCGCCCCCGTGATCGCGCTCAATCGTCCATCGCGCAATCGTCGCGGCACAGTCGGAGAAATTCTGCCGGGCATGGAGGCGCGGCTGGAGACTGCCCCCGGCATTGAGATTGGAAAGCGACTTTTTGTTCGCGGTCCAAATGTCATGCTGGGTTACCGCAAGGACGATGGTTCGGGACAATCGATCCGAAGTCCAGGAGATTGGTTCGATACGGGCGATCTAGCGGATATTGACGAGGACGGATTTCTAATCATCAAAGGCCGCCTCAAGCGTTTTGCAAGAGTCGGCGCCGAAATGGTTTCGCTTGCGGCCGTTGAGCAACATGCAAAATCATGCTGGCCCGATGCCAACCATGCCGCGCTCGCGATTTCGCAGGCTGACGGTCGTGAAGCAATCGTACTGGTTACCGATCAAGGCGGCGCTAATCGGGCGGCGTTCGCCGCTTGGTCGCGACCGCAAGGGATTTCCCGCTTTGAAAAGCCCCACTATATTGTTGCGGTTGGCCGCCTTCCGCTGCTGGCGACGGGCAAGCCCGATTTGGCGAATATTCGCAGAACGGTCGAACAAAGACTGCAACGTCTGGCGCCTCGGATGCTGGACGCTCGCATTGATCGCGGTCTTGCAACAGAACCTGACATTAAAATCAGCACGCATTTGCCGGCGGCAGGTCGCCGTGATTAGCTTTAAGCGGCAAATTCTTCCACCAAGCGACAAAATCCACTCGGATCTTCCAGCTCTGGAAAGTGTCCAACATGCTCTAGCGCCTTCACAACGACCGATTTCGCCATGCTCACTGAAGACTGTTTATCGGTCGACGCATGCGATCCGTCCTGCAAGCCCCAAATCGCCAAGGCGGGTTGATCGGCGACTCCAAATGGCGGCTGTGCTCCCGTGAGGTAGTTTTGAAATAGCGTCGGTAGGGCGAAGGCAGCGCCGGCATCGAAGGCTGCTTGCGTACACCTGCAAAATGTTTGAACCAAGGGCGTCTCAGCCATGCTCAGATCGTACCAAGCCGGGGCTCGCGATTTCATCATCATTGGAAACAAAAGCTGACCGACAAACGGAGTCGAGACTAGGCCGTGCGGGTCCCGACTGCGCTTCCAGCGCGCTTCTTCTTCCCACGATGGAGCCTGGATGATGACCAACTTGCTGCAGAGCTCCGGATGCCGCACCGCGATATCGACCGCCGCATAGGCGCCGCCGCATGAAAACGCCAGGATCGCCTGTTCGCCAGCGACTTCTTTGAGAAAGCGGGAGACTGCGTCATTGCATGGGACGAAGTCAAAGCGGAAACCTGCTTTAGGCACCGAGAAGCCGTTTCCCGGGGTCTCGAACGCAACAACCGTATACTGCGGCGCCAGCTGTTCAATAAGGCCGTCGTAGACTTCCAGCGTGGCGGGGCCATCGCACAAAAACACGATCGCTGGTCCGCGGCCCGATTTTCGAAACCGGATGAAACACTCATCGTCCTCGTAGAAGCCGAGGTGCGAACAGCTTGTTGCGGCCGGGCCCGTTCGCGCGCGATGAATGCGGTTGCGCCAACCGCGCTTGTCGAGTTGCGCCGCCATCCGACGTAACATCTTCTCCTCCTTGAAGCGTCAGCCCAGCTCTGTCAGGGCGACTGACATCATGACGCGGCCGAACGGTCCTTGCTGGTCCGAAAGGACGGCCTCACCGAGACCTATCCCCGTCGGCATCCAGGTCGTTTTGGGAAGGACGCCGATAAAGTCACCCTTGGGATGGCGTGACAGGAGCACATTCAGATTGACGTTCGGGTCCGCTAATTGCGGCGACTCTGGCCGAGCCAAGCCGTGCGCCCAATCGGCTGGCCCCAGGACGCGAGCCAGAGGCGTTACATTTGACACAACGTCGTCTGTGTACCGGAACCAAAAAGCGCCTTTATCCGAGCGCCGCACCTCAAAGTTGTCCATCATCCAGGCTCGGCCGTGAAAAGCAGCTACTGGGGGCGAAACCTCGAAGCTAATCGGGTTGCTGCGTTCGGCGGGCGGATGTCCAATTGTTGCGATTTCTGTCGGCCGGATGAAACAGACGCTTGCCCGCGCCGTGCGGGTGTCGGCTTGGAAGACCTCATTTGACAGCACGCTGACGCGCCGCCCGATTCTCTCAACTACAGGCTTTGTGTGAAGTCGTCCCGGTTCCGTCGGGCGCAAGAATTCGACCGACGTCGAAACCGCCATTCCAAGATCGCGAGCGGCCGCCAATTCCTCCAGTTCGAAAACCATTAATCCTGCTACGCCGCCGCCCTGGAGGCCTTTGAACGGCCCCATCGCCGAAGGGGCGCTTACCCAATAGTTTTCATCATCTTTTTCAAAAGCAGGCATTGTGTTGCAATCATCTTAATCATCAGATTTATTGCTGCTTTCTGGACCGAGGAAAAGTGAATTGGATTCATGATACATGAGAAAATTTCATCTTTAGACGCAGCGATCACTCTCCCGTCCATGGCCAGTCTTCTGGCCTTTGAGGCCGCGGCGCGACATGGTTCTTTTGCCGGCGCCGCTCAGGAACTTGGGCGAACGCCATCTGCAGTTTCGCACGCCATAAGAGACTTAGAGGTCCGACTGAACGCGTTGCTTTTTGAAAGGGCCGGCCGTGCCGTGAGGATCACGAATGCGGGCGCCGAATATTTAATTTCCGTTCAAAGCGCATTGGAGGTTCTTCAATCGGCGACACGGCGGTTTCAGCGGAGAAGCGACGATCACGTTATCCGCATAAGCGCATTACCGTTTTTTGCCAGCGCCGTCTTGCTCCCCAATCTCAGCCGATTTGAATCGGAAAATCCGCAAATTGAATTGAGGATCGAAACGTCCAGTTCTTATGTCGACATCTTAAATGGCGAAGCGGACATTGCAATCCGATTTGGTCGTGAGCATGTCGGAGATTTGATCTGTAAACCGCTGATCTCGATCACCGGTCAGCCAATTGCTTCTCCAGACTACCTTGCTTCATCGCCCCCGATTGCAACCGCCAAGGACCTCGATTCGCATACGCTGATTCACGTTCGTGCAAACCGCAATGCCTGGCAGACCTGGGCGGAAGCGCATGACATGCAGGCGCTCAGCGGGCAAAGTTCACTCACATTCGACTCCATTCTCGGCGCGATCGACGCCGTGAAGTCGGGACTTGGGATTGCGCTTTCGATGGCGCCTCTGATCGAGACATATCCCGGATACGGCCAGTCGTTTGTGCCTGTGTTAGGGCCCGTCGAAGATCGGAATGCGGTATACAATTTCATCTGCCATCGGAATAAGTATCAGGATCGAAAGATCCAAAGAACCTTAGAATGGCTTGAATCCTCGATCGGTTTTCAAAAAAATACTTCATAGGCGATGACAGGGGTCTTTCAGTTTATTGCTCCTGTTTCTCTGCTGATCGCGCAAAACCGGACGCTCTGATCAGCCAAAAAAGCGATCGCGTTCAAACGTCTTGTTGACGGCTCTGCGAAGTCCAGGGAACGATCGCAAGATTATCAACGCCGCGCGCAGTTGGAAGCGCTTTGTCTGTACACGCCGACTGAAAGGCGGCGCGCGACTGATCGGTGTTCCATACCTTGGCGACTGACAGACTGGTTCGGGCTTCGTTATCAGACAGATCTTGACCGTCAACGAGCCGTTACTTCAGTTGCGTCGGAAAAGCCTAGCGGCTTTCCCGGTTCGAAATGCTGAACGGCCCTGGGCCGCTCGCCATCAGCAGGAAGAAACCGCCGGCGATGGCGACATTTTTCATGAACATGATCGATTGGATTTGGTCCGCGAAATCGAAATGAAAAATCATTGCTGTGAGGAGACTGAATCCGGCGAGAAAAAAGGCAGCAATGCGCGCATGCCATCCAAGGATGACGGCGATCGGCGCGACGATTTCAAACGCAATGACGGCGGGCAACAGCGCGCCCGGCACGCCAAGCGATTCCATATAGCCTTGCGTTGCCGAGTAATTCTGTAACTTGGTGATCCCAGAAAGCAGGAAGATGCTGGACAGGGCGGTGCGGCCCACGAGAGGCGCAAAGCGCTCGTTGAGGTTGGCGATAGGGGCGGTGGTCAGTGAAGTTGCTTGGGTCATGGTCATATTCCGTTCTTTTGCTGGTGAATTCGTTTGACGGCGGCAATCTAATTGTTCCGGAAAGTTTCAGAAGGGGCTTTTTTCTGAAAGTATTGTTCGCTAAACGAGAACAATGGATCGCGTCGCAGAGCTCGAAAATTTTGTCGCCATTGCGCGCGCCGGCTCCATCAGCCGGGCCGCGACGCAAATGCATGCGGCGAAATCCGCCGTCAGCCGCAGGCTGTCCGATCTGGAAACACGCCTCGGCGTCCAGCTGATCAATCGCACCACGCGGCAAATGAATCTGACCGATGCGGGCGCCGCGTTTTTGACGCGCGCTGAGGCCATCCTTGATGAGTTGAACGAGGCTGAGGCGAGCCTGCGGGACGGACATCAAGGATTGACGGGCAAGCTACGGATTGCAGCACCCTTGTCCTTTGGTTTGTCACATCTACAGCCGGTATTGTCTCAATTCATCAGGGCGCACCCTAATTTGAGTGTTGAAGTTGATTTTTCCGACCGTCGTGTGAACCTGATTGAAGAAGGCTTTGATGTCGCACTGCGGATCGGCGTCCTGGCGGACTCCAGCCTGATCGCCCGAAAGGTCACGCGTATCCACCATACGGTCGCCGCGGCGCCGTCTTTTTGGGATCGTCACGGCCGGCCGACAAAACCCGAAGACCTAGAAACGTTAAGTTGCCTTCGATATTCAAATCAAAACCGGCCGGAAACCATTCGCTATTGGGGGAAGCGTGGAAAGACCGGGGTCATTGCACCGCCCATAAAAATGCTGGCCAGCAATGGCGAATTCGTCGCCTCGATGGCCGTCGATGCATGCGGCTTCATTGTCGAGCCGAGATTCATCGTCGCGCCGTATCTGCGCACCGGCGAACTGGAAGCGGCTTTGGAAAACTACGAATGGTCGGATATGAACCTTTATCTTGTTTATCCGCCGACGCGCAGAGTATCGACGCGCGCGCAGGCGTTCGCCGACGCAATTGCGTTGCATTTTAAGGGCGAAGTCAAACAGGATCTGTAGCATTTGCTTAATAAGCCGGACCGGCGTTCTCAAACGCGCAACACTGTTTTCCGGCTTTCCAGGCTTATTCTTTCCCACCCCTGTTCCTAGCTTCTCGGCATGGCAATCACGCCTTCGGCCGCCGCCGGGGCAAACAAAAGGACCAAGAAGAATGAGCAAGCTGGACACCGATCAGGCAAACACCCTGCTGGAGCTGGATACCGCGCTTAATGAGCGGATCATGAGCGGCGACGCACTGGCCGCTTTTGAAGACTATTATTCAGAAGACGTCGTGATGCAGGAAAACGACGCCGAACCAACTGTTGGCAAGGCCGCCAATCGAAAACGCGAAAATGACTTCTTTTCGTCGATCACGGCGTTTCGCGGCGCAAAGGTCGTCGCGCAAGCGGTTGGCCCTGACACGACAATGTCGCAATGGCACATGGATTACACCCACAAAGACTGGGGCGATCGAAACTATCATCAGATCGCTGTGCGCACCTGGAAAGACGGCAAAATCGTCAAAGAAGTTTTTTATTACGGTTAAGCGCGACCCCGACCCTCTCAGCCGTCGCTGACTGAGGTCGGGGAGCCGCGCAGATTTCGAGGTTTTGCGGAAAGGGGGTCCTGCGAGCGACCGGGCGTCAGTTGCGCGCCTCCGCACTGGCGTCGCGCAGCGCCTTAAACTCGCTGCCCTCGGCCCAGTTGGGCCACTCCTTGCTATTGCCGAGTCGTTCCGCG
>JANQON010000010.1 GCA_028289605.1 Hyphococcus sp. | reverse complement strand
CGCGGAACGACTCGGCAATAGCAAGGAGTGGCCCAACTGGGCCGAGGGCAGCGAGTTTAAGGCGCTGCGCGACGCCAGTGCGGAGGCGCGCAACTGACGTCTGCTATTCGTCCGCTACTGCCGTTCAACGGCCTGTGACTAAACCGTCACCTGTTCGTCACAGCGGACATTAGGCCAAGCGATTATGCCAAGAACGCATCTGTTGTTGCGTTAAATCGTTCTAGTTGAGCGCAAGTAAGAAAGATCGCCGATTGCTATCGCTAACGCTGTCAAAGCGATTGCTGAACCTACAATAAGTCCGGCGCAGATGATCCCCGGCACGGACGTCACAGACCGATTTTCAGGCCCAGGACGCGACAGCGGTTTGTTGTTTCGCCGTCGCCACGTCGGCGTCAACGATGTTACCACCAACACGATCAACGCAGTGTTTCCAACTAGCATGACGACCTTAAACGACACAGCCTTGTCTCCGGACTGGAGTTCGCAGCGTCGCTTGCTCGGCTTTTCCGTCGCCCCCTAAAATCGTCTCCAGCGCCGACACTGAATCACATCGCGACCGCCGGAGACTTCGGGTCTAGAAGCGCAAAAACAGGCGCCGAACGACGCCGACCGGAGACGAAATAATGCGTCTCACGTGCACGCAATCACATGAGATCCAATCGAGATTTTCGACCGGGCGACAAACTGCAGGATTTCGACAAAACAAATGGCGGTGGAAGCGGCCGCGATCGAACGGGTCTCCAGTGGAAAACCCATCGCTACTTAGAAAATCCGGATACCCGACAGTCCCTCCGTGGAAACGACTGGCGCGTCAGAATAACGCCGTTTTCAGTGTCCTCTTCCTCAAGCGCATCGTCGACGACAAGGTCGACCTCGCCCGCAAGGAGTTTCGCTTGGCAAAGGCCGCCGCTGCCGCTGCGGTATGAGTAATCGATATCGACGTCTGCGCGTTCTGCGGTTTCGAGAATGCTTTCCCCTGGTTAGGACTGGACTGCGACGCCGGAGGGCTCGAACGTAATCTCAAATCCGCCGCCTTCTTGGGAGAGATTTTTGGCGGCGTGAAGGACCTAGTACTTTCCCGTTAGCGCCTCATTCAAGATCGCCTTGTCGAGCGTCAGGTCCGCTACGACCTTCTTCAGCCGTGCATTCTCTCGATCCAGCTTCTTCAAGCGATGGGCCTGGCTATCCTCCATCCGCCGCACTCTCTGCGCCAGCGATAGCAACTCTGTTCTGACACGCCGAGATGACGACAGACCTCGCCAACCTTTGCGCCTTCGCTGAGGCGCACCTCGGCTTCTCGCAGCATTCCAATAATTTGTTCAGGCTTAAATCGTTTCCGGCTCATTCTCATCTCCTTTGAGTAACGAATTAAGCCAGATTCTCTCCCTCACGCCGGACCACTTTTTTCAACTGAAGTCACGTGAGCCGGTATTGTTCGCGAGGAACAAAGGAATACGATCCACCAAGCCCCGGCCGCTGCGCCTTCTGAGGTTTCGGCGCTCTCTCAACTTCGATGGCCTTGATCTGACAAAGAGTGCAATGTGCGCAGATGCATCCGCCAGCGCCCCAAACCGAGCGATTGCCGCCCCCAAAATGATGGGCAACAAGTACGCACCGGGCGATCCAAGCAAATGTCATACAAGGCGCCTGTACAAGGCCATCGGCGGCGCATGTCATACACTTTTCATACACCTTGCTGTACGAACGCCGCCGCTCCGCACCAGATACGTGAGCATCCACAAGGCGCGCTTGCATGCGCGGGCGCCGGCGACGGTGTTACCGTGCAGCAATTCTGCAGTGTCGAATTCAAGAGACGCGTGAATTCGCTTGCGTCCTTTTATGTTTTGCGAGTCATGGTTAAGGTACGCCCCTATCAAAGTAGGAGGAGACACATATGGGGAAAATGCCCTTTATGAAATCTGCACTTTCGGGCCTTTTAGCTGTCGGACTGGCGTCGACAGCGACGGCGCAAAACGTTGAAATGAGTAGTGACGGAAAGGCGGTCGCGTATACGCCGACTTTTGCTGCGGCAAACAAAATGACCGCCTCGCAAATGGAAAATGCAAAGTCGCGCATGCCGATGCTAGACGACATTAGTCAACTTCCTAACATCGGCCTGTTTCAACAGTCTGGATCGGGAATTTCGACACAAGCCTTTGGCGCTTTCGGTGGCTTTCCCTTTACATCTAGGATCGTCGCTCAGAGACCCAACTCCAATAACAACAGTGCGCCAGTCGATTCGGCGCCCTATCGCCAGACCGGCAAGCTTTTCATGGATTTCGGGGGAAGTTTCTTTGTCTGTTCGGCGTCCGTTATCCGACCAGGTCTTGTTTTGACCGCGGCGCACTGCGTACATGATTTCGGCCTGGGCAGTACAGGTTTTGCAGATCAAGTGTTCTTTCAGCCTGCAAGACACAACGACGATGTGCCATTCGGAACATGGACATCACAGTCCATCATCATTCCCGGCGTTTATTTTAACGGCACCGACCGGTGCCTGCCCGGCGCTACAGGCGTAGTGTGCGAGAATGACGTCGCCATTCTGGTGATGAACTCACAAGTCAATAGCGAAGGCGTTGAACAAGAAGTGGGTGATGTCGTTGGCAGATACGGCCTTTACCAAAACGATCGCGGATATACAGCGTTGGGCGGCGACGGCGACTTGTCGGCGCATCTGACGCAGATCTCTTACCCTTCCGCCGGTTATACAGGCGTAAGGATGATTCAAAACGAGTCGATTGCGGTTCAAGACGCCCCATTCGCCCTTGGACCGGACACCGATTTCAACCAAGTCATCATCGGGTCCAACATGACGGGCGGAAGCAGTGGAGGCCCATGGATTCATAACTTTGGCAAGTCCGACGGCTACCAGGGAACACCCGCGGTTGACTCAAATCGCAACCGAGTGGCCGCTGTCACAAGCTGGGGCTTTGTTGATGATTCAATCAAAATCCAGGGCGCTTCCCGGTTTGGTCACAACACTGCATTCCCGTCAAATGGTCCAACGAATGTCAGAACGCTGGTTAACTTTGGCTGCAGCTTCGGCCCGTCTAAGTGCTAGCGTCGTGAGAGCTTCATTTTTCTGATCGAATTCAGAATATGAAACGCAAGGAAGAAAGGGCCGTTTTGCGGCCCTTTTTTTATTCAACCAACATCCTCCGAGAACTCTCAAAAGAACACTTATACCATAGAGCCGCTCCATTTCATGCAGCCATTTTACTGTCTCAATGCGGCTACGTTCAAAGGGGTTGGATCAACCACGCTAAACAACAAATTACGAAAGAGTAGCGTACCCGATACTGGCCTGTGAATTCGGCCGGCTAGAGTGTCCGCTTTCGAAGAGAAATAGATAGCGGTTTTGCAACCATTTGTGAGCCTTGCTTAGCGGCATTTTCCTTGTAGCTTCATGACGTGTGAGGAATGGCGCGACGCAGATGGCAATATCGAAATCAATTGCACTTTTTTTGTTTGCCCTGCTCATCGGCATAGCAGTGCTTCATGCCTATTGGGCCTTAGGGGGGCTATGGCCGGCGTTGACAGAGGCAGCCTTGATCAAAACGGTGATCGGTGCGCCAGAATTTGAAAGGATGCCGCCGAGCTGGATGACTTTCACCGTGGCCGTACTTCTGGTTGTAGCTGGCCTAATTGCCTTGTCGGCAAGCGGAGTGTTCAGTCTCGGCTGGGCTTGGCTTGCTCGCTTGAGCGCCGGCGTGATTGCGCTGATTTTTGTCGCACGAGGCGTTGCAGGCTTTTGGATCGGGCTCGCCAAACAGATTGAGCGAACCCGGCCTTTCGCCACATACGACCTATTGTTTTACTCGCCGCTTTGCCTCGTGATTGGCGCCGGATTCACGCTTATTGCTATTGCTGGCAGACGGTGAGTGGAATTTCCGTTTTCGGCGAATCACAGACGCTAAGCGCAATCAGCGCTGCGATGGCGCGTAATTTCTGAGTAACGACATTTGTGTATTCGGTGAATTCTAGAGATACTCAATATGTCTTGTTACTTTGGGATTGCGCATGACTTCGTATCACTATGAAGAGCTTGCAAACAGCTCGCTTGAAACGCTTCTGGAAGCTCGTCGGCTCTTGGTGGACGAAATCTCAAACTACCCAGGGCCGGTCTCCGGATGTGACACACAATTCAATCGCCTTCTCAGTGATCGCACTCGGTTATCAAAGGCGATTTCGGTGCTCATGAGCCAGCCGTTTTGAACTGGGTAGTAAAAACTCATTACGGATTCGCCATTCCGAATCTACCGTGTAGGCGAGCATGACATTCTCGGGATCTTTCTAGTTCCAGGCGTCTTCGGCGGCTTGAACTTTGGCGCGGGCTGTTTCTTCTGTGAACAGCGGAAGCGGATGACGCATCATCATATTCCTTATCGTTGTTTGTTGAGGGGGGCGACGACTGATCACGGATGATCAGCCGCCGCAGGCGATCAGAGATCGCCGACAGCCGTGTTTTTGATCGACGGCCAAGTTTTGTGTGCTTTTGCGATGATGCGCTTTGAGTCTTTCTTGTATTTTTCAAAGATCTCCGCATTGACGAAAAGATAGAGCTTTCCGTCGACGATGTCGGCATATTGCGGGTCGCCGTCGAACTTCTTGCCAAGCGCGACTGCAAATGCGCAGAAACCTCCAAACTGCGGCAGGTAATTGTTTGGCGCAGCCTCAAAGGTGCGCGCAGAATCTGCAGACGCAAAATAATATGCGACATCGTCGACAACGACCGTATGCGCAGCGTCGCCTTCCGCGACTGCGTTAAATGTCGAAAGCGTGACAGGGTCGGACCCGTGAAGTCCGAGGGGGACGCCTGCGGTCGTTACGCCTTTAGAGACGTTGTATTCGTCCGCAGCAAGGCCATGCGTTGTCAGCGACAACGAAAGCGCGATTGCGGCGCATGCGGTGTAAAGTGATTTGGTCATTTTTTGTTCCTTGTTTGCGGTCAGGCTATGTCGAGGAAACGCCCGCAAAAGCGGCCTGTCGTTTTCGCAGGGCGGTTTGGAGCGGCGGCAGGACGCAACGCGGCGCCGCCCAATTCAGATTGAGTGCGCCCGGCTAACGGTGGGGGGCGCTATGGGGAGGCGTTAGCCGGGCGCTTTTGAGCCATCCGTTCGGGGCGATGGCCCTTGGGGGTAAGCGTTAGCACTTAACCGGACTGAGAGATCCGTTTGACAGCCTCATCGGTCCACCAGACAGCGTTGGCGATCATGCGGAAGTTGATGAGCGCTGCGAGATAACCATCGCCTTCCGGCACTTTGGCGCCAGCTGTTGCGTCGCGTACGACCGCGACCTCAAAGCCCGTCTCCAACAATTCGCGCATATGGCTTTCGACACAAAGATTGGCCGACATGCCGCTGAGAATCACGTTGTCGATGCCGATCTTTCGCAATTGGAGAACAAGATCGTTTTGCTCCGGCCCGTAGACCTTATGCGGTGAACACACGATTGTTTCGCCGTCCTCGATGTATTTCTTGTATTGCGGCATCCAGTCAGCGCCCGATCCCGCGAAGCCGTCCAGATTGAGCGGATCTTTACGCTCGAACATTTTGATATCGTGCATCACGCGCTCAAGCGTGCCTTCGAACTTCCATTTATGGTCTTGCGGGTAATAGTAATGCGGCGAGACGACGACCGGCATGTTGACGGATTTTGCGGCGATGAATAAGCGCTCCAAATTGTCAACCACGCCCTGTTCAGTCACGCTTTCGCCAACCACGCCCCAGGCTACGCCTTTTTCATCTAGGAAATCGATTTGAGGATCGACGACGACGAGGGCGGTTCGCCCGGGAATGATCTGCATATCAATTTTCGGCAAGCCTGGCGTTACAGGATCCGCGTAAGCCGCTTTAGCCTCTTGGGTCGCGGCCAAGGCGCTATTGCCAATGGCGGTTGCGGCGCCGACAACGGTGGCGGTGGCAGCGCCGGCCAGGATACTGCGGCGTCCCTGGTCGACGGACTGTTTGGCGGTTTTTGACTCGGAACCTTGTTCATTGCTGGTCATGGGTCTCTCCTCTTCTCTTAAGCTTTTCTCGGTACGGATCAGTAGATTTTTACTCTCTCTACGGAGGTTCTATTCGATGACCATTGCTTTTCCGGCGACAGGAAGTCGCGCTGTAGGTCAGCAGAGACAAACGCTGCATCGCCAAGCGTAGTCGCTGCTCGCGGTGATTTTTCAGTTGCATTGGCAATCGACGGCCCGGCCATTGCGGGAACCACGGCGACAGCCATCAGAATAAAGAAAACAAAAATGCTAAGTGCGAGCGCCGTGACGTCCATGCACCGACCGTAAAAATTGCGACGTGACTCTCTCATCTCTCGATCCCCTTTATTCGGCGCGTTTGCGTTCCCAACGCGGCGTCTCGATCGTCTCGCCTGCCGACCGATTACATTAACCGATCGGTTAATGTTAATTATCTTACGTGAACTGATCTGTCAACGTTTTGCCCCAGTATTTTTTTGGAAAATCGGGCTTTTCCAACACGCAGCCACGATTAATCCCTTTAAGACAGCACATTAGCGTGAACCATCTTGCGCCGGCTGGCGAGTTGGTTCATTTACAGATCAGTTACGAAAAGGTCAGTTTTATGAGCGCGTCGAAGAGAGATCAGCTGGTTCAAAATGCCCTACAGGCGTTTTATGAGGGCGGGTTTCACGCCATCGGCATGGACCGCGTGGCCAAGGAAACGGGCGTTTCAAAAACGGCGATCTATAAGCATTTCCGGACGAAAGACGAGCTCGTGCTTGCGACGCTGCGCTTACGCGACGAACAATTTCGGAATTGGCTTGTTAGACGTGTGGAAGCTTTAGCAGATGATCCAGCAGATCAGCTTCTTGCCGTTTTCACCGCGCTCGGCGAGTGGTTTGATGAACCTGGATTTAAGAGCTGCATGTTCATCAAAGCGTCATCGGAATATCAGGATAGGGATGAACCGATCCATAGAACTGCGGCTGAACACAAAAAACTCCTTCAGAAATATTTTTCGATGCTCGCAAAAAAGGCGAAGCTCATAGAGCCTGACGAGGTTGCTCGACAAATTCTTATATTGAAGGAGGGCGCGATTGTCCTTGCACATATCTATGGCTCTAAGACAGTCGCGAATGATGCACGGCGTGCAGCAGAAACTATCCTTGGCGCATCACTAGCTCGAAATTGATGACTTTCTCAACCGACGCGTTTCGTACATGTCCATCGAATCGACGTGATCAAAGACGCCGTCGACATCAAGGCAAAGATCCGGTCCGGCAGGGCGTGCGCGTTACGAGTCGCCGTTGACTTGAGGAAACCGCGCCACCGCCGCCAGGTCATTGCGGGCGGCGGCAACGCAAAAAACGGCGCACTGATCAAGGCAATCGTCACCGCCTACCGATGGCGCGTCGCTCTAGAGAACGGCAAACATCGATCAGTCGCCGCGTTGGCGCAGGACGAAAACTTTCAGAGCGCTATGTGTGGAAGGTTCTACGATACGCCTATCTGGCGCCCGACATTATCGAGGCGATCCTTGACGGCCGTCAGCCGGCGGCGCTGTCTCTGCGACGCCTAAACGACACAGCCTTGTCTCCGGACTGGAGTTCGCAGCGCCGCTTGCTGGGCTTTTCCGTCGCCCCCTAAAATCGTCTCCAGCGCCGACACTGAATCACGCCGCGACCGCCGGAGACTTCGGGTCTAGAAGCGCAAAAACAGGCGCCGAACGACGCCGACCGGAGACGGAATTGTGCGCCTCAGGCGCACGCAACCACATGAGATCCAATCGCTATTTTCGACTGCGCGACAAACGTCAGGAGTTCGACAAAACCGATGGCGGTGCAGGCGACCGCGATTGAACGGGTCTCCAGCGGAATTTCCTGATTCGTATACGAAAACAGGGATTTCTCGCGTTTTCGGACTTGCCGGCTCAGCCCTTCTCCGAATTTTCCACTACCACGTCAGGCATCTGCGCCTGAGTTTCCTGATCAAAAAACAAGGAAGACAAACTCTCCGAACTGGGAAGCTTATGGCCTTGATCTGCAGCGCCGATACGCGATCGATGGACTATGCGCCCGGGTCGTTTGGCGTCTGACAGGTTGGTCCTGACTGATACATCTACGCGTCCGCTGGGCCGCGAGCGGCTGGTCCCCGCTCCGCGCAACGAAAATCTCACTCCCGGACCGAGAGCGCCAATTTCTTGGCGAACCAATTGGCGACGAAGCAGTATCGCCTTTGAGCGAATACGTTGTTCTCGACCAACGTATTGTATCGTCATTGATGGAATATCGGAAACGGCGCCGGGTGGACGACAATCCGGTTCTTCGCTATTTTTCAAGACTCTGCTTTGATGGACGAACATCGTCGATACTCGTGAGACAACCAGAATCGATCACCTGATGTCGAAAGCAACAAGATCGTCTTTTGTTCGCGTACTGAACGGCGAAACCGTTAGACTGCCGCCCGTGTGGCTCATGCGGCAGGCGGGCCGGTACTTACCTGAATACCGCAAGGTCAGGGAACAAGCAGGGTCGTTTCTGAATTTGTGTTTTGATCCGGCGCTGGCGAGTGAAGTGACATTGCAACCGATCCGTCGTTATGACCTTGATGCGGCGATAATCTTTGCCGACATTTTGCTTATCCCCTATGCGCTGGGGTTGAATTTGAGGTTTGAAACCGGCGAAGGCCCGGTTCTGGATCGCGTTGAAGGTCTCTCTGAACTCGACGCCCTGCGCAACCGGCGCGTAGCCGACGTGCTGTCGCCGGTGTTCGAGACTGTCGCCCTTACCCGACGCGAACTACCGACTGACAAAGCGCTTATCGGCTTCGCCGGCGCGCCCTGGACCGTTGCAACCTACATGCTGGCGGGCGGCCCCATGAACGACCCGTCAGCATGTCGCCGTCGGTACTACGAAGACGACGCGTTTGTACAACAGCTGATCGAAATACTGACCGACTTGACTATCGAGTATTTGCGGTCGCAGGCTGACGCCGGCGCAGACGCCCTGCAGTTGTTCGACAGTTGGGCCGGCGGTCTGCCCGAATCTGTTTTGGAGGTCGTGAGCGTCAAGCCCCTCTCAACAATCGTTGAAGCGCTGAAACAGTCTCATCCCCATGTTCCAACAGTCATTTTCCCGAAAGGCGTCGGCGAGAAGGCGCGCCTCTACGCCGACATTGACGCCTGCGCCGCCGTTGGCGTCGATCACACCATGTCGTTCAAATGGGTGCGTGACAATCTCAGTCCTCACACTGTCGTTCAGGGCGGACTTGATCCTATGCTTGTGACCGTCGGCGGGCCCAAACTACAACAGGCTGTTGATGCGATTCTGGAAGCGTACAAAAACGTTCCCTATATCTTTAATCTCGGACACGGCCTTACGCCGGATACGCCGCCGGAACATGTGGCCGCGCTTGTCGATCGAATACGCGGCAAATAGTCGGCGGCCAAATCATTCGGCAGAGTCGATGAGGTCCGACGCGCCTAGCTCCAAGAGCGCCAGACCAACTGCGCGCCCCAGTTCGCGCGGTCGAGCCGCGTTTCCGGCGGCGCCGGTTTCGACGATTTTTTCGCCGTCCAAGCTTAAAACGGATGCGTTAAGGCGAAGAACGTCTCCATCAACTGACGCATGACCGGCGATAGGCGCATTGCAATGCCCGTTCAAGATCCAAAGGACTTCTCTTTCCGCCATGGCGCAAAGGCGCGTTTCCTTGTCGTCGATCAACGCAAGGCGCGCGCGGGTCTCCCAGTCGTCTTCGGCGCATTCAACGGTTACAATGCCTTGCCCGATTGCAGGCAGTATCTGCGCAGAGGAAAATACCATCGACATCCGATGAGCCAGCCCAACGCGCTCCAGCCCGCTTTTGGCCATGACGAGTGCGTCCGCGGGACCGACTTCGCCGCCGTCCGGCAGTTTTTGCATCGCGCATTCATCAAGTTTGCGGATTCGCGTATCGGCGGCGCCGCGATAGTGAATGATTTCGGCCAACGGGTACAGCCGCTTGAGGTAGGCAGCGCGGCGTACGGCATTGGTGCCGATTCTGAAGCCGGCTCCCTGCTTGTTCTCAAAATCATCAACGGCGTGATCGGCTCGCAGCACAAGGACATCTTCGATGGATTCGCGCTTCAAATAAGCCGCAAATACCAAGCCGGGCGCTTCTTCATCACCCGGAGCGTCTTTGAGAGAGTGCATCGCAGCTTCCAACTCGCCCTTTCGCATCGCTTCCCGAATTTCCGAAACAAAAGCGCCGCCCTTCCCTCCATGGCGATCAAGCTTTGAAGTCTGGTCGACATCGCCGCGCGGCCGAAATTTTACTATCTCTGCGGACAAATGCGGCGCGGCTGACGTCAGCTGATCCACGATTTCCGTCGTTTGCGCGAGCGCCATAGCGCTGGAACGAGTCCCGATTCTCATCATGATGATCTATTCTCGCCAATTCAACGTGGTCACGGATTAGCAGTACCCGGAGCGAAACGTGTCGCCGCCACGATGAGCGTGGCTAAGTGAGCGCCAAAGGCGAACAAAAGCGTTACATAAATCAAAGCGCCGCTAACGCCAGACAAGGCGAGCCGCACTGCGATGAGCAAGAAACCACCGGAGACCAGGAATAGAAACAAGGGCGTGATGAATTTCTGTTGGTTTGCTCGAGTGAGCAGCGACCGAAAGAAAAAAAACTCCGCCGCAACGCTCACCAAAATAAGATCAATCATCCAAGGTGAAAATTCTATCATTGTCTTACCCAAATGGGCCGTTCAATTGCACGACGCCAAGATTGAGATAGGCGGCGAAAGCCACCCAAACGAGATAGGGAAGCAAGCAGAGCGCAGCAACGTTCGAAAACCGCTGAAAAAAAAGGATGAGCGCAAGCACCGATAACCAGAGTATGACGACCTGCGCCAGCGCCCAGTCAGGGCGTCGGAACGTAAAAAACAATGCGCTCCACAATATATTCAAAACCCCATTGAAAAAGAAAAGCGTAATGAGCCGCGCGCGTTCAGCGCTGGTCCGGGTATCCCGCCAACCTGTGACGGCGGCGATGACCGCCAAAGCATAGATAACTGTCCACGCCGGCGCGAACACCCAATTCGGCGGGTTAAGAGCGGGCTTCTCGAGATCTTCATACCAAGGTCCAATATCGGTCACGGCGCCGCCGACCATAGCAACAGCCAACGCCGCAAGAATGGCGATCACGGTCGGATTACGAAACACCCCGCCCATCGCGATGGTCAGCGCTGCGGCGACGCCACGCCGACAAGGTGGGCCAGGTCCTTAAAGAAAATGCGCGCATGCGCCATATGGTTCGCTTTCACCAGGCGCTTGTTCATATACGCTTCCCACGTCAGTCTTTGCACGTCCTTATCGCGGCAAATGTCGACGAACCGTTCTCGCCTCTTGTCGTTGCGATACCAGAAATGTTGCATGACGCCGAGAATGAAGAAGACTTTGCCGTGCTCTTTGAGGTAGCGTTTGCGCGCGCGGGCGAGCGCTTTGGCGTCGCCCGTTTCAAGCAATTCGGTTACCGCCGCCGCCGCCGTGCGTCCGCCCAACATAGCGTAATAGATGCCCTCGCCGGACGCTGGCGCAACACAGCCCGCAGCATCTCCAGCGAGGATGACGTCTTTGCCGTTGTCCCACTTTTTGAGCGGCTTGAGGGGGATCGGGGCGCCTTCGGTCCTGATCGTCCTTGCGCCGGCGAGATCGGCGTCCGCACGCAAAGACGCGACCGCGCCGCGCAAGGAAAAGCCTTTATGCGCGCTCCCTACCCCGACGCTGGTCGTCTCGCCGTGCGGAAATACCCAGGCATAGAAGTCCGGCGATAACTTGCCCTGATAGAAAATGTCGCAACGGGACCCGTCAAATCCCGTCAATGGCGATTCAATAATCTCATGATAGGCGAAGACGCATTTCTTTTTGTCTGCGTTCTTGACAGTCTGCAGCGCAACTTGCGACTTGGCGCCGTCGGCGCCGACGACGGCGCGGGCGCGAACTCGCGTAAGCGGCGCATCTTTCGGCGCGCCCTTGGACCGGTAGCACACGATGGCGTCCCCATTCTCGTCCCGGTCGATGCGAATAAACGAACCATCGCGTCGCGTTGCTCCTGCGGTCGCGGCGCGCACACGCAAAAATTCGTCAAAATGCTCTCGGTCGACCATACCCACCGAACCGCCATTGATGGGCATATCGACATATTTGTTCGACGGCGCGACCATCCGTGCGGAATGCGCCCGCGCAACGATTTGCGAGTCCGGAATGTCAAAATCGCGTATGAGACGCGGCGGAATGGCGCCGCCGCAGGGTTTGATGCGGCCCGCCTTGTCTAAAAGCATGACGGATCCACCGGCGATCGCGAGGTCATGCGCTGCGGTCGCGCCAGCCGGTCCGCCGCCGACAACGACCGCGTCGAAGGTCTCTGAAATCTCTGCTGCGTCAAAAGCCATGGGAATGTCTCCTTATTCCGCAGGCAGATGGTCTCCTGCCGGCATAGCGGGTAACTTTATGTCGTCCGCCGCCGTGCGGCCCACGCGGGCGGCGAGGACGGCAGCGACGAGGAACATCAGGCCTTCAAACCCGAATACGAATGCAAATGCGGACGCAGTATCGGCGAAGAGCGCCCGGGTTGCGTCTATCGCCGCGGCGCCTAGAAACCCACCGAGCCCAAAGGCCACAGCTTGCGAGGCGCCCCAGATTCCCATGCGCGTCCCTTCGCGTCCTTTTTTGCCGGCGCTGGCAAGCGTCATCATGGAACCGATCGCGGCGACTGCGAACGCGCCGTTGGAAACGCCGAGCGTGAATACGTTAAGTTGTAGCGGCCAGCTTGTTCCCACGGTCGCGCCGACCGCCAACGCGATCAATGACGCCGCGGACGCAACACACCCGCCCATGGTCCAGATGCGCATAAAGCCGGCGCGGGACTTGCCGATCGTCGTGCCGATGATCGCTGTGGCGATCATGCCGAGCAGCACGCCGCCATTTTGTACGCCCGCCAGCTGCGTCGATTCTCCCGGCGTATAGCCGTAAATCAGCCCAGCGAAAGGCTCGAGGATGAGGTCCTGCGCGCTATAGGCGAGCATCGACACAAAAACAAAGATCGTAAATCGCCGGGCCTGCTGTTCGTTCCAGATCTCTGCAACGGCCTGTCGGAACGGGGTTTTCGCCGTCGTCGGGAGTGGGGCCGCGGGCGCGCCCTTTTCTATATTCCAGACGGCGAGGCTGGCGACGGCGAATGCAATCGTCGACACGGCGCATGTCACGACAACCAGCCGCGTCATGGAAAATGGATCTAACATTTTTCCTGCGACGCCGGCGGTCAGGACGAATCCGAATATCATCATGATCCAAACGACGGCCGCCGCGGCCGCCTTTTTCGACGGCGCAGTTTTTGTGGCGAGCAACGCCAGAAGATTGGTTCCGGCTGCGCCGACACCGACGCCGATAACGAAGAATGCGACAAAAGCCGCGATCACACCTGCCGCCGCGGCGGTTTCCATCCACGCCGTCGCAAGCGCGGCGCCAATCGCGCCAAGGCCCAGCGTCGCCATCCCGCCGATAATCCAGGGCGATCTTGAGCCGCCCATGTCTGATCCATAGCCCCAGCGCGGTCGCGACATTTGCACGGCGTAGTGCCATCCCACAAGCGCGCCCGGAAGCAATGCCGGCAAGGCAAGCTCAACAACCATCACGCGATTAAGCGTTGAGGTCGTCAATACGACGATGGCGCCGAGCGCCGTTTGCACAAGGCCTAGTCTGAAAACGCCGAGCCAACCAAGATAAGAATTATTTGCGCTCATCCGACGCCTCCGGAAAACGGTCTAACGGCGAGTGCGGCAACCAACATGCCAAGCACGAATAGCGAAACGCCCGTGGCATTGTACCAGGGGGCCTTGCCGCGAGGATCCTTCAGCATTTCCGCCATACAGAAAAGCTGCAAAACTAACAGTATACTGACGACGACCGCGTGAGATGGCTGACCAAAAAGAGCAAGCCCTGCAATGACCGCCAATTGCGGCGCAACCATTACCGCACAGGCGAGGCGTGCAGCCCTGTCCGGGCCGAGTTGCACAGGCAGCGTGCGGACGCCCATGCGGATGTCGCCTTCAACCGCCTTGAAGTCATTGAGCGTCATTATACCGTGTGCGCCTATTGAGTAGAGCAGCGCGAGCGCAACGATGGGCCAACCTGGCATAGCGCCAAGCATAACGGCAGCGCCGGTGAACCAGGCGATGCCTTCATATGATAGTCCGACGGCGGCGTTTCCCCACCAACCGTTCATCTTCAGGCGAAGCGGCGGCGCACTATAGGCCCATGCAAGAAAGACAGCGACAATCGTCGCCGCAAACGCCCACACGCCGAGCAACGCGCCAACAACAAGCGACAGCGCGGACCAGAAGACGGCAATGTATAAGCCCCACCGCCCGGGTATGCGCCCTGATGGAATGGGACGTTTCGGCTCATTGATGGCGTCAACATCGCGGTCAAACCAGTCATTCGTCGCCTGACTTGCAGCGCAGACAAGCGGTCCTGCGAGCAATACGCCGCCGACAAAAAAAAGCCATCGCTCTCCAATTGGCTGCCCGGAGGACACAACCCCGCACATGAACGCCCACATGGGCGCAAACCACGTCACTGGTTTTAGCAATTCCCCTATCGCCGCCAGGGACGGCAATGTTCTTTGGTGCAGCGCTATGGGCGTGTTTGACACAGGCGTAAATTACGCCGGACATAATGATGTGTCAATCAAAGTTGACGCTTGAATTTGCTAACCGTCTATTCCGAAACGCTTTAGCTTCGAGTACAGCCCTTGCCGACTCAATCCCAACATTTCAGCGGCGGAAGCGCGATTGTCTTCAGTAATTTCGAGCGCCGCTTCAATACACAGTTTTTCAATAAGATCCGTCGACTCTCGCACGATATCTTTCAAGGACACTTTGCCGACGAGCCCGGTTAGTTGATCGACCGAACTGGGCAGTTCTTCGCCAATGCGCGCGCCTGTCTCTAATCGGCGCTCAACATTGCGAACGGAGAAACCATAGACCACGCCTTCAGGCGAGGGGGCGGTCACCGCCGAAATCTCCACGCGCTCCTCCACGCCGAACCGGTCGCGCAGAACCGTCGCAAAATTCCGGACAAATCCATGATTTCTCATGCTGGACAAGAGAACGTTGATATCCGTGATTGAGCGACCAAGATACTCGTCAAGACGATGACCAACGGCCTGCTTGGCGCCGGAAAGCCGCGTCATGTCCGAGAAAGCTTTGTTCACCTGCAAAATAACAAGATCATCATCAGTGATGATAAGCCCGTCAGGCAGGTTCTCTAAAACACCCCAAAATTCGGCATTCGTCTCGCCGGCGCGGACGCCGCCAGTCACGACGCGCACAATTAAGTGGGTTTCATCGTCTTGTCGAAACGGCGACACCGACAAGCTCCACGCGCCATCCGCGCGCGACTGGAGAAGGCGGCTCACGGCCGATCCATTCACCAACGCATCCGCTACCGCCACTTCAATCGAGCGCGCAGCCCTTTTTTCAAACGGATCCAACAAAGACGCGCCCACCAGCGTATCCATAATTGCTGCAAAGTGTTTCTCAGCGGCCGGATTAGCGTCCTCAATCGTGAAGGTATCCGCATCCACAATCAGAACCGGCTCACCCATTGAGTGAAAAAGAGTTTGATATCGAGACTCTGATTCGCGCAGCCGATCGTAATCCCGCTCCAGTCCCTGATGCGCCTCCACAAGACGCTGCTGCAGCGCAGAAACAGAGCGCAAGTCCCGTCCGAGCGCCACAATCCGATCGTTAGGCCCGGTTTTGACCGCCGTGTATTTGATCGGAATATCAGCGCCGGAAGGTGAAGGGTGATTGACGTGACGCCAGTTCGGCCTCGTCTTCGCCGTCGTTTTCAAGAGGTCCTCAATTTTTGGACGACTCTCAATGGTGACGGTTTCAATCCACTTTTTGCCGCGCCACGCAGCGTCATAGCCCTCTTCAGACAACTCCTTGTTGCCCAGGGCAATGTCTTTGATGACGCCGTTGTCGACAATGAGCGCAACGTCAGCAGCGGATGCGACGACTCTGGCTGTCACCGACGCGTCAAGGTCAGCCAGAAACCTTTTCGGACTCTTGAACGAAACAAGTCGTTCGTTGGGAGAGGCCTTCGCATCCATATAAAGTCACTGTTGTCGCAATAAAAAAAGGCCGTTAGCAGTGTGCAGCACTTGCTGCAAGCAATTCTTTTCCGATCTCAGCAGCGGTTTTCGCGCTATCGGCAAAGGCGTCTGCGCCAACTTTCTTAACAAGCGCCGGGGATTCAGCGAACAATCGCCCGCCCGCCAGCACTTTCATGTTTTTGTTGCGCGACGCAGCACGCAGCTTCTTGATTTCATTAGCAATATCATCAGCGAAAACGCTGCAGGCGGCGGAAAGTCCCAGCACATCGAATTCACGCTCGCTCAGTATTTTCGCCAGCTCCTCCTGGGTGGCGCCAGGCTCGCTGGTCACACGCCATCCTGCGCGGCGGAAGAAATCCGCAATGATGACGATCCCAAACACATGCTGATCGCCGCACGCGGTCGCCAGCAAAATGCGCGGCCCGTCGCCCGCGACTGTCGGCTGTGAATGGTTTGCATTCGCAGCATTTTTACGCACGATCTCATGCAGCCGACAGAGCCCGATTGTGACGTCGGTGAAGTCACACAGGTCCCGCTCCCACATTTCTCCGAGGCGGCGAGCGCATGTCGCAAGAAGATTGAGAAACAAATCGTCACGCGCCACGCCGCGCTGCAGCAACGCCTCCACATAACTATGGGCGGACGACGCGCTGTCGCGAAGAACGCACTGCAGGAACAATTCATGATCCTGCTCGGATAAGACTTCGGCTGGCGGCGCTTGTCCGTCCGTCGGCGCGAGGGGTGCGCGATGCGCCAACATCAGCCGCGGGATGATCTCGCCTTCAATGGTATTGAACAGTGCGCTTGCGCCAATCGCATCTTCGGAGTCGGTCGGCCGCGGTTGCGCGGCGCTGCGAGACGCCAACGCTTTAAGTTTTTCCCCCAGATGTAAGAACGCCATAATCGCGCGATCACGTGTCTGATTTTCATCAGTTCGAGTGCGCAGATCTTGCCCTAGTTGCTCCATCTCCCTCTTTCTACAAGCGCCGCCGCGAACGGGCTCAGCGCTCGATTAGGTTGCAAGTGGAAACACGAATTGTTGTCGTGACGAACCTCCGACGACGAACGTTACACCGGGAAAACAGAGAGGGCCCGGTTGGTGTTACATTGTTACGCTTTTTACTTTTGCAGCTGCGCGGTAGGCGCTGTTAAAAAACTGAGCGCATACGGATGGTGACGCAATGCTGCACCCGCGTAATCAATTTCAAATCCAACTCACACGACAAACAGCACAACCTTAGCTGTTTTTTGCGCGCATTTGGAATCCTTTTTTCTATTCAGATTTTCGCCATTTCCGCTGGTGTGTCAATCTATTTTGACGTAAATTGTAATTGACAGTTTTTCTGCGTCGCTCGCAGCTCCTCCTGTTTGAACCTTGCGGACGGCGCCGACAATCAACGCGGACACGTCAAGGATTGCGCTTGAACAAGCCACTCTACACCCCCGATCAAAGGCGACGCCGAGACGCCTCCCCATGGACCATGGTTCAAGCGGTTCTGGCCCCGATTCAATTCCTGATTTTCCTTGTCAGTCTCTGGCTGGTGATTTCGTATCTCGCAACAGGGTCGGGATTCGCCATCGCGACGGCTTCTATTGTCATCAAAACGCTCGCTCTTTACGCGATCATGGTCACCGGCGCGATCTGGGAAAAAGACGTCTACGGACAATACTTATTCGCACCGACCTTTTTCTGGGAAGACGCGCTGTCCATGATCGTACTCGCCCTTCACACCGCTTACATCGCCGCCATCGTCTTTCAGTTTGCCGAGCCGCGTACGCAAATGCTAATTGCTCTTGCCGCATACGGAGCATACGCGGTCAATGCGGGGCAATACCTTTGGAAACTGCGCCGGGCGCGCCTTGAAACGCCGGAAAGGCTGGCGACGGGGGCTAGCGCATGACAGTACTTGTCGACAGCGATTGCAAAACATCAGCCCAATCAAATCCGATCCTGCGTGAGCGGGGACAGCGCGAAGTATTTTGCGGTTTGACCGGCATTGTTTGGTTGCACAGGAAGATGCAGGACGCATTTTTTCTGATCGTGGGCTCGCGCACCTGCGCCCATCTGATGCAGTCTGCCGCAGGCGTCATGATCTTCGCCGAGCCGCGATTTGCAACCGCAATCATTGAAGAGCGCGACCTCGCAGGATTGGCCGACGCCAATGAGGAACTCGATAAAACTGTTCAGCGCCTCCTCGCCAGGCGTCCCGACATTAAATTGCTCTTTCTCGTCGGCTCGTGCCCGTCAGAAGTGATCAAGCTTGATCTTGCTCGCGCTGCGCAGCGACTTTCCAAATCATTCGCGCCAAAAGTGCGAATCCTCAATTACTCCGGCAGCGGGATTGAAACAACATTTACGCAAGGCGAAGACGCCTGCCTCGCATCGATGGTTCCGGAACTGCCTGAAGACAAGTCTGGCGAACCGTCGTTACTCGTCGTCGGCGCGCTCGCCGATATTGTCGAGGACCAGTTCAGCCGCTTATTTGAGCAAATCGGGATTCCAAATGTTCAGTTCTTCCCGAGTCGGTCCGCCGATGATTTACCGCCGATCGGAAAGAATACGTCTTTCCTCCTAGCGCAACCCTTCCTCGGCGAAACCGCGCGCCTTCTCGAAACGCGCGGCGCCCAAAGACTGCCGGCGCCGTTTCCGCTGGGTGTCGAAGGCACAACGGCTTGGCTCAAAGCCGCCGCAAACGCCTGGGGCATTTGTCAGCAGAAATTCGACAGCGTCATTGAAATGCCGCGCGCCCGCGCAGAAAAATCACTCGAACGCCAGCGTGCTGCGCTCGCCGGCAAATCTGTGTTCTTCTTTCCAGACTCGCAACTTGAAATTCCGCTCGCCCGTTTTCTATCGCGTGAAATCGGCATGCGATTGACAGAAGTTGGGACGCCTTACCTGCATAAAATCCATTTGAAAGAGGAACTTGAGCTTCTTCCAGAAAATACGCAGCTGAGTGAGGGGCAAGATGTTGACAGACAACTCGATCGATGCCGCGGCGTGCAGCCAGATATCTCCGTATGCGGACTAGGGCTTGCGAACCCGCTTGAAGCGGAAGGACTGACGACGAAGTGGGCGATAGAACTCGTCTTCACGCCAATTCAAGGCTTTGAACAGGCGGCCGACCTCGCGGAACTCTTCGCCCGACCATTGAACCGCCGTATGAGGCTCGCCGTCTGATGCAGCTGGCTGTTTGGACATATGAAGGCCCGCCCCATGTCGGTGCAATGCGAATCGCAACGGCCATGAAGGATGTGCATTACGTCCTTCATGCGCCGCAGGGCGACACCTACGCTGATTTGCTGTTCACCATGATTGAACGGCGCGACGCCCGCCCGCCCGTGACATACACGACGTTCGAAGCGCGCGACCTTGGCGCCGACACGGCTGAGATATTCAAACGCGCCGCCAAAGACGCCCATGATCGCTTTCAGCCCAAAGCGATGATTGTCGGCGCATCGTGCACTGCGGAACTCATCCAGGACGATCCCGGCGGACTCGCCAAGGCGCTCGCCCTCCCGGTCCCGGTTATTCCACTTGAACTGCCCTCTTATACGCGCAAGGAAAACTGGGGCGCCGCGGAGACCTTTTATCAGCTCACCCGCACTTTGGTTGACCGCAATGCTGAAAAGAAATCAGCAAAGACGGGGCGGCCAAGTTGCAATATTCTAGGGCCAACCGCACTTGGATTTAGACATCGCGACGATGTCAGAGAAATTTCAGCGCTGCTCAACCAGATCGGTGTCGACGTCAACGTTATTGCGCCGATGAACGCCAGCGCCGCGGATATTACCGCGATCGGTGCGGCGGACTTTAATGTGGTCCTATATCCAGAGATCGCCGATACCGCTGCGCGTTGGCTTGAACGCGAGTTGAAGCAACCGTTCACGAAAATTACCCCCATCGGCGTCGGCGCGACGCACGATTTCATTGCCGAAGTTGCAGCCCTTGCCGGTCTGGAAACGCCTCAGATCGGCAACGCCGGCAATATGCCGTGGTGGTCCCGCTCGATTGATTCCACCTATCTCACCGGCAAGCGCACCTTTATCTTTGGCGATGCGACGCACGCGGTCGCCGCGGCGCGGGTTGCATCGAAAGAGCTTGGCTTCGAAGTCTGCGGCCTTGGCTGTTACAATCGAGAGTTCGCGCGAGACGTGCGCGCCGCAGCGAAACTCTACGACGTCGAGCCGCTGATCACCGATGACTATCTCGCAGTGGAATCGGCGATTGCAGACGCGCAACCTGAACTCGTCCTCGGCACGCAAATGGAACGGCATATCGCCAAGCGGCTCGGTATTCCATGCGCCGTCATTTCCGCACCCGTTCACGTACAGGATTTTCCCGCGCGCTACGCCCCGCAAATGGGATTTGAGGGAGCCAATGTGCTTTTTGACACCTGGGTGCACCCTCTTGTCATGGGGCTTGAGGAACACCTTCTTCACATGTTCCGGGACGATTTTGAATTTAATGACGACGCCGGCGCCTCTCATCTCGGCGGACATGGCGCGAGCGCCCAAGAGCCAACCCCTGAAACGGACAATGTTATCCGCTGGGACCCGGCGGCGGAAAAAGAACTGAAAAAGATTCCCTTTTTCGTGCGCGGCAAGGCGCGGCGCAACACGGAAAACTACGCCGCCGAACGGCGTATTCAACTAATCTCTGTAGACACCCTATACGACGCAAAGGCGCATTATGGCCGCTAGGCCGAAATCGACCAGCGCGCCAACGGTCCGTGTGGCGCTCATCTCACTGGACAGTCACCTTTCCGGCGCTGTCGATCGTGCTCGCGATACGCTTCGCAGGGACCTGCCCGGCCTTGAGCTCTCTTTCCACGCGGCGTCGAACTGGAACCGCGATCCGTCGTCGCTTGAGCAATGCAAAGCTGATATCGCCCAGGCGGACTTTGTCATCGCTTCGATGCTGTTTCTAGAAGATCATATCAAAGCGGTGTTGCCGGCGCTCACGGCGCGGCGCGAGTCGTGTGACGCGATGGTGGGCGCACTATCCGCTGCGGAGATCATCAAGCTGACGCGGCTTGATCGGTTCCGCATGGATAAGCCGACATCGGGCCCGATCGCACTCCTGAAACGCTTGCGCGGATCCAAGGACAAAGCCAAGGCTGGCGCGAGCCAGATAAAAATGCTTCGTCGCGTGCCGAAGCTTCTGAAGTTCATCCCAGGGACGGCGCAGGATGTCCGCGCTTATTTCCTGACGCTGCAATATTGGCTGGCCGGGTCGGACGACAATATTGCAAACCTCATCCGGTATCTCATTGATCGTTACGCCGCCGGTCCGCGCGCGGCGCTGCGCGGCGCCCTCAACCCGGCGCCGCCGGCGGAGTATCCGGACGTCGGTGTTTATCATCCGCGGATGAAAGACAAGGTGGCGACTAGCGCGGCGAAACTTCCGCTGGCGAAAAGCAAGAAACCGGCTGTCGGCCTGCTGATCATGCGGTCCTATGTCCTGTCGCGCGACACCGGTCACTATGACGGCGTCATCGAGGCGCTTGAGGCCCGCGGCTTACGCGTCATTCCCGCCTTCGCCAGCGGCCTCGACTCGCGGCCCGCTATCGAGAAGTTTTTTATGAAGGACGGCGCACCCGTGATCGACGCGCTCGCGTCGTTGACTGGTTTCTCCCTGGTCGGCGGGCCGGCCTATAACGATGCGGGTGCTGCAGCGGACATGCTGGCCAAGCTCGACATTCCCTACCTTTCTGCGCAGGCGCTCGAGTTTCAGTCGCTTAACGAGTGGCGCGCAAATGATCGCGGTCTGACGCCGGTTGAAGCGACCATGATGGTGGCGATACCGGAATTGGACGGCGCAACCGGCCCAATCGTATTCGGCGGCCGCGCGGCGGGCGCCGATGACGGAAAACGCATGCACGCCGCTTCGGAACGGGCGGACATGTTGGCGCGCCGCATCGAAAAACTCATTCGTTTGCGGAGGACAGCGCCAGCGCAGCGCAAACTCGCCGTTTCGATCTTTAATTTCCCGCCAAATGGCGGCGCTGTTGGCACAGCCGCACACCTCGCCGTTTTTGAATCGTTACACAATACGCTGAAGGGGCTTAAGCGCGCCGGTTACGATGTCAGCGTTCCCGACACGCCGGACGATTTGCGCGCAGCAATTCTTGGCGGCAGTGCGGAATTTGCAGGTGCGGACGCCAATGTCTGCGCGCGCATCGATGTCAACGACTATATTCGCCGGGAAAAACGCCTCGCGGATATCGAAGCGCAGTGGGGTCCGGCGCCGGGGCGTCACCACACCGACGGCCGCTCAATCCAAATTCTCGGCGCCCAATTCGGCAGTGTCTTTGTCGGCGTACAGCCCGCCTTTGGCTATGAGGGCGATCCGATGCGGCTGCTCTTTGAACAGGGCTTTGCGCCAACCCACGCCTTTGCCGCGTTTTACCGCTTCGTCAAGGACGATTTCAACGCCGATGCAATCCTGCATTTCGGGACCCATGGCGCCCTCGAATTCATGCCCGGCAAACACGCCGGTCTGTCAGAGACGTGCTGGTCCGACTATCTCATCGGCGACCTGCCAAATTACTATTTCTACGCAGCTAACAATCCCTCAGAAGCGACAATCGCCAAACGCCGCTCTGCCGCGACAACCATCAGCTACCTCACGCCCTCCGTTACGAACGCCGGCCTTTACAAGGAACTATCGGAACTGAGGACAATGCTCGACCGCTGGCGAACATCGGCCCCGGGCGCTGAAGAACGCAGAGACCTTGTTGAGTTTATCCAGGCGCAAGCCGTTCAGCTGGAACTCGCAGAGGCTGATCCGGTTTGGACCGCTGTCGACGAAGACGCCGTTAACGCCTTGCGGCAGAAACTCATCGAAGTGGAAAACGCGCTTATCCCGGATGGCTTGCATGTCGCCGGCGAAGGCATGGACGCTGATAAACGCATCGACATGCTGGCGGCGCTGCCGATCGCCAGTGATGCGTCGATTTCGCGCGGCAGCATCGAAGCCATTGTTGGCGGAGCCTCGCCAAAAGAAATCGCCTTGAGGGCCGGCGCGCGCGACAAGCTTGATGCGCTGACGCAGCTTGCCGAGATCAATCGGCGACTCTCACAAGATACTGAAATTTCAAGCCTCGTTCACGCCCTTGGCGGCGGCTTCGTAAAGCCTGTCGCCGGCGGCGACCTCATCCGTGATCCCGATGTCTTGCCAACAGGTCGCAATATTCACGGCTTCGATCCGTTTCGACTGCCCAGCGCATTCGCCGTTGCGGACGGCGCACGCCAGGCGGACCGGCTGCTGGCGCGGCATCGGTCGGAAAGCGATGCGCTGCCGGAAACCGTCGCCATTGTTCTGTGGGGTACGGACAACCTGAAGAGCGAAGGAGCGCAGCTCGCCCAGGCGCTTGCCTTGATGGGCGCGCAACCGCGATTCGACAGCTACGGCCGCCTCGCCGGCGCAGACCTAGTTCCTCTTCAGACGCTTGGCCGCCCGCGGATCGATGTCGTCGCCACCCTCTCCGGCATTTTCCGCGATCTTCTGCCCTTGCAGACGCGCATGCTCGCCGAAGCCGCCCTTAACGCCGCGCAGGCTGATGAACCTCTGGAACGGAATTTCATTCGCAAACACGCACTTGCCTACCAACGCCGGCATGATTGCGACTTGGAAACCGCCGCACTTCGGGTCTTCTCCAACGCCGACGGCGCTTACGGCGCCAATGTAAATAACCTCATCGAAGCCGGCTGTTGGAATGACGAGGACGAACTTGCTGACGCCTATACGAGCCGCAAGTGTTTTGCTTATGGCGTCGAAGGCGCGCCGGCTCAGAATTCGGCGCTTCTAGAAAGCATCCTCGGCGACGTAGACCTTGCTTATCAAAATCTGGAATCGGTCGAACTCGGCTTGACCACTATCGATCACTATTTCGACACGCTGGGCGGCGTTGGTCGAGCCGTAAAGCGCGCGCAAGGCCGGGACGCGCCGGTTTATATCGGCGACCAAACCCGCGGCGGCGGCGCCGTGCGCACTCTGTCCGAACAGGTCGCGCTCGAAGCGCGGACGCGCACGCTGAACCCCAAATGGTATGAAGGCATGCTGCGCCACGGCTATGAGGGCGTGCGTCAGATCGAAGCCCATGTAACCAACACCATGGGTTGGTCGGCGACGACCGGTCAGGTCGATCCATGGATCTATCAGCGCATCACCGAAACTTTCGTTCTTGATACGGAGCTGCGAGACCGCCTTGCCGCGCTCAACCCCAAATCTTGCGCGAAAGTCGCCAATCGCCTGCTTGAGGCTTCCGACCGGAACTACTGGTCGCCGGACGAGGAAACGCTCGAAGCCCTTCGAGAGGCTGGCGAAGAGCTTGAGGATCGCATCGAAGGCGTCGTCGCCGCCGGCGCCGTCGCGTAACGCATCGGAGAAAAGGATATGACACTGCTTGAGATCGACCGCCCGCAAGCCCCGCCCGACGGCGAAGGCAGCGTGCAGGTCCGCCTCGATCCGACAGATGAAATTGACGGTGCGAAGGTATTCGCCATTTACGGCAAAGGCGGCATCGGCAAATCAACGACGTCTTCGAATTTGTCCGCCGCATTTTCACATCTCGGCAAGCGTGTACTGCAGATCGGCTGCGATCCAAAGCACGATTCAACCTTCACGCTCACCAAACGAATGATGCCGACAGTCATCGACGTTCTGGAGTCCGTAGAATTTCACACAGAAGAGTTGCGAACCGACGATTTTGTCTTTGAGGGCTACAACGGCGTCATGTGCGTCGAAGCCGGCGGCCCGCCCGCCGGCACGGGCTGCGGCGGCTATGTGGTCGGCCAAACCGTTAAACTCTTAAAAGAACATCATCTGCTGGAAGACACCGACGTCGTGATCTTCGATGTTTTGGGCGACGTTGTTTGCGGCGGGTTCGCGTCGCCCTTGCAACATGCGGAACGCGGCTTGATCGTCACGGCGAATGATTTTGATTCTATCTTCGCCATGAACCGAATCATCTCGGCTATCCAGGCGAAGGCGAAAAACTATGACGTGCGCCTTGGCGGCGTCATCGCCAACCGCTCCGCCGCGACGGATGAAATTGATCGCTACAACGACGCAACCGGCATGCGTCGCCTCGCGCACTTTCCCGACCTCGACGTTATTCGCCGGTCGCGACTGAAAAAATCGACGCTGTTCGAGATGGAAGCCTCGCCGGAATTAGAAGCGGTGCAGGAAGAGTATTTGCGCCTTGCACAATCGCTATGGGACGGCGCCGAGCCCGTTGAGGCGGCGCCGATGAAAGACCGCGACATCTTCGACTTCTTGGGATTTGACTGATCAATGACTTCTGCGACCTATATTGAACGACGAAGCGAACTCGAAACCTATTTCGACCGCACCGCAGCGGACGCCTGGGCGAAGCTCACATCCGACGCGCCGGTGAGCGGCGTGCGGGCGACGGTCCGGGCTGGGCGCGACTCAATGCGCGCAACGTTGCTTCACTGGTTGCCGGAAGATCTTTCCGGCAAGCGCATTCTCGACGCCGGTTGCGGCGCCGGCCAGCTTTCGATTGAAGCCGCCAAACGCGGCGCCGATGTCGTCGCCGTCGATCTTTCGAAGACTCTTCTTGACCTCGCTCAAGAACGCTATCGCGAAGAGACGTTAAGTGGGCATGTGGACTTCACTGTCGGCGATATGTTCGATCCCAACCTTGGTCGCTTCGATCATGTGGTCGCCATGGACTCGCTTATTCACTATGACGCCGGCGACATGGTGCGCGTGCTTGAGGGATTTGCCGCGCGCACAACGCATTCGATTCTCTTTACCTTCGCACCGAAAACGCCGTTGCTGGCGGTAATGCACGCTGTCGGCACACTCTTTCCCCGCGGCGATCGGGCGCCGGCGATCGCTCCCGTCGCCGAAAACCGACTTCGCGCACGCATTGATCAAACTTCTACGCTCGGCGCGTGGCGTGTCGCCCAATCGCAACGCATAAAATCCGGCTTTTACATCTCAAACGCCATGGAGCTTGCCGCCGCATGAAGAAACGCGACGCGCATAAGGCCAAATGGGCGGATCTCTGGTCGGGGGTCGGAACAAAGTTCCTGCCGTTCGCTGACGCCGCCAGCGATACGCTGCCGCTTGGCCGATTGCTGCGGCTCTCGCTCTTTCAGGTTTCGGTCGGCATGGCCTTGACGCTGCTCACCGGCACGATCAACCGCGTCATGATTGTTGAACTTGGCGTCTACGCCTGGGTTGTGGCCCTGATGGTGGCGTTGCCGTTGGTGTTTGCGCCGTTCCGCGCCTTGATCGGTCATCGCTCCGATACCCATGCATCCGTCCTCGGTTGGCGTCGCGGACCTTACATCTGGATGGGATCGCTCTTGCAGTTCGGCGGCCTCACCATCATGCCGTTCGCATTATTGGTTCTTTCCGGCGACTACGGATTTGTTTGGATCGGTCAGATCTTCGCCGCATTGGCGTTTCTACTCCTCGGCGCCGGCATCCATACGACGCAAACGGCTGGTCTTGCGCTCGCCACCGACATTGCGCCGGAAGAAACCCGCCCGCGAGTTGTCGCGCTTCTCTACGTCATGCTGCTCGTCGGCATGGGCGCAAGCGCCGTCGTCTTCGGCGTCCTTCTGGACAATTTTGAGCAAGTCAAACTCATCCGCGTCATTCAGGGCGCCGCCGTCGTCACCATCGCATTGAACATGATTGCGCTGTGGAAGCAGGAGCCGCGCAATCCTGCGCTGACGGATCCAAGAAAACCGCGCCAGCCGTTCCTAGCTTCATGGCGCAAACTGACAAGCGATCTGAAAGCGAAACGCCTTTTTGTCGCGGTCGGTCTTGGCGCGGCGGGATTTTCCATGCAAGACGTTCTGCTTGAGCCCTATGGCGGCGAAATTCTCGGCCTTTCCGTCAGCCAGACGACGATGCTCACGGCGATCTTCGCAGCGGGCACGCTGGGCGGATTTGCTGTTGCGGCGCGGCGGCTGATGCGCGGCGGCGAACCGCACCGGCTCGCGGGCTTTGGCCTCGTTATCGGCGCCTTTGCGTTCGCCGCAGTCATCTTCGCCGCCCCCCTCGGGTCATCAACGCTTTTTCGCATTGGAACAGCGCTCATCGGATTTGGCGGCGGGCTCTTTTCTGTCTGTACCCTGACATCTGTCATGGCGCTCGCCAAAACCAGCGACAGCGGCATCGCACTCGGCGCCTGGGGCGCTGTACAGGCGAGCGCGGCCGGCCTTGCCATCGCTATGGGCGGCGCACTGCGCGACGGGGTGGGCAATCTCGCCGCAAGCGGCGCGCTTGGCCCGGCGCTTACAAACTCTACGACGGGTTACAGCGTTGTCTATCACATCGAAATTCTATTGCTGTTTGCGGCGCTGGCGGCCATCGGCCCGCTGGCGCGCTACGCGTCGCCGAAGGATGCGACGCGGGAGGAGAAGTTTGGTCTGCCGGCGTTTCCAGGTTGACCCATAAAGCCAAAGGAGAAGAAAAATGAATTTTGGCGGCGAATTTGTAACAGGGATCGATCTTGTCGATATCTCCTTGTGGTTGTTCACTCTATTTTTCTTTGGACTGATCTTTTACCTTCGGCGAGAGGACCGGCGCGAGGGCTATCCGCTCGAACGGGATACCGACGGCGAGTTGGAGGATGACGGCGTCATTTGGTACGCGCCGAAAAAGACCTTCACGCTTCCTCACAAGCGAGGAACCGTCTCGGTTCCCCATGGCCGACGCGACCAACGCGACCTCGCACTCGCCCGCACGGCCGTCTGGCCGGGCGCGCCGTTTCAGCCGACGGGCGATCCGATGCGCGACGCCGTAGGCCCTGCGTCCTATGCGGAGCGCGAAGACATCGAAGACCTTACTGACGACGGGCGCCAACGCATTGCGCCGCTCCGTGTTGACGGCCACATCTATGTCGCGGAGGGCAGCCCGAATCCGGTCGGCATGACGGTTTACGGCGGCGACGGTAAGCCGGCGGGCGAAGTGGTTGATGTCTGGGTTGACCGTTCCGAGGCCATCATTCGGTATCTTGAAGTGAATATCGGCAAGGACGGAATGGCGGACCATGTATTACTGCCGATTCCGTTTGCCAACATCAGCAAGGGCCGCAACCGCGTCGATGTCGACGCGATCTTTGCACACCATTTCGCGGGCGTGCCGAAGTCAAAATCGCCAACCAGCGTAACGCGGCTCGAGGAAGACAAAATCGCCGGCTATTACGGCGGCGGTAAACTCTACGCGAGCCCGGCGCGAACGGAGAGTCTGGCGTGAAGGCGCTGTTTCACGACGAAGAAGAGCGCAACCCGGAACCGGTTCCGGGCTTGCCGGAGAGATTGCCGGAAGGTGAGCAGATCATCTGGCAGGGCGGTCCGAGCGCCCTCGGCCTCGCCGTTCACGCCCTGCATATTCGTTTTGTCGCGCTCTATTTTGCGGTTTTCACATTGTGGCGGCTTGCCTTTATCGCATCGCAAGGCGGCGGCGCAGCGGAAATGGCGAGCGTCGTGACAACATCGCTGATCGGCGTTCTCATCAGCGGCGCCTTGCTGTTGGGGCTCGGCTTCGTCATGGCGCGCGCAACGATTTACACCGTCACCGACAAGCGCGTTGTATTGCGGTACGGGGCGGCGATCCGGAAGTATGTGAACATCCCGTTCCGATCAATTGAAGCGGCGGCGTTAAGACGCCACGGTCGAAGCGTCGGCTCCATTGCGCTCGCGACGACGGATGAAAAACGCATCGGCTACTTGCATCTTTGGCCCCATGCGCGGCCGTGGCGCTATTCAGCGCCGCAACCGATGCTGCGGACTGTCCCAAACGCGGACCGCGTTGCCGACATACTCTGTCAGACGATGAAGGCGCACGCTCCGGCGGCGGTATCTGTGACCCTAAGCGACGAGATATCGACGAGGCCCCCCGCAATCGGCGCCGACGCCGTAGCGCCGGCTTGAAGGAGGCGCGCCCGCAATGTCCCATCAACCCGAACCCGTCCCGCGCGCCCTTCTCGTCGGCGCAGGCGCGCTAGTCGTCGCGTCGCTCGTCGGCGTTGGGTTTGCTCGCGTTACCGATATCGGCGTGCAGCGCGCGCCGGAGTTGCGCGTCGTCGACAAGGTGACGGTCGTGTTCAGAGATGAGGCGGACGGCG
This sequence comes from Hyphococcus sp., assembly GCA_028289605.1. Classification (GTDB taxonomy): domain Bacteria; phylum Pseudomonadota; class Alphaproteobacteria; order Caulobacterales; family Parvularculaceae; genus Hyphococcus. The sequence continues at coordinate 63,898 of JANQON010000010.1, read as the reverse complement.
GCGTCGGCGTCTACGATCCCGAAAGCAACGAGGCGGTTCACATTTTTGGCCCCGGGGAAGGCGGTTTCGTTCGCACGGCCATGCGCGCCGTCGCTCATACGCGCAAAGTCAGCGGCGCCGGCCCCGAGGCGCCGTTCGAATTGGCGCGCACTGAAGAAGGTCGTTTGCTCCTGACCGACACGCTGACCGGCCGCACCGTCAGTCTCGAAGCCTTCGGCGACGCCAACGCCGGCGACTTTGCACAACTCCTCGATAAAAAAGGAAGCGACGCATGAGCCCTGCAAAAACATCATTGATGCGGCACTTCACTGTGCCCTGCACCATCACCGTCAAACACACGACCGAAACGCTGGAAGCTCATGTCGAACTTGACGGCGGCGTCCAGCCGACGCTTGGCGATCGGATTGTCGTGCATGGACGGTCAGTAACGGTGTCGTTCGGCGAGAGCGTATCGATCCGCCGAAATGCAACCGTGACGCGCGCCAACTTTTTGGAAAAGCTCTGGCTCCGCCTCAAATCACAGTTTGAACTAACCGAGCTCTATGAAGTGAGCTTCTCGCCCAGGAGACTATGATGCCTGAATCCTTAGAAGAACTCGCCGCGTCTCAGGAATTCGACACCAACCAAGCCGCTACGACGGAAACCATTTTGAGCCCGCGGTTTTACACGACCGATTTCGACGCCATGGACAAAATCGACGTGACGCCGGTCCGCAAAGAATGGGACGCGCTGATCGCCGAACTCGAGGAAGACAACAACAAGGGCCATTTCAAGCGTACGGACGAGTTCGACAACATTCTCCATACGTTGCCGCCCGATCTCCGCCACGAGTTTGTGGACTTTCTTGTCAGCTCCTTGACAGCGGAATTTTCCGGCTGCGTGCTTTACGCTGAAATCGTCAAACAGGTGAAGAATCCCGACATCAAAGCGCTCTTCAAGTATATGAGCCGCGATGAAGCGCGCCATGCCGGCTTTATCAATCACGTCTTGAAAGACTTCGGGATCGGCATCGATCTGGGCTTCCTGACCAAGACAAAGAAGTACCACTTCTTCAAACCGAAGTTTATCTTTTACAGTGTCTATCTTTCCGAGAAGATCGGATATGCGCGCTATATCACGATTTATCGCCAGCTGGAGCGCCATCCGGAGCTGCGCTTTCATCCGATATTCAAGTGGTTCAAAGAGTGGTGCAACGACGAGTTCCGCCATGGCGAAGCCTTTGCGTTGCTCATGCGCGCAGACCCGAAACTGCTGTCCGGCGCTAATAAACTCTGGATACGGTTCTTTCTGCTTGCCGTATTTGCGACGATGTATGTGCGCGACCACCGTCGACCCGCCTTCCACAAGGCGCTGGGTCTTGATCCCACCGAATATGACAAAGACGTCTTTCGCCTGACAACGCAGATTTCACGCCAGGTCTTTCCGGTCGAACTCGACCTCGATAATCCGCAATTCTATCAAGCGCTTGAAAGTCTTCGAGCCGCCGCTGACAAGATGGAAGCAATTAAAGACAAAGGCCCGCTCGCCTTGTTGAAGCGCGCAGGGCTCGGACTTGCCGCCGGGGCCGCATTCGCACGGCTGTTTTTCATGAAGCCGAAACGCAACACGCTTCCGGAACGCACGCGATTAGAGCCGGTTTGGTAACTTTTGATGGCCGACATTCTTCAGCCCATTTTGTTTGCAGCTTTGCTCTGGTGGTTCAGCACTGGCGCAATTCTGTGGCTGATCGGCCTGCCTAAACACACCTTTAAGTGGACTGCCCTCGGCGCAACGACGCTGCTGGCCGGCGCAACGATTGTAATGCTCTCGTTGCGGTCAGACACAACGACGGCGGCAGCCTATGCCGGCTTCGCCGCGGGCGTGGCGCTGTGGGCCTGGCATGAAGTGATGTTCCTGCTCGGCTACATCAGCGGCCCGCGTAAGGCGCCCTGTCCTCCGGGTCTGGCGACGTGGCCGCGATTTGTCGCGTCGACGAAGACCGTAATCCACCATGAATTGGTCATCGCCGTTCACGGATGTCTGATTTTGATAATGAGTTGGGGCGCTGTAAACCAGATCGCTGCGTGGACGTTCTTTCTGTTGTGGGGTATGCGGATCAGCGCTAAGTTGATTGTCTTTTTTGGCGCGCCGAATATCGCAGATCACTTCTTACCCGCCCATCTCGGCTACCTGAAAAGCTACTTCCAGAAACGCTCGATCTCGACCTTTGTGCCGATCGCCATCACGATGGTTACATCTGTTGCGGCCGTCATTCTGTATCATGCTGCGGTAACGCCCCTCGACACCTTTCCGTCTGCGGGCTTGATCATGATTGCGACGCTTGCGGCTCTCGCCGTTCTCGAACACTGGGCGCTCATTCTGCCTTTGCCCGATGCGGCGCTCTGGAAATGGGCGGTGCGCCCTTCTCAATCAACAACGACAAAAATGACTTCATCTAAATGGAGGCGAAGATGAACTACGAATCCTTTTTCAACAATGAGCTCGATCAGTTGCGCGAGGAAGGCAACTACCGTGTATTCGCTGACATTGAACGCAAAGCCGGCGCTTTTCCGAACGCCGCTAATCATGGCGAGATCGGTCCGGATCACGTCACGGTCTGGTGCTCAAACGATTATCTCGGCATGGGCCAGCACGCCAAAGTTACGAACGCGATGCATGACGCCATCGAAAAATGCGGCGCGGGCGCGGGCGGCACGCGTAACATTTCCGGCACCAATCATTATCACGTTCTTTTGGAGCGCGAGCTTGCCGACCTCCACGGCAAAGAATCGGCGCTCATATTCACATCAGGATATGTGTCCAACTGGGCGGCGCTTGGTACGCTCGCCTCGCGCATTCCGGGCTGCATCGTTTACTCCGATAGTCTCAATCATGCTTCGATGATCGAGGGCATTCGCCATTCCAAAGCGCAAAAGCGGATCTTCAGGCACAATGATCCGGAGGATCTGGAGCGCCTCATCCGGCAGGACGATCCGGACGCGCCGAAATTGATCGCATTTGAATCCGTCTATTCCATGGACGGCGACATTGCACCGATTGCTGAGTTCTGCGACGTCGCGGAAAAGTACAACGCGATGACCTATCTCGACGAAGTCCACGCGGTCGGCCTTTATGGTCCCCGCGGCGGCGGCATCGCGGAACGCGAGGGACTGATGGACCGCCTGACCGTTATAGAGGGCACGCTCGGCAAAGCGTTCGGCGTTCTCGGCGGGTACATTGCAGCCTCTACGTCGCTTTGCGACTTTATACGCAGTTTTGCGAGCGGCTTTATTTTCACGACTGCGTTGCCGCCGGCCGTCGCCGCCGGCGCGTTGGCGTCGATCCAGCACCTCAAATCGAGCGACGTTGAACGTCTCGCCCAACGCGACCGCGTCGCCAAGGTGCGCCAAAAACTGAACGCCATCGGCATACCAACCCTCGATAACCCGAGCCACATTGTACCGGTAATGGTGAAAGACCCGATCAAGTGCAAATGGATCTCCGACTGGTTGATGGCGAACCACGGCATCTACGTGCAGCCCATCAACTATCCAACCGTGCCGAAGGGAACCGAACGATTGCGCATCACGCCGTCGCCGGTTCATTCCGATCTTGATATCGAGCGCCTGGTCGCGGCGCTTTCAGAAATCTGGTCGGAATGCGCATTGGCGCGGCAGGTGGCGTAATTGATATCCAAACACTGAAAAACCGACGCCAAGCGTAGTGTTTTTCGCGCCCCGAAGTCATCCGCGGCGTTTAGGGATTCGTATCTAGATAGATACAACATGCGGAGGCATTGATGGCAGTATCCGCTGATCGCGAAGATGAGTTGTTCTCTTTTGACGGCAAGGCGACTGACCCTCACGGTGAGCGTGCATCGCCGTCGGTCGACCCGGCGCAACCGCAAACAAAGGAAAATGAAAGACCGGCTTCAGACGCGATGCGTCTTGCAATCACCTGTCTCGGCGGGCGCAAGAGTTGGAACGGTTCGGTGCGTGGTTTTTTCGGACTGTTGAAACGCGATGTCGTCATCGAGTCAGAGGGCGCGGTTGAACGCGGCGTTTTGATATTCCGAGAGTCGCTGACCTTTGACAACGGCGATCAAGAAAACCGCGAATGGAGCCTTTGGGACACGGCCGATGGCGTTGCAATGGAAGCGGACGACATTGAACAACTGCGTCCTGGCCGTGTTGAAGACGGATTATTCGTGATCGACTATCATCTCCGCCTGAATGGGCTGACGTTTCAATACTCTGATGCGTTTCACGCCGGACCCAACGGCGCCGTCAGCAATACGGGCCGCGCCAAATTGTTGGGTCTGCCCGTGATGACGGTGACGGTTTCGGCGAAACCGTCGTGAATCGAATCTTACAGGTCTCGCAACCGCAAGGTCGCCTGATGTTACAAAACGGCGTGGTCTCCTCTGTCGACCGACGCTTCCCCATCAATTAAGCGTGCATAGAAATCAAAAAGCGTCTCGGTTCCTGTCGACGGCGTTTTCTCTGCGTCGTACCGCGCCGCAGCGACGTCATACACAAGCATCGATTCGGTTGCATAGTACCGCCCGATGCGCGCGAGTTCGGCTTTGACTTCAAGGGATGGGAAAAAACGGCTAAGCCCGCTCAAACATCCAATAGCGACATCTAAGAATGCGACGGGCGCGCGGGAATATCGCGGTTTCCGGCCCAAAAGCGAAAACAATGCGTCGCCCTGCTCTTTCGGCGTGATTGCTTTGCCCGGTCCGCCGATCGGCAGTATGCAATTGCGACGTCGTTCATCGTTGACGCAGTCGGCGATGTAGGCGCCCAGATCGTTGTCGCTGATCGGTTTGCACGCGGTCAGCTCGCCATTTCCAAACATCAAATAGGGTTTGCCGGCTTTGACCCGCTCCACCTGGCCGGAGAGCGATTTGAAAAAGGCCGTCGGCCTGACAATCGAATAGTCTAGGCCCGATTCGATCAGCTCTTTCTCAAACGCGAGTTTCGCTCTCTGAAAGGCAAGCTTCGGTTTCTGCACGCACATCGCGGAAAGCAGAACCATATGTGCAACACCTGCTTGCCTAGCAACGGCAAGCGCATCCGAATGAGCCTGATAGTCGATCGCCCAGGCGTCCTTAGGCGCGCCCGTGCGCGAGGCGAGGCAGGAAACAAGCGCGTCGAACCGTTCGCCGCAAAAACCGTCGCGCTGAAGAGAGACGGGATCGAGAACATCGCCGACGCGTATGGCGGCGCCGTCAAGTCGCGTCGCCGCTTCGTCAGGTTTTTGCCCGCCGCCCACGCCAGAGCGCGGCCGGATAAAGCAAACGACGTCATGACCGCGGGCGACAAGCGCGCGTGCGGCCGCCTGTCCAATCGTTCCCGTGGCGCCGATCAACATAACCCGTTTTGGCCGTTGCATTTTTGTTTGCTGTAAGGACATTTAGCTACCCTACGCGCTCAGTCATGCCACCGTCATCGCAGTGTTTAAAAAAACCGCGCCGGTGCATCGAACCGGCACGGCCATAGGTTGGGTGGAAGCAATTGGCGGCGGTTTAGAACCGGGCAAAGCCGTTTTCCGCACCCCAGAGGAACCAGTTGTCCACGACGGTGCCGGTGAGCAGAATGCCGATGCCGCCGGTAATCGGGCAGAGGATCGCAAACCACCAGGCCCAGCGGTGAATTGATTCCATGGAGGCGTTGAACCCCATGGTCCAGCGCCAGAACAGCGCGGCCCGTTCAGACGCCGTGCCGCGATCGACGATCTGTTCGATCTCACGTTCGCCGCCGTAGCGCCCGACGGCGAGAATCGTCGCACCGTGCATGGCGAAGAGCAGCACGGACCCGTAAAGGAACACGATCGAGAGCATGTGGAACGGATTGTAGAACAGATTTCCGTAAATCAGCGAAAAGTTATTGGTCCAGTCCAGATGCGAGAATATGCCGAACGGCACCGCTTCGCTCCAGGAGCCCATCATGATCGGACGAATAAAGCCGACCACGAGATACAGCCAAATTGCCGCCGCGAACGCCCAACATACATGCGTGCCCATCTTGAGTTGAATGGCGCGTCGATAACTGCGTATCCACCAAAGAATGATCGACGCCGTCAGGAAGAAGCCGGCGATCAACCACCAGCCGCCTTCGTCTAACGGCGGCAGAACGCTCAGCCCGTGTTCCGGCAACGGCGCATCAAGGGACAACCAGGGCAACAGGCCGATAAACTTCAGCGGATCCCACCCGACGCTGGCCCACATGTTAAGGCCGATGATTTCAATCGCCGTAATGCCGCAAAGCAGCGACGCAACGCCCGTAAAACCCAGATAAACGGGCCCGATTTGCGCATCGCCGATTCTGCCGAGAAAGTGGCTGAATTTTTTGATGTGGTCTCGCGACCAATCCCCGGCCGGCAATTCAACCCCCGGATCATAGTGGCCGCGCACCTGAACCTGGGTCAGAATGTTTTGATAATCAGCCATGATAGAAGGCTCCTCCTAATTCCAAATCGGAATATTGCGCCACCAGTTCCACCATTCGATCCATGAGCCTTCATAGAACGGTCCGCTGATGACGATGCAGACCGCGCTCCAAAAGCCGGCGTTCAATGCGAGAAAGAGACCGAGGCGATGGATGCCGAGCGTCCCGATGGAATAGCCCATGAAGTCCCTGAAGAATGTGTTTTCATGTTCGGGCGTCTTGACCTCTTCATCGCCGCCGGGGTTCGTCGCTGATAGAATAGCGCCGCCATGCAACGCCAACGCGAGCGTCGTCGTGAAGAAAAAGGTAATCGCCACCATGTGCGCGGGATTATAGTGGAAGTTTCCATACTGATATCCGACGTTCGACACCCAATCGAGATGAGTCATGATACCGTAAGGAAACCCGTGTCCCCATGCGCCCATTAAGAACGGCCTGATAATCACCAATGTGACATAGGCGAAAATGGCGACGCCGAATGCGATCGGCACGTGATAGCCAATGCCGAGTTTGCGGCAGATCTCCACTTCCCGCAGCGCCCAGGAAACGAACGCGCCCGTGGCGCAAATCGTGATAATCTGCCACAGCCCGCCTTCTTTTAACGGCGCTAGCGCCAGCCCGTAACTAATGTCTGGCGGATCAATGCTGATGAGCCACGGATTCCATGTGTCGCCAAGGGCGGCGCCGTAGAATATGAGCGCTGTTCCAAGCGTGGCGAAGAACAACGTCGTGACGCCAAAAAAGCCCACATAAAAAGGGCCAACCCAGAAATCAAACAGGTCGCCGCCGATTAACGTGCCTCCGCGCACCCTGTATTTTCTCTCAAAGCTTAGCAACGCCATGTGAGCACCCTTTCATGTAAGCTCACCAGTCTGCTCGCCGTTTCTGGCGTTTTCCTGGTCGTATCCCTGTTAGAAACTTCGCAACGTCACGTCCTAGACGGTGGCGCAGTCGACAGCCGCATGCGGCGCGGATATGCCGACTGCGCCTTGCTTGTTAAGTCGGCCGAACCGTTTCGATCGGCGCGCTAATTGCAGCCGTATCCGTTGCAGTAGAACCGCCAAGAAAATTGAATCGTTCCGTGCTTAGCATGATGAAATGCATGAGCATCACCATCAAGAATGCGAAAGCCAGAACAGCAATCAACGCCCTTCGCGGATCAAACAAGAGCCAAATTCTCCACATATCAATAGCTCCCTATGAAACGAATTGGCTTAGCTGGATTGCAGCGTGACGTGTTCCCTCGAGCAAGGAACCATAGGTTCCATCTTCATTGGGAAACCACGGCCAGCGCCACAGCACAGCGACCAGGATATGCGCGATTATTGAGAGAATAACGAACCCAATAAATCCCTGCATAAAGTACTTGTGAAACTCTTGAGCCTCAGCCGGCGTCAGTCCAGACAACGACTCAGACCTAGCCGGCGTGTCACTAGCCATATGTTACCTCCTTGTTTTGACCATCGGTCTTCGTCGCACGCCTTACCCTGCGACCTCGGGCTTTTGGCGGACAAATCGCCCGTCAAAACTGTTGAACGGGGGTATTCATCGTCCTGAGAACACCCACGGGATAACGCTCTGCGCCATGTCGGCGGCTTCATGGAATACGCTTCCGCGCCGTGCATGGGATACGCGTTTCCGAACGAGCCGGCCGATCAACGCCGCTGCGAAACAAAGCGGATAGAAAGCGAAGACATAGAGCCTGTACTCTGCGCGATCGCCTTGGTGAGGATTGCGCTCTTCAGTTAAGACTGCCTGGGCCATCGTTCGCCTCCTACGTATTAATGCGTTCTGGTTACGCCGCCTTCATGCCTCTCAACGCTTCATAACTGGCCGCAACGCGCGCTGCGGTGACTTGCGGTTCCTCTGCGCGACGCGCTTGCGACTCCGCGTGATCGCGTAGACGTTTCGCCGCCGAGATGCGGGTCAGGACAGGGAAAGTTTCAACACATTGGTCGAGACTGCGGCTTGCTTCGTCGTCCCACGGCAGCTGCTTGAGCATGCGCGAGGGGGTCGCCTGCGTCTTGTCGAGATCAGCGCCTAAAGGAAGAATGTGGAACAGCGCATCGAACAGTCCGTTGCAATATTCCTGGATCACATAGGACGCCCCGGCGTATCCCATAAACGGCGTTCCCGTATGACGACGAATGACTGCGCCAGGGAAAGAGGCCGGAATGTATACGGAACGGGCGCCGACTTCCTGCAGATACATGCGTTCGTTAAAGCTGCCGAAGACGACGAAGGGCGCGCCGGCGCCGATGGCGTCGCGTACGGCGTCGTTATCCGGTTTGCGCCCTGCAACGCGGGAAAACGAAAAAGCGCACGGCAGACCAAGGTCGTTTTCCAGAAAGTTTTTCAGGCCGCGGGCGTATGTCTCGTTGGCGGCGACGCCGAAATTCGCTGTTCCAAAGAAATCCTGCGTCACCGACCGCCACAAATCCCAAAGAGGCTTAAGGGTCGTATGCTTTTCTTTTTCGATGAAGGGTTCAGGATCAAGGCCCGTGAGCTCGCCGAGCTTGCGCAAAAACTTCGTGGTCGAATGCAGTCCGATTGGCGCCTGGACATACGGTTTACCCAGCGCTTCGCACACGGACCGTCCGAACTCCCGATACATGCAGATATTGACATCGGCATCGATCAGGCGGGCGACGTCAGCAATGTGCGTCCCAAGCGGAAAGACCATATTGACGTCGGCGCCGACGCCCTCGACCAGCCGACGGATTTCATGAAGGTCGGACGGCATGTTGAACATGCCGTAAGACGGGCCGATGATATTGACCTTCGGCTTTTCGCTTTCCTTGCGTTTTCGGGGTTTGGGGTCGCGGCCCTTGGTCTGACCATATTCGGTCCATAACCACAGGAGCGCGCGATCAGCGCTCTGCCACTGATCTTCGTCAATCGTGCGCGGCAGAAAGCGCTGAATGTTCGAGCCTTCCGGCGTCACGCCGCCGCCAATCATCTCCGCAATCGATCCTGTCACCACGACCGCCGGAAGCTCAGGATCAAGAACGTTTCGCGCACGCTTCATGGCGTTTTCGGTGCCGTGCTGGCCGAGTTCTTCCTCGCCGAGACCAGTGACAACGATAGGCAATTCATGCGGCGGCAGCGCATCGGTATAGTGAAGAACCGACGTCACGGGGAGATTTTCGCATCCGACGGGCCCGTCAATCACGACTTGCAGGCCCTTGACCGCAGTGAAAACATACACCGCGCCCCAATAACCGCCCGCTCTATCGTGATCCTGGATCAGCATCCGACCGGCGCCTCCAGATTCGCATCGCGCTTTGCCTTGATGTCGAGCTTGCGACGTTGCTTGTTACGAAACGCTGTATTGACCACCGGCGTATCTTCCCAGACGCCGGACTTATCGCCCTCGCCAACGTCTTCGAAAAAGGCGCGCATCTGATCAAACCGCGCTTTTCCGGCGATGGCGGCGTTGACCACCTGCGCCAACGAGCCCGCGCCCGCCGGCCCCATCAAAGGGCGCGCCGAAATCAAATTCGTGAAATAGAGCGCCGGCGTCGCTGATTCTTTCGCCTTTTGAACAACCGGCGTCGTCCCGATGGCGAGATCAGGCTTAAACTCTTCGAACGCGGCGAGGTCTTGCTCCAGTGACGCCCGGTACTGAATGTGAACGCCTTTCGCTTCAAGCCATTCGCGATCCGGGTCCGACCATTTCGTTCGGGGACAGGCCGTTCCCACATATCGAAGGTCGGCGCCGGACTCGACCAGCAGGCGCGCGACGAGCAGCTCTGATCCTTCGTATCCGGACAACGTTACCCGGCCTTTGACCGGCGCGGCGCCAAGCGCTCCGGCAATAGCCGGAAGGAATGCATTTTTGGCCGCGTCGATGTTCGACCGGTCGACTCCGCAAGCGGCGCCGATGGCGTCTAGCCATGCGGCGGTTCCGTCAACCCCGACCGGCGCCGATCCGATTACCGGCCGCCCCGCCGCTTCGAATTCACGCACGGACGCGGCGTAGAACGGATGGATCGCAGCGACCGCGGCGCAGTCGAGCGCGCCGTAGAGTTCTCGCCATTCGCGCGTCGGCGCGACAGCTCCCGCCGCGAGACCCAGGGGCTTGAGCATCTGATCGATGCCGATTGGATCGGCCGGAAACATCTCGCCGAGCAGAGTGACTCTCGGTACATCGCTCGCGTCATTGGCGGGACGCTGGACCGGGCCTTCTTCCGCCTCAAGGCGCGCATAATTCAGCATCGCGCCGGCGAGAATGTCTTTCGCTTCAGCGTGAGTCGGCACGCCAAATCCGGGAACGTCGATACCGATGATGCGAACGCCGTTGATATTCTTCGGCAGGAGACGCAGGGGCACGCCGGACGCCGTCGGCACGCACAAATTGGTGACGACGATGGCGTCATATTTTTCCGGATCGGCGGTCTGTTCGACCGCTTCTTTAATATCTTCAAAAAGTTTTCCGGTTACGAGCGTTTCGGAATTAAAAGGCACATAGCCGACCGACCGCTTGGCGCCGTAGAAATGCGACGTGAATGTCAATCCGTATACGCAACATGCCGACCCCGACAGAATCGTCGCCGTCCGTTTCATGCGCAGGCCCACGCGCAATGAACCAAACGCGGGGCACATACTTTGCGGTTGATCGTGGGGGCCTTGCGGATAGTCTTTGGCGTATTGATCGAGGATGCCAGACTTACCAGCTGCCTCCGCCGCGCGGCGCATTTCCGCAGCGCCGCCGTGACACCCGCCCGCAGACGAGTCAACGACGTCTTCGCCCGGATAAACGGGCGCCGCTTCGCCGCCTGGCTCGCGCGAAACGCTCTCGTCGATCGTATTGATCAGCTCGGTCACAAGGCCTCAGATGTCGTCGTAGATAACTTCAAGCGACGGTTTTTCGATTGAGTTCTTCCCGCACATGTCGGCGACAGTCGCGGGCTGCAATTTGAAGTCGGCGCCGGTTTCTTCGGCGGAAAACAAGTTCAATAGGTCGTCATGCGTAAGCGGCGATGGATGGACCGGCGGGGCCGTTGCAACATTCGACGCCAGCTCTTCGAACATCGGCCCCCAGGGCCCGCCCGGTTTGCCGACGATTTGATAGTTGGCGCTTTTGCGGCGAATGTCTTCGTCGGCGGGAATCGCAGCGAGGAGCGGAATGCCCGCCGCCTCAGCGAAGCTTTGCGCTTCTCCGGTGCCGTCATCCTTGTTTACGACCATGCCTGCAACGCCGACATTGCCGCCGAGCTTGCGGAAATACTCCACCGCCGAGCAGACATTATTCGCGACGTAGAGGGATTGCAGATCGTTGGACCCGACGACAATGACTTTTTGACACATATCGCGCGCAATCGGCAGTCCGAAGCCGCCGCAGACAACATCGCCAAGAAAGTCGAGCAGGACGTAATCAAAATCCCAATCGTGGAAGCCGAGTTTTTCCAACAACTCGAAGCCGTGAATAATGCCCCGGCCGCCGCAGCCGCGGCCCACTTCAGGTCCGCCCAGTTCCATGGCGAATACCCCGTCGCGCTTGAAACAAACATCGCCGATGGCGACATCCTCCCCGGCGAGCTTTTTCTTGGTGGAGGTTTCGATGATCGTGGGGCAAGCGCGGCCGCCAAACAGCAATGACGTCGTATCGCTTTTCGGATCGCAGCCGATAAGCAAAACTTTTTTGCCCTGTTGCGCCATCATGTAGGAAAGATTGGCAAGGGTGAAACTCTTCCCGATTCCGCCCTTGCCGTAGATGGCGATGATCTGCGTCTCCTTCGTGACGGGCGCCGTCGATACTGGGTCCGGCTCCTTCGCCGCTTCGTCTCGCAAGGCGCCGTCCTTGTCAGCGATCGTCTCTGAACTCGACAGCTTCTGCTTATCGTCAAACGGCGCCATGGACGTCCCTCCAATCAAGAACCATTTTCAGGCATGCAGGGTCTTCAAAAGCTGTTTGGTAAATCTCATCGGCCAGCGATGCTTCATGCGCATGAGTGATCAAACCGCCCAGCGATAACGCCCCCTCACCTACGAGGCGCAATACGGCGCTGAGATCGTCCCGCGTCCATTCGGCGGCAATCCGCAGACGCGCTTCTTTCATGAAAGCCGGCGGAAACGCAAAAGAAGGCCGCGCCGAATAAAAACCTGCAAGCACGATTTCGCCGCGCGGTCGCATGTGCGAAATCAGATCATCAAGGATCGCGGCGTCGCCGCTGACATCATAAATCGCGGCGTAGTCCGTACGCCCGTCAAACTCCGGTTCAATGACCGGATAGCCTTCGCCATCGGCGCGCTCAGGTTGGATTTCCCACACATTGGGAGGGGCGGCGCCAAGCGCCATCGTGATTCGCGCAAGCAAGCGCCCGAGGACGCCGTGACCGACAATCAGATCCGGCGGCGCGCCGCCGGCGATAGCGTGATAAGCGGTCGCCGCCAGCGCAAGCAAAATCGCTTCTTGCGGCTCGCCAAAATCAACCACGACCGCACGCTCAGCCGGAACAATGATTCGCGACGCTGACGCGCCAAATAATCCGTGTGCGTTCTGATAACATTGAGCGCCGGGGGCGAATACGCGCTTGCCGACCAATTCCGCTCGGTCCTTTGACCAGACAACGCGGCCAACGGCTTCGTAACCGGGGACCAGCGGGTAACCCATGCCTGGAAACGGCGGCATGTCCCCTGACCACATGAGCCTTTCTGTACCGGCGCTGACACCGCTCCATTCCACGTCGACAACAAGATCGGACGACTGCGGGGGTTTAAGCTGAAGGCGGCTTATCGATGCATGCCTATCGCCGTCGAAGACAACAGCATCTGTTTCAAGACAGGTTTCGCTGAGAAATTCCGTGTCCGCGTTCAGTGTGTTTCTGGCGGATGACGGAGCGCTTGAAACGGCGCTTTGGTCTATGGAAGAGGCTTCCATGACTGTCATCTTAAATATACAGTTGTAAGTGTCAATTCTTTTTGACGTTACTGCGTCTTCCGCGCCGCCACGATTTGCGTGAGAATCGGCCGGCGCGTTTTGACGATTTTCGCACCTGCAAAACCCGCCTCCGCCAGAAGTTTCCGGATCTCGCCGGAAGAGCGCGGCCGACCCGCGCCCATGGCCCACAGATACATGCCGAAATAAGCCTCGCCCATCGGTGCGGCGCCCGGCGTGTCAGCCATCGGTTCTGCGACGAGCAGTGTTCCGCCGTTTGGCAGGGCTTGAAACACGGAAGAGAGCAGCCTGCGGACGACGTCATCATCGTGATCGTGCAGGACGCGAATCAACGTGATAATATCCGCATGGGTAGGCAACGTATCTGTGAGAAAGTTACAAGCAACGGCGTCGCCGTCGATTCCCGCTTCTGCAAATTTCGCGCGCGCAAGGGCGGCGACATTCGGCAGATCACATAGCGTAACCTCAAGGTGCGGATGCATTCTCTTTGCAGCGCACAAGAATGCGCCCGCGCCGCCGCCGACGTCGGCAAGGCGAGCGTGAGACTTAAATGAATAGGCTTTCAGGATCTCAGCGGCGATAAATGACTGCGTATCCGCCATCAATTCGGAGTATTCAGCCGCGCCGCCTTGAGAATAATCCCAGAACTTGGCGAGTTCAGTTTCCTTCGAACGTCCCCGCAACAAACCAATTGGATCGGCCAAGTCTTTGTACAGCGCGGCGTGATGTTTGATCATCGAAAAGACGGCGGGATTTCCCAAAAGCGCAGCGCCGTGCGGCCCGATTCCATAACCCATTCCTCGCTTTTCCAAGAGGCGGATCGAAGCGGCCGCGCGCGCAAGCCTTTCCGTCCCTGCTTCCGGCAAACCAGTCTTCGCCGACAGCGCCGAAACGGTGAGCGCCTGGCCTCGAAGGACTCCCAAGACGTTTAATTCAACGCAGGCGAACAGAACTTGCGAATAGACAAAGCCCGCCGTCAGGTCGAAAACGTCGCGCGCACGGCGGCGCGCAATCGGCCGCGTTAGGGGGAAAGACGCCGCCCAATCCTGGAATCCGGGGTCAGCAAGCAAGCTGGCGCGCCAGCCGAGGAACCGATCAATAATCCCCATTTTCGTCCTGACGGCGCACAGGTTGCCAAAAGCTTAGGCTGCGGCGTTCGCTATGTTTTTCGGCGTCAATCGCCTCGCTTGAGCGTAAACAAGCGCGCGCAGCGCCGTTGCGCCGGCGCAATCGGGAATAGCGTCCGCCGCGTCGCGTACAAGCGCATTTAACTGCTCGACTGCGCCTTGGAGTCCTAGAGAGTCGACTGCATTCGGTCGTTCGTTAGTGATATCCTGCAGTATGGGCTTGCCAAGCGTGTTTTCGTCCATGGTGAAATCGCGAATGTCATCAGCGATTTGATAAGCTTCGCCCAACCGTTCGCCGAGCGCGCGCCATGGGGTCCCGTCTGCGTCTACTGACGCCGCGCCGGCTGTCGCCGCCGCCACAAACAAGGCCCCGGTTTTTGCTCGATGATAGGCGCTGAGATTGATGTGCGGCTCGCTTTCCCAGGCCTGACCCGCAACAATGCCGTCGCGCGCGCCAACGGCGCGCGCCACTATTTTGGCGACGTCGCGCATCTTTCTTGGGCAAACGGCGTACTCTCGGATCAGCGTTTCAAAGGCCATAACAATCAGCGCGTCACCTGCGAGCACCGCAAGCGGTTCGCCGTGGGCCACATGCACCGACGCTTTGCCGCGTCGGATGCTTGCGGCGTCGAAACACGGCAAGTCATCATGAACCAGGGATGCGCAGTGCAATAGCTCAATCGCTGCGCCCGCGCCGGCGGCGAACGTCAGATCGTCACCGGCGTTGCAAGCATGCGCCACCGCGAGGCAAAGCTGCGGGCGCACGCGCGCCCCGCCCGGAAACACCGCATGACGGATGGCGGCCCCAAGCTGGGGCGGGGCGTCGGGACCCTCTGAGGCGGCGACAGCGCGCTCAATCGCACGCTCAATTAATGCGTCGGCATTCATAAAGCGCTCCTCTGGGTGTCATTTTATCTTGTCAGTGCTATATGTCAATTTATGTTGACGCTGTTGTTCCGAGGAGCGCTGCAGGGATACCGCCATGCGGCGTAGACGAATCGCGATTATTGGCGCCGGCGCCGGCGGCCTCAGCGCGGCCGCACTTTCATCACGGGATTTCGACGTCACGGTCTTTGAACGGGCCTCATCGCCAGGGGGCAAGATTCGCCAAACCAGCGTCGGCGACGGCGCGATCGACGCCGGGCCGACCGTTTTCACGATGCGCTGGGTCTTCGAAGAGATCTTCAGGGACGCCGGACACTCATTCGATCGCATCGTATCCACTCGGAAACTGGATGTTCTTGCCCGCCATTTCTGGCGAGACGGGACAGCGCTCGATTTACATGCCGATTTAGAGAAAACTGTTGACGCTATTCGCCGTTTTGCAGGCGGGGACGATGCGCAAAGCTACCCCAAGTTTTGCGAACGCGCGCGAAAAACCTACGATATCTTGCTCAATCCATTCATTCTTCAGCATAAACCCAGCTTGCTAAAACTGATGCTGAAGAGGGACCCGATCACGCTATCGGGAATTAATCCTTATACCACTCTTTGGAATAAACTTGAAAAACGATTTCGAGATCCGAGACTGCGTCAATTGTTCGCGCGATATGCGACCTACGCCGGGTCGTCGCCATTTCACGCGCCGGCTACGCTGATGCTGATTACCCATGTTGAACAAAACGGCGTCTGGATGATCGATGGCGGCATGCAAAGGATTGCGCATGCGTTCGCTGAGATCGCATCGAGTAACGGTGCGGCCTTTCACTACGACACGCATGTTGAAGAGATAGTGGCTTCGAATGGCCGGGTCGCCGGCGTAAAGCTAAGCAGTGGGGAGCGTATTGAAGCCGATATTGTCGTCTTTAATGGCGATCCGAGCGCCCTGACAGCGGGCTATCTGGGCCCATCGGTGCGCAACGCCGTCACATCAGCGCCCCGAGCAGCGCTTTCCCAATCTGCAGTCACCTTCACTATGCGCGCGCGGCGGCCTTCGCTTGATCTCTCTGTCCACAACATATTTTTTTCCAACGACTACAAGGCTGAGTTCGCATCAGTTTTCGGCGACCAGCGCGTTCCGCGCGTTCCGACAACATACATTTTCGCGCCTGACAGGCTCGACAGCCCCGAAGGGAGCGATACCGAACGCCTGTTCTTCCTTATCAATGCGCCCCCTGCGCGCGACGATAACCCCCATACTGAAAAGGAGTTGGAGATATGTCGCAAAGCAATGATAGATCACCTGGCCGTCTGCGGGTTACGCCTGGAACCTGTGCCGGGAACAACGACAATGACATCTCCGGCGCACTTCGCGGCGATGTTTCCGGGAAGCAAGGGCGCTCTTTACGGCCTGGCGAATCACGGATGGCGAGCCTCGTTCCAACGCCCCGGCATACGAAGCCGAATACGGGGCCTTTACCTGGCGGGCGGGGGAGTCCATCCGGGCGCGGGCGTGCCGATGGCGGCCTTGTCGGGGCGAGCCGCATTCGAAGCAATCAAGAAGGACTACAATTCGACATAAGCGTATCGAAGGGCGGTTACGCTTGGTGGTACGCCGACGCGATCAGCGATGACGGCGCGCACGGCGTCACCATCATCGCGTTCATCGGCAGCGTCTTTTCGCCCTATTACGCCGCTTCGTCGGAACGCAATCCGTTCGACCATTGTGCGTTGAATATCGCGCTCTATGGCCCGCGCCGAAACCGCTGGGCCATGACGGAGCGCGGCGAACAAGCGATTGCAATTCAACAGCACGCTTTTCAAATCGGCCCCAGCAGCCTTGAATGGGACGGTGCGGCGCTTGTTGTCAATATCAACGAGAAAACAGCGCCAATCCCCGCCGAGCTGCGCGGACGCATGCGGGTTGAGCCGGCCTTCCTCAACGAAAAGGAATTTAAGATCGACGACGCCGGCCGGCATCGCTGGCGCCCGGTTGCACCCGAAGCGCGCATCCATGTCGATTTCGACAAGCCGTCCCTCAATTGGTCGGGTCGCGGCTATCTCGACATGAACACCGGAGATGAGCCGCTTGAATCTGCGTTTAAGTATTGGGATTGGTCGCGCGCCGCACTGCCGGGGAGCGAAACGGCGATTCTCTACAACACGGATATGTGGAACGGCGACTCCCTTTCGCGCGCGTTGCGGTTCCGCAAGAACGGGGAGTGCGAAGAATTTGAATCGCCGCCATTCCGCCGCCTGCCTTCAACATTAATTTGGCGGATGCCGAGGAGCACGCGCGCAGACGCCCGCGCCGACGCCGTCGTCGTCAGAACGCTGGAAGACACGCCTTTCTACAGTCGTTCGATTATCGACACGAAAATACTTGGTCAACGTTGCCAATCCATGCACGAATCATTGTCGGGCGGACGCCTGCGCTCTGCTATTGTGCAATGGATGCTGAAATACCGTATGCCGCGCATTGAGCAGTAAGTCTTACCGTTTTTCAGTTGTATCCTGCGTTTGCCGGCTTTCTCTTTCCGCCAGCAGCTTGCGGGCTCGCCAGACGCCGAAAGCTGAAACGACAAGCACGACGGGCGCACTCAAGCCCATGACAAGCTTTGCGTTCACGGCGATCCCAAGCTGTTCCAGTCCGCCGGAGACATATCCGATGACGCCGACCACATAGTATGTAATTGCCGCAATGGACAGCCCTTCCACTGTCTGCTGCAACCGCAGCTGCAGCTCAGCCCGGCGGTTCATGCTTTCCAGCACGGCTTGATTCTGTTTCTCAAGCGACATGTCGACGCGCGTTGAAAGCAATTGCGCAGCGCGGTCAACGCGTTCCGACAACGCCTGCAGGCGGTCCGATGCGGCTTTGCACGTGTTCATGGCGGGCGCCAACCGTCGCTCTGTAAACTCGCTGAACGTCTGCATGCCCGTCAGGCGTTCTTCGCGCAATTCGTCGTTGCGCCGTTGCACAAGCGCATAATACGCCGCACCGGCGTTAAAGCGGAATTGCGTCTTTGTGTAGTTTTTTTCGATCGCCGCTTGCAAATGGGTCAACCGGTTCAAAAGTTCGGGTTCTTCCATATCACTTGTTTGCGTCATGGCGTTGGTGATTTCGGAAAGCTCCGATTCCCACGACGAAAGCAGCGGATTGAGCTCCTGCGCCGCCGGCAATGACAGAAGCGCCATGATCCGATAGGTTTCGATCTCAAGCAGACGTTGCACAATACGCCCGGCATGCCATTGCGTCATTGATCGATTGAACACGAGGAATCGACCAAAACCATCCGCATGGATGCGAAAATCCGTGAGCGCAATCGCCGCGTTTCCCGAAATCTTCGAGCCGATTACGGCGTTGCCGGAAAAGTAACGCTCCGACGTCGCTTCAACATCGCTGAAACCATAGTCTTCAGCGACAAGTGCGGCATTGGCGGCGGCGATCAGCTTGCCGGGAAGTTTTCCGACCCAGACCGACGGGGCAGCGTTTATAGCCGGGCTCTCGAAAGGCGCGTCGTCGCCGCCGGGTACGATAAATGTATACCGCGTGAACTCCGTATGGCGCTCCCAGATCAAGCGAAACTCATTGAGATCAACGCTATAGTGTTTGGCCCCAGGCGCCGGGGGCGTCGCGCCGTACTGCTTTGTCAGCGCTGTTACGACGTCGCGATCCTCTTCGCGATAGGGCCAGTCCGTGGTCATGGCGATGCAGGAGAGCTTAACCGGCGCCGTCAACGGCTCAGGCGGACGCGCGTGCACTTCGTTGCTGAGATCGAAACGCTGAGTGTGGTTCGCCGGGAGGTTCATGGTCACGACTCTATGTCAATGTCGGTGTCGGGAGCGAATTTTTTGACAACATCCGCTATTCGGGTTGGCGCTTCTTCATGAGCAAGGTGGCCGAGGCCAGGCATGAGAACGGCGCGACCATCGGGCGCCAACGCCGCGGCTTTTTCCGCCTCTGTCGGCGGTACGGCTCTGTCATTTTCACCGGCGACAGACAGAAACGGAACCTTCAGCGCCCCGACCGCTCTGTCCATCTGCGTCAAGTCCCAGTGCGCCATCAAGCCAAGCGCGCCAGCGATATGGCCCGGTCTGCGCATCAGTGATGCATAGCGTTCAACGCCGTCTTCGGAAATAACGGAGCCGGTCCCCTCAATCAATCGCCGGACGCGGCCTATATCGCGGGCGCCTTGCGCGAAGCTATATGCCGTGAGCGGATTATAATACAGCAGCTTCGCCATGGCGGGAAACAAAAATCCCGCCGGGCCGCCAAAGGGCGATAGCGCGCCGTTTATGCTAATTGCGGCGTCAGGCGCGATCGGATGGCTCCTTATGACTTCAATCATAATCGCAGCGCCGGCGGAATGGCCGACAATGACGGACGGCGCAAAGTTTATCGCCCCTAACAAAATGCCCGCTTGCTGGGCGACATGGCCCAAAGACGGCGGCGACCACCGACGCGTAGCCGTGAATCCGTGTCCCGGAAGATCGAAGGCGACGACGTCGAATGATGCGGCCAGCAACGGCATGAGGCCGGACCAAGAATGGGTCGCCGCGCCGGTCCCGTGTATCAACACCAGCCCTGGCCCGGCCCCCATGCGCTGAACGTGCCAGCGGTAGTCGCCGGCCTCAATGAATTGGCTCGTCGCACGATGCGGCCACGCGGCGCCGTCTGTTTCCCAATCCGGAGCTTTCGAAAAGGAAAACATCACAAGCCCTTATCCAGCAGCAGCGATCGCTTGTTTCACCGAGTTTGAAACTACCGCGCTGTCCGCATAGGGCAGCGGCGAATATCGAGCCCCGATTTCATCGCTCAGCGTGCGGGCGCGCGGCGACGGCCGATTACCCGTATCAAAAAACAGCACAGCGCAGCCCGTTTCTCGCAGGCGTTTGCCTGCGCTGACAGCGTCGGCCTCAGCTGCGTTGCGGTCCGCTTCGCCGCTTAGCGCGATGTTGCCGCGCCCGTCGGAAAGAATAACAACAAAGGGCGTTTTGCCCTTCCTCCTTTCGGAATCGGCAAGCGCCGCGGCGCTGGCAAGGCCTGCGGCAAGCGGCGTTCCGCCTCCGCCGGGCAATGCGCCAAGCGTTCTACGCACCCGCGTCAATGATCGCGTCGGGGGCAGCAACAAGTCAGCATTCTCGCCGCGAAACGATATCAACGCGACATGATCACGCCGGGAATAACAGTCCGTAAGGAGAAGTTCGACGGCGCCTTTCGCTTCCGCCATGCGGTGCATCGCAGAAGAGCCGGACGCATCAACGACGAAGATTACAACCGTCTCGGACCGCGCCTTGAAACGCTTGATCCGAATATCGTCCTTGTAGATAGGAAGCCTCGCCGGCCGGTCGTCGGCGGCGCGTATTCTTCGCCAGGGCGCCGCGTTGCGAAGCGTTGCGAGAAGATCCAGCCGGGCCCCATCGCGCGGAACGCCTCTTCGCGCGCCGGCCGGGCGGCCCTTCCATGTCGATTCAACGAGCGCGCCGGATTTGCCGCCGGCGCCGGCGGTTCCGCGCCTTCGCAAGCTGCGAGACGGCTTGTCTAGAAACCAGCCCAGGGCGGCCGCGCGTGCGGCGGCGACGAGCATGTCTTGCATGTCCTTTTCGGCGCCGTCTTCGCGCGATGGCGAGGACGCGTCGTCATTGCTGTCGCGCCGATCAGGCGGCGGCGATTCCGGCGGAACCATCGCCGGCGCGGCGCGCGGACCGAAAACAAGGCGGCAAGCGATTTCCGCATCTTCCTGTGAAACGGATGGGCGCCGATTGAGCGCCGCTGAAACGCGCGCGGTTCGAAACGCGAAACTGAGAGCACGCAAAGACGAAACACCAAGTGAGTCGCCTGCAGATGCGATCGCCTCTTCAGTGTCGACCGGGCAGGTCACGGCCGCCAGATGGTGTCGGGCATGCTCTATATCCGCACCAGCGGTGCTGAGCGCCGCTTCGCCTTTCACCGAGACGCCTTCCAGGCCAATGTGAAAGGCGAGCCGCTCGAGCAACAGGTCAGGCGGCGCTTCGGACGGATCCAAACCCTCATCGAAAAGCACGCAGCCAAACTGCGTTTTGTCTCGGCGCGAGACGCCGCCGCGTTCCACGGCCACAAAACCGTTGTCCATGGCGGCGGCGATCAGCGCCGCCGTCGACGGCGCCAAGCGTTCGGCCATGGACACAATGACTGCGCCGCCGTCGGCATGCGCAAGCACGCCTTTGGCGCAGACCGGCGAGCCGGCGCGCAATGTCGCCGCAAAGTCAAGCCCGCCGAGTATCCGGTCGGTATCGGCGCCAAGAGGCAGTTTCTGGAGCGGCGCCTCTTCCGGTAAGACACTGCGCAAATAGTCCGCCCACCGATCGCGAGCGTGTCCCGGGAGCGCCCGAATCCGGACGCCGCCCAATCCTGCCGGATCAACGGCGAAAAATGCGGCGGCCAACTGGGCGTCTCTCCACCGTATGCCGTCAATGTCAAATCCTTCGCCGCCGCCAAGCGTTTCGGAAGCCGGTATCGACGCGGCCGCAATCACGCAGCCAAGACCTCATCTACCGCCCTGGCGACGCGCGCGCTGGCGTCGGTCTCGTCCAGCGGATCCTTGCGCAAACGATGGCGCAGGGCGAGCGGCGCAACAGCGCGCATGTCTTTCACCGTCACGCTGTCACGCCCGTCAAGCGCGGCAAGCGCCCTAGCGGCGCGCATCATCGTCAGTTCCCCGCGCAGCCCGTCTGCACCAAGCGCGATGCAAAGCGACGCCGCCTTTTCCAAAACACCGTCCGGCGTTTCGACAGCACCCAAAGTGTGGCGCGCCTTTTCAATTTTTCGACGCAAGGCAGCGTCTTTGCGCTTCCATGTTTTGGAAAATCCGTCCGGGTCGCGTTCAAACGCATCACGCCGCCGGACGACTTCAAGGCGCTCTTTTATGTCATCCGGCGTTCGCACATCAACGGACAGACCAAACCGGTCGAGCAGCTGCGGGCGCAACTCGCCCTCTTCCGGATTGCCGCTTCCAACGAGGACAAATCGCGCCGCGTGACGCACGCTCAGGCCCTCGCGCTCAACGACATTCTCTCCGGACGCCGCCGCATCAAGCAAAACGTCGACAAGATGATCGTCCAACAGATTGACTTCATCGATGTACAGGAACCCGCGATGCGCCGCTGCGAGAAGACCGGGCTCAAAACGCTTTTCGCCCTTCACGAGCGCGCTTTCGAGGTCAAGCGCGCCCACGACCCGGTCTTCCGTTGCGCCGAGAGGCAAGTCGACGACCGGCGCGGCTTGCGTGACCGTTTTGAGATCGCCCTTTTTTGCCGCATTGGCGCAGTCTGCGCAAAGAGCGCCGACATCTTTCGGATCGCGGCGAAAGGCGCAATTTGCCACGACTTCAATTTTCGGCAGAAGCGCCGCAAGCCCTCGTATCGCGGTCGTCTTACCGGCGCCGCGGTCGCCGAAGGCGAGAACCCCCCCAATATGCGGATCGACGGCGGTTAAAAGAAGCGCGCGTTTTAACTCTTCCTGACCGACAATTGCTGAGAATGGAAAAGTCGCCACCGTTGTTTATTCGTCCCTTTTTTCAAAAGACTATTTCATTCGCAGCAAAAACAAAAGCCGCCGAATGTTTCGGCGGCTTTTCCGTTTCGATCGCAAAATCCGATTACTCGGATTCGGCCTTTACGTAGGCAATCACGTCGGCGCGGTCCTGCGCGTCAGGCAAACCCGGGAAAATCATCCGTGTGCCGGGTATGTATTCCTGCGGCGCTTTCAAATACTCAAACATCACCTCTTCCGTCCAGACGATGCCGGAATTGGCGTTCGCGTCGGTATAGTTGAAGCCAGGCACCGACCCGGCGGCGCGACCAATGATCCCGTATAGGGACGGACCGACCCGGTTTTGTCCCTCCTGAACGACATGGCACGACATGCACTTGACGAAGACCCGTCGTCCGTTCGCCGCGTCGCCGGTCAGCGACGCGTATTCGGAAGCCGCGTCGCCGCCGTCTTGAACGGCGGCCGCGACGACCGCCGCGTTCTCGGACGCATCGGCCACGGCGTTCTCGATGACCGCCTGGCCGTCAGCTGCTGCGTTCTCGGCCACCGCCGCCGCGTCCGAGACCATGTCTTGCGCGGCTTCGTTGACATCGTTCGCGGCAGCCGCCGCATTGTCGACGACGTCGCTTGTTACATTGGCCACCTTATCAGCCGCGGAATCAGTGGCTTCTTCAACCGCATCAGCCGAATCGTCCAATGCCGTAGTGATTTCTGATCCTGTGTCCGCGTCAGCCGTCGGCGCTTCGGCGCTGGCGGACGTTGTTTCAGCGCTTGACGATTCTGATGCGCTCTCGGACCCGCCGCACCCGCTCAATACGAGCCCTGACGCACTGATAATGACAATCGCCTTACTAAGAAACGCTGATGAAACCATAAATTCCTCCCGGCGCCGAACGGACGGATCGGCCGTTGGTGTTTTCGACGTATATGATACGGTATAATTCACTTGTTAGGATCATGCAATTTCATCAAAAATTCTATTGGAAAGGGAGCCAACGACATTTGCTCCCAAAATCATTCCCCACAAGAAGCAGCAAACAAAAAACGTCTTGAGACTTCAAAGGCAAGTTTTGGCCGTTTTCACATGCAGTCCGCTTGGCGAATGCAACAGGCCCTGTGACCGGGGCTCAGTCGGCGCTCGATGGGCGCGCTCAAAATCGACAATCAAGAATCAATACGACGTTCGAGGCGCCGCTCCGTAATCTCGTCTTTGACGATCGCGGCAATCGAATGGTCCCAACATACGTCAAAAAGAAGAATCGCATTGCCTATCGATACTACGCGAGCGCCCCGGCCATTCGTGGACAAACGGAAAAGGCCGGAAAAATATCCCGCATCAATGCGGCTTGGCTTGAGAACGAGATCGAGAAAACCATTGAAGAACCGAATGCGATTGATCGCATCCGGCGCATAGAGCTCCATCCTCGCGAGATCATTGTCGAGACGAACACACCCGGTGGCGAGCACGACCAAATCCGAATTCCGGCAGCACTCAACAAGCTGAAGCACTCAAGGAAAGTCTTCGCTGCAGGCGGACGCCATCATCAAAACGAAGGACTGATCAAGGCGGTTGCGCAAGCCTATGGCTGGCGAAAGGCGCTTGAAGCCGGCGCTTATCCCACTGTCAAAGATCTCGCCCGGGAAAAGCGGTTTTCGGAACGATATGTGTGGAAGATCCTGCGCCTGGCTTTTCTCTCGCCCTCCCTTGTCGACGCGATTCTTGAGGGGCGGCAGCCGCCCGCCCTCAGCTTCCGGCAAATCAACGAAACCCAATTGTCTCCCGATTGGCGTTTGCAATCCCACGCGCTCGGATTCGACGTTGCACGCTAAACCGTCTCTCAGCGCCCAACTGAATCACTGAATCACCTGCGGAGATTTTCGGTCGGGCCGATTGAATCTACGGTGCCGTAGGGCGGTTGCGAGACGCCTGACCGCGAAATCTTGGTCGACAAGTCTCTGACTTCACCGAGAAATCTTCGGCGAGACCAGGAACCGGCAAATTAGCACTGAAAAGCTGGCGGCGGAAGCGACGGCGATCGAACGGGTCTCCAGCGGAGTTCAACTTCTTAGTATGGTTTTACAGGAAAGTAGTGCGCTTTTTGACTCGACGGCTGGCCCTGGCGCCGGAGTTCCTCCAAGATTTGTTGCGTTTGCACGAAAAATCGCGGCGCCTTAGGTCACGGAAGTTCGGTTCTGAAAGCGGGGTATTACGCCGCAAAAGAATAAGAACGACTAAGCCAGGTCGGGGAGTAAGCCCTCAGCGCCTAGCGCTGAAAAATTCCGGAACTTGTTTTCGTTTTTTCTCTGGCCCACAACCGCATTTTTTGGAATATCCATTTAAGGCCGCAATCGCCAAGGAGTTTCCAATCCAAAAGTGACCGTGATCGCACATATATCAGATTTACACTTTGGCGCGGCTGCGACGCGCGCGGTGGATGCGTTAAGGGTCAGTTTGGAGGAGCAGCAACCCGACCTTGTTGTCGTCACGGGGGACATTACGCAGGAAGGGAGGAAACGTGAATTCGAAGAGGCCCGCTCTTTCTTGGTCTCACTTCCAGGAAGAGTCTTTGTAGTTCCCGGCAATCACGATGTTCCCGTCCGCAATCTGTGGGCGCGATTTACAGCGCCCTATGACCGTTTTGGACGCTTTGTGAACCCGGATATCAATCCAATCTATTCCAGTTCCCGATTGAAACTTGTTGGATTGAACTCCGCAAGGCGCGCCGCCGTTGACGTGAACTGGTCTTACGGCCGCTTGTCGAGAACGCAAATTGAAAACGCCGCCGCGCAGTTAAACGCCGCAACGCCAGCCGCGATCAAAGCAGTCGCGGTGCACCATCCATTTATCAAAGGGCCCGGGCGGGCGGGCGCTCGAACCGTTGGGCGCGGCGCGGAAGCGTTGTCTGCCTTCGCCGAGGCGGGACTGGACTTCGCGCTAACGGGACACGTCCATCGCTCAAAAGCTGAAGTCCACGCTGTCGGATCAAGAAATATTGTCCTCGTCCAAGCTGGCACGGCAACGTCCGTGCGAACACGACATGAACCGCCTGCTTATAATTTAGTTTTGGCCCAAACGAACAAGTTGACGGTCTCGGTTTTCGGCTTCGGCGACAATCAGTTTGATTTGCAGCATGAGACGCGATTTCAAGCCAGTAACGAAAGTGGCTGGTTTCAGACCTCATGACCGTGTCATTGTCATTGGGTCATCTCACCGCGACGAAACGAAGTTGCCCCTAATGCAGACCTATATCTTCATTAATGAGAAGTCGGGCGGCGTAAGCTCCCATGGCGTCGAACATTGTATTTCAACGATTAAACAGACGCTGCCGGAAACGCCATTCGAAACCGTTGTTGCAAGCGGCGATCCCACTGCGATGATTGAGAAGGCTGCAGCACTCTCAAAGTCTAAGGCGCCGGCGCGCATACTGCTCCTGGCCGGCGACGGCACCGCCGGCGCCATTGCAAGCGCCATTGTTGACTCTGAGATTGAGTTTACACCCTTGCCCGGTGGCACGATGAATATACTTTCACGCGACTTGGGCTTCGCGCCTGATCTCATGCCGGCAATCACGCAGCTAAAAGAGATGCGATCATATCCTATTGATGTCGCCTATATTAACGAACGGGCATTCCTCAATAACGTTGTGTTTGGCGCATATTCCGATGCGGCGCGGTCGCGTGAACGACTTCGCGATCTCGAAAACTTGAGTGAGAAGGCAGAAGCTGCTGCAGATCTTGTTGGATCTATCGCAATGTCAGACGTGGAGCGTTACCGTATCACCGTCGAAGGTGACACGACTGTTATTGATACAAATACGCTCATGGTCGCTAACAACTGCTACGATGGAGCGGAGGAATTGGCGCCGCGTCGGTCCGTTCTCGACGCCGGCTGTCTTGGACTGTATATCGCGCGCGCTGAATCGCCGGTTGATTTCCTTATTGTTCTGCTCGAAACCGTTACCGGCGGCTTGCAGGATTCTGAGCTCATCGAACTGCGCAAATGCAATCAATGTTCAATTTCAACTGACGGCCCTGAACTCATCGCCACTGTTGATGGAGAAATCGTCCGTCTTTCATCCCCGGCGACAATCAAAATTAAACCCCGCGCACTTCGCGTGCTCGCACCGATCGCTTAGTTTCCCGGCCACATCTCCAGAGCTATCTTTGGTCGGCGTATTGCGGATATCTCCGTAAGCGTTAGCCTCGCAAAAAAACGCCCCTCTTACGAGGGGCGTTTAAGTTTGCCTATCGAACGAATGCAATTAGGGCGATAGAGAAGGTTACTGCTGCGGTCGCTAGCGACCAGATGAGCACTTTATTCATCCCCCGGACTTCCCCCTGCCGGACTTCATCTGTGCTAAGTTCGTTTTCGCTATCCATAATCATATCCCCTTAAGCCTATTGAACGATGAGCGAGTTCAGCATCCACGACGCTTCCTCGTGGGCGCCGATGCGCGCGGTGAGCAAATCAGCGGTGTAGACGTCGTCGACTTTTTCCGCCTCCTTTACGGCCTCCCGCAGCTGAGCCGCCACCTCCTGGTGGTCTTTGCCCAACTGCAGCACCATGGCGACGGCGTCGTCGACATCCGTGTAGTCGTCAACGCGGCTTTCTTTGATGTAGCGCTTCAGGCCTGTGGGCGCGACAACGCCGATTGCGCGAATCCGCTCAGCAATATCGTCAATCGCCTCCGCCAGATCGTTGTACTGATCGTCCGTCAGTTTGTGGACCGAATAAAACAACGGACCGGTGACGTTCCAGTGAAACGCATGCGTTTTGTGATATAGCACATAGGTGCTCGCGAGGGCCTGACCCATCAGCTCGGCCAGCATCTTGCGATCTTTCCGTTCAACGCCGGCGCGGATCGGCAGATCTTCATAATTGGTTTTCAAAACTTCAATAGTCATAGCAGTTTGCTCCTTACGCTAGTGAGGAATTTAGGCTTCAAGCCCAAAATCTCTTTCAGTGAAGGATGCAGTTGGCGCGCTAGGCGCGCTTGACGCTTGTCGTGGAGCGTCCGTTAACCGCCGCCGCAGCATCGCTCGCGTCGGCGTTCATCATCACAGCCACTTCAGCAAGGGCGGATGAGATCTCTTTGCGTCGTTTCGCAGTCAGCTTTGCAAAACGCGCGATAAAGGCTTCGTCCAGCAAATCAGGCATCGTCGCTAGAAACTTCTCGCCGCTACGCGTCGGCTTCGCATGGACAATGCGTCGGTCTACGCGGCTGCGATAGCGTTCGATGAGGCCCTTCGCTTCGAGCCGGTCCAAAACGCTTGTGAGCGTCGCCTGGCTGATCGAAACAATATTCGACAGCGCTTTCGTCGTGACTTCACCAGCATCGGCAATCGTTCTCAACGCAAGCGCTTGCGCGGTTGTGAGGCCGGTCGCGCGGTGCAGCTTCTTCGAGAAGACATCGCTTGCATGAATGATCATGCGGATATCCGCCAACACAGCCGCTGTATTCGGCGCCATCGACGCGTCTACCGCCCGGCCCCGGGCCTTTGTCTTATTTCTCACATCTGTAATCATTTGATGTCGAAATAATATACATCGAAATATGTTTGTCAACACCCTGCTCGGAACGCAGAATTAAACCCCTTAACTTCAGCGACTTAGCGTACTATTCGGCAGCCTTTGCGGCCGGGCCTTCGCCGCGTTGGGGCTCGGATTCCGTCGGCTCTTGTGCAGCGAGCGGCGCGTCCGCAGCTTCGCCGGATGTCGGAAAGCCAGGAGCGGAACGCACATGCAAATCGCGTTGCGGGAATGGAATTTCGATGCCGGCGTCCCTAAACGCTTCAAAGGCGGCAATCCGCAGCTCGTTCAACGTCGGAAGGCGTTCCGATGTTTCGCGCATGAAGACGCGCACCTCAAAATCAAGCGAACTGTCGCCGAAACCCACAAAGTAGATAAAGGGCTCCGGGTATCGCATGATCTTTTTGTTTTCTTTGATGACGCCTTCCAGCACCTCGATGACTTTGCGCGGATCGCTGTCATAGGAAACGCCGATCGGCATAATGAGCCGCGTCCAACGATCCTTGTGCGTCCAGTTCGTGACCGACGATGAGATGAGCTCAGAGTTCGGCACAATAATCGACGAGCGATCCCAGGTTTCGATTTCCGTCGAGCGCACGCTAATGCGCTTGACGGTTCCCTCGCCGGAACTCACGACAATCCAGTCGCCGACCTTTATCGGTCGCTCGAATAACAGGATGAGACCAGAGACGAAATTATTGACAATGCTCTGCAAGCCAAAGCCGATGCCGACTGACAGCGCGCCGGCGATAATGGCCAAGCTTGACAAGTTAAAGCCGAGTACGCCGATTGACGCCATGATCGCAATCACCAAACCGACATAACCGATCAGTGTTTTCAGCGAATTCTGCACGCCGGTGTCGAGGCGCGTGCGCGGGAAGAAGCGCTTCTCACCGGTTCGCTGAATGAATCGGGTGAGCGCCAGGATTGCAACGAAAGTCGCGACCGCGCCGAGGAATTGCGCCAACGAAAACGTGACATTGCCGATTTTGAACCCAAAAAACGCGCTCGCAACGGCGTCGCGAACGTCGACCCATTCCGCGCCAAATGCGATTGCGACGAGAGGCAGGAGCGCGAGGATAATCAAAACGTCGACAAAGGCGCCGATCCAGAAAAAGATGAACCGTTCACTCTCGGTTTCGTCCTCAGGCTTTGTCTTTCGACCGCTCATCGCTTGATCAAGCGTTCTGAGCGCTTCCTGCAGGAACAACCGGATGAAGAGCCCAAGCACCAGCAGACCGCCGACCATGAAAGTGCGTGTGGCGACATAGTACCCAAGCGCGACATATCCATAGAGTGTCGCCGCAACAATTAGCCCGCCCAAAATAAGCGCGCCGTTGCGAAGCGCTTTACCCAAAGCTTTGGCTTCGTCAGAAAAATCGTCTCTTCGGTGATCATCCAAAATCCAAAGGCGTTTTCGAGACAAAAGAATGAAAATGGCGCCCATCAGGCAGGCGATAACCGCGCTTTGCATCAACGCCAGCTCTTGGCCGCCTACAAATGTCGCCGCCCCGGCGCTGAGTATGCGGTCTGCAAAGAACAAAAATACGAGGGTTAGGAACAGAAATTTGACGGACTGCCCACAGCGCTTTTCGAGGGGCATCAAGCGCCAACCGGGCACGCCTGGTGACAAAACCGCCGCCGCGGCCGCTTCCGCCGTGACAAGCGCCAGCAGCCCAAACCATATGGCGCGCGCGAGCGGCCTCGTGTTTTCATCAATAGCGCCTTGCGCCGCTAAAGCCGCCAAAACAAGGAACCCCGCCACGACGCCGGGAATGGCGCGTGCGAAAATACGCAACAGCGCCGCCCATGCGCGCCGGCCCGGTGTCGGTTCGAGTTTCTGCAGGCCTTTCAAAATGCGTTGGTTCGCCCATCGGCGCGCAGGTACAAAAAGAATAAAGCCGATAATCAAGCTAATCGCGATATGGCCGTAGGCGCGTCCTAAACCGCCTTGTTCGGCTTTCGCGGCTTGCCACCGGCTTATACTCTCGACGAAATCGGCTGATCCTTCAGACGCATCGCGACTAGCAGCGCCGGCGAGACTAATGTTAAGCGGCGACGGCCCGCGAGAAAATACTTGCGAATAGAACTGGTCCCGGCGCTTCTTTGTTATATCGGCCAAAAGGCGGTTGATATCCGTAATATTGAGCGCAGACTGGCGGACGATCGCGTCTTCTACAACTAACGCGCTGCGCAGTTTCTCACGCTCCTCTGCGATTTCCGGCGCCTCCGCAACGTCGCCCTCCCCCGGCGCAGGCCCCAACCGATCTAAATCCGCCGCCAGCCGGTCGCGCGAAATTTCCAACGGCGCCACATCTTCCGCCGCCGCGGCGCGCAACGCGCGCAACTCTTCGCGAAGCGCGACGAGGCCGGTTTCATCTTCAGTCTCGTTGAGTCGACGGCTTGCCGCTTCAATTTCAGCCCTGCGTTCATCAACAGCGGTTTGCAGTGTTGCGCGCGTCCCCGCTTCTGCCATCTGCGCCGCAAGCCCGTCATAATCACGGCGAACGATCTCAGCCTTGTCGATGACGTCAGTGAGAACAGCAAGCCGCGCCACACGCTGTTCACGTTCTCCTTCGCTAAGGCCTTGTCCCTCACCTGCAACACCAGTCTCGGTCTGAGCGAGGAGCGCCTCAAGGTTTGCTTGCTCGTCAGTCAGTTGGTCTATAAACGTCGATATCTGCTCCCGTCGTGCGCTGAGCGTCGTGCGCAAAACCTCAAGATCATTTCCATCAGATTGTTCAAAAGCACTGCGCAATTCACGTACGGACTGCTCCTCTTCGGAGACAAACGCTGTGGGGTTTTGGACATCCGCCGCGTCGACACTCAATGTCTGGGCTTGAGCGGCGTGAACGCCAATGCCGGCGAACACCAACCAGAGAGTGAGCAGGAAGCGGCTCATATCCATTTCAACTTTCTGAAGAAAAACGTGATGCCGGCGCCCAGTGCGACCATCAGCAGACAAAGAAACGCAAACGCGTGAGGGTTCTCTGCGCCGGGTATGCCGCCGACATTCACGCCGAGAAGCCCGGTCAAAAATCCTAGGGGCAGGAAGATAGCGGCGACAACGGACAACACCATCATGTTCCTGTTCATCTCTTCCGCCCGGGCGTCCGCTAATTGGTCGTTCAAGACGCCGCACCGTTCGCGCACGGCGTCCATTTCCTCAACAAGACGCGTTATACGATCGACCGTCTCGCGCAGACCTGTGCGGTCTTCATTTTCGAAAAAGTCGCCGCTTTCGCCGGCAAGTCGGCTGAGCGCCTCGCGCTGCGGTCCGATATAGCGGCGCAAGGCGATCGTGGTTCGCCGAATATCGACGATTTTGGCGCGAAGACCGCTGGCGCTGTCGAGACTCAATTCTTCAAGGGCGTCAACGTCGTCGGCGATGCCGTCAATCACCGGCGCCATACGTTCCGTCATGCCTTCCGACAACGCCGCAACGAAATGGCCGGGCGTTTCGGGCGCAGCGCCTGCTTCCATCGCCTCGCGTAATGCAACGACCGCCATCAGCCGTCGCCGCCGCACGGAAATGATCATTCGATCGCATACCCACAATCGTATCGACACCATGTCTTCTGGGTCCGCGGCTGGATTAAGATTGACCCCGCGCAAATTGAGCAGGAAACCTGTTCCATGCTTTGCAAATCGCGGCCGCGTATCTTCGAGCGTGAGCGACTCAGCGACGGTCTCGTCCGTTTGACTTGCAATCCAGGGCGCGGCCCCAGGGTGGTCAAGATCCAAGTGAACCCATCGATAGATTGTCGCCGAATCCAATTCCGGCAACCGGTCAGCGTCGAGGTTTCGTGCGTCGCCGCTCGTTTCGACATCATACGCATAGAGCGCGCCAATGGCGTTCGTGATCTCGCTCATTGGACGCCCACGCTGAAATAGCTTACGGGCGGACGTTCACGCATCGGAAATAGAGCGCGCTTTTGGCGCAAGGCCTTCTTGGCAACCATGGAAGGCAATATCAGTTTGGTGGTGGGCATGCGGAGCCTCCATTGGCCCTTGTTTTGTAGTCAGATTTAAGTCCTAGCATTCTTGAACGCGCACCGTGCTTCCAATACGCATGCGCCGCATCTCCATCAGAAGGTCAAATTATGGCTTTGATACAAGTATTCGCGGGCTTCGTCATGCTCGGTTTTGGCGGCGACGCGCTTGTCAAAGGCGCTGTCGGCGTTGCTGAGCGCGTCGGCGTATCGAAACTGTTTATCGGCTTGATCCTCGTTGGCTTCGGCACATCCCTGCCCGAGCTCGCGACAAGCGTGAACGCGGCGCTCGCAGGATCGCCGCAAATTGCGCTCGGCAATGTTTTGGGCAGCAACCTCGCCAATATCTTGCTCATCCTTGGCGTTACAGCCGCGATCACGCCGGTACTTTGCGATCCTCAGGCCTTTCGCCGCGATGCGCCAGTCCTCGCCGCCGCGACCCTCCTCGCCGTCGGCGGCGTCATCCTGGGCGGCGTCGGCCGGCTTGCCGGGATTGCGTTTCTCATCGGCTTGGCCTCCTACGCGACCTTGACGTTCCTGGCCGAGCGACGGCGCGCAACGCCCATGGCGGACATCCTTGAACGCGAAGCCGAATTGGTCACGCCGAAATCGCCCAGTATAATTCGTTCCCTACTTTTCTTCGTTCTCGGTGCAGCGGGCGTCCTTGGCGGGGCGATCGTCATGGTCGACGGCGCGCAGTCCCTGGCGGCAAGCATCGGAATCCCGGAGGCCGTCATTGGGCTGACGGTTATCGCGATCGGCACGTCACTACCGGAACTTGCTGCGTCCATCGCCGCTGCAAGAAAGGGCGAGACTGACCTCGCCTATGGCAACATCATCGGCAGCAACATTTTCAATATTCTCGGCATCCTCGGCGCCACAGCGGCCATCGCGCCGATCAGTCTCGCAACGTCCTTTATGTTGGTAGACGCTATGATTGTCGTCTTCGCCACAGCGCTATTGTTCTTTTTCGCATGGACCGGAAACCGCCTCAGTCGAACGGAGGGTTGGATGTTTTTGGGCCTATACGTCCTCTATATCGGTCTGTTGGTTTCACGTAGTGTATAAGCGCGATCGGTCATTTTGCCAGGCGCAGTCTAGGGCCGGTTTATCTCCAAACCGAACGCTGGCCGGCCGGACCAAGACGAAGCGATTGTTTTAAGTTCATTTGTGGATTCACGGAACGATGTTTGCGTTTTGGCTGAAGAGATTGTCCGGATCAAATTCAGACTTTATCGCTCGCAATCGAGCGAGCGTTGACGGCGTATAAGCGGCTTCAACCCGCGTCGCCGGCTCATTTTTCCCGATAAAGTTTACATAGACGCCGCCGGCGTCCACTTGTTTCAACGCGCGATGGAAATTGTAGGTCCACGCCAAATGCCGCGCTGAATCTTCATCGCGAGGCCATCGGGTCTGAATGACATACGCGTAGTTTGCGTCTCGATGGCCGAATGAACTGTCGGCGTCGCCGCATCGAGAAAACTCCCCGCCCAGCCGCGCGACCTTAACGTCGCTGAGCGGACTTGTGGCGATATTCACGTATTTTGCGATGATGTCTCGCACAGGACCGTCATAGGCGTTCAAATAGCCGCCGACCCATTCATTGCAGAACCCGTCGCCCCAGGCGCCGTCAAGCGCCGACTGCCATTCCGGATATGGCCGCCATTTGATCGCCGTCGCAATCGGCGCTGCGATTTTCGATAAGGGGGCGATCGCGCGTTCGCCGGTCGCTTCGTCGCCGGTCCATGTGACCGCCAGGATCAAGACTGGTTTGCCGTGATGGTTGCGCGGCACGACAGGCGACGGCGGCGCCATGCGGTGCAGCATCCAAACGTTCAAGTCGTCCGGCGCATCGGCGAGATAGCCGTCCAGAAATGCGCCGACCGCATCAACATCATCGAGTGGGAAAAAGATCAGGCCTGCGAGGACATGGCTCAACGGATAGAGACGATAGCGAAGTTTTGTCACCACCCCGAAATTGCCGCCGCCGCCGCGCAGCGCCCATAACAGATCCTCATTGTCGCGAAGGCCCGCCCTGACGATGTCGCCGGTCGCCGTGACGATTTCCGCGCCGATGAGATTGTCGCATCCCGCCCCGAACTTCCGATGCAGCCAGCCAATGCCGCCGCCCAGCGTATAGCCAGGCAGACCGACCATCGACACAATAGCGCCCGTCGTTGCGAGGCCTGCGCGATGGGTCAAACCATCGAATTGCGCCCAGGTCATGCCCGATTGCGCGATGGCGCTGCTGCTCTCGCGATTGAACTCGCCTCGATTGAGCTGCGATAAATCAAGCATGAGACCATTGTCGCTGACGGCGAAACCGCAGTGGTTGTGTCCGCCGCCGCGCACGGAAAGCGAAACGCCATTCTGCGAGGCGAATCGCACGACTTTCGCCACATCAGTAGTCGAGCGGGGCTGCGCAATGAGCGCCGGGCGTTTGTCAATGCACGCGTTCCAGATTGTGCGCGCATCATTATAACCGGCGTCAGCGCGGCGAATGATTGCGCCGTCGAGGGAGGTCTCAAATGCGACCAGCTCTCCAGTCCGTATCGAGACATCACCGCCCGTATAGCCCGCCATCGTCAGACGCTCACCGCCGCGCCCTACACATCCCGCCATGGCGGCCCCGCCGGCGAGCGTCAATGAGGCCGATGACTGTTTCAGAAAGCCTCTCCGGTTCACGACGACGCCTCCGCCCATTCGCGCTTGACGAAGCGCAGATAGGGCAAGGGCGCGCGCCAGCCTGCCGCATACTTCTTTTCGGCTTCCTCGTTTGAAACGGACGGCGCGATGATCACATCGTCGTCCGGCGACCAGCCGGCCGGGGTGGCGACTTCGCAGCGATCCGTTAACTGAAGAGACGCAAGCAGCCGCATAATCTCATTGAAATCGCGACCCGTGGTCATTGGATAGGCTAATGACGCGCGGATAGTCTTGTCGGGCGAGATGAAAAAGACTGACCGGACGGTTTTGTTGTCCAGAGCCGTTCGCCCTTGCGCGCTGTCGCCGGCGCCGGCTGGAAGCATATCATAGCGTTTTGCGATCTTGAGATCCGGGTCACCGATTAGCGGGAACGGCACGTTTGCGCCTGTTGCGATCCTGATATCCGTCATCCACGACCTGTGGTCGGCGACAGTGTCAACGCTGAGGCCAATCAGCTTGCAACCGCGTTCTCTAAATTCATCGTAACGTGCGGCGGCGACACCCAATTCCGTCGTGCAAACCGGCGTAAAATCCTTCGGATGCGAAAAGAGGACGCACCAGTCATTATCTATCCACTGATGAAACCTGATAGCGCCGCTTGTCGTATCTGCGGTAAAATCTGGCGCGGTATCGCCCAGGCGTAGGGGCATCTTCATGTCTCCTCTCTGAATTTATGTGCCGCCCCGCGAGCGCGACGCTATGTCGCCAGCGCGGAGCGGCCAACGCGCCTTTAGTCGAAGGCCGCGGCGCAGGTTCCCATGCCGTATGGCGCCGGGGTCGTCAGTTCACGAACGAGCGTGTTATCGGCGGCCTCGTCATTAGCCCTATTGCCGATCGTTTCGATGTTGATGCGGTGGTCGCGGACATCGATCTTGATTTCGGCCCGGCGCGGCGCCCTGAACGATCCATGGAAAACGGCGTCTCCGCCCTCGGTCGCCATCGTTCCATCGAGCTGACCGACAACGGCTCCGTCAATGAAGATCCATGCGGTGCCGATGCTGTTGAAATCCATGCCGGCAACGTGGACGCGCGCCGACACGCGCCGCCCGAACCGCGTGAATTCGCAAAAACCGTAGCCGGCGCCGCCGACCATTCTTGCGATATCCGTTTCTGCGAAATGGGCTCTTTCTTTCGCTTCACCCTGTGAAGCAGCGAGAAAAGCTGAGGCGGCGCCGACCATTGTAAGTATCGACGAGTGGTTTTTTTTGAACATGAGAATTCTCCGTTTGCGCCTTTCCAGCTTGCGTTTCGATTGATGGGGGCATTCGTAATGGAGACGCAGTCGAGGTTGAATGATCGCAACGCTGGAGATTATGATCGAGCGTCCAAAAGGGGATGTATGAGCCAGCGATGGACGCACTGTCTGACATTTTGCGTTTGGTAAGGCTTGCGGGCGGCGTGTATCTGCAAGCCGAATTTACCGCGCCATGGTGTCTCGAAGGGAAACTGCGCCCGCATCATATCGGGCCAATGCTGCATTCGTCCGAACACGTGATAATCTATCACTATATTCTGGAGGGAGATCTTTGGTTGACGGTTGGGGATCTTCCCCCACAACACTATGTCGCCGGCGAAGCCGTCATCATGCCCCATAATGACCTGCACAAAATCGGCAGCGACTTGAATGTGCCGCCGGGGTCAAAGTCCGAGGTCGTCGAAACCCCGCATCGGATCGGGCTTACAAAAATGGAGTATGGCGGCGGCGGCGCGCCGACGAAATTGATTTGCGGCTACCTCGGTTGCGATAAACTTGAAGCGAGCCCGCTGCTCTCATCCTTGCCGCCATCGATCAGTTTTGACGCGCGAACAGGCGAAGCGTCCGATTGGATAAGATCGTCGTTTCAATTCGCCGCAGAAGAGGTTGCGCACGGCAGGCCGGGCGGCGACGTCATCCTGGCTCGCATCTCCGAGCTCTTGTTCGTGGAGGCGGTCCGTCGATACGCCGAATCGCTGCCGCTGGAAGAAAAAGGCTGGCTCGCGGGATTGCGCGACGCGCAGCTTTCCAAGGCGCTGGCGTTAATGCATGGCGACTGCGCGCAATCGTGGACAGTGGAAAGCCTTGCATCGGAGTGCGCCATGTCCAGATCGGCGTTCGCCGAGAGGTTCTCGCGCATCATAGATGCGACGCCGATGCAGTATTTAAGTCAATGGCGCCTACAGGTCGCAGATCAGCGCCTGCGAGAACCGACAAAATCAATTGCGCAGATTGCAGAAGAGATCGGATTCGGCTCCGAAGCCGCCTTCAGCCGCGCATTCAAAAGACATTTCGGCGTATCGCCAACGGTCCGGCGCGCCGCGTCAGACAAAGGCCCGCGATAGATAAGTTCGGAATCCGATCTTCTGGCTGCCATAGCTCTTTTATGTCTGCTTTGCGCGGTGCTCTCAACTGTTCGTCGCAACCCGTAGTCTTTTCTTGAATGATGGAGTGTGCTCATCAGATAGCGGCGTGCGAATGTGCGCCGTCGGCGTTAAACGGTCACTCGAAAATCGTTTTTCTCAGGCCGATTTTTCTTCGAAGCGGGAACCAAAATAGCGGTAAAGCAAAACTAAAAAACTTAATCGGCAAAAACTACTAACTCCGCAATGTCATCAAGCGGACCTATTTCGATATCGATAAAATCCATCAAGTTTTCGATTGGCATTAGTCACCGCTTATCGATGGCGCGTCGCTCTAGAGAACGGCGAACATCGATCAGTCGCCGCGTTGGCGCAGGGTGAAAATCTGTCAGAGCGCTATGTCTGGAAAGTGCTCCGATACGCCTATCTTGCACCCGATATCATCGATGCGATCCTTGACGGGCGTCAGCCGGCGTCTTTGTCGCTGCGACGCTTAAACGACACGGCTCTGTCTCCGGACTGGAGTTCGCAGCGTCGCTTGCTTGGCTTTTCCGTCACCCCCTAAAATCGTCTCCAGCGCCGACACTGAATCACTTCGCGACCGCCGGAGACTTTCGGGTCCAGAAGCGCCATAATGCGCGCAGAAAGCCCCCGCCCGGAGACGAAATTGTGCGTCTCAGGTGCGCGCAACCACATGAGTTCCCATCAAGATTCTCGACGACACGACAAGCTTCAGGATTTCGACAAAACAGCTGGCGGACAGGGTGGGATTCGAACCCACGAGACGGTTGCCCGCCTACACGCGTTCCAGGCGTGCGCCTTCGACCACTCGGCCACCTGTCCTTGCGCGCGTCGTCTTCGGCGCACGCGGGTCTTTCGTTTCGCCGCTTTCGCGGCGGGGCGGCCTTCGACCACTCGGCCACCTGTCCTTGCGCGCGTCCTCTTCGGCGCACGCGGGTCTTTCGTTTCGCCGCTTTCGCGGCGGGGCGGCCTTCGACCACTCGGCCGCCTGTCCTTGCGCGCGTCGTCTTCGGCGCACGCGGGTCTTTCGTTTTGCCGCTTTCGCGGCTCTTTGCTGTTCGCCGCCTTCGCAGCGTTTCCTGCAGGGCCGCCGTTAACCATTCGGCGCCGCCTGCTCGACTTGGGCGCCGAGCGTAGTCCCTCGCGGGAAAGCGCCGGTTATAGCGGCGCGAATGCGGGGCGCAAGCCGACATTGCCCGAATCCCGCTCAAGGGCTACTCTGTGGTGAGTGGGGCTTTGTTAACCATAGTAGGAGGGGGCGTTCATGGCGGCGTTTCGATTTATCGCATGGGTGTTGGTGGCGTTGGCGGTGGCGCTGTTGGGGGCTGACGCCGTGACGTCCTTGGAAACCGGCGCGCCGGTCATGCGGTCCACGGCCGACGTTCTCACCCTCTTTGGCCTTGACGGCGCGGCGATCGTCGAGAATTCGCCAGGCGGGGTCGCCCAGGCGCTGGGCGCCGTGCTGGGCCTTCCGCTGTGGGGCGTTTTAGGAGTGGTCGGCGTTGTCCTGACTCTGGTTTTCCGCCCTCTCGAATAGCGTATTCACACAACACGGCGCGACGGCGGCCCGCATCGATGGATGCGCGCCGTCGATGGACCCTTGCGGGCCGGCGTCAGGCGGGCGTCGGGGCCGCCGCGTGTTCCCCGTGCTCGCGCGCGCGCAGGGCCTCCAGCTTGTTGCGATAGCGGGTCTGAACCGTCGACACGATCACCATGACGAAAATGACGAAGTAGAAGCTCGCCTTCGACATCGCTTCGACCTTGTAGTTGAAGAGCTCCATATGGGCCAGGTGACCGCCTTCGGAGACCAGCAGGATGCCGACGATGAAGAGGATAAAGAGCCCGATCACTTCAAACATGCGGTTCTTTTTCAGGAATTCCGATACCCGGTCCGCCAGGACGATCATCATCACCCCGCTGATGATGATGGCGGCGGCGATAACCCAGACCACCTGCGTTAGCGCGATCGCCGACAACAGAGAGTCGAAAGAGAAAATCAGGTTCATGAAAACGATCAGGATGATGGCGCTGGCCACCGACTTTTTCCGGGTGTCGCCGATCTCTTCGATATGGTCCACCGCAAGAAGGTGCATAATCTCCTTGACCGCCGTGTACATGATGAAGCCGCCGCCGAAGATCGACACGATGGCGTGAAAGGTGAATGACGCCTCGAACACATTGGTCCATCCGACACCGAAAAGCGGTTCGGTCAAACTGTTGATCAGGCCCAGAACAACGAACATCAGGACCAGGCGGAAAAGGATAGCGAGGCCAATCCCCATGCGCCGGACAAAGCGCTGCCGCGCCGGCGGCGTCTTGCCGGCCTCAATGGAAATATAGAGCAGATTGTCAAATCCCAGCACCGCCTGAAGCAAAATCAGCATCAAAAGCGTGAACCAGTTGTCGAGCGCGAGCAGGCTTTCCATGAGCGTCCATCCTTCCCTTCAGAGCGGGCGCTACTGGGCCATGTTCGCTCGCCGAGATCAACGTCGTCGACAAAGCGTTTTGCCGGCGCGCCGGGCCGAAAGGTTAAAATCGCCAATGCGCCGGACCGCATTTTCCATGCGGCGAACGGCGCGCCGACCCCCTTTCCTCGCAGCGCGTCCGGGACTATCTCGCCCGCATAAGAAAAAGGAGAGACCCCATGGCTAAATTTGTTTCAATGCTGACGATCGCTGTCGTTCTCGCCGCCGCAGTGGCGCCGGCTGTTTACACCTACGCCTCGTTGGCGTGACGAATGACGGTGAAAAGGCCGGCGCGCGGGCAACTCCCCCATGCGCCTCGCGCCGGCTGTTTTAAGTTCGCCGCCTCGACGCGAACGCCAGGATCGCTGCAGCGCCGGCGAAGCCGGTAAGAGCGCCAGACGCGTTGGCGAGACCGTCGATAACGTCAGCCGACCGACCTGACAGAAAATACTGCACGATTTCCAGGAGCGCCCCGTAAGCGGCGAGCAGGACCGGCGCCGCCCAGAACCGTCCCGGAAAGAACGACGCCAGCCGCGCCAGTGCGCCCAGCGCTGCATAAAACGCAAAATGGCCAATCTTGTCGGCTTGGTCCGGGTCCCCAAAAATCAACGCTGCAAGCATCCGCGCCAATTCGACCCCTGAGGAGTCGTCCGACGGCGGCGATCCGACGGAAGCGTAGGTCGTCACCCCGAGCAGAACGACAAACGCGCCCCGGAACAAGAGCTTTGCATTGTCCATCTACTGCAGCTCTTTGGCGCCGAGGGCGCGCTCCCACTCAATCGCGGTCTCGACGATGAAATCGAGGTCGTCATAGCGCGGCCGCCAGTCCAGGAGCGTACGGATGGCGGCGTTATCGGCGATCAGCTGCGGGGGATCGCCGGCGCGCCGCGGCGCCGGCTCGTTCGGCAGGGCCTCGCCCGTGACGCGTTCGAACGCTTCCATCACTTCGTAAACGGAATAGCCCCGGCCGTAACCGACATTCAGGGTCGTCGACGCGCCGCCGCCGCGCAAATACTGAAGCGCGTGCAAATGCGCCTGGGCGAGATCTGAAACATGGACATAGTCCCGGATCGCGGTGCCGTCCGGGGTCGGATAGTCGTTGCCGAAGATCTGAAGCTTTTCTTCGCGGGCCCCCACCGCGATCTGGGCCGCAACCTTGACGAGGTGAGTCGGCTTGCCGACCTGCCCGGCGCGCCCTTCCGGGTCGGCGCCGGCGACATTGAAATAGCGCAATGTCACATAAGACAGGCCGTGCGCTTCGGCGGCGTCCTGCAAAATACGCTCGCTCATCGCCATCGATGCGCCATAAGGCGTGATGGAAACGATCGGCGCCTGTTCGGAGATCGGCACCCGGTCCGGCGTGCCGTACACGGACGCCGTCGATGAGAAGATAAACCGGGAGACTTTCGCCTCGACGCAGGCGCATAACAGCATCAGCGTGTTGGCGGTATTGTTGGCGTAGTAAGCGAGCGGATGACGGATTGATTCCGGCACCAGGGTCGATCCGGCGAAATGAATGACGTCGGTAATCTCGTGATCCTTAAAGATCCGCGCCAGCATGTCCTGATCCCCGGCGTCTCCTTCGAAAAAGGTCGCCCCATCCGGCACAAGGGCGCGCACGCCGGTGGAGAGATTGTCGAGAGCGACCGCTTTTTCGCCGGCGTCCAGCAAGGCCATCAGCATATGCGAGCCGATATATCCTGCTCCGCCGGTCACCAGGACGCTCATTAACGCTATCTCCTGCCCTTATTCGCTATGCTGGAGCGCGAATCACCCTCACGCCGTATAGCACGGGGAATGTGACGCATGCTTGAATCCGCTGCAAGGCGGGGCCAGATCAGAATCGTGAGAAATCGCCGATGAAACTGTTCGCCAGAGGCAAAAGCGCGAAAAGCAGGGGCGCTGTCGCACCGGCGGGGAAAAAGCTCTACGCCGTTGGGGACATCCACGGCGCGGCGGCCCCGCTCGACACGCTGATGGCCAAAATCGAGACGGACGCCGGCGGTCTCGATGCCGCGCATGTCATTTTCCTGGGCGACTATGTGGATCGCGGGCCCGATTCCCGGGGCGTGCTCGACCGCATGTGCGCAATGAAGCGGGACCATCCGCACTTTGTCTTTCTGAAAGGCAATCATGAGGCGGTGATGCTCGACTTTCTGCAGGATCCGGACGAGATGTTGGAATGGCTGGAATGGGGCGGCGATGAAACGCTGCGCAGCTATGGCGTTTCCGGCGCCCTGTCGCGCATGGGCGAAGACCTGTCGACGGATCTCGCCGCGGCGATGCCGCAAGCCCATCATGATTTTCTCGGATCGCTCACGCTGACTCACCGCGAGGGCGACTATTTGTTCGTTCACGCCGGCGTACGCCCGGGCGTCGCTATTGATGATCAGGAGGAGGAGGATCTGCTATGGATCCGGGGACGGTTTCACGACGCCAATCCTGATGAGCGCCCCGACCTGACGATTGTTCACGGCCATCACCCGACGAGAAAACCCGTTGACGCGGGCTGGCGCATCGGCGTTGACACCGGCGCGTGCTGGTCCGGCGTATTGACGGCAGTCGCCATCGAGGGCGGTAAGCGGCGGTTCATCTCCACATAGCGCCGCGCTGATGATTGTCGAATTCATCGCGCCTTGCGCAACCGCACGGACGTTTCCAGCGTAACTGACGGCAAACGCCTGGGAGCCACTTATGCGACACGTTCTTTTCGCCGCCATCGCCGCGATCGCCGCCGTCCCCGCCGCAGCCCATGATTTCTGGATCGGCGCCGGCGACTTCTCACACGCCGACGCGCCGGCGACAGTTGCGCTGTCGCTGCGAGTCGGCCACGGGAAAGAGCAAACGCCGTGGGGCGCCGACCCCGAGCGCATTGTTCGCGCCAGCGTTGTCGTAGACGGCGCTGTCCGCGACGCGCTGGTCGCCGCCCGCGAACGCCGTGAAGGGAAACAGGCGAATTTCACCCTCGCCGACCTGCACGGCGGAACGAACATACTGCGTCTCGATACCGACGAGGCTTTCATCGAATTGCCGGCTGAACAATTCGACGCCTATGTCGCTGAAGAAGGCCTTGCCCTGATCGCGGCGCACCGAACGAGCGCGTCGTCGCGCGAGGCGCCGGGGCGCGAGGTTTACGCGCGAAACGCCAAGGCGCTGTTTCAGGTTGGCGATGCGGCGACCGACGTGTCGAAACGACTGGGACAAAGGCTGGAGCTCGTGCCGATGACCAACCCGTACGCGCTTGACGAGGGGGCCGTGTTTCCGGTCGCGGTCTATTACAAGGGCGAGCCGGCGGCGGGCGTATCCGTCAGCGCGGAGAGTTTGTCCCTGGCCGTGATTCCCGAAC
Organism: Hyphococcus sp.; assembly: GCA_028289605.1. GTDB lineage: Bacteria > Pseudomonadota > Alphaproteobacteria > Caulobacterales > Parvularculaceae > Hyphococcus. The sequence continues at coordinate 20,632 of JANQON010000010.1, read as the reverse complement.
AGACCGCCGTCAGCGACAAACAGGGCGTCGTCCGATTTTCGATTCCCAAACGCGGCGCCTGGAAAATCCATGCGGTGTGGGGAGAGCCCGTCGATGACGACAACGCGGATTACAGAACGGTGTTTTCCAGTCTGACGTTCGGGTTTTGAGGAAGGCGGCGGTTTGTGTCGGGTGGCGAAAACCCGCTCATCCCGACGAAAGTCGGGATCTCATTGCCTCTCGTTCGGGTGTCGCCGCCGCGTTCCAAAATCGTCACACGCCGTCAAGGGCGGAAGCCGCGCAGCGGTCGCGTATGCGACCCTTGACGGCGTGTGACGATTTCGAAGACTGCTGGTTATCGGTTCAACGAACAACTTTGTTCATTGAACCGATACTAAGAAGAAGTCCGCTCATCCCCGCGCGCATGAGCGCGGGGATGAGCGGAAGACAACAAAAAAGCCAATAGTCAGGCGCCGACCCTACGCCGTCTTCGCCGCGTCTTTGTTTTCGGCGATAACGCGCGGGGTTCCCGCCGCTGCGAGGATTGACCGCAGCGTTTCCGATCCGCCCGCAGTGTCGCCGGCGGCGATGGTTTTGCCGAACTCTCCGGCGTAGTTGCCTGCAGTCACGACATGGGGCTCGGGCGTGACGAAAATCATCTTCGCGCCAAGCATGATCGGCTCGCGCCAGCGCTCCAGCATTTCCCGCTTGTAGCGGGCCGGCGCGATCACATAGTCGGGCTCCGCCGCACGGGAGTCCGTATCGGAAATCACGGGCAGCCCGCTTGCGCCGAACGTATCGATCTCGCGCGCCGCGTGGGTGTCGACAATGGCCGTGACGGTCTTCGCCGCCGCCCCCATAAAGGCGAGCAGCGCTTCTGATTGCGCATCGGCGCCGAGAAGGTGGACGCTTTCTCCGCGTTCGGCGATGTCGTCGAACATGGCCGCGAGCGCATGGCGGATATCGCCCGCCCGCCGTTCAAAAGACTGGTAGGGCTGCAGCGCGCGCATGGCGAGCGCGTTTTCTTCGTCCCAGAGGCGCGCCAGCCGCTCGCTCCACGGATCGAAATCAAACTCGGTGTTTTCCTTGTGCGTGATGAAGAGACGGATGGAACCGCCCTCTTTCGCCGTCAGCGATCCTTTCACGACTTTCATGCCTTCCGATCGCACCAGCCATTCCAGCACCGAGAGAGAATACACCGCGGCGACCCCGGCCTGGAACACGTCAATGGCGTTCCGGGTCAGCACCATCGGCGCGTAAAGCGTTTCCATCGCAAAAACGCCGTCGTCTGTCAGGCGCGATTTCACCGCGTTCAGGAACCGCCGCGGATCGTCGATATGTTCAAAAACCGAGGCGGCGGTGATGATGTCGAATTTTTTTTCGCCGAACGCCGCATCAAGTTCATCGCAGGGAAACGCCGCCTTCGCCGACCAGGCCCATTTGCCGACTTCATCGACATGCGCCGAAGGATCGACGCCGAAGCGCTCAACCCATCGCGGATAATAGGACAGGAGCGAACCGTCATTGCAGCCGATATCGAGCGCCGAACAATCGCGGCCCGACAGCAGTTCCAGTGACTCCGTCGCCAGCGCGCGCAAGTGTTCGCGGTTCGACGCATGGCGCGCGGAGGCGGTGGGCGTCGGTCCGGCTTCCTGCGTCGCCGCCTGCAACAGGCCGCAGGCCCGTGCGTGGCGCGACGGATCGCACAACAGATAATCGGCGGTTTTCGAGCGGCTTTTCAGGATGCCCGGAACCCGCGCTGTTTCCATCTCGATCGCCGGCGTTAACGATTTCGATCCGCAAGCCCGGCAATGGGTAACTTTTTTCACGACTGTATGCCCCGTCCACGCAACTTGGCTGATGAGAGCCGCACCATGACAAGGGCGAGTAAAGACCGCGTAAAGAGCCGCAATTGCAATGTTGTGAAGAGAACGTTTACCCCTGTTACGGGTTCTTTTACGTCAGCGCCGATTTAACCGTTTGACTGCGGATTATTCAGTCCCCGGTAATCTTTGTTACCGTCGCACGAAAAACTACGCCGCCAGTCGCGCGATCAGGCGCCGCAAAAATTCTGTCCCGAGACGAACCTGTTCAAGGGTGATGAACTCGTCGGCCTGGTGGGCCTGATCGATCGAGCCCGGCCCGCAGATGACCGTGGAAAACCCCGCCTCCTGAAACTGGCCGGCTTCGGCGGCGTAGGACACAACGCCGGTCGCATTGCGTCCGGTAATGGACTTGGCGAGATCAGCGGCGGGGTTGTCATCCCGCGGCGCCAGGGCCGGCGCGGCCGTAATCTGTTCAATGTCGATCCGGCAATCGGGAGACTTTAGACGCATTTCGGTTTCGACGCCCTTGGCGAAATCATGAAACTCCTCTGCGATGTCGACAACGGAGTCTCCAGGAAGCGCCCGCAGGTCCCAATCAAAGGTCGCCTCGCCGGCCATGATGTTCAGCTGTGTGCCGCCGCGAACGACATTGACGGTCATGGTCGTGTAAGGCGGCGTAAAAGGGCTTTCCGGATCTGCGTCCCGGGCGCGCGCGGCGCGCATGTCGGCGACCTTGGAAATCAGTTTCGCCGCCGCCTCAACGGCGGAGACGCCGCGGTCGGTCTGGCTGGAATGGGTGGTGTAGCCCGTCACCGTCACGCGGAAAGACGCGATGCCCTTGTGGCCGTCAATGACGTTCATGTTCGTGGGCTCGCCGACAATGACCGCGGAAGGCGAAGGCACGCGGTCGGCGATTTCCGAAATCATGCGCGGCGCGCCGAGGCAGCCGATTTCCTCGTCATAAGATAGCGCAAAGATCAACGGCCTTTTGAGGCCCGCGGCGAGCATTTCCGGAACCAGCGACAGGCCGATGGCCGAAAAGCTCTTCATGTCGCAGGTGCCGCGCCCATAGAGCTTGCCGTCGCGTTCGGTCAACGTCCACGGGTCGGTGCTCCAGTCCTGCCCGTCGATCGGGACCACGTCGGTATGCCCGGAAAGGACAACCCCGCCGGGCGCTTTCGGTCCGACGAGGGCATAGAGATTAGATTTCGCTCCGTCATCGCTCTGCACACGGAATGTCTCGACGCCAAGGCCGGCGAGGTAAGCTTCAACATCTTCGATCAGATTGAGATTGGATCGCGACGACGTCGTGTCGTGGCCGACGAGCCGGGCGATCCACTCAATCTGCGGGGATAAATCCTGTTTCATCGCCAAAGACTAGCGCGCCTGCAGCGCGCATGGAAAGACCTTCTCGCTTTACGCATTCAATTGACCGCGATACGACAGGGACAAGATGTCGCGTAGCCGAAGGAGACAGCCATGTTGAGCCGACGACTTTTTCTGGCGTCGGGCGCCGGCGCCATGGCGTCGGGCTGCGCGCTCCTGCCGGAAAGGCGCGCGCCCGCATTCGCCAAGCCGGCGCCGATCGCGGCGCTGAAACTCACTGCGGACCAGTTGATTCGCATCACGGTGTGCACGCGCCCCTTTCGCCCTTCGGGCCCGCGCCTTGAAACGGAAAAGATCGGCGACAAGCTCATCGTCCACAATTACGGACATGGCGGATCCGGCTGGTCCCTGTCCTGGGGTTGCGCTGAGGAAGCAACCGCGTTGGCGCTGGCGCCGGCCCCGCACTCAATCGCCGTCATCGGCGCCGGGGTGATGGGGCTGACGACAGCGCTGCGGCTGGTTGAGACCGGCGTCCCGGTCACCATCTACGCCAAAGAGTTCCCGATGGAGACGAGATCGGCGAAAGCCACCGGCGCCTGGTCGCCGTCGAGCCGAATCGGTCTTGCGAGCGCTGTCGACAGCGGATTCGCCGGCCGTTGGGAGCGCTGGGCCCGCGCCTCCTATGCGGCGCATCTGCGGTATGTCGGCGCCGTCGGGGAACCGGTTGAGTTTTCGCCGCAATACGCCCTGTTCGACGAGCCGCGGACGCCGTCGACCCCGCCGGAGCACGATTTTCTCCGCCTCGGCCGCCGGGTTCGCGACATGACGCCGAGATGGGGCGAGGCGCCGCCGGGAACGCATCCCTTTCCGGTCGCGCGGGCGCGCACGGGCGAGACCATGAGCTTCAATGTCGCGACCTATGCGGACCGACTGACGCGCGACTTTCTATTGCGGGGCGGACGCATGGCGCGCAGGCATTTTCCGGACCGGGCCGCCGTGGCGGCGTTGCCGGAGCCAGTGATCGTCAACTGTTCCGGCTACGGCGCCAAAGCGCTTTGGGAGGACGACAGCCTTGCGCCCGTCCGTGGACAGATCAACTGGCTCGCGCCGCAGCGCACTGCGCGCTACAAACTCTACTATCGAAACGTATCCGTTCTCAGCCGCCGCGACGGCGTTGTCGTTCAATATGTCGGACCGAACGACGACTGGGGATACGGCGACGACAGCGAAACGCCCGATCGCGAAGAAATGGAAATGGCGCTGGCGGCGGTGGCGCCGCTGTTCGAGAGTTAGGCCGGCGCAGTGAAAGGTTCCAGTCCGGAAAGACGCATCGCCACATCGCGGGTTGGAATGGCGCGCGGGGCGACGCCGTCAATATCCTTGGCGAAAGCCTCGATATGCGCTGGCGTGGCGCCGCAACAGCCGCCTACGATATTGACCAAACCGGATTGCGCCCATTCGCCGATATGGTTTGTCATGGACGCCGGCGTTTCGTCATAGCAGCCGAAGGCGTTCGGCAGGCCGGCGTTGGGATAGGCCGACACGTAACATTCAGCGATGGTGGACAATTCTTCCACATATGGACGCATCAGATCCGGGCCTAGCGCGCAATTGACCCCCACGGACAACGGCTTGGCGTGGCGCACGGCATTCCAGAACGCTTCCGCCGTCTGACCTGACAGGGTGCGGCCGGATTGGTCGGTGATGGTGACCGACAGCATAATCGGCACCGCGTAGCCGAGTTCGTCGAACAGGTCCTGGACGGCGAAGATGGCGGCTTTCGCATTCAAGGTGTCGAAAATTGTTTCAATCAGAATTGCGTCAACGCCGCCTTCCATAAGGCCGCGCGCCGCCTCGCCATAACTTTCCGCCAGCGTGTCGAAGTCGGTGTTTCGCTTGCCTGGATCATTGACGTCAGGCGAGATTGACGCGGTGCGGTTGGTCGGTCCGACGGCGCCGGCGACAAAACGCGGTCGGTCCGCGGTCGATGCAGCGTCCGCCGCGGCCCGAGCAAGACGCGCGCCTTCGACATTAAGTTCGTAGGCCAGATCCTCCATCGCGTAGTCAGCCTGGGCGATGGTTGTCGCCGAAAACGTATTGGTTTCGATGATGTCGGCTCCGACAGCAAGATAGGCTTCGTGCATCTGGGAAATGATATCCGGCCGTGACAGGATCAGAATGTCGTTGTTGCCCTTGATGTCCTGCGGCCAGTCGGCGAAACGCGCGCCGCGATAGCCTTCTTCGTCGAGTTCGAATTGCTGAATGAAAGTGCCCGCCGGTCCGTCGAGCACCAAAATGCGTTGCGCCAGCGCATCTTTCAGCGCGGCGATGCGGTCTTGGCGGCCTGGAAATTGATCGGTCATATTGTCCTCGCACGATCATATAAAGATATCTTTATATGATTGGCAAGAGCAAATTCCCGAATTTTCTCCGCTCATCCCGGCGAAGGCCGGGATCCCCATCCGCATGTTCTGAATTTAACAGAACGAGATTCCGGCCTGCGCCGGAATGAGCGGGTTTGAAGGCTGTCATCATCGGACTTGTTCCGATGATCTCAGGCCACAGCGCCCGCCGCTTGAGGACGAAACAGACTTAACTCCCCGCTCATCCCGGCGAAGGCCGGGACCTCCAACGGCATATGCCGGAGAGAGCTTCATGAGATCCCGACTTTCGTCGGGATGAGCGGAGGTGATTGTGTTAGAACGAACACGCCAAGTGTTGACGGCAAACGCAATAAAGCCCCGGCTTTTTTCAAAGCCGGGGCTTTTAAAAGTCTTTGGACCGTATCGGTCTTAGGCGGCCTTGCGGCGCGCCGTGCGGCGAACGACCTTGCGCTTGGCCGTCGTTTTCCGCGTTGTCGTCTTCTTAGCCGTCGTCTTTTTCTTGGCGGTCTTCTTGGCGGCTTTTTTCTTCGCCGCAGGACGCGCCGTCTTCTTGGCGGCCGGCTTACGCGTGACTTTCAGTTTCTTCTTCGCCACGGTTTTACGCTTCGCCGGCGCCTTGCGGGCGGCTTTGCGTTTGGCCGTTGTCTTTTTGGCGGTCTTCTTTTTTGCAGCCGGACGGGCCGCTTTTTTCGTCGCTTTTCTCATGTCGAAAAGTCCCCTTTTAAACTGGCCCATCGCCAGCATTTTGCGGGTACGAAGAATTGGTTAACAAGTGTTAAATGAAAAAACGCCCCGCCGGCTTGTCGCAGGCGGGGCGTTTTTCAATTGAAAACCGCGTCGCGTCTTATTTCACGTCGATCAGTTCGACTTCAAAGATCAGCGCTTCATTGGGGCCGATCGGGCCGCTGCCGCCGGGGCCGTAACCGAGTTCCGGCGGAATGAAAAACCGGTATTTGTCGCCGACGCTCATCAACTGCACCCCTTCGGTCCAGCCCTTGATAACGCCGTTCAACGGAAACTCGATCGGCTCGCCGCGGGCGTAAGAGGAATCGAATTCCGTGCCGTTGATCAGCGTGCCCGCATAGTGAACCTTCACCGTGTCGGTCGCCGCCGGTTTGGCGCCGTCGCCGTCGCCTTGTTCCAGAACTTGATACTGAAGACCGGACTCGGTCGTGGTGACGCCGTCTTTCTTGGCGTTCTCTGCAAGGAACGCAATCGACGCTTCGAGATTGCGTTCCGGGTTTTCCACCCGGATCAGCGAGATTTCGTAGATCAGCGTCTCGTTCGGCTCGATCAGACCGTCCGGCGATCCGCTGTCGCCGAGCGCCAGATCCGGCGGAAGAAAGAAGCGAAACTGGTCGCCCTCGCGCATGAGCTGCAGGCCTTCGGTCAGACCGGGCATGGCGTTGTTGAGCGCGCCGACCGGCACCTTGGGCGCCGCGCCTCGGGCGCGCGAGGAGTCGAACTCAATCCCGTCCGATTTCGACGCGACGTATTCGAAGACGACAATATCGGTGGAGACCGGCGTCGCGCCGCCCTCCGGGCCCTTTTCGATGACCATGTATTGCAAGCCGCTGTCCGTCACCAGGACACCGTCGCGGCTGGCGTTTTCACTCAGAAATGTTTCCGACTCGGCGAGGTTGTCAGCGGCCAGTTTGTCCAGGATCGCCCGAGCGTCCCCGCGCTCGCCGGTCTCCGCCGACTCCTCGGAAGGGGCGGCGCCGGCGTCAGGCGCAGCGTCGGCGGCGGCTTCCTCTTCGCCGGAACCGCCCCCGCAGGCCGCCAGGATCAACGCTGCGGCGCTCGCCGCCAGAGATCGATGAAACAAGAATATTCTCCATGTCTAAAAATCCAAGGGCGCGAGACTATCCCAACCGCGGGCGCGAACCAATCCGCGCGCCTCAAGCTTTACAAAAACATCAGACGATAGCGCGCCTATGACGCATATTCGTCACGGTCGGGCAAGCATCGGGCGTTCGCGTCAGCGTCTGGTTGCCTATATGTAATGCGCGCCGTCAGTCGCCGGCTGGATCTGCGCCGAAATAGTTGCGCGTCCCTTCCCGGATCGGGACAACCGCCGCCTCCGCATTAACGCATTCTTTGCCGCAGCCCCCGCAAAATACGCGCTGGAATACTTGGATGGGTTCGGGGTTGGCGCGTTGTTGAGCGCGTCATCGACACGGTTCAACAAAGGCTGGCGAGGATGCCGGGATTGTCGCGCAAATTTGGCGGCGCTGTCAGCGCCGACGCCCAAAAGCGGATGGCTTCGCTGAAGCCCTATCCCACCCTCGACATGTGGCGCAATCCGGTGACGCGCGGCTTCGCTCGGCGCCTTATCGACGAGGAACAACGCAAGGCCGTCGAGGAACTTGATTTCGACTACCGGCTGACCGACGACAATATCGGCGGCGTCGACGGGGTCTGGTTCGAAGCGGCCGGCGCGCGCGCAGACGCGCCCGTTGTTTTGTTCGTCCACGGCGGCGGTTTCGTCGCGGGCGGACCGGCGATCAGCGCATCGATTATTCTGCCGGTTTGCCATCTGAGCGGCTGTGACGCGTTCGGGCCCGATTACGCGCTGTTGCCGGAAGCGTCCTACCCGACGCAGATCGATCAGGTCTCCGCCGTCTATAATGCACTGTGTACTGAGTATGCGCCCAGGCGTATTATCCTCATCGCCGAGTCGACCGGGGCCGCGATCGCCCTCGCCGCCATGATGCGCTGGCGCCGCGACGGGCTGACCGCTCCCTTGGGCGCGGTTTTCCTTTCTCCGTGCATTGACGGCATGGGCGCGAGCGACACGCATATCGCGCTGGACGGCCGCGACCCGCTGATCAAGTCCATGCGCGGCGGGTATATGCGGAACCTCTTTCGGTTTTATGCGCCGGAGGCCGCGCTTGATGATCCGGACGTATCGCCGATCTATGGCGACTTCGCCTATCTGCCGCCGATCCTGGCGCAGGCCGGCTCGCGCGAAGTCATGTTGGGCGACGCCGCCCGGCTGACTCAGGCCGCGCGCAAGGCCGGCGTCGACGCGCGCCTGCAAGTGTTCGACGGCATGTATCACCGCTTTCACGCCCATTGGTCCCTCGCCGAAACCAAGGACGCCCATCGCGACATCGCCGATTTCATCAACGCATTATAGGCGTTGTCGGCGCCGCGCCGTCCTGTCGAGCCGCCGCAACCCGAAATAAAGATCGCTCGCCAGACGCACGCCGCGCTCCATGGCGGCGGCGGACGGCGGCGGTAAACCGAGTTCACCCAGCGTCTCCTCCAGCACCGGGCGCAGCGCTTGACGCAGCAGCGCCGGTCCCCGCCGCGCGGCGACCGGAAGAAGCGCCGCATACGTGTCGGCGGCGGCGCGCGCTGCGGCTTCGACGGTCGCTGCAGGCGGCTCGGGCGCGCTTCGGGGACCGAGAGAATGAACGGCGGCGGCGAGTGCGGTCTTGAGTCGGCGCTGATCGAGCGCGGCCTCCTCGCCGCCTGCGGACCCCGCCGCAGATCCCGCGCGCGCGTCGCTGAAAAACAATCCGTCGAACGTGACGGCGCCCCCGGTGGCTTCAACGATGCGCCGGGCGAGCGCCGGTTTGGGCGATTGCCGCCGGTTGATGATCCGATAAAGCGTCTGCCGCGATACGCCTACGCGCACGCTGAAATCGGCGATCGATTCCTGAACGTCACTCAAATACTGTTTCAACGGATGCATCAGGCGATTCCGCGCATCTGTTTGACGTTGCGCGCCAGCGAAGCGTGTCACGGGCCGTGCAACAATCCGTTAACGCGCCGGAAACTTTTGCACCCGGGCGCACAGGCGGTAAAAGTGCAGCCATGAGCGCTCTTGTTCTATCCCTGTCGGAGATTTCGCTGACGTTCGGCGGCGCGCCGCTGCTGGACGGCGCCGCGCTGGAGGCGGGATCGCGCGCGCGGATCGCGCTGGTCGGACGCAACGGCTCGGGCAAGTCGACCTTGCTGAAAATCGCCGCCGGCCTTGTCGACGCCGACAGCGGGGACCGTTTCGCGCATCCGGGCGCCGCCATCCGATATCTGGCGCAAGAGCCGAACTTCGGCGGCCACGCCTCCGCACTGGCTTATGTCGCCTCGGCGCTCGACAATCCGGCTGATACGCATATTGCAGCCCGGGCCCTAGAAGGGCTCGGCCTGGCGCCGGAGACAAACCTCGACACCGCGTCGGGCGGCGAAGCCAAACGCGCCGCGCTCGCAGCGGTCCTCGCCGCCGAACCGGACGTCCTGTTGCTGGACGAACCGACGAACCATCTCGACATCCCGGCGATCGCCTGGCTGGAAGAGACGCTCGCGTCGTTGAATGCAGCGATTGTTCTCATCAGCCACGATCGCCGCTTTTTGGAAAACCTCACGACAGAGACGGTCTGGCTCGACCGCGGCCGGACCCATTACCTGTCGCGAGGCTTTCGGGATTTCGAAGCATGGCGCGATAAACTGCTCGAAGAGGAAAAAACCGCGCGTCATAAGCTCGGCCGCAAGATCGCCGCGGAAGAAGACTGGGTGCGATACGGCGTCACCGCCCGCCGCAAACGCAACGTCCGGCGCCTGGCGGAACTTAAATCCATGCGCAAGGAACTGCGCGAGGCGAGGCAGACTCAAGGAAATGTCGCTTTTGAAGCAACCGACGCAGCCGCCTCCGGCAAGAAGGTCATCGAAGCAAAACGCATTTCAAAAGCGTTTGACGGCAAAACGATCGTAGGCGGATTTTCGGTGAAAATTTCCCGCGGCGACAAGGTCGGGCTGGTCGCGCCCAACGGGGCCGGCAAGACAACGCTGCTGAACATGCTGACCGGCGTCCTGGCGCCGGACGCCGGATCGGTCGCGCTCGGCGTCAATCTAGAGCTCGTCTCCCTCGACCAGCGCCGGGCGGCGCTCAAACCGGATATGCGTCTCGCCGACGCCATTGCCGACGAACGCGGCGATTGGGTGACCGTCGGCGGGAGCAAGCGCCATGTGGCGACGTATCTTCAGGATTTTCTCTTCGCGCCGGAACAATGGCGCGCGCCGGTGTCATCCCTTTCCGGCGGCGAGCGGGGTCGGCTTGCGCTTGCCGCGGCCCTCGCCAAACCCTCGAACCTCTTGGCGCTCGACGAACCGACCAATGATCTCGATCTGGAAACCCTCGACCTTCTCGAAGGCATGCTCGCCGACTATGCCGGCACGCTGCTCCTCATCAGCCACGACCGAAGCTTTCTTGATCGCATCGTGACCAGCGTCATTACGACGGACCCGGATAAGCCCGGCGCCTGGCGGCGTTATCCCGGCGGCTATGACGACATGGTCGCCCAGCGCGGCGCCGCACCCGGCGCTATGGTCGTAAGGACGTCAACACCGAAACCCGCCAGCCCGCCGTCGCAACAAAAAGCGCCGAAGACCTCAAAAGCAAAATTGTCGTACAAGGAACAATATGCGCTGAATGCACTGCCGGAGAGGATCGCTGCGCTGGAGGAGCGCGTCGAAGCGCTGAACACGGCTCTCGCCGATCCAAAGCTGTTCGAACAGGACGGTGCTGCTTTCAACGAAAAAGCCAAAGCGCTGGAAGCGGCGAAAGCCGCGCTCGCCGAGGCGGAGGACGAGTGGTTGGCGCTGGAGGCGAAACGGGAGGAGATTGAGGGGGGATGATCTATGAGTATTCCGCTCATCCCGACGAAGGCCGGGATCTCCTGAGGCATATTCCGAAGCAAACGTCACGAGATTCCGGCTTTCGCCGGAATGAGCGGGTGTTGGGGATTTAAGAAGGAACCTCTCCCTCCGCTCTTCCCCGCGAAAGCGGGGATCCATAGCAGTGGTTGCAGTGGATTCCCGCTTGCGCGGGAATGAGCGGGTGTCGCAGATATAAGAAAACCCTTCACCGCTCATCCCGACGAAAGTCGGGATCTCATTGTATCTCGTTCGGGCGTTACCGCCGCGTTCCAAAATCGTCACACGCCGTCAAGGGCGAAAGCCGCGCAGCGGTCGCGTATGCGACCCTTGACGGCGTGTGACGATTTCGAAGACTGCTGGTTATCGGTTCAATGAACAACTTTGTTCATTGAACCGATAATGAGAAACAAACCGCTCATCCCGGCGCAGGCCGGGACCTCAGGAGGCATATTCCAAAGCAAATTTCACGAGATCCCGACTTTCGTCGGGATGAGCGGGAGTTGGGGTTTGGGGATTTGCAAAACAAACGCCCCCTACCCCGCCGGCTCAATTAAATCCCACTTATTACCGTAGAGGTCCGCGAACTGGACAACCTTGCCATAGGCTTCGCTGCGCGGCGCCTCGAGAAAACGAACGCCCGCGGCGCGAAATCGCTCAAAGCAGCTGTCAAAATCATCCGTCTGCAGAAAAAACCCGACACGGCCGCCCGCTTGCCTGCCGATGTCGCGACGCTGATCGGCGCCGTCCGCTTTCGCCAGCAAAATATCCGCGCCGCCGGCGCCCGTTGCCAGAACAACCCAGCGCTTTCCACCGCCGAGATCGGTGTCTTCTTTAACCGCAAAGCCGAGCTTCTCGACGAACCAATCCTTCGCCGCATCATAGTCGGCGACGAGGAGAGTGACCTGGAAAAGAGCGGTCATAGAAAAACGGCGACGCTTTGCCTGCCCGCAACCACCAGTTCCATGTCTCGGTTCCAGATCAGCATATCCTGGCTCGAATATCCTTGAGCCGCATTTTCCGCTCGCGACTGCAAAAGCCACCACCCGTCTCGGGTCTTGAGATCATCACGCAAGAAATTCATCATCCAGGTCATGGAGCTGATCGGTTTGAACTGCGTAAACATGGGCATCACCGCCGGCGGCGGCATGTCGGCGAGGGCAATCAGCGCGGTGAGGCCGGTTGCATCCGGATCGGCGTGACGCACCCATATATAATGATCGTGCTCTTTCGAACCGGTGCCTGGCCGCGCGCCTTTGGCGAGACCGGTATCGAAATGCGACGCGAAATTCGGTCCGAGCCCTTTCGGTATGAAAGGCTCGCAGTCTTCCGGCGCCGGCATGTCGGGCGGCGGCGTCCAGATTGAATCAAACACTGAGTCTCGTGACGCGCCGAATGCAAACGTTCCGCGCGTCGCCAGCCCAGCCTCGCCGGAAATGTCAGCCTCAACGAAACTCACCGACTTTCCCTGACGCAATACTGCGGCGCGCCCTTCGACGGTTCCGCCGGCGGGACCGATGAATGAGATGTTGGCGCTGCGAAGCGGCGACAAGTCCGGAAAAGCGCGGAGCGCCGTTTCAAAACAAAGGGCGGCGGAGAGGCCGCCGTAAGTTGTACGCCCCTGCATCCAGGAGTCGGGAATATGAGAGGTGAAAACGCCGTCGACGAAACGCGCTTCGCTCAACAAATCGGTAAAAGTCTCCGCCATCGGTCACTCCTGGTTGAGCCTTTGCCTAGGGGTATCTCGATGGTCTTTGCAACAATGATGTACAGTGATGCGCTGAACATTGTAACGCGGTCCGTGCGTGCGAGGCGATTGCTTGTTCGCCAGAAAATTTTTTTTGGTTTTCCATTGAAATTGCGCTCGCCGCTCCTACGTCCGCGTTAGAAACATTCCGGGGGAGAGATTTGGAATGTTCGTCAAATGATCTGTTTGACGTCGGCGGTCGTTTGTCCGCCGAGCGAACGATCATCCCCTCGGAATTTGTGGCGCGACACAGCTTTAGGGGGACGTATTCATGAAAATTCTCTACGCACTTTGCGGTCTGCAGCTCGTGGGCATTGTCTATCTCGCGGCAAAGGCGGACAACACGCACGAAGACGCGACGGTGGTCGAACCGCCGATCGCCGCGGAGACGAGCCGCGGCGGCGCGTTCGCCGACGCCGCTTTATCACCGGCAAACAACCACATTCCAAGCTTTGACACGGCGGCGCTGAGCGAGGAGGACATTCGGCGCATCATTCGCGAAGAACTCGCCGCCGCGCAGGAAAGGCGCGCCGTTGCAGAAACGCCGCGCGCGCCGCAGCACGTTGCCGAGCAGCAACGCCGCGCGGTCGACCGCCAAATCGATTTTCTCATCGCCAAGGGCGTCGCTAATGAAACGGACTTCGCTCAATTGCAAATGGCGGCGGCGAAACTCCCGCCCGACGAACGTCAAGCGGTGATGAACCGGCTGACGCGCGCCATGAGCGCGGGCGATATCGACGGCCGTTTCTGATTTTTCATTTTTTCTGCAACCGACATAGCAAAGGGAGAGACTCCTATGTCAAAATTTACGACCATCGCCGTTTCATGCGTAGCGGCGTTTGCCGCATCCGGCGCGCTCGCCGGCACCGTCCAGCCGTTTCCGGTTGAAGTCGACACCACCAATCGAATTGCCAACGGCGATCTTGTAACGGCGCGATATTCCGCCTTTGAAAACGACTTTATCGGATGCGGCGTTCGCAAATTTGACGACGGCGTCGGCGGCGCGACCGCCTTCGGCTTCTGTCAGGCAGAGGATAGGAAAGGCAATCGCGCTTTCTGCAACACGTCCAACGAGGACCTGCTCGACGTCATTGAGGCGAGCGGCGATTATGGTTTCGTTACTTTCAGCTGGAACGAAGACACCGAGTGCATACGGATCGGGTTTTCCAACCAATCGTTTTATCTGCCAAAGGGTCTCGGTAGTAACGAGTAGGGCCTCTTCAGGGGTTCCTGGAACACAAGCGGCAGCCCATCCGCGTTGCGGATTGGGCTGTCGGCGCGCACCCGGCGCTCTATTTCGCCGGTGCGCGAACGGCGTCTATCACCGCCGCCAACGCTGCGATGACGATGTAAGAGGCAACGGCGGTTGCGGCGAACTCGTCGACGCTAGGCGCCGGCGGCGAGAAAGTTGCGTAAACCTGCAAGGCCGCTAGCAGCGCGAAGATGATCAGCGGCGCGGCGCGGCCGACGACGTTTTTCGGCTGCGTGTTCTTCAGATAGATCAACGCGCCGGCGCCAAACAGCGCCAGCTCCGTCGAAAGCGCGAGCGTGAGATTATCCCAAAGGCCGAGGCCGACTTTCGGACCGCCGAACCACAATTCAAGATCCGGTTTGTGCGTAATGAAGTCCAGGACCCAATGAGAAAAGACAAGGAGGCCGATAATGACGCCGCCGCCCTTGCGCATGAACCCATAGGCGGCGCCGGCGAGGATGCTCCAGAACGCCGCCATGACGAGACTGTGCGTATACGGCATATGATAGAGGTCGAGATGATTGGACGCGGTGAAATTCTCCACGATCCGCACATGCTCGATCCCGAGCAGGATGAACGGCGCCCACAGGATATCGAGAAACTGAACGGCGACGAAGCCGTGCCAGAGTTTGATCTTCCCGCCCGCTGCGGCGGCCGCCGGTCCGTAATGGCCAATGAACATGGTTTCCCTCCCGCGGCGCCGTGGTCGGCCGGATCCAGCCGGCGACATTCCTGGTCGCGATCGACCCGGCTCCGGTCAGCTGGCCGCATGCGCGCGCCGCGCCCCTATTTTAGCCGGTTCGGCGCAGGACAACATCCCGCGGCCCGGGCGCGTACGCGCCTGCAAGCCCGAAATCCGCCCCGCCGCAGGAGGATTAACGAAAGGCCCTTTTTCGGCTAGTCTGGGTCCAGTCGGGCGGTCAGACGCGGGGGCGCGCCGTCCGGGCTAAAAAATCCGTGGGGTTCGGCGAATGGGCAAGCATCGGAAAGACGGCGACTATTACGACGCGCTGAGAGCGCGCTTCGCCGGAAAGCCTGCGCCCGCGTCCGACGTCTCTTTCCATTTGCCCGCCGACCCCACGGATCGCTATTTCGGCGCCGCGCCCGCGGCGGATGAGGCGCCGGCGCCGCGTTTGTTCGACCCTGCCAGCGCCGCCGACCTGGGCCCCCGCCTGGGGCGCCGGATCGACCGCCATGGCGGCGCGGAAACGGCGCTCTTGGCGCAGGCCCTCCGTCTTGGCGTCGGCTTTGTCTGGCTTGGGCTGGCCGGCTGGTTTGTCATGAACGGCGCTGCGCTGAAAGCCGGCCCCGCGGCGCTTTTCGCCACGATCGGTCTTGCCGGGGTCGGCGCAGCGCTCTTCGGGGCGATCCTGATCAACGCCGCCGGCGGCGCCAGCAAGCGCGCCATCCGCCGCAACGGCGCCGCGCTCGGCGCGCGCATCGCCGAAGAAGCCCAGTCTTTAAGCGCTCATATGGGCGGGCGTGCTGGCGGGATTGAGGCGGAAGCCTTTCTGAAATCCGTTCGATTCGCCGACGACGGGCCGGGCGCGGACCAGGCGTTCGCCGCCTATCTGAAACGCGACAGCCGGAAAAAGCCGGCGCCCGTCGCGGCCCGTGTTTTTCTCATCGCCCTCGCCGCCGCCGTCTGCATCGGCGCCGTCGCCGCCTTGGGGGGAACCATCCCATCACCGCTCTCCGCGGCGCCGGGGATCATGGGCGCGGTCGTTATCGGCGCCGGGCTTTACGCCGCGGCTGGGCTGATCGCGGCGCTCTTGGGCGCGCCGTTGCGGGCCCGCAGCGAGGCATCGGCTGAACGCGACGCCATGACGGCCAGCATCGCGTCATTCAAAGGCTCGCGGGCGCCCGCAATTTCCGGTCTCGCCGCCCGGCTGGCGGGCGACCCTGCGGGGCCGCGCCACCTGACCAATCCGTCACTGGACGAGGGACGCGAATTCGAATCGGGTGCGGCGCAACAAACCGACTGGCGGACCCGCGATTCGGGTCCCCGATTCGTCGATGCGGGCTTTCAGGCGGCGCCGAAAGCCTTCCGCACGGACGCCTGCACAAAAAAATTACGCTCCTGACCGGACTGAAGCCGGAAACGAAACGAGGCCACAAAAGGCTTGAAATCGCCTCCTCCCGTTAAGGGGAAAAGCGCACCCAATGCGCCGCGTTAAGAGGTCCTTAACCAAAAACTTTTGCCCACCGGACAACTTCATATTGACGTTGCCGGGAAGGTCTATCACTATATCTTGTGTCGACGCGGGGCGCCGACGCTTCACAACAGAACAGCAGAACCGACGCCGGTCTGCGGCCCTTTCGGGCAACCGGCGCAAGCGGTTTTGCGCGCCCAAACGGGGCGAAACTTTAAGGGACGGGAGTTGCCGTAATGTCGTTGTCTGAAGCCGCCAAAGAGTTCGAAGCCGACCCAGACACCCCTTCAGACGCCCCTGCAGACGCATCCGCGGCGCAGCCTCAGGATGCGCTCAAACAAGACGAGAGGCCCGCCCTCAAAGTCGTCCGCGATATCGAGATCGACCGCTCCCGCGACGCCCTGCTCACCGATTTCGGCAAAAAGACCATGGAGGATCGTTATCTCCTCCCCGGCGAAAGCTTTCAGGACATGTTCGCCCGGGTGGCGCGCACCTATGGCGACGACGCCGACCACGCCCAGCGCATTTATGACTATATCTCGAAGCTCTGGTTCATGCCGGCGACGCCGGTCCTGTCAAACGGCGGCGCCGATCGCGGCCTGCCGATCTCGTGCTTTCTGAACGGCGTCGGCGACAGCCTCGACGACATTGTCGGCACCTGGAACGAGAACGTGGCGCTGGCCTCCAACGGCGGCGGCATCGGCACCTATTGGGGCGGGGTGCGCTCCATCGGCGAAAAGGTGAAGCACGCCGGCGCCACGTCGGGCATCATCCCCTTTATCCGCGTCATGGATTCGCTCACCCTCGCAATCAGCCAAGGCTCGCTGCGCCGCGGCTCGGCCGCCTGTTATCTCGACGTCCACCATCCGGAAATCGAGGAATTCCTTGAGATCCGCAAACCCTCCGGCGACTTCAACCGCAAGTCCCTCAACCTCCATCACGGCATCAACATCACCGACGCCTTCATGGAAGCGGTGGCGAAGGATGAAGAGTTCGGCCTGAAAAGCCCGAAGACCGGCGAAGTGCTCCGCACCGTGAACGCCCGCAAGCTGTGGCAGAAGATCCTCGAGATCCGCCTTGCGACAGGCGAGCCTTATCTCCTCTTCTCCGACACGGTGAACCGGCAGATGGCCAAGCACCAGCGCGATCTGGGCCTGAAAGTCTCCACCTCCAATCTCTGCTCGGAGATCATGCTTCATACGGGCAAGGATCATCTGGGCGAGGAGCGCACCGCCGTCTGCTGCCTGTCGTCGATCAACGCCGACACCTACTGGGAGTGGAAAGACGACCCGCGCTTTATCGAAGACGTGATGCGCTTCCTCGACAATGTGCTGCAGGACTTCATCGACCGCGCGCCGCCCGCGATGGCGAAGGCGGTTTATTCCGCGCAGCGCGAACGATCCGTCGGCCTCGGCCTCATGGGCTTTCACTCCTTCCTGCAGTCCATGAACGTGCCCTTCGAAAGCGCCATGGCGAAGTCGTGGAACACGCGCCTCTTTAAACACATCCGCATGGGCGCGGACGCGGCAAGTTTGAAACTCGCCGAAGAGCGCGGCCCCTGCCCCGACGCCGAAGAGCGCGGCATCAAACAGCGCTTCAGCCACAAAATGGCGATCGCGCCCACCGCCTCAATCTCGATCATCTGCGGCGGCGCGAGCCCTTGCATCGAGCCGATCCCGGCCAATGTCTACACCCACAAGACCCTCTCCGGTTCGTTCACGGTGAAGAACCGCGCGCTGGAAACCCTGCTTGAGGAAAAAGGTCAGAACACGGACGAGATCTGGGCCTCGATCCTCGAACATGAAGGCTCGGTGCAGCATCTCGACTGCCTCACCACGGACGAGAAGGACGTTTTCAAAACCGCCTTCGAACTCGACCAGCGCTGGGTCGTCGAACTCGCCGCCGACCGCTCCCCCTTCATCTGCCAGGGCCAGTCAGTCAACGTCTTCCTGCCCGGCGACATCGATAAATGGGACCTCCACATGCTGCACTGGTCCGCATGGGAGAAGGGCGTGAAGAGCCTCTACTACTGCCGCTCCAAATCAATCCAACGCGCGAGCTACGCGGGCGGCGACAAGGCCGCGAACGACGCCGCGTCGGAAGAGAAGGACGGCGGCGAGGATGATCTCTCGAAGATGATGCAGGCCGCCGCGAAGACGGATTATGACGAGTGTTTGGCTTGTCAGTGAGGTGAGATTTAAGGAACACGCAATATGGACCGACAAATCGAAGTGTTCACGGCCGCGGACGATGCTGGCACTACATTTTCTGTGCGCGTGATTCAGTCTTTCGTAGACGTAACCCATTCACTATCGCCGCAGCAGGAATGGAAGCCTGGAATGAAGCGCTATCTTCTATCCGACGGTCGGCAGGTGAATGCTGTCGATAACGAGTGCTTCGAAATTGCGTCTACTGGTAAAAGAATCCGGCGCTTGTAATTTCTACGACCGAAATATGTAACGCCAATTTCGAGAGTTGGAGGCAGGCGAGAGCTTTAAGCTCGTGGAGAAAGCGCTGCTGGCGCATAATTTCACATTTTGCTCGTCGAACTAAGCTGCAGCGACAACTCTAACTTGAAACTTGATTAAACGTGGATCAACGATGACGTCTGACGGAGTGAGCCTCCGAGATAGAGAGAGACCATTTACCGAGCGCACTCGCGATAGTGCAACGTAGGTTTGTCCCGGCGCAAATGCGCCCGATTCAAAGTCAATTCGTATGTCATCTAGCGTCAGGCCCTGGGCTTTGTGGACGGTAATCGCCCACGCAAGTGTCAATGGAATTTGTTCGAAGGAACCGATGGTGACTGCGCGCGGCGCATTGATCACATCATCCCATTGATATCGAATGTTGTCCCACGAAACTTTGGAGATCTCTACGGCATCGTTTCTATGATCAAACTTTACGTCCACACTGTTTCGGTTGAGTTTCTTCACGGTGCCCAAGCTTCCGTTAACCCAACGCCTCTGAGAGTCGTTCTTTAGCGCCATAACGCGCGCACCAACCTTCAATTCCAGCCGATCAGGAGCGGGAAGCTTATCTCCTTGAAAATTGAACTTGCCGGTCTTCAGGCACTTATAGGTGGCGAGAGTATCATCAATTTTCGCAAGTTCTTCCGAATTGTATCCCGAAGCGGTTGCATTTGTTGCAGTCAAAATCATCGGCATCGCGCTGTTTCGATGAGGGCCGCAAGACTTGGCATTCAGGAGTTCTAATGCCTTTTCGAGATTTTTGCCGACGCGAATGCTGTTCAGAACCTTCACGAATTGAAAGTCAGATTGACGAAAAATCTTTCCGAGCTCAATGATAGCCAACATGTCTTCTTTCAGCACCTTTGCACTAAAAGCAAACGGTGTCCGATAACCCATTTTTGCTAACAGCTCATCTTCTGGGGGTCGGACGACGGGTGGGAGTTGAAAAAAATCGCCGAAGAAGACTGCTCGCACCCCTCCAAAGGGTTTGTCGATGCCTCGCGACTGCCTCAATCGAAAGTCGATTGCGTCCAGCAGGTCAGCACGCACCATCGAGACCTCATCAATGAATAGGTATTCGATCTTGCTCCAGAGGCGGTTTGGGCGGGTTCTAGAAAGTTGCTCAGTATTCAATAGTGTTGGCGGCAAGTGAAAAAACGAATGGATAGTTTGTCCGCCAACATTTAGTGCGGCACGCCCTGTCGGGGCAACCACGACATTGCTTCGAAACTCTTCTTGATTTCGTAGAAACTGAATCAGTGTTGATTTCCCTGTTCCGGCTTTCCCAAGCACAAAAAGCGGAGCATCTGAATTCTGCAGGTGACTAATAATGTCCTGCATTTTTTCAGAAACTTCGAAGTTGTCCGGATGTATATCGGTAATTTTCATTGGCCAACTAGAGATTCATGAGGCCAATGTAGTTCAAAACAATTGCAATCGAGTTATTTCAATCGACGATTCTAAAAGAGCGCAGTGTTCTCACTTCGCCTCGACAATCCTCACCCGCCCCATTCCGTTTTTCATTTACCCGCTCATCCTCGCGAAAGCGGGGATCCAGCGGCGATTGCGGTGGTCGTAGTGGATTCCCGCTTTCGCGGGAATGAGCGGTGGTGGGGAGCTTACAAAACCCTCTCTTCCTCCGCTCATTCCGGCGAAGGCCGGGATCTCGTGCAACTTGCTCCGAGCTTGCCTCCCGAGGTTCCGGCCTTCGCCGGGATGAGCGGGGTAGTTGCGGGTTCAACAGAAAAACCAATCGTCATCCCGGACGCAATGCAGCGTGAAACGCTGCGTTGCAGATCCGGGATCTGCCGGAGGTTTGCCGTGAAAGGTCCG
>JANQON010000003.1 GCA_028289605.1 Hyphococcus sp. | reverse complement strand
TTCCGTACCGAAGGGCACGTTCCCACGCGTTACTCACCCGTCTGCCGCTCCCTGCAAGCAGGGCGCTCGACTTGCATGTGTTAAGCCTGCCGCCAGCGTTCGTCCTGAGCCAGGATCAAACTCTCAAGTTGAGTTTGAGACTGACCTGCGGGCGGAAAAACCCGCATAAATCACTGACAAGTAGTTCGTCACAAAATCAAACTCCGAATAAACGAAGTTTGGTTTGTAAACTGAAAAACGTCAGTGACGGTCAATCCTAAAGCTCCGCTCCCCGAAGGGATTGAAGCTCGAAAGCCAGGACGCCGCCGCCCACGTTTCTCTTCCTCAAATATTCAATTTTCAAAGAGCCTGGCCTCATGAACACTCCGCATCGCGCGGCGCCCCATAAAGCCTTCGACTTAACACAGCGTTAACCGTGAAGAAGCCGACAAAAAACCGACACTCCCGAGACCGCCCCTTTGACCATCGTCTGGCCAGCGGCGGCCGTCCCGGCCGCGTCGGTGAGCGGCGGATTTACCGATCCGTACCCGCCCTGTCAACGCAAAAATAAAACTTTTTTCGGCGGGTGTTTTCCCCAGGAATCTGTGGGATTTTTCGCGCGAAACCCGCCGTCTCGAGAACAGTGGTTCTGGCGCGCGCAAGCGCGCCCGAAGCGTCGTCACAAAAAAGCGAGGAATCGATACTTATAGGCGCGTTCGCCAACATTCAAGCGCTTTTTCGCCTTTGGCGCGAAAATAATCCCCCGATCTTTTCCCCAGGGTGTGCGGAAGAGGAATCGGCGGGACATCAGCAAATTATCAATGGCTGGGGACTAGTCTTGGCGCTCTATGGCGGAGAATCTCAGCATTTCCGAGCGCCGAGGCGCGTTTGACCTGAAATCGGCGTTCAGCGTGCCGCGCCTCAACGCTGCCGTGGCGCTGATCGCGGTCCTGATCTCCTGGCGCCGGGTTGCGACGAACAGCTTGCCGGCCACCTGGCAGGCGGATTTTCAGTATTTCTGGCAGGCCGCCCGGATGTGGACGTCGGGACGTTCGCCTTATCTCGCTGACTATGTTCAGGACGGGGCGGCGACATTCGCGCTCTTCGCCAATCCGTTCTTTTACCCGCCCAACCTGTTGCCGTTCGTCAGCCCGCTCGCCGCCATGGCGCCTCATGACGCCGCCTCAGCCCTCTTTACACTGAGCGTTATAGCTGTGTTCGCGCTGTCATTTCTATTGTCCAGACTGGCCCGCGACATGGGCGCTGCTATCCCCGCAACATATGTATTCATTATACTGATATGCGTGATGTCGATTTACATGCGCCCGTTCCTAAGGGTCGCCATGTACGGCCAGATTACAATCCTGCTGACATTCGGCTTCGCCGCCTTTCTGATCGGCCAGTATTACGGCCGGAGGGCGCTGGTCGCGATCGGACTGATTGCCTTGCTGGTCAAACCGCAGTTTGGTCTGCCCCTCGCCTTTTACGCCCTGGCGCGGTCGTCGACACGTACGCCGGCGCTCATCGCCGCAGCCGTCACCGGCGCCCTCGCCGCGCTCGGTCTTTCAATCGGCAATCCGGTCGAGAACTTCGCTTCGTTTCTCAGCAACATAGCGACCTACTCCCACCTGCCGGAAAACCGGGCTGGAACCAGCGGCGGGCTCAATCAGCTCTATGACGCGTTTGGCGTTGACGTCCCGCTGGCGCTGCGCGTCCTCGTCGCTGTTGCGCCGGCGATCGCCTTCGCGCGCTTTGTTAAAGACGACAAGACTGCGTTCGCAGGCGCGTGTGCTTCGGTAGCCTGGGGATTTGTCGCGTTGCCCACCCATTCGACCGATTTTGTGATTTTGATCCCGGCCTTGCTTTGCTGCTTTCTCCACGTCCCGCTTTCAGTGCGGGCGCTGCTCGCAGCGGCGTTCATTCTGCTTGGCCGCTCATGGAATATTGCGGCCAACCTGACGCCTCCGGGCGGCGATCATGCTGAACTCGTCGGGTTTGTACACAGCGCCGGCCTCGCCGCGCTGATGATCGGGCTTTGCGCCATAATTGTTTTGGGGCGCAAGGGGCGCATGACAATAGACAAAGAACAGGTCCGCGCGCCTGCAGCAACACGTGTTTCTCTATGATCGGCGCGCCGCCCATCGCGAATGGCAAGCCGCTGTCGCGGTTTCTTGCGTTGTGGAATCGCTTTCGTCACAGCGCCGGCGCAAAGGTCACGACCGTCGCCTACGCCGCTATCGCGCTGTTAATGGTCGGTCCGATTATTCTGGCCGGCCCGACGTCGCCTGAGATCGACTATTACTATTTCTGGGCCGCCGGCGGCATGTGGATGGATTGGCAGTCGCCTTACAGTCCGGCCTACACAGACCTCGTCGGTTCGGTTCCGCCGCTTCATTCTGCGCAAGACATTCGTCCGTTCTTCTATCCGCCCAATACGATCCTCCTTTTCGCGCCGCTCGGACTCTTTGAATACAAAGAGGCGTGGTTTTTAGCCTCCGCGATGAATTTATCCGCACTGGGATTATCGAGCGTGCTCTTTGCGCGTCTGACGCGTCATCTCGGCTTCACCGACACCGTCCTTTTTCCCGCTCTTTTACATTTCAGTTTCATCTGCATCGGCTGGAGCATAGGAAAGATCCTGTTCATTTTCGCGCAGCCCATGCCCGTTATCTATCTCGGGTTTCTGCTGGTCGTTCTGGGCGCGCTTGAAAAACGCACGATCTGGACCACGGCCGGCCTTGTGTTGTGCCTTTTAAAACCAAACATCGGGCTGCCGGTGGCGTTCGCCTGTCTTCTCGTGCGTCAATCCCGGGAGGCCGCGGTCATCGCCGGCGCAACAACCGGCGCATTGAGCCTGGTCGGCCTGGCGCCCGGCGGGATACTTTCAAGCCTGCGCGGCTTTTTTGAAAATTTGGCGCTCTACGCCCACTTTCCTGAAAACTTTCCGAGCCACATGTCCGGAATGAATTTCATCGCCTACAACGTTTTCGGCGCGGACATCAGCGCCTTTGTCTGGCTGGGCGCGAGCATCGCGGTCGTTGCAGCGGCATGGATCGCCGACAGACATTCGACTTTCGATCACCATCAGAATACTGACCTTGTGATCTTCGCCATGACGACGGCGCTGTTCTTTCTGCCTGGCCACAATAATTACTTTATTCCTGCGACGGCCTTGATTGTCTGGCTGGCCAGGAAGCCGGACCATTTTTTCGTCGCCGCGCTGGCCGGGTTTGTCCTGATCACTCAAGCCTTCGGCGCAACCCACGCCCTGCACCAATCCGGGGTCGATGATCCGGTGACTTATCTCGCCGCGATGACAACCGCGGGGATTTCGCTTATTTTCGCAACCCATCTGAGTCGCCGGTTTGAGTGGAGCCGGCCGGCTTTGAAACGGTCGATCGGCCGCGATCCGGACCGCGCGTCGGGGCCGGGCTGACGAGGGAGAGGGCGGTTTTCAGCCGTCGCCGCTTATGACTGACGACACAGAAACACCGGATGAAAAAAAAGAGAATCGCCCCGTCATCGGCGTCGCCCTCGGCGGCGGCGTTGCGCGCGGCTGGGCCCATATCGGCGCCGTTCAGCGGCTCGACGAACTCGGGGTCAAACCAGATGTCGTCGCCGGCACATCGGTCGGCGCGCTTGTCGGCGGCTTCTGGATGGCGGGCCATATCCAAGCCCTTGAAGCATGGACACGGAGCCTCACCAAAACGCGCATGCTTTCTTACTTTGACGTCGTGTTGAACGGATCCGGCCTGATGGGCGGCAAGCGTCTAGAGAAAATTCTCGGAAAGACGCTGCCGCAAACGAATATCGAAGACCTCGAGCGCAAATTCGTCGCGGTCACCGCCGAACTCGCCACCGGACATGAGTGCTGGCTCATGGAAGGAGACCTCGGCGAAGCGATTCAAGCGGCCTACGCCTTGCCCGGCGTATTCCCGCCGCGCGCCGTCGAAGGGCGCTGGCTTATTGACGGCGCGCTCGTTAATCCGCTGCCCGTTTCCGCGTGCCGAGCGATGGGCGCGCGCATGGTGATCGCGATCGGCCTGCATTCCGACGCATTCGGCCTCGGGGCGGCCAGGCGCCGCGAGAAACTGCCGGTGCCCGATGAAAGCGGGGCCGAACTGGAAGAAGCGCCCGGCGGCGGCATCGCAGAAAAACTGATGATGCGGCGGCTGTTCCATCCCAGCGACAATGCGCCCGGCGTCGGCACCGTCATGCTCGCTGCGTTCAACATCCTGATGGACCGAGTGACCCGCTCGCGTCTCGCCGGCGATCCGCCGGACGTGCAGGTCATGCCTCAGGCCGGCCATATCGGGCTGCTGGAATTCGATCGCGCCGACGAATTGATCCAACTCGGCCGCGAGGCTGTCGATTACTCATTCGCACGCATTGAAAAGACGGTTGAAATGTTGCTCTGACGCGACGAGGCGTTTGGATCACCGTCTCTCGAAAATTTTATAAAGAAAGTTTCGAAACCGATACGCGATGCGGCGCGTAAGCGGGGCATGTTCAACTTGGAGGTTCTCCGCATGTCCCTAAAGAAAATTCTCGCCGCCGGCGCCGCACTGTCCATGATTGCGGGCGCAGCTTACGCCGGCGATTACAAAAACAAAGACAAGTCGTCGATGGAAAAAGCCGACATTGTCGACACCGCCGTCGCCGCCGGCTCGTTCAACACCCTGGTCGCCGCGGTCCAGGCCGCCGGTCTTGAAGCAACGCTTCGCAGCGACGGTCCGTTCACCGTTTTCGCACCGACGGACGACGCTTTCGCAGCGCTTCCTGCGGGCACGGTCGAAGATCTGTTGAAGCCGGAGAACAAGGATCAGCTGGTTGCGATCCTCACCTATCACGTTGTCGCCGGCAAGACGAAGTCGAAATCCCTCGCCGGCAAAACGCTGGACGTTGAAACCGTCAACGGCGCCTCGGTGTCCATCGACGGCACCGACGGCGTGAAAGTCAACGGCGCCAACGTCGTCATCGCTGACGTCTGGACCTCGAACGGCGTCATTCACGCCGTCGACGCGGTTCTGTTGCCGCCGTCGGAATAAGTTTCGCCGACTCTTGTTGCGTTTGATTAAGGGCTCGTTCGCGAGCCCTTTTTCAATTCTGGGCGGTGTCGCCGTTTTCGGCTGCAGTCTCGCCGAAGGGCTCGGTCAAGAAACGTTCCGCGATCTCGAAAACAACGACGTCAGCGGGATACTCCTCAAACACCCGGCGATCAAAAGCGCCGAGTTGATGATGGATAAACACAATCCTGCTGAAGGACTCGCGAAAGAAGGGCAACAAGGCTTCAGAAAACGAATCGCCAAGCACCAGAACACTTGGGCGATCCGCCGGTTCACTCTCGATAATGCGCGTTTTGAACGCATCGAATTGATAGGCCTCGATTGTCTCTTCACGGATTAGCGTCGCCGGCGACTCGATGCTGATCTTCACCGTCTCTTCTCTGTAGCGGCCGTCCTGACTGAGCATGCGCGACAAGTCGCCGACAAATTCTCCCGGCTCGGAAAGCCTAAGTCGTTTGCGTTCCGCTATTGGCGCATCAATTCCTTCCACCGCAAGACGCGCCATCAGGGCCCGATAGGCCTCATAAGCGCCGAGCCCCGTCCAATGCGTATCGGTTTGATAGTAAAGGCGTCCGCGATGCTTCGCTGCCCTTAACGGCGCAACCGCCGACGCCATCGGAATAGCGTAAAGAGCCGCGCCGGCTTCCATCACCTCGCGGCGCCCCGGGGCCCGCCCGGCTTTGATGTCGGCAGGCAAGTATTCGCTATAGACCGTCGCTTTCTGCGGCGCGATCATCGCTACAAACACCGCTCCGTTTTCGGACGCGTCTTCTTTGACGGCGCTCAAGGCTTCGAGCCAGCGCTCGGCCTCGCCCTCACGAAAGGGCGCGCGCCCGGCGTAAAGCTCGAGCGACTGAGACATCGTCCCGAAGAGCCATCCGTCTTGTCCGACGAGCGCGTTGCGCTCTCCCATCTGCAGGTCGAGTTGATCGGTCAGATAGAGGTTGAAGCCGATCAAACTGCGGCGAAAGCCAAAACGGTCGGCGACAAAATTCTCAATCATGCGCGGTGCGTTGTTGAGTTCTGCGACCGTGCGCGGCGCCTTCGGCCAGGCGGACGCGGCGCGATTTTCGATCTTGGCGATTTCCGAGGCGCCGCCCGGGAACAGTAATTGCTTCGCCGCCGGTAATGCGAGCGCAAGCACAAAGAGGCACACGACAACGCGGTCTCTCAATCGCCGCTTACGGTGCTTTTTGAATAAGCTCATCTTCAAAACCGAAAATAGATGAACGGATTGTATGCGCCGCCGGCGACAAAAGTGATGCTGAGAAACATGATTGCAAAAAGGCCCGCCCATGCGCCGGCGAAGCCTGCGACATAGGCGGGCGCCTCAGCGCGCCGCCGCAATCTGCGTTCAAAGTGTCTGAACACGGTTTCCGGGATCGGCGTCGCCAACAATGCGCCAAGCAGGAGCATATGGCGAACGCCGTCGGATAGAAAGAGCGAAACATCCACGTCGCCGGCGCCCGCTCCTGTCATAGCGGCGAAGTAAGACACGGCGTGGGGCAAGCTATCGGCGCGAAACAGCACCCAGCCCAGCGTGACGGCGAGCAACAGATAAACATGCCGGACCGGACGCCATGCCCGCGCTAACGCTCGGGACAGGCCGGCGCGCTCCATCACCAGAAAGCACCCGTGCCATGCGCCCCAAATGATGAAGGTCCACGCCGCCCCGTGCCAGAGACCGCATAAGAGAAAAACAAGAACAAGATTGGCGTAGGTGCGCCACGGCCCTTTCCGGTTGCCGCCCAAGGGAATGTAAACGTAATCGCGGAACCACTGTGACAGCGTGATATGCCAGCGCCGCCAGAACTCCGTCACCGATTGCGCCGTATAGGGATAATAAAAGTTGCGCGGAAAACGAAAACCGAACATGAGGCCAAGCCCCATCGCCATGTTAGAGTATCCGGCGAAATCGAAAAAAATCTGGATTCCATACGCCGCCGCGCCGAGCCACGCGACCGCCATCGACAACGACGACGGATCAAGTGCAAAAATCCGGTCCGCCGGGCCCGCGGCGACGTTGGCGATCAGCACTTTCTGGCCGAGACCGAGAATAAACAGCTGAACGCCGGCGGCGAATTTCTGTGCGTTATGACGACGCTGAATCAACTGTTTTGCGATCGTCTTGTAACGCACGATCGGACCCGCAATCAGTTGCGGAAAGAGCGCGATGTAAAGACCCGTCGTGTAGATGGTCGGCGCGGGCTTCGCATCTCGCCGGAATACATCGACCAGATAAGACAGCGCCTGAAAGGTAAAAAACGAAATGCCGAGCGGTAGGTGCGGCTCAATCACCCATGACGCGTCCGGCGCGTCGAACAGCATGGCGATGTTGGCGGTAGCAAATCCGGCGTATTTAAATGCGGCGAGCAGTGACAGGTTGACGACGACGCCTGACGCCAAGAGGGCCTTGCGCCTGAAGCCTTCGTTGTCCTCAATCGCCTTCGCAAAAAGGTGGTTGACGACAATCGAGCCGAGAATGAGCGCGACATACGTCCCCTCCCCCCAGGCGTAAAAGATAATGCTCATCACGAGCAGGACGGCGTTTTTCCACGGCGTCAGGAAGTAAAGTGCGAGCAAGCCCGGAAGAAAATAGAATAGAAAATGGACCGAACTGAAAACCATCGCGCCCCCGGGGGCGAAGTCACGGCTTCATTTTGCAAAACCGGCGCTGTTCTGGCCCGATACGCGCCGGGCTGTCAATTTCGGCGTCGACGCCTAGCTGGCGATATAGTCCTTGAGCGCCCGCGCTTCTCTCTCGGCCTGTTCAATCTTGCGTTTCACAACATCGCCGATTGAAATCACGCCGACGATCTTACCTTCCTCGGTGACCGGCAGATGCCGCACCCGCTTTTCCGTCATTTGCGCCATTAAGTCGTCAACGGTGGTTTCGCGCGAACAGGTGAACGGATCGGGGGTCATGCACTCACGCACTCTCATGGAAAGCGCGTCGGGGCCCTTGCGGCCCAACTCGCGGACGACGTCGCGCTCGGACAAAATGCCAACCACCCCTTCGCCGGAATCGCGCACGACCACGGCGCCGATGTTCTTTTCGTTGAGCAAATTCACCGCCGCAGCGATCTCGTCGTCCTCGCTGACGGCGAAAACGTCCGCACCTTTTGCCTGGAGAATGTGTTCGACCTTCATAGACGCCTCCTTGAGCGCGGCTCCTGATCCGCGCCGCCCGCCGGACGCCCGCCCCGCCAAAGGAATATAGTGGGATCGATCGGCTTCGTCGACAAGGGGCTGTTTTTTGCTGCGTCAGCGAAAACCGCGCGCCGCACGCTCAAAGAACGGGTAGGTCAGCAGCCCGAAAAAGTATCCGCCGAGATGGGCCTCCCAGGCGATCGACACGCCGCCGGCCATGGGGCTTAAAAGCGACGCCCCGATCGGATTGTTCAGGGCGACGAAGAAGGTCGTCCATGCGAGCGAAGAGCGGGAAAAGAGCGGCGTCGCCCTGCCGTGCTCCGGACCGAATAACGTCGACCGATTGAACGCGAAACGAACCAGCGCGCCGAGCAGTCCCGATACGCCGCCGGAAGCGCCTACAAGAAATGTGTAATTCTCCGCATGCAATGCAATGAAGGCAAGGGCGCCGGCGACCCCGCTGAGAAGGTAAAACGTTGCGAACATGGACGCGGCGGCAAAGGCGCTGGACGACTGCAGCGCGCGGTCCGCCCCCATGCGCCGAGCGACCGGCGCGCCGAAGGCGAGCAGGAAAAAGGCGTTCATGACGAGATGCGCGATGCCGGCGTGAAGAAACATATGCGCGATCAACGGCGACAGCATCGACAATACGCCGCCGTTCGCTTCCGGCCCGCGCAGGAACACCGCCGGAATGACGGCGCCCCCGGCCTCGACTATCCGCGCCGCCCGCTCCGGGGCCAGGGCCAACAACAAAAACGCAGCAATGGTGGCGCCGGCGATCAACAGCACGACGCCGGGCGCGTTGAACACGCGGCTGCGGTCGACGTCCCCGCCCGGCTGTCTCAGCCGATAGGATTGCCCGTCCCGCTCATGCGGTCCATCCTGCGACATCTCATCTCCCGACGACTTCCCAACGCTGTGCTGAAAGCGTGAAAAGGTCTGATAGGCCCCCGAAAAACGTGAAAGGTAGCAGTCTCGACCGGCCTCGCAAAGCTTTGTTCACCAAACGCGTCTAAATTTGGGGCGCATCTGGCGAAACAGGTTACGAGATGGTTAAAAAACCGGCGACGCACCAACCGAGCCGTTCCTCCCTCGGCGACGATCGGCGCAAGCACCATCGCGTCGACACGCCTCTCAAAGCGCGGTTTTTGGACGCTGCAGGCGAAGAGCAGTCCTGTCTGGTCATGAATGTGTCAGCCGGCGGCGCGCTATTGCGCGCCAAACATCCTCCGGCTTTTGGCGATCACGTGGTGATTTATGTTGACCGGCTGGGCCGCTTTGAAGGCCGGGTCATTCGTTCCGGCCAAAAGAGCTTCGCCATCAACTACGAGAAAAAGCGCGCCAAAAACGCAAAAACCGCAGATGCGCTGACCCAGGTGCTCAATCAGGGCAGACGGTCCCACGACCGCCGCAGCAGCCCGCGGATCATGCACGATGCGCCGGCGCAGGTGTTCTTCGAAGACGGACGCTCGGAACAGTGCGCCATTCTCGACATTTCCCTCACCGGCGCTTCAATCGAAATTTCGCCTCGCCCGCCGCTCGGCACCCGTCTCATTCTGGGACGGATGAACGCGAAAGTTGTGCGGCGGCATGAGAAAGGCGTCGGCGTTGTCTTTACCGGCGCCGCCAAGCGCATGGACGATGTGATCAAGGACGCGGCTCCCCCGACCCATGAGGACCATGAGGACCATGATGGCGCCGGTGTTGCAAAAACCTTCGGAAAGAAATTCTAAGAGCCTGAATTGGCAGGGGTAAGATAGAATGCTCGGCGGAGAAAACTGGTGCATTAAGGTCGACGAAAAGGTCTTTGGACCGTACACGACCGAACAAATGCGCAAATACGCCCATGAGGGGCGACTGGCCAGATGGTCGCTGATTTCGCCTGCCGGCGGACGCGAATGGCGAGAAGCGAGTCAGGAAACGACATTCTCCCAGTTCTTCGGCGCCAAAGTCGCCCAAACGGCTTCGCCGTCGGGACCGACATTCGGCAAGCGCGACCAGGACGGATCTGACGCAGCGCCTCGCAACGGGCGCCCGGCGAAACCGAAAGAGCCGGCCAAGGCCAACTTCGTTATCGTGTTCGACGCGGCGGAAGGCGCCGCCAATCGGCTGGAAATGACGATCCACTCCATGGGCCAGGCGTTCAGAGTGGCGGAAAATGTGTGGAGCCTGACCTGCGACCTCACAGCCGTCGGCGTGCGCAATGCGATCGCCCCGCATCTGTCGCCGCGGGAATCGATCTTTGTCGTCGACGCCTCGCGCGGAAGAACGTCCTGGCAGAACTATGCGCCGGAAGCGCATGCAAAGATTTCCGTTGCTTATACGGCCAACGTCGCCCGGGCCCGCGCATCCTGAAGACGATGCGATCCGGCGCGCGTTAACCAATTAGAATTTTTGGTGACGTATCATCTTGGCTATAGGCGGCCGGGCAAATCACCTTATGAATAAACCTGGTTGCTGATTCGCGTAAGCGTCAGGCGGTGTAATGCCAAAGAGCGACAATGAGGACCTAATTCCTCCGGTCATGCCTCCTTCTCGGAAGCGTCGATTGCTCGACCGCAAAAAAATAAACGCTCTTAGCCGCCTCATCCATTTCATTTCAGTGTCAGGAGAACCGAATGGCGAAACGTTCCGCTCGCCGTGCGCAACGGCGCATGCATGAGGCCGTACAAATTCCCGAAGCCGATAATGTTCGAAGGCTGTTTGACGAACCACATTGGTCTCCCATAGACGAGCCCGCCAAGGACGAAAAATACCGCAGCCAGAAATATCGAAAAAACATCCGGGCACAGAACGATTCGCAACAAAAAATGCTTGACGCCATTGACGCGTCCCCTCTGGTGTTCGCCATCGGCGCGGCAGGCACCGGCAAAACCTATCTCGCCGTCGCTAAAGCCGTGGAAGCCTTGGAGTCCGGCGCCGCCAGCCGCATTGTCCTTTCGCGCCCCGCTGTTGAAGCCGGTGAGAGCCTCGGCTTTTTGCCCGGCGACATGGAAGACAAATTGTCGCCCTATCTGCGACCGCTTTATGACGCGCTGATCGACCGATTGTCGGCAAAACGCCTCAAGGCGCTGATGGCGGAAGGCGTGATCGAAATCGCGCCCATCGCCTATATGCGCGGGCGCACGCTGAACAACGCCTATGTGGTGATCGATGAGGCGCAAAACTGCACTTACGGCCAGTTGAAGATGCTGTTGACCCGGTTGGGGTGGAGTTCCTCCATGGTCGTCACCGGCGATCCCGCCCAGACGGACCTCTTGAGCGGCATGTCGGGCCTCATGGACGTCGCCAACAAGCTCGACGGCCTTGAGAAGGTCGATGTTGTGCGGTTCTCGCGCGAAGACGTCGTTCGCCATCCCTTGGTCGCCGAGATGATCGACCGGCTTTAGCCGGTCGCCGGGCGCACAGCTGACGTCAAGCCGTTTTCAGCCGGACCGGCCTCGTGCTAGGAAGCCGGTCAACGCGTTTGGATTAGAGGCGAGGCCATGAGCAACGGCTACGGGTTTGGCGGCGAACAGGTTAAGCAGGAATCGAGCTGGCGGTATCCGATCGGCATATTCGCTGCGACGCTCGTGCTGTGCGCCATTTTTCTCTACTACTATGTCGGGCCGAGCTATGAAGAGTTCAAAGGGGACCTGCCAAGCCCGGCGATTACCGAAGAACCCATCGCCCTCGACATCGCCGGCCACACCTTCGCGCCGGCGGCGAATTACACGGTCTACCCGCGCGCCCGCCGAGGGGGCGCCCGGGATGAGGTCTCGCTCTACGCGTTGTGGCCGACAATGGACGGATACTCTCCGGCCCATCGCCGTGAGTTCGTCGACAATGACCCGAAAACCCGCCGCATCTACATCACTGTCTCAACCCGTAAAGCCAAAATCACGGAAGCGGAGCGGATCGACGTTCTGTACATGCCGAACGTCATCGACCGCCGCGGCGTCAGGACCCCCTATCAGTTGACCAAGTTCAGCTTTATGGAAAGGCGCGCTGACGTACCCACCTCCGGTTATTCGGATACGGAGCTATTTGTCGGCGCCGACGCGGACGAAAACATACTGGCCCTCTTCTGTTACAAGGAACAAGAGGATATCCCGAGCCCGGAATGCTGGCGCACCTATGAATACAGCAACGGGGTTGAGGTCAACTACCGTTTCAAAAGGCCGTATCTGCCGGAATGGAAGGCGATCGATGCGGAGGTTCGCGCCTATGTTGCGGGGATTGATCGCACCGCGGGCGAATAAGGGCGGCGTTAGTTGCGAAAACGGGCGCTCATCGCCGTCATCGCCGCCGGCGCCAACGCAAGCGCAATGAGCGACGTCGTCAGGAAATAGATGACCGTGGCCGCGCCCCCTTCCCAGGGAAAAACCTGCATGGCCGTGAAAATGGACGCCGCGCCCGAGCCGATAATGAAAAGAAAGCGGCGCAATCCGTCGCTCAACGCGTTCTCGACGATGTCGCGCGCATTGCGCCACTCCTCGCCCGCATCGCGCCAGCTGACGGTCATGGCCCCAAGCGCAACCGCCGTCAGCGTCAAGGCGGCCAGCCGGTCCCCCGGCGCCGGCGCACTGACGGAGGCGACGGCGAGGGCGTAGTCCGCAAGGATCGCGCTGGAGGCCGCCAAGGCGGCAATCAGCGCGCTCGTGCGAATGGACACAAAAGCGGTCGCCGCCGCCGCCCACAACAGCACGAGATAGATGATAAACCGAAGCGGCTCGGACAGGCCGGTTTCAAACAGCGCAATCACCACAAAAATGCCGACGATCGCCGCCGCAGCGCTCGCCGTGGTCGCCGGCAACAACAGGCGGAACGGGCGCCATCGGGCGATAAACCACTGGCGACGCCGGTTTTCGTCGACTGCGGCCTGTTCGCCGACCGCGCTGAGCGACAAACCGCCCGTCACCGCGACCAGTCCGGTCGCGACAGCGCCGGCGGACACGGTGATGCCCGCCCAGACAAGTCCCCAGTCGACCGCGCCGAAATTGGTCTTGAACGAATGGACGACAAAGAAAATGGCGAGCGCCAACAAAGAGAACACGCTAGGGGCCACTGCATCATGACCCGCCGCCGCAGCAGCGCGTTTGCGCCTGTCGCCCGCCGCAAAGCGCCTGGCGAAATTGGCGGCGACGTTCACGCCGGCGCCAACGCCCAGGGTCAGCGAGATGGCGACCGCAAGCGCACCGTCCTCGGACGCCATAACGCCGGCGAGCGCAAGATAACCGGCGGCCCCGGCGGCGCCCAACACCGCCGAAAACGGCGCAAGCACGCCGAGGCGCGCGACATTCTGAGCCAGCGGCGACAGGGCGACGTAGAACGCGAACAGTGCAAAAGCGGCCAATGTCATAGAACGTGGCGGCGTCGGGGCGTCGAGCGGCAACGCCAGCAGCCCTGCGTCCAGGGCGACGAGACCTGCCGCGACCACGGCCGTCAGCACCAGGAATAAAATCCGCATGGCAAGCCGCCGCGGCGCCGCCGACGCCAGGGCCATAGGCAGAATGATGAGGTAGAAGCCCGCAGCAGCGAGCGCTGCGATCTTGTCGCCGGCGCCGCCGCCGGCCTGGCGCGCCCCCACCACCGCCAGCGTGATAAGCCCGGCGGCCAAAACGCCGATCGACAAATAGGGACGGTTAGCCGCAAAAGCGCCGATCAAACCCGCAGACCCAGCGCGCAAAGGAATGCCTCTTAGGCGTCGGGCTGTTCTGGAAGATCGATCTCCAGAATCGCCATGTTGAAGTCATAAGAAACATCGCCTTCTTCGTCATCCTTGAAGATGACAGCGATGAATTCGTCGCCGAGATAGACTTCGGCGGAATCGTCTTTGTTCTGCCGGCCCCGCACCTCAATTGCGGGCGCGCCGAATTTGGCGCGCAGATAAGCCTGAATTCTGGCGATTTCCGAAGCATTCATGGGCGAAAATCCTTGTTGCCCGCCTCTCTTAACGGTATCCGGTGCGGGCGCCAACCATAGGCGCTGTCGAACCACACTCTCTAGAACCAAGCATTCTAGAACCAAGCACTTTGCAAGATAGGAGCCATGCGCGTGCGATTTCGTTTCTGGGTTTTTTCTGCAACGCTCGCCTTGATCGGCTGCGGCCAGGACAGCGGCGCCGGCGAGACCGCCAGCGCGGAGTGCGACGGCGACGGCATCGTCGTTGTCGACGCCTGGACAGAGCCGGCGCGCGCCGGACAGGCGGTCAGCGCCGCCTATATGACCTTGTGCAACGGCGGCGACACGGACGACGCCCTTGTGGGCGTGTCCTTCGCCGGCGCGGACGCTGTGGAGATTCACCTGTCCTCGATGGAAGACGGGGTGATGCGCATGACCCCGATCAGCGCCCTCGCCCTTCCTGCGGGCCAAAGCGTCAGCCTCAGCCCCGGCGGCGCTCATGTCATGTTGATTGGCGTGACCGATACGATCAGCGCCAACAGCCCGCCTTCCTTCACGCTGCAATTTGAGACCGCGCCCGACGCATCCGTCACCGTCGACATTCGCACCGCAAAGGACCATTCAGGACACCACTGATCGGATGGGCGGCGCGCAACGGACTATTCCATCCGATTGCGGTCTCTGAACGTCACGATCTGCAGTTTGTCTTCTCCCACGTGATCGCTGATCGTCCGATCAAGATTGATCATGGAGAACCGGCTCCATTCGTTCGACTGGACGACATTGAACATCATGCCGGTGGCGCGGGCCGTGACGAGGCCCATGAGAAAAAGATAGGCGGCGGCGCCGGCCGCGAAGGCGCCGATCGTCGACAACGCCGCGCCCTCAACCCACAGCCATCCGCCGATCGCAGCCAAAACCGCGACCGTGAAAACCATCCCGCCGGCCCAGTAGAGCGCCGTGTTGCGCCGAATTTGATAAAACTTGTTGCGCAACATCGACTCGCACAGGAATAGTCGCATTGCGAACCAGTGATAAGACAGCGTCCAGGCGCCGGCTTCAGCGCGCAGAGCATCGCGCTCAGGAATGCGTTTGTCGCGTTCAACGTTTAAGGCGCGGCGTTTGGCGACCTGAAAGTTATGATTGATGCGCGCGAATTTCGACGTGACATAATTGTCGAGGTTCAACAGGTTGCGCTGCTGCACAACCTTATAGGGCCAGCTGTAGACCAGGAACGCAACGAAAGAGGCAAGGCCGGCGGCGACGCCATAGATCCCCCAGTGGTCAGCCTCCAGACTCTGCGTCGTCATCGCCGCCGCGGCGCCGCCGAAAAACAAAACGGCAATGAGCGGCGCCCAGTAAACCAGCAAAGTGCGCGAGTTATCATTGAGTGTGCGCCGGAATAGATTAGCGACGTCGATGAACCGTCTGTCGATACTGTTTTCCCCATAACCGAGTGCAGCGTGGAGAAAGTCCTTTTCGATTTCTTCGTAGAAAAAGTCACCGCGAGGAAACAGCGGAAACGAGAACTCATAAAACCGCCCCGCCTGCGCCGCATAACCTTGCGCTTCTTCGAGACTGAGTTCGGATGCTGATTTTTCGATGAGACGCGGGCGAGGAAGCTGCCGGAACATCGCCGCTTCGAGCCCGCGCGGCGGTTCCTCTTTATATTCGGCGCCCAGAATGTCGCCGGGGCCCAGCCGCGCCGCAGCGCCGGCCGCCGTTCTTGAGGCCGCGCCGAACGATTCGCCGGCGGAGCCGCCGGCAGCCCGGCGAAACGGCTTGAATATGGCCCGAACGGGCCAGGTTATGATGTGCAGAATTTTATTCGATATCATTCACCCTCCATCTGTATGCGCATCAGATGGGGCGTGGAACGGTTGCGAACAAGACGCAAACTACGACAGATTTATGAAATAGCAGCGCAAATGCACGTACTCTGTTGCAGCGCGATATAAGGAATATGTTATTCTGCGGGCGCCGGCTCAATTCTCAACAAGCGGCCGTCGCCGGAATCCGTTAGAACGCAGAGCGCGCCGTCGGGTCCCATTTCAATATTGCGCAAACGAACATTCAGCTCGCTGAACAGCTCTTCCACACGCAGAATTCTGTCGCCATTGAGTTCCAAGCGCAGAAGCCGCTTTGCGCCCAGCGTTGTGACGAAGACGTCGCCGCTGCATGCAGCCGACAAACACCCGGCTCGCCCCGCCGATAAGAAGCGTCCAACGAACCGAGCGACCTGGCCGACGAATTGCGGCTCGACGGGCGCCGTCGGCGCCGCTAGGTAGACGGTTTTACGAACCGTCACCCCGCATAGGACAATGCTGCACATCAACGACCTCACCTATTCAATCGAAGGACGCGTCCTCTTCGATCAGGCGACCGCAGCGATTTCCGCCGGCTGGAAGGTGGGCTTTGTCGGCCGCAACGGCTCGGGGAAGTCGACGCTTCTGAAGATTATCCGCGGCGAGACGTACGCCGGCGACGAGGATGTATCCCTGCGCAAGGGCGCGCGCATCGGCTCGGTCGCGCAGGAGGCGCCGGCGAGCGACGCGTCGCTCCTGGAAACCGTGCTCGAGCATGACCGGGAGCGCCTGTCGCTCCTCACCGAGGCGGAGACGGCGAGCGATCCTCACCGCATTGCGGAGATCCAGACCCGGCTCGCCGATATCGAAGCCCACTCCGCTGAAGCCCGCGCCGGCGCAATCCTCGCCGGCCTCGGCTTTTCCGCCGCCGAACAAGCGCGCTCGTGCGCTGAGTTTTCCGGCGGCTGGCGCATGCGCGTCGCCCTCGCCGGGGTTCTGTTTTCAGCGCCCGACCTGTTGCTGCTCGACGAGCCGACCAACTATCTCGACCTTGAAGGCGCCGTTTGGCTTGAAACCTATCTCAGACGATATCCCTTCACCGCGCTGATCGTCAGTCACGACCGGGGCCTCTTAAACAACGCTGTGACGCACATCATGGCGCTGGAGAACGGCAAACTCTCGGTGCACCCGGGCGACTACGATACGTACGAGCGCAAGCGCGCCGAGGCGCGGGCTCAGGCGGCGAGTTTCGCGGCGCGCCAGGAAGCGCGGCGCCGCCACATGCAGGCCTTTGTCGACCGATTTCGCGCCAAGGCGTCGAAAGCCAAGCAAGCGCAAAGCCGCGTCAAGGCGCTGGAGAAGATGCAGACCGTCGCCGTACCAATCTCGGAACGCACCGCGCCCTTTCATTTTCCCAATCCGAAACCGATGGCCCCGCCGATCGTGCGCGTCGTTGACGCAGGCCTCGGCTATGACGAAGGCGCGCCGGTGATCAGAAACGTGAACTTGCGGCTCGATCAGGACGACCGCATCGCGATCCTGGGGCCGAACGGCGAGGGCAAGTCGACGCTGGTGAAATCCATCGCAGGCCGCATCGCCCCGCTCAGCGGCAATGTCTACAAACACAAGAAGCTCAAGATCGCGTATTTCGCGCAGCATCAAATTGATGAGTTGAAGCCGAAAAACTCAGCCTACGATCATGTCCGCGAGTTGCTGCCCGACGCCACCGAGGCGGAAACGCGCAGCGCCTGCGCCCAGCTCGGCTTTGGACCCGACAAGGCCGACACGGCCGTCGAGAAACTCTCCGGCGGCGAAAAAGCCCGCTTGCTCTTGGGGCTGATCACCTATCACGGCGCCCATCTTCTCATCCTCGATGAACCGACCAACCATCTCGACATCCAGTCCCGCGAAGCCCTGATCGAGGCGCTGAACGACTTTGAAGGCGCCGTCCTTCTCATTACCCACGACGCGCATCTGGCCGCTTCCATTGCGGACCGGCTGTGGCTGGTAAACCGCGGCAAGGCGGAGCGCTTTGAAGGCGACATGGACGACTATCGCGCGCTGGTCATCGCCGCCAGCAAGACCGCGCCGTCCGCGGAAAAGGCGACCGGACCCAACGAGCGGGAGCGCACGCGCATCGCCGCGGCGAACACGCGCGCGTCCCTCAGTCCACTGAAAAAAGCCGCCGAAGCGGCAGAAAAGAAAGTGGAACAACTGAATGCGACGTTGACGCGTCTTGATGAAGCGTTGGCCGCGCCGGGGCTTTATGAAAAGGATCTGGCGCGCGCAACGAAACTGCAAAAAGAGCGCGCCGCGCTTGTCGAAGCAATTTCGCAAGCTGAAGAATCCTGGATCGCGGCGCTGGAGCGGTATGAAGCGGAAAAGGGCGGGAGTTAGGAGTTCTTGAAGCACCTGCGTCGCGTTGAAGCCTTCGATCCTTCGAGACGAAATTTCGCCTTCATCCTGAGGAGGCCGATAGGCCGTCACGAAGGACGAAGGCGAAATTTCTCCTCAGGATGAAGGCG
Organism: Hyphococcus sp.; assembly: GCA_028289605.1. Classification (GTDB taxonomy): domain Bacteria; phylum Pseudomonadota; class Alphaproteobacteria; order Caulobacterales; family Parvularculaceae; genus Hyphococcus. The sequence goes on along the minus strand of JANQON010000003.1, from coordinate 378,896 downwards.
CCCACCTCGACGCAAAAGAGTTGCCCCTACTCTTCGTCCGTCTCCGCTTCTTCCGCATCGTCAGCCCATTCGTAAATATGCTCGATCACGCAGCCGCCGGTGACGCCGAAATCCGTTCGCGCCGTTTCGATGATTTCGCCCTGCCGCCGGCAATTGTCGCCGAAATTGCGAAACACGGGAAATGCGCCGCCGACGCCTAGATCGCCGCAGCCGCGGGAAAAGACCAGCAAATATCGGTCGCTGGACCGCCCCATCAGGAACGCGTTGCGCCCTTGAATACGCATGGAACCGCCGCCTATGGAGCCCGTGACGCAGGCCCGGTCCACTTCTGCGCCGATGCGCGGATCCGCGGCGGGGTCAAACGCCTCCGGCGCGTCTGTCGCGCATCCGGCGAGAAAACAGGCGGTGAACAGGATCAACGGTTTTTTCATGGTACGGCTCGCTTGCAGCAACGGGCCCATGGTAAGGCACGCGGCGGCGAAGGCCAATCACACTTCGCCGGGACAGCAATGAAAGGGACGCGCTCCATGAAAAAAGCCGCAACCTGCGAAACCATGGACGAGGTGCGGGCCGAAATCGACCGGGTCGACCGCGCCCTTGTCGATCTCCTCGCGGAACGCTGGACCTATGTGGACAGGGCCTGGTTCTTTAAACGCTCCCCTGAAGAAGCCTCCGTGCCCTGGCGCAACCGCGATGTTATCGAAAAGGTGAAAGCGCGAGCCGAAGAAGCCGGCATGCCGGCGGAAATGGCCGAAGCGCTGTGGCGCCTGATTATCGGCTGGGGCATTCAGTATGAAGAAGAGCGATTGCGGGAGAAGTAAGCTCGGTCGATACGGTCAGGAAAATTGCTTACTGGAGCTGGCTCTATTTGAGGCGAGTCGAAATTCCTCGTCCTTCGAGGCCGGCTACGCCGGCGCCTCAGGATGAGGAATTTCCATGTCACCGCGCACTCTTAGCTTCATCCTGAGGTGGGCCGAAGGCGCCTCGAAGGATGGCCGCGATCACGAATTGAACCAAGCAATCTGCAACCGGTACTAGGCCTCCCCGCTCATCCCCGCGAAAGCGGGGATCCACCGATTTTGTTCTCTGGACTCCCGCTTTCGCGGGAGTGAGCGGGCGGATAGGAAACCTGAGATAACCCTTCTAACGCTGATGATCTGGTTTTTGACATCGCACCAGCTCACGCCGCACAAGCCAGACACCTTACCGTCGTCGGATCAATTTCAAGGCGTTTCTCCGCAATCGCCTCGCCGCATTCGGCGCAGTATCCGAACTCACCGTCATCGATGCGCGAGAGCGCCGCCGCGATTTTCCTGAGCTCGCCTGCGCGCCGCGCTTCTTGTGCTTTCGCCATTGCTTGTTGCTGAAGCGCGTCCTGACGGGACAGCCGCCCAATCGATTGTTGATCGAGCTCGACAGGTTTTCGCTTGTCAGCGGCGGCCTCAGACAGCGCGACTAATTCCTCTCTGCGCGTTTCCAGCATCCGGCGAAACCGGGCGAGCTCTGACACGTCCATCGGTTCAGGCTTTCTCGCGGCTTTTGTCGAACTGCGCGTGCAAAAGCTCCATCCCGGCTTCAGGCCCGTAGTCAGCCTGAGCGAGCAATCGTTCGCGGTCCCGTTTGCGGAATTGCTCCACATAGTCCTCGATTTCATTGTCATCGCGCCCCATCAGCGCAAGGGCCTCGCGGGCGATGAGCAAGCTCGACTCAAGCGTTTCACGGACGATCACGTCCGCGCCGAGCGGCTTCAATTCGATTTCGTGCATGCGGTCATGGGCGACGGCGAGGATCGTCAAGTTGGGAAGGCGCTCGCGCAGCCGCTCCACCGCGCTGTTCACCGCCGACGGTTCGTCCATGCAGAAGATCACCGCGCGCGCATCGGCGGCGCCGGCGGTGTTGAGAATGTCGAGACGCGCCGCATCGCCGTAATAAACTTTAAACCCAAATCGCTCCGCATTCCGAATATGCGAGGCGTTCTTGTCGATCGCGACGACGCGGACGCCGGAACTCTGCAGGACCTGGGAAATGATCTGGCCCATGCGGCCGAAGCCCGCGACGATCACATGGTCTTGCCCGCCTTCCGGTCCGGCGAGGTCGCCGGTCTCCTCGCGGTGCGGCTCGGCGACCAGGCGATGCGCCAGTATCACGAGCGGCGGCGTCATGATCATGGAGATGGTGACAATCGCCGACATCAGCGTCGACTGTCCGTTGGTGAAGAGCGCCGAACCGGCGCCGAGGCTGATGACGACAAAAGCGAACTCGCCGCCCTGGCTCAGCATCACGCCGGTCTTGACGGCGCTCTCATGGGCGGCGCCGGCGATGCGCGCCACACCGTAAATCAACACCGCTTTGATCGCGACGAGACCAACCGCGCCGCACAACACGATCCACCAGTTGTCTACGATGACGCTGAGATCGAGACGCATGCCGATAGAAATGAAAAACAATCCCAGCAACAGCCCGCGGAACGGCTCAATGTCCGTCTCGATCTGATGCTTGTAGGAGGATTCTGCGAGCAGGACGCCGGCGAGAAAGGCGCCGAGGGCCATCGACAAGCCGGCCCAGGAGACCGCCAGCGCGGTGAGCGCCACGATAAAAAGAGCGGTCGCCGCAAACGCTTCGCGCGAGCCGGAACCCGCCACCAGCCGGAAAACCCGGTCAAGACCGTAGCGGCCGATCAGCACCAGCGCGGCGACAACGCCGACCGCTTTGACGACGCGGTCGAGCGCGCCCGCTTCGTCGCCAGCGGCGCCGGCGATGAACGGGATCGCCGCCAGAAGGGGAATGACGGCGATGTCCTGAAACAAGAGAATGGAAAATGAGCGCTTGCCGTAAACGGTGTTGATCTCGCCGCGCTCCTTCAAAAGCTGAAGGGCGAACGCCGTCGACGAAAACGCGAAGGACAAACCCGCGATGATCGCCGCAGCCGTCGACATCACGCCGGCGTAAACGAAAAAGGCGGTGATCACCGCGCCGGTGATCGCCATCTGCGACGCGCCCAGGCCTAAGATCTGTCCGCGCATGGACCACAGGCGCGTCAGCGACAATTCAAGACCGATGACGAACAGAAACAGCACGACGCCAAGTTCGGCGATGTGGAAGACGCCTTCTTCCTGATGCAAAAGATCGAGGCCGAACGGCCCCACCGCGACGCCGGCGGCGAGATAGCCAAGGATGGAGCCAAGCTTGAACCGGTTAAAGACGGGAACGGCGATCGCGGCGGCGCCAAGATAGGTCGCAGCCTGGATCAGAAAATCGCTTTCGCCTGCCGCAGCCATGTTTAACCCGTCATGCCTATAGGGGTATCCCTGTCAGTTCTTTCAGACCCAGTGCGATATTGGCGTTCTGGATCGCCTGCGTCGCCGCGCCCTTGAGGAGATTGTCCTCCGCGGCGACGACAACTGCGGTCCGCCCGTCCTGAGCGAGCGCGAACCCGCCGATCAACACGCCATGTTGGTTTGATCCATCCCGTAATTCAGGTGCGGTGTCTTGTAAAGAAATCAACGCCTCATTGCCGTACTTTTGGGAATAAACGCCCTTCAACCGCGCAAGGTCGAATTGCTCCTTGAGCGGAATATGCGCCGTGACCATTAAGCCGCGAAAGGCGGGATGCACATGCGGGCTGAAATTCACCCGCGCGCCGAGATGGCGAGTCGCCTCTCGTTCGTGCTTGTGGCCGGTCAGGGCGTAAGCCATGAAATTGTCCTTGAGCCGTTCGACGTCATTGCGCGGAGACGGCGTCGTGCCCGCCCCGGAATAGCCGGAGATCCCGAAGACCGACGGCGCACCGTCGAGATGGGACATCAGCGGCGCCAGGGCGAGCTGCATCGCCGTGGCGTAGCAACCCGGATTGGCGATGCGTTTCGCGCCGTTGATGCGCGCGCGATTGAGTTCCGGCAGGCCGTATGCCCAGGCGTCGTCAAAGCGAAAATCCGCCGACAGATCGATGATGATCCGATGCGGCGCGTCCCGTTCGATCGCCTCCACATAGGGCGCCGCCGCCCCGTCCGGCGCGGCGAGGATGACGACGTCCGCGCGCCGCCGGGCGACATCGTCGGGCGTCAGCGCCTCGAAGATGCATTCGTCATTGTCCTCCGGCGCCACCGTCGCCACACGCCGGCCGGCGAACTCCCGGCTCACCGCATAGGCGAGCATGAGATCGGGGTGGCCGGCGATGAGGCGAATAAGCTCGCGTCCCGTATGGCCGCGCGCGCCCACAAGACCGACAAGAAAGGGTTCCGCCATTACTCGTCCTCAAAGCTTTCTTCCATGGCGGCCACATCATCGACTACCTTGGCGATTCGCGCAAAGTCGGTCTCGCCCTTCCAGTAGACGGTCCAGATCCCGCGCTTCACCGATCCGTCGGCGACCGCGTCGTAGAAGGCGTTGAAGCCGTTATCGGTGCGCGACCGCCAGAAGAAGGCGGGATGATCCTGGGTGAACCGGCGCCAGACAGCGCGGGCGAGCCCCTCGCCGCGGGCCTCTTCCATCACCGCGAATTTGTCGAGATAGGTGAAGTCGCCGATCCGCGACAGGAACGCCCCGGCGCGGTAGTTCTCTGAAACAAAAGCCATCGAAAGATCGACGGCCTTCCACCAGCCCGGGACAAGCTTGCGGCCGAACGCGCCCTCGATGAGCCCTTGCGCGCGAGCCCCGTCGATCTTTGTCTTGTCGTCGAACGCGATGATCTTCTCGCCTTTGCGGATGAGCGTGCCCGACCCGCCATGGGTGAAAAGCTCGCGCACGAGCCCTGACGGCGTCGTGATCGACACCGAGGACGACAGCGGCGCGTCGTCCAGAAGGCGCTTGATCTCCGCGAGTTTCAGCCGCATGCCGCCCTCAACCCAGTCCTGGCCCATGAGATCGTCATAGTCCTCGGCGAGGTTGATCGAGTGTATGACCGCGCCTTTTCCGTCGAGCAGGCCGCCGACGCCGGCGAGAAAGATGATCTTCATGGGCTGCAGGGCATGGACGAGCGCCCGGGTGGCGCTGTCGGCGTTGACGTTGACGAGCTGGCCGCCGGGCGCGAGCCCCAGGCAGGTGAGGATCGGGATCGCCCCGGATTTCACGATCGAATCGATTAGCCCCATGCGCACGCTGGTCGGCTCGCCCACAAACCCGAATTTTTCCTTGTCGAGATAATCAGCCTCGATGGCGCCGGTGGACAGCGAGTGGGCCTGCGTTCCTTGCGCCCGGATCGCTTCGACCAGTTTGATATTCTCGCCGATGAAGACGTCCCGGGCCGCGTCGAGGATCGCCGCGTCGGTAACGCGCAGGCCGTCGATCTTGTTCGATTTGATGTTGCGGTCTTTGAGCGCCCTGTCGAGCTGCGGGCCGCCGCCATGGAGGACGATCGGGGTTAAGCCCACGGTGTGCAGGAACGCCAGCGCCGAGGCGGTCTCCTCCAGTTGTTCGGCGAGGATCGCCCCGCCGATCTTGATGATCGCGAAGCGTGACTGATCGACCTCCGAAAAACGCTGGAGATAAGACCGAATCTCCTTCCCGTCCGACATATTGGACAGGAGCTGAACGATGGTCGCGCGGGTGGAGTTGGTGGTCATAATCAGAGCTTCGAACCGCCCCTTCGTCCTTCGAGACGCAAAAATCCTTCATCCTGAGGAGGCGCAAAGCGCCGTCACGAAGGGCATGAAGGATTTTTCCTCCTCAGGATAAAGGGGCTTTACCAGACACTTTCGACGGACGAAAGCCGCGTTTGGCATAGACTTTCAATGCATCCAAATCGCCTCTGATGAGCGCTTCCTTTTTGACCCGGCTCCACCCCTTCAGCTTGCGCTCGCAGGCAACGGCGTCATCAAATCGCGAAAACAGTTCTGACCATACGCATTCGACGGGAAGACGCTTAGAAGTGTAGGCATTGGGGTAGTGCGCGTTATTGTGTTCCCAGATTCGCACTTCCAGATCGTCGCCCTGATACTTGCCGATATAGTAAGAGCCGTCTGAACAACGGAGCATGTAGACCCAATCTTGCGTCTCCGTCATCGCTCATCTCCCGCCCCTTCGTCCTTCGAGACGCCCTTTCGCTTCATCCTGAGGGTCATCGAATTCGATCACCCGAAGGCGCGTCACGAAGGACGAAGCGAAAGGGCTCCTCAGGATGAAGGGGCTACTTCTTCGCCGAATTGCGCTGGAATTAACGACCATGAACTTCTTTGGAGACCCTGCCGGAAGCCAACATGGCCAGAACAACTGACGCAGCAAATAAGTAGGCTCCCGGCAAGGTTACTGCTGAGGCTAGTCCGCTCGCCTTCATGCTAAACACCACAAGAGCGATGGCCAAAACATCCATCATTGACCACTTCCCAAGAAACTCCAGTCTGCGCAAAACCTTGGAGCGATTGTTTGATCTTCGCCCAAAATGGATCTGGAAAAGCGTCAAAAGCTTCCAAGCGGGAAACACGATCGAGAAAAGCACCACAATCGCGCCGAGAAAGAGGTCGCCCGACATTATGGAGCCAACGCAAAATCCCAGTATCGAATGATACTCTGTGAAAAATAAGAACTTTGTGGTCTTCAGGGTTGGCAGAGTGACGCCAAGCAAAAACAATATTGTACTCGAGAAGAGCATGTACCGGACTACTCTTCCTCCGAGATGTTCTTTCGAGAATTTAGCATAAATCAGCATTCTCCTGTAATATTGTTCATGATTTTAAGTATAAGTAAATAAAAAGCGGCTGAGTTTCTCACCCCAACAACGCCTTCATAATCGCCTTTTGCACATGCAGGCGGTTTTCCGCTTCTTCGTAGGCGATGCAGGTCGGTCCGTCGAAAACGGCGTCGGTCATCTTCACATTGCGCCGCATGGGCAGGCAGTGTGAGACAAGCGCATTGTCGGTTTTACGCATTTTGTCTTCGTCGACGATGAAATGCTTGAACCGGTCGCGGATCGCTTGTTCCGGCGCCCAGTTTCCAAAGAACGGCAAGGCGCCCCAGCTTTTCGCGTAGACGACGTCGGCGCCGTCATAGGCCTCGTCGATGTCGTGGCTGATGGTCAGCGCCTGGCCGTGGGCGCCGGCGTCCTTCGTCGCCTGTTCGATATACCGCTCGTCGAGCACATAATCCTCAGTCGGACAGAGCAGGGTCGGCGCCATCCCGAACTTCGCCGCGATCATCAGGGCGGAATTGGCGACGGCGGTGTTCAGGGGCTTCGGGTGATAGGTCCAGGTCAGCAGAAACTTCTTGCCGTCGAGGGCGCCGAGACCGTCGAGCTCCAGCCGCTCCTGCAGCGCCATGACAAGCGCCATCTCCTGGCAGGGATGAGTGATCGTCTCCATATTGATCACCGGCACGTCGGCGTATTTGGAGAACGCGTTGAGCACTTTGTCCTTTCTATCCTCCGCCCAGTCGCTGAATTTGGGAAAGGCGCGCACGCCGATGAGGTCGGCGTAGCGCGACAGCACTTTGGCCGCTTCCTTCACGTGCTCTTCGGCCTCGCCGTCCATAACGACGCCGTCCTCGAATTCGATCGGCCACATGCCGCCGGACGGCGACAGGACGACCGCATGGGCGCCGAGCTGGCGGGCGCCGATATCGAACGAGGTTCGGGTGCGCAGGCTGTTGTTGAGGAACAGCAGCGCGATGGTCTTGTCCTTGAGGGCGTCGCTGACGGGCGCGGCTTTCATGGCGCGCGCATCGTCGATCATCGCCTGCAGTTCGGGGCGGGACCAGTCGGCGGTATTCAGAAAATGTCTCATTCCCTTTCGTTAGCGGGCCGAAGCGCGGGCGCCAATCTCAAAAAAGCCAAGTCTTTCTGGAAGGATACCCAAGTCCCGCCCGAATCAGCATTTCCGCCGCTCTAGTGATTCGGAGGTGACAGGGCCGCGCGAACCGGAATAGTTTACAAATCGTAAACGCCTGCGTAGCGCGTCACGCGGTCGTTTGCTAAGACCGGTGCGCCCGACGGGCGGTGAGAGTTTTAACAAACCAAGACAGTATCACGGGGATTGGCGACGCTACTGGCATGACGAAAGATCCGCGTGACAATCCCGGCCTGGATCTGGCGGCCCGCATCGATGCGCTGTCGCCGCGCCGACTGTCGCTGCTGACCGGGGCTTTCATCGCCATTCTGGCAGTCCTTCTCGTCTTCGAAATGAGCGACAAGACGGCCCTGCGCGAAGCGGAAACCGAGCTGCGCCTGGAAAAGGCGGCAAGCGACGGCGCCGACGCCATGAATATCGCCATCATGACAGGCGCGCCGGCTCGGGATGTTCTCAACTCCGTGCTGCCCGGCGGCTATGGGGCGCTTTATCACCTCTCGCCCAACGGCGACATTCTCACCACCGCCGGGCGCACGGATATTGTCCAGATCCCTGCGGAATCCCTGCACGGGTTGTCGCTGAACACGCGCGGCGCCGCCGTTCTCGATCTGAAAAGCGGCAAGACCGCCGCGACCTGGCGCCCGCTCGACAACGGCGAGGCGATTCTCGCCGCAGCGCCGGCCCGGGACATATACGACCGGCCTCGCGCCTGGGTCGCCTTCGCCGTCATGATCGCCGCGTTGAGCGTCGTCGTGATTTCGCTCATGGCGGCGTTCATCCGCCAGAGCCGGGCGGCCGGCAGCGCCGCCCACGCCCTGACGACCCTCACCGACTTCAAGGCGGCGCTCTCCGGCGGGCGCTGTTCGCCCTGGTTCTATAACGGCAAGGACCGCAGCGTCGTATTCTCCCGCACGCTGCTGGAGCCCTTAGGCCTCGGATCCCGGGACCGGCGCTTCACCATGCGCGAGGTCTCCGCGATCATTCACCCGGAGGACCTGCGCACGGCGATGGCGGTCCTGTGCGGCGAGCCCTCCGGCGTGGCGGAGGGCCTGGTCCGGTTTCGCAATCCCGCGGGCGCATGGTCGCGAACCTATGTCCGGACCGCAGCCGACGCGACGCGCTTTGAACGGTCCGGCGTCGCCTTCGATCTTTCCGGCGCCCGCAGTCTCGCGCCCGGCGCGGCGCTGGCGGAGACCCGGCTGAAAGACGCGATTGAGACCATCCCCGAAGCCTTCGCTCTGTGGGACGCCAGCGGGCGTCTTGCGGTCTGCAACAAGCGCTTCGCCTCCACGTTCAAGATCCCGGCGAAATTCATCAAAGCCGGCGCGTCGGTGAAAGACCTCGCCTCCTGCGCCGGCGCCGGCGGCGACATTCTGGTGGAGCATTTCGGACCGCTCACCGGCGACGCCCCGGACGCGTCGGAAGTCGCGCTGCCCGGTCAGCGCTGGGCCCACGTCTCGCGCCGGCGCACCGGCGAGGGCGGCACGGTGGCTATCGGCGGCGACGTCACCGACCTGAAACGCCGCGCCACCGCCCACAAGAAGAAAGAACGCGAATTGCAACGCACCGTGGAAGATCTCGAGGCGTCGCGCCGCGATCTTTCCGAAGCCATGCAGAAATATCAGTATGAGAAGTATCGCGCCGAGGAAGCCAATCGATCGAAGAGCGAATTTCTCGCCAATATGAGTCACGAGCTTCGAACGCCCCTGAACGCTATCAACGGGTTTTCCGAAGTGATGCAGTCGGAGCTTTACGGCCCGCTCGGCGATGAAAAGTACCAGGAATATGTCAACGACATTCTCGCCAGCGGCAAGCATCTTCTGGAGCTCATTGACGACATTCTCGACATGTCGAAGATCGAAGCGGGCCGGCTGACGCTCGAACCGAAGAGCGTTGGACTCGAAAAGGTGCTCGGCGAATCCGTAAGGCTGGTGTCGAAACGGGCGAGCGACGCCGGCGTCACGCTGACCGCGTCGGTCGGGCATGCGCCGCCGGTCTGGGCCGATGCGCGCGCCATGAAACAGGTCGCGCTCAATCTGCTCTCCAATGCGATCAAGTTCACGCCGAAGGGCGGCGAAGTCACGCTCACCGCCGAGGCCGACCTTGACGGCGTTACCGTGATCGTCGCCGATTCCGGCGCCGGGATTGACCGGGCGACCTTGAAAAAGCTCGGCGAACCGTTTTCGCTTGCCGACAACAGCTTTGCGAAAGGCGGCGCGGGCGCGGGCCTTGGTCTCGCCCTGTCGAAATCGCTGATGGAAATGCAAGGGGGCATCCTCGCCCTCGCCAGCCAGCCCGGCAAAGGCACCGTCGCCTGCGCCACATTCCCGCGCCGCAAAGACGCGAAAGTCCGCCTGCCGCAGTTCATGCGCAAGGAAGCTTTTGTGATGACGGCGCCGGAACCGCCAACGGGGCCCGCTTTCGGAACGACGCAAGCCGCCGAATAGGGGCCGCCGAATAAAGCTGGCGCCTATTCGCCGCGGCGCTCGCGCCAGCGTTCGCGGCGTTCAGCGCGCCGCCGCTCAGCCATTTCCAAAAGACGCCGGCGGTCTTCTACGGAAACCGCCTCGAGCGCGGCGGCGAAAGCGCCGTCAAAAGCCTCGGTTTGCGCCGCTCTCAACGCGCGAATTTCCGCCATCTTGGCGGCGACAGCGTCCGCGTCCCATTCTTCCGCTTCGATCAGCATGCGAAGCTCCTGCTGCAAGATCCGCATGCGGCCGTTCATCTCGCGCATGCCGGGCAGGGCGCCGCGGATCTCACGGCGGAACGCTCGCCGGCTTTCCGGAGGGAGCTCTCCGACCAGCCGCATGACGCCGCGCGGATTGCCGAATCCGGCTCCTTCCGCAACCGGCGGCGGCGGCGGCGTCGGGTTCACCCGCCCATGAAAAAGGAAGCCCGCGACGAAGAAATTCAATCCCAACGACGCCGCCAGCACGATCATCAGTCCGCGCCCCATGGAAACTCCTCGTTATCGGCTGCCTCGGCAAAACCGTCCGTCTCAAGATAGGCGTAGGCTTCGATCTCAGGATCGAGAGCGCCGCCGTCCGTCACGGCCCCTGCGATAAAGCCCGCAATCGCGAGGCTCGCAAAGGCGCCCACCGGCGCGGGACGTAAGAACCCGCCAAGACCATAGAGCGACGCGGAGATTGCGCCGAGCCAGCCAGTCCGGTCCGCGGGCGGACGATAATCGGCGAGGATGCGACGCTGCAGATCATCCGCCGTTTTCGGCGCCGTCGCCGCATCCAGGAATGCGTCCAGCGCCAGGGCGGCCTCGCGTTCCGACGCCAGCGCATCGCTCATGGCGAGCGCGCCATAGGCGTTGCGCGCATCTTCCGGCCACCGTTCGATATCGCCGCCATAGGCGTCGATGCAGTTTTTGGCGGCCGCCAGTTCTTTATCCCCAGTTTGCGGACGGGTCATCGCTCATCTTTCCGGTTAAACTCTCTCGCATCGGCATCAGCCGATCGCGCAACGCCCGCCGTCCTCTGGCGAGCAATGATTCCAGCGCTTCGACGCTGACGCCCATTACCTCCGCAGCGTCGATATTCGACAGCTCCTGGTAGTGGCACAAACTGATCGCGGCGCGCTGACGGGCGGGCAAGGTCTCCAGCGCCTCGTCCACCGCCAGGCGCTTTTCACCGGCGAGCAGCGCATCGTCCTGCCGCGGGGCGGAATCGGCGCGCTCAGGGGCGGCCTCTTCCGGCGCCTCTCGCTTGGTCTTACGCAACTGATCCAGACAGATGTTCATGGCCACCCGATAAAGCCAAGTTTCAAACTTCGCGCCTTGCGGACGCCATTTCGATGCGTTGACCCAGAGGCGCAGAAACGTCTCCTGCGTTGCATCCTCGGCGGCGGCGCGATTGCGAAGGGTCCGAAAACACACTGCATAGATTTTGTCCGTATGCCGCGCGACAAGAAAGGACGCCGCCTGCCGGTCACCCTCTCCCGCTCGCTTGACGAGCGCTTCATCGCTGTCCGCCGCAAATCCCAAATCGATGCGCGCCCGCAAAGTGCGAGACCGCGGCGCCGATCAGGCGCCGCACCCCGCAGGTTCAGTTTAGCCGCCGCGACGACCATGGCCGCGATGGCCCCGACGCCGCTCGCGCTCGTCTTCCGACAGAACGCCGTCGCCGTTTTTGTCGAGCCTTTCGAAGCGCTCGGCGGACGCCCTGTCATATTCGGCGCGATCGACAACGCCGTCATTGTTTTTATCGGGATTCCGCAGCCGGCGCATCTCTGCGCGCTTGGCTTCGCGGAATTCGCGCATTTCGCTCTCGGTCAGGGCGCCGTCGCCATTGCGGTCAGCGTCATTGATCAACGCTTCGTTGCGGGCGGCCATCTCTTCAGCGGTGACCTTGCCGTCGCCATTGGCGTCCAAGCGCTCAAACCGGCTTCCCTTGTCGCCCGGCGCTGCGAACGCTGCAGCAGCCAGGGCGGCGGCGCTCAATCCCGCTGCTAGGGCGATTGCTGTTTTCTTCATGTCGTTCTCGTCTCCATTTCTTTTCGGCCCGGATTGTCCAGCCGCATCTTTAACGTGCGGGGACGCCAATTCCGTCGCTCAGGACTGGGCCTCGGAAAACGCCGCGGCGAGACGGCTTTCGGCGGTGTCCAACAGGCGCGCGCCGCGGAGATCGCCAAGATGGTCGGAAACGGCAATTTCCCCTCTTTTTCCGATACTTGCCGCCGTGATCGAGGCGAATCCGATGGCCCGGCGCACCGCCGGCGACCAGGCGCACGAGGTGATCCGGCCCGCCGGCTTGCCGCCGCAATAGACCGCCGCGCCCGGCAGGACCCGGTCGCCGTCGATCGCCAGGGCGACCAGAAAATGCTCCGGCGCCGCCGACTGGTATCGCAGCGACCGGCGGCCGTTGAACCAACCGCTGTCGAGGGGCGCCAGATGGGGCAGGCCGATTTCCACCGGCAGCATGCGGCGCGCGCCCGACCGCGGCGGACGGGTGACAAAGTCCGATCCGGGCCGCGGCGCGCCGCTTTCAATCCGCAGGACCTCCATGGCGTCGAGGCCGATCGGGCGCACCGACGCGCGGCGCATCAACCGTTCCCAGACGGTGAGCGCGTCATCGGCCGGAAAAATCAGCTCCGCCCCCGGCAGGGCGCCGAACTGCACCGGACGGGCGGCGGTTTCCACCCCGCGCAACACGGCGGAGGCGGCGACATGATCGCCGGGAATTTTCAGGCCGGCCGCCGCCAGCGCCTCATTCGCCCCGGCGCCCAAAACGCCGATCGCCGCCACTGCGCGCGAAATATTCTCGACCTGGACATTGAGCCCCCGGGCGGCGAGCTGCAACGCCCGCGGCTGAGGCGACGGCGTCGTCATCAGGAAAAGATCGTCCGTCAGACGGGAAATCTCCGCAAGATCAAGCACCCCGCCGGCGTCGTCGAGCATAAGCCCGCGCGCGCTTTCTCCCGGCGACAGGGTGAAGGCCGGCGCCGTGGCGACCCGCGTCAACAGGGCCGCGGCGCTTTCTCCGCGTACGGCGTAACGCGACAGCGGACCGAAGTCGGCGATGACGGCGCCGTCCTTGGCGGCGCGGTATTCGGTTTCGACATTGTCAAACACGCGCGCGGCGGCGAACCCGTTGATCGACGTCCAGATATTCGCTTCGCTGACCGAGGCCGCCGCCGCATAAAGGGGGGTCGGTTTCGGCCGGTCCGCAAGCAGGTCGTCGACGGGAAAGATCACGGCGCGGCTCCGGATCGTTTCGCTTTTTTCAGCGCTGCGCGCGCCGCGGCCCGGCCGGCGGCGCCGTTGAGGCCGTAACCAAGCTGCGCTTCCGGGCCGCAAAAATAAAGACCGCCGATATTGCACGCTGAACGGGTCACCGCGGCGAGGGACAACTGGCGCAACAATCCCTCCCTTGCGGAAAACGCATGCAGTGCGCCGCCGCCGCGTCCTGCGAGATCATGCGGCGTGACGAGAGCGTCGTCTTCGATACGCTCGCCGGCGCCGGGCAACATCTTTTCGAGCGAAGCGACAATCGCGGCCCGCGTCTCCTCACGCCGCTGTTCGTTTGCGTCTGCGTCGAGCGGCAGAGGATGGGCCAGCACCGAGAGCTGCATTTTGCCTTCCGGCCACTCTTCTTCGAAGGCGTCGACGGCGATGGCTTCGATGATCAAGTCGTTCGGAATCTCGCCCCGGCGCGTCGCTGAAAACGCCCGGCGAACGTCATCGGGCGGCGGCGCGTAGACCAGCCTGCGGGACAATTCTCCCCGCGCGTCTTCATCATCCGGCGCATCGGCCAGCACCACATGCAGTTGCACCGTTGCGATGGGTGCGCGCCGCATGGCGATATCGCGCTGAAAAGCGACATCGAGCGCCTCCGGACCGATGAGCGACATATAGGTCGTATGCGCATCAAGGGCGGACACAACGATCGGCGCACGCACCTGGCCGCCGTCGCTGAGAACGACGCCGGCGGCTGCGTCCTTTTCAATGAGAATTTCAGTGACTTCCGTCGATGCGCGAATATCGACGCCGGTTCTCTGTGCTGAGCGCCGCAGCGCCTCGACAATGGCGACGGCGCCGCCTTCGGGATATCCGACCGCCCCCTGCAATCCCGACACCTCGCCGGCCCACCTCGCCAGCAATTGCGAGAAACTGGATTGTTCGTGAGGCGGCAACGCGCTGCGGAACGCCGCTTCCGCGGTCAATGCGTCGCGCAGCGGACCTTCGGCGAAATATCGGTCGAAGACGTCCTCTGCAGACTGAATAAGCGCAGCGCCGGCGCCGCCGGGAAATTCCGACACGTCGCCGGAAAGAGCGTTTGCAATTTCCTGAGCGCCGCCCGCCGCTCCCGACGTCAGGGGGCGTAATTGGGCGGCGGCGGCGAACATCCCCGTTGCAAACCGCCCCAACGCATCCGCCGTATCCTCAAGATCGTGCATCGGCTCGCGCAGATCGCCGCGCAGGGTGAGACGTTCGCCGGTTTTGAAAATATAGGTCGTTTCAAGACGCCGCGACGCATAGGAAACGCCGTGACGATAGAGATCAAGATCGTCAATAACATGCGGATCGAGAGCGTGGATCAAGTGCTCGCCGTCCGATGCGCCCGCAAACCGGCGCGCGCCCATTTCCCGTTTGCGCACCGGCAGCCCGAGCTCGCCTGTCGATTCGAAAATGACCGTACGCCGACCGGATCGCGCGAGATAGGCCGCCGCGACGAGACCGTCCGGGCCGCCGCCGACGACAATCGCGTCAACGCCTCCTTCAATGCGCGACCGCCCGCCGGCCCCGGCTTCCTCACTCATCGGCAAGCACTTTGTCGACGAGCGAAACGGCGGCGGCGACGGCGTTGTGCCGTTTGGGCTGAAGCACAATGTTCTGCGCATTGTCGAAGGGACCGGCGCCGTCCTGTTCTTCGGCGAAGACCACGAGCTCGCGCCGGCGGACGCGATCGCGCAAGCCGTCGATCCGGCTCGCCAGCCGGTCGATGATGACTTTGGTCAGCGCCTGGCGGTCCTGCCCCGTCCAGTCGCGCCATTCATCGTCATCGCGCAAACGTTTGGGAACAAATGACGTGTAAGCGATGATGTCGCCCTTGTCCGTCATTTCAAAGGCGACCGGAGGGCGGTCGCTCAGTCGGCCGTCAAGCGCCGCATCGCGCGCCTCACGCAGATCCGCTGCACTGTCGATGATCTGAAAGAGCGCGTGTTCATCGCCGGCGGGAAGCTCGATTTCGCCGCGCAAGGACAAGCGCAACACGGCGCGCGCGCCGTTATAGGCGCCGGGCGCTGCATATCCGACGGCCTCGGCGGCGTCGGGCGTTGCGAAGAAAATGCGCCGCGCCTTTCGTTTCACCTCGTCGCCGAACACAAGATTGTTGTAGCGGCCGCTGTCCGCATGGGCTTCCAAGACAGCCTTCGGCGCCGTTTCGACTCCGGCCGCATCACACACCCGGCGCAAGGCGCCGAACACCGACCGCGATCCTGGCGCTGCGCGCACGCGCCAGCCATGCTCGTCGAAAAATTCCGGCAACACCAGCGCGGAACCGGCTTCCTCGCCGCTCTGTCCCGACAGCGACAAGGCGTGGGCGCTCACATGGGCGCTTAACGGTCCGCCGTTCAGATAATCGTCGAGCAACTCCGACGCCGCGCCGCTGGCGCGTCCAAGCGCGGACAGGACCCCGATGTCCATGACGTCCGGCAGGGCGCAAGAGACGCCGTCGGTTTCGACCCCGGCTGCGTCGACGCCGAGCGCGCGCATTTCCTCCACAAACGCCGGCCACAGCGCGGCTGCGTCCTCGTCAATGTCGACGAGCGCGTCAGCTGTGTCTTCGGGACTGCGCTGGGACGAGGCGGTGACGCCGTCTTCCAACAGCGTAATCCGTGCGCTGATCGGCTCCAGCTGCAGACCGTAATCCTGAAGCTCAAGGCGGCGCCATACAAAATTTGGAATATCGCATACGGACGGAGCACGCGGCGCCGGCGCCTTTCGGGTCGGGGCGAGCAGAACGGATGCGCCGGCCTTCGCCGCCGCCGCTGCGGCGCACAGGCTTGGCGCATCTTCGCCGACTACCAGCAGGTCGTAATTCGCCGCCATGAACTGCTTACTCTGCCCCTTCAGGGTCGAAGCCTAACACTTGTCGGTAAACATTCGCTACCCGTCTTTGCAAGGACAAAAGGGCAGCTTCCGCGTCGTCCAGCGTCTGAGCCCCGCACAGCCCGGCCATCCGCTGCGCCAGGGCTTCTCCGGCGGCGCCGGGCGCGAAGATATCGCCGGTCGCTGCACGCGATGCGTGCAGTACATTATCGAAAAGAACCTGCGCTTTTCGCAATGTCTGCGCCTGCTCGGGCGTCAGCGTTCCCTGTTTGCGCAGCCGGTCGATACCGTCGATCATGCTGTGGAGCCGGCGCGGTCCGTTCACCGCCGTCGTCAACGTCAGATACTGAACGATAAACTCAACATCGGTGAGCCCGCCCAGCGTGTGTTTAACGTCCCAGGGGCCGGCGCCCGGTTTGGCCTCAAGCAGGCGACGGCGCATGTCATTCACGTCCCGCGCGGTGACGGCCGCGTCCCGGGAACGTTGCAGGATCGTTTCGATTTCCGCATCAACACTCTTACCCAGATCCGTGTCAAAATTGAGAACCTGCGCTTTGGTCAACGCCATGATCTCCCACGTCCACGCATCGTCCCGATAGTAGTTGCGGAAGGCGCCGAGACTGACCGCTGCGGGACCTGCGCCGCCCGACGGACGCAGCGCCATATCCACTTCGTAGAGCCCGCCTTCCTCGGTCGCGGCGGAAAGCGCCGTCACGATCCGTCGCACCAGCCTGGTAAAATACTCCTTCGCGTCCAGCGCGCGCCCCAGTTCGCCGCCGCCCGATACGGCGCCGTAGGCTGCGTTGTAAACGAAGGTGATGTCGATGTCGGAGGCCGCCGTCATTTCACCGGCGCCGAGGCGGCCGAGCGCGACGACGCACAAGGCGCCGTCGATCGCGCCATGCTGCCGCGCCATCTCCGCCTGCGCCGCCGGCGCCAGGGCTCTGATGCACGCTGCAGCGACGGCGGTAAAATGCGCCGCGGCGACCATCGGCGTTTCGGTTCCCGCTGCTAGTTTGGCGGCGATCTGAAACTTCGCTTCGCCGGCCCAACGGCGCACCGCGTTCAGGATAGCCTCATAGCGTTCTACGGTATTGAGCGTACTTTGAAGGTCGCGCTCATAGTCTTCAAGCCCACGCAACGGCGCGGACAGCCCGTTCTCCAGAAGCGACTCAACAAAATTTCCGCGTTTAGACATTTCGCGCCCGAGAAACGGCGAGATAACGATGAGCTCCGTCAGGGAATCAAAAAGCGCGACATTGTTCGCCAGGAGCGAAAAGACCTGAACGCCCGCGGGCAGGCCGGCGACAAACTCGTGAAAGGCGAAAAAGGCGGCGTCCGGATCGTTTGACTTCGACAAGGACAACAGCAACGGCGCCATCAACTTCGACAGAATATTGCGCGCCCGTTCCGACCGCGTCGCGCGCAAGCCGCCCGCATGCCAACGCCGGATGATCGCGCTGACGTCCTCCGCGCGCGCAAACCCCAGCGTCTTCAGCGTTTCGATTGTCGCAGGATCGCCTTCAACGCCGGTGAAAACGAGGGGACCGGGCTGTTCAGTGTCTTCCGCGTCGTCTTCGAAGAGCGCGTCATATCGGGCTTTCACGCATTGCAGCGTTCCGATCAATTTTTCTTCCAGCGCCGCCGCGTTTTCTTCGCCAATAAAAACGGCCGCCCGTTCAATATCGTCCGCTCGTTTGGGGATTTTGTGGGTCTGCTCGTCGTTGATCATCTGCAAGCGGTGCTCGACATGGCGCAGGTAATGATAAGCGTCGCTCAATTCGCGCTCGGTTTTCGACGAAACATGTCGGTGCGCCGCCAGCACCGCGAGCGCGTCCAACGTCCCGCGCGAACGCAACGCCTTGTTCTTGCCGCCAAGGATCAGCTGTTGGGTCTGTGCGAAAAACTCGATCTCGCGGATGCCGCCGCGCCCGGTTTTGACGTCATGTCCGGCGAATTCGATATCGCCGCCGCCCTTGGCGGAATGGATCTGGCGTTTGACGCCCTTGACGTCTTCGATCGCGGCGTAGTCGAGAAATTTGCGCCACACAAACGGCCGCAGCGATTGCAGAAACTGTTCGCCGACGGCGATATCGCCGGCATGGGCGCGCGCCTTGATAAACGCCATGCGCTCCCAGTTCTGGCCGAAGGACTCGTAATAGGCTTCCGCCGCGGTGGCGGAGATGGCCAGAGCGGAGACGCCGGGATCGGGACGCAGCCGCAAGTCTGTTCGGAAGACGTAACCCTCCGCCGTCTGACTTTGTAGAATTGCGACCATGTCCTTGGCGACGGCGACGGCGGCGGCCTTGGCGTCGACAGCGTTTGCAAACGCCATCGCCGAGGGTTCATAGATGACGATCAGATCGATGTCGCTTGAATAGTTGAGTTCATGTGCGCCGAGTTTGCCCATGGCGAGCGCCGCAATCCCGGCGGCGGTCCCGAGGCCGTTTTTCAGCGCCGCGGTCCGTATCGCCGCGTCCACCGCAGCGTCGGCGAAATCCGAAACCGCCTGCGCAGCAGTCATCGCATCGCCCACGCCTGCGATATCGGCGAGCGCAATGGCGAGCGCGGCTTTGTTCTTCGCAGCCCGCATTTTTTGCATCGCCTCAGCCGCGTCGGTTGCGGCGAGACCCGCCATGTCGGCGTTGATCTGCGCAAGGACGTCCGACGGGGCGCTGCGCAGGATCGCCATTGCCGCTTCGGCGTCGCGCTGCATCATGCGGCGCAAATATGGCGAGCACCCCGCGACCCCTTCAACCAGCGCGGCCTCGTTGGCGCTGAGCGAGGCCCACCGCGCGCCCCAGGCGTCCTTAAGCCGCGCGGCGGCGGCCGGGTCATAGGGACGCGGCGCGCGGAGGATTTGATCGCACAGGGCTTTGGACCCGGTCATGGTTTTTTAAACTCATCACGGTCCGGCTCGCAGCGCCAGCGCGGAACGCAAAAAAACCGCCGCCGGCGGGGCGCCGAACGGCGGTTCTTCATTCAAACCGCTGGTAAAACTAGCAGCCGGCGGCGCCTTTCAGGCTCGACGACGGGCGGAAGCGCAATGACTTCGACGCCTTGATTTTAATCTCTTCGCCGGTGCGCGGATTGCGACCCTTGCGGGCGGCGCGCTTGGAAACCGTGAACGTGCCGAAAGTACCGATGGTGAACTTACCGTCTTTCTTGGCGCGCTTCAGGCCTGCTTCGATCTCGCCGAAAACAAGTTCGACAACGCGCTTGGCTTCGGCGTTGCTCATATCGCCCGATTTGGCGACGTTGGCGATGAAGTCAGCTTTGCTCATTTTTTTATTCCTCTCTTGTGATGACTTGAGACCGCGGCCCCGCGCGGCGCTGCGCCTCACTTTGTAAACGCCGCTGATTTGCTCTTTCGCGCAAGGGCGTTCTGCGAGAAATCCGCTTGGCGGCAAGGAAATATGAAAATTGTTCAAACGAATCAGGCGCCTGATTCGGCGCCATGTGATTCGCTGCAACGCGTCACCGCTAGCCGGCGACAGTCGCCGGAAAGTGCAGGACCATGCGCAAGCCGCGACCGCCGTCAGCGTCCCGAGGCAACCCGTCTTCAATGCGCAGGCTTGCGCCATGGGCGCGGGCGATCGCCGCCACAAGGGACAGTCCCAACCCGCTGCCGGGGGTTGAGCGGCTTTCTTCCAGCCGGACGAAACGCTCCAGCACGCGCTCGCGATCTTCCGGCGCAATCCCCATGCCGTCGTCAGCGACGCTTAACACCGCGCCGCCCTTTGGATGGGGGCCGGCCTTCACTTCGATAACCGAACCGCCCTCGGCGTATTTCAGCGCGTTGTCGAGGAAATTGGCCACGGCCTGGCTGACCAATTCGCGCGAGCCTTTCACCGGCGGGGTCGGCGCGGTGATGAGATTGAGGGCGAACCCGGCGTCCTGGGCGGCCGGTTCATAGAGCTCCGCCATTTCTTCGGCGACAGCGACGATATCGATCGGGGCCATGGCGCCGGCGCCTTCCCCGGAACGAATACGCGCAATCGACAACAACGCGTTGAACGTCGCCAACATCCGTTCGGTGTCTTCGAGCGTCGCCTGCAGCGCCGTTTCCTTCTTCTCCACATCGCCTTCCATGGCGTCGGTCAGGCGATTGCGGATGCGGGTCAGCGGCGATCTAAGGTCATGGGCGATATTGTCGGACACGTCGCGCATACCGGTCATCAGCCGCTCGATTTGATCCAGCATGGCGTTGAGGTTTTCACTTAGGTGGTCGAGCTCGTCCCCGGCGCCGGTGCGCGGAATGCGTCGGGACAAATCCCCGGCGCGGATCGCCCGCGCGGTTTTGTTGACGGTCTCGACCCGCGCCAGAAGAGAGCGCGAAAACAACAGCCCGACAATGATGCCGAGAACAATCGTCGCCACCAGAATGCGTTGGAAGACTTCCGCCAACCGGTCCCGGAGAAACTCCCGGGACGAAACATCCCTGGCGACCACCACAAGAAAGGATTGCTCAGCATCCGGAGAAGCGCGGAACCGCGCCAGCTTGCCCCGGGCGGGCCGCAGCTGCACGCCGATCTCGCGCCCGGCGGCGTCAAGCTCAGGGCGCTCATAGACGAAGTCGAAAAACGCTCCCTCCGCCGTCAACGCTTCAGGAGGCAGCGCGGTCAGGTTGCCCGCGAGCTCCGCCCCGGAGGGCGCGCCGATCAGCATGTAAATCGCATCGTCCCGCCAGCCGGTGCGCTGGCGAATGGCGCGGGTGAGATCGCCGGGACCGCGTTCCCCGAAGAGCGCCGCCAGGACGTCCAGCTCGGCATTGATGATCTGGTCGGTTTGTTCCGCCGCGGCGCCAAAGGATGCGCGATAGACGAAGGCGCCCAGAACACCGACCGCCCAGGTGAAGAGGAGGACGAAAAAGAGCGTGAAGCGAAACGAGGTGGTGCGAAAGATGCGCAGCATCTATTCGATCCAACCGGCGCGAATGAAGGCCGCCTCGATATTGGCGGCGCCGACAGTCATGGTCTCGCCCCTCCCCGCCGGCGACGCTTCTATGGCGCCGCGATCGCGGTTAGTCGTCCTCTGAAATCGTATAGCCTGCGCCGCGAACCGTCTTCAACAAGGGCTTGTCGAAATCCTTGTCGATCTTGGAGCGCAGCCGGGAGATGTGAACGTCGATGACATTGGTCTGCGGATCGAAATGATACTCCCAGACATTCTCCAGCAGCATGGTGCGGGTGACGACCTGGCCGGCGTGGCGCATCAGATACTCCAGCAGGCGAAACTCGCGCGGCTGCAGATCGATCTTCTGCGCGGCGCGGCGGACCGTGCGCGTTAAGAGATCAAGCTCAAGATCGCCGACCTTAAAGCGCGTGGTCACCGCAGCGGGCTCGCTAGCGCGGCGCCGGCCCAACGCCTCCACCCGGGCGAGCAATTCCTGCATGGCGTAGGGCTTGACGAGATAGTCGTCGCCGCCGGCGTTCAGGCCCGACACGCGATCATCAACTTCTCCGAGTGCGGACAAAAACAGCGCCGGTGTTTCGTCCCCATGATCGCGCCGGCTGGCGAGCAGGCTGAGCCCGTCGGTCTTAGGCAGCATGCGGTCGATGATATAGGCGTCATAACCGCCGACGCCCGCCATATTGAGACCGGACTCGCCGTCAAGCGCATGATCAACCACATGACCCGCCTCGCGCAGACCCTTTGCGGCGTAGGCCGCGGCCTCAGCGTCATCTTCGATCAACAGTATTCTCATAATTTCTACCCTGACAATTTTGTAATTCGGCTACTCTTCAAAAGACAAGCGGCGGAGGGCGCCGTTCTGGCGCGCTCCGCCGCTGGTGGTTCGCTAGCTGCCTGCTATATGCATGCGCTGCTCATCTGTTTCACGGTGCGCCCTATTCCAGAGACAAGGCGCCGAATTGCCGGTTCGCGCCGAACTGCATGCGCATCAAAACAGCTTCTTTGCCGGATTCTCGCGCATTGTCGATTTTGTCGCTCAACTGCCGGCGCGTTCTGACGTCTTCGCCTTCGACCTGAAGGATGACAGCGCCCGGGCGCAAGCCGGCGTCCTCCGCCGGGCTGCCCGGCCGCACGCCGGTGACGATCACGCCTTCGACGTCGTCGGGCACGCGGAATTGCTGGCGCAGCGTGTCGTTAAGCTCCGACACGCGAACCCCGACATCGGAGGACAGCGTGTCGGAGTCGTCGCTTTGCGGCGCATTGTCGTTGTCGGCGAGCGTTGAATCATCGCGCAGTCCGAGCGTCACGTTGATCACTTTCTCGCGGCCGTCGCGAACGACTTTGACTTTCACCTTGTCGCCCGGCGCAAACGACGCCACGCGTCGCGACAGCTCGTTCGGCGTGTCGACTTTTTCGCCGGAAACGTCGGTGATCAGATCGCCGTCTTCAAGACCGGCTTTCGCCGCCGGCGTGCCGTCGAGCACTTCGCCGACAAGGACGCCGTTGCGCGACTTCAGCTCAAGCGCCGCGGCGAGCTCCGTCGTCAGCTCCTGCAATTGGATGCCGAGCCAGCCGCGGGTGACCGAGCCGTTGGCGATCAGTTGCGAAACGGTTTCGCTCGCGACCTTGGCGGGGATCGCAAAACCGATGCCGACGCTGCCGCCATTGGGCGAGAATATTGCTGTGTTGACGCCGACGACGCGGCCCTTGAGGTCAAAGGTCGGTCCGCCGGAATTACCGCGGTTAATCGGCGCGTCGATCTGAATGAAATCGAGATACTGGTTTTCGCGGTTCTGGCCGCCGATGGCGGAAACGATGCCGCTGGTGACCGTGCCGCCAAGGCCGTAAGGATTGCCCACCGCGACCACATAGTCGCCGACGCGCAAATTCACCCCTTCGGCGAATTCCACATAGGCCTGGTCTTTTTGCTCTTCGACTTTCAGGACCGCCAGATCCGTCAGCGGATCGGCGCCGACAATTTCCGCATCGACCTCATCGCCGTTGGCGAGGCGCACGCGCACTTTGTCGGCGTCGGCGACCACATGATTGTTGGTGACGATATGACCGTCATCGTCGATGAAGAAACCGGAGCCTTCCGCTTGCATGCGGCGCGAGCCGTCGTCGAAGGGATCGCTGCGGCGCTCGGGCGGCCCGAAACGAAAATTGAAAAATTCCTCAAACTGGCTCGGCAGGGGGCTCGACTGCACTTCGCGCTCAACCAGCACGCTGACGACGGCGGGGCTGACCCGCTCGACCAGCGGCGCCAGAGACGGCGTGCCGTCGACGGCGACGGGCGGGGCCATCAGCCGCGGCGCCTGGGCGTTCACAGACGTCGCCGCGCCCAGCGACACAATAACGGCGGAGGCCGCCAACAATCCGGAGCGGAAAGACTTCATTTTTCGTTCAACCATGTTTCCTCAAACTACATACGCTCAGATTCGCCCCGCGCGATATAGGCCAGATAGGCACTACAAAGACCGGCGCAAAGCCAAATTCTCCCATTAAAAATTGTTAAAAATCAGGCCATTTCAGAGCGAATCTCCACGCCCTCGGCAAGCATGCGGTGCACCGGACAGCGGTCCGAAATCTCGTGCAGGCGCGCTTTCTGGGCCTCATCAAGATCGCCGGCGACCTCGATCGTCTTCTCCAGGACCCGGGCGACATGGGCGTCTTCGCCCTTGGCCCGTTCGACTTTGACCGTCAGGCCGTCGAGGGTCCAACGCTTGCGCGCGGCGTACATCCTGAGCGTGATGACCGAACAGGCGGCGAGCGCGGCTTCCACCAGCCGCGTCGGATTGGGGCCGAGCCCGTCACCGCCGTCTTCCTTGTCGGCGTCGATGACGATCTGGTGGCCCCCGGCTGAGGCGGCGACCGCGATGCGCTTGTCGGGGATCATGGTCGCCGTTCCGCCGTCATGGGTGTCGGCGCGGCGGGTCTCGGCCGGATCGGCGTCGGCCGGCGCATCGATATAGCGGGCGGCCCAGGACGCGAGCACGCCGGCGGCGTAGCGGGCGTCTTGCGTCTGCGACAACAGATGATCGGCCGTATCAAGACTAACGAAGCTCTTCGGATGCTTGGCGGCGACAAAAATCTTGGTCGCATTTTCGATGCCGACCGTATTGTCCAGCGGCGCATGCATGACGAGAAGCGGTTTTTTTAACGATCCCGCGCATTCGAGAACATGCTGGTTCTTCAGATCGTCGAGGAATTGGGACTTCACTGTAAACGGACGACCGGCGAGCTGGACTTCCGCCGCGCCCCGTTCGCGGATCTCCGCTTCCTTGTCCTTGATCTGCAGGGTCACGTGATCAGCTTCCGCCGGCGCGCCGATGGTGGCGACAGCTTTGACTTCGTCGATACGCGTGCCGGCGACGATCGCTGCGGCGCCGCCGAGAGAATGACCGATCAACACCGACGGCGCTTCAAACTCGCGGCGCATAAAGTCTGCGGCGGCGATCAGGTCTTCAACGTTGGAGGAAAAATTCGTGTTGGCGAAATCGCCTTCCGACCCCCCGAGCCCGGTAAAGTCAAACCGCAACACGGCGAACCCTTGCGCGCGCAGGGCGCGGGCGATTTCGCGCGCCGCCTTGATGTCCTTTGAACAGGTAAAGCAATGCGCGAACAGGGCGTAAGCGCGCGGCTTACCGACGGGGAGTTCAAGCGCAGCGGCGAGCGTCTCGCCGCCGGCGCCGTCAAATGCGGTCTTTCTGGTTTCGCCTGTCATGGTCTCTTCTTTGTTGTTGGCGGTTAGTGGTCTCTGATTTCTTTGGGTGCTCCCCAAACAACAACCCGCTCATCCCGGCGCAGGCCGGGACCTCAGGAAGCTGGGCTCGGAACGTGCCGCCCAAGATCCCGGCTTTCGCCGGGATGAGCGGAGGATAATGGTACGCCGCACTCTACCCTCAGACGGTCACCGCGGCAGCATCGGCGCGATCACGAATAAGGCCTGCTTCTTCACTTTCGAGCAAGGGATCGGCGATCATCAGGGTCTGATCCAACAACCGCCGGGCCGCGACGCGCTCGGCCCCTTCGGCGGCGCGGATCTCGGTGACGAGATCGTTCGCGAAGGACGTGGTTTTTTCCCGGGCGTCCTTGGCGATGGAGGCGGCGACGTCGGCGGCGGCGCCGAGCCTCGCCGCCAGCACCGGCGCCGCGGCGATCATGGCGGCCGCTTCGCTCGCCTGTTCGACCGCGTGGCCCCCGAGCGGGTTGGCGAAATCGGGCCGTTGCGCCCGCAACAACGTCGATCCCCCGGACTGGCGCACCGGCAGGGCCCGGCGAATGGCGGTCAGCCCTAATTCGCAGAAGCGTTCAAAGGCCTCCGCCGCCACGTCGCGGCAGGCTTCAACCCGGTTAAGGGAGACATTGTCGCCGATCTTGGCGGCCTGGCTGGCGAGACCGTCGGCGTAGTCGGCGAACCAGGTCACGCGCATCCGCGCCGCCTGGGCGTCGAACTGTTCGGCGTCGGCGCCGTCGCGTTCAAGGTTACGGGCCAGCGCTTCGAGATCTTCAAACAGCGCTTCGGGCAGCGCCGCGGCCGCGTCGCGGGCGACATCGAGGCGCTCATCGGCGCTGCGCGCAAAGTGATAGTAGAGCGCCAGCGCCCGCCACGGCTTGTCGAGGCGGCCCTTTACGGCGAGCAGCAAAAACGCGCCAAGCTTCGGCGATTGATCGTGTGCGGACAAAAACAGCGTACGCAATGCGTAGAAGTCTTCTTCCGACATGGCGCTGGCGCCGGCGCGCAAGGTGCGCTGCAGGTGTTTGAGATAGTCAACGCCGCTCAACAGACGGCGCAGCTCCTGCATGTCGGCGAACACCGCTTCGCCGCCAAGGGTTTCGGCGAGCCGTTCGCGCACGCCGGATTCGACCATGGCCGCATCGCAGAGTCGCGCCAGGCCCGCCTCGGCGGCGATAAAGAGCGCACGCTCCAGATCATCGGTGTCGCGGCGCTCGCGGATGGCGTCGTCGAGACCGGCTGCTGCGAATGCGGCTTCCGACAAAGCCGTTTCGCGCATCATGACGCGCCAGATCGGCTCAAGCGAGGAGCGCGGAATGACGCCCGACCGTTTACGGCCGCGGCGCTCGCCCACAAAAAAGTCCTCAAAGGGCGTGAAAAACCGGCGTTTCGCGTCAGTCCGCCGCGCCGGCAGCACCGCCCCTTGCGCAATCAGGCGGGCGCGCAAATCCTCAAGCAATTCATTATGGGGAAGTCCGCCGGCCCCGCTCGCCGAGGCCGCGCGATCCGCTTCCAGCGCCGCGAAAAGCTTGACAGCCGTCGCCGTCGGCAGACTGCCAAGAAAGGCTGTTAACTGTTCGCGTTTGCGCGGCGACAACGCCATCGGCCCGGTCCCATGGTTTATGTCTTGTACGGATCGATCGCGCCAATCCGACAACGACATGTATCTATAGGCGAGCGGCGGGTCAAACGCCAGCGAAGTCCTTGCGCGCCGGCGCATCGGCGCCTTTCCACGACTTCACGAAGGCTTCGAGCTCCTTGTCCCCGCCTTCGGGCAGGACGATTTTGAGGCGAACATATTGATCGCCTGCGGGGCCTGAGCCTTTCGCAACTCCGCGCCCGCGTAAGCGCAAGACAGCGCCGGAGCTTGAATTTTTCGGCACGGTGAGCGTCACCTCGCCAGCGATCGTCGGGGCGGTGACCTTGCCGCCGAGCACAGCCTCCTTCAGCGAAATCGGCAACTCGACATGAATGTCGTCGCCGCGCCGTTCGAACAGCTTATGCGGGCGTACGGTGACGTCCACGTAAACGTCCCCGGCGCCGCCCGGCCCCTTTTCGCCCTGGCCTTTGAGCCGCAGGGACTGACCGTCGTCGAGACCGGCGGGAATGGCCAGATCGAGCGAACGCCCGTCCGGCATGGTGACGCGCTTTTTCGCGCCCAGCGCCGCATCGAGAAAATCGACCTCCAGGCGATAGCGCACATCGCGGCCGCGCGCGGCGGGACGCGCGCCGGGCTTGCGCCCCGGCCGTCCGCCGCGGGCGCCGAAGAGATCGGAAAAGATGTCGGAGAGATCTTCGAACGATGCGCCCGACGCCGCGCCGCTCGTATCGAACCCGCCGCCGGAATAAGACCCGCGCGCGCCGGCGCCGGGACGCGTCGACCATTGCCCGAAGGGATGGGCCTTCTCGCGGCCTTCTTCATCGATTTCGCCGCGGTCGAATTTCTTGCGCCGGTCCGCATCGCCGATGACGTCGAAGGCGGCGGAGACTTCCTTGAATTTCTCTTCAGCCTTTTTGTCATCCGGATTGCGGTCCGGATGGTATTGTTTGGCGAGCTTGCGGAAGGCGGCGCGAATCTCTGAATCGCTCGCCGTCGGCGCCAGGCCCAATACAACGTAAGGATTTCTCGCCACTGACCGCTTCCGTTCAACTCTTTTTTAACGGTTGAGGCCGGCAAGGCCCCCGCCATACGCAAAAACAGCGCCCTGATTCCAGTTTGGGCGCATTCGCGCCATGCACAAGTTTGGGCGCCTTCGCGCCCGGGTGGCTACAGTTAGGCGATTTTGCCCGGAATTGAAGAGTTTAGGGTTAAGAAAACCGGGCGGATTGGGGCGGTTTTGCTGGAAAATGCGCGACCGAATGCTGTCTATAGACTATAGTCAAACGGTTGGGGCCGATGGGGACGATCATGAAGACGGGATTTTTGGCGGCGATTGCTGCGTGCCTCTGTTGGATGGGTTTGACCGCACAGGCGCTGGCGCAAAAAGAACATGTAGCCCATTATAAAAGCTACAACGCGGCGATTGAGCGCGGCGATTTCGACGCCGCCGCCGCAAGCGGCGAAGCGGCGTGGCGCGCTGCGGAAACCGAACTCGGCGACCAACAAACCACAGCGATCCTTGCCTACAACTACGCTCGCCTGATCTATTACCGGGCGCCTGAGAAAGCGATTGAACCGCTGGAACGAGTCATCGCCGTTGCCGGCGACGACAGCAGCCTGTTCGTCGAAGATCCCCCGGGCTTGATGCTCGCCTATGTGCGGGCCTTGACGTCCCCCGACTCGAAAAACGCAAACAAAGCCCTGCGCACATTGCTGGAGTCGTCGGACAAGGCGGAAGGACCGTTGTCTCTCCTCTCAGCGCGCGGATGGTATCACATTGGCATGTACGAAATGTCGCGCAACCGCTATGCGTCGGCAAGAAAGGGCTTTTCCTCGTCACTCACACACTATATTCCGTATAAGGATGAAACGCCTCGAGAATACGCACATACGCTGATCGCACGCGGCATTTCCAGAGTTGTGGGAAGCAGTCGCAACAACCGCGACATCGTTGACGCCATCCGGGACTTCGGCGACGCCATCGACGTATTTCCGCCCCAAGAAAGCATCACGGCGTTCGACCCAACGCTGGCGACCGCTCTCGCCTGGGCCACGGTCACCGAAGCGGCGGCGAGCTCCGACAATCCGGGGGGCCAGCAGACCGGTTCCAGGCTGACGCAGAAACCGCCTGAACTCCCGCCAGCAGAGCGCATTGAATGGATATCGGGGCGTCCGCCGCTCGGGTCCTGCATCATCGACTGGCAGCGGCGCGATCCCCCGGAGTTCCCGACATACGAGTTGAGGCAGGGACATCTCGGCGCTGTGCTCGTCGGCTACCATATCGAAGGAACCGAAATTACAGACATCACGCTGCTCGCCGAAGTGCCGAACAAATCAAAGTTTGGCGAAATCGCTGTCGAATCAATGAACGAATGGATGCTTGCCAGCGCGCCTAAGCCCGAATGCGGCCGCAACCTGATAACGGCTTTTAAGTTTATCATTGAATGACGACTAAACGCGACCTCTAAAGGCGCACGCTGCGCCTCCTCGCCGCCCCGGCCCCCACCGCATCGGACACCTGCGCAACGGCGAACTCGATCGCGGCCCCCGGCCCCTCGAGGCCGAAATCGCTCGCGATATCGGCGGCGGCGTAAAGATATTCCGGAGTCGTCGTTTCGAGCGCTCGCACAACAGCCGCGCCATCGTAGATTGTCACCGCATAACGCTCGGATTGTTCGGCTAACGGAACCTCGCCGGCCCAGCTGTCGCCGCCGGTTCTGGTGCGCCGTATCCATGACAAGCGCAGGTCGCCGCCTTCGCGCCGCGCGCGTAAGTGAACCGGCGACAGCGGCTTGAGGCCGCGGGCGGTCAATGTCAAAGACTTTAGTGCAAAATTCTCCGTATCCGGAATTTCTTTTTCCGGTCCCACCTGCCATTCAAAAGCGATATCGCGCAAGTCGGCGGAGAATGTCGCCTGGGTGACGGCGCTGGTGATGAGCGCGAACCGCGCGCCGGCCGCGGCGCCGGCGAGCGCTTCAGCCTCCGTCCCTCCTTGCCCGCGCAACAGGCCAGACAGGCGCCAGTTTCCGTTCTGCAAAAGCGTCGCCTCGCGAAACTGCGCAAGCTCCCAGCCGCCGACGGCGCTTTGGACCGCGAACAGATTGGCGCCGTCGAGAATATCGGCTTCCGCCCGCGACGCCAACGCGCCAAAAGAGAGCGAAACCTCGATGCTCTGTCCGATCCAGCGCCCGGCCCCTGCAGGCCCAAGCGCGCCGACAAGCCGCCCCATCACCGCGCGCGCCGGCGCCAGGCCGGAGAGAACCGGCGTCGCATCGCCCCCGCCCCGATAAAGCGCAACGCCCCCGGGCCAGGGATCGGCGAAGGCCGCGAACCAGGGCGCCGCCGGGTCGGCGCCGTCGAGCCACGGCAAATCCAAGAGCGCCCAGACCGGGGCCGCGTAGGCGCTGGCGAGCGCCGGCGCGGCGAACACCGTCTTGGGCGCCGGACTGTCAAAGACGTCGGGACTGGCGCGCAGGAGCTCGAGGCGCCGATCTTCCCTGTCTTCGATATCGGTGATGCGATAGCGTTTATCCGTTCCCAGATCATTGATAATGAGAATATCACCCGGTTCCAAAGCCAGGGCCGACGGCGGCAGGGAGAAGGTCAACCGCTCGCGCATCACCCAGGCGTCGGCGAGGACCGAGCGCGCCCGCGCCTCGGCCTCCGCTGTCGGGATCACCGCGGCGATATCGACGCCGATTTCCCGGGCGGGCCGGGCGCCCGGATCGCGCGCTTCGGCGACCGCCGGTGAAAAGTCCGCGCCTTCGTCCACATAGCCGAGACGAAACGCCGCCGGCAGGTCCGTTTCCTGGGCCAACGTCAAGGTGAAGGCGCCCTCGTCGCGCGCGGCCATCGCCGAGGCGTCAAGGGTGAGCGCCGGTGCGCCGCGACGCGGCTGGCATTTCAGGACGCCGTCCGTCTCAATGACGTCGAACTGAAAAACATCCGCCAGGGGATCGATCATCTCGCGCACGGACATCGGCCGGTCAACCACATAGCCGGTGACGACGCCGTCAAGGGCGGACGTATCGATATCGGCAAAGTCAGCTTCAAGCGCCAGGGCGCGCACGAGGAGGTCGAGGGGCGCGCGGCCCAATCGTCCGTTAAGCCAGTGACCGGTCTCCCAATTGGCCCCGTCGCTCCAGACCTCGTTGCGGGCCGGAAAATCCGGAAAGGGACGCGCGTCGACGGCGTATACATAGGAGCGCGCGGCATCGACCATAGGCCCGCCATAAACGGCTGAGATCGGATTGTTCGCAGGATCGGCCCAGAACGAGGCTGCGGCCTCGATCGCCCGGCGCTGGGCCATGTCGTCCCGGCGCCCATTGGAATAGTAGGGCGCAGCGCTTTCCGTCGACTTGGCGTCCACAAATACATTGGGCTGGTTGGCGCCCTTGTCGATCGCCGGAACGCCCGTCTCGGTGAACACGATAGGCTTCGAGGACGGCGCCCAGCTCGTTGCCGCCGCATCGCGCACGCCTCCCGGCCGGTTGTAATGGGCGTTCGACCACCAGCCCCATAAGTCTTTATACCGATAGACCCAATCTTCGCCGTGGGCGCCGTCTGCAATCGCCGTGCGGGCTTGCGCGTCGCGGTCGGCGGCGCTGGCGTAATACCAGTCGAACCCTTCGCCGGCGTTGATGTTGCTTTTCAGATAGTCGAGTTCGTATGGGCCTTTCGCCCCGGCGAGGGCGTCCGCGTGGGCGAACCCGTCGCGCCAGTCGGAGAGCGGCATGTAATTGTCGATCCCGACAAAGTCGATCGACGACTGGGACCACAAATCGTCTAGGTGAAAGAATATGTCGCCCGAACCGTCCGTTGGCTGATGACCGAAATATTCCGACCAGTCGGCCGCGTAGGAAATTTCGGTTCCGGCGCCGAGTACCGCTTTGACGTCCGTCGCGAGGCTTTTCAACCGGGCGACCGCGGGATAGGCGCCCGTATCGTCGCGGGTCGTGGTGATCCCCCGCAATTCCGATCCCAGCAAAAACGCGTCGACCCCGCCGGCGAGGACGCAAAGATGGGCGTAATGCAAAATCATTCGGCGCAGCGACCATTCCGCGGGCCCTGAATACGCAACCTCGCCGCCGGCGATGGAAAAATCAGAAGGCGCGGCGGCGCCGAAAAAGCCGGCGATGTCGGCTGCGGCCGCCGCGGCGGCGTCATTGGCGCCGGCGCTGATGCGTCCGCGCCAGGGATAACCGCCCGCATCCATCAGGATGAAGGGATGGATCATGACGGTGAGCCCGCGCGTTTTCAGCGCCGCGATCGCCTCGATCACCGCCCGGTCCGCCGGCGTGCCGCCATAGGCGGGGACCCCGTTCAGGGTCGATATGAGATGGGCGTCGGCGCGCGTCGCCCCGCCCGCCTTCCACGCATAGGGCGTTGTGGTCTTTGTCGCCGCGTCGACGCCCGGACGCAGTTTGCAAGTCCCCGCGTCGATGGAGTCGCCGAACCACGAAACCACCAGCGAGACATGAGCGAGATTGGGCGCGGCGTCGATCAGCGCGTCGAGGGCGCGGGTAAAGTCAGTTTGCCCCGGCGCACTGTGGGCGTTTTCCGCACGGGTCACGCCCTCTTCGATTTCGCGCAAGACCCTGGTTGTTCCGTAGACGAACTCTCCCGATCCGGGGATCATAGTGACTGCCGTCAGCGTGTTTTCAAGCGCGCCGGCGTCTTCATGGCGAAGGCTTTTTTCCACTTCAAAAGCAAGCTGCGGGATGCGGTTGCCGAAGTCTTTCAGGACAAGGTCTTCGAACACCACATAGGCGAGACCGCGAAAAGCAGGCGCGTTCCCCGCCCCCTCGATCGCCTCGATCAGCGCGTCAGGGTTTTGCGTCTCATCGCCGCGATAAACGCGCATGTTCTTGTCGGTCAGATCGAGGGGCTTGCCGTCGGCCCAGACCCGACCGATGCGATCGATCTCGCCCTCGCACAGGCCGACGGCGAAGGAGATGGAATAGAGATACTCTCTATACGTTGTTTGCGCCGCGGGCCGCCCGCCCTTGCCGCCGGAGGACTCCGTGGTGTCGGATGTCGTTTCCTTAAAATCCGCCGCCCAGATCAATTGTCCGGCGATGCGCGCCCGGCCGAAGACGCGGGGGACCGGCGCGCCCTCCTGGCTCGCCTGCACCGTAAAGCTTTCAAGGCGCGGGCCTTCCACGCGCCGTTTGCGCGGGCCAAAGATCAATCGGTCCGCATAGCCGCCGGCGTAGGACGCCGCAGTCGAAGCGACCGTACTGACGATGAACGACCCGATGCCGGCCCCGGAGAACGCGGCGCTGGCGGCGGCGGTGAGAATGAGCTGGGCCATTACTCCTCCGCCCCCGGAAAAACAAAAACCCCCGCGAGGCGCCGGCGCCACCATGGCGACAGCCAGCCTTCGACAACGGCGCGCCCTGCATAGGCGTGGATGAAACGCTCCGGCGCGGTCGCGATCCCGCAATGTTTCGCCGGCCCGTCCGGCGACACGCGAAAGATGAGGACGTCGCCAGGCTCAAAGGCGAGATCGTCCCGCGCGGTCATGTTGCGCCGCGCCGCATCGAGCAGCGCTTCCTCGCCGCCCGCCGCTTTCCAGCGCCGCTCGTTCCAGTCGGGCGTGTAAGCCGGCGGGATTTCCGGCTCGCCGCCGTAAAGAGCGCGCCACACGCCGCGAACAAGGCCGAGACAGTCGCAACCCGCGCCTTTCGCGCTCGCCTGATGAACATACGGCGTGCCGAGCCAGTCGCGGGCCGCGTCGATGATCCGTATACGGGTGATTGTGGAGGTGAAGGCGGGGATTTTTGACACTTACATTTCCTCCAGTCCGCTCATCCCGTCGGACGGGGTTGGGCCCCCGTCCCACCCCGCGCGCGAAGGCGCGCAGACTTTGGATTGACCGCTTCGCGGTCGGGCCGGGAACTCGTACAGCATTCTCCGGAGCAAGCTTCCTGAGATCCCGGCTTTCGCCGGGACGAGCGGGCCAAATAGAATCACCGCAACCGCCCCCCATCGTTCCGCTCCCCGCGCAAGGGGTACGACACCGCAAAGTCGTTGCCGGGCATGAGGTGAAAGCCGCGAAAGTTGACGCCGTTGGCGAACTTTTCCTTGCAGGTGTCGAAGCGCTTGTCGCAGCCGGCGGTCGCGGTGAAGGCGTCGCCTGTCGCAATGGCGCCGCCAGAAGGCAGCCACAACGAAATCGCGCCCGCCGCTGTTTGCGATTTTATGTGGGCGCGCGCGCCCGTGTTGGCGCCGGAGGTCCAGGTTAATACACCGTGGGCGAACCATTCATCGGCAAAGCTGGAAAACCCGCTGGCAATGAAACGCTGGTCGCCGGATAGCGCGGTGACCGCGCCTGTTGTTGCGAAGGCGGCGTCCGTCAAATCGACGCCGCAAGCTGGCGACCCGAGGTTGACATCGCATAGACGCTGGAACACGCGGCCCACCGGCTGGTCGAGAGCGGCGGAGAGCCCGCGCAGCTCCGCCTTGAACGCCGCTCCGGCGCGCGAGACCTCGCCGATGACGCCGGTCTTGACGAGCGCGCGCTCATCCGGCGCCGCCCAGTTAACGCGAAAGATCTCAACCCGGGCGCCGTCGAAACGACCACGCGACAGATCGTCCGCCGCGAGCGCGGCGGCGGAAAGGGCGCCGTTGATGGCGCTGTTGTCGACGGCGAGGTCGGCGCTGGAGGAGAACGCCGCGCCGCTGGCGCCGGTCTCGGGGCTGAACTGGGTCCCTTCGAAGACTAGCGTCCGGTCGTGATCGGTGAATCCGAGTACGAGGCCGTCTCGCGCGGTTATGCGCCAGCAGGTGGCGAGCGTTGTCGCGCCGGTGTCGAGATGCGCCTGTAGCGCTGGATCGATAGTGCGCATTAAACGAGCACCTCAATAAGCGGAATCGACGGAATGTCGCCGGCCCTGAAGGCGGCGAGGTTGATCCGCAATTCGTCCGTATCGAACCGAACCGGCGTATCGAACAGGAATCCGGCTGTCACGACGACGCCGGACGCCGGCGCGGTCGTCATCGTCACGGCGCCGGTCGTGTCATCGATTGCAAAGTCTTCGCCTTCGCTCTGGACGACGCCGTCAAGGGCGACCGACACCGACCCTGCTACCGGCTTGGCGATGGTTCGCGCATAGGATGCGCCGCCCGATGCATAATGCTTGGCGAGCTGAAACGTCGTCGTTACGCCGTCGCCTTCGCCGAGCGCCTGATCGTCCGCCGACGGTGTTTCCTTGACGCGGCAGCCTTTGAAATCGAACGGATCGCGAAAACGAAACCCGTAGAGCCGTCCGCGACGCGCTTCAAAAAACGCGATGACGTCTTCGATATCGTCAATCGATTTAACGCCATAGCCGGCGTTAAACCGCCGCCGCGAGCCCGCCCAGGGGCTGTTGCGCTCTTCATGGCCGGAGACGAGGGCGACAATATCGGTCTTGCGCGCCGGCCCGCCCTCGGAGTTGAGGGCGATGTCAACGGGGAAGAGAACGTCGTGGAAATTGGTCATGGGGTTGTGGTCTTTTCAGTGGTTAATCTGCTCATCCGGCGGCAACAGCTTCCCCGCTCATCCCGGCCCGACCGCGAAGCGGTCAAACTATAATTCGCGCGCGTTCGCGCGCGGGGGCCGGGATCTCGTGCGGCAGACTTGGAGCAAGCGGAATGAGGTCCCGGCCTTCGCCGGGATGAGCGGATTGTTTTTTTCGGACCCAGGAATTACCAACACCCCCAGTCTTCAATTGCGAAGAATCATCTTGGTCCGCTAGACTGGCGTCATGTCTGAAGTTGATCACGACGCCGCTAAGGAGTGCCCGACCTGTGCGGGAGCAAAATACATTGTTGTCGGCGTGCAAGGGTTTGACGAGGTCGGGCGGGAACGCCCGCCGTTCGCGTTTCTGGCATACGCCTGCGCCGATATTAACGAGGCGTCTGAGAAAGCCCGTAGCGTAAACGGCGCGATTTACGCGTTTCGGGATGGAGAGCTTACGCTCTTGGACTGGAACAACTAACAGCATCACAAATTCCTCCGCCCTCTGCCCACTGCGCGGGCCAGGGCCGCCGCGATCTGCGTCTCGGACCGGCGGAAGCTTTCCGCATCCTGAACGCCAGGCAGATGAATGTTCACGGTCATGGCGCCGGCGGTCATTGGCGAGATGCGTCCCGCGACGCCGGGCGTAAAGAGTTCTGGCCCGCGCTCGCCGACCAGGAAGGACTGTCCCGGCGCCACAGCGCCGCCTGAGGCCCGGGCCCCGCCGAAGGGCGCCGCTAGTAGGCTCGTGATGAGAGATTCGATCGGTTTACGGACTAAAGAATCGATTGCCGCGCCGCGCAAGTCGCGGGCGATCGCATTGGTGAGTTTTTTTAAGGACACTTCGCCCCGTTCGGCGGCGCGGGCGAGATTAGACTGGATCGATCCGGCCGCCGTTGCGAAAGCCTCGTCGATGAGGACAGCAGCGGGCGCGATTTGGTCGCGGGCGACCCGTTCGATTTCCGCGCCCGCGTCGGCGAGGCTGTCGCCGAGGCCGGATGCGTCATAGGCGATGGTGAACCGTTCAGTCATGCGCTTTGTCCGGATAGGTTGAGATGAGGGCGTGCAAGGTCTCGGCGGTCATCGCCGCATCGGCGTCGCCTTCCGCAAAGGCTGTTGCTTCGAGCAGCCAACGCCACTCCGCAACCGTCAGCGCCCAGAACGATGCGGGCGCGAGACCCAGCCGCAGCACTGCAAAGACAAATTCGTCGCGCCATGCGCCTACCCCTCCCCCGAGGCAGACTTTCCCGGCCCCTCTCCCAGGCTTTCGAAAGCGACGGCGATGGCGCCCGCGGCGGCGGCGAAGTCGATGTCGGCCGCTTTCAGCGCCTCGATCGACAACGCCGCGCCGCCGCCGCGCAACAATGCGTTGAGGACGATCAGCATGTCCCCCACCCGCGGCCGGGCGAGCCGCTCTTTCAGGCCTTCGATGTCGCCGCCGAAGGCGTCCTCGATCTCCGCAAGCGCGCCGAGGGTGAGGCGTAAGGGTTTGTCTTCGTTGTTAATGCGTATACTGATGGGTTGGGTCATGTTGGGTTTCCATGCACTTTCGTTATCCCGCGCGCAGCGCAGCATCGTAGATGATGCGCTGCAGACGCGGGACCGCTCTCAGCTAGACGAAGCCGATCCCGTGTCTGCACTGCGGAAATGCATTTCCGCAGCGCGCACGGGATGACGCATGATCTATCCATCACGCACTCTCCGGCGCAAAGATGAGTTCCCCCGCCGACTCCAGCGCCAGCGACATCGTCGCCTCGGCGTCGAAGTCGCCGGCGTAATCGAGATTGCCGATCTGGAACGGCCCGGTGATGTCGCCGAAGCCGGGGATCACGATCCGCCAGTTGACGATGGCGCCGTTGAAAAACGCCGACCGCACCGTCTCCGCCGCAGCTTCATTGAGGAAGACGCCGGCGCCGGCGACGCTCGCCTGTCTGACGCCGGCGCCGGACAAAAGCTCGCGCCACCCCCCGGCGGAATTGGCGTGGGTGACGTCGACCGTTCGGGCGTTGAGCGACAGGGTTCGCGTCTTCAGCCCGCCGACAACGGCGTAGGTTTCCGGCGCGCCGCCATCGCCGATTTTGAGAAGGAGGTCTTTGCCTCTTTGTGCTGACATTCAATTGGTTCCTTAAAAACTGTCCCGCTCATCCCGACGCCCGCGCGCGAAGGCGCGCAGATTATGGTTTGACCGCTTTGCGGTCGGGTCGGGATCTCGTGCGGCAAACTCACAGCAAGTGGAGGGAGGTCCCGGCTTTCGCCGGGATGAGCGGGGAAATACTAAATTCACCCACTTTCTCATCACGCCGCCTCCGTCACCGCGCGAAAGCGCGCGACACCTTGATAAGTCTCGCGGTCCACCCGGCGCAGCGCGTCGGCGAAAACAAACCGTATGCTGATGAGCGTATGACCATTGAGGACAAGCGCCGCGTCGTGCAGCGCGTCGTAGAGGGCGCCCAGCATGCTCTTCACTTCAAAACGCCCCGCATAGGCCGAAAACGCATAAAGCCGGACGTCATGGGCGAGCGCGCCTTCAACGCCGTCGAGCGGGGTTGTTCGCGCTTCCCCCAACGTGACGTAAGGGAACGTCGCCGCCAGCGGCGGGTCGTCATAAAGCCGGGCCGGATCGCCAATCAGGGCTTGAAGGCCTGCGTCATCTTTCAGGCGGGCGTAGATTGCGCGTTGCAGGGACAAAGATGCGTCGCTCATGAGCTGACCTCCTCGCAGATGAGGGTGAACCGGCGGGCGCGACCGTCGTCGCTCTCGATACTGACGACCTCGTAGCGCTCCGCGTCAAAGCGGATCTGCTGGCCGAGGACGATGTCGCTGCGCACCCGAATACGCGCGGCGATGCGTTTGAGGCGGCGCTCGCGGTCGCCGGTCACATCGCGGGTCGATGTCAGGCGGCTGACGTCGGCCCAGATCTCCGGCCCCGGCAGCCAGGCGATGCCGGCGCCGCCCGCATCGTCGGCGGTCCGGGAAAAAGTGAGCAGCTCGATCCGGTTGCGAAAGCCGCCGATCATAGCCGCAGCTCCCGCCAGGGGGCGATGAGCGCATCAACGCCGCGGG
This sequence comes from Hyphococcus sp., assembly GCA_028289605.1. Lineage (GTDB taxonomy): Bacteria > Pseudomonadota > Alphaproteobacteria > Caulobacterales > Parvularculaceae > Hyphococcus. The sequence goes on along the minus strand of JANQON010000003.1, from coordinate 340,748 downwards.
GAAGGGAGTAAACCCGGGCCGCGACCGCGCCTTCGCGGTTCTCATAAAAATGCGCGGCGAGCATCTTCACCGCCTGCGTAAGCGACGCGGGGATGTCGTCGGCGCTGGCGAAACCGGCGGTGAAGTCGATGACGACGTCGCCGATCCTATTCGCCGGCGCCGGCCAGGGCGCTGCGGGGCGCAGCTTAGCGGGCGCGCCAGGTGCAAATTCGTATGCGGAAAGTGAGACCGCCGCGCCGGATACGGTCACTGCATCGAGGCTTGTCACCGGCGCGATCGGCAAGATCAACGTCTCCGCCGGCGCCGCGTCGAGTGTTAGGCGCCATACTTGCGTCATTATGGCGAGCCCGGCCCGCGCTTCGATGGCGCGCACCGCGCTCGCCAGCGCCGCGGCGATGACCCCGTCCTCGGCGTCGCCGTCAACGCGCAGGTGATCTTTCAGGTCCTGAAGCGCGACCGGCTCCGCCGCCGGCGGGGAAAGCAGGGTTAGGGGCATGGGTGGTCCTTCGTAAATCGTGTCATCTCCCGCTCATCCCCGCGAAAGCGGGGATCCATATTGAGGTGGAAAATGGATTCCCGCTTTCGCGGGAATGAGCGGTGGTTGGATCAAACTACGACGCCGAAAACTTCAGCAACTTCACCGCGTCAAAATCCTGAACGCCGCCGCCGACCCGTTTTGTCGTGTAGAACAGGACGAAGGGCTTGGCTGAATAGGGATCGCGCAGGACGCGCACGCCGACCCGGTCGACGACGAGGTAAAAGCGGCGAAAGTCGCCGAAGGCGATGGCGTGCGCATCCGCCGCCACATCGGGCATGTCTTCGGCCTCGCTCACCGGATAACCGAGAAGGCGCGCCGGCGCCGCCGCTTCACCCGGCGGCTGCCAGAGATAGTTGCCGTCGGCGTCCTTAAACTTGCGCAACTGTCCGAGGACGGAGCGGTTCAACACGAACCGGCCATTCGCGCGATAGGCCTGTTTCGGCGTATAGATAAGATCGAGCAACACGTCGGAGGGATCGGACGCGGGGAATGCGCCGGCGGCGCCGGTAGCGACATAGCCGACCTCGCCGGCGGCGCGCACCGATTCCTCCGCGATCGTGTAGTCGAGAAACCCTTTGGGTTGGTTGACGCCGTCGCCATTGACGAAAGCGGCGGACTCCTGAACGGCGAATTCGGTCTGCACTTCGTCCGCGAGCCACTGTTCGACGTCAACGACCGCATCATCGAGCAGCGTCTGGCTCGCCGCCGGCATGGCGTATAGCTCCATAGTCGGGAAATCGATCGCGGTGATGGTGGGCGCCGTCGTCTCGGCCCGCGCGCCGGTTTCGCCGACCCAGCCGACGGCGGCGTCGCCGTTGGACACGGGCTTGCGATAGATATTGGCGCCGATTTCCCGCACCGACGCAATCTGGCGAATGGGCGAAATGTCTTTCACCGCCGCGGTGATAATGCGCTCTGTCTGTTCCGGCGCGAGGTAGCCGCCTTCCGCGTCAGTCCCCACATTGGCTGCTTTTTCCTCCAACAGCGCCGCGGCGGCGCCGTCGCCGGCGCGCATGTAGCGCTGGAACGCGGCTTTGCGTTCATCCGGGCGTTCGTCGCGGCGGTCGGACGCATCTCGCCCCAATTGCGGGCGGGCCGATTTCAAGGCCAGGGCGTCGACTTTCGCTTGCTGTTCGTCAAGCGACCGGTTGAGACGCTCGATCTGTTCGCCAAGAACAACATCGTCGCCGCGTTTTTGCTCCAGCGCCGCCAGGCGCTGATCGTTAGCGTCCTTGAATTGTTCAAAGACGCTTAAGAATTCGTGCATGGCGCTGCGAACATCGCTCGCCTCGCCTGCTTTTGTTTCGATACGCATAACTTTTTTTACTCCTTAGGCTGAAAGAATGGATGCTGCGTTCCGCAAGGCGCCCGCGAACTGATGCGCGCCCGGCGGCGAAAGCTTTTGGGGTGACGAGGGCGAACCGATGCGCGTAACGCGCGCCCTCGGCGCCATGGGGAAGGTGACAATCGAGACCTCCCACAATTCGGCTTCAAGGATGCGCCGGCCGGCGCGGCCTTTTCGCGCGCGCACGGTTTCGTAGCCGATCGACAATCCGTCGAGAGCGCCGCCCTCTATCAGCGCATAGATTTCCCGGGCCCGCGGCGACGACAAGATTAACTCGCCGGTTGCAATAAGCCCGGCGGCAGTGTCGCGAAAATCGGTCCACTTGCCGATCGGCGCATCAACGCCATGCTGATAGAGCATGCGCACCGGCGCGGTTCTTTTCTTAAGCGTCTTGCGAAAGGCGCCGCGGGCGATAACGTCGCCGGCCCGGTCGGGCTCTTCGTAACGGGCGGCGAACCCTTCGATTTCGGCGGTGAGCGGGGGGTGGGTCATGGGTGATTTTTCCCTCCATGATTCAACACCCGCTCATCCCCGCGAAAGCGGGGATCCATTTGGTTTGCTTTGCTGGGTCCCCGCTTTCGCGGGGATGAGCGGAAATAACAAAAGCCAACCATCACTCCCCTTCCTCCGCCTGGCGATCAATTTTGTCCTCAATGCGCATCAGCGTCTTGGTCATGAAAGCCACCTGTTCTTCCAGCCGCGCGGTGCGTTCGATGACGACGGCGTTGGCTTCCGCGCGCCGCTCCAGCTGAGAGATCCGCTCCGACGCGGCGCCGGTCCAGATCAGCGCAAGCGCCGTTTGAACGAGGAGCGCGGAGCCAAGCGCGACGGTGATGCGCTGTTCCTGGGGCCGTTCCGGCGGGCGCGGGGCTGAGACAGCGTGCATCTAAGCCTCCTCCCCGTCCCGGGACGCGAGGCCGAGGGCGCTGCGTTTTTCGTCGTCGCTTAAAAAGTCGGCGCGGCAGACCCGCGACCACAGGGCGTCGCGTTCCGCCGACAGCGCTTCGATGCGCGCCGTCTCGCAGACGACCGACACGCGCGGGAAAACGGGGCGCATCCAGGCGGTGATCGCGGCGGCGGTTTTTTTCACCAGCGGCAGGACCGTCTGTTTCCAGAAGGCGAGATTGGCCTCGCGATAATTCGAATACGTATTATCGCCTGGTATACCGAGCAGCATGGGCGGCACGCCGAAAGCGAGCGCGATTTCACGGGCGGCGGCGTTCTTAGCTTCGATGAAGTCCATATCCGCCGGGGTCAGCGACATGGACCGCCATTCGAGCCCGCCGTCGAGCACCAGCGGGCGCCCGGCATGGGCCGCGCCCTGATAAGCGTCTTCCAGCTCCGACTTCAACCGCTCGAATTGTTCCGCGGTGAGGTTCTCCGCCCCTTCCGGACCCTGATAGACAAGCGCGCCGGAAGGCCGCGCCGCATTGTCGAGCAGCGCCTTGTTCCACGCCGCCGCCGCGTTGTGCAGATCGACCGATGCGGCGGCGGCTTCCAGCGGCGACAGCCCGTAATGATCGTTGGTCGGATGAAAAAGCTTGAGATGCAGGATCGGGGAGAACCCCTCTTCCGGCTTTTTGAACGTCACGCTGCGGGCGCCAACGCGATAGTCCCACGCCACGGGCCAGCCATTGGCGCCGAGGCGCGCTTTCACCCGGTCCGGGCGCAATACGTAAAGCTCCCGCGGGGCGGCGTCGATCGTCGCGGCTTCGAGATAGGCGTTGCCCGCCGTCTGCAGGAACCCGTAAAAGTCTTCCAGCAGCGCCGCGCCCGATTGTTCCGGGTTCGGCGTATCCATGAGCGCAGCCAGAGGATGATCGGCCATCGCCGCGCCCCCTTCGACAATCTCCAGCGGCGCCGACGCCGCCGTCTCCGCAACCAGCCGCACGCAGCGATAGGCGATGACGTTTTTCTCAAAACCGGCCCGGGCCAGCGCGGCGTAATCCCGCGGCGTCCAGGCCGGCTGGCCGAGGCGATGGAGCGCGATCAACGCCTTGGCGGCGGAGGCCTTCGCAGCGGGGGCCCGGCGAAAGAAATTGGGGATTAAGGGCATGAATTTTTACTCTTCTCGCAATCGTAGAACGAAGTGATTGTCATCGTCGGACTTGTTCCGACGATCTTAGGCCGCTGGACTCGTTGCCAAAGGTCCTCGGAACAAGTCCGAGGACGACAGCGTTTGTTTCTTTGCGATGCGTAAATTGCTGTGCCGCCCGAGATCCCGGCTTTCGCGCGCGAATTACAGTTTGACCGCTTCGCGGTCGGGCCGGGATGAGCGGGCAGAAAGAAAGTTGAGCGGAACTACAAAACATCAGCACACGCACCTCCCTAATCCACCCGCGTCACGCCCGGGCGCGGGGCCCGCGGTCGGATCATCAAATCGGTCAGCGCCCAGACGAGGGCGTCGAGGCGATCCGGCGATGGTCCGGCGCCGCAATACCGGGTCATTTCCTCTTCGAGATCGGGAAAGGCGCCCACATGGCGCACGCGCGTGCGCTCATAGAGGGCGGCGACGGGTTCGGCGCGCAGGGTTTTGCCGCGGGTTGCGTATACGCCTTTGACCGGCGCGCCCGCATCGACCTGGGCGATGACGGCTTTGACCATGTCGCCGCCCTGGTTCAGTTCAACGACGATGCGGTCGGCTTCGAATTCGTGAAACGCGGCGACGGCGCGCTCGGCCCATTGCCGCGGCGACAACCGCTTCGCCGTCCGGTCGGCGAGCACATAGGCGGTGCGCTCGCACGCTTCGCCGGAGGCGTCGACGCCAGCTACGATGATGCCGCAAGCGTCCGCGCCCTCGCCCGCCGTCGCCGGGGGATCGACGGCGACGACGATGCGCGACAGGGGCGGATAGTGCGAAATCCGCGCCGCTTCGATCATCGCCCAGTTCCACAAGGCGCCCGGCGTGTCGTCGATGAGCTCGCCGAGCAATTCCTGGCGGCCAAGGGCGGTGCCTTCGTACATCGCCGCGATCTCGGTAAAGAACGCTTCGGACAAGTTGGCGCGGTTGTCGTAGCTGGTGGCGCGGGTGACCGATGTTGTCGGCGCTTCGAGCAGGCGCTTGATCAGCCCGATCGGGCGCGGCGTCGTTGTCGCGATCTGGCGCGGGCGGGCGCCGAGGCGCAGGGCGAGCTGCAGGTTCGACCAGGTTTCCTCCGCATACCGCCATTTGACGAGCTCATCGCTCCAGGCGGCCGTAAACTGATAGCCGCGAATCCCGTCCGGATCCTCCGCAGAAAAACAATGGGCGACTGCGCCGTTGGGCCAGACCAGGCGGCGGCGGGAGGCCTCGTAAACGGGCCGCGACAGCGCGGCGGCGCAGGCGATGATGCCGGAGGGACCCTCGATCATGACTTCCCTCGCATCGGCGTATGTTTCAGCGACCAGCGCGACGGCGCCGGCCGGATTGCAATCGTCATTGGCGCTCTTGTTGACGAGACCGCGGATCCATTCCGCGCCGGCGCGGGTCTTGCCGCAGCCGCGCCCGCCGAGAATGAGCCAGGTCGTCCAGTCGCCCGCGGGCGGTTGTTGATGCTTAAGAGCATGCATCCCCCAGATCTGTTCGGTCTGCGTCGCGGCCGCTTCCTCCATCATCTTTTCGAGAATCAGCGTCAGCTCCCGCTCCGTGTAGTCCGGGCCCGCTTCTGAGGCGGTCGACGCGGGCGCGGGCCCGCTGGAACAGGATTTCGAGTTCTGCGTCGGTGTGGAGCTGGGGGCCTCGCTGTTCGTCATTCAGGCGCTGTTCCTTTTCATCTTGCCGCTGCATGCGCGCGGCGATTTCCGCCGACGCCATCAGCATGCGCAGCGCGCGGGCGTCGCGGTCATGGGCCACGTCGTCGCCGCCGGCGTCGCTGAGCATGCGGGCGGCCCGTCGCGCCGCAAGCGCGCGGATGTCGGCGCAGAGGGCGCCCCACTCACGTTCATTCGTGTACGGTTCTTTTGCCAGGGCTTCGGATGGCGCATGGGTCTGTGTCATGACGGGCATCATACGCCGACCCAAAAGGGGGGAGCATAACTACGCACCGAATGCGGGATTCATGAAAGAATTTACGGTTATTGGGGCGCCGACGGGGCGCCTTTCCCGTATTTGGTGCGGGGTTTTTGGGGTGGTTTTTGCGGCTTCAGATGCTTCCGCTTATCCCGGCGAAGGCCGGGATCTCCGTCGGCAGACTCAGAACCTGTTGCACGAGGTCCCGGCCCGACCGCGAAGCGGCCAATCTAGAGTCTGCGCGCCCTCGCGCGCGCGCCGGGATGAGCGGAGAGACTCAATTGTCATCGTCGGACTTGTTCCGACGATCTCAGGCCACAACGCGCGCCGCTTGAGGTCCTCGGAACAAGTCCGAGGACGACACGGATGCATTAAATGAATTTTGTTATTCCCGCTCATCCCGACGAAAGTCGGAACCTCCGTCGGCAGACTCAGAACCTGTTGCACGAGGTCCCGACTTTCGTCGGGATGAGCGGGCTAGAGAGTAAAACTACCCCCTACCGCGCCTTCGTAATCCGGCTCTCCAATAAATCGTCGTCGATCTCATCTTCCGGGATCAGGTCCGGCGGGACCGCAACGCCGGCGCGTTCCACGGTTTTCGGATCGCCGGTGATCAACGGGTGCCAGTCGGGCAGCGCTTTCCCGTTGGCGAGCCGGCGATAGGCGCAGGTTTCCGGCATCCAGTTGAGAGATTTGGCGTTTTGCGGAGTGAGCCGCACGCAGTCGGGCACGCGCTTGGTGCGATTTTCATAATCGGTGCAGCGGCGCGCGCGCGCGTCGAACAGCTTGCAGGCGACATCGGTTTCAAAGACGTCGCCGGTTTCCTCATTATGCAGAATATAAAGACAACAGCGCCCGCAGCCGTCGCACAGGGACTCCCATTCCTCCTGCGTCATCTCGCTCAAGGATTTGGTTTCCCAGAAGGGTTTGGCGGCGGTCATGAGAGAAGTCTTACGCTGTGTTGGGGAGAAGCGCGAGGCCCCGCGTATTCCGCACGCTCATCAGGGTCAAGGGCGGCTTCGCCGCCGCGAAGCGGGCTAGCCCCTTGACCCTGATGAGCGTGCGGAAAACATGCTGGTTAAGGGCTGTAAGCAGAGTTCTGCTTACAGCCCTTAATGAGCATAGCTTTTGTGGGCGCTCAGAAACCATTCTGCACGCCCGTTTTGAGATTCGCCGCGTCAATGACGAAGTCGGCTTCCCATATGATTTCGCATGCACAAACCAAGCTAAGTTATTCTTCTCTCGCCTGCGGCGCGCCGAGCAAGGCTGTCACCACTGGATTAGCGGTCAGTATCTTCTCCGCTATGCGCAAGAGGCCTCATGGCGTGAAGATCACCGCCGCCGTGCAAATGGCTGCCAAGTGAATCGCGTTGAAGGCAATGCGCCTGCAACCACGCTGAGCGTTGACTTAACCGGATATTGGCAACGAAGCGCACAACAAAAGACCCAGCATTTCTGCTGGGCCTTAAATCTTTGCCTCATCTCCAGCCGACTAAATCGGCTTGGCCAACGCTCACCCCAAAAAGGAGCGTCATAGCAACGCAAGCCAATTAAAGAATATTCCGCCGGCCTGATTAACGCAAGGTAAAGATCGGAGATGAGGACAGGATTTGCACCTGCGACGGGGCTATGAACCCACCAGTTTGCAATACTGGCCCCTTCGACTACTCGGGCACCTCATCTTGCCCGCATAATGGCCCAAGACGCGTCATGCGTCAATAGGCGGCGCTCTATTACAGAATCGCGCAGGAACAAACCGGGGCCGGCGATGCGGTAAGATTGATTCTGTAAGGTTTTACCTATACGTTCTGGCATAGACAATTTATAGGGTTCCGCCATGAGCAGCACCAAAGGCCTGTTGAAGCTTATAGAATCAGCCAAACAGGAGCTTAACGGCCTTAAGGTTGATCGAGACCTTCTAGATCGCAGCATTGACGTTCAAAAGGCCAAGATCGAGGCTTTAGAGTCCGCCCTAAAATCCGTCGAGGCTAGCGAAAAGCGCTCTGGCGACGGAGAGCGCCGAATGCGTATGGGCGCAAAAAAACGCCTTGTTTTTCAACTGGTTAAAATGGGCGCTGATGACTTGAGGTCTGTACAGAGGCACTTGCCGGATAGCTTTAACCCTAGATATGCCCGCGCCGTTGTTCGTGACGCGCTAGAGGAGGGTGATATGACTGGCGATTTGGAAAACGAGTTCGAACTCACCCCGTTAGGCGAGGAATTATTGGAAAAGGCTCCGATCCCGAAGGGGTGGAACTTATACGATGACGTGCTTGATGCGGCGGCTGCGTATTTTGAGGCAATGCAGTAGCTAAGTCTAATGCCCACCAAGCTCACGGCCTGATCCGATCTTCTCCACCTAAGCCTTCGTTCGCTGAAGATAATAAGGGTTTCCCTTCACGCGCGGCACCAGCGCAGTTCGCGCTGTTTCTTCATGGCCCAGCGTTATCATAATTGCGCTCACTAAATCCCGTGTGCGCATAGGGCCATCGGCGGTGCGCAGGGCGTCCATTATCAAACGGTTCAATAATAGCGGGAATCCATATTCACCCACCCGCGTTCGCGTATGCCTCTGGATCCCCGCTTTCGCGGGGATGAGCGGATGAGGAGTGCAAAAAAAAAAGCGGCGCGAAAATCTCGCGCCGCCCTCAATTCGTAAAACCAGATCCCAGCCCCTAGCCCAGCTTGGCCAGGATCCGCTTGATCTGGGCCCGGTGGGCTCTCGTTTCGGTCGACATGCCGAACTCGATCATGCCGCCGAAGAGACCGAGGCGGGATTTGACGTTCTCAACGCCAGCGAGTGCGGCGGCCCGGGCTGTCGGGTCGTAGGCCGGGTTGTCGACCATCGCGACCAGGCGTTCCAGATACGCCGTCTGCAGATTGCGCCGGAACGCGTTGGGCGACCCCGCGAGGTCGCCGCCGAAAACGGCGCTGTTCAGATCAAGGATCATTTCCGCCGGCGCATAGGTATTGCCGTAAAGTCCGGTGTCGGTCATGCGCTGCAGGACCACCGGATTAAGCAGGTGATCAAGGACGCCCATCTGAATGCCGAGGGCGCGGCCATGCAGCTTCGGATCCTCGGTGCCGCCAAAGAAGTTAAAGCCGCGGCGCTGCGCCTGTAAGTGACGGACCAGCTCTTCCGGCGCGGCGAAGGCGTCGGGCGCGAAGATATAGTTCCGCAACGCTTCCATCGCCGCCTTCTGGCGCGCTTCGGGCACCGCTGTGAACGGCGCGTCCATGGCGCCCTCCCGGCCGGGTTGCGTGCGGTCGACATAGACGCCGCCGATCTGGCGCGACATGACCTGCGCCATCACCGCCTGCTGGCTGGTGGCGTAGAAGTAATTACGCAGCAAGGTCTGCCAGCTGTGTTCGTCATTGTACTTCTCAACGAGCTTCGGCAGCGTCGCTTTGACAAGCTCCATACGGTCGACGCCGTAAGCAACCGGATCGGACGACATGTCATTGATCATGACCTGTGGATCGATGCCGGCGCCGGGCGAGCGCATGTCGTCGGCGTCATTGCCGAAAATGTGACCGGGGTCGGACGACAGGGCGAGATGCGCATCGCGCGCGTCGCCCTCGATGTCCGGCGAATAGCCGAAGACGATCGCCCAGTCGTCGTAAGTCCCTGTGCGAGTCATGTAATAGTCGCCCTGGGCGACGCCCGGCGGGGCGATGTTGATCGCCGGATAGTCCATGACGGAAGCCGTCGGCGCCCCTTGCGTCACCGCTTCATCATGGACGTCGTCAGGACCATGAATGATCGAGGCTTTCATGTTGTGGTTCAGCCCGAGCGTATGGCCGACCTCGTGCAGCATGAGGTAGTAAATGCTTTCCCGGACCAGCTCGTTGAGTTCAACGTCGCTGGCGCCGGCCGCCTGCAGCGCGGCGACGCCGAAACTCGTCGCGGCGTGCAAGTGGGCCCCGACGGCGCATTTGTGCTTGTTCGACGCGCTGACCGGCGTCGCGATGGGCGCCGCGGTCTGCAGCCCGGCGCTCTCAAAGACGTCGCCGAAAATCCAGCGATTGGTGATAAAGGAGTATTCCAGCATGATGTCCGCGCCGATGATCTCGCCGGTGCGCGGATTGGTGAAGCTGGGGCCGTAGCCGCCAAAGGGCGGGACCGGCGACGAGGTCCAGCGCAGCACATTGTAGCGAATGTCGCCCGCATCCCAGTCAGCATCGTCGGGCTGGACTTTGACGTCGATGGCGTTGGAAAAGCCGGCTTTCTCAAACGCCGGGTTCCAGGCAAGCACTGCGTCGCGAATAGTGTCGCGATAGATTTCGGGCGTCGTGTTTTCAATCCACCAGGTGATCGGCGTCACCGGATCGGAGACGGCGGCGGTCGGGTCTTGCTTTTCAAGCCGCCAGCGATTGATCAAGTCGCGATAGGGCGCGGCCTTGTCGGACGTTAAGTCCGTGACCTGATCGAAGAAGTAGCCGACGCGATAATCGTCAATACGCGGAACAAATCCCTCCTCCGGCATGGCGATCAGCGAGTGCTGCACTTTCACCGTCACCGAGCGCGCGTCGGTAACGGCGGCCGAACCGCCGTTTCGCGGATAAGGATTAGCGAAGACATAGTCGACGATAATGTCGGAGTTTTGCGGATAGTTGCGAATTTCCGCAAACTTCGTTCTGTCCCCGGCGAGCTCGCCGATTGCAAAGGCGTTGGGGCCGGCGTCCGGATTGGGCGAGGGTTTCACCTGGTGCAGCGCCTCGGACAGGAAGACGCCGTTGACCTTGATGAGGTAACGATCTTCGCCGTCCTCGCCCTCGCCTTCGGTCGTGGCGGCGATGTCAACGCTCGCCAGGACCGCCGGCGAAATATTAGCGTCAGCGGCGCGGGAAATTGCGTTGCTTTCATCGAAGTAAAACGCCGTCGGTTCTTCAATGAACTCAATCTTGTTGAAATGCTTGTTCAGCGACAATACGCGCTGGTCGCGATAAAAGCCGCGAAAGGCGCCCGCTTCCAGAACGCCGTTCTCCGCATAGGAAAAGGCGACGAATTCGTCATCAAGCTGACTTTCGGCGACTTCCATATAGACGTCGCCGTTTTCCGGATCGGTGTAGAATGCGAAAAGCCCCTCGGACTTTGTCAGGTCTTCGGTCTTGTCCTCGATCGTCGGCGGTCCCTTGTCTTCGTCTTCTTCAGCGTCGTCCTGCGCAAAGGCGGCGGTCGAGACGAATACGGCGCCGGACATAAGGCTCGCCGTCAGCGCCCGGTGAAAGGCTTTTCGGTCAATTGTCATGAGAGTTGTTCTTCCGTTGCCCCAAAATGAAATGAAAGCAGGACAACCTGACGTTGCGTCACGTCCGCCGCCCCGTTTCCCCGCCGCGCACTATGCCATGGTCACGGTAAGCAGCAAGAGCGGCTGGTCGCAAATTGAGTTCACGTTGTCGCGGGGACTGGGGCGCCGGCGCCTTTATGGCGCTGCACAATTGGGGAGGGGTGAATTGCAAATCGAGTTTACCATAAAGCCGCTCACTATGGTGCGGCTCTGTTTTCTCCGCTCATCCCGAAGAAACACAAGTTTTTTGTTCCGCTCACCCCGGCGCAGGCCGGGGCCTCCTACGACATACTCCGGAGCAGGTTTCACGAGGTCCCGACTTTCGTCGGGATGAGCGGGGCAGAAGATGCCCCCCCAAACGCAATACGACCCCGCCAGGGGAAGCGGGGCCGTGATTGCGCTGCGTTAGACGGTTGGGCGGGGTTACCGTCAGACAAACGCAGCTATCGCGCCGACGTATCCTGCAATGAGGGTGAAGATTGCAGCGGCGCCGACGATGCGGGTCATGGGGTGGGTTCCTTTTCTTTGGTGCGTTGTTGTTACGACGGATAGATAGGGCGGGCGCGATCGCGAACAATCACGCGCCCACCGTCATTTTGATCGTTTTTTTCTATCAGGCTCGCGTCCCAGCACGCGAACATCTTTGAAGCGCTTTTCAGCGACATCGCGAATGATGTCGGCGAGACGCTTATAGGCCTCTGCGCGCCCGGCGCTCTTGCGCCAGATCAGGCCGATGGAGCGCGTGACGGCGCGCCCGCGCAACGGCCGCACCGCCACTTCGCTGCGGGCGGAGATTTCCGAATGGGCGTAGAGCGCCGGCAGAAACGTAGCGCCCATGCCCATGCCCACCATCTGGCGCAGCGCGTCGAGGCTGGTTCCCTCATAGTCGCCGACAAGCCGCGCGCCGAAATCCTCGCACAAGCTGTGCACCCGGTCGTGGAGGTGAAAGTTCGGATTGAGCGACAGGATATCGAGGCCGGCGAGATCGTCGACCTTGATGGTTTTTTCCTTCGCCAGCGGGTGGTCGACGGCGACGGCGAGATAGAGCGGCTCCTGAAAAAGGGGCGCTTCCACATGTTCGGCGTTGGTCGCCGGCAGTTGCGTCAACACGAGATCGTGAACGCCGTTGGCCAGTTCGAATTCAAGATTGCGCGGCTCGCTTTCGCGAATGTAGAGATTGAGGTCCTTATACTGACGGTGAAGCGCCGCCACCACCTGTGGCAGAAGGTAAGGCCCCAGCGTCGGCTTGGAGCCGAGGCGGAAGGTGCCGGTCAGCCCGTGTTTGGCTTCGGCGGCGAAATCGGCGATACCCTGCGCCTCGTCGGTGATCCGCCGAGCCCGCGTCGCGACTTCCCGTCCGGCCGGGGTCAGCGCCACGCCGGACCGGCTGCGTTCTACCAGGCGCACGCCGAGCGCTTCTTCCAGATTGCCGATCTGGGCGCTCAACGAGGGCTGCGTGATGCCGCACATTTCCGCGGCCCGGCGAAAATGCGCCGTCTGCTCGACGGCGATCAGACAGTTAAGTTGTTTCAAAGTGAGATGACTCGCGTCGCCCATGTCCCATTTCTCCGCTCATTGGAAATTTCTATCAAAATGTAGATCGCGATCCGGTTTTCAATAGGGTGAAAAGCGCCCATGTGTCTCCGCAAGATGACAGGAGTGCGCTTTCGTGTTTGATTCAACGCCTCGCAGAGTGTCGACGCCGGAAAAAAGCAACGACGTGACGCCGGAGACGGTTGAAAACCATCTCGCCCGGCTGCGCGAGTCCCGCGGGCTGCCGCTGCTCTATTCCCCGCCGGCGATTCCGCCGACGGCGCCGACCCTCGATCTGGTGGCGTCATGGGAAGGCGACATCGCTGAATTGCGCGACAAAGTCGACTGTGTCTCGAACTGGGGCCCTTACGAACTTGTCGATTGCGCGCGGACGGAAACGGACGGCCGCATTCTCTGCCGGTTTTACTATCATGGGGCCAAGCAACTCGCCGGCCCCGACACCGAGGGGCAGTTTGAACAGGCCCTGCGCGCGTCGCTTGATCAGATCACCACATGGGAGCGCGCCGCCTAACGGATTGCAGGGGGGGGGGGTCGCCGGATTGGGACGGGGTCACGCCGTCTCTTGCGTCGGGTCAATGCCTTCATCCTGAGAGTGCGCCGTTCCCGCAGGCGTTTTTCAGGACGAAGGCGTTGGCCCTCGACCTTGTGAAGCGAGCCCGCACGTAACGCGACGATCGATCCGAAGACATACGGATCCGAAGACACAAGATTGAACGTAGACTGAACGAAAACGAAAAAGACTTTAACGCTAGGAACAAAACAACAATGGCCCGTATCGTCGCCCGCATGCAGGATTTTCTCCGGCTTGAATCATCGGCTGGCGTTTTGCTTATATTTGCGGCGCTGCTCGCGCTGATCGCTAACAACAGTTTCCTGTCGAATTATTACGGCGCGCTGTTGTCGACCCCCGTCGTGGTGCAGGTCGGCGCGCTTGAAATCGCCAAGCCGCTTCTGTTGTGGATCAATGACGGTTTGATGGCGGTCTTTTTCTTCCTTGTTGGCCTCGAGATCAAACGGGAAATCCTGGAAGGCGAACTGTCCACTTTCGACAAGGCGGCGCTGCCCGTCTTCGCCGCGATCGGCGGCATCGCCGCGCCGGCGCTCATTTACGTCGGCTTTAACTGGGACAATCCGGCGACCGCCGCCGGCTGGGCGATCCCGGCCGCGACCGACATCGCATTTGCGCTCGGTTTTCTCGCCCTCGCCGCGTCGCGCGCGCCGGTGAGCCTGAAAATCTTTCTGCTCGCGGTCGCGATTATCGACGATCTGGCGGCGATCGTGATTATCGCGCTGTTCTACACCGCAGACCTGTCGCTCATGGCGCTGACCTTCGCGCTGATGGGCGCAACCATGCTGTTTGTCCTCAACAGGTTCGGCGTGCGCTCGCCGGCGCCCTATATTCTGATCGGGGCCATCGTCTGGGTGTGCGTGCTGAAATCAGGCGTACACGCCACGCTCGCCGGCGTCGTTACCGCCCTCGCCATTCCGATTGCGGGGCGTACGGAAAAATGCCAGTCGCCTCTGCACAAGCTGGAGCATGACCTGCACCCCTGGGTCGCATTCATGATCCTGCCGCTGTTCGCTTTCGCCAACGCCGGGCTTTCTTTTCAGGGATTGACGCCCAGTGCGATCCTGGCGCCGGCGCCTATCGGCATCGCCCTCGGCCTCTTTATCGGCAAGCCGGTCGGCGTTCTGTTGATGGCGTTCCTGGCGACGCGGCTGGGGCTCGCCCGGCTGCCGTCGGACATCACCTGGGCGCAGCTTGCGGGCGTCGCCTGGCTGACCGGGGTCGGTTTCACCATGAGCCTCTTTATCGGCGGCCTCGCCTTCAGCGATGCAGACACATTGAACCAGGTGCGCCTCGGCGTGCTCACAGGCTCCATCGCCTCGGCGGCGGCGGGCTGCACCGTTCTGGCCCTCGCCTCGCGGTCGCCGCGCCAGCGCAACGGCGCCCCGACGCCGTCACAGGTCCCGGCGGAGTAGATAATCGGAGGGGTTCGTGAGAACTCCTCCTGCTTTCATTTCCACGCCAGTAAATGTTCCGCGCGCGGGGCCGCTCGAGGTCCTTGGATGGAGATGGACGGGAACCATCGACGGTCCGAGGACGACAGGGTAGCTTTTAAAGTCGGGTGTTTGCTTCGCCAACGGCCGCCGTCGCCAATCATTTCGCCAGGATGAGCGGCATTTCTTACAAATCCGAAAAAAGCCAGAACACCCAACGCCTTTCACCCGCCACAAAATCGCGGCGCTTGCGCCATAACGCCGCCGCGATTATCGACGAGGTAGAAAATGGACGACAATCGGGCGCGTCATCCTTCGAGACGCAAAATTCCTTCGTCCTGAGGAGGGCCTGTAAGGCCCGTCACAAAGGACGAAGGAAGTTTGCTCCTCAGGATGAAGCGATCCACACTGGTAATCGTCGCTATTTGCGTCAGGACCGAAGGCGATGGGTGACGACAAAAAACAACACGACCCGTCAGGGCTCAACGCGATCATCCGCAATGTCGTTGCGGACGCCCGCGGCGTCGTCGCCCGTCTGACCGGGCGCGGCGACAAGACGGAAGCAAAGGCCTCCCCTTACGCCGAAGCGAAAAAATACAAAAAAGAGCCCGGCGAAGGGCGCGCCTGGCGCGATCTTTACGGCAGCCTTGCGGCCGCCGCGGGCTCCCTGACCTTTCTCGGCGCCGGCGCCGGGCTTGCCTTCGCGTTCATCGTCATGGCGCCGCGGGCGCCGGCGGATGTCGATCTCTGGAACGTTAACCGCCAGTCAGCGATCATCGTCCTTGACCGCAATGGCGAAGAGATCGCCGCGCGGGGCGCCCGCTACGGTGCGCAAGTGTTTCCCGAAGAGCTGCCGGGCTTTTTCATCGACGCCATTCTCGCCACTGAGGACCGCCGCTTTTACGATCACGCCGGCGTCGACATTCGCGGCACCTTGCGCGCGGCGACAGCGAACGCCAAATCCGGCGCCGTCGTCGAGGGCGGCTCCACCATCACGCAGCAGCTGGCGCGCAACTTATTTCTGTCGCCGGAGCAGACCTATACGCGCAAGATCCGCGAGGCGCTGCTCGCCTTGTGGCTTGAAGGGCATTTTTCAAAAGACGAAATTCTGTCGCTCTATCTTAACCGGATCTATCTCGGCGCCGGCGCTTACGGCGTTGAATCGGCCGCGCTCACCTATTTCGGCAAATCCGCCCGGGATGTGAACCTTGCCGAAGCGGCGATGATCGCCGGCCTGCCCAAGGCGCCGTCAACCTATGCGCCGACCCAAAACCCCAAGGGCGCGGAACGCCGCGCCGGCGTTGTCATCGATAACCTCCTGGAAACCCATGCGGTGACGCCTTTTGAGGCGCGCGAGGCGCGCCAACAGCCGGCCCAGGTGATCTTTCAGAATACGGATAATGATCTCGGCTACTTTTTCGATTTTGTCGCGGCCAGGACCAAGACCCTCGCCCCGACCGTCGCCGGCGACATCATCGTGCGCACCACCATCGACCAGAAACTGCAGCGCGATGCGGAAACCGCCGTCAAGGCGGGCCTCACCGTCGATGCGCGCCTGAAAGGCGCCGACCAGGCCGCCCTCGTCGCCTATGACGCGGACGGCGCGTTGCGCGCCATGGTCGGCGGGCGCGCTTACAAAGAGAGCCAGTTCAACCGCGCGGTCCAGGCGACCCGACAGCCGGGCTCGGCGTTTAAGCCCTTCGTCTATGTGGCGGCGATGGAGTCAGGCCTTACGCCCAACACCCGCTTTGTCGACCAGCCGGTGCAGTTCGGCGATTGGGCGCCCACCAACTACACCGACACCTATCGCGGCGCGGTGCGCCTGACCGAGGCGATGGCGCAGTCGATCAACACCGTCGCCGCCCAGGTCACCGAACGGGTCGGGCCCAGCAAAGTCGCCGCCGCGGCGATGCGATTCGGCGTCAAAGAGGTGCCCGCCTTTCGCGCCATCGCGCTCGGCGCGGTCGACACCACCCTGATGGATTTCACCGCCGCCTATCTGCCCTTCGCCCAGGGCGGGCGCAAACCCGCCCCTTACGCGATCGAAACGATCGAAACCCGGGACGGCGAAGTTCTCTACGCCCGCGACACGCCCGCGCCGGAACAGGTGATGGACGAGGCGGTGGCGAAAAACATGACCCACATGCTCTATCAGGTGATGCATTCGGGCACGGGCCGGCGCGCCTCCCTGGGGCGGCGTCCGGCGGCGGGCAAGACCGGCACCACCAATGACTGGCGCGACGCCTGGTTTATGGGGTACACGGCGCAACTGACCGCCGGCGTCTGGGTCGGCAATGACGACTACCGGCCCATGGACAAAGTGACCGGCGGCTCGATCCCCGCGGAAATCTGGAAGAATTTCATGGTCTCGGCCCATCAGGGCCTGCCGGTCTACGCGCTGGACGGCGCTTATCCGGCGGCGACATATCGGGAAGAAAACACGCTTCTTGAATTCTACAACGACGTCTCGCGCGGCCTGTCGCGCGTCGCCGACGACGGCAACCCACGGCGGGCGCGGCGACAGCGGTAGTATCTTCTTCCGCTCATCCCGGCGCCAAAATATACCCCGCTCATCCCGGCGAAAGCCGGGACCTCCTACGGCACATTCCGGAGCGAGTTTCATGAGATCCCGACTTTCGTCGGGATGAGCGGAATATTTTGCTGATGATGAAATCCACCCCCCCTCTCTCGCCGTTGTGAACCTGTTTCCGAAAATGGCCTAATTTTAATCGCCTGTTGAACCAAATCACTGTCCATTGTTGGTATCGTAACTAAATGACAGCCGGGGAAGGCGAACGAGGACGTCATGGCGACGAAAGCAAATTGCGCAACCGCGATTCTTAAAAACCCAGTGCCGTATGGAAACGCGAAGGAAAAAAGCCTCGCGCCGGAAGGGGAATACGAAATTCAGGACGGCGAGACGGGCGTTGAGTTCTGTCCCTGCGACGGCGCCTGTTTTTTCACGCTGTCTCATGACGCGTTTCTGCAGCATGTGGCCGAAGGCCGGATCGCCGTTACGGCTTAGCGCCTAAGCGGCCCTTCGCGTCGGCAGGCGTCGCGGGCCGCGCGCCGGGACGAGGCCGCGCCTTTCGAAACCTGTCTTTCATCCGCAGGATCGGCCGCTCCAGGAAATGATAGGACAAGGGCGCCGTCGCCATCAGCAGGAAGACCCCGATTTCCATGGGCAGGGGCCAGAGCATGTCGGCGGGCCGGTCCGGCGCGTTGGTGAGGTAAAAACCCTGCCAGATGTAAACGCCGTATGAGATTTGCCCGACATAGGCGAGCGGCGTCCATTCCAGCGCCGCGACCACGCGGGACCGCTGCCGGCCGTATATCCACAGAATGATGAGCGCGAAGCCGACCCCGCGCAACAGAACGTGCGTGATCGTTCCGTCAAAAAAGGGCGTCGCCTGATTGAACCAGAACAGGACGCCCAACGCCAAAGCGGGTCGGCTCGCCGTTACGGACGCGAAGACGCCGCCGGGACGCGCGATGTTGATGAACAGGGCGGCGGCGCAGCCGATCATGATGTCGAACCCGGCGATATGGCTCCACCGGAAGAAATTCTCGCCACCGGCGAGGCCGGGGTTCTGCAACAGAAATCCGGCAAGCCCGAGAGCGCCTGCAATGAAGGCAACGCTGATCGCCGCCAACAGCCGCAACCGCGCGGCGAAGAGCAGGAACACGGCGGGCCAGAGCAGGTAAAAATGCTCCTCCACCGCCAGGGACCAGGTGTGGTCGAGCATCGGGCTGTTGTTCGCCTGGGGCACGTAGTTCGAAATATAGAGAAACGACATGGCCAGGTGTTTGAGATCCGTGGCCCCGGCGCCTGAGAGATGAATGAGGAGCGTCAGCACCAGCATCAGGTAATAGACCGGGAAAATCCGCAACACGCGGCGCACGAAGAAATTGCGCAGCGACACATCGCCGGTCTTGCGGTGTTCGCGAATAAGCAGATGCGTGATCAGGAAACCGGACAGCACGAAGAACGCTTCGACGCCGACCGCCCCGCGCACGGAATAATAGACGCCGTCCGACATCAGGCCGTTTTCTCTAAGGCTCTTCAGCAACCCGATATGCGACAACACCACGGCGATCACGGCGAACGCCCGCACGCCGTCTAGACCGCGTATCCTGTTCCCGCTTTCCGTCATGCAAAGATGTGCGCTTGTCCTGCTCTTACCGCAGGCTACGCAAATTCCATGGACCGAAGGTTAATGGTTTGTTGCGAGGGGGGATTTCGTCATCCCGTGCGCGCCGCAGCGATTTATCGTTGCGGTGCAGACACGGGACCTGTGTCAGCATGCCGAGAGCGATCCCGTGTCTGCGCCGCATCTTCAAGATGATGCGGCGCGCACGGGATGACGGCCATATTCCCTAAGCCCGCTCGCCCTTCAGTCGCGCCCGGGCCTTGTCCGCCCCGATCAACGGGAAGATCGCCGCCATTTCCGGCCCGTGTTTTTCGCCCGTAAGCGCCAGGCGCAAGGGCATGAAGAGGGCCTTGCCTTTCGCCCCGGTTTTTTCTTTGAGGGCCGCGGTGAAGTCGCCCCAGCTCGCCGCGTTCAGCGCATCCGGCACCAGCTCGGCGGCCTGGTCGGTAAAGGCGGCGTTCTCAATCACCGGATCGATTTCGCCGCTGACGACGCCGGCCCAGCGGGCTGCGTCTTCCAGTTTTTCGATATTGCCGCGCACGGCGAGCCACAGCGCTTCATCGACACTCATGGCGGCAAGGCGCTCGCCCACGGCGCTGTAATCTGTATCATGAAGGAGCTTGCCGTTGAGCGCGGTGAGCTCGCCCATGTCGAACCGCGCCGGCGCCCGGCCGACGCGGTCGAAATCGAACGTCTCGGCGAGCGCGCGCAAGTCGGCAACCGGCGTTACCGGATCGGCGGTGCCAAGTTTTGCAAGCAGACTAGTGATCGCCGCAGGCTCAAGACCGTCCTCGCGCATCGCTTCGACCGAGAGGGAGCCGAACCGTTTCGACAGGCCCTCGCCGTCCTTGCCGACGAGCAAAGAGTGATGGGCGAAGGCCGGGGCCGCGCCGCCGAGGGCCTTGAAAATTTCGATCTGCACGCCGGTGTTGGTGACGTGGTCCTCGCCGCGCATGACATGGGTGATCTTCAAATCGATATCGTCGACGCAGGACGGCAGGGTGTAGAGATACATCCCGTCCGCGCGGATCAGCACCGGGTCAGACACGCTCGCCGTATCGACAGTGGTCTCGCCGCGGATGAGATCAGTCCAGGCGACGGGCGTGCGCGAAAGCTTAAAGCGCCAATGGGGTTTCCGGCCCTCGGCCTCCAGGGCTTGTTTTTCATCATGCGTAAGAGTGAGCGCCGCGCGGTCATAGACCGGCGGCAGCCCACGGGCGCGCTGCAGCTTGCGTTTACGGTCAAGCTCTTCGGCCGTTTCGTAACAGGGATAGAGCAGCCCGTCCGCGATCAGCTTGTCCCGGGCGGCGTCATATTGCGCAAAGCGGTCCGACTGGTTGACAGTTTCGTCCCAGGAAAGGCCCAGCCACTGGAGGTCCGCCTTGATCGCGTCCTCATACTCCTTGGTCGAGCGCTCCGCGTCGGTGTCGTCGACGCGCAGGATAAGCTTGCCCCCTTCCTTGCGGGCGAGGAGCCAGTTCCAAAGCGCGGCGCGGACATTGCCCACATGAAGCTTGCCGGTGGGTGACGGCGCAAAACGGACGGTGACGGTCATGAGGTCTTTTTCGGTTCCGGGTTCAAGCCGCGAGGAATTAGCCGAGGGCGACGGAGGGGTCAAACTGGGGGGACTCGGTCTCCTCCCTCTCCCTTTAGGGAGAGGGCCGGGGTGAGGGCCTGCGCCATCAGCATCTAATCAATATCGAGCTTCCCACAAACGAGCGCAAACAAATGATCCGGCGACAACGCCGTCTCCGCGTCCACTCGCAAAACTCGCCATCCCATATCTTCGATTTCATTTTGGCGTATTTCATCTCGTTCTTTGACAAAATCGAGGCCGTGAACGCCGCCGTCAATCTCAATGACAAGCCGCGCCTTAACGATTGCAAAATCTACGATGTAGCGACCAACCGGATGTTGGCGGCGCACCGGATATCCCCGGCGGCGCAATTGCCGAAGCGTGTTCCAGGCGATTTTTTCCGGCGTGTTGGCGTCTTTGCGAAGTCGCCGTGCGAGAGCGATGGATTGCGGCTGCGATTTTGCCATACCGCCAACATAGCACTTGATTGAGCGCTTGCACCCTCACCCCTATCCCCTCTCCCTGAAGGGAGAGGGGGACTTAAATCTCTCAACCGCTCATCCCGGCGACATCAACACCACCTCAAACTCCAGCAAAGCGCGATTGTCATCGTCGGACTTGTTCCGACGATCTCAGGCCGATGGACTCGTCGCCTGAGGCCCTCGGGACAAGCCCGCGGACGACATGGAGGTTTTTTCTTCCATGACCTAATACCCGCTCATCCCGGCCCGACCGCGAAGCGGTCAATCTAAAGTCTGCGCGCCTTCGCGCGCGGGCCGGGACCTCAGGAAACTTGCTTCGGAATATGCCGTACGAGATCCCGGCCTTCGCCGGGATGAGCGGAGAGATTGGATCCTCCCCCCAACCTCAGAACAAACCCTACCGATCCCGCCAGCCATTCGTAATCGGGTACCGTCGATCGCGGCCGAAATTGACCGCGGTGACTTTCGGGCCCGGCGGCGCCTGGCGGCGTTTGTATTCGGCGACATAGAGCAGATGCTCGATCCGGCGCACGGTCGCTTCGTCGAACCCTTGCGCGACGATGTCGGAAACGCCCATTTCCTTTTCGACCAGCGCCTCGAGAATTGGGTCCAATACCTCGTATGGCGGCAGGGAGTCTTCGTCTTTCTGGTCTTCGCGCAACTCCGCGCTGGGCGGTTTTGTAATGATCCGTTCCGGGATGACCTCGCCTGTCGGGCCGTTCAGGCCCTCGGCGTGATGAGTGTTGCGCCAGCGGCAGAGCGCAAAAACGTCCATCTTGTAGATGTCCTTCAGCGGATTGTAGCCGCCGTTCATATCGCCATAGAGCGTCGCATAGCCGACCGACATTTCCGATTTGTTGCCGGTGGTCAGCACCATGTCCCCGAACTTGTTGGAGAGCGCCATTAGAATGACGCCGCGCAGGCGCGACTGGATATTTTCTTCCGTCGTATCCGCCTGCGTGCCTTTGAAAGCATCGGCGAGCATGGCGTCGAACGCGTCCACGCCGGGCCCGATCGGGATCGTCCGATATGAAACGCCGAGGGCGCCGGCGCAGGCGGCGGCGTCTTCCAGGCTCTCAGCAGACGTGTATTGCGACGGCATCATCACGCAATGGACGGCGTCCGCGCCAAGAGCGTCAACGGCGATGGCGGCGGTGAGCGCGGAATCGACCCCGCCGGAAAGGCCGATGACGACCCCTTTGAACTTGTTGCGCAGGACATAATCGCGCACGCCCATGACGACGGCGCGATAGATCATTTCCTCACCGCCCACCCAGGCGAAGCGCGGGCCGTCGACGCATTGGACCGCGCCGTCCTTGCGCTCCCATGACGTGAGAAAGAGGCCTTCCGTAAACTGAGGACATCGAAACTGAACGGCGCCGTCCGCGCCCATGACGAAACTGGCGCCGTCGAACAGAACCTCGTCCTGGCCGGCGAGTTGGTTCACGAACATGAGCGGCGTTCCGCAGGCGCGCAAACGGTCCCGCGCCGCGCCGACCCGTTCGTTGAGCGCCGTCTCCCGGAAGGGCGAACCGTGAGGCACGATGAACATCTCCGCGCCCGCGCCGCACAGATGCTCGCCGGGGCCCGGCAGCCACATGTCCTCGCAGATCATGAGGCCGACCTTGAACCCCTTCACGTCCACCGGCTCCGGCGGAACCGGACCCGGCGCAAAGCGGCGCGGCTCGTCGAAGACGCCGTAATTGGGCAAATGCCGCTTGTATCGCACCGCGTCGACGCGGCCGTCTTTCAAAAGCGCGCCGGCGTTATAAAGATGCGGACCCTCGCGCCAGGGCGCGCCGATGATGATCGCCGGTCCGCCGTCGCTTGTGTCTTCCGCGAGCGCTTCGACCGCATGACGGCAGGCGCGCTGAAAAGACGGCTTTTGCACGAGGTCTTCCGGCGGATATCCGCAGACAAAAAGCTCGGAGAAAACGATGAGATCGGCGCCCGCTTCGGCGGCCTCTTCCCGCGCCCGCCTTGCCTTGGCGACATTGCCGTCCACGTCGCCGACAATGGGCGAGACCTGCGCGATAGCGATGGAAAGGGTTTCGGTCATGTCCGGATGCGCCTTCGTCTTAAGAGGGCGCCCGGCCCGTCAGACGCCCGCCGCCTCTTCTACCACGCCGCAGATATAATCAACCTGGTCCGGGGTTAAATAGGGATGCATGGGCAACGAGAAGATCTCTTTGCAGACCTGTTCGGTGGCCGGCAGCCCGCCTTCGGGCGCGTAGGGCTCAAAAGCCGGCATCTTGTGCAGCGGCGTCGTGTAGTAGATCGCCGTCGGCACGCCCATCTCGTTGACGCGGGCGACAACGTCGTCGCGGTTCGCGACGCACAAGGAATAGTAGGCGCTGCCGGACACAGCCCCCGGAAGATGACGCTGCGGTCGCGCGATCGGCGACAGGCGCGTGTTGTAGACATCTGCAATGTGGTGACGCGCTGCTAACTCGTCATCGAAGATATTGAGCTTTTCCAAAAGCACCGCGGCCTGAAAGGTATCCATGCGCCCGTTGAAACCAACCCGGACGGAGGTTTTCCGCAACTGGTCCGTCCCGTGCCAGCGGATTGACGTCCACTTTTCGACGTCGTCGGCGTTCTGCGCGAAAATGGCGCCGGCGTCGCCATAGGCGCCGAGCGCCTTGCCCGGAAAGAAGCTGGTCGAGGTCGCTGTCGCAAGATTGCCGACCTTGCGCGGGCCGAGCGCGCCGCCGAAGCTCTGCGCCGCGTCGGAAAGGACCGACAGCCCTTCTTCGGCGGCCAGCGCCGAAATCGCCGGATAGTCCGCAGGCGAACCAAACATGTCGACCGGGATGACGACCTTGGGGGTTAATTTCCCTTCCGCGCGGACGGCGGCGATTTGCGCCTTTAAGTCGCGCGGATCAATATTGAAGGTCGCCGGATCGATGTCGATGAAGACCGGCGTTGCGCCGGTCACGAGAACCGCGTTCGCCGTCGCATTATACGTGAAAGCCGGAATGAAAACCGCATCGCCGGCGCCGACGCCGAGGGCGAACAACGGAATGATCAGCGCAGCGGTGCCGCTGGCGCAGGTCACCGCCGCGGCCGCGCCGGCGCGTTCGGCGAGGCGTTCTTCCAATTCGTCGATTTCCGGACCGGCGATATAGCGGCCGTGATCTAAGACCGTCTGGATGCGCCGTTCCACCGCCGTGCGAATGCGGCGCTGTTGCGCCGGCAGGTCAATGAAAGAAATCCGCCCCAGGCGCGATTCCGACGCAAGCGAGATATTCGCGACACCATTCATTTGAGCACCCGTCTGCGCAGATCGACATCGCTGGCGACGCTCAACCCCGCCGCTTCTTCGATCTTTCGCGCCCAGTCTACCGTTTCAGCCGCCTCCCCGCCGCTGACCCCAAGGGTTACACCTCTTCGAATGCTATTAGCGAACAATTCGGCCCCATAGGCAAGGGGATCGCGAACCGCAAGCGGGGCGGCGCCTGTCTCAAAGACGGACGAAATCTCGGCCGCGGTCGTATTCGACAGCGTGCGCCTGATGAAATCGAATTCGATCGCGCCGTCGTCATACAAAATGGTCATCCGCCGGTCCGACGTTTTTTCCGACCGGCGCGCGCTCAACGTCGCCAGTGTTCCCGTCGACAGGAACAACTCGGCCGCCACCCGCTCAAACTCGCCGGCCGCGGACACATGCAGGATGTCGCCGCCGGTGAGGCGGCGAACCAGATCAAGGTCATGGACCATCAGGTCCATAACCGCGGAGACGTCGTCGCAGCGGCCCGTATAGGGCACATGCCGCACGCACTCGATCCGTTGCGGCGGCGACGACCTGGAAAACAGGCCAATCGCCTCGCAGACATAGCGTTCCTGATGCCCGGTTTGGAGAATGAGCCCGCGGCGCTCAGCCGCGTCGACAAGCGCCTCAGCAGCGCCGCGCGAGGACGCCAGCGGTTTTTCAATGAAGACGTGCTTGCCCGCGGCGATCGCCGCCTCGCCCAGCTCAAAGTGGGTGGTCGCCGGCGATGCGATCGTGACCGCGTCAACGGCGTTCAAAAAAGCCGCATAGTCATCGAACGCCACCGACCCGTGCCTTACGGCCAAACGCTCGGCGCGGTCCTTATGGCGGTCGAAAACGCCGGCCAATACGGCCCCGTCGAGATCATCGATTTTTGCGGCGTGGTACGAGCCGAAAACTCCTGCGCCTGCGACGCCCAACCTCAATGCAGTCACACCCTGCTCCGTCTTTCGCGCCGCGGTCGGCGTGCCCGGTTCTCCGCCACCCCGTTGTCTCTACCGCCGGCATAGGAGCAAAACGAGTGGGCGGCGTGAACCCGTTGATCAATAACGATCAAACTATGTTTCGGTCTGTTGCAAATATTCTACAAGTGTTGGTTCATCGCGTCAGACCGGAATGATTTGAAACGATCTGCGAGAATGTAAGCAAGCTCAAGGGACTGCGTGGCGTTAAGGCGCGGATCGCAATGGGTGTGATAGCGCCAGGAGAGGTCGTCTTCCGATATCTCCTGCGAGCCCCCGAGGCATTCCGTCACGTTCTGGCCCGTCATCTCAAAATGGACGCCGCCGGGAAAGGCGCCTTCCGCCCGGCAGACGTCGATGAACGTCTTCACCTCCGACAGGATCGCATCGAAGGGCCGGGTCTTGTAGCCGCTCGACGCCTTGATCGTGTTGCCGTGCATCGGGTCCGACGACCAGACGACATCGCGCCCCTCGGCCACCACCTTGCGCACCAGCGGCGGCAGCCCCTCGCCCGCATGATCCGCGCCGAACCTGGCGATCAGCACGATCCGGCCGGGCTCGTTTTTCGGATTGAGCAGGTCCAGCAGCGTTAAAAGCTCCCCCGGATCCAGGGACGGGCCGCATTTGATCCCGATGGGATTTTCGATGCCGCGGCAGAATTCAACATGCGCCCCGTCGGGCTGACGGGTGCGGTCCCCGATCCAGACCAGATGCGCGGAGGTGTCATACCAGCGTCCCGTGGTGGAATCGACGCGGGTCATCGCCGACTCATAGCCCAGAAGCAACGCTTCGTGGCTGGTGTAGAAGTCGACTTCGCGAATAGCGCGCACGTCTTCGCCTTCGACGCCGCACGCTTCCATGAACGTGATCGCTTCGGAAATCTTGTCGGCGAGCACGCGGTAGCGCCCTTCCTGGGCGTTGCCGGACACGAATTCGAGATTCCATTTGTGCACGTTTCGAAGATCGGCGTAGCCGCCGGTGGCGAAAGCGCGAATAAGGTTCAGCGTCGCCGCCGCCTGCCCGTAGGCCCGAAGCAACCGCTGGGGGTCGGGCGTGCGCGCCTTTTCGTCGAACTCCATGCCGTTGATATTGTCGCCGCGATAGCTCGGCAGCGTGACGCCGTCCTTGGTTTCGGTGGGCGCTGAGCGCGGCTTGGCGAACTGGCCGGCGATGCGCCCGACTTTGACCACCGGCATGGCCGCGCCGAAGGTCAACGCCACCGCCATCTGCAGCAACACGCGAAACGTGTCGCGGATATTGTTGGGATGAAACTCTTTAAAGCTTTCCGCGCAGTCCCCGCCCTGGAGCAGAAACGCCTCGCCCCGCGAGACTGCGCCGAGCGAGTCCCGCAAACGGCGCACCTCGCCGGCGAACACCAGCGGAGGATAGGTGGCGAGCTCGGCTTCCACCGCCGCCACCGCTTCCGGGTTCGGATAGTCATTCGGAATATGCCGCGCCGGCTTGTCGCGCCAGCTGTCCCGCGTCCAGCTCATTTTTTCTTCGCTCCGTCGAAGGACCGTCCTTAGCAAGCGCGCCGCTGCACCGCAACAAAACGCTGTCGCGACGGGTTACGCCTTCGTGATTTCAAGCCCGGACCGCTCGCTGATAAGACAGGAAGACACTAAGAGCGGGAGCGATATGTCATGAAACAGGTTTTTGCAGGCGTCGCCGCCGTCGCCGCCGCTGCAGGCCTCGGGGAGACGGCCAAGGCCCAGCGGGACTTTTTGAGCGTCGAGATCAAGACGACCAAACTGGTGGACGGCGTCTATATGCTGGAAGGCGCCGGGGGCAATATCGGGCTGTCGACCGGCGAGGACGGCGCATTCGTGATCGATGATCAGTTCGCGCCCCTGTCCGGAAAGATCATGGCGGCGATCTCGGCGGTCACGGACGAGCCGGTCGTGTTCGTCCTGAACACGCACTGGCACGGCGACCATACCGGCGGCAACGAAGCATTCGGCGCGGCCGGCGCCCATATCGTCGCCCATGACAATGTGCGCGTGCGCCTGAAGGAAGGACTGACGAGGGCGTCGGGTCGCGTGACGCCGCCGGCGCCGGACGCGGCGCTGCCGGTCATCACCTTCGCCAAAGCCATGTCGTTTCACTGGAACGACCGCAACATTCGCATCTGGCATCCGGAAAATGCGCATACGGACGGCGACGCCATCGTCTTTTTCAAGGACGTCAACGTCGTTCACATGGGCGACGTCTTTTTTAACGGCGGCTATCCCTTTGTCGACCTCGCGTCCGGCGGCGACCTGGACGGCTATATCGCCGCCAGTGAAAAAGTCCTCGAAAAAACCGATGACGAAACAAAAATCATTCCGGGGCACGGGCCCCTCGCCTCGAAAGCGGACCTGCAAGCGACGGTGGACATGCTGAACGAGGTGCGCGACCGGGTGCAGGCGCTGATTGACGACGGCGCCGACGCCGACGCCGCCGTCGCCGCCGATCCCTTGAAGGACCTCAACGGCAAATGGGGCCAAGGCTTCATCAACGGCGAAACCATGGTGCGCGCCGCACATGCGTCTTTGACGGCTGAGTAAGCGGGGTAAGGATTTTATTTGCGATTGTCATCGTCGGACTTGTTCCGACGATGACAATCGCGTCCTTCTGCTCAATTCGATACTTCCCCGCTCATCCCCGCGAAAGCGGGGATCCAGGTTTTCGCGCGATCGTCCGAGCTAATGGATCCCGGACAGCTCTCATTTTCAGCGAAATCAAAGATTTCGGAAAATGAGGCTTCCGGGATGAGCGGCGGAAAGCAAAATAGAAAATCACATCTGTCATCGTCGGACTTGTTCCGACGATCTCAGGCCGCAGCGACCGTCTCTAGAGGTCCTCGGGACAAGCCCGAGGACGACAAGGATGCTCTTCAAGAATGCCGTTTGCTACACCGCTCATCCCGGCGCCGACAATTTATCCGCTCACCCCAAAAAAAGCGCCCGCAAAGGATGCGGGCGCATTCAAGTTCAGGGAGTATGCGCCGCGGAAACCGCGGCGCGGGGCTTGCCTTAGCGGCGCAGCGGCGATGCGCCGACCCGCTGAGGAAGACTATTGGACGCTTGGGGTCATTAAACTGAATTCCCCTGTCGCGTTTTTATCCCGCTGCAATGACGGCTACGAGACGACGTCGATGGAAACGACGCGGCCGCGCGAAATCCGGCATTCAACATTGATCACATCCTCGCCGCGATTGTGGTCGAACACCAGCGAAACCCGCCGGGAGGTGCCGCCGTCAAACTGCGGCTCGTACTCGTTGAGGTCCACAACGCCTTCTTCTTCGGCGGCGAACGCGCACATTTCAATTTTCTCGCCCCAGCTCTCGGCGGCGGCGGGAAGCGGCGCAGCGACGGCTGCAGCGGCGAGTGCGGCGATTGACGTCACGGTGAGCGATTTAACAGTCATGGCGAAAGTCCTTTTCTTTGATAGCCCGGGTCGGGCTGCGATAAGACGGCTACTCATTCTGACACGATAGAGTTTACTATATCTTTTTTTAGTGTAAAGTCTTTTTTTTCACATTTTTGCTACCATTCATGATATGACACTGTCATGACAGATGGAGTAAGGAAGAACCAAGGCCGTGAGGGAGCGGTCGGCGCCGAAAACGGCGCTGCGCCAATAAAGATAAGGAAATCAATGGCGAGACGTTATAATCAGGACTGTATTCTGGCCCACGCCCTGGACATTCTGGGCGAGCGCTGGACGCTGCTCATCCTGCGCGACCTGTTTCTGGGCCCGCGCCGGTTCGGGGACCTTCAGGCCGGTTTGCCTGGAATCGGAGCGAATTTGTTGTCCAAGCGCCTGAAGGAGCTGGATGAGGCGGGGATCATCGACGCCCCGACGGACGCCCGCGGCGGCTACCGCCTGTCGCAAATGGGCGAGGCGTTGCGCCCGGCGATCCGCCAGCTGATGAGCTGGTCGATCCAGTATTTCAAGACGCACCCGGACCCCTCGCCGGCCCGCGACTGCATTTATTCAGACGATCTGCAGCCGGATTCGGTCGCCCTCGCCCTGGAGCTGTTCGCCAATTACTGCGCGGCGCCGGGGCTGTCCTATGTGGCTCATGTGGTGATCGATGATTATCCGTATACGCTTTACTACATGAACAACGAGATGATCGCCCGGCGCGGCGCCGACGCCCCGGCCGCAGCGAAATTGTCGACAGACGTTGAAACCATGATGAAAGCCTATCGCGGCGAACTCACCCTCGCAGAAGCGAAACAGCGCATGACCCTGTCTGGAGACGAGAAGATCCTCGATCACCTTCTCGCCTGCGCGGTCCATCACGAATGGCATGACAAGGCCGACGCTGTTCCCGCCATTCAAGCGGCGGGGTAGGTTCTTTAGTTTCCCGCTCATCCCGGCCCGCGCGCGAAGGCGCGCAGACTATAGATTGACCGCTTTGCGGTCGGGTCGGGACCTCCTACGGCATATTCCTGAGCAAGTTTCACGAGATCCCGACTTTCGTCGGGACGAGCGGCCGAAAGCCCTCATCAATAATGATAGGATCGCCCGATCAGCTTTTTGCCAAAAGCGAGCGCAGTGTTTTTCACATAGCGCGGCACAGACTGGCGATGGGTCGAATAAGTGAAATGGGTTTGCGGCGTCAGCCATTCGGCGTCGGCGAGTTCGGCGCGAATTTGTTCCAGGGACCGCAGACAAAAATCAAGATCGTAACGCCGGGCGAAGCCCTGCAGAAAATCGATATAGCCGTCGCGGCGCCACTTGGCGCCGATCTCGAGGGAGGCGCCGAAACAGTGACCGTCGTCGACCTCGTTGCAGACTTCCTGGATGAGAATGTCCCCGACCCGGCCGGATCCGTCCTCGTCGGGGATGGCGACCTCGCCTTTGAACAAATCGTCCAGTTCGGGAAAATCGGTAATCTCGCTGATGATGCCTTCGACCTCGGCGCCGAGACGCGAGATCAGCCATCGTCGATGATCGCCGCGGCGGCCGCGGGCGCCGCTGGGAAAGCGGCCGACCGCATAAGCCGCATGGTTAAGGCCGGCGCGCACCAGGGGCAGCGGCCGCTTTTCGCTGATCAGCGCGCTGGTGGTGCCGATGAGGTGGCACACAAACGGTCTGCCGTTGTACCGCGCCAGGTGCCCGTGAAGGCGATAGGCGGTCTCATAGTCGCGCCGCAGGTCAAAAACCTCCGCACGGCTGAAACCGGCCTCTCGGGCCTGGCGTATGAGCTGCAGATGCGTCTGAGCGAGTTGGCTCACCGTAAACCCCTGCCGCCGCGACGGCCTCGCGCGTGCGGCGGTTCTAATCCCAATCCCCCATCAGCGTTGGAAAAGTGCAAATAGCATACCGCAGCGCATTTGTTGCGCTGTGGCCTGGCGTCGATCAGGCGCCCCGGCGGGTCACCCTAGCAAAGCGCGACGCCAGTCCTGGAGCGTCGCTTTCGTGTAGCGCAGCACCGACTGGCGATGACCGAGGAAACCGGTGATCACGTCAGGCGAAAGCCATGCGGCGTCTTCCCTGTCGGCGGCGATTTCGCCGAACGCGGCGCTGCAGGCTTCAAGGTTCAAAGCGACGCAAAGCGCCTTCAGGTTTTCAATATAGGAAGGGTCTCGCCAGCGAGCGCTCCGCTCCAGGACGGACGCAAACTCCGCCGCGTCGTCGACATCATTGCACAACCGCATCACCAGGAGTTCACGATCACGGCCCGACAGCGATTGAGGATTGCCGCCCGCGAGGCGGGCAACGGTCTCCGGCGAGTATTTATAGGCCGTGTAGTCGCAAATGAGCTGTTCGACCTCCGCGCCGACGCGGCCGCGGAGCCATCGGCGATGGTCGCCGCGCATGCCGCGCGCGCCCGTCGGAAACCGACCGAGCACGTAGGCGGCGTGGTTGAGTAATCCGCGCACCAACAGAATGTCCTGATTGTCCGCGATCAGCGCGCTTGCAGCCCCGACCAGGTGGCACAAGAGAGGCTTGCCTGAGCGGCGCATGCCATGGGCGTGCAGAAAACAGGCGGTTTCATAATCCTTGCGCAGGATCAAAACGGCGTCGGCGTCGTAGCCTGCGGCGCGGGCTTGCTTGAAGAGTTGCAGGTTCGTTTGGGCGAGCGGCAAAACATCCCTCCGTCAAGCTGGCCGCGCGCGCGGTCCGGCGCTACACGGCGACGCCGAAGTCGGCTTCGGTCTGCGCTTTCACGTCGTCCACGGTGATCCCCGGCGCCAGTTCCACCAGTTTCATGCCCTTGCCCCTGTCGATCTCGAAGACGCCGAGATTGGTAATGACCATGTCGACGACCTGGCGGCCGGTGAGCGGCAGCGAGCATTCATGCAACAGCTTCGGCGCGCCGGATTTCGACGCGTGATCCATGACGACGACGACGCGTTTCACGCCCGCGACGAGATCCATCGCCCCGCCCATGCCTTTGACCATTTTGCCCGGGATCATCCAGTTGGCGAGATCGCCGTTTTCGGAAACCTCCATGGCGCCGAGCACCGACAGATCGATATGCCCGCCGCGGATCATGCCGAAGGAGTCCGCCGATGAGAAATAGGACGTGCGGCGCAACTCGGTGATCGTTTGCTTACCCGCGTTGATGAGATCGGGGTCAACCTCGTCCTCATACGGAAAAGGCCCCATGCCGAGCATGCCGTTTTCCGACTGCAGGGTCACGTCGATCCCTTCCCCGATATAGTTGGCGACCAACGTTGGAATCCCGATCCCGAGATTGACGTAAAATCCGTCTTCAAGTTCCTGCGCGGCGCGGCGCGCCATGTCGTTGCGGTCCCATCCGGTTTTTGCGTCAGCCATTATGCTCTCTCCCGAACGGTGCGCTGTTCAATACGCTTTTCGTGCTCGCCCTGAATAATTTTCTGCACAAAGATGCCGGGCGTGTGGATGCAGTCCGGATCGAGCGAACCGAGCGGTACGATCTCCTCCACTTCCGCGATGGTGACCTTGCCGGCGCTCGCCATCATCGGATTGAAATTGCGCGCGGTCTTGCGAAAGATGAGATTGCCCTGCTCGTCGCCTTTCCAGGCTTTGACGATCGACAAGTCGGCGACGAGACCGGTTTCCATAATGTAGGTCTCGCCGTCGAACTCTTTGTGTTCCTTGCCCTCGGCGATCACGGTGCCGACGCCGGTCTTGGTGTAAAAGCCCGGAATGCCGGCGCCGCCGGCGCGGCAGCGTTCTGCGAGCGTGCCCTGGGGGTTGAACTCAAGCTCCAGTTCGCCCGCGAGATACTGGCGTTCAAACTCCTTGTTCTCACCGACGTAAGACGACACCATTTTCTTGATCTGACGGCTCTCCAACAAAAGGCCCAGCCCGAAGCCGTCGACGCCGGCGTTGTTGGAAATCACCGTGAGGTCCTTGGTCCCCGCCTCGCGCAAGGCGCCGATGAGGTTTTCCGGAATGCCGCAAAGACCGAACCCGCCGGACATAATCGTCATGCCGTCAAACAGGACGCCGTCGAGCGCAGTTTTGGCGTCAGGACAGACTTTTTTCATGAGCGCTCCTCCGTTGGCTTTAGCCCAGCGATTACCGGAAAAGTGCAGGGTCGTCCACGGGGGGGCTTTAAGCGGGCTTTCGGATATCCGTCATCCCGTGCGCCATGCAGCACATTTGTGGTGCATGGCAGACACGGGATCTCTCTCAGCCTGCCGCAATAAGGTCCCGTGTCTGCGCAGCAGCATCAAGATGCTGCGGCGCGCACGGGATGACAGGTTTTTTTGGACGCCCTTCCCCCACTCGAAACTGCTGCGCAGTTTCGACCTCCTCTCATGGGGGAGGTGAGAACAGCGAAAGTGAACCTCAACTCCGCTCATCCCCGCGAAAGCGGGGATCCACGGACTGCACTAAAACAAATGGATCCCCGCTTTCGCGGGGATGAGCGGATGATGGACCGCGTAGAACCTTGCGAACCCATCAAGCCGCTTGTCGCGTAACCTCGCGGCGCACCACCGTCACCGCATGCTCCGGATCGGGCGCGCCTTCCTTCAGGCGCAAGCCTTTTGCAAGGAGCTTCACCGCCTCCCAGTGGATGCCGACAATGACTTTCACCGTCATCAGCGGATAGCGGAAAAACAGCGACAGGAGTTTCTTATCGCTCAACGCTTGGCGTTCGCCTTCAAAGACGGCGTTCAGAACCGGGCCTTCGGCGTCGGAGGTCTGGATGAACACCCGAATATTGTCAGCCGGCGCCGAAAGAAGAAAACGATAGGACAGGTCCATCTCGTTGAACGGCGAAACATGGAAGACCTTATCGGTATGCTGATCGATTGCGCCGCCGTTTACAGGAATGAGATAGCTATGGCGCCCGCCGAAGGTGTTGCGCACCTCGTAAACAGTCGCCGTAAGATTTCCATACGGATCATAACAATAATAAACCGTCAATGGGTTAAACGCATAGCCCAACATGCGCGGATAACAGAGCATCAGGATCTGACCGATGTCCCCAAAGCCGGCTTCACCCAGAACGCCGCGCATATAGGCGCTGATGTCCTCAGGGCGCCCGCTCCCATGGTCGCTGTCGTAAAACGAAAAGAGATTGAAGCGGCCGCGTGAAAACCATCTGAGGCGCCTTGCCGCGTCGTCGATTTTGTCGACGTCCAGCAAGAATGAGAAAACGTGGTACTTCAGAAAATGACGCTTTGGCTTCAGCCGCCGATGGGTCACCGCCCCTTCATATGCAAAGGCGCCGCTCAAGCCGCCGCTTCCAGCATTGCGGGCGGCAGCTTGAGGCGCGCTGAAGGATTATCGACGTCCCAGGGCCGGCGCACGCCGCCGATCGCTTCGGCGACCGCGAGGCCCGCCTGCAGGCCGTCTTCGTGAAAGCCGTGCCCCAGATGCGCGCCGGCGTACCAGACGCCGCCGCGGCCCTGGATCGACCAGATGTCGCCCTGCGCCTTTTCCGTCCCTGTGTCGAACAGAGGATGGTCGTAGGAAAACTCAGCCACTTTCCGCGCCGGGTCGATCTCAGCCGTCGGGTTGAGGGTCACGAAAATATTCTCTTTACACCGAAGGTTTTGCAGCCGGTTCATCCAATAGGCGACCGAGCCCGCGTCTTCATCGCCGATATAGTTCCAGCTCGACCAGGCGCGCTTGCGCCGCGGCATGTGGCGCTCGTCCAAATGCAAAACGGCGCGGTTTTCCTGATAGCGGAAGGCGCCCAGAATAGCGCGTTCTTCGTCGTCGAGATCCGCGATCACGTCTCGCGCGCTGTCGGCGTGGGTCGCCATAACGACCGCATCGAAGACGTCGCGATGGCCGCTTTCGTCGGCGACGGCGACGCCGGCGGCGGTGCGCTCGATTCTCGCCGCGCCGGCGTTCAGGCGGACATTATGCGCAAAGGCTTTTTCAAGTTCGCGCACGTAACTGCGCGAGCCGCCGGCGACGGTGCGCCATTCCGGCAGGTTCAGCACCTGCAACAGGCCGTGATTGTCGAAGAAGCGTAAAAACGAAAAGGCGGGATAGTCGAAAATCTTCATTTGCGGCGTCGACCAGATCGCCGCCGCCATCGGCTTAAGGAAATGTTCGCGAAAACCGTGGCCGTAGCCTCCATGGGCGACAAACTCGCCGAGGGAGGCGTGTTCGCAAAAACCCGCCCGCAGGGTTTCGCGCGCGTCGCGGTGAAAGCGGGGAATGTCTGACAGCATTTTCCAGAAGGTCGGCGAGGCCGCATTCGATCGCCGGGCGAACACGGACGAAAAGGTCTGCCCTGAATACTCGACCTTGCCGCCATTCATCGAAACGCCGAAGGACATGCAGGATTCCTCGGTCGCGACGTTCAGATGCCGGAGCATGGCCGTCAGGTTCGGATAGCTCGGCTCATTAAAGACGATGAAGCCGGTGTCCACCGGAACAGACCCGCCCGACAAGTCGACGTCGACGGTGTTGGAATGACCGCCGAGCCGCGCGTCTTTCTCGTAAACGACCACGTCGCAGGACGACGACAACAGCCACGCGGCGGAAAGCCCGGAGACCCCTGAGCCGATCACGGCGACCCTTTTTGGGTTCTTTTTGTTGGGCGATGTCCCGCTCGGGGACCGGAGCGCGTCAAAAGGCATTCAGGTCTCGCTTGAAAACAAAAAGGCTACGCGGCAATTCGGTCTCTGGATCAACGGCTTGGAGTCTCCTAAAATGACCTGGGGAAGAGAGTACAGGTTTCGGGGCGGCCGGAAACGGCGAACGTCAGCCCCTTCGGAAGGAGATATCTTTTGACTGCGCCGGACGGCAACAGCGCGCCCGCGGGACAGGCGCCGACCATGGAGGATTGCCTCGCCCGGATCGCTGAATCCGGCGACCGGCGCGCTTTTTCTGAAATCTTCGCCTATTTCGCGCCCCGCGTGAAAGGCTTCCTGATGAAAGGGGGCGCCAGCCCCGAGGAGGCGGAGGACCTGGCTCAGGATGTGATGGTCAAGGTCCTGAAAAAGGCGAAACTCTTTGATTCTTCAAAGGCTTCGGCGGCGACCTGGATTTTCGCCATCGCCCGGAACGCGCGCATCGACGCGGTCCGGCGGGCCTCCAAACCCGATCTTGACGCCAATGAGCCGATGCTGACGCCGGAAGAAGCGCCGCGGGCCGACTTTTTATGTGAACTAAAGGAGCGCAACGCCCGTATTGGAATAGCGCTGGCAAAGCTTCCGGCCGAACAGCTGGATGTCATGAAGCTGCATTTTTACGAGGATGAGCCCCATTCCTCCATCGCTGAGCGACTGGGCCTGCCTCTGGGAACCGTGAAGTCGCGCCTGAGACTGGCGTTTGAGAAGATACGTAAAGAGTTGGAAGAAGACGCATGAGCAAGGCCAATCATCACCCCCGCCGGGAAACCCTGGCTGATTACGCTGCGGGCCGCCTTGACGAGGCGCGCGCGGTGGTGGTCGCGACCCATCTGGCGATGTGCGAGCAATGCGCCTGCGAGGTCGCCGAACTGGAAGCCCTCGGCGGACATTTGCTCGAAACCGCCGAACCGGTTCCCATGGCCATCGACGCCCTGGAAACCGTGCTGGCGCGGGCGGACGCGACGGCCAACATCGTCCTGCCTGCGAGCCTCACGGTCGATCGTTTCGCCAATGAGGCGCCCGAACGGCGCCTGCCGCTCAGCGAATACCTGAACGGCTCGATCGACGACGTGAAATGGCGCCCGGTCGCTCCCGGCATCGCGCAGCATGTGATCGAAGCGGAAGGCTATCGCCGCGGCGTGCTGCGGCTTTTGAAGATCGCTCCCGGCACGCGGATGCTGGAACACTCCCACCGCGGCGAGGAACTCACGCTGATCCTGCGCGGCGCCTACAAAGATGAGATCGGCGAATTCAGCGTCGGCGACCTGGCCGACCTCGACGGCGAGCATACGCACCAGCCCGAAGCCTTCGGCGACGAGCCCTGCATCTGCCTGATCGCCACGAGCGCGCCGCTGGAATTCAAAACCATGCTCGGCAAGATCGCCCAGCCGTTTGTGCGGCTTTAATTTTTTTTCTCGCGTTGCGCTAACACTACACCCGCTCACCCCGGCCCCCGGATCCGGCCGTAGGCCGGTCCGAGGCTAAACTTCGGCCGGGGCCTCGATCCGCACACTCAGAATCTGTTTCACGAGATCCCGGCCTTCGCCGGGATGAGCGGGTAGAAAGCGGGAATGAGCAGAAAGACGCAATTGTCATCGTCGGGCTTGTCCCGACGATCTCAGGCCACAGGACTCGTCGCCGAAGGTCCTCGGATGGAGATGGATGGGAACCATCGACCGTCCGAGGACGACAAGGGTGGTTTTCGGGGGCGATGTGCGCTGCTCCGCTCATCCCGCTAAAAATACATCCGCTCATCCCGGCCCGACCGCGAAGCGGTCAGTTGAAGAATAGCGCGCATTCGCGCGCGGGGCCGGGATCTCCGACGGCATACTCTTGAGCCAGCTTCGTGAGACCCCGGCTTTCGCCGGGGTGAGCGGGGGAAAACGGAATGGTCTGTAAGAATCGATTGTCATCGTCGGGCTTGTCCCGACGATCTCAGGCCATTCGCGCGTTGCCTGAGGTCCTCGGAACAAGTCCGAGGACGACAGGGATGCTGTTCAAGAATGCTGTTTGGTTCACCCGCTCATCCCGACGAAAGTCGGGATCTCGTGAAACTTGGTCTGGAGTGCGCAATTGGAGACCCCGGCTTTCGCCGGGGTGAGCGGATACCATGTTTTCGCCGGGATGAGCGGAATGAGAGGCTGACACTAAAACCCTAGCCGCCGCGCACCGGGCGACTTATCTCTACGCCCATGAACGATACGCCCTCCCTTGATGATTTCGACCGGCTCGCGCGGGATGCGTTCGCGTCCTTGCCGTCCGAGTTCCGCGCGCTTTGCGGCAATGTCGTCATTCACGTCGCCGATGAAGCCGAACCCGCCCTCCTGCGTGAGATGGGCATTGGGCATCCGCTGGAGCTATCCGGTCTGTTCGAAGGGGTCGCGATCACAGAAAAGGCGCCGTCGGATCCGTTCGACTACCCCAACCACGTCCATCTCTATCGCCGGTCCATTCTGGCGGAACTGGCCGCCACCCCCGGCCTGTCCTTGCGCGAGCTCATCGTGCACGTACTGGTCCACGAAATCGGCCACCATTTCGGCCTGTCCGACGACGACATGCACCGGATTGAGGACGCGGCGGGGTGATGTTTGATTTGTACAGGGATCAATGGCTCTGAGATTCGCCCGAATTGCTATTAAGGTCTCCGCTCATTCCTTCAGGTAGGATTGGCGACTCGTCTGACGGAATATTGCGATCAGAATGCTGTCATCGTCGGGCTTGTCCCGACGATCTCAGGCCATTCGCGCGTTGCCTGAGGTCCTCGGAACAAGTCCGAGGACGACAACGTCCCATTTGGGGTGATGGGTAAAATGGTTTGCTAAAGGCGATCCCCGACTTTCGCCGGGATGAGCGGATGAAAATGCGGCTTGCACCGGGCACGAATTAACGCCGCACGCAAACCTACGCGGCGCGCCCCTCCCGGGAGCGTTCCGCGCGGAAGGCGTTGACGCGGTCGAGCTGGCTCTGAACGTCGCTTGACGACGCGCCGCCGGCGCCGCCGAAGCCGGACGGCGCTTTTTCGCCGAGCGGCGTTGTAAAGCGCGCCAGCGTGCCCTCGCCCGGGGCCGATTCGATATCAAGAGCGCCGCCATGGAGGCGAGCGAGATCAAACGCGAGCGACAGGCCGAGACCCGAACCGCCGGCGCCCCGCACGCCGCGGCGATGGGTGTCCGACCAGCGGCCGCCGAGCTTGGCGAGGGTCATTTTGTTCATGCCCACGCCAGTGTCGCGCACTGCGAAGACCAGTCGCCCGTTTTCAAGCGCGACGCTCAAGACAACTTCGCCGGCTTCGGTGAACTTGATCGCATTCGACAGAAGATTAATCAGGATCTGGCGCACCGCGCGGGCGTCCAGCATCGCCGCCGGCAGTTCGGGCGCGATCTCCACATGAAGGGCGAGGCCCGCCGCATCCGCGGCGCTGCGCAGCATCTCCGCGCACTCGGCGGCGACGGCGCCAGGATCGGTGGGCGCCCGTTCGATGCGATAGCGGCCGGCGGCGTGTTGCGCGTAATTCTGCGCCGCCCCGATCAAGGCGGTCAGATGCGCGCCTGAGGCGTGAATGAGATTAGCGTATTCGCCGTATTTTTCTGCGCTGCGGTCATCGCCGCCGAGGGGACCATAGGTTTCCGCGCGCATGACGTCGGCGAAGCCCATGATCGCATTCAGCGGGGTCTTCAACTCGTGGGCGAGATCGGCCATCAGATCGGCGTCCGGCGCGGGCGCTGCGTCGGCCTTGGCGACCGCAACAGGCTCACGGGTGTGAGACGGGCGGACCCGCTCGCGGATCAGCGCTGAAAGTCGGCCGTCGCCGGTGGGACGGACCGTGATTTCCGCCGGCGCGCCGGCCCGGCGCACCCGCAACAGGGTAAATTCGGCGCGCAGACGGGCCGGATCGGCGTACATCCCGCGCTCGGCGGCGTGATCAAACACGGCGCGGACGGCCGGCCGGTCCTCCCGGGCCACGAAATCGAACAGCGAGCGGCCGACCAGTTTGCCGGCCGCGCCGATCATGGTTTTGGCGGACGGCGAGACCGCTTGAAAAACCCCGTCATCGTAAAGGGTCGCGACCATATCGCCCGCCCCGCCCCGCCAGACGGGGCCCTGGACGCCCCCCGCGACAAGGGCGGCGCTCAGTCTGCGCAGAGCGGCGATGGGGCGGAATTCCATCATTTCCGGGCGCGGCCCTCCAGGCGGGTGACAATCGCTAAACCGCCCGCGGCTTAACGATTCGCACAGATTGGTTAATGCCTCTTCACCTTGCCCGAATTCTCGTTAATAAAAGCTGAACACGAAAAACCTTAGGAATCCTGCGGTTTTTAATGACGAGCCGGTCGATTTTATATCGAAATTAGCCATACTCATTGAAGTGGGGTTAATCGATGGGGCGGTAGTGTGGCGAAGCCTTCTTAAGCTGGGCTGACAGGAACTCACTCGGGAGATCATGCCAATGTTGCGTAACGCCTTCGCCATTCGCGGCCGCCGTTTGTCCGGCGCCGCGGTTTTTGCAGCTGTCGCCGTCGCCGCCACCGGCGTTTCGGCGGACACTCTTGCTCAACCCAAAGACACCTCGCTGGAACGCGCCGCCGCCGACTATGTACGCTTCCGCGAAGACGTGGCCGCGATCGAAGCGATGCCGTTCGACAACGCCAATGTCACGCGGGAGGCGCATCGCCGCTTCGCCGCTCATGAGCCCGCCGGCATCGCCGGCGGATGGGTCGCCTACGCCGCCCTGGTTGCGGCCGACACCCCGGAATTCGCCGAAGCCCTGAAAAAAGAGATGGACAAGAAGGGCAACCGCCGCAAAGGCAAGCTCGGCGGCAAGGACGGCCTGATTTCCAATCTCGCCCAGAACCCGAGTTTCGCCCGCGGCCTGCCCGGCGCGGACAAGGCGGTTGAAGCCGTGCTCGCCATGACGGCGAAAGACGGCGCGCGGATCACCGCCCTCGGCGAGGCCTTTAAGGAACAGGCCTACGCCATGCAGAAAACCAAATGGGGCAAACAGCGCATCGCCTCCAGTCAAAAGCGCCTCAACGAGGCGGCGAGCTATCACAAGGGCCGCGGCGCCCCCGCCGCGCCGGAATTCGCCCACGCCGCCGACGACGGCGTCATCGCGCCGGTGCTGGCGAGCGCCAAGGGCGAGTGGGCCGCAGACTGGGGCGCCACGGCCCCCGCGGGCCGCATGACCGAAGCCAACGCCGAGGTCATCATGGACCGCATTCTCAACCTCGCCGCGCGCTATTCGACGAACACGCTCAATCCGAAAATCGTCAACGTGTACGCTAAGAACAACAAGTCCCAGCGCTGCCTGGAAATGTCGAAACTGACCCTCGACCAGTGCATCGCGGCGACGCGCACGCCCTATGAAGAAGCCTTCTGCCTGGGCGAGCATGCGCTCAACGACATCGCCTCCTGCACGGGCTGGGTCGGCGGCGCAGGCGCAAGCTAAGAGGTCTCGTCCGGCCTGAGCCGAACAGGCAAAATTGGAAAAGCCCGGCCTTTCGGCCGGGCTTTTCGCATTGGCGGGCAGGAGGGGCGTTTCCAGCCGCCATCCGCTCCGGTTGCGGGAAGGGTGACGCAACAGGAGCGTTCATCTTCTTGTTCAAGGCCGGCGCGAGATGCAAAGCGCCGTTTACGCAACAATTCCGCTTGAAGTGAACAGGATCGGATTCACGCGAACCCGATCCTGTTCTGGGACGCCTAACGCGACGCGATCTCCCCCAACTCACCGACCCAGAGCGCCGTTAAGCGCCGGTCGTTGATCGCGTCCAGGGTCGTCCCCACCATTCGCGCCGCGCAGGATTCCACCCGGCGACGCGCCCCCGGCGCATAGTCATGAGCGCCGCAAAAAGCGTCTGCCTCACGGTCGAGGCGGGACAGCATTTCAGACCGGCCCTGGGCCGTTTGCAGCTCGTGGGCCCGATACTCAAATCCAAATCCGCCCGCCGTCGCCGGCGTGGCAAAGGCCGCCGATGCGAGCAGCGCGCTGATGGCGGCGGCTTTCAATGTCGTGTTCGATTGCATGGCTTGTCTCCCCCGTTTCCGGTCGGCGCCGTTCGCCGTCCGACGCCCTCTACCTAAGACCGGCGACCGCGCCATTCCTGATGCAAATCGGATTTTTTTCT
Source organism: Hyphococcus sp. (assembly GCA_028289605.1). Taxonomy (GTDB): domain Bacteria; phylum Pseudomonadota; class Alphaproteobacteria; order Caulobacterales; family Parvularculaceae; genus Hyphococcus. The sequence goes on along the minus strand of JANQON010000003.1, from coordinate 299,439 downwards.
GATGTTTGCGATTTCGTCGGCGCCCGCTCTTTTCGAAAACCGCCAAGAAGATCAGCCGGTTACGGCCATTCTTGCGAGACCTCGCATTTTCATCATATTTTTTTCGCGCCGGTTTGCTGGCGCCGCGCAAGGCGCAATCCTATTTTTTGCTTGTCATAGCAGCCGTTGTATAACGGCGGGGGAGATAAATGACGCTTGACCTTGAACGCGCGTCGGAAGGGCGCCCGCCTGTGGACGATACTGGAAACTCAGCTCGCGGCGACGGACCGCTGCAGTTCGGCGCGATATCAGCCGACCCTCAATTGAACGCCATTTCCTGTCACGGTCTCACCCACCATCTGGAGCCGAAGGTGATGGATCTCCTGGTGTATCTGATGGAGCGGGACGGCGCCGTCGTCACGCGCCAGGAGCTGCTCGATCATGTCTGGCATCGTCATCACGGCGGCGACGAAAGCCTGACCCGAAGCGTGTCCCAGTTACGCAAGGCGTTTCGCGAGATCGGCGCCTGTTCCGATCACATCGAGACCGTGCCGAAACGCGGCTATCGCTTTGTCGCCCATACCGGTCCGCAAAGTCTGACCGACTGCGCCCTGAGCGAGTATGAGACCGCCGCGCCGCCCGCACAGTCGCCGACGCCGCCAACGTCGCCAACAACATCGGCGCCCCCGGCTTCGGCCCCCGAAAGCCAGATGGTTCGCACCAGGAATATCGTCGTGGTGGCGGCGATCGCGGCCGCCTTTGGCGCGCTCGGCGCCGTGATCGCGGTGAATAGCTAAAAGCCGGCGCCGCGCCGGAAGGGAAACCGCCCGGGCGTCGTGACAACACCCGGGCGGCCAAGCCGCGCCCGGGGGAGAGAATGGGCGACGGCAATCGATTTGCGGCAATAGAACCGCGAAGCCCGGCGCGAGTAAAGGCTGAACGGTGATTTATGACTGGGTTAACGGATCTGTAAGCACGAAAACGCCGCGCCCGACTCGCCTTTGAGGCGTGTCATACAAGGCTTTTTCGGCCCCCATGAGCGGCCCGCACCCGGCGCAGGGCGAGACCGCCGATAACCATCTTTGTTGCCGACAAATTAATTCAAATTTGATCGATTGATCGGTGCGCCCGCCAGTTGCGTAACCTAGTCGGCGGACGCACATAGGCGGTCCCGCCGCTTCGAAGTCCCCCAAGAGGCGGCGGGACCGTTTGCAACCCCGCCGGTCTTGTCCCATTTCGGAAACGCAACTATCTGCCGCTCATGAGCCAGTTTGACGACATACGCGCCGACTTCGAATTTCTCGACGATTGGGAGGAGCGCTACAAATATTTGATCGATCTCGGTCGCAATCTGCCGCCCTATCCGGAGGCGTTCAGAGACGAGGCGCACAAGGTCAGGGGCTGCGCCAGCCAGGTGTGGCTGCACGCCGGCGAACAAGACGGCGCTCTCGTTTTCGAAGGGGATTCCGACGCCCATATCGTCAAAGGGCTGATCGCTTTGCTGATCGCGCTTTATTCAGGGCAAACGCCGGCCGCCATCGCCTCCGTCAACGCCTTTGACGCCCTGAAACCGTTCGAGCTCGAGGATCACTTAACGCCCCAACGGTCAAACGGCCTCAGCGCCATGGTGAAACGGATCGAAGCGATCGCCGGACAATATGCGGCCGCGCCCTGACGGGACGGCGGCGGCGTCACGGGATCCGTTTTGCACGCCGACGAAGCCTTTCTTCCCGAGGGGCCGTAAGGCGCAGCATGTTGATGCGCGCACGAAGCTTCTTTTCCATTATCTCAAGCTGAAGATCAAAAACGGGACTGTCTCGGCGGTCCTCGGTGTTAACGCAGCTGTGGCTGACGGTGGTGCGCCCCTTTTTAAATGCAATCGCGACCTCGTTCAGGGTCAGTTGGCCGACGATATGGGCCAGATACATGGCTGTCTGCCGCGCCTGCGACAGCTCCACATTGCCGCGGGGCCCGTCCAGAAGGTCCGCATGCGAAATAGCATACGCCTCACACACGACTTCCTTGGCGAGCCGCGCAATCACGCGGCAGGTTCTTTCCGAAAACGCATCTCGATTATGCGGCATAGATAGCTCCACTACATAGCTATCCCCCCGCGGCCGGAAGTCGACCGCACCGCGCATGATAAAACCGCCGCCGACAATGCCGGAAACTTTTCTGCGCGTATGACGCAGCGTTAAGCTTGAATTTTTTGCATTCCTCGCGCGCGCGTCAGGCGAAGAAGGTTATGACCAGGACGAAGCCGAGCAATATTGCGGTCCATAGCGCCATGAAGCCGATCGGCCAGGATCGCGCCATCTGTCCCTCCGGGCCATGTACAGTGTAAATTCTTTCCATTATCGCGTGTATGCGGTCGGAGACAATCGCCCAGCAGGCGTTAAATGTTGCGCCGGACGCACCAATCACCCAGCCGGCGAACGCCCGTCCCGGCACCCGGTAGAACCAGTCTGAATCGATATTCGTCGATCTGAGCTCCGGCGGATAAAGGCCGGTCCGTTGCAACACCGCGAAGGCCAGCCCCGAATAGAGCAGGATCTGCAGCTGGGTGATGATATGCGGCGCCGTATAAGCGATGTACGCCGAGTGGGAATCTTTAATCTCCACTTCATAGGGCAACAGCGCGTAAAGCGGATCGCCGAGCGGACCGGTGAAAAGCTGTGAGACGCCGATGCCGACGCACAACACCGCCGTAATGGTCATGGCGATCAGCATGTGCAGCGGCGCTTCCTTCGGGCGTTTGCCTGAATCATGGGCGAAGAAAGCGAAGAAAGGAATCTTGATGCCGGAATGGTGGAAGACGCCGGCGGCGGCGAACAGAAGCGTCAGCCACACCCAATAGAACTGTTCCTTCGCCGCCGCGCCGATGATGAGTCCCTTGGAGACAAAACCGGAGAATAACGGGAAGGCGGAAATCGACGCCGCGCCGATGATGCAGAAAAACGCCGTCCACGGCATGGTGCGGTAAAGCCCGCCGAGCTCGGATCCTTTCACCGTGCCGGTGCGATAAAGAACCGCGCCCATGGCCATGAAGAGAAGACCTTCAAAGAGAATGTTGCAGAACGCATACGCCGCCGCGCCGTTAAGCGCTAACGGCGTGCCGATGCCGACGCCGACCACCATAAAGCCGACCTGGTTGTTGAGCGAGTAAGTCAGAACCCGGCGCAGGTCGTTTTCGATGACGGCGAAGAAAATCGGGAACGCCGTCATCGCCGCGCCGATATAGACCAGCGCTTCGGCGCCGGCGAAACCGCGCGCCAGGGAATAGACCGCCAGCTTGGTTGTGAAGATCGACAGGACGATCGTACCGGTCACGGTTGATTCCGGATAGGCGTCCTGGACCCAGTTGTGGAGCAGCGGAAAGGCGCTCTTGATCCCGAAAGCGAGGAAGATGAGCATTACCGCGGGGTCGTTCAGCGGCAGGCCCTGGTCGAGAAAATTCGTGAACTGCAGCGACCCGGACTCGCGGAAATAAAAGACGACGCCCGCCAGCAACAGAACGCCCGAGGCGATCTGCCAGCATAAATACCGCATGCCGGCGAAAAAGGCGCGGCGGTTGCGGCTCGCCCAGATCAGCAGGACCGACGTGATCGCCGCGAATTCCCAGAAGACGAAGAGCGTGATGAGATCGCCGGCGAGAACGCCGCCCAGCGCCGAGGCGGGATAAACGAGCGCGGCGACTTGCTGCACCGGATCGCGCACATGCCACGCGTAAATAATGTTCAGCGCCATGGCGATGAGGAAGATGACGGCGAAGATGCGGCTGAGTCCGTCAATGCGGGTCAGCGTCAGCGTTTCACCGAACAGCGAATAGGTTCCGTATTCGCCGAGGCCAAGCGAGAAAAGCTGCCAGCCGGCGAGCGCCGGCAGGGCGAGCATAAAGATGTTGCGCAACCGCCCATTGGGCACGAGCAGCGCGGCGATGCCGCCGAAAAAGACAATCAGCGCCGGAGAGAAGTCGCCCATCAGTGCTCCTCCCCCTTCTTGGCCGCTTCATAGTGGATGTGACCGGTGATCGGCGTGTCTTCCGCCCCGGCCTCGCCGCCGGTGTCGCCGAAATTCATCTCTTCGTAGTCTGCGTCTTTTTTCTCGTAATAGTTTTCCGGGCGCATCAGGATCTTGCGCAATTGCGCCGCGGCGAGGACGAGAAAGACGCAGCCGATAAATCCGTATATCCCGTAAAAATTCGGGATGTTTTCAATGGCGAAATAGGGGTGCTTCTCAAAAAAGAAGTCCGCGACAAAAAGCGCGACGCAGATGACGATCAGGCCGCGCCAGATGAGCTCGACATTCTTTTTTTCGTCGAGCCAGCGCGGGCGTTCCTGATAGTCGGCGGGCGCCTGCGGATCGGATGACGGTTTGTCGGTCATGGTCGGCCTGCCTCCGCGATAAGCGGGCTGAGGTAGTTGTAAAGCGGGTCGGCGAGGAAAAAGAGGACAAGCGCGCCGACGGCAGTGATGGCGATGGCGACAAGGCAGAAGGCGGGCGCTTCTTTGATGACCGACCGCGCACCGGTTGGATAAGGCGGCGATGTGGTGAGCGGGCCATCATACCAGGTCTCTTCATTCGGCGCGGGCGCGCCGGGTTTGGGCTTCAAAAACGCCTGCACCGGGATCGACAACAGATAGACGACATTGAGGATCGACGAGACCATCAGCACAATGATGATCAAAAGCTGCCCGGCGTCAGCCGCACCCAGCATGAGAAAGAACTTCGGCCATGACCCGGCGAGCGGCGGCAGGCCGATGATCGACACCGCGCCGAGGAAAAAAGCGCCGAACGTGAAGGGCATGATCCGGCCGAGTCCGCGCAGCTCCGACACCAGAGACTTATGGGCGGCCACATAGATCGCGCCGGCGCACATGAAGAGCGTCATCTTGCCGAGGGCGTGGGCGGCGATCTGCATGGCGCCGCCCATCACGCCCATGGAGGTCGCGAGCATCGCGCCCAGCGTCACGTAAGACAGCTGCGACACGGTCGAATAGGCGAGCCGCGCCTTCAGATTGTCCTGGTTCATGGCGATGACCGACGCGGTGAGGATTGAGAATGCTGCGATCCACATGAACGGCGTCCCGGCGCCGGTGTCGCGCAGCAGATCGACGCCGAAAATGTAGACGGCGACCTTGAGGATTGCGAACACGCCCGCCTTGACGACGGCGACCGCATGCAGGAACGCCGAGACCGGCGTCGGCGCAACCATCGCGTTGGGCAGCCAGGGATGGACAGGCATCAGCGCCGCCTTGCCGATCCCAAAGGCGTAGAGCCCGAGCAGCACCCCGACGAGAGGGCCGACCGCATCCACATGCTGGGCGAGAATGCCGCCGGCGACAAAGTCCGTTGTTTCCGCAATGGCGTAGGTCCAGACAATCGCCGGCAACAACAGCCCGATGGACGTCGCCATCAGGACGCCGAGATATATGCGCCCGCCCTTGCGCGCCTTGTCGTCGCCGTAATGAGTGACCAGGGGAAAGGTCGACAGCGTCAGTACTTCGTAGAAGATGAACAGCGTAAAGAGGTTTGCGGCGTAAGCGACGCCCATGGCCGCGGAGATGGCGATCGCAAAACTCATGTAAAAGCGCGTTTGATGGCTTTCATTGTGCCCGCGCATATAGCCGATCGAATAGAGCGAATTGACGAACCAGAGCCCGCTGGCGATGACGCCGAACATCGCCCCCAGCGGTTCGGCCCGGAACGCGATCGGCAGATTGGGCAGCACCTCAAGGACAAAGAGCTGCGGCGTCTCGCCGTCGCCGACGGCGAGAAAAACCGAAATGCTCAGCACCATGAGCAAAAGCCCGGTGACGAGCGTCGCCCCTTCGCGCGCATTCGGCGCCTTGTCGAGGAGCCAGATGGCGAGACAGCCGATCAACGGCAGCGCGACGGATGCGCCGAGCGCGAAGCTGGGAGAGATCATTGGCCCCACCCTCCGCTCATCCCGGCGAAAGCCGGGATCCCCGGCAACACGCTCGGGCGTATGCAGCAGGAGGCCCCGGCCTGCGCCGGGGTGAGCGGTATATTCGTTTTCATTGCCCCGCCCCCGCTGTGAACATCAGCGCTTCGGCGGCGCGTTCGGCGAGGCCGCCGGTGAGTTCGGTGTTGATCCCGAAATAGATGTTGGCGGCGACAAGGAGCCACATGGGGATCAGCATTTCCAGCGGCGCATCCCTTTTCGGGATCGCATAGGGCCCGTCTTCATGGGGCGGGCGCAACACCATGAGTTCGACCACGCGCCCGACATAAAGGACAGCGATCAGGGACGAGGCGACGATCAGGAAACCCGCATACCAATAGCCGGCGGCGAAGGCGGCTTCGAGCAGATACCATTTGGAAACAAAGCCGGTGGTCAGCGGCACGCCGATCAGCGACAGGCCGGAGATGATAAACGCCCAGGTGGTGAAGGGCATGCGCTGGGCGAGCCCGGCGAAGGCGTGGATCGAATGACTGCCCGCGCGCAAGACAACGCAGGCCACAGCCATGAACAGCGCGCCCTTCATCAGGGCGTGATTAAAGACGTGCACAAGGGTCGCCGTCAGCCCCTCCACCGTGGCGAAGGAAAGACCGAGCAGCATGTAGCCGATCTGTCCGACGGAGGAATAGGCGAGCATGCGTTTGACGTCTTCCTGGAAGACCGCAACGAGAGAGGCGACGAACATGCCTGCGAGCCCCAGGGGCAACAGCACATAGGTGAACGCCGCGCCCAGAAACTCGAACTCAAAGCCGAACACCGTGTCGATAAAGCGGATGAGGACATAGACCGCGACCTTGGTTGCGGTCGCCGCAATGAACGCGGACACTGCCGACGGGGCGTAGGCGTAGGCGTTGGGCAACCACAGATGCATCGGGAACATGGCGAGCTTGAGCCCGATGCCGACGACGATGAAAGCGAACCCGGCGTCGACCACCCGGTTCGACTGACCGGCGAGCCGGTCATGGAGGTCAGCCATATTGAGCGTCCCGGTCGCCTGATAGAGAAGCCCGACGCCGATGACGAAGAAGCTGGCGCCGATGGTGCCCATGATGAGGTAGTTGAACGACGCAGTAAGCGCGCGGCGGTCGCGGCGCGCGCCCATGGCGATCAGCGCATAGGTGGACAGCGATGAGATCTCGAGAAAGACGAACACGTTGAACGCATCGCCGGTGATCGTCACGCCGAGGAGGCCGGTCAGGCAGATCAGCAACGCGCAGTAAAAGAACGGCGCCTGGCGCGCGTCGATTTCAAGCTGCACGGAGCGATAGGCGAAGGGAAAGACCACCGCCGCGATCCCCGACACCAGAAACAGAACGAGCGCGTTGGCCAGATCGACGCGATATTCGATGCCGAGCGGCGGCGCCCAGTCTCCCAGCGCGTAGGAGATGACGCCTACGTCTTCCACCGCGGCGAGCAGGAACGCGCAGGCGGCGAATGTCAGCCAGCTGACGAAAGTGGCCCAGGCCCACGGCGCGCGCCCCGATGGCAACAACATGGAGATCGGCGCCAGGACCAGCGGAATGACTACCGGCAGGACGGGCAGCTGTTCGGGGAGGTTCATGCCTTCGCCCCGCTTGCCGCTTCGGCCGCGTCGCCGAATTCCGCGACATTGTCCATCGCTTCGAGCTCGTCTTCCTCGATCGTCCCATACGCCTCGCGGATGCGCACGGCGAGGGCGAGACCCACCGCCGTACCAGCGACGCCGACGACGATCGCGGTGAGAATGAGCACATGCGGCAGGGGATTGGTGTAGAGAATCTCCGCCGCGCCATAGGCGCCGTCGAGCGTCGTTCCGTCCGGCGCCTGGGCGGCCCCGGCGATCTCAAACTCCGGCGCCGCCGGCGCCTTGCCGAGCCCCGACAATTGATCGTTGGCGACCTTCATCGCCGCGTCCGGCTCAGCGTGGAGTGAGCCCGCTTCGACCGGATCGCCTGCGCTTTCCGCCTGGTTCACCGCGCTTTTCAAATCGTTGACGCCAGGATCGTTTTCGACCTTGGCGTGGAGCAAGGCGGCCTCGTCGCCCTGCGCCGCGTCCGCGCCGTGGCCGCCCTCGCCATGGTCTTCGCCGTAACCGTCGCCATGGTCGTCGCCATACCCGTGACCGTGTTTCAGCTCATCGCCGATATAGATCGGCGCCGTCCCGCCGGCGACTTTGCCGATGGTGATGTAAAAGATAAAAATGGAGGTCTGAAAGATATTGAGACCAACGATTTTTTTAACGAGATTGCCCCGCGCGAAAACCGTGTAGAGCCCCAGCATCATCAGGATAATGACGATCCAGTAGTTGTATCGCGCAATGACGAAATCAGTCCAGGTTTCCATCGGGCCTTACCAGTCTTCCTGATCGATGTCCGGCTCGCGGCCCGCAAAGTGATAGAAGATCGTCAGCATCGTCGACGCGACGGTGACGCCGACTCCCCACTCAACAAGCAGGATGCCGTAATGCTGTCCGGCGTGATGGGTCGATTCCGGATCAATCTGGTCGTAACCGAGGAAATTACCGCCGAGGAGCATGGTGGCGACCCCGGTGCCCGCGTAGAACAAAACGCCGATGACCATGGCGACGATCAGCGCCTTTTGCGGCAGCACTTTCTTTGTCTCTTCCAGCCCGAAACAAAAAGCGTGCAGGATAAAGGCGACCGCAAAGATAACGCCGGCCTGAAACCCGCCGCCGGGGCCGTAGTCGCCGTGAAACTGCACATAGAGCGCAAACAGAATGATCGGCGCAAAAAAGATCTTGGTGGTAACTTTGAGGATCAGGCGTTCCATTACGTCTTGTCCTCCTGCGCATCGGAGACCTCGCGCCCGCCGCGTACGGATCCGACGCCGAGAAGGAGGATCACCGCAAGACCGGCGGTGAAAACCACCAGCACTTCGCCCAGCGTGTCAAAGCCGCGGTAACTCGCCAGCACCGCCGTGACGATGTTGGGCACGGCGATGTCGTCGGGCGTTTGCTCCACATAGGCCTGACCCACATGGGCGTTGGCCGGGGCGTTGGGATCGCCGAAGGTCGGCATATCGATGGTGGCGTAAATCAGGGCCGCGCCTGTCGCGAAGACCGCAAGGCGCGCGATCGGCACCCGGCGCGCCTCAAACGGTTTTTCCCGCCGCGCCGTCAAGAGCATCCCGGCGAGCATCAGCACCGTTGAAACCCCTGCGCCCACCGCGGCCTCGGTGAAGGCGACGTCGACCGCGTCGAGTGAGACGAAAAACGCCGCGGACAACAGCGAATAAATGCCCGACAGCATCACCACCGCAAACAAGTGCCGTGAACGAAGCATCGCGATCGCCACCAGCAACAGCATCGTTAAGAGCGACAGATCGAGCAACAGGATCGGCGACAGTTCGACGTCAAACTCGTTCATGACCGGTCTCCGTCATAGCGAAGATCGGGACCTTCCATGGGTTTGAAACCGACCATCCAGGCCGCATGGGCGATGGCGTGGGTCGCCACCGGCGATGTCAGGCCGAGGAAGATGGCGATAAAGCCGAGCTTGGCGACCACCAGCCAGTTCGGCGCCTGGAGCATCATGGCGAAGATCATCAGCTCCGCCCCCGCCGTGTCGGTGACGCCGGCGCCGTGCAAGCGCGTGTAAAAGTCCGGAAAACGCACAATGCCGAGGGCGCCGACGACGACCGCCGCGCCGCCGATCAGGAACAGCGCCCAGGCGAGAATATCGCGGATGAGGCCCCAATCCATTACGCGTCTCCTTCCGCCGGGGCGGCGGGCGCCTTTTGCGGCTCCGCCGGGGCGCCTTTCGGCGTGCGATACGAGAAAAACCGCAGGATCGCGATCGTCGCCGCAAAGTTGATCAACGCATAGAGCAGCGCGATATCAAGAAAATCAGGCCGGCCGGTCAAAAAGCCCATAACCCCGATCAGCAACACCGTTTTGGTGCCGAACGAATTGCCCGCCAGCACCCGGTCATAGAGGGACGGTCCGGCGAACGCCCGTATGAGGGCGAGCGTCATGGCGATAATGATCGCGGCCGTGGCGACTGCAAACATGCCGCTAAGACCCCCGCTCGATGCGCGCGACGCGTTCGCCCATGTCGCGAAGGCCCGCCACATCGGAAAGATCTTCGGTCAGCCCGTGGACGAGAATTTCGTCCTCGCGCAGATCAACGGTCACCGTCCCGGGCGTTAAGGTGATTGAATTGCCGAAGATAACCTTGCCCACGGACGTGCGCGGCGGATTGGGCACGAGAAACAGCTTCGGCGAGAGTTTCGGCTCTACCGCCAGCGCCTGGCGCGCAACGATGAGATTGGCTTTGCCGACCTCGACAGTGATCCACAACATGTAGCCGAAAATGCCGGGAAAAATGTGTCCAGGCAGACCGTCGCCGTCCGCCATGCCGGCGCGCACGGCGAGCCACGTCGCTAACGCCACTGAGCCGACGCCGAACGCCAGCAGCAGCGGCTTGTCGAAATAGCCTGACAGCAGCAGCCATGTCGCCGTCAACACGACAATCAGTGCGAGAATTCGCCCCATCGTCCCTTTTCGCAACCCTCGCCCGGCGGTTTCCCGCCAGACCTCGCCCGTCGCCGGGCCTCACCCTTCCGCCGGCCAGCTCTTCGCCGCCCGCAAATTTCCGTATTCGCCGCAGACGCGAGAGTAAAGCCCTAAGACCATCGACCTCTGATCCCTCGCGCGGCCGAATGCGCGACGAGGGGCGCGGCGTTCCAAGAACGTTTGTGAATGTCGCAGATTTTGCGCGGAAATCAACGGGTTGGAGGGGCGAAACCGAATGCGTGGCAAGAGAAAATTGTCATCGTCGGGCTTGTCCCGACGATCTCAGGCGACAGCGCCCGCTGCCAGAGGTCCTCGGATGGAGATGGACGGGAACCATCGACCGTCCGAGGACGACGCCGCATAATTCTTCAAGAACGTCGTTTGCGGCTCTGCTCTTTTCGGATGTCGTTTGGGAAAAATCTCTTTCGCCTGGTGCAATGTCATCATCGGACTTGTTCCGATGATCTCAGGCAACAATGCCCGCCGCCAGAGGTCCTCGGAACAAGTCCGAGGACGACATCGGTGGTTTTTAAGAGCTCATCGCCATCTTCATCCGCGCCGACGCCAGCGCGCGAAGGCGGGATGAGCGAGAAAAGACGTATTTGTCATCGTCGGGCTTGTCCCGACGATCTCAGGCGACAGCGCCCGCTGCCAGAGGTCCTCGGAACAAGTCCGAGGACGACATCGTTGGTTTTCTGCTTGGCTCACCGTCATCCCCAACACAGTCTGTCGGAACGAACGGATGTTTTGCGCTACCGCGCCTAGCTTTTCGGCCGACCGCGGCGGGCGAGGCGCATGGCTTCTTCGACCGCCGTCGTTTCGTCGACGCTCTCCACATCGTTGGCGTCGAGATACGCGCTCAGCGCGTCGAGAATAATCGACTGGCAGGACTCGCGCATGTCGCGGGAGGCGTGGCGCAGGCGCACGAAGTCGGCGGCCGGCATGCGGAAGGTGACGATCGCGCGCAACGTTCCCTGACCCGCCGCCGAGCGCTTTTCCGTACTCGATGTCAGCAGCCGCTGACGGCGGCGCGGCGAGGTTGGAGCGCTCCATGCCTGTGGCGGCGAATCGATGGTGATCGGTTCGCGTTGCGGCGCCGAGCGCTGACGCGACGGGCGGCCGCCTGCGCGGATTTTGGGCTGCGTCGGGCGATCTTGCTCAGACTGCGGATTTTCCGCGTAGATGGTTTCAATTGCTTCTTCGCTGACGGCGCGCTTGCGCGGCGGCGGCGCGCCCATGGAATTCATGTCGATGTCGACGCCTTCATGAGCGACGGCGTCGACAGCCGGCGTCGCCTGCCCTTTTCGCGCCAGCAAACTTGATGTCAGAGGCGCGGCGGCGTTTTCACATGAATCAGGGTTGGGCGCGTAGCCGGTCATCACACCGCCCGGCGGCCGAAGACGCGACTGTGGGGGTTCGTCATGGCGGAAGCGGCGTCTTCCTGGCCGCGATAGGCGCCGTCAGCGCGCTGCAATCGTTCATGGAGATATTTCCAGAGCGCGGAAATTTCCTGTGCGGACTGGCAGAACGGATCAATTTCCATCACCGTGCGGCCGTCGATCATTGAGGCGGCGAAGTCGACGCGGTGATGAATGGTCGTCGGCGCAACCGTGCCGTGCTGTGACAACGCGATCGCTGCTTCAGAGGTGATGCGGGCGCGCTGCGTGGCGGCGTTGACGACGAAGATCAGAGGCTTGCCTCGGGCTTCGGCGATGTCGACGGTGGGACCGACGGCGCGCAGATCATGCGGGCTCGGCCGGGTCGGCGCCACAACGATATCGGCGAAGCTGACGACCTCGGAAATGGCGCGCGTCACCGCCGGGGGCGTATCGATGACGACCAGCTTGAAGCCTTCGTCGCGGGCGCTGTCGAGATCGTAAAACAGGTTCGAGAACACCGACTGAATAAACGCCGGGTTCGGATCTTTCCGGACATTCCACCATTTCGCCAACGATCCTTGCGGGTCGGTGTCGATCAGCGCAACAGGGCCGGCGCCCTGGCGCTCGGCCTCGACCGCAATATGGCCGGACAATGTCGTCTTTCCCGAGCCGCCCTTCTGAGAGGCGAAGACGATAACACGCATAGACGGGAACATGCGCCCTCCGAAGAATTCATGGCCGCAATGGCAGTGGTCTAATGATGGCATCGCCGTGTTAACGACGGGCGTGATCGACCGCGAAAATTTCAATCAAATTATCCGGAAATTAGCGCCGTTCCGGAAAGCAAACGCCGACGGCAGCCTAGATACGCAAGACCGCCGCCGGCGCTGAACGTTCATTGGCACAAACGGTTTAATTGAGACTTAAGCCGCAGACGGATCAATCATGAAATCGTCGTCGTCGAGACCCAGGAGTCGTGTGATCTGCGCAATGCGCGGGTTTGATTCCCAGTCCCAGTAGCGCAGCACCGCCCGCGAAAAGTCGCGCGCGAGGCTGTCGAAAATGGAGAGGAGATATTCCGCCCGCGCGGGATCGACCGTCTCGTCGGCGCCGGCGATATTGATGAGCGAAAAGAAATCGTCCCGCGGGATCGACAGCGCCTTGCACATGACGGCGAACGGCTCCCCGCCCGGATCGTGCAGAATTCGTGCAGAAAGGTCCCGGCTGATGCCGGAGACCATGCCGATGGCGTGAACGATTTCCTGGCTCGGATAACGACGCGCCGCCGACAGGGTGCGCAGGACCACGTCCATGGAAACGGGCTCGCCGTTGGCGCCGCGCGGACGATGGCGCCGTTCGGCCAGGATCAGCAACTCGCGCACAACCGTGTCCGGATCGCCGGCGCCGCGAAACACTTTCGGATACAGGTCTTCAAGCGCCTGTTGGATAATGCCGCGGTCCAGGGCGAAGCGTGAGAGGATGCGCCGGCGCCGCTCAGCGTCGACCCACCAGAACATCATGAAGCCGTGCGCAGGCTCCAGCTCGCGCCGGCGCAGCAACGGCCCGTGCAGAACGGGTTTCGTCGCCGACATGGCCACCAGGCGATTGATAACGAAACTCGACAAAAAGCAGTCGTCCCGTTTCAGGATCGCCTCGATGACGTCCATTTCCTCATGCTGCATGAGAGCGTCGGCGACCGCCGTGGAAAGATCGACCCGTTGCGCGATCATCAATCGATGGGGCGTGTCTCCTTCCCGCGCCGCCTCGATCAACAGCGCCTCAGGCACATTGTCAGCGCCGACCAGGATTTTTTCCGCTACGCGAGGCTCATCCAGGATCAGCATGCGCAAGAGCGCCGGTGGGCTTTCCGCGACCCGGGCGACCCGGGTGGCGACCTCGGCGCGCAGTTCAGGCTCCACCTTGTCGGCGGCGTGCAGCAGCATGTCGGCCACGAAGGAGCGCTCGTTGGCGGAAATCTGACCAGACGGCAGCACCACGATATCGGAAAGATTACGCACCAGCTGCGCGCGCGGCGTCGTGCCGATACGGGTGATCGGCGTCAGCATGGTCTCCGCATCCGGCGCGGGACCGGCGTCTCCGGCGGCGTCGTAATCAGACATAATTCCTTTTCGGGCTCAGCCCTGTTTCGACACACCGTTGTAAAGGGAACACCGTTAACGATGGATTTCGTTGACCTAGCGTATTTTTAAAAGACCTCGCCCGCCGCCTTTGATAGGCTGGCCTGACAGAACGCGAGGGAGACCGGTCAATCGTGAACAAGCTGACACTCAGCGCCCTGCTGACGGCAGGCGTGATCGCCGCAAGCGGTTGTACGACCAATGAAAATCTGGCCGCATTGCGGGAATCGCCAAGCTTCCACGTCGGCTACGGCGACGGCTGCGTCACCGCGAATGAAGAGGACAAGAGCTTTTCCACCAAGACGGCCCGGGACAAGGAAGCGTTCGACGCCGACGAAGCCTACCGCGCCGGTTGGCGCCAGGGCTATCTGGAGTGCAATACCGGCACGCCGGACGCCATCGACGGCGGGCGCATTTTAGGCGAACGCAACGAGTATTAAGCGGGGGTTAACGGGGGGCTGAGGGGCGTCCTCAACCTTTCCGCTCATCCCGGCCCGCGCGCGAAGGCGCGCAGACTATGATTGACCGCTTCGCGGTCGGGCCGGGATCTTATGCGACAAACCATTTTCCGCGCCGCCGCAAAGTGAGGCTGTCGTCCTCGGACTTGTTCCGAGGACCTTTAGCACCGCGCGCATGGCCTGAGATCGTCGGAACAAGTCCGACGATGACAATCGCTTTCTGCGGTGGCAGGAGAAAATTGTGTTGCGGGGATTTCGAACGTTTCGTGGATCCCGGCTTTCGCCGGGATGAGCGGAATCAACCAACACTGACAAAAAACGGCCCCTTGAGCAGGGGCCGTTTTCTCAAACGCACATCGCGCTAGGCCTTATTCCGCTTCCGCCTCGGCTTCGTCTTCGTCGCCGCCGCCGGCCGCCTGGCCGCCGCCGCCCCCGCCGGAGCCGCCGTCCGCATCGGCGACGGCCTCCTCATCCTCGCCGCACTCGGCCTCAACGCGCGCTTCGAATTCCAGCTCTTCAGGCGTCGCCGGCCGGTTTTGCAGATCGCGAATGCGCCGCTGCGCGTCGATCCGATCGAGGTCGGCCTCGCAGCGTTCGCGCTGCTGGATTTCCTCCAACCGTTTTTGATCCCGGAAGGTCTGTTCGACCGCGTTGATATAAGAGATCCACTGAGACGCCTGCGCCCGGGCTGTCGGATAACGCTGCGCATTGGTGAAGGCCCGTTTTGAACTCGCCCAGATGTCGACGTCTTCCGGTCCCGCCTGGCTGAACCGGGCAGTGCCGAGCAGCAGCCACGCTTCGCCGGTTTCTTTTGAATCCATCCGGCCCTTGTTGATCGCCTGTTCAAGCGCGCGCTGGGACCGGGCGTATTGTTCATCGGCCAGAAGCACCCGGCCGAGCTGAAGCGACAATTCGCCTTCCTGCGAATTGCCGGCGGCTTCCTGCAGGATCGGAATGGACCGCTTGTGTTCGCGCGCCTGGCTCCACAGCTGCGACAACAGGACGAGATTGTCCTGGTTGCGCCGAATATTGCCGGCGTTGATTTCACGCTCCAGCATCTTGGCGCCGCGATAGGGATTGTCGAAATAGGAGTAATACTGAACAACCGTTAACAATTCCGCCTCGGTCGACAACAGACCGGCGCGATAGGCGACTTCAATGACGGAAAATGCTTCCTGGTCGCGACCGGTTTGCGAGTAAAGTCCAGACAGCTGCCTCCAGTACTCTTTCTTTCCGGGCCAATAATTGATCATGCGCTCAAGCAAAGCAGCGCGTTTGGTGTTTTCGTTCAAGTTATTGTAGATCAAATTCAACAAGCCGAAATAAGATTCATTCGGATTTGCCGGATCCAATCCATTGACGGCGTTCTCTGCAGGCGTCACAGCAGCGCTCCAATTCGGCGGCGTGACTTGCGTATAGGCGGCGCCGAGGAGGTACCAAGCGCTGTTGTCGACCTGTGTGTTGCACCTTCGCGCTAGACTAATCCAGCCATTGAGCCCCTGGATCGCCGCCTGGTATTCGCCGTCCTGAAACTGCAACTGAGCAATGTAATAACGGATTTGATTGTTTCGGTTTGGCGGCAAGCCGTTCGCGGCGAGCGCTGCTTCCATATCCCGTCGCGCGCCGACATAGTCCTGAAGATTGACTTTTACGCTTGCCCGTAACTCAAGCGTCGTCGCTCGCTCATACTCATTCATTGAGCCGCCGCGGCTGTTGATGAGATTATTAAACCCAACAAGGGCTTCCTGATACTGGTCGGCCTGAATGAGTTCATACAGTTTCTGGACTTCCTGGCCGATGCGGGGCGACAAGGTTTTTGAAGGGCCGCTGTCTTCACCTGGGCACTCCTGCGCTACGGCGACACTCGGCGCGATGAAAACATTCGCTAGGAGCGCCGCCGCAGAAGCGGAAAGAAAAACCCGCGCTGATTTCCAGTTCTTTTCAATCATGTTATCGCCTGCAGTTCGCACTCATCAGTTTCTTTCATAATGACGTATAGGTGTCAGCGCCGTCATTCGTCCGTGAGTTGATACACTAGCCGCGTCTGAACGCCGCGCCGCCATTGCGGTTCGTTGTCAACAATTTTCGGTTGATACTTCCATCTTTGCACGGATCGAACAACGGTGCGGTTGAAGCAGCTATTGGTAGAATCGATCACTTCGATATTGGTGGTTGTCCCGTCGGGCGTCACGTCAAACTGAACCACCACGGCTTCCTCAGAACCCGCGCGACTTTGACACCGCTCCGGATATGGGTCCTGAATCCGCACCAGCGGCTGGGCGTCCCGGTCGGGGTTGAACCCGCTGCCGATATTCAGATTGGCGTCGATCTGGGGAATTTCCGCGCGCACGCCGTCCAGGGCGGGACGGTTGGACGGATCGTTCACCGCCGGCGGCGGCGGCGGCGGCGCGTCCAGGGTCGGCCGCTTGAATTCCTTCGACGCATTCGACAGGTCGGAGTCCTGGATCTGCGCCGTGATGTTGATGTTGATGGCGTCCTCCGCATCAGCAAGCCGCACATCCTGTCGGATCATGGCGGACATGAAGAGGAACAAAAGGCCGGTTACGAACATCGCCACCGGAACGCCGATAAATAACCTGACTGCTGCGCCCATGGCCGCTGCTCCTATGCGTCTTCGGTCGACACGGCGACGTCGGTCACGCCGGTCGCGCGTATCTGATTGACGACTTCAACAAGTAGCCGGGATTTCGACTCGGCGTCCGCCTGAACAACCGCCGTCCCTTTCGGGTTCTCGCGGCGAAGCTGCTCGACGACGGCCCGAACTTCCTGAAGCTCGACTTGTTCCTTGTTGATCCAGATTTCGTCCTCGCTTGAAATCGCGACAATGATCGAGGCCAGTCGCCGCTCTTCGGCGGTGACCGCTTCGGGCCGCATGACTTCAACGCCGGGCTCTTTGACGAATGTCGACGTCACGATGAAGAAGATCAGCATAATGAACACGATATCGAGAAGCGGCGTGACGTTGACGTCTTCTTCGTCCGCCGCCTGCTGGAATGAATTGCGTCTCGCCATTATTGTTCCGCCTACAAACTGTTAACGTCAATCAAGCATGTTCCGGGGTCGGGCCGGCGCGAAGCCGGCCCGGCCGCGGTTATTCTTCCTGCAGCGCCAGCGTCACCGGACAGGCGCGGCGGCAGCCGTCGGCCGCCTGGTCCATCACCTCTACGGCGACTCCGGATTCTGATTCCGGCGCAGCGCTGACCAACACAACGCCCCGGGGCTCGCGAGCGATGAACTCCTGCACCGTCGGCGTCACCGATCCCGGATCAATCACGCGCAGATTGTTCACCCGCACGAAGCCGTCCTCCTGGATCGCCAGCAGCAGGGCCGGCGGCGGACGGGAATCAGGCTCGTCTTCGGAATCCTGCGGCGTGTTGACGTCGATGCCTTCCTCGCGAAGGAACGTCGCCGTCACGATAAAGAAGATCAGCAGGATGAAGACGATATCGAGCAGCGGCGTGATGTTGACGTCGGCGCCGCCGTCCTGGTGTGTGGCGCGTTTCCTCATACGTCTTCTCCAATCAGAAGATCGTCTGAAATGCGATGCTGAGCTTTCTGCACATTGCGATCAAACGCATTGATAAAGATCAGCCCCGACAGGGACGCGACGAGACCGGCCATGGTCGGAATGGTGGCTTTCGAGATCCCGGCCGCCATCAACCGGGCGTTGGACGAGCCCGTCACGGCCATGACGTCAAAGACCTGGACCATGCCGGTCACCGTGCCCAACAGGCCGAGGAGCGGCGTTACCGCGACGAGGGCGCGGATAATATTGTTGAAGCGCGAGGCTTCCTGCATTGCCTCAGAGATGAGGCGCTCGCGTATCGCATGCGCGTACCACGACTTGTGATCGCTGCGGGCGTTCCAGGCGCGCTGCGCGCGCTTGGTGACGCCGCTGTGCGCGCTCGACCAGTAAAACAGCCTCTCGACGATCAGCGCCCACATGAAAAACGTGGTGAACATGATGACGACAAGCACCTGGCCGCCCGCGTTGAGAAAATCGCGGATCGCATCGAAGGCGATGGCTGGGTTTAACAACTCCATAACGGACCTGTTCCCTTCACTAAGGGTTCCAAGCGAACCGGGCGCCTAAGCCCGGCCGCTTTCTGCATGCTCGGCGATGATGCCGGCGGCTTGCTCTTCCAGAATCTGGCTGACGCGCTTGGATGCGCCCGACGCGAATGCGTGGAGCAACAGAAGCGGGATCGCCGCGATCAGGCCGAGCACCGTGGTGACGAGGGCCTCGGAGATGCCGCCTGCCATGATCTGCGGGTCGCCGGTGCCGAACAGCGTGATCGCCTGGAAGGTGTTGATCATGCCGATCACCGTACCGAGCAGACCAAGGAGCGGCGCCGTGGCGGCGAGCACCTTGATCAGATTGAGGCCGGATTCAAGCTTCGGCACTTCTTTCAGGATAGCGTCGTCCAGTTTCAGGGCGACGGTCTCAACGTCATTGGACTGAGTATTTTCATACGCCAGCATGACGCGGCCGAGCGGGTTCGACTTGGACGGCTTCTTGCGGCGAACCTGTCCGCGCACGGCGCCGGCGGTCATGGTCAAGGTGACCCATTTGTAGACGCCCAAGAGAATGCCGAAAAGCGCTGCGCCGATAATCACCTTACCGATGAAGCGACCCTGGTCGATGCGCTCCGTAATGGTCGGGCTCTCAACGATCAGGCCGAGCAGCGTCCCCAGAGACGGGTCGATCGCGCCGCGCACAAAGCCGTCGCCGGAAGCGTTGGCGACGCGACTCGCCGCCGCCGTCACATCGCCCGGAGGCTGGCGCGCGAGAAATTTGAGGTTGCCGGCGTCATAGGTGAGATACTTGCCGTCGGAAAAGGCGACGAACGGACCGATGCGCGTCACCTGGGCCTCAGACGCCTCGCCGTTGGCCAGGACCACCTGTGCGTTATAGGAGTCGACGTCGCCCTGCTCGGCGATCTGTTGCACCATGACGTCCCAAAGATCGCGAAGCTGGTCTTCGCTGGGAAGCTTTTCCGTTTGCGCCAGTTCGGTCAGCGTTTCGCCGCGGCCCGGATACTGGGTCGAGATCAGCGAGCGCTCAACCTGAGCGTTCAGATCGGCCGCAGCCGAACGGGCGGCGCCGAAGAGTTCCTGGAATTCGCCCTGCTTGGACGCAAGTTCGGCGTCAAGCTCGTCGATCGTCCCCTGATTGGTTTCCATCACCCCTTCAAGGCGGGTCGATTCCGCTTCCGCGGCGATAACCTGATTGCGCACCCGCGTCAGTTCAGCCTGTTGCTGATTGCGCTGCGCCAGAAAACGCTGCTCGCGCTCGCGGTTCTCCGCGCTCACCTCGGTGCGCTCGCGGCGAATCGCATCGAGCACCTGGTTCAGCGTGACCGTTTCCTGCGCATAGGCGCCGGAAACAAGACCTGTCCCATTAAACGCCGCCCCCATGGCCGCCGCGCCGGCGATCAGAGACAGGCTCGCAAGTTTCAAGATTTTCATGACCGATATCCCTTTATCTCAGATGACCGTTACTGCGCGGCCGGCGGCTTGACCGGAACGAAGAAAACGTCCGGCGCGGTTTGTTCTTTCGCCATGCGCAGGCCGAATTTGACGTCCTGCAGATAGCTGCGATCGAGATTGATGAAGTCGCCCGCGGACTTATCGTAAATGCGCAGCACCGAATCGTCCGGCGTCTTAAAGATCAGCGCGATCCGACCCACACGGAGAAATTCGCCGGTGAGCGCTTCCTCGCCGGAGCCGATGGTGCCTTCATAGGCGCCGATGGTGCGGCCGTATTCATTTTCGATCTGATAGGCCTCGACGATGAGGCGATATCGCTGCGCCGCCGACATCGACGGATTATCGAGGACAGCCGACAGGCGCGCGGCGCGCTGGGCGCGGTCTTCAACCTCAAACGGCAGGTCGGCGTCCACCAGCTGGCCAAAGCGGGCGACCATGTCTTCCATCAGCGGCTGCGTGGCGCGCTGCAGACCTTCGACATTATCGATGTCTTCGCGCAGGCGCGTGATTTCCGATTCCTGCGCCTCAATGTTGCGGCGAAGCGATTCATTATACCGGCGCGCGGCTTCAAGCTGCTTCAGGTTGGCGCGATAGTCATTGAGAAGCGCCGCGGTCTGATCATCGAGCTGATCGATGCGCCCTTGCGACGCTGCGGTGTCCCTCGCCGTTTGCTCGCTCGTATCGAGCGCCTGCGAGAACTGCGCCTGGGCGGGCGCGCCGAGCACGGCAAGCATCGCCGCCGCTGAACCCAAAATCGCTGTTTTATTCATAATTGCCTCACCTACCGGTCTGTTACGGCTGATTGGAACGGCGCTACCGCCGACGGATGTGCGCCAGTCGACTGCAGAATAGTCGGCGCCAAGTCGAACGCGTGCGCGCTCGAAAATCGATTGAACTGTTATTGCGAAAACCGAGATCGTTTTCTTCACCCTGTTTCCATCCCCTGTTCGCGCGCGCCGTCTTGCGAATGGCGACGCCCCTTACTGTTACACCCGGCGAACCCGCGAATACCTATTGTTATTCAACATCGGTTTTCGCCGAGAAGTCAAATACGCGCTCGATGCGCTCCGCATTTATGGTTAAGAGACCACCCTTGTTCTTCGCCCTGAACGACCGTGTCGTAACAAATTGTGAGCGACGCCCTTGGCCGCGCATACAACCCGTATTTGCAACGATCATAACACGCGTGACGACCACCCCGTTCAGCCGCCGATCCCAAACGGCTTTGTTTTCCCCTACAGGAGTTAGTTTGTAACAACACTATCGGCGGCTGGCAACGACGAAGTTGCGCCGCGGCGCCGGCGATTTGGGGAGAGCCGGCATGCAAAAAACCGGCCGGTGTAGCCGGCGCGGCGCGGGCCGGACCGGGATGAACGGGCCTGGCTGGAAGACCTTTGCTGGACGGGTTTGGCTGGATGAGCTTGGCTGGGGCGCCAGGATTCGAACCTGGGAATGTCGGTACCAAAAACCGATGCCTTACCACTTGGCGACGCCCCAGCATCATGGGACCGGCGTCGCGGGCGCGTCAGCAGCGTCCGCAAAGGGTCGAAAACGAGACGCGGGCGCGCTGTTTCCGGCCGCCGGGAGCGCGGGAGATAGCGCTTTCGCGCCCGGCGCGCAATGCCCGCCGGCGGAAAATCTCGCGCCCGCGAAGGGCCGGCGGGGGGCCGTTCTTACGCAGGCGCGAAATCGCCATTGCGCCGGCGCCCCCGCGCCGCTATAGGGAGCGCCCTTGAGCGAGGGCCGGCCCGATTTTCCGGGCCGGCGCCAAGCGGCGGGACATCAGCCCGCCGCGCCTTAGTCGGAGTGTAGCTCAGCCTGGTAGAGCACTGTCTTCGGGAGGCAGGGGCCGGGTGTTCGAATCACCCCACTCCGACCATTTGTTTATAAAACGTGCGAAAAAGGAACTGCCCCGCAGTTGGGCTGCGCCATTTTGCAAATGCGCTGCTCAAACGCGTGCTCGTCATAAATCCGCGCTTTTCTTCTCTGCAACCGCAGCGATGCTTTGACGACGCTGCTCAAGATACCCCCAGATTTTCGGAGCCCGGTTCTGCAGATCCGCCAATCCTGTGCCGATACCATCTTCCGGCCACACAACTCTGCCACCAGAATTTAAATGATCGATGAGTTTGTCGAACGCAGCGTCGATTTCTTTCTTGGCTTCATCGAAATCCTCGTCTGAGAAAAATGCATCGCTTCTGTTCGAGGGCGCGCGCTTCGTTGGAATGCCAACCGCATTCGGTTCGCCGCGCATCTCCCTGGCCTGTCCTCCGCGCCCGCGTCTATGCAGATTATCGCCGAAGACGAATAGAGTGTTGGGCTCCTCCTGCATTGATGCGCGCGATATGTGCTTCCGGTACTCCAGGGTCACAGCCTTGCATTCACTTTCGTGGAATAGTCTCGATACGAATTTCGCGTCATTGTCTGCACAACACAGTCATATTGCAATTGAGTCTTCTAATTCACTTCATCAGGACAAAACCAACGTTCGCACCTGGACGAATTTTCTAACGGGCGCCTCTGTCCTCCCACTCCCGTCTGGCCTTGCCGCCCGCAGCGCGCTAAGCCTCGCCTCAAGCCAGACAGGACCCGTCTCATGCTGCTTTCCCTGCGCGGCGCCGCCTTCGGCGCGCTTTTCTTCCTCGCCGCCGCCTGCGGCCAGTCCCCTGAAGCGGAGACGCCCGACGCGGCGCCCTCCCCAACGGAGACGACCAGCGCTGTGACCATCTTCACGGGCGGGCCGATTTACACCGGCCTTGACGAGACGCCGACGGTCGAGGCCGTCGCCGTTGCGGACGGGGTAATCCTGGCGACGGGCTCGCGCGACCTCGTTTTGGACAGCGCGGGCGAAGACGCAACACTCGTCGAACTGGACGGGGCGGCGATGTATCCGGGGTTCACTGACGCCCATGTCCACCTTCTCGGCGTCGGCATGCGCGAGTTGATGCTGAACCTCGAGGGAACCGGCTCCATCGCCGAGCTGACATCCGTGGTCGGCGCAGCTCTTCAGGATACGGAGGAAGGCGCGCCGCTGTACGGGCGCGGCTGGATAGAAACCGGCTGGCCGGAGGGGCGCATGCCCACCCGCGACGATCTTGACCCGATCTCGCCGGACAACCCGGTGGTCCTGGAGCGCGCCGACGGCCACGCCGTCGTCGCCAATTCCGCCGCCCTCGCTGCAGCCGGCATCGACGCCGATACGCCGGATCCCGACGGCGGACGCATCGAACGGGACGCGGCGGGCCGCGCCACCGGGCTCTTGATCGACAACGCCGCCAATCCGGTGTTGGCGCTCATCAGCGCCCCCGGCGAAGAAGCCAAGCGCGAAGCCTACGCCAAGGCGTCCGATGTATACACCGCATACGGATGGACGGGCGTGCACAATATGTCGGTCGATCCGGCCAATCTCGACCTGATGGAGGCGGCGTCGGGAGACGGCTCGCTGACATTGCGCGTCTATAACTCCGTCGATCAGTCGGGCCTTGAGGCGTTGGAGACCGGCGGCTTCCGCGAAACCCGCAACGGCAAGATCGTCACCCGCGCCATGAAGCTCTATATGGACGGCGCGCTCGGTTCCCGCGGGGCGCTCCTCACCGCGCCCTACAGCGATCAGCCGGCGACGCGCGGCCTTTTGCTGATGGAAAAGGACAAGGCGCTGGCGCTGTTCGAACGCGCGCTCAAAGCCGGCGTCCAGGTCAACACCCACGCCATCGGCGACAGGGCCAACCGGCTGCAGCTCGACTGGACCGCCGAAGCTTTCGCGGCCCATCCGGATTTGGCGGAAGATGCGCGCTGGCGGGACGAACACACCCAGATCCTGCATGTGGAGGATATCCCCCGCTTCGCCGAACTCGGCGTAATCCCGTCGATGCAGCCGAGCCACGCCATCGGCGATCTCTTCTTTGCCCCGGCGCGTCTGGGCCCGGATCGTCTGGACGGCGCCTATCCCTGGCGCTCGCTGATCGACGCGGGCGCGATCATCGCCGGCGGCTCCGACGCGCCGGTGGAGCGGGGCGATCCGCGCATTGAGTTCTACGCCGCCGTCGCCCGGCGCGGCCTCGACGGGACGCAGACGGAAGACTGGCGCCCGGGCCAGGCCGTCACCCGCGCCGAGGCGCTGAAAATGTTCACCGCCTGGCCGGCTTACGCCTCTTTCGCGGAAGACTCGCTTGGCGCGATCGAGCCCGGCAAGCGCGCCGACTTTACGGTTTTTTCCAAAGACATCATGACCATTCCGGAAGATGAGATTCTGACCGTTGAGACGGTGATGACCGTGATCGACGGCGAGATTGTTTTTCGACGGGAGTGAGGAGGGGGCGGCGCGAAATTTTTAGAGGTCCGCTCACCCCGGCGCCCGCGCGCGAAGGCGCGCTAATTTTCGACTGACCGCTTCGCGGTCGGGCCGGTTCCTCCTCAAGCATACTCCGGAGCAAGTTCCATGAGACCCCGGCCTTCGCCGGGGTGAGCGGATTAATGGGCAAAGCCCCCCCAAGAAAAAAACCCGCCGGCGCGAGCGCCTGACGGGTTTTTTAAGTCGTTGGCGTACAGATCAAAGATCTGCGCCGCCTCCCTTTCCCGCCTTCGCGGCGCCGACCGTCGGACTTGGGGGAGATGTGCCGTCGGCGACGCCTCAAGGGCGATATCGACCTCTTATCGGGCCTTATGTTCTTTTCGATCCGCCGGGCGACCCCTGCGTCTCGACATAGCGGCGCATAAACCGCCGTATCTGTTGCGCGGCGCTGGTGTCGCGGCTCTCGCAAGCAGCCAGGAACGCGGCGCGCTCCTCCGCACTGACGCGGATGATGAGCTGACGGTCCTTCTTCTTGTTTTTCTTGTTCTCTTTCTTATCCGCCACGGCTCAAGCACAAACGCATATACAATGTATATACTTTGTATATGCGTGACGGTTTTGTGTCAACCGAAAAAGCGAACTCAGTGCGTCTTTTTTCTCTTGGCGCGAGGCCTCCTCATCACCATATCTGAGCCATGACATTCTTGATGTTTACATTGTTTCTGCTTCTCGGCGTCTTCGTCTTGTGGAGCATCTGGACGACCCTCAGGTCCATGGGGAAATAGCTCCCCTCGCCTCGCTCCCGCTCGCTAATAGGGCGCGTCGGTCAGGCGCTCGGAAATCCACCAGATGTTGCCCGCGCTGTCGCGCACGCCGCCCTGTCTGTCGCCGTAGTCCATGTCCATCGGGTCCATGATCTTTTCCATGCCGGCGCCGAGCGCGCGCGCCATCGCCGCGTCCGCGTCGTCGACATAGAAATACAAAGAGAGTCGGGACGGCGGAAAGCCGCGGCCAGCCTCGCTGATCATCACCGATGCGCCGCCGAACCGGACGATGCCGTTGGCGAGCGCTTCCTCACGCATGGTGCGTCCGCCGTCTTCGCCGCCTAGGGCGGCGATGAGATGATCCATGTACTGACTAGCATTGTCCGCAAAGATATAGGGCGTTACCCGCGCGAAGCCTTCCGGTATGCGCATAACCTTCCTCCGGTTTTCGACGCGCCGGCGGCCAGAGACGGGCCGGCGCGCCGTTGTTTCTACATTTCCATGATCTCGGCGACTTCGACGGAACCGCCATAATCGTGAATGGGGCAGCCTTTTGCGACATCCGCCGCGGCGTCGATCGTGTCTGCACTGACGATGCTGTAACCGCTCGCCGGGTTCGCGCCGCCATTGTCGGCGACGCCCGACGACGTCACGGTTTTCGACATGCCGACGGGATTACCGCCATCGACAAAAGTTGCGCCGTGGCCGTTGATCCATGACATCCAGGCCGCCATGACCTTTTCGCCTTCCTCCGGCGAAGACGGTTTGCTTCCGCCATGATAGACGAACAGAAATTTCGCCATTGTTGGTCTCTCCTTTAAGATCGCTGCTTCATCGCCCGGCGCCGTCGGCGGCAAACCAAAGGCGCGAGGATAAACGGATGACGCGCGCGCGCCCGCCGATTCGACATTCACCGACGCTCAGACCGCAAAAAGCTGTGCGGGATCGTCAAAATACTTGAACTCAAGAGCGTTGCCGGCGGGATCGCGCACGAAAAACGTGCCCTGTTCCCCGGGCTCGCCTTCAAAGCGCACGCCGGGCTCGATAATAAACGGAACGCCCGAGGCTTTGAGACGGGCGGCGAGCGCGGTCCAGTCTTCCCGGTCGAGCACGACCCCGAAATGACGCGCGGGCACGGCTTCGCCGTCGACCGGATTCGTGGACGCCGCCCTGCAATCTTCCGGCGCCAGGTGAACGACCAGCTGATGGCCGAAAAAATCGAAGTCGATCCAGCGCTCCGACCGGCGCCCATGAGCACAGCCCATCGCCTCACTGTAAAACGCATCCGCCGCGGCCAGATCGTCGACCGGGATCGCCAGGTGAAACGGCCGCAACGCACCCATCATCGCCTCGTTCTGCTGTTCCCGCGGCGGGCGCGCCCTAAGGCGTCTTGAAAGCGCCGCAACCTTGGGCGACATAATAGCGGCGCAGGCCTGAAAGGACAAAACCCGCCCATGACCCCGCCGCTCGCCGCCGTCTCCGATACGTTTTTCGTCGCCCCGCAACTGACCGCGGACGATATTCGCGCCGCCGCCGGCCAAGGCTTCACGCTGATCATCAACAACCGGCCCGACGGCGAGGCGCCCGGCCAGCCGGCGAACGCGGATTTGGAGGCGGCCGCCAAGGAGGCCGGAATCGCCTATCTTTTCGCGCCCGTCGACCGGCGCGGGATCACGCCGGAGCATACCGGCGCGCTTGAGCGGGCCGTCGACGACGCCCCTGACGGCAAAACGCTCGCCTTTTGCGCGTCCGGCCTGCGCTCGCTCCTCGTGTGGTCCTACGCCGAGGCGCGTTTCGGCAAGCCGGTCGCCCAGATTATCGAGGAAGGCCGCGCGGCGGGGTTTGACATCTCCGGCCATGAGCCGGCGATGACCCTCCTTTTCGAAGCGCATAAGGCGCCCCGCACCGAACCGCCGATCTAACCGTGTACGGAGTATCATCGTGTTTTCGATTATCTGGCTGACCCTCGCCGCGCAACCGGGCGCTGAGCTTACCGCGCCGCCGGACTTCACCCGGGCGCAGGCCATCATCTGCAGCTGCGCGTCGGCGCCCGCCCCTGAAACCGTTCTTGAGGGCCTCGTCGTTGACGCCGAATTGACGCTGCGGCCCGACGGGCTCCGCGCCAACGACCGCCAGGCGACCGTGTTCGAGACCGCGAACGCCAAGGATCGATTCAAGGTGTTTCACAGCACCAGCCAGTCCGCCTGCGGCGTCGCCTTTGATTACGGCAAGAAATATGCGATCCCCGTGCGCACAAGCGACGACGGCGCCTACGAGACCGATTTCTGCCTGATGCGGAACGGTGCAAAAGAAGACGCCGCGACAACAGCCGCTGACGGGGCCCAGTCGGAATAAGTCCGCTACGGCGCGTCGGTGAGCCCTTGCAGACGGTCAAGCGCGCGCTCGAGGCGTTCCAGGTGGATTGCATTGGGATGAAGGTCCTGCGCGCGGGTCAGTGCAATCGCGCGTTCGGCCTCGCCCTCTGCGATCTCGTAGCGACCGAGCGTTTCATTCACGGCCCTGGAAAAATCCGCGACATAGGCGCTCTGCGGATAAAATGCGAGCAGTTGATCAATCAGCGCAAGCGCCGCCTCGCCGCGGCCGTCGCGCGCGAGTTGCATGGCCAGGACGCCCATGTCGAACCAGGCGGGCTGAAACCGAAACCCGAGCGCCAGGCGCTTGCGGTCAAACCAGTCATTGACGCCTTCGGCTCCGTTCCGCTCGGCCTCGCGTTGGACGTCATGGTGGAAATCCCATGCCGGAAAAAACGCCATAAAAGCGTCGTGTAACCCGGACGGCACGTTTTTAAAATGATCCGTTTGCGGTGTAATACTGAAGGTCCATTCCAGAGACGCCGGCGCCTTGTCTTTAAAGATCTCAGCCAACTGCTTGCTTGACGGAACGGTGGGCCCGCCGTCGCCTTCGCCCACGGCCATGTATACGAACCCGTCGACATTCTTTTGGCCTTCAAAAAGGGCGTCGGCTTCTTCGTAGAGCACGCCGTCGCCGATCCACGCGCTGGCGCCAAGCGCGATATTCGCGGCGAAAAGAGAGGGCTCTTTAAAGAAAGCGTGCAACGCGAACACCCCGCCGAAAGAGTGTCCGACAATGATGCGGTCCCCGCTTGCCGGGTATCGGCCTTCGACGTCTTTGATCCACTCGTTCTTTACAAACGCCAAAAAGTCGTCGGCGCCGCCCGTGTCCGAAAAGTTCGCGTCGGCGCGCGGCACATAATCACGGTTGCGATTGACGTTCGTGACGCCCGTCACAATCATCTGCGGATAAACCTCGTTGTCGGCCATATAGTCGAGATAGCTGGCGACAAACTCGAAATTCCACTCGCCGTCGAGGACGTAAACCACCGGATAGCGCTTTTCGTCGGCATTGTATTTCGGCGGCGTTCGAACGATGACCTGTCGCGTTTCGTTGAGCGCATCCGACTCTATGGCGAATGTGTGCGTTCGCTGCGACGAGTCGTAAGTATCGGCGATGGCCGTGGACCCGGCCATAAGAACGAGCACAAAGAGCACCAGTCTCGACACGCCAACGCCTCCCGCAGCCATTGACCGTTGTTTAGCATGGGCGCCGCCCGCCTCGAAACGCCTCATCGCGTGAAGCGCTCGCCTCGCCGGAAGAACGGAATACGGGCCCACGCGTTACAAAGCCAGGCTCAGTCTGGCGCGCAACTCAATATCGGGCGCGGCCGCACTCAATCCTGCAAGCGCGTTGACGCGATAGGAAATCTTTTCCGTCAGCGCTCCTTTGACGACTCCGCCGACGGAATGGCGCTGCGTATCGAAAGAGCCAAAGTCCGCCGTCGTATTGTAGCGGTTGAAGATTTGCGCCCCGACGCGCGTTTCCGGCGCGACGCGCCAGGTCGCCTCGCCGCGCGTTTCCAACGCGAATCCTGCGCGGCGGTCGTCGCCGAACTCGCGCGCTGCGAGCCCGATCAGGCGCAGATCCAACCCGTCGACCGGCCGCCAGCGATTGAGCCAGGCGGCGCGCACCCGACCCGGTCCGTCATTGCCGTCGGGAATGCGCCCGCGAAACTGGATGGCGCTGTTCCAGCCGCGTTCGCTCGAAGCGAATTGATACATGGTTTCGAGAGCGAGGCGGCGATAGCGATACTCCCCGCCGCGGTCGTTGAAAAAGACAATCGCGCCGACGCGAATCCGCTCAGCGACCGTGCGGCGATAGTCGATGCGATGGGCGAAACCTTCCTCGCCGTCGTCGAACGCCGCAGCGCCTGCAACGCCGATCGCGGCGCCGGGTTTGATAACCGGGCTTGCCACCGCGCCGGTGCTTTGCGCCTGGGCGCAGCCATGGAACGCCGCCGCAGCGGCGGCAATATGACGAATCCGGATCTTTGGAACGAACATCACCGCGCGACCCTAAGCCCCTTTTGGAAAAGCAATCGTTGACAAGTCAGCCGTCGGCGACGGGCAATCCCAGATATCCCTTTTCGCGCGCCGCATCCATGCGGCGGGTCGGAAAAGTCGATGCAGCGCGCACAACGCTTGTCACCGAGGCAATCGGCTTTATTCTCGCCGCCGGAGGGGATCCGCCATGGCCGACATTTTTGTTTCCTATTCGAGCAGGGACCGCGCTCGCGTGGGGTTGTTGGTGGACGCACTGTCCCGGTCGGGCCTCACCGTTTGGTGGGACCGGGACCTTTCCGGCGGCGTGCGCTTTTCCCGCGAGTTGGAAGCGCGCCTGGAAAGCGCCGATTTCGTTCTGGTGGTCTGGTCCGAAGCGGCGGTGGAATCCATGTGGGTGATTGATGAAGCGACGGTCGGCCGCGACAGACAAAACCTCATTCCCATTGTGATTGACGACGCCCGGCCGCCCATCGGCTTTCGTCAGGTGCAAACCATCGACTTTTCGTCCTGGTCCGGCGAGCAAAGCGCCGCTGAAATGCAGCGCCTGCTGAACGCTTTTGATAAAGGCGACGCGGGCCCCGCCGGACGCTTTACGGCCGCCGGCGAAGCCGTCAGTCCCGTGGAACGCCGACAAGGCGTTTCCATGATCATCCTGCCCTTCCGAACACTCTCCGCCGATCCCGCCGACACCGTTCTGGCGATGGCGATTCACGAAGACCTGACAACGCAGATGGCGCGGGTGAAAGACTTTTTCGTCATCGCTCGAGCAACGTCCGATCTCTATGCCGACAAAGAGGTGACGTCCGCACGCCTCGCCAGAGATCTTGGCGTGAATTACGCGGTCGAGGGCAGCGTTCGCAGGACGGGCGACAATGTACGCGTTTCTATCCAGTTGTTCGACACCATTGACGGCGCGGTCATTGCGGCGTTTCAATTCGACCGTCCCTATAAGGACCTGATCGATCTTCAAAATACCCTGATCCAGGAAATCCACAATCATCTCGGCGCCGAGGTCAATATCGCTGAAGCCCGCTCTATCCTGCAACGCGCCGAGACAGCACCCAGCGCCGTTGACGAATACCGTTGCGCCCGCGCGGCCATCCAAAAAAACGGTTGGAACAAAAAAAGCGTCAAAGACGCCGTCGCCCATCTGGAACGGGCGATCGAAATTGACTCTCAGTATGCGCCCGCGATCGCACAGCTGGCGTTGTTGAAGGCGCTTGCGGCGGCGAGCAGGCTCCTTTCTGTCACAATGGAAGACGCCAAGCCGGAGATCATCGCGTTGGCGCAGCGGGCCGTCGACGCCGACCCCCAGTCTTCTGAAGTGCTCGGTTACGCGGGATGCGCCCTTTGCGATGTCGGCGAAATTGACCGCGGCGTCGTCCATCTTGAACACGCTTTTGAGCTCGATCCGTCGAATGCGCAGGCGCACGCCGCTTTCGGTTGGGGCCGGATCATGCAGGACCGCGCGCGCGAGGGCGTGCGCGAAATGAGCGCGGCGATCCGAATCAGCCCCAACAATCCGAGCCTCGCCTTCTGGCTTTTCGGCGTGGCGACCGGGCTGTTCCAACTCGGCGACATCGAAGCAGCGCGCGACCGACTGGAGCGCGCGCTGCGTTTCGACCCGCGCTTCGTGCCGTCGTACTTTCTCCTCGCTCGAATCGCGGCGGAAAACGGAGAGACGGCCTACGCAAAAGACCTGACAGCGCGCGGCAAGAAATACGAAGCCATACAGATGGCGGAGGGGTGAGGCGGCGTCCGGTTACGATCCTTCCTCTTGTAACGACAGTTTCACGCGACCCCCGCCCGCCGCCGCTTGATCCATGACCCTGATCGCCACGCCGGATTCGGAGTCGGGCGCGGCGCTGACCAGCACCAGGCCGTCTGGTTCGCGCGCGACAAATTCCTGAACGACGGGCTTCACCGAAGCCGGATCGATGATCCGGATATTATTGACACGGACGAATCCGTCCTCCTGAAGCGCAAGCAGCATGATCGGCGGCGGACGCCCGCCGCCGCAGTCCTCTTCGGCGCAATCTTCCAGCGTCGAGATCTCAACGCCTTTTTCGCGCAGAAACGTCGCTGTGACGATGAAGAAGATCAACAGAATAAAAACAATATCAAGGAGCGGCGTTACATTGACGCGAGCGTCATCGGCCGTGGGTTGAACTCTTCGCCCCCGGGTGCTTTTGCGTTTGCCCTTGGCGCTTCTTCTTCCGACCATCTCGCTTGACGATACCATCCGACCAAGAGCGCAAGCAACGCACTGTCGGCGCTAGCTGCAGCGACAAAATCGCATCAATTTGAAAGTAATTCTCACTCTTACAACCGGCCCGTTCGAAAATACGTCGTTAACGGACAATGTTTTTCAGTATCAACGGGTCGGACTGCTGTCGGCGTTCGGCTGTCCGTCGTTCTGTTTGCGTCGCCAGACCCTGGGCGTGACGCCGTGCGCTTGCTTGAAAACGCGCGTGAGGTGGGGCTGGTCGGAAAAGCCGCAGGCGAGCGCAATGTCAATCAGCGACCGGGTGGTGTCGGCGATCATCGCTTCGGCGCGTTCGACCCGATAGCGCATCAGAAACTGGTACGGGCTGTCGCCGATAACGTCTTTGAACAATCGCGAAAAATGGGACGCCGACAGTCCCGCTTCTTGCGCGATGTCTTCGATCTGAATCGGTCTGCCGAAATTCTCCGCCATGAAATCAAGGACGCGCTTATAGTGCTGCGCGGTGAAGCTGCTTGAGAATTCAAACTCATTGCTGCGGTCGTCGCCGTATTTTCGAACAAGCTTAACGAGAAACACGCGCGCAAGACTTTCGAACATCACGTCTGAACCAGCGCCGCCGAGGCGCAGCGCGTCGAGCAGCATGACGGCGGCCGTCGTAATGTCTGCGTCCTCAAATTGCGGCAAGTCCCGGAGTTGTCGTTCCGTCAGCAGAAGACCGAGTTCGCTTTGGGTGAATGTTTCAAGCCGCGCCGGATCGAGCGTAATGACAATGCATTTCGACCGCGCATGCCAGCGCCAGCCGCTTTTGAGGCCCGCCGGCGTCACCACAATTTCGTTTTTGCGAAAGGTAAAGTCGCGGTGCTGGTCGTCGCGCCAGTTCTCCACCCGGTGGGGCTCGTCTTTCAGGTTGATCAGAATATGGTGCTGGGAGAACGTCTCGGTCGGCATCGCATCGGGATCGGCCTCGAAATATTCGAGCGACAACAGGTCCGCGGCGCGGGGGCGCAGCTGGTCGCCGGAGCGGACTATGGGCTCGGACGGATAGATTTCCTGATACGTCTTCATCGCCCGAAATGTAGGGCGCAGAGCAGGAATCTTCAAAAACTCAGTTCTTCTCGTCAATCTTAAGGGCCCGCGATCGGGCACCTTGGCGTCATCGAATTCAACCCAAGGAGCCCCCCCGATGAAAAACCTGATCAAAACCATTGCAGCAACGTCAGCTATGGGAACGCTTGGCGTATCCGCCGCCGCAGAACCCACGGCGGCGGCGCCTTACAGCATCGAGCGCGTGACATTCGCGTCCGGCGGCGAGACGCTCGTCGGCAATTTATACATCCCCGCCGGCGTCGATGGCGCTCACCCCGCGAACGGCGTGGTGGTGACCGGCGCCTGGACCACCATCAAGGAACACATGCCCGCGACCTACGCCGCCGCCATGGCGACACGCGGCCAGGTGGCCCTCGCCTTCGATTTCCGCACCTGGGGCGAGAGCGGCGGATCAACGCGCAGCTTCGAAAACCCCGCCATCAAAATCGAAGACATCATCGCCGCCGGAGAGTTCCTTTCAACCCGCACAGAGGTGCGCGGCGTCAACGGCCTCGGCATCTGCGCCAGCGCCGGCTACATGGCGACGGCCGCCGAGCAATCTCAAACATTCGAAACCATCGCCCTCGTCGCGCCGTGGCTGCATGACAAAGAGATCGTAAACGCAGTCTACGGCGGTGAAGACGGCGTCGCCGGATTGATTGAGACGGGCCGCAACGCCGCCGCCACTGAGGCTGAAACCGGCGAGCCTCAACTCATCCCCGCGACGGGCCCTGAAGGATCCGCGTCGCTGATGCCTGGCGCGCCATACTACACCGAAGAAGGGTTGGGCATGATCCCGGAATGGGAGAACACCTTCAATCTCGCCTCCTGGGAGGGATGGCTGACCTTTGACGGCGTGCGCGCCGCGCCGGGAATCACTCAGCCGCTGATCATCGTACACTCTGAAGATGCGGCGATCCCCCAAGGCGCCCATCGCTTTTACGACGCGCTGACCGCGGAAAAGAAAGAGCTTTGGCTCGAGGGCGTGACGCAGTTTGACTTCTACCACCGCGAAGACGCCGTCACCGCTTCCAGCGACGCCGTCGCCGACTTCTTCGCAAGTCATTGAACAATCCTCCCGGCGGCGCCGTCGCCGCCGGGGTTTCCCCAAACTGAGGAACCTAATCCCATGAACCGCACAATCGGAGCTATCGTTATGTCCGTCGCCCTCGCCGCAAACGCCGTCGCCGCATCCGCCGACGAAGCGGCGATCGAAACCATCGTTGAAAGCGTCGCCGTCCTGGCAGACCGGCATGAATTTGACGCTTTGGAAAACCTCTACGCCGCCGAAGTGCTCGTTGACTATTCATCTTTGTCGGGCGCGCCCGCCGAGACCAAAAGCCCGCAAGCGCTGATGCGCGAATGGGCCGGCGTGTTGCCGGGCTTTGATCAAACCCGCCATGCGCTTTCAGACATCAACGTCCGTGTGGAGGGCGACCGCGCCGAGGCTTCGGCCAATGTGTCAGCCGGCCACTGGATTGGCGAGGCCTATTGGCGGGTCGACGGCCGGTATCACTACGCGTTCGCTCGCGAAGCGGAAGGCTGGAAAATCTCCTCCATGACTTTCACGCTTGAAGACGAAACCGGCTCGCGCGACGTCTTTGGCCCGGCGATCGAAGCAGCGGCCGCCGATCCCGTCCCCTATCTGCAGCGCTCACAGACGCGCCAGGCGGTGCTCGATTTCCTGACCGGGCTGGAAGACAAAGACATGAAGAAAGTCAACGGCGTCTGGGCCGACGATGCGGTGCAGGACATGCCCTATGTACCAGAAGGCTGGGCCAATCAGGTTGTCGGCAAAGACAATCTCATCGCACATTACGCGGGATGGCCAGACGTTTCCGGCGCCGCCAAGTTCACGGACGGG
This sequence comes from Hyphococcus sp., assembly GCA_028289605.1. Taxonomy (GTDB): domain Bacteria; phylum Pseudomonadota; class Alphaproteobacteria; order Caulobacterales; family Parvularculaceae; genus Hyphococcus. The sequence continues at coordinate 264,867 of JANQON010000003.1, read as the reverse complement.
ATTGTCTTTTTTCCCATGATTGATCCGCAGACGGTGTATGTGGAGTTTACAGGCGCGGTCGACGTCACGCCGACAGGCCGAACCTATCGTCAAACCTATGGCGGCCTGTTGCATGTGGAGAACGGAAAGATTACGCTTTATCGGGAGTATTTCGATCCGCGCGAGTTTGAGCGCGCGTTCGGCCTTGGCGACTGAGGCTACGCCTTTCCAGCGTCGGTCTCGGCGCCCGGCGACCGCCGCTCTCGCGCGAACCACATGGCGGCGATGACGATCGGAATAGAGATCAGGCTGTCGAGAAACGCGTTGTACCAAATCCACTGATCGGTGGTGAGAATGAAAGCGAGCGGCGTGTCGATGGCGACGATCACCGCGGCAGAGGCGGCCACCGCCAGGCTCGCCTTCCGCGGATTAAGCCTTCCGAAGCCTGCGAAATACCGGGCGAACCTGGCGCCCAGATAGCGGCCGTCATTGGCCGCATCGATCAGGGTCAGGACGGCGGTCACAACGCCCATAAAGGAGCCGCGCAGCTTGACCGCCAGATCGTCCTGAAACGCGACGGCGAAGCCGGCGCTGATGAGGGCCATCACCGCCCCGAATACAGCGAAGCCGCCTGTTAGATCCGCTTTCACGAACCGGTCGACAATAACGAGTAGGAACGTCAGACACGCCCCCGTCACGGCCGCCGTCACCAGGCCGTATTCGCGCGCCGTGAAGAAGAAGACCACGCCGAAGGCGATGTCGACCGCAATCGCCGGGCGGAGCGATCGCATGTCTTCTTCCCGGCGCCGCTGTTCAGCGGCTTCCGGCGTCGACGCCGTCTCGTCCGAGCTGGCGACCCATTGCAGGACCCGCTGGGCTGTGCGGGGCGTCGTGAAGGGCTTGGTCGAGGACCGCCAGAGAAGTTTCCCCTCTTCGCGGACCTCCAACGCCGTCTTGAGCACGCCGATGAAGCCAAAGGTTAGCGCGACTGTCCCCTGATCGGTCGCCGCCTCGACGACATGAGGGGTATAGAAGTCCGTCATGGCGGGCTGGCGCGTTTCACGGTGAATCAACTCGCCGGCGCGATAAAGAGAATAGATCCAGTCGTCGCCCTTGATGTGCAGCTCGGCGATGTGACGCGCTCCAAAGAGCTCGAATGCAAATCGATCTCTCGTCAAACCCATATGCCCGTCAAACCTCATAGCCGCTCAAGCGTTTGGAGCGATATGGTCGAGGACGTCTCGGTTTCAATAGTGAACGCCGCGACAGGCGGCGGCGAAGGTAGGCGGCGCGCTGAACGAAAGCGGACGCTGGACCGACGGACAGACCAAATTGGCCCAAGCCCTTAATTTGAAATTCAAAGACCTCTACCATTGCGCTCAAGGCCAAAAGGGGAATTCACGTGCTACTTCGCCGCGCCATTGAGCACGTCCAGACGCAGAACTGGACGGCCATCGGAATTGACTTTGTCATCGTTGTCGTCGGCGTTTTTATGGGAATTCAGCTCGGCAACTGGAATGACGCGCGCGGCGAACGGGCGGCGGAAATCAGCTATCTGAAGCGTTACCACGAAGATCTATCAGCGACCTTGGATATGTACGCTGTCCGGTTGCGCTTGATTGATCAACAGCTTGCCGAAGTTCCGAACGCGGTCGCGCGTCCGACAGACGACGCCGGCGCGTGGAAGACCATTCGCGCGCAATATGTGATAAGCTCGATCACGCCGCCGGAAGTTCGAACCGCGACCTTTACGGATATGGTGAGTTCCGGTCGCCTGACGCTAATTGCTGATGAGGGCCTGCGCGCAAGGCTGGTTGAACACTATTCACGCAATGCCGCACTTCCCGTCCTGGAAAGCGAGCCGCCGTTTCGAAAAATGGTAAGGGGAGTCATTCCCTATGAGCTGCAGGACTATCTAACGTCCCCGGCTTGCCTCGCCGACTTCGAAACATATGTCGCATGCCCGGCTCCCGGTCAGGCGCAATCAGATTTGGTTGAAATCGCCGCCAGTCTCGACGCGGATACGGAACTCTCCCGTGCGCTGAACTTCAACATCGCTCATCACAAAACAACCAGGAAGATTATCGCTAGCATTGTCACGCAAACACATGAGTTGCGCGATAACGTCGCCGCCGCTCTGGAAAGCAAGGGCGCCGAGATCGCCAGCGATCCTTCGCCCCGCCGCTGAACGTCTCTGCGCCGGGAATCTGACGGCGGTCATGCGTTCTCGAGCGGGCGCCTTCGAAATGCGGTCTCGCAGGGCAAGCGGCCTAAGTTTTTTTCGATTGTGAATTTTTAAAGACGATTATTGCCGCGGCGCCGCTTTATAGTCCAGAAACGTCGCAGGATCGTATCAACGACAACGACCATTGCAGGCTGACATGGACGCATTGCGTCCGACGCCCAACCAGGAAGCGGAGGTTAGCAGTTGACCACAAACTTCACTCTAAACGGCGAGGCGGTCGCCTCGGAATCCGACGATGAGACGCCGCTCCTATGGGTTCTTCGAGACGAACTTGGCAAAACCGGCACGAAATACGGCTGCGGGATCGCGCAATGCGGCGCCTGCACCGTGTGGTTCGACGGCGCGCCGATCCGGTCCTGCGTGACGCCGGTTTCGGCGGCGGAGGGCGCGGCGATTGAAACCATAGAGGGGCTTTCGCCCGATCGCAGTCATCCCGTGCAGCGCGCATGGGCGGATCTCGACGTTCCTCAATGCGGTTATTGCCAGTCCGGCCAGATCATGACCGCGGCGGCGCTGCTGGCGGACACGCCGGACCCCAGCGACGCCGACATCGATGCGGCCATGCGCGGCGTCCTCTGCCGCTGCGGCACCTATCCGCGGATCCGCGCGGCGATCAAACGCGCCGCCGAACTCGCCCGCGCAGGGTGACGGAGACCGCCATGACCATGCCCATTTCCCGCCGCGGATTTCTGGCCGGTTCGACCGCCGTCCTGATCGTCCCCATTGTCGTCTCCTGCGCGCCGAAGGGCGCCGCTGAGGCGCAAACCCTGAACGCTTATCTCCGCATCGAGCCCGACGGCGCGGTTACGATAATTTCGCCGACGTCCGAGATGGGACAAGGCACCCATACCGGCTACGCCGCCATCATCGCCGATGAACTTGGCGTCGCGATCAATCGCATCGCCTTAACCGTGCCGACGCAACCGGCGCCGGAATACCGGCTCTTCTTCGGCCAAATGCGCAGCGTCGGCAGCTACGGCATTCGCGGCTGGATCGAACCGTTGCGGCGCGCCGCGGCGCAGGCGCGCATGGTTTTGACGCAAGCCGCGGCGAACCGCTGGGACGTTGCGCCGGAAACGCTTCAGGTCGAGGACGGCCTGGTGATCGATCCGGCAAGCGATCGCCGCGCCGCGTTTGAAGATCTTGTCGATGACGCGGCCCTGTTGCCGCTGCCGGAGGAGCCAACATTGCGGGCGCCGGAAACCCGCCGCCATGTCGGCGCCGCGACCGCCCGCGTCGACACGCCTGCCAAAACCGACGGCAGCGCGATCTACGGGATCGACGTGCGGTTACCGGATATGCTCTACGGCGCGGTCCGCCTGTCTCCCGTTTACGGCGCCGAGGTCGAGCGTTTCGATCCGGACTCCGCTCCGGGCGCTGTCGCCGTGGCCGAAGTGCCCGGCGGCGCCGTTGTCGTGGCCGAGAGTTGGTGGAAAGCGAAAAAGCTCGCCGACGGGCTGGACATCTCCTGGCGCCCGACGCCGCATGACACGACGTCAAGCGCGGACATCTCGCGCGCGCTTCGCGTTGGCCTAGAAGTCGATGACGCCCCCGCCGCCGTCAGCCGCGGGGACGCCGCGGCAGCTCTCGCCGGCGCCGACCGCATCGTGGAAGCGGATTACGAAGTGCCGTTCCTGACCCATGTGTCGATGGAGCCGATCACCTGCGCCGCACAGATCAGCGATGCGCGCTGCGAAGTTTGGATGTCGACGCAAGGGCACGATGTCGTTCGCATCGCGCTGGAAGAGGCGACGGGCTTTCCCGCCGAACGCATCTTCATCAACACCACTTACCTTGGCGGCGGCTTCGGCCGGAAAACCCACGGCGAGGTCGCCGTACAGGCGGTGATCGCCTCGCGCGCCGCCGGAGGCCGGCCGGTGAATGTGATCTGGGCCCGCGAGGACGACGTGCAACAGGGCCAGTACAGGCCGGTCATGGCCGCGCGATTGCGCGCGTCGCTTGACGCCGATGGAAACATTTCCGCCATGCATGCGCGGCTCTCCGGACCGATGATGGGGCGCGAATACGCGCATGTCACCATTCGCGACGGTCTCGACTTCTTTTCGCACGCCGTATTCGCCGACCAAAAATATGCGCCCGGCGACTATCGGCTCGACCATCACGAAGTCGCGGTGCCGCCGTCGACCTGCCCGTGGCGGGCGGTTTCCAGCAGCCAGAACGGTTTCTTCCTCGAGGCTTTTATCGATGAACTGGCGCAAGCGGCGGGACAGGACCCGCTCGCTTTCAGGAAAGCGCGGCTCGCCGATCACCCCTCCCACCTCGCGGTTCTGGAATCCGTTGAACGCCGCTCCGGTTGGGGCGCGCCGTTGCCGGGACCGAATTGGGGCCGCGGCGTTGCGATTGTTGAGAGTTACGCCTCGCGCTGCGCCCAGGTGGCCGAAGTTGAGATGGTCGACGGCCGGCCCATTGTTCGGCGCGTCTGGCTTGCCCTTGATTGCGGCGAAGCGATCAACCCCGGTCAGGTCGAAGCGCAGATGACCGGCTCCGTCATCGACGCGCTGGGCCCCGCCTTGCGCTGCCAGGTCACGCTTCGCGACGGACGCGCGGAACAGTCGAACTTCGACGCCTATCCGATCCTGCGCATCGACGAGACGCCGGAGATCGACGTTGAGATCGTGAACACCGGCGCGCCCATCGGCGGCGTCGGCGAACCGGGCGTGCCCCCGGTCGCCCCGGCGGTCGCCAATGCGATCTTTGCCGCAACAGGACGGCGCATGCGCCGATTGCCGTTAAGCGAGGCGTAGCGCCGGCGCGTCACTCAACCTGGGTCGGGGCGTGAATGGCGAACAGACCTTGCGCGATCCTGACCGGATCATTCGTCACGTTGTTTGTAAAAACGACGATGAGCAGGTCCGAACGGCGCGCGTAAATGAAGTAACTCTTGAACCCGACGATGTATCCCGAATGCATCAGGAGGTCGCCGCTCAGCGTCAAGCCGAAGCCGTAAGAAGGCGGGCCGCGGAGGCCTTCTCCCGGCGCGTCATACGTCCCGGCGGGGATGGCGGGTCGCATCAGGCGTTCAGTGGAGTCCGCCGACAGCTGCGGGTGACGACCCGAAAGATAAGTCTCTATCCATTTTTGAAAATCGTTCAGTGTGGTGATTAAGCCGCCGTCCGGCGCCGTTACAGGCAAGCTTGCGTTATCGTCTTTGACGTATCTTTTGGCAGCGGCGTCCCATCGATGTCCGCGCGCCTCGCCAGCCGTTTCCACGTAGTCATAGCCATGAATGCGCGAGCGCGTCATCCCGATCGGCTCTAGCAGGTTTCGCTCGATATAGTCCGCAAACGGCTCCCCAGTCGTCTCTTCCAAAATCTCGCCCAGCAAGGTGTAACCCAGATTAGAATAGCGAAACGCCGTACCCGGTTCGAAATGGAGATCCGTCGACATCGCCTCAACGATCATGCCCTGAACGGTTTCGGCCGTGGGCCAGCCGTCGGTCATGTCGTAATAGTCGCGCTCTATCGCGTAGTCCGGAACGCCGCTTGTATGCGAAAGCAGGTGGCGAACCTGAACCGAATCCCAAATCGGAGAACGATACGATTTCGGCAGATATGAATTGACGCTGGATTCAAGATCGATCAGGCCGCGCTCGACCTGCTGCATGATGGCGGCTGCAGTGAATTGCTTCGTCAAGGAGCCGACATGAAACACCGTGTCCAGACGATTAGGTTCGTCTTCCGTCGCCATTCCATAAGCGCGCGCATGGATGACGTCGCCATTGCGCGCAACCAGCACGGCGCCCGAAAATCGTTCCTCCCGAACCATCTGGCGGAGAAAGGTTTGCGAAGGCCGATGGGTGACGTCGCCCAGGATGGGATCCGTCTCGCGCACGGCGCCGGGCGGCGACGGCGCAACTGAGTTGCAACCAACAGTAAAGGCGGCGCAGGCCATCGCGACCGCCGCCCAGTTCCGGGCTCCGAGATATTCGATGACGCCTGGCAACAGCATGCGCTTCCCCTTAGTGTGGGGCTTATAGCACATATCGGCATCGTCCGCCGCCGGCGATATCCGGACGAGCGACGCTGGAAGACCGATGAAATCGACTGTCCTCCAACGAGCTTGACGCACGTCAATGCATGCGCGCCGCATAACCATAAACGATCCGATCAGCTGCGCTTGAACGCGGTTCGCATATCGCTGGGAGGGACCGGAATGAACGGTATTAACGTCAATCGAGTTTTCCTAGGCGGCGCTGTCGCTGGTTTCGTTATTATTTTTGGCGAGTACGTTTTGAACGGCCTCATCTTATCGGAACAATGGACCGCGCTCCGCGCGCGTCATCTTATTGTGGAGCCGTCGACGGCCCAATATGTTGCGGGCGCCATTCTCACATTGTCGTACGGTGTTGTGTTGATATGGATTTACGCCGCGATCCGGCCTCGATTTGGCCCGGGTCCAAAGACGGCGATCATTGCCGCGATGACATTCTGGTTTATCGCGTACGCCCTGTTCCTGATGTCGGTTTGGGCAAACGGCTTTGTGACGTTTTCGGTGGCGGCGACGTCGATTGCGTGGGGGCTTTTTGAGGCGCCGATCGCCGCGCTTACGGGCGCCTGGGTTTATCGAGAAGAAAGCGTCTAAATTCTAACAGGAACACCGCCGCCACCGCCAATCCCGACACGGGGTCAGTCTTGGGATGGCGCAGATTGCGTCGGACGCTGTTTTCGTCCCTGGCGCATTGGCGTCAGCCGTCTTTTCGAAACGTCCTGATCAGAGGCGGAATGGCAGGCGGGAGGACTTGAGGCGCTAATCCGTTATCCGTTCACGGTTGAAACGCATTAAACAGACCGTCGATCGCGTCGCCAAGCGCTTCGGCTGAATCTTTCCTGGTGCGCAGCGTATGCAAAGCGGCCTCGGCGACCAAAGCGTTCAAGAACGCCGCAATGAGTTTCGGATCCCGCGATTTGAGGTCTCCGGCTGCAATGGCCTGATCCAAGAGGGCCTCAATATGCTTCAGACTAATCGCGTTCTCGATCTCCTTGGCCCGTTGCGGGCCCAGCGCGGATGGCGCGATCTCAAACAGTATTTTGGAAACGCTTGGCGTGCGCACTTCCTGGGTCCACTCGAGACACGCCGTTCTGAGTTGCTCCAGGGGCGGCGCGTTTTTGTCCACCCGGTCGATTGCGCGCGCGATGGCGCGCCTCGATTCGTCCGCAAAAAGCGCTTCGACAATGTCGTTCTTGCTGCGGAAATGGTGATACATGGCGCCTTTGCTGAGGCCGGTCTGTTTCAACACATATTGCGTTGTCGTCTCATCGAGGCCGTGCTTCAGGAACGCCGCTCGAAACGCCTTTAAGAGCAAAGCCCTGGTCGCTTCAGAGCGTTGTTGTTGTGTCGCCATAACCGACCTTTACAACACCGTTCCGTTTCTGTAAAACAAACCGACGGTCGGTTTTATGCAGCAGATCAGGAGGAGCCATCCATGTCCGCCCATATGGAAAAACTGGATCAGATGATGTCGGCGTGGAACACGACCGACGCCTCGAAAAAGGCCGCGCTGGTCGCATCGGCGCTGGAACATAATGTCCATTTTGTGGACCCCAATCACAATATCATCGGGCGCGACGCGTTCCTCAATATGGTCGATGAAGTTCAAAGCCAGGTCCCCGGCGCCGTCTATTCCCGCGCCAGCGACATCGGCGTGCAGAATAATTTCTGCCGGTATCACTGGGCGATTCATTTGAACGACAAATTGTTGATGTCCGGATTCGACGTGACCGAAGTCAACGACGCGGGCAAGATAGTCAAAGTGATCGGGTTTTTCGGAGAACTGGACCGCTGATCCAACCCGGGATGAATGTCGCCGCCGTTTTGACGGCGCGGCAAGGCGTAAGTCGGTCAGTCGCCGCAAATACGCGCACATCTGCGGTGAGTGCTCGCCAGAGTTATGACTCAGCGGGTTTCTTTCGAACGCGTCGCGCCGCCGCCAAGACAAGACTTGCCAGCACGCAAATTGCGGCCAGCAGAAACAAGCCAAACTTGGCGGGAGTGAGGAAATCTTTCAGACCGATCAGCGCGTCATTGCCCGTCAACGCCAGGGCATGCGTCGCGTTTTCGGCAAGGTCTGCAACAATCACGGCGAGCGCAGGGATGACAAACCAGCGCCGCCGCGATCCTGCGAACCGCCAAATGAGTCCGGCGAACAATCCGCCATAAGCAAGGGGGTACGCTGTGTCATTGATAAGCGTCGCCCAGAGATGCGCGCGTTTTTGATCGGCGCTCATGTCGTCAAGTCGCGCTTTTGCTTTCGCTTCGGTGAACACCATGTCGAGCAATTCTCCCCCCGTTGCGGTCTGAACGAAAGAGAATGAATAACCGATCGCCAACATCGCAACGAAGAACCCCGCCAGTACCCACGTTCGCGATAGAAAGTTCAGCATTGCTCCGCCCCTTTGTCTCGACGCTCTTTGATCCGTCGGCGTCGCGTTATGACGCGGCCCGCCTTCATCAGCGCGCACTCGTGGAGACTAGTGAAACAAGGCTGATATGAGAAGAAAAGACATAGGGGCGCGTCGCTTTCTTGGGGCGCTTCTCAGAGCTCGCAACCCACTGCGCGCCTCTCGAGCGTATGCGGAGGGGCGATTTGCGACTTGTACTACGGCGACCGGTTGAATGACTGTTGTTGGCCCAAAGCGGACATTGAGCCAGCGGCCTATCTGGGGCGTATTCTGCCTCTGACTCAATCATACGTGCTTATTAGGGATGTTCTGCAAACCAGCTCTGCCCCAATGCGAGGTTTGCGGCGCCGAGCCAGACTAGTTCAATCGTTCCAATTCAGCGTCGATATCGAGTAGAAATGTTTCGCTCTGCTCTTTAAATCTAGTCATCCGATTTGTTGCAACTTGGTGCCAGCCTTCGGTCATAATGAGTTGGCGGCTAAAAATCGGGTCCTCACAGAGTTCAGCCATTGGACGATAAAATGCGACCGATGCATTCTTTAGTTCGCCTCCTGGCGCGACCAAGTAGACGTCGGGATTTCGAACAACGTGATTGTCCCACATCAGCTTGAAGTTGATCTTGAGCTGGGACCGTTCATCAGTGAGCCGGGCGTCATATATGTTCAATGCCGCACGAAAATCATCCGTCAATAGATCAAGATACCGGTCGCTTCTAGCAAGTTCGCGCAACGAGCTATCAACGAAAGATGGAAGAATATCGGCGCTCATTTCGGAAATGGTCTCGCTAAGCGCAGTCATCGCTTCATCGGCGCCATCACATTGCGCATGCGCGAGTAGCGCTCTATCGCGCACCGCACGCGAAGTCTCGATAGTCTCTATCCGATCCTCCAGAGCGATAACATTGATCGCTGCCTCATTCTTCAACCGGACCAACGTGTTGATCGCGCCTTCTTTGCTGGATTGCGCCTCGCTCCAATTAGCGACTTGCAAAGCGATCATCACGCCGGCCACCACAATAAAGAAGTCCAATCCGACCGCGAACCAGTTCTGGTCTTTGACGTGTTGGGTCATGCGACGTAGCAGCATTATCAGTCCTCATGATCTACTTTCCGTCTGATCATGTGGCAAAACGGCATGATTGCAAGGCGCTAAGCCCACGCTTCATCTCCGACGGAGGGAATTGCGAGATTTAGTTTCGGCAGGCGTTCAGATGCTGGTTGGTTTGCGAACCTGATGTCTGCTCTCTTCCTGTAACGAGTCAATCATGCGAGTTTGAGAAATCGAATTTCCTGAATTGAACGACGTGGTTCTATAGTTGCAATACCTACCCAATGCACTCAACACTGATCGATAAACGAAAAGTTTCGAATATGGAAACCAGTACAAAGACACATGCGACAGGAGCATTGTCACTCCCAAGCGCCGCCTTAATCGCGGGTTTCGGATTGCTTGTCATGACGCTCAGCGCACCGCTCGCGAACTTTTACTTTATGGGGCAGAGCATCGTCCCCGATAACGCCGCGGCGACGGTCAAAAACCTTCAGACCAATGGCACGCCGTATTTGATCGGTGCTGTTTTGCTTTTCACAACCTATGTAATGGATGTCATCGTTGCCTGGGCGTTGTACTGGTATCTACGGCCTGGTCAGAGAGCTTTAGCGTTACTGGTCGCATGGGCTCGGCTTGTCTACACGGCGCTTGCATTTATTGGCCTTTGGGCGAGCATGAGCGCCTATGATCTAGCTATTGGCGGCCTGACCTCGGACGTTCTGAGAACTACGGTTTTGCAGACAGAAATTATGGTTCAGTTGTCAGCGGCCAAGACCATGGAGTCGATCGCGCTGTGCTTCTTCGGCATTCATCTCTGGTTTTTGAGCGTTTTGATTTGGCGGTCGACCCACGTTCCCGGTTGGCTTGCCATCGTCGTCGCGCTGGCAGGGTCGTCGTATGTGATCTTGTTTCTTGCAAAATACTTCACACCGAGCCTCGACCTTGGCTGGGTTTTACTACTGGCTCTAGGAGAGTTGGTCTTCATGATCTGGTTGCTCGTGCTTGGTTGGCGAAAACGCAAGCCGTGAGCGGCCGTATTAAGATGCTGAGTTAATGTCCGCTTTCGGCGATAAATGGTCCAAAGTGGACGTTGTTGACCTTTGACGGATTTGATAGTGCGTTACCCGAGCTAAACCGACCGTCAAAATGCCAAAACCGACAAAATTTGATGGAATGATGCACGAATTCTGTGTTGGCCTAGGCTTTTGCGGGAGCCTGATGGACGGCGAACCACGCTATGTGACCGACTATGTTCCGAAGCAAGGTCAAGTTTCCGCAGACGATTTTGTTGTTTGGCTTCTATTGGCTGAGGGTTTTCGGCCTGATGAAGACAAAGAGGCGAGACGTTGGAAACGCGAACTCAAAGCTGTTTTTGTGAAGCATATGCAGAGCGAGTACGTGGACGGAGGAAACAGCCCGATTCCCCTCCTGGAGAGGTACTCGGCCAAAAGGCTGCAAATAGCTTTCCGCAAACTGATGCGAAATAGGACAATCCGTGGATAATTCAGAAAGTCAGTTCAATGAGCTCCTTGGCGACCTTATCGTGCGAGTCAACAAGATGCTTAGTAAGCAAAATGAGATGGTTTCGATTGGCTTGTTGCTACGAAATCAGAACCATATAGACGTTTTTTTAGCGGATCACAGGAGCGAATGGACGCTGAGTGAGGCAGTTCAAAATCTGCAAAATGGTATGGTCGAGAACGTAGCAGCACAGCCTGCCATGGCGGGGTGTATCGCTTACCCCGACTACGAAAACAATCAAGTCATCGCCAACATGGAAAACAAAGAACATTACTGTGCAAAAATTCGCATTCCCGTTTCCGCTGAGCCATCTTTGCATTTAGACGTTGAGGGAATTCAGGTTGAAGACGGCGAGATATTCATTTTTGGCGAAGCGAGAAACTAGGTACGTATTCCGCCTGCATTGCGTCGATTGTTTGACTCGGCCACTGCTCTTTCCGATGTCCGCCTTCGGCGAAAAACGGTCGTCCGGGGCGCTGTGCACCTGAAAGACAGTCAATAATGGTTACGCCACTCATCACCTGACTCACTACGCCAGAGGATTATTTCTGCGCAGGCGAACGTAGAAATCGAATATGTTGCATCAATAGGCGCTACAGGCCAGTTGACCAACGGCGATAATGCGACGCAACCAAACCCGATCCATTTCAGTGGCGCATCGTCCCATTCACCAAACGGCTTGGTCGCAAAAAACCTTATCTTCACTTGATCGGGATCAAGCGAAGCGAAGCCGGGCTGCGAATTTAAATAACCATAGCGCCCGTCTGGATGTTTAAAATATTCGCGGATTTGCGTCGCGCGCCATTCGTCAACAGAACCTCGTGAATCGTCCTCGTTTTTAATCATAGCTTCGGGACCAGATTTTATCCGGCGCATCCATTCCCTTACGACCTTCGAGGCGTCCGGCGGCATGCCTTCTACGAGTTGAAGAGGCGCGTAATCAGAGTGATTCGGAGGATAGGTAAGTTGAACGATTTTTGCGGGGCGTCCGAGTACATCTGACAAGTCGGACAGCCGTGCAATAACCTTATCAGGCGAGAGCACATCCACAACTTCAACGTCCGTAAGGATCATGCCAGTGTTTTCACCGTAATGGCATGCGCCGCCGATACGAAGCGCAATTTCCTTGCGGTAACGATCATGCTGCATTTCAGCGAGACATTGATCATAAACACGCGCTCGGATTCGAATGCGTCGATTGTGCAGCGCATGGCTGACGACGTTTTGATCGCTCCAATTCTGGACCCAGAAGTGGGCGGTGCGCAATCCGATAGGATGGCCAGCTAAATAATGATCAGCAACATCATAGAGGATTTGTCCCCGGAAGCCACGATAGCGAAGGGGCCGGAAAAAACCCTCAAATTCGACCCATTGACAATTAGGCGCCAGAGCTTCTTTCGGCAAAGGCGGTGGAAGTTCTTCATCGTAATTGAGGTTATCGTAAGTGTCTGCGACGGCGTCCAATTCTGCAAACAATTCTGCCAATTCGACTGTGCGAGCTGTCTCAGGCGAACCGCCCGGGGATTTTTGATCAATCTTCCCGCAGACCAGCGATTCCCACCAAGGCGCTTCGCTCGCCATTACAGTATCACCGATCCCAACTAGAAAACTGGTGACGGCGGCAGCAAGCAAATTTCGCAAAACTGTCATGGCATCGCCTCTTTCCTTCGCGCAGCGTACCTTAAGAAGGTCGCCCCGTAAAAAGCAAAGATGCAATACTGACTTGGTTGAATATGAACCCTGCTTAGCCAGCCGGTCTCAACTCGGCGTAAGCGAAAGCCTCAAAGCCAGGGTAGGAACGCGCAAAAAACGGTCGTTGTCAGATCATATCGCAACGTCCGCAAACGGTGATCAATGGGCTTTACCGGCAGTATCGTCTCGTCTCGAAGCCAAACGGCGTTGCGCAAGCAGACCAAAAAGCGCAGCTAGGCTTCCGAGCGCAACCAGAATAAACACAGTAGATCGCTGGAAAAAATTCGCTGCATTGTAGCTATCCACAAGAACCCAAACTGTTGCGCCAATGCAGAAAAGCAACACAATCCCATTCACCAATATGAGGACACGCATGTGAGGTCTCCTTGCGGTTTTTACGTTTAGCACGAGTGTCCGCTTTCGGCGAAAAACGGACCTGGCTGGTCGCCCCCACAGGTTTTTATCGATCGGCGAATGTATTTTCGCCATTCGCCATTCGCGGGTCGCGAGCAGCTTGCTCCGCCACACGACCCGTAACCGTCCACGTCGTGGTCGGCGCGCCATAGCCCCACTTGCCGTTTGAGAGCGTGCAATCCCGGTTCACGCCGAATTGGACCTTTCCGCTCGAGCCGTCCTGGTAAACCCAATCGCCGACTAGCATCGACTGGTCCGCGTTAAAGGCGAGCCTAATGCCTTGTACGCATGCGTCGCCCCGGTACAAATAACAGCAACTGAGGCCTGGCCCGTCAGGCGCGCATTCCAACGCACCGTATCCTGAATTGTAAATCCCGGCGATTTGAACCATCTCGCAAGCAGATCCGTTTTGCGCATCGACGCCGTCGTTTCGTTCCGGCGCCGCAGGAGCCGGCGCGGCGCGGCGGCGTCGCAAATTTCCGTCAAGCGATGACGTAACTGCAAGCTGATTATCCAGGTCGATGTCATCACCGAGATGGATGTCATTCAGGATGTAGTGCGGCACCCGTTGCACACCCGCGTCATTGTACAACGCCCTCAATTTTCGCTGCATTCTCAGATGAGCCTGTCTGTCGCAGCGCGCCTGATCGACCTGCCAACGGGCAAGCAACGCTTCCGCTGACTCAACGTCAAGGTAAGACTGGAGCAGATCCAGGTAATCCGGCGCGCGTTGATCATGAACACAATGAACGGCGAACGACTTACCCGCCGCCTTCATCAACATCGACACGTCGACAAATGTTACTTGCAAAGCGCCGGACCGCACATGCTTGCGCAAATCGGCGATATTCCCTTTGAATGACTGTATGCAATCTGCGCAACCGAGAGAATAGAATACCGTCAGCTTGTTTGGCGCAGCGGGGGCGCCAACGACGACGACCGGTTTTGCCGTGAGCTCTGCAAGCGTCTCGCATGCAACATCACTGGGCTTATCGCAATCGTCTTGAAGGATTGCGATAGCGCGGTCCTGGTCCTGCGTCCCGCCATCTCCGTAGTACAACAAACGCGCATACGCGATGCAGCTATATGATCGCGGTTTAAGCTCGCATCCGCGATCGTAGAAATGACGTGCGGCGGCAAGGTCCTTGTCGCCGCCCTTTCCAAATAGAAACATCCGGGCGGCGCCGGAACACGCTTCGCCGTCGCCGCCGTCACAACCCAGCACAAAGATCGGTCTCGCAGCAGCCTCGTCCTTGGCGCCGCCCCATCCGTTTATCAGCATTTTTGCGAGGCTTTCGCAGTCGTCGGCGGCTCCGCCATCACAGCCGCGCCTGCGATAAAAGCGGGATTGTTCATAGTCCTTGGGAACGTCTTTGCCGATAAACAAGGCGCGTCCGGCGGCGCTGCAGCTTTTGACGTCGCCAAGATCACACGCCCTCATTGACGCCGTAACGGCGCCCGGCAAGTCGCGCAGGCCGCCATATCCACGGTTCAAGTACCAAGCCAACTTGGCGCAACCGAAAGCATTGTCGCCATCGCACGCTTGCTGAAAATATTCGCGCGCTTTGGATTGGTCACGCTTAACGCCGGAGCCCTTGTCAAACGCAATACCCAGTTTGACGTTGTCGCAGCTTTTTCGGTCGCCGGTGGCGCATTCGTCGTCTGACGGCGCCGGCGTCCAATTCATACGCGCGGACAGCCGTGATCTCACGCCGCTAGAGGCATCGCCCGAATTCTTCGCGTTTGAATCCGCTCTCGCGGAAGCGTCAGATTTGTCGAGCGCCTCGTCACTTGCACCGGAACTCTTCGCACCATCGGCGTGCGACGTATCCTCGCAATCCGTCCGCGAGAGGATTGTGACGTTGTCCACGGTAGAGCGTTGCGCCGCAGTGAACGCAGCCATCGGCGGACTCTCCATCAAGGCGCCTAACCCCGTGAAAAGGCCGTCATTGTCTTTTCCGCTAATTTCAACGCCGAGTGCGCTGTCGCTCACGCTGACGCCATGCTCGCTCAGCACGGCTTGATTGTCTTTGTTGGCTAAAAAGGACGTGATGTCGTGCGCAAAAATGATCCTCAGCGCCTCTACATTGACACCGTATTCTATGACGGCGGCGAGGTAGGAGTTTTTGTCAAGAGTGTCAGGGCCGCCTTGCATTAAACGCGGTTGCGCAACGAGGCTGATCAAGGACGATTGATCGTATGTATTTAGATCACGCCGCAGATTATCAGCCAGGTAGGCGCGCGAAGCGCCGTAGGTCTCAAAATCAGTGTACTTATTGTCGTTGGTCTTTGCGAAAGGCGTTGAGAACTGCGCATGGCCGACTTTGAGTCCGTCGTGCAGAATCTGGTATCCATTCGGCTCGTCATAGCGATACTCGAAAACTCGACCAGTAGAGTCGAGCTCATCGCGTTTGGTCGACACATGCAGTACGGAGTAGCAGCCTGCAAGACCTGGAACTTCGGCGGCGATACTGAATTTCAGAACTGTATCTTCGGCGTCCGTTGGCGAAGAGCCGCCGCAAGACATCAGACTGACAATAGAAATGGTGGCCGCAACTGTGCGAAGGGTACTGTGCATAGCGCCTTCCCCCCTTGTTCGAAAGCGGAATATGGCGTGTACAATACGGTCAATACCTGCGGCATGTCCATGTGGGACGGAATATCAAAAGGGAGCGATAATCTCGATTTCAGGTGCGGTTGCTTCGGAATTCCGATTTGCAAGAGAGCGCCGCAAAATCGAATGTCTGCTTCCGACCAAAAAAGGACATTCTGGAGTTTGGCGCCGAATGTCTGGAATGCGCGTAAACGCGGGAATATGAAAATAGCGCTCGAAAGGGGATAAGAGGGCAAAAAATTATCAGGCAATGGTGCTGCGCAAATGGCCGAAATACAGCTGGCGGAACTTTCGCCCGCCTTAATGGCGTCGAAGGCTTTGGCGTTTTTAGCACAGATGATGCTTCAACATTGATCCTGGTCTTTTGATAGGTCGAACAAGTGACTTTAGCGGCGGATGCTGGTCGGTGCCGTACCCCAGCTGCGTTTAGGTCTCTTCGATCGGAACAATCGCATCAATGAGCTTGTCGATTGTCGGTTTTGTTGTTTTGCCAAACACAGAAATGTAGAGGTCATCCGTTGCGTTAAAGGCGATACCACGGACAGTAGCGATCGCGTAACGAAACAAAGTGTCTTTGTCGTCGTTTTCACGCCATCCGGCATCTTGAGCGCGCTCTACAGATTCGCCAATCGTTAGCGCAAACGCTCTCAGCGCTTTGCGCAGCTTTTCGTCTGCGTGGCGACTAACGTCTGGGTGAGAAATCGTGTGAAATAACGCTTTGTTCTTGACGGCCCAATGGACAAAGGCTTTCCCCATAGCATTCAGCCTAACAATCGGATTGCTTCCGGCTTTTTCAGCGGCGGCCAGTGTTGATTCCGTTGCTTGCCGATATCCTTCTGTCGCCAAAGTGCTCAAGAGGTCTGATCGCCCCTTGAAGTGACGCGCCGATGCGGCTGACGAAACGTTTAGATCGCGCGCTAGACCCCGCATACTAAGAGCCTCAACGCCCCCCGTTTTTATGACTTCTGCTGCGCGGTCCAGGAGCGCCGCTTTCAGATTTCCATGATGATAATTCGACATAGCTATTTGAGGTATCCCGAGATTGCCGATCCCTGTGCGCCTGGGTTGACAACGTACAGGGGCGGCGGTACCAATGTTATCACTGATAACATACGGACGGTCAAGATGGAATACGCATATGAGCAGGCCGACGGCAAGCCGGCGGTCTACAAAGACAACAAGAGGTATCTCTATCTGATCACGCCGCTTGCAAATTATGCGGTTCCTTTTGTCGCGATGTACGGGTACATCGCGCACGGACAGAACCTCTTATGGATTCTGACAATTCCCATCTACGTCTATCTTTTCATTCCGGCTTTGGATTGGCTGCTGGGCGAGGACCGGTTCAATCCGCCCGACGAAGTCGTTCCAGCGCTGTCGTCTGACAATTATTACCGGTTCGCGGCGTGGGCTTCTATACCCTTCTTTTACGCCATCTACATCGCCGGCATGTGGTTCGTCATGACACAGAGCATGCCGTTATGGGCGCAGGTGGTTTTTGTATTGGGAATAGGCTTGATCAACGGAAACGCCAACACCATCGGTCATGAGTTAGGCCACAAAACAAACAAATTGGATCAAATTGGATCGCAATTGGCGTTAATCAGTATTGGCAACGGCCATTTCGCCGCTGAACACAACCTTCATCACCATATCAAAGTGTCCACGCCCGAGGACTGCTCGTCATCAAGGATGGGGGAAAATCTTTACGCGTTTGCGCTGCGCGACATGCCCGGCGCCATCCGCGGCGCGTGGTCGATTGAGACAAAAAGGCTGGCGAAGGCGGGCAAGAACACGCTCTCGCTGCACAATCGCCTTTTGGTCAGCTGGGGCGCTTCTGTCGCCATTGCGCTAGCGCTTGCATTGTGGCTTGGTTGGGCGGTCTTGCCGTTCATCTTGCTCTACAAGTTTCAGGCTGTGTTTGTTTTGACGCTGGCGAACTATGTCGAGCATTACGGGTTGCTTCGTAAAAAGCTGGACAATGGCCGGTATGAGCCCTGCGCACCGCGCCATTCGTGGAATACCAACCATATTTTCTCCAACCTTTCGACAATTCACCTGCAACGGCATTCCGACCATCACGCAAATCCCATGCGGCCTTATCAAGCCCTGCGCAATTTTGAGGATCTTCCCGAGCTGCCCTCCGGCTATCCAGGGTGTTTTGGGTTAGCGCATTTCCCCCCGCTCTGGTTCAAGGTAATGGACCCAAGAGTAATGGCCTGGGCGAAGGGAGATATTACAAAAGTGAACATTGATCCGCGCAAGAAAGCGGCGCTCTACCAAAAATACGGAGCGGAAAACGAGAGCTTCGCCTAGACCGAAAATCTCAAGCCTTAAGTGACCGGAATGGCCCAAGGCAGTCATTCAATGGCGAGACGGAGCACCGATGTTATTTCGCGCCCCAGGGCTCCGGCGGCGTCTCGATGGGCTTGGTAATGTCAAACTCGACACGGAAATGGCGATTGGGCCGACTGAGTTCGTAAGCGAACATTTCGTCGGTTAGTTCGAGCGCCCAGACATTCGTCACCGATGCGGTCAGGCCTTCGCGGTTGAATAAATCGATTGAATATTCGTCAACCGGAAATTCGATACGCGCCGGATTGTCGATGATCGCAGCGTCGCCGCCATATTGTGTAATCACGTCTTCTTCGCCGTCTTCGTGACGATGGTCGTGTTTGAGGCGCAAGCCGCGATCCGTGCGTGTGATAACCCAGGTGCGCGAACGATCATCGCCCACATGAAATGGAATGCGGATGACGTCGTTTTCACACATTCTTACATGCATCACCATTTCCTGTCGGACGAAATCCGCGTCCGCTTCATCCGTTGACACCAGCTTGCCCGGATATGCGTTGCCGCAATGAGCCGTCAGCTTAGTCACAAATTCGTCTGCATATTGTTGCGCGGTCGTGGCGTCGAGCGAGCATGCGCAAGCGGTTAGGATGGCGAAACCGGAAAGAAAAACGCGGATCACTTCAACAATCCTTTTGCGACAGCAAAGGAGTCAAGCCGCGTCCTGGCCCAACCCTTGGCGTTGATCTGGTCGATGATGCGACGCATCGCGTGAGCACCCCTTCAGTTGGAGATCCTATACCACGAATCGCCCAAAGCGCCCTTCCGGCGAATTGCAGATTTCACTTTGGGTTCCCTCGACTGGCAAATGCAACTCCAGCGAAAACAAGAATTGCAGCCAAAACGAAACGCAGGCCAACAGGCTCGGAAAGAAACAAGACGCCTGCTGCGGCGGCGATCACGGGTACTGTGAGTTGCGCAATGGCTGCGCGTCCGGGCCCTAGAGCCGGAAGAACCCGATACCAGAGCGCGTAACCCAGCCCCGATGTGACGGCCCCGGAAATCAGCGCAAGTGACACCCCCATAGCGGTCGCGGTTGTCAGGTCCAGAAACCAGACCATCAGCGTCAGACCAGGGATCAACGCCAGCATAAAATTCCATCCCGTCGCCAGTGTTGGGTCCGGCTCGCGAGTCCCGGCAAGCGAATAGACGCCCCACCCAAGCCCGGCAAAAATCATCCAGAAGGCGGGCGCCAACGCGAGCGTCGTTCCCTGTGCAGGCCACAACATGACAAAAAGCCCGCAAAACGCCAGCGCCGCACCCAACCAACGTCGAAGGGGCATAGGGTCTTTCGCCAGGAGCGCGCCGGCAAACATGGTGATTTGCACGACTCCAAAAAGGATCAGCGCCCCGCTGCCGGCGTCGAGTTGTAAGTAGGCAACCGAAAACCCAATCAAATAGGCGAGCAGTCCTGAAACAGGCAACGTCTTTCCCGTCCAGCCGGTCCAACGCAATTTGCGTGTTATTGACAGCAACGCGCCCAGCGTCGCCGCGCCTGCGACAAGCCGCAGCATGGCAAAATCAATCGGCGCTATCGATCCAGAACCGACCGCCAGGCGGTTTAAAATTGAGTTTCCTGCAAAGGCGATCATCGTCAGTGCAGTAAGGAACAAAAGCCGCATGTCTTGTTTTCAAAGCCGCCAGTGCAAAAAGAAAAGCCGCCAGTTGCTTTAGTGGTCTCATAACAAGGGCGGGGACGAAGTCTATCACCAATTTAATCTTCATTCACTGACCGCTTCATACGCGCCTGCGCTGATTTGCGAAGACCAGAATGACCAGCATAACGATACCCGCGATCAGGATATTGATTTTTGGATTTATCGTCTGGAAATTCACGAACAGGCCCGCATGCGTGAACAGGTAAATTGCCAATAATCCGTAACCCCAGTTTTTTCGATACCAGGCGCCAACCGCCCCAAAAACCAGACAAAGCCCCATGAAGGCGATAATCGCCAAGTATGAAACTGCGGTCAGCGGAACAAGCGCCCGATCATTTATTTCATGCAAAAATTGCCGAATTTCTTCGATGGGCTCACTGAACGCCGCAACGTCAATACCCCCTGTCGCCTGGGTGATTAGCGCCAAACCGACGCCAATACGAATCACGCCGAAAATTAAGGCGATTGTGCAAATGAACGCCGCCAGGAGTTTGGGGAGAGAACGCATCACGTTGCACCTCGTGCACGACGTTTTGTCGTTTGGGTGAGCGCCATGCGCGCCTTGAGAGGGCTTTCTGCGAGTGCGCGCTCTGCTTTCTGTATGGCTGCATCGAGATCAATGGAGATCTCTTCAAACAATCCGTCATAGGCGCGAATGAGCACTGGAAGAAAGGTCTGCAATTTTTTGCCTTCGGCCATTCCGGCGGATGTCAACTGCACCAACCGTCTTCGCGCATCAGACGGGTCGCGCTTTGCAACCACGAAGTCGTTTTCGTAAAGCCATGCAAGGCGCTGCGCCGCAAGCTGGTGAGAGTATTTGAGGCGATCAGCGATTTCCGCCTGAGACTTCGCGCCTTCTGAGTACAGCAATTGCACGATCCCCATCGTTTTGCTGATGATTTTCAGCTCTCTTTCGACGAGCGCATCGGCCATTTGATCGTACAGGCGGTCCGCCAGCTGCTTCACACGCAAGGCAAACGCAGCTTCGGTTTCAAGAAACTGTTGGGGCATTTCCCACTTTCCTAAACATATTGCGCAATATATTGCGCAATATGTTTAGGAAAGTCAAGCGACCGGGTCGGCCGCGGAAATTTGGCCGCCATTCGCGGCTGCCGAAAGACCCAAAGGGCCAGTTTGGCTGGAACCGGCTTCGATTTTGGCGCGCGCATGCGTGCGGCCGCCAGATATACGAAGGGTGACCACGACTGTCTGGTTTCGACGAAAAGCAGACATCGAGTGCGATTTGTGCGGCTATGGGGGACAATAGCCAACGATTGCCCTTGTGGGTGTCACGAAGCACAATCCAACAATGGTCAGCGTTGACGTTGAGAAGGACGAAAACACAGAGCGCCCCGTCCCCACGGCTTGGAGGGCTATTCTCGCAAGGATCGCGGATGCGTTCACTGCCGGAGAGGCGCCGACGGGAGATGACATCCGGAAAGTAGAATCAAAAACGCTTTTGATAAACGTCGACAATATTGGCGCCTACCCTGATGCTATAGGTCGGCTCGCTGAAGAAACCTGGAAATCGTCAGTCTACATTTGGGCGCTCGATCATTGGGAAGTTCTTGTAGACCTATCTACGACCGATGGAAAATCCAGCGACCTTGTGTTGCATGTCGACGTTTACGAGGCGGGTGAAAATTATGAGTTTGAGCCAGGCCTGATTTACGTACCCTAGGGCCAAACGCGCGCCCCGGGCTCATAATGCAGCGCGACGTTGTCCCGGTCTCGCCAGGCGCATTGAGTCCGCCCGTCCCCGCCCCTCAAAAATGAACGATTAGTTTCGCGCTCGACGCCGCCGCCGGAATGACGATGGTCTCCGTCAACGTGACCCCGCAGCGGAGGGGCGCCATGTCGCGGCCGTCGGCGTCGACGGCGCGCTGGTCCTGGCCGTCGCCGCAATCGAGGAAACTGCCGCGCTCGCGCTCCACCACATAGAGATAATGGGGCGGGGCGGTGACCCAGGCCCTGTCCGTGACCCCGCCGGCGCCGTCCCCCACGGCGACCCCCCCGGCGCCCCCGGTCACGGCGGAAATCGCTGAATCCTCCGCGAAAGCCGCCCCGGCAAGCGTTACCGCACCTGCGAAAATTGTAACGGCCGCTTTAAGACTTTGTTTACGTACGGGACACATGGGCCATCCGTCGCAAATCCCGCGCCGACGGCCAAATTCGGTGTTGTCGCGGCGTCTCACGTGTTTATTATTTCCGTGTTATCGCCGAAAAGGGCAGATTGCAAAGGGGGCGACGGACGGGCGCTATCGTTAACGCCGCGAGCGTTGGGAACGAGCGTTGTCTGATGAGGAGCGAATAAAAGGTCATGTCCGTGTTCGGCGACTTTAAAATCGACGGGGCCCAACTCGTCGCGAAGGAAACCGGCGTCGCCATTCCCTTAACGCCGGGATTTGCGCGCGAAGTTGTGCGCATCGGCAGCTTCATCTGGCTGGTTAACGCGCTGAAAGCGACCCGAGTGATCAAGGGCCGTGAGCCGCGGGCGCGGATTTCTTTCTTCCCGAAAAAGCCGCGGTCCTATTACGCGATCTGGCCCGTGTGCCAGCTGGCGGATGTGCGCATTGTCGACGACCCGGCTGAAGCCGATCTTCACTTTTATTTCGAGGACCGGGAATTCCTGACCGCGCCTCGCGCCGCGCCGTCGTCCAAACCGTCCTTCAACATCGACTGTTTCGACATTCGCAAAAGCGTCGTCGCCCGCGTCTTTGAAGAAACTTTCGGCTACAGTCTCGCCGTCGATCCCAAAAGCTGGGACGGACAGGCGGTTGAAAAGTCCGAAGGCAACGGGCGCCATGACGGGCGCATCGTCGCCTGCCCCGTCGCGACGCCGCGCCGGGACCATGTGTATCAGCGCCTCATCGACAACACCTTCGACGGGCGCGACCATATCGATATCCGCACGCCCATCGTCGGCGGCGAGATTCCTTTTGTCTATTTGAAGCGGCGCGAACCGGCGCTGCGTTTCAGCAACGAAAACTATCGCGTCGATCTCGTCGACGCCGACGCCATGTTGTCGGCGGCGGAACAGCGACAGATCGCCGACTTCGCGAAAGCTATGCGGCTCGACTTCGGCGGCATTGACGTATTGCGAGACCGCGGCGACGGGCGCATCTATATTGTCGACGCCAACAAGACCGACATGGGTCCGCCTTCGGCGCTAACGTCTCAGGATAAGCTGCGGGCGATGCGCGGTCTTGCGGCGGCTTTTGCGGAAATGGTTGACGCGTCGCTTGGGCAGTAAGATTTTTCGGAACAGATTTTTTGATTCGGTTTTCCGCTCATCCCGGCGAAGGCCGGGACCTCATAAAGCTTGCTCTGAGTCATGCCTCCTGAGATCCCGGCCTTCGCCGGGATGAGCGGTAGAAAAAAGCCATCTCAAAACCGGTCGCCATCTCAAAGAACTGACCCATATGCCCTCTATCCCCTTCGTCAAAGATATTGATTTCACCCATGGTGCGCCGGACGAGGTGTTGCCGGGCGTGCGCCGCGTGATCGCCAATAATCCGGGGCCGTTTACCTATACCGGCAGCGGCGCCTTTCTGATCGGCGGCAAAGACATCGCCGTCATCGATCCGGGACCCGACGACGACGCGCATCTCGATGCGCTTATCGCCGCGGTCGGCGACGCAACCGTCAGCCACATATTCATCACGCACACCCATCGCGACCATTGCGGCGGGGCCAGGCGGTTCGCCGAACGCACCGGCGCGCGCATCTTCGGCTTTGGTCCTCATCCGGTGCGCAAGAAAATCTACGACGCACCCGCCCTCGATGAAGGCGCCGACTACGCCTACGCGCCCGATGAGGTGATCGCCGACGGCGCCGTCGTTGAAACCGCCGAATGGCGCATCGAGGCGGTGCACACGCCCGGGCATCTTTCCAACCATTTGTGTTTTGCATTGCCGGCGCATAAGGCGCTCTTTACCGGCGATCACATGATGGGCTGGGCGACCACGGTCGTCGCGCCGCCGGACGGGGATATGGGCGCCTATCTCGACAGTCTCGACAAGCTGCTCGCCCGGGATGACGAGATTTATCTGCCGACCCATGGCGCGGCGATCGAGGCGCCGCACCGCTTCGTGCGCGCGGTAAAAACCCACCGGCTGATGCGCGACGCGCAAATTCTCGACCAGCTCGGCAAAGGCCGCACACGAATTAAAGATATGGTCGCAGCGATGTACGCCGATGTCGACCCGCGCCTGCACGGGGCGGCGGGCCTGAATGTCTACGCCCATCTCCTGCGCCTCGTGCGCATCGGCAAGGCGGATTGCGACGGCGAGCCGGGGGTGAAGTCGGAGTATCGGCTTTCAGACTAGCGGCCAACGCTGGTAATGGCGCGCTTGCATTTCTTTCCTACGGCGCGTCCTTCGAGACGCCGTCTTGCGACGGCTCCTCAGGATGAAGACATCTTTGTGCGGAAAAATTCTCGTGCTTCATCCTGAGGAGCGAGGCCGCTGATGGGCGGTCTCGCATCTCGAAGGATGGGTCGCGCACGCCAAGGTCAAGACATCGAAATCTATCCCCGCCTAACCAATCCTAACTATCCAGCCCGCGCGCGCGCATATAGTCATTGGTGAACATGTCCCGGTCGGCGGGGTCGGGCAACAACTCCTCGCGCGCGTCCTTCCAGGCGGTGAGGTCGGCGCCGAAAGCGGCCGCCGTGCGCGTTGGCGTATAGCCGTTGGTCTTGCCCCAATGCTGCGTAAAGGGAATGCCGGCGGCGTCCATCTTCGCCGGGATCGCATCGAAGAATTGGAGCGATGTGTTGTTAAAGACGCCGTCGACGCTGACGACGAAGGTCGTGTCGAACCGGTTCATGGCCAGCAGCGCCGGGGACTTCTTCACATAGCGGCAGCCGAACACAAGCGGGGCCGGGCCGACATCGTCATTGAGCTCGATGAGCGCGTCGAGCGTATCGAGGGCGCGATTGAGCGGCACGGCGACGGAGCCCGATGCGACTTTCGTGCGCGGCGCCTTATAGCCGAAAATTTCGCCCCAGCTCCCGACGCGCGAGGTCGCATCGAAAAGCGCGCCGCTGGCGACGCGGCTGAACAGCGGGACCAGCGGTCCGGCGAGATCGAGCACCCGTCCGACCACGGACAAAAAGTCATAGCCCGGCCCGAACGAAGTTTGGCCCATACTGTAATTGGGGCGATAGCCCGCCTGCCACGGCGTTTCATACATGACCGTCGCCAGCACTTCATTGTCCGGCGTGTTCGGATCGATGATCGGCTGAAAGAAATAGGGCTGGCGCCCCGCGGGATCGCTCAACACGGGGTGATTGCTGAAATCGAGGGTCGCAATCACATGGCGCATGGCTGCGTCGAGTTTTAAGGGCGCGCCGGCGCCGTCGCTATCGAAGTTTTGCGCATCGAGCAGACATCGCGGGCGGGTTTCAATAATCACATTCTGGATGACGCCAAAAGCGCCGATCCCCAGCATGACCGCATTAAAGAGCGCATCGTCGCGGCGCAATTGCGCACCCAGCGTTCCCGACAGTGACGGTTTTAAGACCGGACGCGACGCGCGCTCGATCCAATATTGCTGTTGGTCGCCGGCGAGCAAATGGACCGCGACGATGTGATCGTGGAAGGCGCCGAAATCGAGGGCGGAGCCATGGGTGCCGGTCGCCGACGCGCCGATCACCGTCTGGCCGTTCGCCGCGCCCGTAGTGCGCAGGCTGCGGCCATAGTCGTTCTTTTCAAGGGTGCGGTTGATTTTCGAAATCATCGCGCCGCACTGGACAAGCCACAGGCCGGCGCGTTCATCAGGACTGCCCGGATAGCCCGGATCGATCTGATTATCCTGAATGGGTTTAAGACCCGACAGGCGCGACACGTCAATCAGCGCGCCGTTGACCACCGGCGCTTCGGACAAAGACCAGGCGCTGCCCACGGTCCGCGCCGGCAAGCCTTGCGCTTTCGCCTGGCTCAGCGCGCGCTGGATCTGGCGCGTGCAGCGATTGATCGCCGGCGCCCCGTAACGCGGATTGTCGAGGGGATAGCGAACGAGAAAAACGCCTGCGATCGGCGAAGAGATTGTCTCGTGCCAGTTTTCCCAAGGGGTGTTCTGCGGGCGCCATTCCAGCATGTTGTCATCGGACATGGGCGGCGTTCCTAAAACGGGTCGTCGTCGCTGGGCGGCGGCGGACCGGGATCATTGCAGTAAAATAGAATGGTCGCCGGCGACACCGCGCCAAAGGTCAACACCGTGATCAAGCCCTGACCGAAATTGCGTTCGACCGCGACGTCGGCCAGCGTGCCGCGCTCGCCGCATTCGGTTGCCACATAGCCGGTCGCGTCGGACGAAAATCCGCCCTTGCCGAAGTAAGATGTGGACTTGCGCTCAAACGGTTGTCCGGCATTGCCGACGCGGTCCGGCTGTTCGGCCATGATCCGGTAACTGGCGCAGCCTTGAGCCGTCAAAAGCGCAATCGCGCAGATGACGGCGGTTGCGATGTTCTGCATCACGCACTCTCCCCTGTGACGATGAAACTTCATTATGGCGTCGAGTCGTATTGCGGTGAAAGAGAAACCGGCCGGTTTTGGATAACCCGCAATAACGTGAAGTTACGGTAACATGGATCACCGCTTTGGCGCACTGCCGTCCGACTAAACAATGGTAGGCAAGAGATTCGAAAAACACCCTATCCCATAGCTCGATGTCATCACCGGATTTATTCCGGTGATCTCGGGCGAAACAGACTGGCGTCAGCGATTACTGGCCTGGGATTGCCGGAACAAGTCCGGCAATGACAAGGAGCAAGTGGACAAATAAGGAAATACTAACGGTCTCCGCTCACTCCCGCGAAAGCGGGAGTCCAGCCTAGCGTACGACGCTAGAAACTGCCCAAGCTGCCCCAGGCAAAACCCTGCTCGGCAACCAAAGTTGCAGCTTCACGCGTCAAGCAGGATATGCCTTGCTTCGGCGATGAGACGGCGCTGCGCGTCGGTCGGCGGGCATTCGATTTCCGCCGTCCGCTCCAGCATCGCAATCAGCTCAGACTTTTCCGCGTCCGTGCAAACATCGTTTACGGGTCGCAGGATTTTACGCGCCGAATTGCCGGCGTCGTTGATTTCCCCGACCGCCATGCGCCCGAACGCGAAGAGCCCATCCGCGGTTTCGCTGTCCGCCTCGAACATGCGCGCCATCTCCGCCGTGATCGTCTCGCGCTGACGCTCGGTGACGGCCCCGTCATATTGCGCAACCTGGAAAGCGAGAATGGCCGCCGCCTCGCGCGGGTCGGACAAGTTCTCAATGAGACGCTGGTCGACCCGCCGGTTCCATTTCCCCCGGCGGACGACGCCTTTGACGTCGCGGATTGCTTCGCGGCCTTCATTGGCGGCGTTGAGGAAATAGGTGAACGCCCAGAACGCGCCGGCGACAGCCCCGAGAATAGCGATTACGTAGGTCATAGCGAGACATCCTTCCCCGCAGCGCAGTCTAGCATGACTTCGATTAAGGAAAAATCACTGAGGACTGGGGGAAACTGGATATTTCCGCCCCCCGCCCCCGCTCATCCCGGCGAAGGCCGGGACCTCGGGCAACCAAGCTCAGATCCTGCCGAACGAGATCCCGGCATGCGCCGGGATGAGCGGTTTTAGTTGTCAAGGATACAACGTCTCCACCGTCCACTCCGTCGCGGTTGTCTCGCGCCAATAGACCCGCCGCTCATGCAGGCGATAGGGCCGGTTCACCCAGAATTCGATTTCGAGGGGCGCCAGGCGATATCCCGACCAATGATCAGGACGCGGAATATCCTCCCCGCTCCAGTGGGCGTCGAGACGGGTGATTTCATCCTCCAACGCCTGGCGGGACTCCATCGGCCGCGACTGAGCCGAGGCATGGGCGCCCAATTGAGCGCCGCGGGCGCGCGTGGCGAAATAGGCGTCGGCTTCCGCCTCGCTCACCAGCTCCACAGCGCCCCGGAAACGCACCTGCCGGCGAATGGTTTTCCAGTGAAAACAGATCGCCCCTTGCGGATTGGCGGCGAGCTCTTCGCCCTTGGCGCTTTCGATATTGGTGAAGAAGGTGAGCCCGCAGGCGTCGATGTCTTTGAGCAGCACCACGCGAACGTTCGGCATGCCGTCTTCATCGACGGTGGCGAGGGACATGGCGTTCGGATCGTTGGGTTCTTTTTCGCCGGCAAGCGCGAGCCATTCCGCAAACAGGGCGAAGGGATCGTGAATCGTAAAAACATCGCCCTGGTCTTCATCGACGGCGTAGGCCTCGGCGCTGGGAGTCGGCGGAATCAACGGGCTGGACAAAGGGCGCTCCTCATTTTGCCGCATCGGACGGAAAATTAACGCCGCCGATGCTATTATTGACGCTACTGGCGATCCATGATCGAAACGGCGGACTGAGTAGCCGCAAAACACGATGTCATTCAACAGCTTTGGCCGCATTTTCCGCTTTACCACCTGGGGCGAGTCCCATGGCCCCGCCCTGGGGGTTGTGATCGACGGCTGCCCGCCGGGCCTTGCCTTGCGCGCTGAGGACATCCAGGCCGCCCTCGACAAGCGCAAACCGGGGACTTCGAAATTCGTCACCCAGCGCAAAGAGCCGGATGCGGTGAAAATCCTGTCCGGCGTTTTTGAGGACGACCGCACCGACGGCCCCCGCACCACCGGAACCCCGATCTCGCTCATGATCGAGAATGTCGATCAGCGCTCCAAAGACTATTCCGACATCCGCGACAAATACCGCCCGGGCCACGCAGACTTAACCTATGACGCCAAATACGGCTTTCGCGATTATCGCGGCGGCGGGCGCTCGTCAGCGCGAGAAACCGCAGGCCGCGTCGCCGCCGGGGTCATCGCCGCCAAGGCGCTGGATCATGTTCTGGACACGGAAGTTACGATCAAGGCCTGCCTCGTGCAGATGGGACCGCACATAATCGACCGCGACCGGTTTGACTGGGCGGAGGTTGAAAAAAATCCATTCTGGTGTCCCGACCCTGTCGCGGCGAAAGCATGGGAAGGCCATCTGGACGCGGCGCGAAAATCCGGATCGTCCATGGGCGCCGTTGTCGAGGTTGTCGCCTCGGGCGTTCCGGCCGGCCTCGGCGCGCCGGTCTATGGCAAGCTCGACGCCGACCTCGCGAGCGCCATGATGTCGATCAATGCGGTCAAAGGCGTCGAAATCGGCGCCGGCTTTGAGGCCGCCGCCCTGTCCGGCGAAGAGAACGCCGATGAAATCCGTATGCGGAATGGAAAGCCGCACTTTTTGTCTAACCGCGCCGGCGGCGTTCTTGGCGGCATATCATCCGGGCAGGACATCGTCGTGCGCCTCGCCATCAAGCCGACCTCGTCGATCTTAACGCCGCGGCGCACGATCACCGCGTCCGGCGAAGAAACCGACATCGTCACCAAGGGCCGCCACGATCCATGCGTCGGCATTCGCGGCGTTCCGGTCGCCGCAGCGATGATGGCGATCGTACTCGCCGATCACGCGATGGCGCATAAGGCGCAGTGCGGGTAGATTGAGACTCTGAAACTAGTCTCTTATCCGCTCATCCCGGCCCCGCGCGCGAAGGCGCGCTGACTATTATTTGACCGCTTTGCGGTCGGGCCGGGATCTCGGGCCGAATTGTAATGAATTTGCCGTTGGAGGTCCCGGCTTTCGCCGGGATGAGCGGAATACCAAAATACTACCAGGCTCAGACCCTACCCCGCCTTCTCAAACACCGACGCCTTGGTCAGAAACGACATTGTCTCCGCGCCCGGCCTGAAGCCGGCTTCGGCGTAGACGGCGGCGAGGTCTTCGCGGCAATAGCTGTCGTAGTAAGGTTCGTGAAAGCCGCGCGGGAAATTCTCCAGCAAGATGTCTAGACCCGGTTCGTCGCCATATTGAATCGTATCGACATGGACCAGGACGCCGCCCGGCTTCAACAGCCGGCTGGCTTCCGCTGCAATCGTGCGCCGCACCGCGGGCGGCAATTCATGAAACAGATAGACGCACGTAATGATATCAAACGACGCATCCTCAAGGCCTGTCGCTTCGGCGTTGCGCTGCAGAAAGTCGACGCTCCGGTAGCGCGATAGCGCGGCCCGCGCCTTGCCGAGATAGGCGGGAGAGAGATCGAGCGCCGTCGCTTTCAAGGCCGGCCAGTTGTGCTTCACTTCCGCCAGAAAACCGCCGTCGCCGCAGCCTAGATCAAGCAACCTCGTTTGCGCCGCATCGCGGCCGTCGAGCGCGTCGGCTATAAACGGCAACGCCGCCCGGCGCATGGGCGCAGCCGCCCCGGTAAAAAGGGTTTCGACCTGCATTTCATAGCGATCCGCAGACGCCGCAGAGAGCCAGCCGTCGGTCTGGAAATGAAAATTCTGCAGATAATAGCGGGGATACTTGTCCTTGACCGGCGCGGAGAACACCTCCGAATGGCCGCGCATGACCCTTCGCCGCGCCATTTTCTCCGCGTCGCGCAAATAATCGCGGCTCACCTTCCACAGGCGGCCGGGAGACGGAAAACGCTTGAGCTCGAGCGGCATTTTATAGCGGCCCGCATCGATGTTGTTCCAATCGTGTTGAAAAGCCTCTCGAAAAGCCGCTGTCAGTCGCTTGCGGTCGAGCGGTCCAAATTCATCCGCATAGGGTGCATCGCCCGGATTGGTGAGCGGCGCCATGGACCAGCGGCCCGCTGCGTAATGGGCGGTGTGCCACAACACCCGCGCGGTTTGTCCGGCGCTGTAAACGGCGCGCTTGGCGCCCTTGGCGATCACAGTATTCAACGCGGCCATAACGGCTCCTCTCACTCGCCCCGGTCGCACGAGGATGGGGCGACGTCGCGCTTGCGTCAACGGGCTAAAGGGACGCGCTAGAAAATGCGCCCCGCTGTTGAAAATTCCTTCGTCCTTCGAGACGAGATTTTGCCTTCATCCTGAGGAGGCCGACAGGCCGTCACGAAGGACGAAGGCAATACCGCTCCTCAGGATGAAGGAATTTTCGTCGTCATCTGAGCTTAACCGCGCCAATCAAAAACTCGCGATTGCCGTCGCCGCCTTCGATCGGACTTTCTATCCACCCTGTCGCCCGCCAGCCGGCTCGCTCGTCCAGCCATGCGGCGATGTCTTCGGCGACGCCTTCGGCGTTGTCGCGCCCCGGTTTGACGACGCCGCCCTTGCCAATGCGGTCGGGCCCCACTTCGAATTGCGGTTTAACGAGCGCGACAAGACGCGCACCCGGCGCCGCAAGGAGTAAGGCAGGCGGCAGCGCTTTTTTAAGACTGATGAAGCTGACGTCGCAGACAATCAGATCGATCAGCTCACGGACGAGCGATGCACTCAGGTCTTTCGCATGTGTTTTTTCAAGATTGACAACCCGCGAATCGCCAGCGATCTCGGGATGCAGCTGGCCGCGACCGACGTCAACAGCGTAGATTTTCGCTGCGCCGGCGCGCAACAAGACATCGGTGAACCCGCCCGTCGACGCGCCGAGATCGAGGCAGACCTTGCCTCTCGCATCGATCTCCATAGATCGCAGCGCCGCGTCGAGTTTCACCCCGCCGCGGGAGACGAATGGATGCGCGTCGCCTTTGGTCTCGACGCGGTCCGCGGGCCCGATTTTCTGGGACGGTTTCGTCGCCGCCGCGCCATTGACGAATACGAGGCCGGCGGCGATCGCCGCCTGCGCGCGCGCCCGGGAGGGGTAAAGGCCGGAGGCCAGGAGATGTTGGTCCAGTCGCAAGGGCTTTGATTCTCCCGATATTGCTTTACGCAGCTCGATCAATGAACGGTCCAAGCCTTCATCCTGAGGAGAAATTTTTCCTTCGTCCTTCGTGACGGCCTGACGGCCTCCTCAGGATGAAGGAAAAATTTCGTCTCGAAGGACGAAGGCTTGAGCGAACCGCCCAGCCATTCACGCAATCTAATTCAGCATGGCGAACACCCGGCGCGCCAGCCCCGGCGACAGTCGCGCCACGGCCGCCGCGGCGGCGAGTTTCGGATTGCGCCGCAGAGCCAGCGCATCGCGCGCATGGGCGTGAAAAGCGTCGAAGGCGCCGTCGCTCAGCGCATTCTTGGCTTTGCCAAGAGCCACCTCGTAGCGGAGCTTCTCGGTCATCCGCGCGCATAAGGAAACAAGCTCGGGGCGCGCCGCCGCCAGCTTCTCGTACACTTTGAGCGTATACTGATGAAGACGGATTTCGTTCGACGATAACGATCCCGGCGTGCGCCGATACCAGGCGAGCGGCGCATCCAGGAACCGCGCGCGCCCGCCGTCCGCGAGGATGCGCAGCCAGAGATCGAAGTCCTGGGCGTTGTGTAGCGCCGCGTCGAAACCGCCGACCCGATCGAACCAGCTTCGGCGCAGGGAGACAGAAGTGTAAACCTGAAAATCGCGGGCGGCGACCCGTTCCAGGGTTACCGGCGGAACCATCAGGACATTCTTAGAACACCGATTGCCTGGAACGCGATCGGTCTCGAAGATGAAGGCGTCGCAGCAGCAAAAGGCGAGTTGCTCATCGGCTTCGAGCGCGCCGATGACGCGCTCCAGATAATCCGGCGCCCAGGCGTCGTCCGCGTCCAGCATCGACAGGAACGGCGTCGACGCCTCCGCCGCGGCCGCGTTACGGGCCGCCGGCGCGCCCTGGTTTTCCTGGCGGATCAGGCGAATGCGGGGGTCGGCGCTAAAGGAGCGAACAATGTCCCCCGTGCCGTCGACGCTGCCGTCGTCGACAATGATCAATTCCCAGTCGTCGCGGGTCTGGGCGCGAACGCTTTCGACCGCATCGCCGATATAAGGCGCCGCATTGTACGCGGGCATGATAATTGACGTCGCCGCCCCCAACCGACTGCTCCCCCTCTGGACGGCCCCTTGCGGGGCTGACCCGGATCAGCCGCGCAGATTGACGACCTCGGCGGTGACGCCCAAGGCTTCCCGCACGCGCTCGACAATATGGGCGGCGTTCAACCGCGCCGATTCATACATGTTATAAGGCGAGTCCTGGTCCTGGAAAATATCCGGCAGAGTCATGGTGCGGACTTTAATGCCGCTGTCGAGCAACCCGGCGTCAGACAGGAAGTGCAACACGAATGCGCCGAAGCCGCCGCGCGAGCCTTCCTCCACCGTCACCAGCACTTCGTGATTGCGTACGAGGTCCATAATCAGATCATGATCGAGCGGCTTGGCGAAGCGCGCATCGGCGACGGTGGTCGACAGCCCTTGCGCTTCAAGCGCGTCGGCGGCTTTAAGGGCCTCGCCGAGACGCCCGCCATAGGCGAGGATCGCGGCCTTGTCGCCTTCGCGAACGATCCGGCCCTTGCCGATGTCCAGCATCTTGCCTTTTTCCGGCAGATCGACCCCGACGCCTTCGCCGCGCGGATAGCGGAATGCGATCGGCCCGTCGTCATAGGCCGCGGCCGTCGCCGTCATGTGGACAAGCTCCGCTTCGTCGCCGGCCGCCATCAGCACCATGTTCGGCAGGCAGCCGAGATAGGCGATATCAAAGGCGCCCGCATGGGTCTGACCGTCGGCGCCGACAAGACCGGCCCGGTCCATCGGGAAGCGCACCGGCAGATTCTGGATGGCGATATCGTGGACGACCGAATCATAGGCCCGCTGAAGGAATGTTGAGTAAATCGCCGCGAAAGGCCGCATACCGTCCGCCGCGAGGCCGCCGGCGAAGGTGACCGCATGCTGTTCGGCGATGCCGACATCGTAGCAGCGATCGGGATAGGCGTCGGCGAACATATCAAGAGACGTGCCCGACGGCATCGCCGCCGTGATGCCGATGATTTTGTCGTCGGTTTCGGCTTCCTTGATCAGCGCTTTAGCGAAGACTTTTTGGTAGGCCGGCGCGTTGGGCGTTCCCTTTTTCTGTTTACCGGAGACAACGTCGAATTTGGCGACGCCGTGATATTTGTCGGCGGATTCTTCCGCCGGCGGATAACCGGCGCCTTTGCGCGTGACCACATGAACGAGGACCGGACCCTCTTTCATGTCGCGGACATTTTCCAGGACCGGCACGAGCTGGTCGAGATTGTGCCCGTCGATGGGGCCGACATAATAAAAGCCGAGCTCTTCGAACAGCGTGCCGCCGGTGACCATGCCGCGGCCGTATTCTTCGGCCTTGGCGAGCTGGTTGTAGACCGCCTTGGGCAGGCGTTTGGCGAGCTGTTTGGAGAAAGACCGGAAGCCCTGATAGACGCCCGACGACGATGCGCGGGCGAGATAGGCGCTCATGGCGCCGACCGGCGGCGCGATGGACATGTCGTTGTCGTTGAGGACGACAACGAGCTTGCTGCCGAGATGGCCGGCGTTGTTGAGACCCTCATAGGCCATGCCGCCGGACATCGACCCGTCGCCGATGACGGCGATGGACGTGGTGTCCTTGCCGAGATGGCGCGAGGCTTCCGCAAAGCCGGTGGCGGCGGAGATCGACGTTGCTGCGTGGGCCGCGCCGAACGGATCGTATTCGCTTTCCGACCGTTTCGTGAATCCGGAGAGTCCGCCGCCCTGACGCAGGGTGCGAATGCGGTCGCGGCGGCCGGTCAGGATCTTGTGCGGATAGCACTGGTGGCCGACGTCCCACACCAGCCGATCGTCCGGCGTGTTGAAGACGTAATGAATCGCCGTCGTCAGCTCCACCACTCCGAGACCTGAACCCAGATGGCCGCCGGTTTCGGAAACGGCGTCAATCATCTCGGCGCGGAGCTCGTCGGCGAACTGGCGCAGCTGGTTCTTTTCCAGCTTGCGCAGGTCTTCCGGATAGTTCACCTGGTCCAGCAGCGGCGTGTCCACAGCCATGGGAATCCCCTCATTTTGTCTTTAATTTGAAATGCGTCGCGGACCCCGGCCCGAGCAGCGCGTATAACCGGCCTCTTCTACCTATTCTTCCCCAATTCTCCACCCCTTTTCGGGTGAAATCGAGGCAATGACGCATCTGATTAGCGATTTGTGAGCATTCGCAGCGTAGGTTGCAGGGACGCGTGACGAAAATGCCGCAGAAACCGCGGCGCGCCGTCGCGCAGTCGGTGGAAACCTCCCCAATATGACCGTTTCCAACTGACGGATAGGGACAATTTGTTTCAAAACGGAGACGCGCGATGGCGGCTCATTTGGACAAAAAAGCACTGGGCGCGATGATGACGCGCCTCGCCGCCGCAGGCCTAGGGCTCGGCGGCCTCGCCGGCGCATGGGCGCAGGGCGTGGTCGAGCCGACGCCGGCGGCCGCGCCGGCGGAACCGGCGGCGGTCCTGCCGCTCTATGAGATTGAGGCGCGCCGATATGAGGACGCGCTCGCAAGGGGCGACGCCAAAGCCGCCGAGCTTCACGCTTATGGCGCGTGGCGCAGCGCCGAATCCGAATTGGGCGATAACCGCCGCACCGCGGAGTATGCGCTGAGCTACGGGCGGGAAGTCGTGTTGACCGACGCGACCCTCGCCCTCGGACCGTTGCGCCGCGCCGAGGAGCTTGCAGGCGCCGGCTATGCGCTGTCGTCGAGGCCCCTGCTCGCGCTCTATCTCGCCTACGCTGAGTATTCGGCCGCCGGCGAGGGCGAACGCGACATCGCGACCCTGCGCGAGGCGCTGTACGCCGCCGAGGGCGATCCGCGCAAGCGCGCCGCCGACGACATCGTCATGTGGATGGAGGTCGCTCGCGCCGATCTGGCCGATGAGCAGTTCGAAGAAGCGAACTACGCCGCCGGCAAGGTTGAATCCGCCGTCATTGTTTTCGCGCCCGACAACGAAAAAAGCCTGGCCGAGGCGCTCTTCATCCGCGGCGTATCGTCGATTGCGCCGGAAAAGCGCACCCTGGAAGACGCCCAGAACGCGATCGAATATTTTCAGAACGGCGAAAGACTGTTCCCGCCGCAGCAAAGCGTTGAAACCTTTGACCCGGTCCTCGCGTCGCTGATCGGATGGAACACGGCGGCGAGCGCCGTCATTCGCAAAATGAGCGACGATCCCTCCGTGCTCGCCTTGTTGCGCAACGACCACGGCCCCTTGTTCGAAAGCGACGTCGGCAAGCCGGAAAGCTGCGGCGTTGACTGGGACAATCGCCCGGCCCCGAAATTTCCGCAAAGCGCGCTGCAAAAGGAAACCTTCGGCGCGGTGGTCGCCGTGTTTGACATTGCAGACGATCTCAGCGTTCAAAATCCCCGTATCCTGACTGCAGCCCCCTCTGACGCCTTCGACGATGCCGTCCTCAAAGCGATGCGGTCATGGCGCGTGAAGCAGCCGCCTCTTGACCATCCGGGCTGCCGCACGAATATTACGACGCAGTTTTCCTTTGTCGTCGACGAATAGCCCGAACCCTTATGAATCATTCGTTTGCGGAGAAACGCTGCGTCCTCACGGGCGCTGGCTCCGGCATCAGCCGCGCCATAGCGCTCGATCTCGCGGCCCGCGGCGCGGTTCTGGCGCTGTCCGACATTGACGAAAACGGCCTCGACGAGACGCGCGCGTTGATCGGCGCCGCCGACAACCGCCACCGCTACGACCGCCTCGACGTCGCCGACCGAAACGCGATCAACGGCTACGCCGCCGACCTCGCCGCCAATTGGGGCGCAGCAGACTACCTTTTCAATGTAGCCGGTCTCTCGCGCGTAGGCGACTTCACCGATACGCCGGCGGCGTCATACGACCGGGTCATGGACGTCAATTTTCACGGGCTCGTCGACATGACGCGGGCGTTGATGCCCCAGCTTCTCGAAACCAAGGGCGGCGTCGTCAACATCTCGTCGATCTTCGGCGTCATCGGCGTGCCGGGACAAGCGCATTACTGCGCGTCGAAATTCGCCGTACGCGGATTTTCCGAGAGCCTCGCCCAGGAATTGAAGCCCCGCGGCGTCGCCGTCACGTCGGTGCATCCGGGAGGCGTCGCCACCAATATCGCCCGCAACGCGGAAATCGACGCGTTGCCGCCGGGGACGGCGAACCGAGAGAAGTTCGTTAAACGCTTTGACAAAGCCGCCCGCACCTCGCCGGAAAAAGCCGCACGCATCATCATCGAGGGCGCAGCGAAGCGAAAACGCCGGGTCATGGTCGGCGCCGATGCGCATCTTTTGTCGCTGATCCAGCGCCTGTTTCCGGCGCGCTATCAGCGCCTGATCGCGCGCGTGGTGCGCGACGCGTGAAAGGGGCTGGTGGCCGAGTTTCGACGACGCTGAACCGTTCGCATGACAGGTTTAGTGTAGGGTTTGTCGGTGAACTGATCACGCCAAACTATCTACAATCGCTTTAGCTCCAAAGTCGAACGCCGCGTCAACGTCGCCGCCCATCTGGAAACCGCTCGCAATCTCTATCGATACAAATCCGTGAACAAAGGCGGTCATCGTCCGCGCCTTTTTCAACGCAACGTCGGGTTTGTCGTCCTGAAAGATCTTTAAGATCGAATCGGCCGCCTGATAGCGGACCTCCTGCGCCTCTTTATCGTTCAGGCGGGTCTGCGAAAAGAGCAGCGGGTAAAGGCGCACATGTTTTTTGGCGAACGCGCGATGGGCCCGACAGGCTGCAAGCAGAGACATTGCGGGATCGGCCTCCTTCCGGGACCTCTCCAAGGCGGCGCCAAGCATGGCGAACACTTTGCGCTCAACTTCTGCGAGGATCGCGTCTCTTCCGGAAAACCGTTTGTACAGTGATGGCGCTTTGATGCCGAGACGGTTCGCCAGCCGCGAAACCGTCAACCCATCCACGCCGTCTTCGCCGATCACCGTCATGGCGGCGTGAATGACCTGATCCGCACTGGTTTTAGATGGAAAGGCCATTCCAATGTCTTTTTCATGTCGCAGGGCGTTTGCCCACATAGCCGAGATGGGTGTGTCGGAACCCGCTGACGCTTTTGAGGCCATAACCCAATGCCCGGTCAGCGGCAATGTGAGCTATCCAAATGACGCCGAATGGGTAAAGGTCGTGCTTTCCCGTCGTCATAGCATAGATCAACAGCCCGGCCGGCCCCAGATACGCATGCGTGATATTGTAAGCAACAGCGCCGACGCGGCGTCCCGCGAAGTATCCCAGCATCGACAGGTCGGGGATCAAAAAAAGCGCAAAGAAAACCCACCAGCGATAATCGCCAATGTGATAAGCGGCTGCGGCGGCGATGAAAATCAACAGGTTTTCCACTCTCAACCACGATGACCACTGCGCGGAATCCGACATCGCTTTTTCCTCAATAGCTCAGCATAAAGGCTAATAGTATTAGCCTTTCATGTCAAGGCCTATCGCAACGGCGCTTTGATCGGGTCGCCGCCGTCACGCCTCGCTCAGGATCTCTACAATCGCCGCTTTTCTCTTCGCCGCGGAAAGCGACAGGACCGAGCGCATACGGCCGGTCAGCAACAGAGTCGCCAGCCCGTGAACGGTTGACCAGCGCTGCATGGCCGGGATGTTGACGTCGCCGCCGCGGTCTTTTGCGCTCGCGCTGCTGTCGACCGTCTGCAGAAAGTTCTGGAACGCCGTCATGGAGGCGGCGTCGAGTTCCGGATCGTCGAAATCCGGTTTCGCCGACGCGAACATCAAAGAGAAGAGTTCCGGATTGGCGAGAGCGAATTCAACATAGGCCGCGCCCGCCGCGGTTAAGGGGTCTTGCCGCCGCGTCGCCGCTTTTTCCTGCGCCGTCTTCAGCGCCGCAGCGAAACGGCGAAACCCTTCGGCGGTAAGCGCGGTCAGCAATCCGGCGGCGTTCACGAAGTGATGGGCCGGCGCCGCATGACTGACGCCGGCGCGCTTGGCGACGCGGCGCAACGACAAGGCTTCAACGCCCTGCGCCTCCAACTCCTCATGAGCGGCGTCGATGAGCGCGCGGCGCAGGTCGCCGTGGTGATAAGCGGGCTTCGTCATGATCTCCGTATTGCAGTCGGCGTTCGAGTGAAGGGATATCCAAACTTGACACTGTAAAGATATAGGCTATCGTGCGCCGGCAAGCAAGACGAGAAGGGCTATTGCTCATGACCTTTTTAGTGCTCGGGTTAGCCGTTTTCTTCGCCGCCCACTTTTACTCCGCTTTCCGCAGCCGCGATCCGCAACGCGACATCAAACAGCGCATGGGCGAAGGGCCCTATATGGGTCTTTACAGTCTCGTCTCCGCCGTCGGGCTTGGCCTGATTGTCTACGGCTATTGGTCGGCGCCGGCGGCGGTCCCGCTCTATGTCGGGCCCGCTTGGGCGCGCAGTGCGGCGCTGATCATGATGGCCGCGGCGTTTGTGTTGCTTGTTTCAGCCTATGCGCCGCCGACGCATTTCAAAGCCTGGGTGAAACACCCAATGCTGTCAGGCGTCATCTTGTGGGCGGGCGCGCATCTGCTCATCGCGCCGGATGTGAAGGCGCTGTTGCTGTTCGGCGCGTTCGGTCTTTATGCGATCATCGATTTTCTGGCCGTCCTCCGCCGGGCGCCGGCGCCTGGAGATGCCGCCGCGCCGACGCTTTTGAATGACCTCATTGCGCTCGTGGTCGGCGGCGGCGCGTATCTGTTCATTCTGTTGTGGGCGCACCAGGCGCTGTTCGGCGTTGCGCCGCGGTAACGCGCCCGGCGCCTCGCACAGCGCAGCGCCTCTTTCGTCGCACGCGCGATCGTCTGTGGTTTTCCGGTGCGAAACCGCAGCGCTCCCGTATAATCGCTCAGCGATTGAAGGAAGAAACTCATGACCGAGACGCCCGTTTTCATGATTGTAAACTTAAGCGCGATTTCCGATCCGGACGCGTACCGCGTCTACGAGAAGGGCTTCTTTCCGCTGTTGAAAAAGCATGGCGGCGCGTTTGTCACCTTCGACGATAACGCAATCACGCTGGAGGGCGAGCAACCCCTCGCCGGCCGCGTCGTCATTTTCAAGTTTCCCAGCGAAGACGCCGCCAAGGCCTGGTACGCCGATCCCGCGTATCAGGCGCTGTCCGAACACCGACGCGCCGGCACGACGCTGAATTTCCTGACTCTCGTACACGCCATGCCGGCGCGGTCTTAGCGATTGAGGCGCGCGGGGTTGAGTGATTGCCCCTTAGCCCAAAGCAACACTACGTCCTCGACGAAAGCGAGCGCGGTCTACATGTGGGCGTCGTACCAACCGACCATTTCCGCCGGCTTCTGACTGAAATACCGGTATCCCTCGTATCGGACGGGCGTGCCTTCGATCCAGAGGAGTTTTTTCTGTTTGTTCGGCAGCTTGTCGTAGATGCCTTGCGCGTCGGACGGCTTGGTCGTTGCGTCGTCCTTAACCTGCACAACCATGGTCGGGCAGGCCACAGCGTGAGCGCGGGCGATGGCGTTTGAATCGTCGTGCCGAAAACTGGAATAGTAGCTGTAGCGCTCATTGAATTTCTCAACCGCGTTTTCGACCCCGTTGTCGATCAGGGCCCGCTCGATAAACGGCGCCGCTGAAAGCGGCTGCAACGCGATCATGCATACAATATGCTTGAACTCCTCAGGGAACTTTTCCATTGCAATAAAAGTGGCGTTGCAGCCCATGCATAGGCTGTGAAGCGCGACTTTCATGTTCGCCGTGTCGCTGCGTGACTTCACATATCGAATGGATCCGATAACGTCGCGCCACTCGATCGCGCCGACGCCCGTAATCTCGCCGGCGCCGCAGGCGGAATGGCCGTGACCGCGAAGATCATAGGCGAGAACGTTGTAACCAGCGTCAACAAGCGCCTTGTAGGCCGTGATAAAATTGACTTCAAAGCCGCCGTTTCCGGTCCAGGGATCCAAATGGCCGGGATATCCATAACGGTTAGCGCCGATAAAGTGGTTGCAGACAACAAGCTTCTCGCTTCCTTTCGACGGGATGAACCAGCCGTCGAGCATGACGCCGTCCAGGGCTGGAAAGAAGACGTCTTCATAATCGAGCCCATAGTCGGACGGTCGGCGCAAGATGGGCGTGCGGAATGAATAGCTGACGCCTTTCGCGATTTGGTCGATTAGGGCGGCTTCTTGTTCGGGGGTCATGCGGCTGCTCTCTGAAAGGGTGTGGTCTGAACCGGATGCGGTGGTGGGAAGAACCGCCAGCCCCGCTGCACCGCGTGCGGCCAGCATGGCGAATTCCCGGCGGGTTACCGACGCGAAGCAAATGGCGAGGCCCTTTTTCACCAATTCCACTTTTTGACAATTTTTGTCCATTTGTACAACAAAGGAGTTATTGACAAAGCGGTGAGAGTTGTCAACTGGTGTTTTGTGACCGAAGCTGAAAGACAGATCCTGGACGCGACAATTGTGCTCGTTGGCATTTACGGCATGCGTAAGACGTCTGTCGGCGACATCGCCGAGCGCGCGGCGCTGTCCCGCCAGACGGTCTACAATCTGTTCGCCAACAAAGACGAGATTTACAGGGCGGCGATTGAATATCTTGGTGCGCAGTGGCGGGCGAAAGCGAAAGCAGGACTTGAGGCGGCGGACGGCTTGTCGGAAAAACTCGACGTTGTTTTTGACGTATTCACCGTCGACGCTTTTAAGTTCAGTCGGTCCAAGCCGGATGCGCATGATATGTTCACGGAGGCTCACCAGGTGGCCGGCGACGTCATGCAGAAGTTTTTCCGGGCCAATCGCGATATCATCGCTGACGTCTTGCGGCCTTACGCAGCCAACCTAAAGAAGAACGGCCTGACGGTTGAACAGTTCGCCGACCAGATCGAAACCGCTTGCCGCGGCTACAAGCGCGACGCGCGCTCCCTAAAGCACCTGAAAACGTTGCTCGCAACCCAAAAAAGGGTCGTATTGATGATGACGGCTTAGAACATTTGCATCCACGGCGAGCCCGGACCCAGGCGGCCTCTCCCGCCGAATCAGCGCCGCGCTCCCGGCACGGGCGCCCAAGAGGGCGATAGGCGTCTGGCGCAAACTACGCTACAACCTGCCCAGGCCGCAGCGTGGCGAACACTGTCTGGCGCGTTTCACTGACGGGTGACATCGACATGGCGATAAAGCGAGTCGCAATCCTGACAGCCGGCGGATTGGCGCCGTGCCTTTCATCCGCCATTGGGCGCCTGATTGACCGGTATGGCGAGGTTTCGCCGGAAACGGAAATCATCTGCTATGTCAGCGGCTACAAAGGGCTGCTCCTCGGCGACAGCATCGCCGTGACGCCGGAGATCCGCGCCAATGCGGGAATTCTCTACGGACATGGCGGCAGCCCCATCGGCAACAGCCGGGTGAAACTGACCAATGCGGCGGACTGCGAGAAAAGGGGGCTGATCAAAGCAGGAGAAGACCCGCTTGACGTCGCCGCCAACCAACTCGTCAGGGATCGGATTGATGTTCTGCACACCATCGGCGGCGACGACACCAGTATCGCCGCGGCTGGTCTCGCCGCGCATCTTGAGCGGAACGGTCACGCGCTGAACGTCGTCGGCCTGCCCAAGACCATCGACAATGACATTGTTCCGGTAAAGCAGAGCCTCGGCGCCTGGACGGCGGCCGAACAGGGCGCGCGGTTTTTCGCCAATGTCGTCGCCGAACACAATGCAAGTCCGCGCATGCTGATCATGCATGAAGTGATGGGCCGCCACTGCGGCTGGCTCACCGCCTACACAGCGAAACTCTATTGCGACGACCTGGAAACGCTCCAATTCCTGCCGCAAATCGGCCTGCGCAAGGACCGTAAGGCGATCCATGCGGTCTTTGTCCCGGAGATGGGGATCGACATCGCGGCCGAAGCGGCGCGCCTCAAACAGGTGATGGACGACGTGGACAACGTCAACATTTTCATTTCCGAAGGCGCCGGGGCCGCAGCGATTGTTAAGGAGATGGAGGCCGCAGGCGAAGACGTGCCGCGCGACGCCTTCGGTCATGTCAGGCTCGATGCGGTAAACCCCGGCGCATGGTTCGGCGAACACTTCGCCAAGCGGCTCGGCGCTGAAAAAGTCCTGACGCAAAAGTCCGGCTATTTTTCGCGCGCTGCGCCGTCCAACGCCGCCGATCTCCGCCTCATCAAAGACTGCTGCGACAAGGCGGTGGCGTGCGCCATGGACGGCGTCAGCGGGGTCGTTGGCCAGGACGAAGGCCGAGGCGATACAATACGGGCGATTGAATTCGACCGCATCGCCGGCGGCAAGCCGTTCGATATCGACGCCGCCTGGTTCGAAGACTTGCTCAACCGCATCGGTCAGACCAAGGGCGCCAAGACCGACGCCGGTCACTGACAGCGGCGGCGTCTAGCTCCGGTAAAGCGCGTAAGAAAAACCAAGGCTGATGATCACCGCGAACGCAGCAGCATAGATGGTGATAGAAAGCGCCCACTTGCCCCATGCGGACAGCCAGCCCGAGCCGTATGCCTGACGGAACATCAGGAACGGCTGCAGCCAGCCCCAGAGCAACGGCGCGAACCACAAAGCCCGCACGACAGGGATCAGACTCAAGATGAGCGCAATCAGCAAATACGCATAGAGCGCGGCATGCATATAAAGGCTTACGACAAAATGGTCGTACACAAAGCATTTGCGCCGGTAAAAATATAAGAGGAGCAGAACGAAGCCATAGACGACCGGCGCAAGAAGCAACACGCGCGGAACATTCTGACGGATCTCAGCGACGAAAAGGCGCGGATCCTCCCGCACGCGCTGGGCTGCTTCGAAAATTCGCTGCGCATGAGGCTCGAACCAGGCGGGCCCGTTATAGTTCGCGTCCTCCCACGAGACGTCTTCGTTGGCGGCGCTTTCCGTTTCTTCTGTTTCGATATCGCCCGCGCCGTCAGTGTCGGTGTCAGTATCATTGTCAGCGTCGGCGACGACCGCTTCCTCAAGCTCCGCAATCATCGCCGCGACTTCGGGGCTCGCCGCGCCAAACTGCTCCTGGGCCAGCCGCAAGTTTTCTTCAACCTCGGCGCGCTCCTCCGGG
Organism: Hyphococcus sp.; assembly: GCA_028289605.1. Classification (GTDB taxonomy): domain Bacteria; phylum Pseudomonadota; class Alphaproteobacteria; order Caulobacterales; family Parvularculaceae; genus Hyphococcus. The sequence continues at coordinate 221,148 of JANQON010000003.1, read as the reverse complement.
GAAAGCTCGGCAAGCGCCGCCTCAGTGTCGCCGAGACTGGCCCTGAACGCGCCCACCTGGGCGTCGGTCGCCCAGAACAAGCCGAAGAAAAAGAAGACGCTGGCGAAAAGATAAAGACGGAAGGGCGGGGAATAACTGACGCGCTTGCCGTCAAGATAGCGCCGCGCCAACGCGCCCGGCTTCCAAAGCAGCAGGCCCAATGTGCGCGCCAGTTTGCCGTCGATCGCGAGCGTGTCGACGAAAACGTCCTGGACAAGTCCGATGACCGCGCGGCGCGGCTCTTTCGCCGCCTGACCGCAGACATGACAATAATCGTCGATGAGCGGCGTCAGACAGTTCTGACAAACGCCCTGCTCGTTCGTTTTCGCCGGCTTTGTTGAAATCGCCGCTGAATCGCCCATAACCCCGCGCCCCTTCTCGCGGCGCCGCCCCGGCGCCGTATGCAGATTATAGCGCAATGGCGATGAAAAAACACAATGGTTTCCGCGAAAAAGAAATGGAGGCCGGGCGCCGCCGCAGCCGCTGATGATCCGTACACATTATACGGTTATCGGTCCAACCGCTTTCGAATGCCGATCGCGGCGAGGGTCGCCAGCACCGATGCGACGACCCACACCAGCGCGAGGAGGACGGCGAGCGGCAACAGCGTCAGCAACAGCGACGGCCCGGCGCCGGTGCGAATTTCCGTTAGAAAGGAATAGGCGCTCAGAAGAAAAATGGAGACGCCGAACCCCCACAAAAATATCGGCCGGAACCAATTGCGGAATTCCTCGCTGAAGCTCTCCCTGTCCTTCACATCAGCCCTCATGTCCTGCGGCGCTGACGCAAAACTAATGCAGGCGGCCGACAAAATCTACGCATGGCCCGGATCGCGCAAAACCGGCGGCGCGCGCGCCTGCGTTGTCGACGCCGTAAGCTGACGAACCGTCTTGCCAAGCTGGCGTCCCGGCCTGATGATGCCCCTATCGACAGATTGGCTTATGAGACGGCGCCCATGATCGAATGTCTATGCATGGTTCAGGCGGGTCAGATTTCCGCAGACGCCGAAGCGGCGCTGCGCGATGAAACAAATGCGTTTTCTGAACGCGCTTTTTCTGCGCCGGCGGTAATGAACTGGATCGTCGTACCGGAAAGGAGCGGATATACCGCCGCGCGACCGTCGACGTCGGTGATCGTTTCCATGCAGTCGAATCGAAAGCTGTCCCAATCCGAGCGCGTGACGCTGCTCAAAGAACTCTGCGATATCTGGATGAAGGGCGCGAACCGATCGATGGAAGAAGTCGTCGCAACCATTCGCGACCCCGAAGGCTGAAAGGCGAACCTCCATGCCGCTCTATATCTGCAACACGAAAAAAGGCGCGATCGACGACGCGGCGAAGCCGAAAATCGCATCCGATATTACGGACATTCACTGTGAGGTTACCGGCGCGCCGCCGACTTTCGTCCATGTTTTCTTTTTTGAAGAGGCGCCGCAGCCGCCGCTCTCAAACAAGACGGCGATTGTCTTTGGAACCATCCGCGGCGGACGGACCGACGATCAGAAAGCGCAAATGGTCGACCGCATGCGAAACGCTGTTCACACCCATGCCAATATTCCGCTCGATGACGTCGTTGCGTTGACGACAGACACGCCGGCGAGCTGGGTGATGGAAGGCGGCGATATCCTGCCCGAACCCGGAGAGGAAGCGGCGTGGCTCGCGGCCCATCAGGCCAAGATCGACGCGGCGAACGCCGACTGAGATCAGCACCGACAAAAAGGAGACCTTCGCCGTGGCGTCTGAAACCGTAATTATTCTGGGCGCCGGCGCGCCCGAAGGCGTGGGCGGGGCGCTGGCGCGAAAATTCGCCGGGGCCGGCCATCATATCATCGTTTGCGGCCGCACCCTTGAGAAGGTGGCGGCGCTCGCCGACGGGCTCGCCGCCGACGGCGGATCGGCGGAGGCGGTCAGGGTCGACGTCACGTCGGCGAGCGACCAGGACGCCCTCTTCGAACGGGCCGCCGAGCAAGGCCCCATCGCGGCGGTACTGTTCAACGCCGGCAACAATGCGATCATTCCGTTTGAAGAGCTGACCGCGGAGACCTTTGAGAATTTCTGGCGGGTCGGCTGTTTCGGCGGGTTCCTTACAGCCAAACGCGCCCTGCCCATCCTCGCCGCGCAAGGACGCGGCAGTCTCTTCTTCACCGGCGCGTCCGGGTCGCTGCGCGGCATGCCCAACTTCGCCCATTTCGCCGCCATGAAGGGCGGGCTTCGCCTGCTCGCACAGGCCCTCGCCCGCGACTACGGCCCGAAAGGCGTGCACGTTGCTCATTTCATCATCGACGGCGTGATCGACGGCGAGCGCGTGCGATCCACTTTCGGCGACTATCTGGAAAGCCTCGGCGAAGACGGAGCGTTGTCGCCGGACGCCATCGCCGAGGCCTATTGGTTTGTTCACCGGCAACCGAAATCGGCCTGGACCCACGAGCTCGACCTGCGACCGTTCAAGGAGAAATGGTGACCGCACCGCACCGGAAAGAGAGTGATTTTTCGTCAATCACCTCTTTGGGTGATGGTGTTGGTCGGCAAAATGGGTTTGGCTTCGCACCACTTAAGATCGAGGACGCATGATGAAACGATTTGTTGCAGCGACATTTTTGCTGGCGGGATTTCCGCTGCATTCCGTCGCGGACTCAGCGCAGCCTGCAAGCGACAACCAACAAGGGGAGACTGGCATGAATTTCGTTACCGGCTTCGGCGGATTTTTCTTCCGCGCGGAAAACCCGGAGGCCCTGTCGGCCTGGTATCAGGAAAATCTCGGTATTGAACCGCCGCCCACATCCTATGATGGTCCGGTCTGGCGCCAGGAGGCGGGCGTCACGGTGTTCGCGCCGTTCAAGAAAGACACCGACTATTTCGGCGATCCGAACAAGCAGTTCATGCTCAATTTTCGCGTGCGCGATCTGGATAAAGTCGTCGCGCATCTGGAACAGAACGGCGCCAAGGTAGAAGTCGACCCGGAGACGTACCCCAACGGTCGGTTTGCAAAGACGCAGGACCCGGAGGGCAATCCTATCCAACTGTGGGAGCCCGGCGGCGACGCTCCGAACTGACCCCGCCCGAAGCCGTTGACGATCCGCCGCGCTTCACAAATGCGTCAGGCCCCACAAGACAGCCAGCCGAAAAACAGGAAAAACCGTCCGCCCACTTGCCTAATTTCTCGACTGCGCGGCTAATGATGAGTCGAGGGTCAGTGGGATGAGATATGAAAAAAGTTGAAATCGCCAAGGTCGATCTTCTTCAGGATCGCCAGCCGGCTTACGCGCTGGTTGGATCAGTGGACCTGGTCGTTGTGAAATACGACGAAGCCATCTCGGTCTTCTATGGCCGCTGCCTTCATCGCGGCGCATTGATGGCTGACGGATTCGTCCGCGGAAACGATCTCGTCTGCGGCGTACATGACTGGGATTACCGCCTCGACAGCGGCGTATCGGCCTATAACAACGAAGAAGCGCTGCAGAAATTTTCGACCTGGGTCGAAAACGGCGCCGTCCTGGTTGACGCCGATGAGATCGAGGCTTGGGGACAAGAGAACCCGCAGCCTTTTGACCGCGACGCCTATCTCGGCCTCTACGCCGACACCAGTCACGGCACGCAGGAAGAACCCTACACGGCGTTGATTCAGCGCTATGCGCGGGAAGGCCTGTCGGTCACCGGCCATCACGGCGAGGTCAGCGCGATGGGCGTTCCCCGCCGCGACCTGCCGGACTGGGACGACATTCAGATTCTCACCGCGCAGCTGCAAAAAGCCCCGCTGCTCGATGAGGACGTGGTGGGCACGGACGTCGTCATCGGCCCCAAAGCGCAAAAGCCGCTAACGCTCAGCATACCGCTTTTTGTCTCTGACATGAGCTTCGGCGCGTTGTCGGAACCGGCGAAGGTCGCGCTGGCGCGCGGCGCGGAGCTCGCCGGCACGGGCATCTGCTCCGGCGAAGGCGGCATGTTGCCGGAAGAACAGGCCGCCGTGTCGAAGTACTTTTACGAACTGGCCTCGGCCCGGTTCGGTTTCACCTGGGACAAACTCGATCACGTTCAGGCGTTTCACTTCAAAGGCGGCCAGGGCGCCAAAACGGGCACCGGCGGCCACCTGCCCGGCGCCAAAGTGCACGGCAAAATCGCCGAAGTGCGCGGTCTGGAACCGGGCAGCGACGCGATTTCGCCGCCGCGTTTCCCGGACTGGACGGAGGTCAGCCAGATCAGGGATTTCGCCAACGAGGTGCGGGACAGGACCGGCGGCATTCCCATCGGCTACAAACTCTCCGCCCAGCATATCGAGAAAGACATTGACGCGGCGATTGAGGTCGGCGTCGACTATATCATCCTTGACGGACGCGGCGGCGGCACCGGCGCGGCGCCTATCATCTTCCGCGATAATATATCCGTACCCACCATTCCGGCGCTGGCGCGCGCACGTCGCCATCTTGACCGGATCGGCCAGTCCAATGTCAGCCTGATCGCTACAGGGGGTCTGCGCAAGCCCGTTGACTTCGTCAAGGCGATGGCGCTGGGCGCCGACGCCATCGCTGTATCGAACGCGGCGATGCAGGCGATCGGCTGCATCGCCATGCGCGCCTGTCACACCAACAATTGCCCCGTCGGCATCGCTACCCAGAAACCGCATCTGGCGTCGCGAATTGTAGTGGAAAAATCCGCGCGCCAACTGAAGAATTTCTTCGATGCCTCGGTCGGACTGATGCAGGTCATGGCGCGGGCCTGCGGTCACGACCATCTGTCCAAATTTTCCATCAGTGATTTGACGACGTGGAAAAAGGAAATGGCCGAACTGTCCGGCGTCGCCTATGGCGGGGTGTCGTAGGGGCGGATAAATCCGTCAAAACGCCTCCCCCCTCCCGAAATTGCTGGCGCAATTTCAACCTCCCCTCGAGGGGGAGGTGAAAAGGAGAGTGAACCAGATCTACCTCCCCCTTGAGGGGAGGTCGAAATTCGTGAAACGAATTTCGGGTGGGGGGGCTTCGTCTCAACAATAACTGCGTTCGCCGTATGAGGTCCCGGCCCGACCGCGAAGCGGTCAAACTAAAGTCTGCGCGCCTTCGCGCGCGGGCCGGGATGAGCGGCAGCATGATTCATTTGGCCCCCTATTGACTCTTCTCTCAAATGAGACATATATGTCTCATGAAAACTCCCCTTCGTCCATCCACGAAAGACGCCATTATCGAGGCGGCGTTTGACCTTTTGAGCCGCAATCCGAGCGCGTCCCTTGGCGACATCGCCGATCGGGCAGGCGTCGGCCGCGCCACGCTGCACCGTCATTTCGCCGGTCGGGACGATCTTGTCCGCGCCCTCGCGCTGATCGCGATCGACGAGATGGACGAGGCGGCGGAGGCCGCTTGCGACAACGCCGAAACCTATGCGGACGCCTTCCGGCGGATGCTGACGGCTCTGATTCCGCTCGGGGACCGACACGGCTTTCTCGCGCGCGAACCCATCGAAGATGATCCAGATATCGCCGCCGCTTTCGAGCGCCAGATGCGCGAAACCCGCGACATGGTCGATGAAGCGAAGCGGGAAGGCGTGTTCGACCGCGCCGTGCCGACGGACTGGATTGCGCAAGCGTTCGATCACCTGCTCTACGCCGCCTGGGAAAGCGTGAAGTCCGGAGAAACGACCCACGCCCAGGCGGCGGATCTCGCCTGGCGCACCCTGACGGCCGGACTCGGGAAAGGAAAATCATGACGCCGGAACAGATTCAAAACCTTGGCGATGCGTTCGATGAAGGATTTTTACTTATCGGCGCCGCCATTTTGATGATCGAGATCGTCAAGGGTTTCTTTTCGAAGTCCTTCAGAGGCCGCGGTCACATGGACATGATCGCCGGTATCTCAACGCAAATCCCTTCGATCCTGATCGAAATCTTCGTGATGTCTTTCGCCTATGCGGGCTATGTCTTCCTGGCTCAGACCTATGTGACATGGACTATGCCGATGACAGTCTGGACACTGATCGCGGCAGTGATCGCCTGCGACTTCATCTATTATTGGGAGCACCGGATTGCCCACGAAGTGCGGCTGTTCTGGACGCAGCATGCGGTCCACCATTCGTCTCGCTACATGAACGCCAGCGTCGCGGTGCGGTTCGGCCCCCTGGAAGGCGCGATCTCCGTTCTATTTCATCTGCCGCTCATCTTTCTGGGCTTTCCGCCCGCGCTGATTTTCTTCGGCATCCTTTTTGTGCTCGCCTACCAGACCTGGATCCACACTGAACTCATCGGCAAATTGGGACCGCTCGATTCATTTCTCAACACCCCCGCTAATCACCGGGTGCACCATGGCTGCGATGACAAGTACATCGACAAGAACTATGGCGGCATACTGATTATCTGGGACCGGCTGTTCGGCACCTATCAGCGCGAAGAAGAAACGCCGCGCTATGGCCTGAAACGGGATTTCTCGAGCGTCAATCCGTTAGTCGTCTGGTTTTCAGAACTGCCGCAATTTTTCCGCGATCTCAAAAGCGCCCGGTCCTTTGGCGAATTTTGGATGTACTTGTTCGGAAAACCCGGCTGGGCGCCGAAAGCGGCGGAAAAACCGGCGCAACCCGTCAACTCTTAGGCGCTCTATATGCTGCTCGATCGCAAACTATCGATCGGCTCGCTGATCGTTGTCTTCCCGCGTCAAGTGAGCGTGACCTGGGGGCTGACGATATTCGAGACCGGCATGCTCGCGGCGCTGCCGCTCCTTATGGGCCTTTCCATCGACGGCCTGCTGGCGGGCGACAGGACGCCCTTTTTCTGGTTGCTCGGCGCCATGGTCTTCATACTAGGGCTCGCCGTCGGGCGGCGCCTATACGACACGCGCGCCTACGGCGCCATGCGCGTCGAACTCGGCGCTGCCGTTGCAGACTATGCGCGGTCCGAACCCGTATCAACGGTCAACGCCCGTCTCAATATGAGCCGCGAGCTTGTGGATTTCCTGGAAGCCGAAGCGCCGGTTGTCATCACCGCCGTGGTTCAGGTTGTCGTCTCTATCCTCGTCTTGTGGTCCTTTCATCCTGCGCTTGCCGCGTCCGCCGGCGCTGCAACCGCCGCGTCGCTCGCGATCTACGGACTGTCGGGCGGGCGCTTTTTCAGGCTTAACCGCGAATTGAATGAACAGGCTGAACAACAGGTTTCCGCCCTGGAAACAAGGGCGCCGCATACCATCCGCACGCACCTGTCGGCGCTGCGCCGTCACGAGATACGCCTGTCCGACACCGAGGCGCTTGTCTATGGCCTGATCTTTGTCGCGTTGCTGGCGATGCTGAGTTTCAACTTGTGGTTCGCCGCCGTTCGGTCGGGCGCGACTCCGGGGCAGATATTCTCCATTGTCGTCTATTCCTACGAGTTCATGGAGTCCGCCGTCACGCTGCCAGCCGCGCTGCAAAGCCTGACACGGCTTTCAGAAATCACGCAGCGGATCAACCCGCCGCAGTCGGCGCAGTCCGACCATCACTCAGTAGGCTGATAACAATGAGCCGGCGCCTAACGCTTATCGGCCTCCTGCGCCAGCGCGCCTCGCGCGGCGGCGGCGCCGCAGGCCATCGAGCCGGTGAACCCGCCGCCGCCGCCGAAAGCGGAGGCAAGCCACAGGCCGTCGATATTGGTCTCCACTTGCCTGGGCGGCCGGATCGGCCCGCTGCGCGGCGGGCGCAATGCAAAGCCGTAGATCGCGCCGCCGGGCGTGTTCAGATGACGCTGCATGGAACGCGCTGTCGCGACCGTTGAAGACAGCGCCGCCGCTTCAAAGCCGGGCCATTCCTGATCAAGCCGGGCCAGGATCGCCGCACGCCATGCCTCCCTGCGCGCCTCATAGGCGCCTGCGTCCAACCCTTCCCAGTTTTCCGTACTATCGACGCAGACGACATTCACAGCATAAAGGCCGTCCTCTCGAATGTCGCTGTCGATCTGGTTGTAGTCGACGACGGTCAGGACAGGCATCTTGTCTCCCGGCGCTTCTGCGAGAATTTCGACGCTCTTTTTGTAGTCGGAAAGGGCGCGGACCCATTCCGGAACAAGCACTGTCGAATAGTGGGTGACGCCGAGCTCGGCGGGCGGGCGACTGAGCCCAAAGGTTGCAGACAGCAACGAAATGGACAGCGGTTTGTCGCGATAGGATTCGGCAAATCCTTCGCGCGACTCTTCCGGCAGCATTTCGGCGACCACATGGGGCGCAGCGTTGGCGAACACCACCGCCGCCTCAGCCGTCTTCGAACCGCCGCTCTCGCTGTCCTCATAACGGACTTGCGACACGGCGCCATCAGGGTCCACATCAACACCGTATACGGTGCATCTGGTTTTGGTCACACCATTTTCTTCGCGAATGATCTCGGCGAGCCGGTCGCTCAATCGCTGCGAGCCGCCCTTGATGTAGTTGCCGCCGCCTTGCAGAAAGCCGCCCTGGGCGATGGCGTAGCCGAGCCACCAGAATTCGTCCGGGTCGTCGGCGAAATAGGGAAGGTTCGCGGCAAGTGCGATTTTAATCGCCTCATCGTCGCCGAAGTGGCGTTGCAACACGTCGGAAAGCGATGACCGGAAGTCACGCATAACGGCCCAGAGTTCGAGCGGAAAGTCGGCCGCGTTGGCGATCCGCCACAGCGCGCTGTGTCCGCCGCCGACGAAATCGAGGGCCCTGAGGCTGCGGCGCACATGGCGTAAGAACCGCTTGGCGTTTTTCTTCTGATGGGGAAAGCGCGCAATGAGCGCGGCCTCGATCGCCGCAAATCCGTGGGGCAGCACGAAAGGCTCGCCCAACATCGGTCCGCGAATTTCGTGAAAATCCGGCACAGGCGCCAGTTCGATCTCGTCATAAAGATCGAGCGCTTCAAAGACCGCGCCTTTCGGATCGATGGTGCGGCGGGGATCAGCAGTTTCGTGCAAGGACGCTTCAACCGTCATGGCGCCGTGGCGATAGGTGGATGCGGCGCCGCCGAAACCGGCGTTGCGCTCCAGGAGCAGCACCCGCTTGCCGGCCCGCGCGTACATCGCCCCCGCGGTCAGTCCGCCCAGTCCTGAACCGATTACGATTGCATCAAATTGCTCTGTCATGGTCGCCGCCTCGCTCACCTGTGTTGCGGCATGATGGTATGCGCGCCGGTTCGGCCGCCGCCTTGACATTGGTCAACGTAAGGTGCGTGCGGGCCTGTGTCGGCGGCTAATCCGATTGGGCGTTGTCAGTTTTGTTGAAGACGCCGTCCCAGAACGCTTTGGTCAACGGACCCGCCGCTGCGCAGGGAGACCGCCCGGTGAAGGGAACGCCGACCGCGCCGGCTTCGCTCGGCGTCAAAACCCGGTCCTCCGCCGCCAATTGGCGGCATGCATCGGCGACGAGGCTGTTATCGTCGATGGATCGAGGCGCAGACCAAATCGCGACGGTGTTGTCGGCGCCGGCGGTGGCGAACCGCATCGGTTCGCCCGGCGCCCACGGCGCAAACTCCACGTCCATAACGGTAGCGCCCTGGCCGTCGTATGCGGCGACGCGCTGACCTGTGTCGACATCCCACAACACGACTGGCGATCCGCCGAAAGACGCCGTGGTTGCAACATATTTGCCGTCCGGACTGATCGCGACATCGGTCAGGTCGCGCTGTTCGCCGCGCAGCCTCAAAAGCTCAACGCCGGTTTCAACCTCCCAGATCACCGCGGTTGAATCCCGCGACGCCGTCGCCATCCGCTTACCGTCAGGCGTTAATACGGCGTTCCAAACAACGCCGTTATGCGGGCCGTAGCGCATGAGCGTCTCTCCGGTTTCCGCATCGAACCGGATCAGCATGTCGAAGCCCATGGCGATGACGCTTGTTCCATCGTCGGCGAATACGGCGTTGGCGTTGAGGTTGGTATTCTTGGTGATGAGGAGTTCGCCCGTCGCCGCATCCCAAAGCCTGACGGTCTCGTCGCCGGACCATGTCAGCACTTTCGATCCGTCGGGCGAAAACCGCGCGCCGCGCACGCCCTCCTCGTGGCCTTCCATCAGCGCAATCGCCTCGCCGCTCTCCAGATCGAACACGCCGGCGGACCCGTCTTTTTCCGCCAGGACAACGCGTTTGGAATCGGGAGAAAACCGCGCGTCCCACATGGAATTGGTAGCGCCCCACGCTTGCACTTCGCCGCCGGTCGCAACATCCCACACAATGGCCGCGTTGTCTTCGCCGTGACTGACGACATATTTCCCGTCCGGGCTGAAGACGGCGCCCTTGGCCGGAAAAAAATGTCCGGCCTCGCGGTCCATCACGCGGACGAGCGCACCGGTGTTCGCATCCCACAGGCGGACGGAAAAATCATCGGACGCGGTGACAATATGAGCGCCGTCAGGACTGAACTCGACGGTATTGACGACATTGACGTGTCCTTCGCCGAGCCCGACGGGCGCCGTCGGCGGCGCGCTCCAGGCGTGGATGACGCCGTCATTGGTTTTCGCGACAACGCCGCCGCCGTCAGCGGTAAAGGTCGGATCGCGGAACGCAAATTGAGCGTTGCGAAAGCGGCCGAGCTCGCGACCGGACGCGACATTCCAGATCCGCATGGTCAGGTCGCCCGATGTTGTCGCAAGGTGTTCGCCGTCATTGCTGAAACGCACCTGAAAGATTTCGTCCCCGTGCCCCCTGATCCGCCGCGCTTCGGATAAATCCTCGAGCTTGCGCAGCGCAATCTCCGCGCCTTCGCGCGCAGCGATCAGGGATCCGTCGGGACTGAGATCAAATTCGCGCATTTCGCCGGCCAGCGACCGCGTCGACACCGATTTGACAAGCGCGCCCTCAGGGATCGACCAGACCTGAAGGTGATACTGAAATTCATGGCGGCTCGTCGTCACCGCATAAGCGAAATCCGGATCGGCGACAGCTTTGTAAAAGCCCATATGCGCTTCGGTCGTAATGACGCCGACCTGTTCGCCGGTATCCGCATCCCAGAAGCGTACCGACCGGTCGCCGGCGTTTGTGACGATCCACTGTCCGTCTGCGCTGTAGTCGACGGATTGAACGTTTCGTTCGTGGCCGACAAGCGTGTGTTTTCGTTCGCCGGTGTCAATATCCAACACGAACGGCTGATGCGACGCACTGACCAGAATTTCCGAAGCGTCCGGACGAAATCGGATCATGGCGATCGATCGGCGGTCTTCGCGATGCTTGAACTTTTCCTCGTCGAGCGTGCGATTGAGAACCGTCACGGCGCCGTCCATCGTTCCAATCGCGATAAGGTCCCCGTCGGGACTAAAGGCGATGGTTCGGACTGCGCCATCGTCTTCCGGCAGCGTGCGTTCGGCCAGGTCCTGATACGTCGCCGCATCGATAATGCGAATGCGCGAATCCATGGAGACGGCGATGGCCGATCCGTCAGCAGACACGGCGAATTCAGGCCGGCGACGCCAATTGCCTTCCGGATCCGTTAGAATGCGCCGCTCGCCTTGCCAGAACATGGATGCGGCGAGCGCGCCCAGAGCTCTCGGCTCAAGCGGACGCTGCAAAAAGGGCGGCGTTCCCTGCCCTGCCGGCAATCCTTCGAGCGCGAGCAACATGCCTCGCGCCGGCTCTCCGTTCACGGCGTTTTCGACGGCGCTCCGCGCAAGCACGCGCGATTCGGACACCAGGGCGTCATTCCGGGCGTTATAGGCGGCGACGCCGGCGAGACAGGCGGCGAAGAACAACGTTGTGATCGCGGCGATCACCATGCGCGCGCGATTGCGGTCTTTCTTGTCCTGGCGTTCCTGCTCGCGCGCGATCTGATCCTGCGAAAATCCGATCAGTCCGCCGATGACTTTGTCCCTGACGACGGTAATGCCGCCGTCGACGACAAGGTCGGCGCCGACCGGCATATTGTCGTCAAGCGCGAGCAGCGGCGGCGGCACGATATCGGGAAGCGGCGTGTCCCGATTATCGCGCAGATAGACCGGAATGATACGCTCCGCCGAGGCGTCCTCCAGAAATGTCTTGATCTCCTCGTTGACCCAATAGCGGTCCTTCGCGTGCTTTGAGCAGAATACGATCAGAAACGCCGACGACTTGATTTTGTTTCTGATGCTCTCAGGCACGCTGCCGCCCGCTTCAACGCTTTTTCGATCGAGAAAAATGCGCAAGCTTCGCGGCGGATGACCGAACGCACCCCGCTGCTTCGACAGCGCCTCGGGCGTGCGATATTTGGTGAGACGGGAATAGAGGTCGTCGACGAAATCTCTGTCCGTGCGGGCGTAACTGATGAACGCCCGGTAGGCGTAGTTCGTCGGATCGAAAGGAACAGGCGCGCCATCAGACGCGCCGCCCCGCTTGTCGCCCGAAAAGAACCGCATCACCCCCCCTTGACCGGTCCGGCCCGCGTCGCCGGACGCGGATGGCCGCACGTCCCCAAGATAATGCAATGGCCGCAAGAGCTGTGCAAGCGGTTGGCGACGGGCGGCCGCCGCTGACTGCTACATCAAGTATTTCTGCTCTTTCGTGCAGTGCAAAAATTCGCGCATTTCGCGCCCGGCAGCGGCCTCGAAATCGATAGCGATATCGATTCTATTCTCCAGATCAGCGGTGTGAAAGCTGTGGAACAAGTCCTGCAGCTCCTCTCTATACGTCTTAAGGCGCTCAAGGTTCTGCTCCGCACGAAGCCCGCCCTCAACAGCGCGCAACGCCAGCGCCGCAATGGCGAATGAGATCGTCAGAAAATAGACGTGAGGCGACTTGAGTTCGGGGATGTCGAAAAGAACAGCGCAGACGATGGCGACATGCATGACGATCGTCGCTGCGATGAGAAAATGGCCGGTCCCTTCCAGAATGCGCAGTTGCGTAAAGGGGTGCGTCCAGAATCTTCCCTCGCCAACCATGTATTGAGAATAGTCGAGTTGACCCTGCATGCGTGTTCGGTTGTAGGCGCGAAGGATTTTTTCCGCACGCCTGTGCGCGTCGGAGTCTTCATCAACCGCATCGAGCATGTCTTTCTTCAGTTTCTGCGGCGAAACATGCGGCCGCATCTGCGGCATCAACCAGTCCGTGTCCGCATGGTGGTGTTCTGCGCCTAAATTCTCGTGCAGCCTCGCATCCAGTTTCGATTCGAAGTCCCTGGCGAAATTGTCGAAGGCGCGCTTGCGATGCTCGACATAAGCATTGCGGCGATCCTCAGCGCCCATAGACCGCACCGCCGCCGGCAAATTTGCAAGAAGATACTGCCAGTTCCATTGGCGAATTCTTTCAGCGAACAGACGCATGGCCAGCCAGCGCTGTTTACGACGCGCGATTCCCATACCGAGCCATGAAATCAGCACACCCACAAGACCGGCGCTGGCGGCGCCGGCGGCGACAGTTTTCAGGCGTTGTTTTTCAAGCTTGAGCGCAGGCGACAGCGCTTTCACAGAACCGTCCGTCGCTGTTTCCGGGTCCCCTTTGGCCGCCCGCTCGCTCGCCACTTGCGCGTCATATGCGGGGATCAGAATAATCGCCTCATACGCGGCGGTGCAGATTGCGGCGAAGGCCAGAAACACCGCAAGCAGACCGAAAAACCGAAATCGGTTTCGCTCGCTCAGCGCGCGACGGTCGATACGGCGAAAGGCGTCGTGGGTTTCCGGCGCAAAAACGACGAAATATGCGTCTTCAAGTTCCTTCCTGGCGTATTCCTGATCCGCCGGATCGAGCAACAGCTCGTCGTTGAACTTGAAATCGTGCGTCATAATCGCCGCTCGCCCATCGGGGCGCCCTCGATTACCAAATGCGGCGACGCGTTGTTTTTTGTCAATATTCGAGGGCGCGCGCGCCCGCCGCATAGCATGAATGCATACCCGTTCACCCCAATTGACAAGAAGTGAAAAAAGCGTCTCTTTGCAGAAATCCACAGGACCGGAGCACAAGCCATGAGCGTGATGACCGAAGATCTTCAGGACAAAATCGATGCGATGACCTTCCGCCGGTTGTTGTCGCACCTGGACAACAACAAGGATGTCCAGAATATCGATCTGATGATCCTCGCCAATTTCTGCCGCAACTGCCTCGGCGACTGGTACAAAGAATCCGCCGCTGAGCAGGGCGTGACATTGACCAAGGACGAGGCGCGCGAGCGCGTTTACGGCATGCCCTACAGTCAATGGAAAGAACAGTTCCAGGCGCCTGCGACGCCGGAGCAAATGGCGGCGTTCGAGGCGCGCAAGCAAAAGTAAACCTTAGCCGGGGCTGGCGACAGCGACCATCGCCAGGAAATACATGCCGGCGGTCGTAATCGCGCCAATCGTGCGGATGTGATTCAGCCGCGTCCACCGTCTGCCGTATACGGTCCAGTACTGCGCCGCCTCTGTCGACGTATGATCCATTGTTGCAAGCCGATTGTTCATCGGAACGTTCCCTGCAATCGTGACCAGAAACACGCCGCCGCAATAAACGAGCGCCGCCGCCGCAACGAGGTTTCGCTCCAGCCCCGTCAAGTGAAACAGGCCATAGGCTGCAAACGCCAGCGACAGCGGCGCCAGGGCGATGAATGATACGATAAACTCCGTGCGCATCACCGTGCGATTGATGTGCTGCATGGCTTCGATCGCGCCCGCTGTCTGTGTTCGCATCAGCGCCCTCATCAGGAACTCCGAAAAGGCCTTGAAAACGCCGCCGACAAGCGCGCTCGACAAACCGAGGAGAAGACACGCGTAGACTGTCCAATCAGAAGGCATGGTTGCTGCTCCCTCGCTGCGCCGGCGCGGTCTCTTTCCCTAGCGCCAACATGATTGCGACAACGCCTGCGATCGCCAGTTCAATGATCATGGCGGCGATCAGTGCGTTTGACGGCGCGCCGTCAACGGCGAAGCTGATCGCGCGCGAGACGCCATAGGCGCCGAAGACAACGACCGCGGTCAACTGAGCGATGTGCGTCAGTCGCTCATGAACGGCGCCGGCGAAGATCACCGCGCCGGCGGCGAACAACAGTCCGCCGGGCGCCCTGATCTCGGATAGCAGATCGGGACTGTCGCCGAGGACAACGCCGTTCTGCATAAAGAACATTTGCGGGTCCAGCAGAATAAACCCGCCGATCCCCAGCGCCGTGAGCCCGGCCAGGCCGGTCACGGCGCGCGTCAGAAACTGTTTCATGCGACCGCCCTCCAGAGATCCGTCGCCGCGACGTCGCGGGCGTAATCAGCGAAATCCCTCGGCTCGCGTCCAAGAGCGCGCTGGACGCTGTCGGTGAGATACGCATTGCGCCCGTCGAGCACCGTTGAGAAAAGATAGTCCATCATCCAGACGACTTCCTTCGGTGCGCCAGAATCGGCGACGCCTTTGAGAAAGGCCGCATGGGGGATTTCAACGAACGCAACCTCGCGCGCGCTCGCCTTGGAAATTTCCGCCGCCACGTCAGCGAACGTCATCAGCCGCGGGCCGGTGACTTCATAGACTTCACCGGCGTGCCCCGGTTCGGTCAGGGCGGCCGCGGCGACGTCGGCGATGTCGTCGACATCCACGAACGGCTCCTTCACGTCGCTGACCGGCAGGGTGATCTGGCCGGCGAGGACCATGTCGATAAAGGCGCCTTCGGAAAAGTTCTGATGAAACCAGCTGGCCCGAACGATCGTCCAGTCAGCGCCGGCGTCTTGTACGATTTTCTCGCAGGCCTGCGCCTCGGCCTCGCCGCGGCCGGACAACAGGACAAGACGCTTAACGCCGTGACGTTTGGCCTGCTCGCAAAAAGCGCGGATCAAGTCAGTCGATCCCGGCATGGCGAGATCGGGCGCCAACGTGATGTAGGCCGCCGTTACGCCTTCAAGGCAGGCGTCCCACCCGTCTTCCCGGCTCCAGTCAAAGGCTGGCGCCGCCGACCGCGATCCGATGCGGACCGGAACGCCCTTGTCTTTCAGGCGCGCCGCAATGCGGCGGCCGGTTTTGCCGGTGCCGCCGAGGACCAGAACCAACTCATCCGATCGACCCGGCGCTTGCGTGTTGGTGACTCCCATGGCTTTCTCCTTTTCTGCTTGGGACGCAGCAAGGAATAGCCGGAGGCGGCGCGGGATTTATTGACAGGCGGCGCCGGAGTTTTGACCGCCGGCGCCAATCGCTATGATCTTGGCGCCGGCTGGGCGTCCAGCCGATAGGATCGCGGCGTCTGCCCGCTCCAGCGCTTGAAAGCGCGGGTGAAGGCGCTTTGTTCCGAAAAGCCGGTGAGGAAAGCGACTTCCGCAAGCGCGTAGTCGGTTTTGCGCAGCAACCGTTCGGCGAGTTCCCGGCGGGCCGTATCGACCAGGTCCTGGTAGGCCAAATCCTGCGCCGCCAGGCGCCGCTGCAGCGTCCGCCCGCTTAACCCCAGACGTCCGGCGACATCGGAAACAGGGGGCACGCCTTCACTCAAGGCTTGGGAAATCTGTATACGGACCTGTTGCCCCAGGCCGCCGTCGTCGGAAAGCTCGGAAACCTCTTTTTCCAGATGCTTGTCGAAGAACTCTGAAATGCTGGGATCGCCCAGCCGGTTCGGCGCGGTCAGCGATTCCTCTGAGACTTCCAACGCATCCCGGTCGGCGCCGAAAACAACGGGACATCCGAAATACGCCTCGTGTTTCGAAATGTCCGACGGAGCGTCATGTTTGAAGTAAACCGTTTCGGGACAAAACGTGGTCCGGCAGACTTCGCGGCTGATCTGCGTCACCGCCGTGATCGTCTGTTCGTTCGAAAGCCGCAGTCCTAACCGCCGCTCGCCCGCACGGTGCAGCATCATGAACGCTTTGCCGCCTTCTTGTCTCAGCTCATAAGCCGAGACGCTGGTCAACACCCGGCCGTAGCGTTCGGCCCGTCCGAAAGATCCTCGAAGATCGACCGCTGATTTCCATGCGAGGCCGAAAGCGCCGTAGTCGTCGCAGCGCATGGTCGAGCCGACCCGAATGGTAATTGAGGGGCCATGCTCATCCTCGCGCGCCACCCTTTCGCACAGGTCGTAATAGTCGCTATCGGGGATCATGAGCTTGGGGTCGACCGGCGCGTCCGGGTCGACGCCGACGGATTCGAACAGGTCTCGCCGACGCGCGCCGCCCGGCGCTTCTCCGGATGTGGCGACGCCGACTACTTTGTGAACGAACAAAGCTGAAACCTGACCCATGCGGCTAGCGTAAACCAATTGGCGGGGAAATCGAAAGTCGGCCAATCAACAAAGGCGCCGAAGCCCGCTCATGCAACGATCTCAAAGGACCCGATTTCTCAACGCTTCGCGGGGATGGTATGGTGCCGCCATACGCCTCTTGTCGAGGGGGCGGCGCACCGACGGCGAGGAGCTTCACGCCATGACCCAACACCGCATCTACGCAATGAGTTTCGCGAGCGTCTATCCGCACTACGTCAACAAGGCGGAGAAAAAGGAACGCACGAAATCAGAAGTCGATGAGATCATTCGCTGGTTGACCGGCTACAGTCAAAAGGAATTGAAAGCGCAACTGGATAACAAGACCGATTTCGAGACCTTTTTCGCCGAGGCGCCGCAAATGAACCCCTCCCGATCCCTTATCAAGGGCGTCGTTTGCGGCGTGCGGGTCGAAGACGTCGAAGAACCGACCATGCGGGAAATCCGGTATCTCGACAAACTGATCGATGAACTCGCCCGGGGAAAGGCGATGGAGAAGATTCTACGCAAGGAATAGGCGGGCCAGGGAGGCGCGGTTTGCCGGCTGGTCGCGCCGCTGGCGGGAAAGGCGTTATCGGCTATAAGGAAAGGAGGCCGGCGCTCGTTTTCAATGAACAGCGCCTGGCCATGTCTAACGCCTGGGCGCTGGGGCCGCGGGGCGACGCGTCGAGGCGAATGTGGAACTGGCGGCGACCTATCTCTACCTGACGGCGATCATATGGGCGCGCTATTTTGCCGTCGCCGGCCTGTTTTATGTTTTGTTGTGGGGCCGGCCGGAACACAAGGTCCGGGCGCAGCGCCTCGCCGATCGCGATCCCGATCCGGCGGTGGTGCGCCACGAAATCAAGATGTCTTTGCTGTCGTCGGCCATCTACGCCGCCCCGGCCGCGGTCACGCTGGAAGCGTTCATGGCCGGCGGAACGGCGATCTATACCGATGTCGGCGGACTGTGGGGGTGGCTCTATATCCCGGTCAGCATCTTGATTTACCTGGTGATTCAGGACGCTTATTTTTACTGGACTCATCGCGCGATGCACCATCCGAAGCTGTTTCGCGCGACCCATCTCGCCCATCACCGATCGCGCCAGCCGACCCCCTGGGCGGCGTTTTCCTTTCATCCGTGGGAGGCGATCATTTCCGCCTGGCTGTTGCCGGCGGCGGCGTTTTTCATTCCCATTCATATCGGCGCAGTGATGGCGCTGCTGGCGATCATGACCTATTGCAGCGTCGCCAATCACGCCGGCTGGGAGATCATTCCACGACGCTGGCTCGACAGCCCGCTCGGTCGGTCGCTGATCACGGCCAGCCATCATAATGTTCACCACGCCGACTATCAGGCTAACTACGGGCTCTATTTCCGTTACTGGGATCATTGGTTCGGCACCGACCGCGGACTGGCCGAACCGCGCCAAGAGCCGGCGGGCGCAGCGTAAGGGATGGGTTTCAAAGCCCGAATGACACGCGCCGCAGGCGCGCTTACCATAGTGTCGATGACACGACGATGGCTGGTATCTGCGCTGGGTCTCTTGACGGCTTTGCACATGAGTCTGTCGCGGCCGGCGACGGCGCAGTACTTCGCCGCTGATCTTCTTCCCCAAGAGTTGCTCGACGCTTGCGACGCGCATGCGCGCCCGTTCGGCGACTATGACAAACACATCGCAAACGCTGCGGACGCGTTGATCGATTTGGGGGTTTTTTCCGAGAGCGAATTTGGAAACGTCGACATCGGCTATTGCGGCTTGCGCGCAGCGCGCGGACCGGCGGCGACCATTTCATGCGCGCGCGATATCATCCTTCTGGACCGGGGCTACGGGTCAAAGGAGCGCGGTCTCGCGCTCACCATCACCCTCGCCCATGAAATGAAGCACTATCTTCAGCATCAGGAGAAAAAGGCCGCATTTGGTGAAGCGTACTGCCAAAGCGAAGGCTACGCCGCGGACAAAATCTGGATGGAGCGCGACGCCGATGCCTTCGGCGACGAAGTCGCCGCCCTGATGGTCAGCGGCCGGCCGGTGGAACTCGTGAATGAGTGCCCTGTCGCCGTCACGTACTACCTGGAAGCCGACCGGCCGGCCGGCGCGGGCGAACGCCGACAGCGCTTCGAAAAAGCGCCGCCAAAGACAACCGTCGCCTCTGCGCAGCGCGCGCTGTCGCGTGAGTTCAAATTCTATGGCGCGTCTGCGCCCATGGAGGGGGCGCAGCGGGTGTGGCAAGGGAAAACCATGGCGCACCGCCGATTTATTGACGGCGAGTCGTATGGACTGGCGCGCAAAACCCTCGCCAACGCCGAACGGACGCAAGGCCCCTTTCAACTGCGCCTGTCCTGCGCGCCGGAAAGTGACGGCTGACTGAGTCCAATCGCAGTCTTCCCCCCGATCCTCACGCCGGTTCCTGTTCAACGCAGATCATGTCGCCGTCCGGCGCCGACAGGGGCTCGTCCAGCAAGGCGCAGTAATGCGGATCGCCCGCTTTTGCGTTTTTGCGGAAGTGTCTGCAGGTGCGGCAGGCGCCGAAGGGGTGACCGCCGCGGCGACGCAGTGTCTCAGTGAGGATGGCCGCAAGCCCCGCTTCGACGGATTGGGCGGATTTCGCAGGAAGCGTCCGGGCCGCAGCTTCCATCGCAAAGAGAGGATCGCCCTTTAACAGCGCCCGGCCCTTGCGCGTGATTTCAATTGACACGTTGCGCCGGTCGGCGCCCGCGGCTTTTTTGGCGATGAGTCCTTTGCGCTCAAGGGCGTTGAGGGTCTGTGAAACCGTACCCTTTGTGACGCCGAGATAGGCGGTCACCGCGCTCGGCCGGCGCGAAAACCGGTTGGCGCGGGCAAGATAACGCAACGCCTCCCATTGGGCGGGTTTTAGATCGTCCGCATGGGCTTCGTTCTGGAGAATTCGGCCAAGACGCTCCAATAGCGCCGCGATTCGTTCAGGCTCCGTCATCAGAAAGATAGTATCGACTAAAAACTTTTCTTGCAACCGTTGAAAAAGAGCGTATATGGCACATGGTATCGACTCGCTACTATTGGAGAGACCCATGAAACTGAAAGCACTGGCGCTCAGCATTGCATTGGCCGGCGCCGCCAACGCTCACCTCGCCGCTAACGCCCATCCCGTGGAAAGTCCGGTCAATCCGGACACGAGGCCCGCCTTTGACATCACCACCGCCGGGGCAACGACCGACGGCCGCCTTACCACCTTCGCCATGGAGGTCGCGGGCGTCGCCGGCAGCGTCAAACCGACGCCGGTCGGACAGCTCAACGGCGCCAAAGTCGAATCCTATGTCTGGCCGACCAGTCTCGATCCTTCGACAGTCGGCTTCGACCAGGGGTCCGGCATTCTCGCGCTGGCGATCACGGCCCATCCGGATTTCGACGACACGCCGCTTTTTGACGAAAACCAGGATGGCGACCCGGCCAATGACGGCGCCGACTGGCATTCCCACTGGGTCGTCCTCGTCGAAGACGACCGTTGCGGCGCAGGGCTGAAGGTTCGCGACGTATCGCCGGGCCAGGATTTGCTGCCTGCAACCGCGCCCTATTTGCCAATCGCCCTCGACAGCCCGGGCATGAGCCCGATCCTTGACGGCCGGACCGCGCGCATCACTGTGCCGGTCGCCGGCGCCGAAAACGCGTCCTTTGACGCGGTCACCGCCGAATTGCAGGTCAATGAAGACGGCGATACGCCCCTGCTCTGCGTTACCGGCGTTCACGATATCGGATCCGGCGATCTGTCGCTGCCGGGCCGCGTAATGGCGGAGGAATGATCAGTACCCAAACAGCGCCGCGCACCGACAGCAAACGCGCGGCGCTGATGTCTCATTAGCATAAGGAGATATCGGATGAGCGAACTCAACTTGCCGGATTTTCCGGAAAGCCTCATGACGGACAGTCCTAAGAGTGGCTTCGCGCTTGCGATCAAACTAGCGCGCTTAGGCGTGAAGGCGACGCAGCCGGATATGGCGGTTTTGAAAAAACTGCGCCCGAAATACGCAAACGACCCTGACAGCCTGACCTCTGCGAGTCACGTGATCGCCGCGCATTTCCAAACCGTCGCCGCCGCCAACAATTGGTGGCGCGAAGAAGAAAGAGGAGACGAACAATGAAGCCGAAGCTGGCGGCGCCCCTTGAGACCACCCATTGGTTCAACACCGACGGCCCGATTACCCTCGATGCGCTGCGCGGCAAGGTCGTCTTGATCGAAGCGTTCCAGATGCTGTGCCCGGGCTGCGTGTCCCACGGCCTGCCCCTCGCCAACCGCGTTTTCGAGACATTCTCACGGGACGATGTCGCCGTGATTGGTCTGCATACGGTGTTTGAACATCATGAGGCCCAGGGCGGGAACGCCGCGCTGGAAGCATTTCTGCACGAATACAAGATCCGGTTCCCGGTCGGCGTCGACGCTCCTTCGCCGAACGGCGGACCGCCCAAAACGATGCGGGCCTATAACCTGCAGGGCACCCCGAGCCTTTTGCTGATCGACCGAGAGGGTCGCCTGCGCAAGCAGACATTCGGCCTTGAACGTGATTTGATACTGGGCGCAGAGATCATGTCGCTGATGCGCGAAGGCGCGGGCGCGACGTTCGACGAGCGCGCTCCTGACCCGCATGCCGCAGGCTGCGACGACGCGGCCTGCGCCATACCGAACGCGCAACCTTGAAGGGAGTTATCGATGACTGCGTTTTTCTTTTTCGACAATCTCGAGGTTCGCAATCCTGACGCTCTTGCAGAATACGCCGAACGCGTCGCGCCCATTGTCGCGCATTATGGCGGCGAATATCGATGCGTCGGCGGCGCGGCCGAGGCACTGGAAGGCGAATGGCGACCGACCTATCCGGTCATCATCGAATTTCCCTCGGTTGATAAGGCCAAGGCCTGGTACGCGTCGGACGAATATGCGCCGCTGAAAAAACTGCGCCTGTCCGCAGTGACGTGCAACGGCGTCCTGATCGAAGGACTGCCAAACGCGTAGCCCCGCCGACGCCGCCCGGATCAGTCGAAACTCGCCGGCTTCGCAGACGGCTTGCCGTCGTTGCCGACGACAATCTTTTCGATTTTTTCCTGGGCGGCTTTCAGCTTGGCCTCGCAATGCGCTTTCAGCTTGGCGCCGCGTTCATAGAGCGCGATTGAATCTTCAAGCTCGGCTTTGCCGCTTTCAAGCTTGGCGACAATCTCTTCAAGCTCGGCGAGCGCCTTTTCAAAGGACAGGGCGGCGATATCGCCGTCAGCGGATGCAGGTTTCTTGGCCATAGATGCTGTTTCGCCTGCGTCAGGCGCATTCGTCAAGCACGGGAGCGATCTTCGCGCCGCCCGGCGGCGGAAACGGCGTCTTGAACGTAAACGCGTCCGGTCCGGGGCCCCGTTCCTTGATCAATTCAATGCGGCGGCCCCCCTCTTCGACGGTCGGGGTCGTTCCGGCCTCGATCCACCACAGGGCGAGATAGAACGCCATCTCTTCAAACCATTCGCGGCGGCGGCGCATGATCTTGCGATGCGTATTGTGGCGATAAGCGAAAGCCGCAAGCTGGTCGAGGCTTTCCCAGACCGACATATTGATGACGATGTTGGGATCGTCATAGGCCTGTATATCGAGCGCGCCGGCGCCGTCTCCCTGCAGGCGCCAGACAAAACCTGCCTGTGCGTCGGCGGCGGCGTTGACCGCCTCGATGGCGTTGACGAAGTCTGCGTTCGCCGGATCATCCGCAGGCAGACGAAACCGGGCGATATTGATTTGAGCAAGATGATAAGACATGGACCCAAGCCTATCACAAGCCAGGCGCCGCGTCACACCGAATGCGGGGGCGCATTCCGCGCTTTGCCAGGACTCAGGGGCCCGCCGGAGGCTTGAAGCAACTGTCTATTTGGCCGATACTGGGCGCGTCGGGGACACCAGTGGGAGGGCGTTCTGTGAAAACCATTCTCGCCATTATCGGCGGCGCAGCAATCTTCGTTATTCTTGTCGGCGTCATTCTCATCGCCACGGGCCTCAATCAACTCAAACCGCTGATCGCTGATGCGACGCAATACGCCGATGAATCCATCGTGGAAATCGCGACGGATTGGGACGCCGACGCCCTGCGCCGACGCGCAGCGCCGGAGTTGATGACGGAGATGCCCGACGACGCGCTCAATGCGTTGATGGCCTTCGGCGACAATCAACTCGGCGCATTGACGGAGGCGACAAGCGCCGACTGCCTGATCGTCAATTACCATGTATCGACTGATGAGGGCAAAGTCGTGCAGGCGACATGCACCGCGCGCGCCGAACACGAGAAGGGCGCTGCAAGTTACGAGCTTAATCTTGTCAATCGCAATGACGCCTGGGCCCTGTTTGGTTTTTTCGTCGCGCCCGATGAATTGAAATCGCTGGATGCGGATGAGCCGCGCTTCGTCGCCGCTGAGCCTACATTCTCGGTGCTGAATATCTCACTGAGGTCGCCGGGGATCGGCGTCTCGACGAATGATAATCGTCTGCCTGTCGGCGCGGGCGTCCGCGATTTTGAAAAAATTGAGAATGTGAATTAAGGCCGAACCGGGAAGTCTTTACTCCGCCGCCGCCGGCGACTCGACGTTTTCTCGCCAGGCTTTGGGCGGCTCATAGATGCGCCAGGACCAGTAGTGATTGCCGCCGTCGCGCTGGGCGAGAATCCAGCCTTCCCGGCGCAGCTGCTGATCGAGCATCCAGTTGAGATAGCCGTGGGCGCAGAGAAGCACGTCGCCGCCCAGCGCGTGATCGGCGAGCCGGGCCGAAACTCTGCGCACCCGGGCCCAGGTCTGCCAGTGGTTTTCAACCCCTTCAGGCGCGAATCCCATGAACCAGAAAGTGCGCGAAACGACCCCCCACTGGCCGGGACGCAGTTTGATAAAAGACGGCGCCGGCGGCGGCGGCAGCGGCGCCTCGACAAAGATTGCGTCCGCGGGAATGTCGCGGTCGTCGCCGGCGACGTGGCGGGCGGTTTCGATTGCCCTGGGCAAGGTTGAGGAGAGCACCGTCTCGGCGCTGTCCGCCAGGGCGACCAGGCTTGCGGGCGGGCGTTCTTCAGGGGCGAGGCCGCTCCTGTCATATTGCGCCCACCAGTCGCCGTATTCTCGGGCCGTAATCGTGAGATCACGAGCGAGATCGGGTCGCCCATGGCGCGCAGTGATAATCCGGCCCTTCATTGATGTCGCCTGAATGCCCCTTTACCGATGCGTGTTATGGCGCGGTTTTCAGGCTCGCATCAAGACGCGGCCGCCGGGCCTGTTGTCAGGCCGCCCGCATCAGCGCCGCCACATGGGCCGCAGCGCTGTCGGCAAGGGCCCTCAAGTCATAGCCCCCTTCAAGGATCGAGATCAGGCGGCCCTTCGCCTTGTCCCGGGCGACGGCGGCGATTTCATCCGTAACCCAGGCGAAATCGGCCTCGGTGAGCCGCAGGCCCCCCAGCGGGTCGGCGCCGTGGGCGTCGAATCCCGCGGAAATCACGATAAAATCGGGATCGAAGTCCGACAGCGCCGGCAGCAGGGTGTCGCCCCAGGCGCGACGAAAGCCGTCGCTGTCTGTTCCGGTCGCCAGCGGGGCGTTGGCGATATTGTCGAAAGCGCCGCGATCGGTTTCGCGGCCCGTGCCCGGATATTGCGGCCATTCGTGCGACGACGCGTAGAACGCGTTTTCATCGTCCCAGAAAGCGCGCTCGGTGCCGTTGCCGTGATGGACGTCGAAATCGAGAACCGCGACCCGGCGGGCGTCATGCGCGGCGCGCGCGTGCATGGCGGCGACGGCGGCGCCGTTAAAAAGGCAAAAGCCCATGGCCCGTTCCGGCTCCGCGTGGTGGCCGGGCGGGCGCGAGGCCACAAACGCGTTCGCCGCCTCGCCCTTGAACACTGCATCGGTCGCCGCAACCGCGCCGCCGGCGCCCCGCAACGCCGCCTCGAGCGACGAGCGCCCCATGAAGGTGTCGGCGTCGATCTGAGTCAGTCCCGAGGCCGGCGCGCTTTCCTCAACGACGAGGCGAAAGCGTTCCGGATGTACGCGCTCGATCTGGTCCGCGCTCGCCGGCGGCGGCGTGCGTTTTTCGAGATGCGCGAAGTCGCCCGAATGCAGGGCCTTGTCGACAGCGTCATAGCGTCCGCTGTGTTCGACATGGCCGGGAGGCACTTCGTGACGGGCGAAAACGGGGTGCGTGTAGATCAGCGTTGTCATCGACATTGCTTACTATGCCGCTCATCCCGGCGAAAGCTTTCTTCCGCTCACCCCGGCGAACGCCGGGGTCTTTCTCGGCAAATCCGCGGCGTGTTGATCGAGGTCCCGGCTTTCGCCGGGATGAGCGGAAGACTAGACTTCGAACCATGATCCTTCGCCCCGCTACTTTGGAAGACGCCGCCATGCTCGAAGACTGGCGCCGGCGTCCTCATGTGCAGGCGGGCTTTGGTTCAGAAGAGCCTCCCGACTGGCGCGAAGAACTGACCATTAACGAAGACTGGCACGATCCGGTCGTCGCCGAGATCGACGGTCGACCGGTCGGCTATATTGAGATTATCGACCCGGCCCGGGAAGAGACCCATTACTGGGGAGATGTCGAAGACAATTTGCGCGCGCTTGACATTTTCGTCGCCGATGAAGCCGATCTCGGCAAGGGATATGGCGGCGAGATGATGCGTCTCGCGCTCGCCCGGTGCTTCGCTTCGCCGAACGTGAAAGCGGTGATACTTGATCCGCTCACCGACAATAAGGGCGCTATAAGGTTTTACGAACGCCTCGGTTTCGCGCATGAGGGCGTTCAGGTCTTTGAAGGTAATGAATGCGCGGTGATGCGGCTCACCCGTGAGACCTGGGCGGAGCGCAGCGCGTAGGCGTATACAGCGACGTCGGCGCCGGCGACTAACGACCCGACAGCCGCTTCCAGAACACCACCTTGTCGGCGCCCGGTTCGTAGAAATCGCGAATGCGGGCTTCCTCGACATATCCGTTCTGGCGATAAAACGCCCGCGTGCGCTCGAACTCAGGCAGGCTCATGGTTTCAACCAGCAGCACCCGCTCGCCTTTTTGCGCCAACCGATCCTCAAGATAGGTCATCAGTTCGGCGCCAACGCCGTTGCTTTGATGGGCGGGCGCGACGCCGATCGCCAGCAGGTTCCAGGTGCCGTCTGTCATTCGCTCAGGCTCGCAAAACCCGAACCCGATCGGCTCGTCATCGTCGACGCAGACGAACCAGATGTCAGGCTTGGTGTGAGAAAAGTAGGGCGCAATCATCGCGTCCAGCATATCGCCGGGAAAGAGCTCGGTGACTTCCGCAATCGTCTTGATGAAGGGAATGTCTCCCTTCTCCACCGGTCGAATACGCCTGCCCTCACCCATCGGGTCAGCTCCCCATCATCGACGCGAGCGTGTCGGCGACGCCCGGCGGCGGCGGGATGTCGTCCGGCACGAAGAAGTCGATCACCAGCTTCTTGGACGGATCAACCCGGTATTTT
Source organism: Hyphococcus sp. (assembly GCA_028289605.1). Taxonomy (GTDB): domain Bacteria; phylum Pseudomonadota; class Alphaproteobacteria; order Caulobacterales; family Parvularculaceae; genus Hyphococcus. The sequence continues at coordinate 194,626 of JANQON010000003.1, read as the reverse complement.
TCGAAATCCGTGACGCCGTTTTCATGGAGAAACGTATCGTCGATGAAAAAATTGCCCGTGCATTCTTTCGCCGGCTTGGTGAAAATCAAATGGGCCGCATCCGCCAGAATGTCAGTGGTGCGCGAGGCTTGCATCATGGCGTCGCCGCCAAGCGCAAACTTGACCGCCGCGGTGGCGATCGCTGTGCGCGGCCAGAGCGCATTGAACGCAATCCCGTCATGTTTGAATTCCGCCGCCATGCCGAGAACGCACATGGACATGTTAAATTTCGCCATGGAGTAGGCGACATGGCCGGCGAACCATTTCGCGCTCATGTCGAGCGGCGGGGACAACATCAGGACATGGGGATTGTCCGCCTTTTTCAGATACGGGATGCACGCCTTTGACGTCAAAAACGTTCCGCGCCCGTTGATCTGGTGCATCAAATCATAGCGCTTCATTTCCGTAGCTTCGGTGCCGGTGAGCGAAATCGCCGACGCATTGTTTACGCAGATGTCGATGCCGCCGAAAGTCTCAGCGGTTTTCGCCGCCGCCTCCACCACGCTGTGTTCGTCGCGCACGTCGACAATGAGGGGCAGCGCCTTGCCGCCGGCCGCTTCAATCTCTTCCGCGGCGGTGTAGATCGTGCCCGGCAGATGCTTGTGCGGCTCGGCCGACTTCGCCGCGATCGCGACATTGGCGCCGTCCTTCGCCGCCCTGAGACCGATGGCGAGGCCGATGCCGCGCGAGGCGCCGGTAATGAAAAGCGTTTTGCCCTTGAGGTCTGCCACAGTATTTGCGCTCCTTGCTGTTTTCCCATGTCTAGCAAAGAGCGGGAGAAAAAGTCAGGCGTTTGTCGCAGTTTCCGGCCGCGCGCCTAATCCTCGCTGTCGCTGCGATCCTGGCCGTCGGATTCACTATAGGGACAGCCTAATATGTCGCAGGCTTCGCGAAATGATGCGGCCCGGCAGGTCGTTTCCATGCGCCGTTCCCGACCGTCCACCCCTTGCGATTTCCACGAAATCGCAATGGCGACGTGATCCCTGACGACGGCGCAACCGACCCCAAAGCCGTCAACATGGCGTTTTATCCTTTCCAGTTCTGTCATCGGTAAAGTCTTTCCAACACAAAAAGTTAAAATGACCCGCCCGCAGGGGATGGGCGGCGCCGTTCATCGTTACTCGCTGGATTCGCGGCGGATAAACGAATTGCGCGCTCCCGCAGTCTTTATGGCGCAAGCGGAAGTCGGCTTCAAGTATTAATCAGTATAAAGATTTATATTCAATTTTAGGAAAATTTGGATCACCCCGCCGGGTCGGCGTCACACGCCCCCCAGGACACTCTCAGGACGTCGATCCGCGGCGGCACGCGGAAGCGCATCGGCAGACCGACCATGCCGGTGCCGGAAGTCGTGAAAATGAGCGCATCGTTCTGACTTTCATCGAGGCGTTGCGGCTCGCCGGTCGACGGCCTGACGCGGTGCGGATAGCTTTCGCGCGCCCTCGACAGTCCCAGCCGCTGCTTGCCGCACATGCCGGTCATCCAGCAGGTGATCAACGGCAGATTGATCTGGCCGCCATGAGTATGACCGCTGATAATCAAATCACTCTCCATAGCGGCGGTGAAGTTGAGAACCGAAGCGGCATTATGCGTGAGTACGATGCGCGGCAAGGGAGAGGATCCCTCCAAAAGGCTCAAGTCTTGTCGCTCGGCCCAGTCGTCAGACAGACCGACCAGTTCGATGCGGTCGCCGGAAAGGACGACTTCGCCGCTGCGGTCGTCGACGAGCTGGATTCCCAAACCCGGCAGGCTCGCCTGCAGATCCTGCGAAAAGTCAGGACCCGGCAGGCCGAGATCATGATTGCCCAGAACCCCGTAGGCCGGCGCGGCGATGTCATTCAATGCTGCAAACGCCTGCTCATAGCGTTTGGGATCAAGAAAATAGATGAAGTCGCCGGCGATGAGCACAGCATCGGGCGCCAATGCATTCACCCGCGCGGTGATTTTATCGAGCGCCATCGCATTGGCGAAAAGACCGAGGTGAGTGTCGGAAAAAACTGCGATGCGCGCCGCCCCGGCGTCTTCGAAACATCTGTCAAGACTGATGTCATGCTCCGCCGTGATCAGGATCCGCGGCTCCACGAATCGTCCATAGGCGAGACATGAGATGGCGACAAGAAAGCCGAGCGCACCCCACCGCATCAGGCCGGCGCTTCGCACCGCCAGCCAGACCGCCGCCGGCGCCGCGGGAAAATAGAGATAGCTCGCATAAAAAATGGCGAGCTTAATCCATTCAGCGGGTGAGAGGCCGGTCATAGCCCTCTGACTTACACATGGGTTGTAACCATTTTGTCAAAGCGGTTTCAAAATCGCGTCAAACGGTCATCGGCGTCCCGCAATCCCTCCTCGCCCAGCGCCGCGTTCTTATCGAAGGCGGGACCGAGGGTGAATGGACTTAGCTCGCCGCAAGTACAGTCACCGTGACTTGTTGTTTTTCTCAAGCCGTCAGCAGATCCGGCTCCAATCGCGGCAATTCTCCCGCGAGAACCGCATCGGTGAGCGCCGCCGCTTCGGTGAGATAGTTGTCGGCGAAAAACTTCACAATCTCGATCTTTGCTTCGCCATAGGCGGCGTCGGCGCCGCCGCCATGGGCCATTAACGCCGCCGCGACCGCGCCCTTGCTGAGATAATGTCCCGCGGCCACGTTGCCGAACTGCTTTAAGTAAGCGCCGGCGCCGGCGAGCACCGCTTCGGGGTGTCTGTCAGCAAGCTTCAGCAACCCTTCCGTAGATTCCTCAAGCGCGGTGACCGCTTTGCCGAGCCGGCGCCCGATGTGGCCGATCTCGGCCCGTTTGGTCGCCGTGGCGATGTCGGCTTCTTTCTTGACCATGGCGATAAAGGCGCGCGCCGCTGCCCCGCCGTCTCCTTGCAGTTTGCGGCCGACAAGATCCATCGCCTGGATGCCGTTGGTGCCTTCATAGATCGCGGCGATGCGCGCGTCGCGCATATGCTGCGCGGCGCCGGTTTCTTCGATATAGCCCATGCCGCCGTGAACCTGGACCCCGAGCGACGCGACTTCGTTGGCGCGGTCGGTGGACCACGCCTTTGAGATCGGCGTCAGCAATCCTTCAAGCGCCGATGCGGCGCGGCGCTGTTTCAAATCCGTTGAGTTACGCGCCAGATCATAGGCGACGGCGTTGGCGTAGCAGACCGCGCGGGCGCCCTCAGTCAGCGCTTTCATGGAATAGAGCATCCGGCGCACGTCGGCGTGCTCGTAAATCGGGATCATGTCGCCGGTCCGGACCCCGGACGCCCGGCCCTGTTTGCGGTCAAGAGAGAAGGCGAGAGCGCGTTGATAGGCGCGTTCCGCAACGCCGACCCCTTGCAGGCCCACATCGAGGCGCGCCGCATTCATCATCACGAACATGTTTTTCAGGCCCTTGTGCTCCTCGCCGAGCAGCGTGCCGTAGCATTCCCCGTTCTCGCCAAAGGCCATGACACAGGTCGGACTGCCGTGGAGGCCCATCTTTTCTTCTAGTTTGATGCACTGGACATCGTTGCGCGCGCCTAGCGAACCATCCGCGTTCACATGCACTTTCGGCACGATGAACATCGAAATGCCGCCCGTGCCTTCCGGGGCGCCGGGCAGGCGCGCCAGCACAAGATGCACGATGTTGTCGGTGAAGTCGTGGTCGCCATAGGTGATGAAAATCTTCTGTCCACTGATTTTATAGCGACCGTCGCCGACCGGTTCGGCTTTAGAGCGCACGGCGGAAAGATCGGAGCCCGCCTGCGGCTCGGTGAGGTTCATGGTGCCCATCCATTCCCCGCTCACCATCTTTTCCAGATAGGTGTTTTTTTGCTCGTCGGTTCCTGCATGCATGATCGCTTTCACGGCCCCTGTCGTCAGGGTCGTGCCGATGGCGAAAGACATGGACGCGGCGTTGAGCCCGTCGATCAGCGCAATCGCCAGGGTCTGAGGCAACGCCTGCCCGCCCCACTCCTCCGGAAAGGCGAGGGAGTTCCATCCCCCTTCCACATATTGGCGATAGGCGTCCTTGAAGCCGGGACTGGTGCGCACGACGCCGTTTTCAAGCCGCGCGCCTTTCTGGTCGCTGCCTTCGTTCAGGGGCGCGACAACTTGGTCGCAGAATTTGCCCATTTCCTCCATCACCGCAGCGACGAGATCGTCGGACAACTCCGGAAACCCGCCCGAATCCGTCAACGATGAAAACCCGGCCATGTGGTCGAGCGTGAAACGCATGTCGCGAATCGGTGTCATGAAGGTCATGGGCGTAAGGCTCCTGAAGGCAGTCTGGACAATGGAGTCGGCGCTTCTTTATGACGGTTTGCAGCGCTCCGCGCCAGCATTCGATGCAGGCCCGCGACATAACGCGACGTTAACAAAAAAAGGGGGAAAGGTTGGCTGCGTCACGATCGAATGCGCCGGCGCTCTTTTTTCTCTGCGCCGTGATGTTTCTCGATGCGATGAGCGTCGGGCTGGTGCTGCCGGTGATGCCGGGCCTGATTATTGCGCTGTCGGACCTGCCGGTCAGCCGAGCGGCGGAATTCGGCGGCTATCTCCTCTTCGTCTTTGCGACCATGCAATTTGTGTTTGCCCCGGTTTTGGGCGCCTTGAGCGATCGTTTCGGGCGCCGCCCGGTCTTGTTGCTCGCCGTGCTTGGGTTCAGCCTCGACTATTTTGTGATGGCGCTGGCGCCAAGCCTCGCCTGGCTCTTTCTCGCGCGGCTCCTGTCCGGCCTTTTCGGCGCGACCTACGCCGCCGCCAACGCCGCCATCGTCGACATCACGCCGCCCGATCAGCGCGCCCGCAATTTCGGTTTCGCCGGCGCGTCGGTCGGCGTCGGCCTCATTTTCGGCCCGGCCATCGGCGGGCTGCTGGGCGAGTATTCCATCCGCCTGCCCTTTATCGCCGCCGGCGTCGTGACGATGGCGGTCTGCGCCCTCGGCTATTTTGTGATGCCGGAAACCCTGGCGCCCGAAAAGCGGCGCGCATTTTCCTGGGCCCGCGCCAATCCGTTGGGCAGCATCATCTCGGTCGCCAGGTCGCCGATCGCGCTGGCGGTCCTCGCCGCGCTCTTTTGCGTGCAGCTGGCGAGCCAGTCCTATAATTCCATCTGGGCGTTCTTCACGATCGAGGTCGCGGGATGGACGCCGCGCGCCATCGGCCTCTCCGTCGCCCTCTATGGATTTCTGATGGCGATCGTCCAGGGCGTGCTGACGGGACCGGTCGTCGCCCGCGTCGGCGAAATCCCGGCGGTCTATTTCAGCCTTGCGGTCGGCGTCATTGTCTATGTCGGTCTCGCGCTCGCAGACAGCGCAGGCATGATCTATCTCTGGGTGATCGCCGGCTCCTTGAGCGGGTTCGCCTTTCCGGCGTTGCAATCGTTGTTGTCAAAACACGTCGCCGAAGACGCGCAAGGCGAGTTGCAGGGCGTGGTCGCCGCATCCTACAGCCTGACGGCGATTGTCGGTCCTGTCGCGATGACGCAGGTTTTCGGCGCCTTTACCGGAACCGCCGCCCGCTATTTTCCCGGCGCGCCGTTCATCCTTGCGTCCGGCTTCATCGTGGTGTCTCTTGCCGTTTTTTCACGTGGAGTGCGTTTGATCGCGAACGCGCGGGCAAAGCCGCCTGATGACCCATCGACCTGAAGACATTGCGCGGGCGGCCGACATCATCCGCGCCGGCGGCCTGGTCGCCATGCCGACTGAGACCGTCTACGGCCTCGCCGCCGACGCGACCAATGACGCCGCGGTTGCGCGGATTTTCGACGCCAAGGGCCGGCCGACGTTCAATCCTCTTATCGTTCATGTGACGGGCGCTGACATGGCCAAGCGCTACGCTTCATTTCCGCCGCTCGCCGAACGACTCGCCGACGCGTTCTGGCCGGGGGCGTTAACGTTGGTGCTGCCGCGCCGCCGGGACAGCGCCCTTTCCCTTCTCGTTTCCGCCGGGCTCGACACCGTGGCGTTGCGGTCGCCGAACCACGCGCTTGCCCGGCAATTGCTGAAGGCCGCCGATCGGCCGCTGGCGGCGCCCAGCGCCAACCGCTCCGGCTCGATCAGCCCGACCACGGCTGACCATGTGCGCCAGTCGTTGGGCGATCGCGTCGATTTCGTCCTCGACGGCGGCCCCTGCCCCGTGGGCGTTGAATCGACGATCGTCAAAGTTGACGGCGCCCGCGCCCTATTGTTGCGCCCTGGCGGCGTCGCGCGCGCAGCGATTGAAGACGTTATCGGCGCAAACCTTGAAAACCCTCCGCAAGCGGAAAAACCCCAGGCGCCGGGCATGCTGGCGAGCCATTACGCGCCAACGGTCGGCGTGCGTCTTAATGCAGAGACCGCGGAGGACGGCGAAGCGTTTCTGGGCTTCGGCGCGGTTATGGACGAAGCGGCGGCCGCCGCGCGCAATCTCAGTCAAAGCGGGGACATCAGCGAGGCGGCCGCCAATCTTTTCGCGATGCTGCGCGCGCTGGACCGCGAGTGTCAGGAGCGCGGCCTCGCCGCTATTGCGGTCGCGCCCGTCCCCGCCGACGGCCTGGGCGAAGCGATCAACGACAGATTGAAAAGGGCGGCGGCGCCGCGCGGGCGGAAGGTTTGAATGACTGACGCCGCGCTCACTGATCTGACGCAGGAACCTTGATCGTGAACGTTTTCTTCTACGGCCTCTTTATGGATGCGCGCCTACTCGCCGAACAAGGCGTTGAACCTTCATGGGCCAAGCCGGGCTTTGTCGACGGGCGCCGTCTGCGCATCGGCGATCGGGCGACGATCGTCCCGCAGTCCGATAGCCGCGTCTACGGCGTCGTCATGGACATTACCGATCGCGAAGCGGCGATTCTCTATTCAGAAAAAAGCGTTGCGGATTACGCGCCGGAACCGGTGATCGTTGACCTCATGAACGGCGAACACGTTGAGGCGACGTGTTACATTTTGCCCGCGGACAAGACCGCTGGAACCAACAAGGACTACGCAAGAGCGCTGCTGACAGTCGCCGCCGACTATGGGTTTCCCGAACCCTACCTCGACGAGCTGCGGCAGGCGCAGGAATAGCCGGCGGCCCGCTTCGCTGATGACGGCTGTTCGCTTGCGTCGGCGAAAATTCGGGATTTGCGCCGGACTGCATGCTACAACACGGGCGTTTTTTCGAATTTGAGCCGCATCCCAAAGGAGACAGTCGATGCACAGAGCTGAGTTGCGGGTCTTTGCCGCAAAGTCGGTCGCCATCCTCACCGCCGCCGCCTTTAGCGTCAGCGCCGCTATGGGCGCGCCGGAGCGCATAGAGAAAGGCAACCTGGTTTTGGAGGCGGTTCCCGAAACGCCGGAACAGCTCAGGGGCGAACTCGTCCGCTACCAAAACACCCGTTCAGCCGCGCTTTCCGGATTTGACGCGAGCAATGCAGGCGCCTTTGTCACCACTCGGTTTGCGGAAACCGCGCAGGTGCATTTCATCGCGGAACCGGGCGGGGCGCGCCGGCAGATCACGTTTTTTGACGAACCGGTCAGATCCGTCACCCCGTCGCCGAGCGATGCGGGACAGTTCCTGTTTATCCGCGACAGAGGCGGCGACGAGAATTTCCAAATCTATGTCTACGACGTGGAAGACGGCGAAGCGCGGCGCATTTCCGACGGCGAGGGCCGCAAGACGGCGCCGGTCTGGTCGAAAGACGGAACACGCGTCGCATGGCAGAAAACCATGGACGGGGGAACCAAGGGCGTTGTGGTTGCGTCCGCCGCCGCGCCGGAAGACCGCCGCACGGTTTTCACCGGCGACGGCTGGTGGGGGCCGATTGACTGGTCGCCCGACGGCGAGACCATCCTTCTGTACCACTATGTCTCCATCAACGAATCTGAAATCTTCCTGCTTGACGCGGAGACGGGCGACACCGTCCAGATCAATCCGTCCGACCAGAAGATCGCCTATGGCGGCGCCGCTTTCTCCGCAGACGGAAAATCCGTTTACTTCACCGGCGATGAGGAAGGTGAGTTTCTCAATCTCTACCGCTACGACTTTGAAAGCGGCGAGAAGACAAACCTGACGCGCGATATCGCATGGGATGTTGAAGAAGTTGCGATTGCTCCCGATGGCCGCACCTACGCTTTCACCGTCAATGATGCGGCCCGATCGACGCTTCACATCCGGCGCACGCGCAACGACCGCGATCTCGCGGCGCCGGACCTGCCGCCAGGGGTGATTTACAGCCTCGACTATAGCCCCAACGGCCAAACGCTCGGTTTCAGCCTGAACGCCAGCGACTCGCCCGGAGACGTCTACTCCTGGTCGCTTGGCGGAGGACGCGACGCCCTGCAGCGCTGGACCCAAAGCGAGGTGGGCGGACTGAACACCGAAACATTCGTCGAGCCTGAGTTTTTTGATTATCCGACCTTTGACGAGGTCGACGGAGAGGCCCGGCGGATCCCCGCCTTTATTTACCGTCCGCAAACGGACGGACCGTATCCCGTCATCATCTCCATCCACGGCGGTCCGGAAGGCCAGGCCCGACCGTTCTTCTCTTCGACTCATCAATACTGGGCGAACAAGCTTGGCGCGGCAATCATTCGGCCCAATGTGCGCGGATCCGCGGGCTTTGGAAAAAGCTATCTGCAACTCGACAACGGCTTCAAGCGCGAGGATTCCGTCAAGGACATTGGCGCGCTGATTGACTGGATTGAGACCCAGCCTGATCTCGACGCTGAAAAAATCGTTGTCTATGGCGGTTCTTACGGCGGCTACATGGTGCTGGCGTCAATGGTGCACTTCGGCGACAGGCTGGCGGGCGGCGTCAATATTGTCGGCATCTCCAACTTTGTAACATTTCTTGAAAACACCGCGGACTATCGCCGCGACCTTCGGCGCGCCGAATACGGCGACGAACGCGACCCGGAAATGCGCGCGCATCTGGAGGAGATCTCACCGCTCAACCGCGCCGATGAAATCACGAAGCCTCTGTTCATCATCCAGGGCTTGAACGATCCGCGCGTGCCGGCCTCGGAAGCCGAACAGATCCTGGCCGCGGTGCGCGCCAATGGCGGCGAGGCTTGGTATATGGGGGCCAAGGACGAAGGTCACGGCTTCCGCAAAAAAACAAACCGCGATGCGATGAGCGAAGCCGTGGCGTTGTTTTTAAAGTCGCTGTTTGAGGAATAAGCGACGACAACTGAAACTGCGCCGCCAACGCTCACGCGATGTGTTGCGCCATACCGATAGAGCGCGGCGCCGTTTCGCGAAACCCGAACTGCGCGTAGAGGCGGTTTGCGGGGACGTCGGCGATGAGGCTGACATATGCGGATGTCGGCGCAGCCTCTTTGAGGCGGCGCATCAGCGCGTCCATGATCCGCTTGCCGAGCCCTTTGCCCTGATGCGCCGGATCGACAACGATATCGACGATCTGAAAAAAACAGCCGCCGTCGCCGATGACCCGTCCCATGCCAATCGTCTCCCCGTCATGGACCGCCGTCACCCCGAAGACGGATCCGGCGAGGCCTTTCTCGGCGGCCTCTTCGGTGAACGGGCTGAGCCCCCCGATTCTGCGGAGCCGCAGATAGGTCGACACGTCCGGAACGCCGGCCGTCACTTCGTAAGGGTCTGACGCGCTCATGCATTGGCTCCTTCCGGCTGCGACAGCCCCGGTTTAGCCGATCATTGGCTCGCGGCCCAAAGCCCCAACATGACCAAGCTCGCCCGCCGGCCCAAAGCCCGGCGCGACCCAGCGCGCCCGCCGGCTCAAAGCGCAGCGGCTCCCGGGCGGCCTTGACAGACCGGCGTATATCAAGATTGAATTGAATTCAATTCAATTCAATCTTGTGATCCACATGACCAGAGCTGCAACGCCGCAACGGCTGACGGACGCCGCAGAAAAAGAACTGATCGCCAATAGCGGCCACATGGAGATGGGCGCCGTGGCGAAGCGCGCGAAGGTGTCGGTGGGGCTTGCCTATCACTATTTCGGATCGAAGACCGGGCTCATGGCGGCGGTGGTGGACCGGTTTTACGAACCGATCCGACAGATCGCCCTGGGCGATGAAATCCCTGTGCGCCTGGCGTGGAAAGAGCGGGAAAAGGCGCGAACGGCGGCGCTCATTGATTACTTTTACGACCACCCGCTGGCGCCCTTGATTGCGGGCCGCCTGGCGCGCGCGCCCGAGGTGCTGGATATCGAACACGCCCATATGGACGCGTTGCTTGAAGCCGGCGCGAAGAATATCGCGCAGGGCCAGAAACAGGGCGTGGTGAACCCCGATCTGGCGCCCGGGCCGACGGTCGCCATGCTGATGGGCGGATTGCGTCTCGCCGTCGACCGCGCCGTGCTATCGGAAAATCGTCCGTCCCGGGAACACTTGCTGGATCAACTCTGGCGCTTGAGCAGCGGCGCCCTACAGCTTGACTGACCTTGTCCAACGCGATCAGGAGAACCATGCCATGTCGGACTCTTTTGACCACAGAGCCTACAATGACGGCGACCATGCGAAAACGCATCCGCTTTTGAAGCCAAGCCCCGAGCGGCGCACGGCCCAGATCGACGCGGATTTTGAAACGCTGATGCGCGACGGCTACGTCATCATTGAGCGTTTGATCGCTCCGGAATCCTGCGCCGCCATCAAAAAAGAAGGGCTGGCGCTGCTCAATAGGACCGGGCGCAACAGCTTTGAGGGCTATAAGACCCAGCGGGTCTATAATGTTCTGTCGAAAACCCGCGCAACCGACCGGCTCGCCGATCATCCGCGCATTTTGGGATTGATGGACCGTCTCTTCCGCCCCGGTTTTCTGCTCTCTCAAAGCCAGATCATCAATATTCTGCCGGGCGAGGAGGCGCAGGCCCTGCACACGGACGATGCGTTTTACCGAATTCCCAGGCCGCGCCAGCCCCTCGGCGCGGCGACGGTCTGGGCAATTGATGCGTTTACTGAGGAAAATGGCGCAACCGTTGTCGCGCCAGGCAGCCATCGCTGGGGCGAGGACCGAATGGCAGCGCGCTCGGAAGCCGTTCCGGCAGTCATGCCGGCGGGATCCGTTATTTTCTTTCTCGGCACCACCTGGCACGGCGGCGGCGAGAATGGGTCTTCAGACCCGCGCTTCGCCGTCACCCATCAATACTGCGAAGCCTATATGCGACAGCAGGAAAACTATCTGCTTGAACTGTCGAAAGACACCGTGCGCATGCTGTCGCCGGAATTGCAGGCGCTGGTCGGCTACTCCGTCTATCCGCCCTTTATGGGCATGGTGGAGGGAATGCATCCCTTGCGGCTGTTGCAGGAAGAGCCGGCGGCGGACTAACGGGACGCCGGATCCTCAAACGACTGTGCGGACGCGCCGCCGCCGTCTTCCTTATTCTCCGCTGGCGTTTTGCGCCGCGCGATATCGTTCATACGATTGGGCGTTGATCTTCCGAATGCGATCCACCTGGGCTTGGTAGTCTGTGTTGTTCAGCAACGGCCCCAGAATGGTCGCATCATAAAACGGCGCCGAAATCGGCGTCGGAAGCCAGACGACGTAGAACTGGTGGCCGCGATCGATGGCGCCTTTGATCTCCCGGACGGCGCCGGCCTCATCGCCCAGAACGGCGAAACATAGAAAACGGGTCGGCCAGTAATAACCCCGCAAAAAGAGATTTTGCTGTTTGATATATTGAACGCCGTTTTCGCAAAGCTGTTCGGCGGCGTCGCGTTCGTTCGCGGCTGACAACACTGCGGCGGCGTAGGGAAGCACCCGGATGGTGGACGCGTCGACCGGCGCCGGGCTTTGATCGATCAATCCGGGAAAATGTTCGGCGATAAGATCGCGCGCCGCGTCCAGCCGTCCGTCATTGGCGAGCGCGGCGATGGCGAACATAGCGACGAACTTGTCCTGGGACGCGTCCACCATTTCCCGATAGGCGTCCGCCATCTCGGCGTAGTTTCCCTGATAGTAAAGCGCCTGGGTCTTGGCGATAAGCGTCGTGTAATGGGGGCCTTCATAGTCGCTGATGATGTCGACGGCCTTTTCCGCCTCGCCCCATTCAAACCACACGGACGCCTCTGAATTGTAGTCGAAGACGCTGCCGCCATGGCGCCGCGCCCGCTCAAAATGCGGCAGGCCCAGTTCCTTTTGCGGCGCAAGAAACCCCAATACGAGCTGCGCCGGCGCATAGTCGGGATGCGCCCCGGCGACCGCCGCATAAGCCTCATACGCTTCTTCAAAATGTCCGTAGACGAAATATGTATCGCCGATTCCCATGGCTGCGTTGCGCGCCAGCGGGTCAATCGCAATCGCTTTCTGGTAAAGGCCGAGAATATCCTCAATCGGCGACAGACGGCGCATCAGCTTGATGAACGCCAGCGTTTCGATCGCTTCAATGGATTTCGGATCGAGATCATAGGCGGCAAGCGCCTCGCGCTCCGCTTCGACGAGGGCCGCCGGATCAAGGCCGTGCAGGGTGAGCAGAATAGGCAGCCTCAAGATCTCGCGCAGTCCAGCGCGATCGCGCACTTCGTCGGCCAGAAGTTGCGCATAGGCTGACCGGACAGACGGATTGTCAGGCGCTACCGCGAGCACTTTTTCAAGAAGCGGGCGGCCGGTCTCGATGTAGTGCCCCCATGACGCATGGGCGTAGCGCACATGCTGTTCGCGCAGCGTACGGACATACCCGGCGGCGGCCGGGCCGTGGGTCGGCTGTCGTTCCATGACCGACATGTAAAGACGGGCCGCTTCAGCGAGGTCGACCAGGCCATGCGCCCGGTAGCGCGCTTGCGCGATCAGGAAAAGGCGTTCCGTTTCAGGGTCCATTGACGCGTGCGTCTGCAGCACCTCGTTCTCCGATCCCAGTATCTCCACGCGAAGGGCGTCGGCGACATTGCGGGCGATATCTTCCTGAATGGCGAAGATGTTCTCAAACGTGTGGTCGTATATCTCCGACCACAGATGCACGCCGTTTTCCGCGTTCACCAACTGCATGGTGATGCGAAGACGGTCGCCGTCGCGGCGGACGCTGCCCTCCAGAATATGGGCGACGCCCAGCGCTCTGGACACATCGGCGATGCTTCCGCCCCGCTCGGCTTGCGAAAGCGAATAGGTCCGCCCGACGACCTGCAAGGCGCCGATCTTTGAGAGATCGTTGATGATCTCTTCCGATAAGCCGTCGGCGAAGAATCCGTCCTCGGCGTCCGTCGACATGATGGTGAAGGGCAAGACGGCGATGCTCGGTTCATGCGATCGTCCCTCGCCGCCCGCGTTTCTCAGCACAGCAAAGGCCAGGACGAGACACAAAGCGACGGCTGAAAACCCAATCGCGAGCCGGTGTCGCCGGACGTGATCTGACAGTCCGGTTCGCGGCGTTGCGGGGGCCGCAATCGCTGCAGTCGCAAGGCCTGAATCGTCGCCGGCGATCTTGCGACGTAAAGAACGCACCAGATGCAGAAACGGTTCAGCACGCGCGTCGCCGCGCCAGGACGATAAATCGACGACCTGAATCTGACGAAACCCCAATGGCGGTTCCTGATCGTCCAGTTGCACCGGAAACAGCTTGTTGTGCTTGCGGGCGAAGGCAGCCTCGTCCTTGACCCATTCGGAAAAGTGCGAATGTTGCGACCAGGCGACCACCACCGTTTTCGCCGCGCTCAATTCATGCTCGATGGTCCTGGCGAACGCTTCCCCGGCGTCAATATGGCGATCCCACCACACCGAATGGCCCTGCGCTTCGAGCGCTGTGGCGAGCTTCTCAATACGATCGCGGTCCGCCCGCGCGTAGGAGATGAAAATGTCGGCCAACGGCTCCCCCGGAGGATTCCTATTCCCAAACGCTTACCATAGACCAGAAAGGCCGTCAGTTTCGACCAACCAAACGGCCCTCAAGACGATGCGGGTTATTTCTCTCCCCAGCATTCGTCTTTGGCGAGAAAAAGCGGTTTTCGAGTGTGTGACCGCCATCCTATCAAATTGAGTCTCTGTCATAATCCAACGAAAGATAGTGGACTTGTTCAGGAGCGGCGAACGGCGGATAAGGGGCTGAAGGCCCGGCGGCGGACCTGCGGGACTTAGGTCGTGAAACGTCGCGTTAAGGGAAAATCGGATCAAATCAACCGCGCCGCAAACCATAGGCATACTGATCCATGACGAGCTTCTTCAGTGAGATCCCCGCCTTCGCATATACGCTCATCGTTCTCGGCGTCGTTTTCATCATCGCGACAGCCTTGCGCAACAGGCGGGCGAAGCAAGCGCAAACCCAAACAGTGGCAGACAATCCGGCGCTAGAGCGTCCGGTCACGATCGCTGACATGCAGACTGTTTCCCGTACGCTGGATCAGGCGGCGCTGCCCTATCAGGGGTTTGTCGCCCAAGACAAAGCGCCGGCCGGCGCGCTGGAAAGCCGGCTCGGCGGCGGGATCGCGGCGCCGGACGGCGCTGCCTGGCCCGTCGGCCGCGGCGGCGCCCCGTTGATCCACCTGGCGCAGATCAATTTGAGCGAATTCGCCGCGGTTCCGGAGTTTCCCGCCGCCGGCGTGGTGCAGTTTTTCATCGGCGCCGACAAAGCGTTTGGCCTCGACTTCGACGATCAATTGCGCTCAGACCATCTGGTGCTGTTTCATCAGGATACAAACGACCTGACCGCGTTTTTGAGGCCGCCGCACGATCCGAACAAGCAACGCTCGCCATTTCTCTCCGAAGACGTCTGGCTTGAGGGGCGACGTCTCGCGCCGGGACGATCCGGCCCGATGCGGCCAGGCTGGGACGTGTGGCCGCTTGACGAAACCTTGCAGGACATATGGGAACGGCCCGGCGGCGAAGAACAGCTCGAAGACCTGTTTGAGTCTTTCGATTACGAGGCGCATCGCCTCGGCGGTCACCCCAGCTTTACGCAACAAGACCCCCGCGCTCATGAGGCGCTGCTGCGCTATTCCCGTACGCTGCTGCAGGTCGGTTGCGACGACTTCATTATGTTCGGCGATTCCGGCGAGTGTTCGTTCTTCATCACAGCTGAGGACCTGAAGGCGCTGCGTTTCGATCGAACTCTCTATTCCTGGGATTGCTGCTGACTGCGCGCGCGCCGTCAACCCGGCTTCTTGTACTTAAGGAGGAACCGGTCAGTTTGTCTGCGTACGGAAGGATCAAATACGCCCAGGGCAAAATTATCGTTCGGATTGCGCAAAATGTCGCTTTCATCGACAAGCTCGAAGCCCGCGCCGGCGGCGAGATCCCTGACAATCGCCGGATCGATGCGATGCGTAATCCCGCCGCTCGTTTCGGGCGTGCCCGGCGGCGCCGCATGATCGAGAACGACGAAATAGCCCCCTGGTTTTAAAACCCGGAACGCTTCGGCGTAGGCGCCTTCAGCGTCGCCCAGCGAATCGACGCCAGCGGGCGTGAAATAAAGTTCATGAGGCCCCAGGAACCAGGTGACAATATCGACCGAAGCGTCCTCCGCTTTCAGCTTGTCGAAATTGCATTTGATGTGGCGCACATTGGGGAGTCGGTCGTCCTTCAAACGCGCCGCCACCGCTTCGCCGGCAAAGGCGTCGAAGGCGGCGGGGTTTTGCATATAGACCACGCCCTCGGGCCCGACGACGCGCGACAGGATTTCAGTGTAGTATCCCTGTCCCGCCTCCATTTCGAAAATCGTCATGCCTGGCGCAACGCCGGTGAAGGCGAGCACGTCGCCCGGCTTTCTCAGGGCATCGTCTTGCTTGTCCCCGTCCGGGCGGTCCTTCGCCGCGAGCGCCGCGGCGATGGGATCGTCGGCCTCTGCGGCCGGCGCCTCTGCGCTTGGCGCGCCGCACGCGACGGCGGCCAGCAAAAGACACGCCGCGACAAGCGTTCTCAGCGATAATGAGTTCCACCGCATTATCATGTTCCGACTTCCGTTCCTCGGCCCCGTTCTTTAGCAGGTTCCCGGGCGCCGGGAAAAGGCTTCCTTCGACCGCGGCGAGCCCTTGAACCGCAAGGCCCGGCTGCTTAGACCAACACCATGAGCAGCACGTCCAGAAAGACGCTGAGACCGGCCCCGAAACCCGCCGTTCTTGACGCCGTCGCCAAAGCGGTCGGCGAAAAGGGGATCGTCGCGGAAGCGGACGCTGCGCCCTTTCTTTCCGAATGGCGCGGCCGCTGGCCCGGCGAAGCCGCGATGATTGTCACGCCGGCTTCAACCGAAGAGGTCGCTGCGGTGGTGAAGATTTGCGCCGAACACAATGTCGCCGTCACGCCGCAGGGAGGCAACACCGGTCTGGTCGGCGGCCAGATCCCGTTCGGCGATGAAATCCTGATATCGCTGCGGCGCATGCGCCGGGTGCGCGACGTCTCGCCGCTCAACAACACGATGACTCTCGAGGCGGGGCTCACCCTCGCCGAAGCGCAGGAGATCGCGGCCGACGCGGACCGCCTGTTTCCGCTGTCGATCGGCGCGGAAGGGAGCTGTCAGATCGGCGGCGTCATTTCGACCAACGCCGGCGGCGTCAATGTCCTCAGATACGGCAATTGCCGCGACCTTGTGCTCGGCCTCGAAGCGGTGACGCCGGACGGGCGTATTTGGAATGGCCTGAAGCGCCTGCGCAAGAACAATACGGGCTATGACCTCAAGCAGCTGTTGATCGGCGGCGAAGGCACGCTGGGGATCGTCACCGCCGCGGTGCTGAAACTCTTTCCGAGGCCTGCGGAGACGCTCACCGCATGCGCCGGCATGGCGCGCGCCGAAGACGCCGTCGCGCTCCTCGCTCACGCGCAAGCGGCGACGGGCGGCGGCGCGATCAGTTTTGAGTTGATGACCCGCATTTGCGTGGAACTGACCACGAAACACATTCCGGGCGTCCGCGACCCGTTTGAAAATCCGCATCCGGTCTATGTCCTAATGCAATTTGCTTCCGGCGAAACCGGCGCCCTGCGCGAGACCATCGAGGAAATGTTAGCGGGCGCACTCGAAAAGGGCCTGATCACCGACGCCGTCATCCCCGAAAGCGACGCGCAGTCCGCCATGTTGTGGAAGATGCGCCACGCCATGTCCGAGGCGATAAACCAGGAAGGGCTCGGCGCGCGCCACGACGTATCCGTCGCCACCAGCGACATCCCCGCTTTTCTCCAGGAGGCGGGCGCGGAAGTCATGCGGATCGCGCCTGACGCGCGCATCGTCGCGTTCGGCCACATTGGCGACGGCAATGTGCATTACGATGTCGTCGGACCGGACGGCGCGCCCAAAGATATTCTCGACAACCGCCGCGCCGATATCGAACAGGCGGTCTATGACGTGATCGACCGCTTTGACGGCTCCGTCTCCGCCGAACACGGCGTCGGGCGCCATCGCCGCGACACCTTGGCGAAACGCAAAAACACGGTCGAACTCGACATGATGCGCGCGGTGAAAAAGGCGCTCGATCCAAAAGGAATTATGAACCCCGGTAAGATGTTGTGAATGCGATGGGTGCGACTTGCCGACCTTCCTTCTCAAATCCCGCTCATTCCCGCGCAAGCGGGAATCCAGCAACAAAAGCGGTCGTGCAAAGCGCGCCCCACCATGCCGGTATGGATCCCCGCTTTCGCGGGGATGAGCGGATCTTTGGTCATTATACGGACATAGTAACTCAATAGAATTCCTATAGGAATAACACCACGATGCTGATCCTTCTCTCCCCAGCCAAGAACCTCAATTTCGATCCCGTTTCCGGCGCGCCGAAGCCGACAAAACCCGCGCTCCTCGCCGACACGAAGGAGTTGTCGGAAACGACGCGCAAACTCACCAAAGCCAAGCTGAAGTCGATGATGCGCATTTCCGACAATCTCGCGGAGGTGAATTTCGAGCGCTTTCAGGCCTTCAAGGCCGACCCGAAGGCGCTAGGCGCAAAACAGGCCGCACTCGCCTTTAACGGCGACGTCTATTGGGGTTTGGACGCCAAGACTCTTGACGGCGACGAACTCAGCTTCGCGCAGAAGCACTTGCGCATTCTGTCGGGTCTTTACGGCCTTTTGCGGCCGTTAGACGCTATCGAACCTTATCGGCTTGAGATGGGATCGACGCTGAAAAACCCGCGCGGGAAAAACCTCTATGAATTCTGGGGCGACAAAATCGCGAAAGAGATCAAGAAGTCCATGAAGGACCATGACGACAAGACTGTCGTCAATCTCGCCTCCCACGAATATTTCGGCGCGGTCGACACCGATGCGCTGGGCGCGCGCATTGTCACGCCCCTTTTTCGGGACGAGAAGGACGGAAAGTTTCGCCAGCTCCAGTTTTTCGCCAAACGCGCCCGCGGCGCCATGGCCCGCGCGGCGATTCAAAACCGCATTCAATCGGCAGACGATTTAAAGGCCCTCGTTGTCGACGACTACAAGTTCAACGCCGACCTGTCGGCCGGGGACGAATGGATCTTCACCCGGCCCCAGCCGAAACCGAAAACCCCGGCGAAAAAGGCCAAAAAAGCCAAGGCGAAAGCCCGCGCTTAACCGCGAAAAATCGACACGCCGCCGTCAGCCAGCAAAGCTGCGCCCGTCACAAAGCTTGCATCGTCCGATGCGAGAAACAGCGCGGCGCGCGCAATCTCATCAGGATTGGCAATGCGTTGCAGCGCGTGGATAGAGCGCACATGAGCCAACGCGTCCGGCGTCGCAGCGAAATGCGTCGCCATGTCGGTGTCGGTTCCGCCCGGCAAGAGTGCGTTGACGCGCAGGCCGCGCGGTCCGTATTCCGCCGCCAGCGATTTCGCGAGGCCGATCAGGCCCGCCTTGCTCGCCGCATACGCCGCCATCCCGGGCATGCCGAGCGTGTAGCCGACAAATGACGATGTGAAGATAAGCGATGCGCCGGCGCGCCGCTCCATCAGCGGCAACTGATGCTTAGCGAGCACGAACGCCGATGTCAGATTGACCTCGATGGTTTCCCGCCACGCTTCAAGAGAAAGGTCCGCGGCGGCGCCCAGCGCCCCCAGCGCGCCGATATTGTTGAACGCAACATCAAGTCCGCCGAACGTTTCACTAGCGAGCGCAACAAGATGTTGGACGCACGTCTCGTCGGTTAGATCTCCAGCGAAAGCAGTCGCCCGCCCGCCGTCGGCTTCAATCTCGTCAACGAGACGGCCAAGCGCCGCCGCGCGCCGGGCCCCGAGCACGACGTTTGCGCCTTCCCGTGCAAAAAGCCGCGCCGCTGCGGCGCCGATGCCGCTGCTGGCGCCGGCGATGATCGCGACCTTTCCTTCAAGCCGTTTCATGACGTTTCCAAATTCCCGATGCTGCGGCATCGGCATATGAAACGTCATGTCCGGAAAGACGACCCGGTTCTTGCGGCCGCCTCAGCCTTCGAGCGGCTGAAAAGAGATTGAAATCGACTGTTTGCCGTTGTCGATGTCTATAGCCGCCGGCTCGCCGGCGCGAAACGTCATTGCAGGCTCGGCGATCGCCGTGCACGGATCTTTGTCGGGCGCGCAAACGACGAGTACAGCGGCGATTTCGTTGTTCGATGGATCGATCGCAAACGCCCCTCTCAGGACCGGCGCCTTGCCGTCCGACTCCCGGCTCAAAACAAATGGCCCGTTAACGATGAGTACGGACGTTTCAAAACTGGAAACATGACGCATGTCTCCGCCCTGCCGCGCGATTTCAATATCGAGTCTGTACGGAACCCCGTCTTCGGCGGCCGCCGGAGCGAGCGCCATGGCGGCCAGAATGAAAAGCAATGCGCGCGTCATGGCGGGCGTCCGTTGCGGCTCAGCTGCAAGCGGTAAATACCGTGCGTCCGCGGCGACGCGAAGGCGCTGTTTTCCCAGGGCGGTTGCGGCGCAAAGAGCGCCGTCGGCGCGGCTCCAGATGAATGTTTGCGCAATTTTTGCGCTTTTCTCTTGACTTTGCGCACGGGGTGCGCCATTATCATGACAGTTTTGTGACAAGTAACGGTTTTGGCCCGCAGAACAACGGCGCATCGCCGATCAACAACAGGGCCAAAAAGGAGAGAGACCCATGGCTCATGTGTCGGAGAGCAACCATCAACTTCGCGATCATGAATCGCAATTCGAAGCGGTGAATACATCGGCGACCTTCATTTTCATGGTCGCGGTCGTCGCCATCGTCATCGCTGTCCCGCTGGCGATCTTTTTCTAATCGCAAGAAACGGCGCCGGCCGAGTGTTTACTCCGCCGGCAAATTCTCCAGAAAAAAGCGCACGGCGTTTTCGCCCATGACGGCGCGAATAGCGTCGTCTTCAAGCCCCGCATCCATCAGCGCCTGCGTGAGGGCGGCGAGCTGCGAGGCGTCAAGCGGGGTTGTCACCGAGCCGTCAAAATCGGAACCGAGCGCTACATGCTCCGTTCCCAGAAGATCAACCGCATAGATGATCGCGTCGGCGATGGTTTCAACATTCGGCGTGCAAACCGCGCCGTCCCAGAAACCGACGCCGATGAGCCCGCCGGCTTCTGCGATTTCTTTCATTAGCGCATCGCTGACATTGCGCGGACTGTCGCAATGGCCTTTCAGCCCCGTATGCGACAGAATTACGGGACGGATTGAAAGCGCCAGAACATCGCGCACAGTTGCTTCCGATGAGTGCGCGACGTCGATGATCATTTCTTGTTCGTTCGCTCGGACCACCACCGCGCGGCCGAATTCAGAAAGGCCGGCGCCGCTTAATCCGTGCAATGATCCCCCGAGCGCGTTGTCGAAAAAATGCTGCAGGCCGATCACGCGCAGTCCAGCGTCGTAAAGCCCGTCAAGATTGTCGATCTCGCCTTCGAGCGGATGTCCGCCTTCGATCCCGAAAACGCCGGCGAGGGCGTCGTCTTCAAGCGTGCGCATGAGATCGTCTCGGGTCCTGATCATCCGAAATCCATCGCCATAGCGCGAATCAATATCGGCGAGTCGTTCCGCTTGATACATGGCGCGCTCGTAAAGCGAGCCCCATGTCGCCGGCGGCCAGCGCTGGACAATGGCGAGGCTGGTGATGTCGTCCGAGCCAGGGTCGTTGGTTTCGTAGTTGAGACCGCTCGGACTTTTGGTCACCGCGGTAAAGACCTGAAGGCGCACGCCGCCTTCAATCAACCTCGGCAGGTCGGTCTGGCCGCGGGACTGGCGTTTGACGGGATCGCGCATCCACAAGAGCGTATCGGCGTGAAGATCGGCGACGGGGATTTCGTCGTGAAGGGCCTGCGCCGCATCGCTGATTTCGTAAGGCTCATGCTCGAGCACGCGGTTGAGATCGGCGTCAACCATGACCGGCAAAACCCCGAAAACGACCACCGCCGCGATGACGACCAGCGCGGCGGCGGCGCCGAGAATCCATCTGAACATGTGTCGTCCTCCTCAACGCGCGGTCGCGCGGTTGCCGAAATATTCAAGGTCGCCCGGCTCATCAATGTCGGCGAGCGTATCGAGCATTGCAATCTTGTGCGCCAACGGCAGGCTCGCGATTGTATCAGCGAGCGCATGTTCGCTCGACCACCGCACATTACGAAAGAGACAGGGCGCAGCCCGGCGCCGCGCCAGACCGATCAACCAGTAACCGCCGTCTGCCGCCGGTCCGAATACCGCGTCGGCGCCCTGCAATGTTGCAAACCCGCGACGCAAATGCCCCGCGCGCAGTCCCGGCGCGTCGGCGCCTATGATAATGACCGGGCCTTCCAGAATATTTTCCAGGGCCCGCGTCATACGCTGGCCGAGATCGCCGCGCCCTTGCAAGACCCGCTCAATATGAGGCGGAAAGAGATGCTCCCATCCGGAAAGCGCGGACGCGGGATCGACGGCGATGACGGTCCGCCAGGCCCCGCGCGACGCTTCTGCAATTGTTCTTTCCGTCATGATACGGAACAACGCCGCGGCCCGGCCCATGCCGATATGGGCGCCGAGCCGGGTTTTGACCGCGCCCGCCCGCGGCGCCTTGGCGAAAATGACAACCGTTCCGCGCATCATTCGCCGTAGGCCGCCGCCAGTTTTTCCGGACTGGCGCCGAATAGAAATCGGATCATCAGGACGAAATTCCCCAAGACCCGGCGCGCATACCCGTCGCGCTCGTAGCGTTCAGGCGATGTTATTGCGCGGCGGCGCAGGAGCGTCACGCTGCGCGCGCCGTAACGTTGCTGCAAGCGCTTGATGATGTCGACGTCTTCGAAAAGCGGCATGTCCTGGTAACCGCCCGCCGCATCATAGGTCTTCCGCGACAACAGCAATCCCTGATCCCCATAGGGCAAGTTGAAAAATCGCGCGCGCCAATTGGCGGCGGCCGCGACACATGACGGGGCCCACCCCTCAGCGTCAAATGCAAGGCGAAAGGCGCCGGCCTTGTGATTGTCCTCTTCGGCGAAGGCGCGCGCCTCGTCCGCCCAACCCACGTCGAGCACTGTGTCCGCGTGAAGAAAAAGGAGCCACGCGCCTTTCGCCGCCGCGGCGCCGGCGCGGAGTTGACCGCCGCGTCCCGGCGGCGCCGACATTACCCGCGCGCCGAATGCATCGGCGATGTCCCGCGTGCGATCCGTCGATCCCCCGTCGACGACAATCACCTCTTTGACGGCGCCTGCTACGGTCGGCGCGACCAGGGCGTCGAGACAGGCCCCAATGCGCGCCTCGGCGTTGAGGGCCGGAATCACGACGGAAATCCAGGCGGTTGGTCCTTGGTCCATTGGCGTCATTTGATCGGGCCCCGCGCTTTCAATCAATTCATGAATGCAGGGAGTCTGCATTTTTGGAAAATTTGTTCTTGATTTGTTCTCATGGCCCGATAGTCTTCATTCATGGCCCGCGTCGCACGTCTTTCCCATCAGCCTCCGCGCCCGGGAGGCTGCAGACCGCCTCAACCGGGAAAGGGGCGCGGCGCGGGCTCCAACGCTTCGGGCCGCTACGAAAAAGAGCAACGCGAGCCCATAGACGACGGCTGGTCCGGGTCAACGGTTGACGCCGGCGCGTTCAACGGCGCCGAAAACGAAGACCGGAACGGTCCGCCGCCGCTTAAAACCGATGTCACGATCGAGCACCCGAAAAAGATCATCACCTATAACAAGTCGCCCTATGTGGGATTTGACCGATCGATCAATCCCTATCGGGGCTGCGAGCATGGATGCATCTATTGTTTCGCGCGGCCGACCCACGCCTATATGGGCTTATCGCCCGGGCTTGATTTTGAATCGAAACTGTTCGCCAAACCGTCGGCCCAGCATCTTCTGGAAAAAGAGCTGTCGGATAAGAATTACCGCCCGCGGGTTGTCGCCATGGGCACGAACACCGACCCTTATCAGCCGGTCGAGCGCAAGTTCCGGATCATGCGCGGGATCTTGGAGACCTTTGCGCGCTTTCGCCATCCGGTGACCATCCTGACCAAGGCCCATCTCGTCACCCGTGATCTCGACATCTTAGCGCCCATGGCGGAACAGAACCTCACCCGCGCCATGATCTCGATTACGACCCGGGACGGCGCGCTCGCCAGGTCGATGGAGCCGCGGGCCTCGGCGCCGGCAAAACGCTTCGACGCGATCAAAAAACTGGCGGGCGCCGGCGTCGATGTCGGCGTCATGACCGGCCCGATGATCCCCGGCCTTAACGACGACGAGATGGAAGCGATTCTGGAAGACGCCGCCGACGCCGGCGCGACTTTCTCCGCATACACCATATTGCGCCTGCCGCTGGAAGTCTCGCCCCTGTTCCAGGAATGGCTTGAAACCTATGCGCCCAACCGGGCCAAGCGGATTATGCGCCATATTCGCGATATGAATGGCGGGCGCGACTATGATCCGCACTGGTCTCGCGGCGGCGAGGTGAAGTCGGCCTACGCGCTCCTCATCGGCCAGCGCTTCGCGGCGGCGAGAGCCCGGCTCGGTTTCGACGCCGACCGCCCGAGCCTCGATCTATCTCAGTTCCGCGTGCCGCAGACGGTTTCAGGCCAGATGGAGCTGTTTGAGTGAGGTTTTGTTCGACATCAAACAACCGCTCATCCCGTCAGACGGGGTTGGGGCCCCGTCTGACCCCGCGCGCAAAGGCGCGCTGACGACAATTTGACCGCTCGGCGGTCGGGCCGGGAAGAGCGGGATATGCGCACGACCAAAATCCCTCGCTCATCCCGGCGAAAGCCGGGACCTCCTACGGCTAGCTCGGAGCATGCCGACCGAGATCCCGGCTTTCGCCGGGATGAGCGGAGATGAATGGGAACGCGATTTTTTCTTTTCACGACTCGTTTAATGAAGACAGCATGAAAACACCACCAACCCTCCACATCGAAAACGCCATCCCAGGCCGCATCGCCGGCGTCGACGAAGCCGGGCGCGGGCCTCTCGCCGGTCCGGTGGTCGCGGCCGCCGTCATCCTTGATCCGGCGAATGTCCCGGAAGGACTCGCTGATTCCAAAACCCTGACAGAGAAACGGCGCGACGCCCTGGCGCCCGAAATCAGGGCGGCCGCTATGGTCGGCGTCGGGATCGCGACGGTTGAGGAGATCGACCGCATCAACATTTTGCAGGCGACGCTGCTCGCCATGAGCCGCGCGGTTGCGGCGCTGCCCGCCGCGCCGGATGCGTGCATTATTGACGGCAATCAGAAACCCAAACTCGACTGCCGCGCGGAGACTGTGGTGAAGGGCGACGCGAAATCGCTGTCCATCGCCGCTGCGTCCATCATCGCCAAGACGACGCGTGACGCGGTCATGCGCGATCTCGACAAGGCGTTTCCGCAATATGGTTGGGCCAGCAACAAAGGCTACGGGTCGGCGGCGCATATGGCCGCCCTCGCGACCCATGGCCCGACGCCGCATCACCGTACGAGCTTTGCGCCGGTGGCTGCAGCGCTCAAACCCGACAAGGCGTCGGCCGCCTGACCTTAGGCGCCCTGGGCGGCGAGGCGCGCTTTCAGAGTCTCGTTTTCCGCCGCCAGGCGTTCCATCTCTCGGACCTTCGGCTCCATCACCGCGGCGATTTCTTCTTCCGTGAAACGGGGCGTGATGAATTGCGGACAGTTCCAGTCGAAGGCTTCGACGGCGAAGGTGAACAACCGCTCGATCCGCCCGCCGCCGTCGACCGCAAGCCGCGCAGCGAGATCCGGGTCGGCGTCGGCGTCGACAACAGCGGCCCGGGCGAGAATTTTCAGCCGCGCCCGGTTCGGATAGTCCATCAGGAACAGCGACGCGCGATCGTCATTCTTAAAGTTGCCCGTCGACACATACTGCTTGTTGCCCCGATAGTCGGCCATGCCGATGGTGGTCTCGTCGAGGACGGTGAGAAACCCTTTCGGCCCGCCGCGATGCTGCACATAGGGCCAGCCTTCCTCATTGACGCTGGCGATGTAGAAACTGTCGCGCGCGGTGATGAAGTCCCGTTCTCTTTCCGTTAGACCTTCCGGCGTCGACTGAGCGGTCATTTTCGCGTAAGCATCGCGCGAGCCGCGCGCCGACTGTTCCGCTTTTACGCCGTCGGTGAACATGATGTCTCCGAAATGCCGCATCATTGTCTCTCCTCGTCGCTGCTTTTCGCTATCGGATATTAGCGCGTGAGCGGAGAGCGCAATTCACGAATGAGTGCGGATCATCATCGCAACATCGTCTGAGGCGCGACTGCCAATGCGCAATATGTTGTGTGAAGGCGTTCGCAAGCGGTTTCCCAGAGCCGGTTAAACTTTATTGATAACTTATTAATGTTTTGATTCCGTTACGGAATTTATCATTTTCCCTATTGACCGGGAGTCCGCCGCGACTCAAAGTGCCGCTCCTTTCAGTCGGGGACGAAACGCGATGGCGACGAAAAAGAAAAAAACCGGAAACGACATCGAAACCCATCTTGGACGGATCCTCGAGGGCGATTGCATTGAGACGATGAAGACGCTGCCCGACGCGTCGATCGATCTCGTCTTCGCCGATCCGCCCTATAATCTCCAGCTCGGCGGCGATCTGACCCGGCCCGATGATTCCCGCGTCGACGGCGTCGACGACGACTGGGACAAGTTTGACTCGTTTCGCGCCTATGACGACTTCACCCGCGCCTGGCTGGCCGAAGCCCGCCGTATTCTAAAGCCCGACGGCGCGGTCTGGGTGATCGGGTCGTATCACAATATCTTCCGTGTGGGGACGGCCATCCAGGATACGGGCTTCTGGATCCTCAACGACGTCGTCTGGCGCAAGTCTAACCCGATGCCGAATTTCCGCGGCACGCGGCTCACCAACGCCCACGAAACCCTGATCTGGGCGGCGAAGTCGCAGAAGTCGAAATACACCTTCAACTACCGAGCGCTCAAAACCGCCAATGACGATCTGCAGATGCGCTCCGATTGGGAGTTTCCCATCTGCACCGGCGCGGAACGCCTCAAAGACGACAAAGGCGCCAAAATCCATCCGACGCAAAAGCCGGAATCGCTGCTCTATCGGGTGCTGATCGCGTCGACCAAGCCGGGCGACATCGTGCTCGATCCGTTTTTCGGCTCCGGCGCCACCGGCGCCGCGGCGAAGTATCTGGGCCGCCGGTTTATCGGGATCGAGCGCGACAAAACCTATATCGCCGCCGCGCAGAAACGCATCGCCAAGGTGAAGCCGCTGGAAGAGGAAGATCTCAAAACGCAGCCCTCGCCCAAGGCGGCGAAGCGGGTTCCCTTCGGTCAGGTCGTCGAAACGCGGCTGATCAAACCCGGCGCAAAACTCTTCTCTCCCCAAGGCAATCACCAGGCGAAAGTGCGCGCCGACGGCTCGCTCTATGTCAAAGACGGCGAGACCGAAATTCAGGGTTCAATCCACAAGGTGGGCGCAGCAGTGCAACAGCGCGAGGCCTGCAACGGCTGGACCTATTGGCATTATGAAGAAAAGACCGGCCGCAAGCCTATCGATTTTCTTCGGGATAAGATCCGGAAAGAGATGACGGGGTAGAGATTGCGCGTCATCCCGTGCGCAATGCGGCGAGCCAGCGCTGCTTTGCAGACACGGGACCTTTGACGGCAAACGAGAGCGATCCCGTGTCTGCCGCGCAACGATAAATCGCTGCGCCGCGCACGGGATGACGGGCTGCGGATTGGGCTTTACCCGCGCGCCCTTCCAACTAAGTTCCCCCCATGCCCTGGGACAAACATCTCGACGAACTCAAACGCCGCGCCGCGCTCGCTGAAAAGATGGGCGGAACGGACAAGGTCGCGCGCCAGCATGGGCGGGGCAAGCTCGACGCCCGCGAGCGCCTGCGCCGGTTGCTCGACAAGAACTCCTTTCGCGAGATCGGCAAGATCGCCGGCAAGGCGCGCTATGACGACGCCGGCGAATTAGAAGACTTCTCGCCGTCGAATTTCATATTCGGCCGTGGGCGGATCAATGGAGCGCCTGTGGTCGCCAGCGCCGACGATTTCACCGTGCGCGGCGGCGCGGCGGACGCGGCGATCCATCGTAAATTCGCACAGGCCGAGCAAATGGCCCATGAACTAAAGCTGCCGATCATCCGCATGATCGACGGCACCGGCGGCGGCGGATCGGTGAAGATGCTGGAAGACATGGGCTTTACCTATGTCCCGTTCGTGCCCGGATGGGAGCACGTCGTACAGAACCTCAAATCCGTTCCCGTCGTCGCGCTCGCTCTTGGTCCGACGGCGGGGCTAGGCGCAGCGCGCATGGCCGCCAGCCACTATTCGGTCATGGTGCGCGGGCTCGCGCAGATCTTTACGGCTGGCCCGGCGGTCGTTTCCGGTCTCGGGACCGGAGAACATCTCGATAAGGAGCAATTGGGCGGCGCCGACATTCACGCCGCCAACGGCGTCGTCGACGACGAAGCGGAAAGCGAAGACGCAGCCTTCGCCATGGCCCGCGCGTTTCTGTCTTATCTGCCGCCCTTTGTCGGCGCGCCGGCGGAACGGATGTCGCCCCAGGACCGTCCGGGCCGTCGGGAGTCAGGCCTCCTCGCCGCCGTGCCGGACAATCCGCGCGAGGCTTACTCCATGCGCAAGATCCTGGAGATGGTCGCCGACAAGGGCTCCGTCTTCGAGATGGGCCGGCGCTGGGGCCGGGCCGTGATCACCGCCTTCGCGCGGCTCGACGGCTGGCCGGTCGCGGTGCTGGCGAGCGACCCGACGTTTCTCGGCGGCTCCTGGACGGCGGACACGGCGGAGAAAGCCAAACGATTCGTCGCGCTCGCCGAACAGTTCCGCCTGCCCGTTGTGCACTTTGTCGACAATCCTGGGTTCATGATCGGGCTTGACGCCGAACGCGCCGCCACCATCCGCCGCGGCGTCGAGGCCATGAACGCCGTTTACGAGGCGAGCGTGCCCTGGGCGACAGTCATTATACGGAAGGCTTACGGCGTTGCGGGCGCGGCAATGTCAGACCATACGCGGTTTCAGTATCGTTTCGCCTGGCCCTCCGGCGACTGGGGCTCCCTGCCGATGGAAGGGGGCGTCGAGGTCGCCTACAAATCGGAGCTGGAAAACGCCGCCGACCCGGCGGCGGCGCTTAAGGAAATCAAGGCGCGCCTCGCCAAGGTCACCTCGCCCTTTCGCACCGCGGAGCAGTTTCTGGTGGAAGACATGATCGATCCGCGCGACACGCGCCCGCTGTTGTGCGAGTTCGCGGAACTGGCGCAGCGGGGGTTAAACTAGTTGTATTCCCCGCTCATCCCGGCGAAACGCGCGGAGCTCACCCTAATACCGGACCGACGTCACCGGCACGGCGCCGGGATAGGGCCCCTCGACGGCGAGATAGTCGCGATAGGCCGCAAGGTCGTCTTCGGCGCGCTCTTGGTCCGCGGCAAGGCCGCCCAGTGACGCCGCCACCCGCTCATGTTCATCACGCAGATTTTTCAACTCAACGAGAATATCAACCCGCTCCACATGGGGCGTTTTCGGCGAAACGAGCGCCAATTCGGCGTGGTCGATGTCGTGACGCAACTCCGCCAGGTGTTTTTCAGCGTAGGCGAGCCGGTTCGCTGCAGACGATACTGCGCGTTCCAGCACGTAAAGCTGGTTGCCGCTCTGATAAGCGGCGACAAAGGCGCCTTCTTCCGGCCCGTTGCACACGCCGTGATAACGCCCGCCGCCGGCGCCGACGGAAAATCCCTTAGCAGGCTGACAATATTCGCGCAGGCCCGCATCCCGGCCGACCAGATACTCGTCCATATTCGCGGTGACGCCCGCCTTCTTGGCGCAGGCCTGACGACGCGAAGAGACCGCGCTCGCCGGCGCGCCCCGTGCGCCGTCTTCATATCCGATCGCCCGCCAGTCCGCATAAAGACATTCGTCTTTTGACATGCCGCCGGCGCATCCGCCGGCCGCCAGTAAACCAATCATTGCAAGTGTCGCCGCACGCATAAGAACCCTCCCGCGTTGGCCGGAATTCTATTGCACGCCTCTTAATGGTTCGTTGTCTGACAGCCCTGCGCAGACGCGCCTTCGAGTAAGCAAAATTCAGAGTCTTCGATACAATTTTAACGCTGCCGGTCGCGTTACTGAAAGATATGCGGCCAAAGTTGGGCGCATCATCATGATGGGGTGCAATTTGGCTACGGGGTTTCGGGCGCAGGATTTCTGGCGAAGGCTCAAGCGTGCTTTGCCGGCGTTTCGCGTTGCGACGCCCAATGTCGCGTTCAAAACCGATGTGACGACAGGCGCGCCGAAACTCGTCCGTCTCCAGACGGAAAAACACGGCCCTTTCGCTCATCTCAAACGCGGTCTCGGCGCCTTTTCCTTGAAATGGGCGCTGATTTCGATTGCGCTGACAGCGGCGCTCTTTTTCGTGATCGGTCTTGCGGCGCAGGATACGACTGCTTATGAGGTCGCGCTTGAACGCCAAACGCGCAACGGCGACTGGGCTGGCGGGATCCATTCCCTTTTCATCTTGCGTATGGCGGCGAGCCCGCGCCCGATTGAATTCATCATAATGCTGATGATTGCGCCCATACTATGGAACGCGCTTCCGAAGCGATGGCGCTTTGTGATTTTTCCCATCATCGCCCAAATGATGTATATGCTGCTTGCGCAATTTGCGTTTCTGCCGCTGGAATTTGCGCTCTTGAATTTCTTCTCGTCCGCCGCCGACGCGCTCAGGGCGTTGTAAGCGCGGCGCCCACCGCTTTCTTCATCACCGTTGGAAGTTGCGCCGCGTCAGGCTTGATCCAGATTTGATTGTCCTTGCGGCGAAAGCCTTTGGGCGCGCGGGCCGTATAGACATGCAACGACAACTGAAAATGTGTGAATACATGGCGCGCCTCGCCGGCCATCCGCCAGTCGGCCTCCGCCGGGGCATGGGCGGCGATGTCGCTTTTGACCGGCGCTCTTTCCGACCAGGGCGATCCCGGCAAGCCCAGCATCCCGCCCAACAGTCCTTTATCGGGGCGGCGCTCAAACAGAAATTCGCCTCTCGCATTGGTCAGCGCGAAGGCGATACCGCGCCGGTTCGGTTTAGTTTTTTTCGGCGCTTTTCTCGGCAACGTTTCGACGCGCCCCGCGCCATGCGCCGCGCATGTCTCGCGCACGGGACACAACAGGCATGTAGGCGATTTCGGACGACAGACCATGGCGCCCAAATCCATCAGACCCTGGGCGAAATCCCCGGAACGTTCTTGCGGCCATATCGCGTTTGCTTGTTCTTTTATTTCCGGTTTCGCCGCCGGCAGCGGCGCTTCGATCAAAAAGAGGCGCGCAACGACACGCTCGATGTTGCCGTCGACGACAACCGCGCGCCGGTCAAAGGCGATCGCGGCGATGGCTGCAGCCGTATAGTCGCCGATCCCCGGCAACGCCTTGAGCGCTTCCTCCGTATCCGGAAAATCGCCCAACGCCGCCACCGCGACAGCGCATTTGTGCAGGTTTCTGGCGCGGGCGTAATAGCCAAGCCCCGCCCATTCGCCGAGAATATCATCGACGGGCGCCGTCGCCATCGCCTCGACCGTCGGCCAGCGGTCCAGAAATCGCTGATATCGCGGCGCGACGGTCGCAACGGTGGTTTGCTGCAGCATGATTTCGGAAAGCCACACGCGATACGGATCGGGCCGCGCCTCGCGGCGACGCCTGTCCTTCGCGCCCGAGCGCGGCGGCGTGCGCCAGGGCAGGTCCCGGGCGTTTTCGTCATACCAACGTAGAATCGCCGGCGCGACGGCGTTCAGTTTTTTTTCCTCGCTTGCGTCAAATGCCATGGCGTCCATGTTATGGTCGCGCGCGCCATCGGCGCAAAGGGCGAAAAAGACGCGGTTGATCAGAAGCCATGACGATCTTTCAACAGACAAGGCCGGTGCGGGCCGCCCCGCCCAAAGCGGCGCGCGCCGCGGCGGAGGTGTTTTCCCGTCTCGCCAGAACGACCCGCTTTGCAGATCCGGGACTGGCGGAAAACTGGCCCTCCATCGCCGGCGGGGAGATTGCCGCGCTCGCGCGGCCGGGCCGCCTGCTCGGCGACCGCACCGGGCGCACGCTCGAACTGGTCGTGAGAGACGGCGCGGCGGCGGCGGAAATGCAAATGCGGGCGGACGACCTCATTCGCGCGGTCAACCGCTATCTGGGACCGGGCGTGGTGGCGCGGATCGCCCTGCGCCAGAAGGCCGGGCCGCCAACCAGGCGTGAAACCGCCGCGCCGGCGGACAACAGCCCCCTCAGCGCCGCGTTGTCGTCCTTCCGGGCCGCCGTTCAAGCGCGCAAACCAGGCGATTAGACGCAAAAACAGGGGCTTGCCTCACCGGGCGGCATGGGCGATTTTCCGTCTCGAATTCGCCGTGTTCCGCGCCTATGGTGCGCTCCAGTTTTTACGTAAGGTCCCCCATGCCCGCATTCCCGCTCCGCGCCCTGTCGCTGCCGTCGTTGACGGCGCTCCTCGCTCTTGCGCTCGCCGCCTGCGGCGACACCGCTGAAACCGACGCCGCCGCCGGAGGCGGCGACAGCGTTGTCGACATCAACGCGCCGGACACGATCGACGCGTCAAAGACCGGCGCGCTCGCCGAAATGGTCCGCGGCGTCGAAGACGCGCCCGTTACGGTGATTGAATACGCTTCCGTCACCTGCCCCGGTTGCGCGGCGTTTCACGAACAAGTCTATCCGTCGATCAAGGAAGACTACATCGACACCGGCAAAGTGCGGTTCGTGTTCCGCGAATTCCCGACGGCGCCAGCCGAACTCTCCGTCGCCGGTTCGATGCTGGCGCGCTGCGCCGCCGACAAAGGCGGCCAGGACGCCTATTTCCTGGTGGTTGATTCGCTCTTCAAAACGCAGCGCAAATGGATCTACGGGGACACCCGGGACGAGCTGTTGAAAATCGCCTCTCAGGTCGGCCTCGACGAAGCCGCCTTCAACGAATGCGTCGGAAGGCAGGAATTGATCGATCTCATCAACGAAAACATCACCTACGGCAAAGATAAATATGATGTGAAATCGACCCCGAGCTTCATCGTCAACGGCAGCTTGCGTCATTTCTCCAACGCTGAGGATATGGCCAAGGCCCTCGATGCGGCGCTGGAAAAGGCCGAAAGCTGATCGCGCCGGAGCGCCGGGTCGCGAGGAGCCTGATATGGCGGGCATGTTGAAAATAACGTCTGTCGCCGCGCTGGCGGCCGCCGCCGCGACTTACGTCGTCGCCGGCGGCGCGACGGCGGAAACGGCGCCCCCTTCGCCGGCCGAGGCCGAAGCGGCGGCGGCGACCGAAACGGGCGCATTGGCGGAAATGGTCCTCGGCGATCCCGATGCGCCGGTGACGGTCATCGAATATGCGTCGGTGACCTGTAATCACTGCGCCCTTTGGCACGAAGAGGTCTTTCCCGAAATCAAGGCGCAGTACATCGACACCGGCAAGGTGCGGTTCGTGCTGCGCGAAATACCGATCATTCCCGACCATCCGGCGCTAATCGCGCGCTCCTACGCAGGCTCAATGCTGGCGCGATGCGCGGCGGACGCCGGCGGCAGCGAAACCTATTTCTCGGTCATGGGCGCGCTGTTCGACCGCCAGAAAACATGGGCGTTCGGTTCGGACGCCAAAGGCGAATTGTTGAAGATCGCGGCTGAAGCCGGTCTCGATGAGGCGGCGTTCGACGCCTGCATTCAGCGCGCGGATCTCAAATCCCATATCGACGCCAACATTGATGCGGCGCTCAACGACTACCGGATCGAAGGTACGCCCGGTTTCATCATCGCCGGCGCCTATCACCGCGTCTTCTCCGCCGAAGACGTGTCAAAAGCCCTCGACGACGCGCTGGAGGCGTCGAGATAAGTTTCCCCAACAGGACCGAAACCCTTGGCCTGCCGCCAGAATCGGCGATCATTGACGGTCTGTCATGGGGATAGACGTTGGGCGCGGCGGCGCCCGTTGAAGGTCGGGATCAGACTGTGAAATTTACCAATGTCCGTCTTGTCGGATTTAAATCCTTTGTTGAGCCGACCGATTTTGAGATTCGCGACGGCCTGACCGGCATTGTCGGCCCCAACGGCTGCGGCAAATCCAACCTGCTTGAGGCGCTGCGCTGGGTCATGGGCGCAACCTCCGCCAAGGCGCTGCGCGGGGACGGCATGGACGCGGTCATCTTCTCCGGCACGACGATGCGCCCCGCCCGCAACTGGGCGGAGGTCATTCTCACCCTCGACAATTCCGACCGCAGCGCCCCGGCGGAATACAATGACGCGGACACCCTGGAGATTTCCCGCCGGATCATCCGCAAGGAAGAGGGTACCCAGTCAGTCTACCGCATCAATCAGAAAGACGTGCGGGCCAAGGATGTCCAGCTTCTGTTCGCCGACGCCTCGACGGGCGCGAACTCCCCGGCGCTGGTGCGACAGGGCCAGATCTCCGAATTGATCAACGCCAAGCCGCAAAACCGGCGTCGCCTGCTGGAAGAAGCGGCCGGCGTCACCGGCCTGCATTCGCGTCGCCATGAGGCGGAGTTGCGTCTGCGCGCGGCGGAGCAAAACCTGGAGCGCCTCGACGACGTTATCAGCGAGCTCGAAACCCAGAAGGCCGCCCTCGCCCGTCAGGCGCGGCAGGCGACGCGCTATCGCAACGTTTCAGGCGACATCAGGCGCACCGAAGCTATGCTCGCTTACTTGCGCTGGCGCGAAGCGACGCTGGCGCAGGAAAAAGCCGCCGACGGATTGTCTGAAATCGCCGGGCTGATCGAAGAGACGGCGCGCGGCGCGGCGGCGGCGACCGCCGCCCAGACGGAAGCCCACAGCGCCCTCGACCCGCTACGCCAAACGGAAGCCGAAGCCGCCGCCGCGCTGCATCGCCTCACCGTCGCCCGGGAAGGTCTCGACGACGAAGCCAGGCGCGCGCAGGCCGAGCTTGAACGCCTGACGGCGGAGATCGATCGCCTCGGCGCCGATATCGCCCGCGAAAAAGAGTTGCTCGGCGATGCGCAATCCGCGACCGAAACCCTGTCCCAGGAAGAAACGTCGCTGAAGGACCAGGAAACATCCGAAAGCGAACGCCTCATCGCCGCCAAAGCGGTTATGGCGGAAACGGCGCAAAAACTGCAGACAGCCGAATCCGCGTTCGATGAAAAAAGCGCCGAAGCGGCCGACTATGACGCGCGCCGGCGCACCCTCGCCGACAATATCGCCAGCGCCGAGCGCCGTATCGAAAAGATCAGTGAGCAAACCAAGGCGTTTCGCGAAGAGCGCGACTTTATCGCGCCGAGCCGCGAACAGGCCGACGCGCTGGAAGCGGCGAGCGCCAAATTCACCGTCGCCGACGAGGCCGCATCCCGGGCGGAAGCCGCCTTCCATCGCGCTGAAGAAGAGCGGGAAACGGCGGAGCGTTCAGAAAACGCCCTGCGCGGACCTATGCGCGAGGCCGAACAGAGCCTGACCGAAGTGGACGCCGAACGCGAGGCGCTGAAAAAAGTGCTCGCCGCCAATGAGGCGGAGGACTGGCGCCCCCTGCTCGAGGACGTTGAGGTCGAGGCGGGTTATGAAATCGCCCTCGCCGCGGCGCTGGGCGATGATTTGAACGCCGCCGCCGACGAAGCCGCCCCAGCCCATTGGTCGTCCGCCGGAGAAACGCCGTGCACGGATGAATTGCCGGTCGAAGCGACGCCCCTTTCGCGGTTCGTGCGCGCGCCCGCAGCGCTGAATCGGCGCCTGGCCGCTATTGGGGTCATTGACGCCGATGCGGCGGACGATGCGCGCCGGCGGCTGAAGCCGGGTCAACGCTTGGTCACCCGCGACGGCGCCCTTGTCCGCTGGGACGGGTTCGTCGCCGGCGCGGACGCAAAAAGCGCCGCGGCCATTCGCCTGGAGCAACGCAACCGGCTGGTCGTTCTCGAAGAAGAACTGGAAGCGGCGGCCCTTGCGGCGGCGGAAACCGAAGCGGCGCACTCGGCGGCGACGCACAAACTGCACGCGGCGCAGCAGACTGAACGCGATGCCCGCGCGCTCGCCGGCGAAGCGCGGCGCGGCCTTGAATCAGCGCGCGCCGGTCTATCCGCGCTGGAGCGCGAGCATGAACGCGCGACGGCGCGGCTGGCCGCCATTGACGAGAACCTTCATCGGCTTGGCGACGACGAAACAGAGACGCAGCGCACGCTGGAAGGTCTGCGCGCAGACCAGTCGGCGCTGCCTGATCCGGAACTGATCGCCGGCGCCATCGCGTCGTTGCGCGAAACGGTCGCCGCGGCCCGCACCGCCGCAGCCGACGCCAGAGGCGCCCACGCAGACCTCGCCCGTGAGGCGAAGGCAAGAGCTGAACGCCTCGCCGAAGTGGGCCGCGAACATCATCTGTGGGCAGAGCGTGGCGACACGGCCAGGGCGCGGATCGAGGAGCTTGAAGGGCGCCTCGCCGAAACATCCGCAAGCCGCGAAGCCGCCGCCGGCGCGCCCGCAGCCATTGAAGAAAAACGCAAAGCGCTGCTCGACCAGGTGCATGCGGCGGAAGCCGCACGCGACGCCGCCGCCGACGCGCTCGCCGCCGGCGTTGAGCAATCGCAAGAAGCCGACAAAGCAGCGAAAGCAGCCGACGCTGCCGCCGCAGAAGCGCGCGAAGCCCGGGCCCGGCTGGAAGCGCAGGCCGAAGCCGCCGCCGAACGCGTGGAAGAGGCCGTACACCTGGCGCAGGAAACCTGCGAAGCCGCGCCGGCCGACCTCCTGGCCATCGCCGAGCACAAGGAAGACAAAGACCTTCCTGATCGCGACGCCGTGGAGCGAAAGCTTGAGCGCTACAAGCGCGAAAGGGAAAATCTCGGCGGCGTTAATCTGCGTGCAGATGAAGAGCTCAAAGAGGTCGGCGAACGTCTCGACGAACTCGCCGTGGAGCGCGAGGACTGCGATTCGGCCATCCGCAAGCTGCGCTCTGCGATCGGCGGGCTCAACCGCGAAGCGCGTCAACGCCTGCTTGATGCGTTTGACACGGTCAACAACAATTTCGGCAGCCTCTTCAAGCGTCTCTTCAACGGCGGCCAGGCGGAACTGCGCCTTATTGACTCCGACGATCCGCTCGACGCGGGCCTCGAAATCATGGTCTCGCCGCCGGGTAAGAAGCTCGCCTCCATGTCGCTGATGTCAGGGGGCGAACAGGCGCTCACCGCCACGGCGCTGATCTTTGCGGTGTTCATGGCGAACCCGGCGCCGGTCTGCGTTCTCGACGAGGTGGACGCGCCGCTTGACGACGCCAATGTCGAGCGCTTTTGCCGGCTGTTGCACGAAATGGCGGCTGAAACCGACACCCGGTTTATTATCATCACGCACCACGCGCTCACCATGTCACGCATGAACCGGTTGTTCGGCGTGACCATGATCGAACGCGGCGTCTCGCAACTCGTTTCAGTTGACCTGTCGAAGGCCGAACAGCTCGCTGCAGCGGAATAGGCGCACCGAAAGCGCAGACGCAGCTTTATGACGCGTCAAACCCGCCTTCCGCTTCCATTTTCAGGCGCGCAATGTCGTCATTGACGGCGATGGTCATCATCGCCGTTTCCTGCTTGCGCGCCTGACGAGAAAGGCCCGGCGTAAAAAGCGACGTTTCGGTCAATTCTACGCGGCAGGCGCCGGCGCCTTCCGGCGCGATGCGATACTCGCTGCGCCCCTCGACGAGTTCGCCGAAAAAGTCGCCCTCAACTTCGGAGACAAAGGCATAAAACGCGTAGGGCTCGCTTGCGGCCACCTCGTGAAAAAACACTAGCCCCGGCATGCCGGGGTCTTCCGACTTGTACCGTCCAGAGCCCGACGCGATTTCGACGACCTTGAAGCCGCGCTGGCGCAGGCGATGTTCGGGCGATGCAAAATCGAGAAGCCGGTATACCGTTTCAGCCGGCGCGTTGATGAAAGTGTCCACCGTCTGGACAAACGGCGCGTTTCCGCGGCCCTTCAGCAATCCAAACATCGGCGCGTCTCCTTCAGCGCGGATCTCGAATGAAGAGTCTAGGCGCCAAGCGGAAAACGGCGCGTTAAGAAACTCGTAACACTTGTCGCGCCGGGCGTTGCTCTTGACAGAAAACAATACCCCCCTAGGGTATTTAGACATGAAAGACGCCACCAAAACCGCTGCAGCCAGACGCCTCGCCCGCATTGAGGGGCAGGTGCGCGGCGTCGCGCGCATGGTGTCCGAAGACCGATACTGCATCGACGTCGTCCGCCAGGTGCAGGCGATCAAAGCCGCGCTCGGAGGGCTGGAGCAGGTGATGCTTGACGATCATCTTGAGACCTGTGTCGAGGCGGCCCTGGCCGGCGACAACATGGCCGCCAGACGGGAAAAGGTCGATGAACTGGTCGCGGTTCTGGGCGGGCGCAAAAAATGAAACTGCTCGCGGCGTTGATTCTCGCTTTGGCGACCGTTTTCAACGCACCGACCGTATGCGCGCACGCAATGGACGGGGCGCCGGCGACAATGTCCTCGGCGCACGATCATATGGGGTCAGATGAGTCTCACCACGCGCATATGCCGCATGGGCCGATGAACGACGACGCGCCGGACGCGCCGGACGCGCCGCAGCATCACGGATGCGACGAGGACTGCAAAGGCGGGCCCGGTTGCGACGGATGCGCAGCGCCGGCGGCCTCCGTGCTGCCCGCACAGGCGTCCTTAAATCAAGACGCCCCGCATACCGTCATGGCGTTTCCGATATCGCGTAATATGGGGTATGCGGATCGCATAGACCCGCCCCCGCCCCGCGCTTAACGGGCATAAGCGACAAACGTCGTCGCACGCATTTTTCTTTTTTTGCAGATTCAAAAAGGCTCAACGCTATGACGCGCAGTCTCGCCGTCATCGCCGCCCTTGCCATATGGACAATCGGAAACGCCGAGGCGCGTCCGGTATCCTATGAGGGCGGATGGACGGTCATTGAAGAAACCGATCGCCAGTCGACCTCCGCCTGGGTTCATTACACGCTGACGCCGACGTTTTCTCTCGGGTGGCGCAGCGAATGGGACCGGCGGCAGGACTTTGTGTTCAACGGTCCGCAGGCGACCTATCTCGTTAACCGATGGTTCGGCGAAAACTATCAGGCCAACATCTATGTCTTTGGCGGCGCCGGCGTCGCCACAGGCGTCGCTGAAAACGACGCCGGCTCGCGGGCCGCCGCCTTTGTCGGCGTCCTCGCCGACTGGGAAACCCGGCGGTGGTTTGCGTCCTATCGGGCCCGCCTGTTTGAGGCGGGCGGGGTCGATTCCAGCACTTTTCACGCCGCGCGCTTCGGCTTTGCCCCTTACGAAGGCGATACGGGCGATCTTCACACCTGGCTGATGGTCGAAATCGACCATCGTCCCGACAACCCCGATCCCGTGGGCGTGACGCCGCTGGTGCGGTTTTTCAAAGGATCAGCGCTTTTGGAACTTGGCTGGAGCGTTACCGACGACCAGCCGCTTGCAAATTTCACTTATCGTTTCTGATTGGAACCAACGACCATGACCAAAACACTCATTCTCGCATTTGCTTTTGCGGCGCTGGCGTATCCGGCGGTCGCCAGCCCCAACGATCATCAGCATCATGATGAAAACCATGACCATCTCGCGCATGACCATGAAGAAGGTCACCGCCATCAGGACGATACCCTGGATGATGCGCCAACCGATCGATCGGCCGCCATACTCACAAGAACCGCCGAAATCGATGCGGCGCTCGCCGCAGGCGGCGAGCCCATCGTTATCGATATTCTGGGCGTCGTCTGCGACTTCTGCGCCAAGGCGATGAACAAGACATTCAGCAAGCGCGCGGAAGTGGCGTCGACCTATGTGGATCTCGACACCAAGGCGCTGAGCCTCGTTCTAAGACCAGAGGCGACGCTGGGCGACGAGATGATTACGACGCTTGTCAAAAAAGCCGGATACCGCACCGCCGCTATCCGGCGGGGCGAGGCCGCGTTGCGCGGAGGCGATAATGCGGATGATGCTTCGTGAAACCCTGGGGCCGATGATCGCCCTCTTCGCCAGCAGCACGACGCTCATTTGCTGCGCATTGCCGGCGTTGCTCGTCACCGTGGGCGCCGGCGCGGTGATGGCCGGTCTCGCCGCCAATGTGCCAGGCCTGATCTGGCTGACCGCCCACAAAGGCGCGCTGTTCGTCGGCGCCGGCGTCTTATTGGTCGCCGCAACGGCGGCGAAATGGCTGAGCCGCAACGCGCCGTGTCCCATCGATCCCGAGGCGGCTCGCGCCTGCGCGCGGGCGCGACGCCGCGGCACGACAATCCTCGTCGTCGCCGTCGGCGTTTATCTCATTGGGGGATTTTTCGCCTTTTTCGCCGCGGACCTGTTGTTTTAAGCCAATCCGGACCACATCGTGATAACATAATTATCTGTCATTATCATCATTGCTGTTAATTACTGATTAGGATGTCGGGATTATTGTCCGGGCCGTGCAAGAGGTTCATGGAGACAATTATGTTGCGTAAATTTATCCAAGACGAAAGCGGCGCCACGGCCATTGAATATGGTCTGATCGCCGCCCTGATTGCGGTGGCGATCATCGCGGCAGTCCGCGTTGTTGCGACGGAGCTGAATTCGACCTTCACAGAGGTCAGCGATGAGCTCAGCAGCGCCAACGGCGGCACAGGCGGCACCTCCCCGTAGAATTCGGGCGACTCCTGCTTACTCTTCCCCGGCTTCCTTCGCCCGAATTAGCCTTCGGAAGCCGGGGGCACCTTTATATACCGGCTGTCTTTGCGCACGACCGTCCCGGCGGTTTTCATGCGCGACAGCGCAACCGCGGCGGAGGCCTTGTTCAGGTCGCCGCGTTCAACCGCGTCGTCGACGGAGATCCCGTCCTCGCCGGCCTCATCCAGAAGCGCATTGAGGGTGCCCACGACGTCCGTGCGGCCCTTGTCCTTCAGCATCGCGATGATGGTGTCGACCTCATCGAGGCGCGCCTTGATGCCTTCCATTTCCATGAGCAGCGCATGACGGCGCTCCTCCAGCTGTTTTATCTTCACATCTCACTCCCCGGCGGTCCGCCCGTTGTTAATAGGACTTCCGCCAACCGCGATTGCTGATAAGAGGAGTCGGCCGGTATGGCAAATTATCAAAAGATAACAGTAACTTAAGAAAATACTAATGGCGCAGCAGTAATTGCGCGGCCGCTGAGCATCCCCGCCCGCCGGCGTCAATCGTCAGCCTGCGAACTGATTTCACGCCGCCGGCGCGAACCGGCGGCGCGGCGCCTGCCGTGCGATTCGCCCGCGTCGTCTCGCCGCGCCATATTTTCCCGTTGGATTTCAGCCCTCTAGACCGGAAAACCCTTGCTTGACGCTGCGTTGCGGCGCCTCTATGGTCCGCCGCGATTTCGAGGGGCGCGGGCGTCCGCTTCGCGTTCATTTTCGGGCATAGTGATGGCGACTTCTTCAGATAAGGAGGACGCCGGCAAGGAGGGGCCGCCTCCGCTGGACGACTTCACCGAGCGTCTCGACCGCATGCGCGGCGAACACGATCCGGGAGAAGAGAAATCCGGAAGCGGAAGCGGCGCTGCATGGGGCCGCGCGCTGCGCGCGTCATCAGATCTCCTCGCCGGCCTTTTCGTCGGCACCGTGCTCGGTTTGCTTCTCGATCGCTGGCTGGGAACGTCGCCGTGGCTGCTCCTGGTTGGAATCGGGATCGGATTTGCCGCGGGACTGCGTAATCTTACGCGTTCCATGAAATAATAGCGGCGGCGAGGAAGCCGCCCGATTGAGACGGAATAAACATGCAAGGGTTTCGCGTCGCCAGCCCGATGGAACAGTTCGAGATCATTCCGATCGTCGATCTCAGCCTCGGCTCCATTGACATTTCGCTGACGAATTCCGCCGTCTGGATGCTGATCGGCACCGGCGCCATCATCGCCTTCTTCTTCGCCGCCACGCGGCGCGCGGCGATCATTCCCGGCCGGCTGCAATCCACCGCGGAAGTGCTCTACGAATTTGTTTCCGATCTCGTGCGCGACACAGTCGGGCCTGAAGGACGCAAGTTCTTTCCTTACGTGTTTACGTTGTTTGTGTGGATCCTGGTCGCCAATCTTTTCGGCATGATCCCATCATTGCCGGGCCTGCCGAAAGCCGCGCACACCTTCACAACGACCAGCCATCTCGTCGTTACGCTGGCGCTCGCCATGGTGACCATCACCATTGTGATCGTTTACGGCTTTTACAAAAACGGCCTCGGTTTCTTTAAGCTGTTTGCGCCGTCCGGACAGCCGTTTTACATGTACTTCCTCCTGGTGCCGATTGAGGTCGTCTCATTCCTCTCGCGCCCGCTGTCGCTCGCCATCCGGCTTTTCGCCAACATGTTCGCCGGCCACATCATTTTGAAGCTTTTCGCCGGCTTCGTGGTTTCGCTGATCGGCGCCGGCGGCTTTCTCGCGGTCGTCGGCATCCTGCCCTTTATCGGCGCCGCTGCGGTGACCGCG
The DNA here is from genome assembly GCA_028289605.1 of Hyphococcus sp. GTDB lineage: Bacteria > Pseudomonadota > Alphaproteobacteria > Caulobacterales > Parvularculaceae > Hyphococcus. The sequence continues at coordinate 152,984 of JANQON010000003.1, read as the reverse complement.
CTCGAATTTCTTGTGGCGTTCCTGCAGGCTTACGTCTTCGCGATCCTGACCTGCATTTACCTCAACGACGCGGTGCACGCCGCCGACCACTAGCAATCAGTTTCCCGCGCGGCTTCCTCGGGCCAGCCGCGCAGAACGGGATGAACCGGCTCAACACGAAAAACGACTTAGGAGTTTAAAACAATGGAAGCAGATGCAGCGAAACTGATTGGCGCGGGCCTCGCCTCGATCCCTCTCGCCGGCGCCGGTATTGGTCTCGGCCTGATCTTCGGTAACTTTCTCTCGGGCGCGTTTCGCAACCCGTCCGCGTCGGCCGCAAACCAGCCCACCATGCTGCTCGCCTTCGCACTGACCGAATTCACGGGCCTTCTCGGCTTCGTCATCGCGATGCTCATTCTCCTCGAAATCTTCTAGTCCAGGATTTCGTTCGAAGGCTGATCTTTTAGGAGGGACGCTCTTGTCCGTCTTTGCACTTGTCTCTGCCGCTGCGGCGGCCGCCGGAGAAGCCGCCCAGGGCGCTGCAGAATCGTCCGGCGGCTTGCCGCAACTCGATTTCGCCACATGGCCGAGCCAGCTTTTCTGGCTGACGCTCACCTTTGGCGGACTTTACTGGCTGATGGCGGGACGCTTCCTGCCGGCGATCGGCGGCGCCATTGAAGAACGCCGGGACCGCATCGCCGACGATCTTGATCAGGCCTCGGAGTTCAAGCGCCAGGCGGAAGACGCCGAGACCGCCTACAACCAGGCGCTCGCCGAGGCGAAAGCAAAGGCCCAGGCCATCGCGGCCGACACCCGCGCCGAGGTCGACTCTGAAATCGCCGACATGCAGGCGGAGACGGACGCCAAACTGGCCGGCCGGCTGGAAAAGGCTGAGGCCCGCATCAACGATATGAAAGCGGAAGCCTCAGCCAAGGTGGCCGAAGCGGCGACCGACGCCACCAGAGCCATCGTCGAAAAACTGATTGACGAAGTCCCCACCGACGATGCTGTCGCGCGGGCCGTCGCCAATATCGCCCGATAGGACAGAGAGATGATCTCAATCGCCGCCCTCGCCGCCGCCGCCGCTGAAGAAGCCGGGTACGAATCCGCCAAGGGCGGCCTGTTGGCGGATTCCTCATTCTGGGTGCTGATCGCCTTTATCGTCGTGATCGGGATGTTGATCCGATTTGGGTTGCACACGCAGATCACGACGGGGCTGGACAAACGCGCCAACCGGATCGCGGACGAGATCAACGAAGCGCGCAAGATGCGCGAAGAAGCCCAGGAACTGCTTGCGCAGTATCAGCGCCGTCAGCGCGAAGCGGAAGCGGAAGCCGCCGCGATCATCGAACAGGCGAAAAAAGACGCCAAGCAAATGGCGGTCGAAGCGCGCGACAAGCTGAACGACCAGATGGAGCGCCGGGCGAAAGCCGCTGAAGAGAAGATCGCCCGGGCCGAAGCTCAGGCGCTATCCGAGGTTCGCGGCCGCGCCGCCGACGTCGCCATCGAAGCGGCGCGCGATATTATCCGTGAACGCATGGATTCCGGCGCCCAGAATGCGTTCATTGAAAAGTCGATTGCGTCGGTGCGCGGGAAATTGAATTAGGTATTGGGGACTTAGGAACCCTAAATTCCCTCCGCTCATTCCGGCGAAAGCCAGAATCCAGGACCGTCTCCGCACGATCGCCGTTAGATGCGCGCAAAAACACGAATCCAATCTCTGGTTAGGACGCGGCTGTATCTGGATCCCGGCTTTCGCCGGGAAGGGCGGATTGAGAGCGTGAACCCTAGAACACGCCCATCGCCAGTCCCGCCGCCATGGCTTTTCCAAGCTCCCGGCAGCGCGCCAGATCTTCATCGCCAATCGTTTTCTCCGCCAGGATTTCTTCTGGCGTTTGCGCATGAGTGCAGACCATGATCGGGGCCTGCGCTTCTTTCAGTCGCCAGCCGGTGGCGATGCGCGCCGTCTGACGTGCGGCGTTTTCACCGTCGGAGCCGGCGCACACCATTTGGGCGTAGGGGCGCCCCTCGATGCGGCCCAGCACCGGATAGTAACACCGGTCGTAGAAATCCTTCATAACGCCGGCGATGGCGGCGAGGTTTTCCGGCGCGGCGAAGATATACCCGTCCGCCTCAAGCAGGTCATCCGGCCCGGCGTCAATCGCCTCTTTCAAAACAGTTTCTGTTTCTTCCCGCGCCGCCGCCGCGGCGGCCTCCGCCATTTGGCGCGTTCCATTTGTTCTGGAATGAAATACGATAAGGAGTTTGGGCATGGTGTCTCCGCTGTTTAGCTGCGCCCGGCGACAACCAGGCGGTAACCGATGTCCAGTTCCGCCTCTTCCATCAGGCGTCCGTATCGCGCCATCCAGGCGCCGGAATGGAGATCTTTCTTGAGCCGCCCCAACGCAGCCGATATGTCGCCGAGTTTGGCGAATGTTGAAATCGCCGCGCGAACGTCGGGATCGAGATAGGCGTGCGGCCGGCGCCAATAAGCGCCCAGAAAACCATCCGTACAATCATGAGGCACAGGAACGGCGCTGACGCTCACTTCGCCGAAAGCGCTTTCGAACGCGCTTAACGTCGGCATGATCGGCTGATCAAGCGCCGCGATGTCCGGAATATAGTCGGCCAGCCAGAAGTAATCTGAGGCCGGATCGAATGTCATGATGACAATGCGGTCTTTCGCAACGCGTCGCATTTCGCGCAGGCCCGCCTCAATATCCGTCCAGTGGTGAACAGTCAGCACCGCCATTGCCGCGTCAAATTGGCGGTCCGCGAAGGGCAGCTTTTCCGCAATCCCTTGATAGACCGGGGCCGCGCCCGGAGGGCGTTGGCGGATCATCTCTGCGGAGGGCTCAAGCGCAGTCACGCTTTTGTCCCTAGGCTCATAGCCGCCGGCGCCGGCGCCGACATTCAGCACCGAACGCGCGTCGCCCAACGCATCGTTCACGGCGCGGGCGATCCTCGGGTCTGGTTTACGGCGGTTGGCGTATCCGACGCCGATCCTGTCGTAGATCGCTTGCATGGGCGCAGCTTAGCACCGGGCGCGTACGCGCGGAATTGCAGGGCTCAGCTTGGCGTAGCGAGGAAAACATGCTCAAGAACCGGGCCAGCGTATTCACCAGCGGGGAGATTTGGGCGTGATCGGGTTTTTCCAGAAGATAAAGTGGTGCGGCGTCGCCGCCGCGCTTGCGGTTGCACTTGCCGGATGCGGCGGCGATGCGCCGGGAGACGATGATTTATCGATGACGGCGGAAACGCTGCAAGCGCGTCTCGATGCGCTGCAGGAAACGCGTGCTGATGTTCCGGGATTCGCGGTCGCGCTGATACTGGCGGATGGAACAATGGTCTCCGCCGCCTCTGGAACCGCCGACCCGGCCGGGCGGGCGATGACGCCTGACACGCCCGTGCGCATGGCGTCAATCACCAAGACATTCGTCGCCGCCGCCGTGCTGCGCTTACGCGAACAGGGACTGATCGATATCGACGCGTCGGTGAGCGGGCTCATCAGCGCCGACCATAACGGCCTCTTGCAGGCTGACGGCTACGATACCGACGCGATCAGCGTTCGCTATCTCTTGATGCATGCGGGCGGCCTCAACGATCACTTCACGGACGGCGCCTATGCGGGCATGGTCATGAACGATCCAGCGAGGGTCTGGAGCCGCAGCGATCAGATCAAGATCATGGTCGATGCGACCGACCCTGTGGGCGCGCCGGGCGCGGCTTTCTTTTATTCGGACACGGGCTTTGTGCTGCTCGGCGAGATCATCGAGGGCGCGACCGGCGAGCCGCTGGGCGCGGCCGTCAGCCGACTGACGAAGCTGGAGGCTCTCGGCCTGACCGGCGTCTGGTGGGACGAGGAGCGCGCGCCGCCGGCGGGAGTCCCAGACCGCGCGCACCAATGGCTCGGCGATATGGACACGTATCCGATTAACGGCACCATGGACGCCTATGGCGGCGGCGGTGTCATCGCAAGCGTAGAAGACGTCGCCCGTTTTTTCGCCGCGCTCTTCGGCGGCGAGGTCTTTGACGATCCGGAGAGCCTTGCGCTCATGATGGACGCCCCCGGGCGTCCTTCGGACAGTCCTTACCGGATGGGCCTGTTCGCAAACGATTCGGCGGGCCGCCAAACCTTCGGCCATGGGGGGTTCTGGGGTTCTGACGCTTTGGCCGTCCCCGAACTGGGGATCGCCATGGCGGGCGTCGCCCTCAACCAGAGCGGCGTCGACGATCTTCGCGCATTCCACGCAGACCTTCTCGGCGCGGCGTCGGACGGCGCCGAATAAGGTCCGTCGCACGAAGAACGCAAGGTTTGCGCATCACTCCGCCGCCCGATACTCCGCCGGCGTCATCGGACGATGCCGATCGAGCAACTCGTCAAGCGGGATCGATCCGCCGTCCTCCTGTTGGATGCGCACATGGAACAGCTTCAGATTGCGCGCATGCGCGGCGCCGCAGGAATGGGCGATCATGGCCACGTCCTTGCGCATTTTCTCAACATAATGAGCGACGCGCGGCGCCTTTACTTTCGGGTCGAGCCCGCCCTGCAGCGATTTCTTGTGGGTGGTAACCCCGGTCGGGCAATTGTTCGTATGGCAACGAAGCGCCTGAATACAGCCGATGGAGAACATAAAGCCGCGCGCTGTGTTGACCATGTCCGCGCCGGCGCAATAGGCCCAGGCGACTTCCGCCGGGGTGACGAGCTTGCCCGAGGCGATCACCTTGATCCGGTCGCGCAAGCCACGGCGGGCGAGGATATGGCAGAGCATCGGCAATGACTGTTTCAGCGGCAGGCCGACATTGTCCATCAGGGACATGGGCGAGGCGCCGGTGCCGCCGTCGCCCCCGTCCAGCGTAATGAAGTCCGGCGCGGATTCCACGCCGCGTCGCTCGATCTCGTCGCAAAGCTCATCGAGCCAGCCATAGGCGCCGAGTACTGTTTTAAAACCGGTGGGCAATTTCGAAACGCTGCGGACGCGATCGATAAAATCGAGCAGCTCGCCGACATTGTCGATTTCCGGATGGCGATTAGGGGAGATCGACGGCTTGCCCGCCGGAATGCCGCGAATCTTGGCGACCTCGCGAGTGACCTTGGCGGCGGGAAGGATCCCGCCCTTGCCGGGCTTCGCCCCCTGCGCCAGCTTGATCTCGATCATTTTGACTTCCGGCCGATCGGCGAGGTCGGCGAGTTTTTTGTCATCGAGGGCGCCGTCCTTGGTCCGCACGCCGTATTTCGCCGTGCCCATTTGAAATACGATGTCGCAGCCGCCGTCGAGATGGTACGGCGACAACCCGCCCTCGCCGGTATTCATATAGCACTTCGCCTCGGCCGCGCCGCGCGACAGCGCTTTGATCGCCGGCTTGGACAGGGAGCCATAACTCATGGCCGAGATATTGATGATTGACGAGGCGCGATACGGGTTTTCCGTATAGGGACCGAATTCAACCGCTGGCGGATCGCTCGCTTCTTCGTCCAACCTCGGGAACGGGCAGTTTACGAAGATAGGCGTGCCGACAATGTTCAGATTGCGGGTCGAGCCGAATGGCTGCGTGTTGTTGCCGCCCTTGGCGGACTTGTAGATCCAGTCCCGCTCGGCGCGGTTGAAAGGCATCTCTTCACGATCGAGGGCGAAGAAATATTGCCGAAAGAACTCGCCCAACCGCGTGAAGAGCTCGCGAAACCGACCGATCACCGGGTAATTGTGGCGCACCGCGTCCCGCGACTGGCTGGCGTCGGCGAAATACATAAACACCACCGCCAGCGCGCCGAGGCCCACCACAAAAATGAAAAGCGTGGTCAGGAAACTCAATCCCGCCATGGTGAATTGCGTAAAAAAGTCCATTGGGCCCGCCCTTGGTCTGTCCAAAGAGCCGAGATTAATCTGGAAAAACAGCGCCCGGAAGACGGGAAGACGGAAATGTGAAGATCGCGGCGTTTCGCGCTTTTGCAACGACCCGCAGGATCAACCCGTCAACACCGTGTCCCAGGAAAACCCGACGAGTTTTTCGCTCTCCGACCACAACCTTGCCCCGGCGGCCTCATTGCGCGCCGCACCGGACACGGGCGCGTCGCTGACGGGCCCCCGGGCGCCGCCGAAGCCGGTAGGACCGTAGTAGCCGCCGGCCAGCGCTTCGTCGCCGGCTGCGCACAATACCGTAGGGATAGCGCCGCTATAAGACGACTGCGCCATCACGGCGTTAGTGAACGCGTAGAGTACCTTCAGCCCGCCGGTTGGCCCTGTGCTTTGCAAATTGGTGTTGGAATAGCCGGGGTGGCACGCATAAGCCGTCACCGCGCTGCCGGCCTTGGTCAACCGGCGGTCAAGTTCAAGCGCAAACATGAGGTTCGCCAGTTTGCTCTGCGCATAAGCGCGCGACGGATCATATCTTTTCGACAGCATCAGATCGTTGAAGTGAATTCTGCCGAAGGCGTGCGCCAGGCTCGAAACCTGAACGATTCGCCCTTGCGCTTTTTCCACCAGACCAAAGAGCAATCCCGTCAGCAAAAAATGACCGAGATGATTGGTGCCGAACTGCAGTTCAAAACCGTCGGCGGTTTGCCGCGGCGGCGTCTGCATAATGCCAGCGTTATTGATCAGCCCGTCAAGCTTCTCGATGCGCCCGCTGACGTCATCGGCCGCCGCGCGGATGGACGCCATGTCAGCGAGATCAAGCAGCACATGAGATGCGCTTCCCGCCCCTTCTGCTGCGACAGCCGCTGCGGCGCGTTCGCCCTTTTCCGGATTGCGCGCGGCGATGAGAATATCAGCGCCGGCGCCCGCCAGCATCTTCGCCGCGTCCAAGCCAATGCCTGAATTGCCGCCGGTGATGAGATAGGTCTTTCCGGCGAGATCCGGCAGCTTGGCCGGCTTCCAGTTTCGAAAACCGCTGTTTTTGATTTTTTTCATCATGATGGAGGGTCCTTTTCCTTTCCGCCGCAGGCCCGCCCGCCTCGAGCGAGGAACATAGTTGACATATTAGATATATTTTGTCAACAATGTCTCATGACCCCGACCGACAAGCTATTAGCGGCGATCGATGTCTTTATGCGCTATGGATATCGCAAGACGTCGATGGAAGATGTCGCCGCCGCCGTGGGCGTTTCCCGCCAGGCGCTTTACAAGAAATACGCATCTAAGGACGCCCTCTTCCGCGCTCTTTTGGAGAATCTCATTCTCCACTCGCGCCAATCGGCGCTGAACGCGCTTGCAGACGACGATGCGCCGCCGCCGGCCAGAATTCTCGCGGCCTTTGACGCATGGCACGGGCACTATGTGGATATGCTGCGCGCCTCACCCCACAGCAGCGAAATTGTCGAAATCGCTGACGGGGAGATTCGGGAAATCGCATTGAACGCCGAAGCGGAGATCGCCGAGGCGGTAACGAAGCTGCTGGGGCGGCGATCCAAATGGACCGCCGACGCCGCCTTCACGCTCTTCGCCGCGTCAAAGGGGCTCATGCAAAAGGCCGAGACCCATCAGGACTATACCGACGGCATGAAGCGCGCGATCACCGTTTGCACGCCGCGCCGATAGTCAACTCGCAGCTTTATTCCGCCGCTTGGGGCGGGCGTTCCGGCGTCCACCGCAGGACGGGCTTTCTCGCCGCCGCCGTTTCATCGAGGCGCCGCCGCGGCGCATGAATCGGCGCGGCCTTGAACGCGTCCGGTCCCTCGGCCTTGGCTTTTTTCGCCAGATGGATCAGCGCATCGCAGAACTGATCAAGCTCGCGTAAGGATTCCGATTCCGTCGGCTCGATCAGCATGGCGCCGTGAACTACAAGCGGGAAGTACATCGTCATCGGATGATACCCTTCGTCGATCATCGCCTTGGCGAAATCGACGGTTTCAACGCCCGTCTCTTTAAGAAAGCGATCGTCGAACAGCGCTTCATGCATGCAATAGCCGTCAAACGCCGCGGTCATTTCCGTTTTCAGGCGCGCCTGCACATAGTTGGCGTTAAGGACGGCGTCCTCAGCCGCCTGCGCAACGCCGTCGACGCCATGGCTCATCATATAGCTGAGCGCGCGGGTGAACATACCGAACTGGCCGTGAAAGGCGGTTAGCCGGCCAATGCTCGACGCGGCTTCGCCCTCTTCCTTGGCCGCAGCACGGGACTCCACGAGGTGGTAACGCGCATCGTCCTTGACGACGAACGGCGCCGGCGCAAACGGCGCCAGAGCGTCGGACAGGACCGTCGGTCCTGAACCCGGCCCGCCGCCCCCATGGGGCGTTGAAAAGGTCTTGTGCAGATTAATATGCATGGCGTCGATGCCGAGATCGCCGGGCTTCACCTTGCCGGCGATAGCGTTGAAATTGGCGCCGTCGCAATAGAAATAACCGCCCGCCTCATGCACCGCATCGGCAATGGCTTTGATGTCTCGTTCGAACAGCCCGCAGGTATTGGGATTCGTGACCATGATGCCGGCCACGTCAGGACCCAGCTTTTCTTTCAGTGCCGCAAGGTCGACCCGGCCCGTATCGTCCGCAGGAATTCCATCGACTGAAAATCCGCATTGCACCGCGGTCGCCGGATTCGTTCCGTGAGCGGATTCCGGCGCGAGAACGCGCGTACGGACGCCCGCTTCGCCCCGCGCGTCGATCGCCGCCTTGATCGCCATCATGCCGCAAAGCTCGCCATGAGCGCCCGCTTTCGGCGACATCGCCACCGCCGGCATGCCGGTCAGTTCCTTCAGCCAGTGCGCCAGCGTATCGATAACTTCGAGCGCGCCTTGCACGCTGTCCTGCGGCGCGAGCGGATGCAGGTCCGCAAATCCCGGCAGGCGCGCGACTTTTTCATTGAGCCGCGGATTGTGCTTCATCGTGCACGAGCCAAGCGGAAACGGCCCCATGTCGATGGCGTAGTTTTTCTGACTGAGACGCACATAGTGGCGCATCGTTTCCGGCTCGGAGAGTCCGGGCAGGCCGATTTCCGAGCTGCGGGCAAGGTCGCCGAGACGGCTTTCGACGCCCTCCGGTTCGGGCAAATCGACGCCGGTTTCCGCGAAATGGCCGATCTCGAAAATCAGCCCTTCCTCAATCTGCAGCGCCTTGTTGCCGGTGAATGTCGATGCGGCGCCTGATGTCGCGGCGCCGACGGCGCGGGTAGGACGGCCCTGATTATTCATGCTCATTGCAGCGCCTCCCGCAGCTTCAACGTGAAGGTGCGGATGTCCTCATCGCTTACGCATTCGGTTGCGGCAACGATCAACAGGTTCTCCGCCTGCGGATCATCAGGCCATAGGCGTCCGCCTGGGACACCGGCGAGCACGCCGTCCTCCGCAAGGGCCGCGACAACATCGTCCGCCTTTTTAGGCAAGCGCAGTGTAAATTCGTTGAAGTAGCGTTGGTTGAGGACCGCAACGCCGTTGACGGCGCTGAGCGCGTCGGCGGTTTTGCAGGCGGCCTGGTGATTCAGCGTCGCCAGCCGGCGCAGCCCCGCCTCGCCCAGCAGCGTCATGTGAATGGTGAAGGCCAGCGAGCACAATCCGGCGTTGGTGCAGATATTCGATGTCGCCTTATCGCGGCGAATGTGCTGCTCGCGCGTCGACAGCGTGAGCACAAAACCGCGTTTGCCTTCCGCGTCGACGGTTTCGCCGCAAAGCCGTCCCGGCATCTGGCGCACATATTTCTGGCGCGTCGCAAAGAGGCCCACATAAGGACCGCCGAACCCTAACGGATTGCCGATGGACTGTCCCTCTGCGACCACAATGTCGGCCCCCATTTCCCCGGGGCTTTTCACGGCGCCGAAAGAGACGGCTTCCGTGACGACAGCAATCAACAGCGCGCCTTTGGCCTGCGCCGCCTTGGCGATGGGCGCGAGGTCGCGGACATTGCCGAAAACGTCCGGGTTCTGAACGATAACGCAGGCCGTGTCGTCGTCAATCTGCGCGGCCAGGTCTTCCTTGGCGCCCGGATCGATGGGCGCGCAGTCAACCTGCCCGCCGACGAGCTCAAGATTGGTGCGCGTCACGGCCGCGTATTGGGGATGGAGACCGCCGGAGACCACCGCCTTGATGCGCTTGGTGATGCGACGGGCCATCAGGGCCGCTTCGCCGCAGCCCGTAGAACCGTCATACATCGAGCAATTGGCCACATCCATACCGGTCAGCGCAGCGACCTGGGTCTGAAACTCGAAGAGATATTGCAGCGTGCCTTGCGCGACCTCAGGTTGATAGGGCGTATAGGCGGTCAAAAACTCCGACCGCTGAATGATATGATCAACCGTCGCGGGCACATGGTGCTTATAAGCGCCGCCGCCGACAAAGAACGGTCCGGCGCCGGCGGCGCGGTTTTTCGCGGCCATTGCGCCAAGCGCGCGTTCGACCGCCATTTCACCCATGTGATCGGGCAAGTCGAAATCCGCGTTCAGCGCATCCGCCGGCACGTCGGCGAAGAGATCGTCAATCTTATGAGCGCCGATGACGCCGAGCATGTGACGACGGTCCGCATCATTGTGAGGTAAGTAACGCATAAATCCCTTACTCGTCTTCTGACTTGTCGTCCTTTGAGCGGCTCATGGCGACGCCGAGACCCGCTCCGATCGCAATCCCGACGCCGATGCCGGCCCCGAGATTATCAATCGCAAAGCCAAACGCCGTTCCGATGGCGGCGCCCAAGGCAATGCCCAGCGGCAACACCGCAGCGCCGGAATCTTTGTTGTTGCTCATGATTCCACCGTAAACGCCGTATACGCCGCCTCGTCCATCAAAGCGTCGAGCTCGGCCGGATCCGACGCCTTGATCTTGACGAACCATGCAGACCCTTCCGGGTCTTCGTTCACTTTCGCGGGTTCGTCGACAATGGCCGCATTCGCCGCGACGATTTCGCCCGAAATCGGCGCATAGACATCCGACGCCGCTTTCACGGATTCAACAACCGCCATGTCGTCGCCTTTGGAAAAGGATTTGCCAATTTCTGGAAGTTCGACAAATACCACATCACCCAGCTGTTCCGCGGCGTGCTTGGAAATGCCGACGACATAGACATCGCCGTCCTCCCGGACAAATTCGTGGTCATTGGTGTATTTCGTCATATTCAGATCTCCTAGCCCCTGAAATAGCGATGCGGCGTGAACGGCATGTCGACAACGCGCGCCGGCAGCGTCTTGCCGCGCACGACCAGATGAACCTCGCCGCCGGTCGCGGCGTGGCTCGCATCGACATAACCCATGGCGACCGGCCCTTCACATGTCGGGCCAAAGCCGCCTGACGTGACACGCCCGATTGCCGCGCCGTCCGTAGACAGAATTTCAGTTCCTTCTCGCGCCGGCGCGCGCCCCTCAGGCTCCAGCCCGACACGCAAACGCTGCGGGCCGTCGCCAAGCTGGCGTTGGATGATCGACGCACCCGGAAAACCGCCCTCAGTCCGGCGGCGCTTGCCGATAGCGAACGCGATATTGCCTTCCACCGGCGTTGTTTCCGGCGTCAGGTCATGGCCGTAAAGACACAGCCCGGCCTCGAGTCTTAGGGAGTCGCGCGCGCCGAGCCCGATCGGCGCCACGTCCGGATGGGCGAGCAGCGCCTCGGCGAATCGTTCGGCGTTCTTCGCTTCGATCGAGATTTCAAAACCATCTTCGCCCGTGTAGCCGCAGCGCGACACGAGAACGAAGGCGCCGTCCCATTCGAGCGGCCGCATCGACATAAATTTTTGATCGGCGACCCCCGGGATCATGGCGTTGAGCACACCGGCGGCGGCCGGTCCCTGCAACGCGAGAAGCGCGCGATCGTCGAGCGGATCGAGCCGCGCGCGGCCCTCAAGCGTCTCTTCGATTAGCCGGTAGTCGTTTTCCTTGCATGCGGCGTTAACCACAAGGAACAGCACCCCGTCGCCCTCAGCCATGGCGGCGCGGGTGATCATCAGGTCATCGACGATCCCGCCGGCGTCGTTCAACAGCACCGAATACCGCATGCCGCCGCGTTTCAGCTTTCGGATCTCGCCGGGAACAAGCGTCTCGATAGCGTCGGCGATTTTCTCGTGGGCGCCGTCCGCGCCCTTTTCAACCTCTGTGGTCGTCAAGAACGCCTGCCCCATATGCGACACGTCGAACAGACCCGCCTTCTCGCGCGTGTGCAGGTGCTCTTTGAGAACGCCGAGGCGGTACTGCACCGGCATGTCGTAACCGGCAAAGGGCGCCATTTTGGCGCCGAGCCGTTGATGCAGGGCGTGAAGAGGGGTGGTTCGAAGCGCGTCAGCCATAAGCATATGTCCCATAACGGCCGCGGCTTTTACCGCGGCTGCCCCGGCTGTCATGGGCGCCTGAGAGATTTCACGGGGAAGGCGCCGCGCCGCCCGCTTACTCCTTCGGCGGGGCGCTGACGATCAGCGCCCGCTTTCCAGCCTGTAGCTGCTCATGCGGTCCTTTTGCCTGAGAGTTTCCGGGGCGGTTGCTCCTTCGGCGCCGGGCCCATTTAGACTGACAAATGCGTCCGATCTCTCCCGCATGAAAGACGCAAGGCAGGCGTCGCCTGTTCGCGTCGAGGCAGAGAATAGTGCGCGGCGCAGGCGAGTCAACGATTCGCTCAGGCGCCGGCGCAGGGCCTAGCTGACCGCGCAATTCCGGCAATCGCCCTTGATCTCCAGCCGGGCGTTCGACATGTCGAAATTCGCGGCGCGTACGGCCGCCATGATCCCTGCCTCAACCGCCAGCACGTCCAGCTCTTCGACGGTCGAACACTTTTCGCAAACGAGAAAGCTTTGAACGACGTGCGGGCCCTCATGATTGCACAACACGAACGCGTTCATACCGTCGATTTTGTGGATGTGGCCTTTCGCCTCCAAACCGTCGAGCGCGCGGTACACCGTCATCGGCGCGCGCACGCCCTGATCTTTCAGTTGATCGAGTATCTCATAGGCTTTGAGCGGATCATCACCAGCAGCCAGGGTCCGCCACACTAGGATTTCGTTTTTGGATAGTCCCGCCGGCGCCTCGCGTTCTCCGCTGGCCGATGCGCCCACTTCATCTCGCGCCATAACAAATGCCCCTTTATTGGGCATATGTTATATCATTGTTATATCCGTTGTAAATCCATGGGGAAAACCAATGGACCGGGCGGCGGGCCGATCAGGGCCATTCGACCCGATCGAAAATCTCAACGGCGAGCCGTTGGTTTTCGCCGAATTCGGAGACCGCGAGGGCGTCCGCCTTGAAAGCGCCGAAGGACGCCGCGGGTCCTGACGTCTCAACGCCGTCGACGACCGGGTATTCGTTGTTGCTCTCGGCGAACACGGACTGGGTTTCGTCGCGCAGGAGATAAGCGAGCAGTGCGCGGGCATTGTCCGGATTGGGCGCATGCGCCGCAACGCCCGCGCCGGAAATATTCACATGGGCGCCGCGGCCGTCGAGGTCCGCTCCTTCCTGGTTGGGAAACAGGACGCCGATTTGTCCGCCGATCTCGTCGTCGACAAAGCGCGCGACGTAATAGCTGTTGACGACGCCGATCCGGCATAAGCCCGCCGCAACCGCCTCAATCTGCGACGTGTCGTTCCCTTGCGGCTTGCGGGCGAAATTGGTGACGACCCCGCCGGCCCAGGCTTCCGCAGCCTCTTCGCCGCGATGGGCGATGATTGAGGCGAGTAGCGACTGGTTATAAATATTGGAGGAAGACCGTATACAGATCATACCGCTATAGGCAGGGTCCGCCAGGTCTTCATAAGTATCAAGGCCTTCCGGCAGTCCGGCTTCCTTGTTGTAAATAATGATGCGCGCGCGCTTGGCGAGGCCGAACCATTTTCCTTCAGGGTGACGGAACTGCTCAGGCACCCGCTCTTCAAGCGCGTCGTCGTCAGTGGCGGCGAGAACGCCGCGATTGTCAGCGCGCCACAAGATGCCCGCGTCAGCAGTGATGAAAAGGTCTGCAGGCGAAGCTTCCCCTTCGCTCGCCAGACGTTCGATCAGCGCATCACCGCCGGCCTCGATCAAATTGACGTTGATCCCCGTTTCTTCCGTGAACGCCTCGAATATCGCGAGATCGGCGTCGTAGTGGCGCGCCGAATAGACGTTTACCTCGCCGGCGCCGGCTTCAGGAACGGCGTCCGCGGCGGTGTCAGCGTGCTCCTGACCGCAGCCGGCCGCCGCGAGAAAACCAAGTGAAATCAGAGAGGTGGAAAGCGTGCGCGTCAGCATGAAGGGCCCCTGAATGATTTGCGAATAATTCTCATTTACAGCTCCATAACAGCATCGGGCCGCAATGCCAAGAGACGATCCCCATCCGCTCAGGCCGGAAAAACGAACAAGCCGGCGGGATCCGTTTCGATGCGCGCCTGGGCGCCGATCTCCAGCGGCGTATCCGTCATGATACGGATCAACTCGTCTTCGCCAGCGGCCTCGCTCGCCAGATAAACGGCGTAGCCGGGTCCCGCAAAACGACTATCGACGACCCGCAACGGGCCGCTCGGATCAATGGCGGCGGACAAAGCCCCGGCGCGGAGGACGGCGACGCCGGCCCCGTTCGCCGAACCATTCGCCGGAAAGTCTCCGAATGCGGTATTCAACACCCCGCCGCGCACCGCACCGTGAATACGCTGACTGTCGGGAAAAATCGCAGCGCCGTCGGCGGTTTGAGGCGACGCATAGAGCGTTTCGGGCGCAGCAGTTTCAATGACGGCGCCGTTGCGCATTAAAGCGACGCGATCACCGAGGGCCAACGCCTCCTCCGGATCATGGGTAACGAGCACCACAGCGACATTGCGCGCCTTCAATAGGCGCCGCAGCTCTTCCCGCAACCGGCGGCGCAGAACGACGTCGATGCTGGCAAAGGGCTCATCCAGCAGCAGCGCCTTGGGACGACGCGCCAGCGCCCGGGCGAGCGCGACCCGTTGCTGCTGGCCGCCGGACAATTCGTGCGGGTATCTCTTTTCGAACCCTTCAAGACCGACCGCCTTGAGCTCTTCGGCGACAATGTCACGCGCCTCGCGGCCGCGGTCAGCGACGCCGAAGGCGACGTTTTTGGCCGCCGACATATGCGGAAACAATACGTAGTCCTGAAACACGAAGCCGACTGGGCGGTGCTCCGGCGCAACCTCCCGGCCAGCTTCGGCGACGACGGCGCCATCGATTAAGACCCGGCCCTTTTGCAGCGGCTCCAGCCCGGCCGCGATCCGCAGAAGCGTGGTCTTGCCGCAGCCTGACGGACCGAAGAGACACACGATTTCGCCGGCGGCGGCGGAAAGGTCGGCGCCCGTCACCGCCTCCACCTCGCCGAAGCGGTGGGAAATATCCTCCAGGATCAAGGTCATCGGTTGCCGGTCGCTCACCGCATCAGTTTACGGTTGGGCAATGGCGGATTTTCTCGTAGATGTCACGCTTTACTGCGAATGAGTTGCAAAAAGAACCTGTATTCCTGATGACAACGCGTTCCCCTCCGATGCGGCGGCCCGCCGCGCCCGCAGTGACGCTGATCGTCGCGTCGGTCATGGCGGCGCCGGTCGCCGCGGTGCTTTGGGCGGCCGCTGGCGGCGATCTTTCGGCGATAACGGAAGGCCCGGCGGCGCGCTATGCGGCGGGAACGGCGCTCCTCTGTCTGATGGTTGGCATCGGCGCGGGCGTCATCGGCGCCGGCGCCGCGGCGGCTGTTTGTCTCGCCGATTTTCCCGGCCGGCGCATATTCGCCGTTCTGTTGGCGCTGCCCTTCGCCATTCCCGCCTATATCGCCGCTTACGCCTATGGGGACTTTCTGGGGCCGTTCGGTCCGGTCGCCGGATTTGTCGGCGCCGCGAACCTGCCCGAGATCCGCACCTTGCCGGGCGCGGCGTTTGTCCTGACCCTGGCGACCTATCCTTATGTTTACCTCGCCATGGCCGCATCGCTTTCATCGCGCAGCGGTCTGCTTATTGAGGCGGCGCGCATGCTCGGCGCCGGTCCTGTCAAAACCGTGTGGAGTGTTTTGTTGGCCGCGGGCCGTCCGGCGTTCGCCGGCGGCCTGGCGCTCGCGCTGATGGAAACCGCCGGCGAATACGGCGTCGCCGACTATTTCGGCGTGCCGACCTTGAGCGTCGGGATTTTTCGCACCTGGTACGGGCTCGGCGATTTGTCCGCAGCAACGCAGATCGCGGCGATTCTGTTTTTTGCGGCGTTGGTATTTGTCTTCCTGGAACAGGCCGGCAGGCGCGGCCGCGCCGCCGAAGCCCCCGCCGCCGCGCGCCGTCGACGCCTGATCACGCTCTCGCCCGTCGCAACGATGATTGTCGTCGCATTCATCAGTTTACCGATTATTTTTGGCTTCATTATTCCGGCCGGCGTCCTGATCGCGAAGCTCAATCTTACGCTTTCGCCTGGCGCCGCCTTTAATCTCGGCGCATCGGCGGCGAACACCGCGCTTGTCGCCGGCGCCGGCGCCGCGCTCGCCGTTGCGATCGCCGTCGCGCTCGCCTACAGCGCGCGCCGAGCCGACAATGCGCTCACGCAGGCCTTTCTGCGCGTCGCCACACTTGGCTACGCTGTCCCAGGCGCGGTCATTGCGATCGGCATCTTGTCGCTCGCCGCATGGGCGTCGAACGCCGTCGGCGCCGGCGCGGCGGGGGGCCTGGCTATTCTCCTCTACGCCTACGCCGCAAGGTTTACGACCGCCGCGTTTAACGCCGTCGCCGGCGGACTGGCGCAAGTCAGTCCCCAGATGGACGCAGCAGCCCGGAATCTCGGCGCAAGCGGGACGCGCATCATCGCCGCTGTCCACTGGCCCCAGACACGCAGCGCCGTCATCGCCGGGGCGGCGATAGTCGCCATCGACATCGCCAAGGAGCTTCCCGCGACGTTGTTGTTGCGCCCATTCAATTTTGAAACGCTGGCGACGCGCATTTATCGGCTCGCCTCCGACGAACGTTTGGCGGATGCGGCGCCAGCCGCGCTGATCCTGATCGGTCTCGGATTAATCCCGGTGCTGGTTCTCGCCGCAACAGCGTTTGGGGGAGAAAAGGATCGGTAGAAGGGATTTTGGCTCCCGGTTGTTTGCTGTCATAAGAGTAGAGAAAAATTCGGCTAGGGCCAATGTTAACGACGAGCCGCATGGGTTCAGTTTCGGGAGGGCATTCATGACCAATTCGATTACGCGCCGCACGGCGCTTACCGCAGGCCTCGCCGCCGGCGCCGCATCTTGTACGTCATCGCCGAAGATGACGCCGTTCACGGCGGTGACCGAAGCCGCCGGCGGGATGTTCGCGCACGGGGTCGCGTCCGGCGATCCGGGCCCGCGCTCAGTTGTGATCTGGACGCGGGTGTCGCCGGCCGACGCCGCAAACGCCATGCCCGTCACAGTTGTCTGGGAAACTGCGGCGGATGAGGACTTCACCGACATGCGCGGCAAGGGCGAAGCGCAGACGGGCCCGGCGCGCGACTGGACCGTCAAGGTGGAATTGACGGATCTCGATCCCGGCGCGACCCTCTTCTATCGTTTTCGGGTCGGCGACGCCTATTCCTCCGTCGGCCGCACGCGCAGCCTTCCCGCAGGCGCGGTCGCCCGCGCGCGTTTCGCCATTGTGTCGTGTTCGAACTATCCCTTCGGATATTTCAATGTCTACGATCAGATTGCGCGCCTCGACGATCTCGACGCCATCCTCCATCTCGGCGACTATCTTTATGAATACGGAACCGATTCGTATGGCGGCGAGGTCGGCGCAAGGCTCGGCCGGAATCATGATCCCGCACACGAAATCATCGCTCTTGACGATTATCGCCGACGCTACGCGCAATACCGGGCCGATCCGGCGAGCCAGGCGATGCACGCCCGCCACCCATTGATTCCCATCTGGGACGACCATGAGACCTCGAATAATTCGTGGAAGGACGGCGCCCAAAACCACGATCCGGAAACCGAAGGCGACTGGAATGCGCGCCGCCGGGCGGCGTTGCAGGCTTATTACGAATGGATGCCGGTGCGTGAACCGTCGCGCTCGCCGGAGTCCTTTTTCCGCGCCTTTTCCTATGGCGATCTGTTGACCCTCACCGCCATCGAGACGCGGCTGATGGCCCGGTCGCGCCAGTTTGAATATTCCGAGATCGTCCCGACACTGAAGACGCCCGAAGACGTCGCCCGTTTCCGGGAATCCATTCTGTGGGACGAGAGCCGCGAAATGCTGGGCCAGGCGCAGATCGATTATCTCGACCGCGCCTTTCGCCAGTCCGTGGGCGCCGGTCAGCCCTGGCGGCTGGTGGCCAACCAGATCATCATGGCCCGGGTCAACGCCGCCGACTTAACGCCTTATGTCACCGAGGAGGACATCGTCGCGCTTGAAGAGCAATGGGATCAGGCACGCGCGTTTGTCGAGTTTTCAAAACTCGGCCTGCCGGTCAATCTCGACGCCTGGGACGGCTATCCCGCAGCCAGAGAGCGGTTTTATTCACTCGCCCGCGAAGCCGGCGCCGACGGCATGATCGTCGTCACCGGCGACACCCACACCTGGTGGGCGAACGATCTTATCGCACGGGATGGTTCCGCCATGGGCGTGGAACTGGGGACCGCGTCGGTGACCTCGCCTTCGCCCTATCGCGACGACTTCCTCGGCGGCAAAGGCGCGGACTATGCGTTGCTCACGACCCGGGAAAACGAAGACATTCGCTATCTGTCCGGCGCGAGCCACGGCTTCATCGACTTGACGATTGAACGCGACGCCGCGCGCGCGGTGTTCCGCGCTGTCGATACGATCGAAGCGCAAAGCTACAACGCGTATGAGCAAGCCGCGTTCGACATCGACCGCAAGGAAGGACCCGCGCGCTTCGCCGACGCCGACGGTCTTGGCTTCAAACAGGGCTTCCTGTTTTGACGTAGCTCGTGTTTAACAAGGCCCTATGACCAAACAAGACCTCGTCGCCTTCGCGCATAAGCTTCCGAAAGCAGAGCTGCATCTTCACATAGAAGGCAGTCTGGAGCCGGAGATGATGTTCGCCCTCGCCCGGCGCAACAATGTCGATCTTCCCTTCAAGACGCTGGAAGAGGTGCGTAACGCCTATGCGTTTTCCAATCTCCAGGATTTTCTCGATATCTATTATCAGGGAATGAGCGTCCTTCAGACTGAGGAAGACTTTTTCGATCTCACCATGGCGTATCTCAACCGCGTGCGCGCGGACAATGTGCGCCATGCGGAAATCTTCTTTGACCCGCAAGGCCACACCGAGCGCGGCGTTCCGTTTGACACGGCGATCAGCGGCATTCTGACGGCGCTGCAGATGGCGCGGGCCCAGTTCGGCATGACCGCGAAGCTGATCATGTGCTTTCTGCGGCACTTGCCGGAAGAGGACGCGTTTACAACCTTGAGACAGGCTGAACCATGGCTCGACAGAATCGAAGCCGTCGGCCTTGATTCCTCTGAAGTCGGTCATCCGCCGTCGAAATTCGAACGCGTGTTCGCAGCCGCCCGCGAAAGCGGACTAAAACTAGTCGCCCACGCCGGCGAAGAAGGCCCGCCGGAGTACGTCCGTGAAGCCCTTGATCTATTAAAGATCGACAGGCTCGACCACGGCAACCGGTCTCTGGAGGATGAGGCCTTGACCGCCCGTCTGCGCGAGGAGCAAATGACCTTGACGGTCTGTCCCCTGTCCAACCTGAAGCTTTGCGTCGTCGACGACATGACCGCACACCCTTTAAAGCGCATGCTTGATCTGGGGTTGAAAGCGACCGTCAATTCCGACGACCCCGCCTATTTCGGCGGCTACGTCATGGACAACTTCGCCGCGGTCATTGCAGCGCTCAATCTTGATGCGGAGGATATCCGTACCCTGGCCAGGAACAGTTTCGAAGGCGCGTTTCTCTCCGGCGGTGAGAAACGCGCTCAGCTGGCGGCGATCGATGCGGTCTTGCCGTAGAACTAGTCTGCGTCAGTCGTCGTGGATCTGGGAAATCTTCGAGCCTTCAAGGGACAGATTGTACATCAATCCCTTGTTGTCGAAGACGAAGGCGACAATCGGTTGATTGATCTGCGTCGTATCGATGGCGCCGCCGACGCCGACGGTAACCACCGCCACCGATGCGTCGACGCCGATCTCCCAGCCCTCGCTCGCACGAAATTTGTCGAGCGCAGTCTGATCGAGAAAGACGATAATCTGCCGGCGAGACTGGCCGCCGATCTGTAAGCCGATCGACGCCGCCGCTGTTGAATAGTAGGCTTCGGTTTGACCGTTAATGCGCAGCGCGCCTTGGCCGTATTCCCCGCCGATCCCGAAACCGCCCTTGCGGATCAACGGAAAGACAAGGACGCCCTTGGCCTTCTCAAGCACCGCCTCAGCGCCGCCGATGTTGTCCTTGAAATCCGACAGCGCATCATTGACCCGGCGTTCGATTTTCTCCGGCTTGGCTGCGTGCGCCGGCCCGGCCAAGGCGGCGAGCGCGACAAAAACAGCGGCGGCGATTTTCAAAACAGAATTCATGGCGAAGGCTCCTTCAGGTCTGTTCCAACGCGGCGTCCAGCACTTCGGCGAACGCATCAATGCGCGGCGCATAATAGTTCTTGATCGCGTCCAGGGTCGCCGGTTCGGCCTTGTCCGGAGAGCCGGCGTCGAACGGCGGCGCGGGATCATATTCAAGACCGAGTTGCACCGCGCGGGCGTGATCTGCGCCTGCAATTTCGGCCATAAGGGTAAAGGCGAAGTCAACGCCCGCGGTGACGCCGCCGCCGGTGAGAATATTGCCGTCGCGGACGACGCGCTCCTTCACTGGTATAGCGCCGACTTTTTTGAGGCCCTCATGATAGGCCCAATGGGTTGTCGCGCGTTTGCCTTGCAATAGCCCGGCTGCGCCCAGAACAAACGCGCCAGTACACACGGACGTTACATATTTCGCCTGGGCGCCCTGTTCGCGCACAAACGCCATCAGCGCCGGATCGCGAATGGCGCCGTCAACGCCGAAACCGCCCGGGATGCACAGGACGTCCGCTGGCGGACAATCATCGAAGACGCAAGTCGGAACGAGCTTCAGGACGGCGTCGGTCGGAACGGGATCTAGCGAGCCCGCCGCAAGATGAACCTTGGCGTCAGGTAATCGCGACAGCACCTGCAGGGGTCCGGTGAAATCAAGCTGAGTCAGGTTCGGGAACAGGACAAAGACAATGTTCATGCGAAGCGTTCTCCTTATCGACCCCAGCCGGCGACGATCTCCATGATGGCCAGCGGGTCCGCGCCGGTCTTCGCCATCCACGCCGCCGACGGACCGCGCCAGCGCGACGTCGACCAGTCGACCGCCCCGTTCTTCCTGAAGGCGACGCCTTCTTTTTTCAAGCGGCGGCGTTGCTCCGCCGCGCCCGAGTGATCGGCGGGCGCCCCGGACGCAGTGACGATACGGTGCCAGGGGAGTTTCAGGCCCCGCGGCGCCTCGCGCAGGGCGCGAGCGACTTGCCGCGGTCCGGCGCCGGGCACGAGACTCGCGATCATACCGTAGCTCGCCGCCGCGCCGGCGGGCACGTCGCAGATTAAATCGTGGATTGGCGCGTAGTCTACGGGCATTGCGACAACGCTGAAGCCCTCCATCCTTCGAGACGAGATCTTTCCTTCATCCTGAGGAGGCCGCAAGGCCGTCACGAAGGACGAAGGAAAGATCTCTCCTCAGGATGAAGATTGATTTCCCTAAACGAATTGCATCGTCAGCCATTCGGCGACCAACGCAGGCTTGGTCTCGCCTTCAGCCTCGACTTTCACTGCGTATTTGAACGACCATTGACCCGGCATTTTCTGATCGGCCGACATCAACGTAAAACGACCGCGGATTTTCTGTCCGGACTTCACCGGATTGACCATGCGTACTTTGTCAAATCCGTAATTGACGCCCATTTTGACGCCGTCGAGGATGAGAACACTTCCGCTCGCGAGCTTGGAGAGCATCGACAGGGTCAAGAAGCCATGCGCGATTGTCGTTCCGAACGGCGTCATTTTCGCCGCTTCAGGATCGACGTGAATGAACTGGTGGTCTTCAGTAACATCCGCAAACTGATTGATGCGTTCCTGGCTGACTTCAAGCCAGTCCGAAACCCCGATCTCCTTGCCGACAAGATCGGTAACCTCTTCCGGATTTACAGTCGGCATGGGGGTGGCTCCTCGGTTTAGAATTAATAACCGCGCAGTTTGGCGAAACGGTCCGCGTGAAAAGCGGCGTCGCCGAACATTTCCTGCGCCGCGCGAATGCGCTTCATGTAAAAGCCAATATCATACTCGTCGGTCATGCCAATCCCGCCATGCATCTGCACGGCTTCCTGGCTCGCCAGCTTGGCCACTTCGCCGGCCTTTGCCTTGGCGAGCGAACAGGACAGTCCCGCCGCGCCATACATGGCGTCGAGATCCTGCAACGCCTTGAGGACCGCCGATTTCACAAGCTCAAGCTCGGAGTAAAGATGCGCCGCGCGATGCTGCAACGCCTGGAAGGTACCGATTTCGGTCCCGAATTGCTTACGTTCTTTTAAGTAATCGGTCGTCATCGCGAAGGCCTGTTGCGCGGCGCCCGAAAGCTCGGCGGCGAGACCGGCGCGGCCCGCCGACAAGACGCCTTCAAGCGCCTCGTAACCATTGTCGACCTCGCCCAGAACATCATCGCCGGTCGCTTCAACGCCGTTGAAATCAAGACGCGCATAGCCCCGGCTGTCGACCATGACTGTGCGTTCTTTCTCAAGTCCGCCGGCGGCGGCGTCGACGAGAAACAGCGTCAGGCCCTCTTTTTCGCCCGGCGCCCCGGCGCTGCGGGCCGCGACGATGATCTTGTCCGCCACCGCGCCGTCGGCGACGAAGGTTTTCGATCCCGACAGTTTAAACCCGTTGCCGTGCTTTTCCGCCTGCATCGCCGTCGCCGCCGGACGGTGTTTCGCGCCTTCATCAACGGCAAGGGCGAACAAGGCCTCCCCCGCGGCGATTTTGGGCAGGTGCTCCTGTTGTTGCGCATCGCCGGCGATTTTCTTCAGCGCCGTTGCAGCGAGGATCGACGTCGACAGGAAGGGCGAGGCCGACAGGGTGCGGCCCATCTCTTCGGCGATGAGCCCTGCGCCGACAAAACCGAAATCCGCGCCGCCATGGGCTTCATCCACAAGAATGCCGGCCCAGCCCATCTCCGCCATCTCTTTCCACAGACCGCGATCAAAACCGTCGGCGTTACTCTCGTCGCGAAGCTTCCTGAGCGCGGAAACGGGCGCTTTTTCATCGAGAAAGCCGCGCGCGGACTCGCGCAGCATTTCCTGTTCTTCGGTAAGGACTAGAGGCATCGATGAGTCTCTCTTTCAGTATTCACTATGTTTCTTTGTCACCGCTCATTCCGGCGAAAGCCGGAATCTCGTGCGGCAAGCGCTTCGCTTCTCGAGGGAGATCCCGGCTCTTTATCCTGAGGAACCGCCGCAAGGCGGCGTCTCGAGGGGCGCCGGGATGAGCGGATAGCGTATTTGATCCGGCTCGCCCTCACGCCCCCGGCAATTCCAAAACCCGCTTCGCAATAATGTTGAGCATCACTTCCGACGTGCCGCCTTCGATCGAGTTGGCCTTGGTGCGCAGCCATTGACGGGCGAGTTCGCCGTCATTGGTCCGCTCGCCTTCCCATTCCAGCTCGTCCGAACCGCCGCCGTCCATCATCAGCTCAAACCGGCGTTTGTTCAGTTCAGTACCGTAGTATTTCAGCATCGACGACTTGGCGCCGACCCCTTGGCCGGCCTTCGCCTCGTCCTTCATGCGCTCCATGGTCAACAGGAACGCCCAACCGTCGATATCAGCCTGGGCGATCTTGCCGCGCAGGATTGGATCATCGAGACGCCCGGCGTCGTCGAGGCCGATCTTGCCGGCGGCGATTTCGCCGGGGCTGCGCGCGCCCATGGCGCCGCCCCCTCCGCCGCCGATCATTTCGCGTTCATGGGTCAAGAGATATTTCGCAACATCCCAGCCGCGATTGATCTCGCCGACAATGGCAGAAACGCCCGGTCCATAATCCTTAGGCGCCGTTGCATCATCGAAGAACGTTTCACAGAACGGCGACTTACCGGAGATCAGCTTGATCGGCTTCGTCGAGACGCCCTCCTGATCCATGTCGACCAGAATGAACGAGATGCCGTTATGCTTTGTCACCGACGGGTCGGTCCGCACCAGGACGAATATCCAGTCCGCTTCATCGGCATAGGACGTCCAGATTTTTTGGCCATTGATGAGCCAGTGCTCTCCCCTGTCTTCGCATTTGCATTGCAAAGATGCGAGGTCGGAGCCGGAATTGGGTTCGGAATAGCCTTGCGCCCAACGAATCTCGCCGCGCGCGATGGGAGGCAGGAAATGCGCTTTTTGTTCGTGGGTCCCGAACTTCAACAGCGCCGGGCCGAGCATCCAGATGCCGAAGCTTTCTAGCGGAGAGCGCGCCTTGATCCGGCGCATCTCTGACTTCAGGACTTTCACCTCCTCTTTGGAGAGGCCGGCGCCGCCATATTCCTTCGGCCAGGCCGGCACGGTCCAACCCTTCGCCGCCATGCGCTCAAGCCAGGTCTTTTGCGCGTCGGACGTAAACGTCCATCGCTTGCCGCCCCAACAGACATTGGCTTCGCCGCTGGCGCCGTCGCGCATCTCCTGCGGGCAGTTTTCTTCAAGCCAGGCGCGGGCCTCTTCGCGGAAGGCGTCTAAATCACTCATGACAGCTCCTATCGTTGTTCGGGCGGAATTGACGCCGCGGCGGCGGCGAATTCCAGGATATCGGCTTTGGCGTATTTCGTATGAACGCGCACTTCAGACGCGGGCTGATGGGCGAGACTAAGGCCTGGTCGTCGCGCTGTCGTCGGCCTGATCGGCCGGGGCGCAAAACCGCCGCCGCAATTCGGGCAGACATTGCTCAGGACGGTGTCGACGCAGTCCGCGCAAAAGGTGCACTCATAGGTGCAAATGCGCGCGTCCGTCGCCTGCGGCGGCAAATCCTTGTCGCAATATTCGCAGTTGGGCCGCAGCTCCAGCATGGGCGCTCCTAAAACCGGAACACCTTATTTGGCCCCTTGGGCGCGGGACGCAAGCGTTTCATGCAGTCGTTAGACCTCGAGCGCCGGCGGGTTCTGCAGAGCGATCCGTTTCACCGTGATTTTGTCGAATTTTTCCGTGCCCAGGCGCGGCAGCGGCGCCGGCGAAATCCATATTCGCTCGGGCGTTTTGAAACCGGCGAGCCGCTCCGACATAAAGTCGTGAATGTCGCTGGGCTCCAGGACGCCGCCCTCCTTGACGTAAACGACAAGGCCGACCCGCTCGCCGAGCACGTCGTCCGGCACCGAAAATACGGCGGCCTCAGACACGCTTTCATGCTCATAGGCCGTCGCCTCAACTTCGAGGCAGGAAATGTTTTCGCCGCCGCGAATGATGATGTCCTTGATGCGGTCGACAATATAGACGAAGTCGAGATCGTCCATCTTGCCCAGATCGCCGGTGCGGAACCAGCCGTCATCGGTGAGCGCCTTGGCGGTGTCGTCGGGGCGGTTCCAATAGCCTTCGAAATTGCCGGCGCTTCTGATCCAGATTTCACCGACCTCGCCTTTCGGCGCGTCGGCGCCGTCGTCGCTCACAATTTTGATGTCCGTGAGCGGCGGCACCGGCCGGCCTGTGGAATCGGGACGCTCTTGGTATAGATTGAGCGAGATCACGCAACCGATGGCGTTCGTTTCAGACAGTCCGTAACCAGACGACGGCGAGGCTGCGGCGAATGCCGTCGACAGTTTCTCAACCTGATCAGGCGGGCGCTTCGCGCCGCCTGAACCGACATCAATAAGGCTCGGCAGGCCGTCATTGGCGGCGGCCCGCATCAGCTCGAAAGACTGGCTTGGCACGCCGACAAAATTGGTGAGGGCATGGTCCTTGATCAACGCCGCCGCGGCTTCCGCGTTCCAGCGGTGCATGATCACCACCCGGCGCCCCAGCAGGAAGGACAGCATAAAAATCGAGTGGCTGCCGGTAACGTGGAACAACGGCACGGCGAGCAGAATCCCCGGATTGTCGCCGGCGAGAGACTGCCCGCGAACGTCGCGCATGACTTCGCTGATAAAAAACCACGAATAGAGCGCCGAAAGCGCGCCGCGATGCGTGAGCATGACGCCCTTGGGCTGCCCGGTCGATCCGGACGTGTAGACAATGCAGAACCGGTCATCAGGAGAAATGTCGACGGCGGGCCGCGTGTCGTCGGGCTCGGCGGCGATTAGCGCGTCGACGCGAGCGTCGGCGCCGTCCGCTTCGTCGCGGGCGAGGATCAGCGTCAGTCCCAAGTCATCTTTGAACGGCGCTATGTATTCCAGCCGTCGGCCGTCGCAGATCACGAGCTTCGCGGCGGAATCCTCCAGCCCGTATTTGAGCTCGTCGCCTTTCCACCACGCGTTGAGCGGTACGACCACGGCGCCGAGGGCGATCAGGCCGAGATAGGCGACGCACCATTCAGGATAGTTGCGCATGGCGATCGCCACATGGTCGCCCTGCTTGACCCCGTAAGTCTTGGCGACGGCGTTGGCGAAGCGGCACGCCTGGGATTGCAGCTCCGCGAAGGTCAGCGTTTCGCCCTCATAGGTCAGGAACGGTCGGTCGCCCTGTTCCGCCGTCGTCTGCGCGAAGAAATCAGCGAGGTTTTGCGGGGTATTCTCGAACACCCGATAGGTGTTGCCGCGGATTTCCGCTTCGCCGACCTTAAAGAGCGGCTCCCCGGTGATGAGCTTCATCGCCGAGGCGACCAGCGTGGGCAGTGTGAGCGGCGGCAAGTCCGAAGCGGACGGAGTCTGAGCGTTGTCAGCCATCAATTGTCATCCCTGAACGTGAGTATTTTTTCACCAAGATAGCCGAGCAAAGCCGTCGGCGGAAGCGCATAGGGCAGCCCCGGAGCCGAAAATCGGCGCGCGACTTGCGATTCGCGCGCCCGCCCCTATACAGCCAGATCGTCCCGCCGAAATTTCGAAAGCGCACCCCATGGCTCACCAGTCCGCCCTCATCAATGTGATGGTCACCGCCGCACGCAAAGCGGCCCGCGGCCTGACCCGGGACTTCGGCGAGCTGGAGGCCTTACAGGTCTCCAAGAAGGGCGTCGCCGACTTCGTCACCAAGGCTGACCTCAGCGCCGAGCAAACGATTTTCGAAAGTCTCAACACCGCCCGGCCCAAATACGGTTTCGTGATGGAAGAGCGCGGCGAGATGGAGGGCGCGGACAATTCAAACCGATGGATTGTCGACCCGCTGGACGGTACGACCAATTTCCTGCACGGGCTTTCCCATTTCGCGATATCCATTGCGCTGGAGCGGGACCGCCAGCCTTACGCGGGCGTCATCTATAATCCGGCGACGGACGAACTCTTCTGGGCCGAGAAGGGCGAAGGCGCGTGGATGAACGACCGGCGCCTGCGCGTCTCCGGACGGCGCGATCTCAACGAATGCCTGTTCGCCACCGGCCTGCCCTTCGCCGGCAGAGACGGACGCGATGAAGCGCTGAGCGAAGCCCGGCGCGTGCTTGAAGTCACGGCGGGCATCCGCCGGTTCGGTTCGGCCGCCCTCGATCTCGCTTTCGTGGCGGCCGGCCGATACGACGCTTATTGGGAACGCGATCTCAACGCCTGGGACGTCGCCGCTGGCGCGTGCCTCGTCCGCGAAGCGGGCGGCTTCGTCAGCGAGATCGACGGCGGCCGGAACTTCCTGTTCGGCGGATCGATCCTGGCGGCCAACGCGGAGATCTATGAGAAGGCGACGGCGTTGGTGAACGGATAAACGCATTTGTTCCGCTCATCCCGGCGAAAGCCGGGATCTCATGCAATTTGCTTTGGAGTATGAGGTGCGTGATCCCGGCCGAAGTTTATTCTCGGACCGGCCTACGGCCGGATCCGGGCGCCGGGATGAGCGGATGGTTGCGCGATGCGCCCTAAACGCAGCGGTAATGCCGATAACGCCACCGCACCGACGACGGGTCGACTGTCTCGTCTTCGTAAACGGCGCGCAGGCCGTAACCCCCGCAATGCGCGTCCGCTTCCGCCTGGAGGTCGGCAGGGTCGAAATCATAAGGATCGTAGGGGATCGAAATGGATTCCGTTTCGATCGGCGCCGTCTCGCATGCGGCGAGCCCAAACGCCGCGGTCGACAGAATAAGAATAGTCAAAACCTTACGCATACTGTTCCCCAAACGCACGCGCCGTTGCTTGGCGCAATATTCCCGTTCCCGTTTTTCCCGGCGAAAGCCGGGTCCCAGGGATATCTCAACCTTGTTTGACGCCGCCGTTGACCCCGGCTTTCGCCGCGGCGTGCGGATCGGGGATCGTCTTCCCCTCGAGCAAACAGAGCCGGCGCAGCCTACCAACTCCAGATGCAAAAAAACAGGGCTGCGGCGATTGGGCATGACCACAGCCCTTTGAATTCAGGCTTTCCGGCGCAACCGGGAGGGGCAAGTGTTGCGCCGGGTTCGCCTGGAACGGCGCCTGTGGCTAGGCGGCGTTCTTGTCTTTGAGGATTTTAACGTTTCCCGCGCCGGCGCCGTTAATGGCGATTTTGCGCGGTTTCATCGCTTCGGGGATCACCCGCTTCAACTCGATGTTGAGAAGGCCGTTCACGAGAGACGCGCCGGCGACTTCAACATGTTCTGCAAGCTGGAAGCGCCGCTCGAACGAGCGCCCGGCGATGCCCTGATACAGGAACTCGCGGCCTTCGTCGGCGTCGCTGCGCGCGCCCTTGATGGTCAGCGCGTTTTCCTTCAGCTCGATGTCGATATCGTCTTCGCCGAAGCCGGCGACCGCGAGGGTGATGCGGTAGTCGTTTTCGTCAAGACGCTCGATGTTATAGGGCGGATAGCCGGCGGACTCGGCTTTGCCGACGCCGTCGAGCAGATCGAAAATCCGGTCGAAACCGACAGTGGATCGATAAAGGGGGGTAAGGTCATAGCTACGCATAGATGTCCTCCTAAAAGAAGCAAGGATGAAGCGCCGGGCGTCTCCTGTCGGACGACGCTGAGAGCGCGCGGACCCCGAATGGGCCTCCGCACAGGGTGACTTATGGCTTTCCGCCCGGGTTTCAAGCCTGGGCGGCGGCGAATTTCCGGACGGATTCTCATTTATTGGGCGCCCCGAACACGCTATAGTTGCGGCGGCCGGCGCGCAGATCACGCCGTCGATGTGGGGAGACAGGTCATGCCGCAAGGATCGATCCGTGCGTGGAGCGAGGATTCTGCGCTCTTTTTTTCCGTGAGCGCCAATGCCGGCCGGGCCGCCGCCAAACGCGCCCAGGCTGAATTCAGGCGCGACTTTCGGACCCCGTTGCTGGACGCCGCCGATCCCGGCGGCGCCGTCCTCGCCGAGCTCGCCTGGGGCGACGACATCGACTTGCCGGGCGGCATTGGCGACGGCGCCTTTACCGCCGCCGCCGCCGCCGGCGCGACCGGATTTGTGAACACCGCTCATCTCGTTGAATTGGCGTTTGTCGATCGCGTGCGCCCGCCGAACCGTCCGCTTGAAGACGACGACTTTGAGGCGTCCCTCATCCTGTCCTCGGGCGACAGCGCCGATCTTCTGTGGGGCGACCCGGTTCAGATCATCAAACGCGACAATGGAACCGCGCGTGTTCGCGCGCGGGGACTGTTTGGCGACATCGATGAAAACCGTTTGACGTCCGCGGCGCTGCTTGAGATCTACATTATCGATGTCGGCCAGGGCGACGGCGTGCTGACCCGGTTTCCGAACGGCGCGCATATGCTGATCGACGGCGGGCTTGAACGCGAAAAGCAGATGACCGGGAAAAATGCTGCAGACTTTGTCGACTGGAAATTTTTCTCAGACTACGGACATTGGCGCATCGATCTTGACTGGATGATCGCCTCTCACAGCGATGCGGACCACTATGGCGGTTTGCGCGACCTTGTCGACATGGATCTCGCCGCTCGCGAAGAGCTCGATTGCATCGACGTGGCGATCGCAAAATTCGGACATCCAGGCCTCGCGCGGTTCCCCGGCGCCGTGGAGGAAGAAGGTCTTGGGCCGCGCGCCGCAGTCGACGGGCGCGACGCGTTTGTCACGCTGATGGGCGACCGGGCCGATGCGACAGCGCGGGTCAACGGAACGTCGCCTGACGGCGTTAACTTCAGTTCGCGCGATCAGTGGTGGCGGCGCTTTGTGAAAGCCGTGCTCGACAACGACGCCGACACGGAATTCGTCCGGATCGGCATCGACAAAGCGGACGCCGGCGCCGGGACCCTGCCCGAACTGTCAAGCGAAGGCGGTTGCGCCATCAAGATCGTCGGCCCCGTATTTCTCGACAACAACGGCCAGCCGGCGCTGCCGGATTTAACGCCGGGACGGAATCGCAAGAGCATCAACACAAACGGTCACTCCGTATGCCTACGGTTTGATTTTGGCGATGCGCGCATTTTGATGACCGGCGATCTCAATACCGCGAGCATGAACTGGATCGACGAGTGCTTCGGCGACCATATGGACGAATGGGCCTGCGACGTCGCGAAAGCCTGTCACCACGGCAGCCACGACGTGTCATTCAAATTCCTGAAGGAAGTCAATGCGGCGGCGACGGTCATTTCGTCCGGCGACAATGAGGGACACGCCCATCCGCGGCCGGAAATTGTCGCCGCCAGCGCGCTGTCCGGCCATCTTGAGCTGTCGCCCGATCAGGACAAGGTGATCACGCCGTTGATCTACATGACGGAGATTGAGCGCAGCGTGCTTCTCGGCGAAATCAACCGGATCGAGGTCAGAAATCTGGGCGCGGCGGGAACCGATGCGACAGTGTTGGGCAAGCCGGTGGAGGAGTTCGCCCGCAGCGAGTTCATGAACGAAAGCGACTGGCAGGCGATCGACAATCTCGGCGACAACGCCTCATCCGACGACAGGGACGACATCAAAGACGCGGCCCGCGACCGCGAGCAGCCGCGCCTGGAAGCGCTTGAAGCAAGCGAGGCCAATCTCGGCACGCGCGCCACGGTCTATACCCGCCGGCCCGCCGGGGTCATCGATGTTCAGTATCCAAGAGAGCGCCTGCGACGGGCGCGCATTATGGACAAAAACGTCTACGGCCTCGTCAATATTCGCACCGACGGAGACCTCATCATGTGCGCCACCAAGCGCGACGACGGCGAACGCTGGCTGATCCATTTTTTCAGCGCCAGATTTGGCGCATAGCCGTTCTTCACGCGCCTATGATATGGACGTTGCGCCGATCCATGCTATGCGTCGGCGATCCATATTGAGGGAGTATCTTGATGACGACTTGGCGAATTGCGGCGCCGTTCGCGCTGTTGATGTTGGCGGCTTGCGGCGAGCAAGCGGAAACGCAAGCTCCGGACGAAGCGGCGGCCGAAGCGTCCGCGCCCGCGCCGGGAGACATCCTCGACGCAGTGCTCGCCGGCGACCATCGCTCCGATGAAGAGCGCGCCCGCGACGCCGCCCGCCATCCGAAGGAAACACTCCTGTTCTTTGGAATCGAGCCGGACATGACGGTCGTCGAGGCCTATCCCGGCGGCGGCTGGTACACGAAAGTGATTGCGCCATATCTGAAGGAAGGCGGCGGGAAGCTTTACGCCGCAAGCTGGAATCCGGAGGGCGCCAGCGAACGGGTGGTGTCGGCGCTGGATTCTTATCGAACGAATTACATCGATCAGCCTGAGATTTACGGCGCGATCGAACTGACCGCGCTCGGCGTCGACGCGCCAATTGCGCCTGCGGGTTCGGCCGACGCCGTTGTCACGTTCCGCAACGTCCATAGCTGGCAGGGCCGCGGCAACGCCGAAGCCGTGTTTCAGTCGTTCTACGACGCGTTGAAGCCGGGCGGCGTTCTTGGCGTCGTCGAACACCGCGCCGACGGCGCGGATCCGGAACTGCCGCGCGACGGCTCGTCAGGCTATTCCTATACGGATGACGCGATCGCACTCGCCGAGGGCGCGGGCTTTGAATTCGACCGGTCTTCCGAAATCAACGCCAATCCGGCCGACACCAAAGACCATCCTTTCGGGGTCTGGACCCTTCCGCCGTCACGGCGCTCTTCGGAGATTCGCGGCCAGGAAGATCCGGATTTCGATCGCGCAAAATATGACGCCATCGGCGAAAGCGACCGCATGACGTTGCGCTTTGTTAAACCGATCGCCGCCGACGGCGCTCTTTACGAATGACCAAGGCGTCCCTGGCGGAGGCGGCGGCGAAGACGTTTCAGACGCCGTTCGGGGCCGTTCTCGAATTGCGGCCCGACGGCGGCGCGCCGGTGTTTATCGATGGACGAACGACGCCTCCGAAGACCAGCGAGGCTGCGCCGGCGCCAGCGGACAGCGTATGGCGCGGACCAAGCGACGTCATGCTGCGCGTCGTTGCATCCAAACGCGCCGTCGAAAACGCCGTCATCAACGGGCGCCTTGTGATCGCCGGCGATATGAGCGTCATGGCGCGCCTGAAGCTTTCAAGCTGATGACGCGGTTCATTTCCGTCGCCTCTAATCCGACGCCGGCAGATGCGGAAGCCGGTGAGTTTGCCGCAGCCGACGGCGCCAGACTGCGAACTGCGTTTTTCCCGTCGCCGGATGCGCGCGACACAGTTATCGTTGCGCCCGGTTGGTCGGAATTTATCGAAAAATACTTCGAAGTCGCCGACGATCTGCGCGGACGCGGTTTCAATGTGGCGATTATGGATTGGCGCGGTCAGGGCCTGTCTGATTTTCCGAAAGGCTGGCCCGGCTATTTCGATCGCCTCGCCGGCGATCTGAAAGCGTTTCGCGAAGGCCCCGTCGCCGCGCGCTTTCCCGGACGATGTTTCCTCCTCACCCATTCCATGGGCGGATTGCCGGCGCTGTTGCTGCTGGGGCAGGGCTATGAGGGGTTTGACCGCGCCGTTCTCTGCGCGCCGATGACCCGTCTCTTTCCGCCGGCGCAGAACGTGCTGCTCGGCGCGGCGGCGAGCGCGGCTGCGGCGCTCGGGGCCGGCAACGCGCCGGTGTCGCGCAAGAATGACGATGCGCGCCTGTTCGAAGGCAACATGTTCACAACCGACAGGACGCGTCATGGGCGCTTTCGCGACCTGCAGGAGGCCGAACCGGCCGCCGCCAGAACGTCGCCGACATTCGGGTGGGTCAACGAAGCCATGCGTGCAACGAAGTTGATCCATGCAGCTGATTTCTTTGACCCGCTGAAAATTCCTATACGCATTATCTCGGCGGGCGATGAGCGGCGCATCGACGGCGCCGACCATGCGGCCATCGCGGCTCAAAGCCCGCTCATTGACCAGATCATCGTCGAAGAAGCCCTCCATGAAATCATGATGGAGCGCGACGAATATCGCGACGCGTTCTGGGAGAAAGTCGACGATTTCTTTGAAGCGGCGGCGTAGGGCTTTTTGTCGACGGATCGCCGGGGCCGCGCGGCCAACCGCATTGTGGCTCGTCCCGTGCGCCGATACCTTCGCGAAAACGGAGGGGCCAGTTTATGGGCATGATCGAGAACCCGGCAGGTCACAAAAGACTCGCCCGCGCCATCGGCGCCGGCATGCTGCTGGCCCTCGCGTTGGCGGCCTTTGAAGCCTCCGCTCTCGGCGGCGACGCATTGAGCGCGGCGGCCCTCGACGGTTTCGATGCGTTCGCCGCGGCGTTGACCGTCGCGATGGTGTCCGACGCCGCCGAAGCGGCGCTTACGATATTGCTGGCCGTCGGTTTCTTTGTCCTACTACGCCCCGTGAGTCCGGCGCTGGCGCTTGTCGCCGGACTTTGCCGTCTCGCAGCGGCGGGATTCGCCGGCGCCGGCCTCTTCGTTGCCTATCGGGTCTTAGCTGACGTGAGCGGCCGATCCGACGACGGGAACGCATCGGCGCGCCTCGCCGACGCCGCTCAGCGCCTCCAGGATTTCAATTTCGATTTCTTTCACTGGGGATTGATTGCGTCCTCAATCGGCGCCGCCATCGGGTTCGCCCTGTTATTCGCCGGCAGATTGATCCCGCGGGCGCTCGCCGGATATGGAGTTCTGGCCTCGATCGGCGCTGTCGTCGGCGCCGCGTCCATCTATCTGGCGCCGACGCTTTCCGATTTGATGTTCCCCGCCTATGTCGCGGCCAATGCGCTCGCCTATGTGAGCCTCACCTTGTGGCTGATCGTTTTCGGGGTGAGTGCAAACGCTTGGAACGCGCGATTTGCAGACCGCTAGCGGGCCAATACCTCCAGCGCCGCGCTGTGCAACGCCGGACTCGCCGCCGCCAGGATCTCGCCGTTGTCATCGGTTCCCAGCGGCTCTCCGCGCCAGTTGGTGACCACGCCGCCGGCGGCTTCCACCACGGGGCGCACCGCCGCATAGTCGTGAAGCTGCAGCGAGGTCTCGGCCACAACATCCAACTCGCCCAGCGCCAACAGAGCGTAGGCGTAGGCGTCGAGGCTGAAACGGGCGACGCGGGAGGCGGCCGCCAATCGCGCAAATGCGGCGACCGCGGCTTCGTCCATATAACCGTCGATGCGCGGATCGGTGGTCGAAATTCGAGCTTTAGCGAGGTCTTCCTCTCCGCTGACGGCGCAGGCGCGCGACTGTCCTGCGCGCACGAAACGGACATCGCCGTCGACCGCGATCCACCTTTCATCGGTGTACGGTTGATCGATGACGCCGATCACCGGCGTCTGTTCGTATTCCAGGGCGATCAGCGTCGCCCATGTGGCGCTGCCGCACACAAACGCGCGGGTACCGTCAACCGGATCGACAATCCAACGGAACGCGCTCTCCCCGGGGCGCTCGCCGAACTCTTCGCCGATCACGCCATGGGCCGGATACATCTTTGCGATCATGTCGGCGATGACGCGTTCAGCTTCGCGATCAGCGTCCGTCACCGGGTCATACCAGGGACCGGCCTTGTTAAAGACCGCGCCGCCGGCCCGAAAGCGCGGCAGGGTCTGCGCCCGGGCCGCATCAGCAAGGCGATTGGCGAACGCGGTCAGGTCTTTGATTTCGTCATCGGATAAAGACATCGGCAGCGATCATAGGATCGCTGCCGACGGGTGCAAGAACGCGCGAAGCAAAACGCGTCAAAAAAAGTCTAGTCGCTGGCGGACATTGCCCGCGCAAGATCGAGAAGGCGTTTGCGCGGCTCACGCCCGAGTTGGTAGTAGTACCGGACGAGATCGATGGTTTCCTTTTCGTCCAGGATCTCCGCGACCGGCGGCTGCGCAAAGCTGTATTCAGAGGTGAGGTCGTGCTCGAATTTCGGTTCCGAGCCGTTCATGCCGTCAAAGAAATAAGAAACGGGCACGTCCAGCGCCTTGGCCAGCGCCCACAGCCGCGAGGCCGAAACACGGTTGGCGCCGCTTTCGTATTTCTGGATTTGCTGAAACTTGATGTCGACTGCGCTGGCCAACGATTCCTGCGTCAGGCCCAACAAACGCCGGCGCGCGCGCAGCCGGCGCCCAACATGGATATCTATCGGATGCGGCGAATCTGCCATGGTCTACACTCGCTAACGATGGCGCCGGCCCATCCGGCGCGCCGTCTACGAGGAATGACGTTCGCAAGCCCCGTGCCGGTCCTTGGCGCCGGCGCACGAAACGCTTGCAGTTGTTCGCCTTCGGCGGGATTTTTACAACGTGGAGCGGGCGGACGGGTTCTGCGCCGTTGCGAATTGGGGCGTAACATCGGGGCAGCCTGTCCCGGATCGGGACAAGCGTCTAGGAAAGCCTGCGTGAGGCTTCGGTCGCAGCAGTCCGACCTTACGCCGCCGCGGGCGGCAATGACGGTCCCGCAATCTGCGCATGAATAGTGTTGACGAGGTCGACGTCCAGCCCCAAGCGCGCTGCGAGCAGTGAAAGATACGCGTATTCCGCCTTGTTCGGCGGATCGATCGCCAGCAACGACGCTGTGTAAAGCTCGGCGGCGACTTCCATCGACGTGGCGTCACGGACAATGTCGTCAATGGACGCAGGCTTCGCGATCTCCTGTTCGATGAATGCGCGATCGGTAACATCAACATCGAGTTCCATCAGCCGCTGCCCGATCCGACCGCGCTCTTCGGTCGTGATTTTTCCGTCGGCGTTCGCGGCAGCGATCATGGCCCGCATGAGAGCCCGCGTCAGCTTACGTTGTTCATCATCCGCCTGCGGAAAAAATGCGTGCGGGAGTTTGGGCGTGTGGTTGCCGGGCGCTTGCTGGGCCTGACCGGACCGCCAATCGCGCCAGGCTTTGTACGCCAAACCGCCGACCAGCGCCGCGCCGCCGATTTTCACCGCGTTCTTCGCCAACTTTTTCGGTTTCGCCCCGCCCAGCATCAGCGCCGCCAGACCGCCAGCCGCCGCGCCGGTCGCAAGACCGCCCGGCCCGGTGAGAAAAGCGTCGAGGCCAGACCGCGGCCCATTTGTTCGGTCGCGAGACGAGGGAACAGCTTGGGCGATGAAATCATTGATCACTGGAGAACCTCCTTGCATGCATGGGCGCCGCATATGCGGCCTGCGTATTCAAGTAGGTTTGGGTTTGTTCGATAAAACGGCGCGTTAGAGCAATTTTCAATCGGAATTATCTATCGACGCCTAGTCCAGCATCCTGGCGGAGCGCAGCCAGAACTCTTCATCAAAGCCGGGGGTTTCAAGATTAGCGATAAACTGGCGCGTCGCCGCCTCCCATGAGAAATTTTCCGCCCAGCGCCGGCAAGCCTCCGGGTCGCGCTTTTCCCAGGCGGCAAGGCACGCCTTGCGCAGATCCGCGTCCATGGCGCCGCACCCGTCCGGCGCGCCTTCAAGAATCTCAAGCGGTCCTCTGACGGGATAGGCTGCGACGGGCACGCCGCACGCAAGCGCCTCGACATTTACAAGCCCGAACGTATCGGTGCGTGAAGGAAAGACGAATACATCGGCGCCCTGATAATATGTTGTCAGCTCTTCCCCGTATTTCGGGCCGACGAACACAGCGTCTTTGTACTTTTCTTCCAGTTCGGCGCGTTGGGGTCCTTCGCCGACAATGACTTTCGTTCCCGGCAAGTCGAGCTCCAGAAAGTCCTCAATGCTCTTTTCCACTGCCAGACGGCCCACATAGAGAAAGACGGGCCGCTCATGGCGGTCGAGCAAGGATCGGTCGCCGGGGACGAACTGCTCCAAATCGACGCCGCGAGTCCACAACTTCATCTTGGAGAACCCGCGCTCTTTGAGTTCTTCAATCAGACCGGGCGTCGCCACCATCATGGTGTCGCCGTCCTTGTGAAAATCTCTCAGCACCGCATAGCCCCAGGACACCGGCGCCTTCCAGCGCTCGTTCGCATATTCGGCGAAGCGGGTGTGAAAGCTTGTCGTAAAGGGATGTCCCCGGCGCTTGCAGAAACGCCGCGCCGCCCGCCCGATCGGTCCCTCCGTCGCGATGTGAATGGCATGGGGCTGAAACTCGTTGATCATGTTCGCGACTTTGCGATTGGGCATCAGCGACAGTCGGATTTCCGGGTAGGACGGCAACGGCACCGATCGGAACTCATTCGGCGTGATGTAGAGCACTTCATTGCCGAAGCTCGTCAGGATCTGGCCCAGGGTATCGAGCGTCCGCACGACGCCGTTCAACTGCGGTTTCCAGGCGTCCGTGGCGATAACGATCTTGAGGCCGGTGTCAT
The DNA here is from genome assembly GCA_028289605.1 of Hyphococcus sp. Classification (GTDB taxonomy): domain Bacteria; phylum Pseudomonadota; class Alphaproteobacteria; order Caulobacterales; family Parvularculaceae; genus Hyphococcus. The sequence goes on along the minus strand of JANQON010000003.1, from coordinate 115,543 downwards.
GCTGGCGCACGGTCGGCATGTCGAATTTCGCCTTGGCGCGGGTCAGTCGGCCCATGCCCGAGCCAATTCGCCGCAGGGCGCCTTTCTTCCTCTCGGGCTCGACGGGGTCGGTTTTGTCTTTTTTCATGTGGATTTTGCGAGGCTGAGGCTGATTTCGGCGTGGAAAGAAGCGCAAAAAGCAGGATGAGTCATGTCAAGAAGTTTTTGCACTGCAAAAAAAATATTGCGCCGCAATATAAAATTTCCTATTCTGGATTCGCAACGGCCCTGTCGTTGCCGCCCTATTCTGGGCGTTTCCTCCCTATGACTTGGCCGCAGGTTTCGCACCTGCGGTCTTTTTTTATGTGTCGACGCGGTCGTTACTCCGCCGCTTGGGCCGTCCACAGATCGTCTGCGCGCAATGCCGACAAGCGTTTGATAAGCGTAATCATCGCATTGCGCAATTGCTCAAAACCGGCCGTGCGCGCGATGCGCTTTTCGTCGAGATAGAGCGCGCGGTTGATCTCAATCTGCAGCACATGCACGCCGTTCGCTGGCCGGCCGTAGGAAGACGCCACATAGCCGCCGGCGTAAGGGGCGTTGCGCGCGGTCTCGAAGCCAAGCTCACAAAGGGTCTCATCAGCGAGTTCCGTGACGAAGCCGGCGCAGGAGGCCCCAAATCTGTCGCCGAGCACGAAATCGACGGGTCGCTCTCCCGGCCGAATGGGCGCGCCGCCCGCCGACGGCATGGAATGGCAGTCGATGACGACCGCGCAGCCGAACCGTCCCTGAGCCGAGGCGACCAAATCTCCGAGGGCGCGGTGGTAGGGATCGTAACAGGCGGCAAGCCGGCGCTTGGCGTCGGCGAAGCGCAATTTGCGCGCATAGATGTCCTGTCCGTCCGCAACAATGCGGGGTATCACCCCGAGGCCCGCGATCACCCGGCTCGACCGGGTATCGGCGCCGGCCGGCAAGTCATCAGCGAACATGCGCGGATCAAGCTCGTCGCGGGAGCGGTTAACGTCCACATAGGCGCGCGGAAAAAGCGCGCGCAACAGCGGCGATCCATGGCGGGGCGCGGCATCGAACAGGAGATCGACGTAGGAATCCTCCGACTGGCGCAGGCCGTGCTGGTCGAGGCGCGCGTTCTTCAGGAACGCCGTCGGATAGTCCCGGCCCGAATGCGGAGAGGCGAACACCACCGGCGACGCCAGGCGTTGCGGCGTTAAGATCTCGACCGCATTGCGCTCGGCGGCGCTGTCCGGTCCGTCCTGGCTGCTTCGCTCTCCGGTCTTTTTCATCATCGTCCCAAGGCTTGAAAATCCAACTACATCGGTCATGTTAGCCCGGCTTCGCGGGTTTCGTTAAGTCCACATCGCTAACAAGACGGCGAGCGGAGCGAAAATTGCAGACGTTTCTTCCCGGTGAGGCTTATTGAGAGCTGTCATCCCATATCCGAACACTCTTAAAAGAGGGTGCGAGGGTCAGCGGCGTTAAGTGAGGCGGATCAATATGGCGGCGATTTTATTGGCGGAAGACGACGACTCGATGCGTCGATTCCTGAAGAAGGCGTTGGAGCGGGCCGGACACTCGGTGATCGACGCGGCGCAAGGGGACGAAGCGCTGACGGAACTGCAGCTTCGGGAGTTCGATCTTCTCCTGACCGATATCGTCATGCCGGTCATGGACGGCATCGAGCTGGCGCGCCGGGCGGCGGAAATCGACCCTGAAATGAAGATCATGTTCATCACCGGTTTCGCCGCGGTGGCGCTCAACGCCGCCAACCAGGCGCCGGAAGACGCCAAGGTCTTGTCCAAACCCTTCCACCTGAAAGACCTGGTGCACGAAGTCGACCGCGTCATCGCGGCCTGACCGGATCCTCGCGCGCGAGGCTTGCAAGCGCTCAAATTTGCCGGTAGAGACCCGGGCTTCGCTGAATAGCGGGCGCGTAGCTCAGTGGGAGAGCACTACGTTGACATCGTAGGGGTCGCTGGTTCAATCCCAGCCGCGCCCACCACGACCTTGGACCGTCGGCGACGCCGACGCAGTCAGGTGAGATTGAAGTCATCAGTCGAAGTCGCGCCGCCCCTGGGCGCAAGATGCGCGCGTCAAACGCCACCCCTCGCAGCAGCGGCGTAGCAGAGCCGTGTCGTCGCTGCTTACAAGACGCTTTAGTCGTAGTTGGCCACAAAGCGAGCTTGGTTACGTCGCGTTCGTCACTCGGCCCTACGACCGCAGAAAACACTCTCGGCCTTCGCCGCTAAAACTACCATCCTCAAAAACCAATATGCTTCGTATCTCGACAATCCCAAAAGACTTATGCGCCTCGAGGAATCCGACTACGCCGGTTATCTCGACAAATCTGTCCCGACATCCCTTCGCAGCAAGATACTCGGATTCGTCAGTAAACTCCTCACCCGTAAATATTGTGGCGCGTAATCTCTGATCAGTAACAACAATTGCTGGATCATCGAAGACATTGCTGTCCTCCGCAGCGACGAGGATAAGAGCAGGGGCAAAGTTTGCTAAATAACCCCGGACTTTGACGTCTTCGCCTGTACGCGCTCGTAGGTCAGCGGCGATTTCCGTTAGGCTTAGAGAGGGTCGGTGTATTGGAAACTCTGGATCGACTGCGCCATCCACCCGCGCTGGATTCGCTCCGTTGGAGGTCTCAACACAGGCTGACATACCAAATATGGAGACGAAGACCCCGATCAAGAAACGAAAGTGCATCAAAGTCATCTTGTCCTTACTCTCCGGTATAGACGCAAACATTTCCAGAATCTGCAACAACAACAGGTATGCCGCGCCTGGCAGCGAAATCATTGTAAAATGAAGACTGTAGCGCAACCCGTTCCTCGAAAGAGGAATGCTGTTCAACATATGGCCTGACAGCAAGAGCAAAATTGTCTGGCTCAGACGGGAAGACGCGTGCGGGGAATATATTTGTTCTGTTATTGTTTCCGTTACTTAGACAAAAGTGTTGTCGCCAAGGCCTTGTATAGCTTCTCCGGGCGTTTATCGTCACAGAAGTGTCTGTCTGGATCTTCGACAGCCGCCCCGCCGCGTCATAGGAGAGCGTCGCCCGTCTGCTGACGTCTGGACGCAAAGACGTCACTCGTCACGCTGTGTTTGCGAACGGTCAGTTTGCAGAATAACAAACTTCGCCCGACCCCCGAAAGGCGTCATCTTCGAATACTCTAATTTCCGAAATCTCGACCATTCCGAAAATATTTGGGCTTGGAATTTGGCCTAGAACACCCGTTATTTTGGCGTATCGATCCGTGCACCGATGAGACTCAAAAATCTCTTCAAATCCGATCTCTTTACTTGGTGTGGTATCTCGTACGAGCATAGTCGGATCACTCATGCCCCTCGGGCCATCTGGCGTTTCGTCAAGATGCAACACATCTCCTTGAGAGACCAAGTATCCCGCCACAGTAACTTGTTTACCGTCGTACTTCATCGGGTCCTCATAGTAGTCGCTCAAACTTAATGTAAGCGGCGGCGCCATTTCATCCGCGACTCTGGAATAATTTGCGCAACCCAGAGTGACGACTGCAATCGCGCCCGAAACAATTGCTCTGTCAATGCTTCTCATGGTTTTCGACCTGTTCATTCCCCTACAACACAAAGCGTGTCGTCAACACGGGAACTCACTACAAACGGAGTTTCTAGGCGCTGCGACGCGCGGCTCCACCTCTCCCAATTACTCTCGAAATATTGGCTGTGAAAATCAATGACCTCGGGGTCTCTATAAGTAAGATAACCTGCTTGGTAATCAGAACGATAGTCTATGACGTTGGGAACCACCACGCCAGCCACCGTGTTTCCCGGTACGCTTACCCCTCCATCCGAAGCGCCGCCGGGCGGATTTCCGAGCGGCACATCGTCGCTTGGCGTGGTGGTGCTATACCCTCCAAACCAGCCGGCAAGGACCAACGAGCCGACGTCGCGGCGCCGAAATACACGTGCGCCAACCATATTTGACGATCTGTTGTAGGCCTCGTACATCCCGCTAGCTAAACTATTGATACGATTTTCAGATGCACTTGGCGATATTAGCCTCGCTGCTTCTCTAAAGCTGCTCGCCGCCGTCCCACCTTCGCCGCACAACGACTCATCAATCGCCTGTTTTCCATTGCCGCCAGCGGCTCCGGAAACACCTGAAGCAATATTGTACCCTCCAGTAAAATTGACTCGCCACAGTGGACTCGGATCAATTTTCCAATCGCGCCTCACTTGGCGAACAACAATCGTGTCATCGTAATGACAACCAGAGCCATTCCCGCATGGATCGATCGCCTGAAGGTTGCTGGTCAGTCGCGACGTCCCGCTTGGGTCCGCATGATTCACCGGATCCCCGCCCACATACCCGTACATATTCATCCCGTCCCCGTAGCCGATGGGGTCCGTCTGCATAAACCGGCCGAGCTCCGGGTTGTACCAACGGGCCTTGTAGTAATAGAGGCCGTCCACGTGGCCGGCGAAGCTCGCCTGGCCGGTATACTGGAAGCGACCCACATTGTTCGCGCCGGGCCGTCCGTAGGCGTCGTATGTATTGACGTTGGTGACGGATCCCGAAGAATTGGTCACGGCGACGATGGAGCCGCGCTCGTTGGGGATGAGGAATTTGGGGTTTGACGTCCCGCCCCCCTCATACCACACCAGCGGCTCGTCGACGGATGCCCCGTGGACGTAGCGCCGCAGCACCGCCGCACCGGCTGCGTCATACTCCCCGACCAGCGCCCCACCGGCGTATAACAGCCGCGCCGTCGCCGCGCCGGTTTTCTGAATCTTCGACGGCCGACCCGCCGCGTCATAGGAGAGCGTCGCCCCATCCGCCGACGTCAAGACATTCTCGGCGTCATACGCATAAGACGCCCCGTTATAGCCTGTGAGGTTTCCTCGGTCGTCGTAAGTGACCGTATTTCCGTCCACGGACGTCGCCTGGTTAAGGCCGTTGACGATGGCGGACGCGTCGATGTTGGCGTGATCGAGAAAGGCGAAGACGTCGTTCGTCGCCGTCCGCAGCGTGACCTGTCCTGCGGGGTTGTAGGAGAAATCGAGATCATTGTCGTGGGTCGTCCCCGAAAAGTCGTGGTCGAGATCGGTGAGACGAGACGCCCCGTCGAAGCCGTAATCCGTCACGACCCCGTTGCCCCGGGTCAGTTTTGTCCTGCGGCCGAGATCGTCGTATGCATAGGTCGCCAGCACCCCGACCCCCGACGTCGCCCCGTTTTCGCGCACTTTGGTCACCGCGCCCGAGACGTCGTAGTCATAGTTGACATAAAACGAACCCGGATACGTCATCTTCGTCATCCGGCCCGCGACGTCGTATTGATAAGAGACTGTTCCCAGCCCCTGTGTCTCGGCCTTCAGACGTCCAAGGGCGTCATAGACGTAGGATACCGACGAACCGCCCGTCGCCTGAGTCACGCGCCCGAGATTGTCGTAAGACCAGCTTCGCGTCGTCGCGCCGGAGGCGCTGGAGCCGGTGCGCCTCTCCAGACTATCGTAAGTATAGGTATGAGTCGTTCCATAGCGGTCTCGCCAGGTCGCCGGCGCGCCCGTCGCCCGGAAGGTCCATTGTTCATAGTCCGTAGACGAACTCGTCCCCGCCGCGGTCTTGGACGGGTAGTTGACCTTATAGTGGCGGTCGAACGCATCGTAATAATAGCTGGTTTTGTTGCCTTCGCCGTCAGTGAGACCTGAGACCTGACCATTGGTCGTATACGTCGTCTGCACCGCGTCGGCGGCGACCGACGTACCGTAAGCGGTCGTAACCTTGATCGGCCGGTTGAGCGCATCATAGGTCGTCCTGGTGATGCGGTCCTGGCCGAACGAGCCGGACGACCCGAGCGAACAGGCGCCGGGCGCCGAAGCGAAGGCGCCGGGATTCATGCGTTGCGCGGCGCATTGCACCCGGCTGCGGGAGTCATAACTGACCTGCGCGACGCCGTAGGTGACGCCCCCGGCGGCGAAGGTCCGTTTGGTCGGGCGCCCGTAACTGTCAAAGCTTGTCGTCGTCGACTGCAGCGCTGAAAACGCGGCCATGCTCGATGCGCTCGTCGTTGTGCCGGCTTGCGAGAGATAAGGAAGCCCGCGGCTGTTGTAGCTGACCTTGGTCGCCCGGTATTTGAGCGCGCCGCTTCCGTCCGGATCGGGGCCGATGGTTCCCGTCACCTGACCGGCGTTGTTATAGAAGGTGCGCGTTCGGTCCGCGGTCCCCGAGAGCGGCCCGTCGACGATATAGGGCCGGCGCTGGTGGTCGTAATAGGTAGTCGTCGTGGCGGACACGGATCCGTCGCCCGCCTGGACCGTAACCGTTCCCGGCCGGCGGTCTTGCGTCACGTATGAGATAACAGTTTTTGTTTCGAGGGCGTTGCCGCTGCAAGTCGAAGTCGTCGTGCTCGCGCAAGTGCTCCCTGCGGTTAAGCGGTAGGCGGACGTTGTATTGAGCGCGTGGGAATAAGAGTAAATGGACAGAAGCGAGTATGAATAGGTTTGCTGCGGGCGCGCGATGCCGGAGCCCGGGCTGGGCGCTTTTGCCGTCAACACGCCGCCATGCGTCGTATCATAAGTGTAGTCGGTCCGGCGCCCCAGCGCGTCTTTCGTCCATTCCGGCTTGTTGCAGGTCTTCGTGTTCGAACAGGACGACGGATAGGACGCCTGGAACGACGTAATCGGCGAACCGCCGCTTTTATTGTAGTTTTTAACCGCCGTGACGTTCCCGCGGGAGTCGTACGTATAGGCGGTGTAGTTCCCTTCCGGCGGGGTGACGCGGGTCAGCCGTCCGTAGGCGTCGTAGAGATAGCTGGTGGTCTGGTTCAGCGCGTTTTTGCTCGACGTCACCCTGTTGGTCGCTGTATCGCTGACGACGGTGCGCACCGCAGAACCCGGCGCGGTCACCGTCGTCGTCCGCGTCGTTCCCGAATCTGCGTAGCTGTAGCTCCAGGTGAGGCCGAGTTTGGAGAGCGTCGCGACCCGGCCGGAGCTGTCATAGGTGACCGCGACGTCGTTGGACGATGCGCCCGGGCCTTTATAGCCGGTGACGCGGCCCGCCGTATCGCGGGTGTAGACGTGGGTGCGCCCTGCGGCGTCGGTGATTGTGTCGCTGGAGAAAGACAGCGACTGCCAGGTTCCCGAACTGAACAGCGTTTTCGCTGTGATCGTCGACGGCGTATAGTAACCGGAACTGCAGCAGACGTTTGACGAATAGTCATACTCGACCCTGTATCCAAGCGTGCTGGTGACCTGTTCCAGACGAAACGCGGTGGTATAGACCAGGCATCGACCCAGCTCCTGTGAATAGACCTCACACTTGGATTTCAGATCGTAAGAATAACTCAGCCGTTCACCGGTCGGAAATTTTACGGCGGAGACTGTCGCCAAATTCGCATTGATGGGGGTCAGGCCGGACGTCGCGATGGAGTATTCAGCCACGACTCCCGATGGAGTCGTGTAGGTGTATTGCGGATGAGAACTCTGAACGACGAGCGTCCCCCCGCCGCCGTCGTCGGGCGTATAGGCGCCGCTTGAACCGGTCCAGAGGCGCGTTTGACCAAACAAGGTGACGGAAAGTTTTCCCGTGCCCGCTGAGTTGATCACGCCGGTGTTGGTATCGATATATCTGTTGGCGCCAAAGCGCGTGACGCCCACCGAACCGGGCCCGCTCCCAATGCCGATCGATGGATAAGGCGGATAATACTCACCGGTGATAAGATCGACGCCGTTGCCGTCGATCGACGTGTCCGGCGGCGGCGGCGCTTCCGAGGGCTGCGCCAAAGCGGCGACGGCTCCAGAAAAAGCACAAAAGATCACGCCAACGGCGCGAGTGATCGCCCGGTTCATAAGCTCTTCCCGAATGTGTTGACCGCTCCATGCCGTCAGTGCACGGTGCGTTTCATTGATGCCTTTTTCTCTTTTATGGCGACCGCATTCAAAGACGCCGGATCAAATCACACACCCGCCGATCTCCGTTTCCGCAATCATGTTAAGGGTGCTACTGGTGCGACCGTACCCCACAATCCGAATATAGCGGGCGGATGTGGCGGGTACATCGTGTGTTTCGAATTCAAAGGGATCAGTAATTGCGGACTGCCCGCCCGTTAGAATGGTTTGGAAACTCGATCCGTCCTGCGACGCCTCAATGTCGAAGGAGTAGGAATGACTGCCACTCCTTCCCCACGCGACGCGCATTTCCTCCACGGTCGCCACGGCGCCCAAGTCGTAAACGATCCACTTGCCGAGGCCCCGTGACGACCAACGACTGGTGAATGTTAGATCACCATCCACGGAATTTTCCGGACCTCTGTTCCGATTATGCGTTCCGTCGTCTGTCGCGCTAACGATGGTAAGAGTCTGAGTGCTGGCGCACACGCTCCCGCCTGACGATCCGCCCCCAGAGCCTGCGCCGCCTACCCCGGTGGTTTTCTCCCGCGTCCGGTTGTCCGCGTCGTCATATTCATATTCGGTGTCGACATTGGCGTTGACGGCTCCGGACCGCTCGACCTTCACGAGCCGGCCTTGCGCGTCATAGGCGTAGTCGATGGTCTCGCCCGCCTGGGCCGCGCCTCCTGCGGCGAGAATGGCGATGATCGAATTTCGGGCGGTCGCTTTTTTTAAGTCCATCGATGCTCCAGACGCTCAAGAACGCGCTGCGGAGAAAGAGGCCGCGGCGTGTTCGGTCACGTTGTGTTCGGTCACGTCGTTTTCGCCGCGCAGCCGTGAGCGGCTAATTCCTGAAAACGCCTGCCCGGCTTTAAGAGGGTGTTCGTAGAGCGTCAGAGCATTGAGAAAATTGTTTTAGAAGTAAATATGGTATAAGTAATGATTAGATGTATATTCGTGCTGCATCAGAATCTGCACTCAATCGTCATTGTTTTTATTTATGACCCTGCATGTAAGGCGCGCGACCAACGCAACCAGGTGAGATTGAGATCTCTCAATCAACATTGCGGCCGGCCGTGCGCGAGACGCGCGCGTCAAACGCCGACCTCATTGCGTCAGTCAATCAACACAATCCGTCGCCGACTTGCATAACTGAATGCGCAGAGACCGCCGCGGCCAGCGCACCGCCGTGCGGTTGATGTCCATGGCGGAAATCACATGGCCGCCGAACCCGGACGCGTGGGTGTAGTCGACTTCAGCGACAATGATCGACGCGTCCGGCTCCAGCAGCGCTTTCACGTCCACCGTTGTATAGGCGGCGCCCGCCGCATAGGGCGCGCCGCCGCCCGGGCGATTGTCGTAACTCCAGTGCACGACCGGATCGCCGTCGGGAACGCCGTCGCCGTCGGCGTCGCCGGCGCCCGCGATCACGCTGACAAGACGAATGTCCAGATCGGCGCCGTTGATGTCGACAATTTCCTCAACGCCGGCGAAGAGATCGTCCGCGGCGTCCTCCATCAGCCGGCGCTCGCGCGCGGCGAGATCGGCGAGGGTGTTGGCGGCGAGGCTCACCCGCCGGCTTTTCGCCAGCGCGTCCGAGCCTTCGACCACCCCGAAAAAGAGCAGCAGCAACACCGGCAACAACAGCGCAAATTCCGTCGCCGCGACGCCCGACCGGTCTTTTGCGAAATGCGCTGGGGTCTGCGTCATTGTGGTCAAATCCCGAACGGTTCATTGCGAAAGATCGAAGACGCGACAATCTCCGCGCGTCCGTCCTTATTCGTTGATAGCTGCAGTCCCAGTATCGGGCTCACCGGCTTATAGAGAAAACAGATCCGGACACGGATAATCTCGTTCTGCGCGCCGTAGTCGGACGCATCAAACTGCGCGCCTTTGATGGTTGGATTGTCGCTGTTTCGACAGACCGCGCTCGACGTATCGCTTGCAAGTGCATCGAAGCTGGCAAACCGGGCAACATCCACCGTCAGCGTGTCGTCGCAGGCGCCGAAAGGCGCAACGACAGAACAGATCTCGTTGTAAAAGGCGTCCGCGGAATAGACATTGACGCCGCCGCTGTCTTTTGCGGTTTGCGCCTGGCCCGTGCGCACAAGCCGGGCCGCCGATTCATTGGCGCGCTCAACGGCGGTGTTGACGAAATAATACCAGCCCGCCTCGGCGATGGAAAAAACAAGCGCCAGAAAGAGCGGCGCGATCAGCGCAAACTCCACCGCAGCCGAACCGCGCTGTGCGACCCGGCGCAATCGGGTAAAGTCGCTTTTCGCCTCCACGCGCGCCGCTCCGTTAAGAAAACGCTACCCCTTTATGAAAAGAGGCTTAACAGCGCTTAAACAATTGCGGTTAACGCCGGCGACCGACTGCAAATCCTGTAAAAAAGCCGCCGTGGCGCAAGGCTATTTTTTGGCGATGTTGTCGATTTTATTGCGTGGCGCCGACTTGTTCTCAATGAAGAACTTGATGTGGTCGGCCGCTTCGTCGAGGCCGATCTGGTGAGCGTCCACCGCGTTCTCCGCATGCGCCTCAACGCCTGTAAGCGTTTTGACGCCGCTGCGGTTGAGCGAGCCCGCTGACAGATCGTCCGCATACCCCTCAAGCGCCACAGTGCGGCGCGCGGTCGACAGCTCCTGCTGAAGCATCTTCGCCTGTTCCACGAAAACGAGAATCGACGTGGCGAGATTGCCGCGGGCCATGCCGAAATCGGAAATCTCATAACGCTTGATATAGGCCGAGCCCGAAGGATCGAGGCCGGCGCTGGCGAATGCGTAGCGGTAGTTGAACGCCGTCACCGTCTGCGGATTGGCCTGGCCGTCGAAAATCGCCACCATGGAAAGACCGACGCACTGGGTTTGATTGGCGCCTTTGCACGCCGCCGGCACCAGCAGGAAGTTGATCTCGCCGCCGGCGTTGGCGGCGATATAGGACTGACCGTTCCCCTGTTGCGCCTGCCATACGGCGCCAAGCTCGTTGAGCACCGCCCCGACCGATTGGATCTCGAACGAGTCGAGCGACGCGGTCGGATTGGCCACCGGCGCGGTCTGCGCTGTCGCCGCCGTTGTCATCAGGGCGGCGCCCGCCGCCAATATCGATAGTTTTTGCATCATGCCCCTCGACCTCTGTCGCGACGCAGGCCAGCGGCGCGACGATTCCACCAGAGAGAAGCCTAAGACAAAAGCCGCCTTTCCGCAAAGCGATCGACGCGCCGGGCGTTCAGAAAACATTTGCGCGTGACTTTCCGGCACGGGCGTGGTTAGCCGGGGCCACTATGGCGAAAGAGACCAATTTTCAAGGGACAAAGGACAGCGGGCGGGGGCGCGGCGAAGCCCCGCCGGCGGCGCGGCCGGATATTCCAGGCCTTGCCGCGCGCCGCGGCGCCCTGGAGATTTTAGAGCGGGTTCGCGGCGGCGACAGTCTGGATGAAGCGCTGGTCAAATCACGGGCGTTTTCCTTGCTGGAAGGGTCGGACCGCGCTTTCGCCCGCGCTATGGCGAGCGCGGCCTTGCGCCGGCGCGGCGCGATCGACCACGTCCTCGGCGCCTATATCGATCGGCCGCTGCCGAAGCGCGCCGCCCGCATTATGGACATTCTGCGCCTGACGGCGGCGCAGCTGTTGATTCTAAAGACGCCGGACCACGCCGCCGTATCGACCGCCGTTGCGCTCGCCGGCGAGCGGCGGGAAACCGAAAACTACGCCGGCCTTGTCAACGCCGTCTCGCGCAAGGTCGGCAAGGCGGGCGCCGCCGCACTCGAAAAGGCGCCCCTGCGCGCCGATACGCCGGGCTGGATGTGGCGCAGCTGGGAGCGGCGCTTCGGCCCCGTTCGCGCCCGCGCCGTCGCCGAAGCGCACCGCCGGCCGGCGCCGCTCGACCTCACGCCGAAGACGCCATCGGAGACAGGCGCCTGGGCCGATCGTTTGAATGCGGAGGTCCTGCCGACCGGGTCGCTCCGCCTGGCGCCGGTTTCCGACGTTTCGCGGCTGGACGGCTTTGCGGACGGCGCCTGGTGGGTGCAGGACGCCGCCGCGGCGTTGCCGGTGAAACTCTTGGGCGACGTCGCCGGCAAGACCGTTTTTGATCTCTGTGCGGCGCCGGGCGGCAAAACCCTTCAACTCGCCGCCGCCGGCGCCGCGGTCACCGCCGTCGATATTTCGGCCCCGCGCCTTGAACGGGTGCGCGAGAACCTTCAGCGCACCGGCATCGCCGCAGCGCTCGTGGAAGCGGACGTGATGAAATGGACGCCGACGGAAAAGGCCGACGCGGTCCTCCTCGACGCGCCATGCACCGCGACCGGCACCATCCGCCGGCACCCCGATCTGCCGTGGCTGAAGACGGAAGACGACATGGCCGCGCTCGCCTCGCTGCAGGCGCGGATGATCGATCGGGCGATATCGTTCCTGAAGCCGGGCGGCGCCCTCGTCTATTGCGTGTGCTCGCTGCAGCCGGAAGAGGGCGAGGCCCAGGCCGCGGCGGCGCTGTCGCGCCATCAGGACCGGGTGTCGCGCAAGCCGATCACGGCTGAGGACATCGGCGGCCTGGGCGAAGCGGTCAACCGCGACGGCAATCTGCGCACGCTGCCGTCATTCTGGGCCGATATGGGCGGCATGGACGGCTTTTTCGCCGCACGGTTCGACAAGGCGGGCGGCGGTTAACGGCGCAGAAAGCTTAACCGGCGGTTTATGAGCGGATTTTCCGATCAAAACCGCACGCATCGCCTCTTGATCAGACGATCGGCGCCCCCGATATTGGCCTTCATAGCGCCTGGGCCGTCGGCCCGGGCCAATTAGACTTGGAACGTAGCTTCAAAAGGAATCGCACTCCATGAACGAACCGCGCTCGCAATTTGGCCGCCCGACTGCGACGACCGCCAGCGGCGCCGCCGTCGATCAGGGCCTGCGCCAGTACATGCTTGGCGTTTACAACTATATGGCGCTTGCTGTCGCCGCGACCGGCGTTGTCTCTCTGCTGATCGCCGGCAATCCCGCGCTGGTCATGCAAATCGCCGGCACCCCGATCAAATGGGTGTTGTTCGCCGGCATCCTGGGCATGGGCTTTTTCGCACCGCGCGTCATTTTCTCCGGCTCGCCCGTCGCCGCCCACGGCATGTTCTGGATTTACGCAGCGCTCTGGGGCGCCTTGATCGCGCCGATGCTCTATTCCTTCCAGCAAGCGGACGCGGCTCGGGAAATCTATAGAGCGTTCTTCATCACCGCATCTGTGTTCGGCGGCATGAGCCTGTTTGGCTACACCACCAAGAAAGACCTTTCCGGCTGGGGCAGCTTCCTGTTCATGGCGACGTTGGGTCTGTTGGTCGCGATTATCGTCAATGCGCTGATCTTCCAGAGCGGCCTTGGCAGCCTGATTACATCGTCGCTCGTCGTGCTCGTGTTCTCGGCGGTCACGGCCTATGAGACGCAAATGATCAAAAACCTCTATCGCGAGGGCGAAGCGTCGAACAGCCGCGCTGCCATCTTTGGCGCCTTTGCGCTCTATGGATCGTTCGTGACCCTGTTTATCCATATCCTGAACATCCTCGGGATCATGCGCGAATAGCGGATTTTTGATCACGCACATTGAAAACCCCCGCCCGACCGGCGGGGGTTTTTTTATGCGCCTGTTCGCACGCGCCATCCCGCGCATGACCCGAACGTGACAAGCCGTCAGCATTTCCCGCATTGCGGCCCCGGCCGCGGGCTCATATTGTCCCGTCCATGACAAACGCCTTCGCCAGAGACCAGCATGATCTGCCCATCGCCGGCGCCGACTATTCCGCGGCGGCGGGCTACGACGCTTATGTCAACGAGTTCCTGAGCTACGGCGCCGATTTGCGGGCGCTGTTCGCGGTCGCAGACGCCAATCCGGGCGCGCCCCTCGTCAACGCGCACGCCGCCGCGTTGCATCTCGCTTTTGAAGGCGCGGAAGGGTGGAGCGCCGCAGCCGCCTATCTCGACACGGCGAAAGCCGCATCGACATCTGCAAGCGAGCGCGAACAGTTATTCGTCGCCGCGGTCGACGCCTGGAACGTCCTCGATTTCGAAACCGCCCTCGCCCGCCTCGATGAACTCACCGTGCGATGGCCGGCGGATATCTGCGCCATCAAATGGGGCCAGTATCACGCCTTTAATCTGGGCGATGCGCCGGCGCTCCTGCGGTTCGGCGAACGCGCGCGCATCGTTCATGAAAACCGTCCGTACGCCCACGGGATGATCGCCTTCGCCCTTGAACAAAACCATCGCCTGGAAGAAGCCGAAGAAGAAGGCCTGCACGCCGCTGAGGTCGCCATCGACGACGCCTGGGCCCATCATGCGGTCGCCCATGTCATGGATGCGCAAGGCCGGCCCAATGACGGCGCCCGCTGGCTCGATCATTGCGCCCACACCTGGGAGAAAAAAGGCGTTTTCATTCGCGAACACAATTGGTGGCATGCGGCGCTTTTCCGCCTGGCGCTGGGGATGAATTCCGAGGCTCTATCCATCTACGACCGCCAGCTATGGGGGCCGTGGCCGGAATTCCCGCAGGAGCAAATCGGCGCGATCTCCATGCTGTGGCGGCTCGAATTGCGCGGCGTCGACGTCGGCGGACGGTGGGCGCCGGTTGTCGAACAAGTCCGCATGCGGACCGGCGAGCACCTGTTTCCATTTCATGATCTTCACTACATCTACGCCCTGGCGCGCGCGGGCGCCGACGCGGAGACAAACGCTTTTCTCATGGGGATGAGAGAGCGGGCTGAAACCGCGCCCGGCGGACAGGCCAATAGCTGGGGCCGGATCGCAGCGCCGGTCGCGGAAGCGCTCGTCGCCTTCGTCGCCGGCGACCGGGCGAACGCCGGCGGGACCCTGTCGAAACATATGGGCGACCTTCAGCGCATTGGCGGCAGCCACGCCCAGCGGCATGTTTTTGTCGAAACGCTCGAGGCTTGCGGCGCGGACGGCGCCGTGCGGTCAGGTCGCGAGCTTTAAGCGCTGGCGGTCGAACAGCCGCAACACCTGGCCCAGATCATGGCCGCGTTTCAGGATGGCCCCGCTCATGGAGACAATCGTCCATTGTCCCTGACGACGGGCGAGTTTCGGCCGCTTTTCGATCCTGTAGAGCGGCATCTCCGATGCGCGCCGGAAAACGGAAAACACCGCCCGCTCCGGCAGGCAGTCAATGGCGTAGTCTTTCCAGTCTCCAGCGGCGACAAACTGGCCGTACACGCCCAGAATCCGCGTCAGTTCTGATCGGGAAAAGGCGACGGCGGCCGGCGCGCCCTTCGCCCTCGCATGGGCCCGCCCGCGACCTATCGGTTCTGGGTTTTCACCTGCACTCATTGGCGGCAGTGTCGCGCGGGACGGCCTCGCGCACAAGCCCTCAAAAGCGCCCGGAGCGGCCGGCTCACGCCCGAGAATGACCTTGGTCGTCCTTGAAATAGCCTTAATTGGTCCCCGGCGCCGCCCCATTCGAACCTCATCTTGGTTCTGTCGGACGGATGTCTGCGGTGCGAAATTCCGGTTTTTTTAACCATCGCCCCCCAGCCCCCGGGAGATCATGGCGCATTCATTCGTCCGGCCCCTCCCATTTTCTCAGGGCCTCTCACCACGGCGGCGCTCCTTGACCGCTACCGCTCGCGCGCCAGCGTCTCTTTCACCGCCTGAACCAACGCATCGCGCTTGACCGAAAACTGCGCCGGCTGATCTTCGCGCCACGCCCGGTTATCCTCGATGTCTTTGGAGAGCGCCGCGCCGAGCACCAGATCCTTGATCGTGACCTCGCCCTTTTCGCGTTCGTCAGATCCCTGAATAATTGCGACCGGCGCGGCGCGCTTGTCGGCGTATTTCAGCTGTTTGGCGAAATTCGATCCGCCGAGATAGACCTCGGCGCGCACGCCTGCCGCGCGCAACTCTGCGGCCATGGCCTGGTAGTCCGCCATCCGGTCTTTTTCCAGCGCCAGGACAACCACCGGCCCGCGCGCCGTTTCAATCGCGCGATCTTTAAGCGCCAGCGCCGCCAAAAGCCGCGAGACGCCGACGGAAATCCCCACCGCGGGAACCTCAACGCCCTTGAAGCGCTTGACGAGACCGTCATACCGCCCGCCGCCGCCAACCGAACCAAGGCGCACCGGACGCCCTTTGTCGTCTTTCGCCTCAAAGGTGAGATCCGCCTCAAAAACCGGCCCTGTGTAGTATTCAAGACCGCGAATGATGGAGCAGTCGATGGCGACCGCGCCGCGCATCGCGGCCGGGACTTGGTCGGCGATCGCGACGAGTTCCTGGACGCCGGCGGCGCCGGATTGAGTCGCGCCGACAATGTCTGACAGGCGCTGCAGCGTCGCCCCGTCATCGCCCTCCACGGTCGAGGTCAAGAAGCCGACGACAGCGTCGATTTGCGCGTCGGCGAGCCCCGCCCCGTCGGTGAAGTCGCCGCTTTCGTCTTTTCGTCCCGGCCCCAGCAACAGACGCACGCCCGCCTCGCCCAGGCGGTCGAATTTATCCATGGAGCGCATGACCGTGAGCCGCGTCTCGCCGCCTTCGTCGTCGGCGAGGGCGAGCCGTTCGAACAATCCGTCTACGATCTTTCTGTTACTGACCCGGATCAGAAAATCGTCGCGGTCGACACCCGCCGCTTCGATCACCTGCGCAAAAAGCACGCACATCTCTGCATCTGCGTCCGGCGCCGGCGCGCCGACCGTGTCCGCATCGCATTGCGTGAACTGGCGAAAACGCCCCGGTCCCGGCTTTTCATTGCGCCAGACGGGGCCCACCGCATAGCGCCGAAAAGGTTTGGGCAACGCGTCGTAATGCTCCGCCACATATCGCGCTAGCGGCGCGGTGAGGTCATAGCGCAGGCTCATCCACTGATCGTCGTCATCCTGCAGCGAAAACACCCCGGCGTTCGGCCGGTCGACATCAGGCAGAAATTTGCCGAGTGCGTCGGTGTATTCAAAGGCCGGCGTCTCCAGCGGATCGAATCCGAAGCTTTCATAGACCGCGGATATGCGCGCAAGCATCTCGCGCTCAGCCGCGATCTCCGCTCCGAAACGATCCTGGAAGCCGCGCGGCGCGCGCGCTTTGGGTCTGAACTGTTTTTGCTTTTTCGCCATGGGCGCGGGGATAGCCGATGCCGGCCAAGGGAGCAATTGCGCAGCAAGCGCCTATTCCTGGTCGGCGTCCAGGAAATCAATCGCCTCGCCGAATTCTCTCGCCGGCGGCAGCCGACGACCGAGCTTGTCGACTTCGATCAGGAGGATATCGCGGGCGCCGGCCTCCTTGAAGCTTTCATAGGCGGCATTCATTTTGATGCGGCGCTGGTCCTGGGCGCCGACAACGAACGAAAATCGCCTGCGATCGAGGGCGCCGGTCTTGGCCGCGTCCTCATCGCGCCAATGCTCCGCGTCGCTGAAAAACGCATAGCCGGTGAAGAACTGCGGATAGTCGCGAGCGAACAGGCTGGCCACACGGGCCCCGTCATCGAAGCCGGCGAGATAACGGCGTCGGTGGTTGATCGCGTAGCGATCGAGCACATAGGTAAGACCGCCATAGGCCTCCAGCATGCGGTCGAGGTCCTCGCTCGCATCGCCGGATTCATTGACGCTGATCCAGATAAGGTTCTGCTCGTCAAAAACCCGATTCAGCCGATCCGGCGCCTTGGCTCTGACGACGGGACTGATGAACACCATCACGCCCGGCGGATCAGTCGCATCATAATTGCGCGGGACATAGACTTCGAAACTGATGTCGCGCACCGGCGCGCGCCCGCCGTCCGAGCGCAGATCGTCTCCGAAAACGCTGCGCATAGAGTGAATGTCGGTATAGTTGCCGGTTCGCTGGGCGGCCGCGATGAATGGAAACAAAAGGACCGTCAGCGCCGCAGCGGCGGCGACTGATAGCGGCTTATTCCTCCGTGCTCCAATCAATAGGATCGATCCGTAGTATAAACACCGGCTCCAGCGGAACCTCGGCGTCGAACGGGCCGGCCTCGCCGGTTTCCACCGCCCCGATGGCGTCGGCGATATCCATGCCTTCGACCACGCGCCCGAATACCGCATAACCGTAAATGGGTCCTAAATCGGTGACCCGGTGATCGAGCTCGGCGTTATCCCTAAGGTTGATATACCATTGCGCCTGGGCGGAGTTCTCATCATCGCCGCGGGCCATGGCGATGGTCCCGCGCTCGTTCTTCAGGCCGTTGTCGCCCTCATAGGCGATGGGATCGCGCACGGCGCGTTCGTTGAAATATTGTGAGTACCCGCCGCCTTGTATGACATATCCCTCAACGACGCGGTGGAAGATCATTCGGTCATAATGGCCCGCCTCGGCGTATTCCATGAAATTAGCGACGCTCGCCGGCGCCAGATCGTTCGCCAATTCGACGACAATGTTGCCCTTGGAAGTCTGGATATTGGCGTATGTCGGAGCATCCTGTGCGCCCGCCGCGCTTGAAAACACCGCAACGCCAAGCGCCAGAACGGCCGAAACCGCCGTCTTGATCACGTCCTTCACACTGTCTCCTTGCGCGGCGGCCGCGCGCTGCTTCCCACGACGGCCCAAACCCGGCCGCATCCGCTAACGCGCATCCTACAATGCCGGCGCGCGCGCATAAACCGTTAAATGACAGCGCGAAAAGATATGTCTTTTATATGTCCGCGCGCATCTTATTGATGCGGTCGATCAATCCGTTTGTAGACGGATCATGAGCGCTGGCTGCGGGTTTGATTTCGCCGCGGCGAGCGATTTCCGGCAGAATTGTTTTCGCCAGCGCTTTGCCAAGTTCAACGCCCCACTGGTCAAAAGAATTAACGCCCCAAACGGCGCCCTGGCAAAAGATCTTGTGCTCGTAAAGCGCAATAAGCGCGCCGAGCGTTTCCGGCGTCAGGCGGTCCATCAAAATCGAGTTGGTCGGCCGGTCGCCCGGAAACACCTTATGCGGCGCCAGGCGATCAATCTCGGCGGCGTCCAGCCCCGTGTCCTGCAGCTCTTTGCGAACTTCGCCGTCGGTCTTGCCGCGCATCAGCGCTTCGGGCTGAGCGAGAAAGTTCGCCAGCAGTTTTTCGTGATGATCGCCAAGTTCCGGCGCGCCGTTCGCCGCAGCAATGAAGTCGGCAGAGATAATGTCTGTTCCCTGATGAAGGAGTTGATAAAACGCATGCTGGCCGTTGGTGCCGGGTTCTCCAAAAATGACAGGGCCCGTTTCATGCGCGACGGCGGCGCCGGTTAAGGCGACGCGCTTGCCGTTCGATTCCATATCCGCTTGCTGCAGATAGGCGGGCAAGCGATGGAGACGCTGGTCATAGGGCAGGACGGCGTGGGCGGCGACGCCCTGGAAGTTGCGGTTCCACACGCCGACCAGCGCGAGCAGCGCCGGCATATTCGCTTCCAGGGGCGCCTCGAGGAAGTGTTCGTCCATCAGACGCGCGCCGCGAAGGAGTTTCTCGAAGTTGTCGAATCCGACTTGCAGCGCGATGGAGAGGCCGATGGACGACCACAGCGAGTATCGCCCGCCGACCCAGTCCCAGAACCGGAACATGTTGGCCTCGTCGATGCCGAAGGATTTGACCCCTTCGGCGTTGGTGGACAGGGCGACGAAGTGTTTCGCGATATCGGCCTCAGCGCCGCCATTGGCTAAAAACCAATCCCGCGCCGAATAAGCGTTGGTCAGCGTTTCCTGGGTGGTGAAGGTTTTGGACGCGATAATGAAAAGCGTCGTCTCCGGATCGCACGCCGCCAGCGTGTCGGAAAGATGGGCGCCGTCGACATTGGACACGAAATGCGCGCGCCGGCCTTCTATCCAGAAGGGCCGCAGCGCCTCGACCGCCATCAGCGGGCCGAGATCGGACCCGCCGATGCCGATATTGACCACCGTCGTCAGCGCCTTGCCGGTCCGCCCGACATGAGCCCCGCCATGAACGGCGCCGGCGAAGGATTTCATCCGGGACAGCGCGGCGGCGACGTCGTCTGACACAGGCTCGCCTTCGGCGGCGTAGTCGGTCTCGCCGCCGGCTCTCAAGGCCACGTGAAGCACGGCGCGCTTTTCGGTTTCGTTGATCGCGTCGCCGCGGAACATGGCGTTGCGGCGCTCTTCAAGCCCCGTTGCGCGGGCCAGCGCGATCAGGTTTGCAAGCGTTTCCGCCGAGATCTTGTTTTTGGAGTAGTCGAGAAACAAACCGGCGGCGGCGATGGAGAAACGGTCGAATCGTTGCGGATCGTCCTCAAACAATCTGCGAAGGGATGACGTCTCCAGCGCCGCAGCATTTTCTCGAAGCGTCCGCCACTCAACTCGGTTCGTCAGGTCGGTCATCGCCTGCCCCTCATTGTCAGTGATGACTTGATAGGGATTTTACCCGTCTTCCTCAACGCGCATTAACGTCGGTCTGTTAAACGCTTCCGACATGTCCAAGAAGTCCGGCGCTGCGGCGCTTTCCCGAATTTTGACCAGCCTCGCCGCCATCGCCGCCGTCAGCGTGATATTTGCGGCCAAGGCCACGGATGCGGAACTGCTGGCCGCGCAAAACGCGGCGCCGTCAGCGATCGCGACCCTCAGCCGCCATTAAGTCTCGTCCCTGCTCAGCCGTGAATTTCTCAAGAACAGCGCGCTTTGAGATCGGCGGCGCCATCGGCGCCGTGACGCCGTCCGCCCCGTAGTAAGCATAGAACGGCACGCCGACAGCGCCCAATTGCGCCAGGGCCGCCGTGATCTCGGCGTCCCTCAGCGTCCAATCGGCGACCATGACGACGCCATTCCGCGCCTCGATCGCGTCGCGAAGTTCTTCGCTGGAAAACACCGTCAGCTTATCGGCCTGACAGGTGACGCACCAGGCGGCGGTGAATATCGCAAACACCGGGCGGCCTTCGGCGCGATAATCGGCGATCGCCGTCTCATCGAAAGCTTCCACGGCCAACGCCCCGTATCGTTCGATGCCGCCAGCCTCAGCCGGCCGCGCCGACAACAGCGGGGCGACAGCGATCGCCAGCGCCAGCGCCGATGCTGCGCGCACGACAAGCGCGCGCGCGCCCTCGCCCTTGCTGTGCTCAAAGAGCCAGGCCGCGAGCGCCAGGAGCACCAGCCCCGCAAGCGCGCCCGCCAGGGCGCCGTCACCGGTCTGGCGGGCGAACACCCAGAGAAAATAAGCGCCGGCGGCGAACACGGGGAAGGACAGGGCCTGTTTGAAAACCGCCATCCATGGGCCCGGTTTCGGCAGCACGCGGCCGAGCCGGGGCCAGAATGCGACCGCGACGAACGGCGCGGCCAACCCGAGCGCCATCATTAAGAAAATCAGTATGCTGAAGCCGACGGGAAGCGTAAGCGCCGCCCCCATCGGCGCCGTGAGCAGCGGGCCGATACACGGCGCCGCGACGGCGACAGCGAGAACGCCGGTGAAAAACGCGCCGAGATCGCCGCCCTGGCGGGTTGCAGCGTCGCCGACGCCGGCGAGCCCCTCGCCAACGGAAAACACGCCGGCAAGATTAAGACCGACCGCAAACAGAACGTAGGCCGACAGCCCCACGATCAGCGGCGACTGTAAATGAAAACCCCAGCCAAGCTGCTCCCCGCCGGCGCGAAGCGCCGCAAGAACGACGCCGATCGCCAGGAAGGACGCCACGACACCGACGCCGTAGAGCGCGCCGTGGCGCCGGGCGATATGCGGTTCGTGGCTCGCCGCCTGCATCAAGGTCGCCGCCTTAACAAAAAGGATCGGGAAGACGCAGGGCATGGCGTTGAGGATGAGCCCGCCGAAAAAAGCAAGCGCGAGCAGCGCCGGCAGATTGCGGGCGGACGGCGCCGCGGCCGCTGGTGCGGCGCCGACGCTCGCCGCCGCCTCGATCGTCAGCGCGGTTTCGGATTCATCCGCCTTGAACGACAAGACGCCGGGCACGCTGTTGGTCGACGGACCGTCTATCCACCCGGGCTGCATTGAGACAACAAGGGCGCCGTTTTCAATCCGCGCGGTTTGCGCCGCCGCCGGCGTGGTCAGGCCCTGTTCTTCGACAAAGAAAAAGGCGTCTTTGGGCGCTGCGCCGGTCCAGTCGTCAATCACGAGTTCAAAGGCGTCGCCCGCGCGCCGAAAGCGCGCCGCCGCATCGGACAGTTCGGGTTGCGCCGCTCTGGCGTCGGCGAACAACGGGCCGTTTTCATCCGCAGGCGCATTATCCGGATCCAGAATGGGGAGTGTGAAACGAAAGCTGGCGTCTTCAGGAACGCATATGTCCTCGCAAGCCTGCCATGACGCATCCACTTCGATGTTCACCGTGTCGCCGACCGGCGCATCCGCCGGCGCGGTAACCGGGATCAGAAAAACGGGCGCACCCTCATGGGCGTAGCTGGCAAGCGGGCCGACCGGAATATAATGGGGCGCGGGATGGTCGATGTCGCCAATCTCGAAATCGTCGGGAAGCGACCACGCCAGTTCGAGCGGCAGGCCGGCGTCGCCGGGATTGACCCAGAAGACGTGCCAGCCGTCGCGCACATTCTGGCGCAAGGCGAACCATGTGGTTTCGCCCGGCGCCAGCCCGGCGCGTTCGGCGTAAAGCGCCGCGTCGACATACTCCGTGCGCGCTTCGGCCAGCGGCTCAGCGCGCGCCGCAGCGACCGCGCTGAGCGCCGCCAGCAAAACTATGCAAATCCTACGAAACATCATGGCGTTACCTAACCCGACGGCGCTTGCCGACCAATTACTATAACGCCGTTGCCGGGGCGCCTCGCCCGATTGTGAGCCGCCGCGAGCGGCCGTCAGTTGACCGCGGGCCTCAAGATGTCCTGGTCGGTAAGGCTGAACCGCGTCGCCCGGCGCTGAAGCAGGTTCCGCCAATTCGCCATCGACATCACCATCGCATAGAGGATCGGCAGACTGCCATTGTCGCGCAGTTCGATCAGTTTGTCGCCGGGCAGGTCTTTCAACGCGGCTTCCTCAATGCTCAGATACTCCGCAAAGGTGCGCGGTTCGGACTCGCCGACCGGCGTGAATTGCGCCGACTGGCCCTTCACGATGTCGAGCGTCTTCATTTGTTCGGCGAAAGCATTCGTACGGTGACGATCTTCTTCGTAGTTTTTGCAGAAGTCGATCGCCTGTTTTGTCATGTCTGACGGCTCGCCATTATTAAAAAGCGGCATGTCGCCGCCTTTTTGGAGGCCTGAATAGGCGACATCGAGAACGATTGCGATGCGGTCGCCGCCGGTCTCGCTGGCGACGCCGAACGGATAGCGCCGCAAATAACCGGGAACGTAGCGGTTCGCTTCCCAGTCGCCCTTTTCGTCGACAAAGAGATTAACGTCGTCGATCAGCCCGGTGATCGCCAGCGGGATCATCTGGTCCTGAGAGGCGAAGACAATCGGATAGTCCTTCATCGCCGCGGGAATTTCAGAGACCGTAAGCGGGATCGCGCGCGCGCTGGCGCAAAAGCCGAAACGTTTTTCCGGCTGGCTCACGCCGAGATCGCCATGCTGTTCCTTATTGATCAGCTCGGGTTTCTCGAAAAGGAACATTTGACCCGACAATTGCGGGCTGGCGGCGGTTTCACTCATGGCGAATGGTCTCCTGGCGGGCGTTGAAGCTGGCGCGGCGCGGCGGTCAAGCGTTTCGGCGCAACCGCGCAACAGCGAATGCAAGGCCGGCTCCATAGCAAAAACCCGACCGCCGTCAAAGACCGCACGCCGATAGGGCGCGAATCAGACGCCTTTTTGCGCATCGTGACGCAAAAACGCCGCAGCCAGGTCCGGCCGCTCCATCGGCGCGAGGTGCGTGACGCCCTCAATGCGTTCAAACGCGGCGCCCGATCGCCGGAAACGGCCGCCGGCGCCGGGAAACACCGTCGAGGACCCGTCGCGCGCCGCAAGCACCGCCATCGGCGCGGGCGCGCGGCGCACCGCGCCCCAGAAATCGTTGGCCTGCGCGGTAAATGTCGCCGCCTCCCATGCGGGCGCGCAGGAAAGCGTCACGCCGCCGTCCTTTTCGCGAACGCCGTCTTCGAGATAGTCCGCGATGGCTCCCGGCGCGAACTGCGAAAACAGCCGTTTGCGTGAATAGGTCTCGATCATCGCCGCACGATCCGACCAGTCCGCTCTTCGTTTGACCGCCAGGCTCGCCGGCGGATGGCGCATGGCGCCGCGCCGCCACAACGGCGTTATCGCCAGGTACCGGACGATGGGCGGCATTGAAACCGGTTCGATCAATCGCAGCGCGGCGATGTCCGTACGGCCCCTGGCGGAAAGAGCACAGACGACCGCCCCCATGGAATGGCCCGCCAGCGTCCAGTTGCGCCCTTCGTGCGCATCGAGAAAATCCGCGACGTCGCGCGCGTATATGGTCCAGCTGCGCAAACGCGCAGGATCAGCCGGCAACGTGGTTCGGCCATGCCCGCGCAGATCGACGGCGGTGACGTCAAAGGTTTCCGCCGCCGCCGTCAGCATCTGTTTGTAGGCGGAGGCGCAAAATCCCGTCGCGTGGCAGAACAACAGCCGCGGCGCATCGGGGCGCGGCGCGCGCCAGCCGGCGATGACGCCTTCCGGCGTTTCATGGGTGAAGCGTTCAAGAGCGGTCCGGGAACTGTCCATGGCTGCAGATGCAGCCAACCGCCGGTGCAAATCAATCGTCGCGAGCAGCGCCCGCCAGTTCGAAAAGCGCGCGCATATGCAAAACGTCTTCTTTGGCGCGATGGCGGTGCGGCGCTGTCTGATCGGCGGACGCCTTGGCTGCGGCGAACGCTTCGGGCGAGGCTGCGGCGAAGAGCTCGGCGAAATCATGCAAAGCGAATTGCTGGCGGATCTTGGCGGCGCTGAACAACCGGTACAGCCAGAAGCCGTCCCAGTCAGGCGCGTCGGAGTAAACCGCTCGGCCGCGCAAGGTTTCGTTAATGCGATTGCACACGTCGGGAGCGGCGCTTCCCTTTCGTTCGAGCTCTTTTCTTGAGATGCCATGCAGATCTTCTGCAGCGGGGTCCCAGGCCTCCGCGGGCCAGTCCTTCTCAGGCTTTATGAAATGCGCCTCAACGCCTCCTTGCAGAAAGCACCACGCAACCTCGATGGGCCAGGATGTCGGCCCCAGACCTGACGCTTCAAGATCGATGAAAACAATGCGCGACAATGTCTGTCAGTTTTCCCATGGCTGCGGAACCCATCGAACGCAACGGCGAAGCGTATAAGATGCGACCATCGCGTTTAAGGAGTTTTCCGCCCGTGCCCAAGACCTTTACCGTCAAAACCGACGGCCCCGGACTGTATCCGATTACAGACGAGGCGCAACGCTATCTGTCTGAAATTAGCGCGCAAAATGGGATTCTCAACCTATTCGTGCAGCACACGTCCTGCTCTCTCGTGATTCAGGAAAACGCGGACCCGGATGTCGGCGCCGACCTTGTCGACCATCTGGCGCGCCTGGCGCCCGAGGACGCGCCGTATCGCCATGTCGCCGAAGGGCCCGACGACATGCCGGCCCATATCAAGGCGGCGCTGACTGACATATCGATCGCCGCGCCCGTCGCCGACGGCGCGCTGATGCTCGGCACATGGCAGGGCATCTACCTGATCGAACACCGCGCGCGGGGTCACCGACGACGCGTTGCGTTGACGTTTTTAAGGGAAGGCTAGCCGCAATCAGTCGCGCGGTCGGTAGACGCCGGTTTCCGGATCGCGTTCGTAGTCGACAATCTTGACGTCGTCGGCGTCCGATCGCGCGGCGCTGCTGAGAAAATCAGCGATGTCTTTGCGACGACTGTCGATGAAACGGTAAGCCGCTACGGCGCCGGCCGCCGCCGCCACTGTCGCCGCTAAGGTTAATACGCCGCCCATAAGCTTCTCCTGGCCGATAGTTTAGCGCTTGCCGGGCCGGGAGACAAACGCGGAATCACCGCCCGTAACGCGCCCACAAGGCTCGGCGCTCCGCGGCGTCTAGCACCGCATCGGCGTCGAAAAGCCCGACGGGCGCCGCCGCCCCTCCGGAAAGCAGTTTTCTGATCAGCGAGCCCTTTTCCGGCGAAACGCGCTTGATCTTAACTTTTTTCCCGAACCGAGACTTCAGTAAATCGCCGAGCTGAGCGGTTCCGTCGACGAGCCCCAGATCAACGGCGCGGCGCGCGGTCCAGAATTCGCCGGAAAAGATCGCCGGATCCTCTCCCAGCTTGCCGGGCCGGCGCGCGCGCACCAGCGCGATGAATTGTTCGTGCAGGTCGTCGAGAATGGCCTGCAGCCTGGCGACCTCTTCCGGATCTTCCGCCTTGAAGGGATCCAGCGTCGATTTGCTGTCGCCCGCCGTGTGCACGCGACGCTCAACGCCGAGCTTTTCGATCGCCCCGACAAACCCGAAACCGCCGGCGATGACCCCGATGGAGCCGACAATCGAGCTTTCATCGGCGTAAATCTCATCGCCCGCCAGCGCGAGAATGTAGCCGCCCGAGGCGCCCACATCTTCGACAAAAGCGAGAACCGGCACCTTCTTTTCTTCCGCCTTGGCGCGAATGGCGTTGTGGATGAGACGCGACTGCACCGGAGAGCCGCCCGGAGAATTGATCGCCAGCGCCACGGCGGCGAGCTTACCAGGCTTGAAGGCCTCTTCTATCGCCTTCTCAACCCGTTGCAGGGTTAATCCCTTTTGTCCGGGACTGACGGCGCCGATCGCGCCCTGCAATTCGATCACGGTTACGAGAGGATCAGACGGACCGACAAATGGAATCGCCGAAAGGGTTTTTGCAATAATGTTCTGGTTTTCCGACATTTTGGGGCAGATAGGCGCGCAAACCCAAAAGCGCAATTGCTGCGGCCGGAAAAAGCGCCAAAACGCCGCTGCCGCGCGCTATGAGGACCGCTTGACCGGAAAGGGGCGAGCCCCCACTGTCTTGCGGAAATTGATTCGATTGCATTCAGGAGCCCGCCTTGTCCGTTCGACTGGCGACGTCATCACAAGAGACTGCAGCAGCGCCGGCGACGCTGACCTTTACCGACGCCGTTCTTGCGTTGCGCGCGCTGGTGGCGAACGATCTGACCGCGGTCAATGAACAAATCCTTGAACGGATGGACTCATCGGTCGCGCTGATACCGGACCTCGCCGGCCATCTCGTCAACGCCGGGGGCAAGCGCATCCGCCCCATGCTGACCCTCGCAGCGGCCCGGCTTTTCGGCTATGACGGCGATCATCACGTGAAACTCGCCGCCGCCGTGGAACTCATTCACGGCGCAACGCTTTTACATGACGACGTGGTCGACGGATCGGCGCTGCGCCGCGGCGCCCAAACGGCGAATATCATCTGGGGCAACAAAGAAAGCGTCCTTGTCGGGGACTTTATCTTTTCGCGCGCATTCGAACTCATGGTGGCGGCGGGCGATCTCAGGGTGCTGCAGGTGTTGTCGCGCGCGTCCGGCGTCATCGCTGAAGGCGAAGTCCTGCAGCTGACAACCCAGAATAATCTCGATACGGACTTCGAGACCTATATCAGCGTGATCGAGGCCAAGACCGCAGCGCTGTTCGCAGGCGCCTCCCACGCCGGCGCTATCATCGCCGGCGCCGACGAAGACCAGGTTGCCGCGCTGCGCGATTACGGTCGCTTCTTCGGCGTCGCATATCAGCTGATTGACGATGCACTCGACTACGCCGGTTTCGAAGACAGTCTGGGCAAGGCTGTCGGCGACGACTTCCGCGAAGGCAAGATGACCCTGCCCGTTGTCTACGCTGTGGCGCGCGCCAAGCCGGACGAAAAATCCTTCTGGCGCCGCGTAATTGCCGAAAACCGGCGCGACGACGGCGATCTGGAACAGGCGCTGACCTACATGGAGCGCGACGACGCCATCGCGGACACAATCGCCTGCGGGCGGCGATACGCCGAGCGCGCGCTTAACGCCTTGGGCAAGGCGCCGCAAAACGCGTTTTCAGCCGCGCTCGCCGATCTCGTCGCGACGTCGCTCGCGCGCGCATCCTGACGGCGCAGACCCCGACAGCAGACCCTCGCGTTCTGCGCTTTTGAAAACCCTAAGTCCGGCCAACAGAAATACCAGGCTCGCCGCAGCCGGCGCGGTCCACGCCCATGCGGGCGCGATCGTCAGCATGAGGATCGCTCCGGCGGCGCAAAAGCCGGTCAGTCCGCAATACAGCAACGCCGCCGCGCTATGGCGCGCCCCGCTTCGCACCAGCAGCTGATAAATATGTTCGCGATGGGCCACGACGACATTCTGCTTGCGCATAAAACGGTGCGCGAGCGTGAACGCGACATCGAACAGAAACGGCAAAAAAATCATCGGTATGATGAGCGCGCTCGCCCGGCCTTCCGACGCGTTCGCAGCAAAAACGCCGAGACCCGCAATCATAAACCCTAGGAGATGGCTGCCGCAGTCGCCCATGAAGAGGCGCGCGCGCATAACATTCGCCGGCAGAAAGCCGAGCGCCGCCAGTGCGACCAGTCCCGCGATCACCGCGGCGGCGGGCGCGCTCGCAAAGGCGGCGACGACCGCGAACAGGGAAAGTCCCGTCGCCGCGGCGCCGGCCGCGATGCCGTTTACGCCGTCCATGAAGTTGAAGGCGTTCATAAAGCCGACAATCCAGAACATGGTGATGAAGACGCCGAAGGCGCCGAGGTCGATATTGCCGACAAAAGGCGCAGGGGCCGTTTTTAAGGGGCCAAGCAGCCACACGAAAAGCAGCGCCACGAAAAACTGGCCGGCGAACTTTATCGCGGGGCTCAGCCCCATGCGGTCGTCAGCAAGACCGACGCCGCCGGCGAGAAGCGCAAGCAACAGGAAGGACCAGGCGGGCTGTGACAGCCCGGCGCCGCCGGCGAACGCGGCGACGGTGAACAGGCCCGCCGCCAGGCCCGCCAAAATCGCCAACCCGCCGGCCCGGGAGACAGCATGGTCGTGGCTCGAGCGATCATTCGGGTCGTCGAGCAGCGCCCCCGACTGCATCGCGATACGCGCGCCGGCGAATGACCCGACCAGGGCCAAAACGGCGGCGACGACGATCGCCAGCGGTCGCTCAACAGAAAATTCGATCATGGCGCGTGCCGGCCTGTTGCGAGAAAGCCCGGCCTTACCCCGATGCGAGCCTCGACGCCATGGCCCACCACCCATTTTCCCGCGCCGCCGCGGCCGCCGATTCGGCGTTCGCCCGGTTAGAGAAAAGGCCGAAGCAGGTGGCGCCGCTCCCCGACATGCGCGCCGACATGATCCCTGGCTGTCGTTCCAGAAAGGAAACGACCGCGGCAATGGCGGGCGCAATGGCGACGGCGGGCGCTTGCAGATCATTGCGGCTGGCCTTCATCAAGGCTTTAACGCCGTCCGGTCTGTCCCATTCGACCGCGGGGTGGGAAGGCGGCGGCGCAGAGACGTTGAACGCGTCGAACTGCCTGAAAACCGGCCCGGTGGGCATATCGACGCCGGGATTCACCAGACAGGCGTAGAGGTCCGGCAAGGCGCGCGCCGGGCGCAGCTTTTCGCCTGCTCCATCGACGAGGACGGGGCGGCCTTCAAGGCAGGCCGGAACATCGGCCCCCAGCGCGAACGCCAACGCGTTCATGTCGTCAGACGACAACCGGACGTCCCAGAGCCGGGACAAGGCCCGCAACGCGGCCGCAGCGTCCGCCGATCCGCCGCCGACCCCCGCCGCCACAGGCAGGTTCTTTTCCAACGTCAGCGCCGCGCCCGCAGCAACGCCCGTTTTTTCCTGCAGCGCCCTCGCCGCCCGCAACACAAGATTGTCGTTGACGTCAAAGCCGTCGAGCGCCGACGCGAAAGGCCCCTCGATCATCAGCGTGAGACCGTCGGCCTTCGCGGCGACAACCGCGTCGCCCGCTTCGGTGAAAGCGAACAGGCTCGCCAGATCATGCAAACCGTCGGCGCGAATGGGGCCGACATGCAAATAGAGATTGATCTTGGCGGGCGCGGTCTCGCGGATCATTGCTCGGGCTGCTTTTGCGCCGGCGCCGGCAACCCGCGCATGATTTTATCACCAACGCTTTCGCGCAGCTCTTCGTCCGGCTCGAGTTCCAATACGCGTTGCCACTGATAACGGGCTTCCAGTTTGCGCCCAAGGCGCCAATAGACGTCGCCGAGATGATCCGTAATCGTCGGATCGCCCGGTTCAAGCGACGCGGCCTGCTCAAGATGGCCGACGGCTTCTTCGTAGTCGCCAAGCTGATAGTGAGCCCAGCCGAGACTGTCGATGATGGCCCCCGACGTCGGCTCGATGGCCACCGCTTTCTCGATGAGGTCAAACGCTTCTTCCAGGTTCTCGCCCCGCTCCGCCCAGGAATAGCCGAGATAGTTGAGGGCGGTCGCTTCCTGCGGCGCAATCTCCACGGCCCGTTTGAGATCGACTTCGGCGCGCTCCCAGTCGTCGACTTCGATCAAGGACGCCGCGCGGGTCAGGTAATATCGCCAGGCGCTGGACAACGGCTCTTCGGGAAGCGCCGCAATCACGCCGTCCATGACGGAGACAGCCTCATCATGCTTGTCTTGCGAGGCGTAAAGCCCCGCGAGCGAAAGGCGCGCGTCGAGGGCGTCGTCGATTTCTCTGATCGCCGCTTTCAGCGTTTTGGCTGCTTGATCGGATTGCTCCATGCCGTTGTAAGCGGCGGCGATTTCGATTTGCGCCTGCTCGTAATAGGGCGACGATCTGTCCACCATCGACAACATGTCTATAGCGGCCCCGTGCTCGCCATAGAGATTGAGGATGGAGCCGGCGAATCGACGCGCGTCGTCGAAACCGGGGTTGAGATAGAGCGCCAACTGCGTCATCGCGAGCGACAAATTGTAGTCTGCTTCACCAACGCGAAATCCGGCCTGTTCGGCGGCTTCGCGTCTTTGATACGTATCCTGAAGGATGCCGCTGGCCAGAGAGTAGAGGGCGATCGCCGCGCCATGGGCCGGCGTGACATTGCGAAAAGTCGGCGCGCGCCCGCTTTCGTTGAGGCGTTTCAATCCGTCGCGGCCTGCGAATCGTCCAATCCCGTCTTGAGACGCAAGCAGCTCATAGAATTCCCGGGTTGCGTCGTCGTCGCCCTCCCGTTCCAGGAACGCGCCATAGGCTTCGATCTCCGCTGAACCGGAAAACGCCATGATTGAGAGTTGGTAAGCGCTGCGCGCATCGTCCGGGCGGCCCAGATTTTCCGAAAGCAACGCCGCATGCAGCGGATAAAACCCGCGATACTCCTCCCCCGGCGCGCTGCGCAACTGTTCCAGAGCGGCGTCTTCGCCTTCTTTTCCCGCCACCGCCCAGACGCCGATAATGTTGGCCGCCGCACGGGGAAAGCCCTTGTCCGCGGCTTCGCCGATCAGCCGCTCAGCCGTTCCATACCGGCCTTGCTTGATCGCCTGCGCGGCCAAAACGCCCTTGGCGAAACCGCCGTCGCCGGCGTTCGGATCCTTCGCAAGGGTTGAGGCGAGCGCAATAGCCTCGTTGAAGTCCCCCGCGGCCAAGCGAAAGTAAAAGGCGTTGCGTTTGATTTCCGGCGAACCCGGCGCCTTTTCCCGGGCGGTTGAAAACGCTTCAGCGGCGCCCTCAACGTCATTGGAGTAAGCGGCGAGCCGCGCCGCGAGGTAATCGCCGACAACGCTCTCAGGCGGCGCCGGCGAGATGCATGCGGTCAACCCGAGCGCCGCCGCAAGACTAAGAAAACGAAAACGCAAAACGGGAAGTGTCCTTACATGTTCGGATAATTGGGGCCGCCGCCGCCTTCCGGCGTCGTCCATAGAATATTCTGAGAAGGATCCTTGATATCGCATGTCTTACAATGAACGCAGTTCTGGGCGTTGATCTGAAAGCGGGGATCGCCGCCGCCCTCTTCGGTAACGATTTCATAAACGCCCGCCGGACAATAACGCTGCGCGGGCTCGGCGTAGACTGGCAGATTTACGCTAACGGGAATTGAAGCATCATTAAGTTTCAGGTGCGCCGGCTGGTCCTCCTCGTGATTGGTGGCGGCGAAGGCGACATTGGTTAGACGATCGAACGTCAATTCTCCGTCGGGCTTGGGGTAATCGATCGGCTTGTGGCGCTCGGCCGGCTCCGTCGCCGCAGCGTCGGTCTTGGTGTGATGCAGCGTGCCGAAAAGGGAAAAGCCCAGCGTGTTGGTCCAAAGATCGAGGCCCGAAAAGGCGATCCCGCCCGCGAGCGTGCCGAAATTCGTCCATAACGGTTTGACATTGCGCGCTTTTTTCAGCTCCGCCTTGACCGGGGAGGCGTTATAGGCGGTCTGGTAAGCGTCCAGCGCGTCCCCCTCGCGCCCGGCGGCCACCGCCTCGAACGCCGCTTCCGCCGCCATGATCCCGGTCAGCATCGCATTGTGGTTGCCCTTAATGCGCGGCACGTTCACGAAGCCGGCCGAACACCCGATCAATGCGCCGCCGGGGAAAGTCAGCTTGGGCACCGACTGGTAGCCGCCCTCGGTAATCGCGCGGCTGCCGTAAGCGATGCGTTTGCCCCCTTCGAGCAGGCTCGCAATTTCCGGATGGGTTTTGAATTTCTGAAACTCCCCATACGGATAAAGATGCGGGTTCTTGTAGTTCAGGTGGACAACAAAGCCGAGCGCAACCGTGTTGTCGCTGTAGTGGTAACAAAACGATCCGCCGCCGGTGTCGTTTTTCAACGGCCAACCGAACGTATGCTGAACATGACCGGCGCGCGCGTTCTCCGGCTTGACTTCCCAAAGCTCTTTCAGGCCGATGCCGTATTTCTGCGGATCTGAGTCCGCATCAAGGTTGAAATCGGCGATCAGCTGTTTCGACAATGATCCGCGCACGCCTTCGGCGAAGAGGACATACTTGCCGACCAGTTCCATGCCGGGCTCGTAAGAACTCTTCTTTTCGCCGTCCTTGCCAATTCCCATCTCGCCGACCACGACGCCGCGGACCGATCCGTCGGCTCTCGTGAGATACTGGGAGGCGGCCATGCCGGGATAGATTTCAACGCCCATGCCTTCGGCGATTTCCGCCAGCCAGCGGCAGACATTACCCATGGAGACAATATAGCTGCCATGGTTCTTGACCATCGGCGGCATGGCGAACACCGGAAGCGGCATGGACCCGGATGCGCCGAGCACTTTGAAACTCTCAGACGTCACCGGGGTGTCGATCGGGGTGCCCGGCAAGCCTCGCCAATCCGGCATCAGGCGGTCGAGCCCGCTAGGGTCGAGCACTGCGCCGGAGAGAATATGGGCGCCGACCTCCGATCCCTTTTCGACGACAACGACATTGATCTCGCGGCCCTGTTCATCGCCAAGCTGTTTCAGGCGAATGGCTGCGGCGAGGCCCGCCGGCCCTGCGCCGACGATCACTACGTCAAATTCCATCGCTTCGCGTTCCATCGCGCCGTTTTCCATCGATAGCTCTTTCTTGTTCTTGGTCAGGTCCGGTTTGAACGCGTTACAGCAAAAATCGGCTGAAAACGCCATGTCGCACGGCGCCGCGCTTTTCCGCGACCGAAAGGTCGGTCTAGGATGCCCGTCATGACGGCAAGCGATCAGGAAGCCGCCCGCGCAGTTCTGCGCTGGTATGCGGATATGGGCGTCGATGAGGCGACGGGGCCCGACCCCGCTGATTTTTACGCCTGGAGGGCCCGGCCATCCGGGCCGGCGGCAAAGGCCCCTGCCCGCGCCGACAGACAGGCCACATCGGCTTTGCGGCCCTCTCAGGCTTCCAGGCCCGTGTTCCGCCCGTCGCCCGGCGACGCGCCCATGCCCGCCGATGAAGCCGTCAGCGCAGCCGAAAAAGCCGCCCTGGCGGCGAATTCATTTGAAGAACTGGAAGCCGCGGTGGCGGCGTTCGACGGCTGTCCTCTGAAGGCCGGCGCGACCAGGACCGTGTTCTCGGACGGGGTTCCCGGCGCCGATCTGTTGGTGATCGGCGAAGCGCCGGGCCGCGACGAAGACCGCATCGGCAAGCCGTTTGTGGGCCGTGCGGGACAACTTCTCGATCGCATGCTCGCCGCCATCGACCGGTCGAGGGCCGAAAATGTCCTGATCTCGAACGTGATTTACTGGCGCCCGCCGGGCAACCGAACGCCGACCCAGATGGAGACAGCCGTCTGCAAGCCCTTTGTTGATCGTCTGATCGCGCTGACCGCGCCCAAAGCGATCATTCTCGCCGGCGGGGCGGCGCTGCAGGCGCTGACCGGCGCGACCGGTATTATGCGCGCGCGCGGCGTCTGGCGGGATATTGAAACGGCGTCGGGCGCCCGGATTCCGGCGATGCCCCTCTTTCACCCGGCGTTTTTGCTGCGCCAGCCGGCGAACAAGCGCCTCGCCTGGGCTGATCTCCGCGCCGTTGCGACGCGGTTAACAGAGAGTTAACCGGATTTAATACATTCTTGTTCATCTTCTTTTGCGATAAGAGGAAGCCCGCATTTAACTTATGCTGAACGCGTCCGACTTGCGCGGGCGCCGCGGGGGCCTCTTTTTTGCGGTCTGAAACACTGGCGGAACGGATTGATGCTACGACGTCTACTTTTTGGTTGCGTATTGGCGCTGTGGAGCGCCGCGGCGGTTGCAGCGGATGAGGCGCCGGCCCTTCAAGTCCTCAGCGAGGACGACATTGCCCTTTATCAGGAGATCTTCGCCCTGCAGGAAAAAGGGCGCTGGCAAGCCGCCGACGCCAAGATCGCGGCGGTGAGCGACGACATCCTGATGGGTTACGTCCAGTATCAGCGCTACATGCACCCGACCGCATACCGGTCGAAGTTCAGCGAACTCAAACGCTGGATGGCCTATTACGCCGACCTTCCTGAAGCGAACAAAATCTACCGGCTGGCGCGCAAACGCCGCCCCTCCGGCGCAGGATACCCTGCGCGCCCGGTGACGCGGCAATGGCGAACGCCCGCCGACAAGGAGCTGCACCCGGCGCTGCAGGCCGATTATGAACGGACCAGCCGACCGCGCCTCAAGCGAATCGAAGGCCGCGTTCGCTATTTATCCAACAAAAACAGGGCCCTAACGGCGCTTAAGGAAATCGACCGCCACGTCAAACGCGGAACGATCACCGCGCGGCAGTATGACCGCATGCGCTCCTGGATTGCCGCCAGCCTGTATTATCAGGGCTATGTGGCGAAAGCCGAAGAGATCGCAGTCGCCTCAGCGCGCAATGGCGACACCGGCGTCCTCTCCTATTGGATTGCGGGCCTCATCGCCTATCGCGAAGGCGACATGACCGCCGCGCACGAGCGCTTCGCCGCGATGGCGGCTGTTCCGTATCAAGATGATTCCCTGCGGGCCGCAGCCGGCTTCTGGGCCGCACGCACCGCGCTCGCCGCGGGCGCATTCGACGCCGTCGCGCCTAATCTTGAAGTCGCGGCGGAATTCCCGTTTCAGTTTTACGGCCAACTTGCCCTCGCTCAACTTGGCCGCGCGTATGACTATGACTGGTCGGCGCCGATGGTGACTGAAGACGGCCTTAACGCGCTGATCGAAGCGGCGCCGCGGGTCAAGCGCGCCATTGCGCTCGCTGAAGTCGGCCGCAAACAGGAGGCGGATCTGGAATTGCGCTGGGCCAACGGATCGATCCCGCCCGAGCGAGACTACGATCTCCTCGGCGTTGCGCTGGCGAAGAACCTGCCCGCCGCCGCTATCGATATCGCGCTGGCGGGCGACGCGCCCTACTTGCAGGCGGGCCTTTTTCCCATTCCGGATTATGCGCCGGATAACGGCTTTCGCGTCGACCGGGCGCTGATCTACGCGCTGATGCGACAAGAATCGAAATTTAAAACCGAAGCGACCAGCCGTGTCGGCGCGCGCGGGCTGATGCAGCTGATGCCGCGCACGGCGAGTTACGTCGCCCGCGACCGGTCCCTGCGCCGGCGCGGCGCCAATGGCCGCGACCGTCTTTACGAACCCGGCTTCAACCTTCGTCTCGGCCAGTCTTATGTGGGCTATTTGATCGACGGTTCGGCGGAAGGCGATCTCTTCAAGCTCGCCGCCGCCTATAATGGCGGCCCGGGCAATCTGCGCCGCTGGTCGCGCAAAATGGAAATCGAAGACCCGCTGCTTTTTATCGAGAGCATTCCCAACCGGGAAAGCCGCAACTTCGTCGAGCATGTGTTGACCAACTTCTGGGTCTATCGCGCCCGTCTCGGCCAGCCAGCGCCCTCGCGCGACAAGGTCGCGTCAGGCGAGTTGCCGCTGTATGAAGCGCTCGATCAGATTGCAGGCGACGCGAACTAACGTTCGACCGGCTCCGCGACCGCCTCATCGCGCTCCCAGCCTTCGCATTGAATGGTGAGGGATTCCTCCGCGACGCTGTTGGTGTTTGCGTCGAGGGCGCTGAGCGCGGTGTATTGCGTCGGCCAGCACCGATACAAGAAATACGCTTTCACGGTCTGGCCGGACAGATTCTGCAGTTCAACAACAAGATTACGCCTGTAGTTTTTGAGCGAAATCGCGCCCGGCCCATCGACGTTCCAGACCTGGTCAGCCCAGTTTTCGAATGCCGGATCGTGGGTGACGCCTCGTTTCAGAACGATGGGCTGGATTTTGGTGAGGCCCGGCGCCAGCGTCTGGTTGGCGGCGTCCCCGCCGGAGCGAAAGCTGATCGCCTGCGTCTTGCGCGAGATCGGACTGACATAAGTGACGCCGGGAATATCGCGCCCATCCATGCGGACACGAAAATTGATGGGCTTGTAAGGGTCCCGGCGCGTCGTGTTCACGACAAAAGACGCTATGCGGTTAAATAATCCGTCTTCTGAAGGACCATTCGGCGCCTGGCCCTGGGGGTTTGCGACCTTGTCAAAGTCCCTTTCAATGTCATCGCTCTCTTGAGCGGTCGCCATTGTAGCAACGAACGTCGCCGCGCATGCAAGGCCGATTTGTCGCGCCGCCATAGCTCTCCCTCCAGACTGACAAGACAAAACCTACTCTTCGGGACGATCCGGGTCGAGTCGTTTTCAAGACGCCGCAGCCGCGGCCAGCCGACCGCATCAGCGATGACCGATTCAATCGCTGTTCGGAAAGACTTCGAAAACAAGCGCTGTTGAGTAGCTGCGGACATCGGTTTCCGCCCCCGCCGGCGCTTCGGCGATGTGGCGCACCAGAACGGCATGGGGCCCGGACTTTTGGGGCGACAGCTCAGCCTCCCCGTTTTTGTCCAGAACCGACGCAACGCCCTCTGACTGGTCCGCATAAACGCCGTACGGCGCAATGAGCGTTACGTCCGCTCCGGTCAGCGGCGACCCGTCAAAGGTCGCCGCGACACGCATCGACGCGCTTGCGCGAAAACCGTCCGCGCCCGCCGATACCCGAATCGAGAGGCGGCCCGACGTCGTAAGCGTTTCCTGCAGGGCGATGTCGCCGCGGCGCACATGGACTTCCGAAACCGTCGCCGTTTGCGAGGTGAAAATCGGCGCGCCGTCCGGCAACCCGGCGGCGTCGACGCCGTCTTCGCCCAGCCTGACATAGGCGCCGCCCTGCCGCGACACTTCGCCTTTGCGGCCAAGCCGTTCCCCGCTTGAAAGTCGGTAAACACCGGGGGCGTCGAGGACCGTAAACAAGGCGGTCATCTGATCGAGAGTTTGTGTTGTCTCGAAAGGCGTCTTCTCGCCGTCTGGCTTCACTACATGGAAATGGTTCGACCGCAACGGGTGTTCAACGCTTGGGAACTGATCGCTGAACGACGCGATGACGGTCACTCTGCCGGTTTCATCCGTATGGAAAGTATTTGGCAGCAAAAACCCGACATCGGCCTTCGCCGTCGGCGCCATGACAGCGACACTGGCGGCGGCAAGGACGATACGCCTTGCCGCTTTTGAGCAGAGGGTCAGCATCGCGGCTAGTCTTTTTGGGCGAGTGTCGTCGCAGGCCGCAGGCGATCCGCCAATTCGCCGACATCTGCTGTAACATATTGTCGGATCACGCTGCGCGCCTCAACCAAAGCGGCGTCGACATCCGTCTCGCCGGCTTTGACGTCCATCGCCAGACTCAGCAGCGGGTTATAGAGGTCTTCCGTTTCCCCCTTGATGGTGATCGCGAAGCGTTGGTTTTCCGCGCCGATCGCGTCCCATTCCGCGCGAACGCCGGCCCAGAAGTCGGCCGTGGCCGCCCAGTAGTCTTCCGCCGCGTCCACGGGAAACGCGTCAAAGCGCCGATAGGTATTGACGCCCACTTCGCGAACAAGCGCCGTCGGCTCTCCGGAGAGCACGACTTTCGAGTTATCCTGCTCATGAACCCAACCCCACGGCGTAATGACGTGACGGTTGACGGCATCCACCGCATGGTAATCGTCCCGGGTCGTCATATCCCGGCGCGGTAAGGGCCGCCATTCTTTCGGCGGCGTCCATTCCGCAAGACCATCCTCATAGGTCCATGCGCCGACGGCGCCGTATCGGGGCGCGTCGTCAACTTGATAGACGGTCTGCGACCAGACGCCGGCGCGGTCATTCACGGGCACGTCGCGCCATTCCCAGGCATTGCCGCCGATAAACACAAGAACCTGCGCCGGCTCATATCGCCAGTCCTGCCGCCAGTGCTTGACCACGAACGGACTGTCGTCGGGACCGACCACAAGCAAATGCTGTAGACTGATGAAATCGCCGCGATCCTCTACGACGCGCACGATTTCGTGGCCGCCGGAGAGCTTCGGGTCTTTCAGTTCGTATCCCTCGACGAAGGCCACAGTCTCGGTGAAATCGAACGTCACCTTGAAGTCGCCCGCCATCGCGAGAATCGACTTCCGGTCCTTTTCGAAGTTGGTCGGCTGAGCAGCGGACTGCGCAAAGGACGTCGTTCCGGTCAACGTGCCTGAGGTCGGCGCGGTCACGCATCCCCCGAGCGCAACGAGCGCGCCGACGGCGGCGGCGCGCAAAACAATAGCGATCGATTTCATCTTTTCTTCCCACGAGATGGCGCCGACGGCGGGAAAGCGCGCCAGCGCGATTGCATTCCAAAAAAAGTCTATATTGCGACTGATTCTGAGTTGCAATCGCAAAAAGACGGCGCTACGCATACCTCAATTGCAAATCATTCTCAATAGCATTCGGAGGGGTTTCCGTGAGACAAATATTGATGGGCTGCGCCGCCCTGACAGCGCTCGGAACGGCGTCTATGGCGACGGCGGTCGCGCAGGACTCAGGCGGCGACGCAGACGCCGCGGCGATAGAAATCGCCAGCCTCGACGTCATCACGATATTCGCCACCCGAAATCCGATTGAGGCCTTTGACTATCCGGGCCAGGTGACGGTGATCGACAAGGACGTGATTGACGACTTTAACCCGTCCGGCATCGCCGACATTTTTGACGCCGTCCCCGGCGCCAATATCGGCGGCGGCCCGCGCCGCGCCGGCCAGACGCCGGATGTGCGCGGGCTTTCCGGCGAAGGGGTGCTGGTGCTCTTTGACGGCGCCCGCCAGAGCTTTCTTTCCGGCCATGACGGGCGGTTCTTTGTCGACCCTGATCTCCTGCAGGCGGTGGAAGTCGTGCGCGGGCCGACATCGGCGCTGTACGGCTCCGGCGCCCTTGGCGGGGTGATC
The DNA here is from genome assembly GCA_028289605.1 of Hyphococcus sp. Taxonomy (GTDB): domain Bacteria; phylum Pseudomonadota; class Alphaproteobacteria; order Caulobacterales; family Parvularculaceae; genus Hyphococcus. The sequence goes on along the minus strand of JANQON010000003.1, from coordinate 76,263 downwards.
GCTTTACGCACCGTCACCGCCGAAGACCTTTTGGCGGATGATGAAACCGCCAGCGTCAAGGTCGGCGCCGGATTTCAGAGCGTCAACGACGAATGGCGCATTTCCAGCACCGGCGCATGGCGCAGCGCCGACAACCGGGTCGACGTCGTCGGCAATTTCACCTTGCGCAATTCAGACGATATCGATCTCGGCAGCGGGCTGACCCTGCCCGCGGAAGACGAATTACTCTCCTCTTTGCTGAAAGCGACCGTACGGCCGACAAGCGACGTTACCGTATCGGCGTCATGGATCCGGTTCGGCGGCGACAGCGTCGATCCGAACAATCCGCAGGGGAACAATTTGGCCGGACCCGGTAACGGCGAGGTTTTTCGCGATATCGACGGCAATACGATCCAGGGAACGATCAACTACGCGCCTACAGGCTCCAATCTCATCAACGCCAATCTCGTCGGATATTACACGCGCAACATCGTCGAAGAAGACGAGGTCGACACCACGCGGCTGATCTCCCGGGAAGTCGAAACCATCGGCGTTTCCCTCGACAACCGGTCGAGATTTTCGTTCGGGTCGGCCGCCGAGCTGACCCTGACCTATGGCGGCGAATATTATCGCGACGAACAGGTCGGCCTCGACAACACCACCGTCGACGGCACCCGCGGCGGCGTGCCGGACGCAACCGGCAAATTTTACGGTCTCTTCGCCCAAGCTGAGCTAGCGCTGAGTAATCCCCTGGGCGCGCCGGGCGTCCTGACGATTGTTCCCGGGGTCAGGTGGGACAAGTTTGAAAACGAAGCGCCTGGCGCAGCATCAACCGACGATGAGGCAACCTCGCCGAAAATCGGCGTATCCTATAAGCCGATCGAGGAGCTGATCTTTTTCGGCAACTGGGCCGAAGCGTTTCGCGCGCCCTCGTTCAATGAGATTTACGCCGACGGCGTGCACTTCCAGATCCCGAACCTTTCCGTTCCTGGACCCCTTGGTCCGTTCGGCCCGCCGGCTTTCGTCACGAATTTCTTTATTCCAAACCCTGACCTCGTCCCGGAGGAATCGCAAACCTGGGAAGTCGGCGCCGGGATTGCTCTGGCGAACCTCTTTTTCGACGGCGACACGCTGACGGCGAAGGGGTCCTATTATCAGTCCGACGTCACCAACCTCATCGACTTGGAAGTCAATATTCCGTTTACGTGCTTTTTGACGCCCGGCATGCTGCCGCCCTTTGCGCCGCCCTGCGGCTCCGGCGAAGCGTTCGGCAATTTCAGCCGCAACGTGAACGTCACCAACGCCGAGATCGACGGCGTTGAAGTCGAAGCCTATTACGACTCGGACTACTTCTACACGCGCGCCAATTTTGCGACCATCGACGGACGCGACGTCGACACCGGCGATTTCGTCGGCGCGTTGGCGCCCAGCACGGTGTTCGTCGACGCCGGGATCAAATGGCCCGCCGCGGATATGCGCCTTGGCGGACGCGTCACCATCGCCGCCGACTTTGACGAGGTAAACGATCCGACGCTCGCGCGCGACAGCTTTACGGTCGGCGACGTCTATCTCGTTTGGGAGCCCATGCGCGGGCCCCTCAACGGTCTCAGGATCGATCTCGGCGTCGATAACGTCGCCGACACCGATTACGCCGTTGTCGCCGCCGGCGTCAGCCAGCCCGGCCGCAACGTCAAAGCCGCCGTCAGCTGGCGGCGGGGATTTTGACAGGAACCATCGAAGGAGGCGACGTGGAGATCAAACGCGGGGAATGCCGGTCACTTGCGGCTTGGCTGATCAGCCAGGAAAAGGTGATGCGCTTGTGGATCGACGAGATGGCGGCGACGTCCGTGCTTGACGCGGAATTCGTCCGCAAGCTCGAGGAGCATCGCCAGTGGCTTTCCGAACGGATTGAAGAGCTTGCCGAGCGCGCGGCGTAACCCTACTCCAGGGCCATCACCTGCATGATCGCCGGGCCGAGAATGACCGCGAAGAGAACAGGCAGGAAAAATCCAATCATCGGCACGGTAAGCTTCGGCGGCAATGCGGCCGCTTTGCGCTCGGCTTCCTGCATCCGCAGATCGCGGCTTTCATTGGCCATGACGCGCAGAGACTGACCCAGCGGCGTGCCGTATTTTTCCGACTGGACAAGCGCAGTGGTCACGCCTTTCACAACGTCGAGCCCGGTGCGGTCGGCGAGATTTTGATACGCCTGCTTGCGCTCCTGAAGGTAAGAGAGTTCAGCGGTCGTAAGGCCGAGTTCTTCTGCGAGTTCGGGACAGTTCGGTCCCACCTCTTCGGCGACTTTCTGGAACGCCGCCTCGATCGACATGCCGGATTCCACACAGATCAGCAACAGATCGAGCGCGTCCGGCCAGGCGAGCTGGACTTTCATCTGCCGATTCTTGACCGCGTTCGAAATGTACACATTCGGCAGATAGAACCCGGCGAAGAAGCCCGCCATCGTCGCCAGCAATTGCATAAAGCTGTCGGACAGGCCTTCGAGCAGATAGACGTAGACGCCGACGAAAATGGCGGTAACGAACGGCATGCCAAGCCGGGCGGCCATAAAGACCATAACCGGCCCTTGGCCGCGAAAGCCCGCCATCATCAGTTTCTTGCGCGCCGATTCTGCGTCGAATACCTCCAGAAGCTTCAGGTTTTCAACCAGCTCCTTGATGACGCCGTCGGGGGTCGCAGTGCGCAGCTTGGCGTTCTGCTTGCGCGCAATAGCATCGCGTTGCTTTTGGCGCAGCGCCTCGCGATGGGCGCCGACCGATTTCATTCTTTCGGTTAGCTTGTCCTTGACAAAAAACGGCTCGAGAACAGTGTAAATGGTCGCAATCGCGGCCAGCGACACCAGAACGGCGATCTGAAAAGCAGGGTCGGTGACCGCATTGATGATGGCGTTCATGGACCTGCCCTACACCTTGATCTGCGTCATTTTCTTCATGACGAGAATGCCGGTCATCATCCACATGCCCGCACCGATGAGAATGAAGTTTCCGGTGCGCGTGGCAAACAGCGGCGTCAAATAGTCCGGGGACGCCATTTTCACGGCGCCCATCACGAGAAACGGCAACGACCCAATGATCATCGCAGACGCTTTCGCCTCCGCGGACAGGGCTTTGATCTTGCCTTCCATCAGTTTGCGCGAGCGCAGCACATGCGCAAGGTTGCCCAGCGCTTCGGCGAGGTTACCGCCGGTCTTTTGCTGGATCATCAACACGATGCCGAAAAAGTTGACTTCCTGAAGCGGCATCCGCTCATACATGCGGGCGAGAGACTGTTCCATCGTCATGCCGATCCGGATGCCCTCGGTCAGCATGTGAAACTCGTCGCACACCGGCTTCGGGGATTCGCGCGCAATAATCTTCAGGCACTCGTTGACAGGCAAACCGGACTTCACGCCGCGTACGATGACGTCGATCGCGTTGGAAAAATCGTTGACGAATTTTTTCTGACGGCGTTTCTTGAGAAAGCTGACCACCCAGCGCGGAAACCCGAAACCGCCGATCAGGAACAGCAATCCGGTAATCCAAAGCTTCTGGCCGGAAATCAAGCCAATGAAGGCGAACGCAAAAGCGGCGATGACGGACCCGATATAGAAATGCTTCGGCGTCGCCGTCAGTCCCGCCTGTTCCAGTTGCTGGGTTAGGGAAACGCGCTTTTTCTTTTTGAGATCCTTCGCCTGGCTGTCGAGCTGTTCGAGCGTTTCGGCCAGTTTTCGGCGGCGTTCTTTGTTCTGCGCCTCCGTCGCGGCGTTCGACGTCCCCCCGCCCCGCGCCGCGCCGGGTCCATTGATCGACGCCAGCCGCTTGTTGGACTTGTCCTTTTGCGTGGGCGCCAACAGCACAAACGCGAGCGCCGCAAAACAAACGACGCCGAGCCCTGCGATGATGAGAAGTTGCTGGTCCATGAGATCCTTAATCCGCAGCCTGGTCGAGCGCGGTCGCCAAGTCCCCCTCGCGTCCGTAATAGCGAGCCCGGTCCCAGAACGCCGGGCGCGCAATGCCCGTCGATTTGTGGCGACCGGCGATATTGCCCTCTTCGTCTTCGCCGTCCATATCGTAGATGAACAGGTCCTGTGTGATGATGGTGTCGCCTTCCGTACCCAGAACTTCGGTCACATGGGTGATGCGGCGAGAACCGTCGCGCAGGCGAGCGGCCTGGATGATGACGTCGATTGATCCGACAATCATCTCCTTGATGGTCTTCGACGGCAGATTGTATCCGCCCATAGTGATCATAGATTCAACACGCTGCAACGCTTCGCGCGGGCTGTTGGCGTGAAGCGTGCCCATGGAGCCGTCGTGGCCGGTGTTCATGGCCTGAAGCAAGTCAAATGCTTCTGGCCCCCGGACCTCGCCGACGATAATCCGTTCAGGACGCATCCGCAGACAGTTTTTAACCAGGTCGCGCATGGTGACCTCGCCCTGCCCTTCAAGGTTGGGCGGGCGCGTTTCCAGCCGCACCACATGAGGCTGCTGCAGTTGAAGTTCCGCCGCGTCCTCGCACGTGATGACCCGTTCATCGTGCTCGATGAAGCCGGTCATACAGTTCAGCAACGTCGTTTTACCGGAGCCCGTACCGCCGGAGATCAAGGTATTGATGCGGCAGGCGCCGATGATTTCGAGGACGCGCGCGCCTTCCGGCGAAATCGACTGGAAGTTGACGAGGTCGTTCATCGTCAACTTGTCCTTTTTAAACTTACGAATGGTGAGCGCGGCGCCGTCGATCGACAGCGGCGGCGCGATCACGTTCACGCGCGAACCGTCGGGCAAGCGCGCGTCGCAGATGGGGCTGGCTTCGTCGACGCGGCGGCCGACCTGGCTCACGATGCGCTGACAGATGTTCATCAACTGACCATTGTCGCGGAATCGAACATTGGTGAGCTGAATTTTACCGCCGACTTCGATGAATACCCGGCTGGAGCCGTTGACCATGATATCGGCGATGTCGTCGCGCGCAAGCAGCGGCTCAAGCGGTCCGTAACCCAGAACATCGTTGCAGATATCCTGAAGCAACGATTCCTGCTCCGCGATCGACATCTGAACGTTTTTGATCGAGATGATCTCGTTGACGATGTCGCGGATTTCCTCCGCCGCCGACTCCGTATCCAACTGCGCCAGCTGCGACAGGTCGATCGTGTCGATCAATGCGTTGAAGATGGTGGTCTTGGTCTGAAAATATTCGTCCGAGCGACCGCCGATTTCGACAGGCTGCGCGCTCGCCGCTTCCGGCGGCGGCGCGATGCGCGGCGGCGCGGCGGCGGCCTCTGCGGGCGGCTTGGCCGGCTTGGGCGCAGCCTTCTTGGCCGCCGGCTTGGCCGGCGCTTTTTGCGGCGCTGGTTTTTTAGGTCGCGCCTGGGCCGGTGCGGCCGGTGCGTCGACGGAAGCGGTTCTGCGTCCAAACATGACCTAAATTACCGTTTCTTTGAGAATAGACCCGACAGGCTGAATTTCGGCTTCGCGCTTTGAGCGTCATTCCTGCCGATCAAATACGCCGCCAAGTCCCGCAGCCCGATCGCCGTCTTGGTTTTCGGGCTCGCTTCAACAATCGGCGCGGCGTTCGTCATGGCGGCGCCGAAGACTTGCGGCTCCCATGCGAATACCTGCGCCGGCTTAAGGCCGACATGCTCGGCGAACTGCTCCGGGCGCACCGGCGACAGCTTTGCGTCGAACTGGTTGATTACAAGCTTGGGCGGCGCATCGTTCGGGCGCGCCGCACTCAAAATATCAACAAGCTGTTTCGTGTTGCGGAACGCGGCGAGATCAGGCGTGGCCGTCACCACGATTTCGTCGGCCGTCGTCAACAGACGCTTTGACCAGCTGCTCCAGATATGCGGCACGTCAACGATCACCGTCGGCGCCGACCCGCGCACGACATCAAGCACGGTCTCATAGGCCTGATCGTCAATATCATAGTCGCGATCAAGTACGCTCGGCGCCGTGAAGAGACTTAAGTGCTCGGTGTGCTTCTGCAGCAATCGATCGAGCAGAACGTCATCCAGGCGCTCAGGAGAACTCAACGCTTCAAACAGACCGGCGGACGCTTCCTGATCGAAGTCAAGCGACGCTGTGCCAAACGGAAGATCGAGGTCGAGCAGAACGGTGTCTGACTGGAAATCTTCCGCAGCGCACCAGGCGACGTTGTGCGCTATGGTCGACGAACCAACACCGCCCCGGGCGCCGACAAAAGCCAGCGTTCGCCCGATCGGCGGCGCCGCCGGGTCAACGTAAAGGTCGGCAATCGCTTTGATAATCTGCAGCGGCGATTGCGGACGAACAATGTATTCGCTGATGCCCTGCCGAATAAGCTCGCGGTAAAGAATAATGTCGTTTACCTGGCCGATAATCACGACCTTGGTCGACGGGTCGCACACTTCCGCCAGCTCGCCGAGCTGAGCGAATATCTCCGCGCCGCTCGCAAGCGTTTCCAGAATGATCAGATTCGGCGTCGCCGATGTTTGAAACTGATCGATCGCCTTGGCGAGACCGCCCATATGCATCGTCAGATGCGCCTTTGACAGTCGGCGATCCACGGACGCTTTTTCGATCAGCGCCGTCGTCGCCGGCGTTTCGCAAAACGCGTGAATAGAGATTCGCGGGACCGGGCGATGGTCGACTTCTTCCTCGCCGAGATCCGTCACCTCGCCGCCCATATCAGCGGGATCAAGCACCGCGCCGCTGGCGGCGACCAGGGCGCCCGCCGCAGCGCCGTCTTCAGATGCGGGCGTCGCGCGCAGGGTGTCGTCAGGCTCGACGTCAAAATCGGCGTCCTCGGCCAGGGTGAGATCGTCCGATTCCTCAAGCGCGGCGAGTTCCTCTTCGGTCAGGTCTTCTTCACCGAAGTCTTCATCGTCGAAGGACGCGTCAATGTCGTCGCCGAAGTCTTCATCGGCAAGGAAATCCTCATCGTCGAAGTCTTCTTCACCAAGCGCTGCAAGCTCTTCATCGGTCAGTTCTTCTTCCAGCCATTCCTCGTCGATGTCGCCCTCAACCTCAGCAACATCGCCGCCGCCGGCGGGACCGCCGTCAACCCCCAGGCTCGCCGCCCCTTCCGCAACGCCTTCCTCATCATTATGCTGATGATATGTCTTTTCCGCAGCGTTTTTCATTCCGGTCTCCTCGCGCATCCCCTACGATGTCGCTATTACGCATTTAGTTGGCGACTTGCGCTTCGATGTTTTCTTCCGCCGACGCGGTGGATTCCCCCAGCCGATAGGCTTCGATCCCGCGTGACGTCGCCATTGCATCGCGCGGCGCAAGGGCCGCCGGCGCAATCAAGTCATGCGGATCGGCCACCATGGCCGCAATGTTGTTCTGGGTGGCGCAACCGTGATTTGGCGAACGCAGATTGCGATAATCGCGCTCCGCCACGCCCGTCCAAATGCCGCACTCACTGGCGGTCGCCACATAGTGCGTATATGAAACGATGAGCTGATCGCCGGCGTCGCCGCCGGTTCGATAGGTGGCGCCGGCCAGCGTTTCCCAGGGAACGCCGGCGTCATTGAGCGCCTTACGAATGTCAGCGGCGGCCTCATGACCGTCGGCGTCCGCAAAGCCTGAGGGCGCCGTGATCGTCAGCGGCCCATGACCGTTAGTCAGATAAGCGTTGGCGAACGCGCGAAGCCGCGCTTTGTCCATGTCTGACAGATCGGTCGTCGTCGGGTCCGCGTCGATGGTCAGCGTAACAATCTGGCTGTCGACGGAAATCGGATGCATCTCGGCGACGGACATTGCGTGTTGCGCGTTATTAAATCCCGCACCGCAACCGGCGACGGCAATTGCCAGAGCCGAGACGATCGCAACCTTTGACATCTTACTGGTCATTTACCTGATCCTCTCAGTCAAGAATGAAGCCCATCGGGCCTTTGAGCGACGCTTCCTGCACGCCAGCCCCGGCAAGGCCGTAACGCGCCATCATCCGTCCCATGATCAACGATTCAAGTTCACTGGCCGGAGCGAATCCTTTATCCGGCGTGACGAGGTTGTCTTCCTGCGTCGGCTGGACGAGATACGGCGTAACAATGATGACAAGTTCAGTTTCGCTGTTCTGGTATTCACGGCTGCGGAAGAGCGACCCCAGCACCGGTACGTCTTTCATACCGGGCACGCCGTCGATGCTTTGACGCATGTCTTCCTGCAACAGGCCCGCCATGACAAGGCTGCCGCCGCTCGGCATTTCAACTGTCGTGTTGGCGCGCCGAACCGAAAGTCCCGGAATAGCAAGGCCCGTGGTCGTGACCAGGTTGCCCGCATCGTCAACAGTCGTTGCGCCGGGAAGGAAGAAGGCGTTGTCAGTGGTGACTTCGCTGACTTCCGTTGAGACTTCGAGATTAATGCGTCCCTTCGAAAGCACGACCGGAGAAAAGCCGAGACCGACGCCAAACTCTTTAAATTCGATCGAGATGACGCCGTCATCCTGTCCGACCGGAATGGGAAATTCGCCGCCCGCCAGAAATCTCGCCGATTCGCCAGACAATGCTGTCAGGTTCGGTTCGGCGAGAACGCGAATAAGGCCGCTCGTCTCCAGGGCGCGCAATTCCGCATCAAGAAAATCCAGATTGCCAAGACTGTTGCGCGTGGGATCAACGGGCAAGTCAACATTGGCCAGGTCGCCGAAAAGCCCGCCGCCGGCGGCGAAGCCCCCGGTGGAGAGTTCAAACGCCAAGTCGTCAAGCTCCACCGTCCCGGACGTAGAGACGCCCAGCTGTCGCATTAATTGGCGCTGCATCTCTACGATGCGGACTTTGAGCATGACCTGTTCCGGTTCGCGAACGGCGATCATGTTGACGACCCTGTTTTCGTCTTCAACAAAGCGCGCAGCCAGAACCTGCGCATTCGTTGCCTCGGACGGCGTTTGCACTGTGCCGCGCAACACGACGGTGTCGTTGATCACGTCGACTTCGATACGTGCATTGGGCATAACCCGGCTGAACAGTCCCGACAGGGCGTCCATGTCGCGTTCAACCACGATTTCCAGATTCAGGATCTGCCGGCCCTGAGCGTCGAAAAAGAACGCGTTGGTCTGTCCAGTCGCCAACCCAAGAAGATATACCCGGCGCGGCGATCGGATAACCGCGTCGACAACAGAGGGTTGAGAAACCAGAACATCCGACGCCGCATGCGGAAGCTCCACAATGGCGGCCTTGTTCAAGGGCAGCATGATGCTCTTGGAAACGGCGCTGGCGCCGCCGAAATCAATACTCACCTTCTGATTTCCGCGTTGCGCAGATGCGGGCTCGACCGCCATGCCGGCGATCGCGACCAGGGACGCGCAGGCGACCGCAATCGAACGCCCGGCGAATTTTAGAATTTGGTTTGCTGCGATGCTCATCTGAAACCCCTGTTTGCCGCTGCGCCTAGGATCGCCCGTAGCGGATGATGTTGACATTATTCCGCTTGCGTTCGACTCTGACGTCATCGCCCTCCGGCTTGAAGATCGACCGCAGCACAACGCTGAATGTTCCGTTGGAGCGCTCGGTCAGGAACACTTCCGCATCTTCCGGCGACAGCTCAAGCGTCATGTTCGAGCCTTCGATATACGGCGACTCAGTATTCTCCGAGTAGATCGTATTAATTGCCAGAACGCGCACCTTTTCGAAGATGAGCCGCGTCGTAGACCCTTCGGTGTGCATTAAGTCGACTTCGTCTCCCGGCAGGATGAAACCGCCCGACGACGTTTCCGGAGAGATGCGCAGCGTGACCGCCCGCATGCCCGGCGACAGCATCGCCGCCATCAGCCCGGAACTGCCGGCATGAATGATCTTCGCCTGGACGATCGGTTCGCCCGTCACAATCAATGACCGCGCCACCGCCTGCTGCAGCTTTTCGCGCGCGTCCGACATTTCATCAGTAATGAATGTCGGCTGAATGCCCTTCTTGGGCCACGCAATCCATGTCGTATCTTCAATGGAGAGACGCTCTCCACGCTGAATATCTCTTGTTGAGATCAGTACCCGTACTGATTCTTCTTTCACCTGCTGAACGATCTGCACCGGTTCCGGATCGGATCGGTTCGTCATCATGATGAAGAAGGCCCCGACGCCTGCAACAAGCGCCACCCCAAGAATAGCTAAGCGTGATACATTCATGATCGGCCCTGCCTTACTCTACATGCGACGCTCAATTCATGCGTCGCGCCTTGTGCATGCTCTGCGAAACTTATCAAAACTACGTTAACTCAACTTGTTAACCGCCGAAGACCAATTGATAGAAAGGCGTTTGCGAAAAGCTAAGAAGTCCTCCCGCGCCAAGCGCCACGGCGTAGGGAAGATCCTTGGCTCGCGAATGAAGATCGATGAGCCACGGTGCGCGCGCGTAGATCGGTAAAATTGGCGCTTTTCGAAACGCGCCCATGATGATCGCGACCACAAGCCCGGCGAGCGCGGTGTAAAACAGGAACATTGGCAGCGCCACGGCGCCGATCCACGGCGTAATTGCGGCGAACAGCTTCGCATCCCCGCCGCCAACGATTTTGCCGGCGAACAAAGCGAACCCGAACGCGAGCGAACCCGCCCCGATCAATAAGCCTTCAAGAATGATGTTCGGCGCGGCGCCGACGGCCAATCCCGCAACGGGATAGGCGCAAACAAGGAGAATGGAGATCCAGTTTGGGATTTTGAATTCGTAGATATCGTTCGCCGCCGCCATCAGAAGCGACGCGGGGAAAACGGCGATAACGAGATACGCAAATAACGACACTGAGGCGAGACTCCCGAAATGACCTGTCGGACATTAGGCGCCGCGCCTTAACGTTCAGTTAGATATAAATGAAAAAAGGAGGCCAAACGGCCTCCTTTCTTCGATCGCGGCCGAAACCGCAATGCAGAGTAGAATTAAAGTTCGTTGTTGACGCTGTTGAACGTGCCCGAAAGCGACGTACCGAGCGTACGAACAGCAGCAATGATCGCAACAGCGATCAGGGCCGCGATGAGGCCGTATTCGATGGCCGTAGCACCATCTTCGTCCGCCTTAAAGCGTTGGATAAGAGCTTTCATTTGTCGACTCCTGCTTACTCTTTACTTGCACCGCTGAAAGAGTTTTCCCCTTCAGATGGGCGAAATATGAGCCGGAGTTGTAAAGAAAGGATGAAGGAAAAAGACTATTTTTATTCAGTATGCGTTATTTTATAGTTAACGCGCGTTTATTTTCCCGCCAGCGCATTTAATCGGGCCATATCTGTAATGACGAGCCCTGGATAGTCCCGCCGCGCAATGCCTTCTTGGATTATCTCTGCGATCGCGGCCGCAGCGACATTTTCATCAACATCTGCAAGCTCGGCGAGTTCCCGATGCTTTGGCATGCGCGGAACGCGCCACTGGCCAGACACGCCGTCCCGCTGAATAAACTTCACGAGTTCTGCAAAGATTCGTTGTTCAGGCGCCTGTTCGGCGCGCAGAGCGCTGAAGCGGCGAGCGCCAAGTTCGGCCGCAAAATACCGCGCCAGATTGCGCATCAGCGAAGGCCGCTGGCCGGCGAGCTCTCGCAAGGCGTCAGCGTCGATGGAAATCAGCTTCAGGTCTTCTTCCGCGGTTACCGAAAGGCGAGAAAAAACATCGTTCGGTTCGCCGCAGAATGTCAGGTCGATCGCAAACGCACTCCCGCCCGCGATGTCGTCGACGACGACAGCCCCCGTTTCCGCATCCACGACGGAAACGCGCATTGTGCCGGAAGCGACCACAAATCCGTCAGCCCCGTCATACTGACCCATGGAAAAAACGGTCTGGCCAGCCGCATATTCCCGGACTTCCGCATTGTCGGCGATCGCATTGATAATCGCGTCAGATAATCCGAGAAACGGTTTCGTTTCGCCGATGGCCTTCGCCGTGTCGGGCGCTTTCGCCGACGGTTCGTTCGTATTGTGGTCTTCATCTTGCGCGGTCGGCGCAGGAAGAATGATCGGCGTTGCAGGCATGGCGCGCTTTCGCAATGTTCAGAATCGACTCTTAGCAATCGCCGTTTAAAGCGGAGTAAACTTGTTGCTTAAATTGGCGAAGGGAAACATTGAATCCAGCCAATAGCCTTAACTTCGTATTGACTCATGGAGGCTAGATTTTCTCCCAAATCCACGAAGGAATTCTTCTGATGCGTCAACTCATTTCCGCCGTCGCAGCCGCCATCGCATTGATGTCAACCGCTCAGGCTGGCCAGATCTGGCTGACGATGGACTATGTTCGCCCATACAAACTTGATCGACCTGCGTCAGATATCGTCATCGGCAACCCGGCCATCGCGGACGTCACCGCGCAAGACTCCAACAATCTTTTGCTGTTCGGCAAGACGCCCGGCGTTACCAACATATACATCCTTGACGCCGACGGGCAGACCATCGAAAATCTAGTTGTCCGTGTTCGCACCAATGCGACGGATCTCTTGACTTTTTACAAGGGAAGCGCGCGCACGACCTACAATTGCATGACCAATTGTGAGGCGACAATCACGGTCGGCGACGACCGGGACGTGTTCCGTCAAGTGACCGAACAGGTCGGACAGAAGTTCGGCCAGGCCGCCACGGCCGCCGCCGCCGACGACGAATAAGCGAAAACAGTTTTCGCCGGTAACTGAGAAAAGCGCCGCCAGCGGCGCTTTTTCTTATGGTTCGGGCAAGCTCTCGTGAAAATGAAAAATGCGCGGGCGCTCCTGCTGACGCAGGCTTGTGCGGCACCAGGCGTCAATGTCTCGGGCGGTTTTTTCATCGGGCTTGGCGCCCGGGCTGAGGACGATGTGCGCGACCAGGCGGGTGACGCCGTCGCCGCGCTCGCCGACCCGGATCGCGCAGTCGCTGACGGCCGGATGCTGGCCCAGCTGGCGCGCAACGTCTTGCGGCTGGACATTGACGGCGCCGATCTGAACAGCGCCGTCGCGGCGGCCGGAAATTCGGAAAGCGCGCGGTCCCGTCCATTCGAGGAAGTCCATAGCCGGCGCGGACCGTTCATCTCCGTTCGGCGCAATTCGAATCGGATCGCCGTCTTCGTGTCGCCAGTGATCGAACAAAACGAAAGGCTCGGTGGGCGCATCCCGCCAGCCCACCAATCCGGTTTCTGTGGACCCATAGAGTTCGCGCAAAACCCCGAAGCCCGCCTTGCGCATGTCGGCCGCGAGATCGGGCGCCATGGCTTCGCCGAATGAAACCGCCATCGTGTTGTCGGGGGATGTAAGGTCCTCGCGCATCATATAGCGCCACAGCGTCGGCGTCGCGATCAATACATCGCCGTAGGACAGTGTTGACGACAGGTCCTCCGGGGTCATGCCGCGGGCATCGATGGATTCAATCCGCTGCAGGTTAGGCGTCAGAATGGTGAGTTCAAATCCCATCAGGCTGTGCGGCGCCACGAACGACAACAGTCGGCGGCGACCGTAAAGGACGTTCGCCGCCGCCGCCGCGTCCTGATAAATCTCGTCCGCGCGATGACGCCGTTCGGCGTTCTGATCATCCCGGGACGCCGATTTGAAGGTGAAATAATCAAGTCGCTGGGAAATAGCGTCGCTGATGGCTTTCGCCGCCGCACGGAAATCCGTCGGCGCTGATGATTCAAAAAAAGTCTCGCTGAGTCCGAATATCGCCGCGCCGCGCCGGGCGCAGACCGCGACTTCATCCGCCGCAAGACCAAGTCCGTCGTCGCCGAATGACGTTTGGCCGTCCCACGACGCGATCGTCAGAAAGTCAAAATGCCGGTTGAACCGGCGGGAAAGCTCGTCGGCGAAACAGGCCCCAAGCACCCGCGCAATCTGCTCTTCTGAAATAACAAAGGACTTCACAATGAACGCGCCCGCCGCCGAAGGTCTTCATCCAGTGCATGTTCATAACACGACTGAAGCCGCTTGAACATTTTCGACGGGGCCGCATCAGATGAAGAAAGGCTTGCCCGGGCCACGCCCATCAGGCTGTTCGTCAACGCCAATTCGACGCCGTTCAACGCATCAGCCGCAATACTGCGCGTTTCCATCGCTACGCCGCTCCCTCCGCACCGGGACAGCAAAACGCCCCTCACGACTCCCGGCAATGCGCCGTCTTCTATCGGCGGCGTCGCAACGGCGCCGTCCGGAAACATCGCGAACACATTTGCCGCCGTTGCGCAGGCGACCCGTCCCGCAGCGTTGAGCATCAGGGCGTCATCGGCCCCGGCCGCAGCCGCCTCTTCCCGCGCCAGGATGTTGTCAAGATAAGCGGGCGTTTTGCAGCGGACCGATGCGCCCGCCGTCGCCCGCGGATACCGGCTGATGATCAAACGCATCGGCTCCCGCCTCAGCGGCGCTGCGGGAGACACCGTCATCAAAACCGTCGGCGCCGCATTCTCCGAAACCGTCGCCAACCCGCGGCCGCCGGCGCCGCGAGACACCGTGATACGAAGGCAGGCATCCGTCTCAGCCAGACCGTTGCGATCTGTCAGTTCACGAATGATGTCCTCAATCGCCGCTGGCGCAGCGGCGTTGATATTGAGATATCGCAGGGCGTCCGAGAGGCGCTGTAAATGTTCGTCCAGAAACGCGGGAACCCCTCGCCGCAGAAAAATGGTTTCAAAGACGCCGTCGCCCAGCAGGAAACCGCGGTCGTCAATTGAGATCGCGTCGCGGCCCGTTCGCCATTCGCCATTAAGCCAGAATGTCACGCCGCTTCTCCGGACATGCAGATTCGTAGAAAATTTTCGACCATTCGCCTGCCATGAGGCGTTAACAGCGATTCGGGGTGAAACTGGACGCCAAACCACGGATTGATCCGATGCGCCGCGCCCATCAGCGCGCCGTTCTCCGTCCAGGCGGTCTCGACGATCGGAGACCCCTTGCGCGGCCGCGCAATCAGCGAGTGATAGCGCCCGGCCGGGGTCGGAGACGGCACGCCTTCAAAAATCCCGGCGCCGGTATGCCGGATCAGACTGGCTTCCCCGTGCAACGGATCATCGGCGCGCACCGTCTCGCCGCCGAACGCTTCAACAAGGCACTGGTGTCCGAGGCAAACACCGAATAGCGGCGTGCGCGCCGGCAGCGTTGCAATCAAGTCGAGACTGCATCCTGCATCGGCGGGCGTTTTCGGCCCTGGCGAAAGAACGACGCCTGACGGCGCCATCGAAACGCATTCGGCCGCAGTGACTTGGTCGTTACGGACAACGCGTACAGGTGAACCCGCTTCACGCAGATATCGCGCCAGGTTGTGCACGAACGAATCATAGTTATCGATGATTAAGATCATGACGCATGACTCTTACCCCGGCCAATCGCGCTCAGGGCGGCGCTCGCTTTTACGAGCGTTTCTTCATACTCCGCTGACGGATCGGATCGCAGGGTAATGCCGCCCCCGACTGGAATGGAGAGGCTGCGCTGGTTCGCGTCTAGCATCAGTGTACGGATCGCCACCGTAAAATCCGCAGAGCCTCGATCATCGACATATCCGATAGCGCCGCAATAGGGTCCGCGACCGCGATTTTCAATTTCACCGATGGCGCGCATTGCTTCTATCTTCGGCGCGCCGGTGACAGATCCACTCGGAAACAGGGCGAGCAGCACCTCGCCCACTGGGACGTCGCCGCGCAACCGGCCGCTGATGCGCGAGACCATGTGATGAACCCGCGATAGGCTCAATAGCTCGCATATCGCCTCCTCGCGGATGGAATGGTCCTCACAGATTTGCGAAAGATCGTTGCGCATCAGATCTGCGATCATGATGTTCTCGGCCCGGTCTTTTGAGTCCGCGACGAGGGCTTCGGCAAGCGCCCGGTCCTCAGCGCCGTCCCGGCCCCGGGGCCGGGTTCCCTTGATCGGCTCGGCGACAATCGCGCCGTCAGGGTCAAGACGAAAAAACCGCTCGGGTGAGTTGGAAACGACCCCGCCCTGGTTAAACTGCAGGAGCGCGGAAAAAAAGGCGTCGCTGCTTGTCGCAATTTGCCGAAAGAGGTCGAACGGGGACACCGGATCATGCGCTTCGGCCGTCAGCGTCTGCGCGATATTCGCCTGGAAGAAATCGCCCGCGCGAATGCGCTCGATGACGTCGGCAATGGCCGCCTCATAGGCTGTTCGCGTGAAGTTCGACAGAACCGGTCCGAATACGGGCAGCGCCGGCGCGACCGGCTCTTCCAGACCGAGCGACTCTTCAAGCGCCGCCGACGCATCGTCATCCCGACCGGCGACAAACGCTCGCCGCGCCTGGCGGTCAAACACCGCCGTTGCGTCATAGACGCCGAAACATGCAGCCGGCAGTCGGTAAGGGCTTTTCGGGAGCGCAAGCGTCGGCTCGGCGCTCGCCAGGGCCTCGTAGCCCACATATCCGACAAGACCGCTCGCAAAAGGTCCCGGCGCGGCGACGCCGGCGCCGCGCCGGCGTTCGCCGACAATCGCGTTGAGATCAGCAATCCATGCCGCAGCGTCCGCTGGGTCCTGCAGCGACAAGACACGGCTGGGGCGGGCGACAATGATCGACCACGCAGATCGCCCGTCATCGCCGCCATGCAGCAAATGCGCGTGCGGCCGGCCGGCAAGCGGCGCGAATGCAGCGTAGGCGCTTCGCCAGGGAATTTCCCGAACCAACATGCCGCATAGGTAGGCCGGGCGGAGCCGGTTGAAAAGCGGCAAGACGGCCCGCCGACTGGCGCAGGCCCGCGAACGCGGTTATCGCCGGATACCGTTAAGCCTCAGGAGGGAAGAATGGCGCAAAGCGCTGAACGCGGCGGCGTCGCCCGGACATTTTACATTCTCGCCATCGCCATCCTCCTGGGATTCATCGCTTACATCGGACGGGGCGTGCTGATCCCTTTCGTGATTGCGGGTTTTCTCTGCTTTCTCATCTACACGTTGAAAGACAACGTTCAGCGCACGCCCTTCATCGGGAAATACATTCCGAACACGTTGAGCTTCATGCTCGCCTTTGCGCTCATCGGCGGCGGCGTCGTTCTCTTTGTGGAGATCGTCAAATCCAACGTTGAAACCCTTCTCGATACGTGGCCAAGCTACGAGGTCCGCTTGCGCGCCCTGTTTGACGACGCGCTCGACTGGATCCGGACGTCCAACATCATTCCCGCCGCCGCGCTCGGCGGCGTTGAACAGATCCAGCAATCGGCAATCGATCTGATCCGGCCGGTGCTGTCACAGGCGGCGTCAAGCCTGACGGGACTGACCTCGAACTTTCTGACCTTCATCACCGTCTTTCTGTATCTGGTTTTCATGTTGATCGAGCGCGGGCGCATCTTTCGCAAGATCAACCTCCTGGGCGCCGACGAAAGCCAGCGCGCGGCGATTAATGAAACGATCAGCGATATCGGCGCCCTGGTGCGCCAATACATTACGGTCAAAACGATCAGCAATCTCGTCACCGCATCGATCAGCTTTGTCATCATGCTGGTGATCGGCATTCAGTTCGCCGGCTTCTGGGCGTTGTTGATTTTCATCCTGAACTACATCCCGATTTTCGGCGCCGCCTCGGCCATCACCCTGCCTGTGATGTTGGCGCTTGTGCAGCCGGACGGCGGCGGCGTCAAAATGGCGCTTACCGCGCTGGTTTTTCTCATCGGCGCCGAACAGGTCATGTCGAACGGCATTGAACCGCGTCTTGTCGGGCGAACGCTGAATTTGAGCCCGCTCGTGGTGCTGTTCTCGCTCAGTGTCTGGGGCTCGCTGTGGGGGTTTGCCGGCCTTTTGCTCAGTGTACCAATTACAGTAACCGTCATGCTCATCTTGACCCAGTTCAGGGCGACAAGACCAATCGCAATCATGCTGTCTGACGACGGCAAGATTGCCGATATCAAACACCCCGAACCGGCCGCCTGACGAACCAATTGCAGCGCGGACTGCGCTCAACGATTGCGGCCGCGCCGATTGCGACCGATGATCGGCGCATTCCGACACGCAGCCACTGAGGACCCGCATGATGACGGACAAGTCGACCTCAAGCTCAAGCCCCGCAGACAAAGCCGCCCGTTTCCGAGCGCTCCATCACGAGGAGCGCGCATTGCTGTTGCCGAACCCGTGGGACGTCGGCAGCGCGAAGATCCTGGAAAAGCTTGGGTTTTCCGCCCTCGCCACCACGTCCGGCGGTTTTGGCTGGAGCCAGGGCAAACTCGACGGCGCATTCAGCCGCGACGAAAAAATGGCCCACTGCAAGGCGCTTTGCGACGCTGTGAGCATCCCGATTTCGGCCGACTTAGGACCCGGATTTGGGGAGGCGCCGGCGGATGTCGCCGAAACCGTGCGGCGCGCCGCCGACGCCGGGCTGGCGGGTTGCTCGATTGAAGACGCCGCCAATCCCTATCTCGGCGGAACCTATGACTTCGCTCTGGCGGTCGACCGTGTCGCCGCCGCAGCCCGGGCGGTGCGCGATCTTGACCGGGATTTCGTATTAACCGCGAGGTGCGAACACTTTTCGACCGGCGGGCGAGACTTTGATGACGCAATGAAACGTCTCAACGCCTATGCCGAAGCCGGCGCCGATGTTCTCTACGCTCCGGGCCTCATGGAACTTGATCAGATCCGCCGGCTTTGCGCCGAAACGGACAAGCCGGTCAACGTGCTGACCGGGTTCCGTCAATTCGCCGTCGCTCCCGCCGATCTTGAAGCAGCCGGCGTCAAGCGCATTAGTCTTGGTACGGACCTCGCCCGCATCGCCTACGGCGCCATGCTGAACGCAGCAAAGGAATTTAAAGAGACCGGCGCCATCGACAAGCACGACATCAATGCGCGTTCAAAGGATATCGCCGGCAGCTTTATGTAGTGAGCGTCGCGCCTAGCCCATGGCGGCGGCGACCACTTCTGCAATGGCGCGCGCCTCCTCGCCCCGTCCGGAGCCTCGCCGCCAGGCAACGCCGATGCGCCGCGTCGGCGCCGGCTTTTTAAACGGGATCGTTGTGAGCCCGGCGCCCTTCGCCAAGCCGCCGTTGACGGCCATTTCAGGCAGCAATGTCGCGCCCAAACCGGAACGCGCCATCTGCGTCAGCGTAAAAAGACTGGTGCCGTCAAAAGACGCATTCCCGGTGCGCGCCGCCAGTTCGCATGCGTCAATCGCATGCTCGCGCAAACAATGCCCGTCTTCAAGAAGCAAGAGCGAGCATTGTTTTAAGTCCTCTTTGGACAGTGTTTTTCGCTTGGCGAGCGGGTGATCGTCATGGCAGGCGAACCAGAAGGGGTCCTCTCCGACATCGATGACTTCAACGCCCGGTATTTCGTAAGGAAAGGCGAGAAGCGCCGCGTCGATGAGGCCCGCCGTCAGTCTTTCAGCCAGCGCGGCGGTTAGGTCTTCGCGCAGGTAAAGCTCCAGCTTCGGGTAGAGTTTTTGCAGCCGGCGGGTCGTGCGCGGCAATATGAACGGCGCAATCGTCGGGATGATGCCCAGCGTGAAGTCGCCTTCCAGGGGCCGGCGCCCGCTGGCGGCGTCGACAAGATCTTCGGCGCTGGCGAGGATGCCGGGCGCGCGCGCCGCCACTTCCTCGCCGGCGGGGGTCAGGGCGAAGCTCCGCGTGGATCGATCAACCAGCTGCTGGCCGATCAGCGCCTCAAGCTCTTTCACGGCGGAGGACAGGGTCGACTGTGAGACCAGGCATTCATCGGCCGCCTTGGAAAAGGACCTCCGCCGCGCCAGGGTGATGAAAAACTGCATTTGTCTGAGCGTCGGCAACGCTTTCATGGGCGCCTCATTTTGATCGATTAATTCGATAATTTTGTCCGGTATAATCTATTTGATAAATTATGAAAAGCGTCTATACACGCCTTGCGCCGGCTGCCGGCGCGCTATGAGATTTTCAGCATCAGCCCGAAACAGGAGAACGCACATGCTAGGTGTCGGCGACAAGCTTCCCGACTTCACCGTGACCGGCGTCAAGCCCGGCTTTAACGTCCACGAAGAAGACGGACAATCCGCTTTTGAAGACATCACCCAGGATAGCTTCGAAGGAAAGTGGAAGATCATCTACTTTTATCCGAAGGACTTCACCTTCGTCTGCCCGACGGAGATCGCTGAATTCGGCCGCCTGTCGAAGGAATTCGACGACCGCGACGCCGTTGTGCTCGGCGGTTCGACCGACAACGAGTTCTGCAAGCTCGCCTGGCGCCGGGATCATCCCGATCTCGACCAACATCCGGCCTGGAGCTTCGCCGACACCACCGGCTCGCTCGTTGACGGGCTTGGCGTGCGCGCGCCGGAAGGCGTTGCATTGCGCGCGACCTTCGTTGTCGATCCGCACAATGTCATTCAGCATGTCACTGTCAACGGCCTGAATGTCGGCCGCAATCCGCAGGAAACCCTGCGCATTCTTGACGCCCTGCAAACGGACGAACTGTGTCCGTGCAACCGCCCCCTCGGCGGCGACACGCTCTAACAGCCGCTATCAACAAAAGAGCGCGCGGAAACGGCGGTTCGCACGCCCGCGCGCTCTTTTTTTGCCCGAAGGAGAAAGGAAACTTCGATGAGCCTCGACGCCCTACGCGATCAGATCCCCGACTACGCCAAAGACATTCGCCTCAATCTCGGCTCGTTGATGAATGAGACAGTTCTCAGCGATCAACAAAAACTCGGCTGTTTTCTGGCGTCCGCCCTCGCCGCCCGTAACAGCACGGTGACCACAGCGATCGCCGCGGAAGTGAGCGGCAAACTCTCAGACGACGCAACGACCGCGGCGAAAGCGGCCGCGGCGATCATGGCGATGAACAATGTTTATTATCGCGCAACGCACCTGATGAGCGCCGGGGACTATGCGACCATGCCGGCGAAACTGCGCATGAACGTCATCGGCAATCCCGGCGTTGAGAAAGTCGATTTCGAGCTTTGGTCCATTGCTGTGTCGGCCATCAACGGCTGCGGCATGTGCCTAGACAGCCATGAAAAGATTGTCCGCAAAGCGGGCCTGTCGAGCGAACAGGTTCAGGCGGCGCTGCGTATCGGGGCGGCCGTGCAGGCCGCCGCGGCGGTGCTCGACGGCGAGGCGGCGCTGACGTAATCCGCCTCTTGCGTCTACAGCGTCGCTTATGGTTCCATGGCGGGAAAGGGAGACCTTTCTATGAAACGCACAGTTTTGCCCGCCGCCGCTGTCGCCGTATGGATGATCGCCGGCCCTGCGTCTTCGCAAACGGACTATATCGCCGACTGTCGCACGGCGCATGCGGACGATCCAGGACGCATTGCCTGTCTGGAGGCGGCGATCCGCACCCTCACGGGACAGGGCGCGTCGGTTAGCGGGGAAACCGCAGCCGTGGAATCCGCGGAAGAAACTGTTGTAGCAGCGTCAGCCGGCGCCGATGCAGTCGCCGCCGTTGAGGCTGACGCGCAGGCGCCGTCGGCGGCCCCGTCGGGACTCGGCGCTGAACAAGTGCTCGCCCGTCAGGATCGCGAGTCGCCGCGTAAAAAAGACAAAGAAGAAAGAGAAGAAGTAACCCTCGCCGTCACCGACTACGCCGTGGCGGCGAACGGCAACTACATTTTGTTTCTGGAGAACGGCAATGTCTGGCGCCAAGAGGGCAAGGCAAACGCCCGCGTCCGTCTTTATCCGAACAAGAAATACACCGTAACGCTGAAAAAGGGCCTTCTCAGCGGCTACCGCCTGACGATTAATGAGGTCAAACGGACCTTCGTCGCGGAACGCATTAAGTAAACCGGCCCCTCAAGCCGGCGGTTTGTCGGCCGTCACGATCCACGCCGCCGGCTCTTCGGGCGATCCCATCATCAAATCCTGCGGCGGCGGGGTCGCGAGCCCGGCGCGGGTCAGTTCCGTTGAGACGGCGTCAATCTGAGCAGCGTCCTTTGCCGCGTCCACCATGGACGCCATCCGGGCGTCAAACGCCGACAATTCTTCGTCGGCGCGAGCGAGCCAAGAATCCACCTCGCCCCCGTCAAAGGCGCTGCGCCGTCGATACATGTCGCCCATATCCTTGAACAGGCGCAGAAAATACGCTCTCGCCTCGCTGGGCGGGCTTGCCGTCATGACCGCCTTGGCTTGCTCAACCGACGCCGCGAAAGCGCGGCCCGCCTGCCTGACTGCGTCGGCGGAGCCGCCGGCGTCAGCGCCGTAGCCCGCGGCGAACGCGGCGCGCGCCGTTTCCGTCAGGCGCGTGTCTTTGGCGGCGCGCACGAATCTCAGATTTTCCGCACATTCGCGTTCGATAGGGCCGCCTTTTCTGTGAATGATCGCCGCAAACGACCCTCCGGGCGCGATGATCCGGGCCGCCTCCGCGAAGGCGGCGTCGCCCGCATATTCAAGGCCGAACTGGCTGAGCGCGATGTCAGCGGCGCCGTCCGCGAACGCCAGCTTGGCGCAGTCGGTCGCGACAGCCGCGGCGTCGCCGGCCAATTGCGCCGCCCGCCTTGCGGCGTCGGCGGAAATGTCTGCACAAAGAATATCGAAAGATAGTCCGTGACGGTTTGCGTATTTGGCGGCCCGCTGCGCGACCGCGCCGGCGCCGCAGCAAAGGTCAATGACGCGCCGCGGCCTCGCCTCGCGGAAACGGGCGAAGAACGTCTCCCAAAACGCATCAAGCGCTGCGCCTTTCGCGCCGCCGGTCAATGCATCGCCGGCGGCGGCCCCGCGCCAGTACGCGCTCCACCCGGCGGCGGTAGAACTAGCCATGTCCCGTCTTTCTCATATCGCTTTTATCCGCGCTTTGGCTCCCGCAATCAACGCAGGCGCGCGTCGCACCGATGACGCAACAAAAAAACGGCGGGCCCGAAAGCCCGCCGTTTCTCTATTCGCTGTGTAATCGCGTCGACTTAGAAGTTGATCGTCGCGCCCGCAAAGATGTAGCGGCCAAGCGCGTCGTAAACGCCCGGGAAGGTGTTGCCGTTCCCGAAGATCGACGGACCAGCCGACGACGTGAGCGGCGGCTCTTTGTCGAAGATGTTGTTGACGCCGGCCCGAATGGTCAGATTTTCGTTGACCGGGTGGATCGCAGCGAAATCAACATAGTTGATCGCATCAAAGGTCTCCGGACCGCCGACGCCGCCAAGGTAGCGCCAGAAAGCGGAGACATCAGTGCCCCAAGGCGTGCCCCAGGTGGCGCGAAGGTTAGACGTCCATTCCGGCCGCGGCGCGCCGCAAGCAGAAGAGAAGATGCCTTCGCAGTTGTCGATCGGAGCGCCCGGGAACTGTTGTTGCTCATATGACAACAGGTATGTGGCGTTCCACTGGAAGTTCAGATCGCCGTACCCGGTGTCGAACCCGTAGGTTCCCAGGAAGTCGATGCCGTTGGTTTTGAAGAAACCAAGGTTCTGGTCGGTCGCAACGATGTTGTCCTGACCAAGCCACAGCGTGCCGTTGCCGGTGACGCCGCGATTGATGAGGCTACAGAACGTCGGATCGCCCGTGTCGAGACACTGGGTCAGGATCGTGGCCGGATCAACCGGACCGATCGCGCCTTGGACGTCGATGGAATACCAGTCGACGGTCAGGCTGAGACCCGGGATCGCTCCTGGCGTGATGATCACGCCGGCGGAGAACGTGTCGGATTTCTCCGGCGTCAGATCCGGGTTGCCGCCGAAGATGGCGTTGAACTGACCGGCCGGCGAGTCGGCGATGTTGCCGTATTGCGCGGCTGTCACGCCCGTATTCGCACAGTCGGCGAGCGAACGCGCCGGGGTCGGGCCCGAGCACGGATCGAAGAAGCCGTTGGCGCCCTCGTCGAGGTCGAACAGACCAATGCCCGACGGACGGAACAGTTCGCGAATGTTCGCATGACGAACAGCGCGCTGATACGAGCCGCGGACTTTGATGTCCGACGTCGGCGCCCATGACAGCGCGAACTTGTACGTGTTGGTGTCGATGTCGGTCGAGTAGGTCGAGTAACGATACCCGGTTTCGAACATCAACTCCTCTGCGAACGCCGCGCCCTGCGCCAGGGGAATAGCGAATTCAGTGAAGAATTCGTAGGCGTCAAGACGGCCTTTGGCGGCGTTGGTCGGTCCGCCCTGACCGGCGCCGTCGCCGGAGAGGAAGCCCTGATCGGGTTCGAAATCGAGGAACTCTTCACGATATTCGAAACCGAACGCCGCCTGAATGGCGTCGTCCGCCCACGGCGACTTCATGCCGTAGCCGCCCAGATCACCGCTGACAAAGCCGACGATGTTCGTCTGCTCCGTGCCGCCGCGTGCGAACAGCGGCAGCGTGATGTAGTTCAGCGCTGCTTGCGTCACATCGGCGCCGCCCGGGGTGAAGATGTTCCAGGGCACACAGTTCGGATCAGACCCGTCGAGAACGGACTGACAGACCGCATTGCCGGAACCGTCGTCCACAACATTCAACGCACGCTGAATGTTGGTGATCGACAGATCGTTCCGATAAACGTTGGTGAAGCTGTTTTCACCGTAGTTCAGGAACAGGTCGTAGTTCCAGTTGTCGTCGATCTCGCCCCGAACGCCGAGCACCGTGCGCCAGGTCGTGTGACGGAGGTCGGACTGGCGCGGCGCGCCTTCGACGTTCCGGCGACCGATAAAGACGGTCTGCGTGTCGGCCGTCGTCAGGCCATAGTCGCCGCAGATTGACTGGAATTGTTGGGCGGACAGCAGCGGGCTGCCGCAAGACAGGGACGAGGTCACGAAGAACGCGCCGGAAGGAGCAATCTGCGCCACCGTGCGGTCATCCATGAACCCGACTTCAAGATAAACGTCAGCGTGACGGTTGATTTCATAGTGAGCGAAACCGCCAAGCGTGATGCGTTCGTCCGGACGCTGGTAGTAGTTCAGCGGCCCGTAGTTGTAGAGGTCGCTGGTGCCGTCCGACGAGTCGAGGTCAATATCCCGGAAATCGCCGGAAGATTGGTCGATCGTGAAGTCAAAGTTCGGATCGACGAGACCAAAGGCCGTGAAACGACCTGTCGGAATAGTCGAAGAACCGGCGCACGAGAAGCCGTCGGTCGCATTGCCGCCGAGCGCACAGGCGGAGTAATCCCGCTCGCTTTGCAACACTTCCTGCACCGAACGATAGGTCGCGTAAGCCGTGACGTTGCCGCGGCCGTCGCCGGTGTTTGCGCCGATGACGGCGCTGAATTCATGCGTGCCGCCGCCCCAGGTGGAGCCTTCCGGGAACGGGAAGCCGGAGCCGCCGACAACTTGCTGAATCTCTTCGTTGTTGTTGTTGTGCTGATAAACGCCGTACTGATAGTCGAACTTAAAGCCTTCAAAATCATCTTGCATGATGAAGTTGACGACGCCCGCGATCGCGTCCGAACCGTAGGCCGCCGAGGCGCCGCCGGTCAGGACGTCGACGCGTTCGATCAGTTGGCCCGGAATGAAGTTGAGGTCGGGAGCGATGCCGCCTGCGCCCGGCGAACCGGCGGGAAGACGACGGCCGTTTTGCAGAACCAGCGTACGAACCGTTCCAAGACCGCGAAGGTCGACGGTCGCCGTACCGGTCGCGCCGTTAGCGTCGCCGGCGGAGTTCGAAGCAAAGACCTGCGGCAAGTCGTTCAGAAGGTCTTCAACCCGCGTTACGCCGCGATATTGAAATTCTTCTGAGTCAACTTGCGTGATGGGGCTGGAGCTAATGAGGTTGGCCTGCGGGAGACGCGAGCCGGTCACGACGATGGTGTCGTCGTCGCCGTCCTGCGCCAAGGCAGGGGTCGCCGCCGCGAACGCCGCGCCCGAAAGCACGGTCGTGCACAGAAGCCGACCCATTATGGTTGAGCTTTTCATGGATATCCCTCCGGTTTACAATGGCGATAAAGCCCGATCTTCGTTGTCGGTGCTCAATCGCCAGCCCAATTTCGCCGCGAAACCTAATTGCCCAGGGCTCCGAAGCGAATTCCTTACTGCGCAGACCGGCGAAGATCGGCGCAGTTGCGGGAAAGCTAGGAGGTCGCTTGCAAATCCGTCAACCAATAAACTCTCTATTTTAACGCTCAGATCCGGACCGTTCCCTTTTGGCAACAGGAGAGGCGTCTGGGTTAAGACACTCGTAACAATTGTAAATAATTCCCTAACGCACCCGCGTCATATCGCCGGCGATTGTTGCCCTTGGCCCCGTGAAAGCCCATGAAGGGCGTGGTTTTCACCGCACGGAACGAATCACAGCCGATGGCATTCCAAACAACACATATCGAAGTCGAAAACGGCATCGGACTGGAAGTCCGCCTGCACGGGAGCGGCGACAAGGCGCCCGTGGTCTGCATTCCCGGCTTGACCCGAAACGCCGCTGATTTTGACGATATCGGGTCGATCCTAGCGGCATCGGGCCGGACTGTCGCAGCCGTCTCGCTGCGGGGGCGAGGCCGCTCTGATCGCGATCCGCATGCGGCCAATTACTTTCCGACAACCTATCGGGACGACATCCTTCGCGTTCTGGACGCCTTGAATTGGTCCCGGGCCATTTTCGTCGGAACCTCCCTTGGCGGCATCACCACGATGCTTACCCATGAAAAGGCGCCGGACCGGGTCGCCGCCGCGGTCATCAACGATGTCGGGCCGGATCTGGCGCCGGAGGGAATTGCGCGGATCGCGGGCTATGTCGGCCAATCAACGGGGCCGGCGTCGTCTTGGGAAGAAGCGGCGGCGCGGATCAAGGCGATCAACGACGTCGCCTTCCCCGATGCGACTGACGCCGAATGGCTTACCTTCGCCAAGCGGACGTTTCGCGAAACCGGCGACGGCTATGTGCTCGACTACGACCCGAAAATCGCCGAGGCGCTCGCCGAAAACGGTCCGGCGCCGGATCTGTGGTCCGCTTGGGAGGGAATGAAGCCGACCCCGACATTGCTTGTCCACGGCGACCTGAGCGATCTGCTGACGCCGCCGATTATCGAGAAGATGCGCGCTGCGAGGCCGGGATTTGCCTATGTGAAAGTGCCGCGCATCGGTCATGCGCCGATGATGACGGAACCCGCGGCGCTGGAGGCCATCCAAGGCTTTGTATCGCGACTAGACTTATAAAGAGGCGCCGATGAGGTCGGAGAACGCACCCAAAGACCTCTCCGACTATTGGGTTGCGGCGCTGTTTTGGGCCGTCGCGGCGCTGTTTCTGTTTCCCTGGTCGGTGAGCCTGCTCGCCGCCTTTCACGCCGCCATTGCGCCGCAAAGCGCCGCGGCGGTTTGGGCGCCGTGGTGGAACCCGAACCACCCGCTCGCCATGATGTATTGGGGCCTGGTCATCATGGCCGCTTTTTTGGCCTTGCGCGCCTGGCTTCGCGCGCGCGGATTGTGGGGATCAATCGCTGTCGCCGGAGATTTTTCGGCGAAAACCATTCCCTTGATCGCCGGCCTTGTGATCGTGGATTTCATCGTGTCGGGATTCATCGGGTCGGCGGCGCAAATGCTGACGGGTCAAAGCGATCTGCCGGCCTATCGGCCGGGATATGAATATGCGGTGACGTCGCAAAACATCGCCGGCGATCTTTTTTCCGGCGTCATCGCCGCGCCGCTGTTCGAAGAATTCGCCTTTCGCGGATTGTTCTTGGGCTGCCTTCTCGCCCGCGGCTGGTCAGCGTGGAGCGCCGTTGTCGTCACGTCGGCGGTCTTCGGCCTGACCCACATCCAGTATTATCCCTCAGGAATGATCATGGTGATGGCGTCGGGCGCCATCTTCGGATTTTTGCGCATCGTCACCGGCGGTTTGCTGGCCCCCGTTCTCGCTCACGGCGCGCTCAATTTTTCGATTTCCATGCTGGAGCTGCTCACGCCGACGTCGCCTTAAGCGGACGCGTTATGAATACCGCACTCCGTTTTCGCGGCGCCGCGCCATCGGCCGGCTCGAATATCGTTACCAGTTGCGGGATGGGTGCACGGCCAGCAACCGATGGAGGGATATCCCTGATCAACGAGCGGGTGCGCCTCAAGGCTGTTTGCTGCGGCGTATGCGTCGATATCGCTCTTCGTCCAGCGGATGAGGGGATTGACCTTGATATGCGCGCCGGACGCTTCGAACGCCGGCAGGTTTGCGCGGCCGCCGCCATGGAACTGTTTGCGGCCCGTAATCCAGGCGTCAAAACCGTCCAGCGCATGAACCAGGGGCTCCACCTTACGCAAGGTGCAGCACGCGTCGGCGTCTTGTTTCCAGAGCTCGCCGTCCGGGTCGCGCGCGGTAAGCGCCGCGGCGTCGGGATTGATATCGCGGACATCGCGCAGCCCTAGGCGTTTAGCGAGCTTTTTCCGATAGCTGAGGGTTTGCGCGAAATGCTTGCCCGTATCGAGAAAAATCACAGGCGTCGCCGGATCAACGTCCGCGACCAAATGCAATAGCGCGGCCGACTCCGCCCCGAATGAGGAAACCAGCGCAATCCGCCCCGAAAACTCCTCCGCGATCGCGTGATTGAGGATCTCCCGCGCATCGCTTGCCGAAAACTGCATCGACAGCCGGCGCGCTTTTAGTTCGCGATCGGAAAGATCGCTTGCGCGAACGGTGCGCCGCACAGCGGCGTTGGCGGTCATGAGACGGCTCCTTTACGCGGCCGCTGCGCGCGACAAACGCCGGCGCCAAACAGGATCGTAGTCGTCGGCGGCGCCTTGATAAGCGAACGAGAATTCATGCATGGCGCCGGCCGCGGCGTCTGCGTTCGGACCGGAAAACTCAAAGGCGTCAAAACCGCACCGCTTCATGAAAAACAATTGATCGCGCAGGACCGCGCCTCGGGCGCGAATCTCGCCGGCGAAGCCGAACCGTTCGCGCAGGAGCCGCGCCTGGCTGTAGGCGCGCCCGTCTTTAAACGCAGGAAACTCAAGAATTATCGCGCTGAAGCCGGAAACGTCCGCACCGATATCGCTGATATCAGCGTCGTTGGGCACGACGAGCGCCGTCGCATCCGCATGGGCGAACCTGTTGGCGCGCCATTCGTCAAGCGTCACCTCGTTCTTAGCCTCTTCAACGGCCGGGTAGAGCCGGTTTCCGGAAAACTTAAGCAGCGGCATAAAGCGCCTCCTTGAATTTGTCCGCCCCAAGACGGCGATAGGCGTCGAGAAACCGTTCCCCACCCTGACGATGTTGACGATAAAATTCGACCAGCTTCTCAACGGCGTCGACCACTTCATCCGAGGACAGGCCGCGCCCGGCGATCTCGCCGATCGATGCGTCTTCTGCGCCGGATCCCCCGAGGGTGATCTGGTAAAATTCCTCGCCTTTCTTATCAACGCCCAGAATGCCGATATGGCCGACGTGATGATGGCCGCAGGCGTTGATGCATCCTGAGATTTTGATCTTCAGCTCGCCGATGTCTTCTTGCTGGCCGAGGTCGGCGAACCGTTCTGAAATGCGCTGAGCGATCGGAATGGAACGTGTGTTCGCCAGCGAGCAATAATCCAGTCCGGGGCATGCGATGATGTCGGAGACCAGGCCGATATTCGCGGTGGCGAGCCCTGCTGCGTCAAGCGCTTTATATACCGTGTAAAGATTATCCTTCCGGACATGCGGCAGAACCAAATTCTGCTCGTGGGTCACCCGGACCTCATCAAACGAATACTGCTCTGCAATCGCCGCGACTGCGTCCATCTCTTTGTCCGTCGCATCGCCGGGAATGCCCGAAATCGGCTTCAGCGAAATATTGACGATCGCATATCCCGGCGCTTTGTGGGCGTGAGTATTGAGCCGCGCCCAGCGGTCAAATGCTTGATCTTCCTTGCGTTTCTGCTCGAATGCTTCGCTGTCCGCCGACAGCGCCTCAAAGGCGGGCGGCGCGAAATAATCTTCGATTCGCGCGATTTCTTCTGCAGGCAGATCGATTTCCTTTTTGTCGATCTTGCTCCACTCTTCCTCAACGAGACCGGCGAAATCGTCTCCGCCCGTGGCGTTGACGAGGATCTTGATGCGCGCCTTGTAGGCATTGTCGCGTCGACCCTGCAGATTGTAGACGCGCAGGATCGCCTCCAGATAGGAAAGCAGATGGCGCTTCGGCAGAAACTCTCGGATCGTGTGACCGATGTAAGGCGTGCGCCCAAGGCCGCCGCCGACAATCACTTCAAATCCAGCTTCGCCCTGATCGTTCTTGTGCAGGCGCAGGCCAATATCATGAACCTTGATCGCCGCGCGATCATGGTCTGACGCCGTTACGGCAATCTTGAACTTACGCGGCAAAAACGAAAATTCGGGATGAAACGTCGACCACTGACGAATAACCTCGCACCAAATTCGCGGATCCTCGACTTCACCTTCGGCGGCGCCCGCATATTGATCCGACGTCACATTGCGGATGCAGTTGCCAGAGGTCTGGATGGCGTGCATTTCCACCTTTGCAAGATCGTCCAGGAGATCGGGCACGTCGACGAGGGCCGGCCAGTTGTATTGAAGGTTTTGGCGCGTCGTGAAATGAGCGTATCCCTTGTCGTATTTGCGCGCCGCTTCAGCCAACGCCCGCATCTGCGCGGAAGAAAGCGTGCCGTAAGGAATCGCGACCCGCAGCATATAGGCGTGCAGCTGCAGATAGAGCCCGTTCATCAGCCGCAGCGGCTTGAACTCCTCTTCCGACAGATCGCCCGACAGCCGCCGCTCGACCTGGCCGCGAAACTGCCGCACCCGTTCGGCGACCATGGTCGCGTCGAATTCGTCATAGCGATACATCAGGCTGGCCCTGGCTTGTCGATTTTGAGATCGCCCTCAACACGCGCAATCCACGCACGAATGGACGGATAGTCTTCCAGGCTGAAACCACCCTCGTCTGCGCAGCGCGTATAGGCGACGACGGCGATATCAGCGAGCGTCAACGCGTCTCCGGCAAGATAATCCGTTTGCTGAAGGGTCTCTTCCATGAGGTCGAATGCAGCGTATCCGCGCGGCAGCCACTCCGCGTCAATCTCTGCGTCGGAAAGCCCCTTATAGGCTTTGCGGAACCGTCGTCCGGCGACATAGGGTTCATGGGAGTTCTGCTCCCAGAAGAGCCATTTGAAGACTGAGGCGCGATCATACGGATTGGCCGGCAACAGGCGACCGTCGCCTGTGCTTTCCGCCAGATAGGTGATGATCGCATTCGACTGCGTCAGTACGCGCCCATCGGGAAGCGCCGCGGCGGGAATTTGCCCGAACGGATTGACGGCGAGAAATTCATCCGTGCGCGTTTCGCCCTTCATGATGTCGAGCGGAACCCACTCATAATCGAGGCCGAGATAATCCGCCGTCCACTTGGTTTTGAGGCAGTTCCCGCTGATCGGGTCGCCATATAGCGTCAGCGCGCTCACGCCGCCGTCTCCTGCTGGCGGGCAAGATCGGGACGCACGGTCGGGCCGGCGCGGCGGATCGATTCGCGAATACGGGCGCGCCCGCCCGGAGCGCCGTTTTCAGCAATATCGATTAGATATGCGTCCGCAATTTCATGGACCCTGGTCTGCGCGGCGGAAAGGGCGTCGAGTGCATCATTGTCCCCGATCCTCACTGCGCGAGATAGTTGCACCGTCCACTGATCGTCGTCGGCCAGATAGACGACGGCGCCGTCCGTAAGGCGATTGCCGGTTACTGCCTTCATGCGGCGCTCCTCTGAAGTTGCGAAAGTTCAATGAGACCGGCGCCGGACGCGAATTGCGCTACGTCGCCAATGACCAACAATGCAGGTCCCTTGATCCCGCCATCGCGCACGAGCGCGCCAAGATCTTCGAGCGCGCCTTTGACAATGATCTGGTTTTCCCGCGTGCCGTTTTCGACAACCGCAACCGGCGTTGCGCGATCGCGGCCATGCTCCATGAGCCGGTGGGCGATCGCGTCCGCTTTGCCGACGCCCATATAGACAACCAGCGTGTTCTTCAGATTGGCGAGCGCTTCCCAGTCGAGATCGGGATCTGCATCGCCTCTTGCGTGCCCTGTCACGAACGTCACGGCCTGGGCGTGATCGCGATGGGTGAGCGCCATGCCGGTCGCCGCCGCGCAACCCGTCGCCGCCGTCACGCCCGGCGTGACATGCGCCTTTACGCCTGCAGCTTGAAGCGCGTCCAGCTCTTCTCCGCCGCGCCCAAAAACGAAGGGATCGCCGCCCTTCAGCCGCACCACCGTCTTGCCTTCGCGGGCGAGCGCAATCATGCGCGTTTCAATTTCGTCTTGCGGGACAGCGTGATCAGCTTTCGCCTTGCCGACATAGAGCCGGTCCGCATCGCGCCGCGCAAGCGCAAGGATCTCATCGCTTACAAGCCGGTCGTAAAGAATAACATCCGCAGACTGAAGAAGACGCAGCGCTTTCAGCGTTAAAAGCTCCGGGTCCCCGGGCCCGGCGCCGACGATATGAACGACGCCTTCACGGGTCGCGGACTGGGCGCGATCGAGAGCGCCGGCCATAAGATCATGCGCGCCGCTATCGTCGCCGGCGAGCGCCGCCGCAGCGACGGGTCCGCCGAAGACGTCTTCCCAGAAACGACGGCGGTTTTCATGAGGCACCCGCGATTTGACGGTTTCGCGATAAGAATCAGCGAAGGCGAGCAAGGCGTCGGCGCGCGCCGGGATCAGCGCCTCGATTTTTTCGCGCAAGGATTTGGCGAACACCGGTCCTGCGCCGCCGGTTGAGATCGCCACGGTCAGGCGTCCGCGATCCACGATAGACGGCGTCGTGAAATCGCACAGCGCTGGCCGGTCGACCACGTTAACGAGGGCGCCGGCCGATTTGGCGTCGCGGGCGAGGCGGGCGGCTTCGAACTCGTCTTCTATGGCGACAAACACCAGCGCGGCCTTGTCGAAATCTGCGCGCGCAGGCGTGCACTCAATCAGCGCCGCGCGATCGGCGAGCTCTTCATGAAGCGCTTGGTCGATTCTCGGCCAGATCACGGTGAGGCTTGCGCCCGCCGCAACGGCCAGCCGCGCCTTTTGCAGAGCGCTGTCGCCGCCGCCGACAATGACGACGGGGCGGTTTTTCAGGCGAAAAGAGATCGGGAAGCTATTCATGATAGATTTTCTATAGCTGAATGGCGCGACGAATTGGGCAATCGGAAGCTAACCAGGCCGGAAACGCCCTACAATCGAATAAAAATAGGGGCTTTTATAGCATTTCTGATCTCGCCCAACACTTTCGCCGTTTCTAATGGATTTAGCTCACCTCACACCAGTGTCACGTTTTCGTGACCAATCAAAGTTTCCTGGTTGATTAGCAATCCTAAAAAGAATAAAAGGCGCCAACAGGGTCTGGGAGAACGAATATGAAGAGATTACCGCCCCTAAACTCGCTCAAAGTTTTTGAAGCTGCTGCAAGACATTTAAGTTTTACTAAAGCAGCGGAGGAATTGCACGTCACGCCAGGCGCCGTCAGTCAGCAAATCAAGGCGCTTGAAGATTTTCTGCAAACACCGGTGTTCCGGCGCGAGAAACGCGCGCTCCTTCTCACTGACGAAGCCCAGGCGAGCCTGCCGGTGCTGCGCGAAGGCTTCGACAAACTGACCGAGGCGGCGCAGATCCTCGCCGCTAAGGCCGACACCCGCAGGCTGGCGGTTTCCGTGGCGCCGTCGTTTGCATCGAAATGGCTGGTGCCGCGTCTCGATAGTTTTCAGGAAGCGCACCCGGACATTGACGTCTGGGTGTCCGCGGACATGGATGTGGTCGACTTCGCCGTGGAGGACGTGGACATGGCGGTGCGCTACGGCGCCGGTCAATATCCCGGCCTGGTCGTTGACCATTTGATGGCCGAAAAGATCGTACCCGTCTGCGCGCCGTCGCTGCTAACCGGCGACAACCCCCTAAAAGCGCCGACAGATCTCGTGCATGCGACCCTGCTGCACGATTCTTCGCCGGACAAGGACGACAAGATCCCGACCTGGCCCATGTGGCTCAAAGCCGCCGGCGTCTGCCACAAGGAGGGCGGCCGCGGCCTTAAATTCAATCAGTCGAGCCTGGTGATCGAAGCCGCCGTCGCTGGAAAAGGCGTTGCGCTTGCGAAACTGGCGCTTGCGCTCGCCGATCTTGAGGCGGGCCGGCTGGTGATCCCGTTCGATCTGACGACCCCGACGGACTTCGCCTATTACATCGTGCATCCGCCGTCGAAATCGTCCTCGGCTTCAGTTCAGGCGTTCGCCGCCTGGCTCAAAGAACAGGCGGCGGCGACGGTCGGCGCAACGGGAAGTCAGGAAGCGGCGGCCTGAGATGAAAACATGAGAGAAAAACAGTGGCGCCCGCATTTCTGGGGGAGAGTGAAATGCGAGCGCCGGAAGCGGTCAATCGGGGGAGAGAATGACGACCGCGTCAGGCAACCGAAATATGGCTTGGTGACAAAATAGCAACCCACGGGTTGTTATTTTTCTGTCATATGCGGCGTCTCGGCGATCACATTACCGCGCGCATTTTTCCGCATGCTGAAACCCCAATTGCGTAAGACAATCGCAAACGGCCTCAAATACGAGCATGGTCGACGCGTGGCGCTGTGGATAATCGCGTATCGCCTCAAGCGCGGCGAGGTCTCGCCAGCGCTCGCCCGAGGGCGGCCCGCCGTTTTCTTTCAACATCGCGGACATAGCGTCGCGCACCGCAAACAGCTCGCCGGCGGTCGCCCCGATGATGTTATTGGCGACAATAGACGCGGCTGCTTGTCCAAGCGCGCAGGCCCGGGCGGTCATCGCAAAATCCGCTACGGTATCTCCATCCATCGCGATCTCGACGGCGACTTCGGATCCGCACACGCGACTGACCTTTTTGGCCGCAGCGTCAGGCGACGCCAACTTGCGGGCGGGCGGGATGGACGCTGCTGCGTCCAGAATCGGGCCTGAATAAAGATCGCTGATCACAGTCGCTTATGTGGTCTTTTTTGTCGCGGACTTCAAACCTTCCGTTCAATAGCCCTATGGTCAACCGCAACCAAGAGGTGACTGTCTCATGCGCCGACTCTCGCTTGCCGCCCTGCTCGTGCTCTCCGCATGCGCACCGGATGACACTTCAACCGCGGACGTTTCGGCGCCTGCGCCGCCGGAACGCTACGCCGCGTCGAGTTGGCCGGCCGCAACGCTGCCGGCGCTGTCGGCTGCGCTGGAGGCCGGAGAAGCGTCGTCTGAAGAGGTCGTCGCCGCCTATCTGGCGCGCATCGACGCCGTCGACCGCGCCGGCCCCGCCCTGCAGAGCGTGTTGTCCGTTAATCCGCGCGCGCTTGAAGACGCGCGCGCCTCTGACGCCAGGCGCGCCGCCGGCGAAACGTTGGGCTCGCTCGACGGCGTTCCGATCTTGCTCAAAGACAATATCGAATCCGAAGACCCGATGGCGACGACCGCCGGCGCTCTTGCGCTTAAAAACAATGTCACCGGTCGGGATTCCCCGCACGTCGCCGGGCTGCGCGCCGCGGGCGCCGTCATTCTCGGCAAGACCAATCTTAGTCAGTGGGCGAATTTTCGTTCTAACGATTCCATGAGCGGCTGGTCGGCGCTGGGCGGCCAGGTGAGAAATCCTCACATGCTGGACCGCAACCCGTGCGGTTCAAGCTCCGGGTCCGGCGCAGCCGTCGCCGCATCTCTGGCGGCGGGCGCGGTTGGCACGGAAACCAATGGTTCGATCATTTGCCCCGCCAACGTTAACGGCGTGGTCGGGTTTAAACCCACCGTCGGGGTTATTTCGCAGCAATACATCGTGCCGATTTCTTCCTCGCAGGACACCGCCGGGCCGATGACGAAGACGGTTACGGGCGCCGCGATGATGATGAATGCGATGGAAACGAATGGCGCAGAGACCGACTACGTCGCCGCGCTCGACGCGGGCGCGCTGAGCGGCGCGCGCATCGGCGTGTTGCGGTTTGCGCAAGGTTCCAACAAAGACATCATTGCGCTGTTCGACGCCGCCCTGAAAGACATGGAGGCTGCAGGCGCAACGCTGGTGGATATTGAAGACTTCGAGCCGGAAGCGGAGAATTTCTGGGGCCGCGCCCGCGATGTTTTGAACTACGAATTCAAGGCAGGCATTAACGCGTATCTCGCCGACGCTGCGCCCGCCGTG
The DNA here is from genome assembly GCA_028289605.1 of Hyphococcus sp. Taxonomy (GTDB): domain Bacteria; phylum Pseudomonadota; class Alphaproteobacteria; order Caulobacterales; family Parvularculaceae; genus Hyphococcus. The sequence continues at coordinate 40,526 of JANQON010000003.1, read as the reverse complement.
GAGACACGCAGTCTCGACGACCTCATTGCCTTCAACGAGGCGAACGCCGATGTGGAGCTCGCCTTGTTTGATCAGTCGATTTTCGAAGACGCCAACGGATATGGAGATCTTCAGGAAGCGGACTATCTCGCCTCACGAGACGCTGTGCAGGAAGCGACGCGCCGGTTCGGCATTGATCGCCTGCTGCGCGACAACGACGTTGCAATTCTCGTTTCGCCTTCGGGCGTCGTTGCGTCCCGGGTTGACCCGGTAAACGGCGACGTTTGGCCGAATTGGGCCGGCGGCGGCTATCTCGCCGCCATCGCGGGGTATCCGCACGCCAGCGTACCCATGGGAACCGTTCACGGACTGCCCGTCGGGGTTTCCTTTATCGGCGGGGAAAACCAGGACGCCGCCGTCCTTTCGGCAGCCTACGCCTATGAACAAGCGACGAGTCGCCGGGTCGAGCCGCAATATTTAGAGAGCGCCGAAGCGCGCCCGGAGATTGCGAATGCGATGAAACGGCGGGCGGATTAGGCGCTCACGCGCTCATCCCGGCCTTCGCCGGGATGAGCGAATAGGTTGGTGCTGCTAAGCCAGATCAAACAACAAGATCTCGCTGTCGGCGAGCGCTTTAAACGAAAGCGTTTCCAGCTTTTCGATCTTGGCGCCGTCGCCGGCCTGCATGATGGAGCCTTCGGGAAGCTCGACGCCGCCTCTGACGACTTGCAGCCAGCCATATCGGCCAGGTTGGAAGCGGTGAGACAGGCTCGCCCCTTCCGGCACAACAGAGGCGTAGAGATCAGCATCCTGGTTGATCCGGAACGACCCGTCGCGGCCGTCGCCGGAGGCGACAAGCGCCAGGGCGCCGTCGCGCGCCTCGCCGATCTCGCGTTCTTCATAGCGCGGCGGCGCCCCGGTTTTGTTCGGCGTCAGCCAGATCTGATAGAGATGCACAGGCTCCGCGTCCGACGCGTTGAACTCCGAATGCGTGACGCCCGTTCCGGCGCTCATATACTGAACCGTACCGGGACGAATGACGCCTTCGCCGCCGGTTGAGTCCTTATGGGCCAACGCCCCTTCGAGGACATAGGTGATGATTTCCATATTCTCATGAGGATGCGGCGGAAAGCCGGCGCCGGGATTGATGCGGTCTTCGTTCATCACACGCAACGACCGAAAGTTCATGTAGTCCGGATCATAGTAGTTTGCGAAAGAAAAGGTGTGGCGCGCATCGAGCCAGCCGTGATTGGCGTGGCCGCGATCAACGCCCTTGCGGATCGTGATCATGGGTCGAGTCTCCTGGTTGTCAGGGAAGTTGACAGAGACATAGGCGCTGCCAGGCTTATTTAAAGGGGCAGGGTTTCACGAAGCCGCGAGCCTAGGCGAACCCCCGAAACGGCAGGCTCGCCGGGCGCTGCAGCCAATTCTCGGCCGGCCACCGCGCATGACCGTCCACCACATGCAGCGTGTAGGCGTGGCGCGGACGGGCCGAACGGTTGGCCGCACTCATATGCGGTGCGCGGCCATGAAATATCACCAGATCGCCCCGCTTCGCCGGCGCCAGGACCGGCGCACCGTCAAACGGCGCGTCATCAAGGACGCGTGTCGCTAGCGCGCCGTCGGCGCCGCGCCCGTTTAACGCCCGCAAGGGCCCTTTATGCGCGCCGGGAATGAATTGCATGGCGCCGTTTTCCGCATCCGCATCGTCAATGGCGAACCAGAAGCCGATGCATGTTTCCGGTTTCGTATAAAGATAGGTTGAGTCCTGATGGCAGACGACTTCGCCGCCGATGGCCGGCGGCTTAAAGATGTACATCGACTGCACGATTTTCGGATTGTCGAGCCTGAGCGATAAGGCGGCGTTTGCGAGTTTTTCGGTTCGCGAAAACGCGTCAAACGCCGGATCAAGATCATGCATGGCGTGACCCATCTTGTTCAGCTGCGCCGATTTCTCCTCGCCGGCGGATGCGCCGCACGATTCCTCTTCGAAAAAGAACGAGATATTCGCCGCCGAGTCTTCGAAGTACTTGTCTGTAAACTGAACGTTAGATGTCGTTGAAAAAACGCTCTGCGGCGCTGCGGGCGCCTCGCGCTCGACCAGGGCAAGCGTATGCTTGCGCAGCGCCAGGCATTGGGCGGGATCGGCGAACCCTTTCAAGATGAGAACGCCGGCCTCGTCGAAGGCCGACAGCATTTCATCCGGCAGCCGTCCGTCATCGGGCGCGGCGAATGTCGGAAGCGATTTCATTCCCGCCGCCAGGTTGCGCCGTCCGGCCCGTCTTCAATGACGATTCCCTGCGCGGCGAGATCGTCGCGGATTTTGTCTGACGTCGCAAAGTCTTTCGCTTTGCGGGCTTCGGCGCGCTTCTCAAGCAGCGCCTCGATTTCCTCCGCCGAGGGGCCGCCGGCGGCTTCGCCTTTGAACCACTGGGCGGGATCGGATTGGAAAAATCCCATCAGGCGGCCGGCGGCGCGCAGACGAAGAACGGCGTTGACGCGCGCTTCCCCCTCCAGTTGCGAAGCGATATCGCGCAGCTCATGAAGGCCGGCGAAAGCTTCAGGCGTATTCAGGTCATCCCGCAGGGCGAGCACGATGCTTTCCGGCGGGGCCGGTTCCGGCGTTGTATCGCCGGCCTCTTCGAGCAGCCGGTAAAACCGGTCCAACTGACGCTTCGACTGACGCAACAATTCGTCGGTCCATTCCAGCGGCTGGCGGTAATGGGCTGACAAGAGCGCCCAGCGGATGACCTCGCCGGGCCACGCCTTCAACAGCTCATGGGTGAGGACGACATTGCCGAGCGACTTCGACATCTTGTCCGTTCCCATACGGAGAAATCCATTGTGCATCCAGTATCGGGCGAGCGGCGCGCCGCCATGGGCGCATGCGCTCTGAGCGATTTCGTTTTCGTGATGGGGAAATTTAAGGTCCTGACCCCCGCCGTGAATATCTATGGTCGGCCCAAGACCTTTTTCGATCATGACCGAGCATTCAAGATGCCAGCCCGGCCGACCGCGCCCCCACGGGCTCTCCCATCCCGGCTCGTCATCGGCCGACGGCTTCCACAGCACAAAGTCCGCAGGATTTTTCTTATAGGGCGCCACTTCCACCCGGGCGCCGGCGATCATCTCATCCCGGTTTACGCCGGAAAGAGCCCCGTACCGGTCGAACGCTTCGATGGAAAAAAGAACATGGCCGTCGCCCTCATAGGCGGCGCCTTCGTCGACCAGGGTTTTCACCAGGGCGATCATTTCCGGGATATGCCCGGTCGCCCGCGGCTGATGCGTCGGCGCGAGGGCGTTCAGCGCGGTCAGCTCTTCGGTGTAGACGGCGGCGAATTTTTTCGTGATCTGGTCTATCGGACGGCCGGTGTCTCTCGACGCCTTGATGATCTTATCGTCGATATCGGTGAAATTGCGGGCGTATACGACCGCATCCGGTCCATAGGCGTGGCGCAGCACCCGAAACAGGAGGTCGAAAACGATCGCTGAGCGGGCGTTGCCGATATGGGTGTAGTTGTAAACGGTCGGCCCGCAGACATACATGGTCACGCGCGCCGGATCGGCCGGCTCGAAGGCGCGCTTTTCACGGCGCATGGTATCGTAAATCTGCAATGGCATGGAAACGTTTGCTAGCGGCCCTCGCCTCCGCGCGCAATCATTACTAGATTGGCGCCATGACTGACCGCACATCCTTCCCAGATCCCGCCGCCCTCGACGAGCCGATTGAGGAAACGGCGCGGTTCGCTCCGAAATTCGGACCGGACGGGCTGATCCCGGCCGTGGCGACCGACGCCGGCGACGGGCGGCTCCTGATGCTCGCGTGGATGAATGAAGAGGCGGTGGCGCGCACGATCGAGACGGGCGAGGCCCACTACTGGTCGCGATCGCGGCAGGAATTGTGGCGCAAGGGCGCAACCAGCGGCCACACGCAGCGCGTTGTTGAGATCCGGATCGACTGCGACCAGGACGCCATTGAACTCGTCGTCGAGCAGACGGGCGCGGCCTGCCACACCCAACGGCGCTCCTGCTTTTATCGGGTCGTCGAAAGCAAGGACGGTCTGAAGCTCTCCTTTAAGGAATAGGCGGCTTGACCCCCGGCGCGTCGCCTGGCGCAAGACCTCCGAAAAGCGAACGGTATCGGTAACCGACAAGATAGAACAGCGCCGCCGGATAGATGAGCGATACAAACGACATCCATCCCAATGGAAACTCATATTTGCCGTAGATGATATGCGGCAAAAAAATGCTTATCGGAACGACCGCGCAATAAAAGATTGACGCATAGCGCCCGAAAGTCGCCGATCGCGCCAATACGCCGAAACCTGACACAAACAATAGAACAATCGATAGAAGCGGCAGAAAAATGCCGAACGCGACAGCCGAAAACATATCCGGCGCTCTAATCTTGGCGGCGATCGCGATGTATCCAATCAAGCTCAGCACGCCGAGCGTAATATTGATCGTGCCAATTACAGTTAGCGGCGTTGGTCTCTCTTTCATCGTTGCAACTCCATGCAAGTTGTCGATGCCGTTACCCCATGCCGGTGACGCCCTCCTCGCCGGCGTGCTTGGCCCGGTCGCGGGATCTTGTGACGACGGCGAGCACGATCCAGGTCGCGTGAAAGACGAGCCCGATTGCAAATATGATCAAGCCGGGAAACGGCCCTATCGCCATGCGGTCAAAAAATTCGTTTACAGATGAAAGCGGCCCCGGATGGATAATGATCTTCCCGTAATAGGCGACGGCCTGAAACGAAAAAATCCACATGTAATTGCGCCGAACGCGCCGGCCCATCGCCCGCCAGAACCCGATGTGGTACTGTGGCGTTAAATAGTCGTTCGCCAGAATATCCTGCCATTCACCGGGATCCGGCGTGCTGGAGCGCAACAGCAACGGCGCGTAAAAGCGTGTTTCAATCCATCGCGCCCGCGCGCGCCAGACATTGAAATAGCGATAGCGCCGAGCCTCGAGAATGAGGAACATCCCAATCAACAGGCCCACCAGCAAAAGCGGCAATGGCGAGGCGTCCGGGCTTGAAAACGTGATCGACAAGGCGATGCCAAGCGTGACCACGGACCAGTTTGTTGTGGTGTCCAGCCGGGTCCGCCAGATCGTAGAACGATAGACTTCGCCGCGATAAAGATGGGCGAGGGCGCCGATCGCCGAGGAATCAAAGACATTCCCCGTGCCGCCCGGCGGGGTTTCCCATTTTTTCCAGTCATCGGTCATGGATGAACTGTCGCAGCATTTGCGTGACTATTGCAAGCGCGCCCGGACCGGCCCGCCGGACGCCAAAGGCGTGTGGTTTTACCTCCCAATGCTCTCGATACGAATCGTCAGCCGCTGCGCCGGCGCACAATTGCCGCCATGACAAACCCGACGCCGCCCTTTAAGGCACTGTCGGTATGAGTTCTTCGTCCCGCACCCAAAAAGAAGACGCAGCGAGGCGCGTCAGCTATGGACGCATCTTCGCCCTGGCCTGGCCGGCGTCGGTCGCCTCCTCCGTCACGCCGCTTCTGGGGGCCGTCGACGTCTGGGCCCTGGCCCAGTCCGAACGCCCGCTCGATATCGCCGCAGTGGGACTTGGCTCGGTCATATTCTCGCTGGCCTATTGGAGCTTTGGGTTCATCCGCATGAGCGTCGCCGGCCTGACGGCCCAGGCCGCCGGCGCCGAAGACGAAGCCGAGGCGCGCGCGGCTCTCTTGCGTGGGGCCGCAATCGGCGGCGGCGTCGGCCTCCTGCTGCTGGCGCTGCAATACCCCATCGGCGTCCTGGCGTTTCAGGCCCTCGCCGTCGGTTCAGACGCCAGCGTCGAGACATTCGCCGCCGCGGAAACATATTTCGCCATCCGCATCTGGGGCGCGCCCTTCGCATTGGCGTCCTACGCGGCGTTCGGCTGGTTTTCGGCGCGCGAACGCACCGACTATCTGATGATTGTCAGTATCGCCATCACCTTGCTGAATATCATCCTCGACTATGTCTTTGTCGTGCATTTCGGCTGGGGCGCCGCCGGCGTCGCCGCCGGCACGTTGATGGCGGAAATGTTCGGCTTCTTCGCCTGCCTCGGTTTTGTGGCTTTGCTCTTGCGCAAGCATGGGGGCCTGAAAGCCCATTGGCGCTTTGAAGATTTCTGGGCGCCGGACCGGATCCGCCGCACGGTGTCAGTCAACCGCGACATCTTTATCCGGACGGTCCTCTTGGCGTTCAGCTTCGCCTGGTTCGTACAACGGTCGGGCGCCTTCGGCGACGTGCCCCTGGCCGCCAACCAAACACTGCTGCAACTGTTCTTGTTCACCGGCCTTGCGCTCGACGGGACCGCTATCGCGGCGGAAACGCTTGTCGGTCAGGCCATGGGCGCCCGCGACCGCGCCGCCGGCCGCCTGCGGTATGAGCTTGCGGTGCGCCGGTCTTTCGCCATCGCCGGCGTCGCCGCCCTTCTCTTCGCCCTGTTCTACTGGCTTGCGGGCGACGCCCTGACCGCCCTCTTAACGCCAGAAGGCGCATTGAGAGACGCAGCCCGGGCCTATATGCCGTGGGTTGTCGCAAGCCCGCTCATCGTCGTGATCGGATTTCAACTCGACGGTATTTTTATCGGCGCAACACGCGCCCGGGAAATGCGCGATTCCATGATCATCTCCGCTGCGATATTTCTGCCGGCCTCGCTATGGCTCGGCGCGCAATTCGGCAATCATGGGCTTTGGGCGGCGTTCAGCCTCTACTTCCTGCTGCGCGCGCTGACGCTTGCTGTCTATTTGCCGACATTGAAGCGGGCGTTTGCATAAAAACGCCGCGCGGGCGGGCGACCTGCGCGGCGTTTCCATCCGAAAATCGCGAGATTTTCGTTATGCGGCGGCGAGTTGTTTCTTACGGCGGCCGGCGAACGCCAAGCCGCCAATGCCGGCGATGAAGAGCCAGGCGGCCGCGGGCAAGGGTACGACCGTCGGGCTCGTCGCCGCCAGACCGAACTGGATGCCGGAAAGCTGTTCTGCGTTTCCGGGAATCCCGAAGAAATCAACGATCAGCGCCGACGCAGCCGATGAGAACAGGAGTTCAATCGACGGATTGTCGAGATCAAACGGATCGGAGACCGTCGTCAGATCGAAGGTGAACACCGGCGCGTTGCCGATGAAACCGTCAATGCTGGTGGAGATATCAGCGAAAATGGAAGACGCGGCGGGATCTGAAATATCGATCAGGAAATTTTCAAGATCGATGTAAAGGCTTGTATCGGCCGTCGCGGCCAGTCTTACGCCTGAATTGTCGTGCTCAATCAGGCCGGCGCTGAGATCGCCGCCGGTAATCGGAAAAGCGAGGAACCCGTTTGAGTCAACATCGCCGTCGCCCAGAAGCGACGGCGTCAAGCCGGCGGCGTCCAGGTCAAACGTAGGATCGACGACGGTCACGCCGGTCAGGGTCACCGCGGATGCGGGGGTTGCCGCCAGGCCGACAAGCGCAGCCAGCGAAATAAGGAAAGGTCTCAATAACATACAGATTTATCCCACCAAAAACGACGCGCAGTTGCGTCTAAACCAATCGGTTTACGCAGGCGCCTGCGCGTTGGTTCTCAATGTCATGAATTTTTCATGAAAATCCGTCGGCCGACCCCATCGAGGACAGGTCAGACAGCCGCGCCCACGGCGTCCTCAATGGCGTCAAAACCGTCGGCGTCCAGGAATTCAGGCAATTCGCGCAATATTCTCAGAGGCAAGCCCGGCCCCTCATAGACGAGTGCGGTGTAGAGCTGCACGAGCGCGGCGCCGGCGAGAATTTTCCGATAAGCGTCCCGGGCGGACGCAACGCCGCCGACCCCTACCAATGGAACACAGTCTCGCAGTTCGATGAAAAACTCCCGCAACAATTCGGTCGACGGCGCAAACAGCGGCTTGCCGGAAAGACCGCCCGCCTCGCCCGCGCCCGCGCTGCGTAAGCTGTCGGGCCGCGCAATGGTCGTGTTGGAAACGATAAGGCCGTCGATCGACAGTTCCCGCGACACGGCGGCGATGTCGGCCTTGTCCTCGTCTTCAAGGTCTGGCGCGATTTTGAGGAAGATCGGCGTTGACGGCGCCTTTTCGTCTCGCGCGGATTGCGTCTGTTGCATCAATTCGACAAGCGCCGACTTGTCCTGGAGGGCGCGCAGGCCCGGCGTATTCGGCGAAGAAATATTGACCGTATAGAAATCAACCAGGCCCGCCAGGGCGCGCACGCCCTCAACATAGTCGGCGATGCGGTCTTCGCTGTCCTTGTTGGCGCCGAGATTGGCGCCGACGACGCCGATCCGGCGACGCGCTTTCAGTCGGCGCGCAATGGCGGGAAGCCCGTCATTGTTGAAGCCGTAGCGATTGATTACGGCGCCGTCTTCACGCAGCCGGAAGACGCGCGGACGCGGATTACCGGGCTGCGGGCGCGGGGTCACGGCGCCGACTTCGACGAAGCCAAAGCCGAGCGCCAGCATGGGATTGGGCACCTCGGCGTTCTTGTCGAACCCGGCTGCGAGACCGAGCGGATTAGCGAAAGACAGTCCGGCGACATGAGCGCGCAATCGAGGATCGGAAAACTGAACGCGCGGTCCAAGACCGCTCTTCATCGCCTTGATGGTCGCGCGATGCGCGGTTTCAGGGTCGAGGACCGTCACCGCGCGCGCGGCGAAATCCACGGCGAATAACGGCGCCTTCAAAGCGTCTCTCCAAACGCGAATCCCGTATCGACCCGTCGCAGCGCAATCACGCGCGCGACATGGTCGGCGCGCAGAACGCCGTAAAGATGCGGAAAATCCTGGCCCCTTTTTGGCGCGCGCTCGAACTTTACCGCGTTGGCGATGGGCGCGATCGGAATCTCAAGCGCCAGCAGGTCCTTTACGCCGCGAAAATGCAACGACGCAGTTTCCAGCGCCTGATCGCGGGTCGAAAGATGCACATAGCCGTCGCGTTCGTCGATATCGCGTTTCGGGACCACGCCGGTTTCCAGCGCTTCATTCCATTCAGCGCGGGTTGCAAGGCGATATACGCATTCGGGATGATCAACCATCGCACCGCCCTAGCTCGGGCCGACGCATTCGTCCAGCGCGCTTCAGGGCTGGGCCTCGATAAATGCGCGTTCGGCGTCCGGACCCGTCTCGATCGCGGTCAGAAACGCCTGTGCGCGCGCCTGCAACGCCTGGTCGAAGGCTGTTGCGGCAGGCGCTGTCTGCGCGTCGCCTAAGGCGGCGAGCGCATCGCTGCGCCAGTCGTCATTTCCAAAGGCGAGAACGCGCAGGCCCATCTCATAGGCGATCGAAATATTCTCCGGGGCCGCCGCCCGGGCCGCCGTAAACTGCTCAAAGCCTGTCGCGGCGTCCGATCCGAACCGACCGTCGCCGGCCCGCGCCGCGACGCCGAGATGCCACCCGGCGGAGGTGGACAGCGCCCATGGATTGTCCGGTTCAAGCGCCAGAGCCTGATCCAGTCGATCGCGCGCGCCGCCGCCAAGACCGAGAAAAAACGCCCGCACCGCCGAGATGCGCGAGGCGCGTTGAGCCATGGCGATGGCGCCCTGCAGATAGGCTTCAACCAGCAACGGATCGAGTTCGGCGGCTTCGTCGGCCAGTTTGGCCGCCCGTTTCGCGATGCGTTTGGCGCTCTTGTCTTCGGCGTCGAGATAGGCCTGCGCATTGAGCGCGCGCGCGGCGAGCGCGAGATTGGCCGCACCGCCGACCGAAACGGCGCGTTCCGCGGCGCCTTCATATTCTCCGGAAATGAACAATTGTTCCGCGTCAGGGTCCGCCGCCGCAGAGGACGCGCACGCCATCAGCAAAACCAATAGGGCCATGAGAAAGTGTTTCATCGGGCGAGTATAGTCGATAACGCAATTCGGCAAGTTCACAATCTGGACATCGCGCGCCAACCGCATTCAGATGCGCCGCCATGAAGCCTGTTCGCATTGTCATCGGCGTCGCCGCCGCCGTCGCTGCGGGAATCGTCGCGCAAATCGGCGGACTCGACCAGAAAATCGTCTGGACCATCGCCATCACCACGCTGACCGCGGTCTGGTGGGTGACGGAAGCGCTGCCGATACCGGCGACCTCGCTCGTGCCATTCGCCCTGTTGCCGCTCGCCGGCGTCCTCGACCAGCGCCAGGCCGCCGCCGCGCTTGGGTCCTATGTGATTATTCTGTTGATGGCCTCCTTCATGCTGTCCAAAGCCCTGTCGAAATCGGGCCTGCATGAGCGCCTCGCTCTTTACATGATCCATCTCGTCGGCGGCCAGGGAAAGCGCCTCGTGCTTGGCTTCATGGTTGCAGCAGCAGTCCTGTCCATGTGGATTTCGAACACCGCCACCACATTGATGCTGGCGACGATGGCCTTGGCGATTCTTTCCCGTACGGAGAATATGGAAGAAGGCCCGAAGCTGGCGGCGCCGCTGTTGCTTGGAATCGCCTACGCGGCTTCTCTCGGCGGCACGGCGACGCTGATCGGCACGCCGCCCAATCTCATCTTTGCGGAAAACTATCTACTGGCGACCGGCGAAGAATTTTCTTTTACGCGCTGGATGAGCATCGGCTTGCCGATTGTGGCCCTCGGCGTTCCCGTCATATGGCTTTGGCTGACGCGATCGCTGAAGGACGTGACCGCGCCCTCCCTGCGCGAACCGGGCCCGTGGCGGACCGACGAGGCCCGCACCATGATCGTTTTCGGAATCGCAATCCTCCTATGGGTGACCCGCGGCCAACCCTTCGGCGGCTGGGCCGGATTTCTCGACATGCCGGGCGCCGGCGATTCGACGGTCGCCGTCTTCGCCGTCATCCTCATGTTCCTTGTCCCGAACGGAAAAGGGGGCGCGCTTCTCGACTGGGAGACAGCCTCGGACATCCCCTGGGGCCTGTTGCTGTTGTTCGCCGGCGGCATTTGTATCGCCGCAGCGTTTCGCGCCAGCGGTCTCGATATTCTCATCGGCGACGCGCTCGCAGGGCTCGCCGGCCTGCCCACGTTCGCCATGATGCTGGGCTTGTGTCTCTCCGTCACCTTCCTGACGGAGGTGACGTCGAACACCGCGACGGCGAACCTGCTGATGCCCGTTCTTGCGGCCGTCGCCGCCGGCAGCGGCCTGGCGCCGGAGATTTTGATGATACCGGCGGTCATTTCCGCGTCCTGCGCGTTCATGTTGCCGGTGGCGACCGCGCCGAACGCCATTATCTACGGCACCGGCCACGTCCCCATCGCCCGCATGGCGCGCGAAGGGGTCGTCCTGAACATCCTCATCGCCGTGATCGTCTCGAGCATGTGCTGGCTGTTGCTGGCGTAAGCGGCTCAGTCGTCCGCCACAAACAATTCCAGAAACTCCGCCGCCAGCGGCGAGCCTTCAATTTGCGCCTTGCGCAACGTGTCGATTTCCCGCCGCATTCCGTCAGTGTTGCCGAGCGCGATCAAGGCCAATCCGTCGTCAGGCGCTTTCAGCAGCAAACCGGCGTAGGCGTCCGGCCACCAGCCGCCGTGCCAGACAAGCCGATGACCCTTCCACTCCTGAACATACCATCCGTATGCGTATGGAGATGGTTTTCCGTCGGCGTTGATCGGCGGCGTCCACATCTCTTCGCGCAGCGCCGGCGCAAGAACATGCCCTTCGTCAAGCGCAATCGAATATTGCGCCAGGTCAAGGACGCTGGCGATGATTCCAGAGCTTGCGTTCAGTTCCGGATTCGGCAGCGGAGATGGATCGACGTCATCGTCGCCTACATGTTTGAAGGGCGGCGCAAGATTGGTCAGCGCGACGCTTTTGCGCGGATCCCGCCAGCCGGCGGCCGCCTTGTCGAGGCCCGCCGGATCCATCACGTATTCGTTCATCCAGTCGCGCCATGACCGGTCGGTGTTTTCTTCCACCCAGTTCGACAAGCGCCCGAAGACAATCGGATTATAAAAGAACGACGTCCCAGGCTCGCCCTGGACTCGGTTCTGCAGGACATGGCGCAAACTGATCGGCCCTTCGCATTTCGGCGCTTCGACGACATAGCCATCGTCCATGGTTGCGCCGCCGAAAATAATGCCGGCGCCGACCAGTTGCGCGCAGCGCTCGTCCCAGTCGCTGAGCGTCGTGAAATCGGCGTCGAGATCGATATCGCCGGCGGCGTCCATGGCAAGCAACGTCGCAGCGGTGAACGTCTTGGTGATGGACGCAGCCAGATAGGACGTTTCCGGCGTAGTCTCTTCTTCGGCGTCGTGATCCTGCCAGCCCATGCCGTCGGCGAGAATGATCTCTCCGTCTTTGACGATCGCAACGGAAAAACTCGGCATGCGATTGTCCCGGCGAAACTCTTTTGCGTAGGCGCTGAATTCTTCCAGCCTGGCGTCAAGCGTGTCGGCCTGGGCGACGGACGCACAGGTCAGTGCGGCGCTAACGACGCCATGAAGAACTCTCATGAATGCCCCCGTGTTGCCGCGCCGGACAGACGTCAGGAAACGCCGTCCATGGTCATGTGTCGTGCGCGCGCAGAGCGTTCGATGGCCTGCGCCCCGTCATCGGGCACCTTCAACGCGTCGCGGATGAGCTCAAGCACTCTGATTTCAGTGACATCGAGTTTCTCGTCGGCCGTCACCACGTCGACAACGGCGGCGTAAGCGGTTTCTCCAAGATGCTGCGGCAGTGCGGAGGCGGCCGCCACAAGCACCTTATGCAGACCGCCGTCGGACGCCATGAGTTTGCCGCAGGCCTCCGCCGTTTGCACGAGACCCGTCTCGTCGGCTTCCGAAAACAGCGGGAACGATCGCACCACGCGGCCGATCGTCCGCAATTCGGCGTCGTTGATCGCGCCGTCGGACGCCGACGTCATCACCATCAGGTAAATGATCGCTTCCTGGGGGGTGAGCGCAGGGGCGCTTTCGGCCATGGTCGTACTCCGGAGATTGCCTGAATGGGTTGCGCCGGACCCTAGCGGCGGCGACGCGCCGCGGCAACACCAACGCGTCAGGCGTCGCGCCCGCCGTGGACCCACAGCGGCGATTGGGTCTAAGCATGCGGTCTTTGTCACGTCGAGACGCCGATCATCATGCGCATCCTTATTGTCGCGTCCAATATATCGCCGCATATGGGCGGCGAAGCGGTGCTGCCCTGGCATTACATTCGCGAGCTTTCCGCCCGCGGCCACGACGTGCATGCGGCGACCCATGCGCGCGTGCGGGACGCGCTGACGTCGGGGCCGCTCGCCGACGCCGCCACCTATCATTTCGTGGAAGATTCCGCTTTGGAAAAGCTGCTCCACCGGGCGGGACAACTGGCGCCGGGCGCGTTGGGCGACATTGTCTTCAATACGGGCGTTGCGCTGGTGACGCTGGCGCGGCTCGGCCGAAAAACGAGACAGCTGGCGGCGGAATACGACTACGACGTCATTCATCAGCCGACGCCGGTGTCGCCATTGATGCCGTCCTTCACCTATGGCGCGGCGCCCCCGGTCGTGATCGGCCCGATGAACGGGGGCATGTCTTTTCCGCCGTCGTTTCGAAAGGACTACTCCAAAGGCGCTGATGCGCTGGTCGGTCTGGCGCGCGCGGTCGCAGGCCTCGCCAATCAGTTTGTCCCCGGAAAAAAGAAGGCGGCCCGAAACCTGATCGCCAATGAGCGCACGCGCGAGACGTTGCGGAACATCATTCCTGCTGACGCCATCGGGGCGATGGTTGACAACGGCGTTGACCTTTCTCTGTGGACGCCGGAAACCAGCCGCCGTCCCGATCCGCCGGTCTTCGCGTTTGTCGGAAGACTGATCGCGCTCAAAGGCGTCGACATGTTGATCGAGGCTTTCGCCGCCCTGCAGGACGACGCGCGCCTTGTGATTATCGGCGACGGTCCGGAAAAAACGCGCCTTGAAGCGCAGGCGGAACAACAGGCGCCCGGGCGCGTGACGTTTACCGGGTTCTTGTCCCAACCGGAAATTCGCGACCGGCTTGCGCGCGCAACGGCGCTCGTTTTTCCCTCGTTGCGGGACTGCGGCGGCGCCGTGATTCTGGAAGCTTTTGCGTGCGGCGCGCCCGCGATCGCCGTCGACTGGGGCGGCCCCCAGGATTACATCACGCCCGAAACAGGGATCCTTATTGCGCCCCGATCGCGGGACTATGTCGTAAACGAACTAACGGCGGCGATGACCGCCTTCGGCCAAGACCCCGCCCGCGCCGAGGCGATGGGCGCGCGCGCCCGCGCCCTTGTCGCGGAACGCTACAGCTGGGCCGCAAAAGCCGACGCCATGGTGAAAGTTTACGAGGAGGTCGCCGTCGGCGGCGGGGAAAACGCACCGGTGTAACAATCAGCCTTGCGCCGTTGCGTCTTTTCAGCCAGAAGCCGGAAAAACCATAAGAGCGCCGTCATGATCGCCGAGCTTCTGCCCACATTCGTCACCGCTTTCGTCACGCTGTTTATCGTGATCGACCCGATACTGGTGACGCCCATATTCGCGTCCCTCACCAAAGAGGAAACGCCGGGCGCACGCCTGCGCATCGCGGTGATGGCGGCGATCTATTCTGTGGCGATCCTCTTGTTTTTCGGTCTCGCGGGCAACGCGCTGCTTCACCATCTCGGCGTTTCCATGGCGGCGTTCCGGGCGGCGATGGGGATCATTCTCTTCATTATGGGATTTCGAATGTTCTTTGATCCCGACAGCGAGGCGCAAGCGAAAACGCCGGGGCCCAAGGCGTCCGCGCGCGACAGCATTGCGTTTTTCCCATTGTCCATTCCGATGTTGGCCGGACCGGGGGCCATTGCGACAATCATGCTGTTGATGGGACCGGGGGCTGCGACGCTCGACAAAGGCGCCGCGCTTGCGGCGATGGTGATCGTACTCCTCATCGCCGTTGCGATGATGTCCTTCGCCAGTCGGATCGGCGACGTGCTTGGCCGCACCGGCATGAACGCCATCACCCGCATTCTCGGCATGCTGCTCATGGCGCTGTCGACGCAATATGTTTTTGACGGCGTGCGGGTTGGGATCCTTGAGCAAGCGGCCGCCTGATTGGGTGTCGCTCTCAGCCGTTATTACTCGTCTTTCACCGCCGCCCACGATCGCGTAATGGCGAGAACGTCGATCATGATATGCAAGGCGATCACGGGCCACAGCGATCCGGATATGAGAAACAATACGGTCAGCACGACAGTGATCATCGTCACATAGGCCATGCCGGTCAGCCCCTGATAGCGGTGCAAAAACACAAACAGCGCCGCGGAAACGGCGCCGGCCGCCCAGGGATGCATAAGAAGGGAAAGCGTCCAAATCAGATAGCCGCGAAAGATGATCTCTTCGGTAATCCCGGCGGTGAAGGAAAGCGCCATGGCGCGTCGATACGCCCGCCCGGTCGTCGGAATCATGTGCTCGGCGTATTTTATTGATTTAATCTGGTTACGGAGTTTTTCTCTCTGGCGTCGACTCACCAGGACGCGCAATAGGCTGAGAGCGCCGTAAAGGACAATCAATCCCACAATAGCGCAGACAATGATTGTCGCCGGGTTCCATTCGAAACGGAATCCGAGCGCGTGCAGCGGGCGCCCTGCGTACAGCCACCAGCCAAGCACCAGTCCGGCGGAAATCCAGAGCGTCCAGATCGTATAGGCGTAGGTTTCCAGCGTGCCGGCTTCGCTGGCGTCCATTTTTTCAGGCGGATTGCGCCACATCGATATCGAGCCGGCCACGGGCCATACGACAAATAAACCGAAGAGCAACGCGACGTCGCCGACGCCGAGCCCCCTGTCGAATAGAAATTCCATCACATCTGACATCCCAAACCCTTTGACGCGACGCCAAATCATCGTAATAAATGAATATGAATTCAAGTTCAATATTTATATCGCCATGACCGCGGAACGTGTAAAGCGCACCCAACCCCGGGCCCTGCGGACCCGCGCCAAAATGCTTCAGGCCCTCGAAAAGCTCTTGAAGACAAAGGAGTTCGACCAGATCGCCGTGACCGAAATCGCGAGCGAAGCCGGCGTGGCCGTCGGGTCGATCTACAGTCACTTCGCCGACAAGGACGCGTTTTTGGAAGCGCTCCTGGAGGAGTGGCGCGCTCGCCTGGAACAGCGCTTAACCGATGTTCAGGCGAGCGATCTTGAAGCGGAACTGCGCGCGGAAGGAAGCCTGCGCGCAGCGCTCCACATGGTCGTTCAATACAACTACGAACAGCTGGAACAGGAAAAGCACATCATCCGTGCGACGCATCATTACCTTCGACAGAAAATGAAAGCGGATGAGGATGTTTGGCGACATCTCCAGGAACGCGCATTCCAGACCGTTGAGGCGATTGTCGATGTCTACGCGGAGGAAGTGCGCCGCACCGACACAGTCAAGGCAGCGAAAATGCTGAACTATTCTCTGAATGCGATATTTACTGAATGGACAGTTTATCGCGAACGCGGCGTCCCCGCCGCATTGGCGCTGGGCAATGAAGAGTTCGTACACGAAGTCGCGGAATTGGTTTTCGGCTATCTGACAACGCCAGACTGAGTTCGCCGACGCGTTGCCCGCAATCAGCCGCCGAGAACAGCCTGGGTTTCTTCGAAAGCGTCCGCGCCGCGCGCTGCGCCGTAGCGCAGTGTTGCGCCGCGAAGCTCCGCACCCGAACCATCTCCGGAACAAATGAAGCGGGTCACCGCTTTGGCGCGCGGCTCGCCCGAGCGGCAGGCGGCTTCGAGCGCGCCAAGGGCCCGGTCGCATTCAGCGATCAGCAAACCTGTCTGCCAGTCTCCGGCGCTTTTCCAGTCGATCTCTGCGTCAAGGGCGCCGCCGCAGACCGAACGGGTGTAAATCGCCTCGCGCGCGAAACTCTGTTCGCTGGCTTCTTTTGCTCTGGCGTCTTTCAACGACTGCGCTGATGCGGCGCCGGCGAAGGCGGCCACAGCAATAAGCGTTGCGCAAGCTGCAAAGCGAATGAGCATCATGCGCATAGTAAGCATATTTTTGGCCGTTTTGAGGCCGATGGGCGATCCGCTAGAGAGATTCTTCCAGGAATCGCTCAATGGCGCGGGAAGATGGACGCCCGGCGATGTCCTGATCCGGGACGAACGTGACCAAAAGCGCTTGCCCGTCGAATGCGACCGTCGGAGATGACCCGATTTCGAACAGGACGCGATTGATGCGCTCTGCGAGCGCGCGGGCCCCGGTTGGATCGTCCGCGACCTCCTTGATTCCCTTTGCCGCGCGAACGACGGCGTCGGCGAGCACGGCGGCGTTCGCGTTCTCGCCCGCCAGCGACGCAACGACTTCCGGGGCGATGTCAAAGGTAATCGGCGCTCCTGTCAAAGCGCTGATCACAGCGGTTGCAGACTTTGCGCGGCGCTCCGCGGTCGCAAAATCCGCAAACGCCAGTTCAACCGTGCGATCATCTCCAAAAGACTTGGACGCCGCCTGACCTTGCGCCTCCCCCGGCCAGAATACCGTGGCGCCGCCATAGGAGGCGATCCGCAGCAGCGTTGCGCCGTCAGGGTCCTTGAATATGGAATCCCCGCGGGGGCCGCGCGTCACGGTGAGCAGGTAAATCTCAGGAGACGGATTATCTGGATCAAGCGTGCATTCAATACGCTCATCGCTTGGCCCGCATAAAAACTTAACCCGCGCCGTCCGCGTGCGCGCCTGGATCAACAAGGCGCGATCGTCCGACGCCAGAACATATCGCTCAACCGGAGCGCCCTGACGCTCCGCCCGGCGCTCGCGCTTTTCGCCGACCAGCGCCGAAAAGGGATTGGAAGACGACTGCGCAACGGCAAGCTGCGCCGGCGAGGCTTCAGCCCCTGCAGGCGCGACGACGCAAAGCGCGGCCGCCGTCAAGGCGGCGATGATGTTCCACGGCATCCCACTCATTGAGGACATTATCTAACGCCCCAATTTGTTAAAAAAAGGGCCTTTCCGCCTGCTGCAAAGCGAAAAAGCCCTCCAAACGCACCGATCTCAGGGGATCTTACGCCGCAATATATTGCCCGCCATTGGCGGTCAGAACGGCGCCGGTGATGAATCCGGCGTTATCGTCAGCCAAAAATGCGACGCAATCGCCGATTTCGTCGGCTTCGCCCAGGCGGCCGACCGGGATTTGCGCCGTGATCTTTTTCAAAGCCTCTTCCGGCATCGCTGAGACCATGTCGGTGGCGATGTAGCCGGGCGCCACGGCATTGACCGTCACGCCTTTGAACGCGCCTTCCTGAGCCAGGGCGCGGGTGAACCCGATCATGCCCGCCTTCGCCGCGGAATAGTTGGTCTGGCCCATTTGGCCTTTCTGTCCGTTGATGGACGAGATGTTCACGATGCGGCCGAATCCGCGCTCGCGCATGCCCGGAAACACCTGGTGGGTCATATTGAAAACCGAATCGAGGTCTGCGCGGATTACCTGACTCCACTGCTCCGGTCCGATCTTGTGAAACATGCCGTCGCGAGTGATGCCGGCGTTGTTCACCAGAATGTCGGTCGGTCCCTGCGCCGCTTCAACTTCCGCGACGCCGGCCCTGCACGCCTCATAGTCGCCGACATCCCACTTAAAAACATTGATGCCGGTTTCTTCCTTGAATTTGGCTGCGGCTTCATCATTGCCTGCATATGTCGCCGCAACCGTGCAGCCATTGTCTTTCAGCTTTTTCGCGATGGCGGCGCCGATGCCTCGCGTGCCGCCGGTAACGATTGCATTTCGTGCCATTCGTTTTCTCCCTATCGAATTTATTCCGTATCCACACCAAATCCAGCTTCACGGCGCGGGCGCGCTAGCGCTCCACGCACATGGCGATCCCCATGCCGCCTCCGATGCAAAGCGTCGCCAGTCCCTTGGCTTTGCCGTCCCGCTGCATCTCATGCAAGAGGGTGATCAGAATGCGCGCGCCGGAAGCGCCGATTGGGTGGCCAAGCGCGATGGCGCCGCCATTCACGTTGACCTTCTCCGGATCCCAGCCAAGCTCTTTGCCCACCGACAGCGCTTGCGCGGCGAACGCTTCATTGGCTTCGATCAGATCGACATCGTCAAGCGACCAGCCGGCTTTTTCCAGCGCTTTGCGCGAAGCGGGCGCAGGACCGATGCCCATGATCGACGGATCGACGCCGCAATGGGCCCAGGAAGCGATGCGGGCGATCGGATCGAGGCCGCGCTTGTCGGCTTCCTTCTCTGACATCACGATCAGGGCTGCGGCGCCGTCGTTCAAACCGGATGCGTTCGCCGCCGTGACCGAGCCGCCGTCGCGCTTGAAGGCGGGCTTTAGGCCCGACACGCCGTCAATGGTCGCCCCTTCCCGGATGTATTCGTCTTCGTCAAAAACAACTTCCCCTTTGCGGGTCTTGATGACGACAGGCGTGATCTCGTCCTTGAACTTGCCGGCTTTTTTTGCGGCTTCCGCCTTGTTCTGGCTGGCGACGGCGAAGGCGTCCTGCTCCTCGCGGGTGACCTGGTACTTCTCAGCGAGATTCTCCGCCGTCTGCCCCATATGGTAGTTGTTGAACGCGTCCCACAGGCCGTCCGTGATCATGGTGTCGACAAATGTCGCCGGTCCCATCTTAACGCCGGGCCGCATCAAGCTCGCATGGGGCGCCATCGACATGTTTTCGTGGCCGCCGGCGGCGACGATATCCGCGTCGCCGAGCGTGACGGTCTGGGCCGCCATGGCGACAGCGCGAAGGCCCGATCCGCAAACCTGATTGATGGTGCTGGCGGGCCTTTCGACCGGCACGCCGGCGCCGACGCTCGCCTGACGCGCCGAGTTCTGTCCCTGAGCGGCTTGCAGCACGTGGCCCATCACCACTTCGCCGATGTCGCCGCCTTCAATCCCGGCCCGCTCGATCGCGGCGGAGAGGACCGTCTCCCCCAAGCTCGCCGCCGGCACGGTCGACAGCCCGCCGCCGAACGATCCAATCCCCGTGCGCGCTGCTGACACGATTACCGCATTGGTCATAACTTCTGCTCCTGATTGCGATGAGCCGGACAATCCCGGCCGATTTTCCATTTTTTGCAGGCGTTCATGGCCGCGCGGCGCGCGCCAGATCCGCCCGAAACCCCACAAGTCTTTGCTTTTCCTCGCGATCTCCGAAGAGATGCGTAGAAAACCCGTAAATTCGTGCTATAGCAGCTTTAGCATACGCACAAATAGAGTGCGCCGCAAAAATGCGTCGCTCAGCGCGAGGGGAAGCGCGCCGGGCGACACGCCTTCTCTGACAGAGGGCGCGACAACGGGAGACGACACCATGACCGACAACGACAAAACGGCCGGCGCCAAGCCGGCGGCCAACGGCGCCGACGACGCCGTCGTCATCAAAAAATACGCCAATCGCCGGCTCTACAATACAGCGACGAGTTCTTACGTGACGCTCGATTTCCTGGCGGAGATGGTGAAAAACGGCGAGGATTTTGTCGTCTACGACGCCAAGTCAAACGACGACATCACGCATTCCGTCCTGACGCAGATTATTTTCGAAGAGGAAAGCAAGGGCCAAAACCTGCTGCCGATACAGTTTCTGCGCCAGCTTATCCGCTTTTATGGCGATTCCCTGCAGAACTTCGTGCCTTCCTATTTAGAAATGAGCATGAATGCGTTTTCTCAGAACCAGGACAATCTGCGCCAGAAAATGCGCGACGCCTTTGGCGCCACGCCCGGCTACGCCATGTTCGAGGAAGGCGTCCGCAAGAACATGGAACTCTACAATCAGGCCATGAAAATGTTTTCGCCGATGACCGGCATGTATGGACAGGGCAAGACCGAAGAAGACCCGGCTGAAATTGACGAGTTGAAGTCGCAACTGGCGACGTTGCGGGAAAAACTGGAAGAACTGGAGAAAAAAGGCGCCTGAGGGGGTCGGCGCCGCTCGGCCTACCGCTGCGGCCGGGTCGGCGGCTCGTTCGGCGCGCCTTCGGGAAGCCATTCCGGCGTGGTTTCCGGTTTTCCCAGCAAGAAGCCCTGGAGATAGTCGACGCCGAGGCCCTTCAACAGCATTGCGTCAGCCTCGTTGTCGACCCATTCAGCGACGGTCTGCATGCCGAAATTACGCGCCAGATCAAGGAGGGTTCGGACAAACAGCTGGTTCTCGCGCGACGAAGAAACGCCCGTCACGAAAGAGCCGTCAATCTTCAGGATGTCGATGTCCATTGCTTTGAGATTGCGGAAAGACGTATATCCCGCGCCGAAATCATCGATCCCGAACGAACATCCGAGCTTTTTGATTTCCTGAACAAACTCGATTGACGCATCGATGGCGTCGATAACCTGCGTTTCGGTGAGTTCCACCGTAATGCGGGGCGCAAGATGCTGATTTGCGCGCAAGTGCGAAATATAGCCCTCAGCCCAGACAAAGTCTTTTACGGTTTCCATCGAAATATTCACGTTGAGATGAATATTCGGACAAACCTCCAGCGTGTTGGTCGCCAGTTCCAAAACACGCCGGTCCAGCAGATGAACAAGACCCAACCGCTCCGCAGCCGGAATAAATTCCGGCGCCGGAATCTCCTGGCCGTCATCCCCGCGCATCCGGATAAGGCACTCAAACTTCTTCGGCGTTTCGTCAAGGTCGGCGACGATGGGTTGAAAGGCGAGGCGAACCCGGCGTTCGTTCAATGCGGTCAAAATCACGTCGGACATATGGGTGTTCCGCCGGCGCATAGAGACAGTATCGGTTTTCTCGGAAAACGCCGACCAGCTAGACTTGCCCTGGCGCTTGGCGGCGTCGAGCGCCGCTTCCGCGCGAGCCATGGCGACATTGGAATTGTCGGCGTTGTCCGGAATTTTGACCGCGCCGATGCAGATCGACGCAGCAACCCCGCCGCGGCGGGTTTCAATGACGCTTTCGCGCACGGCGTTCATCAGCCGAGCGCATGTGCTGCGCAGGCATGCTTCATCGCAATGGGCGATGACGATACCGAATTTGGTGCCCGCAACGCGGCCGATATGATCTTCCGGCCCGAGCACCGAAGCCAGGCGGTTTGATATTTCGACGATCACTTTGTCGGCGGCTTCAAAGCCGAAATCCGCATTCACGGCGCCCAGGTCGTCGATACCCGCCAGGACATAGGCGGCGCTGCGGTTTTCGCGGCTCGCCTGATCTATGGCGCCTTCCAGTTCGCGACGCAGACATACGCGATTTAAGTGCCCTGTCAGCTCGTCGTTGGTTGCGAGCCATGCAAGGCGCGCGTCGCGTTGTTTCTGGCTCTCAATGGAGCGCACGACGCTGATGAGCCGGCGTTGACCTTCCTGGCCAATCCAGCCCCCCCGTTCTTCAACCCAATGGGCCTGTCCGTCGTCGCGGCGCAGGCGATATTCGCAGAAATAGCTTTGAGCGCGTCCAGAAAACGCGTCGTCGCGTTCGGGCGCGGCGCCCTCGTCAATCCGTTTGTTGAACGCCTCCAGCGAACTGATCGACGCATCGGCGGCGACGCCGAGAATGCGCGCTGCGGCGCTTTCGTCCGACCAGTGCAGCACGCCCCGGGAAGGGTCGTATTCGAACATTGACTGGAGGGCGCCGTCGGCCGCAGGCTGTCCGTCATGCAAGCCGGCGCCGGCTTCGCCGATTGCGGCGTCGCCTTGAGCCGCGCTGTCGGCGTCTTCGCCGCGCGCCATTTCAGAAAACGCCTTTGCGTTCTCAACCATCAGTCCCACTCGCACATCGTTGCTCTTCACACTATGCGCAAAGCCGTAAATAAAATTTGAAGTTTTGAGTGAACCCTCAGCGGCGCGGTTTTTGCGCTTTCCGGGACAATGAAAGCGATTGTAAACCTTCCCGCGCCGCGCGCCGTCGTCCGCGCAGGCCGCCCGCAGCGGCGCGAATTAGCGAGACTGGGCTCAAATCCGGAAACCGCGGTTGCGGCTGCGACAATTTCGGCGCGCCCGTCGACGCCGCTGCGCGTCTCATTTTGGCGCAACCACCGCGTACAGATTTCTTCATATGAGGCAAGCGCCGCCTACGCTGCGACGAAACGCAGCCAGCGTGCGCAGCCGCGCCGGATCCTCGACGTTAAGGTTTGACCGTGCGCTATCCCAGCGTGCCGTCCGCGACGGAGAGGTCGCGGCGGGCCGTAACGGTGGTGACGATAAATCCGGCCATGAAATCGAGAAATGTCATCGACATGAACAGGAAGAACACCGAGTTGCCAAAGCCCTCGACGATGATGAAGAGCAACAGGGCAACAACGAAAACCACCACTGAAAAAGCGTGGTTCATGATGGATTCAGAGCCGGTTCTCGTCGCGCGCAAGAGTTCGACGAACAACAAGCCCATGCTGCCAAGCAGAAAGACGTCGCCCCAGCTCACGAGCCACGTATCGCCGGAAACCATCGGCAACTCAACGAACGGCATTACGTACCAAGGTTCAGTGGGCGTGCCGACAGCCCCTGTGAGCGTCAGCACGGAATAGACAATGAGGCTGATCCCGAGAAGCGGCACCATCTGATACATAATTCAATCCCCAAAACTTCAGGCTTCGCTCGCCCTTGATGGAACGCGCCCGCGGCGCGCAACTTAACCTTACCGCTTACATTATCACAGAGGGGCGCGCCAAGGCAGCCCTTAAGACTCGCTTTCCTCCACGGCGCCGGGATCGCGCGACCGGCCGTTCAGCCAGAAAACGCCTGACAAATCGCGAATCGCCACGAGAAACCGCCCGATATTGGTGTATTTTGAGGCGCCATGCTCGCGGGGGCGGTGGGACACCGGCGCAAAGGCGACCTCGTAACCTTCCCGGCGCATCAGGGCCGGCAGGTAGCGGTGCATGTGATCGAAATACGGCAGGCGCAAAAAAGCTTCCCGATAGAACGCCTTCAGGCCGCAACCGGTATCGACCGCGCCGTCGTTCAACACCCGTCGGCGCAGGCTGTTGGCCGCCCCGGACGCCCATTTCTTCGCGGCGCTGTCCTTGCGGTGTCGCCGCTCGCCGGCGACCATCGCCAATCCGGGCGCGCCGTCGCGAAATGCAGCAAGCAGCGACGGGATATCCGCCGGATCATTCTGACCGTCGCCGTCCAGCATCACCACGACAGGCGCCCGCGCCGCGAGCACGCCGGTGCGCAGGGCGCGGCTTTGGCCGGCGTTGCGCTGGTGGCGCAGGACCCTCAGCTGCGGCGCATCCCGGCGCTTGGCGACAAGGATCTGATGGGTTTCATCCGTCGAAGCGTCGTCGACGATGACAATTTCGTGGTCGACGCCGGTCAGGGCCGCCGCGATTTCGTCGATCAATTTTGCGGCGCCGCCGGCTTCGTTATGCATGGGCGCGACAACGCTGACGGACGGCCCTCCGGCCCCCCGCTCAGGTCCCGACCCAGGCCATGCGAAGAATGCAGCGCGATTTCGGTCAACAGAATCGTTCATCAACGGCGCATGTAGCCGATGCGCGCAGCCGGGTCACGTCTTGGCGCGGGACTGGAAAAACGGCAGACAGCACATAAATCGACGCAGACGTGGTCTGCATTGAGGGGCTGGGAGCAATGAAAGAGCGCAACGCCGCAGCGGCGGCGCGCCTGCGCCTTGTTTTGGTCGGCGCGTTCGCCGCTTTTGCGGCGGCCGCAGGCCTGTGGACGCTTGCGCCCCTCGACCGCGATGAAGCGCGGTTCGCCCAGGCGTCGGCGCAGATGATGGAGTCCGGGGATTTTGTGGCGATCCGGTTTCAGGACCGCGAGCGCAACAAGAAACCGGCGGGCGTCTACTGGCTTCAGGCGGCCAGCGTGTCCGCATTCTCAGATGTCGAGGCGCGCGAAATCTGGGCCTATCGAATCCCCTCAGCGATTGGCGTCGTTTTCGCGGCGATCTTCACCTATCTCGCCGGCCGCCGCCTTTTCGACGCCCGCACAGGCATGGTTGCCGGTCTGCTGCTCGCGTCGGCGCCGGTTGTCGCGGCCGAAGCGACAATCGCCAAGGCGGACGGCGTTCTGCTCGCGCTTGTTTGTCTTGCGCAATACGCATTTGTCGAGATCTACGCCGCCAAGAGAGACGCGCGCGGAAAGAGCATCGCCGGACACTGGACGGCGCCGCTATTGTTTTGGGGCGCGCAAGGCGCAGCGATTCTCGTCAAAGGTCCGATCGGGCCGATGATTTCCGCGCTGACGGGCGCCGGTCTTTTTGCTGCAGAGCGCAAGCTCGACTGGGCCGGCGCCATGCGCCCTCTCACCGGGATCTTTTTGATGATCGCATTGGTGACGCCCTGGTTCGTCGCCATCCATCTTGCGACCGAGGGCCGGTTTCTCATCGACGCCGTCGGCGGCGACATGCTCGGCAAAATTGGCGAGGCGCAGGAGAGTCACGCCGGCCCGCCCGGCTATCACGCGCTCGTTTTGTGGCTGCTGTTCTGGCCCGCGGCGGCGCTAATCGCGCCTGGCCTTGCCCAATGCTGGCGCGATCGCCATCAGTGGCAGGTCCGGTTTCTGCTCGCCTGGATCATCCCGTCATGGATCGTTTTTGAAGTCGCAGCGACAAAGCTCCCTCACTATGTCATGCCGCTTTATCCCGCGCTCGCCATTATCGCCGCCAGGGCGGCCGTCGCCGGCGCTGCGCCGGCGAGCCTGCTGCGACGGGGAAGCGCAATGGCCTATGGCGGCGTGGCCCTTGTCGCCGCCGGACTGATCGTCGCCTTGGCCGCGCTGCTCAGCACCGACCGGCCTTTAGGCCTCTTCATCGGCCTCGCCGGCGCCTTCGCGCTCGCCGGCCTCGCAGTCGCGCGGATGTTCTGGATGGGGCGCGCCTATCGCGGCGCCGTCGCCGCGGCGGTCGTGGCGGCGCTCTACGCCTGGACCATCATGGGCGTCGTCCTGCCGTCCCTCAGCGATGTTGCGGTGACCTCGCGCCTTTCCGCGGCGCTCGAACAGGCTGACCGCCACCCCGCGCGCGACGGCCTTCGACCGGTTGCGCTGGCGGGCTATTCAGAACCCTCCGCGGTTTTCTTGCTTGGCACCGAAACAAAGCTCACAAACGGCGGAGAGGCCGGGCGGTTGTTCGCGAGCGGCGCCGTCAGCGCCGCCGCCGTGGAAGCCCGGCAAATGGAGGAATTCACAGCGCAGGCAGGCGAAAACCTGCGCGCTCTTGCCGTGATCAGCGGGCTCAACTACTCCAACGGACAAGCAGTCGAAATCACCATTTTCGTCCCCAACGACGCGCCGTAGCCTGATGCCTTCTTCAATGCCGATTCCCGCCTTCGCAGGCACATTCTGGTTCTGGGCCGGCGTTGTTGTCGCGATCCGAGTCGCCGCGCTTGTGCTCGCCGACGGAACGCTCGGGCCGGATGAAGCGCAATATTGGTACTGGGCGCAACATCCCGATGTCGGTTACTTTTCGAAACCGCCGATGATCGCCTGGGTGATCGGGGCCACAACTGCGCTGTTCGGCGACGGCGAATGGGCCGTGCGGCTGGCGGCGCCCCTCCTCCACGCCGGAACGGCGGTCTTTATTTATCTGACTGCGGATCAATTATTCGACAGGCGCGCCGCCGTCTTTTCCGGGCTGACCTGGCTGACCCTTCCCGGCGTCAGCGTATCATCGTTTCTGATCACCACGGATGCGCCGCTCCTCCTGTTTTGGGCCGGGGCGCTCTATTTCTTTTTCAGGATTTCCGCCGGCGGCGCGACAAAAGTCCGCGAATTCGCCCTGCTCGGACTGATGATCGGTCTCGGGCTCATGTCAAAATATGCGATGCTGTACTTTCCGGTCGCCGCCGGCGTTACAGTTGCTCTATCGGCAGAGGCGCGCCGCGCCGTTTTACGCCCGCCTCTTGCGCTCACTGTGCTGATCGCCGGACTTGTCGCGGCGCCGAATGTCGCCTGGAACGCAGCCAACGATTTCCAGACAGTGTCGCATACGGCGGCGAACGCCAATTGGGCGAGCGAGCTTTTTAACATCGAGTTGTTGGCGCTGTTCCTTGGCGCGCAGTTTGCCGTCTTCGGGCCCATTCTCTTTGCAACCCTCGCCGCTGCGACAGTGTTCATCCTGAGAAATCCAAATCTCAACGACAGCCGTTTTCAGCTTCTTGTGTTCGCCGTCACGCCGATCGTCATCGTCAGCACACAAGCTTTTATCTCTCGCGCGCACGCCAATTGGGCGGCGGCGGCGTATCCCGCAGCGACCATCCTGGCGATCGCTTTTCTGCTCCATGCGGGGCGTGCAAGAATCGCAAAGGCGAGTCTCGCCCTGCATGCGGCGGTCGCGCTTGCGGTGGTCGTTTTCGTCGCTAATTTCGAATGGCTCGATCGCATCGGCGCCGGCCGCGCCGTCAAGGAACTGCGCGG
Source organism: Hyphococcus sp. (assembly GCA_028289605.1). Taxonomy (GTDB): domain Bacteria; phylum Pseudomonadota; class Alphaproteobacteria; order Caulobacterales; family Parvularculaceae; genus Hyphococcus. The sequence continues at coordinate 13,379 of JANQON010000003.1, read as the reverse complement.
CTGGGAGTCGCTATCGGCCCAGATCGCCGCGCGCGCTGACGGATATGACGCCGTCCTTTTCGATGACCGATCGATGATCGGCGAGATGCTCTATTATCAGCGCGACCGGAACCTGGAAATCGCTGCGCTCGACCCCAATAACGGGGTGCACCATCACTTTGAGGCGTTCCTGCCGTTTCAGCCGGATCGTCATCAGCGCAGTCTGTTCGTGTCCATTCTCGGCACGGAGGCGCATGTCGACTATCGGTTCGCCGATATCGAAAAAATCGGCGTCGCCCAGGCCGATATTGGCGACGCGCAACGTCGGTTCACCCTGTTCGACATCTCCGGCTATTACGGACCGGCAAGCGTTCAATACACCGACTGATGCGGTCAGCGGGACGACCGCCGAGAAGCGATCGAGCGGGCGCGCTTCGCCGCGCCGGCGCCGGCGCGCGCGCGAAACCCGAATGCGCGCAATACGCCGACCGCCGTGCGGCGCGCGCGCTGAACGCCATACGACACCCACAACAATCCCGAAAGCAACCACAGAAAGGGCGCCGGATAGGTGTCGGAGAAATGGGTGTTGAAATAGCGGATCAGGCTCTGGGTTTTTCGCCGATCGACTCTGGACGGGTTCGCGCGGCTTGAGCTTTTGAAGTGCTCAACGCTGACATGCGGATTGAAGTAAACCTGCCCGCCCGCCTTTGCGAAACGCAGGCAAAAATCGACATCTTCAACGTGAAGAAAATAGCGCTCGTCCATGCCGCCGATCGCGACATAGTCGTCTGCGTGCAGAAAAAAGCACGCGCCGGAAATTACGGGCGTGCCGATAATGTCATCTGGACACGGAACATGATGAAGATTGAACCGCTGAAAGTACGGGTGCTGCGGCGCAAGCCGATAGAGTTTTGTCGCCTCGACAAAGGCGCGCCAGGGCGTCAGCGTCGCTCGCCGCGAGCCTTGCTGTTCCGTCCCATCAGGATCGACCAGCTTGGCGCCGATCAGCCAGGGACGATCCAGTTCTTGCGCATCCGTCATGAGTTGCGCAACGCCGCCTTCCGGCATGATCGCGTCGGGATTGAGGAACAACAGATATTCGCCGCGAGCCAGGGCGGCGCCTTCGTTACAGGCCGCGGCGAAGCCGATATTGCCATGATACGATGAAAGCGTAATCGCGGGGCCGTCGGCGGACGCCGTCGCATTCTGCACCTCGCCGGGCAGGTTGCCATTGTCGATAACGACGATCTGCTTGACCTCGGGTTGGCGCCGCAGGGATTCAATCGAGCGCGCCAACAGCGGACCGGTGAAATAGCTGATGACCACGGCGGTGACTTCCCCGGCGCCGCCTTCGCGGACTGCAAAGCGCGACCGGGGCCGCACCGGCGCGGCGGCGGGCAAGGACCGGCTGCGCACTTCCATGGAATGGACCAACCCGACGCCGACGCCGGCAAGTCCCATGGCGGCGAACCGCCAGACCTGCCACAGGCTTGTCTCCACCAATGTCGAGGTCAGGATCGCCGCGAACGCGCCGGCCGCAGCGGCGAACACGGTTTTTTCCAATGCAGCGCGAACCAGAACCCGCGCGCCGAAATAGAGAAAGCCCGCAAACGCCAATACGCCGGGCAGCCCGAGTTCCAACCAGATTTGCAGATAAAGATTGTGCGGGTGGTTGGGAATGACAGACAGGGGCGTTGTCGCGCCCGGCACCATGACCATCGGCGCCGTTTCTTTCCAGATCCGCGCATAGTCGGCGCCGCAGCCGAAAGGCTGGCACTCGGCGACGCCCGCTCCCGCCGCCTGCCAGATCGCGAGCCGATGCAGCCATGACGGCGGCGCAACGCCCTCGCCCATGGCGGCGTAGATGCGATCCACCGGAATGTAAGCGGCGAGCGGGCTTAGGAACAACGCGGCCAGCGCCGCCAACACCAACAGCCGGATGGTCGTCCGGGGCGCGCGAAAGGCGAGGATCGCCGCGGCGAGGCCCGCCCCCAAGGCGACCGCATTGGCGGAGACGTCATTAAGATAGGCCGCCGCAACACCAAGCGCGATCACGCCAAGCGCGACCCAACGATTCCATACCGCCGCCGCGATGATGCCGGCGGGAAAAAGCGCAGGCGCGAGCCCGGTGACGCCGCGGCCGAGGGCGATAACATCGCGCGCATGGTCCTCTTGCGGCGGTATGACCGACCGGATCGCGCCGTTGCTGGCGCCTTCAATCGCGAGCACCGCCATGCCCGCGACGACCGCCGCGGCGTAAGCAAACGCGATGCGCCACGCCCAGACACGGCTCACATTTGCCGAAAACCAGATGACGCTGCCGCCGACAAGCACCGGCGCCAGCACCCACAAACCCAATGACGGCATGTTTCTGGGCGACCAGAAGCCCGACAGAAAAATCCAGAAACAAAAAAACATGATCGACAAGAACGCCGCAAAAAACGGCTTTCCCGGATCCATCCGGTCAAACAGCGCGCCGAACGACTGCAGCCAGAAATCGCCGCGCACAAACGCCGGGAAACTCGCCAGCAAAAGCCACGGCGCCAGCCCGCGATGACCGAAAACGACCGTGAAGGGCAGGATGGCGAACAGTCCGAACAACCAGACAAGGCTCGCCTGGTCGCGCCGCCGTTGAAAGCTTGCGGACGCCACGGCGTCCTTACCCTTGCGGCCGGAGATCAGGCGCCAGCGCTTCTTCGGCGAGCGCGTCGATCGCCTGATCGCGCAAAACCACATTCTGTTCTTTCTGGCCCAACCGGCGCAGGGAGACTTTTTGCTCCTCCGCCTCGCGCGCGCCGACAACGGCGATCACGGGAACCTTGGCGTGCGAATGTTCGCGCACCTTGTAGTTGATCTTCTCATTTCGAATGTCGAGTTCGGCGCGCAGGCCGGCGGCCCGCATGGCGGCGACCGTTTCCTCCGCATACGCATCAGCTTCCGATGTGATGGTCGCAACGACAACCTGAACCGGCGCCAGCCAAAGCGGCAGGCGTCCGGCGTAGTGCTCTATCAACAACCCGGTAAATCGTTCAAAGGTGCCTAAAACGGCCCGATGCAACATGACCGGGCGTTGCTTGGCGCCCGCCTCATCCACATAGCTCGCGTCCAGACGTTCCGGCATGACATAGTCGAGCTGAAACGTGCCCGCCTGCCAGGTTCGGCCAATGGCGTCGGTTAAATGGAACTCAAGCTTGGGCCCATAGAACGCGCCTTCGCCCTCGGCGATATCGAACTCAAGGCCGGACGAGGTCAGCGCGTCGGCAAGCGCCTTTTCAGCGCGATCCCAAACCGCATCGTCACCAGCACGCATATCGGGCCGCGTCGCCAACTTATAGGCGATCTCCGTCATACCCATATCACTGTAGACTCGCGAGAAGAGTGCGAGAAAGCGCCGCGTCTCGTCGACAACCTGATCTTCGCGACAAAAAATATGACCGTCATCCTGGGTCATCTGGCGCACGCGCAAGAGACCATGCAACGCGCCATGGGCCTCGTTGCGGTGGACACAGCCGAACTCGGCGATCCGCACCGGCAGGTCGCGGTAGGACTTAATGCCTTGGTTAAAGACCTGGATATGGGCCGGGCAATTCATCGGCTTGAGCGCCAACAAGTTGCCTTCGCCGGTCAGAACGGGCCCCTCATCATCCGTTGACGGAATTTCATCGGGGACCACAAACATGTTTTCGCGGAACTTGCCCCAGTGACCGGATTTTTCCCAAAACTTGGAATCGAGCAACTGCGGGGTTTTCACTTCCACATAGCCGTCATCATCCAGGCGCCGGCGCATGTAGGCTTCCAACTCGCGCCACAAAATGTAGCCCTTCGGATGCCAAAAAACCGAGCCCTGCGCTTCGGACTGCATGTGGAACAAGTCCATTTCGCGGCCCAAGCGGCGATGATCACGCTTTTCTGCTTCTTCAAGCCGCTGCAGATAGGCTTTCAGCTCTTTGTCAGTCCGCCAGGCCGTGCCGTAAATCCGGTGGAGCATGGCATTGCGATGATCGCCCCGCCAATACGCGCCGGCCACTTTCATCAGCTTGAACGCCTTGCCGATATGTTTCGTGGACGGAAGATGGGGCCCGCGACACAGGTCGTGCCAGTCGCCGTGAAAATAGATCTTCACGTCTTCATCGCTCGGCAGGTCCGCAATGATCTCCGCCTTATAAGTCTCGCCTAGCGCGTTAAAGTGCGTGATCGCGTCCTGGCGAGCCCAGATCTCCATTCGAGTCGGTCGATCCTGGTCGACGATTTCCGCCATGCGCTTTTCGATGGCCGCAAGATCGTCGGTGGAGAACGGCTCGTCCCGGGCAAAGTCGTAGAAAAACCCATCTTCGATATTTGGTCCGATGGTGACCTGGGTGCCGGGAAACAATTCCTGCACCGCCTGGGCCATGAGGTGCGCCGTATCGTGGCGGATCAGGTCCAGCGCGTCCTCGTGGTCTCGGGTGATGATCTCAACCGAAGCGTCCTGGTCGATCTCGCCGAAAAGATCGCGCACATCGCCGTCAACCTTTACCGCCAGGGCTTTCTTGGCGAGGGACTTTGAGATGCTTTCAGCGATGCCCGCGCCCGTCACCGCGCCGTCGAACTGGCGAATGGAACCGTCGGGGAGCGTAATGGCGACCATGAGATTTCTTTACTTCGTTAGCTTCGGTTGAATCGACTGAGCAGGATATCGGCGAGCCGGTCCGCAGTCTCGGGGCGATAAACGAAAAACAGCTCCGGCTCAACGAGTTCGACCTCCATGAGCGCCATATGGTCGTCGAAAAGCACGGCGTCGACCCGAGCATAGGCGGTTTCGCCCGGGCAGAGGCTGAGAATGCGCGCCGCTTCGTCGATCGCCCAGCCCGGCGCCTCGACCGGCGCGGCGCGGCCGCCGTGATCCTCCTGCACCCGGATGTCGCCGGCCTTGGGCGTTTTCAGGATCGCATGGGAGAATGCGCCGCCAAAGAAAACCAGAGAGGTTTCGCCGTGACTGGCGATCTCCGGCAGGAAGGGTTGGACCATCGACTCGCCGTTGAGAATGGACGCCGCCTGCGTCAGCGCCGCCGCATCGTCCCGGCGCACACGCGACAAGCCGCTCGCGGTGCCGCCTGAAAGCGGCTTGACGATTGCTTCCTCAAGCCCGAGGGCGTCCATGGCGGCGGCGATCGATGCGGCGTCGGGCGATATCTTGCGCGACGGCGGAACCGGCGCGCCTTTCCCCGCCAGCTCGAAGAGATAGGCCTTGGTCATATTCCAGCGCAGGAGCGCCGGCGGGTTCAGCGTCGCCGTCGCTTCCTCCAGCCGTCTGGTCCACGCGGCGAAGTCGCCGGCCACGTCGAAATAATCCCAGGTGGAGCGAATGACCGTGAGATCGGATTGCGCAAAGGGCTCGAAATCCGCATTCCAGGGCGCCGCCGTCACGCGCGCGCCGCGGCGCGCCAGCGCCTCAGCCAGAACGGCGTCGCTGGGCGTGAGGTCCGGCATCTTACGGCAAGTGGCGATGGCGATGTGGGTCATACGAGGATCGTTAGCGGGGGTCGGCCGGCATTTCGACCCGCGATATGTCAATTTTTCAGGCTCACAGACGTCTTGTGGTAGAAATGAAACAAGCGCGGGAGGCTTGCATGAAGTTCCTATTAGTTTTGATCGCAGCGACGCTGGCGCCGGCGTCGGCGTTCGCCAATCCGGACCTCGACGACTTATCGTTTCTGGAAGGCCATTGGCGCGGCGGCGACAGCGATTTCGTTTTTGAAGAAATCTGGACGGCCCCGGAGGGCGGGGTCATGACCGGCATGGCCCGCGGCGTCGCCGCCGGCAAATTGCAGGTTCTGGAATATATCGTCATCGCCGAAGAGAATGACCGCCTCGTGATGCGGTTCAAGCACTACAATGCAGACTTCACCACCTGGGAAGGCGACGGCGGACCGCTGGAATTGACGTTGTCGACGTTGGACGGGCGCGATGCGCGCTTCACAGCCGATCCGCCTTCGCACACGGTGACGTCGATACGGTATTGGATGCCGGACGAGGATACGCTTCGCGTCGACGTCAAGCAGATCGAGAACGGCGAAGACGGCGGTTTTTCATTGGTCTTTGAGCGGATGGATTAGGGCCGGTTTCAGATTGCATGGTTCAATTCGAGGTTGCGGCCATCCTTCGAGGGGCCTTCGGCCCACCTCAGGATGAAGCTAAGAGTGCGCGTAGATATGGAAATTCCTCATCCTGAGGCGCGGGCGTAGCCGGCCTCGAAGGACGAGGAATTTCGACTCGCCTCAAATACAACCGACTCTAGGCCGCCGCGCGCAGGTTGAAAGCACGCGCCACCGCGTCGGCGAGATCCAACATATCGGCGACGTTATGCAAAGACGCGGCGACGGTTTCTTCGCTCCATTCGCCGGTGACGAGATCAATCATCGCGAACCGGTCTTCGCCCTCAACGTCGATGACCAAATGATCCTGGAACGCAACGGCGCGCACTTTTTCTCCATGAGCAAGATCGGCGACCCGTTCAAGCACCGCCGGATCAAATATCGCCCGCGCCTCGACCTGGTCGCTTGACCGCATTCGAAAGCGATCTTCAAAAGCCGGCGCCACGACGCCGACCGGCTTGAGCGCCGCATCGCCTGTGTTTCCCGGCCACGTGATGTGTCGGCTGCGCAATTGCGTGACGCCGAACAGTCGCCGTGGCGCGGTAAAGACCATGACGAGGTGATGCACGGCGCCGGAATCGCCGTCGCTTTCGACCCATTCGAACGCGCTGAAGGGAACGCCGCCCCTCTCCCCGCGAAACCCGTCTTCAACATGGGCGGTTTGCGCTTTGGATTGGAGATAGTCGCGTCGGGCGTCGTCGCCGCCGATTACCTGGGCGTTTCCCATCATGACGCCTGACAACCGCGCCGCCTGGAGCGCGTCATCCATCCCGCCGTGATCGTCAAGGAGTTCAGTAACGGCGCGCAAGGCGGTCGGCGCCCATTGTTGCTTCGCGACCCATTGCAGCGCGGCGGGCGCCCCGCCGGGGGCCGGAACATAAGCAAGACCGATTTGGTCGGCGAGAGTCGACAACGCCTTGGAGCGCGCAAGAAATCGCGCCTGACCCTTGGTCAATGCTTCGACCAGTCTGTCCCGAAACAGATAGAACGACAGGAAGATCGCGCCCAAAAACAAAATAGGGAACAAAACAAATTTGGCCGCGGCGGCGACAAACGTGTCGGGCAAAATCACATTTAGAGCGATGAAAATCGCCACAAACGCAAAAAACCCAAGCGACATTGGAAGTTCCAGACGGTTCTCGCGCTCGCCGTTTTTCTTGACGCCTTCAACCGGCGCGCCTGCAAGATGCGGGATGATATCGCTTCGAGCGAATTGCTCCGCATCGCGAATGTGCAGACGCCGCCCGATCTCTGTCCACCTAGACTCAGTCATGGCGGAATCTTACCGCTGAGATCGTGCGACAAGGTTAAATACGCGCGAACATTTTTTGACTGGCGGCATACTGGACGGCAATAAAAAGGCGCCCTATCTCCCCGCTCGATTTTCGCTGTTTCTCTGGGGCTCGCTGAGACCCCGAGGGCGCGGCCGGCGCTGCCGGTCCCGTGTTCCACGGCGGATGTCAGCCCACAGGGCCCATTAGCTCAGGGGAAGAGCGCCCGGTTTTCGCCGGGAGGTCGAAGGCTTCGATTGCCTTCATGGGCGACACGGATAGCTCAGTAGGTAGAGCACTAGCTTGTCACGCTAGCTGTCGCAGGTTCAATTCCTGCTCCAAATTCCGGCCTTTAAAGCCATCGAATTGAAATGATGGGGAGGCCGGGACTGTTCAGCCCTCGCGAGGGGCGCTCGACGCTTCGGCTGAGAGCAAGCCTCGGGCAGGGCGCCCGGCGACGGGCCATGCGCCGGCGCGGATACCGGCGAAAGCGTTCTCACGGCGTGCGCCGTCTCCCAGGGAGGGACCGAGGTCTTTCTGCTGCGGGCGATGCTGAACCGGAGAAACTTTCGCCTTAAGCGCCGGACCGCCTGGTTGACGGGGAACGGTTCCGGCCGAACCTATTCAACAAAACCAAGCACTAGACTGAGCCGGCTGCTAACGCCGCGTTCGAATGCTTGTCACGATTTGAAACAAATTTCAAAATTCGTCTTTTTGCGGATTAATTTCTAATTCGCCCTTTACATGATTTCTGTTTGCGCCTATCTCCCGCGCCCTTTCGCCGGCATCGGGCTGGCGACAAAACGAGGAGGACGCAATGCTGAAAACATTTGTCATTGCTGAAAATCGACGCGGCCTCCTCATCCGGGATGGCCGCTTGATCGAGGTGCTGGAGCCGGGTCGGCGCGTCCGTTGGGACGCGCTGGGACGGACGACGTGCGAGATTCATGAGGCGCGGGGCGTTTTTACGTCGCCCTGGGCGGAGATCATGGCGAAGCGCCATCCGGAGCTCGCAGCGCGCAATCTTGAAACCGTTCGCGTCGGCGAAGGGGAGGTTGCAGTCGTTTCTCTGGACGGCCGGGCTGAACTGATCGTGCGTCCGGGACAGACCATGTATGTCTGGAAAGTGCTGCAGGATGTGGCGGTCACGCGCATCAATGCGCTCGAAGCCCCGCGCCTGTCGAAAGCGGAACTTGTCGCTTACGAAAAAGCGGTGTCCGCAGCGCAGCGCACGACCCCGCCGATCGGCGTTGTGTCGGTCGGCCAGTCGGAAGCCGGCCTCGTCTTCTTCGACGGCGAGCTTGTGGAAACGCTGACCCCGGGCCGTTACGGCTACTGGCAGATCGGACGGACGGTGACGTCGAAGACGTTCGACCTGCGCCCGCTGCCGCTGGAAGTGACGGCGCAGGAGATCCTGACGAAAGACAAGGTGTCCCTTCGCGTTACGCTGACGTCGTTCGTCAAGGTCGCAGACGTTCGCAAGGCGGCGCTTTCCACGCCGGACTACATGCTGCACCTCTACAAGCTGGTGCAGTTTGCAGTGCGTGAAGCGATCGGCGGGCGGACGCTCGATGACGTTCTCTCCGACCGGGTGTCGGTCGACAAGCAGATTGTCGACCATGTCCGGCGCGAGATGGGCGACATCGGCGTGGAGATCGCCGAGCTCGGCGTGAAGGACGTGATCCTTCCCGGCGACATGCGCGCGCTGTTGAACCGCGTCGTCGACGCGGAGAAAACGGCGCAGGCGAACCTGATCCGTCGGCGTGAGGAAACAGCGGCGACCCGCTCGCTTCTCAACACCGCGCGGCTGATGGAGGACAATCCGACGCTTCTCCGATTGAAAGAACTGGAAGCGCTGGAACGCGTTACCGATCGCATCGGCCGGATCGACGTGCATGCGTCGTCAGGCGAAGGATTGAACGCGGTCCTTGATCGACTGGTTTCGCTGAAAGCGAGAGACTAGGCGTTACGCCGATGATTCAGGGCGGCTTTCGGGCCGCCCTGTTTCGTCAGTGCCCCTTTCCGTCCAAGCCCAGTCGCCCAACCGCCATATGCGCCAGCCCACCGACGGCGCATCATCCGGAACCGGGTCAAAGCCATGCGACCCCCAGGGATGGCACCGCGACAGGCGGGACAGCGTCAGCCAGAACGCCCGGCCGGCTTTATGCTTGCGGAATGCTTCGGCGGCGTAGTCAGAACATGTCGGCTCATGCCGGCAACGCGCGCCGAGCAAATAAAACACCGGCGACAGGACGGTTTTGTAGCCTTTGAGGAGGCCCAGGGTGGCGGCGTTAAGGAATGATCGGGTCACAAGGTATTCCGGCGCAGTTCAGAATTCGGCTCCAACGCTTTCTGGTCAAGAGCTGTAAGCAGATCTCTGCTTACAGCTCTTAATGAGCAGCTTTTTCCGAAGTCAAAGCGCCCTTGACCGCGCTTTGACTTCGGAACACCCCGGAAACTGGAAACTCGCCCCGTCAATTCCGAACGCCTGTTTCGCGCAGATGCGATAAACCTGCAGCAGCATAGATCGCGTCAATCGTTTCCTGCTGGCGCAAGGTCGCCGCCCCCTCCGTCGGCAGTTCTTCGCCTGAACTGAGGGCGTCTACGACCGCGCCGAGCTGGTAAGTATATGTTGAGAGTCGCGCGACCGGTACGCCCTCCCCGCTTTTTAAGCGCAGGCTGGCGCCGCGATGGGGCTGGACCGGATTGACGAACTCAATGACGTCGCTTTCACCGGTTACGGTCAGACGCGACTCAAAATTCTTATCCATCGCCATAGACGCCGACAGCCGCGCGGCCGCGCCGCTCGCGAATTGAAGCCTCGCCGTCATCGCCTCGTCGACCCCGCGCGGCGTCAATGTCGCCGATGCGTCGACCGCGACTGGCGCCGCATCCACGACCGATAGCGCCCAACTCAAGGGATAGCAGCCGAGGTCCATAAACGCGCCGCCGCCGCGCACCGGTTGATGGCGGATTTCCGCACCAGCCTTGTCCGATATGGCAACATTAAACACCGCGTCGATTTCTTTCACCGCGCCGATGCGGCCGTCGTCAATCCAATCCAGCATTGTTTGAAACGCCGGATGGTAGCGATGGTGAAACGCTTCAATAACGCGCCTTCCGTTCCGCGTCGCCGCATCAATCATGGCGCGCGCTTCGTTTGCGTTCATGGCGAACGGCTTCTCGCAAAGAACGTGCTTGCCCGCTTCCAACGCCTTGAGCGTCCACGGCGCGTGAGCGTCGATCGGCAGCGGATTGTAGATGAGGTCAATGTCGGGATGGCTTACGACGCTGTCATAGTCGGGAAGCGCCTCAGCAAAACCGTGCTGCGCGGCAAATGCGGTTGCGCGCGCCTCATCCCTTGCGGCGACGGCGATGAGCTCAACATCACCGCGCACATGAGCCGGATAGACAAGGGCCGCCGGCGCAATGCGCGCCGCGCCGAGACATCCGATTCGCACAGGATCAAGCGCTGACATGACGGCGTGCATAACCGAGCTGCGGGCCGGGCTCAACGGGCGCCGCAATGCCGGGCGAGTCAATTGAGGCGTTCTATTCCGCCGCCAGGCGCAGGCCCGGCGCGGCGGCGCGCCTTTCCTGGACAGCGATGAATTTTGCAAGCTTCGGCTGGATCTCGGAGCGCCAGCGCGAGCCGTTGAAGACGCCGTAATGGCCGACGCCGGGCTGAATGTAGTCGACTTTCATCTCGTCGGGAATTCTCGCGCACAAGTCATGGGACGCCTGCGTCTGGCCGATTCCGGAAATGTCGTCGTTCTCCCCCTCGACGGTCATGAGCCCGACATCCGTTATGCTTTCCGGCTTCACGCGCTGGCCGCGATGCATGAACTTGCCGTCCGCCAGGGAATGCTCCTGAAACACCTCGCGAATGGTCTGAAGATAGAACTCTTCCGTCATGTCCATGACCGACAGATACTCGTCATAGAAACTGCGATGTTTGTCCGCGCCGTCGCCGTCGCCCTCGACCAGGTGCTTGAAGTAGTCGTAGTGAGCGTTGAGATGCCGGTTTGAGTTCATGGCCAGGAACGAATAAAGCTGAACAAAACCTGGATACACCCGGCGCATCACGCCCGCATACGGCGCCGGCACCGTGAAAATCATATTGTTCTGGAACCACTCGAACGGGCGTTCCTGGCTCAGCTGGTTCGGCACCGTAGGCGACCGCCGGGTATCGATCGGACTGCCCATCAAGGTAATTGACGCGGGCCGGAACGGATCTTCCTCTTCGGCCATCACCGCCGCAGCCGACAACAGCGCAGGCCCCGGCTGGCAGACGGCGACGCCATGGGCGCGGCCGGTGACCGACGAGGCGCCGATCGTCCGCATAAAGTCCATCAGATAGTCAATGAAATCATTAAGGTCGAAGCGCCCGGCCGAAAGCGGTACGTTTCGCGCATCCGTCCAGTCCGTGATGTAGACATCGTGACCGGGCAGCATTGCTTCAACGGTGCCGCGCAGCAGCGTCGCGTAGTGTCCCGACATCGGCGCAACGATCAGCACTTTCGGATCCGGCTCCGCGTGCAGTTTCGTTCGCTTGAGAACCGCCGCATCGCGCTTGAACCGGATCAAATTACAGAACGGTTTTTTCTCAACGGTCTCGATCTCAATCGGGATCGCAACGCCGTTCACATGGGTTTCATCGATCCCCCATTCCGGCTTCGGATACCGGCGCATGGCGTTTTCGAAGAGATCGAGCGCCGCGGCGGTCGACCGGCCGGCCCAGGTGCCGGATGCGGGATTAAACGGAGATCGCCAGAACCGCGCGCCGAGACCGGCGGCGTAGCGCGCCGGCGCAACCGCCGCGTATGCAAGCTCATAAGCCGAATACAACATCGAAAAAGCCGCCCCTAACCATCAGGCCTTGTTGCTGCGAAGCACAATTTTTGGCCTGGAACGCTAACAATCCGTCGATAATTGAGCGGCTTTGTAGGGAAAATCAACGTTTTCTGACAAGGTTGTAATCACCGGCGGCGCGGGAGAATGCTATTAATCCGTTGATAATATTGGATTTTTCTGCCGATCACGACTCGTCGAGGATGCTGCGCCGCAGAAGCGCGGCCAGTTCCTGCGGGCTGGCGCCGCCGGTCATGGCGTATTGCGGCTGTCCGGCGCGATCGCTGACATAGAAGAACCGCGCGTGGTCAACGGTGTATTCAAGGGCGCTGTCGGGCAGCGGCTGTTTCTTGGCGTATTGTTTAAAGCTCTCGCGCGCCGCATCGATCGCCTCGACCGAGCCGGTCAGCGCGATCAGGCGCTCGTCGAACCCAACATACTGACCGACCCGCTCCGGCGTGTCCCGCTCGGGATCGACGGTGATGAAAACCGGCGCAACGGCGTCAGCGTCGTCGCCCAATTCGTTGAGCGCTGCGCTCATCACGCCGACATCCACCGGGCACACGTCGGGACAATGCGTAAACCCGAAATAGACCAGCATCACTTTCCCCTCGAAATCCTCATCCGAGACCGGATTGCTGTTCTTGTCGACGAGCGCAAAATCGCCGGTGAAGACGTCGGACAGGGCGACGACGCCGTCCATCGGCACGACGCCGTTCGCAGATTTGTCCTGGGAGCACGCCGCCACGGCGAACGCCGCCGCGACCGAAAGCAATACTTTTCCGTTCATCATGTTCAACTCCGCTCGCGCTGAAGGTCATACTGGAAAGACGCGCCCAAGTCAGCGGCGCCCACTTGTCGCAGCGGGCGGCCATTGCGTGGGCCGCTCATCCCGGTTCCAAGTCCTCCGCTCATCCCGGCGAAAGTCGGGATCTCGTGCAACTTACTCTGAGCTTGCCTCCCGAGATTCCGGCCCGACCGCGAAGCGGTCAGTTGTCAGTTTGCGCGCCTTCGCGCGCGGGCCGGAATGAGCGGAGGAGGTGCTGGTTCAACAGAAAAACCAATCGTCATCCCGGACGCAATGCAGCGTGAAACGCTGCGTTGCAGATCCGGGATCTGCCGGAGGTTTGCCGTGAAAGGTCCG